>NZ_CP043178.1:0-2400000 GCF_014217545.1 Pseudarthrobacter sp. NBSH8
ATGACAGTAGACGAAGCCAACCACGCCAATACTGTCGGAAGTTCCTGGCGTCGGGTAGTGAGCCTGCTTGAGCAGGACGACCGCGTATCACCACGGCAGCGGGGCTTTGTCATCCTGGCGCAGGCACAAGGCCTGATCGGATCCACGCTCCTGGTGGCAGTGCCCAACGAACTGACCCGCGAAGTCCTCCAGACCCAGGTCAAGGACGCCCTGGACGACGCCCTCCACAACGTCTTTTCCGAGGACATCCGCTGCGCAATCGATGTGGACACCGACCTGGTGCCGATCCACAAAGAGCCGGAACCTGTCGTCGAGCCTTCCTACTCACCAGACCAGCTGATCGAGCAGAAGCCGCAGCCAATGCTGCCGAGCACTTCGCACGAATTCGGCCGGCTGAACCCCAAGTACGTCTTCGATACCTTCGTGATCGGCTCGTCCAACCGCTTTGCCCATGCAGCCGCCGTGGCGGTGGCCGAAGCGCCCGCCAAGGCCTACAACCCGCTGTTCATCTACGGTGATTCCGGACTGGGCAAGACCCACCTCCTACACGCGATCGGCCACTACGCCCGTCGCCTGTACAGCGGAATCCGGGTCCGGTACGTGAACTCCGAAGAGTTCACCAACGACTTCATCAACTCCATCCGCGACGACGAAGGCGCCAGCTTCAAGACCACGTACCGCAACGTGGACGTGCTGCTGATCGACGACATCCAGTTCCTGGCCGGCAAGGACCGGACGCTGGAGGAGTTCTTCCACACGTTCAACTCACTGCACAACAACAACAAGCAGGTGGTCATCACCTCGGACCTGCCCCCCAAGCAGCTGGCCGGGTTCGAGGACCGGATGAAGTCCCGCTTTGAGTGGGGCCTGCTCACCGACATCCAGCCGCCCGAACTCGAGACCCGGATCGCCATCCTGCGGAAGAAGGCCCTCAGCGAAGGCCTCTCCGCCCCGGACGATGCCCTGGAATACATCGCCTCCAAGATCTCCAGCAATATCCGCGAACTCGAAGGCGCACTGATCCGGGTCACTGCATTCGCCAGCCTGAACCGCCAGCCGGTCGATGTGGCATTGGCGGAAATGGTCCTGAAGGACCTCATCACCGACGACGGCGCCCAGGAAATCACATCGAGCCAGATCCTGATCCAGACAGCCGAGTACTTCAAGCTCAGCATGGAAGAACTCTGCAGCAAGTCGCGGACGCGCACGCTGGTGACCGCCCGGCAGATCGCCATGTACCTGTGCCGCGAACTCACGGACATGTCCCTGCCGAAGATCGGCCAGGAGCTCGGCGGCCGCGACCACACCACGGTGATCCACGCAGACCGCAAGATCCGTGAGCTGATGGCGGAGCGTCGTGTGATCTACAACCAGGTCACCGAACTCACCAACAGGATCAAGCAGCAGCAGCGCAACTCCTGAGCCGTCGCCTCTATACCTTATTAACAGGTGCATGTGGATAACCCTGTGGATAGTTAAGGGGACAACCACGCTTAATGGGCTTAAAACCCTTAAGGCGCCTGTGGATCAGCGAAAACCCAAAAATTGTTATCCCCATCCACAGCCTGTTTAAAACCTGCTTCGCCCACAATCCATGAACAGGCCTTGACCGCTGGATCCTGCGGCCGGATCGAGTTATCCACAGTATCCACAGCAGTTATTAACACTACTAATCCCAAGAAATTGATTTCCCTCAAATAACAACCTCGATCCGCACTCCGACCCGGCCCAGGCCCAAGGGCCTCCGGACCCCAGGCGTCCAGTCCGGGGATGGGTTAATCAGTCCTCTTCCGGCTAAGCTGTCAGCAGCGCTCCCATCCTCGGGTTTCTTAGTGGTTCAGCAATCGAAGAACCATGCAGGTTCCGTCTGTTGGGGCGCCCCTACTTTTGGGCTCCCTGTGGGAGTTTCCGGTTCAAACAAGGCAGCAGCAATGAAAGGCGGCACCCTTCCGTGAAGTTCAGAGTCGAACGGGATGTCCTGGCAGAAGCCGTCACCTGGACAGCCCGGTCGTTGTCTCCGCGGCCGCCGGTTCCAGTGCTGTCGGGCCTGCTCCTGAAGGCTGAAGCCGGCACGGTCAGCCTCTCGAGCTTTGACTATGAGACCTCCGCACGGTTGGAAATTCCCGCCGATATCACCGCCGAGGGAACCATCCTTGTTTCCGGACGCCTCCTGGCCGACATTTGCCGAAGCCTTCCTTCCGCTCCGGTCCTAGTGGAGACCGATGGCAACAAAGTCACGCTCACCTGCCGCCGCAGCAGCTTCCACCTGGCCACCATGCCCGAGGCTGAATACCCGCCCCTGCCTGCCTTGCCCGCCCTCAGCGGTACCGTCCCGGGTGACGCTTTTGCCCAGGCCGTGTCCCAGGTCATCATTGCGGCCAGCAAGGATGACACCCTACCCATCCTCACCGGTGTCCGCATGGAGATCGAGGATGACCTCATCACGCTCCTGGCCACTGACCGCTACCGTCTGGCCATGCGCGAAGTGCCGTGGAAGCCCACCACACCGGGAATTTCCACCAGTGCCCTGGTAAAGGCAAAAACCCTGAACGAAGTGGCCAAGACTCTTGGCAGCAGCGGCGACATCAACCTTGCCCTTGCTGACGATGACAGCCGCCTGATCGGCTTCGAAAGCGGCGGCCGCACCACTACGTCTCTGCTCGTCGACGGCGATTACCCCAAGATCCGTTCGCTTTTCCCGGATTCCACGCCCATCCACGCAACCGTCCAGACGCAGGAACTTGTGGAAGCCGTCCGACGTGTATCGCTGGTGGCCGAACGCAACACACCGGTTCGCCTCGCCTTCACCCAAGGACTGCTGCACCTGGACGCCGGCACCGGCGAAGATGCCCAGGCTTCCGAAGAGCTCGAAGCCGGGCTCTCCGGTGAGGACATCACCGTCGCCTTCAACCCGCACTATCTGGTGGAGGGCCTGGCCGTCATTGAAACGAAGTACGTCAGGTTCTCCTTCACTACTGCGCCGAAGCCCGCCATGATCACGGCCCAGGCAGACGCTGACGGTGAAGACCAGGACGACTATCGTTACCTGGTCATGCCCGTACGCCTCCCCAACTAGGCAGCAGAAAACGTCGCTATGGGCCCTCATAACGGCACTTAGGGTGACCTGGTGGCTGCCCCGTCCAGCAACGCCCAACCCCGCGCAGAAAAGAGAGACCCGTGCACATTGGACTGATCGGCCTTGGCAAGATGGGTTTCAACATGCGCGAACGCCTGCGCAAGGGCGGCATCGAGGTCACCGGCTTTGATCGCAACCCGGAGGTCACCGATGTTGCCTCCGTGGATGCACTGATTGCTGCCGTTCCGGCCCCGCGGCTGATCTGGGTCATGGTTCCGTCAGGCGAGGTCACCAATGCCGTCATCACCGAACTCGGGGACAAGCTCGACGCCGGCGACCTGGTCCTCGACGGTGGCAACTCCCGCTTCACGGAAGACCAGAAGCATGGTGCCGCGCTGGCTGAAAAGAGCATCCGTTTCGCCGACTGCGGTGTTTCCGGTGGAGTATGGGGTCTCAAAAACGGGTACGGACTAATGGCCGGCGGCGATGCCGCCGATATTGAACGGGCACTGCCGGTTTTTGATGTACTGCGTCCCGAAGGCGAGCGGGCGGACAGCTTTGTCCACGTCGGCGGAATCGGTGCAGGACACTACGCGAAGATGGTCCACAACGGCATCGAATACGGCCTGATGCAGGCTTACGCCGAAGGCTACGAATTGTTGGCCGCCAAGGACATTGTTGACGACCTGCCCGGTACGTTCCGCGCCTGGCAGAAGGGCACAGTGGTCCGGTCCTGGCTGCTGGACCTCATGGTCAAGGCGCTGGATGAGGACCCGGGGCTGGAATCCATCGATGACTACGTCGAGGATTCGGGTGAGGGCCGCTGGACCGTTGAGGAAGCCATCGCCAACGCTGTTCCTGCACCGGCCATCACTGCTGCACTTTTCGCGCGCTTTTCCTCCCGCGAAGAAAACTCGCCGGCAATGAAGATGGTTTCAGCGTTGCGCCACCAGTTCGGCGGGCATACCACCCGCCCCGCCAAGTAACATCCACCCCGGGACCCGCCGGTTCCGAGAATTGTCGAACACCGCGTGTACCTAGAACACCTTTCGCTCACTGACTTCCGCAGCTACGCCCAGGTTGACCTTCCCCTCGAACCGGGTGTCACCGTGCTAGTCGGGGCAAACGGCATCGGCAAAACCAACCTCATGGAGGCCATCGGGTACTTGGCCACGCTCAGTTCACACCGTGTCAGTTCCGATGCCCCGCTGCTGCGGTTCGGTACGGACCGCGCGCTGGTCCGTGCCCGCCTGGTCCGGGGCGAACAGACCACGGTCCTGGAACTTGAGATCAATGCCAGCCGGGCCAACCGGGGGCGCATCAACCGCAGCAATCCCGTCCGGGCCAGGGACCTCCTCGGAATCTGCCAGACCGTGCTTTTCGCCCCCGAGGACCTGGCATTGATCAAGGGAGATCCGTCCAACCGCCGCCGGTTCCTCGACGAGTTGCTGGTCAGCCTCATGCCCCGACATTCGGCGACGCGCACGGACTACGACCGTGTCCTGAAGCAGCGCAACGCCCTGCTCAAATCCGCCCGGGCCGGAAAGTTCACTGCCGGACATGAGGCCACCCTCGATGTCTGGGACCAGCACATGGCCCGGGCGGGCGCCGAGCTGCTGCACGCACGGCTGGAACTGGTGGAACTGCTGCGCCCGCACCTGGCCAAGGCGTATGCCCAGCTCACGGATGGCTCCAAGGAAGCCAACGCGGTCTACCGGTCCACACTGCAAAACCTGATGGACGACGACGGCGGTGCAGCACCGGGTGCCGGCGGCGGTTTGATGGTGGATGGGTCCGCCGCTGCCGAAGATCTGCGGGACCTCACCGTTGAGAACCTCACCGGGCGCTATGTTCAGGCCTTTGCGGCTTCCCGCCGCAAGGAACTTGAACGCGGAATCTCCTTGGTGGGGCCGCACCGGGATGAGCTGGAACTGATCCTGGGCGAAGCGCCTGCCAAGGGTTATGCTTCGCATGGCGAGACCTGGTCCATGTGCCTCTCCCTTCGCCTTGCCTCGTACTACGTCATGCTCGAGGACGCCAGGACCGGCGGATCTGCCCCGATTCTCATCCTCGATGACGTTTTCGCCGAACTGGATGTGCAACGGCGGCGTAAACTGGCGGCAATAGTCTCCGGCGCGGAACAGGTCCTGGTGACCGCCGCCGTCGACGCCGATATCCCGGAGGAGCTCTCCGGCCGGCGGGTGAAGGTCATTCCAGGAGGAATCGATGAATAAGGATGAAAAGAGCGGGCTGCAGCCCGGCCGGGATCCTGACAACATCGATGCCCCGCAGGCTGCGCTGAACCGCATGCGGGAGGCCGCGGCAGCGCGAGGCGAGATCCGTCGCAAGGCACCCCCGAAGGCCGGCGCCGCCAAAACAAAGGGTGGGATCCGGGATACGCGGGGTTTCCGCCAGTTCCACTCCACCGGCCGGGATCCGTTGGGGCTTGGCAAAGTGGTGGGACGTCTCGTGGCCGAACGCGGCTGGAGCTCACCGGTAGCGGTGGGGTCGGTCATGGCGGAGTGGGCCACGCTGGTGGGCCCGGAAATTTCAGCGCACTGCACCCCGGAGAGTTTTACCGATACCACCCTTCACGTGCGCTGCGACTCGACCGCCTGGTCCACGCAGCTGCGGCTGCTGAGTAACAGCCTGCTGGAGAAATTCCGCACGGAACTGGGCGATGGCGTGGTCACCAGCATCCAGGTGTTGGGACCGTCGGCACCCACCTGGCGCAAGGGCGGACGTACCGTCAACGGCCGCGGGCCGCGGGATACTTACGGCTAGCAGCCGCCGTCGGCTCTTGAATATTCGTCCGGCGGCGTGTAGGGCGGTCCAACGACCACGGAGCGTATAGGAACCCGGAGGCGGGACCTCGAGGGCGCCCAAGGCGGGGTCAATGGCCTCGCACAGGCATATCCGGGTGCCGCGAAGCCTGCCGGAATGCGGGTTTGCGGCTCATTTCACGATAGAATCACAGCAGATAACTGGGCGCCGGTGAAACGTTGACTGAGTCCGTTTTCCGCACGCTCTCCGCAGGCGGACTTCGGTTCCGCACGTCGACGTATCCGTCAGTGCCATCAGCTTGTGCCTGTTGGCGGATGCTTTCCCATGGAAGGACACCGCCGGCCATCATCGAAAAAGAGGAGTCGACAGCACCTGTGGCTAACGACAATACAGATACCCAGGCAGTGGAACGAGCAGCGGAGGACGTACCTACCCCCAATACGCCGGCGGAGGCCGTGACACCCCGGGAATACGGCGCAAGCGACATCACCGTACTTGAGGGCCTCGAAGCCGTCCGGAAACGCCCGGGCATGTACATCGGTTCCACCGGGCCGCGCGGCCTGCACCACCTGGTCTATGAAGTGGTGGACAACTCTGTTGATGAGGCGCTGGCCGGGTACTGCACGCACATCGAAATAGTCCTGCAGGCCGACGGCGGCGTCAAAGTTGTTGACGATGGCCGCGGAATCCCCGTGGACATGCACCCCACCGAGCACAAGCCCACCGTTGAAGTTGTTATGACCATCCTGCACGCCGGCGGCAAATTCGGCGGCGGCGGTTACGCAGTCTCGGGCGGCCTCCACGGCGTGGGTATTTCCGTGGTGAACGCGCTCTCCAGCAGGGTGGACACCGAAGTCCGACGGCAGGGCAGCGTCTGGCGGATGTCCTTCGCAGACGGCGGCAAGCCCCAGGGAGGTCTGGTCCAGGGTGAAGAGTCCGCGACGACCGGCACCACCCAGACTTTTTACCCTGACGCCGGCATCTTCGAATCCACGGAATTTGATTTCGAGACGCTCCGCGCCCGCTTCCAGCAGATGGCCTTCCTGAACAAGGGCCTGCGGATCACCCTTACGGACGAGCGCACCGCGGCGTCGCACGCGGACGCCAATGAGGACCTTGACCTTGATGCTGTGGTCACCGAAGGTGAAGTCAGCGCCGAGCACCGCACCGTGGTGTACCAGTACGACGACGGCCTGCTGGACTATGTGAAGCACCTGAACTCGGGCAAAAAGGTTGATGTTGTCCACGAGGACGTCATTTCCTTCGAAACCGAGGACACGGAACGGCACATCGCACTGGAAATGGCGATGCAGTGGACCAACGCGTATTCCGAGAGCGTCCACACCTACGCGAACACCATCAACACCCACGAAGGCGGCACCCACGAAGAGGGCTTCCGCGCCGCGATGACCTCCCTCATCAACCGCTATGCGCGGGAGAAGAGCATCATCAAGGAGAAGGATGACAACCTCACCGGTGATGATATCCGTGAAGGCCTCACAGCGGTCATCTCCGTGAAGCTGGCAGAGCCGCAGTTCGAGGGCCAGACCAAGACCAAGCTCGGCAACTCCGAGGTCAAGGGTTTCGTCCAGAGAGTTGTCACCGACGGCCTGGGCGACTGGCTGGAACGCAACCCCGGCCCCGCCCGCGATGTCATCCGCAAGGCCATTTCCGCGGCCCAGGCGCGGATGGCTGCCCGGAAGGCCCGTGACAATGCGCGCCGCAAGAGCCCGCTGGAATCCTTCGGGATGCCCGGCAAGCTCTCCGACTGTTCCTCAAAGGATCCCGCCCGCTGCGAGGTATACATCGTGGAGGGCGACTCCGCCGGTGGTTCCGCCAAGCGCGGCCGCAATCCTGAAACCCAGGCCATCCTGCCGCTACGCGGCAAGATCCTGAATGTGGAGCGGGCCCGGCTCGACAAGGCCCTGGGCAACACCGAGGTCCAGTCCATGATCACTGCCTTCGGAACCGGCATCGGCGAGGACTTTGACCTCAGCAAGCTCCGGTACCACAAGATTGTGCTGATGGCCGATGCTGACGTTGACGGCCAGCACATCACCACGCTGCTCATGACGCTGCTGTTCCGCTACATGCGCCCGTTGATCGAAAACGGCTACGTGTACCTGGCGCAGCCCCCGCTGTATCGGATCAAGTGGTCCAACGCGCCGCACGACTACGTCTTCAGCGACAAGCAGCGCGATGCCAAGCTCCTGTCCGGGCAGGCCGCCGGCCGCCGTATTCCCAAGGACAACGGCATCCAGCGCTACAAAGGCTTGGGCGAGATGGACTATACCGAGCTGTGGGACACCACCATGGACCCGGACCACCGGACCCTCCTGCAGGTCACCATGGACGATGCCCTGGCAGCGGACCAGACCTTCTCCACACTGATGGGCGAAGACGTGGAGTCCCGCCGAAACTTCATCCAGCAGAACGCCAAGGACGTCAGGTTCCTGGATATCTGACCGGTTCACCGAGTAGATATTCCAAGCCCGACATATACCTGAAACGGAAAATATAAACGATGAGTGACGAGACACCCGAGAACCCGGCGGAATCCGCCGATCTTCCGGAAACCGTTCTTGAAGGCGATGTGCTGGTTGACCGTGTGGAGCAGGTGGACCTGCAGACGGAAATGCAGCGCTCGTATCTGGACTATGCCATGGCCGTTATTGTGGGCCGCGCCCTTCCCGACGTGCGCGATGGCCTCAAACCCGTGCACCGCCGCGTGTTGTACGCGATGTTCGATGGCGGCTACCGGCCGGAACGGTCATTCAACAAATGCGCCCGTGTGGTGGGCGAGGTCATGGGCCAGTACCACCCCCACGGCGACACCGCGATCTACGATGCGCTGGTCCGCCTGATCCAGGACTGGACCATGCGCTACCCGCTGGCACTGGGTCAGGGCAACTTCGGTTCGCCCGGCAATGACGGTGCCGCTGCCCCGCGATACACCGAAACGAAAATGTCCCAGCTGGCCATGGAGATGGTCCGGGACATCGACGAGGAAACCGTCGACTTCCAGGACAACTACGACGGCAAAAACCAGGAACCCACCATCCTGCCGGCGCGTTTCCCCAACCTGCTGGTCAACGGTTCCTCCGGCATTGCCGTGGGCATGGCCACCAACATTCCGCCGCACAACCTCCGCGAGGTGGCTGACGGCGTTCAGTGGTACCTGACCAACCCGACGGCCAGCCGTGAAGAACTGCTCGAAGAGCTGCTGCTCCGTATCAAGGGACCCGATTTCCCGACCGGCGCGACCATTCTCGGCCACAGGGGCATTGAGGACGCGTACCGGACGGGCCGCGGATCCGTCACCATGCGCGCCGTGGTCAACGTTGAGGAACTCCAAGGCCGCACGTGCCTGGTTGTCACCGAACTGCCGTACCAGGCCAACCCGGACAACCTGGCCATCAAGATCGCCGAACTGGTCAAGGACGGGAAGATCTCCGGCATCGCGGACCTCCGCGACGAGACCTCCGGCCGCACCGGCCAACGGCTGGTCATTGTGCTCAAGCGCGACGCCGTGGCCAAGGTGGTGCTGAACAACCTCTACAAGCACACAGAGTTGCAGAGCAACTTCTCCGCCAACATGCTGGCCATCGTGGACGGGGTTCCTCGCACGCTGAGCCTGGACGCGTTCATCCGCCACTGGGTAACGCACCAGCTGGACGTTATTGCGCGCCGCACCCGCTACCGCCTGCGCAAGGCCGAAGAAGAGGCGCACATCCTGCGTGCCCTCCTGAAGGCCTTGGACGCTCTGGACGAAGTCATAGCACTCATCCGTGCGTCCAACACCACCGAAGCCGCGCGCGACGGACTGATGCAGCTGCTGGACATCGACGAACTGCAGGCCCGGGCCATCCTGGACATGCAGCTGCGCCGCCTTGCAGCCCTGGAACGCCAGAAGATCCAGGACCGCCATTCCGAACTCGAGGCCCTGATCGCCGAGTACAACTCGATCCTTGCCTCCGAGGAACGCCAGCGCGAAATCATCAGCACCGAGCTGGGCGAGATCGTGGCCAAACACGGCGATGACCGCCGGACCAAGATCCTGATGGGCTTCGACGGTGACATGTCCATGGAGGACCTGATCCCCGAAGAGGAAATGGTTGTCACCATCACCCGCGGCGGTTACGTCAAGCGCACACGCAGCGACAACTACCGGTCGCAGCAGCGCGGCGGCAAGGGCATCAAGGGCGCCCAGCTCCGAGGCGACGACGTAGTGGAGCACTTCTTCGTGACCACCACGCACCACTGGCTCCTGTTCTTCACCAACCTCGGCCGGGTATACCGGGCGAAGGCCTATGAACTGGTGGAGGCCGGCCGTGATGCCAAGGGCCAGCACGTTGCCAACCTGATGGCTTTCCAGCCGGACGAACACATCGCCCAGGTCCTGGACATCAGGGACTACCAGCAGGCCCCTTACCTGGTGCTGGCCACCAAGCGCGGACTGGTCAAGAAGACCCGCCTGGAGGACTACGACACCAACCGTTCCGCCGGCGTCATCGCGATCAACCTGCGCGACGAGGACGAACTGGTATCCGCCCAGCTGGTCTCCGAAACGGATGACCTCATGCTGGTGTCCCGCATGGGACAGTCCATCCGCTTCACCGCCACCGACGATGCCTTGCGTCCCATGGGCCGGGCCACGTCCGGTGTCACCGGCATGAAGTTCCGCGAGGACGATGAACTGCTGGCGGCGGACGTCGTCACGGACGGTTCCTTTGTCTTTGTCGTCACTGAGGGCGGGTACGCCAAACGCACCGCGGTGGAGGAATACCGCCTGCAAGGCCGCGGCGGCCTCGGCATCAAGGTGGGCAAGTACCAGGAGGAACGGGGCCACCTCGTAGGCGCCCTGATTGTCCAGGAAGAGGACGAAGTCCTGGTGGTCATGGAAGGCGGCAAGGTTGTCCGTTCATCGGTGGCCGGCGTACCTGCCAAGGGCCGCGACACCATGGGCGTTATCTTCGCGAAGCCGGATAAGAATGACCGCATCATTGAGGTGGCCAGGAACAGCGAACGCGGCCTCGAGGGCGAAGAATCCGCGGACGATGACGTAACGTTGGCTGAAGAGGCCGGGTCCGCCGAAGGATCCGCAGGGTCAGCATCAACAGCAGAAACATCACCGGATGTTGAGTCAGAGCACGTCTCCGGCGACGCTGAGCCGAACGAAGACTACACCGGAGGTAACGAGTGAGTAATCCCGACTCATATCCCAAACCGAGCAGCAATGTCCCCGGCGGTACGCCGCCCGCGGCCGCACCACGGGTGAACAACCCTGTCCGTCCGCAGCAGCGCCCAGCGGCCCCTACCGGCGCGCCGGGCCAGCGTCCCGCCGTTCCCGGCCAGCGCCCTGCGCAGGATCGGGTTCCGGCAGGCCAGAACGGCCAGCGTGCAGGGCAGGGCAGGCCGCCGGCAGCACAGACCAGCCAGCGCCCCGTGCAGGGCCGGTCTCCGCAGGGCCAGCCCGGCCTGGTCAAGCCTGCACCCAAGGCCAAGGTCAGGCGTGCACGGCTGCTGGTGAGCAAGGTGGATCCCTGGTCGGTCCTGAAGATGGCATTCCTCCTGTCGGTGGCGCTGGGAATCGTCACTGTCGTGGCCGCGATCGTCCTCTGGACGGTCCTGGACCTCACCGGAATCTTTGACCAGGTGGATAGCCTCCTGGGCACCCTGGCAGGCTCCGAAGGCGGCGGGTTCGAACTGAAGAAGGTCGCATCCCTGGGGCAGGTGGCTTCCTTTGCCACGATCATCGCAGTGGTGAACGTTGTCCTGCTGACGGCGCTGTCCATGCTCTCAGCCGTGCTTTACAACATCTCCGCAACGCTCGTTGGCGGCATCGGTGTCACCCTCACGGACGACTGAAAACCCGTATTTTCACCGGAAATTCTCCGGCCAAATGCCTCGATTTGAGATCGGGCCGGGATGTGCTGTAAAGTCATGTCTCGGCCCGATGAGGCATCGGGGCGTATAGCTCAGGCGGTTAGAGCGCTTCGCTGATAACGAAGAGGTCCCAGGTTCAAGTCCTGGTACGCCCACGGAACCTGTGCAGGTTCGAAGGAAGGTTTGGTTTGCTTCACGGCAAGCGGGACCGGAAAGGGGAGCATGTGAAGAAGTTGCTGGTACTTGCAGCTGCGATCGCAGGCATCCTGCTCTACAGGAAAGCACAGGAATCCGAGGCCCGGAAAACAGTCTGGAGCCAGTCGACCGACAAGGTCGAATAGGCCGGAGTCCCGGAGCGGGAGCTTGCAAAAGGCTCCACGGTTCTAGGGTATGATTGACGGGTTGCTTCTTATGGGGGCATGGCGCAATTGGTAGCGCACCTGCTTTGCAAGCAGGGGGTTCGGGGTTCGAGTCCCCGTGCCTCCACCATAAGGAAGTCCCGGACAGCTGAAAAGCCGTCCGGGACTTTTTTCGTTAACGCAGAACAGTAGGGTTGAACGGTGAACCTCCTTCTTGCGGCCCTTGGGGTCCTGGGCGTAGCTTCGTCCGGGCCGTTGATCGCCGCCACCCTCGGTGCCACCACCGTCAGCGCCCTCGCCATCGCCTTCTGGCGCAATGCCATCGGGGCCGCAGTGATGGCTACCCCCACCTTGGTCCGCGAACGCCGGCAGTTCGGCTGGATCACCGGTCCCGAGTTCCGCTGGTCGCTGTTCGCCGCCGTCGCCCTGGCCCTGCACTTTGCTTGCTTCATCACGTCCCTCCAGCTCACCTCCGTGGCTGCTGCCACCGCCCTGGTCTGCCTTCAGTCGGCCTGGATCGCCGTATTCCAGCTCTTCCGCGGCACCAGGCACCGCTGGCAGGTGCTGGTAGGGCTCGGGATCGCCTTTGCTGGCGTTGTCACCATCACCGGGTTCGACATGGGTTCCTCACCGGACGCGCTTCTGGGCGACCTGCTGGCCGTCGCTGGCGGGGCCCTTGCCGGCCTCTACACGCTTGCCGGCGGCAAGGCCCGCCAGACCATGACCACGGGAACGTACACCACGCTCTGCTATGGGATGTGCGCGGCCTTTGTGGCGGTACTGGCGCTCTTCAGCGGCCAGCCGCTGGTGGGGTTCGATGCCGTTGGCTGGGTAGGGATCCTAGCCATCACCGTGTGCGCCCAACTAGTGGGCCACACCGCCTTCAATCACCTGCTGGCCACGATGAGCCCGCTGCTGGTGTCGATGATAATCCTGCTGGAGATCCCCGGCGCAGCCGTGCTGGCCGCGGTCTTCCTGGACGAGACCCTGCCGGTCGGCACGTACGGCGGATTGGGGCTCATCCTGGTGGGGCTCGCCGTCGTGGTTCTGGGACAGAGGTCAGGTTCACGGATACGTCGGAATAGCTCCGGCCCGCATGCGGATGAGCCGCACACGGGCCGTCTGGCTGACCTTGGAACGGACTGAGGCAGGCCCTCGAGACAGGACTTGGGGGCGAGCTTACTGCCCGCCGCGGCGGACAGGCTGGGCGGTGTTGACCGTGTGGATCGCCCGCAGGAGCTTGGCCGGGAAGTAAACCGAGAAGAACACCACCATGGGTGCCTTGAGGGCCATTTTCTTGACGTTGTGCGCCTTGTACGTGCGGTCGAAGCGGGTCACGTAATACCGGTAGTCCCGCGGTGAATCCTCGAGCCGGCGGGCGGACATCCCGGAGACCATCTGGGGCCAGTACTGGACCTTGAGGTCGTGGTCGGCGAGGTGCAGGGAGAGGTCGATGTCCTCGTGCATCTCGTCCTTCTCGTCACGGCAGGTTTCGTCGCGGATGGTTTCCCATGCGGTGGCGCGCAGGGCCATGTTGGAGCCGAAAAGGAAGTGGTACTGGTGCTTGGCGAGCTTGAGCATCAGCTGGCGCATCTTGTCGTCTGCCTTGAGCCCGAACCGCCGCATCGGCATGTCGTAATAGACCACGGGTCCGGTGGCTGCCTGGACTGACGGGTCAAAAAAGGCCTTCTGGACCTGTTCAACCCAGTCCGGCTCGACAACCGAATCCGCGTCAATGCGTCCCAGGATGTCGCCGGTGGCGTGGTTGAGGCCAAAATTCCGGGTGGGAATCAGGCCCTGGTCCCGGTCCTGGCTGAGCAGGATGATGGGACTTTCCGGATACTCCAGCTGCATCTGCGCCACGATGGCGGCGGTGCGGTCGGTGGAGAGGTTGTCCACCACGATGATCTCGTGGGCCGGCACCGACTGGTACACCGCAGCGATGAGACACTGCCGGATGACACTTTCCTCGTTGTAGGCCGGGATAACAATGGACACGCACGGCAGCTGTGCTGCGTCGTTCAAGGCATCCCCAGAGGATTTATCGGCTGACATCAGATCAAATTTAGCACCGATCGGGATTTGACCTGCCAGCGGCTGGATCCGGTCCGGACAAACACTGGGAAACGCTGAAAGGGCCCCGCACCAGGCGGAGCCCCTTCGTATGGACGGCGCTGCGGCGCCGGAGGTGCTAGTTGCTGCCCTTGTCCGCGGAACCGTTCATGTTGGCCGCGATGTTCTTGATGGCGGTCTTGGCATCGGTGGATGCCTTGGCTGCCGCGTCTGCCGATTCGTCGGCGACGTGCTTGGCCTTCTCGGCGGCGTCGTCCACGGTGTCCTTCGCGTCCGTTGCAGCATCCTGTGACTGCTCGGCCACGGCGTCAGCGGCCGAAGCCGCGGCGGCTGCGGTCTTGCTGGCTGCGTCCTCGGCCGTGTCTTTGGCGTCGTTCACGGTGGTGGCGGGAACCGGCGCCGGAGTGGGGGTGACAGGAGAAGGGGTCTTCCACGGATCTTCCACGGGCTTGGAGGCTTTCCAGGCCGCGACGCCGGCGGCGACGGCCGCGGCGATGATGCCGAACACCAGCCAGCCGCGCTTCTTGGGCTTCTGGGGCTGGGCGATCTGGACGCCGACAGCCTTACCAGCTTCATGCGCGGCGGCCTTCAGCTGGGTGCCGGCCGTCTGCGCCTGTTCCTGGAGGGAATGCACGACGCCGGAATCGGCAAGCCGCTGGGCGACGGCGTCAACGTGGGACGGCGCGCTTTCCAAAGTGCGGTGCACGGCGTCGGACGCGTGGCCGATCTGGTCCGAAAGGCGCGGCAGGTATTCCACCACCACGCGGTCCCGGGCGTTCTGGATAACGGGAGTGGCCTTGTCCAGTGCCTCGTGCAGGCGCGGCGTGGCGACCTCCACGGCGTCGTGAATTTTCGGGGCGAGCTGGGCCAGTCCCTCCTGGATGCGCGGTGTCACTGTTGCGACGCCGTCGGCAAGGTTGTGGGCCGCGGTCTTGAGCCCTTCCTGGATCCTGGGAGATGCGGTGTCCAGGCCATGCTGCAGGCGGGGAACTGCCCAATCCACTGCTGCTTCCACGCGGGGGGATGCCCAGTCCTTGGCGTTCTCAACTGCGCTGTTAACTGACTGTTCAAGGTCACGGGCAATACGATCCGATTTCTTCACAACTACCTCCCGATTAATGTGACGGTTCTGTTGTTAGCCTACGTGCCATGGCCTGCACGGGCTATTCTTCCAGCGGATTTCCGGCTGATTTCACCCAGCGCGGAACTGCTCGTCCTGCCCCTTCCGCGTTGACCTGCCGTGAAAGAATGGGCGGTATGACTGCAATCGCAACTGCAAAAGCAACCATCCACACCAGCCTCGGCGACATCGTCGTTGATCTCTTCGGCAACCATGCGCCGAAAACGGTCAAGAATTTCGTTGGTCTGGCCACCGGTGAGCAGGCCTGGACCCACCCTGAAACCGGCGAGGACAAGACGGGCACGCCGCTGTACGACGGCACCATCTTCCACCGCATCATCAAGGACTTCATGATCCAGGCCGGCGATCCGCTGGGCCGCGGCGTGGGCGGACCGGGCTACAAGTTCGACGACGAAATCCACCCTGAACTCAGCTTCAACGCCCCGTACAAACTGGCCATGGCCAACGCCGGCATCCAGGCGGGCAAGGGCACCAACGGCTCACAGTTCTTCATCACCACCATCCCCACCGACTGGCTGCAGGGCAAGCACAGCATCTTCGGCGAGGTTGCTGACGAGGACTCCAAGAAGGTCGTCGACGCCATCGAGGGCGTCCGCACCGGCATGGGCGACCGCCCGGTTGAGGACGTCACCATCAACAGCATCGACATCGAGCAGCTCTAGCCATCACATGAGCTACGGAATTCCGGCGGCTGAGCCGTCCGCGCAAATTCCGGTGTGCCCCAGGCACCCGGACAGGCCCTCCTATGTGCGCTGCCAGCGCTGCGGGCGCCCAGCGTGCCCGGACTGCCAGCGGGCGGCCGCCGTCGGATTCCAGTGTGTTGACTGCGTCAACGAAACCAAGCGGACGACGCCGGCCGTCAAGACTGTCTACGGCGGCGCCGTGGCAACCGGCAAACCGGTGGTGACGTTTGGAATTATCGCCCTGTGTGCGGTGATGTACGTTCTGCAATGGATAGTTCCCGACGAGTGGATCTACCAGAACCTGGCGTTTGCCAATGTGTTTGCCAGCCCCGAATTTGGTCAGTTCGAACCCTGGCGCATGCTGACGGCGGCATTCTTGCACTCACAGGGATTCATCCTTCACATTGTGCTGAACATGTACATGCTGTGGATTTTCGGCCAGGCACTCGAACCGCTTCTGGGCCGGGTCCGGTTCCTGGCGGTGTATCTCATCTCTGCCATCGGGGGTTCCGTTGGCTACCTTCTTCTGACCCCCGGCTACGTACCTGGCGTGCCTCTTGCCGGCGTGGTGGGCGCCTCGGGCGCCATCTTTGGACTCTTCGGCGCGATGCTTCTGGTGCAGCGGCACCGCGGCGGGGATACGCGGCAGTTGTGGATCCTGATCGCCATCAACGGCGTGATCGGATTTGTGGTCCCCCAGATCGCCTGGCAGGCCCACCTGGGCGGCCTTGTCACCGGCGCCCTCTGCGCTGCCGTGATTGCTTACACGCCCCGTGGCCCTCGGCAGCGCCTGCTGCACGCGGCCGGACTGGCCGGAGTGGTTCTCCTTCTGGCCCTGGTGAGCTGGCTCCGCGTCACGGCGGGCTGACTGCCCGGGTCCGCCGACCCACCTCCGGAGTCCTTTCAAGACCCCGGTGTCCCATTGGACACCGGGGTCTTCGCTGCGCCCAGCAGGCCGCAGCAGTCGCAGGTTAAGGTCTGGACTCAAATGTTATCCACAGGGCTTATCCACACTGTTGGTAACTTACACGGGTGTAGTTCGGGATTTTGATGTTTCCCTGGGCCCGGATGTCCGGCTATTTCCCGGATGTGGTCCTCCCGTTGTCCACAATTGTGGACAACCCCTGGGGATGTGCCTGTGGTTAAGTGGAAAAACCCGCCTCCAAGACCCGACCTGTGGATAACTCGGCCGTTTCCGGCAGTACAGCCCTGCACGAGGGGATGTACGCTGCCGGTATCAACAGGGTTGTTCACAGCGTTAACAACTTACGGACATGTAGTTAACCTTCGGAGTTTCCCGGGCTGGGGCAGCTGGGGTAGGCGCCCCGACCCGTTCTGTGGATTGTTGTCCACAACTGTGGATAAGTTGTGGGTAGTCCATTGTTAGTAAGTGGAAAACACCTGTCCGGGCGAGGGTATTCGTGCGCAGCAACCGTACGCCACAACCCAGCACATCTACCTCGACAGGCAGTACCCCGCGGTATGGCGTGCCCTCAACGGACTGGGGCGGAAAGTGCGCGAAGCCGCAGACGCGGCCGGGATTGACCGCAGGACCCTCGCACCACCGAGCCTGAAGAAGGCTATGCCCGTCAGCACCGCAGCGCCGATGAATTTACGGTGGTCAGCTGGCTGGTGATCAGCATGAACGCCTTCAACCGCGTATCAATCACCAGTCACCATCCGGTTCGCGGCGACCGCTGAGCGGGGTCGATT
Organism: Pseudarthrobacter sp. NBSH8; assembly: GCF_014217545.1. NCBI lineage: Bacteria > Bacillati > Actinomycetota > Actinomycetes > Micrococcales > Micrococcaceae > Pseudarthrobacter > Pseudarthrobacter sp. NBSH8. The sequence continues at coordinate 17,716 of NZ_CP043178.1, forward strand.
ATCCACAGCTAATCCACACTGTTAATAACTGTTCGTCCGAGTGTCTTGGATCCGGGCCCCGTGGACCATGGCCTGCACGGGATGGCATTGCTTTCGGCCCCGAGAAAGTTATGCACAGTGTGGATAACTTTCCCAACAGCTGGGGAGAACTTACCCCGGAGGAATGCCCGGTCAGCCGGCGACGGGGTGCCCCGCTCACCAGCGCCGTTGCCGGTCAACCCTGCCAGACGCCTGAGGAACCGCGCCGGTGGCTGTCCAGAAGATGGGTGTCCACCATGCCGATGGCTTCCATCAGGGCGAACATGGTGGTGGGGCCAACGAAGGAGAATCCTTGCTTCCGCAGCGCCTTGGACAGCGCCACCGATTCCGGTGACTGCGTGGGGATCTCCGCGTGCGCGACCGGCTGGGGAGTGGTTGTGGGCTGGAACTGCCAGACGAAGGCAACCAGGCCTCCCCGCTCGCGCAGTTCGATGGTGGCCTGGGCATTAGCGATAGTGGCCCGGATCTTGAGCCGGTTGCGGACGATGCCGGGATCCTGGATCAGGCGCTCGACATCCGCTTCCGTAAACGCGGCAACAGCGTCCGGCTGGAAGTCGAGGAAAGCCTGACGGAAGGCAGGGCGCTTTCGCAGGATCGTGGCCCAGGAAAGGCCTGCCTGGAAGCCCTCAAGACAGATGCGCTCGTAGAGGCCCTGTTCGTCCCGGACGGGCAGGCCCCATTCGGAGTCGTAGTACTCGCGCAACAGCGGATCCACGGCCGCCCACGGCGGACGGGCGAGGCCGTCGTCGCCCAGGACAGTTCCGTACATACCCTCGTTCCGTGGCTGGGCGGCGGCCGCGGGAGTCATGTGGGTCTTGCGGTCAGCGTCAGGAACGCCAGCGCGTGGTCATCAGGAAGCCAATGATGGCAATGCCGAAGCCGGCCATAATGTTCCACGACTCCCAGGCCTGGACAGGGAACCGGCCCTCGCTGATGTAAAACGTGATGATCCAGAAGAGTCCGATGATCATCAGGCCGAACATCACCGGCTTGAACCAGACAGCGTTGGGCTTATACGTCTGCGCCCCGGAAGCGGGTTGCGCGGCGCTGGAAGTCTTCTTGCGAGGCTTTGACTCGGGCACGTGCTCTCCTTGGCGGACTGGAGCAAGCTCGGCGTCGCGGGCTTGGTATCCTGCAAGAAGGAAGTTGCCAGCGGTCTGCGCGATCTTGGTCAAATCTGGATTCTTACTAGCAGTCAATTCTAGCCGTAGTTCAGGGCACTCAAATGCCCATCGCGGCCACCCCGGAGGAGAACGCGTGGTATTGCAGGAAAAGGCGAGGCGCGCCGCCAGGAGGCCCGCCCGTGCGGCGCCCGCCCGCGCTTCCATTCTGCGTGGGACCGTGCAGGTGCTCGGCGAGCTGCTCATCACGGCCGGCATTGTTCTCCTGCTCTTTGTGGGCTGGCAGCTGTGGTGGACCAACATCGAATCCGACGCCAAGCAGAGCGCGGTCATCAAGGAATTCGCCCAGGGGCTCCGCGGTACGGTGCCCGCAGCCCCGGAACCGGACCCCACGGCATCGCCCGCGGACTATGGCACTCCAGCCGTTTCCCCGGCGCCGGGCCATGCAGGCACCATCGGCATCATGTACATCCCGCGGTTTGGCCCGAACTACACCCGGCCCATTGTGCAGGGCACCTCCGGGGATGTCCTGGATACGCTGGGGCTCGGCCATTACGCCAACACGGCGATGCCGGGCGCCGTCGGGAACTTCGCCGTCGCCGGTCACAGGCAGACCCATGGGGCCGTCCTGGACAACATCCACACCCTTGTTCCTGGGGACAAAATCTACGTCCAGACCAAGGACGGCTATTACATCTATGTCTTTCGCAACAACCAGATTGTGATGCCGTCCCGGACCGATGTCCTGGAACCGGTCCCCACGCGCCCCGGCGTCACTCCCACCGAAAGCTTCCTCACCATGACCAGTTGCAATCCGCGTTTCGGCGCCGAGGAACGTATCATCGCCTACGCGCTGCTGGACAGCTGGCGGCCTGCTTCGGCGGGGCCGCCGGCCGAGATCGCCGCCCAGGTGGCGGCAGCCGTTGGAGGAAACTGAATATGTACGGCTGGATTTTCCGCCACCTTCCGGGCCCCCTCTGGCTGCGGATCATCACGTCGCTGGTGCTCATCTCCGGCGCACTGATCCTGATGGTTCAGTTTCTGTTCCCCTGGATGTCCGGGTTCACCGCATTCACCGACTCAACGATTGGTTCTGCAAGCCAGCCATGACCACAATTAAAATCCTGGTCGTAGACAACTACGACAGCTTCGTTTATACCCTGGTGGGCTACCTCCAGGAGCTCGGCGCCGAGACCACAGTTGTCCGCAATGACGATGTGACCCTCGCTGAAGCCATCGAGATGGCCCAAACGCGCGACGGCGTCCTCATCTCACCCGGCCCGGGAAACCCTGCGGAGGCGGGTGTGTGCATTGAGCTGATCAAGTGGTGCGGCCAGAACAACAAGCCGATGTTCGGTGTGTGCCTGGGCCATCAGGCCCTGGCTGAAGCCTACGGCGGCACGGTGACCCACGCGCCGGAGCTGATGCACGGCAAGACGTCGCTTGTGGAGCACAACGGCACCAGCGTCTTCGCCGGACTCCCCTCCCCCGTGACAGCGACGCGCTACCACTCGCTGGCAGCGGTAAGGGACACCATTCCCGACGTTCTCGAAATCACCGCGGAAACAGCGACCGGCGTCGTGATGGGCCTCCAGCACCGCACTGCACCGCTGTGCGGCGTGCAGTTCCACCCGGAGTCGGTCCTGACCGAAGGCGGCTACCAGATGCTGGGCAACTGGCTTGAGTCCTTGGGCATGGCGGGGGCCGCCGCCCGTGCCGCTACGCTGAGCCCGCTCATCCAGCACTGACAGGCGCCACCCTCAAACAACGCGGGGTCACTTACCGCCCATCCCGGAGGGGAACATGGGCGAGAAGTGACCCCGCGTTGGTTTAAGGAGGGTTGGAGGCTTAGCCCTTTTTGGTCGCTGTGGGCGTGGCGGTCGGCGTGGCGGTTGGCGTCGGTGTGGGCGGCGGGGTCGGTTCCTTTGCCACCACAATATTGACCGTCTTGCCCTGATCGACGGCGGCGTTCACCGGGTCACTTTGATCTGTGACCCGGTCGGCCTCCACCTGGGAGTTCTCCACTTCCTGGACATTGGGGACCAGGCCAAGTTCCTTCAGCGCCGTTTCCGCCTCGGCACGCGTGCGGCCGCGCAGTTCTGGCATGGCCACCTTGCCGGTGGAAATCACGATCTCCACCTGGGTGCCCACACCCACCATCTGACCGGGCGACGGGCTGGTGGTAATCACCCTGCCGGCCGGAACGGTGGCGCTGTTAGCGGTGGTGGTGGACGCGGCGCCCTGCAAGCCGTTCTGGCGCAGGATGTCCCGGGCCGCTGCTTCCGTTTGGCCCGGAAGGGTTTCCGGAATCTTGACGGCGCTTGGGCCTTCAGAGATATTCAGGATCACCTCCGCATTGGGATTAACCGAGGTCCCGGCCACCGGGTCAGTGCCGATGGCCGTCCCGCTGGGTATGGTCTCGTGTTTGTTCCGTTTGATCTGCGGACGCAGGTTGGCACCATAAAGTTCCTGCAGCGCCGCCGATTCCGTCAGCGACGCCACCGCCGGGACCTCCACCTGGGGCGGCGGGGGCGCAGGCCGGTTGACGATGCTGTACAGCCAGAAACCGCCGCCGCCAAGGATCAGCAGGGTGAAGATCACCAGGATAGCCATCCACGTACGACGACGGGACTTCTGCCGGGCGGTCCGCTCACGTTCCGGCGCGAAGCCCAGGGGAAGTTCGTCGACATCTGACGGTTCGTGTGCGTCGGCCGCCATGACGGGGAATCTCCCGTCAGTGCGGGTGTCGTCCGCGTTGCGCTGCCGGCCGGTGGGGACATCGTCGAGGAAACCTGCACCGGTGAGCCCGAACGCCTCTGTCACGGGCGGGCGTTCCGGCGCCGGGACGTGGTCGTTGGGATCGGTGGGGGCTTCGGTTGCGGCCAGCGCGGGCACGGACACGCCCGCCCGCGCGGCGCGCAGCGCACGCCGGAAGGCAGCTGCGTCCTGGAAACGGTCCGTCCGGTTCTTCTGCAACGCCTTGGCCAGGACACTGTCCAAGGCGGCCGAAACCTCCGGGTTCACTGTGCTGGCTGGCTCCGGAATCTCCCTGACGTGCTGGTACGCCACGGAGACGGGGCTGTCACCAACGAAAGGCGGCCGGGCGGTGAGCATTTCGTAGAGCAGGCAGGCAGCCGAGTAGAGGTCGCTGCGCGCATCCACTGTTTCGCCCCGGGCCTGCTCGGGCGAGAGGTATTGGGCAGTGCCCACCACGGCCTGGGTCTGCGTCATGGTGGCCGATGAATCGGCGATGGCCCGGGCAATTCCGAAGTCCATGACCTTCACGGAATTGGAGCCTTCGCAGATCATCACATTGGCGGGTTTAATGTCGCGGTGGACGATGCCTGCCTTGTGGCTGTATTCGAGTGCAGAGAGCACGCCCAGGCAAAAGTCGATGGCCAGGTCAATGCTGACTTCCTTGGCCCGGATCAGGTCTCGGATGGTCCTGCCCTCGACAAACTCCATCACGATGTAGGGCACCCGGACACTGTCGTCCGAGCCATCCGGAACGGTGTGTTCGCCGGTGTCGTAAATAGCCACGATGGAGGGGTGATTCAGCGCCGCTACGGACTGCGCTTCGCGTTTGAACCGCGCCTGGAACTGCGGATCCCTGGCCATGTCCGGGCGGAGAAGCTTGACAGCAACTGTCCGGCCCAACCTGGTATCGACTCCGCGGTGGACATCCGCCATCCCCCCGCGGCCGATCATTCCGCCGAGTTCGTAGCGGCCGCTCAGGACGCGCTGATTGTCCACCGGAAGGCTGTCCTCCCGGTGCAGCGGAGTGCGGGGTGAGTCATTCACTGTCAGTCAATCCTGACGACTAGGGCCCGCAGGTAGGGGGCAAGCCCTGCACCTGGCCGGGGTTGCAGCTGGGCAGGGCGGACGTCGGCTCAGCCGAGGCAGCCGGCGAAGACGGCGGAGCGGTCGGCGTAGTGGCCGGGGCAGGAACGGCGTACGTCACGGTCACTTCAGCTCCCTTGGGCACGGTGCCCGTGGGATTGACCTGCAACACCGTTCCCGCCGCGGAAGTACTCTGCTGCGGGATGACCCGCACGGACAGACCCATGGTTTCAAGCGTCCCCTGGACCTGACGGTAGTCCTTCCCGAGGTATGCCGCCGAAATGATGTCCACGGTGCTGGGGGTGGGCGTCGGCGTGGGCGCGTCGGTGGTCCGGCTCGGGGTGGGCGTGGCGGACGCCGAAGTCTTTGTAGGGCTGGCGCTGGTGGACGGCGGGTTGCTGGATGCCGAGTTAGTGGTGGTGGTGGCCGGGTTAAAAATCCCCTGCTGCGTCAGGAAGAACCCCACCAGCGCGAATAGTATCAGCACGATCAAGGCGACCAGCGGCCACGTCCAGGGGCTCCGGCCGCGACGCTCGGGCTCATCCGCCCGTTCGTCGTCGTACGTTTCTTCCTCCTGCACCCAGCTGCGCTCCGCAGCAAGGGCATCCGCACGAGAAAGCGTGCTGCCGGCTCCGGTGGCTGTGCCCGCAGCCCCGGCGCCGAGAGCAGCACCGGCGGCAGCGGCACCCAACACGGGCAGAGCGGACGTTGCGGTTGTGTTGCTGTCCTTCTGCGCGATGACGCCGGTGGGTGCTGTGGCAATGTCCACCGGCGTGGGGCCGGTTGTCGCCTCGAAGAGCAGCATGCCGGGAACTGCGGCGTGCGCAGCGTCAATGTCGCCGTTGCGGATGGCCTCGGCGGCTTCGGACAGCTTGATGGCGTTGGCCGGACGGTTCTTGGGGTCCTTGGCCAGCATGGACATCAGCAGTGCGCGGACCGGTTTGGGCAGGGTCTCCGGAAGCGGCGGCGGGGCATCGTTGACCTGCGCCAGGGCAATGGCGATCTGGGATTCGCCGGAGAACGGCCGGTGCCCGGTGAGGCACTCGTAGCCGATCACGCCGAGTGAGTAGATGTCCGAGGCACCGGTAGCGGTCTGGCCGGTGGCCTGCTCCGGGGCGAGGTACTGGGCGGTACCCATGACCTGGCCTGTCTGCGTTAACGGGACCTGGTCGGCCAGGCGGGCGATGCCAAAGTCGGTGACCTTGACCCGGCCGTCGGGGGTGATCAGCAGGTTGCCCGGCTTGATGTCGCGGTGGACCAGCCCCTGGGCATGGGCGACGGAAAGCGCGCGGGCGGTCTGCGCCATCATGGACAGCGTCCGGTCAGGTGACAATACCTGCTCGTGCTCGATGATGCTGCTCAGCGGCTGGCCTGGGACGAGCTCCATGACCAGGTACGCGGAGCCCTCCTCCTCGCCGTAGTCAAAGACATTGGCGATGCCGACGTGGTTCAGGAGGGCGGTGTGGCGTGCCTCGGCGCGGAACCTCTGGAGAAATCCGGGGTCACCGGTGTATTCCTCCTTGAGTACTTTGATGGCGACAATCCGGCCCAGGACCTGGTCCTTGGCCTTCCAGACCTCTCCCATCCCGCCGATCGCAATCCGCGTGGTCAGCTGGAATCTGCCGCCGAGGGTGATTCCCGTTGTAGGCCTCACTTATTCAACACCGCCTCAAAAATCTTCTTCGCGTTCGGACTGGTTAGCTGTGCACCGGTGGTGATGTCTACGCCCTCCATGGCGATGGTGACAGTCACCTCCGGGTTGTTCGCGGGGGCAAACCCGGTGAACCAGGAGTTGTTAAGGCCGTTGCCCAGTTCAGCGGTTCCGGTTTTGCCGGCCACCTGAACACCGGGGACAGCCGCGCCGCGGGCGATGCCCTGGCTCACCACGCTTGTCATCCATTCGGTGATCTGCCGGGCAATCTCCGGCGTGGTGGAAGTCCGGAGCGCTTCAGGCTTGGGTTCGTCAATGACGCGAAGGTCCGGGGCCCGCACGGTTTTGACCAGGCTGGGGCTCATCTGGACGCCGTTGTTGGCGATGGCGGCGGTCATCATTGCGATCTGCAGCGGCGTGGCGCGCACGTCCTTCTGGCCAATGGCGGACTGGGCCAGGCCTGGCCCGTCCAGTTCATCGGGGAAGCCGTTGCCCTTGGCGTAGGCGAGCTTGAGGTGATCGCCCAGTACCTCGCCGAAGCCGAACTTTGCTGCCTGCTCGGCGATGGCGTCGCGGCCCAGGTCGAGGGCAATGCTGGCGAACGGCGTATTGCAGGACTGCTGCAGGGCGAAGGCAAAGCTGGCCGTCTCCTGGGTGTAGCAGTTGCCCCCGGCGTAGTTCGGCAATTTGTACTGGATCCCCGGGAAGGGCATCTCGGCCGGGTTGGGGAGCGCACTGTCCTTGTTGTACTTCCCGGAGGCGAGGGCCGCAGCGGTGTCTACCAACTTGAAGACTGACCCCGGAGCGAGCAGCTCGCCCGTGGGTCCGCTGACATTCTGGTTCAGGTTGATGCCGGGGACCTTGACCAGCTCATTGATGTTGGTGGTTTCGGCGTTCGGGTCCTGGGTGGCGACCAGGTTGGGGTCATAGGACGGCTTGGACACCATGGCCAGGATCGCGCCGGTCTTGGGGTTGGTGACCACAATGGAACCTCGCTGGCCGTCCGGAATGAGGTCGTAGGCAAGCTTCTGGATAGCGGGATCGATGGTGAGTTCCACCGAAGCCCCCTTCGGCTGGCTGCCCAGGAAGAGCTGGCCGATCCGGTCGAAGAACTGCTGGTCTGAGCTGCCAGCCAACTGGGCGTTCATCGCAACTTCCAGGCCGGTGGCACCATAGTTCTTCGAGAAGTAGCCCGTGATGCCTGCATACAGTGCCGGCTGCGCGTAGGTCCGCTGGAACTTGCAGACCTCGGAGGTGCCTTCCACCGATTCGGCGACAGGGTTTCCGCCCACGATGATGGCGCCGCGGTCGTTGCAGTAATTCTGCAGAATGGCGCGCTGGTTCAGGGGGTGGTCCCTGAGGTCATCCGCGCCCACCACCTGGACGAAGCTGATAGAGCCGAAGATCAATGCAAACATGGCGATCGCTGCCACCCAGGAATTACGGATTGCCTGGTTCACGCCTGTTTCACCGCCTCGGTGGGAGTATCAATTCCGGCAGATTCCGCAGCGCCGCCAGGAGGAAGTGGCGTGGTGTCCACCGGACCCCGCGCAGTATGGGAAATCAGCAGGAGCAGGCCCACGATGATCCAGTTGGCCAGCAGCGACGAACCACCGGCGGCGAGGAACGGCGTGGTCAAACCGGTCAACGGAATCAGCCGTGTGACTCCGCCGATCACCACAAAGCACTGAAGGGCGATGGCGAAGGAAAGCCCGCAGGCCAGCAGTTTCCCGAAGGCATCCCGGGTGCCCAGCGCCGCCCGGAACCCTCGTGTGAACAGCAGCACGTACATCAGCACCACGGCGAACAGTCCGATCAGGCCCAGCTCCTCGCCGATGGACGCGATGATCATATCGCTGTTGGCGAAGGGGACCAGGTCCGGCCGGCCCTGGCCCAGGCCGGTACCCACCAGGCCGCCGTTAGCCATCCCGAAGAGTCCCTCGATGACTTGCCGGCTGCCGGTCTCGTAAACTTCCGGGCTGAAGGCGTTAATCCAGCCGTAGATGCGTACTTCGACATGGGAAAACACTTGGGCTGCCACGAATCCGCCGCCCAAGATCAAGGCCACGCCGATCACTACCCAGCTGATACGGCTGGTGGCCACGTAGATCATCACGATGAACAGGCCGAAGAAAAGCACGGAAGACCCGAGGTCGCGCTGGAAGATCAACACGCCGATGCTCACCAGCCAGGCGGTGATCATGGGCCCCATGTCCTTGAACCGGGGGAACTGCAGCGGGCCGATCTTGCGGCCGGCCAACAGGATGAGGTCGCGGTTGGAGGACAGATAACCGGCGAAGAATATAGCGAGGGTGATCTTGGCAATTTCACCCGGCTGGAACGTCAAGGGGCCCATCCGGATCCAGACCCGGGCGCCCAGGATTTCGCCGGCAGAGATGCCGGGCACCAGCGGAAGAATGAGCAGGAGCGCGCTCACGGCCAGCGAGATGAAGGTGAAGCGGCGGAGCACGCGGTGGTCCTTGAGGAACCAGATCACGCCGATGGCCACCGCCATGGCGATCAGGGTCCAGCGGAGCTGGTTGTTGCCGGTGTCTTCCCCGGGGGCGTCGAGGCGGTGGATCATGGCAAGACCCAAGCCGTTGAGTGCAACAACCAACGGAAGTATTACCGGATCGGCATATCTAGCCCGGATCCGCAGAACCACGTGGAAGAACAGGGCTGCCACCGCGAGGAGGCTGGACTGGAACCAGAAATCGGAGTCGAACGCTTTCTCCTGGTCAACGCCCACCAACATGTTGGCGCCGATACCCACAGAGAGGGCGAGGATCAGCAGCAACAGTTCCACGTTGCGCCGGGGTTTGGGTATGGTGCTGAGCTGGCTCACTGGCCTCCCTCGCAAGCGGTAGTGGGGCTGGGCGAGGCGGACGGGGACGGCGCCGCCGCAGGAGCGGCCGGGTCCGACGATGGGGCAGGCACCGTGGGTGTTGCAGCCGGCGCAGTCGTTGGGGCCGGAGCGGGCGACGGGGTCAGGCACTCATCCGGCGGAGCAATGGTCCCGGTGCCTTCGAGGTTCTTCACGATCCGCTGGGCGTCGTAGAGATCGCGCGCGGGAACTGTCTGCCGGACGCGCTGCTGGGAAAACTGGGGCAAGGAATCCATCTGGATCTCTGTTACGGCTTCGAGGGTGGAAAGCTGGATGGGACCAAGCCGCTGCGATACACCGTTATAGATGGCCACGCGGGAATCGTATTCCCCGATGTAATAGCGGGTCTGGGTCCAGGCATAGCCGAGCCAGAGGCCAACCGTCAGCACCACTAGCACGGATGCGGCGATGGACATGGTGACCCAGCGGCGGGGTTTCGGCCGCCCCAGGGCGGCGTCATCCGCCTCCGCTACGGGAGCGTCGGCCTTGTGCGTCAGGACGGTGGCGGCTCGCCTGGCCACGGTGCGGCCGGCAATGGTGGGAATGGAGCCGGACTCGGCCGCGGTGGCCGCAGCTCCGACAAGTTCGTGCGGGCGCGATGCGAGTTCCTGCCGCAGGACTTCGGCCGAAAGGTGCTCGCCGAGATGGGGGTCGGTGGAGGGCGCGGGTTCCGCGGCCACTGGCTTTTCGGGGGCTTTGCCGGCTGCGGGGCTTTTGACGTCGGACGCCACTGGGCCCGGTGAAGTGCTGGCCGCTTCGCTGTCAGCGGCAGGGGCTTCGGTGACCAGCTGCGAGGGGACGATGTCGACGGCGGCGGTACTGACGTCGTCGGGCGTTTCCTCATTGATTTCGACCATGACGACGGTTACGTTGTCCGGTGAGCCGGCTTCAAGCGTGAGGTTCACCAGGGTTTCGACGCACTCGCGGAGGTCCTTTGTCTCACGGACCGTCCGCTCCACCACGTGTCCGGCCACGTAGTTGAGCCCGTCGGAGCAGAGCAGCCAGCGCTCCCCGGGCTGGACGTCCAGGGTGTCCAGATCCAGCTCGGGGCTGGCGTCGACGTCGCCCAGGACGCGCATAAGGACGTTTTTGTGTGGGTGGGTTTCGGCTTCTTCGGGGCGGAGCCGCCCCTCATCGATCAGCCGCTGGACGAACGTGTGGTCAATGCTGATTTGTGCGAATTCGCCGTCACGCAGGCGGTAGGCCCGGGAGTCTCCGATGTGCGCGAAGTGTAGCTTGCCTTCGGCCAAAAGCAGGGACGTAACGGTGGTGCCCATGCCGGCCAGCTTGGGGTTGATGTGCACCAGCTCGGAGAGCAGGGAGTTGGCCGTCTGGATTTCGTCGGCGAGGACCGTGCCGGCATCGCCGTCGTGGTCGTCGTGGTCCAGGTGCAGCATGTCCAGCACGGTGGCGGCAGAGGCGACATCGCCGCCCGCGTGGCCGCCCATTCCGTCCGCGACCACCGCCAAATGCCGGCCGACGTACGCCGAGTCATCATTTTTGGCCCGGATGCGTCCCACGTCCGAGCGCGCCGCATAGCGCATGATGAGGGGCCGCTGGACGGGCGTGGCCTCGCCGGCGGGAAGATCAGCGGCCATTGCTATGGCCTCAATTCGATGACCGTCTTGCCGATTCTCACGGGTACGCCAAGCTCAACGGGCAGGGCCCGGGTAAGTTGCTGGTCGGCCAGGTAGGTGCCGTTGGTGGAGCCCAGATCCTCGATAAACCAGCGGCTGCCCTGCGGGAACAGCCGCGCGTGGCGGCCGGAGGCATAGTCGTCCTCGAGAATCAGCGTGGCTTCCTGCGCGCGGCCCAACAGGATGGGGCTGGCGGCGAGGGGGATGGTGGTTCCCTTGAGCGGGCCTTCGGTGACCACCAGTTGGTGGGCCTGCTGCTTGAGGGTCTGCGGCGGAGCCTCGGCCAGATCTGGATTCTTGCGGACCTGCCGGGCGGTCGGAGTGCCGGCGGCAGCTTTGCGGCCCACCATCAGGTCCCTGCGCATGGCCGAAACTATGCTGAAGATGAGGACCCAAAGCAGGATCAGGAAGCCAAACCGCAGCGCAGTGATGGTCAGGTCGCTCATGGGCGGCCCCCAGGGTTGGCGGGAAGCAGGCGGAAGATGATCTTAGTCCGTCCCATCGTGATGGTGGAGCCGTCGGTCAGTTCGGTGCTGTCCGCCACCTTGTGGCCATTGACGTAACTGCCGTTGGTGGAGCCGAGGTCCACGGCGCTGGTGACACCGTTGGTGGTGCGGATCTCGAGGTGGCGGCGCGAGACGCCGGTGTCGTCAACCAGGATGTCAGCCTCGGAAGACCGGCCCAGGACGATGGATGGGGCATTGAGGGAGTAGCGCTGGCCGTCGATATCCAGGACGGGCTGCAGCCGCAGGGGCGGGCGGCCGGGGGCCGCCGGCAGGTTGGGCCTGCCCGACGCGACGCCGGGGCCGGCTTTGGACTTCTCGGTGGAGGAGACGATCTCGAAGTCGCCTGCGCGCAGCTCCTCGGACCGGCGGAAGGAGATCCGTACCGAGCCCTGCAAGGTGTAGCCCTGGCTGCGGACGTGGTTGATGACGACGTCGCAGAGTTCTTCGGCCAGTGGCGTGCCCCATTCCTGCGCCCTCGTGAAGTCGTCATCACTGAGCTGGACGTCGAAGACGTTCGGGGCCAGCGTGCGGCCGGCGGCGATCGTGAGGGCTTTGTTGTCCACCTCGCGGCGGAGGCGGCTGGCGATTTCCACAGGTTCCACCTGGGCGCGCGAACCGGTGGAGAAGACACCGCGGACGGCCTTTTCAATACCGCGCTCGACCTTGTCCAGCAATCCCATGGTCCTTCTCCTTTCCCCCCCTGCTGCGGGGCAGTTTTCGTTCCGGAACTCGACCAACAACACAGTTCAGAACCCAGTGGCCTGCCTGGCAGTGGCAGGCACTACTACATCAGATACTACTGGGCAGGCCTGTAAATGACCTTAATCCGCAACGGCCGGGCCGCCGGAAAAGTTCGTTCCGGGACCCCGGAAGGCGCACTTCCGGCGGGGAATTTGACCGCGTCCGGAGCTCAATTGGTGTTTTGCCGCCGATGTCCGTTATGCTTGATCTCGCTGCTTTTACACGGTTGCGGATCCGGGAAACCGGCCGTTATTCATGGAAAAGAAGTTGCGCGCGAGTGGCGGAACGGCAGACGCGCTGGCTTCAGGTGCCAGTGTCCGAAAGGGCGTGGGGGTTCAAATCCCCCCTCGCGCACGCAAATTCACAGGAAAGCCCCGGTCTTAGGATCGGGGCTTTTCTGCGTCCGGGCTCCATCCCGGGCGAGGCCCGGGATCCGTGCCGGGTGGCAGCGGCTCTACTTCCTTAACGCCCCGAAGCCCAAAATAAGGGCCTCAAGCCCCAGGCTGAACGCCACGTCCGCAGGTTTCTCGTGCCCCTGCGCGGCGAGGCTCCGGACTGCTCCCGTGAAGCTCGGCGTCGATTCGGCCATCCGGCCGGATTCGAAAATGTCGGCGGGGGCGGTGACGTCGTAAGCGGATCCGAAGATGAATGATTCCAGGGCCACGATGGCGGACACGATCCGCTCCTCCGGGAATCCGGCCGTCCGGAATCCCGCGCTGACGGTTTCATACATGGCGAGGGTCTGAGGTGCGTCCGTCACGGGAAGTACTGCGATGACGGGAATCAAGGGCGTGTGTTCCGCGAAGACATCCCGGTAACTCCAGGCCCATTTCCGCACTGCCGACTCCCAGGGCTCCGCTGCGAACGCAGTCACGTCCACCAGGGCAGCCAGGTGGTCTTCCACGAGCAGGAGCACGTCCCGCTTGGATTCCACATGGTTATAGAGGGCCGACGGCGCCACGTGCAGTGAGCGGGCCAGTGCTGCCATGGTGAGGCCGTCGTAGCCGTTCTTTCCGATGAGCCGCAGGGCTGCAGCCGTGATGCCCGCAAGGTCCAGGACAGCTGCGGCGGGCCGCCCAGCGCGACGCCGCAACGCACCGGTTTTCGGTGCGGGGTCGTGCTCCGTGATGCTGGGTGAATCGGCTGGTGATGCCGGCATTGCTGGCCTTTCTGCGGGCAGTATCCCCAGCATTATTCCACCGGCCTCTTCCTCGCGGGCCGCGCAACAGCTATAGTTCTACTAAATGAATGGCATTCATTTAGTAGAACGCATCACAAGTGGCCACAGAGAGGACATCATGCTGAATCTTGACCGCGACGTTGCAATCGTCGGCGCTGGACCGTCCGGGCTCACCGCTGCCCGCGAGCTGAAGAAGGCCGGCCTCAGCGTGGCAGTGCTGGAAGCACGGGACCGCGTGGGCGGCCGGACCTGGACCGACACTATTGACGGGGCCATGTTGGAAATCGGTGGCCAGTGGGTCTCCCCGGACCAGACTGCACTGCTGGAGCTTCTGGACGAGCTCGGCCTGAAGACATACTCCCGCTACCGTGAGGGCGAATCCGTCTACGTCGGCGCCGGCGGCACGACGACCCGCTACACCGGCGATTCCTTCCCGGTCAGCGGAGACACCGGGGCGGAAATGGACAAGCTGATCGGCATTCTGGACGGCCTCGCCGCGGAAATCGGCGCCACCGAACCTTGGGCGCACCCCAAGGCCCGTGAACTGGACACCATTTCCTTCCACCACTGGCTGCGCGCCAATTCGGCCGACGAGGAGGCGTGCAACAACATTGGCCTGTTCATCGCCGGCGGCATGCTCACCAAGCCCGCACACGCCTTCTCGGCGCTGCAGGCGGTCCTGATGGCAGCCTCCGCCGGGTCCTTCAGCCACCTCACGGACGAGGACTTCATTCTGGACAAGCGGGTGATCGGCGGGATGCAGCAGGTGTCCCTGCTGCAGGCAGCGGAACTGGGTGCCGACGTCGTACTTAACAGTCCGGTGCGCACCGTCCACTGGGGGGATGACGGTGAAGACGGGCATCGCGTCAGTGTCGTTTCGGAGCGTGCCACCGTAAATGCGCGCTTTGTGATCATGGCCGTGCCGCCGAACCTCTACTCGCGCGTCTCCTTTGACCCGCCGCTTCCGCGGCGGCAGCACCAGATGCACCAGCACCAGTCACTGGGCCTGGTGATCAAGGTCCACGCCGTCTACAGCACGCCGTTCTGGCGTGAAGACGGACTCTCCGGCACTGGCTTCGGTGCCGGGTCGCTGGTCCAGGAGGTCTACGACAACACGAACCACGCTGATTCGCGCGGAACCCTGGTGGGCTTCATCTCGGACGAAAAGGCCGACGCCGTCTTCGAGTTGAGTGCCGCCGAACGGAAGCGCGTGGTGCTGGAGTCCATTGCCGGCTTCCTGGGGGATAAGGCCCTGGCACCCGAGGTCTACTACGAATCCGACTGGGGCTCCGAAGAATGGACCCGGGGCGCGTACGCAGCCAGCTACGATCTGGGCGGCCTGCACCGTTACGGCAAGGACCAGCACACCCCCGTGGGCCCGATCTACTGGTGCTCCTCAGACCTCGCAGCGGAGGGCTACCAGCATGTTGACGGGGCCGTCCGCATGGGCCGGCGCACGGCGGCGCGCGTCGCTGCTGCGGCGGGTGTTGCAGCCAATGCGGGCGCATCCAGTGCGGAACATATGGCCGCGGCCGCCGTCGACTGACAGCAGCACCAGCTCCAATCCATTCAGCGTCGAATGAACTACGAGAGGCAAGGCCGTGATTCCCAAAGAAGTGACAGTACAGAAAGCCAGCGGCGTGGACAATGGCCTGGCTGAAAAGGGCCTGAGCGGGAAGGGCTTGAAGGCCGGAGCGGTGGGGCTGGTGGGCGCCGTCGTGATCGGGGTTTCCTGTATCGCGCCTGCATACACGCTGACCGCGGCGCTGGGGCCAACGGTATCGGAGGTGGGGGTTCAGCTGCCGGCGATCTTCCTGGTGGGCTTTATCCCCATGATTCTGGTGGCGTTCGGCTACCGGGAACTGAACAATGCCATGCCCGACGCCGGCACCTCGTTCACGTGGGCATCGCGCGCCTTTGGTCCGTGGATCGGTTGGATGGGGGGCTGGGGGCTGATTGCGGCCACCATCATTGTGCTGTCCAATCTGGCGGCTGTCGCCGTCGACTTCTTCTATCTCATGCTGTCCCAACTGTTCGGGAACCCGGAACTGGGCGAGCTGAGCAAGAACCTGCCGCTGAACATCGCCACCACATTGGTGTTCATCGCTCTGGCTTGCTGGATTTCCTATCGCGGCATGGAAGCCACCAAGGGCGTGCAGTATGTACTGGTGGCGTTCCAGCTGCTGGTGTTGGGCTGGTTTGCCGTGGCTGCCTTCAGTCACGTGGCCAACGGAACAGCCTTTGAGGCGATCGCCATTACACCGGACTGGTTTAACCCGTTCGCAGTAGGATCATTCTCAGCCTTTGCCGCCGGCGTTTCGCTCTCCATCTTCATCTACTGGGGCTGGGACGTCACCCTGACCATGAACGAGGAAACCAGGAATCCGGAGAAGACTCCGGGGCGGGCGGCAACTGTCACCGTGGTGGTGATTGTGGCGATTTACATGACCGTTGCGCTGGCAACCCTGTCCTTTGCGGGAGTGGGCGAAACGGGCCTGGGCGCCGGGAATCCGGACAACCAGTCGAGCATCTTCGCCGTCCTCTCCGGGCCGGTCATGGGACCGTTCGCCATCCTGATGTCCCTGGCCATCCTGAGCAGTTCGGCCGCGTCGCTGCAGTCCACGTTTGTGTCGCCGGCTCGGACCATGCTGTCGATGGGCCACTACAAGGCACTCCCGGCCACCTTCGGCAAGGTCAGTCCGCGCTTCAAATCCCCGAGCTACGCCACGATCGCCGCGGGCGTTGCCGCCGCAGCCTTCTACGTCATCACGCGGACCACCTCGGAAAACGCACTCTGGGACACCATCACGGCATTGGGCATGATGATCTGCTTCTACTACGGCATCACAGCCCTGGCATGCGTCTGGTTCTTCCGGGCGCAGGCAGTCAGCAACGGCCGCGCCTTCTTC
Organism: Pseudarthrobacter sp. NBSH8; assembly: GCF_014217545.1. Classification (NCBI taxonomy): domain Bacteria; kingdom Bacillati; phylum Actinomycetota; class Actinomycetes; order Micrococcales; family Micrococcaceae; genus Pseudarthrobacter; species Pseudarthrobacter sp. NBSH8. The sequence continues at coordinate 34,224 of NZ_CP043178.1, forward strand.
TTCAAGTTCCTGTCGCCGCTGCTGGGCGGTGTCATCCTGCTGGTGATGTTCTTCAAAACCGCGTCCGATTCCATGGACCCCGGGTACGGCTCCGGATCATCAGTGGGCGGTGTGGGGATGGTGTTCATCCTGGGCATGGGTGTCATCCTGCTGGGCGTGATGCTCATGCTGGTGATGTCCCGGCTGCGGCCCGAATTCTTCAAAGGGCAGGTTCTCGCGCACGGAAACCGAGCGCCCGCCTAGGGGGATCGGCGAACCGAAGCCTTGAACCGCCGTCGGGAATTTGCGAGGTGGCTGCGCATGGCGGCCGAGGCGGCGGTTTCATCGCCGTCGGCGATGGCGGCAGCGATGGAGCGGTGCTCGTGCACCACCTGGTCGAAGTGGTCTCGTGCGTAATGTTCGACGCCGGAGAGCAGCCGGGTGCGTGGCATCGCGATCATCGTTTGGCCCAGTGCGGCGAGGCAATCTGAGTAGAAAGGGTTGCCGGAGGCGGCTGCGATGGCCCGGTGGAACTCGAAGTCGGACTTCATGGCGTGGCCGGGGTGGTCGGCGCTGGCGGCGAATTGTTCCAGGGCGGCATTGACCGCCCTGAGCTGGCGGTCGGAGTGGTTGCGGGCGGCCAGGGCCGCAGCCTCGGCCTCCACGCCCAGCCGGAATTCCAGCAGGTGAAGGCGGTCTTCCACGCTGGCCACGGGGCGGCTGCCCGGGACCGGCTGGGGCCCGTCGTCGGGCGGGGTCAGCGCGAAGCTGCCCCGCCCGCGTTCGGTTTCCACCAGTCCTTCGGCCTGAAGGCGCGTCAGCGCCGAGCGGACCACGGTGCGGCTGACGCCGAAGTCACCCATCAGCGCGTTTTCGCTGGGAAGCTTGTCGCCGGGCTGGATGACGCCGTCCACGATGCGGGTGCGAAGGTCCGCGGCGAGGTCCGCTGTCAGGTTCCGGCTCATGCGTTCTAGGTTACGCGCCGAACTCCACGGACTCGGTGGTCCAGGCGCGGGCCTGGTCACCGAGGGTCACGCCCAGGCCAGGACGGTCCGGGACCAGCATGCGGCCGTTCTTCGTTTCGAGGCGTTCGTTGAACAGCGGATCCAGCCAGTCGACGTGCTCCACCCACGGTTCCCGCGGGTAGGCTGCGGCGAGGTGCAGATGGATCTCCATGGCGAAGTGCGGCGCCAGGCCGAGTCCGCGCTCGTCTGCGAGGGCCGCAAGGCGCAGGAACTGGGTGATGCCGCCGACGCGGGGTGCGTCCGGCTGGATGATGTCGCACCCGTTGGCGTTGATGAGGCCCTTATGTTCGGCCACGGACGCCAGCATCTCACCCGTGGCGATGGGCGTGTCAAGGACGTTGACCAGGTGCGCGTGGCCTTCAAAGTCGTAGGCATCCAGCGGCTCTTCGATCCAGATGAGGTTGAACTGCTCCAGCTGGCGGCCCATGCGCAGGGCGGTGGCGCGGTCCCACTGCTGGTTGGCATCCACCATCAGGGGAACATCCCAGCCGATGTGTTCGCGGATGCCGGCCACACGACGCAGGTCTTCGGCGGAATCGGGCAGGCCCACTTTGATCTTGATGCCGCCGATGCCTTCCTCGAGGAGGGCGGTGGCGCGGTCCTTGACCTCTTCGAGGGAGGCATTGAGGAAGCCGCCGGAGGTGTTGTACGTCTGGACGGAGTCCCGGTAGGCGCCAAGGAACTTGGCCAACGAGAGGCCCGCGCGCTTGGCTTTGAGGTCGTAGAGAGCGATGTCGATGGCGGCGAGGGCCTGGGTGGCCACACCCGAGCGGCCCACGGAGGCGCCGGCCCAGAGCAGCTTGGTGTAGATCTTGCCGATGTCGTTGGGGTCCTCGCCGATGAGTCCCTGTGCGACCTCCTTGGCGTGGGCGTGCTGGGCGGGGCCGCCGGCGCGCTTGGAGTAGCTGAAGCCGATGCCGCTGTAACCAAGTTCGGTGGTGATCTCCGCGAACAGGAACACCACTTCGGTCATGGGCTTCTGGCGGCCGGTGAAAACCTTGGCGTCACTGATGGGGACGGCCAGCGGCAGCCGCGCGGTGGAAAGTTTGACGTGCCGGATGAAGTCGACGGTACTCATGGGGCTCCTCGAAGGCAGGCTGTCCGGGCTGCATTTCCCTCCACTTAGGATATAAGTATCCAACTTGTATTACAAGTGGCTCCAGTGGCACGGGTCCGCGGCACGGGATCGTGCGGTCGTTTAATTTCCAGACTCCACCCGCACCTTTGTTGGTCAGAGTTGGGACGATCGAGCGCAGGTCATCTAGGTTTCGGGCGAGCCGGGCCGTGCTGTGGACCACCACAATGGTTCCGTCCCGTGTAAGCGCATCAGTTCGCCAGGTTGTGTCCTGGCAATGTCCCGGCCGGAGGCCGTATCGCTGAGGGTCCTAGCCACGGACTCACCGTCGAGCTGGCACTTCTCGCCCGGGCCCAGAATGCTATCGGGCACGTACCCGATCCGCGGACCCGCCACTGAGTCCTTGCCAAGCCAAAGCCGTCAGGTTGAAACCTAAGACTTTCGTTGTGCTCATGCCAATGAATACGAGCTTGAGCCCTACTCTGACGGTGTTTGAATGACTGCCTGACGTCAGTTTGGGGTGTACTTTAGTTTGACGTTTCAAGCGGACGCCGTTTAGCCTCGAGTCTCACCAGACAGGTACTCTGGTGGGCTTGGCTTGGACGTCGAGCCACTCAAATTAGGCTGGCCGCGATCTGCTGCATGACTGTGTTGTCGGCGTGGGTGGTGGCGTCGCTGGGACGCGGCCAACGATCCGCAGATCCGTGGACGAGTCACCGCCGAACGCAGAGAGAGCACACCTCCCAGCAGAGCAAGGGCCATGGGTCGAGGGGCAGCCAAGGCCAGGAAAACCCGCGTAGGGGAAGCAGTTGGTGCAGTGAGAGCGAAGAACGGCGCTGCTCGCTAATTCCAAAACGAGATAAAGAAGGGTGGTCGCCTATTAGGTGACCACCCCTTCTTTGCGGAGCGGCTGCCCACGTTACGGCGGGGGAGGAGTTAGCTCTTAGGAATGGAGGTTTGAACCCAACTTGTCTCGTCACATTCCCGGATCTCACCGAACGGTAATGATGGATCCAGTTCCACCATGAACTCATGATGCCCTCGGCGTGTCACTAGGATCCCTGATCCTTGGCCGGCGGCGCTCTTCGCTTGTGCCTGTGCAACCGCCCGGTCGAGTTGGTCTTGCATATCCGTGGGAGACGTGGGGTAGATGATGGAAACGAGTTCGGTCACTTGGTGGTCTTTCCTTGGATCGGGATCAGTCGGTCTCGGGCCCGTTGCAGTATGGGCAGTCCTCGGGGCATGGGGCGCATACGGGTGGGAATTCATCGAACGAGCGGTAGGCCTCGGCCGTGGCTGTTCTGTCCAGAATCGTGTGTGTGGGTTGTACGACGAGTCCGGGCAATGCCGGTCCGGCGGGCGAAGGCTCTTCGCGTCGGGCACTGGGTGAAGACTGTAGCGAAGGCACTGCCAGCCCAGTGCCTGCAGATGGGAGGAAGGGCAGCCCGCAAATGTACTCGTTTGGAGTTTCGGGGGCCAGTTTCATTCTTTTCATCGTGTTCCTGGGTTCTGTCTTAACACTCGCGGGGGTGAAGGTGGGAGGAGGCAAAGGTGGGGGCAGCTCCCCGGCCACCCGCGCCGCCGGTTGGACGCAAGGCTTGTGCACGATTTTCTGGACCCCTGCGCGGGTTTGGGTATCGAGTGGTAAACCCGCGCAGGGTGGTCAGGGAACCTGCTTAGGCGGGTTGTCCTGCGAGGCCGGCCATTTCGTCGGCGTCGGAGCACGGAACTTTCATTTCGAAGGTGTCGGTGATGACGGTGTAGTCGTAGTAGCCCATCCGGGCGATGGGCTTCACTTTCGCGATGTCGATCCGTCCGTCGGGTGTGAGGGATTTCTCGTCCAGGTGGATTCTTTCGACGGTGGCGTAGACGATGTCGATGCTTCCAACGGTGGAGTTGCCGGGGAGTCTGTGGGTGGAGAGGTATCGGCATTCGAAGTGAAACGGGCTTTCGGCGACCATGGGTGTGTTTGAGAGGTCGGCCTTCCGTTTGGTGACTTGAAGGCGGTCGAATTCGTTTTCTCCTGGGGGGATGGCCATGGCGCTGGTGTTGACTGCGTCGCGGAGGTCCCAGGTGGCCATGTTCCAGACGAACCAGCCGGTTTCTTCGGCGTTGATGACGGTGTCCTTGCGGCGTCCGTCGGGGTATTGGTTGGCGGCAAACATGACCATTGGGGGGTCGAAGGTGAGGTTTTGCCATTGGCTGTAAGGGGCGATGTTCTCTATGCCGTCTTTGCTGATGCTGGAGAGCCAGCCGATGGGACGGGGGACTGTGAGGCTTTTGAACGGGGCGTAGGGGAGTGGGCTTTTTTCGAGGCTGGGATCGTATTTCAAGGGGGCTCCTGCGTGGCGATGTACGTCAGATGTGGGGGTGGATCATGGCGGCAGCATCCTGCTTGCCGTCAAGGGGCGGGTTTGTGGAGTAGGTGGGCGTTTTGCGGACCGGAGTGAGCAGGTAGTAGAGGCCGCCGGAGACGACCAGGCCGATCAACCAGGCGATTTCGGCGCCGCCAAGCCATTCCGCGATCGGGCCGACGTACAGGGGGCTGTTCATGAAGGGGATCTGGATGAGGATTCCGGCGGCGTAGGCGCCGATGGCGATCCAGTTGATGCGGCCGTATTCGCCGTCGGGCTGGAAGAGGGCTTCGACGTTGTACTTCTCTTTCCGCACGAAGTAGAAGTCGACGAGGTTGATCGCTGACCACGGTGTCATGAAGTAGAGCAGAAACAGAAGAAAGTTGGTGAAGGCGCCCAGGAAATTATCGGTGGCGGCGAGGGCGATGCTGAGGGCTGCCGCGGAGATCAGGACGATGTAGAGCGTACGGGCTTTGCCGGTGATGAGTTCACGTCGGGTGATTGCTGTGATGATGGTGGCCAGGGACATGAATCCGCCGTAGGTGCTGAGGGTGTTGCCGGTGAGTTTTCCGCAGATTACAGCGAGCAGAACCAGCCACGCGAACTGGGCGCCCAGGTTCGCAAGGTAGCCGACCTGGTTAGTGTTGAAGCTTTGGCCGCCGATCGCGGCCCCAAGTGCTCCAAGAATCATGGCGAGCGAGCCACCCAGGACGCTTCCGGCGAACGTCCAGCCCATCGTCGCCCCTTGTGAGGTGTTGGCCGGCAGGTAGCGGGAGTAGTCGGCGATATAGGGTCCGAAGGTGAGCTGCCAGGACGCTGCCAGGGAGATGCCCAGGACGAACGGACCGATGGCGAAGTCTGTCTGCTGCATCAGGGCGCCGGCGTCCGGGGCGGTGAGGACGCGGATAAAGAGCACCACGAACACGGCCGCGCTCAACGCTGTGGCGATCTTGGAAAACTTGTGGATGTAGCGGTAACCGAAGATGGCAAGGGTGGTGGAGAGCAGCGCGAAGATCGCGGATCCGACCTGGACCGGGACGTTGAGAAGGTCCCCGATCGCCTGGCCGCCGAGGACAAGGCCCGTGGCGTAGAACCCGAGGTAGATGATCAGCGAAAGTACGAGCGGCAGGATAGCGCCGTAGTAGCCGAATTGGGCCCGGCTCTGGATCATCTGCGGGACACCGAGCTTGGGGCCTTGCGCGGAGTGCAGGGCTGTGACGGCACCGCCAAGGATGTTCCCGATGATCACTGCCGGGATGGCCCATAGGGCCGAGTTCCCGAGGATGACAAACAGCGCTCCAGTCACCACCGCAGTGATGGAGGTGTTCGCGGCAAACCACACAAAGAAGAGGCTTCGAGCCACCCCGTGGCGCTCAGCGTCGGGGATGTAATCGATGGCGCGGTGTTCAATACGCGAGGATTTCATGGCTTCCTTCGTCGAAGAGGTGCAGTGGCAGCGTAAGCCGTTACGGTCATCATTGACCGACATGCAACCGATATACCGGTAACATATGCCCTAGGATGTGGTTAGGTCAAGGCTTCTTTTCATTGCCCGATGAACAGTGAGGTGCCGGGGCCAGTGGACGGCCCGGTGGGAGGAGTAACGATATGGCGGAAAAAGGCAAGGCCGACGGTGCTTACGACGCGATTGAGCGGATGATCATCTTCCAGGAAATTACACCAGGGTCCTTAGTCTCGGAGTCAATGCTTACTGCTTCCACCGGGTTCGGCCGGACCCCGGTGCGTGAGGCTCTGCAGCGTCTCGCACGGGAGGGAATGGTTCAGATACACCCCAGCAAGGGGGTTCTGGTCCCGGCGGCTTCGGTGGATACCCAGCTTCGTCTCCTTGAACTGCGCCGGGTACTGGAGTCCCTGGCTGTGGGGCTTGCCTGTGACCGGGCCCTCCACGAGCACCGGAAGAACATGGCCGCCATGGTGGACCGGCTCAAAAAGGAGCAATTCACGCTAGGCAGCTACCTGGAAACTGTGAAGGAGACTCACCACCTGATTGTCGGTGCCGCCGCCAACGAGTATCTCGCCGATGCCCTGGCGCCGGCGCAGGCCCTCTCAAGGCGCTTCTGGATCGCCCACATGCGAGACGAGGAGCACCAGATCTCTCTTGGATCCGCGCTTCACTCGAAAATACTGGAAGCGATTCTCGCCAGAGACGAGTCAGCGGCCAAGGCCGCCTCCCAGGCTCTCAATGACTATCTGGTGGACTTTGCCTACGCTGTCCTTGGTCATCAAAGGCCGCTACGGAACAAGGATTCATCTGCCGCCTGATTGATGACAGTTCCGGTGGGATGGGACCGATCGGGGGCGGCCAACGTCGCGTTCCTCCCGACGGAAGTCCTCGCAACCACTTCTACCCCCGTACGTTGAATGCCGATATGGACCTTCCGTCAAGCTACGGCCGCGGCGGCTACGGCACAACGATTGCGTCGGCCGGGGAGCGGTTCACTCCAGCTTGGCATGGGGCAGGTACTGATAAACCGTCTCGCGGCTGATCCCATAATCACGGGCAAGAACAGCTTTCGGAGCACCGCTGCCGGCGCGCTGAACCAGCTCGGCCGCCCGTTCCGGCGTGAGGGTCTTTTTCCGCCCTTTATAGGCGCCGCGCTGCTTGGCCAATGCGATACCTTCCGGCTGCCGCTCCCTAATGAGGGAGCGTTCAAATTCAGCGAAGGCCCCCATAACGGACAGCATGAGGTTGGCCATGGGGGAGTCCTCCCCGGTGAAGACCAGGCTCTCTTTGACGAATTCCACCCGCACCCCTTTGCGTGTGAGGCCCTGGACGAGCGCACGTAAGTCGTCGAGGTTGCGGGCGAGGCGGTCCATGCTGTGCACCACGACGGTGTCCCCGTCGCGGGCGAACCGCAGTAATTCCGTAAGTTCCGGTCTGGTGGTGTCCCTACCCGAGGCCTTGTCCGTGAAGACCCGGTCCAGGACCTGGCCATCGAGCTGGCGCTTCTCGTTCTGGTCCAGCGTGCTCACGCGCACATACCCGATCCTCTGTCCGGCCACTGCCGTTCCAACCCTTCGCTGTGAAGTTGAGTTCCAGACCCGTCCTACAAGGAAGTCAATACCCCTGCCGCCCGTCGTCAGATTGGGGTGTTCTCTAACTGGACGTGAACTTGGCATGCGAACCAAAGGCTTCCGGACTTGCAGCTTCGTCTGCTCACGGAGCTGTTCGCCACAACTTTGATCTGAGCGGTCCTACACCGTTGTTGAGAACGCTCGAAATAGAATATGCCGCGTACAAGTAATCGCCGCGGCCGCTACGGATCTGGCGGCCGTGGCCCGCCAGGGGCTCGATTCGCATCGGCTTGGTACAACGACTGTCCTGGCTTGTGGTCTCCGTGCTGACCTTTGTTACGGGCTAGGGAGACATCGGAGCACCCAGCCAACGCGCCTTTCCAGGTTGGCCCCCCGTGTTCCGGTTTGAGGGTCTTTTGTGCCCTTTGCAGGCCCTGCGCTGCTTGGCCAGGGCGATTCCCTCCGCGGGCGTTCCCTCACGAAGCTTGAGACTGCCATGGGGAGTCCTTCCCGGAAGGGCAGGGGGGCACCACTCGCGAATTGCTGACCTACGTGCAGTGTCTCCGAAAGTCTCTCGTCTGGCAGGAGAATTTGTAATAACCCTTGACTTGTTGCTACTGCAGGAAATAAGTTGTTGTATGACCAACGGTGATCTGGATCATACGTGCGATGCATTGCCCCAGTGGCTAGGCTGAAGTGAAGCACCTCGCGGTCTTGGCACCATCCCCTGAATGGAGACAACATGGAACGCGATCTTGCAGATAATTCCCTGGAGAAGGTGAGTCCGGAGCGCCTGCGTAAGGTGGTGCGGGCCTCTTTTGCTGGAACCGTGGTGGAGTGGTTCGACTTTGCTATCTACGGCTACATGGCAACCCACATTGCCGCCACCTTCTTCGCATCCAAGGATCCGGTAACGGGTCTGCTGGAGACATTCGCCGTGTTCGCTGTCGCGTTCGCGCTCCGGCCCTTGGGCGGCATCTTCTTCGGACGCCTGGGCGACCGTCTTGGACGCAAAAAGATCCTGGTGCTGACCGTCCTGCTCATGTCCGGGTCAACGGCCGCAATCGGGCTCATCCCAAGCCATGAGACGATCGGCATCTGGGCCGCCGTCCTGCTGGTGCTTGCCCGGTGTTTGCAGGGCTTTTCCGCCGGCGGCGAATACGCCGGCGCCACCATCTACGTCGTCGAGCACAGCCCCGACAACCACAGGGCCCGCTACTCGTCCGCCATGTCCGCGGCGACGTTCTCCTCGTTCGCCCTCGCCGCTGGACTCGGCGCGCTGCTCAGCTTCATCCTGCCGGCCGCCGCCATGGGTGATTGGGGCTGGCGCATCCTCTTCCTGCTGTCAATACCGATGGGCCTGATCGCCTTCTACATTCGCGCAAAACTCCACGAATCTCCCGAGTTCCAAGCGATGATCGATGATTCCGCCGCCCGGCCCGCCCCGTCTTTGGGAGTCGTCTTCCGTACCCAGTGGCCTGCGATGCTGCGGCTGGGTGGGTTCGTGATGCTCACGGCGCTCTCCTTTTACATTTACTCCACGTACATGTCGACCTTCCTGATCAAAGTGGTCGGCCTGCCCCCGCACCTTGCCCTGTTCTCGAGCTTGATCTCGCTGACCCTTGCGACGGCGCTGACCCCCGTCATGGGGCGTGTCTCGGATCGCATAGGGCGTCGCCGCACCATGCAGACCGCCGCCGGTCTCCTGGCCATCCTCACCATTCCGGCGTACATGATCGCCGAGCAGGGAACGTTCGCTACCGCCGTTGTCAGCCAACTGCTCATTGGACTCGGTGCGGTGACCGCTAATGTGGTGACCTCGGTCCTGATGTCGGAAATGTTCTCGACCGACGTGCGCTTCGCGGCATCTGGCACCTGCTACAACATCACCTACGCCATCTTCGGCGGCACCGCACCTTTCGTGGCAACGTGGCTTGTCGCGGGGACCGGATACTCGCTGTCCCCGGCGATCTACGTCTCAGTCATCGCCGTCGCATCCTTCCTTGTCGCCACGTTCCTCATACCTGAGACCGCAGGACGGCCTCTGCGCCGTTACCACGACGACCCCGTGCCAGCAGAGCCTGCCCACGTCGTGGCCTCAAAAGCGGTGACCGGGGCCTGAGGCCCCGGGGCAGTAAATTTGGTCGGCCGTTGTCCGGACCTGTGTAGGTCCGGACAGCGGCCGGCCAATGCCTCGGCCGATCGCGATGGAACAGAGCCGCCGGTGGATGAAAGGGACGGTTTGGGGACACCTGGCCTGCTCATTGCCGCCTTCCTCATCGCCGCCTTGTTCAACTCTTTCGTGACCCTTAGAACCTGCTCTGGCAACGGTGAACCGACGGGGGTAGCGTTCGAATAGAACGACGGCCGCGGTCGCAGCCTGACCAGTACCGGCACGCTGGCCGTATGGTGGTGCCAATCCGTTCAAGGAGCCGGAAATGGCTGGATGGAATGCCGATACGGCGGCCGGGCCGCTGGGCGCCGGGACAATCACGTTGGTGGAAGGTTCATCCTTCTGCATCTCGCTGCCGAACGGGGACATCCAACCCGAGCTGCCGCACGGGGTCTTCTTCCAGGACACGCGAATCCTGTCCCGCTGGATCCTGACCGTCAACGGCCAGGTGCTGGAGCCGTTGGCGGCGGAACCCAAGGAACCTTACCGGGCGTTGTTTGCGGGCCGTGTTGCCCGTTCTGACGGGTATGCGGACAGCCCGCTGCTTGTCGAGCGGCTGCGCGAGGTGGGTGTCGGCATTACAGAGGAGATTACGGTCTGGAACTACTCGCTGGATCCGGTCGAATGCGTGGTCTCGCTCAGCGTCGAAGCGGATTTCGCCGATCTGTTCGAGGTCAAGGAGGCGCGCATCCTCCGGCACTGGGACGAAACCCGGCAGCCGGACGCAGGTTCGCTGACGATCAGGGGCACTTGGCAGGATGCCCGCAAGGGGATCGTCATCAACGCGGACGGCGCCGACCACGTGGGGGCGGACGCCCTGACATATCGCACAGTTGTCCCGCCGCACGGCCACTGGAGCACCGTGCTTAGCGTGATGCCTGCCGTGGACGGAACCGACCCGGCGGCACCGTTTGTTCATCCGGCACCGGGCGATATCTCTCCCCGGGACCGGCGCCGGATGGAGTGGGTGGCCAGGATTCCGGTGCTGCAGATGGGCAACCGTTCGATCGAACGCACCCTGCAGCGCAGCTACGACGATCTGGGCGCGCTCAGGATCGAAGACCCCGAGTATCCGGACCGGGTGGTGGTCGCCGCCGGGGCGCCATGGTTCATGACCCTGTTCGGCCGCGACTCACTCTGGGCCTCGGAAATGGCGCTTCCGGTAGACCCGTCCCTGGCCCTGGGCACGCTGCAGACGCTTGCCGACCGCCAGGGCCGGGTGCTGGACCCGATGAGCGAGGAGGAGCCGGGTAAGATCCTGCACGAGGTCCGGCTCGGTGTCTCCAGCGGACTGTCCTTGGGCGGCAAGCCGGAATATTATGGCAGCGTCGATGCGACCCCGCTGTTTGTGAGTGTGCTCGGGGCCGTCAGCCGCTGGGGGTTTGCCAAGGAGACCATAGCCGCCCTGCTGCCCAACGCGGATCGAGCACTGGACTGGATCCGGGACTACGGGGACCGCGATGGCGACGGCTTCGTCGAATATGAACGCCTTAATGATCGGGGGCTGATCAACCAAGGCTGGAAGGATTCCTGGGACGGGATCAACTTCGCCGACGGTACCTTGGCAGAGCCGCCGATCGCCCTGTGCGAGGTCCAAGCCTACGTCTACTCGGCGTACATGGCGCGTGCGTGGATGGCCTACGACGCCGGCGACACGGCCGTCGGTGACGAGCTTACCGACCGGGCGGCAGAGCTGAAAAAACGGTTCAACGAACAGTTCTGGCTGCCCGATCGCGGGTACTACGCGATCGCGTTGGATAAGGACAAGCGCCCGGTGGATGCCTGTGCCTCTAATATGGGCCACTGCCTCTGGTTCGGTCTGGTGGATGAGGACAAGGCACCGCTGGTAGCCGAGAAGCTGATGTCCCCGCAGATGTTCTCCGGTTGGGGCGTTCGCACCCTGGCTACCGACATGGGGGCTTACAACCCTGCGAGCTACCATAACGGCTCGGTCTGGCCGCACGACAACGCAATTATTGCGGCCGGCCTGGTGCGCCATGGTTTCGTGGAAGAAGCGCAGCAAATCGCCACGGCCCTGCTTGAGGCCGCCCAGTACTCGGAGGGCCGGTTGCCCGAGCTCTTCTGCGGCTTCGACCGGGAACGGTTCACCCAGCCCGTGCCGTATCCCACGGCGTGTTCGCCGCAGGCCTGGGCCGCGACCGCGCCGATCCTGCTGGTGACAAGCCTGATGCGCTATGACGCGCATGTATCCCGTGGCGGTCTGTGGCTGGACCCGGTACTGCCGGAGGCCTACGGCGACCTGCACATCACCAATGCACCCATGGCCGGCGGCCGGATTACCATCGATATTTCCGGGTCCACCGTCGCCGTCCAAGGGCTGCCCGAGGGCATGGTGCTGCACCGCGGGCACCGGCCGTGGATGACCGAGCTGGTGGAGCAGGCCAAGCTGCGCAAGGAAGCTTAGCCGGACGAGCTGGCCCGTCAGCGCTCTTCGGCGACCTCGGCATGCCAGCTCCTGCTCACCCCATGCGGGGGAAACGGTGCAGCAGCAAACCCGTTGGACCGGTAGATGCGGGGGTGCGTTCATGGATCAGGCGGTGTCAGCGCCAGTGCTTGAGGGCGGTGAGGATCTCGCTGTGGGTGGTTCACTCGATAAGGGAACCTGCCTTATTAAGGTCATCGGCACGGCGGGAGCTCTCTGGTGTCAGGAGTTCCCGCCGTGCGGATGGTGTTTGTGGTGCGGGTTGGTCCCTGTCAGTCCGTGCGGACCTTGCTGGGGTCCACGTTCCGGGCGGCAAAGATGAGCAGGCCGGAGGCAAGGATGGGGAGGACGCCCCACCATAGGGTGGCGTTGATCCATCCGGCTCCGGAGGCGAGGGCGGCGGTGATGAGCAGGCCGCCGATGATCGCTCCGACCTGGCCGGAGGCGTTGATGATGGAGGCGCCCGTTGCCCGGGTGTGGACGGGGAAGCTTTCGCCGGTGAAGAACAGCAGGGCGGAGAAGGGTCCGATGAGGAAGAACAGCCCGGCGCTGTACAGCGCGATGATGAGCGGGAAGTTCCCGTTCGGTGCCTGGAGCATGGTGAAGAAGGAGGCGGCGCACAGGATCCAGCCGATCCCGATCGCGTTGCGGCGCCCGATCCGGTCGCCGAGCCAGCCATGGAACAGGTAGCCGGCGAAGGCCGTGGCATTGGAGATGATGAGGACCAGCAGGGCGTTGTCGAACTCGATGTTCTTGCCGTCCGCTGCGGTAAGCAGCGACGTGCCGAGGATCGCGAATGCAAGGACGCCGAGCCAGTTCAGGAGGAAGGCCCCGCCAATCGTCAGGGTGGACCGCAGCGACTCCCCACGGAAGACCGAGACGAGTGGGCTGGCTTTCTCCGAGACGTCGATTCCGTATTTCTCCCCGAGTTGCTGTGCCTCTTCCACCCGGCCGTCCTTGATCATCTTGTCGATCTGGTGACGGTGGGCGAACTGGGGGCTCTCCTTGAGCCAACGTCCGGCGAGGACGATGAAGATGGCGGGGAGGGCGGCCACGACGAAGCAGAGCGCCCACCCGCCGATGGGGAACAGCAGGTAGACAGACCCGGCAGCCAGGACGGAGCCCACCGGCCAGCCCGACTGGACGAGCGAGTAGATGAGACCGCGGCGGCGGGCCTTGGCGGGATCGCTCTGGTGGGCAAACATTTCGTTGAGGTAGGCCGCGTTGATGGCCTGCTCGGCGTAGCCGAGGCCGGCCAGTGAACGCACGAGGACCAGGAAGACGAGTCCAAGGCCGGCAGCGAGGCCGACAACCCAGCCGACAGTGGCGGTCAGCAGGGAGGCGACGGCGGCACCGACGACGGCGATCAGGATGCCCTTGCGGCGGCCGATCCGGTCGACGATCGGGCCGATCGCGAAGGCCACGAGGGCAGTGCCGGCGGTGACCCAGGTATTGATCCCCGTGGACTGGGCCGCGCTCCAGCCCAGGTCTGCGGCCAGCACCGGCAGGAGGTTGCCAAACAGGACGAAGTCATAGACGGCGAAGGTCCAGGCGAAGAAGCATATCCAGGTGGCCAGCCGGACGTCTTTGGGGGTGACGTCTGACTCGACGAATCTGGAGAGTGGGGCAGTGGACATGGCGGTTCCTAATTCACGGGGATGGGTGGGTGGTGTGATGAGGATGTAATGAGTACTGAAAGAGGGGACGGTCTGCAGGCCAGACTCGCAAACCTGGCCTGCAGACGCCCCCTCAATGCAGGTGTTCGTAGATCAGCTGACGGTGCTGAGTTCGGAAACCGGGATCTCACGGCGTCCGGCGGTGGCCTCCAGGTCGACCGTGAGCTGGCCGTTGACCTCCTTGAGGACCACGCCGTAGTCCCGGTCGGCTGCCTCGGCAGTCGTGAAACCGTCCAGCACGTCCTCGAGGACCTTCAGCGGGTCCCGCTTGTGCGGGTCACCGAAGCCGCCACCGCTGGGCACGGTGATCTGCAGGGAGTCACCGGCCAGCAGTTGACGTCCGGTGACCTTGGACGGCCAGGACTCCTCGCCCGCCCGGCCGACGTTCTTCACCAGCGAGCCGTTGAGGCCCTCATGACCGCCGAAGGCGCCCCACGGAACGTCCGACTCGTGGCGTTCCCCCTCGCAGGTGATCGCGGTGTCGGTCAGGAACGTGTTCTCCCGGACGATGCCGATGCCGCCGCGGAACTCGCCGGCCGCCCCCGGCTCGGAACGCAGTTCGTAACGGTCCGTTCGCATCGGGAACCGCCACTCGAGCTCCTCGATCGGGTTGTTGCGGGTGTTGGCGATGAGGTTGTCCACTGAGTCCGGCCCGTCGCTGGCCGCGCGGCCACCGTAGGCGCCCTCGTTGACCTCGAGGTAGACCCAGTACTCGCCCTGTTTCTCGTCCCATCCTGAGTAGGAAATGAAGTGGATGTGGGCGGAGTTGCCGGCGGTGACGCGCTCGGGGATGACCGGGGCGAGTGCCCGCAGCGCCAGGTCGACCGCGCGCTGTACCTGGGAGAACCGCGAGAAGGTCGCCGCCGGGTACGTCGGGTTGAAGATGGTGCCCTCCGGGGCGATGACCTTCAGCGGCTTGAGCATGCCCTCGTTCTGGGGCACAAACACCGGGAAGGCGACCTCGTCCAGGAATATCATCCGGGTGATGAACGTGAACGCCGAGACGGTGGTGCCCTCGAAGGCGCAGTTATAAGCGGTGGGCACCTGTTCGGAGGATCCGGTGAGATCGTACGTAATCTCGTCGCCCTCGATGATTACCTTCACGACGATCGGCAGCTTCTTGCCGTAGTTGCGTCCGTCGTCATCCAGGTAGCCGACCTCGGTCTCGTAGACGCCGTCGGGGATCTTGGCGATCTCCTGGCGCAGCATCCGCTCCGAGTAGTCGATCCAGCTCTGGCCGGCTTCGCGGACCGCGCCGAAGCCGTACCGCTCGATGAGGGCGGTGTAGCGGGTTTTGGCCAGCTCGCAGGCGGCGATCATCGCCTGGAAGTCGCCTTCGTTGGAGGTGGGTGTCCGGGTGTTGTTGAGGATGTGCCGGATCAGCGATTCCTGGCGGACGCCTTTCTCGGAAATCTTCACTGCCCGGAAAATGGTGCCTTCGGACTGGATGTCCTGGATGTCAACCATCAGCCCGGAGTACGCCCCGCCGTTGTCGATCAGCTGGCCGGAGGCGCCGGCGAAGCCGACGAGTTCCCCGTCGTGGAAGATCGGTTCGATAATCGCCACGTCGGGGGAGTGCGTGGCGCCCAGGTACGGGTCGTTGTGCAGGATGATGTCACCGTCGTGGATGTCATCGCCCAGGACCGAGATCACGCCCTTGACGATCTTGGGCATGGAACCCATGAACATTGGTGTGGAGTCGGACTCGGCCAGCACGTTGCCGTCCTTGTCGAACAGACCCGCACCAAGGTCCTCGGACTCGCGGATGATCGAGGAGTAGGCCATGCGGAACAGCACCGAGGCCATTTCCTTGGCTGCGGAGTTCAGGGCGCCGCCAATCACGCGCATCAGGATCGGAGTGGCCAGTTTCTCGGCGCTCTGGGCGGCGGCCGGGCAGTCGACGACGAGGTTGCCGGCCGGGTCCACCGTTCCGGAGAATCCCGGCGGAATGACTGTGGTGGAGTCGTACTGCTCGATGATCGCGGGGCCGGTGAAGGTGGTTCCCACGCCCATCCTGTCGCGGTCATAGAAGCCGGTATCCAAGGTGACCGGCTTGCCATCCTGTTCGAAGGTCACCGGGCGGGTTTCGACCAGGGCGTCCTTGAGGGAACCGGACTTGATCGCTTCCGGCGTAGGCAGGTCATCCATCAGGGCGCTGGCCTCGACACGGATGTTGATGACCTCCACGGTGCCGTTCTTGAAGCGGTGGCCGTACTCCTCGAAGTGGGCGTCGTGGAAGGCTGCCTCGGCCTTTTCCAGCCATGCCTGGTTGACCGGTCCGGCGGGGGCGGTGAAGCGGATCTCGTATCCCTGGCCCTCGTAGCGGGCGTCCGCGAGCCATTCGAGCTTGCGGCGTTCGGCCGGGACGTCCTCGGCATCGAGCTGGGCGTTGGCCTCGCGCTTGAGCTGTTCATAGGAGCCCTGGATAGCGGCGGTGTCCGCGCTGGCGAAGGTGAACCTTCGGGTCGCGACGAACTCGTACTTCTCGTCTGTGGCCAGCAGGCCGGTGGCGGCCATGATGCCGGGGTG
This sequence comes from Pseudarthrobacter sp. NBSH8, assembly GCF_014217545.1. NCBI lineage: Bacteria > Bacillati > Actinomycetota > Actinomycetes > Micrococcales > Micrococcaceae > Pseudarthrobacter > Pseudarthrobacter sp. NBSH8. The sequence goes on from NZ_CP043178.1 coordinate 50,514, forward strand.
GGCCGGGATCAGTACCTTCGGGACCTCCAGCTCCGCGGCGATCTCGCAGGCGAACAGTGCCCCGGCACCGCCGGCGGCGACGAGGGTGAAGTCACGCGGGTCGTAGCCGCGGCGAACAGAGTTCTGCTCGATCGCCTGGGTCATGCCGAACTTCTGGATCTGCAGCGCGCCGAGGGCTGCCTGATCCACGGACATGCTGAGCTTTTCTGCCAGACCTTCCATGGCTTTTCGGGCGCCCTCGAGATCCATGTCCATTCCTGAGCCTGCCAGGACGCGGTCAGGGCGCATGCGGCCCAGCAGCACCTGGGCGTCAGTTGATGTCGGCTCCGTACCGCCGCGGCCGTAGCAAACCGGTCCAGGGACGGCGCCGGCCGACTGGGGACCGACGCGGAAGACCCCGCCGGCGTCAACGTAGGCGATGGAGCCGCCGCCGGCACCAATGGTGTCGATGTCCACCATGGGGACCATGGCCTGGTGATCGCCGATCTTGGTATCCAGCAGGTGGCGCATGCGCAGTTCACCCTGGTACGCCACACCGATGTCGGCCGAAGTACCACCGATGTCCAGGGTGACGACGTTCTCGAAGCCGGACTGGCGACCGGCCCACATGCCGCCGATCAGACCGCCGACCGGTCCTGACATCATCAGGGTGACGGGCCGCTTGGCGGCTTCCTTGATCGGAACCATGCCGCCGGAGGACTGCATCAGCAGGATCTCCCGCTTGTATCCCAATCCTTCGGCCTGCTCCTGCAGGCGGTAGAGGTATTTCGAGACCCGGGGCCCGACATAGGCATTTAGCGCTGTGGTGGAGAATCGCTCATACTCCCGGTACAGGGGCACGATTTCGCTGGACAGGGACAGGTAGGCCTCGGGGAATTCTTCCGCGACGATCTCCCCGATCCGCTTCTCGTGGGCCGGGTTCAGATAAGAGTGCAGCAGGCAGACCGCGATGGCCTCAACTCCGGCCGCCTTTAGCTCGAGGACGCGCTCACGGACCTCGTCCTCGTTCAGGGCAACCAGCACGTCGCCGTTCGGAGCAGTGATGCGCTCCTTGACCGTGAGCCGATGACGGCGCTTGATCAAGGGCTTGGTCTGCCACGGCAGCTCCTGCTGCAACGAGAAGTTGTACGGCTTCTTGTGACGGGCGATGTGCAGGATGTCCCGGAAACCCTCGGTGGTGATCATCCCCACCTCCGCACCTGTGTGCGTCAGCGCGGTGTTCGTGGCAACCGTGGTCCCGTGCACCAGCTGGTCGATCTCCGCAAGCGAGACACCGGCCTTCTCACAGAGCTTGATGATGCCGTTGATCACGGCCTCAGACGGGTCGTGCGGGGTGGACGGAACCTTCTCCACAACGGCGATGCGCTGGGCGTCGTCCGAGAAATACAAGTCGGTGAATGTACCGCCGACGTCTACTCCGATGCGCTTCATACTGGGATCCTTTCGAAAGTTTGGTTCAGGACTGGTTGAAGGGAAAGGCGGGGGGCCTCTTTGCCTGGCCCGCTCTCACACTCTGGATTGGAGCTAGTCCACTGGGCCGGGGTTCCGGTCCCGCAATCCGATGTGCTGTAGCTCACATCTTTGCGTTGCTTAGAAAGCAATTTAGTTCCTTTATGAACAACATGCAATGGTTCATCGCTCTTTTTTCAGACGCCCCTCCGTCTACAGCCTTGGGTGCTGCGAGTGGTCAAAGGTTGACCTCACTCGCTCGTGGATAGATCGCCTTGCTCCGAGTTCGATGCTTTCAGAAGGCGCAGGCCCCAAGATCCCTTGGCCCGCGGGGCCTGGAAGCGAATTCCGGCAACCTCAAGAAAAGGGTTGTGCGTTGCGCAAACAGCAACTACTGTGATGGGACAGCAACAACATGCGGCCAGGAAAAGCCAGGTCCCAAAGAGAGTGGAGAGAACCATGACAGCAGAGACAGAGACGTTCAACGACATCGAAGCCCGTCTGGCAGCAGTGCTGGAGGAGGCGTTCGAAGCAGGCACGGACATCTACAACGAGCGAGGCTTCAAGCGTCGGATCGGCTACGGCAACCGCCCCGCCGTCATCCACATCGACCTCGCCAACGCTTGGACCCGTCCGGGCCACCCTTTCAGCTGCCCGGGAATGGAGACGATCATCCCGAACGTCCAGCGGATCAACGAGGCCGCGCGCGCCAAGGGTGTCCCGGTCTTCTACACCACGAACGTGTACCGCAACCGCGACGCCACCTCCGGGACGAACGACATGGGTCTGTGGTACTCGAAGATCCCCACGGAGACCCTTCCGGCGGATTCCTACTGGGCGCAGATTGACGACCGCATTGCGCCCGCGGAGGGCGAGGTCGTGATCGAGAAGAATCGCGCCTCGGCGTTCCCGGGGACGAACCTCGAGCTCTTCCTGACCTCCAACCGCATTGACACCCTGATCGTGACCGGCGCGACCGCGGCCGGGTGCGTGCGCCACACCGTCGAGGACGCGATCGCAAAGGGCTTCCGCCCGATCATCGCCCGGGAGACCATCGGCGACCGCGTCCCGGGCGTCGTGCAGTGGAACCTCTACGACATTGACAACAAGTTCGGTGACGTGGAGTCCACGGATTCGGTGGTGGAGTACCTGAACCGCCTCCCGCAGTTCGAGGACACGGTCCCGAAGACCCTCTCGGATCCCCAGCCGGAGGTGGCGGCCCCTGCGGATCCGGCCTGAGCCGCACCATACTCTCGGAGCCCCGCTACCCGGCATCCCCAGGCCGACCCGACGACAGCCGGCACCCCTCAGCGGGTGCCGGCTGTCGTCGGGTCGGGCCGGGCTGCGGTGATGAGTGCGTTTCTTAAACACGGCAGTTGCCAAGGATCCCGCTATGCCGATCCAACACTTGTCGAGCCGCTGGAGAACGTCATCCAGTACCTCAACAACCTGCCCAACTTCGCTGACACTGATCCGACCTCGACTCCTCAGCCGCGCCGCGGCGGGGCCGCAGCGGCCGGCGGCCCGGCCTCCGGCAGGAGGAGGAAAGGGCATCGTACGATGACTGGTACGGGTGACTTGCGCTAGCGCCCGAAGAGGGAGAACTCATGCTGGAGCCACAAACCACCGCCGACAAACCGCAAGGGGCGGCAGCATCGCTGCTCAACGGTCTGACGGTCCTCGAAGCCTTCTCCGTCGCCAAGCGATCCCTCCTGGGCGTCACGGAGATCTCCGAACTCGTCGGCCTGCACAAGAGCACGGTCTCCCGGATGCTTACCGGCCTGGATGAAGCCGGCTACGTGCAGCGCGACGACGAAACGGGACGATACCGCCTCGGACTCGGGATGATCGGCCTGGCTGGACCACTGCTGGCCGAGCTTAGCGTCCGCCGCGCCGCCCTGCCCCACCTCGAAGAACTCACACAGGCCACCGGCGAGACGGCCGCGATCGCCGTCTGGAACGGCACCAACGCGATCGTCGTGGAACAGACGGCTTCCCCCCATCAGGTCAAGCACAGCGCGGCGATCGGCACGCGCTACAACAAGTTCGCCAGTTCCTCAGTGCGCGTGTTCCTCGCCGAACTGCCGTCCGAGGAGACCGACCGTCTGCTTGCCGGCCGGACGGTCCTGCGGGAGGGCTACCTCGGTCTCGAGGACCCGGCCCACGAACAGCTCGCCGGCGTACGGGACGACGGCTTCGCCGTCAACGACGGCGAGACCACTTACGAGGAGTACGGCGTGTCCGCACCCGTTCGGGACTACCGCGGTGCAGTCGTCGGCTGCATCACAGCCAGCGCGCCCCGATCCCGAGTGCAGCACCAGCAAAGCCAGGCGATCCTGCGCGAAGCCGTGCTAGCCGCCGCTGAGCGGGTATCGACACGGCTCGGCAGCCTGCCCCTGCCGGGGGAAACAAATACGGTGCACTAACGGCCCTCACAGCGGATCCGCGCAGGATTCTGAGGGGTCTACGAGCCGTTTTCCTCTTTGGTTTTCCCAGACCAGGAAGCGACGGAACCTCAAGCAGGGCCGCCCCTCACTGTGGCAGCTGCTCTCTCACAGAATAGTTCTTTCAAGGACGACAGCGCGGTCGGCCTCTCGATCTGAAATGCGGTCGGCACACGATGCTGCTGACGTTCGCCAAGTTGCGTGGGTGAATCAGCCAGGAAGGGAAGCCGACCAGCCCAAGCGTGTGGATACTTCCGAGGCAGCATGCTGTACGGCTTGAACCAGAATGTCCCTGGTGGCGTGTTTGTGCACCCGGGAACGGGGAGCGGATGCGGTGATGCACCCAACCACCTTGCCTCGGTAATCCCGAACCGGTGCGGAGACCCCAAATTCCTCCTCCGTCGTCGAACCGTCGTTGACGGCGTATGCCTGACGGGCGACTTCCTGAAGGTGGGCGGTGTGGTCCAACGGCAAACCGTCTCCTGCCGTGCGTAGTATCTGCCCGGATCCGATCAGTTCGGTCGCGACAGCCGGCGCCAGCTCCGCCAGGAAGACCCGCACCGAAGAGCTCTCGAATTTGTTGTACCGGGTTCCGATGGTGGCAGTGTGTTTGACCTGAAAGGGGCTGGCCACCTGCTCCACGACGATGGCCTCGCGACCATTCCAGACCGAGATGGCGCTGGTCTCTTTGGTGCTTTCGGTTAGCTGCTCCAAATACGGAACCGCAGCACGGCGGACATCCAGGTCCGCCAGTAAAGGGGCGGACAACGCAAGGAGGCCCAGCCCGAGCCGATAACGTCCCGTCTCCTCATCCCGCTGGACATATCCAGCGTCTGTTAATCCGCCAAGAATGCGTGAGACCGTGCTCTTATGGAGGCCAACGCGCTGAGCAACCTCAGTCACACCAAGAACCGGATTTTGAACGGAGAAGGCTTCCAGTACAGCAAGACCGTTCAACAGCGACGCCGCAGCTCCCTGGACCTGCCCGTTGTCCTGCCTCGGCCTACCTGCCACCTTCATCCCTTCGCGCTGCGTGACTATCCCGCCACTCTTTTGGCTATCATATGCCGCAGTCCTGGCGCAGATACGGAAGATGCGGCAGGGCACCGCCGTGAAACCACTCACCGGCAATCTCCCGGCGGCGTCAGCTCAGCTATCCGGTCATCAACGTCCAGTGCCCGGCGAGAGCAAACCTGATTTACAAAGCTGTAACAGGACGGCAATCCAAGTTGCGCAAACAGCAACTAATTTGGTTCGAAAGCAACAATGCTCCGCGGGGGCGCGCCGCCGTCCGCAAAACCGACAAGTACTTCCACCCAGGGAGCCTCCATGACCATGCTTCATACCGCCCCACCAAGCAGCAAATCGACCCTCCGCAAAGTCACCGGTGCAGCCGCCGCCGGAACTGTGGTCGAATGGTTTGATTTCGCGATCTACGGGTTCCTGGCCCCCGTCATCGCCCGAACTTTCTTTCCGTCCAGCGACGACATCACCGGTCTGCTCCAGACCTTCGCCGTGTTCGCTGTCGCCTTTGCCCTACGGCCGCTGGGCGGCGCCTTCTTCGGTGCTCTCGGAGACCGCATCGGCCGGAAGAAGGTTCTTGCCTTGACCGTCCTGCTGATGTCGGGCGCAACCGCGGCCATCGGACTTCTGCCGACCTATTCCAGCATCGGCATTTGGGCGGCCGTGCTGCTGACCTTGGCCCGCAGTGTTCAGGGGTTGTCCGCCGGCGGCGAGTACGCGGGCGCCGTCACTTATGTGATTGAACACGCGCCGGCCGATCAGCGGTCGCGCTACAGCAGCTGGATGCCTGCAGCCACCTTCTCCTCGTTCTCCGCTGCGGCCCTGTTGTGCTACCTCCTCACGGCCAACCTTTCGGCCGAGGCCATGGACACCTGGGGTTGGTGCATACCGTTCCTGGTGGCGGTGCCGCTAGGGCTCGTCGCGTTCTATATCCGGCAAAGGCTGGACGAGAGCCCGATGTTCCAGGAAGTGCTGAAAAGCGCCAGCACCGCACACGCGCCCCTTCGCGATACCTTGGCTCTGCAGTGGAAACCCATGCTGACCTTGGGCGGATACATCAGCCTGACCGCACTTTCCTTTTACACCTTCTCTACCTACATGAACACGTTCCTGAGGGAAGTCGCCAATCTTCCGGCCGACCAGGTCCTCATGAGCAACGTCATCGCCCTGGCGTTTGCCGCCGCGATGGCACCGGTCCTGGGCCGCGTCTGCGACCGGGTCGGAAGGCGGGCCACCATGGTGGCCTCCTCGGTCCTTCTGGGCGGTCTGGCAGTCCCTGCCTATCTGCTCGCCTCCACCGGGGGATTCGGCAACGCGCTAGCCGGCCAGCTCCTGTTGGCCCTCGGCGCAGTGACGGCAAACGTGGTGACGGCAGTCCTGTTGTCCGAGGTATTCCCAACCGCCGTCAGGTACACCGCCTCCGCAATCACCTACAACGTCAGCTACGCGATCTTCGGAGGGACCGCACCCCTGGTGGCCACATTCCTCATCGCCAGCACCGGGAACAAGCTTGCCCCCGCCATTTACCTCACGGCAATTGCCGCTTGCGCACTGCTGGCCGCATTTCTACTGCCCGAAACCCGCGGCCGTTCGATGACCAGTCTCGTCCCCGGGCAAATCGAGGCATCACCCGAGAACCGGGCATCAACTCCGGCCAGCAACACGGCACGCCAGTCCTAGGACCCTGGCAACGCGTCGTCAGCGAACATCAACTCCGACCCGCCGCGGACGAGAGCACGTAAGTCGTTAAGGTTTTGTTCGCGCCGGTCCATGCTGTGCACCACCACGGTGTCCCCGTCACGGGCAAAACGCAACAGTTGCACGAGCTGGCGCCTGTCTGTGTTCCTCCGGAAGCCTTGTCGGCGCAGTCCCTGTCAAGAACCTGGCCTTCGAGCTGGTGTTTCTCGTTCTGGTCCAGCGTGCTGACCCGCACCTACCCGATTCGCTGTTCACCCACAGGCGCCTCCAACCCTCATCGACTGGTCAGGTTGACTTCCAGGACCCTCCCAGAAGAGAGTCAAGACGTAATGGTGTTCGTCAGGTTTGGGTGTACTTCGCACTAACGGGGACGGAACCGCTGGGCGCTGTTTCAGCCTTATGGCGTGTGATGTCGACGGCTGGGGTGGACCAAGAGTTGAGCACCACCGTGGTAGATCCTGGCCCTAACAAGCACTTACAGTTCTGGGAGGACGGGCTGCCTCTGGCCCGCGTAGGGTTCGGCGATGCCGATGTATTGGGTGGTCGTGTATTCGGCAATGCCTTCGGAGCCGCCTTCGCGTCCGAGGCCGGATTGCTTGACGCCGCCGAAGGGTGCTGCGGCGTTGGAGATGACGCCGGCGTTGAACCCGACCATGCCAAATTCGATCTGGTCTGCCACGCGCAGCAGGCGGTTGAAGTCTAGGCTGTAGAGGTAGGAAGCCAGGCCGTATTCGCTGGCGTTGGCCAATCGGATGGCGTCTTCCTCTGTGGTGAAGGTGGTGACGGGGGCGACAGGTCCGAAAATTTCCTGGCCCAGGATCTCCGCGTCGTTGGGCACGTTGGCCAGGACGGTGGGAGGGTAGAAGTATCCCGGACCGTCTGAGGGGGCACCGCCGGTGACGGCTATTGCGCCGGCGTCGACGGCGGCGCTCACCAGGGCGTGGATGTCGTCACGGGCACCGGCATTAATCAGTGGACCTACCTGGGTGGTGGGTTCGGTGCCGCGGCCGGTGGTCAGGGCGCCCATCGCGGCGGCGAACTTGGCCGTAAATTCTGCGGCGATGGATTCCTGGACCAGGAAGCGGTTCGCGGCGGTGCAGGCTTCGCCCATGTTGCGCATCTTGGCGGCCATGGCGCCTTCGACGGCTTTGTCCAGGTCGGCGTCCTCGAACACAATGAACGGTGCGTTGCCGCCCAGTTCCATCGAGGTCCGCAGCACGTTTTGCGCCGCGTCAGCCATGAGGCGTTTGCCTACAGGCGTGGAGCCGGTGAAGGAGATCTTCCGGAGCCGGGAGTCCTTCATCAGCGGCCCGGAAATACCCGATGCCGACGAGGAGGACACCACGTTCAGGACCCCGGCGGGCAGGCCAGCGTCGAGCATGGTCTGGGCGAACAGTTGGGAGGTCAGCGGTGTCAGTTTCGCTGGTTTGAGGACCATCGTGCACCCCGCAGCGACTGCGGGGGCAACCTTGCGGGTGGCCATGGCCAGTGGGAAGTTCCAAGGCGTGATCAGCAGACAGGGGCCGACCGGCTTGTGTTGGACCAGGATCTTGTTCTTCCCCTCGGGGGTGGTGAGGTAGCGGCCGTAATCGCGGACTGCTTCTTCGGAGAACCAGCGCAGGAACTCAGCCCCGTAGGTGACCTCGCCGCGCGCTTCGGCCAGCGGCTTGCCCATTTCAAGGGTCATCAGTAGCGCGAAGTCCTCCGCACGTTCGGTGACAAGGTCAAATGCCCGGCGCAGGATCTCGGCGCGCTCCCGCGGTGCAGTGCGTGCCCAGGAGGCTTGGACCTTATCGGCCGCGTCGAGCGCGGCGACGGCGTCCTCACTCGTGGCGGAGGCGAGGGTAGCGAGCACCTCCCCCGTGGCGGGGTCATGGACATCGAACGTGCCGCCGTCGGACGCGTCCCGCCACCGACCTCCGATCAACAAACCGGTAGGGACAGAGGCAAGGAGCTCAGCCTCACGCTGGCGTGAGACAGCAGTCGGATCAACGAGGGCAGTAGTCATGAAGATTCCTAAAGAAAGTAAGTGACGGTGATAACCCACCATGAGAGTGGAGGGCTATCACCGTCCTTTGATTGATCAGCCCGACGGGCTCAAGCGCCGGAAGCGACTTGCCACATCGGTCCTGTGATGGCGGGACGTACTCCATCTCAGTTAGATAGTGCGGTCCCTGATAAAGGCAGCGACCTGGTCGACTATTTGTTCTCCACGGGGGATACGTCCCGCGGAGGTGAACAATCCGTGGGCGTACCCGGGGAGGTGCTGGTACTGGACCTCCGTGCCTGCACAGGCCAGGGCGGCGGCGTAGTCTGCCCCCTCGTCAACCAGCGGGTCGTTGTCCACAGTGATCACGTAAGCCGGTGGCAGCCCCGCGGGGAGCTGGGTTAGGGAAGGACTGATATCCGGTGCAGCGCGGTCCACGCCCTCTGGCAGGTAGTGGTCAGCGAACCAGCCGATGGTGTCAGCAACCAGAGGGAATCCCTCGGTGACCCGTTTGTAGGAAGGCGAGGACATGGTCAGATCCACCATGGGGTACATGAGGACCTGGGCCACTACAGGCAGGGGATCTGTGGTCGTGGCGTTCTCATTGGCTAGGACTGCGGCTAATTGTCCTCCCGCGCTATCACCGACGAGCACAGCCTCGGTTACGTCCAGGCCGTGCTCGTTGCCGGCATCGAACAACCAGTGCATGGCCATGCGGCTGTCGTCAATCGCAGCCGGGTAGGGGTGCTCCGGGGCAAGCCGGTAGTCCACAGCAATGACCGGCAGGTTCGTGAGGGAGGCCAGGCGACGGCACAGTCCGTCATGTGTTGAGAGGCTGCCCATGACCCACCCCCCGCCGTGGAAAAACAGCACGGCGGGGGTGGGGCCTCCAACGGTGCGGGGGTCATAGACCCGCACCTTGAATCCATCCAGGCTGAAGTCAGTGACCGACGCCAGCGGATCACCGCTAAGGCCGTTGGCAGCGCAACCGTTCTCGTAGAGCTCGCGCACATGCTTCACGGAGTAGGAGTGAAACGGACGTCCACCGGAGGCCCGGAATTTCTGCAGCACCTCTGCAGCGTCCGGTGCTATGGGCCTCCCGCTGAACCGGTCGGTTTTGGTCACTTTCCGGGTCCGGATTCGGCCAGCTGCAGGTAGTCCTCGAGCTGGAGGTCGTGGGTGTGGGACCGGTATTCTTCGACGGTTCCGGACCAGTTGTTGATAACGCGGCCGTCCTCGTTCTTGTACCAGGAGGAGCAGTCGGAGGAGAACGCGGACTTCTGGAGTTCTTCCTGAACGTGTGCGTTGAACTTCTCAACGACCGCGCGGTCCACTTCCAGGAACCTTGATTCATCGGCTGCGATGTGCTGCACGGCCTGGGCGATGTAGCGGTGCTGGGCCTCCAGCATGGATACGACCGAGTTGTGGTTGAGGTTGGTGTTGGGACCGTAGACCAGGAAGAGGTTGGGGAAGTTGTCGACGGCGATGCCCAGGTAGGCTTCGGGGGCGTTGCCCCACCGCTCGTCGAGGCCGAATCCGTCGCGTCCTGAAACGCGCATGGATCCCATGAAGGCGTGGCTCTTGAACCCGGTGGCGTAGATAATGACATCAAACTCGTGCTCGACCCCGTCAGCGGTGCGGACGCCACGGGGAGTGAATTCCGTGATTGCCTCTGTCACGAGTTCTACGTTCTCGCGGGTCAGGGCGGGGTAGAAATCATCGCTCCGCAGGATCCGCTTGCAGCCGAAGTCGTAGTCGGGAGTGAGCTTGGCCCGCAGTTCAGGGTCAGAAACCTGGGTCTCGAGGTGCTGGCGGGCGAGCTCGACTCCTTCCTCGGAAGCAGCGGTGTGGCGGCGGGTGCGTTCGAATCCGGCTTCGCGGAATTCGTGGATTTCCTGACGCAGCTGACGGTAGGTGTCCGGGTTTTCCTGGAAGCGGGCGCTCTCTTCCTCCGTGAAGATGTACTGGTCACGGGGGAGGATGTAATTGGCTGAGCGCTGGAATACGGTCAGGTTCGACGCGATCTTGGCGACCTCGGGCACGTATTGAACCGCAGTTGCGGCGGAGCCGATGGATGCGACGCGCTTGCCGGTCAGGTCAAGGTCGTGCCGCCACTTGGAGGAGTGGAAGGCCACGCCTTCGAATGTTTCTGTGCCGGGGAAGTTGGGGATGTTGGGTTCGTTCAGCTGGCCCCAGGCAGCCACCACGGAACGGGTCAGGAACTCCGAGCCATCGGCAGTGTGCACGGTCCAGAGGCGGCGGTCCTGGTCCCATTCAGTCGCGGTGATGTTCTGGCCGAAGTGGATGTGCTTACCGAGCCCGAATTCCTCAACCATGGAACGTAGGTAGCCCTGGAGTTCCTCCTGGCCGGCAAACATGCGGGAAACCTTGAGGTTCAGGAAGTAGCTGTAGCAGTATACAAGCGCCTGGGTGTCGCATGCGGCGCCGGGATAGGTGTTCTCGCGCCATACGCCTCCCACATCGTTGCCGCGCTCGAGGATCAGGAAGTCGTCGATGCCTTCCTGGACGAACTGGGCTCCCTGGCCTAGGCCGCCGAAGCCGGCGCCGATGATGATCGCGCTGTAAATGTGGTCATTTGTGGAGGTCATGATGTTCTCTCTTCGGGGCTGGAAGTGTGGTGGTCAGGAAAAGGTAATGATTTGGCGCAGTGCGTGGCCGCCGTCGAGCGTGTCCATGGCGCGGTTGATCTCTTCCAGCGGGATGGTGTCTGAGACCAGGCCTTCAACGGCCAGCTGGCCGGATCGCCAGAGTTGTTCGTAGATCGGGATGTCATGTTCCGGGACCGCCGAGCCGAGGTAGCTGCCCACGATCGACCGTGCCTCCGCTGTAAGGGCCAGTGGGTCGATGTTGATTGACTGGCCGGGTGCGGGCAGTCCGACGGTGACGGTAATGCCGCCCGGCTTTGTCAGTGCGACCGCTGCTTCCAGAGCGCGCGGGTGCCCAGCTGCTTCGATGACGGCGTCGAACTTTTCGCCGCGTTTCAGGGCATCAGCAGAGGTCAAGGCGTCAGTGGCACCGAGGTTTCGCGCGGCTTCCAGTTTTGCCGGCAAGGTGTCGATACCGACGACGTGTTCGACTCCGGTGGCGATGGCCGTAATGAGTGCCGCCATACCTACTCCGCCGAGACCGACGATGGCTACCCGGGCGGAAGGTGCGGGCTTGGCGACGTTGAGGATAGCTCCTCCTCCGGTGAGCAGTGCGCACCCGAGCAAAGCGGCTATGTGCGCCGGAACGTCCGCGCCCACGGGCACCACGGAACGGCGTGAGACCACTGCATAGGTGGCGAATGCGGAGACTCCGAGGTGGTGTTGGACGGGCTGACCCTCGCGGGAGAGTCTGCGGTTGCCGCCCAGCAGCGTTCCTTCCGTATTGGAAGCGCTGCCCTGCACGCATGGCGTTTTGCCGTTGGAGTTGCACCCTGCGCATTCACCGCAGCGGGGGAGGAAGGTCATTACGACGCGCTGGCCCAGGGAGATGTCGGTGACACCCTCGCCCAGTTCCTCCACGATGCCGGCTGCCTCGTGGCCGAGCAGCATGGGGACCGGCCGCGGCCGGTTGCCGTTGACTACGGAAAGGTCGGAGTGGCATACGCCCGCTGCCTCGATGCGGACTAGGATCTCGCCCGTGCCGGGTCCTTCGAGTTCAAGGTTTTCCACATGGATGGGACGGGTATCAACGTAGGGCCGCTCTGCCCCGATGGTCTCAAGTACCGCCCCGCGTATGGTCCTGGTGGTGGTTGTCTTTGCTATGGAGTTCGTATCTTGGATCGTCACGATTGTCCTCTCAGTGGTGCGGTGGAGCTGTGCAGAGGGAAGGTCTTGTGGGAGGGAGCGTGCGGCGCCGGCAACACCGTGCGTGCTGGCTCGTGTTGTTCTCATCGTTCCTCCTGCAACGGGTGTGCTCATCCCCTCGGGGATCGTTCCTCCGACGACGGACTGTCCATTGAGAGTAGGCAGCCGAATCCGGCTCGTCACCATGCAGAACGTAGATATCCAGACGTTTCTTTGTGCGATCCGTCAAACAGGAGGAGTCTTTGAGGACTTGAGTCCCACCTGCGTCTGGGTAGTGTCGGAACGGTCCGCCCATGCCACGTAACCGTGGCAAGCGTGCAGGCGACATCGCCTGAGCGGCATGGACCCGCGGCAGTTAGGCGAGGGGAATGAAGGCCAGAGTGGCGAATCAGCTGCCCTAATGAATTCCGCCAATTCTTCGGTCGCCGGGCGTCGAAATCAGGGTTTCACGCCTAATGTGGTGCCTGGGACCGTCCCCTAAGGGCGAGCCATAGCTGCGCTGCAACGTCGGGGTCATCCAAGTCAACCCCCAAGAGTTCCTTGGCTTGGGCAATCCTGTAACGAACAGAATTCCGATGTACGCCCAGTTCGCGGCCGGCGGCCTCCCATTGCCCGCGGTGGGCCAGATATGCGCGGACCGTTTCAAGGAGCTGACCGCTGTGGGAAGTTAGTTCATCCACCCATTCATCTGCCGGCAGGTCGAGGCCGTGACCTATGCGTATCAGCTGTCCGGCGGGTGCTGAGGCAGCGGCCTCGGCCACCTGTGCTCCAATTTCGTGCAGGCGCCGTAGAGGCATGGGTCCACCCCAGGCACCGCGGACACCTTTCGGCAGCTGTGGATAAGGGCTCGACGCTGACTGCAGCACAAACGTGACACCGGAACGTTCGAGGACCAGCCCGGACAGGGCGGGCCGCGCAGCCAGATGTTCGGTATCGGGCAGGACCGCGACGAATGCTGTTTCCGGTAGCGGATCGGAGTCCATCTGCTTTGCAAGGAGCCGCGCTGCATCGTCATGTCCTTCCAGGACCAGCGCCGCGAGCATGCCTTCAGCCCGTCTACGCTCAGCCGCGGCGTTGCGCTGTCCGGCTGCCCTGGCGGCCAGGAGCGTGGATGCGGTGAGGAACAAGTGCCGCTCGGCAGCAGCCAGTTGCCCGCTTCTGCCCAAAGCAAGATACCCGGAAGCCGCTGGACCGTCAGATACCGGGTAGAGGGAAGCAACACCGGATGCCAGTTGAATATTGCCCGTGGCCCCTCGGCGCGCGTTCCGCAAGATGGCAGATTCCCGTGTCAGTTCCGCCAGCAGTCCGGGTGGAAACTCAGCACCGCTGGCGGCGGACGATGGGGTCCCGTCACCTTCAGGCAGGTATGCCACCCAGGTTCCCAGGGCGCGCGACAATTCGCGCACGATCTCCGGTTCCGCGTCATCCTGGGCCGCGGCCCGCGTCAACGCCACCTGGAGTCCTAACAGAGCAGTGAGTTCAGCTTCGCCCCCTTGCCTGACAAGTTCCCAATAGGCGCGAGATACGGCCAGGAAGGGGGACTCACGGGGAATGGTCAGAAGGGGAAGGCCGGCCTCAACGCAGGCGGCCCGCAGTTCGTCCGGCACCATGGCATGGCCCGAGCCTAGGCCAAGACCCAGGGCAGCGACGCGACCTTCCACCAAGCGTTGCACATAGTTTTTAGCGGCCTCTTGACGCGCGTCTCCATCCAGGCCGGTGAGCTGCAATCCGACGGTGAGGAGAAGCTCGCCTCCATAGAGGAACATCGTGGGATCCTCCAGCTCAGAGACATGCACGCCCGTGAGTTCCACACGGGGGAGCGGTATGGGCCAGTAGGGCGCCAGGTCACGCTTTGCAGCCTCAACAAGCCTTGCGAGGGTAATCATGGGTAAATCATAGGCGATCGGTTTTGTACGCTGAGACCGTAAAAGGAATATCTTTGGATGGATTATCCAACGACACGTCATCGGACTGTCCCTATGGTGGATTTCACCACACGAGGAGGACCTATGACTGTCACATCAGAACTCACAGCAAACCAGGCCAACGATCCGGCCAGCGTTAAAGCCACAGCACGCCGCCTGCTCACCGAGCTCCCGGGACCGCGTTCCCGTGAGCTGGAGACCGAACGCCGCCAGCACGTCACCGACGCATTTGGTATCACCCTGCCCATATTCATCGATCACGCGAAGGACGCGCTGCTCGTAGACGTTGACGGAAACCATCTCATCGACTTCGCCTCAGGCATTGCCGTAACCAGCGTTGGCGCCGCGAACCCGCAGGTGGCCAAGCGCGCCGCCGCCCAGCTCGAGCGCTTCACCCACACCTGCTTCATGGTGACCGAATACTCGTCCTTCGTCGAGGTCTGCCGATGGCTCAATGAGCACACCCCTGGCGACTTCGAGAAGCGGACCGCACTGTTCACCACCGGTGCGGAGGCAGTTGAAAACGCCATCAAAGTCGCCCGGGCCGCCACTCGCCGCCCCAACATTCTCGTCTTCGACGAGGCCTACCACGGACGCACGCAGCTCACGATGGCGATGACGGCAAAGGAAAACCCGTACCGACTCAACTTCGGGCCCCTGCCGGGCTCTGTTTTCCGCGGACCGACCGCCCCCGCCCACACCTCCCCTAACGGACCGGGGGAGGCGCTTGAGCAGATCGAGGCGCTTCTCGCCGAAAACGGCGCGGAAACCTTCGCGGCCATGGTCATCGAACCGATCCAGGGCGAGGGCGGGTTCATTGTCCAGGCCCCCGGATTCCTCCAAGGTCTTCGGGAAATCGCTACCCGCCACGGCATCGTGCTGGTCATCGACGAGATCCAGGCCGGCATGGGCCGAACCGGCACGCTGTTCGCGTCCGAGCATGAAGGAATCGCCGGTGACATCACACTGACCGCTAAGGCCCTCGGCGGCGGCCTGCCGCTTTCGGCCGCTACCGGCCGTGCCGAGCTTATGAACGCTGTCCACACCGGCGGCCTTGGCGGAACCTATGCTGGCAACCCCATAGCCTGTGAGGCCGCTCTGGCCGTGTTCGAAATCCTAGAAGACGGCACCCTTTTGGAGAACGCCGTTGCCATCGAAGCCGCTGTGCGTCACCGTCTGGAACCGCTCGTCGCACTGGACGGCGTCGCAGACGTTCGCGGCAGGGGTGCGATGATGGCGATCGAGTTCAGCGACGCCTCCGGACCCCGCAAAGACCTCGCCACCACAGCAGCGAAGGCAGCCAACGCCCATGGTGTCCTAACTCTTACCTGCGGAACCAACGGAAATATCATCCGGCTGCTCCCTCCGCTCGTCATCGAAGCCGACGTCCTTGACGAGGGCCTGGCGGTACTGGAGGCATCCATTCGGTCGGCACTGTCATGACTTTCCGGGGACGGTGGACCGGGCGGGGTCAGCCATGAGGTGTGGCGCGGAATCCGGGGCACCACTTGAGGGGATTGTCGTCGCCGACTTCTCCCGCGTGCTTGCCGGTCCGCTCGCGACCATGACCCTGGCTGATCTCGGTGCCCGGGTCATCAAAGTGGAGCGGCCCGGAACCGGGGATGACACCCGGGCGTGGGCGCCACCTTCCTCAAAGACAGGCGCGACTTACTTCGAAAGCGTTAACCGCAATAAGGAATCCGTCACCCTCGATCTGACGGACCCCGAGGACCTGGAGCTTGCCCGGGAACTGGCACGCCGCGCCGACGTCTTGGTGGAGAACTTCAAACCCGGAGGGCTCGCCAAACTGGGTCTGGGATATGAATCATTGGCTCAGGAGAACCCAGGCCTGGTGTACGCATCAATTTCGGGTTTCGGCTCCGAAGGCGGCCGTGATCTGCCTGGGTACGACTTCATAGTCCAGGCCGTCGGCGGACTGATGAGTATTACCGGGGACCCGCAGGGCGACGCCTACAAAGTAGGCGTCGCCCTGGTCGATGTACTGACAGCGAAAGATGCCACGATCGGCATCCTCGCCGCCCTTACCGAGCGCAATTCCACAGGTCGCGGCAGGCGGATCGAGGTCAATCTCCTCTCAAGCCTGCAGGGCGCTCTAGCCAACCAAGCTCAGGCGTACCTCGGAGCCGGTGTTACTCCTACGCGACTGGGCAACGACCACCCTTCCATCGTCCCGTACCAGCTTCTTGCCACACGTGATGACCCGCTGGCCGTCGCCGTGGGAAACGACTCACAGTTCGCCAAGCTCTGCCGCGCCATCGGCAATCCGGAGCTGGCCGCTGATCCCCGGTTTGTCACCAACTCAGCGAGGGTCAAGCACCGCCGGGAACTTGTCCAACTGCTGGAAGACGGGCTCGCACGCGCCGGAGCGACGGAATGGCAGGACCAGCTCGTTTCTGCAGGAGTACCCGCCGGCCGCGTGGCCAGCATAGATGAAGGCATCGCGTACGCCGAAACATTGGGTCTGGAACCGACAATTCAAGTCCATGACACAGACGGAAACGTCACCGGCCGCCAAATCCGCCATCCGATCATCTGGACGCCGGCGTTGCCACCGCGGACCCAGGCCCCACCCGCCCTCGGTGAGCACACCGGGGAAGTGCTGGACTGGCTGCGTCAGACCAAAAGCAAGACGTTTACCGACACCCCTCAAAGTGCCGCCCATTCCCAAGTCGTTTATGCCCAGGAGGGACCACATCATGACTCTCGCCCCTAGTTCGGCCGGCATCGAGGCCATTACCGCACTCGAACCTTCGGACCTGATCTCTTTCGATACTCTCCTCACGGACGAGGAGATTGCCCTGCGCGACCGGGTCCGGACCTACGTTCGGGAGGAGATCAAACCGAACATCGCCACCTGGTACGAAGAGGCCAGATTCCCGCTGGAAATCGTGCCTGATCTCGCGAAACTCGGCCTGCTCGGAATGCATTTGAAAGGATACGGCTGCGCCGGGGGAACCGCAGTGGACTATGGGCTGGCTGCTGCCGAACTCGAGGCCGGTGATTCAGGCATACGCACTTTCGTGTCCGTCCAGGGCTCTCTGGCCATGTCTGCGATCTCCAAGCACGGTTCCGAGGAACAGAAAGAGGAATGGCTTCCCCAGATGGCTGCTGGTACGGCCATCGGATGCTTTGGTCTCACGGAACCCACGGCCGGTTCAGACCCCTCTGCCATGGCCACTTTTGCCCGCCGCGACGGCGAGGACTGGATACTTACCGGCACCAAGCGGTGGATAGGACTCGCGAACGTGGCACAGGTGGCAGTGATCTGGGCCCAGACGGAGGCGGGAGTGCGCGGATTCGTCATACCAACCCAAGCTCCGGGCTTCACAGCCACCCCGATCGAGCCGAAGCTGTCAATGCGTGCTTCTGTTCAGTGTGAAATCACTCTGAAAGACGTGCGCCTGCCTGCCGACGCTGTCCTGCCAAACGTCACTGGCCTCCGCGGCCCTTTCGCCTGCCTCAACGAGGCACGTTATGGCATTGCCTGGGGCACCATGGGAGCCGCGCGTGACGCCTTCGAAGATGCCCTGGACTACTCCAAAAATCGGCTGCAGTTCGACCGGCCATTGGCCGGTTATCAGTTGACTCAGCAGAAGCTCGTGAACATGGCACTCGAGATCAACAAGGGTTTCCTTCTGGCGCTGCACCTGGGACGGCTCAAAGATGCCGGCAAGCTGCAAAATCATCAGATCAGCGTGGGCAAACTGAACAACTGTCGCGAAGCGATCGAAATTTGCCGCGAAGCACGCACCATCCTCGGCGGCAACGGGATCACTCTCGAACACTCGCCCCTTCGCCACGCGAACAACCTTGAATCCGTTCGTACCTACGAAGGCACTGACGAGGTCCACACCCTCATCCTTGGCCAGGAGCTGACAGGCATAGGTGCCTTTCGGTGAGTGCCGCCCTTGATGTGCCGGCCACGTCAGGCACCGCCCCCGGTGCGACGGGGACGGTGCAGCTCGGGCTCCTCATAGACCGGGACTGGGTACCAGGCAACGGCGGCCACCTCACCTCTGTAAATCCCAGCCGCCCGGAGGAGATCGCCGCCGAAGGCGGCACCGCCGTCCTTGCCGATCTCGACAGGGCCGTCCTGGCAGCGCGCGCCTCACAACGGGCATGGAACCGCACCCCGATCCACGAACGCGGCGCCGTCCTGGTTCGGGCCGCCGCAGCCTTGGAGTCGCAAGCCGACGTACTTGGCCTCGAACTTTCCCGCGAAGAAGGCAAGACCCTCACCGAGGGAAGGGCAGAGGTGCTGCGTGCAGCTCAAATCCTGCGCTACTTCGCCGCAGAGGGCGACCGTGTGGCCGGGGAGCACTTTGCTTCGCCCCGGCGCGGGGAACGTATCCTCGTAACTCGCAAGCCGCTGGGCGTAGTTGGCATCGTCACCCCGTTCAATTTTCCGATCGCCATCCCGGCATGGAAGATCGCTCCCGCCCTGGTGCACGGTAACGCGGTGGTGTGGAAGCCGGCTTCCACCGTCCCTCTTCTCGCCATGCGCTTTGCCGAAGCGCTCGTTGCCGCCGGGCTGCCCGCGGGGGTACTTAACCTTGTCGTTGGTCCCGGCTCTCTCGGAACTGCTCTTGTTCAGAGCCCTGGCGTGGACGCCATGTCCTTTACCGGCTCGTCAGCGGTCGGACGTGCACTGGCGGCCCAAGCTGCCGTCCGGGGAATTCCCATGCAAGGCGAAATGGGAGGAAAGAACGCGCCACGGGTTCTGGCCGATGCTGATCTGGACCTAGCTTCGGAACAGGTGCTTTTCGGGGGCGTTCCGCTCCACCGGACAGAAATGTACCGCAACATCACGGCTCATTCTCGCGGACCCCATCGCGGACGAATTCCTGGAGCGCCTCACGCTCCGACTCAGCGCTTGGCAGACCGGGGACCCTGTTGACTCAAAAGTACAGATGGGCCCGTAATCATTGAGGCAGCGCGCAGGTCAATCATGAGCGGAATCGACACAGCCGTAGAGACGGGCGCCGTCGCCATCGCCGGAACATCTGCTGACAATTCCTATGCCGGTACTCCCGGCGCCTTCATCCCCCCGACTGTGCTGCAGCTCCCTGCTGGCAAGGCCGGATCAACCAACCTCGCCTGGTGAAAAGAACTTTTCGGTCCCGTCTTGGCGGTCCGCCGGGCCGCGACCACCCAGGAAGCATTCGGTTTGGCCGAAGAGTCCGAGTTCGGCCTGTCTGCAGCATTATTCACCCGTGACCTTGCGACAGCATTGGAAGCAATCGAAGCCCTCGATGTGGGAATCCTTCAGCTCAACTCCGAATCTGCCGGTTCAGATCCTCATGTGCCGTTCGGCGGATCAAAGAAGAGCAACTTCGGTCCCAAGGAACAGGGCGGCGCGGCCAAAGACTTCTACACACACGACAACGGTCTACCTCCGCGGGTAGGAACGAAGAAGGATCAGATGGCTCACACTCTTACAAAAACGCCTGACCCCTTAGCGGTATCAGCCGCTAACGCGAGGCAGCCGAAAACCATCCAAACCTTCGGCGTCGTTGGCGCGGGCCTTATGGCAAGCCAGCTCGTCCTGCTGGTCGCGGACAAGCTCCGCATCCCGGTCCTCATCAGCGATCTTTCCACCGACCGGGTGTCCGCGGCCCTCCACCGAATGCGCGGACATCTTGACCGGCAGGAGGCCAAAGGCAAGCTCCGACCAGGCGAGGCAGCCGAAATCGCCGGGCTAATCCGGGGCACCACCGATCCGTCGAGGTTCAGCGGGTGCGACGCCGCAATCGAGGCGGTCTTCGAGGACCAAAAGAATAAACGGAGCGTATTCCGGCAGCTCGAGGAGCACATCGATCCGGATGCCCTCCTGCTCACCAACACTTCCTCGCTCTCGGTCACCGACATGGCACGTGGCCTCAAGCACCCAGACAGGGTGCTTGGGTTCCACTTCTTCAATCCAGTCGATGTCCTCCCGCTCGTCGAATTGGTCCGGACCCCCCTCTCATCCGATACCGCTCTCGCCACAGCATGGAGCCTCGCCGCGGGTCTCGGCAAGACCGCCATACCTGTCACTGATACGCCCGGCTTTGTCGTCAACCGACTCCTCACGCGCCTGTTTAACGAAATACTCGCTGAAATCGACAAAGGCGGGGACCCCGTTGCCGTAGACCGTTCCCTCTCACCGTGGGATCTGCCCATGACACCCCTTCACCTGATCGGCTACATAGGCCCCTCGGTGCAACAGCACATCTGTGACACTCTGCACCGCGCCTACCCCGCCCGCTTCGACCGGTCAGCCTCTCTCACGGCAGTCGTAAAAGCCGGACTGCCGGGCTTCTTCGACGAAAACGGCAAAGTTCCTCCCGCGGCACGGACCCTACCCCCGGAGCCGCACGGAGTGGACCCGGACCGGGTACGGCTGCGCGTCCGCCATGCATTGGCCCAAGAAGCCCAGCTCATGCTGGACGAAGGCGTCGTCGCAACCTGGGAGGACATCAACCGCTGCATGACTCTCGGCGCCAACTTCCCGACAGGCGGCCTGACACACCTCCTCGCGACGTAACATGCACAACCGTTCAAAACGAAGTACGGCCAATCGAAGTAAGTTCGAGCCGTCTCCACCAACAAATCCCGGAGCAACCGCAGTGAAAACAGAATCTAACTTCCGACTATCCGACCCGAGGGATGTCGTCATTATCGGCGCAGCACGCACCGCTCAGGGACGACTGCTGGGCCAATTGGCACCACTTTCCGCCGTCGAACTGGGCGGAGCGGCCATCGCTGGCGCCCTCTCACGGGCCAGCGTCCCGGCAGATACCGTCGATGCCGTCATCATGGGCCAAGTTCTCCAGTCAGGGACCGGACAAAACCCGGCCCGGCAGAGCGCGGTCGCCGCGGGAATTCCCCTGAGCGCACCCGCCGTGACAGTGAACAAAGTGTGCCTCTCGGGACTGTCGGCCATAATCGAGGCCGCCCGAATGCTACGCCTTGGCGACGCAGCCGTAGTCGTCGCCGGCGGCCAGGAATCGATGAGCCAAGCCCCCCGCCTAGTCGCAGGCACCCGGACCGGGAATGCGTACGGAGCGCTCACTCTGGTGGACGCAGCCGCCCAGGACGGCTTAACAGACGCATTCGACCACGAGGCCATGGGCCTGGCCACTGACCGCGCCAACTCGGCATTGGGCATTTCGCGGGCAACCCAAGACGCCGTCGCCGTCACCTCCCACTTGCGGGCAGCCGCAGCCCAAGATTCAGGAGTGTGGGCCCAGGAAATCATCCCTGTGAAGGTGCCCACACGAAAGGGCGTCCTCGAAATCACCGAGGATGAAGGCATCCGCCCCGATGCTTCACAGGAGTCGCTGGCCCGTCTGCGCCCCGCCTTCTCCCCGGATGGGACGGTGACTGCGGGCAACGCCTCACCTTTGACCGATGGCGCCGCGGCAGTTGTACTGACCACCCGGGAGACCGCCCAGAGGCATGGGTGGGATGTCCTCGCAGTCCTTCGGGCCCACGGACAAATCGCCGGGCCTGACACATCCCTGCCGGACAAGCCCGCCAAAGCGATCCGCGCCGCCCTGTTGCGCGAAGGCTGGACAGCCGAAGAACTCGACCTGATCGAGATCAATGAAGCCTTCGCCTCAGTTGCATCGCATTCCAGGGAACTGCTCGGCGTGTCCGAGGACCGGATCAACATACACGGCGGCGCAGTTGCCATCGGACACCCAATCGGTGCTTCAGGAGCCCGGCTGGTTGTCACTGCCGTGCACGAACTCATCCGCCGCGAAACGGGCCGGGCCGCCGTTGCACTATGTGGAGGCGGGGGCCAGGGCGACGCCCTGCTCCTGGAACGCTGATGTTCGAGCAGTGGCACACCGCTACACACCTCCGCCGAACAGTAGATTGGCAGGACCATGTGGGCGACATCCTAGAGATCCGCTCCAACGACCGCGTTGTTCGCCGGGGGATCGTCGAAGAAGAAATGCCGGACGGTTCAGGCTATGGTTGGCAGCCGATGCCGCTGACCGCCGGGAGTACTTCTACAAAGATCTCGGCTGCGAGCTTTGGATCTAGTCCAGGGGAGACTGTCATCGACTGGCTGAGGAGCAGCGCTCCGTGAAACATCACCTCCGCACACTCCACCGGCGCACCCCTACGTGCTCATCGCCGAACGCGGCGTGGAGACACTGGTCGGTGCAACCGTAGGGGTCAAGGTCCTCATCATCTTCTCCGGACACGACGGCCACGACATATAGTTGCCAGCAGGGGAGACGGATCACCCCGCTCAGCGTCCGCTCCTACTGAGATCAAACCCAGCTTCCGGCGATGTGACACGGCGCTGAAGGCTGGTTCTGCATGCACTCCCCACAAGAGCGGCGAACCAACACCGTCGTTGCTGTTGATTGATGCAGAATCGAAGTGATTGGCATCTGAGATTTCTCTTGCCGGCCGCGGGAATGCGCCCGGCTCGACACGCCTCTTGAGTCCGGCGCAGTTCTACTATCGGTTCTGACTGCCGTATGAGACCCTGTGCGTCGATTCAACTGACCGCCGGTCGGCGTGCTCCTGCTGACGTGCTGAGCTTACCCACCCGGACTGCTGGACACCGGCAACCGACGGGGAAGTTCCAACCACTTCTTCAGGGGACCCGAGGCGCCGGGAGGTGTTCTTGCTCTGAACGAGGATCCTGCTTTTCATGAGCTTTGCTCTTCTCAAAATTTGTAAACGAAAGGGGCAACTGCAAGACGTTGAACGTCAGGAGTAAGTGCTTCGGGAGTTCGCTTTTATCGACGGTGATACGAAGCGAACGAGCGTCCATACAGTCTGGGAGCCGTGCAGCGGTGGCATAACTTCTCCTTGCTGCAGGTAACGTACGGGCAAAGGAGCACCCTCGGGTCCCCACCAGCCACTACAAGGCGCGTGGTGCCCTGTTCTTGCGTTGATAGTCGAACTGTTCGAGTGGTTCACCTGAAGCTGCAGCACGGATGCCCCTTTTTTCGGCGTGGTCCTGACAATGAAGGCCTGTACATGAATGCCGCTTGGAGAATCAGGCTGTCCCATGATCGTAGGGACGCCCCACACGCGAGTCACCGTACACTTCGTCAAGACTTCCGCTTTTATCTGTACTGATCGCCGAAACAGCTGGTCTTCGCCTTCCCGGGCCTTGATACAGTCCCTTTATGGAGGGTTGAGATGACCCGGACAAGTCCATCCAGTCCAGAAGTAACTGCGTGCAAATTTTAGAGGCCCGGGTTCCCGCGCCCGGGGATACCTAAACAAAGTAATGAAAACGCTCAGCTTCCTCCGGTAAGTACCTCCTGCCCACCAACGCCTGACCCGTGGTACTGCCCTCACAGGTATAGGCTCAGGAACGACTATGGCCGCCACT
This sequence comes from Pseudarthrobacter sp. NBSH8, assembly GCF_014217545.1. NCBI lineage: Bacteria > Bacillati > Actinomycetota > Actinomycetes > Micrococcales > Micrococcaceae > Pseudarthrobacter > Pseudarthrobacter sp. NBSH8. The sequence continues at coordinate 74,222 of NZ_CP043178.1, forward strand.
TCAGCGAGCCCACTTAGAAGTCGGATGATCGGACCTTCCCGAGGCAGCCAGGGCCGACTCGTTTATGTCCTGCTAAGCAGGCGATACTCATGGAACCAGGAGGCACAGCAACCGTTATGGCAAGTGTGCGCACCGCCCTCGCGGAGGGCGTCAAGGAGTGGAAACCGCGGGTTCAGGCCATGGCCCACGAAATTCATTCCAACCCCGAGGTGGCCTTCGAGGAGGTCCGCTCGTCGGAGGCAGCAGCGGCGCTCCTGGCTGAAGGCCACAGTTGAGCGGGGCACTGGTGGTCTTCCGACAGCTTTTACAGCTACCGCCGGAAGCGGTGCCTTAAAGGTGGCACTGTGCGTGGAATACGACGCGCTTCCAAACATTGGACATGCGTGCGGGCACAACCTTATTGCTGGCGCGTCAGTCGCCGCTGCCCTTGCCCTGAGACCCTATGTAGACGAGCTCGGCATCACACTGAAGGCCATTGGAACCCCTCCTGAGGAAAACGGTGGCGGCAAGGCGCTTCTTCTTGAACGTGGGGCGTTTGACGGTATCAGCCTCGCCCTGATGGTTCACCCTGTCCAGGATGGGGTGACCTATAACCCGGCAGGTACCAGCGCCCAGGCGATGGGCAGGTACAAGGCGACGTTCGTTGGGAGGGCCGCCCATGCGGCAGCAGCCCCCCACCTGGGCGTAAACGCTGCAGATGCAGCTGTGCTGAGCCAAGTCGCCGTAGGGTTACTGCGTCAGCAGATACCTGGAGACCACCGAATAGCTCTATTTGTCGCTGAGGCGGGGCACGCCACGAACATCATCCCGGAACGGGCGGTAGTCGAGTTTGAGTGCCGGGCATTCACTTTGAGGGAATATGAAGCCCTGCTTGAGCGCGTCCGCGGCTGTTTTGAAGGGGCCGCCCTGGCCACCGGAACAACGCTGATCATTGAGGCGACAGAACCCGCATATGAGCCGTTACTCCAAGACAACGCCCTGGCTGCACACTGGACTGACGCGATGTTCACGTTCGGCAAGGACACATCTACGTCCGGCGACATGAGTGGTGGGTCAACTGATATGGGCAACGTCTCCCAGGAAATTCCAACCCTGCATCCCTGGCTGAGTATCCCCGGGGCGAATGTACCAATCCACTCACACGAGTTCGCAGTATTTGCCGATTCCCCTGAGGCGTACAGCGTGATGTTCGAGGCAGCAACCGCCCTGGCTTGGACAATCGCCGGCGCAGCAACGACCCCCGCCGAAAGAGAACGCTTTATTAAAGCGGCATACCGCCGCCAGACCGTCACCGCGAAGGTACCCCATGAGTACCAGCACTAAATCGCGCGGAGACAAAGTTTGTGTCCGGCTGACCGCGAGTGTTTGTCTAGCGTTGGATTCGGCTTGATACTAGGTGATTTTCCTTCGAATGTGATGACGACGGCCTTCAAGGCAGGCTTCCAACGGTACCCGTCGTGCCCTGCCTTTTGTCTGTGTGGTCAATGGCCAGATAAGGGCATTCCGGACCGCCATCCCAGTCGGGAAGTATCACTCTGACCCTGACCGCGCGCCGGGCGGGACGTTGACGGATTTTGACGGCGTTGGTGCTTCAGATAGTGCGCCGGATGTCGACGACACAGTCCCGGACATGCAAAGCGGGCGACAAGAGGTTTGTGACACGAGCGACCACGATGCCCTTCGGAGGGGGCATGACCTGGGCTGAGCTCAAGGAAGGCCACGGCGAAGGCCCGCTGTGTGTAACGAGCGGTGGCACCGGGTTGGACATACGACGTAGGAGGCGGTTCAAGCTGCCACTGCAGGTTTTCCGGCAACTGGACAACGTCTGGGTCCCGGGCCCAGGCACCGGATTGGTTTACGGAGCGATTACCCATAAGGCAAGTCTTGGCCGGTTCATCGTTCACCGGGCTCAGGTCTATGGCCTGCCTCCCGAGGTGCTGGATCGGCTTCTCTGCGGAATTGTGGGTCTTCTCTAAGAGCTTGGACGATAACAGAGGCGTGGGCGAACTCCACCGGACAACTTTGTCCGATGGAGTTCGGCCGCACGTGCTAGCGATTTGGCTTCAGCTGGTGGGATGCGAAATGGCAGGATCCAATTCTTCATCGGCTGGGTCAATCGTATCTACGGAATTGATTAGACGCGGCGGGGAGAATTTATAGGCACCGTAATAGACGCCTGCAGCCAAGGCCATGGTGATCAAAGGCGTAAGCTGGGAGATTACGGGCCACGCTGTTTGTTCAGTGAGTGCAATTCCGGTTGCTGAAGCGAATACCCAGGCGATTGCTCCGGGGCTGACCGCTTTGAGATTTCCAGGGCGGATATCAGGGACAAGATCTTGCGTTTTCCAGTTCAGTGCAATAAATACCAGTGCGATGGCAACCCAGGCGGTTACAAATACGCCTTGCCAGGCCAGGGCCTTGAGAAGGTAACTCAGAACATCGGTGAGCATGAGCAAAAAGGCCAGAGCGCCGCAGACGATAACCCATACATAGCGGGGCAGGTTGAGTCTAAATACCCGACTGGCAAATGCCGAGAGGTTTTCGGATGCCAGGAAGTAGTTGGCGGTATTGATGCGGGTCTGTGAGATAAGGATGACGAGCAGGCCGACCAGTCCGAGCGATGAGATAAACGCTTGGACGACCCCGGTTTCTGAGGCTTCAATTCGCCATGCGCTCATGATGTATATGCCGACCAGCCCGTTGAGCCCGAACGTGAATGCGTAGAAGACCCATCCAAATGTCACCGTACCGAGGAATTTTTCGTCTTGTTGTCGACCCAGCCGGGCATAGTCAAAGGTGTACATCATCATGATGTAGACGCCCATGTAGATAAGGTACGAAGTGAGCCAGCCGGGCAGGGCCGATGAGACGGCGGCCTGGCCAATCCAGTCTGTGGGTACTCCCCGGATGAGAGTAGCGGCGACGACCACCGCAATCAGGCCGGCAACATAGAGCGGGAGCAGGACACCGTTGAGTTTGTCCAGCCAGTTCTGTACGCCCCCCAGGGCCAGGGGAATGGCGTAGAGCACCACGATGCCATACCAAACGACCATGCTGCCGCCGAAGTACTCGTGGAATGCGACGGCGATAATGGATCCTTCGAACACTGCGTAGTAGATGGCCGTGGCTGCAAAGATCAGAGATGCCAGGGCGGAGCCGACCAGTCCGAAGAGTGTGCGGGAGAAGAGGCTGACTGTGAGTCCTGTCCGAGCCGCGTAGCGCGACAGAACCGTGTTGATGGCACCGTAGGTGACAATGGTGAGCGCCATTCCGATCAGGGTGTTCACGACACCGACTGCTCCTGCTGAGGCCACAGCTACGTAGATCCAGAACATGGCGGAGAATACCGCCCACCAAGCCATAGTGAGTGACCATTTTCCGGCACGCTCAGTGGCGGGTAGAACGTAATTTGAGTACGACAATTTTGCACCTTTCAAGTCTTTGAAGAAGCCAGGGAGGGGGATGCTTGGCCGGAGATCGTTTCGAGAGGAGCCGCCATGGCTCCTCCGGGTTCGTGCCGGCGTTAGCTCCCTGCCAAATTGAGTTGCTTCCCTCACCGTGGTCACGGATCTGTCGCGATTGCAGGGCAATGACGATGCCGGGTCCGCCGACGCGATCAGCGCCGGCGGACCCGGTGTTGGTCAGAATGCGCTTAGTGCCAGTGGGCCGACGAACGCTTTTCCATGCTCTTGCGGAACTCTGAGGTGGTCTCCGGGAACAGTTCCCCGGTGCCCCAGTCCAGGATGACGCCGTGGCGGCGGATCACGTCGAGCATGTCCATCTCTCCGGCGCGGTACTTCTCCGCCACGGCGACCGGATCGGCGGTCAGCCACCCTAGGCGGTCGCCACGGATCTGCTGGCGCAGCTCGAGGCTGGCTGCTTGATCGATCTCAAACTGGTCCAGTTCGCGATCGATTTCGCGGATGATGACGCCGTAGTCCTTCGCTGCGCGTTCGATCGACACGTACTCGTCGATGACGTCTTCGAGGACTTCGTCGAAGGGGCGTTCCAGGGGATCGCCGTAGCCGCCCCCACCAGCGGACGGGCGGGTAAACGAGTCCCCGGAGTGCAGCGGAACGGCGGAGAAGTTGGAACCGAGGAACTTTTCCTGATCGGTTCCCTTGTTCATCCAGACACCGTGCGGGATGGACGGCAGGCCGCCTTCGATGCCCCAGGTGATGGAGCGTGCACGGTCGCAGCAGTAGCTCATCACGGTCTTCGTCGCGTCGACCAGGGTGCCGCCCTTTTCGATGCCGAGGCCACCGCGGAATCGTCCGGGTCCGCCGGAGTCGGTACCGATCTGGTGCACGGTGGTCAGGACCGGCGACAGCCGCTCCTGGCCTTCGATGGGCTGGACGGCCAAACCGGGTCCGAAGACCGGGGCGGTGGCGCTGGCTCCGTCTTTGGAGGCTCGTCCGCCCCAGCCGCCGGCCATCCAGTCGTACCACATGAAGTAGGGGTTATCGTCGGTGCGGCCGTCGCGGCCACCGACCAGGAGGTACTCGAGGTTGAAGGCGCAGGCCATGGCGCGTTCGGGCATGATCTGGGACCAGAGCTCGAAGATTCCGTTCATGAGCTTTTCGTAGGGACCGGAGCAGAACCCGGTGACCGCGTAGGGCCACCCGGCATTGACCACGGTGCCCTCGGGGCCGATTTCCGCATCGACGGCGGCGTAGAAGCCGGAGTTCAGCGGAACGTCCGGGAAGAACGTCTTGGTGCCGGCGTAGATGGCCGAGTGGGTTGTGCCGTAACCGGAGTTAAGGAAGGTTTCGACGGCGGGCGCGGAACCGGTCAGGTCGTAGTGGATGCCCTTGCCGTCCAGTGTCAGCTTGATTTTGATGGGCACCAGGCCCTCGCCCTTGCCCGGGTCGAAGTCGATGTAATCGGTGGTCTCCCACACTCCCTGCGGCAGGGATTCCAGGCGGCGCAGGACGATCCGTTCAACGTAGTCCTGCGTTTCCTGCATCGCGGCGACGACCGTCGATTTGGAGTATTTGTCCACCAGGCGGAGGACTTCACGCTCGCACACGGCGGTCGCTTCTGACTGGGCCTGGAGGTCACCCATCGCCTGGCGCGGTGCCCGGGTGTTCGACACCAGGAGCTGGGCGACGTCGTGAAGGAAGACACCCTTGCTCCAGATCCGCACGGGAGTGATCCGCAGGCCTTCGCCGAAATGTTCCTTGGCGTTGACATCGAATGAACCCGGAACGTTGCCGCCAATGTCAGCCCAGTGGCCCTTGTTCTGGGCGAAGGCGATCACCTCACCGTCGGAGAAGATCGGTCGAATGAAGCTAACGTCGTTGAAGTGTGTGCCGCCCCGGTACGGGTCGTTGATGGCAAACACGTCCCCCGGATGAATGTCTTTGCCGAATTCTTCGATGACGGCCTTGCACTGGAAGTGCAGGGTACCGACGTGGACGGCAATGTCGCCGCTGCCCTGCATGACGGTGTTTCCGTTCGCGTCACAGAGAGCGGAGGAGAAGTCGCGGGAGTAAATAACAAAGGAATAGCAGGTTCGGAGAATCTGCTCGCTCATCAGGTCGACGCTGGTGACGAAGGCGTTTTTCAGCACCTCGAACGTTACGGGGTCAAGGCCTGATGCTTGCCGTGCATCGGTGTGGGCGACATGGAGATCTGGAATGGTGATCACGTCGGTCATGATTAGGCTTCCTGCTCGTCTTTGAACTCTGTGAGGTGGATCCGGATGTTGAGCCACTCGTCGATCTCGGCGGTGGTGCGCGGGGGCACGACCGTCGTGGAGTCAAGCTGGTCGATGATGGCGGGACCTTGGAACGTCGCGCCGGCGCCGAGCTTGGTACGGTCGTAGACGGGCGTATCGACCCAGCCGTCCTCACCGAAGTACACCGGCCGGACCGAATCGGGTTCGCCAGGCTCGGAGACCCATTCCGTGGCCGGAGCGAAGGAGGGCTTGGGCGTCTTGCCGACAGCGGAGAGCTGCAGCTGGTAGATTTCCACGGGCTGGTCATCCTGGCGGAACGCAAATTCGCGCTCGTGCTGCTGGTGGAAGCTCTGGATGGCTTCTTCCAGAGCGCCGTCGCCGGTTCCCATGTTCACGGCCAGCGATCGCCATTGTCCCTGGTAGCGCATGGAGATGATCCGCTGCAGGATCGAATTCTCCGCGGATACGCCTTCGTGGCGGAGCCGGGCGGTGGCTTCCGTTTCGAGGGCCTTGTACTTGCTCTCCAGGTCTTCAGGATCGGCGTGGGCGGCAACAGCCGTGTACATCGCGGACAGGTCGTGCCGGATGTCCACCAGGAGGCAGCCCAGCGCGGATGTGACGCCGGGGTTGGGCGGTACGACGACGGTGGGAATGTTCAGTTCCTTGGCCACCTCGACGCCGTGCAGGGCGCCGGCGCCACCGAAGGCGAGCAGCGCGAAGTCGCGGGGGTCATAGCCGCGGCGGATGGAGATCAGGCGGACGGCGTCGGCCATGTTGGCGTTCGCGACCTGGAGGATGGCGTGGGCAGCCTCGGCTTCGCTCATGTCCAGCGGTTCAGCGATGGCACGCTTGATCACGGCCTGCGAGAGCCCGCGGTCCAGCGTCTTCGCGCCGCCGGCCAGGGTGGATCCGAGCCTGTTCAGGACCACGTTGGCGTCGCAGTTGGTGGGCTCTTCGCCGCCCATGTTGTAGCAGGCGGGTCCCGGATCGGCGCCCGCGGACTGCGGGCCGTTGCGAAGCGAACCGGCAATGTCGATGTGCGCAATCGAGCCGCCGCCGGCGCCGATGGTGAGGACCTCGATGCTGGGGAAGACGATGGGGTGGCCGTATTCAACCTGCCATTCTTTGGTGATGCGGAGCTCACCGTCGGAGACCAGGGCAATATCGGTAGACGTGCCGCCCATGTCCAGGCTCACGGCGTTTTCGAAGCCACACTGCTGGGCGATGTGTTTCGCTGCGATCGCGCCGGCTGCGATGCCGGACGCTGCGAGGCGCACGGGGTAGCGCTTGACCATGCGGGGGGTCATGGAACCGCCGCCGGAGTGAAGGAGCAGCAGGTCGCCGTCGTAACCGCCGGTTTTGAGCTCCTCGGCGAGGCGGCTGACATAGCCGGACACCAGGGGTCCCAGCACGGCGTTGGAAACGGCGGTGTTGAAGCGGTCGTGCTCGAAGATTTCGGGCAGGATCTCGGCTGAGGTGGAGACCGTGGCTTCCGGAAGTTCCTCTTCCAGGATTTTCCGCATCCGGATTTCGTGCTCGGCGTTGGCGTAGGAGTTGATGAAGCAGACGGCGATGGTGGTGACGCCGCGCTTACGGAGGACCGCGGCCAGGCGGCGGGCTTCTTCTTCGTCCAGGGGAGCGACGATGTTGCCGGCGTAGTCAACACGTTCGGTCACCTCGAACCTGTCGCGGCGGCGGATGTAGGGGCCGGTCACGTCGTTGTAGGCGTCCCAAAGGTCGTCTTTGGTACCGTCCCTGATCTCGATGACGTCCCTGAACCCCTTCGTCGTGACCATGGCTGCGGGGGGAAAGTTCCGGGTAATCAGGGCGTTTGTTGCTACCGTGGTGCCATGTGAGAACAGCGACACGTCAGCCAGATTGATCTCGGCGCGTTCCACCCCGTTCAATATCGCCAGCATGGGGTCAGCTGGTGTCGACGGGACCTTGGTGACACGCATGCGCTGTGTTTCTTCATCGAAAATGCAAACGTCAGTAAATGTTCCCCCGACGTCGACGGCGACTCTGAGATTGGACATCTATGTTCCTCCAGGATGCTGATTGGGTAGCAACAACAATCCGCTGTGACGTGAATCTCTGTCACTGGCGAAACTAAAATTAAGGAACAGACACCATTGTGAGAATTACAATCAGCCTTCCGCCCGGCGCTCCGTTACGTCGAAGTTAGGAGTCAGGATGCCCGATAAGTCTCCCGTCACTCTTCATGACGTGGTATCAGAAGCTCCGTTGGGCTTGGCTCCTCTGGTCCAGGGCAACCCGGACGCTGTCATAACGGGAGCCCACACAAGCGACATCCACAATCCGGCGGGCTGGCTGGAACCGAACACTGTTCTGCTCACCACCGGGTTGAGGTTTGTGAACGCCGAACGGGATGAACTGCTGGCCGTGAGACTCGTAGAAGATCTGCGGAAGGCCCGCGTAGCGGCCCTGTTTTTCGGCGTTGGGGTTTACTTTGACCAGGTCCCCGCCATGCTGGTCGCGGCATGCAAACAAGCCAGTTTCCCTTTGTATACGGTGGCACACGACGTTCCCTTCCACCGCATCGAGAACTTCATCAACCAGTCCCAAGCCTCTCCTGACGCCTACCTGCAAAAGCGGGCACTCTGGCTCAGCAACGACCTGCTGCAAAGCATCTCTGCCGAGAACCCCGTCCACGCCCTCATTGTCAGACTCGCCACGGCATGCCGGGGTACGGCGGTGCTTTACGAAGATTCCGGACGAATAGTTGAATCCTCCGGGGACGGGCCGACCCACTTGATCTGGAAAGAGCTGCGTAACGGCAATAACATGTCTGAGATCGTGGTGATAGGACAGTGGGGAGTTATGGCCCGGCCACTGGTGCTCCGAGGGGACGGCTTTATCGTTGCGGTGGCCAGTAGGAATCACCGCGTGCTGAAGGATCTCGGAGACCTACTGCTGGAAACGACGCAGCGGCTCCTGGCGGCAGTGAATGGAATCGCTCAGTTTTCAGATTCGAGACAACGGCACGAAAACACGCAATTGCTGACCTTGCTGCAAGACGGCGTGCCCGTGGCTCGCGAATTCAGGCACTGGGAGCGTATGCGTGCGTTCCGATTTACACCCTACGAACCCCTTAGGGCCGTGGTCGCCGCGAATCTCGCCCAGCAGCCGATGGACCTTTCCTTTTCGGAACAACTTTTGCGCCGCGCCGAAGCCAGTGGCCTGGGACTATTGCTCGCGGAGAATGGGCGAACTCCCGAGAGTCCTCCGGGCTTTCATGCTGTGGTTTCGAACTCATCAGCCTTGGACGCGTGGCTGGAGTTGACCGACAGGTCTGTTTTCGTCGGCCTGTCTGAACCTTATTCCGACCTCGCCAGGACCCCCGAGGCTTTCCGGGAAGCGGAGGCAGCGGCAGGCATCGCCCGCAGGCAAATCCAGGCGGCGATAAGGACCGGCTCCGGGGTTTATAAGGGGATCGTCCGGCTGGACGACGTGGACCCAGCCACGTGGCTCCTGGCCCGTCGGCGGTCACCACAGGATAAGGACAAGCTAAATCTGTTTGTTGAAGCACTGCATGGCGACAACGAACTGGAACAGACGGTCATCTGCTACCTGGTGAACGATCTGGACGTTGCGAAGGTCGCTGGAGTGCTGTTCGTTCACCCGAACACCGTCCGATACCGGTTGAAGAAAGTTGAAACTTTGGTAGGCGGGTCACTCTCGAGCCCACGGATAATTGCCAACCTTTACCTCGCCTTTCATGATGACGTCGTTGCTTTGAGCCAGACCTGGAACGAATCGGGCAAACCGTAAAACACGCAAGTGGGACCCGGATGTCATGGCTGCGGAAGCGGGACTGAACCGAGCCTCGAGCCAGTCAGCCGAGGCGGCACTTCGCTAAGGCTTTGGGCGCCGGGCGGCCAGCTCCACCAGTTCGGTAAACCAAGGACGGTGCCCTCTGTGGAATGCCATCCCTTCGGGCAGCCCCTGGACGGTGGGGACGGCATTGGCGATGTCGATGGTGATCCGGCCGCCGGCAATGGGCGCGTTGGTGATGTGGAGGTCGCCGTAGGATTCCGGGAGGACCGGATCCATCCAAAAGCCGCCACGGGAAACATGGGTGTCATAGCGCATCAGGCTCGTCACCAGCAGGATCGGGGTGGTCGCCGCCCAGGCCTGCGGCGAGCACGCCGTCGGATAGGGCACGGGTGCCGTGAACTGGTCCCGGCCGAAGCCGCAGAAGAGCTCCGGCAGCCGGCCCCCGGAGTATTCGGCCGCCTCAAGCAGTGCTGTGGAGATCCGCTGGGCCTGCTCAACGAACCCGTAGCGCAGCATCCCGGCGGCGATGATCGCATTGTCGTGCGGCCAGACCGATCCGTTGTGGTAGCTCGCCGGGTTGTAGGCGCCCATGTCGGCCGCCAGAGTCCGGACGCCCCAGCCGCTGAACATCTCCGGGGACATCAGCCGTTCGACCACCAAAGGCGCCTTGTCCTCATCGATGAGGCCCAGCCAGAGGCAGTGGCCCATGTTGGACGCGCACGCGTCGACCGGCCGCTTGTCGCGGTCCAGGGCGATGGCGTAATACCCGCGCTCGGGGATCCAGAACTGCTCGTTAAACGTCTTCTTCAATCGCGCCGCCCGGCCGGCTAGCTCGTCTCCCAAGGCCGTGTCGCCGGCGTCGTACGCCATCGAGGCACGAGACTGATACGCGATATACACGTAGGCCTGCACCTCGCAGAGCGCGATCGGCGGCTCGGCCATCCTGCCGTCGGCGAAATTAATCCCGTCCCATGAGTCCTTCCAGCCCTGGTTGATCAGGCCCTGGCCGTTGAGGCGCTCATACTCGACAAATCCGTCTCCGTCCTTGTCCCCATAATCCCGAATCCACGCCAGCGCACGGTCCGCGTGCGGCAGCAACGCGGCGATGGTCTCCGCGGCAAAACCCCATCGGCTGACCGATCCGAGTACCATCACGAATAGCGGGGTGGCATCGACGCTGCCGTAGTAGGCGGACTTGCCGCCCAGCGCCAGCCCGCTGGAAACATCGAGCCGTACCTCATGCAGGATCTTGCCCGGCTCCTCCTCCGTCATCGGATCCACCACGGTACCCTGACGGTCCGCCAGGGTCTGCAGCGTGCCCAGGGCCAGGGACGGATCCACGGGCAGCGCCATTTCCGATGCCCACAGCGAGTCCCGGCCGAACAGGGTCATAAACCAGGGCGCCCCGGCGGCCACCACCACCCGGTCCGGATGCTCCGCGTCTTCAATCCGCAGGGCACCCAAGTCATCGTAGCTGCGCCGCAAGGTCCGTTCGATCGACCGGTTGCCCATCTGCAGCACCGGGATCCTGGCCACCCACTCCTGCCGGCGCCGGTCCCGCGGGGACACTCCGTCCCCTTCAGCATGGACGAAGGCCGCCGCGGCGCCAGCCCCGTCCGTGCCGGGAACGACGGTGAGGACGGTGCTCCACTGCCCGTGCGGCGCGACCGACACCCGGTACGTCAGCGCTTCGGGCGTGACCTCGGCCCGGGGGGCCTGGATCACGACGCCCTTTCGCAACTCCTGCCAGAGCGCCCGTATGCTTAGCGCGTCGCCCTCCACTTGGCGGGTTTCCTCCCAACGGCGCTGGATTCGTGCCTCTTTGACCTCGAAAAGGTCCGCGAAATCCACCTCAATCCCCACGGAGATCACGCATTCGGCCGGCTCCACGGAGTAATTGCGGACGGTGACCTGCTCCTGGAGGCCGGCGCCCACTTCGCGCAGACGCTCCACGATCAGCGGGCTGTCCGCGTACCCGTCCAGGCGGGGGGCACGGCCGGCAAAGAGTGCCCGGTAGGGCTCCTTCGTCTCCGCGGCAAGGGGCTCCAGCGGCTGGCCGTTAATGGTCAGGCTCCAGCCGGACAGGATCCGGGTGTCGAGGACGAAGAGACCGTGCGGATGTTCGGGAAGGATGTCCCCGTTCGGCAACGAAATACAGAAAGAAGATCCTTCCACCAACGTGACCGCCCCGGTGCCTAACGGCCCGGCCGCCGTGTCAGCATTCCATCCAGCCATCCCGGCCCCTCTAAGAAACTGGCACCAGCGTGCCTTGGCCCCTCAGGTCACGCCGGTCGCCGCCAAATTATGCAACCGAGGCTACTCTTGCATACTCCCCGATGCCAGAGCCGGCCCGTGGAAAGACCTCCGTCCGGTCGGACACCATCCCTTTCGCAGGTTGGCAGTTTGAACTGACCATCCCCAGTGTGCTTTAAGTTCCACGCTGGCAGTCAGGGGAAGCGCGTTGTGCATTGTGTATAAGAGAGCCCAAGGAATCAGTGCAGTCCATCCATGGTCTTCGGGAACGGGCTAACGCACACTGTCAGGGAATTGTGCTCGGCATCACCTCTACCCTCTTAGCCTAGGAATGAAGATACGTATGCAAGATCCCGCGACCCTCGCTCCGCCCCCACAAACCGCCACCGGCGAATCCGGCGCGAGCACGAAATCGACCGCTCACGCGAGTCTCCGTCCTCGGCATCTGACGATGATCGCGCTGGGTGGCATCATCGGTGCGAGTCTCTTCGTGGGCTCCGGCACCGTGATCCGTTCAGTGGGCCCTGCCGCGCTGATTTCGTACGCAATTGGCGGAGCACTCGTCATCCTCGTCATGCGCATGCTGGGCGAGATGTCCACGAACCGTCCGGTCGTCGGCTCGTTCATGGAGTACGCCCGCGAGGGACTTGGTGAGTGGGCGGGATTCACGATCGGTTGGCTCTATTGGTATTTTTGGGTCGGGGTCGTCGCCTTCGAGGCGGTCATCGTGGGGCGGATATTGCATGAATGGATTCCTATGGTGCCGGACTGGAGTTTTGCGCTTGCCGGCCTCCTCTTATTAACGATCAGTAATCTCATGTCTTTGCGCTCGTTCGGCGAGACTGAGTTCTGGCTCGCGTCGATCAAGGTCTCCGCTATCGTCGTGTTCCTCATCTTCGGCACGCTTTACGTCCTGGGTTTGCTGCCGAATTCGACGGGGTCGGTCGCCAACCTGACAGCGCACGGCTTCATGCCATACGGCTGGGCGGCCGTCCTAAACGGCGTCGCCGTCGTGGTTTTTAGCTACTTCGGCACCGAGATCGTCACGATGGCCGCGGCAGAATCAGAGCAGCCGGCCAAGGCCGTCGCGAAGGCCACGAACACTATCGTGTGGCGCATCGTATTCTTCTACATCGGCTCGGTCGCGATCCTACTCATGGTGGTTCCCTGGGACGAACTTCCCTCGACGACGAGCCCGTTCGCGTTCGCGTTCGGTCGCTTCGGCCTCCCGGCGGCCGACCAAGTGATGAACGCCGTCGTGCTCACCGCTGCACTGTCGGTGCTTAATTCGGGCCTTTACTCCGGATCGCGGATGCTCTTCGCCCTGTCCAAGCACGGTTATGCGCCCCGCTGGGTCGAGGACCGCAACCGGTCCGGCGTACCCTGGAAGGCGATCCTGCTCTCGACCGTGGTCGGCTACATCGCGATCGCTGCCAACTACGTGGCACCGAAGGTAATTTTCGACTTCATCATGAACTCCGCAGGGCTCGTGGCGATGTTCGTGTACGCGTTCGTGGCCCTGACGCAGTGGCGGCTGCGGAACTGCATGAGCGCTGCTGAGCGGGAGTCGCTCAAGCTCAAGATGTGGTTGCACCCATGGCTCAACATCGTTGTGCTTGCCGCCGTCGCTCTCATCGTGATCCTCATGGCCCTTAACCCCGCCAACGCCCCCCAGGTCTGGCTCAGTCTGGGCGCGCTTGCGGTGCTGTTGGTCATATACCCCTTCGTACGACGGCGCTCGTCGACCCGCGCCGAAATCCACACCAGCTGTTGAGTTCCTGTCCACGGTCACGTGTCGAGGTCAGACCCACGAAACCGGTATTGACGTCACTATCACCGTGACCGACCGCGCCGGCATGGAGCGCCGGCTTGATGAAGCCATGGCCAGGACATGGGCGAGGCAGGAAGGGCGTCAGGGCATTCTGGTTATACGGCATGACTTAGGCTCCTTCACGGTGGCCCTCAGCGATCCTGCGCCCTTCGGGTAGACCCGCGAACACCAGGACCGGTGAACCACCCGCGGCAGGGCCGGAACTAGAACGTCGGCAGATCTTCGGACATACAGGGCGTTATACTCCCGGCCATCGGGGAGTCCGGTCCCAAGACACTTCTGGAGTTCCACACGAAGTCCGCCAGAGTCAAACTTTTTCAAGTGAGGAAGGAATAAGATTTCACGCGCGGAGACCCGGGCGCCATTCAAACGGTTCTGCTCCGGGCGACCAGGAGGTACACGGGCAAAGCCCGGCTAAGGACGAACCCGGAAAGCTGTCCGCCCACCAGATGTGCACGTATCAGGACCCATCGGATTCAGAGGAGCGGCTCGGGCGGCACCAGCACTAAGCTGGGAGTAACCCTGCGGACGGGCCGACCACCGCCATGAGTTGCATGCATTGGCCTCCTGGGTCGAGCAGTCCCGCGGGAAGATCCTCGGTGACGTGGTGCATGAGAAGCTCCTTGCTCCGGGGTTCACCTGGTGTAAGCGAACGACCAGATGCCGGCTGAGTTGAAGGTGAAATATCGGGCCCTGAGCGTGCGCGTGCACCGGCCTTGGACTTTTTGGCCGGGTCCTGACCTGTGGAAATGCCGGTTTAGTCATGGAACGGACAGCGTCGGCCGGGGAGCGGTGCACTCCAGCTTGGCGTGGCGCAGGTACTGATAAACCGTCTCGCGGCTGATCCCATAATCACGGGCAAGAACAGCTTTCGGAACACCGCTGCCGGCGCGCTGAACCAGCTCGGCCGCCCGTTCCGGCGTGAGGGTCTTTTTCCGCCCCTTGTAGGCGCCGCGCTGCTTGGCCAGGGCGATGCCTGATTACGCCCAGCAACCTTTGATTACCGGAGTAGGCAAGCAGGCTGAGATGAAAGTCTGTGTCCGCTTCAACGAACGCGACTACGTCCTTGGATTGTGCCGCGTCGACTATGGCCTGGGCCAACACACGGAGTTGTGGCAGGTCAGCATCGGGTATTAAGCCCGTAATCCTACCCATAGTCGGTGGCTCGATCAGAGACCGAAGCTCGGTAACCTCGTCCGGATACCCCGGAGGTGTGCCTGCTCCGGGTGGACTCGGAATCCGCAGAATACTGGACCAGTCCGGGCGGGACGGCCGCCACCGTCCTCCAGTGGGTCAAGTCCAAAGTGACGCACAGCCGCATGAGCGTCGGCGAAAGCGGCACGGTGGAGCTTTAGGGGACGGCCTGGGGCCGCCCGCTGCTACGGCGCGGCTGTCAGTGCGGCGAGGACCGCCGGCAGCAGTACGTCATTCCGGCCCCAGCCCGGATCCAGGATTTCCACGTACCAGGAGTCAGCGAGCAGCAGGGCCAGTGTTTCGTTGGTTTCGTCCGCCCAGTCCCGGATCTGATCTTCCTCCACCGGAGTCTCGCTGGAGCCGAGGACGGTAACTACCTCGCCGCCGTCGAGCGTAACCGGGATGGCGGCGCTGCTGGCCTCGCCCGGGGCGTGGGCCACCGTCACCAGCTCAGTCCGGGTGGAGAGGGCCAGGAGTTCCGCGGCCGCCTCCGCACTGCAGAAGCCGGTCACGTACTGCCGCTGGGCGGAGCCATCGGTCCGCAGCCCGGGCTGGGATTCCTTGGTGAACAGCCCGCTCCTGTTCAGGGCGGCAAGCTCCGCCGCGATGGCTTCCGTTTCGGCGTCGTAGCGGACAGTAAAGGTGGCCGCCTGGTACCCGCTCTTGCCCTCCAGCCAGCGCGCCGTCAGTTCCCCGGCCGCTGCCAGCGTGATGGCCTGCCGCCAAGCCCCCTTATCCTCCAGGCGCCTGCCGAACTGGTCACGGATTTCCGCTTCTGTGGCTTCCATCCTCGGATGCTACGGCGCCCCGTCGCAGGACTCCAGCGACGGCGACACAGCAGTTAACGTCCGACGGCGGGAAGTCCGGCAGGGATCCCGGCAGCCCGTTCCGCCGCAGCGAGGGCAAGGCCAAAGCGGGCGACGGCGGGAGCGTAGCCCTGGTGCGGCACGGTCCGCAGCTGTTCCGCCTCCCTCATGGCGCGGATCAGCGCGGACGTCTCGGGCAGCCGGACGTCCGTCATGGCGGGGTAGTCGATGCAGCAGGCGGGGTCCAGTTCGTAGCGGCTCCACCGGGCCAGAAGTGCGTCATGTTCAGCCTGCGCCGCGGTGTGCACGGGCCCGTCCTGCCTTTGCTGGCGGCGGCGTTCCTGCCACGCCAGGATTTGGGGACTGCCCCGGTACGCGGCCACGCCCGCTCCTGTCCCCAGCACAGCCAGGATTGCGCCGGACCAAGGTGACGCAAGTGTGGGAATGAGGATCGCCGGGATTGCCACGGCAGACCCCATAAAAACGTCCCAGAATACGGGGTCAGGGGCGTGGACGGCAGGGTCCGGCGTCGAATGCCGGCGGACAGCCAGGACAGTGGCGGCCACCGCGCACACCAGCACTGCACCCCAGAAGCCCAGCTGCAAGGCTCCAAACAGGACGGATTCTGCGAATGCCGGCACTGCGGCACCTCCCCGCGTCAGACCCGGCCCAGGATTCCGGGTTGCTCCTTCCATTGCAACCCCTTCGGACGCCGGGGTCAATGGCGGGACCTTCTGCGCCGCCTTCCGGGATTCGTGCCGGAGGTTCCCGCCCCTGCCGCGGGCCGGTAGCTTGGGACCATGAGACTGAAAATGTGCAGCATCCATGTCCAGGATCCGGCCGCACCCATACGTTCTACACCGGGACCCTCGGGTTCGAGACGCTGATGGCGATGCCCGAGTACGGCCGGCTGGTGGCCGCAGGCGTGACCTTCCAGGGCGAACCATCAGAGGATCCGTCCGGGATCAGTGCAGTCTTCGACGATGGCTGCGGCAACTTCGTGCAGTTGCACCAGGACTGACGTTCCCCAAAAACAACATAGGCTGGTCCGCGGATCCGGACAGTCAAGGTTCGGATCCGCGAACAAGCCTATGAACGGCGCGGCTACTCGGCCTGGGCGCGGGCCTTCTTGGCGTCCTTCTTGGCTGCCTCGTCCTTGACCCGCTGGGCTTCGGTACGGACGGCGGCGTGGGTGGAGCGCTCGGTGACCAGCCACGCCGGGGGAGCCTGCAGCAGCGCGGTGATTTCCGCCGTCGTCAGCGCTTCCTCAACACCGCCGCGGGCCAGGCCGCTGATGGAGACGTTCAGCTTCTGGGCCACAACCGGGCGGGGGTGCGGGCCGTTGCGGCGGAGTTCCGCGAGCCACTCCGGCGGGTTGGTCTGGAGTTCGGCGAAATCGGCGCGGCTGATGGTTGAATCCTGGAACTCCTGCGGTGTTGCCGGCAGGTAGATGCCAAGCTTCTTGGCAACGGTGGCCGGCTTCATGGACTGGGAGTTTGCAGAGGTCATGATTCAAGGGTATCCGGCTGCCCGCCTGAAAGGCACCAATACTGCACCATCTCAGTACCAGTCCCGCCCCATTTCAACAACAGTTCCGGTATTGCGGGGCCGCGCGGGCGGTACTGTGAAGACGTGCCCGCAGACAATAAATCCCCGCAGAACGCCAGTCCCGACGAATCGCCGGAGCAGGAGGCGCCCCGCGTGCTCCGCTTCGCCTATGTGGCCGGCGTGACCCCGGGCAAGTGGATCCGCCGCTGGGAAGAGCGCGTGCTGGACATCCCGCTGGAGTCGTTTATGTCCGACGACGGCGCCCAGCTTTCCGTACTAGGTGACGGTTCTGCGGACCTCAGCTTTGTGCGGCTTCCGGTGGAGCGCGAGGGCCTCAACGTGATTCCCCTGTATGAGGAGCAGCCCGTGGTGGTGGCGCCCAAGGGGCACGAGATTTCAGTGTTTGAGGAAGTGGCCCTGGCCGACCTGTCGGCAGAGACTTTCCTGGATGTCGCCGAATTGGGTGGCCCGGAAGCGGCCATGCAGGTGGTGGCGTCCGGCGCTGGCCTGGTGATCCTGCCCATGTCCGTGGCCCGGCATTTCAACGTCAAGGACACTGTGGCCCGCCGGCTGACAGGTGCCCCGAGCACGGAGATCGCGCTGGCCTGGCCCAGCGATTCCACGGACGACATCATCGAGGAGTTCATCGGGATTGTCCGCGGCCGCACCGCGGCGAGCTCCCGGCAGCCCTCGGCCCAGCAGGAGAAGCCCAAGAAGGAACCGAAGCCGGACCGGCGCGGCCCCGCGGTTAAGAAGCCGAAGGTGGCCCAGCGGTACGCCCCGAATCCGGACAAGGGCCGCGGCAAAGGCTCACGCAAAAAGGGCAAGCGCTAAAGCGCTGCTTCAGGATCTGGCCTCTACTTGGCGCAGGCGTCCTGGAGGGCCTTGACGGAGTCGGCCGGAACCTGGTCGCCGGAGTCGGCGATCTGGCGCAGCGGGGTGGTGATCTCGGCGGGGGCGCCCGCGGTCTCCGCGCCGGCAACCAGACCGCCCAGCAGTTCCTTGTCCTGGACACTGATCAGGCCGTCCTCGACGAGGGCGCAGGCCTGCTTCTTCACTTCACTGCCGGCCGCCGTGGCGACCTGGGAGGCGCCGTCGCTGACGGCCTTGTTCGCGGCGTCCTCCACCTGGCCGCAACCGGTCAGGGCAATCATGAGGGTGACAGCGGACAGGGCGGCGAGGTGAAGTTTCATCCACGCACCCTAACAAGGGCTCCTGAGCGGAAGCTGGCCGCGGACCGGCTGAAGACCGCCGTCCCATCTGCGTCCGCGGCTGCTGACGGCCTGGGGAGTGGCCTCCGTGCGGGGGCGGCTGCCCACGTCACGCCCGCGACGCGGATACCTTTCCACGACGCGCTAAATTCCTGGCGCGCCGGTACTCCGGTAGCGGCAGGAACTTAGCGCCGCGCGGAGTAGAAGGCGTGTCGTCGGGGGTGGCCAAAGAGCATGCCAGGCGTGGCCCTCGGGCGGGCGGGACATGGGATCCCGCCCGCCGGCGTGGTCTTAGCCGAAGCTGGCAACGTAGCTGGGCACCCCGACGGCGTCCGTCGAGACGGGCGCACCGGTGTCATTGATGACGTGGTCCAGCGTTCCTGCGCCGAGGTTGACGGTCAGCAGGCCACGGAGCCTCACTCCGGGCGTGACCGGTACTTCGAAGCCACGGGTGGCGTGAATCGTTGGATCCACGTTGTTGTAGACGTAGCTCCCCCCGCCCCAGAGTTCATGGGTCTTGACCGAATCAGCGATCTTGTAGCCTGCCCAGCCAAGGACTCCGTCATGCTGCCAGGCGGCCTGGTTGGGCGCATCGTAGGGCAGCTCGTTCTGGAAGAACACCGTTTTGCCGTGCTCACCGTTCCAGATGACGTTGTACTGCTGGTAGTGCTCCACGAACAAGCCGGTGGCCGTGACGTGGTCGCCGTTGATGATGACGCCGTTGTCCGCCGTGTTGGTGGTCCAGCCGACACCGTTGCCGTGGTCCGCCCGCCAGGCCCAGATGTGGTCCAGGAGCACGTTGTCGCTGTTGACTTCCAGGCTCAGCGAAGCCTTGCCCACGTGCGGTCCGCCGATGCGGAAGAACACGTCGTGCAGCGTGGTGGGGTTGGAAGGGTCGCTGTGATTCAGTGACTTCTGGCCGCCGCCTGCAGAATCCGCGACCTTGCCGATGCGCATCAGAGCGGGCGAGTTCACCTCGCCGGCATCCACAGTGACGGCGGCGATATCGACGCCGGGGACATCCGCGACTGTCAGCGGCACGGCGCCATTGACGGCGGTGAGGGTGGCCATGCCGAGCCCGAGCACAACCGTGTTGGCACGCTTGACCTCAATGCTCTGGTCGATGTCGTAGACCCCCGGGGTCAGCAGCAGGTTTTTGCCGCGAGCCAGCTGGGAGTTGATGGTCTTGACCGAATCGCCGGGTCTGGCCACGAAGAAGTCGGAAAGCGGGATACTGCGGCCCGCCGTCGGACCGTTTTCCCATGTGGTTCCGGCAGAGTCCCTGCGGACCCCGGGAACGAAGACGCCGTACTGGCCCGCCGCGTCGACGGTGAGGTACGGCTTCTCCCGGCTGACCGGGGTGCCCGCGAGGTTGGTGTAGGGCGGATTCGGGAAGGACTGCGCCGGGGCACCGTCCACGCCGGAGAAGACCTGGTTCCAGACCCCGTTGGACCAATCGCCGATGCTGCTGTCACGAACGAAATACTGCTGCTGCGAACCGTTGATCACGGTGCCGGTCTTGGAGTCGGAAATGAACCCTCCGCTGGCATACTGCGGTCCGGCGGTGCAGTAGTCCATGAGGGACAGGTTGCCGCCGGTGATGTTGACCCGCCGCATGGGGGAGGCCTGCGAGGCAGCCCAGAAGTTGGCCGAACTCCGGCAGCCGTCGAGGCCGGTGACGTTGATGGTGAGGTTGGACAGTGAGCGCCAGAAGTTGTTCAGCGCGATGCAGTTGTCCGCGGTCAGGCACCGGTTGTACACATCAACGTGCCCGTTGATGGTGACATCCGTGGGTGAAGCGCCCAGGCCCGCGACCTCGGTCGAGTAGCCGACCTGGACGATGAGGGGCTCCTCGGCGGTGCCATAGGTGCCGGGCTTAAACAAAAGGGAGTACCGCTTGGAACCCATTTCGTCGTCGACCTGTGCGGCCGCTATGGCGTCGACAGTTGCCTGGATATCGGCCACCGGCATGCTGGGGTCGAAGATTCGGACATTGGGGCCGAAGCCGGGGTCGCCCGCCTGCGGGGCGGCCTGGCGGGGTGCGGGCGTGGGGGTCTGCGGCGCTCCCGCCACAGAGGCAGCCGCAACGCCGCCGCCGCTGCCGATGAGGCCGATGAGGAGTGCGGCAGTGCCGGCAATGGACCGGATCCGGAGACGCGGCTGCTGCGGAACGTCGGCTGGGGTGCCCGCTGAACGAGCGGGGAAATGGGCTAGCGGCATTGCTGGTCCTGTTCTCTGAGGGCGGGTTTCGTCGCATTCGGCGGCAAAGACGGTTGATCCCGACTGGGTCACCACCATAGTGGGAGCGCTCCCACACTGGAGCGTAACATCGCCCCAGGCCCCGGGCAAGGGTTTGTTTCCCCGGAGGAGCCCGGCCTTGACAAGCCGATGTGAGGTGGGACACCATGTCGGTGAGAGCGCTCCCACGCGGATCGCCCAGCCCGCAGACGGTGCGGCTGCCCCCCTCCGGCCACGGCGACTTCCGGCGCTGTGAACCGGATGGAATCTTGACGAAGGAGTCTTCCCTGTGAAAAACCCAAACAAGTTCTCTGTGCTGTCCGCTGCGGCCGCCTGCCTGGCCCTATCGCTGACGGCCTGCGGTTCATCCGCCCCCGAGAAGTCCGGCGCGGACGGGGCCACCGGTTCCAAGCCGGTGACCCTGACCGTTGGCACGTTTAATGAGTTCGGCTACGAGAAGCTTTTTGAAGAATACGAAACGCTGAACCCGAACGTCACGATCGAGCACAAGAAGGCGGCCACCACCAACGAAGCCCGCGATAACCTCACCACCCGGCTGGCAGCCGGGTCCGGGTTGTCCGATATTGAAGCCGTTGAGGTGGACTGGCTGCCCGAGCTGCTCCAATATCCCGACCGCTTCACCGACCTGACCGACCCGGCTGTCGAAGGACGCTGGCTGGACTGGAAGGCCGACGCTGCGAAGACCGCCGACGGCAAGCTTCTGGGCTACGGCACCGACTCCGGGCCCGAGGCGGTCTGCTACAACGCCGAGCTGCTCAAAAAAGCGGGCCTGCCCACCGAGCGCGGGGAAGTTGCGAAGATGCTGGGCGGGACCTGGGAGAGCTACTTTGAGGCCGGCAAGAAGTTCAAGGCAGCCAACCCGGACTCTGCCTGGTTCGACTCCGCCGGGGCGATCTACCAGGGCATGAGCAACCAGCTTAAGAAGGTCTATGAGGAGGAGGACGGCACCGTCATCGCCACGGAAAACCAGAAGGTCAAGGACACCTACAACCAGGTCCTGAAAGCCTCCGCGGAGGACGGGCTCTCAGCCCACCTCGGCCAGTGGAGCGATGACTGGGCCTCCGGATTCCAGACAGGCGCTTTCGCGACGACCCTCTGCCCGGGCTGGATGCTCGGTGTCATTGAAGGCAACGCGGCCGGAGTTACCGGCTGGGACGTCGCCAACGTCTTCCCCGGCGGCGGCGGCAACTGGGGCGGCTCCTACCTTACTGTCCCCACACAAAGTGACAGCCAGGCCGAGGCAAAGAAACTGGCCGGCTGGCTGACCGCCCCCGA
Organism: Pseudarthrobacter sp. NBSH8; assembly: GCF_014217545.1. Classification (NCBI taxonomy): domain Bacteria; kingdom Bacillati; phylum Actinomycetota; class Actinomycetes; order Micrococcales; family Micrococcaceae; genus Pseudarthrobacter; species Pseudarthrobacter sp. NBSH8. Next base: position 96,077 of record NZ_CP043178.1, read on the forward strand.
GCAGCAGGTCAAGGCCTTCACTGCCAAGGGCACCTTCCCGAGCCAGAAGCAGGCACTGGAAAGCAGCGAGTTGCTGGGCCAGACGAATACCTTTTTCAACGGCGCACCCACGGGCCAGATCTTCGCCGAACGTGCCAAGGCCGTTGAGGTAACCCCGTTCAAGGGCACCAAGTTCTTCGCTATTAATGACGCCATGCAGCAGGCCCTCACCCGCGTGGACGTCGACAAGACGGACGACGCCGCCTCCTCCTGGGAGAAGTTCGTCACCGCCGTAAAGTCCCTGTAGACGATGACGGTTACGGACCAGGTCAAGCCCCGGAGCGGCGGCGATGTGCCACCGCCGCCGGGCGGCAGCAAAAGCGTTCGGCGTCTGGCGCTCTCCCAGCAGGTCTCCAAGTGGGACGTGAAACTCTCCCCCTATCTGTACATCTCCCCGTTCTTCATCCTGTTTGCCATCACGGGACTTTTTCCGCTGATTTACACAGGCTGGGTTTCGCTGCACAACTGGAACCTAATCGGCGGGCAGGGGAAGTTCACGGGACTGGAGAACTACGGCTTCGTCCTGTCGCAGCCCTACTATTGGAACGCTGTTGGCAATACGCTCAGCATTTTCCTCCTGTCCTCCGTTCCCCAGGTCGTCATTGCCCTGGTAATAGCGGCGGTGCTGGACGCGAATCTGAGGGCCAGGACATTCTGGCGGATGGGGATCCTGGTGCCGTTCGTCGTCGCACCTGTAGCGGTGGGCCTGATCTTCAACAATCTCTTCGCCGACCAGTTCGGCCTGATCAACGAGATTTTGAAAGCACTGGGGCTTGGCCGGGTCCGTTGGCATTCTGATTCGCTCGCCAGCCATACGGCGATCGCCACCATGGTGAACTTCCGCTGGACGGGCTACAACGCGCTCATCTTCCTCGCGGCCATGCAGGCAATCCCGCGGGACGTGTTCGAGGCCGCGACCATCGACGGCGCCGGGAGGCTGCGGCAGTTTTTCTCCGTGACTGTTCCCATGTTGCGGCCGACGGTGATTTTCGTCGTCATCACGTCCACCATCGGCGGACTGCAGATCTTCGACGAGGCGCGTGTCTTCGACCAGTCCGGGCTGGGCGGGGCGGACAGGCAGTGGCAGACGCTGACCATGTATATCTGGGAGCTCGGTTGGGGCCAGCGGAACTTTGGCAGGGCCTCGGCCGTGGCGTGGCTGCTCTTCATGATGATCGTGCTGATAGCCCTGCTCAACTTCGTCATCACCAAGCGCATCGCAAGCCAGGGAGGCCGCAAGTGAGCTCCATCCCCATGATCGAACAGAACGCAGGCAAGGGCGCCGCGCGGGCCGCGGCGCGGCGGAGGCCCGGCGCCGGAGGAAAAACGGGCTCCGCCGGCACGCGCCGGCCAGGATTCCTGACCTACGGTTTCCTGGGAGCTGTGCTGCTCGCGTCCCTCTTTCCGCTCTACTGGTCCTTCCTCGTTGGCAGCCATGACAACACAGTCCTGAGCCGCGGCATACCGCTGCTGCCCGGAGGGAACTTCATTGCCAACGCGGCGAAAGTCTTCGACAGCATCCCGTTTTGGAAAGCCATGGGCAATAGCCTCATCGTCTCCAGCGTGACGGCGGCTTCCGTCGTGGCCTTCTCCACACTCGCCGGGTTCGCCTTCGCCAAGCTCCGGTTCCGGGGGAGCAAGGTGCTCCTGGTCTTTGTGGTCGCCACTATGGCCGTCCCGACTCAGCTGGGCGTCGTCCCGCTGTTCATCGTGATGTCCAAGCTCGGCTGGACCGGCTCGCTGTGGGCTGTCATCATTCCCGGTGTTGTCACGGCCTTCGGCGTGTTCTGGATGACCCAGTATCTGCGGGACGCCCTCCCGGACGAGCTCATCGAGGCGGTGCGGATGGACGGCGCTTCCATGATCCAGTCCTTCTGGTACATAGGATTCCCGGCCGCCCGGCCGGCCGCTGCCATGCTGGCGCTGTTCACGTTCGTAGCCACCTGGACGAACTTCTTCTGGCCATTCATCGTCCTTGACCCCTCAAATCCCACATTGCCGGTGGCGTTGCAGCTGCTGCAGGCCGCACACTTTGTGGACTACTCGGTGGTCCTGGCTGGAGCAGTCCTGGCCACCGTTCCGCTGTTGCTGCTATTTGTCGCCGCAGGCCGCCAGCTCGTTTCCGGAATCATGCAAGGAGCAGTAAAAGGATGAACACCACCCCGCTCTCATTCCCCGAGGGTTTTCTGTGGGGGGCGGCCACTGCCGCTTACCAGATAGAAGGGGCCGCCCACCTCGGCGGCCGGAAAGACTCAATCTGGGACACCTTCTGCCGGGTTCCCGGGGCGGTCGCCGACGGCCACAATGGCGACGTCGCATGCGACCACTACCATCGCACCGCCGAGGATGTCGCCTTGATGAAATCGCTGCATCTTAAGGCGTACCGGTTCTCCGTGTCCTGGGCGCGCTGCATGCCGGACGGCAGAACGCCGAACCCGGAGGGGATCGCGTTCTACTCCCGTCTGGTGGATGAACTGCTGGCCGCAGGCATCACCCCCTGGCTGACGCTGTACCACTGGGACCTGCCCCAGGCCCTGGAGGACGAGGGCGGCTGGGCCAACAGGGAGACCTCCCGGCTTTTCGCCGCCTACGCCGCCGTGATGCACGAGGCCCTCGGCGACCGGGTGCGGATCTGGACCACGCTCAATGAACCATGGTGCTCAGCGTTCCTTGGCTACGCCGCCGGTGTCCACGCGCCGGGCCGTCAGGAACCGGCAGCCGCGCTCTCCGCCGCTCACCATCTGCTGCTCGGCCACGGCCTCGCCGTTGCCGAACTGCGCCGGCGCGACCCGGACGCAAAACTGGGCATCACCCTGAATCTCACGGTTGCGGATCCGGCCGATCCCGACTCCGCCATCGACCGTGACGCGGCCCGCCGCATCGACGGGCTGCACAACAGGATCTTCCTGGATCCGCTCCTCCGCGGTGAATACCCCGCGGACGTGCTCGACGATGTTTCCGGGCTCGGCTTCGACGCTGTTGTCCAGGAAGGCGATCTGGCCGTCATTTCAGCGGCACTGGACCTGCTCGGCGTCAACTATTACCAGGGCGAAGCCCTCACCAGATCGGTGTCCCCGGCCGAACAGCCGGACCGCCCGGAAACCGTGACGACGACGGCGGAGGCCGCGCCGGAGTCCGCCAGCCGGCCCGCGGTATCGCCGTTCGTCGCCGCCGACGGTGTGCACTCGGTGCCGCGCGGGCTGCCGGTGACCGGCATGGGCTGGGAGGTCCAGCCCGAGGGCCTGTTTCGGCTGCTGACGCGGCTCCAGCGGGAGTACACGGGTCCGGCCGGCATCCCGATTTACATGACGGAAAACGGGGCCGCCTACCCGGACACCCCCGACGCCGACGGCTTCGTCGACGACCAGGACCGGCTGGCCTATTTTGACGCACACCTACGCGCGGTGCGGGAGGCGATCGACGCCGGCGCGGACGTCCGCGGCTACCTCGCGTGGTCCCTGCTGGACAACTTCGAGTGGGCCTACGGGTACCACCAGCGGTTCGGGCTGGTCCGGGTAGATTACGAGACCCTGGAGCGGATACCCAAGGCCAGCGGCCTCTGGTACGCAACTGTGGCGGCGACGAACGCCGTACCGCCCAGCAAGGTGGGCTCGCACGTGGGATGACCGGGGATGTCGTATTCTCAAGGTGATGAGTGAACAGATCCACCGGGGTGTCCGGCCAAAACCGGCGAGGCCGAGCCCTACCCTTGAAGACCTTGCGAAGGCGGCGGGCGTGTCCCGCTCGACCGCCTCGCGGGCCATCAACGGCGGTTCCCGGGTCAGCCCGGAAGCCCAAGCGGCCGTGGACGCCGCCGTCGTAGCGCTTGCCTACACCCCTAACCGGGCGGCACGCAGCCTGGTCACCCGCCGGACCTCGTCAATTGCCTTGGTAATTCCCGAGCCGGATGCGCGCGTCATGATGGATCCCTTCTTCGCTGCTGTCATTACCGGCGTTAATGAAGCGCTCCGCAGCACCGACATGCAGCTGGTGCTCCTGATGTCCCGGGCAGGTGACGACTCGGCCAGGACCCTCCGGTACCTGCGCGGCGGACACGTGGACGGCGCGATTGTGGTCTCCCACCACCGTGCCGACGACTGGGCGGAGACCCTCGGCACGACGGGCCTGCCCACTGTTTTCATTGGCAGGCCTTGGGATAACAAGCTCGGTGTTCCCTTTGTGGACCTGGACAATTTTGAGGGCGGCCGCCTGGCAGCCCGCCACCTCGCGTCCATTGGACGCACGAGGCTTGGAACCGTGGCCGGCCCGGCCGACATGCCCGCTGCAGCGGACCGCTTGGATGGCTGGCGGCAGGGACTGCTTGAGGCCGGCCTGCAGGCCGGCCCCGTCATCCACGGGGACTTCACGACGGCGGGCGGCACGGACGCTGCACGACGCCTGCTCGCGGACATGCCGGAGTTGGACGGCGTTTTCGCGGCGTCGGACCTCATGGCGCTGGGCGTGATCGAAGTTGTTCGTGGCCAGGGCCGGGACGTGCCCGGGGACGTGGCGGTGGTGGGTTTCGACAACCACGCGCTTACGGCGTCAAACGGCCTCAGCCTCACCACGGTGACCCAGCCGATGGTGGATATGGCCGTGGCGGCCGGGCAACTGCTGATCTGCGGGATCGAGAACCCGGAATTACGGCTGGAACCCGTGATCTACCCGGCCCAACTCGTGGTTCGCGCAAGCACAACAGGCCCCGCCTGAGCCGGAGGCGGCAAACCCGGAAGCAGCGCCGGAAACCGGTACTGAACCAGCCTCCCGAACGCATTCCAAAGATAAACCTTGTGGTTTCGGTCGCCATTGCCTCATCACCGCCGACCTCTCCGTCGCCGCACTGCCGACTGGTCCCACTGACACCGACGCGGCGCGCACAGCGGTCGCCGACGATTACACGCCATACGCGTATGCCAAGGCCCCCGCGGTGCCGTAGTAAAGGTCCAGGGTAAGTCTTTGCTGGCGTCCTGGACCGCGCCTGCCTCCGATGGCGGGTTTCCCGTCACCGATTACCTGATTGGGACATCCACCGATGGGGTGAACTGGAGGACCTTCGGTGACGGGGTCAGTACCGCACCCAACACCAAGATCACGGGACTCCTCGGGAAAACCGAATACCTAGTGCGGATCGCCGCGGTCAGCGAGCCCGGCACCGGAGCCTGGTTGACCACCACGGCTACGACCAAATAGCCCCTACAGGCAGCCAGCCGGCGGCCGCTGCGACTCTGCCATTACGGAGAGGCGCGGCGGCCGTTCGCGTGTGCAGACATAACTCCGTACCCTCCGCCTAAGCACCCCTATGCGCCGCCGGCGGTGCAAGCGGCGCGGGGAGTCCCCGCTTCTTCTGTAGATTGGATCCATGCCGATGAATGCCGCGCTCGAAGGGATCTCCGACGAGGTCCAGGCCACCCACGCCCACACCGGATCGTGGGTGGCTGCAGTGCTGCGTTCGCGTATCTCGGCCGGCAAAATCGCCCCTGGAACGAAGCTCTCCGAGCAGAAGCTTTCCGAGGTCCTGGGCGTCTCACGGAATACGCTGCGGGAGGCTTTCACGGTCCTCGCCGGTGAGTCCGTGGTGCAGCGCATTCCCAATCGCGGCGTGTTCGTGTCCGCGCCCCAGGCCGAGGATGTCCGTGAAATCTACCGGGTCCGCCGGCTGATCGAGCCGGCGGCCGTGCTGTGGGGGGAATGCCCCGCACAGACCCTGGATGCCCTCGATGCCATCATCGACCGGGCCCGCGCCGCCCTGAGCGCGGGGGCCGTGACGGAGATGGCCGATGCCAATCAGGACCTGCACAAGGCGCTGGTGGCGCTCTCCGGGAGTGCGTCAGTAGATGAACTTATGGACAAGGTCCTCGCCCAGATGCGGCTGGTTTTCCACGCCATGGCAACCACGTCGGACTTCCACAGCCAGTACGTGGAACGCAACGCCGCCCTCGTAGCGCTGCTGCACGCCGGCCGCCGGGAAGAGGCCGCGGCAGAGTTGCGCCTGTACCTGGATGTTGCCGAGCACGAACTTCTGGCGCAAATCGGAGCCCAGTAGCCTACGGCACCTGGTACGAGGTGTCCCGTGCGTCCGTAATCAGCATGTGCCCCGGGGCATGGCCAATGGCCAGTGCCGGCCGGGACTCCATCACGGCAGCCTGCGGTGTCACCCCGCACGCCCAGAAGACCGGGATGTGCCCGTCCGGGATCCGAACCGGGTCGCCGAAGTCCGGGAGGCCCAAATCCGCAATGCCCAGTTCGGCGGGGTTGCCCACATGGACCGGCGCACCGTGCACGGCCGGATAGCGGGAAGTGATGCGGACGGCGTCGGCCACCTGGGAGGCCGGAACGGGCCGCATGGAGACCACCAGAGGGCCGGCCATTTGTCCGGCCGGTTCGCAGCGGACCGACGTGCGGTACATGGGCACGTTCACTCCCTGGTCGATATGGGCCACCCGGATGCCGTTGTCCTGGAGGGCGGATTCGAAGGTGAAGCTGCAGCCCACAATGAATGTCACGAGGTCATCGCGCCAGTGGTCCGTGATGTCGGTTGGTTCGTCGACCTTCCGGCCCTCCCGGTACACCACGTACTTGGGCACATCGGTGCGGATATCCCCTCCGGCCAGCAGTGCACCGGAGGTCGCGCCGGCATCCAGCACGCCCAGGACAGGGCAGGGCTTGGGGTTGCGCTGCGCGAACAGCAGAACATCGAAAGCCTGCGCCTTGGGCACGATGATCAGGTTGGCCTGCGCGTAACCGCTGCTCCAGCCGGAGGTGGGCGTCACGAGACCGCCGCGGAACAGGGCCCTCGCCTCCGCCGGGAGCAGCCCTGCCGGGTTTGCGGGATGGCCGACGGTGGACGGCACGTTCACCTCACGTAGTTTCAGGGGTTCTAGGCCCACAGCTTGGCCAGGCTGGTCAGCGAGCTGTAGCCAAGGAACAAGGTCAGCAGCCAGGCCACGATGCCAATGACAAGCAGGCCCTTGGGGTAGACGTAGCCCTGCATGAGGTCCCGGCGGCGCCAGGCCACCCAGAGCAGCACTCCGAAACCGACGGGGAGGATGAGGCCGTTGAAGGCACCCGCGAAGATGAGGAGCTGCTGCGGGGCCTGGCCGATCAGCAGGTAGGCCACGGTGCAGAAACCGATGAAGCCGACGGTGATCAGGGAGCGGGTGCGGGCTTTGGTGCTGGACTTCGTCACGAAGGAGACCGAGGTGTACGCCGCGCCGATCACGGAGGTGATGGAGGCAGCCCACAGGATGACACCGAAGACCCGCATGCCGATATCTCCCGCTGCGGCCTGGAACGCGGAGGCGGCCAGGTTGCTGCCGGTCAGGGCCACACCGCCGGCGACGACGCCGAAGATGGCCAGGAAGAGCAGGATGCGCATGACGCAGGTGACCAGGATCCCCACGATCGAGCTCTGTGTGATTTGTTTGACGTTTTCAACGCCGGTGACGCCGGTGTCCAGCATACGGTGGGCACCCGCATACGTGATGTAGCCGCCGATCGTTCCGCCGATGAGGGTTGTGATGACCAGGAAGTCGACCTTCTCGGGCATCACAGTGTTCTTGAGGGCCTCACCCAGCGGCGGCGCGGAAACCACTGCCACATACAGCGTCATCAGGATCATCAGGGCACCGAGGATCACCACGATCCGGTCGAGGGCCACGCCGGCCCTCCTGCTGAGGAAGATCAGGATCGCCAGGACGGCAGACACGGCCCCGCCGATTTTGGGATCCAGCCCCATCATGGCGTTGGTGCCGAGCCCGGTTCCGGCGATATTGCCAATGTTGAAGACGATCCCACCCACAAAGACGAGCGCGGCGAGGAACCAGCCGACGCCGGGAAGGACCTTGTTGCCGAGCTCTTGGGCCCGCAGGCCGGAGACGCCGATGATCCGCCAGACGTTCGCCTGTACGGCAATGTCGACCAGGATGGAGACCAGGATCGCGAAGGCGAAGGCGGCGCCGAGCTGGACGGTGAAGGCTGTGGTCTGGGTGATGAACCCCGGGCCGATGGCACTGGTGGCCATGAGGAACATGGCGCCCAGCAGGGCGGAACGCCGGGCGGCCGGTTTGAGGGCGGCCTTGACGGTGGTGGATTCCATGGGGGTCCCAACAGTTGGGTGACTGGCGTCACAACGATTGTCTCCCGCAACTGTACCGACTGTTGAACAATCTGCGCAAGGAATTGTTCAACAATTCTAAAGACACTGTTCCGGTCCCGGCGAACTGCTCGGCCCTGGGGTAAGGTCGCTCAGTCGCCGTGGACGGCGCGCTGCTTCTCCTCCGAATTATTCAGGTACGCCAGCAGCAGGTCCCCGGCGCGGTCCAGTTGGCCGGCCTCCAGGGCCTTGAAGATTTCCTCGTTATCGTCGAGGTAGCTGCGGTAGAAGTGCGCATCCACGGTGGCCTTGTGAAAGAACAGCCGCATCTCGGCCAGCACCTGGGCCATAATCGAGTTGAGGCGCCGGCTCTCGGCCAGCGCCACGATGGCCCCGTGGAAATGCTGGTTCGCGCTACCGAGGGCCTCCTCGTCGTCCGCTGCCGCCGCGGCCCTGCCTTCCTCCACGGCCGCACGGACAGCGGCCACCCGCTCGGGGCTTCCGCCGCCGCGGATCGCGGTCACCTCGATGAACCGGCGCACGGTGTAGACGTCATGGATCTCGCCCGGCCCCAGGGTCGCGACGAACACGCCCCGGTTGGGATGCCGGACCACCAGCCGCTCGGCCGCGAGCTCGGCAAAGGCCTCGCGGATGGTGTTGCGGGAAACGCCCAGCTCCTCGGAGATGGTCGATTCGGTCAGCCGCGCGCCCGGCAGCAGCAGCCCTTCCGCCAGCTGCAGCCGCAGCTCGGCCGCGACCCGGTCCGCCACGGAGGGGGTGGCCACCCGCAGTCGGGCCGCCGGCCCCAGGGTCGCGCTGGCCTTGCCGGAGGCCTTGCCGCTTCCGGCGGGGGCTGAGCCGGGAATGCCAGGGAATCCTGAGTCGGCGCTCGTCATAGATGCGAATCTACACGATCGTCACATCGTGGAATTGACGAATTGTTGAACAATTCCGGGATTTGGTGCATCCTAGATAGAGGAACCCCATGAGACGAGGATCACAAATGGCAACCATCGACCTGAACAGCGATGTCGGCGAATCCTACGGACGCTGGAGCCTGGGAGACGACACGGCGATGTTCCGCTCGGTTTCCAGTGCGAACGTGGCCTGTGGATTCCATGCCGGCGACCCCAGCGTGATCCGGAAGACCTGCCGCGAGGCGGTGGCCGCCGGCGTCGTGATCGGCGCCCACGTCGGCTACCGCGACCTCGCGGGTTTCGGCCGCCGCTTCCTGGACATCGACCCGATCGAACTCGCGGACGACGTCGTCTACCAGATCGGCGCGCTGCAGGCCCTGGCCGCCGCGGAAGGCGGCAAGGTGACCTACGTCAAGCCGCACGGCGGCCTGTACAACGCGATCGTGGCGCACACCGCGCAGGCGAAAGCCGTCGTCGACGCCGTAAAATCCGTCGACCCTAACCTGCCCATCCTGGGCCTGCCGGGCTCGGAAGTGCTCCGCCTGGCCGAGGCCGCCGGGCTCCGCGCCGTAACCGAGGCGTTCGCGGACCGGGCCTACAACCCGGACGGTACCCTCGTGTCCCGCACGCTGCCCGGAGCGGTCCTGAACGACCACGCGGAGGTCACGGAGCATGTCCTCCGGATGGCCTCCGATTCCGCCGTCCGAACCATTGACGGCTCCATCCTGAAGATCCGCGCAGAGAGCATTTGCGTGCACGGCGACTCCCCGGGAGCCGTCACCATGGCCGCCGCAGTCCGCGAGGCCCTGAACGCCGCCGGCATCGGCACGGCCGCATTCGCCCACGCCTAAGCGACGCGGATCCAGACCAAAGCAGCGGCAACGATGAAGGTAGCTGATGATTGAGACAGCGGGGGAAACCCTGGCAGTACAAAGAGCGGCAGTACAAAAAGTCCGTTCCGTGCGGGCGGTGGGAACCCGCGCCGTGCTCGCCGAGCTCACCGGAACCCAGGACGTGCTGGCACTGCAGGCGCTGCTTCTGGAGAACCCGTTGCCGGGCCAGCTGGACGTCCTCGCCGCGGCCGAGACCGTGCTGGTCACGGCGGACTCGCCGGTCTCGGCCCGGCGGATCGCCGCGCGGCTGCTCCGGTTCGACCTCATCGCGCCTGTGCAGCGGGACGGCGGGCTGGTGGTCATCGACACCGTGTACGACGGCGAGGACCTCGCCGAAGTGGGGGAGCTCACCGGCCTCGGAACCGAGGGCGTTATCGCAGCCCACACCGGGCAGATCTGGACCGTTGCCTTCGCCGGCTTCGCCCCCGGCTTCGGGTACATGGTGGGGGAGAACCAGGCCCTCGAGGTGCCGCGGCGCAGCTCGCCGCGCACCGCCGTCCCCGCCGGATCGGTGGCGCTGGCGGGCAACTACTCCGCCGTGTACCCGCGACGCTCGCCCGGCGGCTGGCAGCTGATCGGCCGCACCGGCGCCGCCATGTGGGACCTGGACCGGGAGCAGCCCGCCCTGGCCGCCCCCGGCCACCGCGTCCAGTTCCGCGCGGTCCGGGACGCCGTGTCGCTGGCCCCGGGAGGCCCCGCCGAGGTTGCTGCTTCCGACATGACGTCTGGCCTGCGGGTCGTTTCGCCAGGCCTGCAGAGCCTGATCCAGGATCTCGGCCGGTACGGCCACTCCGGCCTGGGCGTCTCCGCCGCCGGCGCGCTTGACCGGGCGTCGCTGCGCCGGGCCAACCGCCTCGTCGGGAACGCGCCGTCGGCCGCCGCCATCGAAACCGTCGCGGGAGGCCTCGCGGTGCAGGCAGTCGGGGACCAGGTCCTCGCCGTCGCCGGTGCCCCCTCGGACCTGACCATCGCGTCGCCGTCCGGGGATGACCTCGAGCCGGCCTGGCGCACCGTCCCGATCGCCACCCCCTTCGCCCTGCTCGACGGCGAAACGCTGACCATTGGCGCGCCGCAGAGCGGTTTCCGCAGCTACCTCGCCGTCCGCGGCGGCGTGGACATCGCCCCGGTGCTCGGCAGCCGTTCCACCGACACCATGTCCGGGATCGGCCCGGCACCGCTGGCTGCCGGCCAGCTCTTCGCCGCCGGCGGGGAGGCCGAATCCGGCGTCGTCGGGCACCCGGAACTGCAGCCGGACTTCCCGGGCGCCGGTGTCACCGTGCTCGACGTCGTTCCCGGCCCGCGCGCCGACTGGTTCGACGCCGCAGCGCTGGCGTCCTTCTGCGGCCAGGACTGGGAAGTGAAACCGCAGTCCAACCGCGTCGGCATGCGCCTGCAGGGAACCCCGCTGCAGCGCACCCGCCAAGGCGAACTTGCCAGCGAGGGCACCGTCGCCGGCGCCCTGCAGGTCCCGCCGGAAGGGCTCCCCGTGCTCTTCCTGGCCGACCACCCGATCACCGGCGGCTATCCGGTGATCGCCGTGGTGGTCGACTCCCAGCTGGACCTCGCAGCCCAGGTCCCGATCGGCGGGTCCATCCGGTTCCGCTGGGCTCCCGGCTACGGGCTGCCCACCAGCTTTTCCGAAGCATCCCCGAACATTCCCCAGACAAAGTGAGCATCTGATGCGTAAGGTCCTGATCGCCAACCGCGGAGAAATCGCCGTCCGCATCGCCCGCGCCTGCGAAGACGCCGGACTGGAGTCCGTCGCCGTCTACGCGGACATCGACGCCGACGCCCTGCACGTCTCCGCCGCGGACGAGGCCTACGCCCTGGGCGGCAACTCGCCGTCGGAAACGTACCTCGATATCCCCAACCTCCTGCGCGTGGCCGCGGAGTCCGGGGCGGACGCGGTGCACCCCGGCTACGGCTTCCTGTCCGAGAACGCCGAATTCGCGCAGGCCGTCCTCGACGCCGGCCTGACCTGGATCGGACCCACCCCGGCGGCCATCCTCCAGCTGGGCAACAAGATCACGGCGCGCGAGATCGCCGTCCGCGCCGGTGCCCCGTTGGTGGCCGGCAGCGACGGCCCGGTGGATTCGGCCGCGGAGGTCCGCAGGTTCGCCGAGGAGCACGGCCTGCCGATTGCCATCAAGGCGGCCTTCGGCGGCGGCGGACGCGGGCTGAAAGTGGTCCGCGAGATGGACCAGATCGAGGAGTCCTTCGATTCCGCGGTCCGCGAAGCGGTGGTGGCCTTCGGTCGCGGCGAGTGCTTTGTGGAGCGGTACCTGGACCGGCCCCGCCACGTGGAGGCCCAGGTCCTGGCGGACCAGCACGGCAACGTGGTGGTGGTGGGCACCCGCGACTGCTCGCTGCAGCGCCGGCACCAGAAACTCGTGGAAGAGGCCCCCGCACCCTTCCTGACCGAAGAGCAGACCCAACAGATTTACGCCGCCTCCAAGGCAGTGTGCCGCGAAGCCTCCTATTCGGGGGCCGGGACGGTGGAGTTCCTGGTGGCCGCCGACGGTACCGTCGCGTTCCTCGAGGTGAACACGCGCCTGCAGGTGGAGCACCCCATCACCGAGGAGACCACCGGCGTGGACCTGGTCCAGGAGCAGTTCCGGATTGCCGCAGGTGAGCCGCTGCGCTTCACCGCCGATCCCACGCCGTCCGGCCACTCGTTTGAATTCCGGCTCAACGCCGAGGACGTGGGCCGGGGCTTCCTTCCGTCGCCCGGCACGATCGCGACCTTCAGCGGCCCGACGGGTCCCGGCATCCGCCTGGACACCGGGGTCCGCTCCGGTTCCATCGTGGCGCCGCAGTTCGATTCCCTGCTGGCCAAGCTGATCGTCACCGGAGCCGACCGCCAGCAGGCACTGCGCCGTGCCCGCCGCGCCCTCGCGGAAATGGAGATCACCGGTGTGGCCACCGTCCTGCCGTTCCACCGGGCCGTTGTCCAGGCGCCGGACTTCATCTCCGAAACCGCGCTCGGCATTCACACACGCTGGATCGAGACTGACTTCGCGGATTCCATCGCGGCGGATCCGGAGTTCGGCACGTCCGTTCCGGACGGTGAGCGGCGCACCATTACCGTCGACATCGACGGCCGGCGCCTCGCCGTCGGCCTTCCCGCTGACCTGCTGGATGGCTGGGCGCGCTCCGGTGCGGCCGTTCCGGCCGGTGTTTCCCTTGACGGGGCTGGTTTGGATGGGGCTGGTCTGGATGGCGCTGCCGACGGCGGGGCTGGCGCCGCTGATCCCGGCGAGCTGCGTGCAGATATGGCCGGGACTGTGGTGAAGTGGCTCGTGGAGCCGGGCGCCGAAGTTTCGACGGGGGACGCCATCGTCGTTCTTGAGGCCATGAAGATGGAGACGCAGGTGACCGCTCACCGCGCCGGTACGCTGACCGGGATCCGCGCAGACGCCGGCGCCGTTGTGAGCGCCGGGGCTGTGCTGGCGATCATCGGCTGAGCCGTTCGGGCCTGCCTGGCTTAATCAGGAAAGCCCGGCAGGAGGAATTCGCTCAACCTGGTCACAATGCGTGACGTTGATTCGACCGCGGTCGCCCGGGGTGTTTCCCTACGGGATTCTGATAGTCTTCAGTCATCCACGGGCCTCCCGGTCGCCTTTTGACCGGTTGTAGATAACGAGTGGGAGCTCGCGATTTATCGCGAATGATTGGGAGCCTTTAATGCATCTGACGCCACGCGAAAGCGAAAAACTGATGATTGTGGTTGCTGCCGACCTCGCACGACGGCGGCAGAAGCGCGGACTCAAGCTCAACCATCCGGAATCCGTCGCGATTCTTACGTACGAGCTGGTCGAGGGCGCCCGCGACGGACGCCGGGTGGCGGACCTCATGAGCTATGGCGCCACCATTCTGACCAGGGAAGATGTCATGGAAGGTGTCGCCGACATGATCCAGGACGTCCAGGTCGAAGCGACGTTCCCGGACGGCACCAAGCTCGTCACCGTGCACAATCCCATTCGCTAGGCGAAGGAGAACCCCATGAAACCCGGCGAATACATCCTCCGCCCGGAGCCCATCACCTGCAATGCGGGCCTCATTCCCCGCGCCCTCGCCGTGATCAATCGCGGCGACCGGCCCATCCAGGTGGGCTCCCATTATCATTTTTTTGAGGTGAACGATGCCCTCGAGTTCGACCGCGAGGCGGCCTACGGCTTCCGGCTGGACATCCCGGCAGGTACCGCGGTGCGGTTCGAGCCCGGGGATGAAAAGACAGTCAACCTGCTCGCGTTCTCGGGCGATCGTGCGGTGTACGGGTTCCGGGACCGCATCAACGGACCGCTCGAGCCGAGCCGCGGACTGATCTCCCTTCAGGATGACACCAAATGAGCTTCGAACTGAGCCGCAAACAGTACTCGGACCTCTACGGCCCCACCACGGGCGATGCCGTTCGCCTGGCCGACACGGAACTGTTCCTCGAAATTGAGCACGATCACACCAACTACGGTGAAGAGGCGGTGTTCGGCGGCGGCAAGGTCATCCGTGACGGCATGGGCCAGAACGGGCAGCTGGTCCGCGACGACGACATCCCGGATACCGTGATCACCAACGTGATCGTGCTTGACTACACCGGCATCTACAAGGCCGACGTGGCCCTGCGGGACGGGCACATCTTCAAAATCGGCAAGGCCGGCAACCCGCAGATTTCCCGGGGTGTGAACATCACCATCGGCGTTGCCACAGACATCATCGCGGGCGAGGGCAAGATCCTCACCGCGGGCGGCATCGATACGCACGTGCACTTTGTGAGTCCCGATCAGGTGCCGGTGGCGCTGGCGTCGGGGGTTACCACCCTGATCGGTGGCGGTACCGGACCGAGCGACGCGACCAAGGCCACCACCGTGACGCCGGGCGCCTGGCACATTTCACGCATGCTTCAGGCGGTGGAGAACCTGCCGATCAATATCGGCCTGCTCGGCAAAGGCCATGCCAGCGCAATCGAGCCCCTCGCGGAGCAGATCCGGGCCGGCGCCATCGGGCTGAAGGTGCATGAAGACTGGGGCTCCACCACATCATCGATCGACATGTCGCTGCGTGTTGCCGATGAGTATGACGTGCAGGTGGCCATCCACTCCGACACCCTCAACGAGTGCGGTTTTGTCGAAGACACCATCCGTGCCATCGGCGGCCGCGTCATCCACACGTTCCACACCGAAGGCGCCGGCGGCGGGCATGCTCCGGACATCATCAAGATAGCGGCGCTGCCCAACGTCCTGCCGGCGTCGACCAATCCCACCCTGCCGTACACGGTCAACACCATCGACGAACACCTCGACATGCTGATGGTCTGCCACCACCTGAGCCCGGACATCCCCGAAGACGTGGCCTTCGCGGATTCGCGGATCCGCAAGGAAACCATCGCGGCGGAGGACGTGCTGCATGACATGGGCATCTTCTCCATCACCAGCTCCGATTCCCAGGCCATGGGCCGCGTGGGCGAGGTGGTCCTGCGCACCTGGCAGGTAGCGGACGCCATGAAGCGCCAACGCGGAAAGCTCGACGGCGACCCCGAGGTGGGAGACAACGTCCGGCTCAAGCGCTACGTCGCCAAATACACGATCAACCCGGCGATCGCCCACGGCATCGCCGACTCGGTCGGAAGCATCGAGGAGGGAAAATTCGCCGACCTCGTGCTCTGGGACCCGATGTTCTTCGGCGTCAAGCCCGAGCTCGTGCTCAAGGGCGGGCAAACGGTCATGAGCGTTATGGGGGATCCCAACGCCTCGATCCCCACCCCGCAGCCACGCACCCTGCGCGGCAACTTTGGGGCGCTCGGCACCGCGGTACACACCTCGTCGATCACTTTCCTTTCCCAGGCCGCCATCGCTGCCGGAGTCCCCGAAGAGCTGAGCCTGCGCCGCGTGATCCGGCCGGTGAGCGGGATCCGCACCCTCACCAAGGCAGACATGAAACACAACGGCGCGACGCCGGATATCGGGGTCGACCCGGAAACCTACTCGGTGACTGTCGACGGCGAGCCGATCACGGCCGAGCCCTCGACAGTGCTGCCCATGGCGCAGCGCTACTTCCTCTTTTAGCCACATATCCCTAAGGGGGCATATATGATCATCGACCACATCATCGCCAACCGGCACGATCTCCCCGACGGCGAGCTGGCCGGCCTCCACGAGGAGCAGGTCCTGCTGCCGAGCGCGGAACTCGTCAAAAAAATCCAGCGTGTGACCACGGACCACGGCCGTGAGCTGGGCATCCGGCTCAGCGATTCCGCAGGCCCGGTGCGGGATCTCCGCAACGGCGACATCCTGTTCCGCGACCACAAAACGGTCATCGTGGTGACAGCCCTGGCAACGGACGTCCTTGTTATTGCCGCCCGCAGCATCCGTGAAATGGGGGTCGTGGCGCACAACCTCGGCAACCGGCACATGCAGGCGCAGTTTTTCGACGCCGCTGGCGAGTATGGCGCCGACGTGATGGTGGTGCAGTACGACCACACGATCGAGGACTACCTGGTCCACGCGGGCGTGCCGTACTCCCGCCAGGAACGTGTGGTGCCTGTGCCGTTCCGCCATGCCGAACACACCCACTGAGCGCGTGAACGAGCCGCCGTCGTACCTGCTGCCGCTGTTGCAGCTCTCTGACTCTGCGCTCCCCACGGGCGGGTTCAGTCATTCCTTCGGGATGGAGACGTTCCTGGAACGCGGGCTCATCGACGGCGAAGCGAGCTTCGCCAGCTGGCTGGGCCAGTTTGTGAGCATCCAACTGACCTACAGTGACGGATTCGCCCTGCGCCTCGCGTTCGAGGCGTCCTCAGTGGACGAGATGGCCAGGGTCGACCGGATGATCGCCGCGGCGGCACTGCCCCGGGAGGTCCGCGAAGCAGGGACCAAGATGGGCGCACGGATGCTGGCCATCGCCGGAACCGTGGCGCCGGGTACAGGGCTCGCGGACTACGCGGCCGACGTCGGATCTGGGCGTTGCGCCGGGCATCCGGCTGTCGCATTCGGCGTTGCCGGCCGGCAGTTGGGCGTCCCGCTGGAGGAATTGCTGGCGAGCTATCTCTTCACGGCAGTCACCTCCCTGACCCAAAATGCCATCCGGGCCATCCCTATCGGGCAGGATGCCGGGCAGCGTGTCCTGCTGGGAACGCATCCGAAGATCATGGACGCAGTCCGCCGGATCCAGGCACTCGATGCCGACGACTTCGGAATCACGGCCCCCGGCCTCGAAATCGCCCAGATGCGCCACGAACGCCAGCGCGTCCGCATGTTTATGTCTTAGCAGTCCGCGGTTCGCCGCACCCACTACGTAGCAAGGAGCACCATGAAACTCATCAAAATCGGCGTCGGCGGTCCTGTCGGCGCAGGCAAGACCCAGCTCGTGGAACGCCTGACCCGCCACCTCAGCGCCGAGATTTCGATGGCCGCGATCACCAACGACATCTACACCATCGAGGACGCCAAGATCCTCGCGGCCAACGGGATCCTGCCCCTGGACCGCATCATCGGAATCGAAACCGGCGGTTGCCCGCACACGGCCATCCGGGAGGACACGTCGATGAATTCGGCTGCTGTGGAGGAGTTGCGGCTGCGCCACCCCGGCCTCGAAGTCGTCTTCATCGAAAGCGGGGGAGACAACCTCTCGGCCACGTTCAGCCCGGAGCTTGTGGACTTCTCGATCTACATCATCGACGTGGCGCAGGGCGAGAAGATCCCGCGCAAGGCCGGCCAGGGCATGATCAAGTCCGACTTCTTCATCATCAACAAGAAGGATCTGGCCCCGTATGTGGGCGCCGACCTCTCCGTGATGGAAGCGGACACGCTCGAGTTCCGCGGCAACAAGCCGTACTGCTTCACCAACCTCAAAACCGACGAAGGCCTGGAGCACGTCATCAACTGGATCAGGCGCGACGTGCTTATGCTTGATCTCCGCCAGTGACGGGTGCACCGGCGCCGGAACTCCCGGTGCGCCGTGCCGCCGTCGAACTCGCCGGTACGCTCGCCCTCACCGTGGGTGTGCGGGGCGACCGCTGCATCGCCACCAGCCAGTACCACCAGGGGGCGCTTCGTATTCTCCGCCCGCACTACCTCGATGACACGGGCCAGGTCTGCTACGTGGTGGTCAATCCCGGGGGCGGGTACGTCGGTGGCGACGAGTATGAAATCGACATCGCCGTGGAGACAGGGGCCCGGCTCCTGCTGACCACGCAGTCCGCGACGAAGGTCTACCGCACGCCCGGGAACCGGGCCGAGCAGCGGACACACATCCGGCTCGGCCCCAACGCGAGCCTGGAATGTTTGCCGGACCCGCTGATCGCCTACCGCGGGGCAACCTACCGGCAGGCCACGGTGGTTGAGATGGATGGCAGCGCCTCGCTGGTGATGGCCGAGATCGTCACCCCGGGCTGGTCGCCGGACGGCGCCCTGTTCGGCTACGACGAGATTCGTCTGCGGAACGAGATCTCGGTCAACGGGCGCCTGGCGGTGCTCGACAACCTGCTGATCCGCCCGCTGACCGGTGCCGCCCCGCTAGACGGCATGGCCTTCCTCGAGGACTACACCCACGTCGGTTCCCTCCTGGTCATGGATGCCCGTGTCGATGCCGCGCTGCTGAACGAGCTGCATGAGGAGCTGCTGCCGCTGGCCGGCGCGTGCAATCTGGGCATGTCACTGCTCGACGGCGGCCTGGCCATCCGGGCCCTGTCCCACGCCACCGAGCCGCTGGACGCAGTCATCCGCGCCGGCATCGATTTCCTGCGCTTCCGCTGGCACGGCCAGCCCCGCCTTAACCTTCGAAAGTACTGAATGAAAGCCGTCTTGAACCACCACGAGCGGGAAGCCCTCCCGACAGCCCGCCGCTTGGCGGTGACCTTCGCGGCTGTCGCCGCCCTTCACGGGGTGATGCTCGCGCTGCTGGCCGATTCCCTGCGGACAAACCACAACCCTGTGGTGCTCGGCCTGCTCATCACCGCTTACCTTGCCGGTGTGAAGCACAGCTACGACTGGGACCACATTGCGGCGATCGATAACTCCACCCGCCGCTTCGCGGCCCAGGGCCGCAGCCCCGTCAGCGTGGGCTTCGCCTTCAGCATGGGGCACAGCATGGTGGTTGTGCTTGCCGGGGTACTTGTGGTCAGCGGTGCCGGCATCATTCAGGATGCACTTAATGACGGATCGCCGGCGAACATGGTTTTGAGTATTACCGGGGCATCCGTCTCGGGTCTGTTCCTGCTGACCATCGGCGTTTACAACGCCGCCGCGTTCCGACGTACCGCCTTGTTGTACCGCCGGGTCAAGGACGGTGCAACCGTCACCCGCGAGGCGCTCGCGCCGACCGGTCTGGTGGCCCGCCTGCTCGACAAGCCGCTCTCCCGGGTAAACCGCCCACGCGACATTTTTGTCCTGGGCTTCCTTTTCGGCCTTGGCTTCGACACCGCCTCGACCATCGCGTTCCTGCTCCTCACGGCGACGGCCGCCCTCGCCGGCATCTCGCCGGTCGCGCTGATGGCCCTGCCCTTCGGCTTCATGGCGGCGATGACGCTGTGCGACACGGTGAACGGCGTCGCCATGATGAAGATGTACCGAAGCGCCGTTGTGGACCCCCGGCGCCGTATCGGCTTCAACATGGTCATCACCGGTGTGTCCGCAGCCTCTGCCCTCTTCATCTCGATCATCACCATCGCCGGCGTACTGCACGCGATGCTCGGACTCACCGACCCGGTGACCACATTCCTGGCCGAGCTCGAACTGGGCCACGCCGGGCTGGTCCTCGTGGCGCTGTTGCTGTTTATCTGGGCTGCGTATACCTGGGTCCGCCGCGCCGGCGGATCCGCCTCAGCCACAACGGGCGCAAACCCGCAGGGATAGGCTCGACGGCGGGATCGCGACTTGGTCCCGCCAGCGGGACCGTTGGGCGGCGCTACTCGGCTGACGGCCGTTGCCGTTGCCGTTTCGTCGTCGACCGCTGTTCCTTGGCGGCGAGGCGGCGGCGGTTCGAACCCCGGGTCGGTTTGGTCGCCCGGCGCTTGGGGCCTTCGGGTGCCAGGCCTTCTGCCACCAGCTCGGTGAGCTTGGCCAGGGCGGTCTCGCGGTTGCGCAGTTGGGAGCGCTGTTCGGAGGAGGCCACGGTTACAATTCCGGTAACGAGGCGTGGCCCGAGGCGCGTGAGCAGCATCTGCCGTTGGTCGTCCGAAAGGGCGGCGGAGCCGGCGATGTTCCACGAGAGTTCGGCGCGGCTGTCCGTCGTGTTGACGTGCTGACCGCCTGGCCCGGACGAGCGCGAGAACCGCCAGCGGAGTTCCGACGCGGGAATCGTGAGCGCGGGTGACACCTCCAGATCCATGTATCCAGCGTTGCACACTATGGGCGTGATCCACGCCCTCCAGGCCCGGCCCCGACGCAGTTGGGCGCACGCTCTTAACCCTGATGTTGGTAGATGTCGCGCCGGTGGCCCATGGCAACGACCAAGACGATCAGCTGTGCGTCCCGGATCTCGTAGATGATCCGGTAGTCGCCGGTACGGACACGCCAGTCGCCGCTGCTTCCGGAGAGCTTCTTGGCTCCTGGGGGACGCGGCGTCGCGGCGAGCAGTTCGATGGCGGCTTGGATGCGTAGGCGTGCGTCGGGCGGAAGCTTGCGCAACTGCCTGACAGCGGCCGGAGCAAGCTGCACGGCATAGCTCACGCCAGGCCCAGTTCCGCCTTGACTTCCTCCCAAGGCACGGGGCCGTTGCTCGTCTCGGCCATTTCGTTCCGCGCAGAGCTCGCCGCGCGGAGATCCTCCAGGTCCTCGGCAGCCTCGATCAAGCGGGCGAGATCCTCGGCGTCGATCAAAGCGGCCACGCGGCGTCCCCGGCGTGTAAGGTACACCGGTTCATGATTCACCCGCGCGGTATCAACCGCTTCCGAAAGCCGGCTGCGTGCGTCGGTCACAGTCATCTCACTCATGACTGTATTTTAGTCCTATTCCGCCGAAACGTACATAAACGCTATTAGAGCGAAAATGACGCTCCGCCACGCCCGTGGGGTGCCCCCTGGCGATTGTGCTTGGCCTGCTGACCATCTTCCTGGGCTTTATGGTTTTCGGGCTCATGGCCGGCCGGCTCGCCGAACGGTGGTCCGAACGGGGGACTCCCACCGTGGGCCTGATCATGACTGCGGCCGGCGCCCTGGGGCTGCTGGCGACGGCGCTCCTGCACCTGCCGCTGATTGCAATTATTTTGTCCCTTTTCACCATGGTCAGCGGGGTGGCTGTGACCAGCCCGCCGGCCACCTCGCTGGCACTCAAGGATTATCCCGACATCGCCGGGACGGCCTCCTCATTGCTGGGGCTGGCCCGGTATGCCTTCGGAGGGATCGCCGCTCCCTTGGTGGGCATCGGCGGCGCCACCGACGCCGTTCCGTTCGGGATAGTTGCAGCCGTTTCCGCGGCAGCGGCCGTCCTTTGCCTCGGGCTGGTCAGCAGGCGGCGCAGCCCAAGTGTTATCGGGCGGATGTAACTTACCCCGCCCGCTCGACCGCCGCCAGGATCGCCTGGCCAAGCTCCACGGGTTTGGTGAACTGGGGCCAGTGCCCGGTGGGGAGGTCCACGTACTCGATGTCTCGGATGCGAGCCAATTCCTCCGTGAAGGGGTGGCTGGCGTCGATCCATTCGGTCAGGAGCGATGACGGGAATTCGCACGCGATCACCGTGGCGGGGACGTCGTAGCGGCGGACGTCATGCAGGCGCTGCCGGCCGTAGGCCACACCCTTGGGCTGCGGAATGGCGCGGGCCCGGAAAGATGCGCGGAGCTCGTCGGTGAGGTCCACCAGGTCGGCGTCCTCGAATCCTTCCCACGGCGGCAGCGGCACGTCGTCGCCGTCAGTGGGCAGCTCGTCATTTATGGCGCCGCCTTCGCCCAGGGGTCCGCTGTCCACGTAGATGTTCCGCGCCACCCGGTCTGGCCGCGCGTCCGCCACCGCGTGGATGATCGCGCCCCCGCCGGAGTGCCCCACGAGGACCACTTTCCCCTCGAGGTCATCAACGAAATTTACGACGGCGGCAATATGGTCCTGGAGGCTGATGCCGGCCCGGGGTGTATCCACAGATTCGAGGCCGGGCAGCGTCAGCGGATGGGTTGTGTGCCCGGCCGCCTCCAAGGCAGGCGTCACCTCCTCCCACGATGAGGCGTCCAACCAGAAACCGGGTACCAGGATGATGTCCATGACGGAACCCTACTCCGCGCCCCCGGCACTGGGTAAGGCATTAAGCAAGGCGCCGGGTACGGCCGGGGCAGACAAACCGCCGTCGCGCATTGCGGCGACGGCGTCGGTCAGCGGCACGAATTCCGTGTCGTGTGTGACCATCACGGTGGCCACTTTGAACTCGTCCGTGACCCGGCGAAGCAGCCCGACGATGGAGGCGCTGCGCGCGTGGTCCAGCGCCGCCGTCGGCTCGTCCACCAGCAGTACTTTCGGACTGCCCATCAGGGCTCGGGCAATGTTCACCCGCTGCCGCTGCCCGCCCGAGAGCTGATGCGGACGCTTGTCCGCGGCCCCGGTCAGGCCCACCAGATCCAGGAGTTCCACGGCGCGAGAACGCGCGGCCTTCAGGGACTTGCCGCGCAGGTGGTGGCCGATCATCAACTGCTCGACGGCGGTCAGGGAGGCCAGGAGGTTGGGCTGCTGGAAGATGATGCCCACCTTCTCCCGGCGCAGCGCGGTCAGTTCCTTGTCCTTCAGTCCCGCCGTGTTGGTCCCGTCAATGACCACGTCCCCACTGGTGGGGCGGACCAAGGTTGCCGCCACGGCCAGGAGGCTGGATTTGCCCGAGCCGGACGGGCCCACCAGCGAAACCATCTGGCCTGCCGCGACCTGGAGGCTGACGCTGTCCAGGGCCTTAACGGTTCCGCCGCCGTCCGGGTATTCGAGGGTGACGTTGGTGAGGGCCAGCGGCGGGCGGGCCAGGACGGAGCCGGCAGTTGGCGTGGCCAGGAGTGCAGGTGTGACAGACATGGAAAGTACCTTTCGGAGGGTGAAAAAGGAGTTAGTTGCCGCCGAGAGCGATCAGCGGATCGACGGTGGTCACCTTGCGGACTGCCAGCGCGGCACCCGCCATGCCCAAGGCCACAATTCCCAGCACGGGCAGCAGCGTGGTGGCTGGCGTGACCAGGAACGGCGCCGCCTGGGCTGCGGCGAACCCGCCCAGAATTCCGACCACCCCGCCCAGGCCAGCACCGGCCAGCAGCACGATGGCGGCCTGGGTCATGGCGTCGCGGAGCACGTAACCTCCGGACGCGCCCATGGCCTTGAGGACTGCGATATCGCGGGTGCGCTGAACCGTCCAGACCGTCAGGAACGCCACGATCACCAGCGCCGAAATCCCATAGAGGAATGCCTGCATCAGCATCAGCGACCCGTTTTCACTCTTGAAGGAACCCAGCGCCTGGAACGATCCTGTGCGGGTGGTGCTGACTGTCTGCGCCATCGCATTGGCGGACTCCTCGTCCACCTCGGCGCCGTCTTGGTAGGTGACCGCCACGACGGTCGCCACGGGCGTGTTCCCCGGCGTGTTCCCCGGCGTGCTGCCGGCAGCCGGAGCCAGGTGCGCCACCTCGGTCCAGGTGGGCAGCGCTGTCCACACCACGCCGGTGTGCGAATACCACTGGTCATCCACGACGGCGGTGACGGTCACTTCAGTGCCACCCACCGTGGCCGTGTCTCCGACGTAGAGCGAGAGATCTGCGGCGACGGTCGCGCCGATCACCACCGACCCCGCCTTGACCGGCGACGGTGCCAGCTGCCCGTCCTCGGCAACACCGAACACCGCCACGTTGGTGGTGCCGCCGTCGCCGCCCTGGAGGCGGGACTGGCTGATACCCAGGGCCTCGGCCCGGGCCACTCCGGCGGTGCCCTTCCAGCTGTCCACCTGCGCTGCCGTCACCTCGCTCTCGGTGAAGGACGCCGTGGGCTGGTTGGCGCCCGGGGCGCCAAAAACGATGCTGTCCACCGGCTTGGCCTCAGCGCCGGAGCCAGGACCAGACCCGGCACCCAGCTTCCCGATGGCGGACGTGGACTGGTCGCCCAGCCCGGCGGTGAGCCCGGACAGCAGCACCAACAGCAGTGTCACCAAGGCCACCACGCCGCCCATCAGGGCAAACCTGCCCTTGGCGAACCGGATATCGCGAATAGCGAGAAACACGTTGTACTTCCTTCAGTGGGGTGGATTTCCTTCTGATTCCACTCTCCGGCGCATCGTCCCAACCCACATCGGGGACTTGGTTGAGCCGGGTGGGACAAAGGGCTGACGGGGCGGTCAACCTTTTGGTTGATCCGTACGCCCCCGCCGGCGCATAAGCTGATCAAATGCCTGCCGCGGACCCACAGACCACCACGTCGGGGGCTGCCATCCTGCGGTTCCTGCGGGTGACGCTTCATGTCAGTTTTGCCGTGCTGCTGCTGGTTGCCATCCTGCGGCTCCATTTGGCGGCCGGCGCGGAGGGCGCGGCAGCCGGCCAGCGCCTTGCCTGGTCCCTACTCGCACTTGCCTTGGCGGCCGCGTATCTCGCCGGCACCATCCTGGAAAAGCGCTTCGCCGCCGGCCGTTCCAGCTTCAACCCGCACCCCTACGCCGCCCCTTGGCTGGGCCTTGTCACGGTGCTGTGGGGCATCCTCCTCGCGGGCAGCGCCGAGTTTTCCTGGGTCGCCTTTCCGCTTTTCTTCCTCCACCTGCACGTCCTCCCGCAAAGGATTGCGCTGCTCACCATAGCCGCGATGACGGCCGCCGTTGTTGCCTCGCAATGGGTGGCCAGCGGACTGCCGTCACCCACCGTGCCCATGGTCCTGGGACCGGGGCTGGGTGCCGTTTTCGCCGTGGTCACCGGGCTCGCATACCGCGCTCTCTACGAGGAGAGCGAGGCGCAGCGGCTGGCCGCGGACGAACTCCGGCGCACCAGGGCCGAGTTGGCCAAAACCCAGCACGACGCCGGTGTCGCAGCTGAACGTGAGCGCCTGGCCCGCGAAATCCACGACACCCTCGCGCAGGGCCTGTCCAGCATCGTCCTGGTGGCGCGGGCGGCGGAGAAGTCCCTGGCCAGCGGCGATCTTGCCGCCGCCGCCGAGCGGTTCGCGCTGGTGCAGCAGACGGCGTCGGAAAACCTCGCGGAGGCCCGCAGCTTTGTCCGCGGCCTCACCTCGCCGCAGCTCCAGGAGTCGTCGCTACCGGAGAGCCTGCAGCGGCTCTGCGCCGAAACCGAAACCATGGCGGCCGCCCGCGGTGACGGACTCCGCTGCCGCTTCGAGCTGGTGGGCAACCCGGCGGAGCTGCCGCCGCAGTACAGCGTCACCCTGCTCCGGGCCGCCCAGGCCAGCCTGTCCAACGTCCGGCTTCATGCCAAGGCAAGCACCGCCGTCGTCACCCTCGCGTTCCTCGGGGACGAGGTCACACTGGACGTGTACGACGACGGCGCGGGATTTGTGCCGGAGGCGCCCGGTTCCGGTGTGGCCGGCCGGGCGGACGGCAGTGGGTTCGGGCTGCGTTCGCTCGCTGCCCGGGTGGGCGAGCTGAGCGGCTCGGTGGACGTGGAGACGGCGCCGGGCGAGGGGACCGTCGTCGCCGTCCGGCTGCCGCTCACAGGCGGGGCGATACCCGGGCAGCAGTTGCCCGGCCTGGGAGGGGAAAACTGATGAGGGAGCTCCGCATTCTGCTGGTGGATGACCACCCTGTGGTCCGCGCGGGCCTGCGCGCCATGCTGACCGAATTCGAGGACTTCAGCGTGGCTGCCGAGGCCGCCGACGGGGACGCTGCGCTGCGCGAACTCGCACGGCTGCGGACGCTGGGGGAGCGCGTGGACGTGGTGCTGATGGATCTGCAGATGGGCGCCGGGATGGATGGTGTTACCGCCACGGCAGCGATCCGGAAGCTGGAATCCCCGCCACCGGTCCTGATCCTGACCACGTACGACACCGAGGCGGACATCCTGGCTGCCGTGGAGGCGGGCGCCAGTGGCTACATGCTCAAGGACGCCCCGCCGGAACAGATCCGCCAGGCGGTGTTGTCGGCGGCGGCCGGCCAGACGGCGCTGGCGCCCAAGGTTGCGGCACTGTTGATGTCTCGGATCAGCAGCCCGGAAACCGCCCTCACAACCCGTGAGGTCCAGCTCCTTGAACTGCTGGCCACCGGACTGACCAACCGCGCCATCGCCCGGCGGCTCTTCATCTCCGAAGCCACCGTCAAAACACACCTCGTGCACATCTACGGCAAGCTCGGCGTGGACAACCGGACGTCCGCTATAGCCCTGGCCACGCAGCGGCGAATTATCCGCACGCCGGGCCTGTAACGGTTCCATATTCGGCGTGCATTGCTCCGTCGTCAGGGGAACTTTGAGGTGATCCGATCAGCTGCGGCCGCGTCACTGAAACTTCCTCACGAGCATTTATCAGCAGCGGGTGCTGGAGTCCTTTGCGGACTTCACGATCGCACCGTGGCCCTGAAGGAACATTTTTCGGCCGCCGCCGTCATCGGTCCAGACCCAGATGATGGAGAAGTCCGCCGTGGCGGCATCCACAACCCCGGTGCCGGTGAGTGTTCCTTCGGCGAAGCTGACCTGCTCACCGACGACAAACCTCGGGTGGTGGATCCGGTTCCTCCTCTTGCGAGAGGATGTGAGGCTGCCTGGAGCCATCATCGGGTGGCTCCAGCGGTGCTGGGAGCGGTCATCTGGTGGTGAGTCATGGGCATCCTTCGGTCGCATGTTGGCTCTGCCAGCTCATTACAACCCTGCCCGCTGCTCCCAGGTCACGCTCTGCGTACGTGGTGGGTCCAGCCTAACCGGGACGGAGTTCGCGGTGCCTTCCGAACCGAATGCGACCAAGCAGCACTCCCTATAGCTGGCTGACCGCAACGCGACGGTATATTCAATTGGTCGCGGATACCGCTACAGCCGCTCGCCGAACGGCGGCAGGCTTCGGGCGCTGCGGCGTGCAAAGAGCTGCGCGACGCCTCATTGCGTAACAGGGGGTACGTCCGCTCCCAGCATGCTGGGGCAGGCCGCGGCCCAACTGCTAAAATGGCTGGGTTGTAGACCGGCCTATAGCTAGTCCAGCCAGCGCCGTAACATAAGTAGGGGACCACACAAGAGATGACGGCAGGCGGTTCGCACATCAGCACTTCGAAGAACTTCCCCGGTCCGTCGAAAAAGACAGCCGCCGGCGCGGAGTTCCCGAAGTCTGCTGCGACCGCCGCAGTTCCCCCCACGAAGCCCCGGGTATACGTCGCCACCGGGCAGGGGTTCCTCGGCGCCCTCATGATGTTTGTTGGCTCGATCGGAACGGGCTGGATCGCCAACGGCTCACCCATGATCCGCCAGCCGGTGGTCATCGCCCTGCGGACCGAGGGCTGGGGCGTGACGCTGTCCACCGTGCTTTTGACGGTGGGGGCCATGCTCTTGATGCGGTCCTGGCTCAGGCTGGGCCAGCGGCTGGGTGACTGGGGCGAACACTCGCTGCGGTCGGTGGTCATAGCCATCTCCGCCTGGTCCCTGCCGCTCCTGCTGGCCGTCCCCATTTTCTCCCGCGATGTCTACGCCTACACCGGCCAGGGCCGCCTGGTCATGGAGGGGCAAAATCCCTACACTGTGGGCATCTCCACACTCAACAACTGGTTCGCCCTTGGCGCGGACCCGGCCTGGGCAGAGAACAGGACCCCTTACGGGCCCTACTTCCTGTGGCTCGCCCGCGGTGTTGTGCAGCTGACAGGGGCCCAGCCCGACGTGTCCGTGCTGCTTTTCCGCCTGATCGCCGGCTTCGGGGTTCTGCTCTGCGTCATCTACGTGCCGAAGCTGGCAGAACTGCACGGTATTAACGGCGCGCGGGCGCTCTGGATCGCGGTGGCCAACCCACTGTTCCTCATCAGCTTCGTGGCCAGCGCCCACAACGACGCGCTGATGGTGGGCCTCGCCGTCGCCGGTGTCTATTTCGCCGCGACGAAGCGCTACTTGGCCGGCATCCTGCTGGTCACCGCCTCCATCGGGATCAAGCCGATCACCGTGCTGCTGCTCCCGTTCATCGGGGTGATGTGGGCGGGGCCTGCCGCCTCGTGGACGCGGAAGTTCCTTATTTGGGGCGCGACGGCGGGGATTAGTTTCGCCGTGCTGGCCGTCAGCGGGATCCCCTACAACCTCGGGTTGGGCTGGGTGTGGGCCATCATGGACCCGACGCCGGGGTACACCGGGTATTCGCCGTCGGGGTTCCTGGGGCAGCAGGTCGAGTTCCTCGGCAATGTGCTGGGACTGCCGGGCGGCACTATCGCGGACCTTTTGCGAACGGGCATGAAGTGGGCGGCTATAGGGCTCGTGCTGCTGCTGATGTTCCGTGGCGATTACTCGCGGGCGGTGCGCCGGCTGGCCCTGGCGTTCGCCGCCGTCGTCATGCTTTCGCCTATCATCCAGCCCTGGTACATTCTCTGGTTTGTGCCGTTCCTGGCTGCCACCGGCATCCGGAACGACTGGCAGATCCGGTGCCTCTACGTGGGCGTGACGTTCTTTGTGGTGTTCGGCGCGCAAGACCAGCTCTCGGTCTGGTCCTTTGTAGAGCTGGCCATTGACGCGTCGTCTTTGGCGTTCGTGACGGCGCTGCTGTTCACGTTCTACCTCCTGGTCCTGGACATCCACACGCGAAAGCTGCTGATCGAGGGCAAACCCTCGGACTGGGCCCGGCGTGGATGGGGCTGGGTGCAGGAGCAGCGGCGCAGGGCCCGCTGAGGCGCGCCCTACTGGTTGCAACCCTTGCTCTATGTCGGCACGCAATAAGGAAGAAGCTTGTCTGGTACACGACGAATGTTCAAGTCAACCGTTCTTGACGAAGGGCCTGGGCCTTTTTTCGAACGCACAGGCAATAGTCTTGAGGAAGTGTCCCTGACGGGCCGAAATCGGGAGACTGGAGAGTGAGCTATGCGGGTATCCGCTGAAGATCGAAAAGAACAGCTGATTTCAGCGACAGTTGAACTTATGCGTCGTGAGGGCGTTCAGTCCGTGACCATCCGGGCCATTGCCAAGGAGGCTAACGCTCCACTGGCTACAGCACACTATTGCTTCAGCAACAAAGAAGAGCTGATGGAGGCGGCTGCCGAGGCTTGGTTTAAGAACTTGAGCCGCTTCTCAAGCGATGTCCCGGTCCATTTAGGCCTTCGCAAGGCTGTGGAACAAGTAGCCGAAGGCTACTGGCGCGCCCTTGAGGAAGAGCCCGAAAGCATACTTTCTGAGATTGAACTCATTTTGTGGGCAACACGCAATGCCGCCGTCAGCCCGCTGGCCGGGAGGATTTATCCCGCCTATGAAGTGGAGCTCGGAAATATGTTCGCTTCCGCCGCCCAAAACACCGGCGAACAGTGCCTCATGGAGTTCGCTACGCTGGTCAGGATCTTTTTGATGATTTACGACGGAGCGGCCATTCAATACATGACCGACCCGAAGGCCGCCGATCATCGCGCCCAGTTCTTCATGATGATTGACGCACTTCTCCTCAAAGCCGGCGTCTGAACCAGCGCGGCCTCAGGCGGGCACCTTGGTGTCGGAACGGTCGGCAGGGGACGTGGCGACTGCAGGCAGGGATTTCAGCCCGGCCGCGCAGCCCACAATCCCGGCGATGAATAGTACCTTCAACAGGCTGAAGGGTTCGACGCCGGTAACCATCGCCCAGCCCACCGTCAGCGCAGCGCCGATTCCCACCCAGACGGCGTAGGCGGTGCCGAGCGGGATGCTGCGGATAGCCAGGCCGAGGCCGGTCATGCTCAGGGTGGCCGTGACCGCGAAGACAAAGGTGGGCAGCAGGTGGGTGAAACCATCGGAATTGCCCAACGCCGTGGCCCACACGGCTTCCAGTACGGCGGAGGCGAGGAGCAGCAGCCAGGCGACGGAACGCTTGGTCATTACGCCACCACCTTGAGGCCAACCACGCACGCGGCGATGCCGGTGAGCAGCAGGAGGCGGGCCGTCGTCGGACGTTCCGTTTTGGTGATGATCGCGTAGGCGGAGGTCAGCACCACGCCTACGCCTACCCAGACGGCGTAGGCGGTTCCGGTGGGGATGGACTGCATGGCGAGGGCGAGGCCGCCCATGCTGGCGACGGCGGAGACCAGGAAGAGGAGCGCGGGCGGGACACGGCGCCGGCCGGAAGCTTGGAAGGTCCGGTGCAGGGCGGCGGCCCAGACGGCCTCCATCGACCCGGAAAGAATGAGGATTAACCACGACATAACAGATCCTTTGGCCTCGCTTGTAGGACCCGACGGCGGGTGGCCGGGCCGGAAGTCAGTCTCAAGATCAACCTCCCCGTGGGTTGGTGCCGGGGCCTCCCGCAGTGTTCACTGGGGATCAACACCTAAGCCATGGTGGCGAACATGAGGGCCATGATGGCGGCGCCGAGGGCTTCGAGGCTGTGTTTTTCCCGGGGGGAGTGGGCGGTCTTTTTGGGCTCCGTGGTTGCCGGTTTCCGGGTGCGCAGAAGAAGGGCGATGAAGATCAGCGCCGCGGTTGCGAAGATGATTGTCAGCGGGGTGGCGAGGCTGGGTAGATGATCGAGGGTTGCGGTGGCAGTGGCGCGGGGTAGCAGGGGCATTGCGTGGTGGGCGTTGGGCAGTGGCATGGTTTCTGCGGCGCCGGGGGTGATGTGGCTCGTCATCATGGTGATCATGAGTGCGGCGCCGGCCATGCTGACGCTGTGGTAAACGCATTTCAGGCGGCTCAGGCTGCCTGTGCAGAGTATTTTGAATTCGGGCCGGGCGACGGCCTGGATAATGAACCAGAGCGCTGCGCCGGTGAGGACGGCGATCTGGGCCAGCACGGTGGAGGGTGCGAGGTTCCAGAGCATGGCGGCCATTAGGAGGTTCATGAGGGCGTGGAGGCTGTTGTTGACCCGTTCGATGAGTTGGTCGGGTTTGGTGGCCTGCAGGAGGTGGTAGCTTCCGCTGAGCAGCAGGACGGCTGTGAGGGTCCAGGTAATTGCGGGGATATTGAACACGCGGATCACACTCTCGCTACAGGGTTTGGGTTAGGTGCAGGCGGTCCCCGGTGCTTTGGTTACAGCACCGGGGACCGCCTGTTTGAGGGTTGTTCGTTTTCCAGCTTTAGCTCAGATGCCTGGTTCTTTGCTTCCCTGAAGCTGGGCCG
The DNA here is from genome assembly GCF_014217545.1 of Pseudarthrobacter sp. NBSH8. Lineage (NCBI taxonomy): Bacteria > Bacillati > Actinomycetota > Actinomycetes > Micrococcales > Micrococcaceae > Pseudarthrobacter > Pseudarthrobacter sp. NBSH8. The sequence goes on from NZ_CP043178.1 coordinate 127,135, forward strand.
GGCTTATTTGTCGGTGGTGCAGCATGTTTCGGTGTTGGTTGTTTGGGTTCGGTTTTCGTTGGTGGGGAGGTTGAGGGTGGGGTTTTGGTCGAAGAATCCGTGGGGTTCGAGCATGAATCCGATGTTTTGGCGGGGCATGATGGGCCAGTCTTCGAGGCGGACGACGTGGTGCATGCCGAAGGTGTACCAGACCACGAGGTCCTGGTCCACGATGTTCCGGTCTGCTTGGGTCCAGATGTGCAGGCCGTCGTCGGCGCCGGTGGCTTGGTTGGGGAATTCGCCGGCGGCGAAGCGTTCGGTGCGGTTGTAGGCGGTGACCCAGAGGTTGTTCCGGGCGAACTGGGCTCGTTTGCTGACGTAGGACTCGTCGCCGGCGGCGAGTTGGATGCCGTCGGTGGGGATGAGGCGGTAGGCGACGGGTTCGTCCACGATGTTGCGGCTGTCGCGGTTGGCGATCTTCCAGAAGCGGTGTTTGGAGGAGTCGGTTTTGCGGATGGCTGCCTGTTCGGTTTCGAGGAGCCGGTCGACTGCTTTGAATGCGGTGTGGGTGGGGTTGTGTTCGGGGATTTCCATGTCTACTTCGTAGACGGCGTTTGTGGGTCCGTCGATTTCGAAGTCCATGCGGACGTTGAACATGTGCTGGTGGATCGGGGCGTAGAGTCCGTCGTTGTTCAGGGTCTGGCCGTAGGGGCTTTTCTCGCCGGGTTTCTGGCCGGCGGTGGAGAGGATGCCGGTGGCTTTGACGAGGAACTCGATGCTGCCGTCGAGGAAGAGGTGCCAGTAGAAGGCGTACTCGTAGTTCGCGACGGTGGCGATGAAGGAGATGACGAGTTTGCGGCTGCGGCGGGTTTCGGTGGTGCCTTCGCGGAAGTCGAAGTGCTTCCAGAGGATCGAGTCGTCTTCTTCGTGCATGCAGATGGCGTTCTCGATGGTCAGGGGGTTGCCGTGGCTGTCGGCGGTGATGCCGTCGAAGTATTTGATCTCGCCCAGGCAGTCGCAGCCCAGGGTCAGGGAGTTGGCCATGTTCCCGATGTTGTATTCGCCTGAGTCGAAGGCGTTCTTTTTGGCTTGGACGGGGGCGGTGTCGCCGTAGGGGACGACCATTTCCGAGAGTGAGGCCCGGTTGATCACGGGGCGTTCGACGCCTTTGTTGCGGAATTTCAGCTGGTGCAGGACCAGGCCTTCGCGGGGGGTGAAGCCGACGCGGAAGGACCAGTCGGCCCACTGGACGTGGTTGCCGGTGACGGTGAAGGAGGCGCCTTCGGGCTGGGTGATGGAGATGGGTTTGAGGTCGGTGCGGGCCTCGCCGACGTATTTGGGCAGGTAGTTGCCGCTCGCGGACGGGACCGGGATTGCCTGGTCGTCTTCGACCTTGACGATTTCGCCGGTGTTCAGGTCCACGATGACGATGAAGTTCTCGATCGGGTGGGCGTAGGGGCTGTCGTCTGCTTCTTCGCGGACGAAGACGAGGGCGCGCATCAGGCGCCGGCCCTGATCGTCTTCGCCGAAGTAGCCCACGGACCAGGGTTCGAAGCAGACCAGGGACATGTCGGTGATGCCGCGTTTGGCCAGGGCGGCCTGGACCTCGGGGTCCTTCCGGCAGCTCTCTTCACCTTCGGCGAATTCGTCGAGCATGAACGGGGGGTGGATGTGCGCGGCGAGCTGCGTCCATTTGGAAACGATGCCCGAGTCCAGGTCCACGATCGCTTCGTAGGACCGTGCCTCGGCCCGGTCGACGAGGACCGCGTCGGCCTCGCGGACCGTTGCCGCGCCGGAGCGGAGCAGTTCCTTATCCGGTTCGCGCAGCTCAATACTGATGAAGCGGAACGACTCGGCCGCGGCCTGGCCATCCTTCAGGATCGCCGCGGCCCGGGAAATCTCGTCGCGGGAGAGCGGATCGAGAGGGTGTGCTACCCCAACCTCGGTGTGGATTTCAGTGGTGAGAGTCATGGTTTTCTCCTTGGTTCTTTCTTGAGGATGAGATCCCTAAGGACTGATAGGCGAGTTGCCCCGTGACATGGGTGGCGTTTTGCAAATACTTGGCAGTCCACTCATATGCTTGAAAGCCGCCTGGAGGATGCCGGGCCTTGCCGGCGGAGCTCAACTCTGAACTCCACGGACGTGATGCCGGTCACGTGTTCCTCTTGCAGCCAAGCTACGTGAAATAAATCATTTAGTCTAGCTTTTTTTATGCATATTCTTTTATTGCCTCTTTATGGCGCGATGCCGGGGTTTAGCGGGCGAGCAGCCAGTCAGATGCAGCTTTGCGGTAGCGGATGATGCCTTTGTATTCGGCCATGTCGTCCGGTAGTTCGGCCAGCACATGGCCCATCTTTTCCCGCCACGCAGGTACCCTGGCAATGTCGGTGAGCGGCAGGAGATGGGTCCGGACCAGGAACAGCAGGGCACCGGAGTGCGGGAGACGGATCAAATGCTGCACTTCCACCCGCAGGTGTAGCTTCTCCGGCATGGCGGGATCGTCGGCTATGGTGCTGCGGTCGGGGCCCCATTCAGGGTAGGTTTCCGTGGAGGTATCCATACGCCGGCCTATGGTCATCGTCCAGTTGGTCCGCCGAAATTGTTCCCCGGGCTGCAGGCGCAACAGGAACTGCTCGGCCCGGCTGGTGATGCGTTCTTCCTTCACCCGCGGGACGGGATGGTGGATTTCAAGGAAGTTCATGCCGACGTCGAAACCGAATGACCAGTCGGCGGCGAACGTGACCAGGCCGGCATCAAGCCACAACGTGTCTTCGCGGATATCAAGAAGAATGATGTCGTCCTGGATCTGGGTGCCGAGGAACCGCAGTGGCCCCTCCGGCAGCGAGCTGTCGTCTCCGACGGTGAATTCCACCTCGAGGTTCTGCAGACCGTTACGCCAACGGCAGATGTTCCCTTCCCGATGGAAAGACATCGTATCCGGGTAGTCTTCGGCCATGGAGGACAGCAGGGTGGTGAGGGCGTCCCACACCGCCGTTCGCATGTGGGGGAGGACATTCACGCGGGAAGGGTCGCGGGTCAGCACCTTGGCGCGCTCGGCCAGTTCATCCAGATAGTGTTCGTCGATGTCCACGAGATGGGCGCCCCAGGCGCCCGCCTCTGTCGGCGCTGTCTTGGTGGCTGGTTCGACGTTTGCGCTGTACCGGTAGGTGTCAGAGGCAAAAGGAAAGGGAAAGCGCCTGATCCGTTCCGGGAGGAGGGCGGCGTCAGGATCGGTTTCGATGATCGTGCTACTCAAAGGTCCAACTCCAATTCTGGGTCGTTGCTACGCGAAACGCAGCACATCATTGTGGTGTTCGCAGCCTTTTCTTGCTCGGATAGGTAAAGATCCCGGTGCTGGGGTGCGCCGCGAAGCACCGGCAGGACGCATTCGCCGCAGATGCCTTTTCGGCACATATTGGGGATGCTTTGCCCTGCTGTTTCAAGGGTCTCCAGCAGCGAAACGCCGGCTGGAACTTCCAAACGAACGCCGCTGCGTGCCAGATGCACCGTAAAGGGTTCGCCCGCGTCCAGTTCAGCTGCGCCAAAGGCTTCTGAATGGAGCCGGGCGGATGACCAGCCATGGCCTCGGGCCTCTTCCAGGACCGCATCCATGAAGACAACCGGACCGCACACGTAGAGGTGGGTTCCGACGGGCTGCGTTATGAGCGCTTCCGCCAGAACGTTTTGGAAACTGCCCCGGTCAGTGCACTCGACCAAAGCGGTCAACCCGGGCCCGAGCAGTTCCCGCGCTTCCGTAACGTGGGCGCCGGCGTCTGGCCGGTGCACGTAGATCATCGTTGCCGTGGAGCCCCGTTCCACCGCGGCCCTGGCATGTGAAAGAATCGGCGTGATCCCGATTCCTGCAGCAACAAGCAGATGATGCGTCGCTGTTGATGCGGGAGCAAAAGCACTCCGGGGGCGCGCAACATTAACACGATCACCGACGCAAAGCCGGTGCATGGCTAGGGAGCCGCCGGCTCCTTCGCCGACCCTCAGGACAGAGATGCTGTATTCGGACGGTGCGTTGCCTGAGCCTGTCAGTGAGTATGCATTGACGCCGTTTCCCCATTGGACCACCAGGTGGCTCCCCGGGACATAGGAGGGCAACCTTCCACCTTCCGGGGCCGCCATCGTGATGCTGACAATCGATTCCGTCTGGCGGCTGACGTTTGTCACCTCCAGCTGGAGGCCTCCTTCCACCGCCGGGTGGACGCGGGGCTGGAGCGCTATGGCGGTCATGCTGCCTCCTCGGCGTGGGCTGAGTAGCCCAGGTATGCGCCTCTTCGTCGGGAAAAGTGATCAGCGATGGTCAAGGTGGTGGCGCATCCTTGACACTTCACCTCGGTGCCGGCTGCTTCATCAACGGTGGTGGTAAGGCAATGCGGGCAATAAACAAACCGGGGTCCGGTTTCCTGGGGAAGGAGCGTTACCTCATCGCCCAGAAGTCCGCAGTCTGCGGCGGCTGCTGCGGCTGCACGGATATCCGTCGGAGGGCCTGCGAGTATCAGACGGACGCCTACACGGGAACCGCTGAACACAGACTTGAGTTCCGAGAGGCTCTCGGCGGTTGCCGATTCGAAATGGAGATCGTACCGGGGCTGGCCATTGGTGTCTGGAAGTGCGGTGTCATCTGAGGATCCGAAAGATACACAGATGACACCGCGGAAACCAGGTTCCAGGCCGTTGCCGGCTGCTGGCGGCATGGACGCGGAACGCATGGTCGGTCTTACGGTGCGAAGGTGCGGTCGCCGGCGAAGAACCCCAGGCCATACTCAGGGGTTTCAAACTTGACGGTTGTGCCCTTGGGGAAGAACAGCACGTCGCGCTCCTTCGCGTGCGTCACTTCGCCCGTGGTCTGGTCCGTGAGGATGAATTCCCCCTTGATGACGACCTTCATTTCGTCGTAGGTGTAGGTGTACACCAAGGGCTCCGAGGCCTTCAGTTCGAAGAATCCGGCGCACATGACCGACCCCTCCGGGTTATGGAGGGAATCGCCGATCGCGGCGACCGTCCCCGGCTCATCCATGGACGGGAGACCGATGAAGCCGTTCTCTACCTTGTGGATCGATCCGGCCTTGGTCAGTGTTCCTACGAGGGTGGTTTCCATGGTGTCTCCTTTGACTAGTGGTGTGTAAAAAATGGGGTTTCGGGAGGGGCCGTCCTCAGGGATAACCAACTGAGCTCTAATCCGAGCCCTTGCTGGTGTGATGCGAGTCACGCTCCTCGTCCCATCTGCAAAGCTACGGTACTTAATTCATCTAGTCCAGTCTTTTTTAGAAAATTACGCCTTGGGATTTAGTGTTTATTTTTCGTGGGAACTATTGACAGGTAGGGAACCGCCGGAAAAGCGCAACGGTGGATGCCGGCCCCCCGTAAGGGCCCGGCATCCACCGTGAAACATGCGTCTACCACCGTCCGTCCTGGTGCGCCGGGCTAGGACAACGCCTGTACTACCCCGTCATGCGTCAACCCCGGTGGACATGATCGGGACACGTGTGCAGGACTCTTTCGGCGGAATCCCCGGCCGGTTACGTCACCTGGGATTTGGAACCGGTCGAAGATCCCCGGCGTCGTGGTCTGAAGACGGTGCTGTGGCTGCTTTGTCATTCAGCCGACGGGATTCACGCTGGGTATACAACCAGATGGGCAAATAGAGCGATAGTACGAGGAAACCCACCCAGGTTGAGGTCCAACCGACCTCCAGGCTGTTCAGGTACACCACGCCCACCAGGCATAGGGGTAGATTGAACAGGCCAAAGATCATGGCGACGTGTTTCCAGCCCTTGGGTGCTTTGAAGGGCCGTTCGAGGTTGGCGAAGGACGGGTGATTCTTAGCCCTGACATATGCGAACAGGCTGATGCCGTTGGCGCAGGTGTAACCAATTGCGGACGCCGCAAGTATTGCCGCCGGCGTTCCCATCGAAATCAGTACCAGGTTGAAGGCCCCGATGACCAGCATCGCGACAAACGGAGTGCCCTGGCGGTTCGTCTTGCCGAAGACCCTGGGGAGGTTGCCTTCGCTCGACATGGAGTGCATGGCGCGGGAAGAGCCCAGATAGGCCGTCTGGATGATGAGGATCATGGCGGCGATCAGCATGATGATGGTGACCATGGTGCCTGCCTGGCCAAAGACTGCCTGGGCCACTGGAATCAGGGGCGACAGGGGCTCGGCCAGTACACCCTCAACACCAAGCACGCCGATCACCGCAGATTGCACTAAGACAAATGAGAAGAAGCAGATGATGCCGCACGCATAAAGCGCTTTGGGAACATCCCTGGACGGGTTCTTGTATTCGGGGCCGTAAATGGCTGCCGTTTCCCAGGCGCAGGCACTCCACTGAGCGATCGCAAAGATGCCAAAGAGAATCAGGATGTGGTGCATGTCCCAGGCCCAGTCCGCCGGCATCCAGCTGCCGGTGATGTTTGACATGTCGACTTTCCCGGTCGCGAAAGGCGCCACGGTGAGGACAACCAGGGGTATAAGAGAGAACGCAGCCAGGATGTACCCCAGTTTGGCGCCGTCCTTGAGACCGAACCAGTTGACGATGAACAACCCGGTGAAAATCACCAGGCCTGAGATCAGTGCGAGCTGGTACTCGGTGAATGTCTCGGCCAGAACCGGAAACAGCCCATGCAGGTAACCGCCCACCAGGATGGAAAAAATTGCCAGTACAGGATTCCAGGCGAACCAGTAGCTCCACGCGCTGAAGCCACCGATCAGCTTGCCTTTGTCGTACTTGCCCTTGTAGTTCTCCGTCCGGAATACATGCTGGGCGAACCCCGGCAGGCCGGAAGCCTTGGGGAACGTGGTGGCCATCTCGGCATACGCGGTGCTCTGCATAAAACCCTGAAGGACCGACAATCCCCAGATGAGAATTGCTGCGGCGGACACATACATCGGCAGATAGCCCAATGAGGGCAGAATCAGCAAGGGCACACCCAGCGCAATGGCCAAACCCTGCTTCCAGTCGATCGACCGTTCCAGGTGATCGGTGCCGTCTGAACGATTTTCACTCATAAAATCTCCCTAAAACTACTCTAGTCGTCTCTGACTTCTTCGTCATGGAACTCTTTTTCTTGAATCTTCCAGTGGCGGTGCAAGAACACATCTGTCCAGCCCGGCATGTGGTATCACGGCGCCATCCGGCAGCACGATCTTGCAACTGCGTGAAGGTCCGGACGGCGGACTGGCAAGTAAAACGAGGCAGGCTCCGGTGCGCGCAGTGGTAGCGCCAACGTGCTAGGCCGACAGGTGCGGCAGGGGGGTCGCTCGCAAAAACACCTTCAGGGTTGAGCTCTCGTGACGTGGACAAGGGTGTTGTCCGAGCCCGGGAAATTCTTCCTCTGGTGCCGAAAGACTCGTGACTGCTCCGAGGTATGGCATGTGAAACAGATCACCCCCAGAGGTTACAGCTTAAAAGCTCTATTGCGATAGCTTTTATTTGCCGAACTTTTCCAGCTTCGGTGCAACCAACGTTGACCCGTGCCTGGGAAAGTTCGCACCTAGACAGCGAAAATCAGGGAAAGCCCAAGGTGTGGGACGTCCAGGGCCATCCGATGCTGGCCGGGCAAACCGGATTTAATCCGCTCACCAACGAGGTATAAACCGGAGTTGCCGAGAATGACGCGATTGCTGGCATTGACGAGGGCCGCATCTCCGGGAATGGCGCGCAGAGTGGGCATGATGAGGGGTTCCAGGTCCCTGATCCGGATGTCGCATGCAGCCACGCCCGTGAAACGCCCGTGGACAGAAAGCGGGGCCGCAAATGTCAGGATGTATTCCTCGAAGCCGAGGAAGTCCACATATGGCCCCCATACGCTCTGCTCACCTGTGGAAGCGGCGGTGGAGAAGAACGGCAGCTTCTCATAGTCGTAATAACGGCTGCTGCCTGGAGTCATGTCGAGGTCGAGCCTGCCGATGGTGCCGTGTTCCTTGCGGGCCCACCAGTCCAAAGCCGGTACCCCCTCCTCGATGGTTTCCACGGCGAAGAAAGTCCCGGCCCCTGCTGCGTAACTGTTCTTCGTCAGGAAATCCCGGGGATATTCATCCAATCCCTTGAGGACCGCCTTACCTGCTTTGGACTTGTCGGCGAGATTTCGTTCAAGGAGGGAAGAAACGTCGCTGGAGAGCTTCGTGACCTCCGTGCAGACGCCGCTCATCCAGGAAGAAAGGTCGGATGCAGCATGTACGACTTCAACGGTGGGCTTCATTGACCATCCTGGTTTGATTGGGCGTAGCCGAGGGTCAGTTTCTGGTCGATCAGGTGGAAAATGTTCCGCCTGATGTGCTCAAGGACAAGGTTTTGGGCCTTCTCCGGCTGGTCTTGGGCTACTGCCCGGACCAATTCCAAGTGTTCTGCGGTTGCCTGCTCGGGGTCAAATGCCACCGTGAGGGGAGTCCAAAGCTGCTGGACTGTTTCTTCCTGAAGCCGTATTTCCGCGTTGGCGAGCCTTGGCGATTGCGCGGCTATTGCCAGCTCGATGTGGAAGCGGCTGTCAGCAGGTGCACGCACTTCGGGGGTGTCGGCCAGAATTAATGCCCTCGCAAGTTCCTGAAGGCGCTCGAAGTCGTGTGCTTCTGCGCGCTCACAGGCCAGACGGACGGTGGTGGCTGCTATAGCGGAATGTTCGTCACCGATGTCACGTATTTCCGAAATTGACGTCGAGAGGAACCAATCCCGAATGACGTCCTTCTGCGTACGAGGCTGGTTGACCACGAAGGTTCCCCCGCTTCGGCCCCTGCGGGTCTCGACGATCCCCCGCTCGCGCAGTTCCCCCAAAGCTTCGCGAAGAGTGGCGCCGCCAACCCCAAACATTTCCGAGAGGGCCGCTTCGGGTGGCAAGCGTTCGCCCACTTTAAGCAGCCCAAGGCCGATGGCCTTGGTAATTCTGTCCACAATCGCATCGGCCCTCTCGATTTCGGGCAGGGACCGATAAATCTGGGACTGGATTGATGACGGCGAGGCCAAAAGTCTGCGCTCCGGAAAATGGGTACGGGTCGATCAATGACAAGCAGCCCGGATGGTACGTGAGTGGACTTAACTCGTTCTCCAGAGTCTATGCAATGAATCCTTCAAACCTGCGGCTTTTCGGCACTCCCTAGCCTTCGGCTCGGCACCACCAATCCTAAAGTGTAGTCAGAACCGTCAGAAAACAGTGTTACCCCCGCCCTTTCGCTTCGGGAGTATGGATATCAACCACAAAGCATCGTTCGACCGGATCCCGGCCGACGACCGAATGGAAGGGACAAAACGTGACTCCGACAGTAAATACAACGCTCACCGGATACAGCACCACCGGTGACATTGTCCGGAATCTCGCTCTTGTACAGGACGAGATCGCGGACACAGCGGCCAAGATCGACGAGCAGCAGATCGCCGACGTGGCCCGCCACCTTAGCCATCCTGGCCGGGTGTTCGTCGCCGGAGCCGGCCGAAGCGGCCTGGTGCTGCGGATGGCCGCCATGAGGCTGATGCACCTTGGCCTGAACGTCCACATTGCCGGTGACACCACCACGCCTGCAATCGCCTCCGGTGACCTGCTCCTCGTGGCCTCGGGATCGGGAACGACCTCGGGAGTGGTCAAGTCAGCAGAAACAGCGGCGAAGGCCGGAGCGCGGATTGCGGCGTTCACCACCAGCCCGAGTTCACCTCTCGCCGGGCTTGCTGACGCTGTGGTGATCATTCCCGCCGCGCAGAAGACCGACCACGGCTCCAGCGTTTCGCGCCAGTACTCCGGGTCGCTCTTCGAGCAGGTACTGTTCCTCGCCACTGAAACCCTGTTCCAGTCCCTGTGGGACAACACCGACGTACCGGCCGAAGAGCTCTGGCTCCGCCACGCCAACCTCGAATAACCGAACCACAATTTTTCACACCCACCGCAGTTCCCAACAGAAGGAAAACAACACCATGAAACTCCAAGTTGCTATGGACGTCCTGACCACCGAAGCCGCCCTCGAACTGGCCGGTCAGGTCGCCGAGTACGTCGACATCATCGAACTCGGCACCCCCTTGATCAAGGCTGCCGGCCTCTCTGCCGTCACCGCCGTCAAGAACGCCCACCCGGACAAGATCGTCTTCGCTGACATGAAGACCATGGACGCCGGAGAACTTGAAGCCGACATCGCTTTCAAAGCCGGCGCCGACCTGGTCACCGTGCTCGGCTCTGCCGATGACTCCACCATCGCCGGCGCCGTCAAGGCAGCCAAAGCCCACAACAAGGGCATCGTCGTTGACCTCATCGGCGTGGCAGACAAAGTCACCCGCGCTAAGGAAGCCCGCGCCCTGGGTGCCAAGTTCGTAGAGATGCACGCCGGTCTCGACGAGCAGGCCTTGCCGGGCTTCGACCTGACCGGGCTGCTCCGCGCCGGAGCAGAAGCGCGCGTTCCGTTCTCCGTCGCAGGCGGCGTGAAGCTCGCCACCATCGAAGCAGTTCAGAAGGCCGGCGCCGACGTAGCCGTCGTCGGAGGCGGCATCTACAGCGCGGCAGACCCGGCACTGGCAGCCAAGCAGCTCCGCGCCGCCATCAACTAACCAGCCGGAATGTCTTGCCCGTACTGCCCGCGGAGATACGTCACCGCGGGCAGTACACGTTCGGTGTAAGAACCAAGAACACAACACACCCCAAGGATGAGGGGTTTGGCACATTGGGGGACCGGATCCCTGGAAAGGAAGCTGTTCATCATGCGTAGTCAGGCCACACACAATTTGGAAGTCATCGTTACCGAGCCTGGTCGGCTTTACGAGTTGCTCGACCATGCAGAGGCCGCGCTCCGCCAGGTAGCGACGCCTCATTGCTATGCCGGCATTCTGGTCACCCGCCATGATCCCAGCCGCTACACCCTCGCACTCAGCGACACCGTTCCCTATGGGGAGACCCGCGAGCAGATACTCTCGTGAGCGTCGGTCGGCTGCCGCACTGTCTTGCCGAAAGTTAGAAGCAACCATGTCAGTTACTTACGTTGATTCAAGTGTGAGGTCTGGACTTAGGTCTGGCCGTAACCCGTTGCGGGATCCGCGTGATCGTCGCCTGAATCGGATTGCCGGTCCGTCCTCGTTGGTGCTCTTCGGGGTGACGGGTGATCTTGCGCGTAAGAAGCTCATGCCGGCTGTGTATGACCTGGCGAACCGGGGGTTGTTGCCGCCGAGTTTCGCGTTGGTGGGGTTCGGCCGGCGTCCGTGGTCGGATGCGGAGTTCGCTGCGGAGGTGAAGGCGTCGGTGCAGGCGTATTCGCGGACGCCTTTTGATGAGGCGGTGTGGAACCAGCTTGCTGAGGGTATCCGTTTTGTCCGGGGTGAGTTCGACGACGATGATTCGTTTGAGCGGTTGGGGGAGACTGTCGCGGCCCTTGATGAGGTCCGCGGGACGCGGGGTAATCACGCGTTTTACCTTTCGATTCCGCCGAAGGCGTTTGAGCAGGTCTGCCGGCAGCTTTCCAAGCATGGGCTCGCGCAGGCTGAGGGGGATAAGTGGCGGCGGGTGGTGATCGAGAAGCCGTTCGGGCATGATCTGGACTCGGCCCGGGCGCTCAATGAGATTGTGGAGTCGGTGTTCCCGCCGGATGCGGTGTTCCGGATCGATCATTACCTGGGTAAGGAAACGGTTCAGAATATTCTGGCGTTGCGGTTCGCGAACCAGTTGTTTGAGCCGTTGTGGAACGCGAATTATGTGGACCATGTCCAGATCACGATGGCTGAGGATATCGGCACGGGCGGCCGGGCCGGGTATTACGACGGTGTGGGTGCGGCCCGGGACGTGATTCAGAACCATCTGCTGCAGTTGTTGGCGTTGACGGCGATGGAGGAGCCGATTTCCTTTAACGCCGATGATTTGCGGGCGGAGAAGGAAAAGGTCCTTGCCGCGGTGAAACTCCCGGAGGATTTGTCGACGCATTCGGCGCGCGGGCAGTTCGCCGGCGGCTGGCAGGGCGGGGAACAGGTCCAGGGTTATCTGGAGGAGGAGGGTATCCCGGCGGATTCGAAGACGGAGACGTTCGCGGCGATCCGGGTGGATATCCATACCCGCCGCTGGGCCGGTGTGCCGTTCTATTTGCGTGCTGGTAAGCGTTTGGGGAGGCGGGTGACCGAGATCGCGGTGGTGTTCAAACGCGCCCCGAACCTGCTCTTCCGTGACCATGGTGAGGATGACTTCGGCCAGAACGCCGTGGTGATCCGGGTCCAGCCCGATGAGGGTGCGACGATCCGGTTCGGGTCCAAGGTCCCGGGCACGCAGATGGAAGTCCGGGACGTGACCATGGACTTCGGCTACGGGCATTCCTTTACCGAGTCCAGCCCCGAAGCCTACGAACGGCTGATCCTCGATGTGCTCCTGGGCGAGCCGCCGTTGTTCCCGCGGCACGCGGAGGTGGAGCTGTCCTGGAAGATCCTGGATCCTTTTGAAGATTACTGGGCCGGGCTCACTGAACAGCCCGAACCCTACGCCCCGGGGTCCTGGGGCCCTGCCTCGGCGGACGAGCTCCTTGCCCGCGACGGACGAACCTGGAGAAGGCCATGATTGTAGATTTGCCGGACACCACCACCTCGAAGATTTCCAAGAAGATCACCTCCCTGCGCGAGCAGGGCGGTGTGATCGCCCTGGGCCGGGTCCTGACCCTGGTGGTCGTGACCCGGTCCGGGCTCGAGGAAGAAGCGATCGAGGCCGCGAACGAGGCCAGCCGTGAACACCCCTGCCGGATCATCGTCCTCGCTGACGCCGGCTCTGAGGCTCCCAACCGGCTCGACGCGCAGATCCGGGTCGGTGGTGACGCCGGCGCCTCGGAGGTTATCGTGCTCCGCGGCTACGGCGAACTCGCGCATGAAAGTGAATCCCTCGTCGCGGCCCTGCTGCTGCCGGACGCCCCGATCGTGGCCTGGTGGCCGCACGGGGCACCGGCGAACGCCTGCGAAACCTCCGTGGGCCGGATCGCGCACCGCCGGATCACGGACTCCGCGAACGAAACAGACCCTCAACTGGCGCTGGAAAACATCCGGGCCACCTATAAGGCCGGGGACACCGATCTCGCCTGGACCCGGCTGACGAACTGGCGGATCCAGCTCGCGGCGGTCCTGGACCAGGTGGACTCCTCACCCGTCACCGCCGTCGCCGTCGAAGGCGCTTCCGACTCCCCGTCCACGATCCTGCTCGCGGCCTGGCTCACCCTGGCCCTGGACGCGCCCGTGACGATCGTGGCGGACCCCGCCGGGACCGGCATCCGCCGCGTCCGCCTCACCCGCCCCACCGGCGACGTGCAGCTCTTCCGCCCCGGACTCTCCGTCGCGGAACTCACCCAGCCCGGCCAGCCCGCGCAACGCATCTCCCTGCCACGCCGCAGCCTCAAAGACTGCCTCGCCGAAGAACTCCGCCGCCTCGACCCCGACGAAGTATTCGGCGAAACGGTTCGCAGTCTTGGTAGTTCCAAAGTGCATCAAGCCAGCAGCGTGACATTCACCTGCAGCGGGGAGCCAGAACGTAACCGGGACCGCGTGTCACTGATCGCCGTATAAAGGGACCCCGACTCACCGGATCCACCCGGATCCAGAAAAGGAACACAAAGTAATGGTTCACAAAGTCAAAGCGGTCATCGTCCGGGAGAAGAATTCCCCGGTTTCGGTGGAGACTATCCTGGTCCCGGATCCGGGGCCGGGGGAGGCCCTGGTGGACATTCTCACCTGCGGGGTCTGCCACACCGACCTGCATTACAAGCAAGGCGGCATCGGCGATGAGTTCCCCTACCTGTTGGGCCACGAGGCCACCGGTGTGGTCAGCGCCGTCGGTCCCGGCGTCACCGAGGTGGCGCCGGGTGACCGGGTGATCCTGAACTGGCGTGCTGTCTGCGGTGAGTGCAGGGCTTGTGCCAAGGGCCAGCCGCAGTACTGCTTCAACACGCACAATGCCACGCAGAAAATGACGCTCGAGGACGGTACGGAACTCTCTCCCGCGCTGGGCATTGGCGCCTTCGCGGAAAAGACGCTGGTTGCTGCCGGGCAGTGCACAAAGATTGACGACGACGTCGATCCTGCCGCCGTCGGGCTGCTCGGCTGCGGTGTGATGGCCGGCATCGGTGCCGCCATTAACACGGGCGAGGTCAAGCGCGGCGAATCCGTGGCCGTGATCGGCTGCGGCGGCGTGGGCATCGCCGCGATCGCCGGCGCAAGGCTCGCAGGTGCCACCACGATCATTGCGGTGGACATCGACGCCAACAAGGTGGAAATGGCTAAGTCCCTTGGAGCCACCCACGGGGTGAATTCCGGCGAGGAAGACCCCATCGAGGCCATCCGGTTCCTCACAGGAGGCAACGGAGCGGACGTGGTGATTGACGCCGTCGGCCGTCCTGAAACGTACAAGCAGGCGTTTTACGCCCGCGATCTCGCCGGCCGCGTGGTGTTGGTGGGTGTCCCGACGCCGGGCATGTTGCTTGAACTGCCACTGCTGGACGTCTTTGGGCGGGGTGGGTCGCTGAAGTCCTCCTGGTACGGGGACTGCCTGCCTTCCCGCGATTTCCCGATGCTCGTGGCGCACTACAAGCAGGGCAACCTTGACCTGGATGCCTTCGTCACCGAGCGGATCACCATCGATCAGGTGGAGGATGCCTTTGCCAGGATGCACGAGGGCAAGATTCTGCGCTCGGTTGTTGAAGTACAGACTCTGAAGGAGCTCTCATGACAGTCACCATCGAAAACCTGGTCACCTCGGGCACTTTTACGCTCGACGGCGGCACCTGGGACGTGGACAACAACGTCTGGATCGTGGGCAACAAGGATGAGTGCGTGATCATCGACTGCCCGCATGACGCCGAGGCGATCATTAACCAGGTCCGCGGCCGGAAAGTCCTGGCCATCCTGCTGACCCACGCGCACAATGACCACATTGGCGCCGCGCGGCAGGTCGCGGACGCTGTCGGCGCCCCGATCGTCCTGAACCCGGACGACCTGGTCCTCTGGAAGCAGGTCTACCCTGATTCTGAACCGGACCGGTACCACGGGGACGGTGACGTGTTCGAGGTGGGCGGCACCGCGCTGTTGGCCATCCACACCCCGGGCCATTCCCCGGGCTCCACCTGCTTTTACCTCGAAAGCGAGGGAACCGTCTTCACCGGCGACACCCTCTTTAACGGTGGACCGGGAGCGACGGGACGCTCCTACAGCGACTACCCCACGATCCTGACGTCCATCAGGGAACGTCTTTTGACGCTGCCGACCGAGACGTTGGTTCGCACAGGCCACGGCGACAACACTACGATCGGAGCTGAACGGGAAACGCTGGCTAAGGTTTCCCAGTAAGCAGGGTCTTGAACAGCAGAATCCCGTTGAGGCGCGCCAGGACAGCTGGCGCGCCTCAACGGGCGTTTTGGACATGAATGGCGTGAGCCGCAAAGGAAGTTGGAACAATGAAGTTCGGTAAGCAGCCAGCCCCCGTCGCAGACATCAACGAGGACAACCTCGCAGTCCACAAACCCAAAACGGAAGCGGCCGGAGTCAAAGCCGTGATGGTGGCACTGGAGCGGGCCGTGGCCCAGGCTGGCGTGACCCGGACGGCGCAGTCCCTGCTGCGGCTGAATCAGCAGGGCGGGTTTGACTGCCCGGGCTGCGCGTGGCCGGAATCTGCCACGAAGCGCAAGGCGGCCGAGTTCTGCGAGAACGGTGCCAAGGCCGTGGCCGAGGAGAACACCCTTCGGACGGTTGGGGCGGAGTTCTGGGCCAAGCATTCCATCGCCGAACTGTCCGGGAAAACGGAGTACTGGCTCGGTAACCAGGGCCGGCTGAGCGAGCCGGTGGTGATCCGGGAAGGGGAGACCCACTATTCGCCGATCTCCTGGGCCGAAGCGTTCGACCTGATTGGCGAGCACATCCGGGCCTCCACGCCGGACCGGTGCGTCTTCTACACGTCCGGCCGCACGGCGAACGAGACGGCGTTTATGTATCAGTTGTTCGCGCGGGCCCTCGGCACGAACAACCTGCCGGACTGTTCCAACATGTGCCACGAGTCCTCGGGCTCGGCGCTGAACCCGACCATCGGCATCGGCAAGGGGACCGTGTCCCTGGAGGACATCCACGACTCCGAACTGATCTTCGTCGTGGGGCAGAACCCCGGCACCAACCACCCCCGCATGCTCTCGGCGCTGAAGGAGTGTAAGGACAAGGGCGGCAAGGTGGTGGCGGTCAACCCGCTGCCGGAGGCCGGGCTGTTCAACTTCAAGGATCCGCAGACCGTCTCGGGTGTGGTGGGCGGCGGCACGCCGCTGGCCGATGAGTATCTTCAGATCAAGGTGGGCGGTGACCTGGCACTGTTCCAGGCACTGGGCCACCTGCTCCTGGCGGAGGAGGAACGGAACCCGGGCACCGTCGTCGACCGTTCCTTTATTGACGCGCAGACCGACGGGTTCGATGCCTACCGCGACGCCCGCGGCGAGCTGGACTGGGCGGAAACTGAGAAGGCGACGGGCCTGTCCCGGGAACAGATCGAAACCGTGGCCGGGATGCTGGTCCGGTCCAAGGCCACCATCTTCTGCTGGGCCCTCGGTGTCACGCAGCAGCCGCACTCGGTTGACACCATCAAGGAAATGGTCAACGTCCTGCTCCTGCAGGGCAACTTCGGCAAGCCAGGCGCCGGCGCCTGCCCCGTCCGCGGCCACTCCAACGTCCAGGGCGACCGGACCATGGGCATCTGGGAGAAACCGAAGGAATGGCTGCTCGAGGCACTGGACACCGAGTTCGGGATCCTGTCTCCGCGGCACCACGGACACGATGCGGTGGAAGCCATGGAGGCGTTCGAGCGTGACGAGGTGGACGTTTTTGTCTCCATGGGCGGCAATTTCTCGCTCGCCTGCTCGGACACCGAAACCCTGGAAGCGGGTATGCAGCGGATCGGCCTGACGGTGCACATCTCCACCAAGCCGAACCGCTCCCACGTGGTGCACGGCCGTACGTCCCTGATCCTGCCTACGCTGGGCCGGACCGACAAGGATGACAAGCACCCCAAGGGCGCGCAGTTCCTGTCCGTGGAGGACTCCATGTCCGTGGTCCACTCCACCCAGGGCAGGCTGGTGCCGGTCTCCGATCACCTGCTCGCCGAACCGGTCATCGTGGCGAGGATGGCAGAGGCCACCTTCGGGCCGGACCACCATGTGGCCTGGAAGGCGATGGCCGAGGACTATGACGTGGTCCGTGACCATATCTCCCGCGTCCTGCCCGGCTTCGAAGACTTCAATGCCAGGGTCCGGACTAAAAACGGCTTTGTGCTGCCTAACCCGCCGCGGGACACCCGCTCGTTCAAGACGGACATCGGGCGCGGCCGCTTCACGGTCAGCCCGCTGGAATACCTGACCCCGCCGGAGGGCCACCTGGTACTGCAGACCATCCGCAGCCATGACCAGTACAACACCACGTTCTATGGCCTGGATGACCGGTACCGCGGCATTTCGGGCGGCCGGCGCGTGATCCTGGTGCACCCTGAGGACCTGGCCGAGCTCGGTTTCAAGGACCGGGACTTGGTCGACGTGGTGAGCACCTTCCGCGGCCACGACCGGCAGGCGGACAAGTTCCGCCTGGTGGCCTACCCGACGGCGAAGGGCTGCGCCGCGGCGTACTTCCCCGAAGCCAACGCCTTGGTCCACAAGGAAAATGTCGCCAGGGAATCCAACACCCCCGGCTTCAAGGCAATGTTCGTCCGGTTTGTGCCGCACGCGGCGAAGCCGGAAGCAGGCGAAGAGTCCGCTTCGTTTACGGCGGCCACTGCCGGCTGACCCGACAGAACGGCCCCGTCTCCAAAAGCTTGGATTCTAGGGGGCGGGCCGTTCTGCTGCTTCCGAGAGTTCAAATCAGAACAGAAGCGGTGCCAGCCGCAGTGTCAGTTCGCGGGCCGCCTCCGCATGTGCGTAGATTGTGGTGAACCGTTCTGCGGGGCCGGTGAGGCAGAGCGCCGCGCCCAACGACCCATTGGGCATTCGTACTGGAAGTGCCAGGCTGGCGGATCCTAATTCGAATTCGTTGATTTCCGAGGCCTGGTCTTTGAGCCTTATTTCCGCGAGTTGTTCTTCCAGCCGGTCACTGTCTGTGATGGTGTTCTCGGTCAGCTTCACTAACTGTCCTCCCGGCAGCGGGGAGGCCGAACCGCCGAGTTCAGCGAGCATCAGCTTCCCTGCGGCGGAGGCGTGTGGATACCGGAGCAGTTCGAATACTGAGTGGAGCGGATAATCAGGATCTTCGTCGGCGATTCTTACCGAAGCGTTCCTGAACATGATGAGGTGCACTGCGAAACGGTTTCCCCGCCGGAACTCTTCCATTGCGGTGCGGGCGGCGGTAGGAACGGTTGGCGGGGTCGCGGCCGTAACCAAGCCTGAGATTGCGTGTCCGAGTGCAAATCCGCGCAGATCAGATGTGCGGACCAGATATTCGGCGCCGACGAGCGCATTCAGTATCCGGTAGGCGGTCGCCGGAGGCATTCGCAGGGCGTCGGTGATCTCTTTCGCCGTGGTGCCGGTGCCGAACCGTGCCACGATCTCCAGGATCCTGAGCGAGCTTGACGCTGAGCCGGTACCCGAGTGTGTGGGCCTGTAGCTCATGGCAGCGGTCCACTATGAAACAGGTCTGATTCCCGGGTCTCGTCGTAGATGCCCACTGACGCCAGGCGCGCGGGTAACCGGCGGTGAAGGAACGCGGCGTATATGACGCTGAGGAGGAGGACTCCGCCGTAGATGAGGGTCTGCGGGTTACCTGTTCCAATCGATGTCATCGCAGCCGTCCAGAGAACCGCACCGAGGATTACGGAGGTTACTGCTCCGAGTATCCAGCTGGCCAAGGTGTTCTCCCCGATCCGGCGTAGGAAGAAGGGCAAGGACGCGCTGGCAAGGATATATGACCCCAGGTATCCATAGGCGCCAAGGGTGAAGAGGTTCGCGAGGCCCTGCTCGGGGCTGGCTCCGGAGATGATGACCGCGACGGGAACGATGGCAACAACCGGCATCACAACCAGGATCGCCATCGAGGGCGTCCGAAAGGCGGCATGTGTCCGGCCGACTACCCGTGGGGCAACGCCTTCCCGGCCCATACAGAAAAATATCCTGGCAAGGGCGTTCACAGATGCGATGGCGCAGGCAAACCAGGACGCGGCGATTCCCAGGTCAAGGACTGCGGCGAACAAGGGGGAAGACTGGGAGAACAGGTCAGACAACGGAGTGGAGCTGCCTGTTATGTCCGACGGTGCTTCTTTGAGGGCTACGTCCTGGGCGGTTACGGCGAGGAGATAGAGCACGCCCGCCAAGATGGGGGTCCATGTGATGGCCCGTGGCACGCTGACGAAGGGTCTCTGCGCTTCCCCTCCGAGTGTGGTCGGGCTTTCGAAGCCGACAAAGGCACTTACGGCCACCACGATTCCGATCGATAACGAATCAAAATGTCCGTTCCAGGCGAACACACTCCCGAGATTGACCTGCGGCGCGTTGAAGGCGAAGTAAACGACCATGAGAACGGTGAGTATTCCAATTGAAATGGCTTCCATTAACAGCGTGGACCACGCGGATATCTGGATCCCCCTGACCATAAGGAAACAGGCGGCGCCTGCGGCGGCAAGAATGACAAGCACCGCGAAAACCTTAGGATCTGCGACGGGGACGCCAAGATTGACGAATAGCTCAACGATATATGTGCCAACAGCCAGCAGACTGGCCATGGCCACGAGTCCGTACCCGAATATGGCTGACCAGCCGGCGGTGATTGCCGTCCGTTGACCGAGCCCTTTCGCAGTGTAACTGTAGAGCCCGCTGACGGCTGCCATGCGCTTTGCCATCGGCCTCAGACATAAGGTAACCAGGACGATGATGGCCATGGCGGCGCTGAATGTCAGTACAAGGTTCGGTCCAGCAGATCCAACGACGAGGCCAGGAAAGATGAGAGCCGGAATGACGGACATGGCGCCCGCGGGTGCCATGTTCGCTATTGACTGCGCGAAGACCGGCAAGAAGGAAAGTTTCCGGCGCCTCAGGCCCTCCACCGGAGAGTGAGGAGAAATAAAGCGATCACCGCGGGCAGACACTACGTACCAACTTTCCCTACGAGGGCAGGTCCGCCTTGCTTATGGGGAGCGCAAGTCATCGGCCCGTGCTGGAATACATTAGCATTGCCAGCCGGCACCGAGGACGTCTGTGAAGTTTCGAATGCTTCCGCCGCATTAAGTGCAATGATAATTTCCCAATTCAATAGCCATAAAGAGTTCGTAATTTACGAATTCCTTGACGTAGTTTTTTATATATCCGCGCAAGGCAAGGATCTCTTTTCCATTGATCGCAGCGAGCACGTCCTATGCCATGGTGGTCAACATCAGGGCCATGACGGCAGCGCCGAGGGCTTCGAGTAGGTGTCCGGTGCGGAGAGCGGGCTTCGGAGCACTTGCGTGGGGGAGCACGGATTTTGTTAACGCGGATTTTGTTAATAGGAGGCGGATTAGGAAAGTCACCGCCGCAGCTCCGAACAGTACCGTCAGGACGATCGCCAGGGCGGATGAGAGATCAAATGTTGCTGCAGCCGTGCTTTGTGATGCGGCTGGCACCGTGTGGTGGGCGTGCGGCGTTGACAGGGCGCCGGCCGGGACGGTTTTATCGCCGGCGGTCGGGTGACCCATCATGGCAACCATGAGCGCGGCGCCGGCCATGGTCAAGCCGTGGTACAGGCACTGCACCCGGCCCTGGCTACCTCCGCAGAGCAATTTAGATTCCGGCCGAGCGACCGACTGGATGACAAACCACAGCGCTGCGCCGGTGAGTATTGCTATCTGAGCCAGCGTGGTCGATGGCACGAGGTTCCACAACATGGCGGCCATCAGGACGTTCATTAGGGCATGGAGACTTTTGTTGACCCGGTCGGTGAGATGGTGGGACCGCGTGGCCTGCAGGAGGTAATAGCTTCCGCTAAGCAGCAGAACGGCCGTGAGGGTCGAGGTAACTGCCGGAACATCGAACATGGGATCACCTCTCACTACTGGGTTGGGGTTAGTCAAGGTTCGGCCCCCGGTGCCGCTGCTGCAGCACCGGGGGCCGCCCAACAAAACGCGATGGAGAATGCGCAGCGTCGGATTGTTGCCATGAGGATCCGTTTGACGTGAAGCCGTAGGTGCGAGTTCCGTTACCTGAGATCCAAAACCTTTTCCCGTTCTGCGGCTTCGTGGTCTGACGAGGGAGCAGCGGCTGCCTTGGTTTTCGCACGTCGTGATTCATGTTGTGTATACAGCCAGATGGGGAGGAAGAGCGCCAGTACGAGGAACCCGACCCAGGTTGAGGTCCAGCCGATTTCCAGGCTGTTCAGGTAGACCACGCCGATCAGGCATAGAGGCACATTGAACAGGCCAAAGATCATGGCGACGTGTTTCCAGCCCTTCGGTGCTTTGAAGGGTCGTTCCAGGCCGGCAAAGGCGGGGTGTTTCTTGGCTCGGACGTAAGCGAACAGGCTGATGCCGTTGGCGCAGGTGTAGCCAATGGCCGAGGCCGCAAGAATTGCTGCGGCGTTTCCCATCGAGATCAGTACCAGGTTGAACGCTCCGATGACCAGCATGGCAACAAACGGGGTCCCTTGGCGGTTGGTTTTGCCGAAAACCTTGGGAAGGTTCCCTTCCACCGACATGGAGTGCATGGCGCGGGAGGAGCCCAGGTAGGCCGTCTGGATGATCAGGATCATGGCGGCGATCAGCATGATGATGGTGATTATTGTGCCAGCTTGGCCGAAGACGGCCTGGGCCACCGGGATCAGGGGTGATACGGACTCGGCCTGTACACCTTCAACCCCAAGCACGCCGATCACCGAAGTTTGCAGCAGTACGTACAAGAGGAAGCAGATGATGCCGCAGGCAAGCAGCGCCTTGGGAACATCCTTGGACGGGTTTTTGTATTCGGGGCCGTAGATGGCTGCTGTTTCCCAGGCGCAGGCACTCCATTGTGCGATTCCAAAGATGCCAAAGAGAATCAGGATGTGGTGCATGTCCCAGGCCCAGTCAGTCGGCCACCAGCTACCGGTGATGTTGGTCAGCTCAACGTGTCCGGTAGCAAAAGGGGCCACGGCCAGGATAACCAGCGGTATCAGGGATACGGCCGCCAGGATGTAACCCAGGATGGCGCCATCCTTGAGGCCGAACCAGTTGACCACGAACAACCCGGCAAAAATTACCAGACCGGAGATTAGTGCGAGCTGATATTCGGTGAATATATCGCCCAGCGCCGGAAAGAGCCCGTGCAGGTATCCGCCCACCAGGATGGCGAAGATCGCCAGGATTGGGTTCCAGCCAAACCAATAGCTCCAGGCGGTGAAGCCGCCGATCAGCTTGCCCTTGTCGTACTTGCCCTTGTAGTTTTCGGTGCGAAATACGTGCTGGGCGAAACCTGGCAGACCGGAGGCCTTGGGAAAAGTGGTGGCCATTTCGGCATACGCGGCGTTCTGCATGAAACCCTGCAGAACTGATATTCCCCAGATGAGGATTGCCGCGGCTGATACATACATCGGAAGGTAACCCAGGGAGGGCAGAATCAGCATGGGAACACCCAGTGCTATAGCCATACCTTGCTTCCAGTTGATCGACCTTTTCAGGTCATCGGCTTCGTCCAAACGATTTTCACTCATAACATCTCCCTTGATGGACTGAACGTCGTGCGATCTCTGCTGCATGGATGCCGGTGGTGACCGGCCAATAAGAGACGGAACCCCGAAGCGCGAACGTCCAGCACGTGGGAGGGCCAATAGAGTCTCTTGATTTATTGATGCCGAAGGCCGGCCTGGGCCGGCCTTCGCTGTGCTGGTCCATCCGGGCACTCGTTGGGCCGGATGATCCCGCGGACAGGAACGCGCCTAGCGGTGACGTTCCGGGAGCGGCGCCGACGAATCAAGGCGCGCTCCCGGAACCTCAGGTATGGACTGCTAATCCTTGGTGCAGCATGTTTCGGTGTTGGTTGTTTGGGTTCGGTTTTCGTTGGTGGGGAGGTTGAGGGTGGGGTTTTGGTCGAAGAATCCGTGGGGTTCGAGCATGAAGCCGATGTTTTGGCGGGGCATGATGGGCCAGTCTTCGAGGCGGACGACGTGGTGCATGCCGAAGGTGTACCAGACCACGAGGTCCTGGTCCACGATGTTCCGGTCTGCTTGGGTCCAGATGTGCAGGCCGTCGTCGGCGCCGGTGGCTTGGTTGGGGAATTCGCCGGCGGCGAAGCGTTCGGTGCGGTTGTAGGCGGTGACCCAGAGGTTGTTCCGGGCGAACTGGGCTCGTTTGCTGACGTAGGACTCGTCGCCGGCGGCGAGTTGGATGCCGTCGGTGGGGATGAGGCGGTAGGCGACGGGTTCGTCCACGATGTTGCGGCTGTCGCGGTTGGCGATCTTCCAGAAGCGGTGTTTGGAGGAGTCGGTTTTGCGGATGGCTGCCTGTTCGGTTTCGAGGAGCCGGTCGACTGCTTTGAACGCGGTGTGGGTGGGGTTGTGTTCGGGGATTTCCATGTCTACTTCGTAGACGGCGTTTGTGGGTCCGTCGATTTCGAAGTCCATGCGGACGTTGAACATGTGCTGGTGGATCGGGGCGTAGAGTCCGTCGTTGTTCAGGGTCTGGCCGTAGGGGCTTTTCTCGCCGGGTTTCTGGCCGGCGGTGGAGAGGATGCCGGTGGCTTTGACGAGGAACTCGATGCTGCCGTCGAGGAAGAGGTGCCAGTAGAAGGCGTACTCGTAGTTCGCGACGGTGGCGATGAAGGAGATGACGAGTTTGCGGCTGCGGCGGGTTTCGGTGGTGCCTTCGCGGAAGTCGAAGTGCTTCCAGAGGATCGAGTCGTCTTCTTCGTGCATGCAGATGGCGTTCTCGATGGTCAGGGGGTTGCCGTGGCTGTCGGCGGTGATGCCGTCGAAGTATTTGATCTCGCCCAGGCAGTCGCAGCCCAGGGTCAGGGAGTTGGCCATGTTCCCGATGTTGTATTCGCCTGAGTCGAAGGCGTTCTTTTTGGCTTGGACGGGGGCGGTGTCGCCGTAGGGGACGACCATTTCCGAGAGTGAGGCCCGGTTGATCACGGGGCGTTCGACGCCTTTGTTGCGGAATTTCAGCTGGTGCAGGACCAGGCCTTCGCGGGGGGTGAAGCCGACGCGGAAGGACCAGTCGGCCCACTGGACGTGGTTGCCGGTGACGGTGAAGGAGGCGCCTTCGGGCTGGGTGATGGAGATGGGTTTGAGGTCGGTGCGGGCCTCGCCGACGTATTTGGGCAGGTAGTTGCCGCTCGCGGACGGGACCGGGATTGCCTGGTCGTCTTCGACCTTGACGATTTCGCCGGTGTTCAGGTCCACGATGACGATGAAGTTCTCGATCGGGTGGGCGTAGGGGCTGTCGTCTGCTTCTTCGCGGACGAAGACGAGGGCGCGCATCAGGCGCCGGCCCTGATCGTCTTCGCCGAAGTAGCCCACGGACCAGGGTTCGAAGCAGACCAGGGACATGTCGGTGATGCCGCGTTTGGCCAGGGCGGCCTGGACCTCGGGGTCCTTCCGGCAGCTCTCTTCACCTTCGGCGAATTCGTCGAGCATGAACGGGGGGTGGATGTGCGCGGCGAGCTGCGTCCATTTGGAAACGATGCCCGAGTCCAGGTCCACGATCGCTTCGTAGGACCGTGCCTCGGCCCGGTCGACGAGGACCGCGTCGGCCTCGCGGACCGTTGCCGCGCCGGAGCGGAGCAGTTCCTTATCCGGTTCGCGCAGCTCAATACTGATGAAGCGGAACGACTCGGCCGCGGCCTGGCCATCCTTCAGGATCGCCGCGGCCCGGGAAATCTCGTCGCGGGAGAGCGGATCGAGAGGGTGCGTTACCCCAACAACAGTTTCGGTTTCAATGTCGATAGACATACTTTTCTCCTTGATTCTCGTTGAGGATGAGATCCCTAAGGCCTGATAGGCGAATTGCCCCGCAGGGCCTGGAATATGCCGAAAGTTTTCCTGGGCATAGCTGATTACTAATTTCTTGATCTGCTACGGACCGCTTGCAAAACCGATCCGCTGTTTTTACTGTGCCAGCCGATCTCTGCTCCGAACCTACTGAACATGACGCTGATCACTTGCATTCGGTCTGTGTAGAAAAAGCTACGTTATGCAATTCATCGAGGCGAGCCTTTTATGGATATTTACGTGAGAAATTCGCAGGGGTATTTTCCCATCGCAGTTAACATGTTGGAAACATGCCGAAACATGATCGAAACCTGCGGAGCGGGATTCCAGCCGTCAACGCCGCGTCGGAACCGCTGTTACGGCCCTGTCTCTGAGCGTGGTTGGGGGGATTTTACGGAAGGGTCGTTGGCCTCAGGCGGCGAGCCGTTCGGGCTTGCGATCCGCCGCAGGCCGCGGCCCGCAGCCAGAGCACCACCATCGGGGCACCCCGGTTGGTGCTCTCGGTTTCGACATGCGCAAGGCAGATGGCAGCCTCAGCGGCGGACGTAGACGAGGTCCTGCACGCACACCGGTCTGGACGAGCGGGCCGGCCCGTTTCGTCTTAAATGGACCGCGCAGTCAACTTGAGTGAACAGCTACTCCGCTACCGGAGTCCGTGGCTGTGTGCCAGGGCGATAGCCTCGGTGCGTGAACCGACCTCGAGCTTCCTGAACAGGTTGCGCACATGGAACTTGACCGTGTTCTCGCTAATGCCGAGCGTGGAGGCGATGGTCCGGTTGCGCTCTCCGGCGACAAGGTGCTGGAGGACTTCGAGTTCCCGGGCGGCAAGGTCCCATCCCGCGACATCCCCGGCCGGGCGTGTCGTTTGCATGTCCAGGGGGAGGGTGACAAACACGTCCGCACCCCAGCCCGGCATGACGTCGATCCGCAGTGTTCCGGTGAGCGCCTGGACCCTGCGGTCCAGGCGGGCGATGCTCGGCGCGTCGGCTTTGAGCGCACCCCGGCCGTCGTCGCGGACGTTGATCAGTAGGTTTTCGCCGTCGCAGTCCCATTGCGTCCGTACCCTGCTGACGTCCGGTTGTTCCGTCATGGCCAGCACAAGTCCGCGGACGATTGCCCGTGCCGCGTGGGCAACTTCGCCCGGCAGAGCCCGTCCATTCAGCGGCGGTTCGATAAATTCAATCTCAATGCCGCTGTAGCGTGTGAGCGGCCGCAGGTCCTCCCGCAGGCGCTCGAATGCCTTGGCGACGGGCTCTTTCACCAGGTCTGTAGTGCGGTCGCTGTGGGTCCGGATCCCGATCAGAGCTTTGGCGGTGAGGTCGATGACGGTTGTGCGGGCCGCCGCGTCCTCCAGCGAGGAGGAACGAAGGGCTGCCAGGAGTGTCTCCAGGGTGGTGGAGTGCACATCGGTCAGTTCCGCGGTCACGCGGAGGCGTTCAGCGGATGCCGCCCGCGATTCGAGCAGGTACGACGGCGGCGCATCGGCCACCTTCTCCCGGATCCGCCGCGCTGTAAGGCGCCACAGATACGTCACCAGGTCCAGGCCGGCGTTGCGCCCCGGAGCGGCAGGGGGATCGGTAAGGACCAGGAGGGCGTTGCTCGAGGCGTGTTTCAGGGCGAGTACGGGGCGGGTCTTGCTGGCGAGCTCGGCTTCCCCGAACCAAGGTCCCTCATCCTTAAGGGTGGCGCGGAGTGTGTCCAGCTCGGCGATGGAGACCCGGGAAATGATGTCTTCGTCGCCAGCCTTCTTCTGCGGGCGGCCTGTGCAGTCTTCCGTGAAGATCACAAGCGCGCTGCTTCCCATGTAGGGGAGCGTGGCATCACGCAGGCGCTCCGCTATCTGGGCCAGAGGGGCGTCGGCCAATGCTGCCACACTCTGCAAAAGCGGCCACGGCAGGTCTGGTAGGGCCACGGTGAGTTCTTTCAGGGATGGGTCCGGCGCTGCACTCATCCAGACAGCATACCCGGCCGGAAACGTTCTTCCAACCCAAAAGGGTAGTAAGAACCGTCAGAAAACAGTGTTACCCCTGCCCATTTGGTTCGCGATTATTGATATCAACCAGAAAGTATCCGTCCGGCCGCTGCAGGCCGACCAGATCCAAAAAGGACAAACCGTGAACCCGACGACAAATGTGATACTCCCCGGCACTGCCAATTCAGCAACACTCAACTGGACGCCCGAGGACGAGCGCGCCGTAGACACCGCCCGTGTTCTGGCGGCGGACGCTGTGGAGAAGGTCGGCAACGGCCACCCCGGCACTGCCATGAGCCTTGCCCCGGCCGCGTACCTTCTTTTCCAGAAGCTGATGCGCCACGATCCCCGCGACCCGGACTGGCTGGGACGTGACCGTTTCATCCTGTCACCCGGCCACTCCTCCCTGACCCTTTATGTCCAGCTGTTCCTGTCCGGCTACGGACTGGAACTGGACGACCTCAAGGCGCTTCGCACCTGGGATTCGCTGACCCCGGGGCACCCGGAGTACAAGCACACCGCCGGTGTCGAAATCACCACGGGCCCGCTGGGCCAGGGCCTTGCGTCCTCGGTGGGCTTCGCCTACTCACAGCGGCGGATGCGCGGCCTGTTCGACGCCGACGCCGCCGAGGGCACGTCCCCGTTTGACCACACCATCTGGGTCATCGCCTCCGACGGCGACATTCAGGAAGGCGTGACCTCCGAGGCTTCCTCGCTGGCCGGGCACCAGGAACTGGGCAACCTCGTGGTGATCTACGACGAGAACCATATCTCCATCGAGGACGACACTGACATCTCCTTTACCGAGGATGTCCTCAAGCGCTACGAGGCGTACGGCTGGCACACCCAGCGCGTGGACTGGACCGAGACGGGCGAGTACGTCGAAGACGTCCAGGAGCTGTACTCTGCACTGCTGGCCGCAAAGGCCGAGACGTCCAAGCCGTCCATCATCTCGCTGCGCACCATCATCGGCTACCCGGCACCCAAGAAGCAGAACACCGGCAAGATCCACGGTTCAGCCCTGGGCGCCGAGGAAGTCGCAGGCCTCAAGGAGGTGCTGGGCTTCGATCCCGCCAAGTCCTTCGAGGTGGACCAGGACGTCCTGGCCCACGCCCGTGCCGTCGTCGACCGCGGCGCTGCAGCCCGCAGCGAATGGGATTCCTCATTTGAGGCGTGGCAGTCGGCCAACCCTGAGGGCGCCGCGTTGCTGGAGCGGATCGAAGCTAAGACGCTTCCCGCCGGACTTGATGCAGTCCTGCCGGTCTTCGAAGCTGGCAAGGATGTCTCCACCCGGGCAGCGTCGGGTAAGGTCCTGAACGCACTCGGACCGGTCATGCCGGAACTCTGGGGCGGTTCGGCTGACCTCGCCGAGTCCAACAACACCACCATCGAAGGCTCGGCCTCCTTCATCCCGGTCTCCCGCTCCACCGATGCCTGGAAGGGCAACCCCTACGGCCGGGTCCTGCACTTCGGCATCCGTGAGCACGCCGCTGCGTCGATCGTGAACGGTATCTCGCTGCACGGCCGGACCCGCGCGTTTTCCGGTACGTTCCTGATCTTCAGTGACTACCAGCGCCCGGCCATCCGCCTCTCGGCTCTGATGGGTGTCCCGTCCATCTACGTGTGGTCCCACGACTCCATCGGCCTGGGCGAAGACGGTCCCACCCACCAGCCGGTGGAGCAGCTCTCCACGCTGCGCGCCATTGTGGGCCTGGACGTAGTCCGCCCCGGCGACGCCAACGAAGTGGGCATGGCATGGAAGACCATGCTGGAGAACCACGAAAACCCGGCCGGGATTGTCCTGACCCGTCAGAACGTCCCCACCTTCGCCCGCGGTAACGGTGCAGCACAGGGTGATACCTTTGCTTCCCCGGCGGGTGTGGCCAAGGGCGGCTATGTCCTGGCAGAAGCTTGCAAGGACGGCGCCACTGTTCCGGCCGACGTTCTGCTGATCGCTACCGGCTCCGAGGTCCAGTTGGCCGTCCAGGCCCGCGAGGCACTCCAGGCCGAAGGGATCGCTGCCCGCGTCATCTCCATGCCCTGTGTTGAGTGGTTCAACAAGCAGGACGCGGCTTACCGAGAGTCCGTGCTCCCCGCAGCAGTCAAGGCACGCGTCTCCGTCGAAGCCGGCCTGGCCCTGGGCTGGAGGGAATTCGTTGGCGATGCCGGCCGTTCCATCTCGCTCGAGCACTACGGCGCTTCGGCTGACTACAAACGCCTGTTCCAGGAGTTCGGCATCACCGCGGAGGCAGTTACCGCCGCCGCCAAGGGCTCCCTGGCCGCTGCCCGCAACTGATATTTACCTGCACTGCGGCCAACGCCGCGGGACGGCCTCATGGGGGACGTCCCGCGGCGCGGCCGCGAACTGTCACCAGTCCACAATTTTTGAAGGAAGAAGCCATGACCAACGCAACCCCCACCGCCCAGCTGTCCGACGCCGGCGTGTCCATCTGGCTCGACGACCTCTCGCGTGAGCGTCTCGCAAGCGGCAGCCTGCAGAAGCTCATCGACGAAAAGAATGTGGTCGGCGTGACCACCAACCCGTCCATCTTCCAGGCCGCGATCACCTCCGGCTCCGACTATGACGCAAAGATCGCCGAACTTGCCGCGCAGGGTGCCGGCGTCGAAGAGACTATCTTCGAGATCACCACCACCGACGTCGCTGACGCCTGCGACCTGTTCGCTCCGATCGCCGCCGCCACCAAGGGTGTCGACGGCCGCGTTTCCATCGAAGTTGACCCGCGCCTGGCCTGGGACACGGCCGGCACCATCGCCGAAGCCAAGAACCTCTACAAAAAGGTGGACAAGGACAACGTCCACATCAAGATCCCGGCAACCCTTGAAGGCCTCGAAGCGATCACTGCGACCCTGGGCGAGGGCATCAGCGTTAACGTGACCCTGATCTTCTCCCTGGAGCGCTACCGGGCCGTCATCAACGCCTTCCAGTCCGGCCTGGAGCAGGCGAAGGACAACGGCCATGACCTGTCCACGATCCACTCCGTGGCCTCGTTCTTCGTCTCCCGCGTTGACTCCGAAATCGACAAGCGCCTTGACGCCATCGGCACCGACGAAGCCAAGGCCCTCAAGGGCAAGGCCGGCGTAGCCAACGCCCGCCTGGCCTACCAGGTCTACGAGCAGCTCTTTTCCACCGATCGGTGGGAGGTCCTGGCCGAAGCCGGCGCACGTCCACAGCGTCCCCTGTGGGCTTCCACCGGCGTCAAGGACCCGGCCTACCCCGACACCCTGTATGTCACGGGACTGGTAGCTGCCGACGTCGTCAACACCATGCCGGAGAAGACCCTGGACGCCACGTTCGACCACGGCGTGGTCACCGGGGACACCATCACTGGCGCCTATGCCGAGTCCAAGGCCGTGCTGTACGCACTGGACGCACTGGGTATTTCCTACAACGAGGTGGTTGCCCTCCTCGAATCCGAGGGCCTGGAGAAGTTTGTAGCCAGCTGGAAGGAACTGCTGGCCGACGTCGAAGGTGCCCTTGCCGCTGCACGGAAGGCATCCTGATCCGAGCTCTGACAGCTACCGAAAGGCAGACACCATGTCCGCATCACCTCTGAAATGCTGCATCAACCCCAGCATCCTCTCGGCCGACTTCGCCAACCTCGAGGCCGAGCTTGCCCGCATCAGCAACGCCGATGCCGTGCACGTGGATGTTATGGACAACCTCTTTGTGCCAAACCTGACCATCGGCCTGCCTGTTGTGGAACGGCTGCAGAAGGTCAGCCCCGTCCCGTTGGACGCCCACCTGATGATCGCAAACGTGGACCGTTGGGCGCCGCAGTACGCCGACGCCGGCCTGAGCTCTGTGACGTTCCACGTCGAGGCATCAGATGCCCCCATCAAACTCGCCCGGGAACTCCGCGCCCGTGGGGCCAAGGCTGGCATGGCACTTCGCCCGGCCACTCCGGTGGAACCGTACCTGGACATGCTCACCGAACTGGACATGCTGTTGATCATGACGGTGGAGCCGGGCTTCGGCGGCCAGGCATTCCTGGACGTCATGCTGCCCAAGATCCGCCGTGCCCGCGCGGCAGTGGACGGTGCGGGGGTGAACGTGGCCATCCAGGTGGACGGCGGCATCACAGAGGAAACCATCACCCGCGCCGCGGAGGCCGGTGCCAACGTCTTTGTGGCCGGATCCGCCGTATACGGCAGGCCGTCGCCTGAGGACGCCATCGAGTCGCTGCGCGCCAACGGGCAGCTCGCTTTCGGCTAACTACGCTGCACGACAACAACACCGCACCCCACCAGTCTGAAGGACCCCTCATGCGCGTTCACATCGCAACCGACCACGCGGGTATGGAGCTTAGCTCCCACCTCATCACCGCACTCTCAGCCAGTGGCTACGAGATGGTAGACCACGGGCCAGCGGCCTACGACGCCGAGGACGACTACCCGGCATTCTGCATCAAGGCCGCGTCCGCCGTCGTGGCCGACCAGGCCGCCGGCGTTGACGCCCTCGGGATTGTGCTGGGGGGCTCAGGCAACGGCGAGCAGATCGCTGCGAACAAGGTGAAAGGCGTGCGCGCGGCCTTGGCATGGAACCTCGACACCGCCAAACTGGCCCGCGAACACAACAACGCCAACGTCGTGGCAGTGGGTGGCCGCCAGCACACCGTTCACGAGGCCACCGAACTGATCGAGGCGTTCCTAGCCGAACCATATAGCAACGCCGAACGCCACGAGCGCCGCATCGGCAAGATCGCCACCTACGAATCCACCGGCGAGGTTGCCGAGTAGGTTCATTTCACGGAGGCCCCGCGCAATCCTTTCGAAGGACTGCGCGGGGCCTTGGGACTGTCTGACACGTGCTTGTGGCAGGCGCGCCCAAAAACAAAATCCACTTGAGGAGTCAGCATGCCCATTGCAACCCCAGAGATCTACTCCGAGATGATCGACCGTGCCAAGGCCGGGGGCTTTGCGTTTCCGGCGGTCAATGTGACGTCGTCGCAGACCCTGAATGCAGCCATCCGCGGGTTCGCCGAGGCTGAGTCCGATGGCATTATCCAGGTTTCCACCGGTGGCGCAGCGTACTGGTCCGGTGCATCGGTCAAGGACATGGTTGCCGGTTCGCTCGGTTTCGCCGCCTTTGCCCGCGAAGTGGCCAAGAACTACAACGTCAACATTGCGCTGCACACGGACCACTGCCCCAAGGACAAGCTGGACGGCTTTGTCCTGCCGCTGCTGGCCGCTTCGGAGGCTGAGGTCAAGGCTGGCCGGAACCCGATCTTCAACTCGCACATGTGGGACGGCTCGCACGAGACCCTCGAAGACAACCTGCGCATCGCCCGCGAGCTGCTGGAGCGTTCCGGCGCGGCGAAGATGATGCTCGAGGTTGAAATCGGCACCGTCGGTGGCGAGGAAGACGGCGTGGAGAACGAGATCAACGAGAAGCTCTACACCACCACCGAAGATGCCCTCGCGACCATCGAGGCGCTGGGTACGGGCGAGAACGGCCGTTACCTGACGGCGCTGACGTTCGGTAACGTCCACGGCGTGTACAAGCCCGGTGGCGTGAAGCTGCGCCCGGAGCTGCTCAAGCAGATCCAGGCCGAGGTGGGTGCCAAGATCGGCAAGGAGAACCCGTTTGATCTGGTGTTCCACGGCGGTTCGGGTTCTTCTGACCAGGAAATCGCTGACGCCGTTTCCTATGGTGTGATCAAGATGAACGTCGATACGGACACGCAGTACGCGTTCACGCGTCCGGTGGCCGGGCACATGCTCGCCAACTACGACGGCGTGCTGAAGATCGACGGCGAAATGGGCAACAAGAAGACCTACGATCCCCGCGTCTGGGGTGCCTCCGCCGAGGCCGGCATGGCTGCCCGCATCGCCGAGGCCGCCCGCCAGCTCGGCTCCCTCGGCAAGACGTTCTAGCCGAAGAGGGCTGGGAGCTAAGATCCCTCACAGCAGTACGATCCGAACCCATAAACTGCGACCGGGCATGAAGCCGCATTGCCAGGGCAGAGAGCCTGAAAAGGAGTATTCAATGAGCGAGAAATTGCGTTGGGGTGTCCTGGGCACCGCACGCGTCGTCCGCAAGACCATTCCGGCGTTGCAGGAAACAAAAAACGGTGAGGTCGTAGGTATTGGGTCCCGCACGGAGGAAAGGGCCAGGGAGTACGCCGATAAGCACGGCGTGCCCCAGGCGTTCGGTTCATATGAGGCGCTACTCGGTTCCCCGGACATTGACGCTGTTTACATCGCGCTGCCGAACGCGCTGCACCTCGAATGGATTCTAAAATCCTTGGACGCAGGCAAGCACGTCCTCTGTGAAAAACCTTTGGCGATGAGCGCCGCCGAGTGCGAGGAGATTGCGCGCAAGGCCGATGAGACCGGGCTGAAAGTCCTAGAAGGCTTTATGTACCGTTTCCACCCACGTTTTGAGAAGCTGCAGGAGTTGCTTGCAGCCAGTGCGGTGGGCACATTGACCTTTGTCCACGTCGCACACTCCTTCGATGCGGGCGGCGACGACAACATCCGCTGGTATGCAGGGCTCGGCGGTGGCGCACTTTTCGATGCTGGGTGCTACTGCGTCAACATGAGCCGGATGGTCACAGGGCAGGAGCCGGCTCACGTCGCCGCGTTTGGCAACTACCGTGACGCCAACGACGGCGGTCGAATCGACACCAGCATTGCGGGCATACTGCGCTTTCCCGGCGGCGCAACCTCGCTATTTGATACGGGGCTAAACCTCGAGCGCCGCAACTTTTTGGAAGTCACGGGCACCGGGGGCCGGCTCTACCTCGAGAATCCGTTTGGGCTCCTGGAGGAGGATTCGGTGCTGGAGGAGCATCACTTCGGGCAGGACACCGTCTATCACGGGGTCAAGGGCGAAAACCATTTCGTCCGGATGGGCGAACACTTCGCCGACAGCGTCCTGAACGGTACACCGCTGCGCTACGACCTCACGGACGCGGCAAACAACGCCCGCGTGCTGGAAGCTCTCGACCAGGTAGCGAGGAATCAAGAGGACGCGTGACCCAGAGCAGCAAGCGCACCACAGACTCGACTCCCGCTACCTACGCTGGAACCCTAGTTACCAAAGGATGCACTATGGCGTCTCATGACCACTTCGCACGGTTTAACGGGCGCGTAGAAGAGCACCCGTCGGAGCTGCGCAGCACAACGGGCGGGGGCCGTACCGTGACTGCCCTGCACTGCACTGCCGTGCTGTTCGACTGCGACGGGGTGCTCGTCGATTCGGACACCGCCGTTGTGCGTTCCTGGACCCGGTGGGCGCACGAGATGAACCTGGACCCAGAAGAAGTCCTCCCTACCGTTTATGGACGACGATCGGTCGATACCGTCGCACAATTCATCTCCCCGTCGAAGCGCCCAGCCGCTGTGGAACTGATCGACGCACTGGAAATAGAAGACGCAGCTACCGCCACAGAGATCCCCGGCGCCGCCGAGCTCCTGGCAGCGATACCCGCTGGCCGGTGGGCTGTAGTGACCTCCGCGTCACGCGACCTGGCCCACGCCCGTCTGTCGGCCGCAGGGCTCACCGCTCCCGAGGTACTGGTAACGGCCGACGACGTCAGACACGGCAAACCGCACCCCGAAGGCTACCTTGCCGCAGCACAACGTCTCGGCGTGCCGGCAGGCCAGTGCGTTGTGGCGGAAGACGCCCCTGCCGGCATTCGCGCAGCACGCGCCGCTCAGGTGGGACACGTCCTTGGCGTCGAAGGCCGGGATATCGGCGAACATCAGCCGGACGCCGTAGTCCCTGATCTGCGGTCCGTGCGCTGGACCAGTGCCGGCCTCGAAATCCAGTGAAGAAACAAATAGGTGGTACACGTCAGGCAGCAAGGAAAAGAGCGTCAAAACTGAAGTGTTGATCCTTGAAGGATGAGCATCTTGCCAGCGCCTAAGAGGTATCCAGACGAGCTCGCTTGCGGGCCGTCCGGCACGTGATAGACGCCTAGAGGAATCCTGTTGACCGGAGAGTGGCCTGCCCTCGTATCGGTGCGCAGCTGGTTATCCGGCCCTTCGCAGTTAGGCATGGTTGGTTTGTTTGATCCGGTAAGGTCGGTGGCCGCCGGCGGCGAGTAGGCATCTGAGTCGGTAGTTGGTGAAGTTGCGGAAGCCTCTGGCGATTCGGCGTGTGGTTTCGATGACGCCGTTGATTGCTTCCGTGGGTCCGTTGGAGGCGCCGTTGGTGTCGAAGTAGGCCAGGATCGCCGTCTTCCATTGTTTGAGTGTCCGGCCGAGGCGGGCGACTTCGGGGATCGGGCAGGTCGGGAATGACGCTATGACTTCGTTGACGAGTTCCCTGCCCCGTTCCGGCCGGGCGTGGTAGATGTTGCGGAGCTTCTGATAGCACTGCCAGGCGAGGGTGACTTCGTGGTCGGGGTCCCCGAGAGTGAGTTTCGCATCGAGCCGTGCGGATTGCTTGTCGGAGAGATGTTCAGCGCCGATCTGTAGGGTCCTCCGGATGCCGTAGAGCGGATCTCCCTTGCGGCCGCGGTGCCCCAGGGTGTCCTGCTGGACGCGGCGGCGGACTTCATCGACCATGGCTGATCCGAGCTTCACAACATGGAAGGCGTCCAGGACCGTGATAGCTTCGGGTAGCTCGTCGCGGATCGCGTTGGCGTAGCCGCGGAATGGATCCAGCGCCGCTGTCTTGATGCCGGCGGTGAACCCGGTGCCGCGGTCTTTGAGCCAGTCGGCGTAGGCCTTCCCGGATCGGCCCGGGACGAGGTCCAGCAGCCGGGCGTGGACCATGCCGTGGGCGTCGCGGGTGTGGTCCACGATCCCGGTGACCATGCCGGATCCCGGCGGGCCGGTGTGGGACCAGACATGCTCATCGACGCCGAGCGCGTCAACGCCGGCGAGCCGATCGGCGCTCCCGATGCGGCGGGTGGCCTCTGCCTTGATGGCGTCCCAGACGGTGTGCCAGGAGACCCCGAGTTGGTGGGCCAGGGCCGAGACCGGGGTATCGAAACCCTGCAGCGCGTCGGTCGCCCACCCAACGGCCCGGGCAGTGAGTTTCGCCCGCGGCCCTGCCAGCGGGTGCTCTTCGGTGAACGTCATTCTTGGGCAGCCCGGGTCCGGGCAGCGCCAGACCCGTTTGGCCCACAGCAGCCGCACCGGCCTGCCGAAACAGGGAATGTCATGGAGCCGGACCTGGCGGCGGCCGTGGCCTACCGCGACGACGCCGCAATCAGGGCAACCCGCGAGTTCCCCGCCGGTCTCGATGCGCAGAAGCAGGCCGGTCCCGGTTGCCGTGACAGTGCTGACGTGGATGCCCTCGACACCGAGCAGCGCATCCGCGCGCGCACCAGCGGCCACCGGAACAAGACATAGAGTTATTCATGTCAGGGTCTCTTTTGCTATTGGTTTGCTTGGTCGCTACCAATTCAAAGAGGCCCTGACCTCTTTCCCACCGCACCACGCCGCACCGAAAACCCCCAGCCCGGCGGCGGTATCCTCAGACCGCCCTAACCACGCTCATCTGCGAAGGGCCGGTTATCCGGCCGACACGATCCGCGGCTGGTCCGGACGGAAGAGATCGATCGCAGGTCGCCATCGTTCCGGCCACAAGGTGGCTCACTGCACCGTGGGACGGGCGGATGATGTGCCGGGCCAGTGGACCTGGGCTCAGAGCTCGGAGTATTTGAAGGAGTGGGACTCCAGGCCTTCGGGGTTCGGGCCGTAAATGGTGACCATCCGCGCGTAGACGGGTGCCCAGTAGCGGCCGGCTCGTCCGGGATTTACGCGTGCAGAATCTCCCGGCTTCAGGATGACGGTCTCGCCTTCGCTCTGGATATGAAGTTCTCCCTCCAATACAAAGTTAGTCTCTGAATGGGGGTGGAAGTCCTCCCAGGCGCACGCGTCCAGTTCCCACTCGGAGAGTATGAAGTCGTCCCATGGGCCTACAGGATGCGAATTTATAAACCTGCAGCGCAATCCCTGCCATTTGTTCTGCATGGCTTCGAGGGACTTCGCCGGCCAGAAATCGATCGCTTCGCCCGTAGTCACTGTCGGGAGCTGAGGAGTGGTTGTAGCCATAATCTTTTCACCGATTCTTTAAGGGGGAATGTACTTCTGGCATGAACTTGCATTCAAATCAATGGTTCACCGCGAAGATGGTGAACTCCTAGTTGGTGACCATGCGGGCTGTCACCAAAGGGGCCGATGCGACTTTAGCTATCTATCCCGCCTATGAAGTGGGGCTGGGAAGTATGTTCTCCTCCGCCGCCCAAAGCAGCGGCGAGCGGTGCCTCATATCCTTCCCTTCGGACTGTTCAGCTTTGGCCTGCGGTCCGCTTTCCCTCTCAGCGGCCACATGCGGGAAGCTGTGGACGCATGCCAGCGGCGGACAGTTAGCGGCTCTGTAGCCTTGGCGCGGACACGATGCGGTAAGGCGATCGAACATGGTGGGCGACGAAGGTGCCCACCATGTTCGATACATCCGCAGCTTCGCCTATGCGAGGGTACCCGTGGTCGGCGGTGCCGGCGGGGTGATGAGAGTGGGGTGGTCGTACTCGTTCGAGTAGGTCAGGAAGCTCAGGTGGGCCTCGTAACGCACCAGCACGTCCTCCATGATCTGCTGCCAGGTTACGCCCATCAGGTCGTAGCCCTCGGAGCCGGTCTGAGAAAACACTTCCACGCGGTAGTAGACATCGGTTTCATGGCTCTTATGCCTGCCAAATTTCGGCACTGAAGCCTCTACAGCCTGGATCTGATAGTGGAAGTCGCGGTGGTCCGGGATGGTGACCACGAGAACATGGCTGGGGACGCCCGTGTGTTCGTTCGGGAGGGTGTGCAGGGTTGCCTCATGGCCCTGCTTCGTGAACTCATCGAGGGCTTCGGCCAGCGCCGGTCGCGCTGTGGCTTCAATAAACGCCGACACGTCGTTCTTGGACGCGTAGGAGCGTACCCGTGCCAGTCGCTGGCCCCAAGTGCGGTCCGCCGCATTACCGCCGTGCACCGCCATCGACTGCCGCCGCAGCACGCGGCCCTCACGATCGGCCTTCTCCATCCGCAGCGCTTTGGTGAACGAGGCCATCACCAGCCAGGCGATGATCGTCACCGGCAGACCGAAGATCAGCGTGGCGTATTCCATGGTGGTCACGCCGCCGGCCACCAGCATCGCGATGGTCAGCAGCGCGGTAACCAAGGCCCAGAAGATCCGGAGCCACTTGGCGCCATCCTGGGTTGCATTGGTGATGTGGGAAGAGAAGTTGGACATCATCATGGCGCCGGAGTTGGCGCTGGTGAGGTAGAACAGCATGCCGGACAACGTGCCCAGCCCTATCAGGAGAGGCGCTCCGGGGAACATCCCAAGCAGCGCGTACCAGCCCTCTTGCGGGCTGGTAATGGCCAGCTGCGCGAACGCCTCATTCCCGTTCAGGACCTCGTGCAAGGCACTGTTACCGAAGATACTCACAACCAGGAAGTCGCACAGCACCGGGAAGGTGACGGCGGCGATGACGAACTCCCGCAGGGTCCTGCCGCGTGAGATGCGGGCCAGGAAGAGCCCCACGAACGGACCCCAGGCCAGCCAGAATGCCCAGAAGAACAGGGTCCAGCCGCCCATCCACTCCGAGCCGCCTTCCTGGTATGCGAACGTCTGCAGGGTGCGTTCAGGCAGGGTGAAGATAAAGCGGCCGATGTTCTCCACCAGGGAATTGAGCAGGAAGGAGGTCTGGCCGGTCACCAGCATGTACACCAGAAGCGCTGCGGCGCTCCAGATGTTCAGCTCCGCGACCCAGCGGATCGCTTTGTCAACGCCGGAAGTGCACGCCGCGATGGTCAGTATGACGGCGACAATCACCAGCGCGATCTGCAGCGCCAGGCCTTCTTCGAGACCGAACATGATGGAGAAGCCGACGTTCAGCAGCACCACGCCGATCCCCATGGCCGTAGCCACACCAAAAACGGTGCCCACCAGGGTGATGATGTCGATCGTGTCGCCGAGGCCGCCCTTGACGCGCTTGCCGAGCAGTGGATACAGGGCTGCGCGGATGGACAGCGGAGTGCCCCACCGGTAAGCGAAGTAGCCCATGGCCATGCCAAGGAGGGCGTACATGGCCCAGCCTGCCACACCGTAGTGGAACATGGTCCAGACCACGGCTTCGTGGGCTGCCTCGGCCGTCTGGCCTGCGCCCTCCGGCGGATTCATGTACTGGGTGATGGGTTCGGTCACGGAGTAGAACAGCATGTCAATGCCCACACCGGCCGCGAACAGGTAGGCCACCCAGGTGAAGAGCTTGTACTGCGGACGGGAGTGGTCCGGGCCCATCCGGACCGAACCAACCTTGGACAGCGCCACCCACAGGACAAACCCTATGACGACGGTGACAGTGAGCACGTAGAACCAGCCGACGTTCTCCGCGATCCAGGACACCACCGTCTTCATGGTGGACTGGGCGCCGGCAGGCACCAGCATCGCCCAGATAGAGAAAGCAATAATAATGACTGACGCGATGATAAAGACCCGCCAGTTGACCTTAGGCGCGGGTTCCTCAGTGAGTTCGGGGGGCGCGGTGTCAGGTTTTTTATCGATATTAATGATGCTCAAATGTCCAACTCCAATTCCTGGTTCAGGCCGCGCGGAACGCAGCACATCATGGTGGTGTTCGCGGTCTCTTACTGATCGGTCGGATAGACGTCCGGGTGCAGGGGTGCCCGACGAAGTACTGGCAGGAAACGTTCCCCGCAGATGCCGCTGGGGCAGATAACGTGATGCTTTTCCGGCGTTTTTGTAGGATGCTGCGAAAGATTTATCTAAGAACTGTTCATCACTTGCGTGGGGACTGCGCTGACGATCACCTCTGAAGCCCGGTCAGGGCTCCCGGAGAAGATTGCCGCGAACCATGCATCCCCTGATTCCCAGAGGGCCAGCCGGGCTCTGCTTTGAGTTCGGCTGGTGTGATGCCAGTCACGCTGGTCGTCCACATACTGTGACAGGAACGAATGTTCAAGTCAATGGTTCAACTGAAGATTTCGCGAACCCGTTTCCGACCCGCGTCATTTCCAATGGATCTAGCATGAACGCTTGACTTGAACAATTGTTCATGTAGTGTCTATCGCAGCACGGTGGTCTACCTCACTATCACGCGATGAAACAGACATTCACCGGGCACGTCTTGTTAGAAGATTTCCGACTCTTGAAACGGTTGAAGCCATGAATGATGTACGCGCCATTCAGTCCCCGCCAGTGACGACGGGAAATGCAGTGGACTTCTGGGCGGCAAGGCCCCTGGAGGCCTTGGGTGGAGAATACGGGCGGCTACGCTGCCGGTTTATCAATTCCCATCCGGTAGGCAGCTGGGATGACTTTATCCTCTCGGAATGGACGCTGGATTCCTGTGCTTGGGAGGACTTTCACCCGCACAGCGAAACCGCTTTCGTGCTGGAGGGAGAACTCCATATTGAGAGCCAGGGCAAGACTGTTGTCCTGAGGCCGGGCGATTCGGCACGCGTCAACCCGGGCAGCCTGGGCCGATACTGGGCACCCGTCTACGCGCGGATGATCACCATTTACGGCCCCAACCCCGAGGGTCTGGAATCACACTCCTTCCGGTACTCCGAAGTCTGATCCCGACATACCCATAATGGCGAGACGCCCGGTCACCGCCGAAACCCTTCAGTGCCGGCGCCTCAGAGGGATCCGGACCGCAATGAAGCAGAGCCTCCCTTCACCAGTGAAAGTCCCATAACTTTTTGAAAGGCAAATCAAATGACAGAACAGACAACCTCCATCTCCGCAGCCCTCATCCGGGATGCGAAGAACGCTACGGATCTGGACGATTGGGGCCCCTGCCCTGAAGCCATCGGACCGCAGACGATGGACACCCGCGGAATCTATCTGTGGAAAGACGGGAAAGGTGCCGAATCCGGCATCTGGGAATGCACCGCAGGACCCTCCCGCTGGGTACTCGAAACGAACGAGTTTGTGCACGTCCTCTCAGGCTCCATGACCATCACGCCCGACGGCGGCGAGCCCGAGCTCGTCGGTCCCGGCGACACGATCTTCATCCCCCGTGGCTGGAGTGGCAACTGGGAGCTTCACGAGACGCTGCGCAAGCTCTACGTGATCTTCTAATCACCAATAAAGGCTATCGACAGAGAACCATCCAAAGATGGACGGTTCTGGCAAAGATAAAAAGTTCTGACAAAGACAAGTCAGAATTTCATAACACTATCCACAGGAGAGATCATGGAAACCACAGCACTAGGAACGTTCACCAAAGCCGGATCCATCCACAAAGTGGAAAACGGCTTCATCGGACTGCCGTCAATGAACGTCCCGGGAGTCGACGCCGCCATCGGCGACTCCCTCACTCACCCCAACGGTTCGGTCATGAGCTCCGGGTTCTTCGAGCTCAAGGCCTCAGAGCCGCTGGTGTACACGTACACGTGCGACGAAATGAAGGTTGTCGTGAAGGGTGAATTCATCCTCACCGACCGGGCCACAGGAGAGGTGACCCACGCCAAGGAGCGCGACGTACTCTTCTTCCCCAAGGGAGCGGAAATCACCTTCGAGACCCCCGACTACGGCCTGGGCTTCTTCACCGCCCACGGCTCCATGTCCTAAGCGACACGATTCGAGGCCTTCCCCATCAGGCGGTTATAAATCAGATCACTGAAGCCGCCACTTGCCCCTGCAGCAACAGCCAGCCAACACCTGCTGTTGCTGCAGGGGCAAGAACGTCACAAGAAAGTGTTGACATGAATAGTCAGACCATCGAGTCTGTGGAAGTCCTAATCGACAGGCCTGAAGAACTTTACGATTTGCTTAACGAGGCAGAAGCCGTGCTCCGGCAAGCAGCTATGGCCCATGGGTCTGCCGGCATTCGGGTCACCCGGCATGATCCAGCCCGGTACACGTTCGAACTCAGCGACACTGTTCCGTATGGCGAGACCCGGGAGCAGACAGGCCGGGCGGTGGAACAGCCGTGACCGTTTCACCGTCAACCTCTCCTTTGGGAGGTTCCCCGTCGTCCGGTTGAGTCAGTCCATTAGATGCTGCTGCTAAACATACAACGAGGAGAGAACGGTGACTTCAGGGATGAATCGAGTGGGAGGGTCCGGCTGGGACGATGTCCAAGTTGGAGACAAGGTGCAGTTGATCGGCCGCGGCCGCCCAGAGTATGTCGGATTAGTGGACGCCCGGACAGCGGAAGGCGACATCATTTGGGTCCATGACCCTGTTGATGGCCGCCGTCTGTTCCACATTCAGGACGGCTACGAACTCCAGCTCGTCGCATCATAACCGAACCGTGTCCTGATGGCTGTCACTACCGCTCAGGACCCGAAACCGACCAGCTGCCAGGCCGTAACGGAATGTCTCTTTCCGGAACAATATAAAAATGATGTATCGCTTAAGGTCATGCAGCGTCCGCG
Organism: Pseudarthrobacter sp. NBSH8; assembly: GCF_014217545.1. Lineage (NCBI taxonomy): Bacteria > Bacillati > Actinomycetota > Actinomycetes > Micrococcales > Micrococcaceae > Pseudarthrobacter > Pseudarthrobacter sp. NBSH8. The sequence goes on from NZ_CP043178.1 coordinate 169,336, forward strand.
CCTCCCGCCTGGGTTTTATGGGATGATCTGACACTGAAATTCTCGGCTCTTGTCCAGGCACTCAGTAAAAATCGCATCTGCTGAAACCAGCTGGCGTCGTCCGCAAGACCACTCCGGCGTTGCAGGAAACAAAAACGGTGTGGTCGTAGGTATTGCCTCCGGCACCGAGGAAAAGGCCAGGGAATACGCCGATAGGCACGGCGTGCCCCAGGCGTTTGGCTCTTATGGGGCGCTGCTCGGTTCCCCGGACATTGACGCTGTTTACATTTCGCTGCCGAACGCGCTGCACCTCGAGTGGATTCTTAAATCCTTGGACGTTGAAAAGCTGCAGGAGTTGCTTGCGGCCGGTGCGGTGGGCACTTTGACCTTTGTCCACGTTGCACACTCCTTTGATGCGGGCGGGGACGACAACATCCGCTGGTATGCGGGGCTCGGCGGTGGCGCACTTTTCGATGCTGGGTGCAACTGCGTCAACATGAGCCGGATGGTCGCGGGGCACGAGCCAGCTCATGTCGCCGCCTTTGGAAACTACCGCGACGCCAACGACGACGGTCGGATCGACACCAGCATTGCGGGCATGCTCCGCTTTGCCGGCGGCGGAAACCACTTCGTCCGGACGGGAGAACGCTTCGCCGGAAGCGTCCTAAACGGCACACCTCTCAGCTACGACCTCACGGACGCGGCAAACAACGCCCGGGTGTTGGAAGCTCTCGACCAGGCAGCGAGGAATCAAGAAGGTAGCGTCTGAGGGGAGCCCCGCTCAGACGTTGGCAGGATCTCCGCGGTCAGCGAACCGATTTCCTCGGCCCCCTGGCCGCCGTGCGACCAGCCTGGGCAGCTCAGCCGAACAGGACTGCGGCTTCGTCGTAGCGGTTCTGCGGCACAGTCTTTAGCTGGCCCAGGGCTTCCTTGAAGCCCACCTGCTCGATCTCCGTGCCCTTCAGTGCAACCATGGTGCCCCAGAAGCCTTCCACCACAGAGTCGACGGCTGCCATGCCCAGTCGCGTGGCCAGGACTCTATCGAACGCTGACGGCACGCCGCCTCGCTGGATATGGCCCAGAATGGTGGCACGCGTTTCGATGCCGGTCCGGGCTTCCAGTTCCGGGGCCAGCTGGTCCGCGATCCCACCGAGCCGGGGCCGCCCAAAGTTGTCCAGGCCGCGCTCGGAGTGCGGGGATTCCATATGGTCCGGGACAAACCCCTCGGCAACCACCACCAGTGGTGCGCGGCCCCGAGCGTGGGCTTCCTTCACCCACTGGGCAATCTGCTCGATGCCGACCTTCTGCTCGGGAATGAGAATGGCATGGGCACCTGCCGCCATGCCGGCGTGCAGTGCGATCCAGCCCACGTGACGGCCCATCACCTCTACGATCATGCACCGGTGGTGCGATTCGCCAGTGGTGCGCAGCCGGTCGAGGGCCTCGGTGGCGATCTGCACGGCCGTGTCGAAACCGAACGTGTAATCCGTGGCGTCAAGGTCGTTGTCCACGGTCTTCGGGACGCCCACAATCTTCAACCCGGCGTCGGTCAGGCGCTTCGCAGCAGCCAAGGTTCCCTCACCGCCGATCGCGATGATGGCGTCGATGCCCAGTCGCTTCATGTGGGCCTTGATAACCTCCGGCCCGCCGCCGTTTTCAAACGGGTTGGTGCGGGAGGTGCCAAGGATGGTGCCACCCTGCTTCGCGATGCCCCGGACCAAAGTGCGGGGAATATCGATGACGTCGCCCTCAACCACACCGCGCCAGCCGTCCAGGAACCCCACGAATTCGTGACCGTGGATGGCAATGCCCTTCAAGACGGCGCCGCGGATAACGGCGTTTAAGCCGGGGCAGTCGCCACCGCTGGTGAGGATTCCAATTTTCATGTTTCGGCTCAAATCATAGGAGAAGGTTTACAGCAGGGCACCTGAATGCCTTTTGATGGTGCGGCACGTGCCAAAATCTGTCAGGCCCGGGGGTACCCCCGGGCCTGACGCGGCACAGCTAATGCGGTTAGGACGTGAAGATCACAAAGAACTTCCGGATCCGTTCCTGGATCTCCCACGTCCCCTGCCAACCGATCGGGAAGATGGCGGCTGTTCCGGCCTCCAGGGTGATCGGTTCAGCGCCATCCTCGGTGACCACCATGCGGCCTTCAAGGACATGAATCGCCTCACCGCGCTCAAGGAACTCCCACCGGGAAAGGCCTGGGTCGGCTTCCCAGACTCCGGAGAGGATGCGGGAGTCGTCGCTGGTAAAGGGAATGGCAATTCGCGTTGGTATCTCGTCGCCGAGTACCTCGGCCAACGGCGCGCCGAGCAGGGATTCGTCGAGTTCCCCTGCGAAGAGCTCGCTGGGCTGGAAGGTGATGCTCATGTTGATGTACCTTTCTGTTGCTGCCCACCGGTAGCGTCTCCGGCTGGCTGGTGGTGGCCGCGGCTCGAGATAAGCGGCGGTTGAATTTAGGCCAGAGCGGCAAGCACCGACATGGCTTCCTCAACGACATCCGTAGCGGGGAAGGAGGGGCGCTTCATGCCGGCCATCTCTTCCATGACGCGGACGACCTGGCAGCTGTAACCGAACTCGTTGTCGTACCAGACATAGAGGACGAGGTTCTTGCCGTTGGCGATGGTGGCCAGGCCGTCCACGACGCCGGTGCGGCGGGAGCCGACGAAGTCGGTGGAAACGACCTCAGGAGAATCGACGTAATCGATCTGCCTGCGCAAATCCGAGCGCAGTGACATTTCCCGCAGGAAGTTGTTGACCGCGTCCTTGGTGGTGCCGTTTTCCAGGCTCAGGTTCAGGATGGCCAGCGAAACGTCGGGGGTGGGGACCCTGATGGAGCTGCCGGTGAGCTTGCCCTGGAGTTCGGGGAGGGCCTTCGCTACTGCGGTGGCGGCACCGGTTTCGGTGATGACCATGTTCAGCGCGGCGGAGCGGCCGCGGCGGTCGCCGTTGTGGAAGTTGTCGATCAGGTTCTGGTCGTTGGTGAAGGAGTGGACGGTTTCAACGTGGCCGTGGATCACGCCGAACTTGTCGTTGATGGCCTTCAGGACCGGGGTGATCGCGTTGGTGGTGCAGGACGCTGCCGAGACGATCCGGTCCGTATCCTCGATGCTGCCGTGGTTGATCCCGTGCACGATGTTCTTGACCGGGCCCTTGCCCGGAGCCGTCAGGAGAACCCGGGCAGCACCCTTGCTCTGCAGGTGCTGGGACAGGCCTTCGGCATCGCGCCAGCGCCCCGTGTTGTCCACCACCAAGGCGTTGTGGATGCCGTAGGCGGTGTAGTCGATCGTGGCAGGATTGTCCGAGTAGATGACCTGAATCCGCACACCGTTGGCGGTGATGGTGTTGGCGTCCTCGTCCACGCGGATGGTGCCTCGGAAGGGGCCGTGGACCGAGTCGCGGCGCAGGAGGCTGGCGCGCTTGGTGAGGTCGTTATCGGAGCCGCGGCGAACCACGACGGCGCGCAGGCGCAGTCCTTGGCCGCCACCGGCCTTTTCGATGAGCAGGCGCGCCAGCAGGCGGCCGATCCGGCCAAAACCGTACAGCACGACGTCGGTGCTGGTCCGGTCATCGCCACCGCGCTTGCCCACTACCTCGGCAAGTTCGGCGCGGAGGAACTCTTCCAGGGTGGCGCCGTCGCCTTCTGCCTTGAACTTTTGGCTCAGGAGGGCGATATCGATCGCGGCCGAGCCGGGCTCCAGCCGCAGCAAGGTCTCCAGCAGCGGGGCGGTCTCTTCCGGACGCAATTCGTCCTTACTGATCCGGCGCGCGAACCGGTGCGCCTTGAGGATGTCCATGGTGGACTTGTTGACCAGGGTCCGGCCATGAATGCTGGTGACCACGTTGTTTTCGCGGTACAGCCGGCCAATCACCGGAATCATGGCCTCGGCGAGTGCCTCCTGGCCCATCCACGTATCAAGGCAAGAATCTTTAGTTTGTAGCATCGGGCTGCCTTTCCAATGGGGGTCGGGTCTGGATGAGCTTCAGCTCCTGAGATGGTCCAGGAGACCCGCCGGTCTTTCCGAGGGGTGGTGGTTAGTTGATGGCGGCGCGGAGTTGCTTGGCCGCCAGCGCGGGGTCGGCTGCGCCGTAGATGGCGCCGCCGGCGACGGCGACATCGGCGCCGGCCTTCTGGACGTCTGCGATGGTGGCCAGCTTCACGCCGCCTGCGACGGAGAACGGAACGCGGGCTTCTGCGCCGGCGCGGAGCAGCCCGGTCAGGTCGAAGCCGGGCTTTGCCTGCTCGTCCAGGCCGGCGTGCATCTCAACGAACTTCGCACCCAGGGCGCGGACTTCCTTGGCACGGGTGACCTTGTCTGCGATGCCGATGAGGTCAACGACAACGCCCTTGTTGTGGGCCTTGGCAGCCTTGACGGCGCCGGCGATGGTGGAGTCGTCGGCGGCACCAAGCACGGTGACCAGGTCAGCGCCGGCCTTGAAGGCGATGTCGGCTTCGAGTTCGCCGGCGTCCATGGTCTTCAGGTCAGCGAAGACGACCTTGTCCGGGTGGGCGTTCTTGATCGCGGTGACGACGGAGAGGCCTTCGGCCTTGATCAGCGGCGTACCGAGCTCGATGATGTCAACGAATTCGGCGACCTGGCCGGCAAGTTCGAGGGCGGCTTCGGTGGTCAGGAGGTCGATAGCAACTTGGAGCTTCATGGTGTTGTTTCTTTCTGCCGTGAACTACAGGTGGGTGTGGACAGCTAGTCCTGACATCCATCGTCCAGTCTTTTGCAGGCAGGCGAAACGCCAATTCGGGATGGTTCAAACTACCTTTTTGGGTAGGCTCCTCCGGCCGCCCGGGGGAAGGTATGGTTCTGTTTTGTGGCACGGGAAACGGCGGTGTTGCCCCGAAACTCGACGGGGAGTGTCACCTCAGGCGGCCCGCGTCTGCGGGGCCGCCTGTGACTTGCGGCCAAGCTCCGCGGTCCGCTTCACCGACCACCACAGCAGCACCACCAGGAGAACATTGCGTGTTGTCAGGATGGCAGCCATGACCGGGTGGGCGTGGATGAGCGGTGTGTAGAACAACGGGTAGATCACAAATGTGGTCATCGCGATTCCCATCAGCAGCGCAGCAGGTACCTTCCACCGCTCCCAGTCGTGCGTGAGGCCCGCGATGATCACCGGCGCCAGCCAGATGATGAACTGTGGCGAACCCACCTTGTTGAACACGATGAACGCCGTGGTCATCATCAGCGCGCCCTCAAGGAACAGCTCCTCCCGCTCGGCGCCGCGGTTCAGTGCCCGGGCCAGCAGGACGGCCGCCACCATGGCGGCGAGGATCAGCAGCGGCTGCATCAGGAACGCGGCCACGTCGGCGCCGGGCCCGTACACCTCGGTGGAGTTGATGGCCGTGTTGTCCGCCATCTTGGACCCGGCGATGTTGAAGACACTGAGCCACACCCACGGCGTGGAGAACGTGGCTTCAAGCTGCATGCCACGCTCGCCCTGGTTGGTCAGGAAGTCCATGATGTGCGTCAGGCCGCCGGACAGGTACGTGCCCAGGCCCACGACGGCGGTGACCGCCACCCCGGAGGCCAGCACCTGGATCCGCTTACGGCTGGCAATAACGATCGGCACCAGTACCGCTGCCGGCCACACCTTGAGCCAGGTGGCGATGCTCAGCAGGATCCCCGCCACCACGGGGCGTTCGGCCGCGTACAGCAGGGCAATCAGCACGATGGGGGCCGTGATGCCCTCCACCCGGGCGAAGCTGAGGTAACCCATAAAGACGGTGAAAAACAGCCACCACCAGGCCGGGGCGATGCCCTTCACCTTCCGCGGTCCGCGGGTCAGGAAAGCAAGCCCGACGGCGTTGAGGGCTGTGATGATCAGGAACCAGCACAGGAGGTACAGGCTGGGTCCGGCAATATTCGCGAGGAAGATCGGGATCTGCGCCAGCACCGGGTACACCCAGGGGCTGATCTTGCCGTCAAGACTGTCCGGGTTGTAGCCGTCCGTGGCCCATTGACGGTACTGCTCGGTGTCGCTGAACGTATCGCCGTTGAGGAAAAACGACGCCATCCAGCCCAGGAAATACAGGTGGATGACCGCAAAGCCCCACCAGACGCTGGAAGGACGGGTAAACCAGTCCACCCCTCGCGCGGGCAGGACGGTGCTGCGGACGCTGACCAGCCGGTCGAAGAACTTCGTGGAAATCTCAGGACTCCTTGAGCGCGGGGACGGACGAGGACGTCTTCTTGCCCAGGAAGTACAGGCGCCGGACCGACCACAGGAACAGGACAACCAGGAGGACGTTGCGGATGGTCAGCACGCCGGCCATGACTGGGTTGTTGTGGCTAAGGGCATCGTAGAAGAGCGGGTAGATGAAGAACGTTGCCACCGCGATGGCGATGAGCATGGCCGCGGGGACCCGCCACTCACGCCAGCTGTGCGCCAGGCCCACCGCCACGGCCGGGGCCAGCCACACCATGAACTGGGGCGAGCCCACCTTGTTGAACACCACAAAGGCGGTGGCCAGGGTGAGTGCTCCGGCCAGCAACAGCTCGGTGCGGTCCACGCCGTCGTCGGCCTTGCCGGTGCCGTTGAGCTTGCCGTTGTGCAGCGCCCAGAAGGTCAGGCCTGCCACGAGCAGCGCGGCCAGGATGAGGAGCGGCTGCATCAGCACTGACATCACCGCGGTGCCGGGGCCGTCCACCTGCATGGAGTTGATATCGGTGTTCATGTACATCCGGGAATCGCCGATGTTCAACACGGACAGCCACAGCCACGGGGTGGTGAACGTTGCCTCAAGCTGCATGCCCCGGTCACCCTGCTGGGTCAGGAAGTTCAGTAGTTTGGGCACGCTGCCAATCGTGGCGGCGAGTGCCACCACCACCGCTGACGTGGCCACGCCAGCCAGCACCACCAGCAGGCGGTTCTTGACGACGGCGAAGAGGGCCAGCATCACTGCTGCCGGCCAGACCTTCACCCAGGTGGCCGTGGCGAGCAGTATCGAGGCGATGAACGGCCGGCCCACACCATAGGCCAGGGCCACCAGGACGATCGGTGCTGTGAGGCCGTCCACGCGTGCGAAGCCGAGCCAGCCCATCAGCAGCGTGAAGATCAGCCACCACCAGCCCGCGGGGATGGCGTTCTGGTTGCGGCCGCGGTCAGTGAGCTTGGCCAGGCCCCAGCCGTTGAGGATGGTGGTCATCAGCACCCAGAGGAAGAAGAACGGTCCGGGACCGGCAAGGCCTGCCAGCGCCATGGGGATCAGCGCGAGGATGGGGTATACCCACGGGCTGGGGCCTCCGCTGAGGTTCGCTTCGTCGAAACCCGCCCGGGCCCAGTCGCGGTAAATGAAGGTGTCGCTGAAGGCTTCGCCGCGCAGGGACAGCAGCGCGGCGAAGATCAGGAAGCCCAGGTGCACCAGGATGAAGCCGGTGAGGAGCCCCCGCGGCGTGTTCAGCCAGGACCGTGCGGCCGCAGGCAGGATGACGTTGCGGATCCGTGTGAGCGTGGCGAAGAATGCGTCCGTGGAAATGGCGGAATCCTTGTCAGAGAGGGGCAAAAACAGGTGCCGGATCTTGCCGCTGGGCTGGAACCGGGAGCATCGGAGATCCATTTACAACAGCCTCCACCTTGAGTCAAGGGTAGTTGAATGTCAGGGTGCCCAATAATCCTGCGGCTCCGCGATTGACCTACTTGGACTTGGTCTGGCGGTAGCGCTCGATCTGTTTGAGCCGCCGCAGGAGGCTGTCGCGCCGCGGGTGCGGGACGGCGTCGGGCGTCTCTGCGGTGAGGTCAATGTGTTTGGTGCCGTACTGCCAGAGCAGGAGGTCATCCAGCAGGCGGTCCGGGCCGGGGGAGTAGCGGTGGTCCAGCGCCTTGCGGACCTCGGTGATCCGCTGGGCGCTGAGCAGGCCGGCGAGCTGGACGGTCTGGTTGAGTCCGTGGGCGGCCATGAGCTCGGCGGCCCAGCCCCAGTCATCATCGACTTTGCGGTCCACGTGCGGCAGCAGCGTGCGCCAGACGTCACGGATCCGGTTGGGAGTGAGCTGCGCGGCCCCCTCACCCTCGACATCCCAGTAGCTGCGGACTTCCTCGTAGCGTTCGTGCAGGTCCGCAAAGGCGCTTTCCACGGTTTCCAGCATGGCGGCGGTGGCGGTGAACTGCCGATCGAAATGTGGGGTCCAGGCGCGGGGGTCCTCGGCCTTGAAGCGGATGTCGTGCTCGATCTCGCTCCAGGCGTGGGCGAAGACGGTGCGGATCTGGCATTCGAAGAAGTAGCTGCCGTTGGCCGGAATCTCCGGGTTGACGGCTTGCTGGTAATTCTTGACGGCCTCGTTCTGGATTGTGCGCAAGATGAGGTGGCGGCTGGAATAGCCGTAGGTGCCGGACTCGATGGAACCGATGTCCTTCTCGCGGTCGCCGCGGCAGTCGAATACCTGCCGCTGGCGCTTGATGATGTTGGCCACTAAGGCATTCTCGGTGGGCAGTTTGGTGATGACGCGCACGCCGACCATGTCGTTGAGGGTGCGGAACGGGTCCGGGAATTTCAACACCGGGGGGCCGCCGGGTTCCAGCGGTTCCTCAATCCGGGAAATCTTCTCCCGGAACGATTCCACCGACTTGGTGCGCCCCGTGACAAACAGCGGTGTGACCTCGGTGTCCTTCAACATGTCGCGGAGGATGTGGAGAACGTCCTTGGTGACCAGCTTCAGGGCAGGGCGGACGCGCTCGTAGATCTCCACGTTCTCCTGTACGGATTCACGCAGGCTGATGTCCAGGCTGTCCCAGTTACTCGGCATGCACACAGCTTACGGCGGGCGTGTGACAGCGGCTTGTCATGCCTGGCGCAGTGTTATGCCGAAGTGGAGTTGCGGACCACCAGGGAGCCTTCCAGCGTCAGCTGCGGCTGCTCCAACCGGTGGCCTTCCATGAGCCGTCGCAGCTGCCCACCTGCCTGCAGCCCCAGCGAGGTTGCCGGCAGATGGACGCTGGTCAGGCTGGGATTACTCGTCGCGGAATACGGCAGATCATCGAAGCCGGCGATGGCCAGCTGGGCCGGGATCTGCACGCCTGCCACGCGTGCTTCCTGCAGCACCCCGTAGGCGTGGGTGTCCGTGCAACAGACGACGGCGGTCACCCCGGAATGCTGCCACGCCGGCCAGGCTGCGGCGAATGCGGCGGCGGACGCGCCGACGTCTATGGTGGTCCTGATGATGCCGTCAGCGGGCACCGACATTCCGTGTGCGTTGGCCGCGGCCAGGAAGGCGCGGCGTCTGACCTCGAATGTGGCCGTGCCTGTCACGCTGTCCACGTAGGCCACCCGGCGGTGTCCAACATCCGCCAAATGCGCGGCCAGCTGGCGCGCGCCGTGCGCAACGTCCAGATTAACGGACGGGGCGTAGGCCTCAAGCCCCGGCGCGTCCAACAGGACTACGGGGCCGGCGGCGGACAGTTCTTCCAGGAATTCGGCGTTGGGAGCGTCAACCAGAAGCCCGGCCGGCCGGAGCGCCATCAGCTTCCGGACGTCGTCCGCCTGCGGGAACTCCCCGGCATCGGTAACGGACAGCAGCAGCTGGTAATCAGCCCCGAGCGACTCCCGGACACCGGCGATCACCTTGGCGAAAAACGGGTTGGAGATGTCCGGGGCCACGAGTAAAACCATGGAGCTGACGCCTTTGGCCAGCGAGCTGCCCAGGCTGTCCACGACGTAGCCGAGCTCGGAAATGGCCTCCCGCACCCTGGCGATGTTGTCCTCGGAGACGCGGCCGGCAGTCTTGCCGTTGGCCACCAGGGAAACCGTCGCCGTCGAGACGCCAGCGCGGGCCGCGACCATGGCCGCCGTGATCCGCCGCGGGCGGACGGACGGCTGCACCTGCTCCGCGGATTCCATACCTCGATCGTAGTAGGCCGGTGAAGCGAAGCCACCCACCACTACGTTAAGCGCTTGACCTGCAGCAACGTCAAGCGCTTGACGCGCGGCCCGGACGGGTGCCATGATCACACTGAATACTTTCGGCCACTGCCTCGGCAGGCCCCAATGACGTGGAGATTTAACGTGGAATCCAAACCGATAAAACCCGCCCGCAAGAAGATCATTCTTGACTGTGACCCGGGGCATGACGACGCCGTGGCTATCCTGCTTGCGCACGGCAACCCCGACATTGAGCTTCTGGCAGTCACCACCGTCGTGGGCAACCAGACGCTCGAAAAGGTCACCCGGAACGCGCTCGCAGTCGGGACCATCGCCGGTATCACCGGAGTGCCTTTTGCCGCCGGTTGCGGCCGGCCCCTGGTCCGCACCATCGAAACCGCGCCGTCCATCCACGGAGAGACGGGCATGGACGGCCCCGCGCAGCCCGAGTCCACCATCGAACTGGACCCGCGCCACGCCGTCGACCTCATCATTGAAACCGTGATGGCCCACGAAGCCGGCACGGTCACGCTTGTTCCCACCGGCGGCCTCACCAACATCGCGCTGGCAGCCCGCAAGGAACCGCGCATTGTGGAACGTGTCAAGGAAGTTGTCCTGATGGGCGGCGGCTACCACGTGGGCAACTGGAGCGCCGTGGCCGAATTCAACATCATCATCGACCCCGAGGCCGCCCACATCGTGTTCAACGAGAAGTGGCCGGTGGTGATGGTGGGCCTGGACCTCACCCACCAGGCCCTCGCCACCCCGGACGTCGTCGAGAAGATCGCCGCCGTGGGCACCGGACCCGCCAAGTTCGTGATGGAACTGATGGCGTTCTTCACCCAGACCTACAAGGACGCCCAGGGCTTTGACTTCCCGCCCGTCCACGATCCGTGCGCGGTGGCCTACGTGATCGATCCCAGCATCGTCACCACCCGCAAGGTTCCGGTGGACATCGAGCTCCAGGGCACGCTGACCCTTGGCATGACCGTGGCCGACTTCCGGGCCCCCGCGCCGGACAACTGCACCACGTCCGTGGCCGTTGACCTGGACCACGCCCGTTTCTGGGACCTCGTCACGGATGCCCTGGTGCGCATCGGCGAACCGGCCGTTCTTGAAGCTGCCGGCCTTGCAGCCGCCACGGGAGGCAAGTAGATGAGTGCCACCCTCACCGAGTCAAAGACCAGCCGGGGCAACGTCACCGCCCTGATGGTCGCCCTGCTGGCCGCGTGCGTCGCCTTCCAGCTCAACGCCTCCATGCTCAGCCCTGCACTGGTCACCATGGGCAAGGAACTGAACACCGATCAGGCCGTGATCGGCCTCTCCCAGACCTGGTTCTTCACCGCAGCCGCCCTGTTCTCCCTCTTCCTGCCCCGCCTGAGCGACATCATCGGCCGCAAGAAGATCCTGATCGGCATGATGCTCCTGATGGCCGTCGGATCCGTCATTGCGGCCATGGCCCCGGACGTCACCTGGCTGTTTGTGGGCCGCATCATCCAGGGCGTCAGTGGCCCCACCGTGCCGTTGTGCCTGATCATGCTGCGCTCCGCAGTCAGCAACCCGCGCAAATACGGGACGCTTATGGGCCTCATCACCGCGGTCAACGGCGGCGTGGCCGGCGTGGACTCGTTCGTGGGCGGCTACTTCGCCGAGCACTTCGGGTTCCGCAGCATCTTCTGGCTCATGGTGGTCCTGGCCGTCGTCGCCACCGCCCTGATTGCCGTCCTCGCCGGCGAAAGCAAGCCCGCCGCCGGCACCTCCATGGACTGGCTGGGCGTGTTCTTCATCGTCGTCGCCGTGGGTGCGCTGCTCACCGCCCTCAACGAGGGCTCCAAGCTGGTGGGCGCCTTCGCCCCCGGCACCCTCCTGCTGGCGATCGGACTGGTGGTGGTCACCGCCGTCGCGTTCTACTGCTTCTGGACCGTGGAAAAGCGGGCCAAACAGCCCATGGTGGAAACCGTCCACCTGCGCCAGCGCTCCACCTGGGCGCCGCTGCTGACCACCACGCTGACCATGACCGGTATTTTCGCCGTCATCAACGGAATTGTGCCGGCGTATGTGCAGGCCGCTGACCCGGGATTCGGCATCGGCCCCACCGAAATGTCGCTCATCATCCTCACCCCGTACGCCCTGCTCGGCTGGCTGGTGGGCCCCATCAGCGGCCGGCTCGCGCCCATTCTCGGCTACACCAAGGTCCTGCGCATTGGCATGCTCGGCAGCATTGCCGCCTTGGCCATCATCGCGTTCTTCGGCCTCAGCAGCCTGCCCATGATGATCGCCGGAACCGTCTTGCTGGGCATCATGTACGCCGGTACGGTCAACATCATGCTGAACGGACTCGGAGTTGTCCTCTCACCCGCCGGAAACCCCGGCTTCCTGCCCGGCATGAACGCGGGCGCCTTCAACTTGGGTGCCGGCCTGAGCTTCCTGGTGCTGCCTGCCGTGCTGGTGGCCACCTCGGCCCTCGGCGATGCCGCGGCGTCGTACATGACCGTTGTGGTCACCGGCCTGGTCATTACCGTCGCAGCGTTTGCCGCGTCGCTCCTCATCCCCAAGCCCGTCGAGGCTGAGGTAGCCGAATGAGTTCCGCAACGGCCGGCTCCCAAACCAGGATCGTCGTCGTCGGTTCCCTGAACGCGGACCTGACGATCTACTGCGAGCGGCTTCCGCTGCCCGGTGAAACGGTGCACGGCAACGGATTCGCCGTGAACCCGGGTGGCAAGAGCGCCAACCAGGCCGTCGCCGCCAGCCTCCTGGGCGGGGACGTCAGCCTTGTGGGTGCCGTCGGTGTGGACGCCAATGGCCACATGCTCCTGTCATCGGCCGCCGGCGCCGGGGTTGACGTGTCCGGCGTCCGGACCTCGTCAACTGAGGCCACGGGCGTCGCCGTCATCGCCGTGGATTCCAACGGCGAGAACAACATCATCATCTCCGCCGGCGCCAACGGCACCCTCTCGCCAGCGGACGTGGCCGCCGCGGCGGAATCGTTCGACGGCGCCGCGGTGGTCTGTCTCTGCCTTGAGGTCAGCCTTGACACGGTGGAATCCGCTGCCCGGGCAGGGCGCGACGCCGGCGCCACAGTTCTGCTGAACCTCTCGCCTTACGCGGAGATCCCGCAGCAGCTGGCGGACCTGACCGACATCCTGCTGGTCAACGCCCACGAGGCGTCGCTGTTCCTTGGCTCCGCCGCGATCCCCGGCCACGACGCGGATGCCAGCGACTGGGAAGCGGTCAGGCGGCACTTTGCCGAACGGGGACTCCAACGTGTCCTGGTCACGCTGGGGGCCCACGGCTCAATGGTGCTGGATTCGCTGGCGCCTTCCGGGCAACAGCTGGTCCGGGTGGCACCTATAAAGGTCAAGGCCGTGGATACCACCGGCGCGGGCGACGCCTTCACTGGCGCGGTAGCCGCGCGCCTGGCAGCCGGCGCGCCGCTGGCTGACGCCGCCGCCTTCGCCTCGGTTGCCGCCGCGCTGGCCACCACCCGCAAGGGAACGCAGGCCGCCTATCCCGAGGTAGCGGACGTGGAGCGCGTGGTCGCTTCGGATGGACACCCACTGTGACGGACTGACGTCAACGAGGAAACGCGGAAAACGCCGACGGCGACAGGTGACTGTCGCCGTCGGCGGTTCCCTTTGCGTTGCTGTGCCTCCGTTGTGATTCAGGCGGAGCCGGGGTTACCGGCTGTGGCTGCCGACTGGTATCCGGTGGTGAACGGCGGCTGCGGTGAACCGGGCTCCGGTGTCCGGGAAGGACTGGACCTCGATCCGGGCGTGGCTGTGGACCTCCTCGACCGTCCTGCGGGTGTGCTCGGCGATCTCCTCCATGGTGGTCACCCACATGCCGTCCATCGATTTCACGCGGTCAATCAGCTGTTCCAGGGCCACTGCCTTGGACGGCCGACCCGAAATGAACGGGTGGTTGGTCAAGACAAAGCAACTGCCTTGGGCATGGTGTGCCTCCGCCTCCAGGGTCCACATTTCCAGGACCTTGGCCGGGCTTTCGATGACTCCGCTGCCGGTGACGCCAGGATAGAACGCGTACTGTTCCCAGTCGTCAAGGGTCCAGTCGACCGGGATCTCCACGATGTCCCGGTTGTCGCCGGGGGCGACGCTGACGCGGTAGGGTGCGTCGCCGTCGAGCAGGCTCGAATCATAGAGGAAGCCGCGGTCCGCCAGGAGCGCCGGGGAATGCCAATTCAGTTCCCACCACGGCGCCCGGTAACCTACCGGCTCCACGCCGACCTTGGCGAGAGCTTCCAGCCCGCGGTCGATGTAGCGTGCCTCGGTCCCGGCGTCGATCCCCTGCATGGGTTCGTGCAGGTAACCGTGGTGGGCCACCTCGTGCCCGGCGTCCACGATGCGCCGGACCGTGTCCGGGTAACAGTCTGCCGTGAAGCCGGGAACGAAGAAGGTGGCCCGGATGTCCTGCCGCTGGAGAATTTGCAGCAGGCGCGGTACCGCCACTTTGGGCCCGTAGGACTGGTGGGTCATCAGGGACATCCGGCGCGTGCTCTTCGGATCGTGGGCGATGGTGCACGACTCGGCGTCGACGTCGAACGTGAACGAAGCTGCTGCCCGCTTACCCTCAGGCCAGGTGATGGGATGGGAGGAATCCGCGAATGCTTCAAAGGTCATGTCTTGTTCCTAGAGTTTCAGGTCCGGCAGAGTGTCAATGTTTCAGAGTTCGGCAGGTGCGCTGGGCCGGGTGGCGAAGCCCAGGTCGGCAGTCGCCTGAAGCACGATGGCAGCCGGGAGGGCGGAGTCAAGGTACCTGCGGTGGAACCTCGGGCCAAGGATGGCGTAGGTGCCGGCGCTCGCAAGGCCGCCTGCGAGCCAGGAGAGGTCCCAGCCGCCCAAGGCCACAGCAATGGGGCCCTGCATCGCCGGTACGAGTCCGTACATAAACAGCCAGGTGGCGAAGATGCCGATCAGGAGTGAGGCGACGCCAGCCCAGTTGACGCCGGGAAGGCGCTTGGTTCCGACGGCGTCGAAGAGCCTGTCCGGGTTGCCCGGCCAACGCTTCTCGAGCCAGAAGTAGTGGACCAGCATTACTCCGCCCCAGGCCGCTACCCAGGCAACCAGCCCGATGAGCCATGCGTCCAGGACGGCGGCGAAATCTTCCTGGAAGATGAAGAAGACGACGGCGGCCAGGGAGAAAACTCCGACGAACAGGTTGAGCTTGCGCCGGCTGATAGTGATGTCCAACGACTGGGTTGCGACCGAGAAGGTGTAGATGTTCAGGATGTTGGTGGCGATGGGGCCGTGCAGCACCATCAGCAGCACCGGCAGTGCGAGGACGCCGAAGTTCTGGACGATGAGCTTGCCCGGGTCGATTTCACCGCTGTTGGTGGCCAGGCTGGCGCCGAGGATTCCCAGCCACACCACGGGAATGAATTGGCCCAGAACTGATGCCAGGTACACCTTCCGCTTGGGGACTTCGGTGCTCACAAACCGGGAGTAGTCGGCGGCGTAGGTAAACCAGGTGATGCCCCAGCCGATGCCGATGGCTGTCATCACGGCGCTCATGGCGGCGATGCGCTCGGATCCTTCCAGGATCTGACCGGCAGGGCCGGCGTAACCCCAGTCGATTTTCATGCCGAACCAGGCCACTGCGGACATCACGGCCAGGATGATGATGGTGGGCGGGACCGTCCACTTTTCGAATGCCGCGATGGCTTTGTAACCGAACCAGGCGATGGCTACCTGCGCGGCCATGATGGCGGTGGCAATGCCGATCTTCCAGGCGTAGTTGTGGGCGGTGGGGTCAACCCAGCCAAGTGTGCCGAAGAGGGCCATCACCAGATCCAGGATGATCCACGTGTTGACTGCGCACCAGCCGATCACCAGGAGCGCCTGGATGGCGGCCGGCAGGTAGTTGCCGCGGCGGCCGAAGGCTGCCCGGGCCAGGACCATGCCGGTGGCGCCGGTCTTCTGGCCAAGCAGGACGAAGCAGCCGAACAGCAGCATGCCGATCAGGTTCCCCAAAACCAGGACGGTGACTGTGTCGGCAAAGCCGAGGCCGAGATGAATGCCGAGTGCACCGAGCACCCAGTTGATGGGTGCAAGATTTGCGCCGGCCCAGATCCAGAACTGACCGGAAACTTTGTGCGTGCGCTGGGACTCGGGAATGGGCTGAAGCCAGGCTTCGTAATCTTCAGGCGCAGATTGCTGTCCGGCTCCAGCGGTTGAGGTGGGTTGCTGCATTGGGGCCTCCGTTGAGGGGATGTTGATTCCTCAAGGTTATGTGGGCCACGCCACATAGACCATATACAATGTGTCGTAGAGATCATTAGATAACGCGACGGAGTGTCATGTCTATACGCCTGCAGGATGTCTTGAAACACTCCACCCTGACCCCGGCGGATCCTGTGATCCGGGCAGCGGCGGCCATCGCGGCCCAGACGCAGCTGCGCTGGATTCACTCCAGTGAGGTCTTGGACATTGCGCCGCTGCTTGGCGGCGGTGAACTGTTGCTCACCGGCGGACAGGCGCTCACCTCCGCAACTGATGAACGGCGTGTTGGCTACATCTGGGAGCTGGCGGAGCGTGGCGTGGCTGCGCTGGCCATCGAGACGGGTACTGTGCTGCCGTCGATTCCGTCCTCGATGGTGGCGGCAGCTGAAGCCGCTGGTCTTCCCTTGATAGAGCTTCGAAAAGTGGTGCCCTTTGTCGGCGTCATGGAAGCCATCAACTCGCTGCTTGTGAGCGAGTCAGCTGCTCACCTGCAGCAGGCTGACCGGGCCAGCCATGCCATGGCGGTGGAGCTTGCCCATGGCGGCAGTCTTGACCGGATCCTGGCTGTCCTGGCGGACGCTACCGGCGCGGAAGTTGTACTGACGTCCACCTCTGGTGCCCCGTTGGCTAGTGCACTGCCGGCAGGCCATGCCGAGGAGCCGGACCTCACAGCGTCCATCGAGTCTTCGCCGGATCGGGCACGAAACATCCAGGTTGACGTGTCCGTGCGTGGCATCCCTTCAGCCCGTCTCACCCTTCATGCCCTTCCCGGGGCAGATGTGAACCTGACGAGGATCGCCGGTAACCGCTCGGTGGACATTCTGGCGTTGGCCCTGCTGCAGCGCATGCCCCCTGGCTTGAAGGAGATGGCGGGTGCTGCGCTGATCCGCGCCGTCGATTCAGGAACGCAAAACTGGCGGCTCCAGCAGCTCGCCCCGGCTGCGGGGATCCCGTTGTCCGCGCAACTGGTGGCCGTTGTGGTCCGGTCTCCTGGCTCAAGCCAACCCAGAATGGCTGTGGAGCAACTGCTGGAGCGGGTGGGGCATCACGGCGCAAGCTACGCGGACAACGCGGAACTCTTAGCGCTGGCCGTCCTCCGCCCCGCCAGGATGCAGGAAGACCGGGACGCAATTGTGGCCGGACTGCAGTCGCTTGCATTGCCGGAGGGGACAGTCAGCGCGGTCGGACCGGTGGCCCATGGAATTTCCGCCGCACCATGGTCCTTGACGGAAGCCCGGCTGACCCTTGACCTCGGGACGGGCGCGGGACCGCTCAGGGCCGGGTCAGGACAGTCCGGAGCGGTCCTCGACGCCGAGGCCTTCGCAGTGGAGCGGCTTGCGTTCCATTCCTTGGATGAGGCCCAGCGCACGGAATTTATCGGCCAGCAGCTCGGTGCCATCCTCGTCCACGATTCCCAACGAAACTCCGCGCTGGTGGAGACGCTGCGGGTCTGGCTGGATTCCGGCTGCAACACGGCCCAGGCTGCCCGTGAGCTGCACCTGGAGCGGCAGTCGATGCACCAGCGACTGCAGCGGATCTTCTCCCTCTGCGGCGGCGACCCCCGCGGAACGGGCAGGCTCGCTGCGCTGCACCTGGCCACCCGGCTCGCCGCGTCATAGCCCCGTACGACGTCCGGGGGCGTCCGAGGGGGAAAGCCAGCCGACTCACTCGGCATTCATCTCGGCCTCGGCTTTGCCGACACAGTCACCGTCCTGGTTTTGGGGAACCTGATCGGCATGCTGCTGTTCGGCTGCTTCGTCCTGCTTGGCCAGAAGACCGGCGCCACCGGCATGGTGGGTGACCTGGAGGTTATTGATGACCTGATCGACCTGCGCGAAGCGTTCGATATCGCACTAACGGACCACGTTATGGCAGGCCTGGCGCAGACGCCGCATCGATCAGCTTGCCCGAACTATCTCCGTGCTGACGGCGCAGATCGACAGGGCGATGGAGCCCTTTCGTGCGACCAGAGAAGCGCTTTGCACGATCCCTGGTATCTCAACGCTCGTCGCTGACGTGATCATCGCTGAAACGGGTGGCGACATGAGCGTATTTCCCACGGCCGCGCATTTGGCATCCTGGGCCGGTGTCTGCCCGGGATCCAATGAATCCGCCGGCCGGGTGAAATCGACAAGAATCATGCCCGGCAACGAATATCTCAAGGGCGCGCTGGGCATCGCCGAGATGGCCGCGTCCCGCGGCAAAAACATTTACGTCAGCGTCAAATACAAGCTGATCGCCCTCCGGCGCGGCCGGGTCAACGCAATCGTACACATCATCCTGACCGCGACCTGGCACATGCTCGCCAACGGTGAGGTTTACACGGATCCTGGCTCGGGCTCCTACCTGAAGACGGAACCTGAACAGGCCAAGCCAAGGCCATTCGTCAGCTCAAAACCCTCGGCTACCTTGTCAGCCTCACACAGGCGGTTGCATGACCTTGCGTCATTTTCCGATCAGGAGTCGGCTGCACCAGTCATGGGACAGAGCGGGGTGAGTGCAGAGAACTGAGGACCAAGGCAGGTGCCGAAGAGATAGGCGGACCCGACTAGGGCTGCGGCCACCAGGGTGCCGACGAACCAGCCATGGTGGGGCAGCCAGCGGAGGAAGATGGCTGCAGCAACCACATGGACAAGGTGGTGCGGCTCCAGGCGAGGTCCGTGCGTTCTGGCTGAAGGCCGGCATCGCCGTGCCTCGGGGGACTGTTCTGCGCTAGGCCGTACACGTGCAGGAGTTCAATGGTGGCCACATCGGAAAACGTCCCTGTCCCTGGGCTGATTTCCGCTCTCGCCGCCGCCTCTGGTAGTGCTGGGGGCAGCGAAGCCGCAGCCGCCGTTGTTGAGGAACTGTGCGCGAAGCCGCGTTAGCCGAACTTCAAGGAAAGATGTGCCAGCTGGGAGCCCCTCCCCAGGCTCAGTCTGACGAAGGCTGGTTATCGGCGTTTCATTTGGTCGCTCGTTAGGGGAGAGAATCACGCAATTGGTCCCTGAAACTGGCCCGGCAATTCCTTCGCTCGTGAAGAACATGAACGAGTACGAGCCCCATGCCTTCGCGACGGGGCTCCTACTCGTTCATGTTGTCGCCTCGCTCGGTGGACGCCAGGTGCTTTTAATTGATCGGGGTGGGCGGTCGTTCGCCGCTGAGCACTGCCAGGGTGTTCTCGGCCGCGAGCATCGCCATCGCGGTTCGGGTCTCGACGGTGGCGGAGCCAAGGTGCGGCACGAGCACCACGTTCTCGAGCTCGTGTAATCCGGGGTGCACCTTGGGTTCGTTTTCAAAAACGTCGAGCCCGGCGCCGGCTATCCGCCCCTCGCGAAGGGCTGAAGCGAGGGCTGCTTCGTCGATGATCGGACCCCGCGCGGTGTTGATGAGGTACGCCGTGTCCTTCATGGCTGCGAGTTGCCCGGCGCCGATCAGGTGGTGGGTAGCCGGTCCGTAGGGGCAGTGCAAGGAGACGATGTCGGATATGGCCAGCAACTCATCGAGCTCGACCCGCTGGGCGCCCAGCTCGTCGGCAAGAACGGGTTCGATCTCACTGCGTGACTGGTAGACGATTTCCATTCCGAAAGCCTTGGCCCGGCGTGCGGTCGCCTGGCCGATGCCGCCCATACCGACGATGCCGAGGGTCTTTCCCTGGAGGCTGCTGCCGAGCAGGAAGGACATGCCCCACTTCCAGTCTTTGCCTGAGCGGATGAGCCGTTCGCCCTCGCCGAGCCTGCGGGTTGCTGAGAGGATGAGGCCGAGCGCGATATCGGCCGTGGCCTCCGTGAGCACGCCCGGTGTGTTGGTGGCGACGACGCCCCGCCCGGTGCAAGCTGGCACGTCGATGTTGTTATAGCCGACGGCGACGTTCGCGACGACCTTGAGCTGCGGGCCGGCGGCGTCGAGCAGCTCGGCGTCGATGCATTCGGTGAGCAGGCTCACCACGGCATCGGCCCCGGTTACCCGGCGCAGGAGCTCCTCGCGGCCAATCGACTCCGGACCCGCCCAGGCATCGACTTCGTGTTCTGCACGCAGCTTCTCGAGTGCGGTTTCGGGTACACGTCCCGTGACGACGACCCGGCTCATGCCGTCTCGATCCACTTGCGCAGGCGGCCGAGGCCGTCGTGGATATCGGCGACGTCGATCCCCGAGTAGGCGAGACGGATGTACTGCCGCTCTTCGCCGGGCTGGCGGCGACCGAAGTGCTCACGTGTGCAGAAGGAGACGCCCGTTTCGTACAGCGCTGCTGAGGCGAAATCGCCGACTGCCGTGTACCCCATGCGCTCCATGACCTCGGTGACGTCGGGGAACAGGTAGAAGGTCGACTGCGGCACGGCGACGTGCATGCCGGAGATGTCGTTCACGAGTTCGCATGCGGCATCCCGGCGCCCGCGCAGGATGTCGAGCATCTGCTGAACGGGTTGCTGGGTTCCGCGGAGTGCTTCAATGCCGGCCCATTGCACGTAGTGCGTTGTGCACGACTCGTCGTTGGTGTTGAGTGTGCTGAGGATTTTGGCGATCTCGATCGGGGCGACGGCGCAGCCGAGGCGGGATCCGGTCATGGCGAACTTCTTGCTGAAGGTGTAGAGGATTACTGTGCGCTCCGCCATGCCGGGAAGCGACGCGATCGAGTTCGAGACACCCTCATATCGCGTTTCGAAGTACGCCTCATCGGAGAGTACCCAGAGGTCGTGCTCCTGCGCGAGCTGTGCGATTGCCTCCCGCTCGGCCGCCGTCGACTCGGCCGAGATGGGGTTCTGCAGGTCGTTGTAGATGATTGCGACAGTGTTCGGGGTGATCGATGCGCGCACCTGGTCGAGGTCGATCGCGAACCCCTGGCTCGTGGGCACGTAACGGTAAGGCACTGCCGTGCCGCCGAGGTATTCGATCTGTGATTCGTAGATTGGGAAGCCGGGGTTGGGATAGAGCACTTCCTGGCCGGGGTTCATGACCGCCTGCAGGAACTTGGTGATAACGGGCTTGCCGCCGGTCATCACCACGACGTTGTCCGGGGTGAACTCGATGCCCCGGCGGGCTCCGATGTCCTCGGCGAGGGCTTCGCGCAGCTGGGGGATGCCAGGGCCGGGGCAATAGCCCGTGTAGCCGTCGGCGATGGCCCGGTTCATTGCTTCGACGATATGCGGGGCCGTTGGGATGTTAATGTCGCCGAGATGGAAGGGGTACACGGGGTTCCCCTTTGCCTTCCATCCGGCTGCGGCTTGGGCGACGCTGAAGGCGGTTTCGGTGCCCAGACGTTCGAGCCGGTGCGCGAGTTGCTGCATGGTGTTTTACTCCTCATCGAGACTGTGATCGGTCTTCTGCGGTGATGATTGGACTTTGGGTCATGGCGGCGGTTGGGCAGGGTTGACCGGTGCCTTTACGGTGGCCACGGCCAGGAACCTTTTGCGGACGGTTCCTTGTCCGTTTCGGCCGACGCAGTAGGGACAGTTGCGGCTGTCCGGTTCACCGGAGCAGGGTTTCCTCCTTAACCTCAGGCAGTTCCCGGCGCTGACTGTGGTCATCTTTTCCGCGCTTGCTGTCATGGTTCTCCTTGACGCTGGGCGGCGAAGAGTCTTACCAGCCGCGTTGGGCGAGGCGGTGCGGCTGGGGGATTTCGTCGACGTTGATGCCGACCATGGCTTCGCCGAGGCCGCGGGAGGCCTTGGCGATGACGTCGGGGTCATCGAAGAAGGTGGTGGCCTTGACCACGGCGGCGGCGCGCTGGGCCGGGTTGCCGGATTTGAAGATACCGGAACCGACAAATACACCGTCAGCGCCGAGCTGCATCATCATGGCGGCGTCGGCCGGGGTGGCGATGCCGCCGGCGGTGAACAGGACCACGGGGAGCTTGCCGGCGGCGGCAACTTCCTTGACCAGTTCGTACGGGGCCTGCAGTTCCTTGGCCGCGACGTAGAGCTCGTCCTCGGGCAGGGCGGCGAGCTTGGCGATCTCGGCGCGGATCTGGCGCATGTGCCCGGTGGCGTTGGAGACGTCGCCGGTGCCGGCCTCGCCCTTGGAGCGGATCATGGCCGCGCCTTCGTTGATGCGGCGCAGCGCCTCACCGAGGTTGGTGGCGCCACAGACGAAGGGAACCGTGAAGTTCCACTTGTCGATGTGGTGGACGTAGTCGGCCGGGGTCAGGACCTCGGACTCGTCAATGTAGTCCACGCCGAGGGACTGCAGGACCTGGGCCTCGACGAAGTGGCCGATCCGGGCCTTGGCCATCACCGGGACGGAGACGGCGTCGATTATCTTGTCGATCATGTCCGGATCGGACATGCGGGACACGCCGCCCTGGGCACGGATATCGGCCGGAACGCGTTCGAGGGCCATGACTGCAAC
This sequence comes from Pseudarthrobacter sp. NBSH8, assembly GCF_014217545.1. NCBI lineage: Bacteria > Bacillati > Actinomycetota > Actinomycetes > Micrococcales > Micrococcaceae > Pseudarthrobacter > Pseudarthrobacter sp. NBSH8. The sequence continues at coordinate 191,749 of NZ_CP043178.1, forward strand.
GGCACCGGCGTCTTCGGCGATGCGGGCCTGTTCAACGTTGACGACGTCCATGATGACGCCGCCCTTGAGCATCTCAGCCATGCCCCGCTTGACGCGGTTGCTGCCCGTGATCAGGGGAAGAGGTATTGGCTGGTTCACGAAGTGTTCTCTTTCCGTCAGTTTTGTGGTTTTAGGCGCCAGTGCGGCATAGCACGAGCCTGTGCCCCTTTGTGATCTGGCTTCCGGCATGGTCGTCAGGCGCGGCCTGGACTCCTACCGGATCTATCGCAGCACCACCGTCCTGTTGCCCTGCAGGATGACCCTGCCCTCGCAGTGCCAGCGCACGGCGTTGCTGAGCGCCTTGCACTCGGTGTCCCGGCCGGCAGCGACAAGGTCCTCGGGGCCGTAGGTGTGGTCTACCTCAACGGTCTGCTGGGAGATGATCGGCCCTTCATCGAGCTCGGCGTTGACATAGTGGGCGGTGGCCCCCACGGTCTTCACGCCGCGCGCGTACGCCTGGTGATACGGCTTGGCGCCCTTGAAGCTGGGCAGGAACGAGTGGTGGATGTTGATGGCGCGCCCGTCGAGCTTGCGCGTGAGTTCGTCGCTGAGCACCTGCATGTAGCGGGCCAGCACCACCAGTTCCACGTCGAGTTCATCCACCAGTTCCAGCAGCCGGGCCTCGGCGGCCGGTTTGGTGCCGGCGGTGACGGGCACGTGGAAGAACGGAATGCCGTGCCATTCCACCAGCGTCTGGTGGTCCGTGTGGTTGGAGACCACAGCGGCGATCTCCACCGGAAGCTCACCGGTTCTGGCACGGAACAGCAGGTCGTTCAGGCAGTGGCCGAACTTGGACACCATGATCAGCACGCGGCGCTTGGCGCCGTGCCGCTCCAGCCGCCAACTCATCCCGAACCGCTCCGCCACCGGGCCAAAAGCGGCCCGCAGCGTGTCAGCGGTGGAGGCATCGCCGTCGGACGCGAAGTGCACGCGCATAAAAAAGTGCGCCTCGGACCGTTCGCCGAACTGCTTGCTGTCCACGATGTCGCAGCCATGCTCCAGCAGGAAACCTGAGACGGCGTGGACGATGCCCGGCGTCTCGGGGCAGTCCAGCGTCAGGACGTGTTCCACGGTTGTGACCGGCAACGGGCGTGTTTCAGTCTGGATGTCGGTCATGGCTCAGCACTCGATCACGTTGACGGCGAGACCTCCGCGGGAGGTTTCCTTGTATTTGGTTTTCATGTCCGCTCCTGTCTCACGCATGGTTTTGATGGCCTTGTCCAAGGACACTTTGTGGCTGCCGTCCCCGTGGAGGGACAGCCGCGCGGCGTTGATCGCTTTGACGCTGGCGATGGCGTTCCGTTCGATGCAGGGGATCTGCACCAGGCCGCCCACCGGGTCGCAGGTCAGCCCGAGGTTGTGCTCGATCCCCACTTCGGCGGCGTTTTCCACTTGTTCGGGCGTGCCGCCGAGGACCTCGCACAGGCCCGCTGCAGCCATGGAACAGGCAGAGCCCACTTCGCCCTGGCAGCCCACTTCGGCGCCGGAGATGGAGGCGTTGATCTTGAAAAGAATCCCGACGGCGGCCGCCGCGAGGAGGAAGCGGACCACACCGTCGTCGTCGGCCCCCGGAACAAACTTGACGTAGTAGTGCAGGACGGCAGGCACGATGCCGGCCGCGCCGTTGGTGGGAGCCGTGACAATCCGCCCGCCCGCGGCGTTTTCTTCGTTGACTGCGAGGGCGAACAGGTTGACCCATTCCATCGCCCGGAGGGGATCAGTGACGCCCGTATCCGCCGTCAGGGTCTTGAATAACGACGGCGCCCGCCGCCTGACGTTGAGTCCGCCGGGAAGGATTCCTTCCGCGGCGCAGCCGTTGTCCACGCACTCGCGCATCACGGCCCAGAGTGCCAGCAGCTTCTCGCGGAGCTCCGCTTCGCTGCGCCACACCAGCTCGTTTGCGAGCATCACGTCGGAAATGGACATCCCCTCGCGCCGGCAGATCGCCAGGAGTTCGTCGGCGCTGGTGAACGGGTATGGCAGGGCGGTGTCATCGGCCACCACCCTGTCGCCGGAATCGGCGTCGCCGTCCACTACGAATCCGCCGCCGATGGAGTAGAAGCTCCGTTCGCTAAGGACGGTGCCGGCGTGGTCCAGGGCCCGGAAGGTCATGCCGTTGGGGTGGGCGGGGAGGGACTTGCGGCGGTGCAGTACTACGTCCTCGTCCCAGTTGAAGTCCACCCGGTGATCCCCGCAGATCATAAGTTCGGCGTCGAGGGCGGCTGCGGCCACCTGGTCGTCGGCGGTGGAGGTATCCACCGTCTCCGGGTCCAGGCCCTGCAGGCCCAGTACCACCGCCTTGTCGGAGCCGTGGCCCCGCCCGGTGGCACCAAGGGAGCCGAACAGTTCGGCCCGGACCCGGGTGGTTGAGCTCAGGAGCCCGCCGCTTTTGAGCCCGTCAGCGAACAGTTTTGCCGCCCGCATCGGGCCGACCGTGTGTGAGGACGACGGCCCGATGCCAACGGAAAACAGGTCCAGGGCGCTAAGCGCCATCAGGGCACCTCGGGGGAAGCGAACTCCCTCATTGCGTCCAGGAGCCAACGGCCCAGGAACTCCGCGAACGAGGCCCGGGGGAAGAGCCGGTAGCTTTCCTCCCCGATCTTCTGCAGGACCACCGGGATATTGCCTACCTCGGTGGACAGGGCTGCACCCGTGGTGAAGCTGCGGGGGTGCAGGTCCAGGGCGCAGCCCTTTTCCAGGACGGCCCGGGCGCGCGGACCGGAGAGCTCGAACGTGGTGCGGTTGGCGGAGAGGTCCACAACCTGGCCCGGTGCATCGCCCAGCGCGGCCACGAGGGAGCCGATGAGGTCACCGCCCAGGGAATCGTGGGCTTCTTCCGGTGCCACCACCAGGAACTCGGAGGGTCCCAGCCAAAGAACGGTGACGCGGTCCGTGCCGCCCACGTCGCCGCAGCGTGCCGGCAGGCCGCCGGTAACGGCGGCGATCCGTGAGCCTTCTTCGGAGCGGGGATCCACCCGGACGCCGGCCATGGTCTGGAACAGGCCTTCTTTCAGGACCACCGTTCCCTGGATGGAGCCGGCATCCATTGCCGCGGCCAGGTGTGAGGCCGGGCTGCGGCGGATGTCGCGGAGTCCATTGATGCCGTCGAGTGCTGCTGTGTTAGCCATCTTTGCGGGTCCCTTCGGGGTCAAAAAGTACGGTTTCGGCGACAACAACGTCAACGAGCTGGTCGCCGGCGGCGGCCACCAGGGTCTCGCCGATGCGGTTGCGGCCATTCTTGATCAGGGCCAGCGCGAAGGACCTGCCCAGAGCGGCGCTGTGGTAGCTCGAGGTCACGAACCCCTCCATGGGGACCGGGCCGTAGGCGGGGTTCGTGGCGATGCCCTTCTCCACAAGCTGGGTGCCTTCGGGCAGCCTCAGCGTCCCGTCCACGGGCAGGACGCTGACCAGGTGCTTGCGGTCCGCGCGCTGGGCGTCGGCCCGGGCGTAGGAGCGTTTGCCGATGAAGTCCTTGGCCTTCGAGACCACCCATTCCATCCCCGCGTCCTGCGGGGTGACCGTACCGTCGGTGTCCTGGCCAACGATGGGGTAACCCTTCTCTGCGCGGAGCACGTGCATCGTTTCGGTGCCGTAGGGGGTGATGTTGAATTCAGCCCCGGCTGCGGCTACCGCTTCCCAGGTGTTCAGCCCGTACCAGGACGGCACGTTGATCTCGTAGGCCAGTTCGCCGGAGAACGAGATCCGGCAGATCCGTGCCTGGACGCCGGAAGCCAGCGTGGTTTCCCGGAATGTCATGAACGGGAAGGCATCTGCTTCGAGGCCGCCGTCGGCTGCCAGCTCCGGCGCCACTTTGGCGAGCACCGCCCGGGATTTGGGCCCGACGACGGCAATGGTGGACCACTGTTCGGTCACCGAGGTGCAGTGCACGTCCAGCTCAGGCCATTCGGTCTGCAGCCATTCCTCCAGCCAGTCCAACACCTTCGCGGCGCCGCCTGTCGTGGTGGTCATGAAGAACCGGTCCGCATCCAGGCGCAGGGTCACGCCGTCGTCGAAAATCATGCCGTCCGCCATGCACATCACGCCGTAGCGGGCGGAACCCGGTGCGAGCTTCTTGAACGCGTTGGTGTACATCCGGTTGAGGAACTCACCGGCGTCCTTGCCCCGGATTTCGATCTTGCCCAGCGTGGTGGCGTCCATAAAACCGACGGATTCGCGGACGGCGGCGCACTCCCGGAGCACGGCAGCGTCCATGTCTTCCCCGGCCTGAGGGTAGTACCAGGGCCGCTTCCACTGCCCGACGTCCTCGAACAGGGCACCCTGCGCGACGTGCCACGGGTGGACCGAAGTGAGGCGGGCGGGATCGAAGAGTTCGCCGCGCTGGCGTCCGGCGAGGGCCGAGAACGCCACCGGGGTGAACGGTGCACGGTAGGTGGTGGTGCCGATGTCGCCGATGCCACGGGAGGCTTCGCCGGCGGTCCGCAGCGCCGCTGCGATGACGCCGATCGCGTTGACCCCTGAGGTCTTGCCCTGGTCGTTGGCGGTGCTGATCGAGGTGTAGCGCTTGATGTGCTCCACGGACCGCATGCCGGCGCCGGTGGATCGCAGGACGTCGGCCACGGACTGGTCGCGCTGGAAGTCCACGAAGTGGTGGTGCCAGTCGTCTGGCGTGCCGGTCTGACCGGGCACCAGCCACAGCTGGCGCGTAGGGGCGGACGCTTTCGGCTCGCCGGGGGCAGCGGGCTTTGTGCTGGACTCGAAGCCCGCCGCAATGGCAGCCGCGGCGCCGGCGGAGATGCCCTCGGCCAGGCAGTCCCCGATTTCGAAGCTGCCACGGCCGGAGCCAATGGTCTGCTGGTTCGGCACCACGGTGCTCGGCACAAAGGCCGCCAGGTCCTCGTCCCAGCGCAGCTTGCCCTGCCGTTGCGAGTGGAGGTGCACCAGCGGGCTCCAGCCGCCGGAGACAGCGAGCAGATCGCAGGCGATTTCCTCGATGCCGGAGGTGAGGGCGCCGTCTTCGCTGATGCTGCGGACGGTGACGGCATTCAGCCGGCCATCGGGGCTGGCGCCGGCGGCGGTGTCCGCCACGGCGCTGCCGATCAGCACGCGGGTGCCTGCTTCGACGGCGGCGGCTGCCACAGCGGTCAGCGCGGGACGGGCGTCCACGACGGCCTGGATCTTGACGCCCGCGGCGCGCAGGTCCGCGGCGAGGGAGTAGGCGCTGTCGTTGGTGGTGCTGATGACGATGCGCTGCCCTGCGGCCACGGCGTAGCGGTTGAGGTAGCTGCGGACGGCCGAGGCGAGCATGATGCCGGGCCGGTCGTTGTTCTCGAAGACCAGGGGCCGTTCGTGGGCGCCGGGGGCCAGCACCACCTGATTAGCACGCACGTGCCAAATCCGCTGCCGGGATACACCGGGCGCCGCCGGGCTGGACAGGTGGTCCGTGCGGTTCTGCACCGCGATGACGTAGTTGGCATCGTAGGCGCCGAAGGCCGTGGTGCGGTTCAGGACCGTACTTTCGGCTCCGGAGACGAGTTCGGCTTCCACGTCGGCCACCCATTCCAGGGCGGGCTTGCCTTCGATGTCCTCGGCCAGTGCGGGCGCAGTGGATCCGGACAGGAGCGATCCTCCCAGTTCGGGCTGGTCATCCATGAGCATCACGCGGGCACCGGTGCGGACCGCTTCGCGGGCGGCGGCCAGTCCGGCGGGGCCACCGCCGATCACCAGGACGTCGGTGTGCACGTACTTCTTGTCGTATTCAGCCCGGTCTTCCTCGGGATCCAGGCGGCCCAGACCGTTGAGCAGGTCCGCTTTCAGGCCGTCCACCAGGGTGACGGTGGTGGCGGGGAGCATGGATTCGGCCACGTGGCCCGGGAACCGTGCTTCGACCCGGACCAGTGCGTTGGCTTCCTCCACCCCGGCGGACATGATGCCGCGGGGCCGGTCTTCGTAGAGCGAGTTTCCGGCGGCGATCCGGCCGTTGGCGAGCAGTGCGGAGGCGAGGGTGTCGCCGGGGTGTCCGGTGAATTCCTCGCCGTCCACGGTGAAGCGCCAGGACATGGTGCGGTCGATGCGTCCGCCGGCGGCGAGGCGGGCGTTCTGGGAAGTCACTTGGTTGCTCCTTCCGGGGCGGTGATGCTGGTTGCTGAGGTGCTGGGCGCGGCGGCACCGGTGGTGGTGCTGTCAGCGGCGGTGCTGGCAGTGCCTGAGTCCGGGACGGCCGGGTTGGCCGGTGCGGGCCGGGGCGTGCCCATCGGGTAGACGGACTGGATGTCGTAGGTGACGGTGTCGCGGAGCATGTTGAACCACTGGCGGCAGCCGGTGCTGTGCAGCCAACGCTCGGCGAAGGCGCCCTTGGTGTTGTCCCGGTAGAACAGGAATTCGGCCCATTCGCGGTCGTTCAGCTCGGTGGGGTTTTCCGGGTAGGCCACGTGGGCCTGGCCGCCGTAGTGGAACTCGGTCTCGTCGCGCGAGCCGCAGTTGGGGCAGGGGATGAGCAGCATGTGCGTCTTCTTTCTGGGGGACGGCGGCTAGTGGGCGACGGCGGCTGCGCCGTGTTCGTCGATCAGGGCGCCGGTTTCGAAGCGTTCCAGCGCAAACGGCTTGTTCAGTTCGTGCGGGGTCCCGGTGGCGATGTTGTGCGCGAAGGTGAGGCCTGCGGCCGGGGTGCCCTTGAAGCCGCCGGTGCCCCAGCCGCAGTTCACAAACATGTTCTCCACCGGGGTGTTGCCCACGATGGGGGAGGCATCCAGGGTGGTGTCCACGATGCCGCCCCACGTCCGGAGCACGTGCGCCCGGGCAAAGATGGGGAAGAGTTCGACGGCGGCAGCCATCTGGTGCTCGATGACGTGGAAGGAGCCGCGCTGGCCGTAGCCGTTGTAGGAGTCCACGCCGGCACCCATGACCAGTTCGCCCTTGTGTGCCTGGGAGACGTAGACATGCACGTGGTTGGACATGACCACGGTGGGGTGGACCGGCTCGTGCAGTTCGGACACAAGCGCCTGCAGCGGGTGCGACTGGATGGGGAGCCGGAAGCCTGCCATTTCGGCCAGGACCGAGCTGTGCCCGGCAGCGCACAGGCCCACCTTTTCGGTGTTGATGGTGCCTTGATTGGTCTTGACGCCCACCACGCGGTTGCCGTCCTTGACGAAGCCGGTGACTTCGCAGTTCTGGATGATGTCCACGCCGAGTTCGTCGCATTTGCGGGCGAAAGCCCAGGCAACGTGGTCGTGCTTGGCGATGCCCGCACGGGGCTGGTACGTGGCGCCCATAACGGGGTAACGGATGTTGTCGTTGATGTTCAGGATGGGGCAGAGTTCCTTGACCTGCTGCGGATCAAGCCATTCCGCGTCCACGCCGTTGAGCTTGTTCGCTCCGACCCGCCGCATGCTTTCGCGGACGTCACCCAGGGTGTGGGCGAGGTTCATCACGCCGCGCTGGCTGAACAGGAAGTCGTACTCGAGCTCTTCCGGCAGGATTTCCCAGAGCTTGAGGGCGTGCTCGTAGATGGCCGCGCTCTCGTCCCAGAGGTAGTTGGAACGGATGATGGTGGTGTTCCGGGCCATGTTGCCGCCGGCCAGCCAGCCTTTTTCCAGGACGGCGATGTTGGTCATCCCGTGGTTCTTGGCGAGGAAGTAGGCGGTAGCCAGGCCGTGCCCGCCGCCGCCCACAATCACGGCGTCGTAGGAGGACTTGGGTTCCGGATTCCGCCAGAGGAAATCCGGGTGCTCCGGGAGCTGTTGGTTGCTCACTGGGCTGCTCCAATCATGTCTGCCTCAACGCCCGCCAGGGCGGCGTCGGCGGTGAGGTGGGGGTAAAGGGGGAATTGTTCTGCCAGGGCCGTCACCCGGGCGCGGAGTTCGACGGCGGTGTCCTCGCTAAGTGATGCAGCGCTGGCAGCGGCGATGAGCGCCGTTGCGATGATGTCCGCAACCTCGGCGAACTCCACGGCACCGAAGCCCCGAGTGGCGAGGGCTGGTGTGCCGATGCGGAGTCCGGATGACACCATCGGCGGGCGGGGATCGAATGGTACGGCGTTGCGGTTCACCGTAATGCCGATCCGGTGCAGCGCGTCTTCGGCCTGCTGGCCGTCCAGTTCCGAGTGGCGGAGGTCCACCAGGACCAGGTGCACGTCGGTGCCGCCGTTGACCACGGAGATGCCGGCCGCGGAGACGTCGTCACGGAGGAGCCGTTCGGCCAGCAGCTTGGATCCTTGCAGGACGCGTTCCTGGCGTTCCTTGAATTCAGGGGTGCCGGCGAGCTTGAAGGCCACGGCCTTGGCGGCGATGACGTGCTCCAGCGGGCCGCCTTGTTGGCCGGGGAACACGGCGCTGTTGATCTTGCGGGCGTACTTTTCCCTGGCGAGGATGACGCCGCCGCGAGGGCCGCCGAGGGTCTTGTGCGTGGTGGTGGTGACGACGTCGGCGTAGGGCACCGGATTGGGGTGCAGCCCTGCAGCCACCAGGCCGGCGAAGTGGGCCATATCCACCATGAGGTAGGCGTCCACGAGGTCGGCGATCCGGCGGAACTCGGCGAAGTCGAGCTGGCGGGAGTAGGCGGACCAGCCGGCGACGATCAGCTTCGGGCGGTGTTCGAGGGCGAGTGCTTCGACCTCGGCCATGTCCACCCGGAGGTCGTCTTCACGCACGTGGTACGGGACCACGTTGTAGAGCTTGCCGGAGAAGTTGATCTTCATGCCGTGGGTGAGGTGCCCGCCGTGGGCCAGGCTCAGGCCCATGATGGTGTCGCCCGGGTCCAGCAGGGCGAACATGGCGGCGGCGTTGGCCTGGGCGCCGGAGTGCGGCTGCACGTTGGCGAATTCGGCACCGAACAGTGCCTTGACCCGGTCGATGGCGAGCTGTTCGATGACGTCCACGTGCTCGCAGCCGCCGTAGTAGCGCTTGCCGGGGTAGCCCTCGGCGTACTTGTTGGTCAGGACCGAGCCCTGCGCCTCCATGACGGCGGACGGGGCGAAATTCTCCGAGGCGATCATTTCCAGCGTGGACTGCTGGCGGACCAGCTCATTGCTAATGGCCTGCTGGACCTCGGGATCGACGAGGGAAAGTCGATCGTTCAACTGCTCAACCACGGATGCTCCTTTGAAATACCACTGTTGTGATAACTGATATATCAGTGTTAGGTCAATGGTATGATTGGAATCACACAATAGTCAATAGCTGGTGGCAAGATGGCCCCGAGCTTCCGGTTGGAAGCTCGGAGCCGCGCAAGCGAAGAATGGAGCGGCTCCTTGAATGCACTTCCTGTACTGCCTCCCGCCGAGGATGAAGCGCCGTCGCAGGCGGAGGCCGCCTACCGGCAGCTGCGCGACAAGCTGATCATGCTCGAAATCCGCCCCGGCGAGCCGATCAACGACGGGCAGCTGGCGGCCGAGCTGGGCTTCGGCCGCACGCCGGTGCGAGAGGCTATCAAGCGGCTGGAGGTAGACCATCTGGTGGTGTCCTATCCGCGCCGCGGTACTTTTGCCACGAATGTGGACTTCACGGAACTGGCCGATGTCTCGGCGATCCGGGAACTGCTGGAGCCGCTGGCCGCGCGCCGTGCGGCCAACAGGGCAAGCGAGTCCATGCGCCGTGAACTGCTGCAGGTCGCTGATGCCATTGCGAAGCTGGATCCCAACCCCGGGGAGACGCGCGACCTCATGAGGTACGACCTGACGGTTCACCGGCTGATCTACAAGGCGGCCGCCAACCCGCACCTGGAAGACACGTTGATCCGCTACGACAACCTGGCTACGCGCATCTGGTGCCTGGTCCTGGACAAGGTCCCATCGGTCAGTGGCCACATCACCGAGCACGTGGACCTGCTCAAGGCGGTCGCCGCGGGCGACGCCGACAGGGCGGCCGAGCTTGCCCTGCACCACGTCACCAGCTTTGAGGAAACCATCCGCAAGGTGCTCTAGCAGTCCGGACCCTCGAAAGCTTGCCCGGTTGATGCCCCTTGAAGCCTCCGCGCGAAGGGACGCAGTCGCGATGGCACACAATAACGGTCTGCGCCGACCTCCGGCCGCCGTAACGCAATGCCTGCTCCCGAGCGCCCGGCGGCATAGGATCGAAGGGTCGAACTAACTGATAGGACGCTCTAAGCGGCCTTCGTGGCGGGCAGGCAAGCCGCACATTACTTGAGAGTATGGATCATGGCTTCGAACAATGACCGCGAATCCGACGTCGATGCGGACACAGGCCAGCACGGCGGGGTCCAGTCCGTGGACCGGGCCCTCGCAGTCCTGGAGATCCTGGCGCGGGACGGCCACGCCGGCGTGAGCGACATCGCCGAAGAGATGGGCATCCACAAATCCACCGTCTCCCGGCTGCTGGGTTCGCTGGTGAGCCGGGAAATGGTCCAGCAGAACAGCGACCGGGGTAAGTACCAGCTGGGCTTCGGCATCCTCCGGCTGGCCAGCTCCATCCCCGGCCGGCTCAGCCTGGTCCGCGAAGCCCGGCCGGTGCTGGAAAGCCTGGCGGAGGAATTCAAGGAGACGGTGAACCTTGCTGTCCTGCGCTCCAACTACGCCGTCAACGTGGACCAGGCGATGGGCCCGTCCACGCTGGCCACTTATGACTGGGTGGGCAGCCTGACACCCCTGCACGCGACGTCGAGCGGGAAGGTCCTGCTGGCTGCGCTGCCCGCGGACGAGCGGGACCGCGTCCTGAAGGAGACCGGGCTGCCGCCGCGGACTCCGCGGACCATCACCAACAGGAAAGAGCTCGAAACCCAGCTGCTCGACGTCGCCCGTGATGGTTACGGGGTGGTGCGGGAGGAGTTCGAAATCGGGCTCAACTCAACGTCCGTGCCTGTGCTGAACCACGTGGGTGCGGTCATCGGTGCGGTCAGCATCTCCGGGCCGGCCTTCCGCTTCGATCCGGAAACGTCGCCGGGACTCCTCGAAGCACTGAAGCAGGCCGGCCTTCAGATCAGCGCAAAGATGGGCTACACCGGAGGCCGGTAACGCCTCAACCGCGCGGGGCGATGTCCCCGACCTTCTCCTGCACCCAGTCGTGGAAGGCGCTGATATGGTGCTCGCTTGGCACCAGCACACCGCCCTTGGCGTAGACCTTCGAGCCCATGGCCGGCTGGCAGCGCTCGCAGGCGTCGAAGTCCTGCTGGTTGACGCGGTGGAACAGCTCCACTGAGGAAGTGACGTCCTTGCCGCTCGCCACAACACTGGGCAGGTACAGCCAATCGCATTCCACGATGGTGTGGTCCGCGGCCATGGGGAACATGCGGTGGATGATCACGTGGTCCGGGACCAGGTTCACAAACACCGTGGGCTTGATGGTGATGGCATAGTAGCGGCGGTCCTGGCCCTCCTCGATTCCCGGAATCAGGTCGAGCCCCTCCGAGCCGTCTATCGTGAAGCCCTTGACGTCCGCACCGAACTCCGCGCCGTGTCCCACGAAGTATTGCGCGGCCAGCCCGTCAGCGAACTCCGGCAGGACCTCCGTCAGTTCCGGATGGATGGTGGCGCAGTGGTAGCACTCCATGAAGTTCTCAATGATCAGCTTCCAGTTCGCCTTCACGTCGTAGCGGATTCGGCGGCCCAGGCTGAGGTTGGCCACGTCGTAGCCCTCGATCGCCTTCAGGTCGCCGAGCCGCTCCTCGATGGCACCCATCACGTCCTCTTCGAACGACGGCGGCTCGTCCGCCAGGCACACCCACACGTAGCCCAGATATTCGCGGATGTGGACCTTCACCAGACCGTATTCGTCGCGGTCGATATCCGGCATCTTGGTGAGGTTGGGCGCCGCGATGAGTTTGCCCTCAAAGTCGTAGGTCCAGGCGTGGTACGGGCACTGGAATGAGCGTGCGGCTTCACCCTGCTCTTCCATGCACAGCTTGACGCCCCGGTGCCGGCAGACGTTGTAGAAGGCGCGGATCCCGCCTTTGCGGGTGCGGCTGATCAGCACGCTCTCCCGCCCGATCTGGACCGTTCGCCAGGCGCCCGGCTTGTCCAGGTCGGCCGAGCGGACGGCACAGAACCACATCTGCTCAAAGATCCGCTCCTGCTCGGCCCGGAACACGCCCTCATCCACATATGTATAGCCGGGAAGGGTGGGGATCAGACTCGGGGCACTTACCTCAACAGACAATTTGTCCTCCTAACGAACAAAAATCAACAACAAAGGCCATAACGTAGGGCCGGGTTTTCGGGTTTGGGGCTTCGGAACAGGGCTTTCAGGACACGACGGCGGCCCCCACGAGTCCGGGAACGTCCAGGCGGACGGGTGCCGCCACATCGGGTACCGGCGCCGCGAGGCTCCGGCGCCACTTGGTAAACAGGCGGGGTTGGTTCATGCCAAGGACCGCCACTGCCACATCATCGCGGTAGTAGACGGCGAGGCAGCTGTGCGCGTGGACGTCGCCCACCTCGACCTCCACCCGGTCGTAGCCGGCGGAATGGCCGGCAAACTGCAGCTTGACGCCATACTGGTCGGACCAGAAATAGTGCGGCTTGGCCGGCCTGGGAGCGGCGTCAGCGTCCAGGAGTGCCTCGACGGCGACGGCTGCCCGCTCAAGGGCGCCGGTCCAGTGTTCCATCCGGCGGTGCGTGCCCGCTGCCTGGTCGAACCAGGCGGCGCAGTCACCCACGGCCACTATTCCCGGCACTCCGGTGCGACCCATGGCGTCGCACAGTACCCCGCCGCGCAGCTCCAGGCCGGAGCCTTCCAGCCACCCGATGTTGGGCTCGGCTCCAATGCCAACCACCACGACGTCTGCGCCCACGTAGCGTCCGCCGGCCAGCCGGATTCCGGTGACGTTGCCTTCGCCGCTGTAGAAGTCCTCGATCACGGCGGAAGAAATGAGCTCCACCCCATTGGCTGCGTGGAGTCCGGCGACCACGCCGCCCATCTCCGTTCCGAGCTGCGCGGCGAACGGCACGGGCTTCGTATCGATCATGGTCACTTCCATGCCCCGCGACGCGGCAGCGGCGGCAACCTCGGCGCCGATGAAGCCTGCCCCGATCACGGCCATCCTGCTGCCGGGCACCAGCTCGGGGGCTAGGCTCTGTGCGTCCGCGAGCGTACGGAGGGTAAAGACATTGCTCAGCCCGGCAAGTGTGGGCAGCCGCCGTGCCCTCGCTCCGGTGGCTATGACAATGCCGTCCGCCTGTATGGTGCGGCCGTCCTTAAGGAAGACGGTCCGCGAGGACGCGTCCAGGGAAGCGGCCTCTGCCCCCAGCACCCATTCGGCCGCCAGCTCATCGGCGTCGGTTTCCAGGAATAGGTCCTCGGCCCTGATCGCGCCCAGCAGGAAGTCCTTGGACAGCGGCGGGCGGTCGTACGGCCGGTGGGGTTCATCGCCGATGATGACCAGCCGTCCGGTAAAGCCTTGGGCGCGGGCCGCCCGGGCGGCGGAAAGTCCCGCCAGGGAGGCTCCGATAATCGCAAGCGTCTGCATCAATACGGCCTCTTTCAATTGCTTTGTACGCAACAACAATCGCTATATGCAACAGCGTGATCTATGCCACGGTCACTGTCAAGGGTGGAAAGCCAGGAAGTCTGGAGACCGCAACAGAAGAGAAAACTCTTGACAAGCACTGTGAGCTGGCGCACTGTGTTGCATATGGCGATTGCTGTTGTTCACTACGGAACGTTGCGGCCATCGCGGCAGACACAGGGTCCCCGAAGAAAACAAGAGGTCCAACCATGCACAAGGCATGCCCGCTCAGTGAACTGGCTCCTGGGGAAGCGCTGCGGCTCAATACGTCGCCGCCCATCGCCGTCTTCCACACAGAAGACGGCGAGCTCTTTGCCATCGACGACACATGCACCCACCAGGACGCCTCGCTGGCGGACGGCTGGGTGGAGGACTGCTGGGTGGAATGCCCGCTGCACGCCTCCAGGTTCAACCTGCGCACGGGAAGCGTAGACGCGCCGCCGGCCAAGCTGCCGGTGCGCTCCCATGAAGTAACAGTGATCGACGGCGACATCATGATCGCCGAATCCACGGAGGTTCCCAACCTCCCCCCTGGCCTGACAGTAGACGGCCACGTTTAGTCCGCCAATGCATCCATCAAAGGAATCGTTCATGGCAATAAACACTGGAGCCGCTCTTCGCGACGGCACCGAAGACCCCTCCGCCCCCGACAATGAAGCCGACGTGGAAGAGTCCGAACGGCACGAAAACGACGAACAGATCCTGAACGAACTGCGGGAGAGCGAAACGGACCTTTCCGCCGGAAGACGTCCCGGCCGCTCGCTTGAGGGGCTGGACAAGGTCACTTTCGGAGTGACAGGAGCCTTGGCGCTGGCCTTTGTTGTGTGGGGCTTCACCAATTCCGCGTCCCTCGGCGCGACTTCCACCGCCGCGCTGGCGTGGGTCATCGAAAACACCGGCTGGATCTTCGTAAGCCTGGCGTCACTCTTTGTGATTTTCGTCCTGTGGCTCGCACTGGGGCGCTTTGGCAGTATTCCCCTCGGCAGAGACGGTGAAAAACCAGAGTTCCGGACCGTGTCCTGGATCGCCATGATGTTCAGCGCAGGCATGGGCATCGGACTGGTGTTCTACGGCGTCGCCGAACCGCTCTACCACTACGTAGCACCGCCGCCCGGCACGGTAGCCGGTGTGACCCCGGAGGCAGTCCAGACGGCCATGGCCACTTCGATATTCCACTGGAGCGTGCATCCCTGGGCCATGTTCGCGGTTGTTGGCATCGCCATGGCCTACAGCACCTTCCGACTCGGCCGGCGTCAGCTCATCTCTTCGGCATTCATCTCACTTTTCGGGAAGCGCGCGGAAGGGCCCGCAGGCAAGATCATCAACATGCTGGCCATCTTCGCCACCCTCTTCGGCACGGCTGCCTCGCTGGGCTTGGGAGCCCTGCAGATTGCCAGCGGCCTACAGTTCAACGGCTGGGTCGGCGAAATCGGCTCTCCGGTGCTGGTTCTGATCATTACCGCGCTGACGATCTGCTTTGTGGCCTCTGCGGCCTCGGGCATCGCACGCGGTATCCAGTGGCTCTCCAACATCAACATGGTGCTGGCCCTGACACTTGCCGGGATTGTGTTCATTGTGGGCCCCACGCTGTTTATCCTGAACCTGGTCCCCGCTGCCATCGGAGACTATGTTCGGGATCTGCCGTCCATGGCATCCCGGACTGAGGCCGTGGGGGACGACGCGCTTCGTGAATGGATGTCCGGTTGGACCATTTTCTACTGGGCATGGTGGGTATCCTGGGCCCCGTTTGTCGGCATTTTCATCGCGCGCATCAGCCGAGGCCGCACCATTCGCCAGTTTGTTACCGGCGTACTGCTGGTGCCAAGCGTCGTCAGCGTCATCTGGTTCTCGATTTTTGGCGGCACTGCATTCGACATCCAGCAGCGTGCCGATGCCACGGCCGACACCACTGATGGCTTGGTCCAAACCGTTGACGGCGTACCAAGCATCTCCTTCCAAGGCGCGCTGTTCGACCTGATCCGTAACCTCGAAGTCCCGCCGGCAGTCGGTATCGGAATTGCTCTGCTTGCCATGGTTCTGATCGGCATCTTCTTCGTTACCAGCGCTGACTCGGCCTCCATTGTTATGGGTTCACTCAGCTCCAACGGGCGGCTGGAACCGTCCAAGCGGGTGCTGATCTTCTGGGGAGTCCTGACCGGAGCCATCGCGGCTGTCATGCTGCTGGCCGGCGGGGACGACCCCAGCGCAGCCCTCAACGGCCTGAAGAACATCACGATTGTCTCCGCGTTGCCCTTCGCCGTAGTTATGTTGCTGCTTTGCTTCGCACTGGTCCGGGATCTGCGCCGCGATCCGATCGCCCTGAGAAACCGCTTGGCGGAATCCGTCGTCGAACGCGCCATCCGCGCCGGCGTGGACGAACACGGCGGAGTCCAGTTCGACCTCGTGACCAAACATGAATGCGAGGAACACCGCTCTGATGGTGGGCCCTGCCCGGGAACGACACAAGCAACCAGGAGAGACCAATGACCGCAGTTCTTCAAGGACGTACCGCCGACTACCATGCGGCCGGTAAGGGGGCGAGGACAGCAGAACTTGTACTCACTCTCTCCTGCCCCGAGCAACCCGGCATCGTACGTGCCATTACGACCTTCCTGGCAGACCGTGGATTCGACATCGTGGAGCACCAGCAGTTCGACGACCACGTCAGCGGCAACCTCTACCTGCGCACCGCCTTCAGGCAAAGTGACGGCTTCGGCGACCCGGCGGGCACCGCTGGATCCACCGGGCAGACGGCGGATAGCCTCAGGGCCGAGTTCGCAGCCACGGCCGGGGAGTTCGGCATGGACTTCAGCATCCACGACGGCCGGCCGCAGCGGCTGTTGGTGATGGTCTCGAAGTTCGGGCACTGCCTCAACGACCTGATCTTCCGGTGGCAGGCGGGCAGCCTGGGCGCGGAGATCGCCGTCGTGGTTTCCAACCACGAGGACCTGCGCGCCATGGCCGAAGCCGCTGGCTTGCCCTTCATCCATGTGCCGGTGACGGCCGGCAGCAAACCGGAAGCCGAGGCCCGGCTGCTGGACCTCGTGGCCGAGTATAACGCGGACCTGGTGGTCCTGGCCCGCTACATGCAGGTGCTGTCCAACGACCTGTGCACCAGCCTCCGCGGCCGGGCCATCAACATCCACCACTCGTTCCTGCCCGGCTTCAAAGGCGCCAAGCCCTACCACCAGGCTTATGACCGCGGCGTGAAACTCGTCGGGGCAACGGCGCACTACGTGACGCCGGACCTCGATGAGGGCCCCATCATCGAGCAGGAGGTGTTCCGGGTGGACCACAGCCTGGATGCGGAGGCCCTGGTGACCGTGGGCCGCGATGCCGAATCGCAGGCCCTGTCCCGGGCCGTGAAGTGGCATTGTCAGCACCGCGTCCTGCTCAACAACACCCGCACAGTCGTATTCCGCTAACGCGAACCAGGAGAACCACTCATGAGCGCATCACCACGCGTTGTCATCATCGGCGCCGGCATCGTCGGCACCAACCTCGCGGACGAACTCGCCAGCCGCGGCTGGAACAACATCACGGTCGTCGAACAGGGGCCGCTGGAGCTGGCCGGCGGCTCCACCTCGCACGCGCCCGGCCTGGTCTTCCAGGCCAATCCGTCCAAGACCATGACCGAATTCGCCAGCTACACGGTGGACAAGCTGCTCTCCCTCAGTGCCGACGGGGTGTCCTGCTTCAACCAGGTGGGTGGGCTTGAGCTGGCCACCACCGAGGCGCGGCTGAAGGACCTTGAACGCAAGCTCGGCTACGCCACTTCCTGGGGCATCGAAGGCCGGATCATCGACCCGGATGAGTGCCGGAAGCATTACCCGCTGCTGAACTCCGGCACGCTTGCCAACGGCAACACTGTTCTCGGCGGCCTTTACGTTCCCACCGACGGCCTGGCCTCCGCGGCCCGCGCGGTCCAGCTGCTGATCAGCAGGGCACTTGCAGCGGGCGTGACATTCCTCGGTTCCACAGCGGTGACCGGCATCGAGCAGGCAGGCGGCAAGGTCACCGGCGTTGAAACGGCCGACGGCGTGATCCCGGCAGACATCGTGGTGTCCTGCGCCGGCTTCTGGGGCCGAGAGCTCGGCAAGATGGTGGGCATGAAGGTCCCGTTGCTGCCGTTGGCACACCAGTACGTCAAGACCACGCCGCTGGACGGGCTGCGCGGCGTCAACGAGATGCCCAACGGGGCCAGTAAGCCCATCCTGCGGTACCAGGACCGCGACCTGTATTTCCGCGAACACGGTAACCGGATCGGCATCGGCAGCTACGCACACAAACCGATGCCCGTGGACATGGAACAGCTGCCCCGCGTCGGCGCTGAGGACATGTCAGAGCACCACATGCCTTCCCGCCTGGACTTCACGCTGGAAGACTTCGCCCCGGCCTGGGAGGACTGCCAGGACCTGCTTCCGGCCCTGCGCGCAACCCGGATCGAAGACGGCTTCAACGGCATCTTCTCGTTCACTCCCGACGGCGGCCCGCTGATGGGGGAGTCGCCCGACGTCGAAGGCTTCTTTGTGGCAGAGGCAGTCTGGGTCACCCATTCGGCCGGCGTCGCCAGGGCCATGGCCGAGCTGCTGACCGAGGGCCAGTCCCGCACCGACCTGCACGGCTGCGAGCTCACGCGGTTCGAGAAGGTCCAGACCAGCGACCAGTACGTCAGCGAAACGTCCCAGCAGAACTTCGTGGAAATCTACGACGTGATGCACCCGCTGCAGCCCAGGGAATCCCCGCGTGACCTGCGGCTCAGCCCCTTCAACGCCCGGCAAAAGGAACTCGGGGCGTTTTTCCTCGAGTCCGCGGGCTGGGAGCGTCCGCACTGGTTCGAGGCCAACCGCGGGTTGCTGGCCGAGCTTCCGGTCGAGTGGCAGGCGCCGGAGCGGGACGAGTGGGCAGCCATGTACTCGTCCCCCATCTCCGCGGCTGAAGCGTGGAAGACGCGCACCGCCGTCGGGCTTTACGATATGACACCGCTGAAGCGGCTGGAGGTCAGCGGGCCGGGTGCTCAGGCGCTGCTGCACCGCCTGAGCACCGGAAACATCGCCAAGAAGCCCGGCGCAGTGACGTACTGCCTGCTGCTGGCGGACGACGGCGGCATCCGCAGCGACGTGACCGTTGCCCGGCTCGCGGAGGAACAGTTCCAGCTGGGCGTGAACAGCAACGTGGACTTCGACTACCTGCGCGTCGAAGCCAGGAGGCAGTCGGCCGCGGATCCTGCCCAGTGGGTGCACGTCTCCGACATCACCGGCAGCACCTGCTGCATCGGGCTGTGGGGACCCTTGGCCCGCGAGGTGATCGGGAAAGTCAGCGGGGACGATCTCAGCAACGACGGCCTGAAGTACTTCCGGACCAAGGAAATCTCGGTGGGCGGCATCCCCGTCACGGCCATGCGTCTGTCCTACGTCGGTGAACTCGGCTGGGAGCTGTACACCACCGCGGAATACGGGCTGAAGCTCTGGGACCTGCTGTTCGAGGCCGGGCGGGAGCATGGCATCATCGCCGCCGGACGCGGAGCCTTCAACAGCATGCGGCTTGAGAAGGGCTACCGGCTCTGGGGCACGGACATGACGACGCAGCACCACCCCTACGAGTCCGGGCTGGGCTTCTCGATTGCAAAGGATAAGGAAGGCTTCGTGGGCTGGGAGGCGCTGGCCGCCCGTAAGGATCAGCCCGCCACCCGGGCGTTGCGGTGCCTGACCGTCGACGACGGCACCTCCGTCGTGCTGGGCAAGGAACCGGTGTATGTCAACGGCGAGCCTGCCGGGTACGTCACGAGCGCGGCGTACGGCTACTCCGTGCGCAAGCCGATCGCGTACGCCTGGCTGCCGGCGTCGGTTTCTGTCGGTGACTCGGTGGAGATCGAGTACTTCGGTGAGCGCATCGCCGCGACCGTCACGGCCGAGCCGCTCTTCGATCCCGGCATGGAGCGCCTGCGCGGCTAAGTGAAACCCCTCTGCCCGCCAGCCTGGATACTCAGGCTGGCGGGCTTTTGCGTGACCGGCGAACCCGGTTCCGCCGTGAATATCAGACCCTCGATGGCCTCGTTCACCGCAACCTGAACTCAACCTACGCAACCATTTGTCAGACCGTCCATGCGCGCGCTTGCTGCTCGTCGTCGGCAAACACGTACCAGCCGTGCCGGGGGGCTTTGGGCCTAGTTGCAAAAGAAGTATTGACTGTGGCGCGCATCACGCCTATTCTGGTGCAACAGCGTTGCGCTGATTGCAACCCCAAACAATCTTGGTGGACACATGAGTAACGAATCTTCCTCTCCCGCTGTTGCGGGAGGCCCTGGCCCCAAGCCGCATGGTGCACATGACGGACCCGGCCCCGGTCGCAGCACGTTGAGCGGCCAGAATTTTGAACCTGCTGACGGTGCGGTCAGCAAGGAAACACGCCGCAGAGTGGTCGCGGCCAGCTTTATCGGCAACTTTGTTGAATGGTTCGACTACGCCGTTTACGGCTATCTGGCCGTCACGATCGCGGCAGTCTTTTTCCCCGAATCGGATCCCCAGACCGGGCTTCTGCTGACTTTCGCCCTGTTCGCGATTTCGTTCCTGGTACGCCCATTGGGCGGATTCATCTGGGGCCACATCGGTGACAAGGTCGGCCGGCGGACAGCCCTCTCCCTCTCGATTCTTATCATGTCCGGAGCAACGTTCTGCATAGCCCTTATTCCGGGCTATGACACGATCGGCATCTGGGCTCCCATCCTGCTTTTGATCATCCGGGTGGCGCAGGGCTTCTCCGCCTCGGGTGAGTACGCCGGAGCCTCGGCCTTCCTGGTCGAGTACGCCCCTGCCAACAAGCGTGGCCTGTACGCCGCGGTTGTACCCGCCAGCACCGCAGCCGGCCTGCTCCTCGGTTCCCTTCTTGCAGGCCTGTTGACCGCTTTGCTCAGTACCGACGCGATGCAAAGCTGGGGCTGGCGCCTGCCGTTCCTGCTTGCAGCCCCGATGGGCCTGATCGGACGCTACATCCGTACCAAGCTGGAAGACACCCCGGTGTTCCGCGAACTGGCCGCCGAGGGCGAGGCCGCCAAGGCGCCGGTCTCCAGTCTGTTCCGGAAACACTGGCGGCGGTTGCTTCTGGCCGTCGGAGCCGTGCTGCTCAACGCTGTCGGCTTCTACGTGATCCTCAGTTACATGCCGACGTACCTGTCATCGGAGCTGGGGCTCGGAGCCACCGAATCCTTCCTGGCCACCACCATCGCGCTGCTGACGTACATCGGATTCATCTTCCTGACCGGAATGCTCTCGGACCGCTACGGCCGCAAGAAGGTGCTCATCGCCGCATCCATTACCTTCATCGTGCTGACCGTGCCGGCCTTCGCCCTCCTGGGAACCGGAAACTTCCTGGTCATCGTCCTCGTCCAGATCCTGCTGGGCGCCATGCTCACCCTCAATGACGGAACGCTTCCGAGCTTCCTCGCCGAAATGTTCCCCACCCGTGTCCGTTACAGCGGTTTCGCGGTCAGCTTCAACCTCTCCAACGCCCTGTTCGGCGGTACCGCCCCGTTCGTGGCCACTCTCCTCATCGCAACCACGGGCAACGTCCTGGCTCCGGCCTGGTACCTGGTCGCAGCGGCCTTCATCTCCCTGATCGCCGTCGCACTCTCCCGCGAAACCAGCAAGGAACCGCTGCGCCACGAATAGCCCGGCCAGCGCCGAAGACTTTCCATCCCCGCAATCCGCAGTAAAGAAAGGCATCACCCACAATGACCACCACAGCATCTGAAAACGCCACATCCGTCGCCGAACTGGAGCGGACCAAGGTCCTGAAGAACGGTAAGAAAGTCAGCCTGACCTTCTCCGATACCGAGTTTGAGCGCCGCTTGTCCGGTCTGCGCCGCATCATGGCCGAGAAGGAACTGGACGCCGTCGTCCTGACCAGCTACCACTCCATCAAGTACTACTCCGACTTCCTGTTCACCACTTTTGGCCGTTCCTACGCCATGGTGGTCACCAAGGAAGACACCGTGACCGTCACCGCCAACATCGACGCAGGGATGCCCTGGCGCCGCAGCTTCGGCGACAACCTGGTCTACACGGACTGGCGCCGGGACAACTACATCTTCGCCATCCAGGAAGTCCTGCGGACTCGCGGCATCAACCCGCGCCGGCTCGGCGTCGAGGACGACTCCCTGCCCCTGGATAACCGCAACAAGATCCAGGCCGCCTTCTCCGGTGCCACCCTGGTGGACGTGGCCCAGGCCGGCATGCGCCAGCGCATGATCAAGTCCGCCGAAGAAATCGAGGTCATCAAGCACGGCGCCCGGATCGGTGACCTGGGCGGCGAAGCCATCCGCAACGCCATCACCGCCGGCATCACCGAGTACGAGGTCGCCCTGATCGGCACCGAGGCCATGGTGCACGAGATTGCGCGCACCTTCCCGGACTCCGAAATCCGCGACACCTGGGTATGGTTCCAGTCCGGCATCAACACCGACGGCGCCCACAACTGGGCCACCACCCGCAAAATCCAGGAACACGACATCCTGTCCCTGAACTGCTTCCCCATGACCAGCGGCTACTACACAGCACTGGAACGCACCCTGTTCTACGGCGAACCCGATGCCCGCTCCCTGGAACTGTGGAACATCAACGTTGAGGTCCACAAGCGCGGCCTTGAGCTGATCAAACCCGGCGCCGTCTGCAAGGACATCGCCGCCGAGCTCAATGAAATCTACGTGGGCCACGGACTGCTGGCCAACCGCACCTTCGGCTACGGACACTCGTTCGGCGTCCTCAGCCACTACTACGGCCGCGAAGCCGGACTGGAGCTCCGCGAAGACATCGACACCGTGCTGGAGCCGGGCATGGTGGTTTCCATGGAGCCCATGATTACCGTCCTGGATGGCCAGCCGGGCGCTGGCGGCTACCGCGAACACGACATCCTCGTCGTCGGTGAAGACGGTGCCGAGAACATCACCAAGTTCCCGTTCGGCCCGGAATACAACATCATCGGGGCCTAACGCCTCCGTGGTTAGCGGCGCCGTGTAACGCGGCGCCGCTTTCCGCTGACTATGCGCAATGATAGTGAGCATCATGACCACACCAGATTCCAATGACACCAACGGCACCGACACTAACGGCAAGGGCGACACCAAGGGCGCCTCGGTCATTGTCAACGCCATCGCCGTCCTTCGATCATTCACGGCCGACGACCCGTTGCTCGGCGTGACGGAGATCGCCAACCGGGTGGGATTGCATAAGAGCACGGTGTCACGGATCCTGGCTACCTTCGAACAGGAAAACCTCGTTGAGCGTGATGCGGACACCCGCCGGTTCCGCCTCGGACTGGGCCTGATCGCCGTCGCCGGCCCGTTACTGGCCGAGCTGGAGGAACGGCGCGTCGCCTATCCCGTCCTGCGCGAACTCACCGAACTGACAGGCGAAACCAGCGCGCTGATGATGTGGGAGGGCAACGAGTCGATCTGCGTGGAGCAGATTGCCAGCCGTCACCAGATCAAGCACACTGCGCCTCTGGGCGCGCGGTACAGTGACGCGTTGAGTTCTTCGGTCCAGGTGTTCCTGGCAAAGCAACCGGAGGAGAGGGTGCGTTCCCTTCTGCGCAGCGGAGCCATTACCTACCCTGGGCTGGACGAAGCCTCCCTCGAGGATTATCTGCTCCGCCTTAAAGACGATTCCAGCAGGGGATGGGCCATCAATTACGGCGAATCATCCATGGATGAAGTCGGCGTTGCCGCCCCCGTCTACGATCATCGCGGCGATGTTGTGGCAGCAGTCCTCATCCCGGCCCCGCGGTTCCGCGTTTCCAAGCAACGCCTGCAGATCCTGGGCGAATCCTGCATGGCAGCGGCGGACAAGGTCACCGCACGGCTGGGTGGCAAAGCATCCGGCGCTGGCCGGGGAGGCCGCTAGCCGGCAAGTCCAGAAATGGTGCCGGCGGCCACCTCCTCTAATTTTTGTGTTTCGGTAACTGGAAGCCTTGACCAATAGCGGACCCCCGCGAGGCACGCTGTAGGCTCGGCACATGGCTGATCTACGGCGTCGGACGTTTGTCTTCCGCACGCTGGTTGGCGCGGCGGCCGCGGCCGCTGTTGGAACTCTCGGCACCGGGTGTTCGCCCGGCGCCGAGCGGGACGGTGCCGCCGGCGGCGGCGCCAAGGGGGATGCAGTGAAGCGGCACAAGTACCAGTACGGCGAGGACGCCAGCCAATGGGGTGAGCTATTCCTGCCGGAGCTGCCGGCTGGCGGTGAGCACCGCGGCGTGGTGGTGGTGATCCATGGCGGCTACTGGCGCTCGCAGTACGGCGCAGAGCTGGGTGAGCCGATCGCCCGTGACCTGGCCGCCCATGGCATGGCCGCCTGGAACCTGGAATACCGCAGGGCCGGAAACGGCGGCGGCTGGCCAAACACTTTCATCGACGTGCTCGCCGGAATCGACAGGCTGGGCGACCTCGCGGCCAGCCACGCCCTGAACCTTGGACCGGTGGTGGCGCTGGGCCATTCGGCTGGCGGACATCTGGCTGCCTGGGCTGCTGGCCGCGGCAAGCTTGCTCAGCTGGGAATGCCGGACGCTGACCGCCAGGTGCCGCGCAAGTCCGACGCCTCCGCAGTGCATCTGACCGGAGTGGTCAGCCAGTCCGGCCTTCTTAACCTGGCCGAGGCGGAGAAGCTGAACCTCAGCAACGGTGCGGTGAGCAATCTGCTGGGCGGGTCGTCGTCGAAGTATCCGCACCGCTACCGGTACGCGGATCCGATGAGTGCCCTTCCGCTGGCCGTTCCGGTTGTCGCGGTCCATGGATCCGAGGACTCCACCGTTCCGCTGGGCCAGTCCGACTCCTATGTCAACGCTGGTACCGCCGCGCACATGCAGACCCGGTTGATCAGGGTTCCCGGGGACCACTACGCCCTGATCGATCCCAAAAAGCCTGGTTACCGGGCGTGCCGCGAGCTGGTTCAATCCCTTTTGGGTTAGATTCGGGCCCTCCGAGTTAAAAATGTTCAAAAGGTCAGTAACTTTCGGACATTGGACGTCCCATCTCCTGTACTCTTGAGAGGTAGGACGAGTCGCGACCCTTAAGCGCGGCAAGGAGGAGACCCCCGTGGCCATCGCATCGCAAGAAGTATCGCCCGCCCGTTTCAGCGCGCAGCTCCGTTCGAATGCCCTGCAGACGCGGATCATGGATCTTATTCTGGAGCGCGGCCTGGACGTTGGGGACGCACTTCCCACCGAAAGTGAACTCTCCGCCGAACTGGGCGTGGGCCGCAACACCGTTCGTGAATCCCTGAAAGTGCTGCAGGCGCTGGGCGTCATCGAGATCCGGCACGGCTTTGGCATGTTCGTTGCGCCCAACAACTTCAGCGCCCTGGTGTCGGGCCTGACCTTCCGTGGCCGGCTGTCCCTCCGCCACAAGGGCGAAGAAGCCATGGAGCTCATCGATGTGCGTCAGGCCCTCGAGTCTGGACTGATCGGTTCGGCCATTAACCTGCTCACCGACGAACACCTGGCGGATCTGCGCTCCACCATGGAAGCCATGGAGACCGCCGCCAAGAATGGGGAGCCGCTGCATGATCACGACGCCGAGTTCCACCGCCGCCTGTACGCCCCCCTGAACAATGAGCTGCTGATCAACCTCATGGATGTCTTCTGGCAGGTTTACCGGAAGATCCACCTGGCCCTCGGCACCGGCCCGGTCAACCTCGAACAGCAGACGCAGGACCACTGGGACATCTTCGAGGCCGTGGCCAACAAGGACAAGGCTCTTGCGTCCGAACGCCTGCAGCGCCACTTTGACGGCATCCGCCTGAAGCTCAGGGACGTCGCGGCCGCCTAGCCTGTATTCCCTCTGCCTTTTCCTTAGCTGCCCGCGCTCCGGGCGGATTTAGTCCTGCCCTTTTCGTAGAGAGTGCCTTTGTCGTGGAAATTTTTGTTGTGCCTACCGCCTCAGCCACCGGTTCTGTCGCCGCCGGTATCCTCGCTGCCGTCATCCGCAGCAAGCCCGACGCTGTCCTGGGCGTGGCCACGGGTGGATCTCCGCTGCCCATCTACGCGGCGCTCGCCAACCACCGGCTCGACATGTCCTCTGTCCGCGCCTTCGCCCTGGACGAGTACGTGGGCCTGCCCCCCGGACACCCCGAAAGCTATGCCGAAGTTGTGCGGCGCGAAGTGATTGAACGTCTGCACCTGGATCCCGTCAACGTAGCGGTGCCGGAAGGAAGCGCTGCGGACCCCGAAACCGCCGCCGCTGACTACGACGCCGCCATTGCCGGCGTTGGCGGCATCGACGTGCAGATCCTCGGCATCGGCCACAACGGTCACCTGGCATTCAACGAGCCCGGCTCCGCCCTGGACTCCCGGACCCGGGTGGAAGTCCTCACCGAACGCACCCGCGAAGCCAACGCCCGCTACTTCAGCACACCGGAGGAGGTGCCGCTCCGCTGCATCACGCAGGGGCTGGGCACCATCCTCGAAGCCCGCCATCTCCTGCTGGTGGTCAACGGCGCGGACAAGGCCGGCATCCTGGCCGCCGCCCTCAACGGACCCGTCACTGCCGAATGCCCGGGCTCGGTCCTGCAGCTGCATCCGCACGTGACGGTGGTGGCCGACGAAGCCGCAGCGTCTCAGCTGGCGAAGGGGTGTGGGCAGGTTGCCGTGCGCGTGTCCGGGGCGGCTGCCAGCGTCTAGGCCCTTGCGGGTTGACCTGGCATTCGTGCTGCGGATCTGATGTCTCAGCAGTGTTTTCAGTTTCAGAAGTGGCCTGCACTCATCCGGATCGGGACCGCAAGGGCCTCGCGCGTGCGGTCAGCGCTTCCGCCCAGGGAAGGGACGCGGTGGTGGCCAGGGTATACGCCATGGTGCTCCTCGAAGTAGTCGACGGGCCGCTGATGAGGCGGGCTGATTAGGCGAGGGAGAGGAAGAGCTTTTCCAGGTCTTTCGTCCCCATGCTTGCATCCTTTTGGACGATGCACTGTTCAAGCCCGGTGGCAATGATGGCGAATCCGGCCCGGTCGAGGGCCTTCGAGACGGCGGCGAGTTGGGTGACAATGTCCTTGCAGTCGCGGCCTTCCTCGAGCATGCGGGTGACGGCGGCGAGCTGGCCCTGTGCGCGCTTTAGGCGGTTGATCACAGGGGTGAGTTGTGTGGGATTCAGCTCCAAGGGATTCTCCAGAATAGATCGCGGGTGTTTGGTAACCTTATACCCCCCAGGGTGTTTTGACTACCCCGGGGGGTATCTGTAATACTTGGTGGGGTATCCACCTGACCCCTCCCGAGAGGCCTTCAATGACGTCCCCTTCCAAAGCAACCGCCGTTAAGGCACTTGCCCCGGAGACCCTTCAATCCTGGTTTAAAGAGCACCGGGACCTGGTGGTAATCGATGTGCGTTCCGCCGCGGAGTTCGAGTCCATGCATATCCGAGGCTCCTACAATGTGCCGCTCCCGTTGCTGTCCGAGCACACTGACGAGCTCGCCGCCCGGCTTGGTTCACGAGTGGTTCTGGTGTGCCAGTCCGGGGTGCGGGCCGAGCAGGCCCGCCAGCGCATGGCTACCGTTGGCCTGGACACCGCTTACGTCCTCAACGGCGGCGTTCCTGGCTTCGCCGCGGCCGGCGGCGACGTGGTCAAGGGCAAGGACCGCTGGGACCTTGAACGCCAGGTCCGCCTGGCCGCAGGTTCCCTGGTGGTTCTGGGTCTGGCCGGGGGCAGGTTCGTCTCCCCGAAGATCCGCATGCTGGCCGGCGCCATCGGGACCGGCCTGACGTTCTCGGCCGCGACCAACACCTGCGCCATGGGCAAGGCCCTCTCGGCGATGCCGTGGAACAAGGCAGCCGCGGAGCCCACCCGAGAAAGCGCCATCCTGCAGCTTCCCGTTCCGGCCGCAGAAGAGGACGCCGCGGCATGATTCCGGCCCTGGGTCTGGGGCTCGTCGTCGGGATCGTCCTGGGCGTAGTGGGCGGCGGCGGGTCGATCATCGCCGTTCCAGCCTTGGTGTACGGGGTGGGCATGAGCCCGGCGCAGGCCATCCCTACCTCTCTGCTGGTAGTGGGAGTGTCTTCGCTGGCAGCCCTGCTTCCCCGGATCCGGGAGGGCCTGAACTGGCCCGTGATCGCATTGGTCGGGGCCGCCGGTATTCCGGCGGCCTGGGCCGGCGCGGCCGTAGGCAAGCTGCTGGATCCGAACATCCTGATGCTGGGGTTTGCCGTGATCATGGTGGCTGCGGGCATCCGGATGCTGATGAAGCCCCGCGAATCCGAAGGGTCCTGCAGCACCGGCCCACACCGGGCTTTCCGGTCCTGCGCCCCGAAGGCCGTGACAGTGGGCCTGCTCGTAGGATTCCTTACCGGACTGCTCGGGGTAGGCGGGGGCTTCCTCATCACCCCCGCGCTGACCATCTTCCTGGGCCTGCGGATGAAGCAGGCCGTCGGAACCTCCCTGGCGATCATCATCATTAACTCCGCCGCCGGCTTCAGCGCCCACGCCGCCGGCTACACCATCGACTGGGCCACCACCCTGGCGTTCGCGGTCCCGGCCATCCTGGGTTCCGTCCTCGCCGCCCGACTGGCCCGCCGCCTGAAGGACCAGCACATCCGCATATCCTTCGCGGTACTCATCTTCGCTGTCGCGGCGTGGGTCACCGCCGGCACCCTCACCGCCTGACACCACCCAACGAGTACCGCAGGGATCCAGAAATCCCGTCCCGTGGTCGCCCTGTGTGCCTCCGGCGGCGGCATGGCCGCCTGGCGCCAGGCCGTCGAACCCGTCCGATAACAACAGCCCAGAATATTTCGAAGGAGAATCCAATGGCTGAAATCACCATCACCGAAGCCGAGCAGCGCCGTAACACGGCCCGCATCCTCGATGTCCGCGAGGACTTCGAGGTAGAGGAAGGCATGATCCCCGGTGCCCTGCATATCCCCATGGGCCAGCTGCAGGCACGCCTGTCCGAATTGGATCCCGCCGTCCCCGTCATCGCCGTCTGCCGCAGCGGCAACCGCAGCGCAGCAGTGGCTGACGCCCTCAACGGGGCCGGCTATAGCGCGGACACGATGGCAGGCGGCATGATCGCCTGGACCCGCGCCGGACTCCCCACCACCTGACGCCCCAGTATCGCCACCAGCCATCTAAGACAACGCCCGAAAGGACACGAAAGACAAATGGCAACCATCGACGTCACCGAACAGAGCTTCGCCCAGACCCTGGAGGGCAACGAGATCGTCTTCGTTGACTTCTGGGCAGCCTGGTGCGGCCCCTGCCGCATGTTCGCCCCCACCTACGGCGCTGCCGCCGAACAACACCCGGACATCACCTTCGCCAAGGTGGACACCGAAGCCGAACAGGCCCTCGCCGCCGCAGCAAACATCGCCTCCATCCCCACCCTGATGGCCTTCAAGGACAACACCCTCGTCTTCTCCCAGCCCGGAGCACTCAACGCCGCCGGACTCGAGGAAGTCATCCAAGCCGTCAAGAACCTGGACATGGACAACCTTCGCGCCGACGCCGCACCGCACCACCCCTAACACCCGCAGCCCCCAACGGAGTGGCATGCCCCTCATTGCCATATACCCCCCGGGGTATTAGAATCAGTAAAGAACAAACACCCAACTTCCCCTCACGAAGGAGAGCGCCACATGCTTATCGAGCGTATTTACGACGAGGACCTTGCCCAGGCCAGCTACCTGATCGGCTGCCAGGCCAATGGCACGGCCGTCGTTGTCGACGGCCGCCGCGACATCGCCGTTTACCAGGACTTGGCCGAGAAGAACGGCATGAAGATCGTGGCCGTCACCGAAACCCACATCCACGCCGACTACCTCTCCGGCACCCGCGAACTCGCTGCCGCCACCGGCGCGAAAATTTACGTCTCCGGTGAAGGCGGGCCGGACTGGCAGTACGAATTCGACGGCGAACGCCTTTACGACGGTGACAAGATCACCGTCGGCAACATCAGCATCCAGGCCGCACATACCCCGGGCCACACCCCTGAGCACCTGTCCTTCCTGGTCACCGACGGCGCATTCAGCGACCAGCCCGGCTACCTGCTCTCCGGCGACTTCGTCTTCTCCGGTGACCTGGGCCGCCCCGACCTGCTCGACGAAGCAGCCGGCGGCGTCGACACCCGCTTCGAGGGCGCCAAGCAGTTGTTCGCCAGCTTGCGGGATAAGTTCCTGACCCTGCCGGACTACGTCCAGGTCCACCCGGCCCACGGGGCCGGCAGCGCCTGCGGCAAGGCACTCGGCGCCATCCCCTCCTCCACCGTCGGCTACGAGCGTCTTTACTCTTGGTGGGGCCCCTACCTCGCCACCAACGACGAGCAGGGCTTCATCGACGAACTCCTCGAGGGCCAGCCCGACGCCCACGCCTACTTCGGCCGGATGAAGCGCGAAAACCGTGTGGGCCCGGCCGTCATGGGCGAACGCGCTCCGCTACAGGAACTGAATCCCGAAAAGGTCGCCAAAGACCTCTCCGAGGACAAGGTCACCTTCATCGACACCCGCCCGAACAGCGAAGTCCACGAGGGCACCGTGGTCCGGTCCCTGAACGTTCCGGCCGCGAAGTCCGTGGCCAGCTACGGCGCCTGGGTGGTAAACCCGGAGACGGACAAGAACCCGCTGGTGCTCCTGGCCGCCGACCAGGAATCCGCGCAGGACATGTGGGACCACCTGGTCCGCGTGGGCATCGACAATGTTGCCGGCTACCTCACCAGCATCGACAGTCTGCCCACCTTCACACCCAAGCTTATCCAGCCCGAGGACCTCGCCGGCTTCGAGGCGTCAATGGTTCTGGACGTCCGCAACCGCACCGAGCACGCCGCCGGGCACATCCCTGGCTCACACCAGCTCAGTGGCGGCCGTGCCATGTGGCACCTCGACGAACTCCCGGCCGAGGGCACCATCGTGAGCTACTGCCACTCCGGCGTACGGAACTCCGTGGCTGCCAGCGCCCTCCGCCGCGCCGGGTACGACGTCGTCGAACTCGACGGCAGCTACGCCGCCTGGAACGCCTTGCAGAACAGCGTTCCTGCTGTCTAAGCAGGCGTAGCGGTGCGAACACCAACTAAGTAAAACCAGGGTGCGGTGGTATGGGCGCGTTCCACCCGTGCCACGCACCCTGTTCAGCGACTCACCAACCAAGGAGAATCACATGTGCCGGGCAGTGAAATGCGATAAATGCCACAAGACGACATGGGCCGGATGCGGCCAACACGTAGACGAAGTCCTGCGCGGAGTTCCCAGCTCCCAGCGCTGCCTCGGTCACGCGCGGGAGAGCCGGTCCGCGAGGGGATTTTTCGCCAAACTCTTCGGGCGGTAGGGCTCCTTAGCCGCCCCGGAGATCGTCAGCTACGGCAGCCTGCGGCAGTACCAGCAGGTAGCCGGCCGGCATGTCGCTGCTCCAGCGTCGCGGCTCGCGGACCACGAACTGGGTCGCCAGCTGCTCGGGGGTGAGCAGGCTGTTGGGCGCGGGCGACGGACCCCACTGCCCGCTGCCGTGCGGGTAGAGCGGATCCTGGACGCGGACGCCGGTAACCGAGAACTCGGGGAACTGGCCCGGATCGCCGAGCGACTCGAACCCGCTCATCACCCACGCGTGGCGGCCGCTCCACATGACCAGCCCGACCGGCCGGCCCGTGCCGGCGACGGCTCGCGCCGCGGTTTGCAGCGCATCCTCGTAGTCGGTGATGCTGACGACGGCGTATGGACCCATCCCGGCCTCGGTCAGCACCTCCGCCCAACCGATCGGGTTGGCACCGTTGAACGAGTCGGATGACCGTGCCCGGGCCATCTCCCACAGTTCGTTCTGCTGGGCACGATCGGCCCACGTGCCGCTCCCGGTCTCGTCAGTGAGGTTATGCGCCATC
Organism: Pseudarthrobacter sp. NBSH8; assembly: GCF_014217545.1. NCBI lineage: Bacteria > Bacillati > Actinomycetota > Actinomycetes > Micrococcales > Micrococcaceae > Pseudarthrobacter > Pseudarthrobacter sp. NBSH8. The sequence goes on from NZ_CP043178.1 coordinate 223,036, forward strand.
TGGATGCTCGCCGCAACACACCAGTCAAAGGTGTACTGCGGCACGAAGTCGCCCTCCTGGTAGAGGTTGAGGGCGAACGCCTGGGGCGCCTCGGATGCCGTGGGCGCCGGGCTTGGCGTGGGGGCCGGAGCCCAGCGCGGGGTAGGTGTGACGTCGTCTGCGGCTGGCGAGGCCGGGGAGGTCACGAACGAGCGATCCGTGGCGGCGTCGTCGAGGTCCACCACGGCAGTGCAGGCCGTGAGAAGGGACGCCAGGACAACGAGCCACGCCAGAAGACGGGCAGGGGCACCGGTCATAATCGAAAGTCTAGCGCGATGCGGCAGCCCAGCATCCCGCAATCCGTGCCGCGTTAAACTCCGACGGCGGGGCGGCCCAGCGTGCGGCCGGCGCGCAGGACCAGGACGCGGCGGAAGCTGCGGTCCACTACGACGACGTCGGCGCGCAGGCCCGCGCGGAGGCTTCCGATTTCCTGCTCCTGGCCGATGATGGCCGCCGGCACCGCGGTGGCTGATAGAACAGCGGCGGCCGGGGCCACCCCGGCGTCAATGGTCCGCCGCACAACGTCCAGCATTGTGGCCGTCCCGCCGGCGAGCGTGCCGTTGCTGAGCCGGGCCACGGCACCGCTGACGGAGACGGCTGCGGGGCCCAGCTCGTAGTCGCCGTCGGGCAGTCCGGTGGCGGCCATGGAGTCGGTCACCAGGACCACGTTGTCCGCGCCTACCAGCTCGAAGACCATCCGGACCGTTTCGGGGTCCAGGTGCGCGCCGTCGGCGATGAGTTCGACGGCAATCGTGCCGGCCCTTGCCAGCCGGAGGCACGCGGCGACGGGTCCGGGGCTGCGGTGGTGCAGCGGCGGCATGCCGTTAAAGAGGTGTGTGACGGTGGGGCGCGATACGGTCCCCAGGCCGGAGGCCGCCAGCAGCTCCGCCGCCTCGGTGAGGGAGGCCGCCGTCGTCCGCCCATCCGCGTCAGTGTGGCCCAGCGACGGTGTGACGCCGTGCTCTCCGAGCGTGCGCACCACGGCGCCGGCACCGGGAAGTTCGGGCGCGTAGGTCATGGTCCGCAGGTGGCCGCCGGCCGCGGCCAGCAGCTCGCCCAGCATGGGGAGGTCCGGCTCGCGCAGGTACCGCGGATCCTGGGCGCCGCAGCGTGCATGGGAGAGGAACGGCCCTTCGGAGTGGATGCCCGCGATGAGTCCCTCGTCGGCGAGCTGCCGCAGGGTTGCCAGGCCACGCATCAGGTCCTCGCGGGACGCCGTAACCATGCTTGCCAGCAGCGTGGTGGTGCCGCTGCGGTGCAGGAAGTCCACGGCGGTCCTGGCAGCCTCGCTATCGCCGCTGGGGAAGTCGCCGCCCACGGCGCCGTGGCAGTGCAGGTCTACGAGGCCGGGCAGAATCATGCTGCCCGGCGGAAGGTTAAGTTCTTCAAGGCCCGGCAGCGATGCCTCGTCCAGGCCCCCACGGGGCCCCACATACGCGATCCGGCCGTCCGCGACGGCCACCACAGCGTCGGCCTGGGCCGAGCCGTCGGTCAGGACCGTGCCGGCCAGCAGGTAGTTCCCGGCCTCGGCGCCGGCGGGCTGTGTTTGTTCCGGCTGTGTTTGTTCCGGCGGCGGGTTCACTTCAGGGCCTCGGCGAACCAGCCGGTGATGGTGGCCGGGTGCGTGATCGCGGTACCGACGACGACGGCGAACGCGCCGGCGTCGAGGCACTGCCGGGCCTGGGCGGGGGAGTGGAGGCGGCCTTCGGCGATGAGCGGCACGCCGAAGCCCGCGGCGGCGATCTGCTCCAGCAGTTCCAGGTCGGGGCCGTGCGTCTTGGGGCGCTCGCCGGAGTACCCGGAAAGCGTGGTGCCGATCAGGTCGGCCCCGGCCGCGACCGCAGCGGCAGCGTCGTCGAACGAGCCGCAGTCCGCCATGACCAGCGCGTGGGAATCCTGATGGATGCCCGCCACCGTCTGGGCCAGGGTCAGGCCGTCCGGACGCTCCCGCCGCGTGCCGTCGATCGCCACCACGTGTGCGCCCGCGTTGGCCACCGCCAAAGCGTGGCGGAGTGTGGGAGTGATGAAGACGCCGTCGTGCCCGTCCTTCCAAAGCCCGATCACCGGAACCTCCACCGCTGCCCGCGTGAACTGCACATCGGCCAGGCCTTGGACGCGGATAGCAGCGGCGCCGCCGATCACGGCGGAGGCGGCAAACTGCGCCGTGGTGCGCGGGTCCCGCATGGGCTCGCCCAAATACGCCTGGCAGGAGACGATGAGTTGCCCGCGCAGGGCTTCGAGGGCTTCGGGGGTCAGAATCACGGTCGGTTCCTCTGGAAGGTTGGCGGAGCGGGCTGACGATCGGGGTGGGGCGAGGTGGTCAGGCGGGGTGCTTTGGACGACGGAGTCAGGACGCAGTGGTGAGGACCAGCCGCGCGGCGCCCACCATTGCTGCGGCATTGCCGAGTTTAGCGGGCAGGACCGGGAGGCCGAGCAGGGCCGGCAGGAGTTCGGCGCGCAAGGCCCGTTCCATGGGGCGCCACCAGGGGGCGCCGGCGTCGGATAGCCCACCGGAAACCACCACTACCTCGGGGTCCAGGATATTCGCGAGACCGCCCACCGCCTGCCCTGCCGCGGCGGCGCCGAGGCCCACAGCTTTGATGGCCACGGCATCGCCGGAGCCGGCCCGGGCAAAGACTCCGCGGGCGTCCAGCACCGGCTCGTTGCCGCCCAGCCGCAGGTACGCCTCGCGGATGGCGGGCCCGGAGGCGACTGCCTCAACGTGCCCGGCGCCGCCGCAGACGCATGGAACAGGCAGGCCTTCGTGGAAAGCGTACGGGGAGGCGAAGTGGCCCACGTGTCCGCCCGCGTACCGGTGACCCAGGACCGGGTGCCCGGCCAGGACAAAACTGCCGCCGACGCCGGTGCCGAAGGCCACCAGGAGCGAACTGGTGGTTCCTGCGGCGGAACCCGTCCACGACTCGCCCAGGGCGTGCGCATGGACATCGTTCACAGCCTGTACAGCCTCCGGCGCCAGGCCGAGCCGGGCGGCCAACGCTGCGGTCAGCTTGGTCCCGGCCCACCCGAGAATGGCATCCGTAGCCGACACCACCACACCGCGTCCGGCATCGATGACCCCTGCCGAGCCAACCCCGACCCCCACCACGTTCAGGCCCTCTGCTTGAGCCCGGGACATGAGGGAAGAAACGAGCGCCGCAGTAGCGTCCAGGATCGCGTCGCTGCCATCCCGGTTCAGGGTAGGAATGGTCTCCGAAAACAAGACCTCCCCGTCCCCGGAAACAACCCCGGCAGCGGTCTTAGTACCCCCAAGGTCAACACCGATCGCGTGCATCGTTCTCTACACCAGGCCGTTGCGTTCCAGGATGACGCGGATTGCCTTGGTCTCGTCCTCGTCCAGGGAGAGCATGGGGGCGCTCATGACGTTGGTCTTGATAATGCCCATGAGCTGCAGGGCGGTCTTGAAGGCGCCCAGGCCCGCGGCGTTGCCGGACATGCGGCCGGCCTTGGGGGTGTAGACGATCTCGAAGACGTCGGCCAGGCGGTCCTGTTCGGCTGCGGCCTGGGCCCAGTCGCCGGCCTGTGCGGCGTCGAAGAGGCGGCGGTAGCCGGCCGGGTCAACGTTGCCGAGGCCCGGAACAACACCCTGGGCGCCGCCCAGGAGGGCGCCGTCCACAACCACTTCGTGGCCGGTGAAGATGTCGAAGTTGGGGATGTCCTTGGCGGCCAGCAGCAGCTGGCGGAACGAGACGTCGTCGCCGGAGGAGTCCTTCACGCCGGCAATGACGCCCTCGCGGCCCAGCTCGACCAGAAGGTCGGTGGGCAGCTTGAAGTGGGTGCGCACCGGCACGTCGTAGGCGAAGACGGGGACGTCGACGGCGGCGGCGATGGAGCGGAAATGCGTGCCGTTCTCCTGGGCGTTGGAGATGGCGTAGTACAGGCTGGTGGCCACGATCGAGTCGGCGCCCAGCGCGATGACGCGCTTGGCTTCCTCAATGACGCGGTTGGTGGTCTGCTCTACGGCGCCCACGATGACCGGCACCTGGCCGGCGTTCACGCCTGCCACGGTCTGCACGACGAGGTCGCGCTCGCTGTTGGTCATGTGGGTGACCTCGCCGGAGGAACCCAATACAAACAGGCCGCTGACGCCGCCGTCGAGCAGGTGCTTGGTGACGTTTTCCAGCGACGGTACGTCGATGGCGCCATCGGCGGTGCGGGGGGTTACGACGGGCGGAATGACGCCCTGGAAACGGGAAGCGACGGTGGTCACGGTGTTCTCCAAATATTGATGGTTAGACGAAAATTTCTGGCGGGAAAGCTAGATGTGGAGCAGGCTCGGGGCAGCGCCCAGGAGCTTCTTGGTGTAGTCGTTGGTGGGGCTGTCGAAGACCTGGGTGGCGGTGCCCTGCTCGACGATCTTGCCGAAGTACATAACGCAGATGCGGTCCGAGACGTAACGGACGGTCTGGATGTCATGCGAGATGAACACCATGCCGAGGTTCAGCTGGGTCTTCAGGTCAGAGAGCAGGTTCAGCACCTGGGCGCGGACGGAAACGTCAAGGGCCGACGTCGGCTCGTCGGCCACAATGATGTCCGGATCCAGTGCCAGGGCGCGGGCGATTGCCACACGCTGACGCTGTCCACCGGAAACCTGCGACGGCGTGACCTCGGCCGCGGACTGCGGGAGACCCACCAGGGCAAGCAGCTCCTTGACCTTCGCCGCACGCGTGGCTGCGGTTCCGATGCCGTGGATCTGCAGCGGGTCGGTGAGGATGTCCTGGACGGTCATGCGCGGGTTCAGCGCCGTGGCGGGGTCCTGGAAGACCACGGACACGGAGCGGCCGAATTCCTTGCGCATTTGTGCGTTGCGCTTGATGGCGGGCTTGCCGTGGAACAGGACCTCGCCCGACGTCGGCGGCTGAAGTCCCACGAGCACGGACGCGAGCGTGGACTTACCGCAGCCGGACTCACCCACGATGCCCACGGTTTCGCCGCGGCTGATGGTGAAGTCGACGCCGTCGACCGCTTTGACGATGTTCGGGCGGAAGAGCCCGCCGCCACGTGCGTGGTGGTGGACCTTGACGTCCTTGAGCTCGATGACCGGCTTAGAGCGTTGCTGTATTGAATGGCTCATTCTGCATCCTCCTTCAGGTGGCTCGCCCAATAGTGGTCAGCGTCCCCGCCGTTGGCGGCTCCTACCGACGTCAGGACCAGCTGCTGGTTGGGGTCGGCGTCGGACCGCAGTGAACGCGGGGCGAAGCGGTCTCCCGGGGCGAAGTCCCGTGGGGACGGGACGGTGCCGGGGATCTGGTGCAGGCGCACGGCGTCGGCCTCGATGGAGAGGACAGCGCCGAGCAGGCCGCGGGTGTACTCGTGCTTGGGGTTCTGCAGCAGCTCCGAAGCCTGTGCGGATTCCACCACCTGGCCGGCGTACATCACGGTGATGCGGTGGGCCAGGGAGGCCACCAGGGCGAGGTCGTGGCTGACAAAGACCATGGCGAAGCCGAGCTGTTCGCGCAGTTCGTTGAGCAGGTCCACTACCTGTTTCTGGACGGTGACATCCAGGGCGGTGGTGGGCTCATCGGCAACCACGATCTTCGGCGAACGGGACAGGGCCATGGCGATCAGGACGCGCTGGCGCTGGCCGCCGGAGAGCTCGTGCGGGTAGCTGGCGAGCGTCCGGACGGGATCGAGCTTGACCAGTTCCAGCAGCTCGGTGGGGGTCTTGCGGCCGCCGCGCTTGGTCAGCTGCTCCATCTGGTCCTTGATCTTCATGGACGGGTTCAGGGAGCTCAGGGCGTCCTGGTAGACCATGGCGATCTGCTCGCCGCGCAAGCCTTCATAGGCCTTGACGCTGCTGTGGCTGGTGGCCGGATCCAGCAGTTCCTTGCCGTCGAACTTGATGGAACCGGTGACCTGCGCGGTCTTGGGCAGCAGGCCCATGACCGCGAGGGACGTGATGGACTTGCCGCAACCGGATTCGCCCACCAGGCCCATGGTCTCGCCTTCGCGGACCGTGAAGGAGACGTTGTCCACAATGGCGGTGTCGCCGAAGCGGCCCGGGAAGCGGATGGACAGGTTCCTGACCTCGAGGACGTTGCGGGCGCCGGACGGTACCTGGGGGAGGCGGTCGGAGCGGGTGGCCTCGATGGCGGAAAGCAGTTCCAGTTCCTTGTCCAGCAGCAGGTGCGGGTTCGCCGCGGCCAGCTTCGGGTCGGAGAGGATGGCTGCCTCGTTGTAGTGCTCCTCGGTGAGGACGTCGCCGTAGGCGGCGCGCACGCCGTCGAGCTCGTGCTCTTCCACCACCGAAGGCTGGGCCACGGAAGTGCCGATCTGGGCGTCGACGCCGGCACCCACCGCTGCGCCGGACACAACAGCTGACGCGCCGTCGTCGTCTTTTACCGCCGGTGCCTTGCGCAGTTTCGGGTTCACCATGGCGTCGGTGAGGCCCTCGGCGAGGATGTTCAGCGAGAGAACGGTGAGCAGGATGGTCACACCGGCGAAGGTGGTGGCCCACCAGCCGCCGGACAGGACCAGGTTACGGCCGTAGGAGATCACGTTGCCCCACGACGGTGCGGGGTCCTGGACGCCGGCGCCGAGGAAGGACAGCGAGGCTTCGAGGATGATGGCGTCGGCCACCATCACCGTGGCGAACACCAGTACGGGGGCCGCGGTGTTGCGGACGATGTGCTTGAGCAGGATGTAGAAACGGCCTGCGCCGATCACGCGCTCGGCGCGGACGTAGTCTTCGCCGTACTGGGAGAGTACATTGGCGCGGACCACGCGGGCCAGCTGCGGGGTGTAGATGATGGCGATGGCGATGATGATGGTGGGAACCGAGTTGCCGAACGCGGCCAGCAGCACTGCGGCCAGGGCGATGCCCGGGAACGCCATCAGGATGTCCATCAGGCGCATGATCAGTTCGTTGACGGCCTTGCTGGACGTGGCGGCGAAGGAGCCCAGCAGGGCGCCTGCCAGGATGGCCAGGATGACGGCGCCGAGGCCGATCATGAGCGAGGACTGGGCGCCGAAGAGCAGGCGGGAGAAGATGTCGCGGCCCAACCGGTCGGTGCCGAAGAAGTGCTCGGCGCCCGGCGGGGTAGCGGGGATGAAGGTCTCCAGCGGATCGTGCGGCGCGATGACCGGCGCGAACACGGCGGAGAGGACGATCATGATGAGGAAGAGGAGGGCGATGCGGGAGCCCCAAGGCAGGGCCTTGAAACGGATGCCCGGGGCACTCAGCCGTTCAGCAAGCTTGCTACGCATGAGCTATACCGTCCTGATTCGGGGGTTGATGAGCAGGTACAGGAGGTCCACCACGATGTTCACCAGAACGAAGGTGACCGAGATGGTGAGCACCACGCCCTGGACCAGGTTCACGTCCAGGTTGGTGATGCCGTTGAGGATCAGCTGGCCCATGCCGGGCAGGGCGAAGATCATTTCAATCACGACGGCGCCGCCGAGCAGGTAGCCCACGCGTAGTCCCAACACCGTCACCGGAGTCACCAGTGCGTTGCGCAGGACGTTCTTGGAGACCACTTCGCGGTAGGGGACACCGTTGCCGATGGCGGTGCGGACGTAGTCGCGGTCCAGCTCCTCCACCATCGAGGTGCGGACCACGCGGATCAGCGAGGCGGAGACCGGGATGCCGAGGGCCAGGGCCGGGAGGGCCATGGAGTTCAGCCAGCCGCCGAAGCCGGATTCCGGCGTCGCGATTCCCCCGGAGGGAAACAGGGGGCTGGCGCCGAGGGCGAACCACTGGATCAGGAGGATGCCGAGCCAGAACGACGGCGTGGCGATCGCGGCGATCGAGAAAACGCGGACCAGCTGGTCCTGCCATTTGTCGCGGTAGAGGGCGCCGAGGATGCCGAAGGTCAGGGACAGGACGATTGCGATCAGCACGCCCAGAAACGTCAGCTGCAGCGTCAGGGGGAACGCGGAGCCGATCATGGAGGCCACCGACTTTGCCGGCGGCGTGGTGACGCCGAGGTCCAGCTGCAGCAGCTTGCCGAGGAAGCTGAAGTACTGGATGACCAGCGGGTCGTTCAAGCCGTTTTCCTGGCGGTACTGCTGCTTCGCTTCTTCGCTGGCGCCGTCGCCGAGGGCGGAGCTTGCCTGGTCGCCGGGAGCGGCCTGCAGGACAAGGAAGACGAGCAAGGTGATGCCCAGGATCATCAATGGCAGTGCTGCGAGTCTGCGGCCAAGCAGACGCAATATCGTGACCAATTTGTTCTCCGGTTTGTTTGGTTGTGCCGCGGGGGCCGCGTCACGGGTGGTGCTTCTCAGCCCAGAGGGGCCATGGCCAGCGGGCCACAGCCCCTCTGCTGCGTCGAGTTGGTGATGCCGTCCCGGGAAGCCCCGGGTGCTGCGCTGGTTCTCAGCGCAGCTTAGGCGGTGCGTCCGACGTCGATGAACGACATGCCGGTGGTGGGCAGCGGCTTAAAGCCGTTGAGCTTCTTGTCGTCCCAGGCGGAGGGCAGCTGGCGGTGGAAGATCGGGTACAGGGGAACTTCCTCGGAGACGAGGTCCACAATTTCGCCGGTGATCTTCTTGGCGTCTGCTGCGGCAGCCTGCGAGCCCTTGTTCATGAGCTCCTGCAGCTTGGCGCGTTCCGGGGCGGTCCAGTAGGCGCGCTTTTCCATCCAGGTGGCGCCCGAGTAGAACCAGCTCAGGAGCAGGTCCGCGTCGTTGCCGAAGACTGAGGGGTCGCCGGGGGCTGCGACAACTGAGTAGTCGCCGGTGCCGACGCGGTCCGTATACAGGGCGCCGGACTGCAGGCTCTTGACGGAGACCTTGACGCCCGGGATCTTGTTCCAGGATTCGAGGATCAGCGGGGCAACGTCCTTGACCCAGGCGGTGTCCGTGGTGAGCAGCTCGAATTCGAGGCTCGTGACGCCGGCTTCCTTCAGCAGGTCTTCGGCCTTCGTGACGTCGTAGCCGTAGACGTTCTTGGCCTTGACGTAGTCCGGGTGGCCTTCCTGGAAGTAGGAGCTGGCCGCCTTGGCATTGCCGAACAGGGCCTTCTTAATGATGGCTTCCTTGTCCAGGCCGTAGTGCAGGGCCTGGCGGACCAGCTTGTTGTTGAACGGGGCCTTGTTGCAGTTGAACATCAGGAACATCAGGCCGAAGGACTGGACTGATTCAACCTTGACCTTGGACTTCAGGCCGTCGATGTCCAGGTAGGGGACGTCCTCGATGGCCTGGACACGGCCGGACTGGACGGCGGTGACGCGGGCAGCGGCGTCGGAGAGCAGGAGCCAGGTCATGCCCTTGGCCAGTGCCGGCTTGGGGCCGTTGTAGTCTGCGAACGCTTCGAAGACGATCTTGTCGTCCTTGGCGGCGGAGATGAGCTTGTAGGGGCCGGTGCCGACGGGCTTGGCGTCGAAGGCCTTGAGGTCCGTGGCCAGGGCCTTGGGGACAACCTTGACCACGGAGATGCGGGGGCCGAAGCCGGGGAAGGCGTACTTGAGGGTGAACTCAACCGTCTTGGCATCCAAGGGCTTGACGTCCTGGATGAACGGGATGAACTGCGAGAACAGGGACTTGTTCGCCGGGTCCATCACGCGGGTGAAGGAGAATGCGACGTCTTCGGTGGTGACCGGGGTGCCGTCGTGGAACTTGGCGCCTTCGCGGATGGTCACCTGGTAGGTGGTGTCGTTGACCTTCTTGGGGTCCGACGCCGCCAGTGCGTTGTACGGCACGCGGGTGGCCGGGTGCAGTTCGATGAGGCCTTCGAAGATGTGCAGGTTGGCGGCCATCGGAGTGGCGCCTGAGGAGCTCAGCGGGTCGAAGCCGGTGGAAAGGGCATAGGAGATGCCCGCTTCGATGGTGAGGTCCTTGTTGACTGCCGCAGCGCTCGCGGAGTCGCCGGTGGTGGTAGCTGCCGGGCTGCCGCACGCGGCGACAGAGGCGGTGAATGCTGCAGCGGCGCCCATGGCACCGGTGAGCTTGAGGAAGTTCCGGCGGCTGGCGTCATTGACCAGCGGCAGGTTCTTGGTGATGTTGTTCATGAGGGCCTCGCCATTCCAGAAGGTTTATCGGATGTAGGACGTCCGAGCTCGTATGTCGACTGTAAGCGTCATCACAGGTTCACGTCAAGCGCCGATTCCCTCCGACGCTCTCTCACTTCCTGCGAGCTTCCCCCCGGACGCTCTCTCACTTCCTGCTTGTTTTTGGCGGACGCTCTCTCACCCGGGCGCGCTGACGTCGCCGGAGCCGGTGTCAAACCTGAAAGCACGACGGCGGCGCTCGGCAGTGCCGCCGCGCTCGCCGGTCATTTCAAATGCCACCTCGTAGGCCACCTCGGCGTAGCCGCGCGCCACATCGGCCGCGGTGACGGTGTAGCCGGGAGTGAAGTAGAGGGCTTCTTCCCCGGGGCCAAGGTCCGCGGCGGGGAAGGCGTCCGAGCCGGGACCGGACAGCCGGACCGAGGTTGCCGGCAGGGGGCCGTCATTGCGTGCCCGGCCCGTGAAGGCCAGGATGTCCCCGGCCTTGTAGCCGGGAATGATGGGGCCATAGTTCAGGTCCTGCGCCTCCCGCGTGCCGATGACCTGCGCAGCTTCGGCCGAGTAGCCCTGGCCGATTTCCTTCCAGGTGTGAACGCCCCAGTCCTCACCGCCGGACTGCATGACGTGGAACTCGCCGGCGTTCTGCCAGGCCTTCGGGCGGCCGGGCGTGATGGAGCGCAGAACCATGTCGAACACAAGACCCGCGCCGGGCACGCCCGCTTCCACGGTGGACTCGGGCGGGATGCCCCCGGCGTCGCTCCCAGTGGCGGCGGGACGGGCGGTGAGTTGTTCGGTGAGTTGCTCCGCGGGCACGGAGGCGAACACGATTTCCCGGTAGCCCTGGCGTTCGTAGAGGATGCCGATGTTGCCGTCGGGGAGCCGGGCGGCCGTCGAATATGCCGAGCTTCCCGGGCAGAGGACCAGCTTCGCGGGCCAGCTGAGGCCGTTGTCGGCGGACAGGCTGATCACCGTGTTCCGCCGCAGGGCCGTGTCCTGGTTGTTGGTGGCCAGAAGCCATGAGCCGGTGGACTCGGCGGCGAGGGAGGTTACGGACGGCAGGCCGTCGAAGCGGACCAGGGAGCCGTTGTCACCCGGGTCCGGGAGGTCCGCGACAGGTCGCAGTGCGCTCCAGGTGGCCCCGCCGTCGTCGGATGTTGCGGCAAGGCGGCGCGGTGTGCCGCGGCTGTGCAGCAGGAGCCTGCCGTCCTGCAGGGCGACAACTTTGTTTTCATTCGGGGTGTAGCCGTGCGTCCGGGCGCCGATGAGCTCCCCGAGGGTCCAGGAGTCGCCGTGGTCGTCGCTGTACGCCGAGGCGGCCATGATCTCGCTGCCGGCCAGGACCACAAACTGCTGCACCAGCCGGCCGCGGTACGGGCCGGCGTGGATCTGGATGCCCTGCCCGGCCGCGGCGAAGATCCCGGTGATGTCCGGCTCGTCCGTACCTGGCTCACGCGGGCGGACAGGCGGCCGGAGCTTAAGCTGGGCGGTGATCCTGCGGTGCTGCCAGGTCAGGCCGTCGTCGTCCGAGTAGCTGAGATCGCAGTGCTGCACATCGTCGTCGGGCTCCAGCCCGGCCGCGGCTTCGAAGAATCCGGCGTGCGTTCCGGCGGCGTGGAACATAAAGTTCCGGCCGGTCTCAGCGTCCACCAGGAGGCTGGGGTCGCCGTAGCCATTGAGGCCGCGGCCCGTCCTTACTACCTGCTGTTTGCCCCAGGTCCCGCCGTTGTCCGTGCTGCGCCGGAGCAGGAGGTCAATCGGGTTGGGCAGGTCATCGAGGTTGGGGCGGCCGTCGTAGGCGGCCAGCAGGGTGCCCTGCCGTGAGACGGCGAGGGCGGGGATCCTGTATTGCCGGTAGCCGCCGGTGCCCCGGACCGCCAGCACGTGTTCGACGTCGGGCATGGCAGCCGCCGTTGGCTGCAGGACATGGGATGTCATATCTCCATTGTAGGGGACACGTAACACGCCTGTGTAGGCGGCCGCATGTCTGGCAGAGTTATGACCATGCTCACAGTTATTGGCGAAGGCCTTGTTGACGTTGTCCAGCGCGCCTCCGGAATCAAAGCCCACGTGGGCGGCAGCCCCCTTAACGTCGCGGTGGGCCTGGCCCGCCTTGACCATCCCGTGCAGTTCATCGGCCGCTACGGCCGCGACGCCTACGGGGATTCGGTGGCGGCGCACCTGCGCTCCAGCTCCGTTATGCTGCCGCTTGGCCCCGATGACCTGCCTACCAGCGTGGCCACCGCCGTAATTGACGACGACGGCGCCGCCACCTACACGTTCGACCTCGCCTGGGAGCTTCCCGGCCTGGCGGACCGCCTCGCCTATATGCTGCAGGGAACCACCCTGATGCACACCGGCTCCATCGCCACGATGCTGGCGCCGGGCGCCGCGGCGGTGCTTGCCGCCGTCGAGCACGCCCACCCCGCCGCCACGATCAGTTTCGATCCCAACTGCCGGCCCAGCATCATCACCGACGTGGACTATGCACGGACACAGACCGAGAAGTTCGTCACGCTCTCGGACGTGGTCAAGGCCTCGGACGAGGACCTGGAGTGGTTGTACCCGGGGGTGGACGTGCTTGAATCGGCGCGCCGCTGGCTGTCGCTGGGCGGGTCCGAAGGGCCGGCCATTGTGGTGGTCACGCGCGGCGCGGCCGGACCGTGGGGCATTACGGCTGCCGGTGAAGCCGCGATCGACGCGCCCCGCGTGGAAGTGGCCGACACTGTGGGTGCCGGTGATTCCTTTATGGCCGCCCTGCTCTCCGGGATCGTGGACCGGGGCCTGGACGGTGCGCAGAACCGGAAGGACCTGCGCGAACTTCCGGCGGAGGGCCTGGCGGAACTCCTGGCGCACGCAGCCCGCGCGGCGGCCGTTACTGTTTCCCGCCCGGGCGCCAACCCGCCCACGCGTGCCGAACTGAACGAGGTTCCGGCGGAGTAGGAGGTTCCGCCACATCGACTGCTTTTTGCCGCCGGCCGTGGCGACCTTCGCATCGTTCGCCACGTTCGCCCCACGTAGACTGGCAGGATGCGGCTGGTAGCAAGTGATATTGACGGAACGATTCTTGGGCACGACGGAAAGATCAGCGACCGCACCGTCCGGGCCTTCCACGCCTGCAGGGACGCCGGCATCGAGCTCGTTTTTGTCACCGGCCGCCCGCCGCGCTGGCTCCACCCGCTGGAGGAACAGCTGGGCCACACCGGCACGGTCATCTGTTCCAACGGCGCCGTGGTGTGGGACCTCGAAGCGGACCGGCTGGTTTCCGCCCGGGCGCTGGGCATCGATGCGGTGCTGGAACTGCGGCGGATCATCAAGAAACTGCGCCCCGCCGCGCTCTTCGCCGCGGAAACCCTGACCGGATTCCATCTGGAGCCGGGTTTCATCGAGAACGGCTCCAGCGAGCTGCTGGCCGAATTCACCCCCGCACCGCTGGCCGGGACGCTGACCCCGGACGACGCCGTCGTCAAGTTCCTGGCGATTGTCAGGGATGGCACCGCGGACGACTTCCTGGCAGCCGTGCGGCCCGCCGTCGCCCATCTCGCGTCTGCCACGCACTCCGCACCGACCGTGGCGATGCTTGAACTGTCTCTTCCCGGCGTCAACAAAGCTGTCACCCTCGCCGAATACGCCAAGGCGCTGTCCATTGACGCCGCCGACGTCGTGGCGTTCGGGGACATGCCCAACGACGTCGAAATGTTGCGTTGGGCGGGCCACGGGTACGCCATGGCCAGCGGCCATCCGGACGCCATCATCGCCGCCGGGCAGCAGGCACCGCACTTTGACGACGACGGCGTGGCCCAGATCCTCGAAGCCAGGCTCGCGGCGCTGGGGGTAAAGCTCTCCTGACCCCGGCTTCCGGGCCGGGAATTCACAGGAGCCGCTCACCTCGCGTTCACCTTTGCCATTTACCGTGGGTTACGGATAAACATCCGCAGCTGAAGGGGTAGTCATGGCAAGAAACGGCAACCAACGCGCGGCCGAGGCGCCGTTGCGCCCGGCAGAGCCGGCTGCGCACTGGAAGGCACTGAAAGAGGGTGACCGCGTCCGCGTCCGCCTCACCCCGGGATACGAAACCGGCGGGTTCGTGGATGCCATCACGTGGGACCACACCGCTGTGTGGGTGGACCTCGACGACGGCCACGGCCGCACGCTGCTGCACTGCAGCGACGGCGTGGAGATTGTGCCGCAGGACGCATAGCCCGGCGGCTCCGGTACGCTCGCAAACGTGACTCAGTCGTTTTTTGATGCTTCCGACGGTGCTGGCCGTCCCCCGTGTCCCATCGCCCTGGCCCACCGCGGATTCTCGCGGGAAGGGCTGGAGAACTCGATGGCCGCGTTCCGGGCCGCCGCCGAACTCGGCTATGAGTACCTTGAGACGGATGTGCACACCACCTCCGACGGCGTGCTGCTGCTCTTCCACGACGACACCCTGGACCGGGTCACAGACGGCCGGGGCCGGATTTCGGAGCTGACCGCCGCTGAGGTTTCCACCGCGCGGATCGGCGGGCTCGAGCCCGTGCCGCTGTTCGACGACCTGCTGAGCGCCTTCCCGGCTGCCCGGCTGAACCTCGACGTCAAAGACTGGAAGTCGGTGCAAAGCCTGGCTGCCGGCATCGAACGGCACGGCGCCCATGACCGGGTCCTGGTGGCCAGTTTCTCAGACCGCAGACGCCGGGCGGTGCTGAAACTGCTGAGCCGTCCGGTGGCTTCCTCGGCAGGGATGGTGACGAACGCGCTGTTTGTCCTGCTGGGCCCGGTGCTTCCGGCTGCCTGGCTGCGCCTGGCGCTGCGGGGACCGTTGAGCGATGTCCAGGCCCTGCAGGTTCCGGTCCGCTACGGGGCGGTCCGCGTGGTGACGGCTGCCTATGTGCGGCGGGCGCACGCCCTGGGCCTGGTGGTCCATGTGTGGACCATCAACCACCCGGCTGAGATGCACCGGTTACTTGACCTGGGCGTGGACGGGATCGTGACGGACCGCGCGGATCTCCTGAAGCAGGTCTTGCGGGAACGCGGCCAGTGGCCCGGCGGCTGACCCGGTTCCAGGGAGTCTGCGCCGGGTGCACTGCGCAGGACTGCGGTGCATTTCCGCGCAGTCAGGAGCCGCCGGGACCTTGGATGGCGTGGTTGGCAGCGAGGCGGCGGAGCCCATCGGGGTCCAGTGGCGTATTCCACGCCGCCCAGTCCTTCGGCCGCACGGAGGGCCGCCCCAGCAGGAAGCCCTGGCCGGCGCTGAAACCCAACTCCGTAAGGACATTCAGTTCCTCGGTGGTTTCGACTCCTTCTGCCACCAAAACGCTGCCTATCTGCTCCGCGAAGTCCACCAGGCACGCAGCCAGGGCGTGCTGGGAGGTGTCCGTGTCCACGCCGCTGATCACATTCCGGCCCAGCTTGATGAAGTCAGGCCGCAGATGGAGCATCCGGCTCAGGGCGCCCGCGGTGGGGTGCGAATCATCGATTGCAATGCGCAGCCCCCGTTCACGGAGCGGCGTAATTGCGGAAATGAAATGCGAGTATTCCTCGTCCGGAATTTCGTTCGTCAATTCGAGCACAATTCGGTCTATTGGCAGCTCGATGTGTTCAAACAATTCGGGGAGCCGGGGATCCAGGCATGATACGGGGGAGATGTTCAGGGACACGTAGAGGTGCGCGGGGAGTTTCGCGGCAGCTAAGGCTGCGGACGCGAGGGCCGAGAATTCCAGGTTGGCGCCCAAGCCAACGGCGGCCGCCTCGGCGAACCAGATTTCCGCGCCTGCGCCGTCGTCGCTGACAAAGCGTGACAACGCCTCTACACCCATTACGGCTCTGGATTCGAGGCCGTAGATCGGTTGGAATGCGGTCATCAGCATCTGGTTTTCCAGCAGCGAGCTGATTCGCGACAGGCTGCGGAGGGAATCCAGCCGCTCGGCCAGTTGGGGCGGCATGGCGCTGAGGGGTTGCGGAAAACGGGCAGTGTCCGGAGTGCCGCCTTCTGCGCCGTCCTGTTGTTGGCGCTCCAGAAGATACTCCAGCAGGGCCCGTTCAGGCGCGCCTGGGTTTTCTCCCAGGCGGTCGCTAAGGCGCTGACGTATTGCCGCCCCGGCAGGATCAGAATCCCCGAGGACCCCAGCAATAACTCCCCAAGCTTGTATCCGAACCGTCATTAGCAACGCCCCCAGTTGACGAAGTAATGGCTCCTTGGCCTCTTTATTTTCAAATTTCCAGATACCTTCGGAATGCTCTACTTCTGATTAATGCCGATCTTCCTGACCGCGAAGAATCGGATGCCGCCACTTGATCGTATATCGGGATGATCGAAAAGCGCAGCCCCTAATCGATCAACCTCTTATTACTTTCGGATAAAGTCTCGGCCAGCAGTCCAGGAATCTGTTCGGGCGGGACGGGCTTGCTGAAGAAATAGCCCTGTGCGCTGAGGCACCCTAGGTTCCTGAGGTGCTCGGCCTGGTCCGCTGTTTCCACGCCCTCCCACACGGCTTCGAGCCCGCAGGCGCGCACCAATTGAAGGACGGCGGCCACCAGTGCAGGCTGGCTGGGGTCCGTGCCCAGTCCCTCAATCAGGGACCGGTCCACTTTGACCCGGTCCACTGGGAGCCGGCGCAGGTAGCTGATGGAGGAATACCCGGTACCGAAGTCGTCGATTTCGATTCCGACGCCCAGTCCGCGCAGCCCGCCAAGGGAGTACCGGTCCAGTTCGTTGCCCCTGACGATGGCCGCTTCCGTCAGCTCCAGGACAACCTGCTCTGGACGGACGCCCGTCTGCTTGAGCACGGCGCGGACGTCCTCGATGAACTGCAGGCTCTGCAGATCAGTTGCGGAGATGTTGATCCGGACGGAAAACCTGCTATCCACCAGTCCGGCATCAATCCAGCGGCGTAGCTGGCCGACAGCTGTGCTGAGCACCCACAGGCCCAGCTCGGAGATCAGTCCCGCGTCTTCTGCCAGCGGGATGAACTCGTCGGGCATGATGCGGCCGCGGGTGGGGTGGTCCCAACGGACCAGGGCCTCCACGCCTTCGATGCGCCCGGTGCCCAGTTCAATCACGGGCTGGTAGTGCAGCACCAAGCCCTCGCCCTTGATGGCGGTCCGGAGGTCCTCCAGCAACTGGCTGCGGAGCTTGCGGATGAGCAGAAGCCCGGGTTCGAAGACGTGGAGCCGGTTGAGCCCCTCGGCTTTGGAGGCGTACATGGCCACATCGGCCTCCATCAGCAGGTCCTCGGCCCGCCGCCCGGACGCCCCGACGCTGAGTCCAACGCTCGCCCCGCAGCGGACCGTCCGGTCAGGAAGGTCAATGGGTTCCTTAATGGCTGCCAGGATGCGCTGGCCTACGACGGCGGCCTGGTCGGCTCCCGTGGCCGGCATAACGATGGCGAACTCGTCCCCGCCCAGCCGGGCTACAACGTCGTTGGTCCGGACTGCGCGGCGGATGCGTTGTCCCACGGTAACCAGTACCTGATCCCCGGCAGAGTGGCCGAGGGTGTCGTTGATGGATTTGAAGGCGTCAAGGTCAAGGAGGAGGATAACGGGCTGGCTGAGGGCATCGCCGTCGTGGTCCTGGGCGGACTTCAGTGCAGCGAGAAGCGCCGAGCGGTTGGCAAGGCCGGTGAGGGGATCCTGCATCGCCATCTTCTTCATTTCGCGGTGGGCTTCGTGCAGCAGTTGCGTGCGGACCTCAACACGCTGCTCAAGCTCCTCGTAAATGATCTGGAGGTCCTCGGCCAGGAGGTTGGTGCCCATGATGATGGCGTCGAGCTCGTCCCGGGCCGGCGAAACTTCTATCCGCGACTGGAGGTCTCCGGAGGCGAGCCGGACGATGCCATCGAGCAGCTGGGAGAGCCTGGGGTCATCGTCAGCGAACATCTGGTGCCTCCTTCCCGCGTTCAGATTTCCTGGGACCCGTGGGCTCCTAGGGGGAGGCTTACGGTGACAGTGGTGCCAACACCCAGCTCCGAGGTTACGCCAATGCGGCCGCCGTGGCGCTGGACGATGTCCTGGGTGATGGCGAGCCCCAGTCCGGTACCTGGAACCGCCCCGGACATCGCGTTCGAGGCGCGGTAAAAACGTGTGAAAACGTGGGCTATCTCGTCACTGGATATCCCCATCCCGGTGTCCGAGACGCTGACCGTCGCCCAGCGTGCGCCGGCTGCATCTTCCCGCGTCAGGCTGACGACGTCGATTTGTCCTCCGCCGGGGGTGAACTTGATGGCGTTGGAGACCAGATTCGTAAAAACCTGCTGCAGCTGCACTTCGTCTGCCAAGATTTCCAGATCGTCCGGGGCCATCGACGTGGCAATGGCGACATTCTGCACTTTTGCGAGCGGCCTCAGCGCAGCGGTGACGATCTCGAGTGTCCGCGCCAGCCGGACGGGGGTCAGGTGCAGCGGACTTTGCTCGTGCCCGTTGCGGGAGACGCTGAGCATGTCCTCGATCAGCAGCCGCAGCCGTTCGGTGTTTCTTACAACGATGTCCAACATTTGGTGGACCTCGCTGGACACGGGATCGGACGTGTTCTCCTGGATCATGTCCAGGTAGGCCATGATCGATGTCAGCGGCGTGCGGAGCTCATGGTTGACGGTGGCCAGGAAGTCGGTCTTGGCTTTGTCCAGCTGCTGGAGTTGCTTGACTACCTGCTGCTGGCTGGTGATCAGGTGGCTTTGGATCAGGCCGTGGACGGTATTGCCGGCAACGTGCTGGATCAGTGCCAGCTCGGCCCGCGACCATTCCCTGGGGGAGTCCAGCTGGGCGATCCAGATAATTCCCAGCGACGAGCTGCCGTCCCCCATCGGGACGGCTACGGACGCGGCGGCGCGCAGTTGCGCGAGCTCGGCCGGCAGCCGGACATCGCCGGCGCCGTGCGGTGCGAACGCCCCGTCCGCCGTGAGGGCCTCAGCCCGCGCCCACAGTACGTCAGCGGTCCTGCGCACCGGGCCTTCATCCGTGCACAATCCGTCAGGCAGCCGGGCCAGATCGGGCCGGTGCCACTGGGCGGTAATGGGTGGCACCTTGTCGTCGTCGAACGTGGTCAGCCAGACCCGGTCCGCGCCGAAAGTCTCACCGAACCCCCGGACCACAATATCGGCGATCTGTTGCGGATGGTTGGTTCCGCGGACCGCCGCGGATACCTGCCGCAGCCTTTCGCGTAACGTCTCCGCTTCCTGCCGGGCTTCATTCCGGCGGGAGACCAGGTTGATCAGGGCAGTGGCACGGTGGACGAGTTCCTTGGCAGCGGGCGGTTTGGCGATGCTGTCCCGTACGCCGGCATGCTCCACCGCTTTGACTTCGGCCGGGCTGTCGAGATCAACGAGAACCAGCACAGGGGCGGTCGCGTCGACGTCGGAGAGCGAACTGTCAAGGACCAGGACGGAGGGCTCGCGCTGTTCCAGAAGGGCCGAAAGGCCGGTGGCGTTGTCCACAGCGCTGACCGTGAAGCCCGCCGCCTCGAGTGCCGCCGCGCTGGATTCCCGGCGCCCGGCGTCGGGATCCGCAACCACTGCCAGGTATGGCACGGTTGCGACGTGTGGTGTCTTCCCTGGCAACCTGCCTCCTTCGCCCCTGAGTAAGCACATGATTGCTCTTGACTGAGTACATTGTAGGGTGACGGAGCATCCCTGCTCCCATAAGTGTGTGCGGAAGGTAGTCGTGACGAGTCAGCCTGCAGAAGAGGCCAAAGCGGACCTGGCGCTGGACGAACTGGGTGTCGTCCAGCTCAAATGGCCGCAGGGTGTGTCCATCACGGAGTCGGACGCAGAGGCCGCCATGCGGAACGTCAACGACCTTTGCGGGGCCGGCCGCCATCCCATGCTGGTGGACATGGCCACCACGGCCCAGGTGAGCAGGGGAGCCCGTGCCGTTTTTGGCCGCCCCTGCCAGGCCTCCCGCATTGCGCTGCTCGGGGCGTCGCCGGTTGATAAAGTGCTGGCCAACTTCATCCTGGGCATCAACAAACTGCCCTGCCCCACCCGGTTCTTTACGTCCCGCGACGACGCCATGGCCTGGTTGTTGAAGGAACCCGCGGCCACAAGCTGAGCGGAACAGCCCGCAAACGGCTGCGGCGCGTTCTGGGTCCTATATTTGTCCTATGCTATCCCGCGCGAAAAAGGTGCTCTCCGCCTTGCGGCAGTACTTGATCCTGCCCAAGCTGATCAGACTGTCCATCTCTGCACCGAAAAACAGGACCGTGGCCTGGGAAAGGTATTGGGCCGGAATCGCGAGGACGGGCGCCCGGAGTGACGTGCTGTGGGATTCCGGCACCGACCATGAGCTGCTGGGCTACGGGGACGTCCTGCGGCGGCACTTCGATCCAGGCCTTCCCGTGGTGGATGTGGGGTGCGGACATGGCGCATTCAGCCGCGCCCTGACGGCGTTTTCACCGAAGGTCCTGGGCGTTGACGTGTCTGCGCACGCGGTGGCCCGTGCCCGTGACGAATCGGCAGGAGTTGACGGGGTCAGCTACCTGGCCTGTGACATGACCGAGCCGGGAGCCGGCGCGAGTCTGGTGGAATCCACGGATGCCAACGTCTTTGTCCGTGGCGTCCTTCACGTCCTCGCGCCGGCCGAACAGGCCGCGCTGATGGAAAATCTGCGGCAGCTCGTAGGTGCCCGCGGCACAGTCTTCCTGGCGGAGACGAATTTCCAGGGCAACCCGGTGGAGTACGTCGCGCACCTGGGGGCGTCACTGCGCAGCATCCCGGCCCCGTTGGAGCTGGCCATCCGGAAACTGCCCATGCCGGGCCGCTTCGGACCGGAGGAGCTGGCCCGCGTGATGCCGAAGGACCGGTGGACGCTGGTGGAAGACGGTGCCGCAAGCATCGAGACCAACCCGCTGATCGACGAGGCGGGGAACAGCAGGATACCGGGCTATTTTGCGGTGCTCAAGCCCAAAAGTTCCGACGCGGGCCGGCCGGGTTCGTCCTGGGCTGTCCGCATACCGGATTAGGCAAGCGCTTTCCCGGAAGCGGCTGGCATGATGGACGGCATGCGCATTCTCATCGCTCCGGACAAGTTCAAGGGCTCGCTCACCGCCGCGGAGGCCGCCGCCGCCATCGCCGAAGGTGCGCTGCGCGTATACCCGGACGCCGTCGCCAACCAGTTTCCGATCGCCGACGGCGGCGAGGGCACCCTGGAAGCTGCCGTCTCGGCCGGCTACGAGGAGCGGCTCAACGCCGTTGTGGGCCCCATTCTTGCCCCCGTCGGCGCTGCCTGGGCCATCCGGAAGAACGCCGACGGCGGGGCTACCGCCGTCATCGAAACAGCCCAGGCCTCGGGCCTGGCTGAGATGGAACCCACCCCGGCCAACGCCTTGCGGGCCCACAGCTACGGCTGCGGGCAGCTGATCGCGGCGGCGCTCGACGCCGGAGCTACCGAGATTGTGTTGGGGCTGGGCGGATCGGCCATGACGGACGGCGGCAGCGGCGCCCTGCGTGCGCTGGGCCTCAAGCCGCTGGACGCCGCCGGCAACGTTGTTCCGTTGGGCGGCGGATCACTGGCCGACGTTGCAGCCCTCGATACCTCCGGGCTGGACCCGCGATTGTCCGCAGCCTCCTTCAGGATCGCCGTGGACGTCCAGAATCCGCTGTATGGCGCCACCGGCGCGGCCCACGTCTTCGGCGCCCAGAAGGGTGCCGACGGCGAGGCAGTTGAACAGCTCGACGCCGGTCTCCGCAACTGGGCGTCCGTACTCCGGGGGGCCACTGGCCGGGACGTTAACATTCCGGGAGCCGGGGCAGCGGGCGGTTTCCCGGCGTCGTTCCTTGCCTTCACCAACGCCCGGCTGGAAGGAGGGTTCGCGCTCGTCGCAGGGCTCACCGGACTCGCAGGTCAACTGGACAACGCTGACTTGGTGATCACCGGGGAGGGTTCCCTGGACTCGCAGTCGCTGACCGGCAAGGCCCCCATCGCCCTCGCGGACGCAGCCCGGGACCGCGGGATTCCGGTGATCGTGGTGGCAGGGCGGATCCTGGTCACACCCGAGGACCTGGCAGGGCACGGCGTGGTCGCCGCAGCGCAATTGCTGGATGTTGCGGCCAGCCCGGAAGACGCCGTCGCCAACGCCGCAAAATACCTGGCCTGGGCCACCAGCCAGGTCCTCGAAGGCGCCTGAAGCCAGGGCCCCCAGGCCCGGTCCTTACTGCGGGTCTTTGGGCCCCGATGCTTAGGCTCCGGTTTCGTAATGCACCGTGATCCCCGGCGATTTGCCGGCTTTGCGGCCTGCTACCGTCCCGCTGCGCGTCTGTTGAGCCGCAGCGGGACGTAGATCAGCAGCACCAGAAGCACGGACAGCAGGATTCCGCCGGCGGTCAGGCCGGCGGTGCGGCCGCCCGTTACATCAAAGACCAGTGTGGCTGTCCCGACACTGAGCATCCCCACGCCGGCCAGGGCGATCTTGGTGATGGTGTCGGCGCTGGAGACCAGGGTTTCCTTGAGTCGTTGGCGGAAGAGCCTGCGGTGGACGCTGACCGGAAGCAGGATAAAGGCAGTGGTCAGCGTCGCGACCACTACGTTGACGAGATAAAGGCCCACCTGGAAAGCATCCAGGCTCTCGAACCGGTTCTGGAAGGGCAGGGTCAGGAGGAAGCCGGCCAGGATCTGGACCCCGGTTTGGAGCACCCTGAGTTCCTGCAGCAGCTCAGCCCAGTTGCGGTCCAGCTGTTCCTCACGGGTTTCATTCCGCCCGGAGCTTCCGGTGAAGTCTTCAACACCAGACATGCTATTCCTCGCTCCCGGGGCATATCCGCGTGATCCAAAGCTAGGCCGGAGTTGCGCCAAAATCAACGTTTGATAAGTTTACTTATTATTTGCTCCGGATGGTGGACTTGCTCCTCCGTGCGGGATAGTTTCGAAGAACCGGCGCAGGCAGGAGCCCTTCGAAAACCGATCCAATGAAGAGGTGGACTATGAGCGAAACGCAGAAACGGACAGAACCGCCCACCGACCCCCGGTACGGCTTTCATTCCGGGCCCTTCCCGAAGCAGGAACAGAAGCAGCCGGGCCTGACTGTGCCCATGGACCCGAAGCCGGACCACGGCGAACTTAGCTACGAGGGGCGCGGTGCGCTGCGGGGTAAGGCTGCGCTCATCACCGGCGGCGACTCAGGAATCGGCAAGGCAGCGGCCATCGCGTTCGCCCGCGAGGGGGCCGACGTCGCAATTTCCTACCTTCCGGAAGAAGAGGAAGATGCCCAGGACACGGCCGACTGGATCCGCAAGGCGGGCCAGCGCGCGCTGCTGTTGGCCGGGGACGGCCGGGAAGAGGCCTTCAGCACCCGGATCGTCACTGATGCCGTGGCAGAATTCGGCGGCCTGGATGTGGTGGTGCTCAACGCCGCCTACCAGAAGAACCGCGAGAGTTTCGAGTCCCTGCCAACCGAGGAATTCGACCGCGTGCTCAAGACCAATCTGTATTCCCTGATCTGGACGGCCCGGGCCGCGGTTCCGCACCTGAAGGCCGGCTCGTCGATCATCACTACGGCTTCGATCCAGGCTTTCAACCCGTCGCCGGGGCTGATCGACTACGCAATGACCAAGGCCGCGCAGGTTGCCTTCACCAAGGCGTTGGCCCAGGAACTTGGGCCAAAGGGGATCCGCGTCAACGCGGTGGCCCCCGGCCCCATCTGGACCCCGCTGATCCCGGCCACGGAGTGGCCGGACAAGCTGCCCGCCTTCGGGCAGGATACGCCGTTGCAGCGGGCGGGTCAGCCGGCAGAACTCGCCGCGGCTTATGTGCTGCTCGCGTCCGATCAGGGGTCCTACATTTCCGGAGCAGTGCTGCCGGTGACGGGCGGCAAGGGCCTGTAACGAAGTTTGCACGTCAGATTCACATCCACTACAGGAGGAACCATGAGTCAGGACAACCAGCGCACGGAACCCGCCGAGGAAGTGGGCGGCTACGGCACGCCGACGGCGGAACAGGAGATGGGCGGGGCGGACAGCAAGCAGTATGCCCAGCCCCGCGACGAAGAGGATTTTGATGCCGCCGGGCTCAATCAGAACAGCCCTGACGGTGAAACATTCGCCACCGGCACACCCAATCTCAGCCACCTCGATGAGGAAGACAAAGACAGCGCCGGCGAGCCGGGTGCCGGCCGATTCGGCGGCACTGATGACCAGCACCACGCCGAAAGCGACACCAATGATCCCGGCTTCGAGCCGGGAGAACCGCCCGTCCCGCGCGACGCCGACGTTCCCTCCGCCGAGGCCGAGATCAACGAGTCCAACGCCGACGCGCAGGGCACTGAATCCTTCTCGTCGGAATCGGGACAGGAGGCTGCCGGCCTGCCGGACGGCAGCGGAACCGACCTGCCCAAGGACAAATCACCGAACGATGACGAAGAGGAGAGTTTCGACGCCGGGTAGCCGGTGTTCTCCGCCGGGACTGCGGGTTTTGTGTGGGTGGGTCTTGCCCGCGGAGCGGTCACCGGACGTATCCTAGAAACAGGTTTTGCAGTGGGCCACGCGTTTCGAGCCTAGGCGTGGAACATGGCCGCGGAGACACAAGGGGAGCCGGGCCGGGAATCGCTTCCGGACCCCCAGGAGACGGTGTTCGACAGCACGGATGTCGAAGACTTCCTTGTGGCGGTTACCCGCGAGTTCATGCGCGACATCGATGGCGATTCCCGTGGTATCAGCTGGGCCGTCACCTTCTTCCGCTCCGGATCGGCCCGGACCGCTGCCGCGGGGAACGCCGCCGCGCGCGCCGCGGACGAAGAGCAGTGCTCGTTTGCGGACGGACCAGTGCTGGAAGCTGTTCGTGCGGGTGATTTTGTGCATCTGGCCGACGTCGCCCGCGACCGGCGTTGGCCGGGCTATGCCAGTGCTGCCGCTGACCACGGCGTCAGGTCGCTGCTGTCCACGACGGTTGTTGCAGCTGCCGAATGGAGTGCAGCACTGAGCCTCTACGCGTCCACTCCCCATGCCTTCACCAGCGAGGACATCATCAGGACGCGCAGGTATGCGCGTCAAGTGGCCCGGTCGCTGCGGATGGTGGTGTGTGTGGCGGAGCGGGCCGCAGCCAGCGCTCAGCTGGCGGTAGCCCAAAGCTCAACGGTGCTTATGGACCTGGCTGTGAGCACGCTTGAATCCGATTACGGGCTCGGCCATGATGCGGCCCTGCAGTACCTCCGGACCGTCGCACGGCACACCCGCCACGGGCTTCGCGAGACAGCTCTGAATATTGTGGCTGCCTCGCGCTCCGACCAGGCAGGTCGCGGCCGTGACAACGCCTCCGTCCTGGGACTCGCTGACCTCGAAACACCCGCGCTCCGCCAGGGCCACTACAAAACAGGGAGTACGGCATGAACGTCTGGAAGCAGGACATTGCAGCCGCGAGGGCCGCTCCGGACCCGGCGCCCCACCCGTGGCACCGGCTGGTTGCGTTGGGCGACTCCTTCACTGAGGGCATCGGTGACCCCGAGCCGCGCAGCGAGGGTGGCTTGCGCGGCTGGGCAGACCGCGTGGCCGAGGAACTCAGTGCGGACCAGCCCGATTTCGCCTACGCCAACCTGGCCGTACGGGGCCTGCTGGTACAGCAGATTTTAGACCAGCAGCTCGCTCCGGCGCTGGCGCTGAAGCCCGATCTGGTCACGCTCTCCGCCGGCGGCAACGATATTGTTTTCCGTCGCAGCGACCCTGACCGGCTCGCAGAAACGATCGACGACGGCGTGGGCAAGCTGGCCCGGTCCGGTGCCACCGTGGTCCTTTTTGCCGGGCCGGACTGGGGCGCGACGCCGGTCTTCAGCCAGATCCGCGGGAAAGTGGCCATCTTCAACGAGAACCTCCACGCGGTGGCCGCCCGCCACGACGCGGTCATGGTTGACCTGTGGTTCCTGCGCGAATTGTCGAGCGCGGGCATGTGGGACCCGGACCGGCTGCACTTCTCGCCGTTGGGCCACCACACCATCGCCGCGGCCGTGTTGAAGGCCCTGGGTGTCTCGCACACACTGGAGCCGTTCGAGCCTAAGCCGCCGCGGCCCCACAGCTGGAAGGAAGCCCGGACCGAGGACCTCATCTGGGCGCGCGAATATCTGGTTCCGTGGGTGATCCGGCAGTTGAGGCACCCGCCGGAAGCGGAGCTGACCGCCAAGCGTCCCGAGCCGCGGCCGGTCTTCGGCGTCGGAACCCCGCCCGGACCGTTTATCGGCGGCGGTCACGCAGCCTGAGGTGCAGCCTGACGCAGCTGCGGTAGGGTCAGCGCTTCTTCGGCGCCCGTTTCGCTGCTGCGTTAACGGCTGCCTTGACGGCGGGAGGCAGGCCCGCCTGCTCCGTTTCCGGTTCAGCCACCGAGCCGCGGGCCTTCGCGATGGCTTTCATGCCGTGGTAGATCACCAGGGCCGCGGCTGAGCCGAGGGCGATGCCCGTGAACGTCAGTTCCCCGATGGTCCAGGTGTAATCCGCGATGCCGATGATCAGCGCGACGGCGGCAGTGGTCAGGTTCACGGGGTTGGAGAAGTTCACCTTGTTCTGCACCCAGATCTTGACGCCCAGGATGCCGATCATGCCATACAGCATGGTGGCGGCGCCGCCCAGAACGCCCGGCGGGACCGTAGCAATCAGTTCGCCGAATTTCGGCGAGAAGCTCAGGACAATAGCGAAGACGCCGGCAACCCAGTATGCCGCCGTCGAATACACCTTGGTGGCCGCCATAACGCCGATGTTCTCCGCGTAGGTGGTGGTGCCGGAACCGCCGCCGAAGCCGGCAAGAACCGTGGCGGCGCCGTCCGCCATCAGCGCGCGGCCGGAGACGCCGTCGAGGTTCTGGCCGGTCATGGCCGCCACGGACTTCACGTGCCCGATGTTCTCGGCTACCAGGACCAGCACGACGGGGACAAAGAGGCCAAGCACGCCCACATGGAACTCGGGGGTCTGGAAGTAAGGCAGCCCGATCCAAGCGGCGGCCTCCATTTTTTCGTAGCTCACTTCGCCGCGCAGCATGGCCACGAGGTAGCCCACTACAACGCCCACCAGGATGCTGAGCCGGCCGACGATTCCACGGAAAAGTACGCTGACCAGGATGATGGTGGCGAGTGTGATGACGGCGGTGACGGGGGCGGCGTCGAAGTTCATCTTCGCGGCGGGGGCCAGGTTCAGGCCGATCAGCGCCACGATGGCGCCGGTGACGATGGGTGGCATCAGCCGGTTGATCCAGCCGGCGCCGAACTTCTGCACGATCGCACCGATGAGGGCCAGTGCGACTCCGGTGAGCACCACTCCGCCCAGCGCGCCGGGCACGCCGAACTGCTGTTGGGACGCCATGATGGGCGCGATGAACGCGAAGCTGGAGCCGAGATAGCTGGGAACGCGTCCCTTGGTGATCACCAGGAACAGCAGCGTGCCAATGCCGGAGAAGAAGAGAGTGGTGGCTGGCGGCATGCCGGTGATTATGGGAACCAGGAACGTGGCTCCAAACATGGCCACGACATGCTGCATGCCTACGCCGATGGTCAGGGGCCAGGCCAGCCGCTCATCCGGTGCAACCACGTGGCCGGGCTTAATCGATTTGCCGGTGCCGTGGAGCTTCCATTTCATTCCGAGCATGCTCATGGTCGGGGCCTTTCAAGGGGGTTGCCGCTGGGGCTGGGATCTTCCGGTGCAACAATACCGCGCGGTCCTGCTGTGGTGAACGTCACGTGCGCATAGGGAAGAAGGCGGGCGTGCTTGAAGTTACAACTATGGAAAGCAGACCGCCGGCCCATCATTTGCGATGAGCGGGCCCAGCGAAAGGTACGCCATGACTATTGCCCACGAAGAAGCGGTTATCGATTCGGCCGCCGTCGACGCCATTTTTGCCGAGGCCCGCACGGCCAACTCCTTCACCGGCGAGCTGACCGAGGACCAGGCCCGCGCCATCTACGAACTCACCAAGTTCGGCCCTACGGCTTTCAACTCCCAGCCCCTCCGCGTGACCTACGTCCGCTCGGACGAGGCGCGTGCCACCCTGGTTGACACCCTGGCCAACGGCAACAAGGCCAAGACCGCCTCCGCGCCGCTGGTTGCCGTCCTCAGCTACGACACCGCCTGGGCCGAGCAGTGGGACAACTTCCTGCCCGAGTACAACGCTCCGAAGGCCATGTACGACGCCGCCCCGGACCTGGCCGCGTCCACCGGCAACAACAACGCCCACCTGCAGGCCGGCTACTTCATCCTGGCCGTCCGGTCCCTCGGACTCGCCGCGGGCCCAATGACCGGAGCCGACTTCGGCGCCCTCGACGCCGCTTTCTTCCCCGCTGGCGACCAGAAGAGCTTCCTGGTGGTCAACATAGGCCAGGCCGGCGAAGACGCGTGGGGCGCAGCGAAGCCCAAGTTCAGCTACGAGGACGTTGTCCGCACCGTCTAACGCTCTCTCACTTTCTGCAGCTTAAACAACAACGCTCTCTCACTTTCATCAGGAAAGTGAGAGAGCGTTGTTCGTTTTAGCGCGTTTATTGAGAGAGCGTTCGTTTTTTTGCGCAGATTAGGCGATGACGCCGTCCACCAGAGCCTTGGCCTCCGCCTGGACCTGCTTGAGGTGCTCCTCGCCCTTGAAAGACTCGGCATAGATCTTGTAGACGTCCTCGGTTCCGGACGGGCGGGCGGCGAACCAGGCGTTCTCGGTGACCACCTTGAGCCCGCCGATGGACGCACCGTTGCCGGGCGCCTCGGTCAGCTTGGCGGTGATGGTTTCGCCTGCCAGTTCCGTTGCAGTGACGTCCGACGGCGAAAGCTTGCCGAGCGCCGCCTTCTGCTCACGGGTGGCCGCTGCATCAATGCGTGCGTAGACGGGGCCGCCGAACTGGTCGGTCAGGCCCTTGTACAGCTGGGACGGGGACTTGCCCGTGACCGCAGTGATCTCCGAGGCCAGCAGCGCCAGCAGGATACCGTCCTTGTCGGTGGTCCAGACGCTGCCGTCCAGCTTGTTAAAGGATGCGCCGGCAGATTCCTCGCCGCCGAACGCGCCTTCGCCGGACAGCAGTCCCGGCACAAACCACTTGAAGCCCACGGGGACCTCAACCAGTTTGCGGCCCAGGCTTTCCGCCACGCGGTCGATGATCGAGGACGAAACCAGGGTCTTGCCCACCACCGAGTTGGGGTTCCAGCCGCTGCGGTTGCGGTAGAGGTAATCGATGGCGACGGCGAGGTAGTGGTTCGGGTTCATCAGGCCGCCCACCCCGTCGACAAGAGGTGTCACGATCCCGTGCCGGTCGGCGTCGGCGTCGTTGCCGGTGGCGATGTCGAACGCGGCTGAACTGCCGCCGTCGGACATCCTGTTGATCAGGGAGGCCATCGCGAACGGCGAGGAGCAGTCCATCCGGATTTTTTCGTCCCAGTCCAGGGTCATAAACGCCCACTGCGGATCCACGGTCGGGTTCACCACGGTCAGGTCCAGGTGGTGGCGCTCGCCGATCTCGCCCCAGTAATCCACTGCCGCACCGCCCATGGGGTCGGCTCCGATGCGGACGCCGGCCTCGCGGATGGCGTCGAGGTTCAACACGGACGGGAGGTCGTCAACGTAGCTGCTGAGGAAATCGAACTTGCCGGTGCTGTCCGCGGCGAGGGCGTCGGAGACGGGGATGCGCTTCACGCCCCGCAGGTTGTTTTCCAGGAGTTCGTTGGCGCGGTTGGCGATCCAGCCCGTGGCGTCCGAATCGGCCGGGCCGCCGTGCGGAGGGTTGTATTTGAAGCCGCCGTCTCCGGGCGGGTTGTGGCTGGGCGTGACCACAATGCCGTCCGCCTCCGGGGTGCCGGGCTGGCGGTTGTTGTTGTACGTGAGGATCGCGTGGCTCAGTGCCGGTGTGGGCGTGTAGCCGTGCCGTGCGTCAATCAGCACGTGCACGCCGTTGGCCGCGAGGACCTCCAGGGCGGAGTTCTGCGCCGGCTCGCTGAGGGCGTGGGTGTCCTTCGCCAGGAAAAGCGGGCCGGTGATGCCCTGCCCGGCGCGGTATTCCACGATTGCCTGCGTGATCGCGACGATGTGTTTTTCGTTGAACGACGCCTTCAGGCTCGAGCCGCGGTGCCCGGAAGTACCGAACGCCACGCGCTGGCCGGGATCACCCAGATCCGGCGTGATGTCGTAATACGCGTCGAGGAGCGCAGTGATGTCAACAAGGTCCTGGGGTTGGGCAACTGTGCCCGCGCGGCTAGCCATGGCACCAGCATGCCAGACGTGGGCGGGAGTCAAAACGCCTGGTCCATAATCCGGCCCCTATGACGCGGAAAGTCCCCTCCGGGCTGTCTGCCGCAGGTAGTTAAAGCGAGTACCAGCCCCAAAAGTACCTATATACCGGCTCCCAGTGGCGCTGCTACTTTCGAAAAAACTCAGGATGGAATGCCCGACGGCGGGGCCACCGCCATCGGGCAGTGCACTTCGCGTCGGGCACTGCAGTGAGTCGGCACGTGGGAACCAGGGGGCAGGTCATGGGGGCAGGAGACGGCGCCGCCGAGCAGTCCAGGCTGGCTGCGGAACGTGTTCAGCGGCTGAAACGCCAGCTCGATCAGGCCGAGCGGGCCACGAAGTCGTGGGATGCCGGTGCGGTGGGCGAGCGTCTCGTGACAGACAGGCTGAGCCGGCTCATTCCGCACGGCTGGTACCTGCTGAACGATGTCCACTGGCCCGGGCGGCCCAAAGCCAACCTTGACCATGTTCTTGTGGGGCCCGGCGGTGTGGTGGTGGTCGATGCCAAGAACTGGACCGGCGAGGTCCGGGTCTCCGGCGGTGTCCTGTGGCAGGGCCGTTTTGCCAGGACGCAGTCCGTGGACGGCGCATTGGCGCAGTGCGCCGCCGTCGCGTCCGTGCTGGCGCCGCCCCACCGGCGGTTCGTCCGCCCGTTGATCTGCCTCGCCGGGCAGCCGGACCTCTTCGGCATCACCAATTCCGACGTCGCCGTGGCAGGGGCCGACCGCGTTGTTGCTGCTGTCCTGGCGCTGCCCCCGGTGCTCAACCAGCAGACGGTGGTGGGCCTGTATGCGCACCTTGGCGAGCAGCTCACGCCGGAATCTGCTGCTCGAAGTCCTGCGGTGAACTCGCTGACCGTGAAGTCGCCGAACGCGAAGCCACTGACCTCGAAACTGGCGGCGGGACAGGCAGGCGGCGTCGGATCCGGACGCGCCAGGAAGTCGAGCGCACAGCACCACGCCGCAGGTGGGTTGACCCGGTTGATGTTCCTGGCTGCCTTTGTGGTTTTTGCTGTCTACGTGCTGCCTTATTGGGGGCGGTAGGACTGGATGGCGGTGCCGGTAGGCCTGTATTGCAGGCGGCGGTAGGCTGGAAATCGAAGACTTCGAATGAGGAAAAACATGACTGATCAGCCAACTCCGCGCCCTGATTCGCAAGGGTCCGCCGCCCAGGGACCAGGCGATTCGCCGGCAGGCTACGAGCCGCCGCAGTTTGTGCCGCCGCAGGGCCCCAGCATTCCGGCGCCGCCTTTGTATGACCAGAATCAGTTCGGCCAGAACCAGTACACCCAGCCTGGTGCGTACAGCCAGCCCGGCGATCAGTATGGCGCGGCCTATGCCCAGCCCCCAAGCCCGTACGGCCAAGGCGCCAGCCCCTATGGCCAGCCGGCGTACGGGCAACCTGCTTACGGCCAGCCTGCCTATTACGGCATGCCGGTGCAGCAGCCCAAGGGCCTGAGCATTGCCAGCATGGTCCTCGGCATTTCGTCGGTCCTTCTTGGCTGGTTCATGATTCCGCAGATCGCTGCAATCATCACCGGCCATCTGGCCCTCCGCCGCGAACCGTCGGGCAAGGGCATGGCCATCACCGGCCTGGTCCTGGGCTACCTTTGCCTGCTCGGCTACGGAGCGTTCTGGCTGCTGCTCATCATCGGGCTGATGTCATACAGCACCACCTACGGGTACTGACCCCCGGTCGAAACTGGGGTCGGATGGTGGGGCAGGCTGGCCCGCCCGCGGCGGACTCCCAGGCACCGGAAAGGCCCCCCGCCAGGGGGCCTTTCTTCAGGCGGTCTGAACAACAAATTCAGACTCTCTCGCGTCGGCGTTCAGCGGCCGGTTCCTGGGCTTCGTGGGTCCTTCCGCGACGCGGGAAGGCCCAGAAGGTGAAGTCCTGGGCCGTGTAATGCGGCTCCGGACGGTCCGGCGGTGTTTCCTGGCGTTCTTCGGGTTTCCGGTCGGATTGCTTCTTGGCCCGCCAACCGAAGTCCTCCATCGATGAATAGCACATCACAGACCTCCTCATAGTGACTGCCCCTTAATCGTCCTCCGGATCGGCCCCGGAGTCGACCCCCGGAGCGGTTCAAACTGTCATCAGAAGCCGAGCTGGGCCGCCACCTGGAGCAGGACCAGTTCCGAGCCCGCCGGCCCCACGAGCTGGATTCCCATGGGCAGGCCGTGCGCTGGCCGCCCACCGGTCCAGTACACGGGAATCGTGATGGCCGGCAGGCCGCAGACGTTCACCATGGAGGACCACGGCGCGAATTCGCACTGCCTGCGGTAGTCGCCGTCGGCGTCCCCGGGCCATTCCGCGGCCGGCCACGGTTCGTCGCCGTGCGTGGCGCCGGTAAACCAGCCTACTGGGCGGGGCGTCTGCGCCAGGGCCGGCATCAGCATCAGGTCCCAGCTGCCGTACTGCGTGATGGTGTCGCGTTCGAATTGCCGGAGGAAAGCCAACGCTTCATTGAGCTTTGATGCGCTGCGCTGCTGGGCCCGGCGCCTGAACGTGCGGGTCAGCGGGGCCAGGAGCGCTTCGCGGTGCGGACTGATCCGGGCGGTTCCGACGGCGGCGGTCCACACAGTGGTGAAGGCGTCCGGGTAGCGGTTGTCGTAGCGGATGGCGGCTTCGCTGACCGCGTGCCCGGCGCGCTCCAGCATTTCCAGGCCCGCCTGCAGCGCGGCTAAGGTTTCGGGTTCGGGGGTTAACGGGAAGGTGGTGGACCAGGGGCTGTCCAGGGTCAGGCCGATGCGCAGAGGACGCGGTTCGTGTCCCACGGCGCCGAGATAAATGTTGTCAGGGGGCGGCACCAGAGCATCCATCAGCAGGGCCGCGTCGGCCGCGCTGCGGGCCAGGGGACCCGCTACCACCAGCCGGGCGGGATCGCTCGAACTTTCGCCGGACGGCACCACGCCACGGCCGGGTTTGAGGCCCACCAGGCCGCAGGCGGCGGCCGGGATACGGACGGAACCGCCGCCGTCGGTCCCCGGCGCGAACGGAAGCAGGCCCGCGGCCACCGCGGCAGCGCTGCCTCCCGAGGAGCCACCGGAACTCCGGCTCGGGGCATGCGGGTTGCGCGACGGCGGTGCAATGCGGTTTTCGCTGTACGCCGTCAGCCCAAACTCCGGAACCTGCGTCTTGCCCAATGAGACAACGCCAGCGGCCTTGAGGACTGCGGCCAAGGTGCCGTCGGCGAGGGCCGGTTTGTGGTCAAGTGCAGCGCTGCCGTGGGTGGTCATCACGCCGGCGACGTCGGTCAGGTCCTTGAACGCCACCGGCATGCCATGCAGGAGCGGCAGTCCGTCCGTCCTGGCCCCGGAGGCCTCCGCGGAGTCGGCTCCGAAGTCTTTTCGGAACCGGGCGAACCGTGCATCGGCGGCGGCCGCATCGGCCATGGACTGTTCTGCAGTGACCGTGACAAAGGCGCCCAGCAGCGGATTCTGCTCGGCGATGCGGGCCAGGAAATGTGCGGCGACGTCCCGCGCTGAGAGCTCTCCTGTGCGGAGCGCATCCCGCAGTTGGACGGCGGTCAGTTCGTGGATGTCAGCGGTAGAACCGGTTGTCTGCTCAGCGGGCAAAGCCCCTCCTCAGGGTCATTTAGAAGCGTAGCCTGCGTCAGCTTCCGGCAGGCACGGCAGGGCGGCTGACGCTAGGCTGGAAGGAGACCCGTGATTCTCCGAAGAAGGACTCCCATGAGCGATTTCGATTCTGTGCCCGTCAACGACGTCCCGGCCGACGCCGTGATTCTGGACGTCCGCGAAGACTACGAATGGGTGGCCGGACATGCCGAGGACGCTCTGCACGTTCCTCTGGATCAGCTTCCGGCACGGCTTGACGAGTTGGACCCGGACCAGGACATTTACGTTATCTGCCGCACGGGCGGACGGTCCTTCCGTGCTGCGCAGTGGCTCACCGGCCAGGGCTATACAGCCATCAACGTGGCTGGCGGAATGGACCAGTGGCTCGAGTCCGGCAAGCCGCTTGTGTCCGATAACGGCCTCAAGCCCCTCGTTCTGTAGTTCAACCCGTATCTGTGTCCATCACCCAAGAGGAATCCATGCCCGCCACGCCCGTTACGTACACTTTCCTTGGGCCTGAGGGCACGTTCACCGAAGCGGCACTGATGCAGGTACCGGACGCCGCCCAAGCCACGCGTAATCCCGCCGCCACCGTCAACGCGGCGCTGGACATGGTCCGCGACGGCTCTGCGGACGCAGCGATGGTGCCCATTGAGAATTCGGTCGAAGGCGGCGTCACCGCCACGCTGGACGCTATCGCCGGCGGACAGGAGCTCCGGATCATCCGCGAAGTCCTGGTGCCCATCAGCTTTGTCCTGGTGGCCAGGCCCGGCGTGGAGGTGGCGGATATCCGCCGGATCTCCACCCACGGCCATGCCTGGGCGCAGTGCCGTCTGTGGGTGGACGCGAATATTCCGGGTGCGGAATATGTTGCGGGTTCCTCCACCGCTGCGGCCGCAATGGGGCTCCTGGGCGACGAAGCCCACTACGACGCCGCGATCTGTGCGCCCATCGTGGCCCAGGAGCAGCCGGGGCTGACCGTCCTGGCAGAGAACATCGGCGACAACCCGGGGGCTGTAACGCGGTTCATCCTGGTGAGCAGGCCGGGCGTACTGCCCGAACGGACCGGTGCGGATAAGACCACAGTGGTAGTCCCGCTGCCGGAAGACCGTCCGGGTGCTCTGATGGAAATCCTGGACCAGTTCGCCACGAGGGGCGTGAACCTCAGCCGGATCGAATCCCGGCCGACAGGTCAGTACCTTGGCCACTACTTTTTCAGCATCGACGCCGACGGGCACATCGCGGATGCCCGTGTGGCCGATGCCTTGGCTGGGCTACACCGCATCAGCCCGGCCACCCGCTTCCTGGGCTCCTACGGGCGGGCAGACGCCCAAAGCCCCAGCGTCGCGCAACACACCTCGGACGAGGCATTCCGGGCCGCACATGAATGGGTCGGGCAGATTCTGCAGGGGGAATGAACGCGGCTGGACGACGACCAAGGCTTCGCCCACAGCGTAGGTCAAGGTACTTCCGCGGGATAGTTACTGTGCGTATGCTTACCTGATCCACCTGGGGGATGGCCCCTAACGAAGGGAGCAGGTCATGAATACCAGCAGCACAGACAATGACGGCCAGGGCATGATCGTTAATCCCAAGCCCGCAGTCGACAATCAGGACTGGGACGGCGACGACGCGGACCGCGCTGACCGCCTGCGCTTCGAAGAGGAACAGGCCATGATCCGTGAGCAGTCCGAGGCGCGTGCCGCGAAGGCCGCCGCCGAGGCTGAAGCGGTCAAGAAGGCAACTGCCTGAGGCCAGGGCTGCTTAGCCCTGCTGGCCTTTCACCCTGATCAGGAGAGATCGCGGCTCCACCCGGACGGTGAGCTTGGTGGCCAAACCGGATGTGTCGCCGTCGATTTGTGTGGGCATGGGCTCCGGGCACTTGATGACGATACGGCCGGCCCGGTACATCGTCATGATGGGCAGGTTGCCCTTGTGTTTGAAGAGGATTTTCGCGTACATGGCGAGCCAGCCGATGGCGCTGCGGGGGCTCATGACTACCACGTCCAGCATGCCGTCGTCGATCATGGCTTCCGGGATGAAGTCGATCCCGCCCGGGACCAGCCCACAGTTGGCAAAGAGGACGCTGCGGATGTTACGGACCTGCTCAGGCTTGTCATCCAGTGCGACTGAGACCCTCCTTCGCCGCCCCGGCAGGTGACGCATTCCGGCTTCGGTATAAGCTAGCCAACCCACGGCTTTCTTTAGGCCGTCATTGGTATCAGCGAGTATTTCGGCGTCCATGCCGATCCCGCCGATCACCAGGAACGCGTGCTCGGAAGAGTGTCCCGTGCGGGAATTCTCGATGCCCATCCGTGCGGTATCGATGTAGCGCTGGTGGCCGAAAAGCGCTGTATGCACGTTTGCGTGAAGGTCGTTGACATCCAGATCCACGTTTCGCGCCAGGAGGTTTCCCGTCCCCAGCGGAATCAGGCCCATGGCCACATCCGTGTGGGCGAGGGACTCTGCCACCACCCGCACGGTGCCGTCGCCACCGCCCACCAGAACGACGTCGGCCTTGTACTCCAGCGCCGCCCGGGCCTGGGAGTACCCGGGGTCCTCGGCGGTCGTCTCGATGAAAAGAGGCGCGTCCCAGCCAGCGGCCAGGCAGGCGCGCTGGATGGCTTCCTTCGCTTCCGGGGCGCGTGCCTTGACGGGATTAAGAATGACCACCACGCGTTGCTGGGTGAGGCCGGTTTCGTGTGCTTCTTCGTGGACTGCGCTGCGGATGTGCAGGGCTTTGAGCCTGCGGACGCCCCACCAGCTGGAGACGGCGAAGGCCAGCGCCGCCGCGCTCAGGACGTAAAGAAGCCAGTCGTTCATGGTGCTTCAACAGTAGCCCGGCCGCGGCGCCGCGATTCCCGCCGTCCGGCCGGGAAGTGCTGGGTCCGCCGGATTCGATACTCTTGTCTGGTGATCGACGTAAAAGAGCTCAGCGAAAACCCGGACAAGTTCCGTGCCAGCCAGCGCGCCCGCGGCGCAGACGAATCAGTGGTGGACGCGATCATCGCCGCAGACTCCGTGAGGCGTGCCGCCCTGATCCGCTTTGAAAACCTCCGCGCCGAGCAGAACGTTTTCGGCAAGAAGGTGGCGCAGGCCAAAGGCGACGAGAAGAAGGCCCTGCTCGCCGAGGTCAAGGAACTGGCCAACACTGTGAAGGCCGCATCGGCCGAAGCGGACGCCGCCCAGGCCAAGCAGGACGAACTGCTGCGCACCATCCCGAACCTCATTGAAGACGGTGTCCCCGAGGGCGGCGAGGACGACTACGTGGTGGTCAAGACCGTTGGCACGCCCCGCGGGTTCCCCGATTTCGAGCCGAAGGACCACCTGGAAATCGGTGAGCTGATCGGCGCGATCGACATGGAGCGCGGTGCGAAGGTGTCCGGCTCCCGCTTCTACTTCCTGCGCGGCGTGGGTGCACGCCTGGAGATGGCGTTGCTGCAGATGGCCATGGACCAGGCCATCGAGGCGGGCTTCGTGCCCATGATCACGCCAACTCTGGTGCGCCCCGAAACCATGCAAGGCACCGGCTTTGACGTAAAGCACGACGCCGAGATCTACCGTCTAGCTGAGGACGACCTTTACCTGGTGGGCACCTCCGAGGTTGCCTTGGCCGGGTACCACGCGGACGAGATCCTGGACCTGACGGACGGCCCCATCCGGTTTGCCGGGCAGAGCTCCTGCTACCGCCGCGAGGCCGGCTCGCACGGCAAGGACACCCGCGGCATCATCCGCGTGCACCAGTTCAACAAGGTGGAGATGTTCGTCTACACCACGGTGGAAAAGGCCGCAGCCGAACACGAACGGCTGCTGGCGTGGGAAGAGGAGATGCTGGCCAAGTGCGAGCTTCCGTACCGGGTGATCGACACCGCTGCCGGGGACCTCGGCATGTCTGCGGCCCGCAAGTTCGACTGCGAAGCCTGGGTTCCCACGCAGGGTGCCTACCGTGAGCTCACGTCCACCTCGAACTGCACCACGTTCCAGGCCCGGCGCCTGAACATCCGCGAGCGTGTGGTCAACGACGAAGGCGTAGCCAAGGGGACCCGTGCCGTGGCCACGCTGAACGGCACGCTGGCCACCACCCGCTGGATCGTGGCCATCCTGGAGCACCACCAGAACGCCGACGGCTCGGTCAACGTCCCGGCCGGACTGCAGAAGTACCTGGGCGGGATGGAAGTCTTCCCGGTCCTCTAGGCTCGCGGAGCAGACCTAGACGCAGGATTCATGGGCTTGTTCGCGGATCTGAACCTTGAAGGTCCGGATCCGCCGATACGCCCAGGAATACTCACACCGGGGATAACCAGTGAGTATTTACCGGCTGTTCACGGGCGTTGTGGCCTGCGTCCTAGCCGGTTTCAGGGGGTCTCTGGTCTACTGGACGTATGACTACATTGACTGAAACCACAGTCGCCGGCATCGATGACCAGCGGATCGCAAACAAAATCAGCACCACCAACTTCATGGTTGCCCTGGACGTGGACGGAACCTTGGTGGACCACGACGGCCACATGTCCGCCACTGTCCGTGAGGCCGCCCAGGCCGTGGTCGGCGCCGGGCACGACGTCCTCATCGCCACCGGCCGCTCCCTGAACGCCACATTACCCATCATCGAGCAGATCGGCATTGACCGCGGCTACGCCGTTTGCTGCAACGGTGGCGTGACGCTCCGGCTGGATCCGGACCTGACTGACGGCTACGAAATCATCCACAAGGCCACCTTCGATCCGGCGCCGGCGCTCCGTGCGCTGCGGGAGAAGCTGCCCACGGCTAAGTACGCGCTGGAGGACGAGGACGGCAACTTCCTGTCCACGGAACGCTTCCAGGATGCCAGCTTTGGCGTAGAAGCGATCGGCGTCGACTTCCAGACTCTCCTGGACGCCACCGCGGTCCGCCTGGTGGTGTTCAGCACAGAAAACACGCCGGAGGAATTCTCCGCAACCATCAAGGAAATCGGCCTGGCTGGCGTAACCTACTCGGTCGGCTGGACCGCGTGGCTGGACATCGCCGCGGCCGGAGTCACCAAAGCCAGCGCGCTGGAACGGCTCCGCGGCCAGTTGGGGATCGAGCCCCACCGGACCGTGGCCATTGGCGACGGCCGCAACGACATCGAAATGCTGGGCTGGGCCGGGCGCGGAGTCGCCATGGGCCAGGCCCCGGAGGAAGTCATCGCCGCCGCGGATGAGGTCACGCATTCAGTATTCGACGACGGCGCCGCGCACGTGCTGCGCAGTCTCCTTTAGGGGGCGTACTTGATCAGCCAAAACCCCGCTCAAATCTTCAACGTCGGGGCCCTGGGGCGATCACCGGCGCAGTGCAGTGACGGCACACTGTAAAGGCGCCCAGCAAAAGGCGTGAGTCAGCAGCAAGCCGCGTGGACTCGGCCGCGGTCATCGCACCTCGAGGATGAGTGCCAGTAACCGCGAGGCGGCGGGACGGGCAGCGTGTTCTTCGTTCCACTGGGCCCTGGCCACTGCTTTGCTGACGGCCTGCGTGGTGATGCCCAGTTCTTGGGCCACCGCTTTCTGCTGTCCGCGGACGCCGGGGGTCATGAGGTCCAGGACCCGCCATTCAGCCCCCGATCTGTCCCTCACAATGTGGCCCAAAAGCCGCAGCACGGCTTCGGCTTCGTGGGCGACGTCCGCCAGCGGTCCTTCCACGGCGACCGGGATGCGTTCTTTGCTGTTCCGGAGCCGGTCCACCGCGCGCCGGGCATAGATCAGGCCGTGGCCGGAGGCATCCTTGACCTGGTTGGGAAGCGGCTCATTGACCGGCCCGACGCCCAGCCCCACGTACCAGGAACCGCAGCGCAAGGCGATCAGTGCAGCTTCTACGGCCTGGTTCGGGCAGTCCACAATGCCTTGGACCTCGTCCTCCACAGAACGGTCGAAATCCAGGCGCGCGGGTATATGCCGCAGGTCCTTCAGCAGCTGCGGGACGCGGTCGCCGTCGCGCCGGCTATCCGTTTGGTTGATGGTCAACGTGAACATGTGGATCAAAGACTACCGGTTCGTCGTTGGCCCAAGGCAAGTCGGCGACCGGTCCTGATTCAGGCAAAACGAAGCCTGCCGGGAGGTTGTGCCAAGTGCCGATACGTGTTGCGATGGAGGCTCAGCTGCCGTCGGCGGCGCGCAGCTACGTGAGGATAATCATGGCCGGCAGCACGGCGCAGGACGTCTTGGAGCAGGAAACACTGAACCTTGTGGACCGTTGGTGGCGGGCCGCGAACTACCTTTCCGTGGGACAGATCTACTTGCGCTCAAATCCGCTGCTGAGGGAGCCCCTCGCC
Organism: Pseudarthrobacter sp. NBSH8; assembly: GCF_014217545.1. Taxonomy (NCBI): domain Bacteria; kingdom Bacillati; phylum Actinomycetota; class Actinomycetes; order Micrococcales; family Micrococcaceae; genus Pseudarthrobacter; species Pseudarthrobacter sp. NBSH8. Next base: position 263,037 of record NZ_CP043178.1, read on the forward strand.
GCGGACCACACCAAGTCCCGGCTCCTGGGCCACTGGGGCACCACTCCCGGGCTGAACTTCGTCTACGCACACCTGAACCGCGTGATCCGCCGAGACTCGCAGGAAATGCTCTTCGTTGCCGGCCCGGGCCATGGCGGTCCTGCTGTAGTGGCGAACGCCTGGCTCGAGGGCACGTACTCCGAAATCTACGGCCAGGTTGGCCCTGACGGGGAAGGCCTGGCCGAACTTTTCCGCCAGTTTTCCTACCCGGGCGGCATTCCCAGCCACGCGGCGCCGGAGACCCCGGGTTCCATCAGCGAAGGCGGCGAACTCGGGTACGCGCTGGCCCACGCCTACGGGTCCGTGTTCGACAATCCCCAGCTGATCACCGCCGTCGTGATCGGGGACGGCGAGGCCGAAACGGGGCCGCTCGCCGCGAGCTGGCACTCGCATAACTTCCTGGATCCGGCCGCGGACGGTGCGGTGCTTCCCATCCTGCACCTGAACGGCTACAAGATCGCCAATCCCACCATCCTGGCGCGCATGCCGCAGGAACAGCTGGAGCAGCTGCTGCGCGGGTACGGCCACGAACCGTATTTCGTGACCGTCCAGGACCCGGACAACACGGAGCGGGCGCACCGGGACTTCGCTGCCGCCGTCGACACTTGCCTGGCCGGGATCCGCGCAATCCAGAACTCCCGCCGGGGCGAGGCGGCCGGGACGGGTGGGAAAGCGGACCACGACGGCACTGCAGCCGGTGCCCCAGGAAACGGCGCTGCGCCGCACTGGCCCATGATTGTGCTGCGCTCGCCCAAAGGCTGGACAGGACCGCGGGTAGTGGACGGACACCAGGTTGAGGGCACCTGGCGGAGCCACCAGGTCCCGCTGACGGAAGTCCGCACCAACGGAGCACACCTGAAGCAGTTGGAGGAGTGGCTGAAGTCCTACCGTCCGGAGGAACTGTTCGACGCCGAGGGCAGGCTCCGGCCCGACGTAGCCGCGAACGCGCCCGCCGGGAACCTCCGGATGAGCGCCACCCAGCACGCCAACGGCGGAATCCTTCGCACACCGCTGAAGCTGCCCGCCTACGCCGCCCACGCCGTTGAGGTCGCTTTACCGGGGACGGAACGGACCAGCCCCATGATCACCCTGGGCTCGTGGATGCGGGACGTCATCAGGCTGAACATGGAGAACTTCCGCCTCTTCGGGCCGGATGAGACGGCATCCAACCGGCTTCAGGCCGTCTACGAAGTGACCGACAAGGTCTGGCAGTACCGGATTGACGACGCCGACGAGCATCTTGCGCGTTCGGGCCGGGTTCTGGAGGTGCTCAGCGAACACCTGTGCCAGGGCTGGCTGGAAGGCTATCTCCTGACCGGCCGGCACGGGGTGTTCAGCTGTTACGAAGCCTTCATCCACATCGTGGATTCCATGTTCAACCAGCACGCCAAGTGGCTCAAGGTCCACCGCAAGCTCCCGTGGCGCCAGCCCGTGGCGTCGCTGAACTACCTGCTCTCGTCCCATGTGTGGCAGCAGGATCACAACGGTTTTTCGCACCAGGATCCAGGGTTCATCGACCACGCGGTGAACAAAAAAGCCGAGGTCATCCGCGTGTACCTGCCGCCGGACGTGAACACCCTGCTGTCCGTCATGGAGCACTGCCTGGCGTCCACCGACTACGTGAACATTGTGGTTAGTGGCAAGCAGCCATCGCCCACCTGGCTGGGTCCGGCCGACGCCGAGAACCACTGCCGGCGGGGACTGGGCATCTGGGAGTTCGCGGGTTCCGAAGTGGCTGGAGAGGACCCGGACGTTGTTCTGGCGTGTGCCGGGGACGTGCCCACGGTGGAAACGGTGGCCGCGGCCGAACTGCTGAAGCGGGGTGTCCCGGGGCTGAAGGTCCGGGTGGTCAACGTGGTAGACCTGATGCGGCTCCAGGACGCAAGTGAGCACCCGCACGGCCTTCCGGCGTCGGACTTTGACGGCATCTTTACCCCGGACAAACCGATCATCTTCGCCTACCACGGCTATCCCACGCTGATCCACCGGCTGGCCTATCGCCGCACCAACCAGGAAGGCCTGCACGTGCGCGGCTACAAGGAGGAGGGAACCACCACAACCCCGTTCGACATGGCCATGCTCAACGGGATCGACCGCTTCCAGCTGGCCATTGACGCTATTGACCGCGTACCCGGTCTGGCCGAAAAGCACTCGCTGCTGCGGCAAAGCCTTCAGGACCGGCGGATCCAGGCCCGCGAACACACTCGCACACACGGCGAGGACCCGGAGGAGATCCGGAACTGGGTGCTCAACGCCTGAACAGAAGCAACGCGGGGTCACTTACGGCCGGTCCGGCCGCCCAGGATGGGCGCGAAGTGACCCCGCGTTGCAGTCATGGTGCGTCACATCGAGCGGTACTCGAGCGCGCCGGGAATTCCGCCCGTCTCACCCAATCCGTCCCCGCGGGCGAAGGCTGCCCACAGCCGGCGCACCTCACGGCCCACAGCGTCGATCTCATCCCAGGTTGCGCCCTTGAGGAGCCCAGCGGAGGCCCAGGTCTGCTGGTTTCCGAACAGCAGGGGCAGATCAACCGTGTGGGCGGCCCGGTAGAAGTTCCCGGGCGCGCCCCAGGACAGCAGGTAGCTGTAGGCCTTGCCTCCCGCGCGGGCGTGGCGGCGGGCAAATTTGCGGGCGGATCGGCCGTAGACAGCCTCCGTCACCGCCCAATTAATGGCCCGCACGGCAACGTCACCCAGCAGGGGGACCTTGCCCAGCCAGCTGACCACTGGACTCCGGGGAAGGAACAGACGGGCCTCGTCGGAGGTGTGCCCGATCAGCACCTCGATGCCCGGGGCCGTGGCGTTCCAGGCCGCCTCAACGCGTGATTCCAGTGGCAGCGGGGCGTGCCCGTATTGGGTGCCGAACGGCATGGCTGCCATCAGGCCGTATTTCCGGGCCACCTGAGACACGTGGCCTTCGATGTCCACCACGTCCAGCATCGGGGTGTCTTCCGTGACGGCTTCGGCCGCGATGCCCATGGCGCGGCTCATCTTGTGCCGGCCGCGGGTGATCCCCAACGGTGCACTCTGGATGATGGCCCGCTGGAACAGGGACGGCGCCTCCGGAGTGGCCATGAGGTGGACTACGGAGTCGCCGCCTGCCGACTGCCCGAACGCGGTGACGCGCCCCGGGTCGCCGCCGAAGGCCGCGATGTTGCGCTGCACCCACCGGAACGCTTCCAGCTGGTCCAGCAGGCCGAGGTTCGCGGGCCGGCCGGTGCCGGTGGCCAGGTAGCCGAACAAGCCCAGCCGGTAGGTCACGGACACCACGACGACCCGGTTCTCGGACACCAGGGACTTGGGGTCAAAGATCGCCAGGTCGCCGGAGCCCGACGTGTAGGAGCCGCCGTGCAGCCACACCATGACCGGGACGTGCTCGCCGTCGGCAAGCCCTTCCGGGACGGTGATCGACAGGCGCTGGCAGTCTTCACTTCCGGGGAGCTCGCCATACCGGGTGCCCAGGATGTCGTCCAGGAACGGAACCGGGCCCTGCGGGCAGGCCGGTGCGAGGGTGGTGGCGGCATAGTCGGCGGTCCAATCGGACGCGGTCACCGGAAGTTGAAAACGGCCCGCGGTGGCGTAGGGAATGCCGGTGGCCCGCAGCACCGCACCGTCCCGCCACCCGGTGATCGGTCCGCACGGCGGTTGAAAATACGGCGGTTCAAAATGCGGGGCACTCAAAGGCTGGAAACTCACCCTTCACCTTAAACCACAACGCGGGGTCACTTCCTGCCCAATTCCGGAGGTGGAATGGGCGGGAAGTGACCCCGCGTTGCAGGCGGTGGGATTAGTGCGTTGCCGGCACGTAACGCTTGATGGAGGCTTCCAGCTCGGCCTCGGCGGCGGCGCGGTCGCCCCAGCCCTCAGCCTTGACCCACTTGCCCGGCTCCAGGTCCTTGTAACGGGTGAAGAAGTGCTCGATTTCCTTGATCAGGAAGTCGCTGACATCGCTGATTTCCTGGATGTGGTCAAAGCGGGCGTCGACCGGGACGCACAGGACCTTGGCGTCGCCGCCGCCGTCGTCGGTCATGTTGAAAACGCCGATGGGGCGGGACTCAACGATGACGCCGGGGTGCAGGTCGAAGTCCTGTAGGAGCACCAGTGCATCCAGCGGATCGCCGTCTTCGCCCAGGGTGTTCTCGAAGAACCCGTAGTGCGTGGGGTACTGCATGGAGGTGAAGAGAACGCGGTCCAGGCGGACGCGGCCGGTTTCGTGGTCAACTTCGTACTTGACTCGTGATCCCTTGGGGATCTCGATGGTCACGTCGTGCTTCATGGAATGCTCCTCGGCAATTGCAGGGGGTTCGCGGCACAGGAGACGAACAACAAAAAGGAGTGTCGGTGCCGCCGACTACTATTGAGGATATAGCGAGAGGCCCAGGTTTCAGGAACTTGCGGGGAAATTTCAGGACTTGAGGACCAGCACCAACATGAAGGAAACATCGGGCGCCAGCGCGTTCCGGCGCACGGTTCAGCGCGGGCTGCAGGCCTGGCCCACCGCGCTGCTCTTGGCCGTGATCGTTATCCTGGCACTCCCCGCCGTGTGGCTGGTAGCCCCTGCTTTCGTCGTCCCGCCGCCGGCAGCCACGCCGGTGGTGCCCGCCTGGCAGCAGCTCCCGGCCACTCTTTCCGCCCGGCAGGGCCTGGCCCCGCTTGCGGAGTCGGCGCCCGTTCCGCTGCCCGCCGCTGTCGCCGCGCAGTTGGACGCCTTGTTAAAGCCCGACGGCGACGGCAGCTTCACAGGGCTGGTCCAGGATGCGCTCACTGGCCAGGTCCTGTTTGACCGGGGCGGTTCGGAGAGCCGGATCCCCGCCTCCAATATGAAGCTGCTCACCGCTGTGGCCGCCCTCCGGGCGATCGGGCCGGACCACCGTTTCGGCACCAGGGTTCTAGCTGGGCCCGCCAGCAATCAGGTGGTGCTGACCGGCGGCGGCGACGTCCTCCTGGGCGCCGGTGAATCCGCGCCCAACCAGGTGATGGGCCACGCAGGGCTCGCCACCCTGGCCACCGCCACCGTGGACGCGCTCCAGGCCATTGGAACAACCGGCGAACTGAAGGTCCTGGTGGACGATTCCCTGTTCAGCGGCCCCGCCTTGAACCCCGTCTGGGCTGACGGGGACGTTGCAGCGGGCGAGGTGGCGCCCTTGTACCCGCTGGCGCTGAACTCGGCGCGCTTTGACCCGGCTGTGACCACCGGCCTACGCCCCCAGGACTCTGCAATCACCGCCGCGGAGGCGTTCGCCGCGCAGCTCAAGACTGCAGGCGCCGCTGCGGGACTCACGGTAGCGGCCGGCGTCGACCGTTACACTGCGCCTTCCGGCGATGCGCCCCCCGCTGAAGAGCCGGCGGTCCTTGCCGAAGTCCAGTCCGCCACTATGGGCCAGCAGGTGGACCTGATGCTGCAGACCTCGGACAACTACCTGGCGGAGGTCCTGGGCCGGATGGCTGCGTCGGCGGCCGGGGAGCCCGCCAGCAATGACGGCGCCACCTCAGCAGTCCGCACACAGCTCGTGAACCTGGGGATCCCCACGGACACCATGCGCCTGGCCGATGTGTCCGGTCTGGCGTTGGCCAACCAGGTCTCTGCCCGCCAGTTCGCGGAAGTGGTGCGTGCCATCACCACCGGGACCGACACCAGGCTGCTGGCTGCGCTGGATGGATTTCCGGTCGCCGGGCTGACCGGAACGCTGGACAGCCGCTACGGGGATGGCACCACGGCCCGCGGAGCCGGCCTGGTGCGGGCCAAGACCGGGACCCTGAACTCGGTGATCGCACTCAGCGGGTACGTGGTGGACGCAGACGGGCGGCTCCTGGTCTTCTCGTTCATCGGCAACGGGTTGACGCCTGGTGCTGCAGGGAACCGGGAAGCCCTGGACCGGGCCGCCACGGCGCTCGCCGCCTGCGGCTGCCGCTAACTCTGGCAACTCGCTAGGGATGTAGCGGAATGTCCCGAGTTGGCGGCAGGAGTTGCCTGTGCCGCCGCCGAAACCGAGGACTCCCCGGACTCCGGAACCGCAGCCACGGCGGACGTCGCGGTGGTGCCCAGCAGTGCAGCCATCACGACGGCGGCGACCACCGAGCGCCACCCACTGCGGGGTCCGGGGGACAAGGGAGCGATGGGGCGGCACGGGATCATGGGGTTCTCCTCGATGCGGGGCGGTTCTGTTGTCACTACTTTGCCCGCGCTTGCTGGCAGGGCGCTTTCGGCATCCTGTGCGCCGGCTGTGCCTGGGGACGTCGCCGGAGGCCCCGATGCACCGGTGACCGTTCGCCGGTCAGCGAACTTAAGGACTATCCGCCGTCCGCTGTGATGTGATGGGGACTATGGAGTCCACTGTGCGTGATTCGTCAGCCCCGGCATCGTCCAGCCCGGCCCAGGCCCTGATCAACTGGGACCTGGCCGCGTCCACGGCGGCCCGGCTGGCCTCCGCGGGGCCCACCCTCAACTCGTCGGAAATCGGCGAAGCCGTGGACAGCCTGCGCTGCCTCGCGGACGCCTCCGTCCCGCACGTCCACGAAATCACGGGCCTTGAAGCCGCGCGGGACCTCCGCGACTCCTCTGTCCTGGTGGTGGACCGGGCCAGCTGGGCCAAGGCCAACACGCAGAGCTTCGCCGTGATGCTCAAACCCGCGATGGAAAAAATGCTGGAAAGCCGCCGCGGCAACGTCAGCCCGGCGGCGGCCAGCGTCAGCGGCGCCATTACGGGCAGCCAACTCGGCGCTGTCCTGGCGTTTCTGTCCAGCAAGGTCCTGGGCCAGTACGATCCGTTTGCCGCGCTCGCCGAAGGTTCCAAAGCGCCGGCAGCCGGCCGCCTGCTTCTTGTGGCGCCCAACATCGTGGCTGTGGAGCGCGAACTCAACGTCACGCCGGAGGATTTCCGGCTCTGGGTCTGCCTTCACGAACAGACGCACCGCGTGCAGTTCGCCGCCGCGCCCTGGCTCCGCCACCACATGCTTTCCGAGATCGACAACCTCAGCGGGCACCTGCTGGGCAACGTTGATTCGCTGATGGAGCGCGCGTCCGCCGCCGCGCGTTCCCTCAAGGACCGGACCGCCACCGGCAATACTCCCGGCCGCGGCGCCATCCTGGACCTGCTGCAGAACCCCGAGGAAAAGGCGTCACTGTCCCACCTGACGGCCGTGATGAGCCTGCTGGAGGGCCACGCCAACGTTGTGATGGACGCCGTCGACGCCAGCATCGTCCCCTCCGTCAGGACCATCCGGCAGCGCTTCACCGACCGTGGCAAGGACCGCGGCGTGATGGAGAAATTCATCCGCAACCTCCTGGGCCTGGACGCCAAGATGCGCCAGTACTCCGACGGCGCCAAATTTGTCCGCTCGGTCGTGGCTGTGGCCGGCATGGAGGGCTTCAACCGGGTGTGGGAATCCGCCGAAAACCTCCCCACCGAGCCCGAAATCCATGACGCCAAGCTGTGGGTTGACCGGATGGGCCTGTAGGTGCCCCACGCCCCCAATGTGCCGGACGCCCCAGGGGTTCCGGACGCCCGTACGGCTTCACGCGGACGACGGCGGCCCGGCAGGCTCGCGCCCGTCGTCGGCAAGGCGCGCAAAATGGTCCAGAACGCCCTGGCAGAGGCTGGCTATCCGGAGCACGTGCTGGTGGCCTGCAGCGGTGGTCCCGATTCGATGGCCCTCGCGGCGGTGGCGGCCTATTTTGCCCGCCGCGGCCACGTTGACGGGCACGCCCTGACGGTGGGCGCGGTGGTGGTTGACCACCAGCTGCAGGAAGGCTCGGCCCAGGTGGCTGCCGCCGCTGTCCAGACACTGAAGGAACTGGGCCTCTCCCCGGTGGACCTCCGGACCGTTACCGTCGCCAGCACCGGGATGGGGCCGGAAGCCGCCGCCAGGGATGCCCGCCACGCAGCGCTGGAGGCTGCGGCCAGGGACTACGGGGCCACCGCTATCCTGCTCGGGCACACTCTGGATGACCAGGCCGAACAGGTCCTGCTGGGGCTTGCCCGCGGCTCCGGCACACGCTCGCTGGCCGGCATGCGGCCTGCCCGCGGCCTGTTGCTGCGGCCGTTCCTGGGCCTGCGCCGCGTGGATACCCTGGAGATCTGTGACGTCGAGGACCTTGAGCCTTGGCACGATCCCAGCAATTCGGACCCGTCGTTTGCCCGCTCCCGGACCCGGGTGGAAGTACTGCCGCTGCTCGAGGAAAAACTGGGGCCCGGCGTGGCTGAATCGCTGGCCCGGACCGCGTCCATCCTGCAGCTGGACGCTGACTATCTGGAGGACGTGGCAGATCGCACATTTGCCGCCTTGGCCGAGCGGTCCGGACTCGAGGTCAGCCTTCCGGAGGAGGCCCTGGGGGAACTTTCCCCGGCCATCAGGTTCCGGGTCATCGCCAAGGCAGCGGCCGACGTCGGGGGCCAACAGCCCAGCTACCAGCGCCTTCTGGCAGCGGAAGCGCTGCTGCGCCGGCAGGGTTCTGCCGGTCCCGTGGAGCTGCCCGGCGGTGTGAGCGTGTACAGGCTGTCCCTCGCCGAGCTGGCCCAGCGGGACGCGGCGGAAACGCGGCCCGCGACCCCGGACGGGCCCGACGGCGGTGCCCCCGTTCCCCGTGAAGCGGCCCGCTGTGGGAAGCTAGTATTCCGGCCTCAAAAACCGCCCCAAGAATAGTCGCACCCCGCATCTACACAGGAGCCATTGGTGGATTCAAACGACGTCCAGGCAGACCTCAAGCACGTTCTCTACACCAAGGAACAGATCCAACAGCGGATCGCTGAGCTCGCTGCGCAGATCGACAAGGACTACGAAGGCCGCGAAATCCTTCTGGTCGGTGTACTCAAGGGCGCTGTGATGGTTATGGCCGATCTCGCCCGCGCGCTCCACAGCCACGTTTCGATGGACTGGATGGCAGTGTCCTCCTACGGCTCCGGCACCCAGTCCTCGGGTGTTGTGCGGATCCTGAAGGACCTGGACACGGACCTGATGGGCAAGGACGTTCTTATCGTCGAAGACATCATCGACTCCGGCCTGACCCTGTCCTGGCTCAAGACCAACCTGGAATCCCGCGGCACCTCTTCTGTGGAGATCTGCACCGCGTTCCGCAAGCCCACGGCCGCCAAGGTGGAGATCGACGTCAAGTACGTCGGCTACGACATCCCCAACGAGTTCGTGGTGGGCTACGGCCTGGACTACGCCGAGAAGTACCGCAACCTGGACTTCGTGGGCACGCTCGCCCCGCACGTTTACGAGTAAAGATTTAGGCACGGCAATGCCGGCGGCGGTCTCTTCGGAGGCCGCCGCCGGCATTTAAGCTGCCGAACCTACCGGGTCCGGACCTTAAGGCGTCGCCCGGAACGAGTGCCGGGTTTGAGGCGCGTTTGTTCTCCTTTGTCCTGATGAGGGCGGGAAGCCCGGGCATTGGCGGAGGCGGGGTGACGCACAAGTTATTGCAGATAGGGCTGTTAACGCCTTTAGGGCCACACCCGCGGTCGGTATGTAGGCGGCATATGCACTTGTGGCCCAGTAGCCCGTTCATGCCCTGGCCACGCCAGGGAAGCGATTACCCGTCTGTAGCCTTACTGGTACAGCACCAACACCATCAGGACGTGGAAGACCAATGACCAATAGATCAGTCGGTATCAAGGAAGTAGCAGTCGCCGCCGGCGTGTCTGTGACCACGGTTTCCCACGTCCTCAATGACGTGTCGTACGCACGGATCAGCCCGGAAACCCGGGGCAAGGTGAAGTCCGCCGCCGAGCAGCTCGGCTACGGTCCCAACCGCCTGGCCCAGGCGCTCCGCACCCAGCGGACCGGGATGCTTGGCCTGGTCAGCGAGGACATCGCCACCACACCCCATGCAGGACGCATCATCCTGGGCGCGGACGAGGCCGCCCGTGCCCGCGGCTACAACCTGATGATCATCAACACGTCAGGGTCCGCGAGCCCCGGAACCAGGGACGCCGACGTCGAGGCCCTCCTCGAGCGCCGCGTCGACGGCATCCTCTACGCCACCATGTACCACCGCCAGGTGCAGGTGCCGGTCAACCTTGGCAGTGTGCCGTCCGTTCTGGTGGACTCCGTCAGCACCAGCGGCAGCATCACCGCCGTGGTGCCGGACGAGGAGGGCGGTGCCCGCGCCGCCGTCGGAATCCTCCTGGCGGCCGGCCACACCCGCATCGGCTTCCTTAACAACACCGACGACGTCCCCGCCACCCGGGACCGCCTCCGCGGCTTCCGGGCCACACTTTCGGAGGCAGGGCTCGACGGCGACGCGGCACCTGTCGAATCGGAGGTCTCCGAAGTGCAGGGAGGCTATGAGGCGGCCAGCCGGATGCTGCGGCGCGAAGACAGGCCCACCGGGCTGTTCTGCTACAACGACCGGATGGCCATGGGCGCCTACCGCGCCGCGGCGGAGCTTGGGTTGTCCATCCCCGGGGACCTGTCCGTGGTGGGCTTCGATGACCAGGAGCTCATCGCGGCGAACCTGTACCCGGCCCTGACCACGGTGGCCCTGCCGCACTACGAAATGGGTGCCTGGGCCGCCGATAACCTGATCGACGCCATCGAGGGCAAGACGGATTTGGCCCTCATGGCGCTCCACCCGACCATCTTGGACTGCCCGCCGGTGCGGCGCGATTCGGTGGCGGCGCCCACGCGCTGACCGCTGCTGCTTTACGCCAGGACCCGCCACCCATGTCCAGTTGCCTTGATGACGCACGCCCCCAGACGGACCCGGCCGGAACGTCGCACCTGCGTCCAGCACTCCATTACACGGCGCGGGACACCGGGCTCAATGACCCCAACGGCCTGGTGTTTTACCGTGGTACGTACCACCTCTACTACCAGAACAACCCGGATGGGAACGTGTGGGGGAACATGTCCTGGGGCCACGCAACGTCCACTGACCTGGTGCACTGGACCGAACAACCCGTGGCTATCGCCTGCGACGATGCCGGGGACATCGACTCCGGCAGCGTTGTGGTGTTTTCGCGTCCGTGGAGTCCGCCCCGTGCCCCTGGAGGACGGCGTGCTCACGCTGCGCATCGTCGTCGACCATTGCTCGGTTGAGGTGTTCGCCCAGGGTGGGACAGTGGTCCTGACCGACCTGGCCTTCCCGCGCGTTGGAAGCAAGGGTTCGTCCGTGTTTGCCGAGACCGTTACGGCCATCCTCCGGAAACTGGCTGTCGCCGCAGCCGGCTGACCTGCGGAGTTCCACTCTGCCGTCCACATCCCGCTACGCCCAGAGGGAACTTTTGCGCAGCACCGTGCGTGAATTACTCCGAACGGTGTATAGCTAGTAGCTGATGCAGGACCACACGCGCGCAGACTCACTCGCCGTGCAGCACTACCAGGAGGGACGGGGCCAGCCCCCGAACAGATGAAAGCTAAGAGTTTCTTGAAGGGCCCGGGCATCTGGATCGTTGTTGTGATCGCCATGCTCCTTGTGGCTTTTGCCACACTGGCTCCCGGTGGTGCGGCACGGATCGATACGGACAAGGGCCTTGAACTCCTTGCCGACAGCGGCAAGGTTGAGCAGGCAAAAATCTTCGACGGCGAAAACCGCGTTGACCTGACCCTCAAGGACAACCTGGATGTCAACGGGCAGGACAAGGGCAAGAGCGTCCAGTTCTTCTTTGTCGACGCCCGCGCCACCGACGTCGTCAAGGCCGTCACGGCTGCCAAGCCCGCCAACGGCTACACGGACCAGCCGATCGAAAGCAACTGGTTCTCCGGCCTGCTTTCGCTGCTTATCCCCGTCATCCTGCTCGGTGCGCTGTTCTGGTTCCTGATGACCCGGATGCAGGGCGGCGGCTCGAAGATCATGCAGTTCGGCAAGTCCAAGGCCAAGATGGTCAACAAGGACATGCCGCAGGTGACCTTCGTTGACGTAGCCGGTGCGGACGAGGCCGTGGAGGAGCTCCAGGAAATCAAGGAGTTCCTGCAGGAACCGGCCAAGTTCCAGGCCGTGGGCGCCAAGATCCCCAAGGGCGTGCTGCTCTACGGCGCTCCGGGAACCGGCAAGACCCTCCTGGCCCGTGCCGTCGCCGGCGAAGCCGGCGTGCCGTTCTTCTCCATCTCGGGCTCGGACTTCGTCGAAATGTTTGTCGGCGTGGGCGCATCCCGTGTCCGCGACCTCTTCGAGCAGGCCAAGGCCAACTCTCCGGCCATCATCTTTGTTGACGAGATCGACGCCGTCGGACGGCACCGCGGTGCCGGGATCGGCGGCGGCAACGACGAACGCGAGCAGACCCTCAACCAGTTGCTGGTTGAAATGGACGGCTTCGACGTCAAGACCAACGTGATCCTGATCGCGGCCACCAACCGCCCCGACGTCCTGGACCCGGCCCTGCTGCGTCCCGGCCGTTTCGACCGCCAGATCTCAGTGGACGCCCCGGACCTGATCGGCCGCGACCAGATCCTGCAGGTGCACGCCAAGGGCAAGCCGATGGCCCCGGGCGTTGACCTCAAGGCCGTGGCGAAGAAGACTCCGGGCTATACCGGCGCAGACCTCGCCAACGTCCTGAACGAGGCAGCCCTGCTGACCGCGCGCTCCAACGCCAACCTCATCGATGACCGCGCCCTCGATGAGGCCATCGACCGCGTTATGGCAGGCCCGCAGAAGCGCAGCCGCGTGATGAAGGAACACGAACGCAAAATCACCGCATACCACGAAGGCGGACACGCCCTGGTGGCGGCTGCCCTGCGGAACTCGGCGCCGGTCACCAAGATCACCATCCTCCCCCGCGGCCGGGCCCTGGGCTACACCATGGTGGTCCCGGAGAACGACAAGTACTCCATCACCCGCAACGAACTGCTGGACCAGATGGCCTACGCAATGGGCGGCCGCGTGGCGGAAGAGATCGTCTTCCACGATCCCTCCACGGGAGCCTCCAACGACATCGAAAAGGCCACCTCCACGGCCCGCAAGATGGTCACCGAGTTCGGTATGAGTGAGCGCGTCGGCGCGGTACGCCTGGGCCAGGGCGGCGGCGAACCCTTCCTGGGCCGCGACGCCGGGCACGAGCGCAACTACTCGGACCAGATCGCCTTTGTGGTGGATGAGGAAGTGCGCCGCCTGATCGACCAGGCGCATGACGAGGCGTACGCCATCCTCACCGAAAACCGGGACGTCCTGGACCAACTGGCCCTGGAACTCCTGGAACGGGAGACCCTCAACCAGGCCGAGATCGCGCACATCTTCACGGACATCCGCAAGCGTGACTTCCGCGAGGTGTGGCTGTCCAAGGAGACACGTCCGGTCCAGCAGGCCGGCCCTGTGGAGTCCCGCCTGGAGAAGTCTGAGCGCGAAGCCCAGGAGGAAGCCAAGGAAGCCCGCCTCGAGGAACCGCTGGACGCGCTGCCGCCGCACCCGCAGGGTGTCCCGGATGACGCTGCGTTCCAGGGCGGCATCCCCGACTCGGGGCCTGACGCCACGCACGGCTAAGCTTTCTCCTGTGACTCACATCGACGACGACGACGCAGCCGCCTCCGCCGGACACCCGGCGGAGAACGGATCCCACCACAAAAAGCATGAGAAGGTGGACCGGCCCCGGATCGAGGCGGCCGTCCGTGAAATCCTCCTGGCCATTGGCGAGGACCCGGACCGCAGTGGCCTCGTAGACACCCCCAGGCGGGTGGCCAAGGCCTACGCCGAGGTGTTCGCGGGACTGCACCACGATCCCGCTGACGTCCTCTCCACCACGTTTGACCTGGACCACGAAGAACTGGTCCTGGTCAAGGACATCCCGTTCTACTCAACGTGCGAGCACCACCTGGTGCCGTTCCACGGGGTTGCCCACGTCGGCTACATTCCCTCCCACGACGGCAAAGTGACCGGGCTCAGCAAGCTGGCACGCCTCGTGGATATCTACGCCCGGCGCCCCCAGGTGCAGGAGCGGCTCACCACCCAGATCGTCGAAGCAATGGTCAGCCACCTCAAGCCGCGTGGCGCGATCGTCGTTGTCGAATGCGAACACATGTGCATGTCAATGCGCGGTGTCCGCAAGCCCGGAGCAAAGACCGTCACCAGCGCGGTCCGCGGGCAGCTTCATGACCCGGCCACCCGTGCCGAAGCCATGAGCCTCATCCTCGGAAGGTAAGTAACAGACCATGGACTCACTCGCTGCAGCCCCGGGAACCGGGCCCGCAACATCTCCGCTGCCCATCCTCCGCAAACCGCGCCCGGCCGCGACATTCGCGGACCTGCCCACCGGCCGCACCCTGGTGATGGGCATTCTGAACGTCACCCCGGACTCCTTCAGCGACGGCGGAAAGCACCCGACGGCGGACGCGGCCATCGCGGCGGGCCTGCGGATGTTCTACGCCGGAGCGGACATCATCGATGTCGGCGGCGAATCGACTCGACCCGGCGCGGAGGATGTAACCCTGGAGGAAGAACAGCGCCGGGTGATCCCAGTCATCGAAGCCCTGGTCAAGGCGGGCGCCCTGGTCAGCATCGACACCACGCACGCCGCAACGGCCGCTGCTGCCCTGAAGGCCGGCGCCGCCATCATCAACGACGTTTCCGGGCTGACCATCGAGCCCGAGATGGCCGAGCTCGTAGCCGCGTCCAAGGTGCCGTATGTCCTCACGCACCGCCGCGGCGACGCCCGCACCATGGACTCCCTGGCCCAGTACCAGGACGTTGCCGGCGAAGTGGTGGCTGAACTGTCCGGCGTCCGCGACAAACTCTATGCAGCCGGGGTGGGCAAAGAGCAGATCATCGTGGACCCGGGCCTGGGCTTCGCCAAGAACGACGCCCAGAACTGGGAGCTCCTGCAGCACCTGGACCAGCTGGACAGCCTGGGGCACAAGCTCCTGGTGGCGGCGTCCCGCAAGCGCTTCCTGGGCACACTCCTCACGGTAGCCGGCAAGTCCGCCGTCCCGGAGGAACGCGACGACGCCACGGCCGCCATCACCGCGATCAGCGCGTCCCGAGGGGCCTGGGCCGTCCGTGTGCACGACGTCGGTCCCAGCCTTGACGCCGTCAAGGTGGCCGCGCGGATGGCCGCCGCCCCTACCACCACCTAGGCCGGGCACCCATGGACAGGATCACGCTGAGCGGTGTCACCGCCGTCGGCCATCACGGAGTCTTTGATTTCGAGCGCCGTGAGGGCCAGCCGTTTGTAGTGGACGCCGTGCTGCATCTGGACTTCGCCAAAGCCGCAGTATCCGACGACGTCCGGGACACCGCCCACTACGGCGAGGTGGCTGAGCGGATCACGGACTGGATCACGGGGGAGCCGCTGAACCTGATCGAGGCACTGGCCGTCCGGATCGCGGATGGCTTGCTCGCCGAATTCACCATCCAGGCCGTGGACATCACCGTCCACAAGCCCAAGGCGCCCATCGAGGTGCCCTTCGGCGATGTGGCCGTCAGCGTGCACCGGGAGAGGCCATGAGCGGCGGGTACACCAAAGCCGTACTGGCCCTCGGCAGCAACCTGGGCGAGCGGAACGACACCCTGTCCGAGGCCGTTGCCGACCTGGTGGACCCGCCGGAGGTTCGCCTGCAGGCCGTTTCCCCGGTGGTGCAGACCAAAGCCGTGGGCGGCCCAGCCGGCCAGCCTGACTTCCTGAACATGATTATCACAGTGGAAACCACGCTGTCCCCGGCCGAGCTGCTGAAGCACTGCCAGGCCGTGGAAAACAAGCACCTCCGGGTTCGTGACGTGCGCTGGGGGCCGCGGACGCTCGACGTCGACATCATCACCTACGGCGACCTCATCAGTGACGATCCGGTCCTGACCTTGCCGCACCCGCGTGCCGCCGGACGCGCCTTTGTGCTGTATCCGTGGTCGCTCATCGAGCCCGCGGCCACCCTGGGCGGGGAACGCATCAGCGAGCTGGCTGCCCGCGCCCCCGACTTTGGCGATCTCGCCCCGTTTGACGGTTTCGGCGATTACGACGGCGTCCCCACGGCCGGGGCGGTCGAGTAACCAGTGAAACCCGTCAACCCTGCCCGCCTGCTGCTGATCGGCCTGGTCCTGACCGTGGCCGGCTGGTCGGCCACGGTGGTGACCACGCGCTACAGCATGGCCACCCCGGTTCTTCCGGCCACCGCGTTGGCCACCATGGGCGTGATTGTTGCCATCACATTGGTGCTTGGCGTCCGCGTGCTCCGGTGGCGCAACGGCACCAAACGCAAGAAGGCCCTGGACCCGATCCTTGCCGCCCGGACCCTGGTGCTCGCCCAGGCGTGCGCCTATGCGGGCACCGTCCTGCTGGGCTGGCACGCGGGGATTTTCCTGGACCAGCTGCGGATCTGGAATCTGCGCAGCGACCAAGGCATCACCTGGGTGGCAGTCGCGATCGCTGCCGGCGGCCTGGTGATGATCGTCGTCGGCCTGCTGGTGGAGCGGTTCTGCAAGATCCCACCCGAAGACACCGAGGCAACCCCCGGCGACGGGAAACCCGGCCGCGGGGTACGCGGCGAAGCCGCCGGGGAAGGCGAATATGCGTACAGAGGCGATTGATCCACCAGGCATTACCTGGCAGCGGGTGTCCCCGAAATACGTCACCGTGCGGCTGGTGCAATGGGCCTTAGGAAACCTGATCACGGTGGTTGTCCTGACCCTGCCCCTCATCTTTGTCCTGCTCGGCTGGTGGCGGTGGCCGCCCCTGTGGCTGGCCATCACCGTCCCGGCCGTGACCCTGGTCCTGGCCGCCTGGCGCCTGCTGCTGATCCCACGGCAGGTGCGCGCTATCGGCTACGCCGAGCGCGACGATGACCTCCTGGTCCGTGGCGGCATTTTCTTCCAACGGACCATGACGGTTCCCTACGGCCGGATGCAGTACGTGGACATCGGCGTGGGCCCGGTGGAACGCGGGCTGGGACTCTGCACGCTCAAACTCCACACCGCCTCACCCGGAACCAACGCCAGCATCCCCGGCCTGCCCGCGGCGGAGGGTGCACGCCTGCGCGAGCAGCTCGCGGCCCGCGGTGAAGCGAGGCTGGCAGGGCTGTGACGGCAAACGTTCCGGAGGCCGGCGCACCGAGTGCGGTTCCGGTAGCGCCCGACGGCGAGTGGCTGCGTGTGCACCCGGCCTCCCCCTTTGTGCGCGGCTGGGTGGCACTGGCGGCCATTGGTTTCTTCTTCGGGCGGGACTTTTTCGAGCGGTTGCTGCAGGGCCGTCCGGTCTTCGAGCAGGACTTCGCCGGCCGGGCACCCTGGCTGGTGGCCGGCGGCGGCATCGTCCTGGTGGTAACCGTGCTGGGTTTCATCCTGACCTGGTATTTCACCAAGTACCAGATCTCGGAAGGGTACGTCCGGGTCAACTCCGGGTTCCTCTTCCGCCAGCAGCGGCAGGCCCGGCTGGACCGGGTCCAGGCCATCGACATCGTGCAGCCCCTGCTGGCCAGGATCTTCGGCCTGGCCGAACTCAAGTTTGAGGTCGCCGATGCCGGCGAATCGGCCGTCAAACTGGCCTACCTGCGGATGGACGACGCCCGCCAGCTCCGGGCCACCATCCTGGCACGGGCCGCAGGTGTGGTCCCGGACCCTGCCCGGCCGCAGGAGGCCGCGCCGGAGGCGCCTGAATACCCGGTCCTGTCCGTGCCGCCGTCGCGCCTTATCGGTTCGCTGCTGCTCAGCGAGCAGAGCTTCTTTGTGGTGGTGGGCGGCATCGCCTCCGTGATCCTGTCCGCCGTGACGGAGAACCGCGGCTTCTTCTTCTACCTGATCCCGGCGGTGCTGGGCCTTGCAGCCAGCTACTGGGGCTCCTTTAACAAGGGCTACAACTTCACCGCCGCCATTTCGCCGGACGGGATCCGGCTCCGCTATGGACTGCTGGACACGCAGGCGCAGACGCTGCCCCCGGGCAGGGTCCAGGCGCTGAAGGTAGCCCAGTCCCCGCTGTGGCGGATCTTCGGCTGGTACCGGATCCAGGTCAACGTGGCCGGGTACGGCGCAGCCGGGAGCAATGGCGAGACGGCGTCCCGGACCACGCTGCTGCCCGTGGGCAAGCTGCCCGAAGTGATGTCCATGCTTGCCCTCGTGCTGCCGGATCCCGGGACGCCGGAGCCCGGACGCATCTTCGCTGCCGGGCTCTCGGGGTTGGATTCCGACGGCGGATTTGTCACCACGCCGCACCGTGCCAGGTTCCTGGCGCCGCTGGGCTGGCGCCGCAACGGCTTCGCCACCACTGACACCGCCCTGCTGATCCGATCTGGCCGGTGGTGGCGGGAACTGGTGGTGGTCCCGCACCAGCGCACCCAGTCAATGGCACTGCACCAGGGCCCCCTCGCACGGCGGTTCCGTGTGGCGGACCTTGTCCTGCACACCACGGCGGGGCCGGTTTCGCCGCGGCTCACCCAGGCCGGACTTGACGAGGCCCGGGCCCTTTTTAATGCCCAGTCCGCCAGGGCCCGGCTCGCCCGCAAGCGGCAGACCAGCGAACAATGGCTGGCAACGGTGGTTCCCGCGCCGGTGGTCGCGCCCGTCGAAACCCCTGTGGTTGTGCCGGCCCAGACCCCCATGCCGCAACAGAGTCCCCAACAGGAAGGCCCGCAACGTGGCTAAGCCCGGGCGCCTTGGCGTCGGAATCATCGGTGCCGGGAAAGTGGGTGCCGTCCTTGGTGCGGCGTTGCGCTCGGCCGAGCACGCCGTCGTCGGGGTTTCCGCGGTGTCAGAGGCCAGCCGTGAGCGCGCGGAGACGCTGCTGCCGGGCGTGCCCATCCTGGAGATCCAGGAGATTGTGGAACGGTCCCAACTGGTGCTCCTCGCCGTGCCGGACGATGCCCTCGCCGGGCTGGTGAACGGCCTCGCCAAACTCGGGGCGTGGCAGCCCGGCCAGATCGTGGCGCACACCTCAGGCAGGTTCGGCGTGGGGGTGCTCCGCCCGGTGCGTGCCGCCGGAGCCATTCCCTTGGCAATGCACCCCGCCATGACGTTCACGGGCATGAGCCTGGATTTGACGCGCCTGCTGGACTGCACGTTCGGCGTCACGGCGGACGCCGCGATGCTGCCCATTGCGCAGGCACTGGTCGTTGAGATGGGCGCCGAGCCCGTGGCCATCGCCGAGGGGGACCGGACCCTTTACCACGCGGCCCTGGCCCATGGCTCGAACCATATGGTCACCCTGGTGGCGCAGGCTTCCCAGCTGCTCCGCGACGTTGGCGTGGACGCGCCGGAGCGGATGCTGGGGCCCTTGCTGCGGGCCACGCTGGAGAACGCGCTCGCCTCCGGGGAATCTGCGCTGACCGGGCCGGTGGCCCGAGGTGACGTCGGGACAGTGGCGGCCCACGCTGAGGCGCTGCGGGAGTACGACGCCGGCGCGCAGGGCGATGTGCTGGAGGCTTACCTCGCCATGGCCCGCGCCACAGCACGGCGGGCAAGCAGCCGGGGGCTGCTCAAAGCGGATCAAGTGGGGGCCATCCGCGCGGCCCTGGAAGAGGAGAACTGACATGGCCACGCAACTGGTGACAACTGCCGCAGAGCTCCGCGAAGCGAGCGCCCGGCTGCTCGCGCAGAAAGCGGGCACATCCCAGGGCCTCGTGCCCACCATGGGCGCGCTGCACGAAGGGCACGCCCGCCTGGCGCGGACCGCCGTCGAACAGAACGACGTAGTGGTGGCGTCTATTTTTGTGAACCCGCTGCAGTTCGGCGATGCGGTGGATTTGGACCGGTACCCGCGGACCCTTGACGCCGATCGTGCCCTGCTGGAAGAACAGGGCGTGGACCTCGTGTTTGCGCCGCCGGTGGAAGAGGTCTATCCCGGCGGCGAGCCGCTGGTGCGTGTGACTGCCGGCTCCCTAGGGGAGAAATGGGAAGGCGCCTCACGGCCGGGACATTTCGACGGCGCCCTCACAGTAATTGCCAAACTGCTGCACTACGGCATCCCCGGCTCCGGGCTTCCGCCTGCCGGTGCTTTTGCTTCCGGCGGCGGGGGGCTGCCTGCCTACCGGGCTTACTTCGGGCAAAAGGATGCCCAGCAGCTGGCTCTCGTGCGACGGATGGTGGCGGACCTGAACTTCCCGGTCGAAATTGTTGCCGTTCCCACGGTCCGGTCCGAGGACGGGCTGGCCCTCTCAAGCCGCAACCGGTTCCTATCAGACGAGGAACGGGAAGCCGCCCTGGTGTTGTCGCGGGCGCTGCGGCTCCTGGCGGAGCGGGCGGACGCCCACCAGCCGCTTGATCTGGAATCCGCCCAGGCTTTGGTGGAATCCCAGCCATTGGTCGGACTGGATTATTTCGACGTAGTGGATCCCGGCACCCTTGAGCCTTTGGCCGAAAACTGCCGGAAAGTCCCGTTCCGTGGCGAGGGCCTGGCGATCATCGCGGCCAAGGTGGGGCCTGTCCGGCTGATCGATAACGTGCCGCTCAGCAGCTGACATGTTGCGCCCGGCTCCGGGCGCGTAAGGCCTCGGGTCTCTGTTCGTCTTTCCGCGTAGGGGCTATGCTGAAATTGTTGCCCCAGACCCTGGCATCGCCCTATTCGGCGTACTCCAGGAGGAACCGTTCCACGCAGGGCACCCCACACATCCTCTGCAGTTAGCCCCGGCCTTTTGTGTTGCCCGGCTTCTGTCTGTCCAGCGCAGCCGCATGCACGGCCAGCGGGACGTCCACCTGCATTCCCCATTCACGTGGCCGACCGGCCACGCTCAAATCAGGAGCAAATCCAATGATCCGCACAATAGATGACGGGTTGTCCTATCTCGTCAAAGTGAATGACGCGTCCGTCCTGGACGAATATTTGAATTCGGCCGTTGACCTGGCCCGCCAGTACGCCTCCAGCATTGCCCTGTGCGGGATTCTGGTAACCCGCCACGCGCACGACACCTATACCGTAGCGGTCAGCGAGGCTGTACCTTTCGGAGAGACCCATGAGCGCCACGATCCCTAAGGTGGAGGCCGTGTTGTCCTATGATCTTTATGCTGACAGAATCACACCGATCGGATGGCAGGCGTACGAAATCATCACGTCCATCCTGGAGGACCCGTCGCCGGATCTGGACCAGCACAAATGGCGCCTTCGCAGGTGTGTGGCCGCCCACCCGGGCGCACCGGAACGGGCGCTGCAGGCCCATCTGATGGCCACCTCAGAAGTGGTAAATGGCTACAGCCAGGAAGGGCCGGCCTGAGGCCCTGTCATTGACGATCGTCGGGTTCGCGGCAATATGTATCCTTGAGGTGACAACTCCGCCGTTCCGGTTCAGACTGCAGCCGAATCTTTACCGCGGGATGATTCAGGGATCAGAGGCTCACCATGGACATTGCACCCGATATGGTTGCCGGTGACCAGAACGTGTGTGCTCCATATCTGGAGAAGCTGCCCATAACGGGTGCCGCGGTGTCGCTCTTCGGCGGAGCCGCCGCGGAGACCCTGGTCTCCGCCAGCGACGAACTCGCCTCCCGCCTGGATGAACTGCAGTTCAATCTCGGCGAAGGCCCGCGGTGGCGGGCCCACAAGACCCGCTTGCCCGTGCTGGTCCCCGACGCACAATCCACCGCCGACGACGAATGGCCCATGTTCCGGCAGGCGATCGCAGGGACGGACGCAGCCGCGCTGTTCGTTTTTCCACTCACAGTGGGCGCGATGGACCTCGGTGTCGTTGAGCTATATCACGCCGTTAGTGGAAACCTGAACCGGTCGGACCAGTCGATGGCGGCCGTACTTGCCAGGGGGACATCGTGGTACCTCCTGCGCAAGATTCTGAGCCTCAGCTCACCGGATACGGATCCAGTTCTGGAGCCGGCGCTTACGTCGCGCCGCGAGATTCACCAGGCCACCGGGATGGTCCTGGCGCAGTCTGGTGCTACGGCAGCGGAATCCTTGCTTTTGTTGCGTGCCTACGCTTTTGCAAATGACTTCACGTTGGGGGAGACAGCCGCCGCTGTGCTCGAAAGAAGGCTCAGCTTCGACACCGACAAGGGTAGGGCCGGCGGCCCTGCCCTGCAGTAAAATAGGGCCATGGTAACCAGTACCCGCGCCGAGCGCGCCAGTGCGGCGTTCGTCAAGCTCACTGACACCCTGGTGGCCGATTACGACGTCGTGGATCTACTGCACACACTCGTGGAGGAGTCGGTGGGCCTTCTTGACGTCGCGGCCGCTGGTCTGTTGCTTGCCGATCCCAGCGGAGAACTGCAGGTTGTCGCCTCCACCAGCGAGCAGAGTCAACTGGTCGAGGTGCTCCAGCTGCAAGCCGGAGCCGGTCCGTGCGTAGAGTGCTATCTGACCGGGGCGGCAGTTGCCGTGGACGACATCGCCGGGCTTACCAAGTGGCTGGGCTTCCGCCAAGCCGCGCTGTCGCAGGGCTTCCGCTCCGTTCATGCAGTGCCCATGCGCATTCACGGCAGGATTATCGGAGCCATGGGTCTGTTTGGCGCCCGGGAGGGTTCCCTGCCCGCAGAGGATGCCGCGATCGGCCAGGCCCTTGCCGACGTCGCCACCATCAGCCTGATGCAGGAACGCACCATCCGGGAAGCGGCACTGGTCAACGAGCAGCTCCAGCTGGCACTGAACACCCGTGTGCTGATTGAGCAGGCGAAAGGCGTCATTGCCCATACGGCCGGGGTGGACATGGACGCAGCGTTCAACCTGCTGCGGAGCCATGCACGCGCCAACAGCCAGAGCCTGCATGCGACCGCCGGACGCATTGTGGACCGCAGCCTCACGTTGCAAGGCCGGCCGCTCTAAGCCTTTCTACTGCGGGTGCCTCATGCTGAATCGCGGGCGGGCGCACATTGCGGCGCAGGAGCGTGTTGCTCTACTGCGTTGATTCACCCTGCGGGTAGCGGTTGATCATCAGCTGCTGCAGGAGTGCGCGCTCGGGTTTGCCGGGATTCTGGGCGACGCAACGGCGGAGCCTGGCCCGGGCAAGTTCCTCGCCGGGGGATGTTCCGCGGAGCACTTCATCAATGATTTCCTGCGCCTGCCACCGCAGGGATTCCCGGGCGAAGTAACGGACCTCGGCGGACGCAGCCGTACTTTCTATCCACGGGTCAGTGTCGGCACACGGGATGAAATCGAACGTTCGCTCTGCTGACATCGGGGCCTCCTTGCACCAAGCCGACAAGGCCTTTTGAGGGTCCCGTCAGCGTCATAGCACTGCGTTGGGAAAAACATTACAGCGAGTAAGACTGGTCTGTCTGCACCTGGAGTAAACTATTCCTACGATGATTTTCGATGCAGACCACGCTGCAGAGCCCGCCCTGTCTCCTGCGGATTTACCCGCCGAGGCGGCAGTTGTTCCTGCCGATTCCCGGGGCCGGATCCTGGCTGTGGCTTATGAACTGTTTTCCCGCCGTGGGGTGCGGGACGTAGGCGTTAACGAACTGATCGAACGTTCCGGCGTGGCCAAGGCAACGTTTTACCGGCACTTCCCGTCCAAGGACGCGCTCGTCCTGGCGTTCCTGGAGCAGCGGGACCAGCTATGGACAGTTGATTCCATCGTCGGCCAGGCCAAACTGCGCGGCACAACCCCCGCCGAACAACTGCTGGCTATCTTCGACGTCTTCGGCGACTGGTTCCTCCGCGACGACTTCGAAGCCTGCTCCTTCATCAACGTCCTGCTGGAAATGGGCCCGGCCCATCCGCTCGGCCAGGCCAGCATCGATTACCTGGCCAGGATCAGGGGCCACGTGCAGGCCCTCGCGGAGCAGGCCGGGTTGGACCGCCCGGAGGATTTCGCCCGGTCCTGGCACATCCTCATGAAGGGGTCCATCGTCTCAGCCACCGAAGGCGACACCCAGGCGGCGAAGCGGGCCCAGCAGATGGCCAGCTGGCTGATCGAGCACCACCGCAGCTGACAACCGGCCCTCCCGCGCGAATGGCCACTTAAGCCCCGCCCACGAATACTCCGTTCCTCGACGCCGAGCGCCGGATAGCAAGGAATCAGCAGGAGTTCAGTTAATCCGGCCGGGCCCCGAGGCAGCATGCTGGATCAAAGCCCGTGCCGAAGAATAAACCTGTGTCCCGGAATTAGTCCGGACGGTAGAGTGTTGGAATCTGCAGCGACGATGCTCGCGAGCCACTTCATTCTTACTCCCTGAGGGAACACCCATGTCTACAGAAGTCTCTTCGAACGCCGCCGGGCAGCCCGGGCCAGTAGCGGCGGCGCTGTCCGCCGCGCCGGAGAAGATGTCCCGCGAATCGGTGACCATCATCGCCACCCTGCTCGTGGCGACCTTTGTGGTGATCCTGAACGAGACCATCATGAATGTGGCCCTGCAGCGGCTGATGGTTGACCTGCGTGTGGACGCGCCCACCGTGCAATGGCTCTCCACCGGTTTTATGCTCACCATGGCGGTGGTCATCCCCACCACCGGGTTCATCCTCCAAAGCCTGTCCACGCGGGCCGTCTTTATGCTGGCCATGGGTCTGTTCGCCGGCGGCACCGCCGTGGCGGCGGTGGCTCCCGGTTTTGAGATCCTGCTCCTGGCCCGCATCGTCCAGGCCGGCGGCACCGCCATCATGCTTCCGTTGCTGATGACCACCATCCTCACCCTTGTCCCGCTGGCCAAGCGCGGCGCCGTCATGGGCAACGTCAGTATCGCCATCTCAGTGGCGCCGGCCATGGGTCCCACTGTCTCCGGGCTGATCCTGGAGCATTTCGCCTGGCGCTTTATGTTCGTTTTTGTCCTGCCGGTCGCCCTGGCCGCGCTGGCCATCGGCCACAAGTACCTGACGAACGTGGGGGAAACCGAGAAGACCAAGCTCGATTTCCTCTCCGTACTCCTCACGGTTCCTGCCTTCGGTGGCTTGGTGTATGGCCTCAGCCAGATCGGCGGCGGCCAAAGCGGTCCGAGCACCATGGCCATCGCCGCCCTGGTAATAGGCGTCGCCAGCCTGACGGTCTTTGTGCTCCGCCAGCTCCGGCTGCAGAAGTCCGAAGCCCCGCTGCTGGATCTCCGCGCCTTCAACTTCAGGATGTTCACGGTTTCCGTGCTGCTGATGGTGGTGGCCATGATGGCGCTCTTCGGCGGCGTGATCCTGCTCCCGCTTTACCTGCAGGAAATCCGCGGCCTGGGCTCGCTGGAGACGGGTCTCGCGCTGCTTCCGGGTGGCCTGGCGATGGGCCTGCTGGGCCCGTTTATCGGCCGGCTGTTCGACCAAGTGGGCCCGCTGCCGCTCACCGTTACCGGTTCCGTGCTGATGGTGCTGGCCTTGTGGCAGTTTTCAATGCTCGACGCCGGCACTCCGGTCTGGTGGATCATCACCCTCCACGTGGGGCTCAGTTTCGGCCTGGCGCTGCTGTTCACGCCGGCATTTACCACCGGCCTGAACCCGCTGCCGCCGCATCTTTACTCTCACGGCTCGGCGATCATGAGCACCGCACAGCAGGTAGCCGGTGCCGCCGGAACGGCGCTGCTGGTGTCCATCTTTGCCGTGGTCTCGGCCGCGTCGGGGCTCGTTGCCGGCATGAGTGCAGCGTTCCTGACGGCAACCGTGATAGCCCTTGCCGCCGTCGTACTCTCTGCGATGATGCGGAAAACAGGCGGCGCCGTCCCGGGGCACGGCGCCGGCCACTAACCACTCTTAACCAAACGCGGGGTCACCTAGCGCCCATCCGGCCCACCGGAACGGGCCGTAGGTGACCCCGCGTTGCTTTGGATGGGGTCAGCTGGCGAAGAAGTCGCTCAGCTCGGTGATGAGCTTGTCCGGTGCACGGAGGACGCCGTCGTGGCCGGCTCCCGGCAGGATGGTGTAGCTGGAGCCGGACAGGACATCATGGATCTGGCCGCAGGCAACACCGAAGTACGCAGGGCTCTTCTCGCCCACAATAATCAGCGTTTCCAGGGGCAGCTCCAGGAACGGCTCGGCCGGCATGTCCGCTGCGATGATGGCCTTGATTTCCCGGACGCCGGTGCGCATCAGTTCACGCTGCTGCTTTCCTTCGGAAGTGCCCGCGGTGAGTTTGTTGGCCAAGGTCAGCATGGACAGTGGCATGCGGGATGAAAACGCTCCGCCCGCCTCAAGCCCGCGCTGCAGTACGGCCAAGGCGCGGTCGTCGTCCCCGGCGGCCGTGGCCCGTTCGTATTCGGCAGTCCAGTCGGCCTTCACGCTGTGGTTCACGGACACGGCGGGGTCATACACAGCCAGCCGCTCCACCGGAAGGGTCCGGGCCGCGTGCAGGGCCACCGCGCCGCCGAAGCTGTGCCCAAAAACGTCCGTGCTGGACGTGTGTTTCATCACGGCATCCAGGTCCCGCACGTCCCCGTCCAGCGTGTAATCGTCGGCCTGCGGCGAGGAAGATCCGCGGCCGCGGCGGTTGAACGTGTGCACGGGGCGGCCCAACGCGGTGCTGAGTTTCTGGGCGAACTTTGTGTAGTCGGCCGCGGTCACCATGGAAGCCGGGACCACAACCACGCCGGAACCGGCGGAGGCCAGTTCAGCACCCGTGGAGAAGAGCTCCAGCGTGCCGCCGTCGGGGGTCTTGATGTTCTCGCTCGTCATGATCCGAGCCTAGCCGAGCAACCTGCGGAAAGCCTCAGCCCTTGAAGTATTCAGCGATGTCAGCGACAAGTTCCTTAACTGCGGCCGGAATGGAGCCATGGAAGCCCTTGGGTGAGAGCTCGAAGGTGCTCCCCGGGACGGCCGCGTGAAGGCGCTGGGCCGTGACCTTGTAGTAGCTCGGGCTCTTGCCGCCCACCATAAAGTGCGTGTTGGCGGGCAGTACGGCGAAGTTCCTTGCATGCTCGGCTTCGCCGTACGCGGCCCGCAGTTCGCCCACGCCGGTTGGCATCAGCTCCCGGAGCATCTTGTTCACTTTGGTGCGCGACACCACAGCCATCAGCCCCGCAAGGACAGGCTCGGGGACCTTCGAGAGCGCAGTGCCCGGCTGCATGCCCTTTTTCATTCGGGCCATGGCATGCCCCACCCGGCCGGCGTTCACCGCGGCCTCGAACTCGTCCAGCCAGGACATGTCGATGCTGCCGTCGATGTTGACCGCGGCGTCGTAGACCGCCAGTTTGTGCGGTTCGTATGAGGTGCCTACGAACTCCTGGACGGCGTTCAGCGCCACCGATCCGCCCAGGCTGTGGCCCAGGACGTTGCGGGCACCCGTTGCATCCATGACCGTGCGGACATCGGCAATTTCCGTGGCCATGGAATAATCCGCCGGCTGCTCGGTGGAGTTGCCCCGCCCGCGCCGGTCGTAGACGTCCACTGCCCACCCGTCGCCCAGCCCGTCGGCCAAAGCCATCGAGAACGGCCGGTAGATCAGGGCCGTGAGGAAGGCCCCTCCGATGACCACCACACGGCGTTCTCCCGGCGCATCCTCGGTTCCGTAGCTGTACAAAGCCAGCCTGCCGCCGTCGTGCGTGGGGACTTCCTGTGCTCTCACGCTCCCCATCCTAGGCGCGCGGCAAAGGCTCCGCACCGGCAAGGCGACCTACCGGCGCCTCCCCAGCGTCCGGGCCTGGCCGTCGCTGCCGTTGATGAACCGGGCAATCCGCACGGCCAGGCCCTTGCCGGGTCGGATGGGTCCCTCATGCAGCTGGCCGGGGACCACCTGGAAGGTGATCGATGGCACCGCGGCGGCCAGTTGGCGGCCGGTCTCGGCAAAATACGCCGGACTCCAGCCGCCGCTGAGCATCAGGACGGGCGTGGTGAGGGCGGTGAAATTCTCCAGTTCGGCGTCGGCGTCCAGTACTGCCCGCATTTCGGTGACGGCCGTGGGCAGCAGCTGGCGCATTTCCGCGCCCAGATTGGTTTTGGCGGAGAGAATGCTCAGCATCCGCAGCGCGCCGAGAGGCAGGTAGGACAGGGGGCCGGCCGTAGCCAGGCCCTGGACCAGGTGCGCCCAGGCATGGTTAAGCTGGCCTGCGGTGACGGCGTCCTCAAGCTCCGGCCGCCAGCGGTGGCTCAGGTTTCCGGACAGCGACACCGCGGCGTCATAGGTCACCAGCCGGCCCACGGGCAGGGTCCGGGCCGCCTGCAGCGCTACGAAACCGCCGTAGCTGTGGGCCACCACGTCCGTGGAACCGGTCTCGCGCATGACCGCCGCAAGGTCGCTGACCTCCGTTTTCACCGAATAGTCCTCCGGCTGCGGGGCGGACCCCGCCCTGCCGCGGCGGTTGTAGCAGTGCACCGGCCGGCCCAGCAGGACGCTGAGCTTCCGGGCAAAAGGCCGGTAGAGGGCGTCGGTGACCAAAGTGCCGTGGATGAGTACGACGCCGGGAGGTCCCGCCATCGTCGGGTCCAGTCCTGCGGGGGTGCGGAAGGAATGGACGTCGAGGCGCCCGCCGTCCTCCGCTTCAACTTTCCAAGTCTCCACAGCCCGAGTCTATGCCCGGGCGTCTGCCGGGAGCCGGAGGCGGGAATGCCCGGTAAACTTGGGGATTGTGACTTCCCAAAACACCCCCGCCCCAAAAAATGCCCCAGAGCCGCTCGACGCCAGCGAACAGATGCGCATCCGCATGGACAAGCGCGCGAAGCTGATCGGGCGCGGCACCGAGGCATATCCGGTGGGCGTGGAACGCACGCATTCCCTCACGGAGATCCGCGAAAAGTACTCGCACCTTGAGGCTGACGACACCACCGGCGACGTTGTGGGCGTCACCGGCCGCGTGGTTTTTGTGCGTAATACCGGCAAGCTCTGCTTCGCCACACTCCAGGAAGGCGGAGTTGACGGCAAGGGCACCCGGCTCCAGGCGATGCTCAGCCTTGCCAACGTGGGCGAGGAAGCTCTCGCGGACTGGAAGGCGGTGGTGGACCTGGGCGACCACGTGTTCATCAAGGGCGAAGTGATTTCCTCCCGCCGCGGCGAGCTGTCCGTGATGGCCGAGTCCTGGTCCATGGCTTCCAAGGCACTGCGCCCGTTGCCGGTGCTGCACGCGGAACTGAACGAGGAAACCCGCGTCCGTCAGCGTTACGTGGACCTGATGGTGCGCGATGAAGCACGGGAGATGGTCTACACCCGCGCCGCGATTACCCGTTCCATCCGCGAGAGCCTGCACCGCCACAGCTACGTCGAGGTGGAAACCCCCATCCTGCAACTGGTCCACGGCGGCGCCCTGGCCCGCCCGTTCGAGACGCACATGAACGCGTTCGACCAGAAGATGACCCTTCGCATTGCCACTGAGCTTTACCTCAAGCGCGCCGTGGTGGGCGGGATCGATCGCGTCTACGACATGGGCCGCGTCTTCCGCAACGAGGGCGTGGACTCCACCCACAGCCCCGAATTCACCACCCTTGAGTGCTACGAAGCCTGGGCTGACCAGTTCGTCATGGCCGAGCGCATCAAGGAGATCATCCTGGACGCCGCGGACGCCGTGGGTGTGGGCCGCACCCTCCAGACCGATGCCGGGGAGATCAACCTCGACGGCGACTGGGCCTGGGTTTCGGTCTACCCGGGACTGTCCGACGCCGTTGGCCAGGAAGTCACGCCGGACACGTCGCTTGAGGTGCTCCGCGAAATCGCGCAAAAGCGTGAGGTCAAGGTGGACCCGAAGTGGGACGCCGAGAAACTGGCCGTGGAACTGTTCGGCGAAATTGTGGAACCCACGCTCCTGAACCCCACCTTTGTGTACGACTACCCGCCGTCTGCCCAGCCGTTGGCCCGCCCGCACCGGAATGACGGCCGGCTGATCGAGGCCTGGGACCTCATCATCGGCGGCATGGAGCGCGGCACAGCCTTCTCCGAGCTGATCGACCCCGTCATCCAGCGCGAGCGGCTGACTGAACAGTCGCGGCACGCTGCCGCGGGCGACGACGAGGCAATGCAGCTGGACGAAGACTTCCTGCGGGCCCTCGAATACGGCGCGCCGCCCATGGGTGGCATCGGCCTGGGCATCGACCGGCTGGTGATGTTGTTCACCGGCGCCGGTATCCGCGAAACCATCCTTTTCCCGCTTCTGAAGCCCGAAGGCCACTGACCATGGAATATGTAGCCGTACTCCTGCCCTCGTTGGTGGTTGGCCTGCTTTTTTGGTTTGCCATGAAATCCATCTTCAATGCCGATAAGGCCGAGCGAAAGGCTGAAGCGCGGGCCCAAGCCGAGGCGGAATCGCGTTCCGGTGCGCCTTTGAACGAACAGAACCCCGAATCGGACAAATAGCTCGAAAGAGATTTCTGCGGGTTCCTGTGGATATCCACAGGAACGATTGAACGCTTTGACGCGTTGCCATAAAGAGGCCCATACTTTTTACAGGAACATCCTCATTTTCTGACAACCGCACCTTTCCAAGAGGAAGACATATTTAATGGCACAGAAAGTAAACATCATCCTCGTCGATGATCTTGATGGGGGATCCGCGGACGAAAACGTCCGTTTCGGCCTCGATGGGGTCAGCTACGAAATCGATCTGTCCTCGGCCAATGCGGCCGAGCTCCGTTCTGCCTTGGAGCGCTTTGTTGCCGCCGGACGCAAGACCTCGGCCGGCAGGGCTACCCGCACCAAGCCGGCTGCAGGCGCCCGCGCCAACGACTCCGCGCAGATCCGCCAGTGGGCACGGGATAACGGCTACACGGTTAACAGCCGCGGCCGAATTCAGGCTGAAATCCAGGAAGCCTACCAAAAGGCAAATTCCTGACCTACGCATCTCCAGCCGCGTAATAGGCCCTGTCTTCACCTTCGGGTGGAGGCAGGGTTTTTTGATGCCAATTGTGAATGCGTAAAGACGGACCTGGGCGTGCGCGAAACCCATGCTGACCAAAAATCTTCAGGCGTACCGTTGGGCTAATCTCCGCGCGATTTCCTCACGATGAGCCGGTGATTCGGTTTGAGCCTCTGGTCTGGGACGCCGGCGCGAATTCGCCCACTCGAATCTTTGCGTGGCGGGAAACACCCGGAATGTCTGTAATTAGCGGGCCTTGGTGATCCTTGAGCCGTCGTCGTCCCTTATTGCGTTCCGCTCCTGACACCGCGGTCATGAACCGGGTGATGACTTCCATGCGTTCTCCTTGCTTGAGGTCTTTGCATTGGTCCAAGCGGTGCAGGGTGACGGGAGGTTGGACACGTCATGTTTCCCCTGTGGCGAACACGCTCCCCAATAGTGGGTCTGCCACGTAGCATCAAAGTACGTCGTAGCTAGGAGTGTGGCGAAAATGTTTGAGCGATTTACGGACCGTGCCCGTCGCGTAGTTGTGCTTGCCCAAGAAGAGGCACGCATGCTGAACCACAATTACATTGGTACCGAACACATCCTCTTGGGTCTGATCCATGAAGGTGAGGGCGTTGCCGCCAAAGCTCTTGAGTCCTTGAGCATTTCGCTCGACGGTGTGCGCGAGCAGGTACAGGAGATCATCGGCCAGGGTCAGCAGGCCCCGTCCGGTCACATCCCCTTCACCCCGCGCGCCAAGAAGGTGCTGGAACTTTCCCTGCGGGAAGCCTTGCAGCTGGGCCACAACTACATCGGCACGGAGCACATCCTGCTGGGCCTCATCCGTGAGGGTGAAGGCGTTGCCGCCCAGGTGCTGGTCAAGCTCGGCGCAGACCTCAACCGCGTCCGCCAGCAGGTCATCCAGCTCCTCTCCGGCTACCAGGGCAAGGAGACTACCGGCGCAGGCGTCGGTCCCGGCCAGCCCGAGGGCACTCCGGCCGGCTCCGTGGTTCTGGACCAGTTCGGCCGCAACCTCACCCAGGCTGCGCGCGAGAACAAGCTGGACCCGGTGATCGGACGTGAGTCCGAAATGGAACGCGTTATGCAGGTCCTTTCGCGCCGCACCAAGAACAACCCTGTGCTGATCGGTGAGCCCGGCGTCGGCAAGACCGCCGTCGTCGAAGGCCTCGCCCAGGCAATTGTCCGCGGCGACGTCCCGGAAACCATCAAGGACAAGCAGCTGTACACCCTGGACCTCGGTTCACTGGTGGCAGGCTCCCGGTACCGCGGTGACTTCGAAGAGCGACTGAAGAAGGTCCTCAAGGAAATCCGCACGCGCGGCGACATCATCCTCTTCATCGACGAAATCCACACCCTTGTGGGCGCCGGCGCTGCTGAAGGTGCCATCGATGCTGCGTCCATCCTGAAGCCCATGCTGGCCCGCGGTGAACTGCAGACCATCGGTGCCACCACCTTGGATGAGTACCGCAAGCACATCGAGAAGGATGCCGCGCTCGAGCGTCGTTTCCAGCCGATCCAGGTCAAGGAGCCCTCTGTCGCGCACGCGATCGAGATCCTCAAGGGCCTGCGTGACCGCTACGAGGCGCACCACCGCGTCACCATCACCGACGGCGCCCTCACCTCGGCCGCGAACCTGGCCGAGCGCTACATCTCGGACCGCTTCCTTCCGGACAAGGCCATCGACCTGATCGATGAGGCCGGTGCCCGGCTGCGCATCCGCCGGATGACCGCCCCGCCGGAACTGAAGGCCATGGACGAGCGGATTGCCAAGCTGAAGATGGAGAAGGAATCCGCCATCGACGCGCAGGACTTCGAAGGTGCCGCTTCGCTCCGGGACAAGGAGCAGAAGCTCATCACTGAGCGTGCCGAGAAGGAACGCCACTGGAAGTCAGGCGGCATGGATGACATTTCCGAGGTGGATGAGGATCTCATCGCCGAGGTATTGGCCAACTCCACCGGCATCCCGGTCTTCAAGCTGACCGAGGAAGAGTCCACGCGCCTGCTGAAGATGGAAGACGAACTGCACAAGCGTGTGGTGGGCCAGAACGAGGCCATCAGGTCCCTGTCCCAGGCGATCCGCCGCACCCGTGCAGGCCTGAAGGACCCCAAGCGTCCGGGCGGCTCGTTCATCTTCGCCGGCCCCACCGGCGTCGGCAAGACCGAGCTGGCCAAGGCCCTGGCGGAGTTCCTGTTTGGTGACGAGGACGCCCTCATCACGCTGGACATGTCTGAGTACTCCGAAAAGCACACTGTTTCACGGCTATTCGGTGCCCCTCCGGGCTACGTCGGCTACGAAGAGGGTGGCCAGCTCACTGAGAAGGTCCGCCGCCGTCCGTTCTCCGTGGTCCTGTTCGACGAAGTGGAGAAGGCGCACGCTGACCTCTTCAACTCACTCCTGCAGATCCTTGAAGACGGCCGCCTGACCGACTCCCAAGGTCGCGTGGTTGACTTCAAGAACACGGTGATCATCATGACCACCAACCTGGGCACCCGGGACATCTCCAAGAGCGTTGCCACCGGCTTCCAGTCCGGCACGGACACCCAGACCGGCTATAACCGGATGCGTGCCCGTGTGACGGAGGAGCTCAAGCAGCACTTCCGTCCGGAGTTCCTGAACCGTGTGGATGACGTTGTGGTGTTCCCGCAGCTCACCCAGGACGAGATCATCGAGATCGTGGACATGTTCGTTGGCCGCCTCGAGAAGCGCCTCAAGGACAAGGACATGGGCATCGAGCTCACCACCGCGGCCAAGGTGCTCCTGGCAACCCGCGGCTACGATCCTGCTATGGGTGCCCGGCCGCTGCGCCGCACCATCCAGCGCGAGATCGAGGACCAGCTCTCCGAGAAGATCCTGTTCGGCGAGCTCCACGCCGGCGACATCGTTGTAGTGGATGTGGATGGCGAAGGCGACGACGCCAAGTTCACGTTCGCTGGCAACGCCAAGCCGCGCATCCCGGAGATCGCTCCCAGCGTCTAACCACCAAAAGCGAAGGCTCCGCCACTCCGAAAGGAGCGGCGGGGCCTTCGTGTTGTCCGGCTTCCCGGTGTTGAGTCCGGGAGCGCCCCAGCCCAGCGGGAGCGGCCGAAGCCGGCCGGCCGCCACCGTAGGATTATGGGGTGACCGACTCTGATTCCTTCCACATCCGTTCCGCACGTACCAGTGACGTGGCCGCCATTAAGGGCCTTGTGGCGCCGTTGGCTGGGCAGCGGATCCTGATGGCAAAAGAGACGGTTGCCTACTACGAGAGCCTCCAGGAATTCCGGATCGCAGAAGCCGATGACGGCGATGTCATCGGCTGCGGTGCGCTGCACGTTATGTGGGAGGACCTCGCTGAAGTCCGCACGCTGGCCGCGTCGGATGCATGGCGCGGCAAAGGCGTGGGGCACGTGCTCGTGGAAAGCCTGCTGGCCGAAGCCCGTGAACTGGGAGTGGGACGGGTCTTTTGCCTCACCTTCGAGGTGGATTTTTTCAAGCGCCACGGCTTCGAGGTCATGGCCGACCAGACGGCAGTGGACCCGGTGGTCTACTCCGAGCTGCTGCGCTCCCATGACGAAGGCGTTGCCGAGTTCCTGGACCTGGCGCGGGTCAAGCCCAACACCCTGGGCAATACCCGCATGATCAAGACCCTCTAGACACCCCTGATCACCCTGCCCGGGCAACCGCGGCAAGAAGTCACCCCTGTGACATAAATAGCTTGAAATCGAATTGATGGATAAAGTGACAGGGTTGCAGTGTGGGGCCTGCTGTAAGGGACGGTCATTGGGGGCTGTCCCTTACCGCTTCCACCGAATCGTCGCAGGCTACCGGACTTTGTGCGGCGGTAGTAGGGTCGAAGTGCATCCTCCAGGAAGCACCCACACCCCAGGAGTTCTGCCATGAAAAAGCTCATTAACGATCCCCGCTCCGTAGTTGACGAATCCGTGGAAGGATTCGGTCTGGCCCACGCGGGACTCGTCAACGTCATCGCCGATCCCAAGTACGTAACACGCAAAGACGCGCCAGTGACCGGAAAAGTCGGACTCGTTTCCGGCGGGGGAAGCGGCCACGAACCGCTCCACGCCGGTTTTGTCGGGCTGGGAATGCTCGACGCCGCGGTGCCGGGGGCGGTATTCACCTCACCGACGCCGGACCAGATCCTCCCCGCCACGCTCGCCGTTAACTCGGGCGCCGGCGTCGTCCATATCGTGAAAAACTACACCGGCGACGTCCTGAACTTCGAGACCGCAGCGGAACTGGCGCAGGCCGAAGGCGTGGACATCCGCACGGTCCTGGTGAACGATGACGTTGCGGTGGAGGACTCCCTTTATACCGCGGGCCGCCGCGGCGTGGGTGGCACCGTCCTGGTGGAGAAGATTGCCGGCGCCGCGGCTGAACGGGGCGACAACCTCGATGCCGTCGCCGCGATCGGCGACCGCGTCAACAGCAATGTCCGCACCATGGGGGTCGCCCTGTCCCCGTGCACCGTACCGCACGCGGGAACGCCCAGTTTCGACCTTGCGGAAGATGAAATCGAGATCGGCATCGGCATCCACGGCGAGCCCGGCCGGCACAAAATCCCCATGGAGAATGCCGACGGCATCACCGACCGCCTGCTGGACCCGGTCCTCACCGACCTGGGCATCACGGGCGGCGAGAAAGTGCTGCTGTTCGTCAACGGCATGGGCGGCACGCCCCTGAGCGAGCTGTACATCGTCTACCGCCGCGCTGCCCAGGTCATCGCAGAACGCGGAGCCGTCGTCGAACGCTCGCTGGTAGGGAACTACATCACCGCCCTCGAAATGCAGGGCTGCTCCATCTCCGTGCTACGGCTCGACGATGAACTGACGCAGCTGTGGGATGCCCCCGTGCACACTGCAGCCCTGCGCTGGGGCGTGTAACTGTGGTCCTGGACGTGAACTGGGCCGTCAGGTGGCTGACGCTGTGCGCCCAGGCCATGGCGGAAAACCGGGTGTGGCTCATCGAACTGGACCGTGCCATCGGGGACTCCGACCACGGCGAGAACATGGACCGCGGCTTCCAGGCCGTGCTGGACAAACTGGCCGAGGCGCGGCCGGAGACTCCCGGCGCGGCGCTGAAGCTGACAGCCATGACCCTGATGTCCAAGGTGGGCGGCGCCGCGGGACCCTTGTATGGAACCGCGTTCCTGCGCGCCTCCACCGCTCTGGGAGACGCGGCCGAGATTGATCCGGCGCGCCTTGCCGAAGCGCTCGGGGCTGCCCGCGACGGGATCGTGGCCCGGGGCAAGGCCGAGCCCGGCGACAAGACCATGGTGGACGCCTGGACCCCCGCAGTGGAGGCGGCACAGGCCGCTGCCAAGGACGGTGCCGGCACCGTCCTTGGCGTGCTGGTGGCTGCGGCCGAAGCGGCTGAAGCCGGCGCCGTGGCTACCGACCCGTTGGTGGCCCGCAAGGGCCGCGCCAGCTACCTGGGGGAGCGGAGCGCGGGCCACCGCGATCCGGGCGCCGCCTCAAGTGCGCTGATTCTCCGGGCAGCCGTCGGGGCCGCAGCGTGACAGTTCGTCTGGTGGTGGTGTCACATAGCGAAAAAATAGCCGACGGCGCCGTGGAACTTGCCGCACAGATGGCGCCCGACGTCGTCATCCTCGCCGCCGGGGGCACCGCAGACGGCAGGATCGGAACGAGCCTGGAAAAAGTCATGTCCGCCCTGGACCAGGCGGCCGGCGGCGATGGCGTGGTGGTCCTGACAGACCTGGGATCTGCCGTGATGACGGCGGAATCGGCCCTGGAATTCGTGGAGGAGCCGGCCGGTGTGCTTCTGGCGGACGCGCCCCTGGTGGAGGGCCTGGTTGCTGCGGCCGTGGCCGCACAGGGCGGTGCCGATGCGAAGGCAGTCAAACGTGCCGCCGAAGCGGTCTACGGACTGGGGCCGGACGTGTCGGCTGCTTCGCCTGTGCTGGCCGCCAGTACCGTGGCTGAAGGGTCCGTCACCGGTCCGGGGCCGGACTTCACCGGCGACTTCGAACTGGTGAACGAGGCCGGCATGCACGCCCGTCCGGCCGCCAAGATCGCAGGCGGCCTGGCGTCCCTCAACGCCGAAGTCACGGTCAACGGCGTGGATGGCGCGTCAATGACATCCCTGATGATCCTGGCGGCAGGCAAGGGATCCATGCTCCACATCGAGGCTTGGGGGCCCGACGCAGAGCGTGCCCTGAACTACGTTGGCGGCCTGGTGCAGGCCGGCTTCGGCGAGCCGTAGGCCTATTTGACCTGGTTGCGGCCCAGATTGAAGGAGCGCTTGTCCACGAGCAGGTACGTGCCGGCTCCCATCAGGAGGAAGCCGCCAACGCCGATCACGATGATCTGAGTGCTGACGCCGACAATAAGCAGCACCAGTCCGAACAGGCATGCGATGGCACCGAAGTACGTGCGGCGCCCAAACCTCGTGCCCACGGAGCCGGACGAGAGTTCCTCGGCGAGCCGCGGATCGTCTGCAGACAGGCCCAACTCCAGTTCCTCAAGCTGTTTCCGCTCCCTATCTGAAAGTGGCATCGTAACCCCTTCCCGGCGGCGGACCTGTTGTAAATCCAATGTTGCCGATGCTAGTAATACAGACCGTAGAAGTGTCCTGGGTGGAAGTCAAGGGAGGGGCTGGAGGGCCCTGGGTCGCCAAGAGTCACGCAGCCTGTCGCAGACCCTGGGCGTCGAGAATCACCGAAGCGGTGACGAACTTCCCGCACTGCTCGCCGTAGGGATAGGCGCCGCGGGGCCGGAAATTCAGGGTGTGCACCGGCTGGGCCGATCCGTCCGGAGCAGCCGCGGTGGCGGTCAGCGCCATCGGGGCCTCCGTGAGGGACTCCAGCATCAGCATCCCGATCATGGTCCCGTCCGGGGAAGCCGTGGCGGAGCAGGCCCCGTCCGGTGTGCAGCCCTGGTCAATCGAGGCAGTGCCGGGAACAAGCTCGACGGCGGCCTCTTTACAGACGCCGTCCTGGCAGGCCTTGAGGCGCAGGGATCCCACCTGCGGTACGTACTCCCGGGCCACGGTCACCGAGACCGCTGACGCCTGGGCAATCATCGGGCACGGCGTCGGGACGGGGTAGTAGTAGCAACCGGAGGTGAGAACCGCCGTCGTCATCAGTGCCAGAAGTACCCCGGGCTTGCCCATACTCCAGCGTAAATCCGGAGCCGGAAGCCGGCATTGCTACCAGGAAAGTGACGTAAACATTGTTATGGCTGTTGCTCCGAAGATCACCATAATGAGACCCGTCGCCATCCGGCCCTTGGCAACAACATAGACCGGCAGCGTGGATTCGGCGGGGCCGGCCGGGTTGTAGACCACCGGGATGTGGGTGCCGATGATCGCCTGGTCCTGGCTGTAGATATCGGACCGCCCCAGCCAGCGCTTGCCGCCTGCATCCGCGAATTCATACGACGGCGCAAACCGGTTCCGGCCGTTGCCCGCGGGTCCGTCCGTGCCGTGCAGGTTGCCAGTGACGGTGGCCGCAGTCTCCTGCCACCCCGCCATGGAGCGTTTCCGGCGGAAGGACGCGGCCAGGGACAGTCCCATCAGGATCAGGCCTGCGGCAAGGAAAAGCCCGGGCAGCGCGATGAACAGCAGTTTCAGGGAGTCCACGGTTCAGCCCAGCGGGAAGTTGCCGGCGACCCAGAACAGCAGCAGGGCGAAGAATGCGAAGACCGGCATCAGGCACCCGAGCACCATTTTGGATTCGGACGCCACCTGGAACGACTGGTTGGGATTCGCCGGGTTGTAGGCCACGGCCAGGGGTGATCCCGGTGCCTGCTGGTTGGCGTACGAAACCTCGGATTCGCCCGCATACAGGGTCCCGTTGGGGTCCGCGAACTGGTAGGTGGGGTAGAAGCGCCGGCTCCGCGTTGAGCCGCCGCCGCCATGTGTCCAGCCCGCCACGTTCCCGGTGACGGTCGCCTGCACCTTTGGCCAGCCGGCGATCAGTTTTTCCTGCCGCTTGGCTTTCCGCAGTGAGCGGATCAGCGCAAAAATGACACCCGCAACAAACAGCGCCCAGATGACATACAACACGATTCTCATGAACTTCCCCCGGTTCGAGTCACCAGAAAGTATGCCATCCGGGGGCGGGCCACCCTAAAGACGCTCAGGCAGGCAGCCGGTAACCGCCCTGGTGCAGCTCGGCCAGGCCGTCGCCGAGGAGGCCGGCAATGGCACGTTCGAGTTGTTCCGGCGCGGAGTTCAGGCGGTGCAGTGCGGACAAGGGCACGCCGATTCCGGTCGCCGCGAAGCCCAGGTCAGCAGGCTCCCGCTGGAACATTTCCGCCGGCACCGGGGCGTCCGCAAGCCGAAGCACAGCCATCACGGCTCCCCGGACCTGCCGGTCAGTGCCGTGCCACGCCTGTCCTTTGGGAACGTACGACGGCGGCGGCTCGCCGGCTGCCAGCCACGCACAGGAGTCCCGCACCGGGCAGTCCGCGCACTTGGGCGCACGCGCCGTGCAGACCAGCGCCCCCAGTTCCATCACCGCAGCGTTCCAGCGCACGGAGGTCCCGACGTCGTCCGGCAGCAGTTCCGCCGCGAGCCGCATCTCCGCGGCGTTCAGCGACGGTGAGGGGAGCGCGACGCCGGAAACCAGACGCGCGTGCACCCGCCGGATGTTGGTGTCCACCACAGTCTCCCGGTGTCCGAAGGCAAAAGCGGCAACCGCCGCGGCCGTGTAGCTGCCCACGCCGGGCAGGGCCAGCAGCTCCG
The DNA here is from genome assembly GCF_014217545.1 of Pseudarthrobacter sp. NBSH8. NCBI lineage: Bacteria > Bacillati > Actinomycetota > Actinomycetes > Micrococcales > Micrococcaceae > Pseudarthrobacter > Pseudarthrobacter sp. NBSH8. The sequence goes on from NZ_CP043178.1 coordinate 302,254, forward strand.
TGTAGTCGCCGGGGACCTTGCCGCCGTGGTCGCGGACGAGGGCGGCGGCGGCCGCGTGCAGGCGGAGTGCCCTGCGGGGATAGCCGAGCCTTCCCCAGGAGCGGACGGCTTCCCCTGCAGGCTCGCCGGCGAGCCCGGCGGGGGTGGGCCAGCGCTCAAGCCATTCCCGCCAGACGGGCAAAACGCGCACCACAGGGGTCTGCTGGAGCATGATCTCGCTGACCAGGACTCCCCACGGTGAGCAACGGGTTTCGCGCCACGGCAGGTCCCTCGCCGTCTCCGCGAACCAGCCGGTGATCCGGCGGTGCAGCGCGGCGAGCTGGTCGGGGCGGAGTCCACCCGGGCCGGACGAGCCGTCCACGGGCATGGCTGGGGAAAGGGTCATGGCGTCGATCCCAACACTGTAGTGGATTCCCGGGAGCCCGCGCGAAGATTCCCGCGGACAAACTGTGACCTTAGCGTTGACCGGGGGACCGGCGTGGTGGACGGCAGAATCCGGCGGGTTCTCTAGCCTAGAAGGATGGGCAGGCAAGGCAATTCATCACCGCGCAAGACGGCATCCGCATCCGGTTCCCGGGGCGGTTCCGGCGCTACCCGGCAGCCGAGCGCAGCCGTCTATCGCCGCCGTCGGCTTTTTGTGGGAACAGCCCTGCTGATGGCGGTGGCGCTCACCTTCGGTGGCTTTGCGGTGGCCGGTGCTCTCAGCGGCACCGAGCAGGCATCCTCCACGGGCGGCGCCACCGAATCTGCCCCCGCCCCGGGCCCATCGCCGTCGGAAACTGCGGGCACGGAACCCACTGCCACGCCCACGCCGTCCTGCAGCCAAAACCTGGTGACGGTGTCCGCTTCGACGGACAAAGCCGCCTACGGCCCCGATGAGAACCCGCTGCTCACCCTTAAGGTGACCAACGGCGGAACCGTGCCGTGCGAGGTGAACATCGGAACGTCCCAGATGGAGTTCCTGGTGACCAGCGGTGCGGACAGGATCTTCTCGTCCAAGGACTGCCAGGCCAAAAGCGAAGACCTGGTGAAGACGATTGCCCCGGGCGCCAGCGAAACGGCGAACTTCCCGTGGGCCCGTAACCGCACGCTGGAGGGCTGCAGCCCCATCGAAGCCAAGCCAGGAGCGGGCGGGTCGTACTACATTTTCACGGCCAAGCTCGGCTCGAGGGCCAGCCCCAAGGCCGTGTTCCAGCTCAGCTGATCCTTCTCCCTTGGGCCCACGCCGGCAGGGTTCCCTGGCCGAGCTTGCGAGGCGAGGGCGCCGGTGGGTGGGCCCACGCCGGCAGGGTTCCCTGGCCGAGCTTGCGAGGCGAGGGCGCCGGTGGGGACTAGAGGAAGCGGTCCAGCAGGCTGGCTTCGGCCATCCGGCTGAGGCCTTCGCGGACGGTGCGGGCGCGCTGGTCGCCGATGCCGTCAACGGTCATGAGATCGTCAATGGTGGCCGCCATCAGGAACTGCAGGCCGCCGAAGTGGTCCACCAAGCGGTCGGCAACAGCCTTGGGGACTGCCTTGAGCCCGGACAGTAACCGGTAACCGCGCGGCTGCACCACGGCGTCGAGGTTGGCCTCGCCGCCGGCAAAACCGACGATCCCGGAGATCTTGCCCAGATCGATCAGCTCTGTGGGGCCGAGGTTCACCAGCGCAGTGACGGCCCGTTCGATGTCCTCGGCGGACGCGTCCGGCCCGGCGTAGTCGCGGATGATGACATCGCTGCCCGGGCCGCGGCCCACCGTGAGTTCATCGAGCTGGAGGGACAGCAGCCGGCCGTCCTCGCCAAGTTCCAGGACATACTGCGATATTTCCTCGGAGATCCGGCGGACCATTTCCTGGCGCTGCAGGGTAACTGCGACGTCGCGGACGGTCACCATGGCCTCGATCTCCAGCGCGGACAGGGAACTGGTCACCTGGTCCAGCCGCGAACGGTACCGTTCCAGCGTGGCGAGGGCCTGGTTGGCGCGGGCCAGGACCTTCTCGGATCCCTCCAGCACGTGCCGGAGCCCGTTCACGTACAGCGCGATGATCTGCATGGACTGGCTGACTGAAATCACGGGAACGCCGGTCTGGATGGCCACGCGCTCCGCCGTGCGGTGGCGGGTACCGGATTCCTGCGTTTCGATGCTTGAGTCCGGGACCAGCTGGACCGCGGCCCGGAGAATGTTGCCGGCGTCCTTGTCGCAGATGATGGCGCCGTCCATCTTGGCCAGTTCACGGAGCCGTGTGGGGGAGAAATCGATGCCGATGTCGAACCCGCCGGAGCAGATGGAATCGATGGTCCGGTCCGAGCCCAGCACGATCAGCGCACCGGTCCGCCCCCGGAGGATGCGTTCCAGGCCATCGCGCAACGGCGTGCCTGGAGCCACTCTGCCCAGAGTCGCCTTGAGCGATTCTTCGGGGCTCCGAGCCATAGGTGTTCCCTTCAAAGGTGCAGGCTGCCGCCCGCAGGTACGCCGGTTTTACGCTCCGCCGGCAAGATCAAAAGTACTCAGTTTCCCGCAAGCTCAATGATAGAGGTAAGAAGCGGCAACAACCGCACGGACAAGCCCCAAAGTGCCTCGTTAGGGGGTGCCGTAAAGTGCCTCGGGAGCGCGTGCGACGGCGGCCCTCCGGGAGGCCTTTCGCCCACCGTCCAGGTGGCAGGCGGCTGACCCAGAGCGGCGGCTTCCCGCGCTGCGATAAACTTGGAACTTGGCTGTCACAGAGCCATGCTTCCCCCCTTGAGGCCTGCCGAGCGCCTTGGGGTTACCCCACCGCAGCGAAAGTAGCACCGTGTCCCAAGATGTCCTTAGCCCCGCCCGGGTCAACGAGATTCACAAACAGGCGGCCCGGCGTCGGACGTTTGCTGTTATCTCGCACCCTGACGCTGGCAAGTCCACGCTCACCGAGGCTCTGGCACTGCACGCGAAGGTGATCGGCACGGCCGGCGCCTCCAGCGGCAAGGCCAACCGCAAGGAAACGGTTTCGGACTGGATGCAGATGGAGAAGGACCGCGGCATCTCCATCAGCTCCGCCGCCCTCCAGTTCTCCTACCGGGACACCGTCATCAACCTGCTTGACACCCCCGGCCACGCGGACTTCTCCGAGGATACCTACCGCGTCCTGGCCGCCGTCGACTGCGCAGTGATGCTCGTGGACGCCGCCAAGGGCCTCGAAACGCAGACCATGAAGCTGTTTGAAGTCTGTAAGGCGCGAAACCTGCCCATCATCACCGTGATCAACAAGTGGGACCGGCCGGGCCTGGACGCACTGGCGCTGATGGACGAGCTCACCGAGCGCACCGGCCTCCAGCCCATGCCGCTGACCTGGGCCGTGGGAATCTCCGGTGACTTCCGCGGCGTCTGGGACCTCCGCCAGGACCGCTTCGCCCGCTTCCAGCGCAACAATTCCGGCGCCAACATCGCCCTGACCGAGTACTTCACGCCCGAAGAGGCAGCGGAGACGCAGGGCAGCAACTGGACCGACGCCGTGGACGAGGCCGGCCTGGTCATCGAGTCCAACCTCGAATTCGACGTCGAAGCCTTCCATGCGGGCACCGCCACCCCCATCCTTTTCAGCTCCGCCGCCCTGAACTTCGGCGTGAAGGAACTGCTGGACGCCCTGGTGGACTTCGCGCCGCACGCCGCCCCCCGGCCCGACGTCGAGGGCAGCCCGCGCCCGGTCGAATCGTCCTTCTCCGGCTTTGTCTTCAAGGTCCAGGCCGGCATGAACAGGGCCCACCGCGACCATGTGGCCTTCATCCGCGTCTGTTCCGGAGTTTTTGAACGCGGCATGGTGGTCACCCAGACCCGCACCGGAAAGTCATTCGCCACCAAGTACGCCCAGCAGGTCTTCGGCCGCGAACGCGAGGTCATCGACGAGGCCTACCCCGGCGACGTCGTGGGACTGGTCAACGCCTCCACATTGCGCGTGGGCGACAGCCTGTTCCTCGAAGACGCGGTGGAGTACCCGGCCATCCCGCTGTTCGCCCCGGAACACTTCCAGGTGGCCCGGTCCAAGGACCCCAGCAAGTTCAAGAAGTTCCGCCGCGGCATCGAGCAGCTCGAGCACGAGGGCGTCATCCAGGTGCTTCGCTCCGACGTCCGCGGCGACCAGGCGCCGGTGCTTGCCGCCGTCGGCCCCATGCAGTTCGAAGTGGTGGAGGACCGCATGGCGCATGACTTCAGCGCGCCGATGCGGCTGGAACGCCTGCCGTACTCCATCGCCAGGATTTCGACGGCGGAGGCCATGCCCACGCTGGCCAACGTGCCCGGTGCCGAGGTGCTGTTGCGGTCCGACGGCGAATACCTTGCCTTGTTCAACGACGTCTGGGCCCTGCGCCGGATCGAGAAGAACCACCCCGATCTGACCCTCGTGCCCATCGGCACCCACAACCCCGCAAAGTAGCGTTCAATGTCTGCAGACCAACCCCGCGCGCTGATCACCGGCGTCGGCACCATCAACCCGCTCGGATCCACTATGGCCGAAACCTGGACCGGCCTGCTGGCGGGGCAGTCCGGCATCGCCGCGCTGGATCAGGAGTGGGCGGAGCAGCTGCCCGTGCGCATGGCCGGACAGGTCACCGCGGACCTTTCGGAGCACCTCACAACGCGCGAGCTGAAGAGGATGGACCGGTGCGGGCAACTGGCGCTGGTGGCTGCCCGGGAAGCCTGGCAGCAGGCAGGGGCGCCCGACGTCGACCCCGAACGGTTCGCCGTGGTGATCGGCTCCGCCTATGGCGGCCTCGGCTCCACCCTCGAACAGGACCGTGCGCTCGCCAGCGGCGGCCCGCGCCGGGTCTCGCCGCACACCCTCACCCGGCTGATGGTCAACGGCCCCGCGGCCTGGGTCTCCATTGACCTCGGCGCCCGCGGCGGAGCCCGGACCCCGGTCAGCGCGTGCGCGTCCGGCGCGGAAGCAATTGTCCAGGGCGCCGAAATGATCCGCTCCGGAGCGGCCGACGTCGTGATTGCCGGCGGCGTGGACGCATCCGTCAACGACCTGGTGATCACCGGGTTCTCCCAGATCCGGGCACTCTCCACGCGCAACAGCGAACCCCAGCTAGCCTCGCGCCCGTTCGACGGCGGCCGCGACGGCTTTGTCCTCGCAGAAGGCGCCGGCATTGTGGTGCTTGAGAGTGAGGCCCACGCCCGGGCGCGCGGCGCCGTTGTCCTCGGCGCAGTGGCCGGCGGGGCGGTAACCTCGGACGCCAACGACATCGTGGCCGCGGACCCCGCCATGCAGCGAAGGGTCATGCAGAAGGCCCTGGCCTCGGCCGGAATGCAGGCTTCGGAAATCGGCTTCGTTCACGCCCACGCCACCTCCACCCCGGTAGGGGACCGGCTCGAGGCACAGGCCATCAACGCCATTTTCGGTGCAGACGTGCCCGTGACTTCCACCAAGGGCCACACCGGCCACCTGCTGGGCGGCGCCGGTGCGCTCGCCGCGGTTGTGGTGGTCCAGGCCCTGCAGACCGGACAGCTGCCCGGAACGGCGAACGTCGAGGCGCTGGACCCCGAAGTGGACCTCAACGTCGTGACGGACATGGTCCATACGCTGGTGCCGGGCTCCGCCCCTGCCGGCCTGGTGAACGCTTTTGGCTTCGGCGGACACAGCGTTGCCCTGGTGATCACGGCCAGCTAGCAGCAAGGTCCCAGGGGAAGCGACGCCTGGGCAGCTAGCAGGCAGGCAGGATGAACGTGGCCGTGGTGCCCTCGTCCGGGGCGCTGGTGAGGCTCAGGGAACCGCCGTGCCCTTCGATGATGGCTCTGCTGACCGGCAGGCCCAGTCCCGCTCCTGGGATGGCTGTCGCGCGTGACCGCGCCGAGCGGAAGAACTTTTTGAATGCCTGCTCCTGGTCTTCCGCGCTCATGCCGACGCCCGGGTCCGTGATGGAACAGACAAGGTCCGTTCCGGTCCTGTGAGCGTTGACGGTGATTCGGCCGCCGCCAGGGGAGTATTTGATCGCATTCGAAAGCAGGTTGCCCACTACCTGGCGCATCCGGGCGGGGTCCATGTGGGTTGCCAATGGCTGCTCGGCCTCAAGCACCAGCTCCAGACCCCGGTCGGCCGCCTGGGGGAACGTGGAATCCACCACGTCCGCGAGGAGGCGGGCGAGGTCCGCCTCCTGCAGCGACAAGTCCACCTGTTCCGAGGCCACGGCAATCAGGTCGTTCACGAGCCCCAGGAGGTGGGTGGCATTGCGGTGCATCACGCGTAGTTCGGTCTCGATCGCCTCGTGGCCGGGCTCGTCCAAGACAAGTTCCAGGTAGCCGAGGATGGACGTCAGCGGGGTGCGAAGTTCGTGGGAAACGGTGCCGACGAAGTTATCCTTGGCGGCCAATGCAGTGATCAGCGCGGTCACATCCACGAACGTTATGACACCGCCGCTGCGCACGCCGTCCCGGGAGCGGATGACATGCGCGCCCACGGAGTACGCACGTTGTTCCTGTCCCTCGCCTGTCCACAGTAGTTCGTCCGTAAATACGTCGCCGCGTGTCACACGGGCGACGGGCAGCATGCGGGGCGGCACCGGAGTAGCGCGATCGCTCTGCAGCACACACGTCCCGGTGTCCCCATCAGCCAGTCCTGCAAGTCTGGGATCCGCGCGTATGGCCCGGTTAGTCAGTACGTTGTTCCCCTCAGGGTCGACTACCCAGACGCCCACTCCCACCGCGCCGAGAACGGCGTCCAGGAGCCGCTGGCGGTCCAAGCTTTCGGCCAGTGTTTCCGCCAGGGCCTGATCTTTCTTCAGCAAGGCTTTGCGCTGCCGGTGGAGTATCCCGGACACGATATGGGCGGAGACGGCAATGGCGGACAGCACCAGGGGAAGGAAAATGGTCCGGATCATCGATCCCCGGGTCGGTTCGGAGCCGAAGACCGCGGCCGGGATGACGGTGCTGAGGACTGTCACCAAAATGGCCAGGACCACCCTGGCGCGCTGGCGACCCGAAGACAGCCAGATCACCGGAAAAACAAGCATCAGGCTCAGTATGTTGAAGTCGGGGCCGCCTGCTTGACGCGTGAAGCCTATGGTGAAGCAATCAAGAACCGGAATGGCGATAAACGCACCGGCGGGCAGCCTTTCCCACGGGATGGCCACGCAGGCGGCGAAGATGGCCGAATGCGCCAGTAACGCAAGCCTGAAGCGTTCGTCCGCCAGGGTGGCGGGACTGAATATTCCGGCGGCCACGACGACGAGCGCCACCGTGACGGTGAGCGGAAGTTGGCTCATCACCACAAGGCCCCGGGCCCCAAGGCCCCCGAAGAACGCGTCCATTCTCCCGGCGAAAAAACTGTACTCCGCCGACTCGTCGCGGAAGAATCCGCCTGCTTGTAATTGATTAGTCACTCCGGCCCCCCCAGGCGCATCAATAACATCCTCCAGCCTGCTGAAGGTCGTTCCGCCAGCCTAGCGCTTGGCTCCCGCAGGAGCGCAGTACTACGTCAGCGGATTACCCGATCAGCAGGCTCAACGCCTCCGTCAGATGTTCCACCTCGCGCACGGAGAAGCCCGCCGGGACAGGGCCGGGCCCGTTGTGGCTGGCCGGGACCACGGCGTGGGTGAAGCCCAGCCGGTGTGCTTCCTGGATGCGCTGGTTGATGCCGGGCACGGGCCGGACCTCGCCCGCCAGGCCCACCTCGCCGAACGCGATCAGCCTGACGGGCAGGGGTTTGCGCGCCTTCGCGGACGCGACCGCCAAGGCAACGGCGAGGTCAGTGGCCGGTTCGCTGAGCTTCACGCCACCCACCGTGGCCACGTAGGAATCGTCCTTGTGCAGCAGGCAGCCGGCACGCTGCTGCAGCACCGCCAGGAGCATGGACACCCGTGAACTGTCCAGGCCGCTGGTGGCCCGGCGCGGCTGAGAGTTGGCGCTCTCGGCAAGCAGCGACTGCACCTCGGCCAGCAAAGGCCGCCGCCCTTCCATGGTCACGGTGATGCAGGTGCCGGAGACAGGTTCCTTGGTGCGGCTGACGAACAGCCCGCTGGGGTCCGTGAGCCCTTCGATGCCGTTCTCATTCAGGTCAAAACAGCCCACATCGTCCGTGGGCCCGTACCGGTTCTTCACCGCGCGCAGCATCCGGAGCCGGGAATGCCGCTCGCCTTCGAACTGGCACACCACGTCCACCAGGTGTTCGAGCAGCCGCGGCCCCGCGATGGACCCGTCCTTCGTCACGTGCCCCACCAGCAACGTGGTCATGTTCCGCCGCTTCGCAGCCGCGATGAGGGACGCCGCCACCTCACGCACCTGCGAGACACCGCCGGCGCTGCCGTCCACGTCAGCGCTGCTGAGCGTCTGGACCGAGTCCACAATCAGCAGCCTCGGCTCGATTTTCTCCACCTGCCCCAGGGCCTGCCCCAGGTCAGTTTCGGCGGACAGGTACAGGGAGTCCGCGACGGCGTCGATCCGTTCGGCGCGCAGCTTCACCTGCGCGGCGGATTCCTCGCCCGTGACATACAGGACATCCTGGGCGGTGCGGGCGAACTTGGCCGCGACGTCCAGCAGGAGGGTGGACTTGCCCACGCCGGGTTCCCCGGCAAGTAGGATGACCGCACCCGGGACCAAGCCACCGCCCAGTACGCGGTCCAGCTCGTCCACGCCGGTAGGCAGGAAAGCCGCCGTGGTGGCATCCACCTCGGCAATCCGGCGGGCCGGCTCCAGAACTGTTGTTGCCGCCGTCGTACGCGCTACAGCGGCACCGGTCTCCTCAACCGTCCCCCACGCCTGGCACTCGCCGCAGCGTCCCACCCACTTGACCGTGGTCCAGCCGCATTCGGCGCACTTATAAGCCGGCGCTTTGGACGCCCGGGAAGTCTTTGTTGCCATGGGTTCCACCCTACTGGCGGGCACCGACAATCCTCCCCACCTGCCCCCTAACCTCGCAAGCTCGGCCAGGGAACCCTGCAGGCGTGGGCCCAGCCCGTCGGCCCGCTACAAGCCTGGCAGCACGTCCCTCGCCTCGATCGGATCCATGCCCGTGGCCTCCAGGAGGTCCACCATCAGCGGCCGGAACAGCATCACCACAGTCTCACCCTCGAGCCGCTGGACTTCCAGCAGCCTCGGGTGCAGCCGCAGCGCAACCTCGCTGAAGTCCTGCCGGGCGGTCCGCAGATGGGCGCGCCGCGCGCCGTCGTGCGTCTCGGCAAGGCCCAGCGAGAGTTCATCAATCGCAGCCGCCGTATCCTCCAGCACCTCTGCAATGTTCTCGGTTGCCTCATCGGACAGTGCGGCATGGTTGATGGCGCTGGTCAGCCGCCGTGCGAAGACGCGGCTGTTCCTGAGCGCAAGGTCGATGGAGTCCAGTGACTGCTTGAGCCGGTCCAACTCGTCGCGGTGCCGGCGGTGGGCCGGCGCGAGCGTGGCCACCTCGCCGGAAGCGCGGAGGGAGTGGCGCATCGCGTCCACCAGCGGCTGGCAGTTCCGGCCGCGGATCAGCGCGTGCCACGCCTGGGTGGAGTCGCTGTTGCTCAGTGCGGAGGCGCATTCCCGCAGTACCTCGGCCAGTTCGTGGAGCAGCTTCCGTACATCCTTGCGGGGCTCCCGGCGCGGATCCTTCGGAATCAGGATGGTCACCAGGAGCGCAAACACCCCGCCAACAATGGCGTCAATGCTGCGGGTGAACGGCCCGCCGTCCGGCGCCGGCAGCAGTACCACCAGCAAGGATTGCAGCCCCAGTTGCGTGGTGAAGATGTTGCCGCTGTCCAGGAAGCGGGCCAGCAGGATGGAGAACAGAAGGACGACGGCGGCCTGCCAGATGCCGCTGCCCAGCCAGTGCAGCAGCAGATCACCCACCGCGATCCCGATGGTGCAACCGAGGCCCACCTCCATCACCCGGCGCAGCCGCGGGTCACGCGAGAAGCCCAGTGCGATCAGTGACGATGTGGCCGCGAAGAGGGGGCCGGAGTGCCCCAGGACGTATTCGGCGAAGGCGTACGCCCCCACCGCGCAGGCGGTCATCTGGACGGCGGGGACCAGCGAGTTCCGGCTCCGGACCAGGCCGGTGCGGATGCGGCCGCGCAGGAATCGCCTGCTTGCTGAGAGTCCTGCTGCTGCGGCCATGCCCACCAGTCTATTTGCCGCCCGGGCACCTAAGGCCGAAAGTGTGGCACGCGCAATGGTGGCCCCGCAGTTGTAAGCCAATATGCCGCCGTCGTTAATCTTCTGTTCACCTGTGGCCGCCCATCGCTTAACCTGCGGCACATAACTTCATAGAAGGTACAAAACATACGCATCGCGCTGCAGGGCGTCTCCGGCCCTGCCCGCAACTGAATAACCCTGGAAGGGGTACATCTAGTGAAGGCACTCCGTTTCGGCCGCCACGCGGCTATTGCTGTAATCGCTGCCGGCGCACTCGCGCTCACCGCCTGCGGTTCAGACAACGCCACGGGCAACACGCCTGCGGGCAAGCAGACTGCTGCCGGCACCACGGTCACCGGCACGCTGACCGGCATTGGAGCATCCTCCACCGGTGCAGCCATGGACGCCTGGAAGGCTGGCTTCGCCGCTGCCAACTCAGGCGCCACCGTACAGTACTCCCCGGACGGTTCCGGCGCAGGCCGCAAGGCGATTATCGACGGTTCGGCGCAGTTCGCCGGCTCAGACGCGTACCTCAAGGATGAAGAGCTGGCCAGCTCCATGGCCAAGTGCGGCCCCGAAGGCGCCATCAACATCCCGGTCTACATCTCCCCGATCGCTGTGGCATTCAACCTCCCCGGCATTACCGAGCTGAAGCTTGACGCCGCCACCGTAGCCAGGATCTTCCGCGGCGAGGTTGCCAACTGGAACGATCCCGCGATCGCTGCCCTGAACGCCGGCGTCACCCTGCCGGACCTGAAGGTCACCCCGGTTAACCGCTCTGACGATTCCGGTACCACCACCAACTTCACCGAGTACCTCGCCGCGGCTGCTGCCGAGGTTTGGACCGACAAGGCTTCCGGCGTGTGGCCCGCAACCCTGCAGGGCGAGAACGCCAAGGGAACCTCCGGTGTTGTCAAGACTGTCACCGACACCCCGGGCGCCGTGACATATGCGGATGACTCCGCCGTGGGCGGCAAGCTGGGCACCGCCTCCATCAAGGTGGGCGAGGAGTTCGTCAAGATCTCCGCCGATGCCGCTGCCAAGGCTGTCGAAGCCGGCAAGCCTGTCGAGGGCCGTTCCGCCACGGACGTCGCCATCAAGCTGGACCGCAAGACCACTGCCAAGGGCGCCTACCCGATCGTCCTGGTTTCCTACCACGTTGTCTGCACCACCTACGACAAGCAGGAAACCGTTGACCTCGTCAAGGCCTTCGAAAGCTACGTAGTTTCCGACGCCGGCCAGAAGGCAGCTGCTGACTCCGCGAAGTCCGCGCCGCTCTCCTCGGCCCTCGCCGAGAAAGCCGTCAAGGCCATCGAATCCATCAAGGTCAAGTCCTAGTACCTGTCCCTGAACCACGTTCCCCGCCACGCCGAAAGGCGGGGCGGGGAACTTGGCTTTGTACGCTCGATTTAGGCACCACCAACAACCGAAGGGTCTGGAATGACCGCCACCCCCCTGAGCAGTTCCCAGGGCGCAGGCCGCGCCGGGGATAAGATCTTTTCCGGCGCCGCCCTGGCCGCCGGGTGCCTCATCCTCGCCGTCCTGTTCGGCGTGGCATTGTTCCTTGTTGTCCAGGCCATTCCGGCGCTCACTGCCCCGGCAGCCGAAATCCAGGGCGGCGAAGGCTTCTTCGCCTACATCTGGCCGATCGTTATTGGCACCCTCATTGCCGCCGTCATCGCCCTGGTGATCGCAACACCCGTCGCCATCGGCGTTGCCCTGTTTATCTCGCACTTCGCCCCGCGCGGACTCGCCTCCGGCCTCGGCTACGTCGTGGACCTCCTGGCCGCCATCCCGTCAGTGGTTTACGGCGCCTGGGGCGCGGCATTCCTCGCCAAGGAAATATCCCCGGCCTACAACTGGCTGGCCGGGAACATGGGCTGGCTGCCCATCTTCCAGGGCCCCGCCTCTGCCACTGGCAAAACCATCCTGACCGCGGGCATTGTGCTCTCGGTGATGGTCCTGCCGATCATCACGTCCCTGAGCCGTGAAATCTTCCTGCAGACCCCCAAGCTGCATGAGGAAGCCGCCCTGGCCCTCGGCGCGACGCGCTGGGAAATGATCAAAATGTCGGTCCTGCCGTTCGCCCGTCCGGGCATCATCAGCGCCGTGATGCTGGGCCTGGGCCGCGCATTGGGCGAGACCATGGCGGTTGCCCTGGTCCTCTCCTCCGGTGCCCTGACCGCCAGCCTGATCACGTCCGGCAACCAGACCATCGCCGCGGAGATCGCCCTGAACTTCCCCGAAGCCAGCGGCCTCAAGGTCAGCACGCTGATCGCCGCCGGCCTGGTCCTGTTTGTGATCACCCTGGGAGTCAACATGATCGCCCGCTGGATCATCACCCGGCACAAAGAATTCTCGGGAGCAAACTAAATGTCCTCCACTCTCACTCCCGTGCGCAGCAAGCGTTCAGCCCTGACCAAGGGCCAGTTGCCTCCTTTTGCGCCGTACGTTGTCCTGGCGCTCGCGCTCATCGTGGGTGCCGCGATCCTGGCCCTGATCGGTTTTAATGCGTTCGGCTGGGGCATTGTCTCGGCCATCCTCTTCACCGCCGGCCTGGTGGGCTGGAGCGCTGTTGTGGAGGGCTCCCGTAAAGCCAAGGACAAGCTGGCGACTTGCCTCGTGGTGGGTTCATTCCTGGTCGCGCTCCTCCCGCTGATCTCCGTAATCTGGACGGTTCTGGTCAACGGTGTTCCCGGCCTGATCGCCCCGGGTTTCCTCACCAACTCCATGAACGGCGTCACCGGCGCCTACGACAATAAGGCTGTCGAAGAGGGCGCCCCCGTGATCGGCGGCATCTACCACGCACTGGTGGGTACGGTGCAGATGACGCTGGTCGCCACCGTCATCTCTGTGCCCGTCGGCCTGCTGACCGCCATCTACCTGGTGGAGTACGGCAACGACGGCCGGCTGGCCCGCGCCATCACGTTCTTTGTGGACGTTATGACCGGCATCCCGTCCATCGTGGCCGGCCTTTTTGCCGCAGCGTTCTTCTTCGCCGTGGTTGGGCCCGGCACCAAAACCGGTGCCGTCGCCGCCGTCGCGCTTTCCGTCCTGATGATCCCCGTGGTGGTGCGTTCCAGCGAGGAAATGCTGAAGATCGTCCCCAACGAACTGCGCGAAGCAGCCTACGCGCTGGGCGTGCGCAAGTGGCGCACCATCATCAAGGTGGTTATTCCGACGGCGATCTCCGGCATCGCGTCCGGCGTCACCTTGGCGATCGCCCGCGTTATCGGCGAGACCGCGCCCATCCTGGTCACCGCCGGGTTTGCCACCAGCATCAACAACAACGTGTTCGGCGGCTGGATGGCCTCCCTGCCGACGTTCATCTACACCCAGATCCTGAACCCCACGTCGCCGGCAAACCCGGACCCGTCTTCGCAGCGGGCCTGGGGGGCCGCCCTGGTGCTGATCATCCTGGTGATGGTCCTGAACCTGGGCGCCCGGCTGATCGCCAGGATCTTCGCACCCAAGACCGGCCGCTGAAAAATATTCAGCTTGGGATTCCGGTCCTCGCGGCCAAATCATAGACTTCAATCCGTACCCCAGCAAGTGAAGGAACATCATGTCTAAGCGCATCGACGTCAAAGACCTGAACGTGTACTACGGCGATTTCCTGGCCGTGGAGGACGTCAGCATCAACATCGAAGCCAAGTCCGTGACGGCTTTCATCGGCCCCTCAGGCTGTGGCAAGTCCACGTTCCTTCGCACCCTGAACCGAATGCACGAAGTGCTGCCGGGCGCCCGCGTCGAAGGCGAAGTCCTTATGGACGGGGACAACCTCTACGGACCCGGGGTGGACCCGGTGACGGTGCGTTCGCAGATCGGCATGGTTTTCCAGCGGCCCAACCCGTTCCCCACCATGTCCATCCGGGACAACGTGCTGGCCGGCGTGAAGCTGAACAACAAGAAGATATCCAAGGGCGAGGCCGACATCCTTGTGGAGAGGTCCCTCCAGGGTGCCAACCTCTGGAACGAGGTTAAGGACCGCCTGGAAAAGCCCGGATCCGGCCTGTCAGGTGGCCAGCAGCAGCGTCTGTGCATCGCCCGTGCCATCGCCGTGGAACCGCAGGTGATCCTCATGGACGAGCCGTGCTCGGCCCTGGACCCGATCTCCACGATGGCCATCGAGGACCTCATCAACGATCTCAAGGATCAGTACACCGTGGTGATCGTGACCCACAACATGCAGCAGGCCGCGCGCGTTTCGGAAAAGACGGCGTTCTTCAACATTGCCGGAACCGGCAAGCCGGGCAAGCTGATCGAATACGGGAACACCCAGAACATCTTCAGCAACCCCAGTATGAAGGCCACCGAGGACTACGTCTCCGGCCGCTTCGGCTGAGCCCCACCGCCGCCAAATGCGGCGTCTAAGGCCTGCCCTCAGGCAGCCAATGGTGACAACGCCAGGGCCAGCACGAACGCCCCTGCCGCGGTTGCCGCGGGGGTAAGGACCCAGAGCGCCAGGATCTGCATGACCAGCTTCCGGTTAGTGACTGAGAAGTGCTGGTTTTCGCCGGCCCCCAACACGGAAGCCGTCACGGTGTGGGTGGTCGAGAGGGGCCATTGAAGCGCGATCGCGCCGACAAACAGCATGGCGGCGCTGAAGGTCTGGGCCACGGAGCCCCGTAGCGGGTCCACCCTGGTGATCTTGTAGCCGATGGTGTAAGAGATCCGCCAGCCGCCAAAAAGTGTTCCGGCAGTGATCATCACGGCGGAAACCAGCGCCGCCCACAGGGGGATACTCTCGCCGTCGGAATAGCCCGCCGCGAGCAGGGCAAGCAGCAGTACGGCACCCACCCGCTGGCCGTCCTGCAGGCCGTGGCCGAACGCTACGGCACCGGCCGCGATGGCCTGGCTGCGGCGGAAGCGCTCGTTGATGACGTTCGGCTGGGCATACCGCGCGGCCCAGGTGACGGGGAAAACCAGCAGATATGCACCAACGTAAGCGACGGCGGGCGAGAGCATCAGGGGCAGGAGAACCTGGAACAGCAGGGACTGGTCAACGCCGCCTACTCCCACCCCGCCCACGGCCAGGCTGGCGAGTCCGGCCCCGGCCAGGCCGCCCACCAGTGCGTGCGTGGAGGACGCGGGGATGCCGCGCCACCACATGAGCAGTCCCCAGGCGCAGGCGCTGGCCAAGGCTGCCACCAGGATGCTGAGGCCGCTTTGTCCATCCGGCAGGTGAATCCAGGTGTGGCTTATGACAACCACTGCGGTGGCGCTGATCAGGGCGCCCACAAAGTTGAAAAAGGCGGCCAGCAGCACGGCCACGCTGGGCGTCAGCGCCCTGGTGCGGACAGCCAACGCCACGGACGTTGAGACGTCCCTGAAGCCGTTGAGGAAGGCAAACGTTGCGGTCAACAGCACCACAACGCCGAAAATCACTGCTGTCACGTCAGGATTCCTTGACGATGATGCTGCCTACCTGGGTAGCGATGCGGCGCATGTCCTTAGTGACTTCGACCAGCTGGTTGGCGACGTCGCGGTTACGGGAATACTGCGCCCACTTCATGTCCCGGATCATGTCAGCTACCCAGATCCGGTGGGTCCGTTCGGCGCGTTTAGCCAGCCTGAGAATCTCAATCCAGTAATCCTCGAGGTCGTCGAGGTTGTTGAGCTGGCGCATGGCGTCCACGGTGAGCTCGGCTTGCCGGCTGATGATCTCGAGCTGGTCTGCGGCGCGCCGGGGCAGGCGGTCAAGCTGATACAGGGACACAAGCTCCGCAGCGCCGTCCAGTTTTTCGAGGGCCTCGTTCAGGTATCGGGACAGAGCGTACATGTCTTCGCGGGGGAGCGGGTTCACAAAGCTCGTGCGCATGTGGGTGAGCAGGGCGAAATGCAGTTCGGCGGACTTGGCTTCGTGGTCGTGCATGTCGTCCACGAGCTTGGCGTGCTCAGTGGCGGGTACGCCCAGGATCTCTGCCATGGTGGCGCTGGCATGCACAATTTGCTGGGCCATCTGGGACAGCAAGGTCAGCCCTGCGGGCTCCTGGGGAAAAAGGCGCAGCTTCACGTTGGGATACCGGTCTCCGGGGATGTGCAGGGTTGGTGGGCCGCCCGCTTGTGACTTGACGCAGGCCAGCAACTGTGTTGATTCTAGCGGCCGGCGGCCGTGGCCTGAAAACAGGCATAAAAATGGTGCCGAACCGGATACGCCTCTCGGCGGTAGGCCGCTCTAGGCGGCTAATTGTTGAAGCCCGGGGGTTTCGCGGCTCGGCACCAGTTTCAGTGTTCTACGTTGCCCCGCCCAAGTCAACATTGACAGATGGGCGCAGGTGGTTCAGTCGAGCTCGCCCAGTCGCCAGGCATTCGCCGCGTGCTCAAGGTCCTCGGCGGTCTTCACGAGCTGGTGCGAGTTGCGCGTGAGCTTGCTGGCGTGGGCTTCGTTGCCGAGCTCGGCGCCGTCGGCGATGGTCGCCTGGCCAAGCGCCACCACACGGCAGAACGCGGCAGAACGCTCCAGCGCGACGTCGAACTCGCCGTCGAACGCTCCGGAAAGAATGGCGTCCGCCATGGCCCGCATTTCTTCGGCTCCAGGCGGTTCCGCGGCGCCGGCCACTACATGGGAGACCTGAGCGGTGTCCTTGCCCGCGCGGAAGTACACGGAGATCCGTTCCGGGTCCTGGACGGTGGCCGCGCGCAGGGCGTAAAGCCGCCAGAGGGCACCGGGCAGCGAACGCGCGGGGCTTTCCGCCCACATCTCTGCGATGGCCTCCAGCCCCTGTTCGTCCGTCAGCTTGACCAGCCGTTCGGTGATGACGGGGTCGTCGCTGTCGCGTCCGTGGCGGACCAGAGCCTGGGCGGCGAGGTGGGCGGCCTCGGACACCCGCGCGGGATCCGGTCCGCCGGCGAACGGTTCAAAATCGATGGGGGCGAACGGCTTGGGCTTGTGATGCCGGTTGGCTCCGCCGTAGTGACTGGGTCCTGCTTGTTCGCTCATGCCCCCACGCTACTCCTGTGCCGCGCGGGAAATCGAGTGCTGTTCGCAGCCGGGATAGACCGTGCCTGCGCCGGTGGCACTGCGCGGAATGCGGAACGTACGACGGCGGCGCACGCCTGCGTGCCAAACCCGCCCCGTGTGTGGGGTAAAGTATTCTACGTCCAGAAATGGACTGGGCTGATCGGTCGTTTTGACGGTCAGCTGGGGCCTTTAGCTCAGTTGGTAGAGCATCGGACTTTTAATCCGTGGGTCGTGGGTTCGATCCCCACAGGGCCCACCCACACAGAAGACCAGAGACACTCCGTCTCTGGTCTTCTGTCGTAAAGCGGGAGCCTAATGTTCGAAATGAGTGTCCGGCGCACCGCCCGGCAGGCTGGCCAGGATGCCCTCGGCCACCTTGCGGAGCTTGATGTTCCTGTGGCTGGATGCCTTGGAGATGATGGCAATCGCGTCGTTGTAGGAGCACCTGTTCTGCGCCATGATGACGCCACAGGCAATATCGATGGACGTCCGGCTTTCCAGGGCCGACTGCAGATCCGACGCCCTGGTGCTGGCCGACTGCAGCTCAAGGGCCAACCTGAGGCCGCGGGACGCCAGGTCAGTGAAGCTGCGGGCCTCGGCGATCACGGGCAGCGGGAACGCCTGGGAGCTGGCCGCGAAGAAGGCGATGGCAGCTTCGGTGCCCTCATCCAGGGAAAGCCGAAGTCCCAGGACGCTGGCGAACCCGGCGTCCTGGAGGTACGGCCTGTAGCGTGCCCAGCGGAAGTCGGAGTCCACGTGGTTCATGGCCGCGGTACCCGTCCCGGTGAGGGCCTCGGTCAGGGGGCCTTCGCCGACCTCCCCTTCCAGCCGGGCCAAGGATACGGGCCTTGTGCCTGTTCCGGCGGTGGCTCTGGCGCGTTTGACCCGGTTCAGGACCAGGGCACATTCGATGGGGACACCGGCGAGCTGGCTCAGCGCGGCCGCCGCGAGGTGGACCAGGGTCTCCAAGGAGTCGGTCAGGTCCGTCGAGCCGGTGACCAGATCGGGGATAAGCCCGTTGGCCCCGACCATCCCGGTGGTAATCGCTTTCGCGGCCGAGTCCGTGCCCGGATGATCGCCCGGTGCCGGGCTGGGTCTGCGGTCCGTGGTTGCTGCCGGCCCCGGATGGGGGACTCCATGCTGGATGGCGTGCGGCGTCGGATGAGCAAGCGGCGGACGCCTGCCTGCCGACGAGTGTGCCTGGGGCGCTTCGGAACGGGACTTCATGTCCGGCTCGCCGTGGGTCGCCGGGATCCGGCTGGTGGCGGGCGGTGGATGTGACCAGTGGAGAATGGAGGGCCGGCGACGGCTGGGGGAGAGGCCTTGGTCTCGAAGACCTCCTCGTCGCCGGCCCCGCTTACTTCCCGTGCCACTTGGGACGGGAAAACGCGGTTGCCAGGTCGTGTATTCATCCTTCTCACAACCCCCTAGTGAGACATCCAATCCAATGCGATGTGCGAGTCTGTGCTCCTAGTCGACGGTAGTTCGGACGTGGTCCCCGGCGAACGCGTAATCGGTACTTGTTTTTCAAATTAGGTAGTACTTGTTTTTGGCCGCTGCGTCTACACCGGCATCTTCGAGCCGGAGCACCCCACGGCGGACGCGGACGGGTTCCGCACGGACGTCCTGGAACTGACCCGCGAACTCGGTGTTTCCACAGTCCGGTACCCGGGCGGCAACTTCGTGTCCGGGTACCGCTGGGAAGACGGCGTGGGGCCCGTGGAACAGCGCCCGGCACGGCTTGACCTGGCCTGGCACTCCACTGACCCCAACCCCGTGGGCGTCGACGAGTTCGCCAACTGGTCGGTCAAGGCGGGAGTGGAACCGATGATGGCGGTCAATCTGGGCACGCGAGGGATCCAGGAGGCGCTGGACCTGCTCGAATACTGCAATATCGACGGTGGCACGGCCTTCTCGGACCAGCGCAAGGCCAACGGAGCTGACAGCGGCTATGGCATCAAAATGTGGTGCCTGGGCAACGACATGGACGGACCATGGCAGATCGGGCACAAAAGCGCCCTCGAATACGGCCGGCTCGCCGCAGACACCGCCCGCGGCATGCGCATGGTTGATCCTGATCTTGAGCTGGTGGTCTGCGGCAGTTCGGCGCCCACCATACCCACCTTCGGCGAGTGGGAGCGCGTGGTGCTGACTGAGACCTACGACCTCGTGGACCTGATTTCCGCCCACCAGTACTTTGAGGACATCGGTGACCTGCAGGAACACCTGGCTGCCGGACACAAAATGGAGTCCTTCATCCGGGACATCGTGGCCCATATCGACCACGTGAAGTCGGTGAAGAAGTCCGACAAGCAGGTCAATATTTCCTTTGACGAGTGGAACGTCTGGCACATGAGCCGCGCCGAATCAAAGTCGCCAACCGGCTCGGACTGGCCGGTGGCCCCGGTGTTGCTGGAGGACAAATACACCGTGGCGGACGCCGTCGTCGTAGGCGATCTTCTGATCATGCTGCTGCGCAACACGGACCGCGTGCACGCAGCGAGCCTGGCCCAGCTGGTCAACGTCATTGCCCCCATCATGACCGAACCGGGAGGACGGGCGTGGAAGCAGACCACCTTCCACCCCTTGCCCTCACCAGCCGCCACGCCGCCGGTACGGTGCTGCAGCTCGCCGTCGAATCCTCGCTGGTCAGCGGCGACACAACGGCGGCCTTCGCCGCCCTGTCCGCGGTGGCAACGCTCGACGCCGATAAACGCGAGGCAGTCATCTTCGCCGTGAACCGCTCGGCGACGGACGCCCTGACCCTGGACGCCGCCGTCGCCGGCCTCGGCAGTGTCCGGGTGGTGGAAGCGGTCACCTACACGAACAAGGACCCGCACTGGCAGGCGACGGTGGAGGACTCGACGTCGGTCCTGCCTGCGCGGAACGTGAGCGTCAAGGCGGACGGCGGATGGCTCACCGCGGAACTCCCGGCGGTGTCCTGGTCCATGATCCGGCTGGCCCTCGATTCCTAGCCGCGGGAGGTGGAAAGATGAGGGCCATGGAACTGCATATCACCGGTGACCCGGCCGCCGACCAACTGCTGACTGATGACGCGTTCGCGCTGCTGACAGGAATGCTGCTGGACCAGCAGATCACCATGGAATCCGCCTTTGCCGGGCCGGAGAAGATCCGGGCCCGGATCGGGTCCATTGCCCCGGCCGCCGTTGCCGCGTATGAACCCCAGGCGTTCGTTGAGGTGTTCAAGGAGCGGCCCGCGGTGCACCGGTTCCCTGGTTCGATGGCGGGTCGCGTCCAGGCGCTCGCCGAAACAGTGCAGCAGGACTGGGACGGCGACGCGACGCTGATCTGGACCAAGGGCGATCCCGACGGCCCGGAGGTGCTGCGCCGTCTGCAGGCACTGCCAGGATTCGGGGAGCAGAAGGCAAAAATCTTCCTTGCACTCCTCGGGAAGCAGCGCGGGCTGAGCGCCTCCGGCTGGCGCGAGGCCGCCGGCCATTACGGCCAGGACAACGCCTTCCTTTCGGTTGCGGACATCGTGAGTCCTGAATCGCTCGTTAAGGTGCGGGCCAGCAAACAGGCAGCAAAGGCGGCGGCCAAGGCTGTCTAGGGCTGACCAACCATGGCAGTGACCATGAACGATGTGGCGCGCGCGGCCGGGGTGTCGTTGAAGACCGTGTCGAACGTGCTCAACGACTACGAGTTCATCCGGCCGGCCACCAGGCAACGGGTCCAGGACGCCATCGCCGAACTGGGCTACGAGGCGAACCTGACGGCCCGCAGCTTGCGCTCGGGGAAGACCCACATGCTGGGCCTGCTGCTGTCCGACCTCGCAGCACCGTACTACGCTGAACTGGCCTCGCGGGTGATGACGGCGGCGGAGCAGCGCGGCTACCGGGTGCTCGTGCAACAATCCGGCGCCCTGGAAGCCAACGAACTCGGTGCCCTGCAAGGTCCGCTGCGGCAGCTGACCGATGGCCTGCTGTTCACGCCCCTGGTCGTGGGGGCCGACGCCGTCGCCTCCCACCGCGGCACAAAGCCGGTGGTGCTGCTCGGCGAGCACATTCTGGATCCTCGGCTGGATCTGGTCACCATGAGAAACCGGGACGCCGCCCACGCCCTCACCGCCCACCTGCTGGCGGGAGGCCGCCGTCGTATCGCCGTGCTCGGCGCCCGGCCCGGTGAGTCCGCGGGCTCTGCCGGTCTGCGGCTAAACGGTTACCGGAGCGCAATGGAGGACGCCGGCGTCCCGTTTGACCCCGCATTGGTGGCCCCCGGTGAATGGCGCCGCGACGGGGGAGCAGCCGCCGTCGCCGGCCTCCTGGAGCGCGGAATTTCGTTCGACGCCGTCTTCGGCCTGAACGACGCCCTCGCCTTGGGCGCCATGCATGAACTGCTGGTCCGTGGCGTGAAGGTGCCAAACGAGGTTGCGGTGGTGGGCTTTGACGATATCGAGGAGGCACGGTTCGCCTCGCCGTCGCTTACCACCGTGTCGCCCGGCATGGACGAGATTGCCGAACGGTCCATCGGCCTGCTGATCGACCGGATTAACGGGCTCGAAGCGAGGGCAGGCGGGGTCCACGCGGAGGCGGGCTTCGTCCTGAAAATACGGGATTCGGCGCCCTGAAGGCTGCCGCCCGGCTATCGTTGGCTGCAACAGTCGTGCGCGGGGGCGTGTTGCTCCCGTGCGTCAACAAGCAATGTAGGTTCGGGCCCAACACACCAGGCGAGGCGGACATTCCATGAAGACTCCAGACCAGCAGCACGCTCAGATTTTCGGCACGCCGGCACGGTCGGGCGGCGGCGATGCCGTCGTTCATGAGCCCGTGGACCATCAACTCCTCCAGAGTTTGGCGGACGCTCACGGCGTGGGCACAGCGTTCCACGGCTGGGACGGGCGGCCGCACAGCGTCTCCGCGGAGACGCTGATCAAGGTCCTGGCAGCGCTCGGCGTCCCCGCTCACACGAACCAACTGATCGAAAATGCCCTGGTCGAGGCGGAAGTGGCGCCGTGGCGGCGGATGTTGCCCCCCGCCGTCGTGGTTCAGCAGGGCGAATCCGCGCTGGTTCCCGTCCACATCCGGGACGGTGCCACGGCCCGCCTGCATGTGGAGCTTGAAACGGGAACGGGCGAGCCGGTGGACGCCGTCCCGCAGGATCTCTGGGTGGCGCCACAGGACGTGGATGGCGTGGCCACCGGCCGGGCCACCTTCGCGGTACCGGAGGGGTTGCCGCTGGGCTGGCACACGCTGAGGGCAGAGTCCGACGGCGTCGTAGCCGAGGGTGCGCTGGTGGTGGTTCCGGCGCGGCTCACCACCGCCGATTCCCTGATGGAGCGTCGGGGATGGGGCCTGGCCACGCAGCTCTACTCCGTGCGGTCCAAGCGGTCCTGGGGGATCGGCGACTTCGCCGACCTCGCGGATCTGGCCACGCTCAGCGGCGCCCGTGGTGCGGACTATGTCCTGGTCAACCCGCTGCACGCCGCGGAACCCGTGCCGCCGGTCCAGCCCTCGCCCTACTCGCCGTCCACGCGGCGCTTCTTCAACCCGCTGTACATCCGGGTGGAGGCCATCCCGGAAATCGCCTATCTGAAGGCGCGCAAGCGCGCAACGGTGGACAGGCTGCAGGAGCAGGTCCAGGTCCTGAACAAGGACGGCGAACGGCTGGACCGCAATGCCGTGTACGCCGCCAAGCTCCAGGCCCTCGAACTGCTGTATCACGCCCGGCGCTCGCCGGCGCGGCAGGCAGCGTTCGACGAATTCTGCCGGATCTCCGGCTCCGGGCTGGATGACTTCGCCCTGTGGTCCGCCATCCGGGAAGACCTGGCACCGGACCATCCGCTGTGGACCGATCCGGACTGCGCTCTGGGCTCGCCCGAAGCGGAGTCGCTGCGTGGGAAGCTGGCGGATAGGATCGGGTTCCACCGCTGGCTGCAGTGGATCTGCGACGAACAGCTTGAGAACGCGCAGCAGGCGGCGCGACGGGCGGGGATGCGGCTGGGTGTGGTGCACGATCTCGCCGTGGGCGTTGACCTCAGCAGCGCCGACGCCTGGACCCTTCGTGGCGTCCTGGCTCCCGGGATCAGCGTGGGGGCGCCGCCGGACATGTACAACCAGCTGGGCCAGGACTGGAACCAGCCGCCGTGGCATCCCTCCCGCCTGGCGGAGGCCGGCTATGCACCGTTCCGCAACATGCTCTCCAGCGTGCTCCGGCACGCCGGCGGCATCCGGGTGGACCACGTGCTGGGCCTGTTCCGCCTCTGGTGGGTGCCGGCTGGCAACTCCCCGCGCGACGGCGCCTACGTCACGTACGACCACGAAGCACTGATCGGCATCCTGGCACTGGAAGCCCAGCGTGCCGGCGCCGTGGTGATCGGCGAGGACCTGGGAACCTTCGAACCGTGGGTGCGCGACTACCTGGCTGCCCGCGGCATCCTGGGCACCTCCATCCTCTGGTTCGAGAACGACGGCGATTCGCCCCTGCCACCGGAACGCTACCGGACGCAGGCCCTCGCCAGCGTCAACACCCACGACTTGCCGCCCACCGCGGGCTACCTGGCGGGCGACCACGTGGCGCTCCGCAGCAGGCTGGGCCTCCTGGAACGCTCTGAGGCGGAGGAACGGACGGAGCACACGGCAACGCTGGAAAAGATGATGGGGCTGCTGCGGGAACGCGGCCTACTGCCCGCGGATGGGGGCACGGCCGGCGCCTCCGCCGACGGGAACGACGGCAGCACCGGCAGCGAAGAACGCACCATAGAGGCGCTGCACCGCCTGCTGGCCCAGACGCCGTCGGTCCTTCTTGGCGTGGCGCTGGTGGATGCCGTGGGGGAGCGGCGGGTGCAGAACCAGCCCGGCACCACTGAGGCGCTGTACCCAAACTGGCAGGTCCCGCTCGGTGATCCGGACGGAAAGCCGGTGTTCATCGACGACCTCCCTGCCAACCCACGGTTCAACGCTTTGCTGGGTGCCGTCTCTGAAGCGCTGGGGGATCCCCAATGACCGACGGGCCAGTCCTCGTCGTGGGAGGCACCGGCATGCTGGGCAGCCAGGCGTCGCGGACACCACTCTTCAGCGGCAGTTCTTCGGCGAGCCGCCCACTGCCGAACTCGCCATTAGACGGTTCGTCACGAGCTAGGGGCAAACCGTACGCACCCAGGCCCGCGACAAGCCGTAGCCTGCGGTGACCAGCCCTAGCCCGTCGTGAGCAGGTGGGTGACCTGGTCGTAGCGGAAGGTGGCCGGGCCGCCGTCGTGGGTGTAGGAGATGTTCCCACCGCCAAAGACTCCGCCGGCGCCAACCCGGGTCCTTCGGGCCTGGCACGGTGTGCGCCGGGAGGACGGAAGTCGACACGAGCATGGCTGCGACGAACAGACCGGCCACGATGTCGCGGGGTAGTTGAGGCGTTGTCTGCGGGTGCGTTCACGTCAGGGAGACTTTCCTGGTAGCCGCGTTGCGGTACAGGCTGCTGTTGGAGTTGCGATTGGGTGGGGTCAGTTGACGGGTAAATGTGCGGTTCGCACTGGCAATCACAGAACGATCGCCATGTGAACCACGGCACACTGTAAGCGCTTGCGCTGAATACATCCAGTCCTTTCAGACATGCCGCCGGAGCCAAGGTTCGCGTACATTCAGAGGCGGGCGATGGTGCCCGGAGCCCCTCAGTTCGCGGAAGGTGTACCCATGTCAGCCACTGAACTTCACGTTGAGTCCCTTTTGGGGATCGCTGAGCGGCTTCGCTCGGCCGGGTGTGTCTTTGCGGAGGAGGAAGCCCAACTTCTCCTGGCGGCAATGTCCGGTCCGGCCCGGATCGCTTCGGCGGTGGGGAAGCGCGTTGCCGGGTATCCACTGGAGCACATCCTCGGCTGGGCAGAGTTCTGCGGACTCCGGATTGAGCTCGATGCCGGGGTTTTTGTTCCGCGCCGCCGGACCGGGCTCTTGGTGACTGAGGCCGCATCCCTGCTCTCGGCGGACCCGATGCGGGAGCGCCTGGATGGTTCGGAACCCGACGTAGTCGTGGACCTCTGTTGCGGGTCGGGTGCTGTGGGTGCTGCCATAGCCTCCCGGATTGCAGACCTGGAACTCCATGCGGCGGATATTGACCTGGCGGCGGTGGCCTGCGCCCGCCGGAACATCGGCCGTGCGGGTGGTGACGTTCACCAGGGCGACCTGTTCGAGGCACTGCCGCCCACCATCAAGGGCCGGATCAGTGTGCTGGCTGTCAACGCCCCCTACGTCCCCACCAGTTCTATCGATTCCATGCCCCATGAGGCCCGCGAGCACGAACCCTTATGGTCGCTCGACGGCGGCGCTGACGGACTCGAGTTCCATCGCCGCGTCGCTGCGGAGGCCAACGAATGGCTGCGGCCGGGCGGGAATCTCATCATCGAAACCAGCGAGCGGCAGGCCGCAGGGACGTCGTCGATCCTGGCGCATGCGGGCTTCGCGGTGAGGACTGTCCGCTCGGAAGAACTGGACGGCATCGTCGTGGTCGGACGGGCCCGGCCTTAGTAACGGGTGCGCCGGGAGGCACACCTTCCTGCGGTGGCGGCTGCCCATTTGCGCTGCATTCCCGCCCATTTGCGTTGTGGCCGCGTTTTCGCGCTGTGGCAGCGTCTATTCGCGTTGGGGTGGCGGGGGTGGTGGTTTGAAGTAGTGGTTTTGTTGGGGTTTCTGGGTGGGGTCGATGTGGCGTGGGGGTGTGAACCAGGGGACGCCGTTGCGGGTGTGGATGGTCCATTGTTCTTTGTGGATGAGGTGGTGGTGATGGGAGCAGAGCAGGGCGCCGTTGCCGACGTTGGTGGGTCCTTGTTGGGACCAGTAGGTGATGTGGTGTGCTTCGCACCAGGGGGCTGGGATGGTGCAGTTGGGGAAGGTGCAGCCTTGGTCGCGGGCGCTCAGGGCCAGGCGTTGGGTGGGGGTGAAGAGCCGGGTTTTGCGGCCGAGTTCCAGGATTTCGCCGTGGGTGCCGAGGAGGACGGGGATGATGTCGGCGTCGCAGGCGAGTTTGCGGAGGGTGGTTGCCGCGACGGGCCCGGTGAAGGTGAAGGTGCCCGTGCCCGTGCCCGCGCCTGTGCCCGTGCCTGCGCCGTTGCCGGCGTCCGTTCCTCTGCCTTGGGCTGTGGCTGGGTGGGGGAGGAGGTCGTGGTAGTTGATGGTGGCGAGGATTTGGGGGCGGTTCCCGCCGGTGGTGGGGAGTTGGTTGGTGCTGAGGGCGGCTTTGAGGGCGCCGATGATGCCGTCGAGTTGTTTCTGGGAGCGGGTGCGCCGGTCCAGGTCGGGGTGTGCGTTCTGCCAGATGTCATTGCCTTGCCCGGTGGTGGGGGTGTCGGCTGCGGCTGCGGCTTCGGTGTCGCTGGCCGCCCCGGTCCCCATGCCGGTGGTCGTGCCTGTTTCTATGCCCGTGGTGGTGCGGGGGTTGGTGGCGGCGTTCATGACGGTGGCGAGGTGTTCGTATTGGTCGGTGGTGGCGAATATTTCGAGGTGGTGAAGGCCGCGGCGGGGTTTGCGGATGAATGCGCCTTGGGTGTGGCGGAGTGCTTCTTCGGTGGGTTCGGTGCCGTCGGCGTCGAGGGTGTCGGCCCAGCGGCGGGCGACGCGGGCGAGGAAGTCGGGGTCCGCGGTGGCGGCGGTGTGGGTGAGATCGTGTTCGATCCGGTCCAGGTTCTCCGGGGTGGTGTGGTGTTTGAGGCGGTCCAGGGTGGCGCTGATGATGGTCCCGGCGAGGGAGGACACCACGGGCCCAGGGACGGTGTCGTTGTCGCTGGTCTCTGCCGGGCCGTTCGTGGCCGGGGTGAGGGCCGCGGCGAGGTGTTCCCTCATTGGGGGTACGGGGTCTCCGGTGAGGGTGGTGGCCGGCAGGATGCTGTGGGCGAGGTGGATGCGGCGGGTGGCTTCGCTGCGTCCGATCCGGAGCCGGAGGCGCAGGAATTCGGCGGTGGTTTTGCAGCCGTCATCGGCCGGTGACCGCGGCACCGGGCATCTGGTTCCACCGGTGTCGGTGGCTGTCTCCGGGGTTCCGGCGGTTCCGGCGGGCCAGACGGCGTCGGTTTCGTGGACGGTTTCGACGCCGTTGTCCCACCCGGTGATCCAGCCTCGGGTGGTCCGGGTGGTTGCGGCGGCGGCGGTGATGGCCTGGGTGCGGGTGCGGTCCACGGCGCCGGCGGCGAGGATCTGTAGGTAGTCCACGGTGCGGGAAAGGTCCTCGACGAAGCCGGCGAAATCGGCGGCGTCGATGTAGCCGGCCATCGCCAGCGTCCCGGGGGCAGAAGCGGCGGCAGCGTTCACCGCGGCGATCGCCGCAGCCACCCCGGTGTCGGGCGTCAGCACAGCGGCGGTGGTGCCGCCGTCGTCCGCAAGCTGATCCCCGAAAGCTTCCATAGGAATACTCTGCCGTAGGGGTACGACATTTATGCGCCTACTGCGGCCGTCGCCCAAAACGCCGCACGCCCAGTTGTGGCTGGTGCGTTGCGGCGGACGGCGGATACGCGGACGATGAGTCCATGACGGGAAAGCCCATGAGCGGAACGCAAACTCCAAACCGACGCCGGATCTGGATCGTCGCTGTGGTGGCCGTCGCAGCGGTAGGACTGGTGCTTGGGCTTGTGTTGTTCAAGCCCTGGCTTCTCTTTGTGGATGTGAAGGTGGATGAACAGCTTCCCATCGTGGCCAGCGGTCCACCGCTAGCACAACCTGCCACGCCTACACCCTTTGCGCCGACGCAGACGCCGGCACCCGTGCCTGCAGGTCCGGTGCAGCTTGCTGTGGGTACTTTGATCAGCCATGAACACGCCACCACGGGAACTGTCCGGATCGTCCAGCAGCCTGACGGTGCCAGGCTACTCTCGCTCGAAAACCTGGCTACGTCCAACGGTCCGGACGTGCACGTCTGGTTAAGTGCCGCGCACGTGGTGGAAGGGACGGCCGGGTGGTTCACTGCCGGCTCCGCTGATTACTACGACCTCGGCCTGATCAAGGGAAATCTGGGCAATCAGGTTTACCAGCTTCCCACCGACGTGGATCTGTCGAAGTACCGCTCGGTTGATCTGTGGTGCGTTCAGTTCAGCGTGTCGTTCGGTGCTGCCGAGCTGGCCACCTGAGTCAGGGCATGCGGCCATGACCTGAGACGTTGTTGGCCGCCGCGTCCCCCAAGGAGCGCGGCGGCCAGCAACGACCATTTTTAGCACAATTTCAACGTGGTTTCCTTGTCACACGGCGAATCCCGCGTAACGTCCCCGCAACGATCCCGGATCATTCCCGCCGGGGGTCAACGCTCGTCGCTGCGCCGGCAGTAGTGGCGCCGC
Source organism: Pseudarthrobacter sp. NBSH8 (assembly GCF_014217545.1). Taxonomy (NCBI): domain Bacteria; kingdom Bacillati; phylum Actinomycetota; class Actinomycetes; order Micrococcales; family Micrococcaceae; genus Pseudarthrobacter; species Pseudarthrobacter sp. NBSH8. Next base: position 330,536 of record NZ_CP043178.1, read on the forward strand.
CTTCACCGGTCCAGTCTTGGCCCTCGTTGTCATTGAACGCGGGGTCGGACTCGACGTCCGATGTTCCCAGGTTCACCGATTCACCCACCGAAGTGCCGGCGTCGGACGTTTTGGACTTGCTGTTACCCGACGCGGCGTCGTGGTGGACGGCGGAGCTGATGACTGTGCCCGTCCGGCGCGCGGCCTCACCCAGCTGGTCCGCCACGTCGGGAGCCTTCTCCCTGATGGCCTCCGCGGCAGCACTGACTTTGTCCTGGACCGGCTTGCTGTCCCAGATACTCGCAGCCCTGGCCTTGAGCTTGTCGTACGCTGCCCGGCCAGACCGTGATCCCAGGACGTAACCAGCCGCGATTCCAATACCTAAAAGAAGTTTTGATTTCATAGTGAACTCCTGCTCGTTGAGAAGGTGTCAGTCCCCGACCCGAGTGGCAGGGGGAAAGAAAACCGGCCCCGGGAGGTCCCGGGGCCGGTGTTCATGCCGGTAACGAAGTTAGCTGCGAACGCTGCGCTTCGTGATCATGCCGTAAACAAGCAGCACGATGATCGAGCCGGCGATCGCGAGCAACCAGGTCTGCAGCGAGAAGAACTCCTGCAGGCCGGTACCGAAAATCATTCCGCCAAGCCAGCCGCCGAGGAACGCGCCGACGACGCCCAGGACGAGGGTGATGATCCAGCCGCCACCCTGCTTGCCTGGAAGGATTGCCTTAGCGATGGCGCCGGCAATAAGGCCAAGAATCAAAAATGCAAAGAAACCCATTTTTTCATTCCTTCTTCCTACATCAAGGAGGTACCCGGATCCCGGGGACGCTTCATCCTTCTGCCTCAATCCTAATCATGCTTAGTATCTTTTCGCCACTCCGCATCCTCGCAAGAAGCATGTCCGCGGCCCTCTCAGTGCCCTGTCGCGTCCGAATCGTTGCCGGCGCCTGGCCCCTCGTCCAGGATGGCAAGTTCCGCGAGATCCTGCCGGTCCAGGGCGAAGTCGAAGATGTCCAGGTTTTCCTGCATCCGCTCGGGATTTCCCGATTTGGGAATGACTGCAAGTCCCTGCTCAATATGCCAGCGCAGCACCAGTTGAGCCGGGGTCTTGTCGTATTTTTCGCCCAGCTGCGCAAGCAGGGGAGCGCCCAGCAGGCTGGCCCCTGACCCGCCCAGCGGACTGTATGATTCTGTGACAATTCCGTGCCCGGCATTGAACTGCCGTTCCGCCTCGCGCGTAATCGCCGGGCTCAGCTGGATCTGGTTCACGGCAGGCACAACGTCGCTTCCAGCCAGCAGCCGTTCCAGGTGTGCCGGCTTGAAGTTGGAGACGCCGATGGACCGGGCTTTGCCCTCCGCCTGCAGCCGCTCGAACGTTTTCCACGTCGACACGAAATCATCCCGCGCCGGGAGCGGCCAGTGGATCAGGAGCAGGTCCACGTAGTCCAGTCCCATGCGGGTCAGCGACCCCTCCAGCCCCGCCGCGGCGCGGTCCTCGCCTTGGAACTGGCCATCCAGCTTGGTGGTGACGAAGATTTCGCTTCGGTCCAGCCCTGATGAGCGGATGCCGTTCCCAACGCCTTCTTCATTGCCGTATTTCACTGCCGTATCGATGTGCCGGTACCCGGCTTCCAGGGCATGTACGACGGCGGCAGTCACCTGTTCGTCGTCCAGCGGCCAGGTACCGAGACCCAGCTGCGGGATGCTGTAGCCGTCATTGAGCATGATGAGCGGTGAGAGAGTCATTTCAACAGTCTGCCGTGCTTTCGCCTTCCTAGCCTTCGAATGCCCGGAGAATGTTTCCGGCCTGGTGGTTCGAGCACTGTTCGTGCCACGTTGGATGCCTGATCGGGCTTCTTTTGCTGGTCCAGGAACGTCACGAAGCGCTGGATGCCCTGCGCCGCCTGGGAGGCGCCAGGTAGAAGTCCGTGTAGGACGGCTGGTTGTAGCTGGTGTTCTGGCGAGCAACTTCCGCCCGGTACTGCGGGTCGTGCATGAGTGTGTAGAGCTTGTGGTTGGTCACTTCTGTACTCATGTACATCCGGAGCGCTGAGCTGTCGCCCGTCCGGACCAGCATTTCCTCGCGCCAGTCACCCACTACGTCAGCAACGAGGCTCGGCGTGCCTTTGGTGCCGTTGTTGGTCCGGGTGTCCGTGGCGGTGAGCAGCCTGCCGCGCTTCCAGTCGTCAATGGTGGGAGTCTGGTCCCCGGAGCCGCTGATGATCTGCGTCGTCATGTCGGCAGCCCATTTGATGCTCATGTTGGTGCCCGGGGTGGTGGCGGAGAGCTTGTCGCCGTCGGCCGACTGCATGCCAATGGCCCAGTTTTCAATGCCGGGCACGGCGGGATCCACGTCGCCGATCATGCCGCGGCCGGTGTCCTTCCCGGAGTAGGCGCCAAACAGCACCTCGCCGGTGGCGGCGTCGCGCATGGCGTAACCGTAGGGGGCGTAGGTGCCGCCCTCATGCACCGTGAAGATTTCCTTGCCGGGGCGGGCGGGATCGATGTCCGTGACATGCATGGCGTCGCCGTGGCCCAGCCGGGCCTCCTCTCCCGGGGTGGCGCTGCCGCCGGGCATGGTGTCGGACGAGCTGTACAGCAGCGAGCCGTCGTCGTCGATCGTTGCCGAGCCGTACACAATTTCCTGCTTGCCATCACTGTCCACGTCGGAGGCGCTGAGGGAGTGGAAGCCCTGCGTGGTGAGCGTGCCGAACTCGGGGTCTGTGCCGTCCCGTCCGTGCGAGCTGTCGTTGAAAGGGTTGGTCATGGGCGTCCAGCCGGAGTCGACATTCCAGACCGGGGAGAGGTTGGCGCCGTCCCAAGTGCAGGCCGCCAGCGTGCTGCGGGTGTAGTAGCCCCGCGCGAAAACAGCGGCGGGTCTCTTGCCGGCCAAATACGCGACGCCGGCCAGGAACCTGTCCACGCGGTTGCCGGGCTCGTTCGTGCCATGGCGTAGTCGCCCCACATCAGGCCGTCGTCGTGCCTGCCAGGCTCATACGCTACGGTCTTCAGTTCCATGCCCGTGGCGCCCTCAAAGACGGTGAGGTATTCCGGGCCGGAAACGATGAAGCCCTCAAAGGCCCGTAACACGTTCCGGACGCTCTGGGCCGGGGCGTAGACATCCATGAAGTAGTCCGTCACCGCTTCGGCATCTGACCGGGACAGCGGGTACTGGTGGTGCGGGGCGATGCCGAACGCTTCCTCCAAGGTGGCGGGCCAGTTGCCGGCCTTGATCTCAGGGTGGTCGCTCCAGCCCATGACCGTGTCCACCATGTGCTGGTAGTAGTCGGCTGCCGCCGAGCCGTCCGCATAGTAGGAGGTGGTCTTGGTTCCCGTGGCTGTCTTGAATATCATCTCCGAGCGTCCGTCGCCGTCGAAGTCGTTCACCAGCATCTGGGTGTAGTGGGCGCCGGACCGGATGTCGACGCCGAGGTCGATCCGGTGGAGCAGTGTGCCGTCAGCCTTGTAGGTGTCCACGTGGGTGTTGCCCGTGTAGCCCACATGGGAGACGTCCTTGGAGTTGTTCGGATCCCACTTGACCATGAACTCGTACTGGCCATCCCCGTCGACATCTCCGACCGAAGCATCGTTGCCGACCTGGAACGTCCGGTTCGCAGCCAAGGGCCGACGTTCGCAGTGAGATGTGTCAAGGAAGTGAGACAGTCGGTGGGTTTTTCAGGGTTAGGCAGCGCCCGGAAGTCGGCTGCTGCCGGTCTTGAAGCCGGCTATCGCGGTGGCCGGCGGCAGCCCGTCGTTGTTCGTGTGCGGGCGCCAGCGGTCGTAGAACACCTCGATGTAGCGCATGAGGCCACGCCGGGCTGACTGCCTCGTGGCCCGCGCCTGGACCACCCGGCGGTGTTGGATCTACTGCGGGCCTGGCCGACGCCAGAAGCCTTGCGCGATGCGGGTCGGCGCCGGATCGGGAACCCGGCTCAAGAAGCTTTCGCCCCGGATGGGTGAACGCCTCGCCGGCGAGATCATCGACGCCTGGATCAGCAAACGGTCACCGTGATCGACCCGAACGCGGCCACGATCGTCCTGCCCAGCTCGCCCGGATGCTTGCCGCGAATCGCGGGACGCCGTCTTCGCCGGGTCGAGGCCCTTGTGAAGGCCCACCCGCTTCACCAGGTCCTGACGTCACTCCCGGCGGTGGGCGTCAGGACCGCAGCACGGATCCTGGCCCGGCCGAACAAGACCTAGTCACCCCTCGGATTAAGCGTCCACCTCTTGCATGTTGGTTGCCGGGCACTTATTGTTGTTAATCGATTAACGATGATGTTCAGGTCACATGTTGGAAGGGTGGAGAAAGTCGTGGAGAGCCATCTTGCCCAAGCGGCGGGCTGGGGAATCATTTGCAGAGTGATAGGGACCTGCTGCAACAGTGGACCCTCCCGGCCGATGTTTTGTAGCGACGATAATCCCGCCTTCCAAAGGAATGAGGAGAATTCAAATGACCAAATCTGAGGTGTCCGTCGACCGGCGGTGCATTCATGGACGTCGAACTGACCCTCCAGCCTTTGGGGGCTGGGCATCCTCTCGTCTGAACCGGATGTGTCGCGTAACCTGTCGCGTTCGGTCACTCTTGATGCCGATGCGTAACGGCCAGTCGGATCGGCCCCCTGGGGCACGGGTCTGCCGGAGCAGACCCAGCTGGTTCCCGGCCCCACAGACAGCTGATCGCTGCAAACGCCCGTCAGGATCGATTTCGAGGAGCACTGTACATCGTGAATCGCTATAACGTTTCTCCCATGCCTAAAGCGATTCTGAATTATAGGGACTCTGTGCTTTTTCGCGCGGGGGAACGTCACCAAATTCTGGCTGGAGCGATTCATTATTTCCGGGTTCATCCGGATCAGTGGCAGGACAGGCTCCGGAAGCTCAGGGCCATGGGAGCGAACGCCGTGGACACGTATGTGGCGTGGAATTTCCACCAGCCCCGGCGTGACCAGGCACCGGATTTCACGGGGTGGCGGGATCTTGGCCGCTTCATCGACCTCGCCGCAGAGGAAGGGCTGGACGTGATCGTCCGGCCCGGCCCCTATATATGTGCCGAATGGGACAACGGCGGCTTCCCGTCCTGGCTGACCGGAATCCCCGGAATCGGCCTGCGCTGCCTGGACCCAGACTTCACGGGGGCCATCGAGGAATGGTTTGACCTTCTTCTGCCCATCGTGGCCAGCCGCCAGACCTCAGCGGGCGGTCCGGTCGTGGCGGTGCAGATAGAAAACGAGTACGGCAGCTACGGCGATGACCACGACTACATCCGGTGGAACCGCCGCGCACTGGAGGAACGGGGAATCACGGAGCTGCTGTTCACCGCCGACGGCGGCAACGACTACTTCCTGGACGGCGGCGCCATCGAGGGAACCTGGGCGACGGCAACCCTTGGCAGCCGCGGCGATGAAGCCGTGGCCACATGGCAGCGGCGCCGGCCGGGTGAGCCGTTCTTCAACGTGGAATTCTGGAGCGGCTGGTTCGATCACTGGGGCGAACGCCACCACGTCCGCGATGCCGCCGACGCGGCCGCGGAGATCCGAAAGATCCTGGACCTTGACGGTTCAGTTTGTATTTACATGGCACACGGCGGCACCAACTTCGGCCTTGGATCCGGCAGCAACCACGACGGCAAAAAACTCCAGCCGACCGTCAGCAGCTACGACTCCGACGCTCCCATCGCGGAGAACGGTGCGCTGACGCCGAAGTTCCACGCCCTGCGGACGGAGTTCTTCCGCGCCCGGGGCCTGGAGGGCAACAACGTCCCGGAACTGCCGACTGAACTCCTGGCAGCGGCACCTGTGCTGCCCGCACAGACCCTCCCCGTGGCACCGGGCGTGGAACTGTTGGACCTGGTCCGTGCCGCAGGGGAACCTGTTCAGAGCGTCAGGCCGCTGTCCTTCGAACAGCTCGGGCTGGACGCCGGCATGGTGCTCTATTCCGCCGACGCCGTGCTGCCGGGGCAACCGGGAAAACCTGCGGAAACACCGTTGAAGATCATGGGGCTGAACGACCGCGCCTACATCTGGGTGGACGGGGTTTTTGCCGGCATCCTCGATGACACCAACGCCGCCGAAGGCCTGAAGGTCACCGGCACCGGCACCCCCGCCAGGCTGGAAATCCTGGTGGAAAACCTCGGCCGGATCAATTACGGGCCATTAACGGGCCACGGCAAGGGCATCCTCGACGGAGTCCTGGTGAACCAGCGTTTCACCTTCCACTGGACCCAGACACCGGTGCCTTTGACCGAATGGGGTCCGGACGAGCTCGGGAGGCTTGCTTCGGCCGAGTTCGCGGCAGAGGCGCCCGCCGACACCTACCTCGCGTTGCCCGGCTTCGGGAAGGGCTTCGTTTGGATCAACGGCTTCCTGCTCGGCCGTTACTGGGACGTGGGGCCGCAGGCTACCCTATACATTCCTTCACCGATGATCCGGCGCGGCGTCAACACCGTCAAGGTACTGGAGCTCGAAAAGTCCGGCATTACCGTCGAGCTCCGAACAGAGCCTGACCTGGGACCGGGCGGTCAGGGTCTGGTGCTGGCGGAAGAACTGGCGGACTGAGCTCGCCGTCTTTCGACTTGGCCGGAACGACAACTAATCCCCGCAAATGTACGCCACATTGGGGGAAGCCGTCCCAGAGGCAGACTCCGGGAGCGTCCAAACGACCTGCGGACGCCCCGGGCCGCCCCTGGCCCAGGCCTGCAAGCGGCGGCACAAAGACACCACTGTACGTCAGGGCAGCGGCCGGCACGACAACGAGCGTGAGATGGCAGTGGGGCGCGTTGCCCTGGCGAACAGGCGCACTGTCAGCTCTCTGCCGATAAGGAAATCTTCCGTGAAGCGTCCCTGGTGGTGGCAATGCCGAGGAAAATCCAAATAATCGGGAGTAGGCTGCGAGGTACTTCATGAGATGTGGCGCCAAGCTCCGACTGGTCACACGCCAACCCCATGTTCAAGGGTGGATCGGATGAAGAAGCGACCAATCGGGAACTAATGACAAACCCCCAATTGGTAAGAGCACTCGTGAAAGGCCCCTAGTGTGCCATGTGAAACCGTTTCTGATTGCACCGTCTCGTCCGGCGCCATGGACGAGACCCAAGAGGTATATATTCGGGTCCTGCCGATAGTGGACACGGTTTGCGGCCTCGTCGAATTCAAGGTCGGCGAAACATGGGAAAGATGCTGGACTACGGCTTCGCGGGAACTGATTCACAGGCTCTCCCATTCAATTCATCCTGCCCAATGGTGCGCCGAAAATATGCAGCTCATAGTTACGATTGCTTTGAGGGGGCAGCCTGCGGGGCAGCCGATTAGATTTCTCCTGCTCCGCGGGCACTACGCGGTTTGTGCGGATAGTGGTGGCGTACACGCGCGGACTCTGGGGACATCCTTGCCCGCTGTTTCGACCACGGCCGGTGCCATTGAGTCACTTGCCGGGGAAATGTGACGGAGAATCGATTCATGAGTTCTCCGGAAACACATTCGGCCACGCAACGCCGCCAGTTCATCGCGGGAACAGTCGTAAGCGACAGGCGTGTCACTGAAAAGGGTGTTCTCGTCGTCGAAGGTGACCGAATCGTCTACGCTGGGCCCACCGCCGGGTTCCATGAGACGCTATTCAACTACCCGGCGTCCGCGGAAACGGTCTGTCACGAAGTTCCGACCGGCGGATTGATCCTGCCCGGGTTTATTGACCTGCATTGCCACGGCGGAAACGGCGGTGACTTCCCTAGCGGCGACGAGGTTTCAGCGCGGAAGGCCATCGACTTCCTGCATCGCTCGGGCACGACAACGCTCCTTGCCAGCATGGTGACAGCCTCCCGGGAGGACCTTTTGCGGGGGATCGAGCTCTTTGCCGGGCTCACGGACGAAGGACTCATCGAGGGCATCCACCTCGAAGGCCCTTTTTTATCGCGCGCCCGATGCGGCGCACAGAACCCGGAATTCCTCCTGTGGCCGAACTCTGAGCTCATGGAGGAGCTGCTCCAGGCAGCTGACGGCAAACTGGTCACCATGACGTACGCCCCGGAACTGCCCGGGGCGGCTAACCTGGTGGGCCTCATGACCAGGCACGGCGTGACCCCTTCTCTGGGACATACGGACTGCGATGACGCCACGGCAGCGGCCTCCCTTGTCGCGGCACGCGAAGGCCTTCTGTCGGCCGGTTTCGAAGGCATCCGCTCGCTTCCCACGGTAACCCACCTCTTCAATGGAATGCCTCCCATGCATCACCGCTCCCCGGGTCCGGTCGCCGCCTGCCTACGCGCCGCGCAGGAGGACAAGGCGATCGTCGAGCTCATAGCGGACGGCGCGCACCTTGATCCGGCCATCGTGACCACTGTGTTCCAGCTGGTGGGTGCCACCAACATCGTTCTGGTCTCAGACTCCATGGCAGCCGCCGGGCTTACCGACGGTAACTACATGCTCGGGCCTTCCCCCGTCACCGTGACGGGCGGTGTCGCCACGCTGGACGCCACGGGCTCCCTCGCGGGCGGTACAGCGACGATGCTCGATGTCCTCCGGCGAACCGTCGCGGCCGGCGTCCGGCTGGAAGACGCAGTACTCTCCGCTACGGCCGTTCCGGCCGCTGTCCTCGGCTTATCCGATGAACTAGGGGGACTCCGCCGTGGGCTCCGTGCGGATGCAGTCGTGGTGGACAAGGACCTCGCACTGGCTGGAGTTCTCCGCGGCGGGAACTGGCTCAAATGACCCCATGGCGGATTTCAGCCGTCGTTGCAACGCTTCACGCACGGACGGTGGTGCTGCCGGTCCAGCCCCGGTATGGCCACATTTGAAATTGAGAGGTTTCTGCTATGTTCGAGCGTGCAAGCGTCGGTTTGGATGTCCATGCCCGCGCCGTGGACGTGAGCGCCTTGGACCCGCAGAGCGGCGAAAATCGTTCACCACCGGATTACCCCGGACCATACCGAGAGTCATGCCTGGATCATCTCTCTGCGGCGGACCAGGAAGCGGCACGGGGCCTGGTCCGTGCCCGGGAAGATGCCCACGGGGATCTCATGCGCTCCCGGCACCGGATCTCCAAGCTGCTGTTACGGCAGGGAATGGTGTATTCCGGCGGGAGGGCCTGGACCGGCAGCCGTGAATGCGTGAACGCCGCTACCCAGTGTTCCGCCTTTGGCTTCCGGGGCGTGAACCCTCGTTTCGATCAATGCCACTTGGTTGCTAACCCGACGGCCGCAGGGGCAGGCCGCTGTTCGGGCACGACCAAGGTCTGGCACTTGCGGTCCGGATCGCGTTGTTAATTCTGAAAGGCTGCCTGGCGGATAGCCGACGTGCCCTGATTGCTTTGCGTAGCCCGCGGACGCGGGATCTCACTGGCACACCCGGACCATAGCGGTCCGGGCAGCACCGAACGCGTCGATCCGGCTGTTCCTTGACCACAGGCGCACAGAGGGCACCGACTTCGACTTCGGCCTCACCGGCCAAGGCCAATTCCTTCGTGGTCACTTGGCAAGTTCCTGCGGGAGCCAAGCTCACGTAGGCCGACCGTATCCGCACTATCGGTGGCACAACCGGATCCGCGGTGGGTAGTGCCCATTAGCGTGGTGTAACGGCCCGGCCCGGGGTGATCGGGGCCGGGCGTCGTACTGCGCGTGGCTTCGACACATGTGGCTGCCCCTCGCCACCGGCAAATCATGGCACGCACATCAATTTCAACCGGTTTCTTGCTAATGAGACGCCCATCACTTATGATTTTGTTAAACGATTAACAAGCATGGTCTGCGTCACATCGGCAAAAGTTGCTGCTTTGGACTGTGACTTCATTGAACGAGGAGAGAGTATGAATTCGACGACGGGGGTGCCTGCTTCGCCGGCACCGGACCGCGTCCGGACTTTAGACGGAACAGACAGCGTGCCGTCACTAAAGTCAGGACCACCTCGCATGTCCAAAAAGCAGGCCAAGTCCCAGGGCGGTCCTGTTCTGCGCAAGAGCTTCAGGAGTCGCCTCCGCCGCGACAAGCAGATGCTGCTGATGATGGTGCCGGGTGTTCTTTTCCTGCTGCTGTTCTTCTACATCCCGATTCTGGGCAACGTCATCGCGTTTCAGGACTACCAGCCTTACTTGGGCATCGGGGACAGCCTCTGGGTGGGCTGGCAGAATTTCGCGGACCTGTTTATCAACCCGGACTTCGTGCATGCATTCTGGAACACGCTCTATCTGGCGGCCTGGCAGCTCGTGTTCCTCTTCCCGGTGCCGCTGATCCTGGCGCTCATTGTGGATTCCCTGATGAGCCCGCGCATCCGCAAGGTCTTCCAGAGCATTGCATACCTGCCACACTTCCTGTCCTGGGTCCTGGTCATCGCGTTCTTCCAGCAGATGCTCGGCGGGGCCGGATTCATCAACAACTCACTGCGCCAACTGGGCATGGACACCATCCCCTTCATGACCAATCCGGACACCTTCCCGGTGCTGGTGGTCGTCCAGATGATCTGGAAGGACGCGGGCTGGGCCATGATCATCTTCCTGGCGGCCCTGGCCACTATTGACGTCTCCCTCTACGAGGCTGCCGCAGCCGACGGCGCCGGCCGCTGGCGCAGGGTTTGGCACGTCACTCTGCCTGGCCTGCGCCCTGTGATCATCCTGCTGCTGATCCTGAGGATCGGCGACATCCTGTCCGTTGGCTTTGAGCAGTTCATCCTCCAGCGAGATGCCGTCGGGGCGGGTGCGGCCGAAGTTCTGGACACGTTCACGTACTACACGGGCATTGTTGGAGGCGGCTGGAGTTCCGGCGCTGCGGCCGGCCTGGCAAAGGGCGTGGTCAGCCTGTTGCTGATCTGGGGCGCCAACAAGCTGGCCCATAAGTTTGGGGAAGACGGCATTTTTGCGAAGAAGGTCGGCTAGCCGGGTACCGGCCGCCGTACAAGGAGACTCACATGACCACTAAAGTACTGACCAAGAAAGCTTCCGGGCTGAGCTACGATTCCAAACGACCCGTCTGGAAAGAGAAGCCCTCGCTGCTGTACCAGAGCATCAAGGCCGTTGTGTTGGTGCTGTTCAGCGTTTCGATCCTGGCCCCCATGCTCCTGGTGGTGTCCACCTCGCTGGCTGATAACGAACAGCTCGTGGCCGCAGGGGGCTTCGTGATGTGGCCGGAACGGCCCACCCTTGAGGCCTATGAGATTATCTTCCGTGGCCCCCTGGTCCTGCAGTCGCTCGGAGTCAGCCTCTTCATCACCGTGGTGGGCACCTTGCTTGCATTGTTCGTGACTATCACCATGGCCTACGCGACCAGCCGCTCGGTCCTTTTTGGGCGGCCGGTCATCCTGGCCATCCTCTTCACCCTGCTGTTCGCACCCGGGCTGATCCCCTCCTTTTTGATGATCCGGGAGCTCGGCCTGCTGGACTCGCTCTGGTCACTGATCCTGCCTGGCGCCTTCGGGGCCTTCAACTTCGTGGTGATGCGCTCCTTCTTTATGAACATTCCCGGCGAACTGATCGAAAGCGCCAGGATTGACGGGGCCAGCGACTGGCAGATCCTGTGGAAGATCGTCCTTCCGCTCTCCAAAGCCGTGGTCGCCGTGGTGGGCCTGTTCTATGCGGTTGGCTTCTGGAACTCATTCTTCAACGCCTTGCTCTACATCAACGACCACAGCAAATGGCCCATCCAGCTTCTCCTGCGCAACTTCGTTGTCCAGGGCAGCGGTGCGGCCGACCAACTGGGAATCACCACTTCCCCGCCGCCGCAGTCCATCCAGATGGCGGTGGTCGTTGTGGCCTTGGTCCCCATCCTCATGGTGTACCCGTTCCTGCAGAAGCACTTTGCCAAGGGTGTTATCACCGGCGCAGTCAAGGGCTGACCACGGGTTCCTGTTCCCTTTAGTTGTTCACCACCACGGTCACATCAGCAGTACTACACATTGAAAAACTAGAAAGGTTTCGCGATGACGAGCACTACTTCCGGACAAGCAGGATTCAGCCGACGCGGTTTCCTTGGCCTCACAGGCCTGGCCATCGCCACGGCTGGTCTTTCCGCCTGCAACCCCGGCGGCGGCTCCGGCAGTGGAGGCGCCTCTTCCTCCTCTGCCGTGAAGCTCCCCACCTACAGGGAATTTACCGGGATCACCGCTGACATCCCGGGCAACGAAAAGGGCCTGCAGGCCGCTTTCTTCAAACTGCCCGAAGCCGTGCAGTCTGTCAAAACCCCGCCGCTCATGGGCAAGGTCACCGGCCTGACGGAAACCTTTGAAACTATGAGCCCGGGCATGAAGGACAACCCCTTCTGGCAGCGACTAAACGCCAAGCTCGGCGGCGAGCTGGAACTGCAGATCGCCGAGGACATCGGCGACGGCTACCCGGCGAAGTTCGCCACCGTCCTTGCCAGCAACAATCTCCCCGACATGATGTGGGTTCCGCCCAACCAGGGTATCCCCAATATCGGCCCCATGCTGGAAGCCAAATTCCAGGACCTCACCCCCTACCTCTCCGGCGACGCGGTGCTTGAGTACCCCAACCTGGCGGCGCTGAAGCCGGATTCGTGGAAGACCGCTGTCGTCAACGGCAAGATCTGGGGTGCTCCCATCCCCAGCACCCCGTTCGGTCAGGTCATGGCGGGCCGCAGGGATGTTTGGGACGCCGTAGGCGGCCTCAACGCGGACAGCGCCGATGAGTTCCTGGAAAAAGCCAAGGAGCTGACGCGCCCCGGCGAGCAAAAGTATGCTCTGGAAGCCAACTACACCAATATCCTCCACATGGTCACCGAGTGGTTCGGCGCCCCCAACGGCTGGGCCGTCAACAAGGACCGTACACTGACCCACCTCTTCGAAACGGATCAGTACGCGGCTGGAATCGAGTTCACGGCAAAGATGTTCGCGGCCGGCGTCTTCTACCCGGACAGCAAAGCATCAGATATCCGCACCCGTGTTGCCAACGGCTCGGTTGCCGCGCAGGTCCTGGTTGGCCCGCACGACATCCGCAGCTACCGTGTCCTGAACCAGAGCGCCAAATTCGACATCCTGTTGCCCTTCAGCGCCGATGGCAAGATCAAGCCCGTGTACGACATGGGTTATGGGACTGTCGGTTTCACCCCCTTCAAGAAGGCCGAGGAGGGAAAGATCCGCGAGCTCCTGGCACTGATCAATTACCTTTCGGCGCCGTTCGGCACCGCCGAGTACCTGCAAAAGAATTACGGCGAAGCCGGCCAGGACTACACCCTGACAAGTGATGGCAATCCGGTACTGACCGAGTCCGGTACCTCCAACGTTCCAGGCCTCGCGTCGGCGCTAAACATCATGGCCAGCCCCGAGAACGTCATCTTCAACCCGGGCTACGACGACGACACGAGGTATGTCAGCGGCCAGGAGCAGAAGCTGCTCGAGAATGCTTGGCGCAACCCGACCAACGGAAGCTATTCGGACACCAGCGCGAAGGTGGGAGCAAAAATCAGCAAGCAGCTCCGCGACAAGGTCATCGACATCATTACCGGCCGCGAGAAGGTTGACGCACTCAAAGACGCAGTCAAGCGCTGGCAGTCCGAGGGCGGCAACAAAATGCGAGAAGAGTACCAGGCTGCATTGCCCGCGGGCGTACCAGTCTTCAACTCATAGAATGTCGGTGGCAGCGGCGGGGACAATGGCGCCATCATTGGTCACCGCCGCAACCGGATATCCGGCAGACAGCCGGCTTCAGTCCAAGGACCGCTTCCGGGTCCACAAAGGGGAAACATGTCGGTGACCAATCGAGACGCTTCGCGTCCGACCATCAGGATGGTCGCGGCGGAGGCGGGGGTGTCCACAGCCACGGTGTCCTATGTGCTGTCGGGACGGCGCGGCGAAGGCGGGCCGGGGGTCTCGGAAGCGACAGTCAGCCGCGTGAGAACAGCAGCGAACCGGCTGGGCTACCAGCCCAACCAGTCCGCACGGGCCATACGGACCGGGCGCACCAACACCGTGATCCTGTCCCTGACCATGCTGTCGGACCCGTGGGCGCTGGCTGTCATTGAGGCCGTCCAGCGTAGGGCGGCCCCTTTGGGGATCACACCCATGATCCTTGGCGACGCAGACTGGGCCAAGGTGCTCCAGACCCACAGCGCCGATGCCGTCTTTGTGGATTCTGTCCAGGGGGAGGGTGAACAGGCGCTGCGTCAGCTCGCTGGCCGCGGCACCAGGCTTGTGGTGTTCGACGAATCGATGGAGCCGAAGGGCTTCGATGTCATCAGGTCCGTGGCCGGACCGGGCTGTGAGCTGGCCATGGGCCATCTGCTCACAGGCCACAGCAGGATCGCGTGCCTCACTACGGCCAGAAGTCTCGCGGGGCCGCGCTTTATGGCATACAGGGACGCGCTGGAAGCCGCGGGGCTGCCGCACCGTGAAGGATATGTGGGCAGCTTCGACGGGACCTCTGCCGGAGCGTACGCCACCACCATCCGCTTGTTGTCGCTTGACGAACCGCCCACTGCTATCTACGCCACGACTGACTATGCGGCTGTAAGCGCCATTAATGCGGCACAGCGGCTGGGGCTGACCGTGGGCACCGACATCGACATCATCGGGGTAGGCAACACCGTGGAAGGCGAACGGATGACGCCGTCGCTGAGCACTGTGGGTCCGGTGGACTTCTTCGACCGGCTGGCACGGCTGCTGCTGGACCGCGCGCTGGGCTCTGATGCGACCCCCGGCGTACTGGACTTCCCCTGGCAGCTGTTCGCCCGCGAATCAGCTCCGTTCAAGAGCACCACACCATAGTTTTGAGAAAGTTTCAGGCCACGCTCCACCGGGAACGCCCGGGCGGAGTCGGGGCTGCATGTTGGCCCGAGGGCTGCAACCAAGCAGGAGGAATCGTTTAGTAATGGGAACTGTTGACATGAAGGTGGGCCTGGTCGGATTCGGCCTGCGGGCCAGTCTGTGGAAGCACGTCCACAAGCCGGGCCAGGGTTCCGTAGTGACTATTGTCTGCGATACCAGCGAGCGGGGCCGGGCAGATGCCGCGGCGAAAATTCCGACAGCCACCGTGACGGCCGATTTGAACGAGCTGCTGGCCAGCGGGATTGACGCGGTCCTGGTGCTGACACCGGACAACAAGCACGCCCTGGTGGCGGTGGAAACGCTCAAGGCAGGCATCCCCACCTTCTGCGAGAAGCCCCTCGATGTGACGCTGGAAGCAGCGGACCTGATCCTGCAGACGGCGTATGAGACCGGAACCCGGCTGTATGTGGGACACAACATGCGACATATGCCGGTGGTGGTGCAGATGCGCCAGCTGATCGAAGACGGCGTGATCGGCGAGGTCAAGGCCATCTGGTGCCGGCACTTTGTGGGTAACGGCGGCGACTACTACTTCAAAGACTGGCACTCGGAGCGCAAGAACGTTACGTCGCTGCTGCTCCAGAAGGGCGCCCACGACATCGACGTCATCCATTGGCTGGCGAACGGCTACACCAAGCGGGTATCCGCCGTCGGTGAACTTGCCGTCTACGGCGACGTGAAGGACCGGCGCGACAACACCGGCAGGAGGATGGTGGACTGGTTCTCGCTGGATAATTGGCCGCCCACCGAACAGACGGAGCTCAGCCCGGTGATCGATGTGGAGGACATTTCCATGATGCAGATGGTGCTGGACAATGGTGTGCTGGCTTCGTATCAGCAGTGCCACTTCACTCCTGATTACTGGCGGAACTACACGGTAATCGGCACCAAGGGCAGGATCGAGAATTTCGGCGACGGACCTGGCGAGAAGATCAACGTCTGGACCTCCAGGACGGCCACCGGTTTTGCGGAGCCGGACCAGGTAGTGGAGATCCTCGACGGCGACGGAGGCCACGGCGGTGCCGATCCCCGCTTGGTCGCAGAGTTCCTTGACTTCGCAGCACATGGCGGGCCGACACAGACCAGCCCGATCGCTGCGCGCCAGTCCGTAGCCGCAGGTGTGCTCGCCACCGAATCTCTGCGCGGTGACGGTTCCGCCCGCGAGGTTCCGGCCTTGCCGGCGGAACTTATCGAGTACTTCAACGCGGGGCAACCCGCACGGAGTGCACAGGCGGTCTGAAGGCCTGAAGGTTGATTGGCTGAGGCAGCCCGGTTCATCCTGCTCTGGTTGGCGTAGCGCTTCCGCCACGGCAACCAGCGCAGACCTGGACGCGCAGCTGCTTGAGCCACCGAAAATCATCGTCACGCATGTATCTTCGCCCTCCACGAGGCCCGTTTCCCATGCAATTACCAACGACGATTCCACCTGCTGTCCTGGGCATACCGGCGACATTGAATTTTTTCTTCGAACCATCTCCGGGGTGCAGGGTGATTTTCGGAAGCCGTAGAAATTCCTCGATGATCGATCTGGCTCATTGAGTGTTTGTAGTGAAGAAACCCACCGGCTGCGTCGGGAGAGCCCGATGCAGCCTGAAGAGCAACGATGTACCGATTAAGGAGCACAAAGAACGATGACTGACGCAACTCGTGGAGCATTCATGGACGAGGAACTGACTTCCCAGCCGGAGGTGTGGGAGCGTGCCATCGCCCAGGCCCATGCCGAGGAACTTCTCCCGGCAGATGGCCAGCGCGTGGCCGTCATCGGCTGCGGAACGTCCTGGTTTATGGCCCAGAGCTATGCCGCGGCCCGTGAAGCGGCCGGCAAAGGCCTGACCGATTCCTTTGCAGCTTCCGAGGCGTTCGTGAACACCAACAGCGAGGCCCGCAACTACGACGTCGTGATCGCCATTACGCGTTCCGGCACCACTACCGAGGTACTGGACCTGCTGACCGGGCTCCAGGGCAAGGTCCGCACGGTGGCCCTGATCGGCGATGTCGAGTCCCCGATAGTCGGCCTTGCCGATGCCGTCATCGGGCTCCCGTACGCGGACGAACAGTCCGTGGTGCAGACCCGCTTCGCCACGTCCGTGCTGGTCTACCTCCTGAGCAGTCTTGGTGTCGACCTTAGCCAGGCAGTCGAAGATGCACGGATCGCTGTAACGGCAGATGTTCCGCAGGAACTGCTCGACGCCGAGCAATTCACCTTCCTGGGGCGAGGCTGGACCGTCGGTCTGGCGCACGAGGCAGGGCTCAAGATGCGCGAAGCGGTACAGGGCTGGACCGAGTCCTACCCCGCCATGGAATACCGCCACGGACCCATCTCCATCGCCGCCCCCGGCCGCGTCACCTGGCTCTTCGGCGAAGAGCCCGAGGGACTCCGCGACGACGTCGCCCGGACCGGGGCCCTGTACATCAATACGGGAAAACACCCGTTGGCCGAACTGGCCCGGGTCCACAAGGTCACGCTGGAACGAGCCCGTGTCCGCGGCCTGAACCCGGACCTTCCGCGCAACCTCACCCGCTCGGTCATTCTCGACGCAACTGTCTAGGCGCCGCTCTATGTCAGATGGAATGACCCCCCTCGGCCCGGCATCAGCCGCCGTATTGGCCTTCGACGTGGGCGGTACGGACATGAAAGCCGGAATCGTTGACGCCTCGGGCGCTATCCGCGGCCTCCGGCGCGTCGCTACGCCGGTGGGCGGCAGCCGCACAGCGGTAGCCGTGCTGGACACTCTGGGCGGGATTGCCGCGGAATTGTCGCAGGAATTTCCGGACATTCCGCTGCAAGCCGCGGGTCTGACGGTGCCTGGACTGGTGGATTCCGCTGCCGGAATCGGCATCTACTCCGCGAACCTCCCCTGGCGGGATTTTCCCTTTACCGCGGAGGCCGAGCGGCGCCTTGGCCTGCCGGTGGCCTTCGGGCACGACGTCGCCTCGGCCGGAAGTGCCGAACTCCTATTCGGTGCCGCCCGCGGATTCAGCGATGTGGTGGTGATGATCCTCGGAACCGGGATCGCCGGGGCAGTGTTCTCCGGAGGGCAGCCGGTGGCGGCCGGCGGCTACGCCGGTGAACTGGGGCATGCCCTGGTGCCGGACCCGTCCGGGAAAGGCACCGCAATTCTGGAGTCCGTGGGTTCTGCTGGCGCCATCGCCCAACGCTATGCGGGCATGACCGGCACCGCGGTGGACGGCGCCAAGGCCGTCCTGGAGCTCACCCGGTCCGGCGACGTCACCGCACAACAGGTCTGGGCCGACGCCATCGACGCTTTGGCCTTCAGCATTGCCCAGTGCGTCAACATCATCGGCACCGAGGCCGTAGTGCTCGGTGGCGGGCTCTCGGAAGCCGGAGACGAACTGTTGGCACCCTTGCGCCGGCGCGTGGATGAACTCCTGACGTTCCACCGACGGCCCAGGATCATGCCCGCACAGCTGGGGCAGAACGCCGGCCTGATCGGTGCGGCACTGAACGCCCGTACCCTGCTGGGCCGGCCACTGCGGCCAAATGCGGACGTTCCCGCGTGAGCACCCCAGCCGGAGAGTCGGCCGGGAACGGCAGGCGCATCATCACCGTGACACCGAACCCGGCCGTGGATCTCACCTACCACGTCGACGGCATCATCCCCGGAGGCAGCCACCGGGTGGACACTCCATTGAGCCGGGCCGGCGGCAAAGGGTTGAACGTCGCCAGGGTGGCCCACCAGCTGGGCAGTACGGTCCTCGCCATCGCGCCCGCGGGCGGAGCAGCCGGTGCGGCCTTCGCCGCTGAGCTTGCAGCCAGTGGAGTACCTCACCGTCTCATCCCCGTTCGGGCGGAGACGCGCCGCAGCATCGCGCTCGTGGATGACGTCAGCGGCCATACGTCCATCTTCAATGAGTCCGGACTTCCTCTGGAACCCGCAGAGTGGCAGGCGCTGGCTGCCGTCGTCGTCGAAAGCCTCAGCGGCGACGACGGGCACCTGGCCGGGGTTCTGGTGGGTTCCGGCAGCCTGCCGGCGGGCGCGCCCCAGGATTTCTATTCGGCCCTTGTCAAGCTGGCCCATGACGCCGGCGTCCCGGCGATCATTGACACGTCCGGTCCCGGGATCATCGCTGCGGCGAGGGCCGGCGCGGACCTGCTGAAGCCCAACAACCACGAACTCACTGAGGCCATGGGGCAGCAGGACCTGGCCGGCGCGGCCCTCCAGCTCATAGGGCTCGGCGCGCGGAGGGTGCTGGTCAGTACCGGTGCCGACGGCATGATGGCATTCGATGCCGCTGAACCGGACCGCTACTGGCACGCCCGGCTGCCCGAACCCCTCAACGGCAACCCCACCGGCGCCGGCGACGCCGCAGTCTCAGCTGCCGCCGTCGCGCTTGCCAATGGCGTCACAGACACCGAACAGATCCTGCGGGCCGCCACGGCCTGGTCCGCTGCCGCGGTGCTGATGCCTGGCGCCGGAGAAATATCACCCCGGTATTCGGAACTTGCCGATCAGCTGATCGTCTCTTACAAGGAGCTGCCATGACCCTGGTCAATACCCGCGAACTGATGGAAAGCGCCGCAGAACGCGGTGTGGGGCAAGGTGCCTTCAACATCGTCCACTTGGAAACCGCGGAGGGACTGGTGGTGGGTGCCGAGGCGGCCGGACTCCCGGTGATCCTGCAGATCTCCGAGAACTGCGCCAAATTCCACGGCGGGCTGGAGCCCCTGGCGCTCGCTTCGCTGGAAATTGCGAGGCAGGCCTCTGTCCCGGTTTCCCTGCATCTGGACCACGCAGAATCTGAAGAGCTGGCTCGTGAGGCGGTTGACCTGGGGTTCGGTTCGGTGATGTACGACGGTGCCCATCTGGACTATGAGCTGAATGTAGCGGCCACGAGGCGGGTGGCGGAATACGCCCACAGCAGGGGCGTCTACATCGAGGCTGAACTTGGCAAAGTAGGCGGAAAAAACGGGGCCCATGCCCCGGGGGTCAGGACAGATCCCGCTGAGGCGGCTGCCTTCGTGTTGGCCACGGGGGTGGACGCGCTGGCTGTCGCCGTGGGTTCGTCCCATGCCATGACGGAGCGGAGCGCTGCCCTGGACTTCGGACTTATTTCCCGGTTGCGGTCAGGGCTGGACGTGCCACTCGTGCTGCATGGTTCATCAGGGGTCTCCGATGAGACGATTGTGGCTGCCATTGGCGCCGGTATGACAAAGATCAATGTATCCACCCACCTGAACGGGTTCTTCACGCGCGCAATCCGGGAATACCTGGATGCGAACCCTTCCGTGGTGGATTCGCGGAAATACCTTGAGGCGGGCCGGGATGCCCTGGTGCCTGAGGTATCACGGTTGCTGACGCTGTTCGCGAAGGCCATTTAGTGTGGCGCGAGAGGCACCCCAGTGAACGGTTCGAAATGGCCCAACCGGCAGAGCCCTGGCGGGAAACCCAGATGGAGGCAAGGCCCGACGCGATATCAGCCTGCACGAGTTGAAATTTCGACCCGGGTCCGTCCCGGCGCAACGGAGGATTGTCTCTCGGGGCTCGTGGCTTCATACCGTGAAGAGCTGTTGCGCATGGGGGCAGCGGCTGCCGAGATTGAAGTCGTGACGGATCGTGATGAAGGCGGTGGTGTCAGTGTGATGGTGACCTGGATCAACGCAACCGTAGCCGACCAACCGGCGCCCGTGGAAGATGGCCGTTGAGGGCTTCCCGACACGGCGTCGAACCGAGCCGAAGATTTCGCTTTCTTGAAACGCTGGCCAACGCTAGCGCGGATCTGATCCAGTATCGGCCTCAATCACTCCTGGGCCGCGTGCTGATCTCGGGGACCGCGGACGGAAAAATGCCGGATACCGGGCTTCACCGGGCCAATTCCTGAGACGCTTGCCGAACTGATCCCCGCCGTTCCCCGCCTGCTCTAACCGTCTAGCGGCACGATGCAATCGGGAGCGGGCGGCTCGCTCAGACTCAGCGGCGCTGACGACGGTCCTCCATGGGTGGCAACTTGGGCCGTCCAACGTTCTCGAGCTGTGCCCGAAAACCCGGTCAGGGTTGTCGCACCGGACAAGATTCCAGGGCAAGTCAGATTCACCGTCCCACATCCAAACGAGACTCCCAGCCCGGCACGGCTCCCTCGCCCGGCGTTGTGACTGTTCGCCAGGATTGGCGACTAATCCGCCGTATCGGTTGGCAGTTTTGAAGCGTGAGCCCATCGGCGGCGCCGCCCTGCTGTCATCAGGGGATGAGGGTCTGCAGGACCGCTCCGGCGGCCACGAAACCGGCCGCGAAGGCAAGGTTCCATGCGGTCCGGCGGCGCCGGGCCACGTCCACGTGCCTCCACAGGGCGTCGAACCGGTTCTGCAGGCCGGCAGGGTACAGCGGGTTCCGGTGCGAGGTTCCCGGCAAAACGGCCGACGTGGCAATCCGGGAAACCTGCTCCGGGGTGAGCACTGGCCTGCGCCGGTTAAGCCAACGCAGTAGCTGCCGGTCCGTCACCACCGCAACGTCGACGGGCTTTTCCCTGGCGGTTATACTTTTGGGTTCGACGATGACGAGGACGCCCATGACCGCCACCTCCTCACCTGCCGCAGTGGTGAGGAGTCTCGCGGCGCGGGCCGCTTCGTGGACGGCGTTGGGGATGTGGCGTTTCTTTTTTCCTGCCACCATCAATGTGCGGCCGGCAACCCATACGGGCTGGTTTGAATGGTTCTTAGTGTTGAGGGTGAAAACCCCGGCAGGACCTATCAGAACATGATCGATGTCTGAGGTGCCGGTGCCGACAGGAACGGCATGCAGGACCGTCCATTCCGGACCGCTTGTGCGCGGAGCGGAAAACCGGCGGGGAATCTACAACGCCTTCCCGCAGCTGCCCAACATCACGCCGCGCCGGATGCTGAGCGGCGGGAACCTGGTGGTGGCCGAAGCCCTGCTGGACTACAACGGGCCGCAATACGAAACGGTGTTCATCTTCGAATTCCGGGACGGCAGGATCGCCAAGGAGACGGCCTACTGGAGCGAGGCCTTCGAGGCGCCCGAATGGCGGGCCCAGTGGGTTGAGAAGGCCTAGTGTCGCGGCGCCGCCGGAGGCTCCCCATCCGGGACGCAGCGGACGCCGCGGACACGCCGTCAGTCAGCCGCTCTCCGTGCCCACTTGATCAGCCGATCACTGAGGTCCATGAACGATTGGTCCACCACCTGCAGTTCGGGGTGGCTGTCATGCCAGTCAACGATCTCTCGGGTCCCGTCCGCGAACGGAATCGTGGCCGTGTAGCCCGGGACCAGGGACTTGATCTTGGTGTTGTCGAAAACCACTGAGTGTGATCGGTCGCCCAGCAGGTTGGGCCCCAGTTCCGCACTGTGCGCGGCGATGGTTTCCGAGGCCACATGGACCAGCTCGGGCTCCGGGACACCGGCTGCCCGGGCGAACGAACGGTAAACCTGGTTCCAGGGCAGGTATTCGTCGGAGGTGATGGTGTAGCTCTCGCCCACAGCCTGCGGCCGGCCTAGAAGCCCCACAAAGGCTTTGGCGAAGTCGCGGCTGTGGGTGAGGGTCCACAGCGAGGTGCCGTCGCCGTGCACCATAACCGGCAGCCCGGCGCGCATCCGGTGCACGTCCGTCCAGCCGCCCACCATCGCGATCTTGGTGCGGTCGTAGGTGTGGGATGGGCGCACCACGGTCAGCGGGAAGTCCTCGGAACGGTACGCCTCAAACAGAATGTCCTCGCAGGCGATCTTGTCCCGCGAATACTGCCAGAAAGGGTTCTTCAGAGGCGTGGATTCCAGGATGGGCAGCCGGGTGGGCGGCTTCTGGTACGCCGAGGCTGAACTGATGAACACGTATTGACCCGTCCTGCCACGGAACAGCTCCAAGCTGGCCCGTGCCTGATCCGGCTTGTAGGCGATAAAGTCCGCGACGGCGTCGAACTCCCGCCCGCCCAGCACCTCCCGCACGGCGGACGCGTCACGCACATCGGCATGCAGCACCTCTGCGCCATTAGGTACCGGCCTGCCTGATTGGCCACGGTTGAGGATAGTCAGCCGGTGCCCCAGCGCGACGGCGCGTTCTGCCGCCGCCGCGCTGATCACCCCGGTGCCGCCCAGGAAGAGGAGGCTCCGTGGTGCCACGGTGTCCGCGGCGGGATCCAACAGGGTCACCATGCGTAGTCCTCCGGTGCCGGGCGGTGGCCCGGGAAGATGCCGTCGAGCCGCTTGAGCGCGTCGGCGTCAAGCGTGACGTCCAACGCCCGGATGCCGGCGTCGAGCTGTTCCTGCGTGCGCGGCCCCACGATCGGTGCAGTGACAGCAGGCTGGTGAAGGAGCCAGGCGAGCGCGATGTCACCGGGTTCATGTCCGAGTCCGTCCGCAAGATCCTCGAACTGCTGGATCTGGTCCCGGTGCTTCTCGAGCGTTTCTGCAGCGCGTCCTTCGATGCGCCGGACACCTCCGCGTTCCTTCTTCAGGACACCGCCCAGCAGCCCGCCCTGCAGAGGGGACCACGGGATCAGGCCCAGGCCGTACTGCTGGGCGGCAGGGATGACCTCCAGCTCCACCTCGCGGCGGAACAGGTTGTAGATCGACTGCTCGCTGACCATCCCGGTATAGTTCCGGCGACGGGCAGCTTCCTGTGCCTGGGCGATGTGCCACCCGGCGAAGTTGCTGCTGCCTGAGTAGAGGATCTTGCCCTGCTGGACGGCCACTTCGATGGCCTGCCAGATCTCGTCCCAGGGAGTGTCCCGGTCAATGTGATGGAACTGGTACACATCGATGTAGTCCGTCTGGAGGCGCTTCAGGCTGGCGTCCAAGGCGCGGCGGATGTTCAGCGCGGACAGCTTGGACTCGTTGGGGCGCTCAGTCATGGTGCCGTACAGCTTGGTGGCCAGGACGGTCCGTTCGCGGCGCTCGCCGCCCTTCGCGAACCAGCGGCCAATGATGTCCTCGGTCCAGCCGCGGTGCCCGCTGCCACCGTAGACGTTGGCCGTGTCGAAGAAATTGATGCCGGCGTCCAGGGCGGAATCCATGATGTTGTGTGCGTCCGCTTCGTCGGTATGCGGGCCGAAGTTCATGGTGCCCAGGCACAGACGGGAAACTTTCAGGCCGGAGCGGCCCAGATGCGTGTACTGCATGGGGAATCCTTCGTTGGTGGAGGGACCTGTCGGAACCCGGTGACCGAGCCTGCCGGCAGGCTCGGTCACCGGTTGCTACAGCTGCGTAAAAGCGGCGACGGCGGGATCGGAACCGATGCGCGCGCCCCGCTCCAGGGCGGTGATGGAGGCAAGTTCGTCGTCGGACAGTGTCAGGGACGAGGCCGCGAAGTTTTCTCGGATACGGGAAGGGTCAACTGACTTGGGGATGACGATGGTGCCGGCGGCCAGATGCCAGGCCAGGACCACCTGCGCCGTGGTGGCGTCGTGAGCCTGCGCGACAGCGGTAACGGCGTTCCCGTTGAGGTCGCCGCCCTGGCCCAGCGGACTGTACGCCTCCACCGCAATCCCGAGGGCGCGGCTCTTGGCGGCAAGTTCGGCCTGCTGGTAGCTGGGGTGCAGCTCGATCTGGTTCACGGCCGGTACCACGTCCGAAGATTCGAGCAGGGTGTCCAGGTGGTCCGAGAGGAAGTTCGAGACGCCGATGGCGCGGATTTCCTTGGCGGCATACAGGGCCTCCAGCTCCTTCCAGGCCTGGACATAGAGGCCCTGCGACGGAACCGGCCAGTGGATGAGGTAGAGGTCCACGAAGTCGAGACCCAGTGCGTCGCGGGTGTCCTGGAATGCGTCCCGGGCCCGGCCCTGGTCGCCGTTGCGGAGCTTGGTGGTCACGAAGATTTCCTCGCGCGGAATGCCTGAGGCTGCGATGGCAGCTCCCACACCTGCTTCGTTGCGGTAGCCGGCGGCGGTGTCGATGTGGCGGTAGCCGGCGGCGAGAGCATCTTCGACGATCCGCTGGGTGTCTTCCGGCGGGACCTGGAATACGCCGAAGCCGAGCTGGGGAATGGCGACGCCGTTGTTCAGCGTGATTTCTGACATGGGGGGACTCCTCGTAGTGCTGAAGGGTGGTTCCTGGCACGGGATGTCCGGCCGGAAACCGCTTTCGGGAATTGCTCCGGTACGAGCCTATGTACTTTCGCGCCGATAGCCAGGCCCTGACCGTGTCCCTGTTTTTCCTAGGACTGGCAGTCCTACCTTCGCGGTAGGAAGTGCCTGCCAGGACGATGCAGAATAGGGGCATGGGTCAGAGCGCCGAGTTCGGAAAATTCCTGAAGGCCATGCGGTCCCGGCTGAGTCCGGAAGACGCAGGGGCGGAAGCCACCTCCGGCGTGCGCCGGGTTCCTGGCCTTCGGCGTGAGGAAGTGGCCAGGCTTGCAGATGTCAGCACGGACTACTACATCCGCCTGGAGCAGGGCAGGAATATCCACCCGTCGCGCTCTGTGCTCGACTCCGTGGCCCGAGCCCTCCGGCTGGACGCGGGCCAACACGCGCACATGCTTGACCTCCTGGAAAACTGTGCGGCCAGCCCACGTTCACCCGGTCCGGAGCAGTCAGTACGGCCGGCACTGCGGCAGCTCCTGGAAGCGGTGGGGGACATTCCGGCTTTGGTGCTGGGCCGCCGGACCGATGTGCTGGTGGGGAACCGGATGGCCTACCTGTTGTTCACGGATTTTCGGGACTTGCCGGCGCACGAACGCAACCTGACCCGGTGGCTGGTTCTCGATCCTGGTGCCCGGGAACTCTTCCGCGACTGGAAAGCAGTGGCCGCGGACGAGGCCGGAGCCCTCCGCGTGGATGTCGGCCGGCACCCCAACGACCCCGAGGCCAACCAGCTGGTCGGCGAACTCGCCGTCCACAGCGAGCAATTCCGGCAATGGTGGGCAGGGCACCGCGTGGCCACGCGGTCCGCCGGCAGCATACGGCTCCATCATCCCGCCGTCGGCGACCTGGAACTGAACTTTGAAAACCTGGTCCTTCCGGACGATCCGGACCAGACCCTGAGGGTGTATTCCGCAAAACCGGGCTCGCCGTCGTCGGACGCCTTGGCGTTACTGAGTCTTGGCCTCAATGCCGGGACCGGCTCCGCAGTCGCCCATCCGGGCACGACGCTGGACTTGGAAGCACTCCCTCCGGCCACCGCCGAAAGCTGACCGGTCTGTACGTCTGCTGGCAACGCTGATTCTAGCCAGGCGCACCGCAGGTGTTGCCTCGTCCAACTGAAGCCAAAGAGTGATGGCCGCGCCCAAAGGACGCGGCCAGCACTCTTTAAAACCCAGGCAGGTCAGCCTTCGTGGCGGAAACCGAGCTTGACCCGCACCTGCCAGTCGGCAACTTTGCCGTCTTCGAGGTGACCTCGGATTTCTTTGACCTCGAACCAGTCAAGGTTGCGCAAGGTCTTGGAGGCCTCGGCGATCCCGTTGCGGACTGCCGCGTCCACGCCTTCTTCGGAGGTACCGACAATTTCAGTAATGCTGTACGTGTGGTTGGACAACTTCGCTCCTCGTGATCGCCTTCGATTCCCGGTTGCGGGCCGTCCTTGAACACTAGTGGCACTTCTCAGGCGTGGCCAGACCCAATACTCCGGAGTGGATGCTGGTCAGGGCGCCTCGAGGACCAGGTTCTTGAGGTCATCCAGGGTCTGTTGCATGTGCAGGTCCATGGCTTCGCGCGACCGGCTCGGATCGCGCGATTCCAGTGCCTCAGCGATGTTCTGGTGGTGCCCGATTGCGTGCTCCTGGATGGTGGGCACGGCCGATGTCTCGGCCCGGCGCTTTTCGAGCACCCGGTGCAGCGGCGCAAAAAGGACCGCAACAAAAACGTTCTCCGAGGCGCTCAGGATCAGGTCATGGAATGCCAGGTCAGCCTCCACGAAGGCGGCCACGTCATTGACCTCATGGGCGGACCGCATCGCCGCTACATGGACGAACAGCATCTGGATGTCGGTGTCGCTGATCCGGGCGGCCGCAAGCTCACACGCCCCGGTTTCCAACATCCGGCGCAGTTCAATCAGCTGCACGGATGCGGCGGCTTCGTTCTGGCCCTCTGACGCGGCACGCAGCACAGCTTCGAGCGAAGCCCAGCGGTTCAGCGGGTTAACGAACGTGCCGCGGCCGCGTTCCACGCTGAGGATCCGCTGCGCCTCGAGGGTTTTCATGGCCTCGCGCACGGTCATCCGGCTCACCTCGTGTTTGGCACTGAGCTCAAGCTCTCCGGGCACGCTGGATCCGGCTGGAAATTCCCCGGCAATGATCCGGTCCAGGAGCTCGTCTGCAACAACGCCCACCAATGATTTCCGTGCCATACGTCCCCTTGCGGCGTCGCCAGATATGTCTGACAAGTCTACTTGCGCGTTTCTATGTCCTGTGCCACACTATTTGAAATGTTAGATGTCAGACATCTTACAGTTACCTCATTATTTTAGATTTCCCACACAACGGAGTGCACTGTGACGCTTGAAGCAGACATCCTGGCCGCCTTCCCGGCAGAAGTCCGGATTCCCGCCCGCCTTGTTGCCGACGCCGTCGCCGCTTCCAGCGCGGAGACCCCCCGAATGCTCGTAGTGCTCGACGACGACCCCACCGGAACGCAGTCCGTTGCGGATCTGCCCGTGCTCACCCGCTGGGAGGTGGAGGACTTCATCTGGGCCTTCGGCCAGGCGAAGCCCGCCGTGTACGTGCTGACCAACACCCGCAGCCTGGACCCCGCTGAAGCTGCGGCCCGCAACGAGGAAGTGGTCCGCAACGCGATGGCCGCCGCGGGGCCCGCAGATGCCAGCGCCGGTTCGGGCCTCCGGCTCGGGTTCGTGAGCCGCAGCGACTCCACTCTCCGCGGACACTACCCGCTGGAGCCCGACGTCATCGCCGCCACCGTTGCTGACGTCAGCGGAGAAGCCACCGACGGCGTTGTGCTGGTGCCGGCGTTCCCCGACGCCGGCCGCGTGACCATCGGCGGCGTGCACTACATGCGTGGCACGGGGGACGACGCCGGCACGCTCACCCCCGTGGCCGAGACCGAATTCGCCAAGGATGCAAGCTTCGGCTTCGCCAACTCGGACATGACCCAGTACGTGGAAGAGAAGTCGCAGGGCCGCTTCGCCGCGGAATCCGTGATCGTCCTTGACCTGAACATCATCCGCGCCTCTGCCCATCCGCAGATCACCGCCAAGGCCATCGCCGACGCGATCCATCCCGCCACCGACTCCACGCCGATCATCGCGGACATCGTCACGGAGAACGACCTCCGCGCCCTGTCGCTGGGCCTGGAAGAAGCCGAACGACGCGGCAAGAAGCTCCTCTACCGCGTGGGACCGCCGTTTGTCCGGGCCCGGATCGGCCAGGAAATCCGCGCCGAGCTCACCGGCGCTGAAGCCTTTGCCGGCAACACCCCGTCCGAGGCAGGCGGCCTGATCGTCGTCGGATCCCACGTGGGCGTGACTACCCGTCAGCTCAAGGCCCTCACCGAACAGCACAGCGCCGCCCGGATTGTGGAGATCGACGTCGAGAAGCTGCTCAGCGACACCGGAGACGCCCACCTGGACCAGACCGTCGGCACCGTCGTGGAGGCTCTCCACGGGCGAGACGTGATCGTCCACACGAGCCGGCTGCTGATCAAGACCGACAACGCCGCCGAAAGCCTGCGGATCGCGCGCACGGTGTCCGCTGCCGTCGTCGCCGTGGTGAACCGGACGCTCAAGACGTTCCCGCCGCGGTTCGTCATCGCCAAGGGCGGGATCACGTCCTCCGACGTCGCCGCCCACGGCCTGGAAATCCGCCACGCCATAGTCCGCGGTCCCATGCTGCCGGGCATCGTCTCGCTCTGGGAGCCGGTGGACGGCCCCGCCAAGGGCATCCCGTACATCGTGTTCGCCGGCAACGTGGGCGATGACCAGTCCCTCGCCGACGTCACCCGCAAGCTCAGCAACACCTTCTGACCGTTGGTTGAGCTTGTCGAAACCCGCAAGAATTCAAAGGAGAACACCATGACCACCAACTACACCATCACCGTCCTGGGCCTCGGCGCCATGGGCCTGCCCATGGCCACCCGCTTGGCCAGCGAACTCACCGTGCACGGCTTCGACATCGCCGAGCCGCGGCTGAAGCTCGCCGAAGAAGCCGGCATCCGCACCTTCGCCTCCGCCCGGGAAGCCTCCAAGGGCGCCGACGCCCTGCTCCTGGCGGTCCGCAACGGCGAGCAGCTCAACGAGGTCCTCTTCGGTGGGAACGGCGTGGCCTCTGTGCTCGAGCCGGGCGCCGTCGTGATCCTGGGCAGCACCGTGGGCACCGAAGCGATCCCCACCACCGTGGCACGCCTCGCCGAATACGGCGTTGAGCTTGTGGACGCGCCGCTGTCCGGCGGCCCCAAGCGCGCCGGCGAAGGCGACCTGCTGATCGTCGTCGGCGCCTCCCCGGAAGCCCAGGAGAAGGCCCGCCCGGCCCTCGAACTGCTGGCTTCCACGCTGACCGTTGTGGGCGACAAACCCGGCGACGGCCAGGCCCTCAAGACCGTCAACCAGCTCCTCTGCGGCGTCCACATCGCGGCAGCCGCGGAGGCCATGGCCCTCGCCGACGCGCTCGGCCTGGACCAGGCCAAAACCCTCGCGGCCCTCGAAGCCGGCGCCGCCGGGTCCTTTATGCTCTCCAACCGCGGGCCCCGCATCCTTGAGGCCTACACCGAGGACGGCGCCGAAGTCCTGAGCCGGCTGGACATTTTCGTCAAGGACATGGGCATTGTCGGCAAGGCCACCCGCGCCGCGGGCCTCGCGGCTCCGGTCGCCGCCGCCGCCGAGCAGCTCTATCTTCTGGGCCAGGCCCAGGGCCTCGCCGCCGCCGATGACTCCGCCGTCATCAAGGTCGTCGCCCCGGTCAAACGCACCGCCTAACCACCACCCCTCTAACCCGACGACGGCGGATCCCCCTTTCCGCCGTCGTCGATCCACCCAGCTCGCTAGGCTTAACTAGCATCGTCGAAGGAGACACACACCATGAGCGCTCTAGCTCTCCTGGCCATAGCAGTAGCAGGCGTCGCCCTGCTGCTCGTGGCAGTCATCAAGTTCAAGATCCCCGCCTTCCTGGCCCTGCTGGTCGTCAGCGTGGGCGTGGCCCTCACCGCCGGAATCCCGCTGGCCGACGTCGTCAAAACCGTCACGGAAGGCATGGGCGGCACACTGGGCAACGTGGCCATCCTCGTCGGCCTCGGCGCCATGCTCGGCAAGATGATCGAAATCTCGGGCGGGGCCCAGGCCCTGGCCGGTAAGTTCACCCAGCTGCTGGGCCCGCGCCGCGTCATCGCCGCGCTCACCTCGGCCGCCTTCCTGCTGGCCATCCCCGTATTCTTCGACGTCGGATTCATCATCCTGATCCCGATCATCTACGGCTTCGCCAAGGCCGCCGGCGTCAACCCGGTCAAGATCGGCCTGCCGGTCGGCGCGATCATGCTGGCCATCCACGTTGTTGTCCCGCCGCACCCGGGAGTTGTGGGCGGCGCCGGCATCCTGGGCGCGGACATCGGATGGACCACCATCATCGGCTTGACCCTCTGCATCCCCGTCGGCGTCCTCGGATACTTCGTTGCCCGGCGGCTGAACCGCCGCGACTTCACCATGCTCCCGTCCACTGCGGAGCAGTTCCGGCTCTTCGGCACCGGAAAATCCGAGGTCGAACAGGATGCAAACGAAGGCGGATCCGGCGTTGCCGTCAAGACCCGCGTCTCGCCGGTCAAGACCGCTCCAAGCCCGGCCATGATCATCTCCCTTATCGTCCTGCCGATCCTGATGATCATGGTGGGAACCCTCGGTGCCGTCATCCTGCCTAAGGGCACCCCTGCGGCAGACGTTGCCACCTTCGTCGGTGCGCCGCTCATCGCCCTGCTGACCACCCTGGGACTCGCCTACTACTTCCTGGGCATCCGCCGCGGCTGGACCTCACAGCAGACCGGTGAAGTCATGGACTCCGCCCTGGCCCCCACGGCCATCGTGATCCTCGTAACCGGCGCCGGCGGTGTCTTCGGTAAGGTACTGACCGTCTCCGGAATCGGCAAGGCGCTCGCCGAGGGCCTGCACACAGTCGGCCTCCCGGTCATCCTGATGGCCTTCGTCCTGGCCGCGATCCTCCGGGCCTCACAGGGCTCCGCCACGGTTGCCATCATCACGACCGCAGGCCTGCTGAGCGCTTCGGTTGCCGACGGCGGCTACTCACCGGTGCAGACCGCACTCATCCTGGTAGCGATCGGCTTCGGCGCCTTCGGCCTCAGCCACGTCAACGATTCAGGCTTCTGGATCGTCACGCGTTTCCTGGGCCTGTCCGTCGCGGACGGACTGCGGACCTGGACCGTGCTCACCACCATCCTTGGACTGGCAGGCTTCGCCCTGACGTTCCTGGTATGGATCCTGGCCGGCGGCCTGAGCGTCTGATGCGCACCCGACTCGACCAGCTGGTCACGCAAGCCCTCCAGCAGGGCTCGGCCGTTCCCGCCTTCACCTGCTACGACTTCACCACGGCGCTTGCCGTAGTGGGCGCGGCCGAGGACGCTGGCCACGGGATCATCCTGCTGGTGGCCCCCAAGACGGCTGCCACGGCGAACGGACTGCGGCTGATCGCCGCGCTCCGTGGCCTGGCAGACGCCGCGTTCGTTCCGGTGGCTGTCCAGCTTGATCACGCGACGGACCTCAAGGTGATGGCCGACGCCGTCGCCGCGGGGGCGGATTCGGTCCTCGCGGACGGTTCCTCCTTGCCGTATGAGGAGAACATTGCGCTGGTCCGTCAGGCACGCGCTGTGCTGGGCGCCGACGTCGTGCTTGAAGCCGAACTCGGCGGCCTGGCCGGCGACGAGGACCGGGCCTTCGGCGCGGATGAAGCCGGTGTGGCCGTTGCAGGGCTGACGGATTCCGCCCAGGTGGAGGATTTTGTGGCCCGGACCGGCGCTGAACTGCTGGCTGTAGCGGTGGGCAACGTCCACGGCAAGTACAAGGGCGAGCCCCAGCTTCGCTGGGACGTCCTGCAGGACATTGCCGTGCGGACGCACATTCCCCTGGTGCTCCACGGCGCGTCCGGCATCCCTGCGGGGGAGCTGGTCAAGGCAGCCGCGATGAACGTGGGCAAGGTGAACTTCAACACCGAGCTCCGCACCGGGTTGCTGGCCACACTCCAGGAACAGCTGCCCGCGCACCGTGCCGACGGCGAGAACCTCCAGGGCCTGCTGGGCCACTGGAACACCACGGCCAGGGAGTTCGCCACATCGGCGCTGGGCATGCTCACCCGGTGACGCCCTCTTGAGTTTTGGGGAGGCTAGGATCAGCACATGATCCTGGCCTCCCTTCTTTTTGCGTTCATCGCCGCCGCGCTGCACGTGTACATCTTCACCATGGAGTCCCTCACGTGGACCACCCCGGCCACCTGGAAACGTTTCGGCCTCGCCTCCCAGGCCGACGCCGAGACCACCAAGCCACTCGCCTACAACCAGGGCTTTTACAACCTGTTCCTGGCCATCGGCGCGTTCATCGGAGTGGGCTGCGTGGCGCTTGGCCCCGGCGCCTCGGCGCAGCAGGTGGCCGGCTGGACCCTCATTTTCAGCTGCTGCGGCTCCATGCTGCTCGCCGCCGCGGTGCTGGCACTGAGTGGGAAAAAGTACCTCCGCGCGGCGGCGCTTCAAGGCACGACGCCGCTGCTCGCCGTCGTGCTTGGGTTGCTGGCCGTTGCGGGCTGACTGGCCCTGCTGGCGTTGCGGCTGGTCCTTTGCTGGCCGGGAGCGCATCGCGGGCGGACAATTGAGTCAACAACAGCATCGGCGCATGTAGGGACTGCACGTGAGTGGTGTGAAGGAGCCGGGGCCGGCCCCGCAGGGTGATCTGGCGGTCCAGCGCGACCTGGTGATCGACCTTGTCCGGTTCTTCTGCCTGGCCCTGGTGGTGGTGGGCCACTGCATGATGGTCAGCCCCGTCCTGCAAAGGGACGGCACCGTGACCTCCGAAAACACCCTCGGCGATCAGCCGTGGTTCGTGCCCGTCATCTGGATCTTTATGGTCATGCCGCTGTTCTTCGTGACCGGCGGCACCACCGGGCTGCAGTCCTGGCAGCGGCTGCAGGCCCTTGGCGGCACCGGCTTGGAGTTTGCCCAGGCCCGGCTCCTGCGGCTGGTCCGTCCGGCGGCGGCCCTCCTGGCGGTGATGTTCCTGGGCCTTTCGGCGGCGCTTCTGTTCGGTGTGGACGCCCAGGTGGTCCAGCTGATGGCCACCGGAGCCGGTATGCCCCTGTGGTTCCTTGCCGCCTACCTTGCAGCCCAGCTCAACATTCCGCTCCTGGCCCGGTTCCACAGCCGCGCGCCCTGGCTGACTGTTGCCGTCCTGGCCGCCCTGGTAGTGGCCGTCGACTGCTTCCGCGGGGCCCTTCCCGTGCTCGCCTACGCGAATCTTGTCTTCCTGTGGTGCGCGGTGCAGCAGCTCGGCTTCCTGATGGCAGACGGACATCTCGCCAGGCTCACCCGCTCCGGCCTGGTGGGGCTCATCCTGGCAGCCAACCTGCTGCTCGGGCTGGTCACCGGCCTGGGCCTCTACTCCGGAAACATGCTGGTTAACCTCAACCCGCCCAACCTTTGCCTGCTGCTCCTGGGCGTGTCCCAGGCCGCAGCGCTCCAGCTTTTCCGGCCGGGGCTCGGCTGGGTTTCCGGCGTGCGCTGGGTCCGCGCCGTGGTTATGATCGCCGGCCGCCGCTCCATGACCGTTTACCTCTGGCACCTGCCGCTGCTCGTGGCCATGTCCGGGCTCCTGCTCCTCACAGACTTCCCCAAGCCCGCGGCAGGCACAGCTGAATGGTGGTGGGCCCGTCCGCTCGTCCTCCTGGGCATTGTGGCCCTTCTGCTCCCGGTGCTGGCCGCGTTCGGTGGCCTTGAGGAACGTCCGACGGCGTCTGTCCACACCCGCGGCAGGCCCGCCGCAGCGGTGCTGACGGCCGCCGTCGTCGTCTTCATTCCGGTGGCGAACGCTGCCCTCAACGGTCTGACGCTCGGCCTGCTCGGAGGTGGCGCCGCATGCTTTGTGTTGGCCGTGCTGCTGCTGGGCAGGATGCCGGAACGCGTCCCCGGCGATGTCCGTGCCGAACGGGCCGCCCACAACGGACGGCAGCCTGATGGGCCATTGCCAGCCGGGCCAAGTAGTGCCAATGTCGAACCATGACTGAGAACATGATTTCCACAGAGGACAAGTTCAGCCCGGACGTCTCGCTGTCCAGGGATGACGAGCATCACCGCTACGAGCTGCGGGTGGGCGGGAAGGTCGCCGTCCAGTCCTTCTTCCGGGACCTGCCCGGACACGTGGATTTCCTCCACACCGACACCGCCGAGGACTTCAAGGGGCAGGGACTGGGAAAGGTGTTGGCTCACTTCGCGCTGGACGACGTGGTGGCTTCGGGTAAGCGGATCATTCCGCATTGCCCGTTCATTGCCGGCTACCTCCGTGCACACGAGGGGTACGAACAGCACATCGACTGGCCGGACAACTAGCGCGGAGTATCTTGCCCCCCGATTCGCGACCGGGGCCAGTCAATGACGCGCCCCCGCCGACGAACGCCCGTATTCACGCAGCTTCAGATAAATAAGTCACTAAAGTTTGACGAAAAGGTGTACCTAAGTAAGGCTTACCTTGCTAAAGACAATCCGCAACGTCGAACTAAGGATGACCACTGTGCCGCTGCTGCCCCGTGTTGATGAGATGGACGTGGATGAAAATCGGGTGAGCGAAACCCTGCCCGGGCAGGATTTCGGTTCCCGGGTGGAGCTGGCCCTCGTTGCCACCAACCATCTGTTCAACACCAGGAACTCCAGCCGGTACGTGGCGCAGGTGCTGCAGGGCGTCAACGCCGTGGCCACCAAGCTGGACCGCACCACCCGGCCGTTCTCCGGCGTCGGGCCTGCCGAAATGAAGGCGCGCATCGGCGCCGTGGACCTGGACCAGCCGCTCCCGGACACAGCCGCGGCGCTGGAAGAGCTGGAGGCCGTGTACCTCCGGGACGCCAACTACTTCCACGACGCGAAGTACGCAGCCCACCTGAACTGCCCGGTGGTGATCCCGGCACTGGTGGGGGAGGCCATCCTGTCCGCGGTGAACTCCTCGATGGACACCTGGGACCAGAGCGCCGGGGCCACCATGATCGAGCGCCGGCTCATCGACTGGACCGCCGAAAGGCTGCAGCTGGGGGCTGCAGCCGATGGCGTATTCACCTCCGGCGGCAGCCAGTCCAACCTGCAGGCACTTCTGATTGCGCGCAACCACGCCGTTGCGGGGCTGCGGCAGGAGCCGGCCAACGCCGGACTCCGGCTGCCCGCCATGCTGGAAAAGCTGCGCATTTTCACGTCCGCGGACAGCCACTTCAGCATCCAGAAGTCCGCGTCCATGCTGGGCATGGGCTTCGACGCCGTCATCTCCGTCCCGTGCGCCGCTGACCACAAGATGGACCCGGCCGCGCTCGCCGAGTCCATGGCGGAAACGCACGACGCCGGGCTGATTCCGATGGCGGTTGTGGCCACCGCCGGGACCACCGACTTCGGTGCGGTGGACCCGCTGGCGGACCTCGCCGCCCTGGCCCGCGCCTACGGTGCCTGGTTCCACATTGACGCAGCTTACGGCGGCGGGCTGATGGTTTCCGGCCGTTACTGCCACCTGCTGGACGGGACCCGGCTGGCCGATTCCGTCACCGTTGACTTCCACAAAACGTTCTTCCAGCCCGTCAGCTCCAGCGCCCTGCTGGTCCGCGACCGAGCGATGCTCCAGCACGTCACCTACTACGCGGACTACCTGAACCCTGAAAGCGCCGCGCAGGCCGAGATCCCCAACCAGGTGGACAAGAGTATCCAGACCACCCGGCGCTTTGACGCGCTCAAGCTGTGGCTGACCCTGCGCATCATGGGCGCTGATGCCATTGGCGCCCTGTTTGATGAAGCGATCGATCTCGCCGCCCGGGTGGGATCCGTGCTGGCGGCCGACGGCGACTTTGAGCTCGCCGCCGACCCGCAGCTCAGCACGCTGGTGTTCCGGTACCGGCCCCGGGTGGCCGGAACTGTGTCCGGTGCTGCTGCCCTTGCCGGCGCCGGTTTTGCCGATGTCGGCCTCACCGACGCTCACGGGCGGCTTTCCGAGGACGCGGCCGACACCCTCAGCCTGGCCATCCGCGCAGCGGTCTTCGCGTCCGGGCAGGCCGTGGTGGCTGGCACCAAGGTGGCCGGCAGGCACTACCTGAAGTTCACCCTCCTCAACGCCGAAGCAACCCTCGAGGACATCAGCGAGATCATCGAACTGCTGCGCCGCACCGGTGCGCAACTGCTGGACGGCGACGGTGTTAGCCCCAGCACCAGCGTGGTGTCCGCATGAGCACCCCGGACTTTAGCGCTTCTGCAGAAACGCGCATTTTCGACTTCGCCGGGATCGGCGTCGGGCCCTTCAACCTGGGCCTTGCCGCCCTCAGTGAGCCGGTGGACGGGCTGGACGGCGTCTTCCTGGAGCAGCGGGAATCCTTCGACTGGCACCCCGGCATGATGCTGGAGCCGGCGCATCTCCAGGTGCCGTTTATGGCGGACCTGGTGACGCTGGCCGACCCCACCTCGCCGTATTCGTTCCTGAATTTCCTCAAGCAGACCGGCCGGCTCTACCGGTTCTATATCCGAGAAAACGTCTATCCGCTGCGCGCGGAGTACAACCAGTACTGCCAGTGGGTGGCCGGCCAGCTGCGGTCCGTCCGTTTTAGCACAGCCGTGCTGGATATAACGTACGACGCCGCCGTGTACCGCCTTTCGGTGGAAGGCCCGGAGGGGCCCGAGGTGCTGCTGGCCCGGCGGCTGGTGCTGGGCACAGGCACGTCGCCGTACGTGCCGGCGTCCTGTGACGGAATAGTCGGGTCTGCTGTTGGTGGCGGCGGGGGGCTTGTCCTCCACAACGCCGACTACCTGTCGAGGAAGAGTGAACTGCAGGCCAAACGCAGCATCACCCTCGTGGGCAGCGGCCAGAGTGCCGCGGAAATCTACTACGAGCTCCTGCAGGACATGGACACCTACGGCTACCAGCTGAACTGGGTCACCCGGTCCGGGCGTTTCTTCCCGCTGGAATACACCAAGCTCACCCTGGAGATGACCTCGCCGGAGTACGTGGATTACTTCCATGGGCTGCCTCAGGACCAGCGTGACGGCCTGATCAAGAGCCAGAAAAACCTGTACAAGGGCATCAACTCCGAGCTGATCGATGCCATCTACGACCTCCTGTACACCAAGAGCCTCTCCGGCATGGTGGACACCCAGCTGCTGACGCACTCATCGCTCACCGACGCCGCGTGGGATCCCGCGGCAGGCGCCCACACGCTGCAGCTCCGGCACGAGGAGCAGGGTTCGGATTATGTTCTGGACAGCGAAGCAGTGGTCCTGGCCACCGGCTACACCTACCGGGAGCCGGACTTCCTGGCGGGCATCCAGAATCGGATCGCCAGGGACACCGCCGGCCGGTTCGCCGTGGCACGCAACTACGGCACCGGCGTGGAACCCGGCGAAATATTCGTCCAGAACGCCGAACTGCACACGCACGGCTTTGTCACCCCGGACCTCGGCATGGCCGCCTATCGCAACTCGTGCATCCTGCGTGAGATCACCGGCCGCGAGGTCTATCCCGTGGAACGCAGCATCGCGTTCCAGCAGTTCGGACCGCCCCGGCCCGGCCCAATCGCTGTGCCGGCTCCGTTCCAGGCTGCGGAGGTGCCCGCGTGAGCTTCACGTTCCGCTGTGCTGACGCCGTTGCAGACGCACCCCTCCTCCACAGCTGGGTGACCCAGCCGTACGCGTCGTTCTGGGGGATGCTGTCCTCCACAGTTGACGGCGTTGTGGAGGAATACTCGAGAATCCAGGCAACGGGGCATCACCATGCCTTGCTGGGGATCAACGACGACGGCGTCCCCGCCTTCCTGATGGAGGAATACCTTCCGGCCGCCTCGCCTCTGGCCGCGGTCTATGCCGTGCAGGAGGGCGACATCGGCATGCACCTGCTGGTGGCACCGCCGTCGGGAGACCCCAAGCCGGGGTACACGGCCGCGGTGATGGACGCCGTGCTGGAGCGGCTGTTCGAAAAGCCAGGCGTGGAACGCGTGGTGGTGGAACCGGACGCTAGGAACTCCAAGATCCATGTGCTCAACGAGCGGCTCGGCTTCCAGCCGTCGGGGGTAGTCAACCTGCCGGACAAGGAAGCGCTGCTCAGCTTCTGCACGCGCCAGGACTACCTCGCCGCCCGCGCAGCCCTGCGCCACACCCAAGACCCTTCCCATGAACTTTCCGCCCCGATCCACCAGGGAGCACCACTGTGACTACTATCGAGCTGAACCCAACCATCGCCGCAATGGCGGGAACCACCGCCAACACCGTTCCCCACCTCGCGCCCGAGCGCTGGGCTACGGCCAACCGCCATCTGGTCCGCAAGGCGCTCGCCGAATTCCTGCACGAACGCATCCTGGAGCCGCAGCGCCTGAGCTCCAGCGGGGGCGCCACAGGTGCGGAAGAGCCCGCGGTATACGCGGTGCGCAGCGACGACGGCTCAACCGCGTACTCGTTCACCGCCCGCGTGCTGGAACTGGAGCATTGGTCGGTGGACGCAGCATCCATCCGCTGCACGCGCGGCGGCGAGGATGCCGCCCCGGACGCGCTGCGCTTCATCACCGAGTTCAGGGACACCCTGGGCATCCGCGAGGAGATGCTCCCGGTCTACCTGGAAGAGATCAGCAGCACGCTGGCCGGACACTCCTACAAGCAGTGGCTGGGACAGCCATCCGCTGAAGAGCTCGTGGCAGGAGTCACCGGCGGCACCGACCCCGCAGCCGACTTCCAGGCCATCGAACGCAGCATGACGGAGGGCCACCCGTGTTTTGTGGCCAACAACGGCCGGCTGGGCTTCGGTGTCAGCGACTACCGGGCGTTCGCGCCGGAGACCGGAGCCTCCGTCAGCCTGGAGTGGATCGGGGTCCACCGCAGCAAGGCTGTCTTCACGTCCAGCGCTGGGCTGGACTACCGCGCCCACCTGGAGGCCGAGCTCGGCGCCGCCGCGCTGCAGTCGTTTGACGCCGAATTCGCAGCACAGGGTGTGGACCCCGCGCAGTACTTCCTGATGCCGGTGCATCCCTGGCAGTGGGAGAACAAGCTCACCGTCACGTTCGCTGCCGAGATCGCCCAGCAGCACATCATCCACCTGAGGACGGGGACTGACAGCTACCAGGCCCAGCAGTCCATCCGCACGTTCTTCAATACAGCCGCGCCCGCCAAGAGCTACGTCAAGACAGCGATGTCCGTCCTGAACATGGGCTTTATGCGCGGACTTTCGCCCCAGTACATGAAGGCCACCCCGGCCATCAATGACTGGCTGCAGGACCTGATCCGGTCAGACGCAGCCCTGCAGAAGCGCGGCCTGGCCATGATCAGCGAGATCGCGGCGATCGGCTACCACAACAGCTACTACGAGGCCGCGTCCGCCAACGGCTCGCCCTACGGGAAGATGCTGTCTGCGCTGTGGAGGGAAAGTCCGCTCCCTCTGCTGGAGGACGGCCAGCAGCTGGCCACCATGGCGTCCCTGTTGCACGTCGATTCGGCCGGCAAGCCGATGGTGTCTGCCCTGATCGAGCGCTCCGGACTGGAACCGGTCGAATGGCTGCGCCGCTACTTCGAGGCTTACCTCGTCCCGCTGGTCCACTGCCTCTACCGGTACGAACTCGCCTTTATGCCGCACGGCGAGAACGTGATCCTGGTGCTGAAGGACGGCGTCCCAGTGCGGGCGGTTATGAAGGACATCGCCGAGGAAATCGTGGTGATGGGGCGCCGGCTGGACCTGCCCGAGGAGGTGTCACGGATCCAGGTGGACATTCCCGACACCGAAAAGGTCCTGGCGATCTTCACGGATGTGTTCGACTGCATCTTCCGTTTCCTCGGTGCCCTCCTGGTGGAGGACGGCAAACTCAGTGAGGAGGAGTTCTGGGGCACTGCCGCCCGGCTTATCCAGGACTACCAGGCGGAGAACCCGGAGCTCGCGGACCAGTTCGCCCGCCACGACCTGTTCGCCGCGGACTTCGAACTGTCGTGCCTGAACCGGCTGCAGCTGCGGAACAACCAGCAGATGCTTGACCTCACCGACCCGTCCGGCGGGCTGCAGATGGCGGGCCGGCTCGCCAACCCGCTCGCCAGGTTCGCTTAGACCAGGGCCCAGCCCGGGGTCAGCCGAGCTCGTCCACCTTGCGCTCCGGACCGCGGGGAGCAGGTGCCAACCCGCCAGGTCGCCGCGCGCGGCGATCGCCTCCACCAGCTCCAGTCCGTTTCGGCAACCGACGGAGCCACGGCATGGCACTCGGCGATGGACGCCTGGAGACCGTAAGCACCCAGCCCGCGTCCGGAACCCGCTCCCCGCACCTGCGCTGCACGTCCGCGCTGGATCGCGGACAGATCCCACCGCCGTCGGTCCTGGTCCTCCAGAAGTACCGGGCGGCCGGACGCGTCGAGCCGGGCCAGGAGGAAAACGCTACGGACTACGGAATAACACGGTTAGTCTGGGCGCATGGAGACACCAACCACAGCGCTCGTAACAGGTGCAACGGCAGGGCTGGGTGCGGAGTTCGCCCGCCAGCTTGCGCAGGAAGGCCACCACATGGTGCTGGTGGCCCGCGACGCCGCCCGCCTCCAGCAGATCGCTGATGAACTCGAGCGTGATTACAGCGTCTCGGCTGAGGTGCTGCCCGCTGACCTGACGGACGACGCCGGAGTGGCCGCCGTCGTCGGGCGGCTCACGGACGCTGCGCGGCCGGTTGAAGTCCTGGTGAACAACGCGGGGATCGGGCTGCTGCATTCCTTCGAAAACAATTCCTTGGACGACGAGAAACGGCACCTGCGCCTGCACGTTGAGACCCCCATGGTGCTTTGCCATGCCGCCCTGCAGGGGATGCTGGAGCGGCATTCCGGCCGAATCATCAACGTGGCCAGCGTGGCGGCTTTTGCCAACCGCGGCAGCTACTCGGCTGCGAAAGCCTGGCAGGTCAGCTTCAGCCGCTGGGCCAACATTGCCTATGGACCAAGAGGCGTGCATGTCACGGCACTTTGCCCCGGATTTACGCACACCGAATTCCATGACCGCATGGGCATGGACAAATCGGTCGCGCCGCACTGGATGTGGCTGCGGGCGGACTGGGTGGTCCGGGACGGGCTGGCGGACAACGTTAGCGGGAAGGGCGTTTCGATCCCCACCAAACGCTACAAACTGGTGGCGGCCATCTCGCGATTGCTGCCGGCGCGGCTTACGTCCGGGCCGCCGCGACGCCCGAAACAGTAGTCTTCCGCGGTGCGCGGACCGCAACCACCACCGCGATACCGATCACCGCGCCCACAAAAGTCTCCACCGCGCGTTCGGTTACCAGCAGGCCCGGGTCCGCGGGCGCGGCAAGCTGCGTCATGAGCAGGATCACCGGCGTGAAGAAGGCCATGGCCCAGCCGTAGTGCCGCGCCATGAACAGCTCGGTGGGGAACTGGAATGCGATCACCAGCAGCGCCAGCACGGCGGCGGTGTGGCCGGGGAAATATTGCAGCGGCGACAGCGGACCAGGGAAAAGTACGACGGCGACCAGCGCCAAACCGACGAACGTCCCCACGATGCGGTGGATCCCGCGGTGGACGCGGCTGGGCAGGTCGGCTCCGGCAAGCGGGACGGCGGCCGCGGCCATGGCCCAGTGCGGGTGGCCGCTGCCGCTCAGCACTCCGCAGGCGCCGGCGGCACCGACGGCCAGGACATAGCGGGCTGCGTGCACCAGCGCGGCCTGACGGAGTTCGCCGCTGAGACGCGGAACGTCCCGCATGGCGCCCGCTTGCCAGGTCCGAACCCGCAGCCAGCCAGCGAAGCCCACAAGGATTGAGAATGCAGCCGAGGCTGCACCGATCAGCACGGCCGTCAGGAACGGCACGTTCGTCGGAACCGAGGCGCAGGCGCCTAGTGCCAGGATGCCGAAGAACGGTCCGTTCGGCTTGAGCTGCACCCTGTCGGAGAACAGGGACCCGACTCCGGCCAGCACAGCCTCTACCAGCACCAGCCACCAGGAGTGGATGTGGTTGAGGGAAAGGAATACGCCCACCGTGATGCCGCTGATCAGGACCACTGCCGCCTGGGCCTGGTGCTTGAGGCGCAGTTGATGGGATTCCGAGCGTCCGTACATGCCGGTCAGGGCGCCGAACACTGCGTACATAGTCAGCTCTGGGCGGCCGATGGCCAGGAGTACCAAGGAGGGAAGTGCCACGCTGAGGGCAACCCGTACGGCCGAGAGCCGGTCGTTGTTGGCCGGGCCCAGCGCATGCAGCGAGCGGGCATGGGCCATGACTCTGCGCACAGCCAACACCACCTATCAATCAGACCCGTGTTTGAAAATTAGCAGAAGGCCGGAATGGGGACCATTAGCCCGGTCACAGGGCGTCGCTTGGGGCTAGCCGGGCTGGCCCGGCTAAAGGCCCGTCCTGCGTGCTTCCACCCAGGGAAAACGTGCGGGGACGGGCCTTCAGGCGCGGGCTGCAGGACGGCCCGGGTAGGCCGGTTTGGTGTTTTGCTGTGTCTCTTAGGCTCCGGCCGGAACCTTGGAAGTTGAGGCGTCCTTGATGTCCTGGGTTTCGAACGGCATCTCGTCCAGGTCGATCAGCAGGTTCTCGTCCTGGGTTGCAACCAGTTCCCTGGCCTCTGCCTGCGTATCCACGCTGGGCATGGAGCCGGGCAGCGGCCTGTTAGCGGATTCTTTTAGGAAGTAGATCGCCACTGCCCCGATCGCAGACGTTCCCATCAGGTAGTACGCCGGCATCATGTCATCGCCGGTTGCCTTGATGAGCGCTGCAACAATGAAGGGCGTGGTTCCGCCGAAGATGGCCACGGAGAAGTTGTAGGAGATGCCCATCGCGCCGTAGCGGCTCGAGGTGGGGAATTGGGCCGGCAGGGCCGACGCGAGGTTTGCCACGTAGAACGTCACGGGGAACGCGATCAGGGACAACCCTGCCAGCGTGGACCAGACT
This sequence comes from Pseudarthrobacter sp. NBSH8, assembly GCF_014217545.1. Lineage (NCBI taxonomy): Bacteria > Bacillati > Actinomycetota > Actinomycetes > Micrococcales > Micrococcaceae > Pseudarthrobacter > Pseudarthrobacter sp. NBSH8. The sequence continues at coordinate 373,247 of NZ_CP043178.1, forward strand.
TCGCCGATTCCGATGAGCGTAAAGGCCGGGACCGAGAAGGCCACCGTGCTCAGGGCGCCGATCCAGAGCACTGGTCGGCGGCCGATGCGGTCGGACAGCTTGCCGGTCAGTGGGATGCACAAGGCCATGATCACCAGGACGGGGATTGTCAGCAGCGTTCCGTGAACTTCGTCGTAGCCCATGGACTGGGTGAGGTAAGTCGGCATATAGGAGGTCAACGCGTAACCGGCAGTGTTGGCTGCGGCCACCAGCACCATGGCAACGATGATGGGCCGCCAGTACGCCTTGACGATCCCCACCGGACCCTTAACCGCAGCGGCGTCGCCGTTTGTTGCGTTCTTAGCCAGCTCTTCCTGGGCGTCCAGGGTTGCCTGGAACTGAGGCGATTCCTCGATCTTGCTGCGGAAGTAGATGGCGATAAGGCCCAGCGGGCCGGCGATGAGGAATGGAATCCGCCAGCCCCATTCCTCCATGGCTGACTGGCCAAGGGTCAGCTGGAGGACAGAAACCAGCGCCGCGCCGAGGGCAAAGCCCATGTAGCTGCCCAGGTCCAGGAAGCTTGCGAAGAATCCGCGGCGCTTATCCGGGGCGTATTCGCTCACAAAGGTGGTGGCACCGGCGTACTCACCGCCGGTGGAGAAGCCTTGCACCAGCTTCAGGATTACCAGCAGCGCAGCGGCCCAGAGACCGATTTGCGCGAAGCCCGGCAGCAGGCCGATGCCGAAAGTGCTGGCGGCCATGATCATCAGGGTGGTTGCCAGAATCTTCTGGCGGCCCACCTTGTCGCCCAGCCACCCGAAGATGACGCCGCCCAGCGGGCGGGCAATGAAGGTGGCAGCGAAGGTGCCAAGCAGGAACAGCGTCTGGGTTGATGGATCTGACTCCGGCAGGAACACAGGTCCCATGGTGGTGATCAGGTAGCCGAATACACCGACGTCGTACCACTCCATGGTGTTTCCAACGATGGTTCCGCCGAGCGCTTTTTTCAGCATGGGCCGGTTTACAACATTCACGTCGGACTCTTTGAGTCGGCGACGCGCAAGGATGTTCGGTTTAGGCACGCTTGGTAGTGCGCCCTTGGCTGGTTCATTGTTGGTTCTGCTGGCGTTGTTCATGCCTGCTGAAGAGTCGGTCGTGCTTCGGTCTGTGGGCATTTGGGCGGCTCCTGTGGAGGTCATTTGCTTGCGACTGGTAGCTGCCCCGCTCCGGGCAGGCCTTCAATTTTACGCGAATTCCATGGCAAATGAGAGTTTTGTACCGTAAAGTGCCCTCCTTAGAGAGCGTTTCCACCGGTTTCCAGGGATTTTTTTGGCGGGTCTCGCCCCGTCATCATTGGGATTCGGGCGGTTCGGGGCCACCGTTATGGAATCTTTTTGTTCACGACGCATTTTTTAGGCCATTTTTCCCCTGATTCGCGCCGGAAAGTGACAGCCGCCACGGCCATCCGGACCGCTGCCCCGGCTGCCCTGCGGACCACCATCCCGCCCCATGTACGGGCCGGAAACCGGGGGTTCACAACCGAGCCTGAAACTGCCTATTGTTGAGCCATGGGAACACTGATTTTTGAGTAGGCGGACGCCTGCGGCCTGGTACCACAGGCCCCGTCCAGCTGATCTCGTCAGACACACTGATTCTCCTCAGAAAGGGTCCACCAAATGACTGAAAACAACACTCCCAGCCAGCCCGACTCCGCACTGGACGACGCCGACGCCAAGGGCATCCGGGCCGGGCTCACCGAAGCGCAGCGGGCCATGCTCGCCAGCAAATCCCGGGGCGGCGACGCCGGACTGCAGAGCGTCGGCAAGAGCCACAAGCCCACCCACGCCAGCGGCAAGCAGGGCCCGGCGGAAAAGAAGGTCCGCTGGTAATTCCAGCGCCGGGACAGCACGCCAGACCTACTATTGGTAACCACTTCATTTCATTGCGAAGGGAAGAAAAATGGCTGAAAATCATGCTGGATCAAAGATCGAACCGGAGGTCGCGGGTCATCTCGCGGCAGCCATGGACACCCCGTCCACGCCGGACCCGGCCACCATTGCGGTGACTACCGCGATGGCCGGCGAACGCCAGTGGCCGGACGGCAACGGCAAGCGGCGGCACCCCAAAGAGCGGGGTACAGGCCACGGCCGCATGGGCCAGGAAGCTGCAGTCACGGCCGTGCACCGCACTGGCCGCCCGCAGATGCCGCACTCGTCCTAGGAACACCTGCGGAGCCGACGCGCATCTGACCTGACGACACACAAAAGGTCTGGCGACACCCGAATTCGGGCGTCGCCAGACCTTTTGTGTGTCCCGGGCGATTTTGCGAGTCCTGGACGAATTTTCGCGTCGCCAGGTCAGCAGCACCATGGCGCGTCGCTAGGCCTCCGGCACCACTTCGTCAGCTCTCTTGTCCAGCCGCCAGCCCCGCCACACCGGATGCCTGAGCTTTCCGCTGCCCGTCCATTCCCCGAAGGTCACCTCGCCGACCAGGCGCGGCGTGACCCAGTGAGCGTCCGAGGCATCCTCGCTGGGAACGTCGTCGAACGGTGACGTCTTGCGGGCCAGATCGTCCACCTTCTGCCGGAGTCCTTCCAGTTCCCGGGTGCTGAACCCGCTGCCCACCCGGCCAACGTAGCGCAGCTTGTTGCCGTCGGGGATGCCCACGAGCAGCGACCCTACCGAGCTCTGCCGCCCGCCCTTGCCCGCCCGCCAGCCACCCACCACAACTTCCTGGGTCTGGTGCAACTTGATCTTGATCCACGTCCGGGTCCGCCGCCCGCTGACGTAGCGGCTGTCGGTCCGCTTCGCCATGACACCCTCAAGCCCCAGCTCCTGCGCACTTTCCAGAATGTGCTCGATCCTTTCGTCCAGGACCGGAGACAGCTCCACCGGGCAGTCCGAAGGCCGATAAAACTGCTCAAGGCGCTGCCGCCGCTTGACGAGCGGCAGCCGGCGAAGGTCCTCGCCACCGTCGTACAGCAGGTCAAAGAGCATCAGCCGGACCGGGATGGCTGCGCGGGCCTTGGCGACGTCGCCGGGCCGGGTCAGCTTCATGCGCCCCTGAAGCAGCCCGAAGTCGGGCTTCCCCGAAGGCCCGACGGCGATGATCTCACCATCGGCAACAAACGGCCCCGCCGGCCAGCAGGACCGGTCCGTCAGCTCCGGGTAGGTTGCGGTGACGTCGATGCCGTTGCGGCTGAAGATCCGGACCTTCTTTTCGTCCGCGACCAGCAGGGCCCGCACGCCGTCCCACTTCAGTTCAAACTGCCAATCGCTGCCGTGAAGGTCGGCGGCGGTCCCGGACGTTGCCATCATGGGACTGAATTCCTCCGCCGGTTCATCCTCCACGTGGGCCAGCCGCGGATGGAATGTGTGGTGGTCCTTGTCCATCAGGTGGATGAGCCATTGCCCTTCAGTTTCCCTGCCCTGCCCGCGGCCGGTGTGGATGAGGGCGAACTTCCTGGTGCCGCCCAGGCCCCCGCCCTCTGCGCCGGTCAGGGTGGCGATGACCTCTCGGCCGTTGATCCATTTCTCCAGTTCGTACGTGCCATGGTCCCAGATAGTGACCTCCCCGGCGCCGTATTGGCCTTTGGGAATGGTGCCCTCAAACGTGGCGTAGTCCAGGGGGTGGTCTTCGGTCTGGACCGCCAGGTGGTTCTTCCCGCCGGATTCCGGAACTCCCTTCGGCAGGGCCCACGACACCAGCACACCCTCGTGCTCCAGCCGGAAATCGAAATGGAGCCTGCTCGCATGGTGCTCCTGGATCACGAAGGTGTCCCCGTTTCCGGAGGTGCCGGAGAACGGCTCAGGCGTCCCATCCGGGTCCCGCATCGACCGGTACCGCTCCAGCCGGGCGTGCGCGCCGCCGTCGTCCGTCTTCCCGTCCGGGGGGCCAGGGTTCCCGGCGTCCCCCGGGTGCCCGGCACCGCGGCCGACGGCGGCGAACGGGTCCTTGCCCGCCTCCACCCGGCGCAGCACGGCGTCGTAGTCCAGGTGCTGCAGCTTGGGGGAGCCGATCTCCTGCCAGGTCCGCGGGGCAGCCACGGTGGGGGTGAGCCGGCCGCGCAGGGAGTACGGCACGATGGTGGTTTTGGCGGCGCTGTTCTGGCTCCAGTCCACGAGTACTTTGCCTTTGCGCAGCGTCTTTTTCATGTCGCTGACGGCGAGATTCGGGTGGTCCGCTTCCAGTGCGCGGGCCAGTTCGTGGGCAAAGTCCGAGATCTGATCGGAGGTCTGCGTGCCGTCAAGGCCGGCATAGAGGTGGATGCCCTTGCTGCCGCTGGTCACCGGCACGGGTTCCAGGCCCACGTCCTGCAGGATGGCGCGGGCCAGCCTGGCAACCTCGGCGCATTCCTCAAGCCCTGCGCCGTCGCCGGGATCGAGGTCAAGGACCAGGCGGTCCGGATTGAGCTGCTTGCCGTGCGAGTCCACCTGCCACTGGGGGACGTGGATTTCCAGCGAATTGATCTGGCCGAACCAGGTGAGCGTGGCGGGATCGTTCACCATCGGGTAGTAGATGGTCCGGTCCTTATGTGTGATGGCGGCGCGGGGGAGCCAGCCGGGCGCTGAATCCTCCAGGTTCTTTTGGAAAAACACCTCGCCGGGCTGTCCAGCGGAGCCCACGCCGTTGACCCACCGCTTGCGGGTGGCGGGCCTGTTGGCCGCTGCCGGGATCAGGACATGGGCCACAGCGGCGTAGTAGGCCAGGACGTCGGCCTTGGTGGTGCCGGTCTCCGGGTAGATGATTTTGTCCAAGTTGGTGAGGGTCAGCTCCCGGCCGGCCACCCTGACCCGCTCTTTAGGGCCGGCCATGGGTCTTCACCTCCGGCCCCGCGTGATGTTCACTTGAGGGATGAGAGCCATCTGGAAAGGTGCCATCGCGTTTGGCCTGGTCAACGTACCCGTGAAGGTCTACAGCGCCACCGAGGACCACGACATCAGCCTCCACCAGGTCCACAATGCCGACGGCGGCCGGATCCGGTACCAGCGCCGCTGCGAGGTGTGCAGCAAGATCATCGATTATTCGGACATTGACAAGGCGTTTGAGGACGATGGCCGGACGGTGGTCCTGTCCAAGGATGAACTCAAATCCATCCCGGCGGAGAACAGCCACGAGATCGAGGTGGTCCAGTTTGTCCCGTCGGAGCAGCTCGAACCCATGATGTTCGAGAAGAGCTATTACCTGGAGCCGGATTCCAAATCGCCCAAGGCCTACGTCCTGCTGCGCCGGGCGCTTGAGGATACGGACCGGGTGGCCATCGTCCAGTTCGCCCTGCGCGAGAAGACCCGGCTGGGGGCGCTGCGCATCAAGGACGACGTACTGGTCCTGCAGTCCCTGTTGTGGCCCGACGAGGTCCGGGAGGCCAGCTTCCCGGCCCTGGACACTTCCATCGGGATTTCGGCACAGGAACGCGAAATGTCCGCTGCCCTCGTGGAGTCCATGGCCGCCGATTTCGAGCCCGAGCACTTCACCGATGACTACCAGGTGCAGCTCCGGAAGCTCATCGAGGCCAAGCTGGAGAAGGGGGATTCGCTCGATACTGACGAGACATTCGGTGCAGACGCGGGTGAGGGCGGCAACGGCGAGGTCATCGACCTGATGGAGGCGCTGAAGCGCAGCCTGGAGCGGAAACGCGGCGGCGGGAAGCCTGCCGCGTCTGCGGAGGCGGGCTCCGGGGATACGGCCTCCGGAGACGCGGACGACGACGACACGGAAGAGAGTGCCGACAGTTCCGGCGCGAAGGCTCCCGCCAAAGCCCGTGCCAGGACTGCAAGCACGAAGACTGCTGCCGCGAAGCCCTCCGGAACCAAGTCCTCCGGGACCAAAGCCACCGCCGCGAAGCCTGCGGCGAAAGCCACCACAACGCGGGCGCGAAAGGGTGCTTAAAGCGGGCCGCGAACAGTCTGTGGTGGTGGGGATGGCCGCCGCCTAGGAGTTCCGCAGGGCGGCGATAAGCTCGCTCTTCTTTTTGGCTGAGTAGCCAGTGAGGCCTATCTCCTTGGCTTTGGCCTTTAGCTGCGGGACGGTCCAATCGTCGTAATCGCCGGCTTTCCCACCCTTGCGTCCCACCGCTGAGCGGCCCTTGTTGGCGGCCGCGTTCGAGATGCGGGCGGCCTTCTGCTTGGACGCTCCGTCGTCCCGCAGTTCCTCGTACAGTTCAGGATCTTTCAGGCTCGGGTTCTTCTTGCCGGGCATGTGGTCCTCCTTCGCCGGGTCCGGGATTAGCACCGTATTGGCTGGTCAGGCTTCCACGCTAATTCCGGGACTCGCGAAAAACAAGGAAGCAGTAAGGTTGCTTGCTTCCGTGGTGGGCCGTTAGCCCCAGACGCTTTACAGCCCGCCCTGCTGCGGCCACAATGGGTCGCATCACAGCGCTGTGGAACAGCGTGCTGTCACTCGAAGCCTGTCAAGGGAAAACCTGTCAAAGAAGAGGGGCGCCACCATGAATGACCAAGCGGACGTAGACGAGGCAGACCGGGCACTGAAGCAAAAGCACCGGGCCATGTGGGCCTCGGGGGATTACCCGGCACTGGCCAGTGAACTGGTACAGGATCTCGGGGCCATTCTGGTTGATGCCTGCGGAATCAAGCCGAAGCAGCACGTTTTGGACGTGGCTGCCGGTGCCGGCAACGCGGCCATCCCTGCGGCCATGATGGGCGCCCATGTTGTGGCCAGCGACCTCACCCCGGAACTGTTCTACGCCGGGCGACGGCAGGCTGCCGATCGCGGCGTTGGGCTTGAATGGGTGGAAGCGGACGCCGAGTCCCTGCCGTTCGAGGACGATTCGTTTGACGTGGTCACGTCCTGCCTGGGCGTGATGTTCGCGCCGCACCATCAGGCCGGAGCGGACGAAATTGTCCGGGTATGCAAACCCGGCGGCACCATAGGCCTGCTCAGTTGGACGCCCGAAGGCTTCATCGGAAGGATGTTTGCCACCATGAAGCCGCTCGCGCCGCCGCCTTCGCCCGGAGCCCAGCCGCCGCCGCTGTGGGGAAGCGAGGACCACGTGCGGGAACTCTTCGGTAGCAGGATCACCGATATCCAGGCGAAGAAGCGTTCGCTGGCCATCCGCAGTTTCCACCAGCCGGAGGACTTCCTGCGGTACTTCAAGTCCCACGACGGCCCCACCATCTCGGTCTATAAGTTCATTGGCGATGACAAGGATAAGGCGCAGGCCCTGGACAAAGCGCTCACCGAACTGGCCGATTCCTTTGGCGAGGCCCACGGTGATGCCGCGTGGCAAATGGATTGGGAATATCTGCTGTTGACCGCGAAGGAGGCCAGGTAGTGGCCGGGAATCTTGTGGCCACGTCCACCATCACCATCGAAGCTCCGGCGGACCGCGTCTGGACGGTCATCACCGATCCCGCCGCCGTCAAGGAGTTCATGTTCGGCGCGGATCTGGAAACCGACTGGACGGAAGGAAGCCCCATCGCCTGGCGCGGGGAGTGGGAAGGCAAACCCTACGAAGATAAGGGCGAGATCCTCGAGGTAGACCCCGGCCGCAGGCTGGTCCATTCGCACTTCAGCCCGCTGGGCGGTCAGGAAGACAAGCCGGAAAATTACCACCCGCTCACCTGGACCCTCGAGGGCCAGGGCGGTGCAACAACGCTCACGCTCTCGCAGGACAACAACGCCAACGAAGACGCAGCGGAACACTCCAAGGGCATGTGGGACATGCTCGTGGCGGACGTCAAGAAGATCGCAGAACGCGGCTAAGAAACCAGCGGCCGCCGTCGTACCTTCCCAGGAGAGGGGCCAGGCGCGACGGCGGCCGCTGGCGTCAGGCTGTTTACTCGGCGTCGTGGTCCGTTTCCAGGATCTGCGCCAGACGCTCCAGGGCGTCATCCGCGCCGGTACCTTCTGCACGGAGCACCACAACATCGCCGTGGGCGGCACCCAGGCTCATGAGGGACAGGATGCTGGCGGCGTCCATTGCCTCATCGACCGGCTCGCCCTGGCGGGCGATGGTGATGTCCAGGTCGAACTCGCCGGCGGCCTCGGCAAAGATGGCGGCGGGGCGGGCGTGCAGGCCTACTCGGCTGGCGACGGTTGCGGTGCGTTCTGACATTCTTGCTCCTATTGTCTTTCGGCGCGTCCGTTGGTTCAGCGCCGTGGGTGGTGGTGCGGTGCGGCCGGTCAAACCGTTACTGGAACCGACTCAACGGTAGCAGCGGGCTGGCGGACGGCCCAGCGCTTGAGAGCGATCACTGACAGGGCGGTGACGATGGTTCCTGCCGCAATGGCGACGACGAACATCAGGAAGTTATCGATTGCGAAGAACACGAAGATACCGCCGTGAGGGGCCTTGGATCCTACGCCCGCCGCCATGGAGATGGCGCCGGTGACAGCTCCACCGAGCATGCTGGCGGGGATAACGCGGAGCGGGTCAGCGGCAGCGAACGGGATGGCACCTTCGGAGATGAAGGAAGCTCCCAGCAGCCATGCTGCCTTTCCGTTTTCGCGCTCAGCAAGGCTGAAGCGCTTCTTGTCCAGGACTGTCGATGCCAGGGCCATGGCCAGCGGCGGCACCATGCCAGCGGCCATGACAGCTGCCATGACCTGCCACGGGGCCTGGTTATCCAAGGAAGCGGCACCAAGTCCGGCGACGGCGAAGGCATAGGCGACCTTGTTCACCGGGCCGCCGAGATCGAAGCACATCATGAGGCCCAGGATGACGCCCAGAGCGATGGCGCTGGCGCCGGTAAGGCCGGACAGCCACCCGTTCAGTCCCGCAGTAAGCGCAACGATCGGGCCACCGAGGATCAGGAACATCAGGCCCGACGCGACCAGGGAGGCGAGCAGCGGGATGATCACCACCGGCATCAGGCCGCGCAACCAACGCGGCACGGCCCAACTTCCGATCACATGGGCGGCGTAACCGGCGAGCAAGCCGCCGACGATTCCACCGAGGAAGCCTGCGCCCATAAAGCCGGCAACGGCGCCGGCAACGAAGCCCGGTGCGATGCCTGGCCGGTCGGCGATCGCATACGCGATATAACCGGCCAGGGCAGGCACCAGGAAGCCCATGGACAGTGCGCCGATCTTGAAGAGCACGGCACCAAGGTAGGCGCCGAGTGGTCCCCAGGCGTTGTCAGGGTATTCGGTGGGCAGGTTGAAGATGCTGTTTTCCACCACGATCGCGTTGGCGAAATCAGTGATCAGGTAGCCGCCCAGCAGGAAGCCCAGGGCGATCAGCAGGCCACCACCGGCGACGAACGGGATCATGTAGCTGACACCGGTGAGGAGTGCCTTCTTCAGCTTTTGGCCGATGTGTTCGCCCTTTTCGGTGGCTTCGTTCTCAGCCTGTTCCTCGGCCCCGAAGTGGGGGACTCGGCGCGCATTCGGATTGGCAGCGGCAGCGAGCGCCTCCTGGACCATCTTGGCCGGCTCGTCGATGCCGCGCTTGACGGGGGCGTTGATGACGGGCTTGCCGGCGAAGCGCTCCTTGCCGCGGACATCCACATCCACGGCGAAGATCACGGCTTCGGCGGCGGCAATGACGGCAGGGTCAAGCGGCTTGGCGCCGGAGGAACCCTGGGTCTCCACCTGCAGGTCCACGCCCATTTCCTGGGCTGCGGCCACGAGTGAATCGGCGGCCATGTAGGTGTGGGCGATGCCGGTGGGGCACGCGGTCACGGCCACCAGACGCCGGGGGCCAGCGGTGGTTGAACCAGTAGCAAAAGCACCGGCAACAGCAGCAGCGGGCGCAGCTTCGGCAACAGCAGCAGCTGCGTGGGCCGCCGGCTTATCCGCCAAAGCGCCGTCCACCAGTGCCACGACCTCTTCCCGCGAAGATGCATTGCGGAGTGCCGCAGTGAAATCCTTTTTGATCAGGGACCGGGCCAGCTTGGACAGCAGCTGCAGGTGCTCCTGGTCCGCGCCGTCGGGCGCAGCGATAAAGAAGACCAGGTCCGCGGGCCCGTCCTTGGCGCCGAAGTCCACCTTGGGGTTGAGCCGGGCCATGGCCAGCGTGGGTTCGATGACCGCAGCAGAGCGGCAGTGCGGGATGGCGATGCCGCCGGGGATGCCGGTGGCGGTCTTCTGTTCGCGGGCGAAGGCATCGGCGAAGAGGCCTTCGACTTCTGACGCGCGGCCGGTGGCAGCTACTTTGCTGGCCAGGTGCCGGATCACGTCCTCGGGCGAGGTGCCCAGGTTCTGGTCGAGCACGACCAGTTCGGTGGTGATGAGCTGAGTCACTGTCAATCCTTTCGAAGAGCCGTGATGGTTACGGCATCCGGGGTGGTTTGGTGGACTGCCGGGACAGTGGAACCCGGCAGGGAGGCGGCGGCGGCACCATGTGCCACCGCCTGACGGAGGCAATCGGCCGGGGCGGCGCCCTGGCCGTGGGCGAGCAGATAGCCAGCCAGCGATGAATCGCCCGCACCGACCGTACTGACCGCGGCGACCGGCGGATGCGTGGCCAGCCACGCGCCGTCGGCCGTTACCAAGACAGCTCCCTTGGATCCGAGAGTTGCCAGCACAGCACCCACACCTGAACGCACGACGGCGGCGGCGGCTGCCGCGGCAGCCTCCGGATCCGCTTCCAGTTCGTCTGCGGTGGACGCCGTGGCGAAGCCGGCTGCAGCAGCCAGTTCCGCCAGTTCCTCGGCGTTGGGTTTGAGGAGGTCCGGTTTCCCGGACACACCGTCCTGTGAAGTACCATGCTGTGCCGTGCCGTCCGGCGAGATGCCGGAGACGGCGGCAACGAGCGGGCCGCCGGAGGAGTCGACGGCGATCAGCGGGGCGCCGCCGTCGGCCGCAGTCCGCAGCCGCCGGGTGACGGTCGCGTAGAAGTCGGCCGGGAAGCCGGGAGGCAGGGAACCTGCCAGGACTACCCAGCTGGCGCCGCGGGCGCGTTCCAGCAGCAGGCCGATCAGGGCTTCCTGCTGGTCTGCATCCATGATGGGTCCGGGCTCGTTGATCTTGGTGGTCACGCCACCCGGCTCGGTGAGTGCCACGTTGGTGCGCAGCGGCTCGTCGATGGGAAGGGCCGCGAACGGAACGCCATCGTGGAGCAGCCCCGCGAGGACGGGGTCACTTTCAGCGCCCGGAAGCACCGCGATGGTCTCCAGACCGGAGGCAACCAGGGCCCGTGATACGTTGACGCCCTTGCCGCCGGATTCCTGGCTGACCGAGACCGCGCGTTGGACTTCGCCGCGTTCCAGGGGGCCGGGCAGGGCCACCGTGCGGTCCAGGCTGGGGTTGGCCGTGAAGGTGACGATCATGCGATCACCACGTCAACGCCGGCCTCGGTCAGGGCTGCCGCGAGTTCGAGGCTGGGCTCGCTGTCTGTAATCAAGGTGTCCAGATCTTTCAGGGAGGCGAACTGGACCAGGGTTTCCACGTCCAGCTTGGAGGAATCGGCCAGCACCACGATGCGGTGCGCCGAATGGACGAAGGCCGCCTTGACGGCGGCTTCTTCAGGATCGGGAGTGCTAAGGCCAAAGCTGGCGTGGATGCCATTGGTGCCGATGAAAGCGACGTCGGGGCGCAAACGCTGCGCCGCTTCCACAGTTGCCTGCCCCACCGCGGCCTGGGTGAGCCCGCGCACCCGGCCGCCGAGGATTTGGAGGGCGATGCCGGGCGCGCTGGACAGTTTCGCTGCGATGGGGACGGCGTGGGTGATGACTACCAGTTCAGCGCCGGGTCCGGTAGCGGAAGGCTCGACGGCGGTGCGCCGGGCGAGAAGGTCGGCCAACGCTTCAGTGGTGGAACCGGCATCGAGCAGGATGCTGCCGGACGTGGCCTGGGGGATCAGGGCGAGGGCCGCCTGTGCGATGCGCATTTTCTGGTCCGGGCGCTGGATGGTCCGTTCGTTGATGCTTTCCTCGGTGGTGCTGAAGCGGTCGGCGGAAACCGCTCCGCCGTGGACACGGCGCACAGTGCCGGTGCCTTCGAGGGTGGCTAGGTCGCGGCGGACAGTTTCGGTGGTGATGCGGAAACGCTCAGCCAGCAGGGTCACGCTCACCCGGCCCGTGCGGGCCACAAGCTCGGCTATCTTCTGCTGGCGCTCCTCGGCGAACACGGACCCTCCATTGCGTAAAGTGCTGAATCCCCAGTGCCCTGCAATCCAGTGACTGGCATCACATGATGTTGAATTACTTGACTTTATCTTTGTCTATGTTGGTTTGTCAATGAAAACCATAAAAACACAGAATCCCCGGGAGTTTTTGTCCACGTATTGCGAGCCGAACGGCCCGAAAGTCCCGATAAGTGGACAAAAACTCGCGGGGCGGGGCGAGTCGGGTTAGGCCTGGGTTAGGCCGGAAACGCAAAAGCCGGGCCCGACCTTTTCGGTCGGGCCCGGCTTCCGGGTGGTTTTGAAGCCTAGATGCCGCCGTCGCGGCTTTCGTTGCGGGTGATGCGCTCGCCGGTGTTGGGATCAACCACCGACCGGGTTTCGCTGACCCGGCGGCTGCGGCCCGGTGAGGCCAGGATCAGGGAGGCGATCAGGCCGATTACGCCAACGGCCATCAGGATGTAGCCAATCAGGGCTTGGTCCACAAAGGGAATCAACCCCGGGGCTACGGCCCAGGCCAGGATGGCACCGAGTGCAATAAGGAAAATAGAGGAACCGATTCTCATGACTTGCTCCTTAGTTGTTCGAATACGTGTGATGCCATGCTTGATAAGCATGCTGTCTTACGCTCACGCTACAGCCCGTCGGGGCGCGATTCAATGATTGGGCCGCCCGGGGCGCGCCAACGTCTTGGCTGTTCAGGAGCCTGGCGCTCGTTAGGCTGATCTGATGGAGACTGTTGTTTGGTCCAAACCGGAGGCTGAACGGGGCGGCACGCCGCTGCTGGTCATGATGCATGGCTACGGCACGGACGAGTCCCGGATGGTTCGGCTGTTTGAATACCTCCCGGCCGAGTTCACTTGTGCCGCGCTGCGGGCGCCCATGGTGATCGGCGACCACTACGGCTGGTTCCTCCTGGACTACTTCCTGGCCAACGATTTCGCGGATGTCATCACCGCCACCAACACCGTCCAGACGTGGATCAACTCCGTCCGGGGCCAGCACAGCAGCGTCAGTCTGTTGGGCTATTCCCAGGGAATGGCCATGGCCAGCACGCTGCTGCGCCTGCATCCCGCGGATTACCAGGCAGCGGTGGGCCTCTCCGGTTTTGTGCTGGAAAGCGAACTGCTGTCGCTGACCGAATCCTTCACGGCCCCGCCGCCCTTCTTCTGGGGTCGGGACAAGGCGGACCTGGTGATCAATGAGGACGCAACGGCCTACACCGGACAATGGCTGAACGAAAACACCCGGCTGACCGCCAGGACATATCCGGGCATGGGCCACGCCATGAGCAAGACGGAGATGGTGGACGTCAGCGCCTTCCTGCGCCACTACGTGCTCGGCTGACTGCATTGCTCCACTCAACTGCATGCCGGGCTGAAATCCGTACCCCGCACGGCGTGTGCCCGGTATCGCAACATGAGAAAAAACAGTTGCACGCCCAATTTGTAAGCGCTTACACTCGTCGGTGGCCCACCCTTGCGGGCCATTGAAACCATCGGAAAGGGAAGCCGGACACATGCCACGTGCCATGCCTCCTGCCTGCCTTGCGCCGCCGGCCCGCGTCCGCCAAGTTGTCAGGCCGTGCCAAGGCGCCCATGATGGAAGAAGACGTTCAACAGCAGCCCACCGGCCCGCCGAGGTTTTCACCCTGGCCCTCAGCCGCCCCTGCTGACCCGGCGGCATCGTGGCCGCCCTCCCCGCTCCTGCTCGGCCCCTCCTTGCTGCCCCCGATTTTCGGGCCGCTCCACTTTTCTGCCCGCTTTACTTTTCTGCCTGCTTACCTACCGCCCAGTGACAACCCGCCCGTGACAGCCCGCCTGTTGCCCGCCGTCTGAAAGGACACCGCGCATGACTGACGTTCTGAACACCCGAAGCACCAGCTGGACCACCGCCTCCGCCATCCTGTTCGACCTCGACGGCGTGCTGACCCCCACGGCCACTGTCCACGAACAGGCGTGGAAGGAACTTTTCGAGGGCTTCCTGGCGTCCCGTCCGGATGTGCCCGGCTACCGCGAGGACGACTACTTCGATCACATCGACGGCAAGCCCAGGTTCGACGGCGTCCGGGACTTCCTGGCGTCCCGCGGCATCGCTCTGCCCGAAGGTGCGCCAAGTGACGGCACTGCCGGTCATGCGCCCACCGAGGGCGCCGAGCAGGATGCCACCCGGCAGGACCCCGCCGATGCCACCGTCCAGGGGCTGGGCAACCGCAAGAACAAGATCTTCAACGACATCGTCAGCGCCGGCGTCGAGCCGTTTGCAGGCTCGGTGCGCTTCCTGGAAGCCGCGGTGGACCGCGGACTCAAGGTCGCCGTCGTCTCCTCGTCCCGGAATGCTCCGGCAGTCCTGAAGGCCGCAGGCTTGAACGGGCACTTCGAAATAGTGGTCGACGGCGTCGTGGCTGCCGCCGAAGGCCTCCCCGGCAAGCCGAGCCCGGCCACGTACCAGTACGCCGCGGAACTGCTGGGCCTGCCCAGCGAAGAATGCGTGGTGGTTGAGGACGCCGTCTCGGGCGTCCAGGCCGGACACGCGGGGCACTTCCACTCGGTGATCGGCGTGGACCGCGGTGCCGGCCGGCAGACCCTGCTCGACGCCGGGGCCACGCGTGTGGTCAACGACCTCAACGAGCTCCTCTAACGCCAATCGCCGCCTGACGCTCCCCGGCCTCAGGCACGAAGCACCTCCCCGCACCGCACAACGCCAAAGGACCCCAACACCATGGCTCTTATCACCGCGGACCGTGAACGGTTCCCCAACACCCCCTGGCAGCTTGTGGAAACACGCCACCAGCCGGGCAGCGCGGGCACGCTGGAAACGCTCTTTGCCCTTGGCAACGGGCATCTGGGTATCCGTGGCGCCCACTGGGCGGCCGCGGACGCCGATCTTCCGGGCAGCTTCATCAATGGCCTGCACGAGATCTGGGATATCAAGCACGCGGAGAACGCATTCGGTTTCGCCCGGACCGGACAGCGGATCATCTACATCCCGGATGCGAACAACTTCACAGTGGTCATCGACGGTGAGAGCCTCATGCTCGCCGAATCGACAGTCCTGGATTACCGCCGCTCCGTTGACTTCGCCACCGGCATCTACGAATGCCGCATCACCTGGCTGTGCCGGTCCGGCGCCACGGTGACCACCACCGAACGTCGCGCCGTGGGCTTCGCCTCACGTGGCAGCCTGGGCATCTCGCTCGAAGTGGCTTCGGACCGCGAGGTTTCCGCCGACGTGACGTCGTCCGTCATCAACCGCCAGGACCAGCCTGTGGAGGACCACTCGGCGCATGACCCGCGCCGGGCAGGCCGGCACGCCGGCCGGGTCCTCCTGCCGGTAAGGACCGACGGCGGCGACGGCTCGCTCCGACTTTCCTGGGAAGCGGCGGAATCCGGGCAGCGCGTAGGAATCGCCGTGGACCACTGGACCTCGGCCGGGCACCAGCCTTTCGAGACTGTGGCGGGCGAGGATGAAAGCAGCGTCCGCTATGTCCTGGCAGTAGGTGCCCAGGAGCCGTTCCGGCTGGAAAAGAGCGTCAGTTACGCAGCGGGCCGCGGCGTCCAGGACTCGGCTCGGGACGCCGCGGAGGCCGCCGAAGCCGGGCTCCGGACTGTGGAGGACATCTTCACCGAGAGCAGCGAGCACTACCGCGCGTACTGGGCCACCTCGGACATCATGGTGGGCGGCCAGCCCGAACTCCAGCAGGCCATCCGCTGGAACTTGTTCCAGCTTGCCCAGGCCACCGCTCGGGCCGACATCGCAGGCATCCCCGCAAAAGGTGTCACAGGCTCAGGTTATGAGGGGCACTATTTCTGGGACCAGGAGGTCTACCTCCTGCCCTACCTCACGTACACCAACCCCGACGGCGCCCGCCAGGTCCTCGAGTTCCGGCATGACATGCTGCCGGCCGCCAAGATCAGGGCCAAGGAGCTCAGCGTGGACGGCGCGCTGTTCCCGTGGCGCACCATCAACGGCCTTGAAGCCAGCGCCTATTACGCCGCCGGCACCGCGCAGTTCCACATCGCAGCCGCCATCGCCTTCGCCACCAACCGCTACCTGTGGGCCAGCGGCGACGAAACCTTCCGCGGAGGCATGGGCGCCGAACTGCTGATCGAAACCGCCCGCATGTGGAGCTCCCTGGGCTTCTTCGGCAAGGACGGGCAATTCCACATCCACGGTGTTACCGGTCCGGACGAATACACGGCCGTTGTCAATGACAACCTCTACACCAACGTGATGGCCCGGTTTAACCTCCGCGCCGCCGCAGCGTTGGACCACCCGGAGATCGACGACGCGGAACGCGAGCTGTGGGAGCAGGCAGCGAACCGCATGCAACTGCCGTTCGACGATGACCTGCAGGTCTACTCGCAGGACAACGACTTCATGACCCTGGAATCGTGGGACTGGACTACTCCCCGGTCCAAGTACCCGCTGCTGCTGAACTTCCACCCGCTGGTGATCTACCGGCACCAGGTGCTCAAGCAGGCAGACACGGTGCTGGCTATGTTCCTGCAGTGGCAGGATTTCTCCGCCGACGAGAAGCGCCGCGCATTCGATTTCTACGACCCCATCACCACTGGCGATTCCACCCTGTCCGCCTGCGTGCAGGGAATCATGGCTGCCGAGGTGGGGCACCCCGAAGCTGCCCTGGAGCACTTCACGAACGCCGTTTTCATCGACCTGGACGACACCCACGGAAACACCATCGACGGCGTGCACATCGCCTCCGCCGGGGGAGTCTGGAGCTCGCTTGTCTCCGGCTTTGCCGGGCTCCGGGACCAGGGCCACCTGCCGTTCTTCGATCCGAGGCTTCCGGCGGAGTGGGAGGCATTGTCCTTCCACCTGAAGATCCAAGGACGGCTGCTGCTGGTGGAGCTCGACGCCGGTGCACTCACCCTCAGCATCCGCAGCGGCGGACCGCTCGACGTGGATGTCCGCGGCCAGGTGCACACCATTGGTGAAGATGCAGTCCGGGTTGCCCTGGATCCCTTTGAGGTTCCGGAACGCACTGTCTTCCCCAGCGGGCCTCCGACGGCGAGCCTCCCCATTGTGAGGTGAGGCTCCCGCCTGAGGTGATTCCGCGCCTCAGGTGATTGCGCGCCTGAGGTTAAGCAGGCAGCGTCAGTCTCCTGCCGCCGTCGCGCGTTCCACTTCTGCTGGCCTCTCCAGCGGGTGGGCCAGTTCGTCGGCGGGCATCCGGGCAGCGATCATGGCGATCACCGCCAGGACGGGACAGACGCCGCCGGCGAAGAGGAAGATCGCCCAAATCGGGAACACCTCGGCTGCCGGTCCGGCCAGCGCCATGGAGACCGGCATCAGCGCGAGGGACACAAAAAAGTCGAGGCTGGATACCCGTCCCAGCAGGTGGCTGGGCACGCGTCGTTGCAGCAGCGTTCCCCAGATGACCATGCCCACGCTGCCGGTTGCCCCGAACACAAACATCGCGGCGGCCATGGTCCAGAAGTTGTCCAGAATACCGACGGCGGCCAGTGGCAGGCTGCCTGCACCCCAGGACACCATCATGACCGAGAGGTAGCGGCGCGGCAGTTTCAGGGACGCGGTCACCAGCGAACCGGCGGCCCCGCCCACGCCCATCACTGCAAGCAGGAAGCCGAACATGCGCGAGTCGCCGCCGAGTTGGTCACGGACCACAAACGGCATCAGCACTTCGATGGGGCCAATCAGGAAGAGCACGGAAACGCAGGCCCACAGCAGGGTCCACAGCAGCCACGGGGTGCGGATGGTGTAGCTGACGCCCTCGCGGAGGTCGTGGAAGACGGACGTCTTCGCGGCACCCGTTGTCCCGGCCTCGGCCTCGGCGCTCCGGCCGTGAGCCCTGCCGTCGGCCCCGTTGTGGGGCGCCCCCAGCGCATGGCGCCCCAGGAAGTTCAGGATGATGAACGCCAGTAGATGGCAGGTGGCCACTCCGGTCACGGCGTGCGACGGCGAAAGCGCCGCCACCACCACGCCCGCCACGGCGGGTCCGGCAGCCTGCTGCAGGATGGGCCGCATGGTCCCCTCCATGCCGTTCGCGGCCAGCAGGTCTTCGGGCGGCAGTATGCGCGGCAGGATCGCGGAGTAGGCGGGGAAGAAGAACGCGGCGCCCACGCCCAGGACAAAGCTTCCCACGGCAAGGTGCCACAGCTGCAGCCAGCCAGCCATGGCGAGCCCGCTGATCGCCGCGATAATCGCCAGGTTGGCGCCTTCGACGGCAATGATGAGGAGCCGCTGCGGCACACGGTCAGCGGCGATCCCGCCGGCGAGGACAAAAGCCACCAGGCCGATGCTGCCGGCGGTGGCCACCAGGGACAGTTCCAGCGGTCCGCCGCCGAGGTGGATCACCTGGTAGACCATGGCGACAGCCCACATTCCCGATCCGAAAATGGAGATGGCCAGTGCGGAGATGAGGACCCGGTACTCACGGTGCGCAAAGGGCCGCAGGGCTTGAAGCACGGGCATAGGGCAAGTCTAGGCTCGGCCGGTTCTTGGCGTAACTCAGAGGCATGGTTCGGTTGGGGCCGGAACCGCATTAGTCTTAAGCACCCTTAGTGTTAAGGCAGGTCCGCAGCCAAAACTGCCGGCGGACACAAGCAGTACCGAAGCAGAGGTGACCATGGCCAGGCGCAGAAATCCCGCAGTACGTATCGCACAGGAGACCGCCCATAACGCGGTGTTCGACTCCGACGGCAAACCGAAACCCGGCGTCCACAACGTGCTCCTCCGGGCAGTCGAAATCCAGCGGCCCCTGGTGCTCGCCTACGTCCGGCGGCTGCAACGAAAACACCCGCGCGCCAGTGCCGCCAAGCTCGCGGAGATCCTCGAACGCGACTACCTTCGGGCGGTGGCTGGCGGCGGTGCAATCGTTGGCGCAACTGCCGTTGTGCCCGGCGTCGGAACCGTGGCTTCCCTGGGCCTCTCCGCTGCGGCTACCGTTGGCTTCCTGGAAGCCACAGCCCTCTATGCCACGTCGCTGGCGGAACTCCATGGCATCCGGCTGACCAACCCGGAAAAGGCCAGCACCATGGTCATGGCCATCATGCTGGGCGAAGAAGGCACGGCACTGCTGGGAACGCTGAGCGGCCAGGCCATGGGCAAGGGAGCCAGCCCCACGCAGGCGTGGGGCAACGTGCTGACCAAGTCCATGCCATCGGGCTTCGGTGCCATTCGGAACAAGATCCAGAAGGCCTTCCTCAAGAACCTGCTCAAACGCCAGGGCACTGCGCTGCTTGGCCGGGCGCTTCCGTTCGGTATCGGTGCGGTGGTGGGCGGTGCCGGTAACCTCATAATGGGCCGCGCCGTGGTGGCGAACGCCAAGGAGGCCTTTGGCCCCGTGCCGGACACCATCCCGGGGGAGCTCAAGGCCGTGGCGGCGGAACCGGAAAAACTTACTCTGGAGGGCAACAACCTTGGATCTTAACGCTGACCTCGGCGAATCGTTCGGCTCGTGGAACATGGGGAACGACGCCGCGATGTTCCGGCTCGTGACGAGCGCCAACGTGGCCTGCGGCTTCCACGCCGGTGATCCCATCACCATGCTGGACAGCTGCCGCGCCGCCTTCGAACTTGATGTGACCGTCGGTGCGCACGTGGGGTATCGGGACCTGGCCGGGTTCGGCCGCCGGTCCCTGGACATGTCCTTCGACGAGCTCTTCGGCGACGTGCTCTATCAGCTGGGCGCGCTCGACGGCGTGGCGCACGCCGTCGGTGCCTCCGTTGACTACGTCAAGCCGCATGGCGCCCTGTACAACCGCCTGGTTCACGACGCCGAGCAGGCCTCTGCCATGGTCGCCGCCATCCAGGCCTACGACCCCGGGCTGCCGATCCTCGGGCTGCCCGGCTCGCAGCTGCTGATCCAGGCCAAGGAAGCCGGCCACCCGGTGTTTGTTGAGGCCTTTGTGGACCGCGCCTACCAGGCGGACGGGACCTTGGTGCCGCGCTCCCAGACTGGTGCTGTCCTGCACGACGTCGACTCGATCGTTGAGCGGGCCGTGCGGCTCGCGACGAAGGGCGAAGTTGTCGCAGTCGACGGCACGGTGGTTCAGGTCAGGCCCGACTCCCTGTGCATCCACGGCGACACCCCCGGGGCCGTGGAGATGGCCGCCGGTGTTCGTGCCGGACTCGAAGCGGCCGGCGTTCAGCTGGAGTCCTTCGCGTAGTCAGCCCACTGCAACGCGGGGTCACTTACGGCCCATGCCTCGCGCCAACATGGGCCGTAAGTGACCCCGCGTTGCTTTTGGAAGGGCCAGGTCAGCCGAAGACCAGGTGCGCCGCGCTGAAGATGACCAGCCCGGCCAGTGAGCCCACCACTGTGCCGTTGATCCGGATGAACTGCAGGTCCTTGCCCACCTGGAGTTCGATTTTCTGCGACGTTTCCTCGGCATCCCAGCGGGCCACGGTATCGGTGATCACGCCTGCGATGTCGGAGCGGTAGGTCCGCACCAGGTAGCCGGCGGCGTCGCCGATCCAGGCGTTGACCTTGCCGGCAAGTTCGGCGTCGTTCACCAGCCGTGAGCCGAAATCGCGTACTGCCGCCCTGAACCGCACCGTCAGCTCGCTGTCCGGATCGTCCACCGCAGACAGCAGGGCGCTCTTCACGGTTCCCCAGGTGCGGGAGGCCAGCTCGCGGACCTCGGGGTCTCCCAGAACCTGTGCCTTGATGTCCTCGGCCCGGGCGATCATGACGGGATCATGCTGAAGATCCTGCGCGAGGTCGTTCAGGTACTTGTCGATCTGCTGCCGCACCTGGTGGTTCGGATCGGACTGCACGGCGCGCGCGAACTTGAGGATCTCCACGTAAACCTTGTCGCCCACCAGCCCGTCCACAAACTGCGGGACCCAGGTCGGGGAGCGGTCCGAGACCAGCCGGCTGACGGTTTCGTGGTTGTCGTCCACCCAGTCCGCGGCGCGGTCCACCAGCAGGTCCACCAGCTTGTGGTGGTGCCCGTCGGCAAAAATCCGTTCCGCCATCCTGCCTACGGGCGGTCCCCACGGCGGAGCCAGCAGGTGCTTACGCACCATTCCCTCGATGACCGCCTGGACGTCGTCGTCGTTCAACACCTTGAACGCACCGCGGATGACGGCGGCACCCTCCTTCGCCACCCGCTCGGCGCCACCCGGCCCGGCAAGCCATTGGCCGGCCTTTCCGGCGACGTTTACGCTGGCCAGCTTGTCCTGGACCACCTGTTCCGACAGGAAGTTGGTCTCCACAAATTCACCCAGCGACGCCCCGATCTGGTCCTTGCGGCGCGGGATAATGGCGGTGTGCGGGATCTTGATGCCCATGGGGTACTTGAAGAGCGCGGTGACGGCGAACCAGTCGGCCAGCGCGCCCACCATGCCGCCCTCAGCAGCGGCGCGGACGTACTGCAGCCACGGATATTCCTTCTGCAGCGCGAACGCGAAGACAAAGATGACCGCCATGGAAATGAGGAGTCCCAGCGCCAGAAGCTTCATTTTCCGCAGCGCTGCCGCCTTTTCGGCGTCCCCGGCGCTGAGCTGATGACCGGCGACGGCGGCACTGGCCTTGGGGGACCGCGACGCGGGATCTGGGGGCCCGGGCGGGGGCTGGCGGGTAGTTGGCTCAGAGTTCACCTGCATGTGCCCAGCCTAGCCCCGCGCCGCCGGGCAGCGTCCGCTAGCGTGTCCTCATGACATTCGAGGAGTCTGAGCCGGAAAGGCCACTGGTTTTTGCTCACCGGGGCGCCAGCGCGGCATTTGCCGAGCACACACGCGCCGCTTACCTCCAGGCGATAGCCGATGGCGCAGACGGGGTTGAGTGCGACGTCCACCTCACCCGGGACCAGCACGCCGTACTGCTGCATGACGCCAACCTGGACCGGACCTCGGACGGGACCGGGCCCGTTGCGGACCGAACCCTGGCGGAGTTGCGGCTGCTGGACTTTTCGTCCTGGAAGGGCGCCCGGATCCCGGAGGAATACGGTGCCCGGTCTGAGCAGCTCCTGACCCTGCCGGAACTCCTAAACATCCTGCGCGGCGTTGGCCGGCCCATCGGACTGGCCATCGAGCTCAAGCACCCCAGTCCCTATCAGCTGAAACTGGAAGACCGTGTGCTGGACGTACTCCGGGCAGAAGGCTGGGACGCCGGAACTTCGAGGGTGGACAACGTCCGGGTGACGTTCATGAGCTTCAGCCCCGATTCGGTGAAGCATCTGCTCCGGAGTGTGCCGGCCGAATTCATCTGCCAGCTGGTGGACGACATCGACGTCGACGAACTCCGCGACGAACTGAGCCTGGGCCCCGTGACGGGCGGCGCAATCGCCAATTTGATGAAGGCGGCGCAGCTGGAAGGCGAACGCATCCTGGATGACTGCGAGGTGGGACTCGCGGGGCCGGGCATCATGTACGTCCGCACGCACGCACGGACGGTGCAGCGCTGGCTGGAATCCGGCCGCCGCTTCCGCGTGTGGACCGTGGATTCCGAGCGGGACGTGGCGCTCTGCCAGGGACTGGGGATTCACGAAATCACCACGAACAAACCTGCCAGTGTACTGGCGCAGCTCCAACCGAGCGGGCAACAGGTCCAGCTGCCCTCCTGAGCCTGTGCTGTCTGCCTGTGTTATTTAGGCCTCTGCTGTTTAGCCGCCGGAGCGGCGCTGTGATTGAGTGGACCCATGCCTTTTCGCTGGTCCGCCCGGGCCACCCAAACAGTCTCCGCGGCGGCCATGAGCGCGCTGCTGATGACCAGCGCCATGAAGCACTTCCGCGAGCCAAGGTTCTTCGAACAGGTGGTCCCTGACTACCTCTGCCGCGAGATTCCGGGTGCTCTTGGCGCGTCGCCGCGGGGGAGCGAAGCACCGGCGCCCGACGGCGGCAAGCGGCCCTTGGCCGTCATGTCACGGGAGGAATGGATTGCGGTGAGCGGACTGCTGGAGGCGGGCGCCGCCGTCGGCCTCCTGATCCCGGTGACGCGGCAGGCTGCTGCCACCGCCGTTACGGCTATGTTCGCGGTCTTCCTGGCCGGGCACGTGGACGCCCTTCGGCGCGCGTATGGCCCTGCCGGTTCGCCGGCGCAGCGCAACGTGCATACTGTCAGGCTGCCGCTTCAGGTGCCGCTGATCCTGTGGGCCTGGAGCCTGCGGAAACCGGGACGACGGCGATGAAGCTGCTCGCCTCGCCCGCCGTGCGGGTGGGAATCTCGATCAGCATTGCAACGGGGCTTTACGGGATTTCCTTCGGCGCACTGTCTGTCACCTCCGGACTTGATTTCTGGCAAACCATGGCGCTCAGCCTGCTGCTCTTCAGCGGCGGCTCCCAGTTCGCGTTCATCGGTGTGGTGGCGGGCGGAGGATCCGGTATTGCCGCCATGAGCGCGGCCACGCTGTTGGGCATGCGGAACGGCATCTACGGCATGCAGCTCAACGCCCTCCTGCATCCGACAGGCTGGCGGCGGTATGTCGCGGCGCAGGTCACCATCGACGAGTCGACCGCCACCAGCAGCGGGCAGACTGATCCTGGTGAGCAACTCCGGGGTTTCTGGACGGCCGGCATTGGCATCTACATTCTCTGGAACCTGTTCACCGCAGTGGGTGCCCTCGCCGGCAGCGGGTTGGGCGATCCCAAGCAGTGGGGCCTGGACGGTGCAGCGGTGGCCGCATTCCTGGCCCTGCTGTGGCCTCGGCTCAAGGGCCGGGAACCGGCGGCGATTGCTGTGGTGTGCGCCCTGGCCACGGTGGTGGCCGTGCCGTTCGTTCCCGCGGGCGTGCCCATCCTGATTGCCGCCGTCGTGGCTGCGCTGATCGGCTGGTTCAGCCACGGACGCAGTGATGAAGGCCTGGAACCGGACGTGGATCCCTACCACCCGCACCACGGGCGCCGGGACCGGATCAGCAACACGCGCCGGGACAAAGAACCGGACACGCGTCGGGACAAGCACGGGGACGGCCACGGGCAGGCAGGGCAGGCGGGCACATGAATCTCTGGATCTGGTTGTTGCTGGCCTGCGTCCTTGCCTACGCCTGGAAACTGGTGGGCTATCTCGTCCCGGCAAAGCTGCTGAAGGACCCCCGGATGTCGCGTATTGCCGGCACCATGACCATCGGACTGCTGGCATCGCTGACCATCGTCAACACTGTGGCGTCCGGCCAGACGCTGGCCGCCGACGCGCGGCTGGGAGCCCTCGCCGTCGCGGCCGTCGCACTGGCCTTTCGGGCGCCCTTCCTCGTGGTGGTTGTGGTGGGTGCCGGTGCTGCAGCCCTGCTGCGGCTGATCGGTTGGAACTGACCGTCCAACTTGTGAAACCGGCATCAAACTACTGGTGGTGCGGTTCACATGCGTTGTAGCATGGGCCTGGCTATGCAGTTGGCCGTGGACTCTCGTGAGAGCGCTGGCCATGGAGATAGGACTGCACCCAGCCGGTTCAAGACCCATCAAAGCCCGCCGTCAGGCATCTGGTGGTAGGCGAGCAGGGCTGCCGGTCAAGCGCTTCTTTACCCGGTTCCGGTCCTTGGCCGACCTGCCGCCTGAGGACCTGGATTTACTTTCCGAGCGCATACGACGGGCCCTGGACCTCGGCCAGGGAGCGAATATGGCCGTCCTGCACGCGGCGGTTCGGGCCGAAGTCCGAAACCGGGAAACGGAACCGGACGGCTGAAGGCCGGAAAAATGTCGGCGTGACGCAGTTTGCAACGCCCAAAGGAGCCCCTTAGATGAATGATCAGCCCGATCCCAACGCGCCCGATCCGGGCAGCGGAACCGACGACCCCAAGGGTTCGGACCCGAAGCCGCGGCCGGTGTACGACACCAGTGTCTCCGAATCGACGCGGGAACTGCGGGATACTTCCCGTCGCCGTCGCGACGCAGAGGAGAAGCTGCAGCAGCATCTGGTGGAGGCCAAGGAGCATGTGCCCCACGACTACGATCATGACCCGCACAAGCATGGCAAGGAACACACCGGGGCGGAGGGGAAAGACAGCGCCGGGCGCCAGGAAACCCCGCCCGCAGAACCCCAGCCGTAGGCCGGTCAGGCCGTTTGTTCATCCTCTGGCGACCCGATCCGGCGGGCGCTTTCTTCAACTCCCAGCTCGTACCAAACCTGCGCACCGAACACTGGGGTGGGAGTGTCGAGGTTTTGGAAGAGGGTGTCCAGCAGATTGGCCAGGTCTTCCGCTGCCAACGAAGGAAGGATCTTCTCCGGGCCGAGGGGGTCGTGGATGAGCCGGGACAGGTCAGCCTGGTTCATCGGCGGACGATGGCGTTGGATTGGTTGCGCCGCGGTTGTTTCACTATTGCTCCCTCTGAAGATTCAGAGGCTGGCTGCGTAACCCTACCCGAGTCTAATCCAACCTTGGGACACCAACAATGGGGCGACGGGGGCTCTGTGCAAGCGAGTGCTTACCCGGCCCGGCGGTTGGTCAGGCGTAGGGTGTCAGGTGAACTGTGGACCCTGTAGCTGCGGAGCGGGCAGCGGTACATGCGCGGGCAACGGGCGGTGGGGCCGTTCCGCGCGGATGGCGTCCTCGATCAGTGCCAGCGGGCGGCGCCAGGCATCGGAACCGGGCTCCATGGTGTCCACGACGCCGATCAGCATGGCGAGCAGGCGGAACATGTCAGTCATGGAAATATCGGAACGCAGGGTGCCCTGACCTTGGCCGCGGCCAAGCAGGACGCTCATGGAATCCATCAGTGAGCCGGTGATGCCGGTGAGGAGTTCGCGGCGGCCCGCAACGGCGCCCAGCAGGTTGGCATCAGCGCTGGCCGCGGCCATGAGGGCTTCGAGGACGCGCAGCAGCCCCGCGGTTGCGTCGATGTCAGCCAATGCGCCCGCCATGACGGGGTCCACGGTCTCGCGAAGCTGCCGGTTGAGGGCGGCCAGGACCAGCTCCTCCTTGTCGGCGAAGTTCCGGAACAGGGTGGCCGGGCCAACGCCCGCCGTCAACGCGATGGTCTGGAGTGGAACCTCGGGACCATGCTCCCGGAAGCACTGGCGCGCGGCCAGGATGATCTTGTCCACGTTCCGGGCAGCGTCTGCGCGTAGTGGCTTGCGGACGACAGCAATGCTCATTCGTTCAGGTTAGCAATGCGGCAGGCAGCCACCATGGTTACCGGAGGGTAGCCGGCTATGTGACGCTTTGCCGGCCTCGCCAAACCCGTTCCGGGTTGGGCTGCATGACAGACTTGCCCTATGTTGCTTGCATTTTCAGTCGCCCCGTCCGGTACGCCCGCCGGGGGATCGCGTCCCACCGACGCTTCAGTGCACGACGCCGTTGCGGCCGCCGTGCGGATCGTCCGGGAGTCGGGCCTGCCCAACCAGACGGACTCAATGTTCACCACCATCGAGGGCGAATGGGACGAGGTGTTTGACGTCGTCAAGCGCGCCACCGAAGCCGTGGGAGAGTTTGGCAGCCGTGTCTCACTGGTCATCAAGGCGGACATCCGGCCTGGCTACAAGGGCGAGCTCAGCGCCAAGGTTGACCGCCTCGAAGAGGCACTCTCAGAGGGTTCCTAATTCCTGTCACGCCAAGCATGCTTTTGGCGCCGCCGGGTCGCCGTGCCCGCGTCAGTTCAAGGATATGACGCCCGGGTTGCGCCAAAAGCCTGCTCCACGTGACGCTGCCCTGCAGTAACTGGACGGGTTTCCTGCGCCGAGTTCTGGACCGGCGCATGCCTGCGTGCCAGACTGTGGCCATGTTTGAGCACAAGACCCAGCCGGGGTGGGCGGCCGTTGAAGACTTCCTCACAACTACAGTGGTGCATCCGGACGCTGCGCTCCAGCAGGCGGTGCGCTCCGCCGTCGATGCGGGGATGCCGCCCATTGAAGTCACGCCCAACGCCGGCAAGCTGCTTAAGCTCCTGGTTCAGCTGTCCGGCGCCCGGAGGGTTCTGGAGATCGGCACCCTGGCCGGGTTCAGTAGCATCTGGATGGCGCAGGGACTGCCCGACGACGGCCGGCTGGTGACGTGCGAATATCTCGCCAAGCACGCGGACATCGCCAAGGCGAATGTGGAGGCGGCCGGGTTGAGGGACAAGGTAGAGGTCCGCGTGGGCGCTGCCCTGGACACTTTGGCCGCGCTGCAGGCGGAGGGCCAGGAGCCGTTCGATTTTGTGTTCATCGATGCGGACAAGGAAAACGACGTCGCGTACCTCGAATGGGCCGTGCGCCTGGGCAGGCCGGGAACCACAGTGGTCCTGGACAACGCCGTCTGGGAGGGCGCCGTGCTGGATCCTTCCATGGACCAGGTCAACGCCCCGGGGATCATCAGCGCCCTGGAGTTGCTGGGCCAGCACCCGCAGCTCGACGCCACCGTGATCCAGACTGTCGGCTCCAAAGGCTGGGACGGGTTTGCCCTGGCACGCGTCCGCTGAGCGCACAGCGCCACCGGGACATTCGTCAATTGCTAAGTATGCTTAGAATGACTGTCCGGCCAATGCTCCGTCCGGAGCCGCCTGCACTGGAGGAACACGATGAAAGCGTCACCCACCCTTGCCAGCAACCTTCAGATGGTCCTCACGGACCTGATTGAGCTCCATCTCCAGGCCAAACAGGCCCACTGGAACATCGTGGGCACCAACTTCCGAGACCTTCACCTGCAACTGGACGAAATCATCGCCAGTGTCCGGCTGTTTGCCGACCAGACGGCAGAGCGGATGCGGGCACTGCACGCCTTGCCCGACGGGCGGAGCCGGACCGTAGCCGCAGACACACGCCTTGATGAGCTCACCGGCGGGCTGATTTCCACGAAGGAGGCCGTCAAGCTGGTCACGGCCAGGCTGGAGCGGACGGTGAAGACCATGCGGGATGTCCACGATGAGGTGGACGAAGAGGATCCCACCAGCGCCGACTTGCTGCATGCCGGCATCGAACGCCTGGAACAGCTGGCGTGGATGGTCAACGCCGAAACCATGACGCCGTCCACCGCCGTCACGGACCCGGCGGCAAAGTAGGTCAGGCCGGAGAAACGCCAGAATGTCTGCATCGCCCCAGCGGCCTGTCCGCATAATCTCAACTCAATCCGAACTGGCTTGGACAGTTCCCCTGCTCGACTCCGTGGCCTCCGCGGCAGGCGACGTTCCCGCGTTGCTGTCGTTGGCCCGGGAGGCAGGAGGCAACTGGCCGCAGCCAGGGGGCGGGCATACTGCCCATCTCTGGGAGCTGCTCGCTTCCGTCTCCGCCGTGGACGTTGCCGCCGGGCGTGTCTTCGAACCGCATGTGGATGCCCAAGCGATCCTTGCCCAGGCAGGGAACTATCGGGCGGGCCACGATCCGGCCGATCGCGCGGGGGCATGGGGAGTGTTTGCCGCCGAAGGCCCGGGGCTTCGCCTCGAAGCCAAGACCGGCGACGCCGGAATTCTCTTA
The DNA here is from genome assembly GCF_014217545.1 of Pseudarthrobacter sp. NBSH8. Lineage (NCBI taxonomy): Bacteria > Bacillati > Actinomycetota > Actinomycetes > Micrococcales > Micrococcaceae > Pseudarthrobacter > Pseudarthrobacter sp. NBSH8. Next base: position 401,561 of record NZ_CP043178.1, read on the forward strand.
AGCGGGTCCAAGCCGTGGTGTTCACTGGCCACGCTCCTGGACCGGGCCGTTATCACTGCCCACACAGAAACCGGCGGACGAGCCGCCTTTGCTGTGGACCTCCGGCATCCGGGCGTGACCTGTGACGAGCCGGCATGGGTGGCCCGCGGGCTGCGGGAGATTCCCAGCGGTACGGTCCATTTCAGCCAAGTGCCCGCACAACAGCTGGGCAGCGACGGCTGGTATTTCAGCCGGCCCGGATTTGCCTGGGGTGGCATGGGGGTAGCTGCCTGTTGGCTCGGGGGCGCCGTGGGCGTGGCACGGGATTACAAAGAGGCCTTGACTGCCGCAGCCCGGTCCGGCCGCGAACCTGACCAGATTGCCCTGGCTGCACTCGGCGAAACAGACAGGATCCTCACCGCCGCGCTCCAGTACCTGGCCCGAACGGCAACAGTTATTGACGACGGCGGCCTGTCCACCGGGGAAGAAGCACCGGAGACTGGAGGCCGCAGCCCGGAAGCCAGGGAAAACCCCCGGAAGTCAGGGGCGCACACGGGGACGGACCGGAGCGTATGGAGCGATGCGTTACGCGTACGCGGAACCGTAGCGGCCGCCGTCGAACGCGTCCTCTCCCTGGTCAGCCAGAACCGGGGACCGGCGCCGCTGGCGTTCGACGAACCGTATGCCAAACGCATGGCGGACCTGGCGCTGTACGTGCGCCAGCACCATGCCATGCGGGACGACGCGCAGCTGGGAAAACTGACGCTGAAGGGGGAACATCTGTGGTGACTTTTTCGCACACGGACCAGGGGACTGCCGAGGCCCGTTGGGCGGCGAGCGGGCTCGCCGCGATAGCGGAGTTGCCGTTGGGGCAAAATGAACTGGCTGCCATGCGGTTCGTGGTGTTGGCTGCACACCCCGACGACGAGACCCTGGGCGCAGGGGGCCTGCTGGCTCTGCTGCACTCGCTGGGCGCCGACGTCGAGGTGCTGCTGTGCACGGCGGGGGAGGGCTCGCACCCGGGCTCGGCGACAACCACGCCTGAACAGCTCGCCGCCGTCCGGCTTGAGGAGTTTGCGGCGGCGATGCGAGTCCTGGGGATGGCCGGACGCTGGCGCTTCCTCGGGTTGCCGGACAGGGGCCTGCAGGAACTGGCGCCGGAAATCGCCGGCCGGCTGCGCGAGGCCATTGGCCGATTCGCCGGCCCACCGCAGCAGCTGGCAATTGTGGCCCCTTATCGGGATGACGGGCACGCGGACCACAACGCCCTCGGCGCGGTGGCCGCGGACGTCGCCGGCGAAGATGGGCACGGCCTGCTGGAGTATCCCATCTGGTACTGGCTGTGGGCCTCCCCGGAGGACCCTGCGTGGCGGTCCTGGTCGCGCGTTCCGCTAAGTACTGAACAGCAGGCGGCGAAGAGATCCGCCATGGACTCACACACGAGCCAGATACGTCCGCTGTCGGGGCTGGCGGGAGACGAAGTGCTCCTCGGCGAGGGGCTGCTGCAACATTTCAGGCGCGCTTTTGAGACATTCGCCTGGACGCCGCCCGGGGCCCAACTGGTCCACTCCCCTCCCCATTCCAGCGCGGACGCGCAACGGATCTTCGACGCCGTGCACGCGAAGTCCGATGACCCCTGGGCGTACACCACCAGCTGGTACGAGCGGCGCAAGCGCACCCTCACCCTCGCCGCACTGCCCCAGGAGACCTACCTTTCTGGCCTGGAAATCGGCTGCTCCATCGGAACATTGACCGCCGAACTGGCCCCCAGATGCACCAGCCTGCTTGCCGTGGATGCCAGCGGTACCGCGCTTGAGCTTGCGGCCCGCCGTCTCGCGCCGTTTCCCGGCGTCAGCACGCGGCAGTTGACGCTCCCTGCCGACTGGCCTGGGGGCCGCTTTGACCTCGTGGTGGTCTCCGAGGTGGGCTACTACCTGTCGGCGGCAGAGCTGGAGCTGCTGCTGCAGCGGATCCAGGAATCGATGGCGCCGGGCGGCACGCTGCTGCTGTGCCACTGGCGGCACCCGGTTTCCGGATGGGAGCTCGACGGCGACTCGGTCCACGCGCTGGCCCGGAACCGGCTGCGGTGGCCCACCGCCGGTCTGTACCAGGAACGCGATTTTGTGCTGGAAACGCTCGTGGCTCCCGCCGATGCCGCCGATCCCGGACCTCCGGTGTCCTGAGATGGGCGGGATCGAGCAGGTTGCCGCGGTTATTCCGGTCCATAACGAGGAACCGCACCTGGCACGTGCGCTGGCAGCGCTCAGTAGCGCAGCTGATGCGCTGCAGCAAAGCCAACCGGACATCGACGTCTCCATAGTGGTGGTTTTGGACGCCTGCACGGACGGCTCGGGCTCCGTGGCAGCGCGGTTTGCAGCGGCGGATGGCCGCATCGCCCTGCTGCCGGTCGCGTTCCGCAGCGTGGGGAGGAGCCGGCGGGCAGGGATCAACCTGCTTCTCGCAGGACGCTGGCCGGACCGTTCGCGGGCGGGCCGTGTGCTGGCCACCGAACGGGTGTGGCTGGCCAATACAGACGCCGATTCCTGCGTTCCGGAAAACTGGCTCCTGCGCCAGGTGGAACTGGCTGACCGCGGCGCCGATGCAGTCTTGGGAACGGTGGAACCGGATCCGGCGGGGATGGACGGCGAACTCCTGCGGCGCTGGCACGTCCGGCATAAGCTGGGGGAGGACCATCCCCACGTGTACGGTGCGAATTTCGGGGTACGGGCCTCGGCCTACATTGGTGCTGGTGGCTTTCCCCGCCAGCGCTCGCATGAGGACCGGGCACTGGCAGCACAGCTACGCCGCAACGGGTACCGGATTACTTCCACGGACACGGTCCGGGTTGTGACCTCCGGGCGGACCGAGGCCCGGGCGCCGCAGGGATTCGGCGCATATCTGCTGTCCCTTGGCATGGAATCCGCGGTGGCGTTCGAACGCTGAGGAAGCGTAAACGGTGGAACCACATGGTCGCTGCGCAGCGGACACATTGAGGGGGCCGACGACGACTGGGGGGACTGGCCTCGGTCTCAGGAGAGGCCACCTCGCCGCCGACCCCGCCTGACACCCGGGACGCCATGGCCCCGGGAAACCTGAGGGAATCTGCTGGTATTGATCTTCCTCCAAGTGGGGTGCCCTGCCTAGTCCTGCGTGGTGGTGTCCCGTTCCGACTGCTCCGCGCCGTTCCGATGGTGCTCACGCAGCTCGCGCCCGCGCCGGATATCGTCTTCTTCCTGCTCTTGTATCTTCTCGCTCCTCTTGGTGTCCCGGGGCGGCAGTTGGATGGTCTCCTCGGCCTCGATTCCGGCCTGGAGTTGCCGTCCCCGCTCCATCTCGGCGTCGAACTCTGCCCCGAACAGCAGTGACATGTTCAGGATCCACAGCCAGAGCAGCATCACGATCACACCGCCGAGCGCGCCGTACGTTTTGTTGTAGTTGCCGAAGTTGGCCACGTAGAAGGCGAAACCCAGCGAGGCCAGCAGGAACACCAGCAAGGCGATAAACGAGCCGATGCTCATCCACCGGAACCTGGGTTGCCTCACGTTGGGCGTGGCGTAGTAGAGCATGGCGATGATAGCCGTGACCAGGGCCACGATCACGGGCCATTTCGCGATGTTCCAGACGGTGAGGAACGCGTCGCTGAGCCCGATGGCCCCGCCGACTGCCTCCGAGACCGGTCCACTGAGCACCAGCAAGCCGGCGAGGACGGCCACCGTGACCACTGCCAGCAACGTCACGGCCAGCATGGTCCCGCGCAGCTTCAGGAACGGGCGGCCCTCATCCACTTCGTAAACGCGGTTCATGGCCCGGCCGAACGCTCCGACATATCCGGAGGCTGACCACAGCGCAGCTGCGAGGCCGACGAACAGGGTCAGTCCGGCGGCAGGCGCGGCGGCGAGCTCCTGCACGGGCCCGCTGACGGTGTTCACGGTGTCTGCGGGCGCAACGCCCCGGACGATTTCGAGCAAGGCCGTGCTGGTTCTTTCCGCATCGCCGAAAAGGCCTACCAGTGAAACCAGCGCCAGTAACGCCGGGAACAGTGAAAGCACGGCGTAATAGGTCAGGGCTGCCGCCAGATCGGGGCACTGGTCCTTGCTGAACTCCCTGATCGTCTTTTTGGCGATGTACTGCCAGGACGGTTTGGTGACGTCGGTGGGGCTATCCGGTTTCCGGGAATCGTCGGGCGCCGGAGCGCTGCCCGCCTTGGCGGTGCTGGTTTCGGGTGCGTCGTGAGTGGCCATGGGGTGTCCTCCCGGTGTTGGAAAAGGAGCGGGCCGGTTCCGCCGGGGGAGGCGGAACCGGCCCGTCTGTGCGCTGTAGTCGTAAGGTTAGGGCGCCCTCAGGGCTGTCGCCGTTACGTGTTCTGCACGTTCTCCCTCGCGTCCGCGGCACGGTCTTTGACGTCCGCTGCCGCAACCTGGCCTTCTGTCTTGACGTGTTCGGCCGCGTCGGCTGCTGTGGCCTTGACGTTCTCCATGGCTTCCCGCGCCGGTTCTTTCAAGCCCTCAGCGATCTCCTTAGCGGCCTCGGTCAGCTCGGCGGTCAACGGTTCGGCAGCGGATTTGAGGGCATCAGCTGCTTCGCGCTCTTTCTCGCTCGCCGGGATCAGCGATGACAAAAGCAGGCCGGCGCCGAAAGCGATGAGCCCAGCAGCAAGCGGGTTGCCCTGCGTCTTGGCCTTCACCTGGTGCGGAGCGTCACCAATACCGTGCACGCGGCCGGTGGCGTCGTCGGCTGTTCCCATGACTTTCTCCTTCACTCCGAACACGGCGTCCTTGACCTTGTCTGTCTGTCGATGGACGATGTTCGACGGCGTCACTTTGTCTGCCACCGCGTCCACGTTCGTGCCCAGGCGGGCACGGGTTGCCTCAATATCTGAACGGATAACGTCCGGGTTGTCGCTCATGGTTTTACCTCACCGGGTTTTAGGGTTGGGGGAATTTCCTGGAGTGTTTCAGCGGTTTGGGGCATGCCCTTTACAGTTTTGAGCTCCCTGCGGCCCACTGACGCCAGCACTGCGGCGATGACGCCCCAGATGACAGCGACGACGACGGCGGACCAGCCGAGTCCCATCAGCCCGCTCAACGCGATCCAGAGGGCGATCGACAGGAACAGGAGCACGAAGTGGCCGGCGACGCCGGCGCCGGCCAGCATGCCACCTCCCCTTCCTGCCTTGCTGGCGGATTCCTTGAGTTCGGCCTTGGCAAGCTCCACTTCCTGGCGCATCAGCGTGGACAGGTCGCGTGTCACCTCGCCGAGCAGGTCACCCAACGACGTGTTGTCCGCCTTAGCGTGCGCCGCAGATGGGGGAGGCGCAGGTATCTGGCTGCTCATCAGAGCCTGCCAGCCTGGCCGTCTGCGGAGCGGCCCCGGGTCAAAGGGTCGTTGGCCATAGGATCGTCGGCGAAAGCGCCATCCCGCAAGGGATCGTCGTCGCGGCGCTCATCAGACCACTCCTCCGCGAGCTGCGGGCTGTCCAACGGACTGGCGGGACGCGTAGGGTCACCGTAGCTGCTCCCCGGTGCGCCGCCGTCGAACCCTGCCGTGTTGGTGGCCGGGCCCGGCAACTGCACCGGAGGGGGCGGGACAGTGCCACCAGCCGACGGCGTGTACCCGTCAGGACCCGCGCCGCGCTGGCCGCCCGTGCCAGGGTAATTCGACGCGGACTCTGGTGCGCCGGCGCTCAGGCTGCGGCTGAGCCGGCCAGCAAGGACTCCTGCGCCGGCCGCGAGCAGCAGGAAAGTCCCAGGGCGCTGCCGGGCGAAACTCTTGACCTCGTCCAGGAGCGACCCCGGGTCCCGTCCGTCCAGCCAGGCGGCGACGGACGAGGAACGTTCCGCTGCCTGGCGGACCATGTCGGTGGCCACCCCGGGCTGGTCGGACGCCTGGGCCATGGCGTGCAGTTCGTCCGAGACTGACCGGAGGCCGCTGGCTACCTTCTGCTGCTGCGTGCTGGCCTGCTGGGTGAGGTCATAGCGGGCCTGCTGCAGGAGCTCCTTGGTGTTCGCCTTGGCCTCCGATGCGACGTTGGCCGCTTCCGACTTGGCGGTTTCAGCCACACTCTGTGCGGAATCCGCCGCCGTCCGCGCCACATCTCCGGCTTCTTCTTTGGCTGCATCGGTGCGGGAGGTCCCATACGTATCACCCGTATGCGGCGCTGCTGTGGGTAACGTGCTGGGGAACGTACTTGGCTCACGTTCTCCTGTGGTTCCGCGTGTGGCCTGTGGAGCCGCGTAAGCCGGATCCTCGGACCATTGGTTCTCTGTCATCTTCGCTCTCTCTTTCCAAAGAAGGCCTGTTATTGATTAAGAACCAGCGATACTGGCCGTAAAATAGTAAGCATGATTAGTAACGGAAGGTAAGCACCCTTCCTACCTGAATTTCAAAGGGGTTCGTATCGCCTGCCGCCCGGCATCGCAGGGACCCCGTCACAACGAAGTGGAAAGGGTGGGTAGTCGTGGATACAACATCGTGGGTTTGGGTGATTGTTGCCATCGTTGTGCTGGTCCTGATTGTGCTGTGGCTGGTGACCGGGCGTCGCCGTCAGGCCATGCAGCAGAAGCGGGACGAATCGCACCGCGAAAAGGCCGCCGAAATGCGCAGGAAAGCCGAGAACATCGAGCTCGATGCGCGTGAGAACGAAGCCCGGGCCAACCGCGCCCGTGCCGACGCGGAAAAGGCACAGGTGGACGCTGCGAGGCTGAAGCAGGAGGCTGAGCAGAAGAACGATGCGGCCAGGTCACTCCGCGAAGATGTGGCCGAGCGCACGCAGAAAGCCGACGCCTTGGACCCCGACATAAATCAGGACGGGGACGCGCGACCCGACGCCATGGAGGCCGAATCCATGCCGGCTGACGCTGACGTGCATCCGGACGAGGCCAGCCGCGCCGAGGAACTTCGGCGTGACCGGACAGACCGGGACCGACCGCTTTCAACCTGACCCTGATCCCGCAACCTGGGCGTGGTCCCGGGGCCGGAACCATTGCTGGTTCCGTCGCCGGACCAAGACTGCGCGGACCGCCGACGCTGGGTGGTCAATTATGGTTGATCCATGACTGAAGTGGCACACGGGTAATGGCAAAGCGCGCCAAGTCAGGCGGGCGGAACAGCCAGCGCTCGACGGCGGGTGTCATTGAGGTGCCCAAGGGGACCCGTCCTGAGGGCCCGGTTGAGGGCGTCTACTACGTTGATACCGGAGACTGCGAGCTCATTGCGGACCAGGACAACTCCAACGGGTGGCTCCTGAAGATCAACGGCGTTATGAGCTCCCATATCGACCTTGCCGATCCGTTGTTCCTCGATTTTGAGTACATGCGCTGGATGGCGGCGCTGATTGAGTCCCGTTGGCCGCCGAAGTCCGGCAAGGGCGGAGCCAAGGCTGTCGCGCCCACCGCGGGCGGGACAGAGAAGCTGCGCGGACTGCATCTGGGTGGCGGGGCCTGTTCGCTGGCCCGGTACTTCCACACCGCCTATCCGGACGCCCGGCAGGTGGTGGTGGAGCTCGACGGCAAACTGGCCGAGTATGTCCGCGGCTGGTTCGACCTGCCCAAGGCACCGCTCCTTCGGCTCCGCGTGGGGGAGGCCCGCGAGGTCACCGAGACGCTGACACCGGACAGCCGCGACTTCATCATCCGAGACGTGTTTGCCGGTTCACTCACACCGCGGCCGCTCACCACCGCCGAGTTCAATGACCACATCCAGCGGGTCCTGGCGCCGGGCGGCATCTATGTGGTCAATTCCGGCGACGCGCCGGACCTGAAGAATGCGCGTGAAGATGCCGCCACCATCGCGGCCGCATTCAAATACACCGTCATCATCGCCGACCCCGCCATGCTGAAGGGCCGCCGCTACGGCAACATGGTCATGGCCGGCAGCGACAGCCCGCTCGACGGAGACCCGCAGCTGGCCCGCCGGCTGCTGGGCGGCGCCGTCCCGGCCCACATCTGGAACGACGCCCAGGTGCGCGCCTTCGCCGCGAACTCCCCGGTTCGTCACGACCCGGCCGTGAACGCCTCCGGTGATTGAGCTCGTCGAAATCCAGGTTTCGACAAGCTCAACCCCCGGAGTTCCCGCCCCGGCCCAGCAGGGCATCCCGGTGCGCCGCCGTTTGGTCGCGCAAGGCCTGTACAACGGCGGCCACGGCGGGGCGGCGCATCGAATCGGGCCGCAGCACCATCCAATACGGGAGCAACTCGGCGAAGTCGTCGGGGAGCAGCCGGACCAGGTCAGTGTGCAGATTGCCCATAAAGCACGGCAGGAAGCCGATGCCCGCGCCGGCACGGGTGGCCTCCACATGGACAAACACGTTGGTGGACGTGAGCCCTTCGCGCATGGCGGGCACCAGCCGCCGGGGTGCGTCCAGATCGTCCACCTGCAGCATGGAATCCACAAAGTAGACCAGCGGGTGTTCTGTCAGTTCGGCCACGCTCGCCGGCGTCCCGTTCTCGGCGAGGTAGGCACGCGAGGCGTACATCCCCAGCATGTACTCGCCCAATTGCACAGCCTCGGCCCGGTGGACCTGCGGTTCGCCCACCACCACTTCGATGTCCAGGCCCGACCGCTGCTGCAGGGCCCGCCGGGTCATAGTCACCACTTCCACGCTCAGCCCCGGGTGTTTCCGGCGCAGCTGCGCCACCGCGGGTGCGGCGATGTAGGCGCTGAAGCCATCGGTCGCGGTCATGCGTACGACGCCGGTAATCGGGTCAGGTGCCTGGCCTGCCGGTCCCAGCGCACTCACCGCTGCCTCAACCTGTTCGGCAACCCGGACAGCGTCCGTGCCCAGCTCCGTCAGTTCCCAGCCGCCGGCCGCCCGGGCCAGGACGCGGCCGCTGAGCGCCTTCTCGAGGGCGGCTATCCGACGCGAAACGGTGGTGTGGTTCAGCCCCAACACTTGCGCCGCCGTCGTAAATTTTGCGGAGCGGGATACCGCGAGCAGGATCAGGAGGTCATCGGGATTTGCCTTCATATCTGCAATTGTGCACACAGTTGGTGCTGGTTTGGCCATTGAATGCGCATGTTTGTGCAGTAATACTCAGTGGAGCCATTAGTGCTGTGGATCACAGCGCGTGTCAAAGTGGACACTAAGGAGAAACTCATGAGCGTAGAGCAGCGCTCGGCAGACAATGCCGCCGGATCCGCACCCAAGGGATCCGGACTGAAGAAGATTGTGGCCGCCTCGATGGTGGGCACGGTGGTGGAATGGTACGAATTCTTCCTCTACGCAACCGCCGCCACCCTGGTCTTCGGGAAGTACTTCTTCCCTGCCACCGGCAACGAGCTGGACGGCATCATCCAGGCATTCCTGACCTATGCGGTGGGTTTCGTGGCGCGCCCCCTCGGCGGGATCGTCTTCGGCCAGATCGGCGACAAGCTGGGCCGCAAACCCACGCTGCAGCTGACCATCGTGATCGTTGGCGTGGCCACCTTCCTGATGGGCTGCCTCCCGGGCTTCGCCGACATCGGCTACCTGGCTCCGGCGCTGCTGGTGGCCCTCCGCTTCATCCAAGGCTTCGCGCTCGGCGGTGAATGGGGCGGCGCGGTGCTGCTGGTTGCCGAACACAGCCCCAACAAATCCCGCGGATTCTGGTCCAGCTGGCCGCAGGCCGCAGTGCCGGTGGGCAACCTGCTGGCAACACTGGTTCTGTTCATCATGTCCACCGCTCTGAGCCCCGAGGCATTCCTCGGCTGGGGCTGGCGCGTGGCCTTCTGGCTTTCCGCCGTGATCGTCTTCGTTGGCTACTACATCCGCACCCACGTCACCGAGGCGCCCATCTTCCTGGAAGCCAAGGCCCTTGTGGAGAAGGAGCAGGCCGTCAGCTACGGCGTCTTCGAGGTGGTGCGCAAGTACCCCAAGGGCATCCTGCAGGCCATGGGGCTGCGCTTCGCGGAGAACATCATGTACTACCTGGTGGTCAGCTTCGCGATCGTCTACCTCAAGAGCGTGCACAAGTACGACACGTCCTCGCTCCTGCTCGCACTCCTGATCGCCCACGTCATCCACTTCCTGGTGATCCCGCAGGTGGGACGGCTCGTGGACAAGCTGGGACGCAAGCCCGTCTACCTGATCGGGTCCATCTCCGGTGCGGCCTGGCCGTTCTTCGCCTTCCCCATGTTTGATACCCGCAACGCCGTGGTGATTGTCCTGGCCGTGACCATCGGCCTGTGCCTGCACGCGTTTATGTATGCCGGCCAGCCTGCCATCATGGCCGAGCTCTTCCCCACCCGGATGCGGTACTCGGGCGTTTCGCTGGGCTCGCAGGTCACCTCGATCTTCGCCGGTTCGCTGGCCCCGCTGCTGGCTACCCAGTGGCTCAAGGACACTGGTTCCTGGCTGCCCACGGCCATCTACCTGGTGGTTGCCTGCGCCATCACTACGGTGGCGGTGCTGAGCCTGAAGGAAACCAAGGGCATTGCCCTGGAGGAAGTGGACAAGGCCGACGCCGCCCGCGAGGGACTGCTCCCGGCCGGCTCACGCTGAGCTGCTTGAGCCGCCGAGCTACTGAGGACTGGGTAAAACGATGGGAAGTGCAATGGATAACACCCTGAACGGCCGCAAGGCCGTGGTGACCGGCGGCGCCAGCGGGATCGGCGCTGCCTGCGTCAGGGAACTCGCCGCCCGCGGGGCGAAAGTGGTGGTGGCCGACGTCGACTCCGCCGGCGCTGCCGCCCTCGCCGATGAAGTGGGCGGCACGGCCTGGTCCGTGGACCTGCTGGACGTGGACGGACTCGCCACCCTGAGCCTGGACTGCGACATCCTGGTGAACAACGCCGGGATTCAGAGCATCAGCCCCATCGAAGCGTTCGATCCGGCGGACTTCCGCCGGATCATCGCGCTTATGCTCGAAGCCCCGTTCCTGCTGATCCGGGCCGCACTGCCGCACATGTACGCCAACGGATTCGGACGGATCATCAACGTGTCATCCGTGCACGGAATCCGGGCCTCCCCGTTCAAAAGCGCGTATGTTTCCGCCAAGCACGGCCTCGAAGGGCTGAGCAAGGTGACGGCGCTTGAGGGCGGGGAGCACGGAGTCACATCCAACTGCATCAACCCCGGCTACGTCCGGACTCCGCTCGTCGAAAAGCAGATCGTGGACCAGGCCAAAGTGCACGGCATCCCCGAGGCTGAGGTCCTGGCCAAGGTGATGCTCACCGAGTCCGCCGTGAAACGCCTGGTGGAACCGGAGGAAGTTGCTTCGCTGGTGGCCTGGATGGCGTCCGATCATGCCGGCATGGTCACCGGGTCCAGTTACGTGATGGACGGCGGCTGGTCGGCGCGGTAAGCCCCTAGTCCTTCCGGGGCTTGGAGTTTTTGTCCAGATAACGCGGGTTCAAGGGCCTGATGGGTGCGTTATCTGGACAAAAACTCAGTCCTGGCGCCTCAGGTGGCGGTGATCGTAGAAGAAGACCCCGGCCTCGGCGCCGAGTTCCACGGACGGACCGCGGTGGGACATGATGATTCCCGCGTGCCGGCCGTTGAACGGATCGTCGCCCACCACGGCTTCGCCCACGCGATAGGGGCACCGCGGGCGGAACGCCGCGAGGACCCGGCCGCAGGCGCGGTGGACGAGGGTAGAGAGTCTGACGGGCCGCCCCATGCTGGCCAGGTCCTGGACGTGTGCTTTCACCATGCGAACCACTCCTTGAAGCGGCGTGGAGCCGCTCAGTCTGGTGCGGTAGCCGGAAAGCTCCCAGCAGAGGATGGTCCTCCTATTCCTGGCTGGCACCTTACAAGTACGGTAGGCCCTATTCACACCAGTCACACCAGTAACATGTACCTGTCTTTGCGGACCAGTCCTACTTAGGCGATTTCAGGGTTGGAGCGGGCTCTTGAGGATGTCGTCGGCGTTGTTGTAGGCCCAGGTGACCAGGGGAACCAGCAGGCCGGACAGTTCATAGCCGCGCTCGGTCAGGCTGTAGTCCACGCGGGGCGGGATGACCGGCTGGGCCTTCCGCAGCACCGGGCCGTCGCGCTCCAGGGTCTTGAGGGTCTGCGCCACACCTGCACCAGTTGCCCGGCACCGTCAGCTGACCACCGGCAGCGGCGAAGTTTCGTCCACGAGTTCGGCCCGGCGTCGTCCGTTCCCCTTGACCCACAGCCGGTAGGCGAGGACCAAAAGCCCCAGCCACACCGCGCTCACATAGAGAGCCACGCGGGTGTCCTCGAAGGCGCCCAGGACGGCAATGACCAGTGCCATAAACGCGATGGTCAGGATGGAGGCAGCCGGCCACCACGGGGACGGGAATTCCGACGCCGGCAGGCCCTTCCGCGCGATCTCGCGTTTCATCGCGACATGGGAAGCCAGGATCATGACCCACACCCAGACGGTGGCGAACGTGGCAATCGAGGCGATCAGGATAAAGACGTCCTCGGGAATGACCGCATTCAGAACCACGCCCACCAGGAGGATGCCGGCCATCATCACTACAGTCATCCATGGCACGCCATGGCGCGAGACCTTGCCGAAAAGTGCCGGTGCGTGGCCTTGGCCGGACAGCCCGAACAGGATGCGCCCGGCGCCGAAGATGTCGCTGTTGACGGCGGAGAGTGCAGCGGTGATCACCACGGCATTGAGAATGTGCGGTGCGGCCGGGATGCCCAGGCCGCTGAAGATCTGGACGAACGGGCTACCGTTGGTCCCGATCTCGTTCCACGGGAACAGGCTCATCAGCACGCCGAGAGTCAGGACGTAGAACAGCAGGACGCGGACGGGAACCGTATTCACGGCCTTCGGAATGACCTTCTTGGGGTCTGCGGCCTCCCCGGCGGTGATGCCGAGCGTCTCGATCCCGCTGAATGCGAACATCACGACGGCGAACGATGCCAGCAGTCCCTCGAAGCCGTTGGGGAACAGCCCGCCGTGCTCCACGAGCTTGCCGAGTCCCGGAGTTACTGTGGAACCGCCGGCCTGGAAACCGAAGGCGATGATGGCGGCTCCGCCGACGATCATGGCGATGATGGCCACCACCTTGATCAGCGAGAACCAGAACTCGAGCTCGCCGAAGACCTTCACGCTGAGCAGGTTCATTGCGGCCAGGAAACAGATGATGGCCAGGATCCAGATCCAGCGGTCCACCTGCGGAAACCAGAAGCCCATGTAAATGCTGAATGCGGTGACATCGGCGATGGCCACAATCGCCATCTCAAAGACATAGGTCCAGCCGGTCACAAACCCTGCCAGCGGCCCGAGGTAGCGGCTGGCGAACTGGCCGAACGAGCCCGAGACGGGGTGCCGGACAGCCATCTCGCCGAGGGCCCGCATGACCATAAACACTGCCGCGCCGCCGATAACGTAGGCGAGCAGGACCGCCGGGCCCGCCTTCGGGATGGCCGAGGCTGAGCCGTAGAACAGGCCTGTGCCGATCGCTGACCCAGTGCCATGAAGCGGATATGGCGGACGTTCAGTCCCCGGTTCAGGACGTGCGCGACGGCGGCTCCCGGCCTGGGCTTTTCGGCCGGGCTTGCGTCTTGGGTGGCGGCGCCTGGTGCTTGCTGCATACGAATACCTTCTCGTCGTTGGGAGGGGGATCGCCAACCAGCAGACCACTTTGGCGCCCGAGGTGATGAGACCCACGGGCGGTTGGTGTCTTCCATCTCAGGCTGGGGGCGGTGTGTGGTCTTTCCTTTCCTGCGGAGTCCAAAACTATTGACATAATGTCTGGTTTTCTTTACTTTTGAGATGTCAGCTTTGTTTTACATCTGATGGGAATGGCAGGAGCGGAAATGTCCTTCGAAGAGAAGAGCGCCTGGATCATGGGAGTGGTGGCAGTGGGCTCCTATGGCGTGTACCTGGCCATCGTCCTGGGGCTGGCCGGCACTATGCCAGTTGCCGAGCTTCCGTACGTTGCTCCACTGCTGTGGACCGTCGGGGCATCCATTGCTGCGTCGATCGCCCTGCACATTCTTCTGGGCATCTTTTCGCCCAAGGAGGCAGGGAAGAAGGACCAGCGCGACAGGGAGATCTACCGTTTCGGTGAGTACATCGGACAGTCGTTTGTGGTCATCGGCGGCGTCGCGGCGCTGCTGCTGGCGATGGCCGAGGTGGACCACTTCTGGATTGCGAACGTCATCTACCTGACGTTCGTCCTGTCCGCCATACTGGGCTCCGTGGCCAAAATCGTGGCCTACCGCCGGGGGTTCCAGCCGTGGTGAAGCCAACGCGGGTAACCAACTCCATCCGGCGCCTGCGGTTCGAACGGGGCGAGATGACGCAGGCCGAACTCGCCGAGCGTGTGGGCGTGACCCGCCAGACCGTCATCGCCATCGAGCAGGGCCGGTACTCGCCGTCTTTGGAGATGGCGTTCCAGATCGCGCATGTGCTAGGTGTCCCGTTAGAGGGCGTGTTCCAGTACCCGAACAACGAAGGAGAAGCATTATGAAAGCTATCGTGCAGGACATTTACGGGAATTCCGATGTGCTCCAGCTACGGGATATTCCGCAGCCGCTGCCCGGCGTTGGGGAAGTGCTGATCAGGGTCCGTGCCGCCGGTGTCGACCAGGGCGTGTGGCACCTCATGACCGGGCGGCCGTACTTGGTCCGGCTTTTCGGGTTCGGGCTAAAGAAGCCCAAGGTACCCGTCCGCGGACGCGAGGTGGCCGGGGTTGTGGAAGCTGTGGGGGCCGGCGTGACACGCTTCCAGCCCGGCGATGAAGTGTTCGGCACCTGCGAGGGGTCTTTTGCCGGATTCGTCTGCGCCCAGGAGAAGCGTGTGGCCGCGAAGCCCGCAAACCTCACGTTCGAGGAGGCCGCGGGGGCACCAATTTCTGGTGTTACCGCGTTGCAGGCTGTCCGTGATGCCGGGCAGGTCAGCGCCGGCCAGAAGGTGCTGGTCATCGGCGCTGGCGGCGGAGTCGGGTCCTTTGCTGTGCAGGTGGCGAAGGCATTCGGGGCGGAGGTCACAGGAGTCTGCAGCGCCGGAAAGGTGGAGCTGGTCCGGTCCCTCGGCGCTGATCACGTCATCGACTACACTCAGGACGACTTTGCGCTCGCCGGGCTGCAGTACGACGTCATTCTGGATACCGCCGGCAACCGGCCGCTCTCAGTCCTGCGGAAGGCGCTAACGCCGCGCGGGATCCTGGTGATTATCGGCGGTGAGGGCGGAGGGAACCTGACCGGCGGGTTTGAGCGTTCGATGGGTGCGCCGCTGGTGTCGCTGTTCTCCGGGCAGAAATTCAAAGGGCTTGTTTCGACGGAGAACTACCGCGATCTCGAGGCGCTGACCACGCTTATTGAAGCTGGCAGTGTGTGGCCTGCAGTGGACAAGGTCTACGCGCTCGCTGAAGCGCCAGCCGCCGTTGAATACATGCACGAGGGCCGCGCCCGCGGCAAAGTAGTAGTCAGCATCTGAGGCTCTTCAACCTCCCACACTTGGCGCGAACGGACATTTGGGCCTGGCCCGCTCCGCCGGCACTTCAAACAATGACGTCAGTGGAGTTGTCCACATAGCCATTGAGCCTCGCGGATATTGTCATACCCTCCGGGGATGATTTGAGTATGGATAGCAGAGCAGCTGTGGCGACGGCGGAGGCCCTTTCGGTGTCCTTCGCTGAGCTTGCTGCAGTGCTCCGTGAAGCTTCCGAAGGCTCCGCTCCGTGTGCTGATCCGCTTCGCCGTAGAGCTGATGTTGCCCTGAAGACCTTGACTGCCGTCGCCTGCGGGGAGGCGAAACTGGCTGCCCTGAAGGTGCATGCGGCCGCCGTGTACGCCGCCGCTGCCGAGGCTCTGGCGGGCCCGGCTGAGTCGCCGCAGGACCACAGGGGCCAGGAGATGGCGGTGGTCGCGGAGGTCGCGTGTGTGCTGACGGTCAGCGAACGCTCCGCCAGTGCTCTGCTTTCTGAGGCGCACGCGCTGACCACGGCCCTGCCGTTGACGTTCTCGGCGTTGCAGGCCGGGCAGATTTCATGGCAGCACGCGAGGATCATGGTCGACGAAACCATGAACCTAAACCCCGCGGGCGCGCAGGCGTTGGAGGCACATTTTCTGGACCCCCACGTGGTGCATCCGGCACGTGGCCCGGCCGGTGAGCTCATCCCCGGCCGGTTCCGGCACAAGGCCCGCACCTGGCGGGAACGCCACCACCCGGTCAGCATCGAAAAACGCCACCTACGTGGGGTCCAGGACCGGCGGGTGGAGTACGCCCCGGACCGCGACGGCATGGCCTGGCTCTCCGCCTACCTCCCCGCAGACCAGGCTGCCGGGATCTGGGACCGTACCACCACCGCAGCCCGGGCCCTCCAAAGCCCCCATGAAGACCGCACCCTCAGCCAACTCCGCGCAGACACCGTCGCGACCTGGCTCCTCGGCGCCAACACCACCGCCGGCGCCGGAACCGGTGATGAGGGTCGGGAAAACAGCGGCGACGCGACCGGCGAAACGAGCGGTATCGGCGACACGGGCCTGGTCGTGAGCGGCGGTGTTCCATCCCCGCGGGCGCAGGTCCTCATCACGGTCCCGGTCCTCGCGCTGCTGGGCCTCACGGATGAACCGGCCATGCTCGACGGATACGGCCCCATCCCGCCGTCCATGGCCCGGCAACTGATCGCCGACGGCGCGGAGTCCTTCCACCGCGTCCTGACCGATCCCCGGGACGGTGCACCGCTGGAGATCGGGCGGACCAGCTACCGGCTCACAAAAGCCCAACGCCAATGGCTCAGACTTCGGGACGGGAAGTGCCCGTTTCCCGGCTGCAGCAACCACTCCCTCGACAACGAAGCCGACCACATCCTCGCCTGGGCCCACGGCGGCACCACCGGTATCTCAAATCTCGGCCAGCCCTGCCACAAACACCACAGACTCCGCCACACCACAGCCTGGACACCCACCGCGGCTACCAAAAATAACCCGCCCGGCTGGATCTCACCCGCCGGACGGCACTACACCAGCGAACGGCAGGACTGGGAGCCACCCAACTGGCCACACCAGAGCCTCGAACGCCTGCGACATGAAAATTTTGGCGAAAGGCTAAGACTTCAAGATCTTGGCCCGGATCCCCATAGCCCGCCCGGCGACCCATCCCTGCCCGAGGACCACCAGCTAGACCAGCCCCTGACAGAAGACGCGTCCCCGGATAGGCCGCTTTCGCCGTCCTCAGTGAACGTCAGCGGCTAGGAACCCCGTCCACCACGGTTCAACACCATCGGCGTCCAGTGCCAAGGCCTCGATAGTTGCGTCACTGCGCAGCGGCCAACCGGTGGAGCTCAACGATGTCGGGGACTCTACGCAAGTGAGCCAGGGCTATCGCCCGTCACTGGAGGAGTTGACACAAACGGCGTTGTCTTGGTGATTGCCGTGAATCCCAACCTTCGCAGGATCGGCTCGCTGTCAGCGGACGCGTCCACCTTCAGGTACTTCACTCCACGGGCGGCTGCCACCCGAGCGCGGGCGGACACCAAGGCCTTGTAGATTCCTCGCCCCCTCCATGCAGGCAACGTTGAGCCGCCCCATAGGCCGGCGAAGTCTGTGCCCGGATAGATCTCCAGCCAGGCGGCCGACACCACTTCGCCCGAGGCCTCGGCCATGAAAACCACCAGGTTTTCCGGGTCCGAGGCCAGCCGTTGATGCAGGTCAGCGGCCAGAAGACGGGACTCAATATCAACCGGGAGGTCATGCGCCCGTGTCTTCCACTCGACGGCTTCCCCGCGGCCGGCAAAGTAGTCACGCCGCCGGGCCCGGGCGGGCCGGGAGGGCAGCCCGTCCCAGCCAACTTCGGACCAAACCCCGTCCAAGGCAAGTGTCTGGTATTCCGGACACGCTTTGTGTTTTGATGGCCGAAAGAGGACTGCCCATGGGCGCAAGGTTAAGTACGGGATCCCGGACATGGCCGGGCGCTCCACGAAAAAATGACGGAGGGCACAATGGTGTCGAGCACGGAAGCCAGGCCTGAGGTGGGCAGCGAACCAAGGGCGACGTCCAAAGTCCCCGCTGCCGAGAACACCCTTCGTATCCTCAAACTACTGGCCTCGAAGCGGGGGCCGATGGCTGCGTCGAGCATTGCGACGTCCTTGGGATTGCCGCGCTCAAGCGTTTACCACCTGCTCGGGGTAATGGAGGCGAACGGTTTTGTCCTCCACTTGCACGAGGAGCAGCGCTACGGGCTGGGGATCAGTGCCTTCGAGCTGAGCTCGGCGTTTTCGCGGCAGGAACCGCTGTCCCGCCTGGGCCGGCCGCTGCTGGCATCGCTGGTGGATGTGATCGGCGAGAGCGCGCACCTGGCGGTGCTCCATGGGCGCGACGTGCTGTACATCGTGGAGGAGCGGGCCAAGAATCGCCCGTCCCTGGTCACCGATGTCGGCGTCCGGCTCCCCAGCCACCTCACGGCCAGCGGTCGCGCCATCCTCGCGGCATTGCCCAAGTCCCAGGTCCGTGCGCTTTACCCGAATGCCGAGGCTTTCACTGCCCGGCACGAGGTGGAGGGCGCCATCATGAAGTACTCCGCGCTGTCCTCGCACCTCGACCGGGTCAGGCAGCGCGGCTACGCCACCGAACACGGCGAGGTGACGCCCGGCTTCGGCTCGATCGCCGCCGCTGTTACGGACCACGTGGGATGGCCGACGGCGGCTGTCGCCGTCACGTTCCTCGAAGACAGACTGCCGGCGGACCAATGGCCGGCGCTCGCCGCGCGGGTCCAGAAAGTAGCGGACGAGCTGTCGGTGCGCATCCACGGCCGCGCGGCCAAGTAGCGCCGCCCCCGGAACGATGCTCTATCACTTTCGGTTCCGATTCGCCCGGTTTGGCGACCGGATCTGATAGAGCAACAGGGAAACCGCAGCGGTCTGGAATCCCGGACACTACCCCTCTGAAAGCTCTGTTTGCTCCGCCAGGAAGGGGCTTTAGTAGAGACAGAACCTCTTCCCATCACCGCGAACCACTCGCCAGAACATGAAGGAGCCCTCATGGCACCCGCCGATTTCACCACCGGTGCCCGCCCGGTCAAAGCAGCCCGCGGCACCGAGCTCACCGCCAAGAGCTGGCAGACCGAAGCCCCGCTGCGCATGCTGATGAACAATCTGGACCCCGAGGTAGCCGAACGCCCCGATGACCTGGTGGTCTACGGCGGCACCGGCCGCGCCGTCCGGTCCTGGGCTGCGTTCGACGCGATCACCCGCACCCTGGAAACCATGGAAAACGACGAGACGCTCCTGGTCCAGTCCGGCAAACCGGTTGGCGTCTTCCGCACCAATGAATGGGCACCCCGTGTGCTGCTGGCCAACTCCAACCTGGTGGGCGACTGGGCCAACTGGCCCGAGTTCCGCCGGCTGGAAGCCGAGGGCCTGATGATGTACGGCCAGATGACCGCCGGGTCCTGGATCTACATTGGCACCCAGGGCATCCTGCAGGGCACCTTCGAGACCTTCGCGGCAATCGCCCGCAAGCTCACCGGTGACGAGGACGGCACCCTCGCCGGCACCTTGACCCTCACCGGCGGCTGCGGCGGCATGGGCGGCGCCCAGCCGCTCGCCGTCACCATGAACGAGGGCGCCTGCCTGATTGTCGACGTCGACGAAAGCCACCTGCGCCGCCGCGCCGGCAAACGCTACCTCGACGAGGTGGAAACGGACCTCGACGCCGCGATCGCCAAGGTGCTGAAGGCCAAGGAAGAGCGCCGCGGCTGGTCCGTGGGCTACGTCGGCAACGCCGCCGAGGTCTTCCCCGAGATCCTGCGCCGCCACAACGCCGGCGAACTCACGGTGGACATCGTCACGGACCAGACCAGTGCCCACGACCCGCTGAGCTACCTCCCTGAAGGCATCGCGGTCGAGGAGTGGCACACCGAGGCCGCCGCCGACCCGGAAGGCTTCACCAAAAAGGCCCAGGCCTCGATGGCCAGACACGTCCAGGCCATGGTCGAGTTCCAGGACGCCGGCGCCGAGGTCTTCGACTACGGCAACTCCATCCGCGACGAGGCCCGCACGGGCGGCTACAACCGCGCGTTCGAATTCCCCGGCTTCGTCCCGGCCTACATCCGCCCGCTGTTCTGCGAGGGCCTCGGCCCGTTCCGCTGGGTGGCGCTCTCCGGCGACCCGGAGGACATCGCCGTCACGGACAAAGCCATCAAGGAACTCTTCCCCGAGAACAAGCACCTGCACCGCTGGATCGACGCCGCACAGGAACGGGTGGAGTTCGAAGGGCTGCCGGCCCGGATCTGCTGGCTCGGTTACGGCGACCGCGCCAAGGCCGGCCTGCTGTTCAACCAGCTCGTCAAAGACGGCAAGGTCAAGGCGCCCATCGTGATCGGCCGCGACCACCTCGACTCCGGCTCCGTCGCCTCCCCATACCGCGAAACCGAGGCCATGGCAGATGGCTCGGACGCCATCGCGGACTGGCCGCTCCTCAATGCCCTGCTCAACACCGCCTCAGGCGCCACCTGGGTCTCGATCCACCACGGCGGCGGCGTCGGCATCGGCCGCTCCATCCACGCCGGCCAGGTCTCCGTCGCCGACGGCACCGACCTCGCCGCCCAGAAACTCGAACGCCTCCTCACCAACGACCCCGGCATGGGCGTCATCCGCCACGCCGACGCAGGCTACGACCGCGCCCTCGACGTCGCCAAAGAACGCGGCGTCCGCATCCCCATGCTCCCCACTGACCCCCTAACCTCGCAAGCCCGGCCAGGCAATCCTGTCCGCGTGGCCCCAGAAAGCAAGTAACTCCAATGACCATCACCACGAACGAAGCGCTCACCGTCACCCTCGGCTCCAGCGGAGTCACACCTGAGGACGTTGTCGCCGTCGCGCGCCACAACGCCCGGGTGACCATCGCCCAGGAAGCGCTGGACACGGTGGCTAAGGTCCGCGCGCACATCAACGAGCTGGCGCACAGCGAGACCCCCGCCTACGGGATCTCCACCGGCTTCGGTGCGCTGGCCAACCGGCATATCCCCAGCGAGCTGCGCACCCAGCTGCAGAAATCGCTGATCCGCAGCCACGCCGCGGGCATGGGCCCGGCCGTGGAACGCGAGGTGGTCCGCGGCATCATGTTCCTGCGCGCCAAGACTCTCGCGTCCGGCCGAACCGGCGTCCGTCCGGTCGTCCTGCAGACCATGGTGGACGTGCTCAACGCCGGCATCACGCCGGTGGTCCGCGAGTTCGGCTCGCTCGGCTGCTCCGGCGACCTCGCCCCGCTGTCCCACTGCGCGCTGGTGCTGATGGGCGAGGGCCAGGCGGAAGGGCCCGACGGCGTGACGTACGGCGGGCGGGGTGAGGCGCCTGTCGCTGAGCTGCTCGCCGGCCACGGCATCGAACCGGTCACCCTCGCCGAGAAGGAAGGCCTCGCGCTGGTCAACGGCACCGAGGGCATGCTGGGCATGCTCCTGATGGCCATCGCTGACATCCGCCAGCTGCTCACGACGGCGGACATCACCGCCGCGCTCAGTGTCGAGGCGCTGCTCGGTACAGACCAGGTTTTCGTACCGGAGCTGCATGCGGCGCTGCGTCCGCACCCCGGCCAGGCCGCCAGCGCGGACAACATGCTGCGAGTGCTGTCCAACTCCCCGATCGTGGCCTCGCACCGGGTGGGGGATTCCAAGGTCCAGGACGCCTACTCGCTGCGCTGCGCACCCCAGGTGGCAGGCGCCGCACGCGATACCGTGGACTACGCCGCCCTTGTGGCATCCCGTGAGCTTGCCGCGGCCATCGACAACCCAGTAGTCCTGCCGGACGGGCGCGTCAGTTCCAACGGCAACTTCCACGGCGCCCCCGTGGCGTACGTCCTGGACTTCCTGGCCATCGCCGTGGCGGACCTCAGCTCCATCGCCGAGCGCCGGACGGACCGGATGCTGGACCCTGCGCGTTCGCACGGGCTGCCGGCGTTCCTCGCCGCGGATCCGGGCGTGGATTCGGGCCTGATGATCGCCCAGTACACACAGGCAGGGCTCGTCTCGGACAACAAGCGACTGGCCGTCCCGGCGTCGGTGGATTCCATCCCCAGCTCCGCCATGCAGGAGGACCACGTGTCCATGGGCTGGCACGCGGCCCGGAAGCTGCGCAAGGCCGTGGAGAACCTCCGCCGTGTCCTGGCCATCGAACTGGTGACGAGCGCCCGCGCCATCGACATGCGGACGCAGCTGTCCGACGGCGAGCTCACTCCGGGCCCGGCAGGCACTGCCGTGATCGGGGTGCTGAGGTCCGTCGTCGAAGGCCCCGGAACCGACCGGTTCCTGTCGCCGGAGCTGGAGGCGGCTGACCGTCTGGTTGCCTCCGGAAAGGTCCGGGCAGCCGCCGAATCCGCCGTCGGAATTCTTTCCTGAGCGGGAACATTCTTCGGTCCTGCTACTAAATTCAACCAATGTCGAAATATGGTGCGACACGTACATTTCGGCGCCGGGAGTGTAGTAGAAATGAAGGTGTAGTGAAAGTCACATCAAAGAGGCTGTGGCGCAGAACGTATACAAAGGGGTAGTAGTTCAAATGAAAGCACGCGGGGCTGTCCTGTCGAGGCGCAATATCCATTCGGCCACCATCTCGGAGTGGGGAACGCTCAAAGCTGGCGACCGGGTGGAAATCATTAAACACGCGCACGTCATTGCGGCGGGCGAAGTGGAAGAAGTATCGCAGAGCGGGAACGTGCTGTGGCTCGTGCCGGCCACCCCGTCAGAGAAGGAACTTTTCCTTAAGTCTGACGGTGTAGAAGTCCGCAGGAGCTAGGAACGCAACTTCAAAACGCAAAAAGAGTCCCTGCCTTCCGTTGCCGGAGGGCAGGGACTCTTGCGTAGATCGCGTTGGATCGCGGGCTGGATCCCAGCAGGGATCGTAGCCCGGATTCGGGGCCGAATCAGCTCAGGCCGCAATGCTTTCGTACGTTTCACCGAAGGGGACCGACTCGTTCAGGGCCACGGTGAAGCGTCCCGGGCGCAACCGCGTCACAAGGATGCCACAGGCCGCGTCTTTTGCCGGCGCGATCAAGGTGGCAACAGCCTTGTCCAGGCCTTCGTGCATCTCGTGCGCTGTGGAAAACTGCAGGTCGATGGACAGGGAAGCCGGGGCTTCGACGGCCGCAACTGCGGCCAGGGGGCGTTCCAAAAATGCTGTAGTCATGTGCCGAACTTTCTGTGTCTCGTGCCAAAGGGCTCGATCCATTGTACCGGTTGCAGGACTTAGGATGTCATATGACTGATAGCTCGCGCCCAGGCGCCAAAAATCCGAAGCTTGTTCGCCGAACCCCGCCTTCAAGGCGCGGTCCTGCGAACAAACTTCGGATAGGCGGTGACGCCCGGATCAGCCCGCCGTGCCCGCTTTGACGGCCAGAACAGGGCAATCAGCCTCGAGCAGGATCCGCTGCGATGTGCTTCCCATGATCAGTTTGCCCACCGGGATTCGGCGGCGCAGCCCGATTACGATGAGCTCGGCGTTGTGCTCCTCCGCGGCATCAAGAACCTCTGCTGCCGCGTCATGGCCCCGGACCGGCTGTTTGATCACGTGGTCGATCCCGTCGGCGGCAAGACGCGCCTTGATGCCCTGGATTTCAGGTTCCTGCGCGTACCGGTTGTCCACCAGGGCATCGCCCTTGGAGGAGTTGATCACCATCAGTTTACTGTTGCTCTTCCGGGCCTCGGCGATGGCCTGGGTCAGCGCCGCTTCGCCCTCGGGTGAAGGGACGTATCCCACCACAATCGTCATGGTTGCTCCTCTGCTTCTGTCGTTTAATATTTTGTTGCGGGGCGGATGTCCAGGTCTGGCTAGCCGTTGCCGTCCCCGTCGCCACCAGCGGTGGCGTCGGCCCGGCAGCTGCCATGACTGCCGCCGTCTCCGAGATCCGTCGGCTCGGCGGAACCGGACTTTGCGGGCATCGCCGCGAGTCCCGCTGCCGGACGGTTCCGACGCCACAGCTTGAGCAGCAGCGGAAAGGCGAGAATAATCGCCAGAATGACATAGATGCCGACGGCGATCGGCTCGCTCAAGAGACCGGCGGGGTCACCCGCGCTGAGCTGCAGGCTCTTGCGAAGCTGTCCTTCGATCCTCGGCCCCAGGATGACGCCCAGGATAAGCGGCAGCACGGGAAGTCCGAAACGCCGCATCATGAATCCCAACACGCCGAGCACCAGCAGGAGTATCAGATCGAATGCCTGCAGGTTGACCGAATAGGCGCCCAGCGTGGCGAAGAACAGGATCCCGGCGTACAGGTACGGCCGCGGGAGCTGCAGGATTTTTGCCCACATCGGTGCCAAGGGCAAGCTGATGAGCAGGAGCAGGAAGTTGCCGATGAAGAGGCTCGCGATCAGCGCCCAAACCAGCGGTCCCTCGTTGGCGAACAGGAGGGGTCCCGGCTGAATGCCGAACTGGACAAACGCTGCGAGCATCACGGCGGCAGTGGCATTGGTGGGCAGGCCCAGGGCCAGGAGGGGCGTCATGGTGCCGGCGGCGGCCGCGTTGTTGGCTGCTTCCGGTCCGGCAACTCCTTCGATGGCTCCCTTGCCGAACTCCTCGGGATGCTTGCTTAGGCGCTTCTCCGTCACGTAGGAGAGGAACGTGGGGATCTCGGCTCCACCGGCAGGAAGTGCGCCGAAAGGGAAACCGAACGCCGTTCCGCGGAGCCAGGGCTTCCATGACCGTTTCCAGTCCTGTTTTCCCATCCAGGGTCGGCCTACCGGTATGACGTGCAAAGGAGTGCGGCGCATATGAGCGGCAACCCACAATGCTTCGCCCACCGCAAAGATGGCGACTGCCACCACCACGATGTCCAGGCCATCGGCGAGCAGGGGCTGGCCGAAGGTGAGACGGCGCTGGCCGGTGACGGAATCCATGCCTACCAGGCCTATGGCCAGCCCAAGGCCGAGCGAGGCAAAGCCCCGGAGCCGCGAAGATCCAAGGACGGCGGTCACTGCCAGGAGTGCAAGCACCATAATGGCGAAGTAGCTCGGCGAGCCCAGGCTGACTGCGAACTCAACCACGATCGGTGCGAAGACAGCCAGTAGTGCGGTGCCGATGGTGCCGGCCACGAAGGAACCGATGGCTGCCGTCGCCAGAGCCTGGGCGGCCCTGCCGGCTTTAGCCATCTTGTTGCCTTCAATGGCGGTGACAACAGAAGACGATTCCCCTGGGGTGTTTAGGAGGATGGAAGTGGTGGAGCCGCCGTACATTCCGCCGTAGTAGATGCCAGCGAACATAATGAAGGCGCTGGTGGGTTCCAGGACGTAGGTGACCGGGAGCAGCAGGGCAATGGTCATGGCCGGGCCAAGGCCCGGAAGCACGCCGACGGCGGAACCCAGGATCACGCCAATAACGGCGTAGAGGAGATTCATCGGGGTCAGTGCGGTGGCAAAGCCGTCCATGAGGGACGAGAAGACATCCATTAAAGAATTCCTTCCAGGAGACCGGCGGGCAGCGGGATGCCGAGGCCTAGGTAGAAGCCGTAAAAAGTCAGTACGGACACAGCCAGGGCAATGAGGCCATCGCGGGCGTAATGCCGGCTCCCCAGTGCCCACGCGCCGCCCCAGAACAGGACGGTTCCCGAGATCACCCATCCGGCCCAGTCGATCAGCAGGATGTTGGCCACGAAGGCTCCCACCAGTGGCAGGACCGTCTTCCAGTCGGCGGGGTGCGAGAGATCCACGTCCTCACCGCCTTCGGCTTCTCCCTGTCCGCCCCGCAGCACGTTGACTGCCAGCAGGACGGCGCAGTCGCCGGGCTTCCGGAGGCGTCCACCACGCCGGTCCACGAACGGCCTTCCAGCACGCGGCTGGCGACCTGCAGGAACGGCTGGAGCAGTACCGCAGCGCCTACCAGGGCCTTGACTCGGCCAAGGATGTGGCGGAGCAGTCGGATGTGAACCGGGTGTTCGGGCTGGACCGGACCCAGCGGCCGTTGCCGAAGGGTTGCAGCATCGAAACACTGAAGCTCGTGGAAACTGCCCTGAATGAGGCCGACGGAACCCTGTCCGCCGCCGAAGTGGCCGCCGAGCTGGGCACGTCCCGGGTCAGTGCGCGCCGCTATTTGGAGTACCTCCATGACGAAGGCGCCCTGGAGGTCCGGCTCAAGTACGGCGTGGGCAGGCCCGAGCGGCGATACATGCTCAAGGCTTAGCCGCACCGGCCGCCAGCATTCGGGCCGGGGGACTTAGCGCAGCAGCGTGTTTACCAGCCGCGCGGCAACCTTGGCGGTCCGCCCGTCGACGTCGAACCCGGGGTTCAGCTCGGCCACGTCCACGTGCAGGAGCTTCCCGCTTTCCGCAGCCTGCCTGCACACTGCGCTGATCACCGGCAGGGGCACTCCGTACGCCGCGGGCGCGCTTACGCCGGGAGCTACCGACGCCGGCAGCACGTCCAGGTCAATGGTCAGGTAGAGCAGGTCCACGCCGTCCAGGAACTGAGCAACGAAAGACTCTACCCGCCCGGCGGCGCAGTCCTCATCCAGCACATACTTCACGCCCAGCCGCTCGGCGGTGGCGAACAGCGCCGGTGTGTTGTTCGGCTCGGAAATCCCGACGACGGCGTACCTGAATTCGCGTCCCGCGGCAGCTTCCGCCTGCGCCATTTGAAGAAACGGTGTGCCGGAGCTTGGCAGCTGTTCATCGCGGAGGTCAAAGTGGGCGTCCAGGTTCAGGACGCCCAGCCGCTGCCCGCCACTCACCGCTTCGGAGCCTGCAACTCCCAGATAGCTCGCGTAGGCGGTCTCGTGCCCGCCGCCCAGCAAAAAGGTGAGCATGCCTGCGTCAATCATGGCCGCAACGGCGTTCCCGGCGCGGGCCTGCCCGGCCTCCAGGGCGCCGTCCGAAACCACAACGTCTCCGGCATCGGACACAGAGCGGCCCAGATGGAAAGCCAGCGGGCCAAGCGCGGCGCGGATCGCTGCCGGGGCAAGAGCTGCACCCGTCCGGCCTTTGTTGCGGCGCACTCCTTCGTCGCTGGCGAATCCGAGGATGACGGCAGGGCGCTGCGGGGCGCCGGTAGGGGAGCCGGCGTGCGCGACTGGGGCAGGGGAAGAGGAGGATGCGCTGAGCGATGCGTAGGGCGAAACAGCCTGCCACCAGCGCCGGTGCCCGCCGCCGTCGCCGTCGAACCGCCCAGTCCAGGGCTGAGGGGGGACATCGGCGGTCAATGCGGAGGGGGCCATGTTCCAAGCTCACCGCATGCGGACCGCCAAAGCCAGCGGGGCCGCCGTCGTCGTGTCTGTAATTCCGGAACCACAGGCCCGGGGTGAAAGATTGGCCGCAGGTGTGGTCCCGGCAGCCGCACGCTAAGGTGGAGCAATCCCTCCGCGGGGTGGGCCCGTCCGCAGGGCAGGCGCCTCAGGGCAAGTCGCAGGTCGGAGCACCATGTTCGAATCCACCAGCATCCTCTTCGCCGTGGCGGGCGTTGCGGTTTTTGTCGCCGCGATTCTCCCCAAGGTCCTGCGCCACGTACCGTTCTCCATGCCAATGGTGTTCCTGGGCGCCGGGATCGCAGCTTTCTCGCTGATCCCCAGCCTGCCGGATCCCAATCCGATAGTGCACAGCGACATTGCCGTCCACCTCTCGGAGGTCTGCGTCATTATTTCCCTGATGGGCGCGGGTCTGGCCCTGGACAGGCCCCTGGGGCGCCGGAGCTGGGCCACAACCTGGCGGCTCCTGGGAATAGCCATGCCGCTGTGCATCATAGCCCTGACACTGATGGGTTTGTGGTTCCTGGGGCTGGGGCTGGGGGCGGCCTTGCTGGTTGCCGCCAGCCTCGCCCCTACGGACCCGGTGCTGGCCGCTGAGGTCCAGGTGGGCGAACCGGCCGATGATGACGACGAAACGGACAAAGAGGACGAGGTCCGCTTCGGCCTGACGTCGGAAGCCGGCCTGAACGACGGACTCGCCTTCCCGTTTGTGTACCTGGCCATCGCCATTAGTGTGGTGGGCGCGTCGCCGTCGGAGTGGTTCCCCCAGTGGTTCGGTGTAGACGTGGTCTGGCGCCTGGCAATTGGGGTCCTCGGCGGCTTCGCCACGGGCAAGCTGCTGGCCAGGCTGTTTTTCTCCGCGAGGAAGGAAAGCCTGCGGCTCGCCAACCACTCCGAAGGGTTTGTGGCCTTGGCGGCAACTTTCCTGGCGTACGGCCTCACCGAGATGATCGAAGGCTACGGTTTCATCGCGGTGTTTGTCTGCGCGGTCACCATCCGGTCCGCCGAGCATACCCACGGCTACCACCGTGTGCTGCACTCCTACGTGGAACAGCTGGAACGGCTGGTGACCGTGGTGATCCTCGTCCTGCTGGGCGGCGCGATCGGCCGCGGACTCCTGGCCGAGGTCGGCTGGGCGGAACTCCTGGTTGCGTTGGCGTTCCTGCTCCTGGTGCGGCCCGCGGCCGGCTGGATCGGACTGCTTGGCGGAAAGACGGGCCCCTACGAACGCGTTGCCCTTTCTTTCTTCGGGATCCGCGGCATCGGTTCCTTGTACTACCTGGCGTATGCGCTGGGAAAGGGCCGGTTTTCCGAGCAGGCTGAGTGGCTGTGGTCCTTCGTGGGCCTGGTAGTGGCCCTTTCCATCGTGATCCATGGGGCCACTACTTCGCCGTTGATGAACCGGCTCGACCGCATGCGGGAGCGGAAGGCCCTGGCAGAATCCGGCGATGAGGGCAAGGCCCCCACCACTGCCGTGTAAGTCACATGCCCAGCGCGGCCTCGATCGGACCGACAGCGAAGAACAGCAGGAATGCGCCGGCCACCGCCCACATCAGCGGGTGGACGTCCTTGGCGCGGCCCGTGAACGTCCGGATCAGGACAAAGGCGATGAAGCCTGCGCCGAGACCGTTGGCGATCGAGTACGTAAACGGCATCAGCGTGAAGGTCAGGAAAGCAGGGATGGCGATGCCCCAGTCCTGCCAGTCGATCTTGCCCACCTGGGAGACCATCATGAAGCCCACCACCACCAGGGCAGGGGCCACCGCCTCGAACGGGACCAGGTTGATCAGGGGCGTGAAGAACATGGCCACCAGGAACAGCAGGCCGGTGACGATGGACGCCACGCCCGTCCGCGCACCCTCGCCGATTCCGGCGCCGGCCTCAACGTAGATCTGGTTCGAGGAGACGGACGCGCCGCCACCCACGATAGCGCCCAGCGCGTCCACCTGGAGCACACGGTCCACGTCGGGGATGTTGCCGTCCTTGTCCACCGTGCCCGCCTCGTTTGCCAGGCCCACCATGGTGCCCATGGCGTCGAAGAAGATGCTGAGCAGGATCACGAAGGCCAGCAGCGTGGCGGCCACAAAGCCCAGGTGTTCAAAAGCGCCGAACGGGTTGGCCTTGCCGATCAGCGACAGGTCCGGGGCGCTCCACCCCGTAAGGGACGGCGCCACCAGGGACCAGCCCTGCGGGTTGGCGGTGGTGCCGTCAAAGCTGGGACCGATGTGCAGGGTCATTTCCAGGATCACGGAAATGATGGTGGAGGCGATGATGCCGATCAGGATGGCACCCCTGACCTTGCGGACCACGAAAGCGATGGTGAGGATCAGGCCGAAAACAAAGACGGCCGTGGGCCAGCCCAGCAGCTTGCCGTCGAAGCCCAGGCCCACGGGAACAGTGGTGCCGGCAGCGTCGGGGATCCGGCGCACAAAACCGGCATTCACCAACCCGATCAGGGCGATGAACAGTCCGATGCCCACCACGATGGCGGTCTTGAGCCCGTCCGGGACGGCCTTGAAGACGGCGGTCCGGAAGCCGGTGAGGACCAGGATCAGCATGGTCACGCCGGACAGGACCACCAGGCCCATCATGTCCGGCCACGTCAGGCCGGGGTTCGTAGCGACCGTGACGGCAACAAACGCGTTCACGCCCAGCCCGGCGGCCAGCGCGAAGGGGTGCCTGCCCCAGGCGCCCATCAGGATAGTAAGGATACCCGCCACAAACGCCGTCACAGCAGCCACTGCGGCAAAGCCCAGTGTGGTGCCGGTGGAATCCGGGCCGGAGAGGATCAGGGGGTTAAGCACCACGATGTAGCTCATGGCGAAGAATGTGGCAAAGCCGCCGCGGATCTCGCGGGAGAGGTTGGACCCCCGCTCGGAGATCTTGAAGTACCGGTCCAAGGCAGAGCCCTGCTTAAGCATTAGTCCTCCGGATGTGTTGTTGGGGGTTACTCGATCCTAGAGGGCGGGGGCGCGCGCCTAGAATATCTGTCAGGAACCTCACAATGCCGAGCAAATGTTGGAGACACCATGACTACTGACGCATCGACAGACCAGCAGCTCCCCGCGGCGCACGTCGCCGACAGCCACGATCTGATCAGTGTGCAGGGTGCCCGGGAGAACAACCTCAAAGACATCAGCATCGAGATCCCCAAGCGCCGCCTGACAGTATTCACCGGGGTGTCCGGTTCGGGCAAGAGCTCACTGGTGTTCGCCACGATCGCCGCCGAATCCCAGCGGATGATCAACGAGACCTACAGCGCCTTTGTGCAGGGGTTTATGCCCAACCTGGCGCGGCCTGACGTGGACCACCTCGAAGGGCTGACCACGGCGATCATCGTTGACCAGGAGCGGATGGGCGCAAACCCCCGCTCCACGGTGGGAACTGCCACGGACGCCAACGCCATGCTCCGGATCCTCTTCAGCCGGCTGGGCACCCCGTATGTCGGGCCGCCCACGGCCTTCTCCTTCAACGTCCCGACGCGGAAGGCCAGCGGTGTGATGAGCACCGAGAAGGCCGGCGGCCGGGTGGAGAAGGCCGTGGTGCAGAACGTTGTGTACCTGGGCGGCATGTGTGCGCGCTGCGAGGGCATGGGCTCGGTCTCCGACTTTGACCTGACCGCTTTGTACGACGACACCAAGTCCCTCGCCGACGGTGCCCTGACCGTCCCCGGCTACAGCATGGACGGGTGGTACGGCCGGCTGTTCGAGGGCATGGGCCTGCCGATGGACAAGCCGATTGCCACGTTCACGAAGAAGCAGCTCGAGACGATGTTGTATGCCGAGCCCACCAAGATCAAGGTTGAGGGCATCAACCTCACGTTCGAGGGCATCATCCCCAAGATCCAGAAGTCCATGCTGTCCAAGGACGTCGAGGCGATGCAGCCACACGTGCGGCGCTTTGTGGAGAGCGCCATTACTTTCCAGGCCTGCCCCGAGTGCGAGGGCACGCGGCTCAGCCCCGAGGCCAGGTCGTCGAGGATCCAGGGCAAAAACATCGCCGAGCTCTGCGAGATGCAGATCAGCGACCTGGCCGAGTGGGTCCGCGGGTTCGACGAGCCGTCGGTTGCGCCGCTCCTCAAGGGTCTGCGGCACCTGCTGGATTCCTTCGCCGAAATCGGGCTGGGCTACCTCTCGCTGGACCGCCCGGCAGGCACCCTCTCCGGCGGCGAGGCGCAGCGGACCAAGATGATCCGGCACCTGGGCTCGTCCCTCACCGACGTCACCTACGTCTTCGACGAACCCACCATCGGCCTGCACCCGCACGACATCGAACGGATGAACCAGCTGCTGCTGCAGCTGCGCGATAAGGGCAACACCGTCCTCGTGGTTGAACATAAGCCCGAGACCATCGCCATCGCCGACCACGTGGTCGATCTCGGCCCCGGCGCCGGCACCGCGGGCGGCAGCGTCTGCTTCGAGGGCACTGTGGACGGGCTGCGGCGGAGCGACACCATCACCGGCCGCCACCTCGATGACCGTGCGAAGGTCAGGGGATCCGTGCGAACCTCCACCGGCGCCCTCGAGGTGCGTGGCGCCTCCACGCACAACCTCCAGCATGTCGACGTCGACGTTCCGCTCGGCGTGCTCTGCGTGGTGACAGGTGTCGCGGGTTCGGGCAAGAGCTCGCTGATCCACGGTTCCGTGGCAGGACGTGACGGTGTGGTGGTAGTCGACCAGGGCGCCATCAAGGGCTCGCGCCGCAGCAACCCCGCCACGTACACAGGCCTGCTCGAGCCGATCCGCAAGGCTTTCGCGAAGGCGAACAACGTGAAACCGGCGCTGTTCAGCTCCAACTCCGAAGGAGCCTGCCCCACCTGCAACGGCGCGGGCGTCATCTTCACCGAACTGGGCGTGATGGCCACGGTCGAGTCCACGTGCGAGGACTGCGAGGGCCGGCGCTTCCAGGCGTCAGTGCTGGAATACACGCTGGGCGGCCGCAACATCTCCGAGGTGCTGTCCATGTCCATGACAGAGGCTGAGGTCTTCTTCAGCGAAGGGGAGGCCCGCGCGCCCGCGGCCCACAAGATCCTGGACCGGCTCGTCGACGTCGGGCTCGGCTACCTGACGCTCGGCCAGCCCCTCACCACGTTGTCCGGCGGCGAGCGGCAGCGCGTCAAGCTGGCTACGCAGATGGCAGAGAAGGGCGATGTCTACGTCCTGGACGAACCGACCACTGGCCTCCACCTCGCCGACGTCGAAAACCTCCTCGGCCTCCTTGACCGCCTCGTGGAGTCCGGCAAATCGGTCATCGTCATCGAACACCACCAGGCGGTCATGGCGCACGCCGACTGGGTCATCGACCTCGGCCCGGGAGCAGGGCACGACGGCGGTAAGGTCGTTTTCGAGGGGACTCCCGCCGAGCTTGTGGCCGCCAAGTCCACGCTCACCGGCAAGCACCTCGCGGCGTACGTCGCCGGCTGAACGCCGGTGCCCGGACAGCGTGGGCGGGCGCTGCCCGCGAAGCTCGCTACGGAAGTTCACCCACGGAAGTTCGCCTAGGCTGGAAGGACGCCAACTAAAGGGAGCAGTACACCCATGCGATCCATACGCCGCCAGTTGCTGAGCGTTGTGCTCGGGACCTTCGTTTTCGTAGCCGCGGTCCTGGGATTCGCGGCTCCGGCCTCGGCACACGATGCCGCCGAGTCCAGCAGTCCCGCGCAGGGCGCCACGGTGGCCACGGCCCCGGAGCAGGTGTCCGTCACCTTCAATAAGAACCCGCTGGGCATCGGCGCACAGTTCTCCGTCAAGGATTCGGCCGGTGCCGAGTGGGCGGATGGCGCTCTTGAGATCGTGGACAGCACGGCCACCCAAAAGCTCAAAGCCGGCGCTCCGGCGGGTGCATACACGGTGGTCTGGCGCGTCGTCAGCTCGGATTCCCATCCGATCGAGGGGACGTTCGGCTTTACGGCGACAGCAGCTGCGGCGGGAGCCGCGCCTTCGGGAACATCGGCGGGCGCATCGCCGTCGGCCGCTATTCCCACGATGGGAAGTGCGGAGCCGGGAACCGTGGCGGCTCCGGCGCCGGCTGAAAACGCGTCGCAGCCGTTCCCTTGGAGCCTGGTGATCTTTGCTGCAGTGGCCGTGGGCCTGCTAGTGGCCATCGGTATCCTCGCGAAGCGCCGCCTCACCACACGCAGTGACGACGACGAAACCGAACAGGCTTAGACGGCGGCGGCGCTTTCCGGGTGGACCGTGGCCGAGATGGCCTGGCCCACGGTCTTGGCCTGACGCAGGACTTCCTTGGGTGAGGGCGTGATGAGCTCGCCCACGCCCACGAGGTAGATGCCGATCTGGCGCATCGCGGCCACCAGGTTGCGGCCAACAGTGATGCCGAAGTCGCTGAGCATACGCCGCAGCTGGCTGTGCGCACACCGGGTCAGCACAATGTTGTCTGCCAGCAGGATGCCGTTGGGCGTATGGACTTCCCACTGGCCGGACGGGGACCCCGCGGCCGTTCCCGTGCTGGTTCCGCCGGCTTCGCCGCCCACCATGGTCAGCTGAACCGCCCGGGTGGTGGTGCGGACATCCATGTGGTGGCTGGCGGCGTAGTTGCGCAGGTGGCGGAGGATCTCGTTGCGTTCCCGGAGGGATTCGGAGTCTGCTGCGTCGCAGCGCTGCAGTGAAGCAGTGTTGGCCGGTTGTGCGGCGCCGAGGATGTCGAGCCCGTCCACTACGATGGCGTGCACGCCACGGCGGCGCAGTTCCGCGCCAACCGCCAGGCCTGACAGCCCCGTGCCGATGATCACCGTGGTGGTCCGTTCGGTCCCGCCATTCACAGGCATGCTTGACACTACAGTTTTCCTCCTTGAAAGGCTTTCGGATGCAGGCAGCGTCGCCCCGCATGCGTTCCGTTACCCCCAAAGTCCGGCCGCAGCACCGGCCCGGGACGCACCTTGAATTGGGCGTCGGCGGACCGGCAGTGCCTCGAAGACTACAGAACATTCAGGACCGTGGATAGCCCAAACACAAACATTCTTCTCCGCGATGAATACGCTTTCCGCTCCGTTCGCCGTGGGCTGTGGATAACCGGCCAGCCAGCGGCGCTGGGCCGCTTGCTAAGTGTCCGTGGACCGAGAATAGTGAGAAGCGGAAGCAGGGCTCTCCAGCCCATCGGGGCACACATCGCGGCCGGTGCGGGCGGAGGGCGCCGCGTCTGGCAGAATAGCCGCAACATAAGGCAGTATCGCGAGGAGGCGGCCCCATGGGCGCACATGAGTTGCATCCGGATCCGGAAGAGGACAGGGCCGGAAATTCGGCGGCTCCGGTGGGGATTGTTGTCGGCGTAGACGGGTCCGACCACGGTCAGTGCGCCTTGGTGTGGGCAGCCCGGGAAGCCGAGCGCCGCCGTCGGCCTTTGCACATTGTCACCGCCTATTCAGTGCCGATCTTTGCGGCGTCCGGGCTGGACGGCGGGTACGCCACCGTGGATGATTCCGTGATCCGCGAGGGCGCCGAAGCGATCGTCAAGCAGGCGCTGGACAAGGTTTCCGGGTACAACATCGAGGTTGACGGCTCCGTGGAGAACGGGGACGCCTCGGGTGTGCTCCTGGAAATGTCCGAGACGGCTGATCTGCTGGTCTTCGGCACCCGCGGCCGTGGCGGATTTGTGGGACGACTGCTGGGCTCGGTGAGCAGCGCCCTGCCTGCACACGCCAAGTGCCCCACCGTTACGGTGCCGCTGGTGTGTTCGGACCGACTGGGCGAAACCACAGAAGACAAACGCATCAGGGCCGAGCAGGACAAGCCAGGGCACAAGCAGGTCGAGAACGTTGTGGTGGTGGGCGTTGACGGTTCCGAACAGGCGCGGGTCGCTGTGCTGGAGGCTGCCGACCAGGCTGAGCGGCTCGGGGCGACCCTGCGCGTAATCTGTGCGGTGCCGCAATTCAGTGGATCCTTGGCCTGGGTCCCGGCCCCCATGGACCGCAAAGCACTCTTCGATGACATCCAGATCCAACTTGACGCCGGAATGGCCTGGCTGAAGAGCCACTACCCGAACCTTGCCGTGGAGTCGGAACTGCTGGACGGTTCTGCCGTGGACGTCCTGGTGGAGGCCAGCCGGCATGTGGAACTGGTCGTGGTGGGCACCCGGGGCCATGGCGGGTTCACCGGCATGCTGCTGGGTTCCACCTCCGGCGGCGTGCTCCATCACGCCAAGAGCCCGGTCCTGGTTGTTCCGGACCGCGACGATCCGCGGCTGGCGGACCGCGACAAGTTTGGGCCGCTCCCCGGCGCAGCCTGACCAGTCACCTTCGCAGCAGGAGGCATGAAGATGCCTGACACCGGCAGCCCGCCTCCCATCCTGGGATTGGAGGTGGTCACCGCAGCAATGGTTCCCCTGGTGGGCGGCAAAGCGGCCAACCTGGGGGAGCTGCTCGCCGCTGGGCTGCCCGTGCCGGACGGCTTCTGCCTCACCACGGAGGCCTACCGTGAGGCGACTGCGGGAACCGGCGCACGCGCGAGTTCGCAAACTCACTCGAACCGCCCGCCGGCCTCACCCCGCTGCAGCACCTGGACTACGCCGAACACGTGCTCGGCACCCGCATCTTCTCAGTAGTGCCGTCCATCCTGCCGCTTCCGGCGCTCGGGTTCGCTGCCCTGGCGCTCGCCGGAAAACTGCTCGGCGGCGGCCGGTGGGAAGATCTGCAGACTGTGCTCCGCGGGCTGCCCAACAACGTCACCACCGAGATGGACCTGGAGTTGTGGCGCCTCGCCCAGGCGATCAAGAACGACGGCGGTTCCCGCGCCGCCGTGACGGACCGGGCACCCGCCGAGCTGGCCGAAGACTTCCGCGCGGGCCAGCTGCCCGCCGTGCTGCAGTCCGGGGTGGCCCGGTTCATGGGCCAGTACGGGCACCGTGCCGTGGCCGAGATCGACGTCGGTATGCCGCGCTGGTCGGACGACGCCACGCACATCCTGGGTGTCCTGGCGAATTATCTCCGGCTCGAGGGCTCGGCGCTGGCGCCGGATATCCAGTTCAGCAATGCGGCAGAAGAAGCCGAAGCCTGCGTTGACCGTCTCGTCGCGGAGGCGCGGAGCCGCGGCCGGCTGCGCGGGACTGTGGTCCGGGCGGCGCTGCGGCGCGCGGACTACGCCCTGGAACTCGAACGGCGTCACGTGCCGCGGGTGCTGCTGTCGGACGGCACTGAGCCGGAAGCCGTTCCATCCGGCGACGCTGCGGCCGCATCCACGGTGCCGGGGGCACTGACCGGGAGCCCGGCATCGGCCGGTGTTGTCACGGCCACTGCCCGTGTGATCCTCGACCCGGTGGGCGCGCGCCTGGAACCGGGAGAAATCCTGGTGGCGCCATCCACGGACCCCGGCTGGACACCGCTGTTCCTTACCGCGGGCGGACTGGTGATGGAGATGGGCGGGCCCAATTCCCACGGTGCCGTGGTGGCCAGGGAGTATGGCATTCCCGCGGTGGTGGGCGTCCCGGACGCCACGCTCCGGCTCTCCACCGGGCAGGAAAAAACGGTCGACGGCGGCGCCGGAACCGTGGTGCCTTCGTAGCAGGGCAGCCCCCGGCAAGACTTCCTGAAGAGACGTGTGCGCTGGCGGTCCCCAGGCGTAACCTGAAGTATGGGCTCCATGGATGAAGCAGGGCTGGCATGATCCGCGCATGGCTGCGCTGGGTGCCTGCCGTAGCTGTACCTGCAATGATTGCCGCCGGCGTGCTGGTGGGATCCATTCCGGCGCGCGCCGGCGATCCGTTGCCACAAAAGTCTCCGGCGGAGGTCCTGACCCTTCTTGCCCAGCACAACACCAGGTCATTCTCCGGAACGGTCGAGCAATCCGCCGAACTGGGCCTGCCCGAACTGCCGGCCGCCGGTCCCACGTCCGGACCGGTGCCGGCTGGTGGAGCCGCGTCGATCCTGGCGTTCCTGACCGGTGAGCACACTGCCCGGATATTCATGGACGGGCCAACAAAGATACGGGTCCAGCTGATGGACCGGCTGGCTGAACGTGACGTTATCCGGCGGGACGGCGACGTGTGGTTCTACAACTCCAAGGACAACAGCGCCGCCCACCTGGCCTTGCCGGCGTTCGCCAGCGACCTGCCGTTGCCCGTTCCGTCCATGCCCATCCTGCCCGGCGACCTCCCCGACCCGCCCGTACTGCCGACGCCAGAGGACCTGGCCCGTGAGTTCCTTGACGTTGTGGACAGTTCCACCGAGGTGACGGTGGGGCCGGACATCGAAATTGCCGGCCGGACGGCCTACGGCCTGGAACTGGCGCCGAGGACGCGGGGAACGCTGGTTGAGAAAGTTGCCATCGCCGTCGACGGCGAGACCGGAATGCCGCTGCGGGTATCCGTGATGGCACGCGGCCAGGCAAAACCGGCTTTCAAGGCTGGCTTCACCAGCCTGTCACTGGCGGCCCCGGAGGACTCGGTATTTTCGTTCGTTGCCCCACCAGGCGCCACGATCAAGGAGCTGCAGGCACCACCGATCCCGCTCCGGCCCGGCCTGCCACCCCTTCCGCCCGTTCCCGGTGGGATTACGCCAGGAGCGGTTCCGGACGGCGGCCCTGATCAGGTTCCCGGCAGTGATGCCGGCCTGCGGCACCGTGATGCACTCCGGCCAACGGTGATTGGCGAGGGCTGGGAGACCGTCATCGGGTTCCCCGCGGCACCCGACGGCCAAGGTGCTGCCTTGACTGAATCCTTGCTGAAGGATCCGCTCCTGTCCCAGGCCGCCGTCGTCGTGCCCGGCGGACGGCTCCTGTCCACGGCACTGGTCAACGTCTTGCTGACCGACGACGGCAGGATCTTTGTGGGGATGGTCCCGGCGGAGCGGCTCCAGGCCGCCGCCGGCGCAGTGTGACCGCGGCCGGGGGGACGGCTGCCGGGCTGGCCGCCGCCCGGACCAGCCCTCAAGGGAACGGCACAACCGGGCTGACCATCGAGACCCAGGGCCTGACCAAGCGTTTCGGCAAACAGCTGGCGGTCCACAACGTGGACCTCGCCGTTCCCCGCGGTGCCGTGTTCGGGTTCCTGGGCCCCAACGGTTCGGGC
Organism: Pseudarthrobacter sp. NBSH8; assembly: GCF_014217545.1. NCBI lineage: Bacteria > Bacillati > Actinomycetota > Actinomycetes > Micrococcales > Micrococcaceae > Pseudarthrobacter > Pseudarthrobacter sp. NBSH8. Next base: position 439,625 of record NZ_CP043178.1, read on the forward strand.
AAGACCACCACCATCCGGATGCTGTTGGGCCTTGCTGCCGCGTCGGCCGGAACCGTCAGCGTCCTGGGCCTGCCGATGCCGCAGCGCCTGCATGAGGTTCTGCCGCGCGTCGGTGCCCTGGTGGAGGGACCGGCGTTCTATCCGTTCCTTTCCGGCACCGCCAACCTGCACCGCCTGGACGCCGCCAGCCGGCATGCGGCCCCCGCTACCCGGACCGCCCGCGTGGCCGCCGCGCTTGAGCGCGTGGGTCTCTCACACGCCGCCGGCAAGCGGGTCCACGCCTACTCCCTGGGCATGAAGCAGCGGCTGGGGATCGCCAACGCGCTGCTGTCGCCGCGGGAGCTGCTGGTGCTCGATGAGCCCACCAACGGGCTGGACCCGCAGGGAACGCGGGAAGTGCGGAGCCTGGTGCGGTCGCTGGCCGCCGACGGTGCCACCGTCTTTGTCTCCAGCCACCTCCTCGCAGAGGTGGAGCAGATCTGCACGCACGCCGCCATCATGAGCGCCGGGCGGCTGGTGGCCCAGGGGCCGCTGGCCGAGTTCCGCCAGGGAGGCGAGACCCGGATCCGCCTGTTAACGCCCGACGCCGGGACGGCCAGCGAGGTCCTGCTGCGGTTGGGCATGTCCCCGGGAATGGGGACGCCTGAACCGGACGGCGACGTTCTGACCGCGGTCGCCGCCGCGTCCCGGCTTGAGGCCCCGGAGGACATTGTGGCGGAGCTCGTGGCAGCCGGGGTGCGCGTCCGCGGTTTTTCCGTGGAGCGGGAGAGCCTGGAGGAGCGCTTTGTGGCGCTGACGGGAGAGGGGTTCGACATTGCCCAATAGGGCTTCTGCGGCCGGCAGTGTTCCGGCAGCCCGTGGCGTTCCCGATGCCGGCAGTGGTAGTGAGACCAGCAGCGGTACTGAGACCAGCAGTGGTTCGAGCGCGCCGTCGAGCCTGCCCCTGCTGGGGTCCGAGCTGAAGACGCTTTTCCGGCGCCGCCGGACCGCGGCCATGCTGGTGGCTCTTGCCGCGATACCGGTGCTGATCGCCGTCGCTGTCCGGCTCTCGTCATCCGTTCCTGCCGGGAGGGGACCGGCGTTCCTGGACCGGATCAGCCAGAACGGGCTGTTTGTGGCGGTCACGGCGATGCTGGTTTCCGTGCCCCTGTTCCTCCCCCTAACCATTGGGGTGGTGGCGGGCGATACCATCGCTGGCGAGGCCAGCCTGGGCACGCTGCGTTACCTGCTGGTGGCGCCGGCCGGTCGCGTGCGCCTGCTGCTGGTGAAGTACGCCGGAGCGCTGGCGTTCTGCGTCGCCGCGCCCGTCACGGTGGCCCTTGCCGGGGCCGCGATCGGGGCTTCGCTGTTCCCTGTCGGGCCGGTAACGCTCCTATCCGGGGATGTCGTCCAGCCGCCTGAGGCCGCGCTGAGGCTGGTCCTGATCGCCGCCTATCTGGCGGTGTCCCTGGCCGGACTTTCGGCGATTGGCCTGTTCCTGTCCACCCTGACGGTGGTCCCGGTGGGCGCGATGGCCGCCACGGTGGTGCTGTCAGTGGTCTCGCAGGTGCTGGACCAACTGCCGCAGTTGGAATGGCTGCACCCTTGGCTGTTTACGCACTACTGGTTCGGCTTCGCGGACATCCTGCGCCAGCCGGTGCTGTGGGACTCTTTTGCCAGCAACGCGCTGCTGCAGGCGGGCTACGTGGCCGTGTTCGGGGCGCTCGCCTATGGCCGGTTTGTCACCAAGGACGTGCTGTCCTGAGCCTCGAGCGCTGGGCCGGGAGTCCCTGGCCGGAGCCTCGGACCGCAGCCCTGTCCGCATCAGTAGCGGGCTGCGTAAGGGTGGAGCTGCATCCCGGCCATCCAGCTCAACTGGGTCACGCCGATGCCCTCGTCCGGATTCAGCGCCTGCACCACCTGGCCGTTGCCCAGGTAGATGGCCACGTGATAGAAGCCCGGGGCTGAGCCCCAGACCAGCAGATCGCCGCGCCGGGCCTGGGAGATCGGCACGTGAACGGGGGCCGCCGCGTACTGCTGGGCAGCGGTGCGCGGCAGGTACTTGCCCGCGGCGGCGAAGGCCGTTTGCACGAGGCCGGAGCAGTCAAAACCGTTGGGGCCGATGCCGCCGTACTGGTAGAAATATGGCGACCCCACCTTGGACATCGCCACTGAGATGGCCGTCTCGTTGGAGCCACCCGGCGATGGGGCCGGTGTTGGCGCGGGAGCCGGGGCAGGTGCTGGGGCCGGAGCGGGCGCGGGTACTGGCGCGGGAGCGGGGGCAGGTGCTGGGGCCGGAGCGGGAACAGGCGCTGGAGCTGGCGCGGCCGGCAGGTTCCCGCCGCCGCCGCCGGCCGGTTCGGCGGCAGGCCGGTCTGCTGCCTGCGCCGCCGCAGCCCGATCAGCAGCCGCAGCCAGTTCGTCGAGCCTGGCTTCCTCGCGCTGCCTGTCCAAGGCGTCAATGCGAGCTGATTCGAGGGCCACTGTGGTGTTCCGCAGCTGGGCGAGTTGATCCACGAGGATTGTCCGCTGCGCCGCGGCTTCGGTTACGGCCTTGGCCTGGGCGGCGTTGGCTTGTCCGGCCTCTTCCTTGCGGGCTTCGGCCTTTTGGGCGGCGTCGTCAGCGGCCCGGTTGGCGTCGTCGGCGGCGGCCGTCAGGGACTGCGCTGCGGACGCTGCGGATGCCGCCGATCCGAAGGCACGGCTCCGGCTGGCCGAAATGGCTTCCAGTGTCGCAGCCTGGTGCAAGGTTTCGGGGTTGCCGCTGACGAACGTGCCCAGCGTAGGGTTCAGCCCGCCGTTGCGGTATAGGTCGCCGGCGAGCTGACCCACCTGCTTCCGGGTCCTGTCCTGCTCCTGCGTCGCAGCGGTGGCCTTGGCCGTGGCCACTTCTGCCGCCATCTTGCGGTCCTGCAGTTCAACCAGGGCTTCGCCGTAGGCGTTATTGGCCTGCAGAGACAAGGCAAACGTGGCTTGCTGGGCGCTCTTGGCGTCCGCGAGGAGGCGTTCGATGCTGGCGACCTTATCCGCCGTCGCGCGTTCACTCGCCTTGGCTGTGGCGATGTCCTCCGGGGTGGGAAGCTCCGGCGACGCCGGGAGATGGAGACTCGGAGCCTGCGGCAGCGGCGCAGCCTGGGAGGGGAGGGCCATGGTGCCGAAAAGTACGACGGCGGTGCACAGCACGGCGGCCTTCAAGCCGGATCCGGTCAAACCCATTCGCAGAACCTCGCACGCAGTAAGGCTGGGGGAGCGAGGTCTGGTGGCGGCACGAGGAGCCCCTCTGCTGATCTCCCAGCAGTCCGAGGCTACGTGAGCGTGTGAACTTTGGCAACACTGGTCACATCAATAACATATACAACAAGAGCGCGATTCCGGCACATATGGACCCGGCGTGTCGTGCCGAGCCTGTGTCGTCCGCCGCAAGGGTCAGGCGTGCTGGCGCGATTCGTGCTCCGAGTGACTTGCGGGCTCCAGCTGGAAAGTGCAGTGCTCGGTGTCAAAGTGGGAGCCCAGGCAGGTGGTCAGCTTGTCCAGGAGCTGGTCGGCGCCGCGGGCATTGAGGACGCCGTCCTCCACCACCACGTGGGCTGAAAACACCGGCACGCCGGATGTGATCGTCCAGATGTGGATGTCATGGACGTCCACCACGCCGTCAACGCTGAGGATGTGTTCGCGGATCATCTGCACCTCCACACCTTTGGGGGTCGCCTCCAATAGGACGTCCACCACATCGCGCAGCAGGCTCCAGGCCCGCGGCAGGATCATCAGGGCGATGAGCACGGAGGCGATCGTGTCGGCGGCCTGGTAGCCGGTGAACATGATGACCAGGGCAGCAACAATGACTGCGACTGAGCCCAGCAGGTCGCCCAGCACTTCAAGGTAGGCGCCCCGGATGTTCAGGCTGTCCTGGTGTGCGCCGCGCAAAATCAGCATCGAGACCAGGTTGGCCACCGCGCCCAGGATGGCCGCGAAGAGCATGATGTCGGTGTGGACCTCGGGCGCGGAGCCAATTCGGCGGATGGCCTCGGTGAAGATGACCACCGAGATAACAATCAGGATCAGCGCGTTGGCCAGGGCGGCCAGGACCTCGGCCCGCTGGTAGCCGTAGGTCCGCTGATCGCTTGCGGGGCGTCCGGCGATCCAGGCAGCCAGGAGAGCGATGGTCACGCCGGCCGCATCCGAGAGCATGTGGCCGGCGTCCGCCAGCAGGGCCAAAGATCCGGACAGTGCCGCGCCGATCACCTGGACCACCACCACAGCAAGGATGATGGCCAGGACGGCGATGAGCCGTTTGCGGTGGCGGCCTGTCGCCGTGATCCCGTGTGTGTGGCTGTGGTCGTGTCCCATGCCTACAAGGCTAGTCCCAGCCGAGCTCGTGCAGCCGCCGGTCGTCGATGCCGAAGTGGTGGGCAATCTCGTGCACCACCGTCACAGCCACTTCCTGGATCACCTTGTCGCGGGACCCGCAGATATCCAGGATGGGCTGGCGGAAGATGGTGATCCGGTCCGGCAGTGAACCGGCATCCCACCATGAATCCCGCTCCGTCAAGGGAACGCCCTCGTAAAGGCCCAGCAGAACGGTGTCCGGTTCATCGCCCGGGCCGGGCACGTAGTCGTCCTCGACAAACACGGCCACGTTGTCCATGGCGGCCGCCAGTTTGGCGGGGATCAGTCCCAGTGCATCCGTGACGGCGGCCTCGAAATCGTCAGCGGACATCTCAAACGGACCGGACTCTTGCGGACCATCCGGGATGATGGGCAGGCCGGGCGGCAGTTTGGCGGGCATAATCAGACTCTAGTCCGCAGCCCGGTCGGCGCGCATACTGAAACCCGTCCTTGACCGCCTTGGGAGGAGCCTGATGTCCGTCCATCATCGCCTTTTTGCCGCCACTTACGACGCACTATCGGCCTCTGTGGAGCGCCGGGAGCTCGCTCCTCGACGGGCTCGGCTGCTTTCCGGGCTGACGGGAACCGTGGTGGACGTCGGCGCAGGCACCGGGGCGAATCTGCGGCACTTCCGCCACGCTGAGCGGGTAATCCTGGTAGAGCCGGACCGCTACATGCGGGCCAGGTTGAGCTCCCGGCTCGGGGAGTCATCGGTTCCTGTGGAGGTTTCCTGCGCCGATGCGGAGCACCTGCCGCTGCCGGACGGCGCGGCGGACGCCGTCGTGTTCACCCTGGTGCTGTGCTCGGTGCCGGATCAGCGGCTTGCCCTGTTGGAGGCGCGAAGGGTACTCAAACCCGGCGGGACACTCGCGGTGCTGGAACATGTCCGCGGACAGGGCCGGGCGGCCCGCTGGCAGGACAGGCTGGACGGCCTGTGGGGCCGATGTGTGGCGCCGGGGTGCCACATCAACAGGACCACGGTGGCATCCATCGGCGAGGCCGGATTCGAATTCACGGAAATCAGCAGGTTGGAGGCTCCGGCGGTTGCCCTGGCCACGCCGATCATCGCGGGCACGGCAAAGCCGAGCCCAACGTTTCGCTGAACGGAGCCGCTACCGGGACCTGCGGCGCGTCAGGCCAACACCCACCAGGCAGACCAGCCCGCCCACCAAGCCCAGCACCGCGGGCACTTCGCTGAGGACCAGCCACGAGATCAGGATGGTGGTGCCCGGCACAAGATAAGTGGTGGCCGCCAGTTTTCCGGCGTCAATCAGGGACAGCGCGTAGGCCCAGGTGGTGAAGGCGACGGCGGTGGGGAAGATGCCCAGATAGACCAGGCCCAGTGTCGCCGGCAGCGGTGCCGACTGCAGCTCGGACACCAGCTGGCCGCTGAATGGCAGGCAGCAGACCGCCCCCACCATGATGCCGAACCAGGTGGCCTGGCCCGCCGGGAACTTCCGCAGCACCGGTTTCTGGATGATGACGCTGACGGCGGCGAGCACGGCGGCAAGGAGGCAGAGCAGCACGCCCGCCACATCCGCCGTCGAACGTTCCCCGGAACCTGAGCCGGAACCAAGCGCGATTAGGGCAACCCCGCCGAACGCCACCAGGCTCCCGATAATCAGCCAGCGCGGGAAGCCCTCCTTCAGGAAGACGCCGGCCATGATGGCAACCAGGATGGGATTGACGTTGATCAGCAAGGCGGCGGTCCCGGCGTCCAGCAGGTGTTCTGCCGCGTTCAGGGCCACGTTGTAGCCGCCGAACCACATCACGCCGTAGCCCAGGATGGGCCACCATTCGCGGCCCCGCGGCAGCAGCTTGCTTTTGGCCAGCTGCGGCAGCACCAGCGCGCCGAGCACGACGGCGGCAACCGCCAGCCTGCCCAGGGTCAGGGAACCGGGGGAGAAAGTGGGACCGATGGCCCGGATCCCCACGAAGGCCGAGGCCCAGAACACTACGGTGATCACCACGGCAGCGACGCCGAGCGCGTTGGGACGGCCAGGTGACGGGCGAAGCGCGGTTGCTGCTGCGCTGAGAGGGGTGCTTGAAGCCATGCTGCCAATCTAGCCCTGCCGCGGCGCCGGCAGCTGGCGGGAATCGGACACGTCTAGTCGATTTTCTGCCAATCCTGGGCCGACCACTCCAACAGCCGCTCCAGGGGCCAGGTGGTAACGATGCGGTCCACGGGCACATTGTTGTGCGCGGCACGGGCCGCCCCGTACTGGAGGAAGTCGAGCTGGCCCGGAGCGTGGGCGTCGCTGTCGATCGAGAACAGGCAGCCGGCGTCCAGGGCCAGCCGGATCAGGTCATCCGGCGGGTCCTGCCGCTCGGGGCGCGAGTTGATCTCGACCGCCACATTGTTTTCGGCGCACGCCGCAAATACCTTCAGGGCGTCGAAGTCCGATTGCGGGCGCGTGCCACGGGATCCCTCCACCAGGCGTCCGGTGCAGTGGCCCATCACATTGGTCCGGGGGTTCTGGATGCCCTGGAGCATCCGCTGGGTCATGGTGGCGCCGTCCGCCCGAAGCTTCGAATGGACGCTGGCCACCACAATGTCCAGACGGTCCAGCATCTCCGGTGACTGGTCCAGTTCGCCGGATTCCAGGATGTCCACCTCGATGCCGGTCAGGAGCCGGAATCCGTCCTTTTCGCCGTCAGCTGCGGAGGCGGCGTTGATCGCGGCCACAACGTCGAGCTGTTCGGTCAGGCGCTCGGCGCTGAGCCCGTTGGCGATGGTCAGGTTGGGGGAGTGGTCTGTCAGCGCCAGGTACTCGCGGCCCAGAAGGCGGGCAGCGTCTGCCATGAGGTGGATGGGAGAGCCGCCGTCGGACCAGTCGCTGTGGCTGTGGAGGTCGCCCCGGAGCGCTTCGTGAAGCTCGGTCCCACCGTCCGCCAGCGGCACCGCGCTTCGCTGGCGAAGATCCTCAAGATACTCGGGCACCTCGCCGTCCACGGCCTGCCGGACCACTTGGTAGGTCCTGTCGCCGATGCCCTTCATGCTCTTGAGCCTGGCGTCCCGGGCCCGGGACGCCACCTCCGAAGGGTCGAGTCCGGCGATGATCCCGGCCGCCTTCCGGAAGGCCTGGACCTTGAACGTGGCGGCGCGTTCCCGTTCCAGCCAGAAAGCAATTTCATTGAGCGCGGCGACGGCATCCATCTGTCCATCTTCGCCTGTTCCGGCCGCTTCGGTCAGGTGTCGCGGGCCGATTTTGAGTTATTCCCGCCGAGGCCCTATAGTTTTAGAGTCCAGTTCGGAGCAACTGCAAACGAGAAGACTGAGAGCCCTGGCTCGAAGCCTTTTATTTTGTGCCGAACGGGTTCTGGCCCCCATCGTCTAGCGGCCTAGGACACCGCCCTTTCACGGCGGCGGCACGGGTTCGAATCCCGTTGGGGGTACGCAAGGAACTGGTCTGGCAGGCTGAAAACGTCTGGTAAGCTGGAAGCCTTGAAAAAAGCGGTAGCGATGCCGCGAAGCAAGAAAATCAAGGCCCTGTAGCGCAGTTGGTTAGCGCGCCGCCCTGTCACGGCGGAGGTCGCGGGTTCAAGTCCCGTCAGGGTCGCTCTGATTGCTGGAAGAAATTCCGGCAGTCAAGGTGACATGTCACCTAGGCTCTGTAGCTCAGTTGGTAGAGCGTTCGACTGAAAATCGAAAGGTCACCGGATCGACGCCGGTCGGAGCCACCACTGGGAAGCATCAGTTCTTCGGAACTGGTGCTTTTCTTCTTTAATCGGGCACCCGCCTGCGCAACGCTTCCTCCCGCCCCGTCCAGCGCTCTCAGGAGCAATCAGTGGACAGAACTCAGGAGGGGCGGGGCCGGCTCTTGTGCGAGGAGGCTGACTCTCGGCAGCTTCCCACGCCGGAACTCGCGTTAGGGATAGGGTTGGGAGCAATAGAAGGGGAGTGCCTGATGGAATACCAGAACCCACAACCCGATGCGGGTGTCGAGCGCCAGCTGATTACCAGCCACCACGCCGCCAGCCAGGCGCCCGTACCAGGGCATGGGCGCACCGTGATCGCGGAGACCGCCGTGGCAAAAGTTGCCGGCATCGCTGCCCGTACCGTGCCCGGCGTCTACTCGTTGGGCTCGGCCCCGTCCCGTGCGCTGGGAGCCATCCGGGACGCCGTCGGCAGTTCGGACCATGCGGCCGGTGTCCGCGCCGAGGTCGGTGAGACGCAGGTGGCGGTAGACATCAGTTTGGTGGCCTCCTATGGAACGCCACTGCATTCCCTGGCCGATCAGGTCAGATCGGCCGTGTACCGCGCGGTCGAGGAACTCGTTGGCCTGCAGGTCATCGAAGTGAATGTCGAAGTAACCGATGTCTACGTGGCACCGCCAGTGAAGGCCGGAGCGCCTGCCGGCGCCGAGAGGGAGGCACTGCTGTGAACCTGACCGTTGTGGGCATCGCAATAGGCGCCTTCGTGGCGTTTATGTCCTTCCAGTTCGGGCTGTGGGGCTTCCTGGTCTCCATCCTCTTTATGGCTATCGGCGCCCTCCTGGGCCGCGCAGCGGAAGGGAAACTGGACCTGCGCGGCGTCCTGGACGCCATCATCGGCCGGCGCTCCTCGTCATGACGTCAGCGTCGCCTTCCTTCCCGGTCCACGTCCTGAACGGACACAACCGCATCAGCACGCAGGCCCTGACCAGCCTTGCCAGGACAGCAGCCGCGGAAGCCCTCGGCGTGGATCCCCACGATGTCCGGGCGGACTGGACGGACGATGACGGCCTGCTGGCTCTGTCGCTCGTGTCACCTATCAGGATCCCGCCGCTGGCCACCGTGCTCAGGGACGCAGGCCGGGTCGCCGCGTTCGGCGGATCAATTTGGGACCGGACGGTCGATGCCAAAGCCAGGATCCTCTCGACGGTCACGGCCCTCAGCGGCGCCCGTCTGAGCAGGGTAGATATCCGAATCAGCGGCGTTAAACCGATCGAGGGAGTCCGGGTCCAATGAGCGGCGGAACAGTGGACGGGGACCTGGCGGATTCGACGCCAACAAGCCGCGCCCGGGCCCGGCCGCAACCCGACATGCGCAGGGTCGTCTACCGGGAGACACATTCCTCGCGGGCAGCGGTGGCAACAGTGGCAGCGGTCCTGGTGATGGGGCTTGCCGGCTACGGGCTTCTCGAATCGGCCGTGCACGCCATTGGGCAGCCGGCTTGGCTGATCGAACCACAGCTGGCAGCGGAGCGCATCGTTGCCCTGCCGGCTGGTACCCCGCCGTTGCTGCTCGGTGCCAGTGGTGCCTTGGTGGCTATGGTGGGACTGTTTTTCCTGCTCAACGCCATCCTGCCGGGAAGACGCGCCCGGCATGTGCTGAACAGCGCTGGCAGTTCGTCCGCCGTGGTGGTGGATGACGAGGTCATCGCCTCCGCCCTGGCGCGCAGCGCACGGCTCGCCGCCAATGTCACCCCGGAACAGGTCATGGTGGTGGTGTCCCGGCGGCAGGTCATCGTGAATGTGCGCCCCACCTCAGGGGTTCCCGTGGCTGAGGCGGCAGTGCTGGCCGCGGTCCAGGACGAACTCAGCGGGATGTCACTGGTCCCGTTGCCGGAGGTCCGCGTCAACATTTCCACCATAGGAGTGATCGGATCATGACGGCCACACCCTCGCTCCTCAACCGGATCCTGCTGGGCATTCTCGGGCTCAAGCTGCTCGCCGTGGGCATCCTGCTCGTCCTGCTTGCCGCGGTTCCACCAGTGGGAACCTGGTGGCATGCCTGGTCCGGATCGGCATGGCGCAGCGTCAACCAGTACTTCGACAACACCCGATTCCCGGGACGTCCGGAAAGCTGGCTCTGGATTCTTATAGCTCTTGCCCTGGTAGTCCTTATTGGCCTGATGGTGGCCTGGATCGCGCAGCAGGGCAAGGGCCGTAGCAACCTGCTGGTGGCCGAGTACGATCCCGGGACCGTGGCCGGAGACGTGCGGATCAGCGGGGGAGTAGCAGAACAGGCGTTGAAGCACGCTTTGGCTGAACGGCCCGATCTGGCGGGTGCCACGGTGGCAACCTACGATGTCCAGGGCAGCCCTGCCTTGAAAATCCGGCTCCAGCCGCGCCAGGGCGTGGCGCCGCACCTCCTGGCGGACGAGGTCTATGCCTTGGTAGATGCTTTGGACCAAGTGGTTGGCAAACGGACGCCGGTCCTGATCCATATCGGTGCCGGGGCCAGGACACGGTTCAGCCGGGCCGAACGCGTCCGTTAGGGTCAGACGGCGGGACACCTGATCGTGCCGATGCCGGCGGATATCGGCTGGCAACTACCCACCACCACTGTCCGGATGGAATGACCGGGGAATCTAGGAGGACACCATGAGCGAGCGAGGCACTGGCAGCGGAGCAGCAAATGCCAAGGAACTCGCTGGTGAGGTAGCAGAAAACGCCAAGGGCTTTGGCGCCAAGGTCGCCATGCGCTCAGGGAAGATCACGTGAGGGTCAAGTAAACCGTGCAGTTTGCCGGAATTTCGGCCGTGGTGTCGCTGGTCAGCGGGCCACTGGCCAGAGCCACCGTGTACTCAGCGGGAACGGGTATCGCAACTGACGCCAGGTTACTGACTACCTGGACTTTGCCGTTATTGAAGGCCAGCACACCTTGGGCTGGTTGATGGATGTCGGCCCACTGGAACGTTCCGGACCCCAGTCCATGGGCCGAGCGGAACGCCAGCGCCGAACGGTACAGCTCCAGCGTGGAACCCGCTGCGCCATCTTGACGGTCGGCTGCGAGGTTCCTAAAGGACTCCGGCTGGGGCAGCCAGGGTGCCGCGGGCACGCGACGGCTGGAGCCGCCGTTGGGCGCTGCATTATCGACGCCGGCACCGTCGGCACTTAAAGCGTCTGCGAAGCCGTAACCGGATTGGTCTGCATTCCAGGGAAGCGGGACGCGGCAGCCATCGCGGCCGACTTCAACTCCGTTCGTGCGGAAGAACGTGGGATCCTGCCGGGCTTCGTCAGGGAGGGTGGTGTGCTCGGGAAGGCCAAGCTCCTCGCCTTGGTATATGTAGGCGGAGCCGGGCAGCGCCAAGGACACCAATGTGGCGGCGCGTGCACGTTGCAATCCCAGGGCGGCATCCGGCTGTTCATCCCCGGCCCCAACGCCCTTGGGGAAAGAGGTGGGATCTTTCAGGCCGAACCGGGTACTGTGACGGACGGTGTCGTGATTGCTCAGCACCCACGTGCACGGCGCTCCCACGGACGCCGCGGCCTTGAGGGAATCTTCGATGGCTTCGGCCATTCGCTCAGCGTTCCAGCCGGCGAGCAGGAAGTCGAAGTTGAATGCCTGCTGCATTTCGTCCTTACGGATGTACCGGGCCAGTCGTTCCGCCGGTTCCACCCAGGCTTCGGCGACCATCATCCGATCGCCTGCGTATGCGGCCAGCAGACGGTTCCAATCCCGGTAGATGTCATGCACACCGTCCTGATCAAAAAATGGCGACGGCGGGTACTGCGGCGACACTGCGCGGTGGGGCTCCTGCGCCTCCGTATGTGCTCCAGGGGCATCACCAGGTGGGGTATCCCCTCGGGCTGGGGCCGGTTCGGCGGTGCCTTCCACCATGGCAACCGCGCCTTCCCAGTCCGGCAGTCCCGCTTCCTTGACCATGCCGTGGGCGACGTCCACGCGGAAGCCGTCGACTCCACGTTCCAGCCAGAAGCGCAACACGGAACGCATTTCCTCTTGGACTTCGGCGTTGCCCCAGTTCAGGTCCGGCTGTTTGGCGTCGAAAAGGTGGAGGTACCAATCGCCGGGGCCGCCGTCGGCTTGGGTGACCCTGCGCCAGGCTGGCCCGCCGAAAATCGATCGCCAGTTATTCGGGGCCAGATTGCCGTCACCGGATCCTTGCACCTCGTCCTTGCCCTGCCGGAATATGTAGCGGTCCCGCTGCACGGAGCCGGGGACCGAGGCCAGCGCCTCCTGAAACCACACATGCTCGTCCGAGGTGTGGTTGGGGACGAGATCAACAATGACTCTCAGCCCCCGACCGTGAGCCGCCTGCAACATTTCGTCGAAATGCGCCAGGGTCCCGAAAAGGGGGTCGACCTGACGGTAGTCCGCAACGTCGTAACCGGCGTCCGCTTGGGGAGACTTGTAGAACGGTGACAGCCAGATGGCATCCACTCCGAGCCGCTGGAGATACGGCAGGCGTGCAGTAACCCCCTGAAGATCGCCCATTCCGTCCCCGTTCGCGTCCGCGAAGGAACGTGGGTAGATCTGGTACACAACAGCGCCGGCCCACCAGGATGGGACACCCGAACCGGGGGTAGGAACGAACGGGTGGGACATTTGGTTCCTCTCCTATAACGTTTTGATGTAAACGCTTGCATAACTCGATGCAACGTTACTAGTGTGATGGTCACCACATCAAGCGCACTGTCGACTTACTTGTCACTCAGCGAGGAGCCTCAAGCAATGAAAACCCGCAAATTCTTACTCCCGGCAGCTACCGCCGGCATTTTGGCCCTGACGCTTTCCGCCTGCGCGGGCGGCGGCGGGGGGACCACAGGCGGCACGGACGCCGAAGCGAACCTGGACGGCCGTGGACCCATCACGTACGTACAGGGCAAGGACAACAGCAACGTCGTCCGTCCCCTCTTGGATAAATGGAATGCTGCACACCCGAACGAGCAGGTCACGTTCAAGGAGCAGACAGACCAGGCTGACCAGCAGCATGATGACCTGGTTCAGAATTACCAGGCCAAAAACGAGAACTACGACGTTGCCAGCGTGGACGTCGTCTGGACCGCCGAGTTCGCAGCCCGCGGATGGCTCCAGCCCCTCGAAGGCGCCATGGCCGTTAAGACCGATGGCATGCTCGAGCCCACGGTCAAGGCAGGTTCGTACCAAGGCAAGCTTTATGCGGCCCCCGTCTCCTCTGATGGTGGCATTCTCTACTACCGCAAGGACCTTGTCGCTACGCCGCCCACCACGTGGGGACAAATGATGGAAATGTGCTCCATCGCCAAAGCAAACAACATCGGCTGCTATGCCGGGCAGTTCAAGCAGTATGAAGGCCTGACGGTTAACGCCTCCGAGGCCATCAACTCCGCCGGAGGGTCAGTCCTGAATGACCAAGGCAAGCCGAGCCTGACTACGCCTGAGGCCAAGGAAGGCCTTCAGAACCTGGTAGACGCATTTGCCAACGGGAACATTCCGGCCGAGGCCATCACGTACCAAGAAGAGGAAAGCCGCCGGGCCTTCCAAGAGGGCAAGCTGCTTTTCCTCCGCAACTGGCCCTACGTTTACAACCTTGCCACGACTGAAGGTTCCTCCGTTGTTAAGGACGTGCTGGGCATGACAGCGCTTCCGGGCAAGAACGGACCCGGTGCATCATCGCTCGGCGGCCACAGTGCTGCGATCAGTGTCTACTCCAAGAACAAGGCAACTGCCCTGGACTTTGTTAAGTTCCTGGTGGGAGAAGAGCAGCAAAAGTTCTTCGCCACCCAGGGTTCGTTGGCTCCCGTAATTGGATCGCTCTACGAGGATCAGGAACTGGTGGCGAAACTGCCTTACCTGCCGGTGCTGAAAACCTCAATCGAGAACGCCGTACCGCGTCCCGTGACACCGTTCTACCCGGCTGTCACGCAGGCCATCCAGGAGAACTCCTATGCGGCGCTGAAGGGCGAAAAGTCTGCTGAAAGGGCCCTCGCTGATATGCAGGCGTCCATCGAATCTGCGGGCGCGGGGTCGTAACTTAGCCATGGCAACTGAATTGGGCCCGACGCCGACAAAACCGCCGGCGTCGGGCGGGACCCCGATCCACCACGCACCCAAGGGTGTGGGTGAGGACAACAAAATACTGAGCCAGGGCAAGTGGGCTTCCTGGCTTCTTGCCCCCACCATCATCGCGCTGGGCATTGTGATCGTCTATCCGATCATCAGCGCTATAGTCATGTCTCTCCAGAAGGACGCCGGCCTGGATCCAGCCACCGGACTCTTCACGGCTGGCGGCCCGGCGGGAATCCAGAATTATGTGAACTGGCTGGCACAGCAGTGCGCAGCCCCCGGCGGCGGCACCATCGCCTGTCCTCAGGGAACATTGGGCGGGCAGTTCTGGGCCGCAACGGGTACTACATTCTTCTTCACCATTGTCACCGTCACGTTTGAGACCATTCTTGGCTTCTGGATGGCAATGATCATGGCCCGGACCTTCAAGGGCCGGAGCATGGTCCGCGCAGCCGTCTTGGTGCCGTGGGCCATTCCAACTGCGGTGACTGCCCAACTGTGGCTCTTCATCTTCGCGTTCGAGGGCATCGCCAACAAGCTTTTCAACGCCTCCATCCTCTGGACTGGCAGCGAGTGGCCGGCCAAATGGGCTGTGATCATCGCAGACACTTGGAAGACCACTCCGTTTATGGCTCTCCTGATCCTGGCAGGTCTGCAAATGATCCCGGCGGACGTTTATGAGGCTGCCAGGGTGGACGGTGCCTCGGCATGGCAGAGGTTCCGCCTGATCACCCTGCCCCTCGTTAGGCCTGCCTTGATGGTGGCCATTCTGTTCCGCACCTTGGACGCCCTGCGGATGTTCGACCTGCCCTACATCCTGACGCAGGGTGCGAACAACACCACCACGCTGTCCATTTTGGTGATCAACCAGATCAGGCAAGGGTTCAACTCGGCCGCGGCTTTGTCGACCATCACCTTTATCATCATCTTTCTGGTCGCTTTTATCTTCGTTCGCTTCCTTGGGGCGAACGTTGTGGAACAAAGCGGCGCAACAGGTAAGGGGAAGAAATGAGCTCGGCAACAGCCACGGAACTGCGCGCCCGGCAGGACAAGGGCCGCAAGACCGCCCAGAATCGGGAGAAGTGGGCACAGGGGCGGACGTACATCAGCGCCGCAGTCATCCTGGTTTGGTGCCTGGCCCCCGCATACTGGATGGTGGTGACGGCGTTCCGGGAGGTAGGCTTCACATACGACACGTCACTGCTGCCCACCCACGTGACCCTGGACAACTTTGCCACGGCGTTCGACACGTCCTTCGGCAACCGGTTCGGCCAGGCACTGCTCAACAGTGTCATCATTGGCACAGTGGTCACTGTCGTATCGCTGCTGATCGGCGTTTTTGCCGCCTACGCACTGGCCCGCCTGAATTTTCGGTTCAAGTTCCTGGTGCTGGGGTTCATCCTCGGCGCTTCCATGTTCCCGGGCGTTGCGCTCATCACGCCGCTGTTCCAGCTGTTCACTAACATCGGCTGGATGGGTACCTACCAGGCCCTGATCATCCCAAATATCTCCTTTGTGCTTCCGCTGACCGTTTACACCCTGACATCCTTCTTCCGCGAGATGCCGTGGGAGTTGGAAGAGTCGGCCCGGGTGGACGGCTGCACGCAGGGTCAGGCTTTCCGAAAGGTGATCATGCCGCTGGCAGCGCCGGCCATCTTCACTACGGCAATCCTGGCGTTCATCTCCTCCTGGAATGAATTCCTGATCGCCAGCCAGCTGTCCAACGCGGCGACGCAGCCTGTAACGGTGGCCATCGCCAGCTTTGCCGGTGCCCAGCCGAACCAGATCCCGTACACGGCCATTATGGCCGCCGGCACTATCGTGACCATACCCTTGGTGGTCCTGGTGCTGGTGCTGCAGCGTAAGATCATCGCCGGCCTGACAGCAGGTGCTGTCAAGTGACGCGGTCTTCGGAGCATGGCGGGCAGAACGAAGGGCTCGTCCGCCCTGAACGTCGAAGGGCCCGGTCCGGCGAAGACTTTGACGTCATCATCGGGTTCCTGGGCTTTTGGGCCGTGGTTCTGCTCGTGGTCACGGTGTGGATGGAAGTGACGGGCCAGCCTGCGCTCTGGTGGTCCCTTGGCCTGCTGGCCAATCTCTTGGCGGTCTACGGGATGGTGCGGTTGCGCCGCCGGCTGCCGGACCGGAGGTAGGGGGCTCCCTAAAATCCAGCGGGTGGCCCGCCGGCGCGCAGGTAATACTGCGAAGCAAGGAGCGGCTCAGAATACCATGGCATGGAGGCATTGCAGGAAGTAAAGCAGCCGCACGCAGCGAGCACGGAGGGGAACGGTGGCACGCATGCCTGGGAGGTCTCAACGGGGTGGCCACAGCGGCGTCAGCATTGAGGACGTGGCAGCGGCCGCCGGCGTATCCACTGCCACCGTTTCCCGGGCCGTGCGGGGGCTGCCCAGGGTTTCGCCCGCCACCCGGGAGAAGATCCTAGAGGTGGCGGGTGCTTTGGGCTATGTGGCGTCGTCGTCGGCGTCAGGACTGGCCACCGGCCGAACCAAGACCATCGGCGTCCTGGCGCCGTTCGTGAGCCGCTGGTTCTTCTCCAAGGCCATCGAGGGCGCGGACCGCGAACTTCACGCCCGGCACTACAACCTTTCCCTCTTCAACCTGGGCGGTCACGGCAGCAACCGTGAACGCCTCTTCAGCAAGACCATGGTTTATAAGCAGATTGACGCCTTGCTGGTCCTTTGTATGGCGCTCAGCCACGACGAACTGGACCACCTCCAGAAGATTGATATCCCGCTGATCGTGGTGGGCGGCCATGTGGAGGAGTGCGCGTACATCGGCATCGACGACTACGCCGCTGCATCCACCGCCGTCCGGCACTTGATCGACCTCGGCCACCGGGATATTGCCCTCTTGCACGGCGACGACGAAACGGACCTTAACTTCGACGTTCCCCGCGTACGGATCCTGGCTTTCCAGGAGGTCATGGCGGGAGCGGGGCTCGCCACCCGCCCCGAGTGGGACGAATGGGGAGACTTCACGGTCCGCAGCGGCCAGGAAGCGTTCCGGCGCCTCTGGGCCGCACCCGGCCCGAAGCCAACCGCCATCTTCTGCGCGTCCGACGAGATGGCCATGGGGGTCATCTTTGAAGCCGCCCGGGCGGGCGTCCGGGTGCCGGAGGACCTCTCGGTGGTGGGGATCGATGACCACGATTTCTCCGACGCGGTGGGCCTGACCACAGTGGGGCAGCGGCCCGATGAGCAGGCCGAGCTGGCCACCAAGATGCTCCTCGATGAACTGGACGGCATGGTCGGGGCGGTCCAGTCCGCCGTCGCGCCCCACCAGCTCATCGTCAGGCGTACGACGGCACAGCCTCCTTCCTGAGGAGGCACTGCGGGGCATCCGAGCCAGGAGGCCGTGGGTGCCAGGATGCCGCGTTCGCGGCGCGGCGGTCAGGAAGCTGTGGTCAGGACGCGCGGGCGAGTTGCCTGATGGGAATCCAGCGGGAAGCCAGCCTGCGGTAGGCCGCCGCGGCGCCCGTCATGTCGCCCTCTGCCAGGCATTCAATGCCCAGCCGGATGTCCATGGGCGACTCGTCCGGGTACACCTTGTCCGCCACGGCGCCGTAGTCGAGTTCCACCATGGAATTGACGTGGAACAGCTCCAGCCATTCGGTCAGCTGGGCGAGGTCGTCCAGCATGTCCAGGTCCGGGGCGGCCAGCGCCAGGTGAGCCACGGCGTACCGTGCCCGCTCCATGGCTTCGGTGATGGGAGCCCACACCCTGACGGTGAGGATGCGCCCGCCTGATTCCACCACATCCTTATGGTCGCTTTCCATAAACAGCGAGAACCAGCTGAAGGGGATGCCCCAGGTGGAGGCGCGGCTATGCACGCGGATGGCGCCGTCACGGGCTTTGACCTGGTCAATGCGCTCCTGGTGCTTGTCCCGCTGCTCTTCGGGAATCAGCATTTCGGCCAGCGGGCCGTGGATGCCTTCCATGAGCGCATTCGCAGCGAGGCCGGCGCGCAGGACCAGCTGGCTGGGGCAGTACAGCAGGACGCGCCCGGTCCCGGAGTCACTCCCAGCGCCCCCAGCGTCAGGGCCGGAACCTGCGCCTATCCCGGTACCGAAGCCGGATTCGACACCCGGGCCGGACTCGGCACCGGCGTCGGACATTCCTGCCTGCGGGGTCCGCCCCGGGGGGACGCCGGGAACGCTGGTGACCCGGACCAGGTCCGTCCGCCCGGTGGGGAACGGGTCCCCGCCGGAGCGTGTGATCCTGCCCAGCGAGGCCAGCAGTTCGGCGTTTTCGACGGCGGCCCGGGAGGCCGTGCGGGCTCCGGCGGTCCGGATGGCGTCCCGTTGTCCTTCCGGGAAGGCGTCCAGCGGTTCGTAGACGCGCAGGGTGGAGGAGAACGGCAGGCCGGCCTGGCCCCGGTAGAGGTTTCCCGTCAATACAGTCTCCCTTCCTGGGCCGCGGCTGCAGCCATCAGTCGGCCAGATCCACTAGGACGGGGGCGTGGTCCGAGGCGCCCTTGCCCTTGCGTTCCTCGCGGTCGATCGAGGCGCCGGTGACGCGGGCCGCCAAGGCCGGCGAGCCAAGGACAAAGTCAATGCGCATGCCCTCCTTCTTGGGGAAGCGCAGCTGGGTGTAATCCCAGTAGGTGTACACACCGGGACCGGGCGTGTAATGACGGGCCACGTCGGTGAAGCCGGCTTCTTCGAAAGCGTGGAAGGCGGCGCGCTCCGGCGGGCTGACGTGGGTATGGCCCTGGGACAGGAAAAGGTCGATGTCCCAGACGTCCTCATCCTGGGGCGCGATGTTCCAGTCGCCCATCAGGGCAACCTGGGCCTCCGGGTTCGCGGTGACAAGGCCCTGGGCGTGGTGCTTGAGGGATTCGAGCCATTTGAGCTTGTACGGCATGTGTTCGTCATCCAGCGAGCGGCCGTTGGGCACGTAGAGGCTCCAGACCCGGACGCCGCCGCACGTGGCAGCCATGGCGCGGGCCTCCTGCACGGGGTCCTTGCCGTCCTTCCCGAACGGAGGCTGGTCCAGGAAGGTGCGTTCCACGTCTTCCAAACCAACCCGGGAGGCGATGGCCACGCCGTTCCACTGGCTGACGCCGAAGTGGGCCACCTCGTAGCCCATGCGTTCGAACAGCTCCCAGGGGAAGTTTTCGTCCTTGCACTTGGTCTCCTGGATCGCCAGCACGTCGCAATCGCTGCGCTGCAGCCAGGCCTCCACACGGTCGGCGCGGGCACGGAGGGAGTTCACATTCCAGGTAGCAATCTTCACAGTCCCTAACTTACCGAACTTGTTGCCCGGAGGCGTTGCCGCGGCGCGGGCGCGGTCGGTTCCGGGCAACTGTGCGGCCGGTGTCCGCAGAAACGGGGCACTATGGCGCAGGCAGGCCGTTGAATTGTGCTGCGGGGCCCCGGATGCGGGTCAAAGTGCCCCAGGACGCGTACCGCAACAAAATGACGGCGACGGCGACAGCGGGCGCCACGAGGGTTTGGGGCAGTCTGGAATTTAGTAGGAAGTCCGAGTATATTCGCTTGCAGAGATGACCTGGATCACATGCGAAGGAGCATTGCATCATGGTGCGCGAACTATCCCATTACGTAGATGGCCAACGGGTGGCGGGGACCTCCGGCCGCTTCAGCGACGTTTTTGACCCTTGCACGGGCCAGGTCCAGGCGCGCCTGCCCCTGGCCAGCGGGGAGGAAGTCCGGAACATGGTGGCCGCCGCGGAGAAGGCGCAGGTCCAGTGGGGCGCCATGAACCCGCAGCGCCGCGGCCGGATCCTGCTGAAATTCGTTGACCTCGTCAACGAGAACATGGATGAACTCGCCACGCTGCTGTCCTCCGAACACGGGAAGACGTTCGCGGACTCCAAAGGCGATATCCAGCGCGGAATTGAAGTCGTGGAGTTCGCGGCGGGTGCCCCGCACCTGCTCAAAGGCGAATTCTCCGACGACGCCGGTGCAGGCATCGACGTCCACTCGCTGCGCCAGCCACTCGGCGTGGTCGCGGGCATCACCCCGTTCAACTTCCCGGCGATGATCCCGCTGTGGAAGTCCGGCCCGGCCCTCGCCGCCGGCAACGCCTTCATCCTCAAGCCCTCCGAACGGGACCCCTCGGTTCCGTTGCGCCTGGCCGAACTGTTCACCGAGGCCGGGCTGCCGGACGGGGTGTTCAGCGTGGTCAACGGGGACAAGGAAGCCGTTGACGCGCTGCTGGAAGATCCCCGGGTGAAGGCCATCGGCTTTGTGGGTTCAACGCCCATTGCCCAGTACATCTACGCCACCGCTGCCGCCCACGGGAAGCGCGCCCAGTGCTTCGGCGGGGCCAAGAACCACATGGTGATCATGCCGGACGCGGACCTGGACATGGCCGCCGACGCCCTGATCGGCGCCGGCTTCGGCTCCGCCGGCGAGCGCTGCATGGCCATCTCCGTGGCTGTCCCGGTGGGGGAGAAGACTGCGGATGCGCTGGTAGCCAAGCTGACCGAGCGCGTCAAACACCTCAGGGTAGGCCACAGCCTGGACAAGGACTCGGACTTCGGGCCCGTGGTGGCGGCGAGTGCCAAGGAACGGATCGAGGGCTACATCCAGTCCGGCGTGGACCAGGGCGCCACCCTGCTGGCCGACGGGCGCGGCCTCACGGTGGAAGGCTACGACGACGGTTTCTGGGTGGGACCCACGCTCTTTGACCACGTCACCAAGGACATGAAGATCTACCAGGAGGAAATCTTCGGGCCCGTCCTGAGCGTGCTCCGCGCCGCCGATTACGACGAAGCCCTCCGGCTGTGCTCCGAGCACGAATTCGGTAACGGTGTGGCCATCTTCACCCGCGATGGCGACGCCGCCCGGGACTTTGCCAGCCGGGTGGAGGTGGGAATGGTTGGCATCAACGTCCCCATTCCGGTGCCCATCGCCTATTACACGTTTGGCGGTTGGAAAGCGTCCGGTTTCGGCGACCTGAACCAGCACGGCGCCGACGCGTTCCGTTTCTACACCAAGACCAAGACGGTCACCACACGCTGGCCGTCCGGGATCCGCCAGGGCGCCAGCTTCATCATGCCGGAAGGCAGCTGATGACGGAGGTACTGTTCGAGAAGCGCGGCCACCTGGGCATCATCACGCTCAACCGGCCCCAAGCCGTCAACGCCCTGAACGCCGGCATGGTGGATGCCATGCTGGCGCAGCTCACGGCCTGGGCGGACGACGACGGCGTGGCCACCGTCCTGGTGCGCGGTGCAGGCGAGCGGGGCCTCTGCGCCGGGGGCGACATTGTGGCGATCTACCGGGACATTCTTGGCGGCGGCACGGAAACAGCTGACTTCTGGCAGGCCGAATACCGGCTGAACTCACTGATTGCCGCCTACCCGAAGCCTTATGTGGCCTTGATGGATGGCCTGGTGCTGGGCGGCGGCGTGGGAATCTCAGCGCACGGCTCGGTGCGGGTGGTCACCGAACGGACCCGGACCGGGATGCCGGAGACCACCATCGGGTTTGTGCCCGACGTCGGCGGGACCTGGTTGCTGGCCAAGTCACCTGGGGAGACGGGCACCCATGCGGCGCTGACGGGAGCTCACCTGACCGGCGCGGATGCGCTGTTCCTGGGCCTCGCGGACCACTTTGTCCCGTCGGGGAACTTGCCGGAGCTGGCGGCCGCGCTCGAACACGAAACTGCGGAAGCCGCCGTCGTCCGCTTTGCGCGGAACCCGCCGCCCTCCGGGCTCGAGGAGCAGCGCGGCTGGATCGATGCCGCCTACGCCAGCGATGACGTGGAGGACATTGTCCGGCGGCTACGGACCATGGATGGGGCGCCGGATGGCACGCCGGGGGTGGAGGGGGACGGGGCCACCGAGGCTGCCACCACCATCGAAGCGAAGTCGCCGACGGCCGTGAAGGTGACCCTGGAGTCCCTCCGCCAGGCCAAGGGACTTTCGCTGGACGAAGCGCTGGCGCAGGAATACCGGGTAGGTCTTCGTTTCCTGGTTGCGCCGGACTTCCGCGAAGGAATCCGCGCGCAGGTGGTGGACAAGGACCGCACACCGCAATGGAAGCCGGCCACGCTGCACGAGGTGCACGCGACGGACGTGGCACGGTTCTTCGCGCCGCTGGGGGACCGGGAGCTCACGCTGAACACAAAGGAGCCGGACAATGCCTGAACAAACCACCGTCGCTGTCCTGGGCCTGGGCCACATGGGCGGCCCCATGGCAGTGAACCTGGTCCGTGCCGGCTACACCGTGGCCGGCTTCGACGTAATCCCCGCCGCCCTGGATTCCGCCCAGGCACACGGTGTCCCCACGGCGGCCAGCCCGCTGGACGCCATCGCCGGTGCCGACATTGTGCTGACCATGTTCCCCAGCGGCCAGCACGTGCTGGATGCCTACAGCGGCGCCGAAGGACAGCCGGGCCTGCTCGCCGAAGCCAAGCCGGGCACCATGTTCCTGGACTGCTCCACCATCAACGTTGACGAGGCCCGGGAAGCCTCCGCGCTCGCCATTGCGGCCGGCCACCGTGCTGTGGACGCCCCGGTCTCCGGCGGCGTGGTGGGTGCGGAAGCCGGCACGCTGACCTTTATGGTGGGCGGCGAGACGGAGGATTTCGAGGCCGTCCGGCCAGTGCTCGAGGTGATGGGCAAACGCGTGGTCCACTGCGGCGCGCACGGCGGCGGCCAGGCTGCCAAGATCTGCAACAACCTCATCCTGGGGGTCTCCATGATCGCGGTCAGCGAGGCCTTTGTGCTGGGCGAGAAGCTGGGCCTCACGCACCAGGCGCTCTTCGACGTCGCCTCCAACGCCTCCGGTCAGTGCTGGGCCTTGACCACCAACTGCCCGGTCCCCGGGCCGGTCCCCACCAGCCCTGCCAACCGCAACTACCAGCCGGGATTCGCGGGAGCGCTGATGGCCAAGGACCTGCGACTGGCGCTCAATGCGCTGGAAAGTACGGGGGTGGCTGCTCGGCTGGGACCGCTCGCCTCCGAAATTTACGATACGTTTGCCGCTGAAGGCGGAGCCGGCCGGGACTTCTCCGGAATCATCACGGATATCCGCGACAAATCGCAGCAATAGCACCATCTGCAGCAGCGGCAACGCTCGCAGCACGCAACATCCACGAACAGCTGAAAGGTCAGGCATGACGGAGTATACGAACATCCTGGTGGAACAGCGCGGCCGGGTAGGGCTGGTCACGCTCAACCGGCCGGAGGCGCTCAACGCCCTGGACAAGGCCACGATGGAACAGCTCGTGGCAGCCGTCGCCGCCATGGACGCGGACCCCGGCGTGGGCGCGGTGGTGGTCACCGGATCGGGCAAGGCGTTCGCCGCCGGGGCAGACATCAAGGAAATGGCATCCCAGGGCTACATGGACATGTACGCCGCGGACTGGTTCCGGGGCTGGGAGGACTTCACGCGGCTGCGCATTCCCGTCATCGCGGCGGTGTCCGGCTTCGCGCTGGGCGGCGGCTGCGAGCTGGCCATGATGTGCGATTTCATCATCGCCGGGGACAACGCCAAGTTTGGCCAGCCGGAGATCAACCTCGGCGTGCTGCCGGGCATGGGAGGTTCCCAGCGGCTCACCCGCGCCGTGGGCAAGGCCAAGGCCATGGACATGATCCTCACGGGGCGCTTCATCGGCGCCGAGGAAGCGGAACGCTCGGGCCTTGTCTCGCGCGTGGTGCCCGCGGAGGACGTGGTGGAGGAGGCGCTGAAGGCCGCGGAGGTCATCGCGTCCAAGTCCAAGCCCGTGGCCATGCTCGCGAAGGAGGCCGTCAACGCCGCCTTCGAAACGGGACTCGCCCAGGGTGTCCTGTTCGAACGCCGGATCTTCCACTCGCTCTTCGCCAGCGAGGACCAGAAGGAAGGCATGGCAGCCTTTACGGAGAAGCGCCAGCCCGGGTTCAACCACCGCTGACGGGATTAGCCGTCCGTAAAGTCCCCGGCATTCCGGCGGAACGTGCCCAGGATATGGATCAGCTGGTCCACGTCGGCCGTGTCGAACCCCGACTGGCCAAACACCTCAGTGTTGAGCACCGCCGTCGCGCGTTTGGCCACGGTCCGCCCCTCCGCGGTGAGCTCGATCAGCGTGGTACGCCCGTCCGTAGGATGCGGCGAGCGGGCCACCAGTCCCGAGCCTTCCAAACGGTCGACGGCGTTGGTCACCGAGGTGGGATGGACCTGGAGCAGGGCGCTCGCCTTGTTCATGGGCAGCGCTCCGCTGCGGGCGAAGCTGAGGAGTGCGAGCAGTTCGTAGCGGGCGAAGGTCAGTCCGAACGGCTTCAGGGCGCCCTCGATCCGGGCCAGCAGGATCTGCTGGGTGCGCATGATCGCGGTGATCGCAGCCATGGGAGCGGCAACGTCGGCCCAGCCGTGCTCCTCCCAGTTCCGTTGGGCATCCGCGATGGGGTCCCGGGGCAGTGGCGCGGCCATCCTCAGCCTTTCAGCCCCGGGAAATCCGCCTCGGAGTACTCCAAGCCGAAGCCGTCGGGATGGGTGACCCCGCCGTGCCGGAGTTGCTCATTGTGCCGCAGCTCCACACGGCGGATTTTGCCCGAGATGGTCTTGGGCAGCGCCGCGAATTCCAGCCGCCGGATCCGCTTGAACGGCGCCAGGCGTTCGCGGCAGTACCGCAGGATGTCCTCCGCCAGCTCCGGCCCCGGCTCCAGTCCGGACACCAGGACAACGTAGGCCTTGGGGACGGAGAGTTTGAGCGCATCCGGCGACGGAACCACAGCGGCTTCGGCCACGGCCGGGTGTTCGAGCAGCACGCTCTCCAGCTCGAACGGCGAGAGCCGGTAGTCGGAGGATTTGAAGACGTCGTCGTCGCGGCCCACGTAGGTGATGACGCCGTGTTTGTCCCGGCTGGCCATGTCGCCCGTGTGGTAATAACCGCCGCGGAACGCCTCAGCGGTCCGTTCCGCGTCACCGTAGTAGCCCTTCATCAGCCCCACCGGCCGGGGGTCCAGGCGGAGGCACAGCTCGCCGTCGTCGGCTTCTTCCCCGGTGTTCGGGTCCACCAGCACAACGTCGTAGCCGGGAAGCGGCCGCCCCATGGCGCCGATGGTGATCGGCTGGCTGGGCGTGTTGGCTACCTGGACGGTGGTTTCGGTCTGGCCGAAGCCGTCCCGGATGGTCTGGCCCCACGCGCGCTGGACCTGTTCGATCACTTCGGCGTTCAGCGGTTCACCCGCGGAGACCACCTTGGTGGGCGGGGACTTCAGCACTTTCAGGTCCGCTTGGATCAGCATCCGCCAGACCGTGGGCGGGGCACAGAAGCTGGTGACGCGCTCGCGGTCCATCTGCTCCATCAGAGCACGGGCGTCGAACCGTTCGTAGTTGTAGACAAAAACGCACGCCTCCGCGATCCACGGGGCGAAGAAATTGGACCACGCGTGTTTGCCCCAGCCCGGCGACGCCACATTCAGGTGCACGTCGCCGGGTTCCAGGCCAATCCAATACATTGTGGAGAGGTGCCCCACCGGGTACGACGTATGCGTGTGCTCCACCAGTTTGGCCTTCGACGTGGTTCCGGAGGTGAAATACAGCAGCAGCGTCTCGTCCGCCTGCGTTGGGGCGTCGGGAACGAAGGTGACTGCCGCCGTCGTCGAATCCGCGTACTGGAGAGCCTCTGCGTTGGCTGCACCGATCCCGCCGATTTCGATCAGGCGGTAATCGCCGGGGACGCCGGCAAACTTACCAATGTTGGAACGCCCGACGGCGGCCCAGCCCGCCTCGCCGCGCTCCACGCGTTCGGCCAGGTCCTCTGGTCCCATCAGGGTGGTGGTGGGGATCAGGACAATGCCCAGCTTGATGCCGGCCAGCATCAGCTCCCAGAGCTCCACCTGGTTGCCCAGCATGACGATCATGCGGTCCCCGCGGCGCATGCCCTGGCTTCGCAGCCAGTTGGCCACCTGGTTCGAACGGGCGGCCAGGTCCGCGAAACTCCGGCGGGTGGACGAGCCGTCCTGCTCCACGATGACCAAGGCCGGATTATTGGCCTTCTCAGGATCTGCGGCGATCTGATCGAACCAGTCGAGGGCAAAGTTGAATTCCGTGAACCGTGGCCACACGAACTCGCGCCTGGCCTGGTGGTAATCGGAATGCAGGGCCAGCAGGCGGTCGCGTGCCTCGCGGAAGTCATCGGTGACTGACATGGGGGGGGGCACCTTTCGTCCAGTGATGCGCATCACAAAGAATCCATCCCTGTGCAATATACTAGGACATCCAAGGGTTTGGAAGACCGAAGGGATATGAAGCGTGCAGCCACAAGGACGTGAGCGTGTTGTGACCGAAGCCCTGCCTTTTCCCGAGGCAGACCTGATGCACATCGTGGACCTCCTGCCCGCGGCGGAACGCGTGCGCTATCTGGAGATCCGGGCCTTCCTGCAGTCCACGGTGCGGCCGGCATCCATTGGCTACTGGAACCGCGAGGAATTCCCGTTCGGGTTGCTGGCGGAAATGGGCAAGCACGGGCTGGGCAGGCTGCAGACTGACGGCACATCCAAGCTCTTCAAGGGCCTGATGTACGTCGAAGTGGCCAGGGCGGACGTTTCGCTGTCGGCCCTGGTAGGGATCCACAACGAACTGATCGTCGGGATGATCGACGCCCTCGGCTCCCACGAGCAGAAGCAGCGGTGGCTGCCTGGCCTGACAACCTTTACCCAACTCGGCGCCTTCGCCCTGACCGAACCCGACCACGGCTCGGACATCGCCGGCGGGCTGGAAACATCCGCGCGGTTGGAGGGCGGCGAGTGGGTGATCAACGGCGCCAAACGCTGGATCGGCTCCGGGACCATCGCGGACTTTGCCCTGGTGTGGGCGCGCGACGCAGCAGACGGGCACATCAAAGGCTTCATTGTGGAGACGGACCGTGCGGGCTACCGGGCCACCAAGATTGCCAACAAGATCGGCCTGCGGATCATGCAGAACGCGGACATCGTGCTGGACAACGTCAGGATTCCGGCGGCCAACATGCTGCCGGGCGCCACCGACTTCTCCAAAGCCAACGAGCTCCTGCGGGATTCGCGCGCCTGGGTTGGCTGGCAGGGTGCCGGGATCCAGCTGGCCGCGTTCGACGTCGCCCGTTCCTACTCCCTGGAACGCAGGCAATTCGGCAAGGAACTGGCCTGCTTCCAGCTGGTCCAGCAGCAGCTGGCGGAAATACTCGGCAACGCCTCCGCGTCACTGGCGCTGATGGCCCAGCTCGCCCGGATCCAGACGGACGGCAAGCTGGAAATGGCCCAGGCGGCCATGGCAAAGTCCACATGCACCCGGCTGGCCCGCGCGTCGGTGGCGATGGGACGGTCGCTGCTGGGCGGCAACGGAATCAGCTCCGACTATGAAATGGGCAAGCTGTTTGGTGATGCCGAAATCCTCTATACCTATGAGGGCAGCTACGAAATCAACTCTCTGATTGTGGGCCGGGCCGTCACCGGTAAATCGGCCTTCGTCTAGAAAATACCCGCCCGGCAAAAACTTAACAAAAAACTGCCCTGGCCATGCTTTGCAGCACGGCCAGGGCAGTTAATCAGAACCTTAGAGCGGACGAATGTTCTCTGCCTGCGGGCCCTTGGGACCTTGGGTCACATCGAATTCGACTTTCTGGTTCTCGTCCAGTGAGCGGTAGCCGCTGCTGGCGATTGCGGAGTAGTGCGCGAAAACATCGGCGGATCCGTCGTCCGGAGCGATGAAGCCAAAGCCCTTTTCAGCGTTGAACCATTTAACTGTGCCTGTTGCCATTGCTAACTTCCTTTGTAACCCTTTTCTGGTCCTGCTCGGACGGCAGGCAGACGCGGAGTCTGTAGTCCGCTGTCTCAAACCTAGGGGCTGCGCGGTGGGCGTGCAATAGCTGCAGTCATCAAGTGTCACTCCTGTTACAGAAATGGTGCCCGGGAATTACCTGCTCCGGGCTAACGCATACCCTCCCGGCGGATGGCAGTGGCGATGGCAGCGGCGCGGGTTTCCACCCCGAGCTTGGCGTAGATGTGCGCCAAATGGGTCTTGACCGTGGCCCCGGAAATGAAGAGCCGCTGGCCCAGCTCCCGGTTGCTGAGCCCCTCGGTCAGGAGGCTTAGCAGCTCAGCTTCCCGGGGCGTCAGGACCTCGTCGGGATTGCGCAGCTGCTGGAAAAGCCGGGAGGCCACCGGGGCGCTCATCACGCTTTTCCCCTGTACGGCACCCCGGATGGCGGCAAAGATTTCGTCCGGGGCGGCGTCCTTGAGGAGGTAGCCCATGGCGCCGGCGTCCACGGCCCGGACAATGTCCGCGTCCGAATCGTACGTGGTGAACACCAGGATGGCCTGCGGGCTGTTGCGCTGGCGCAGCTGCTTGATGGCCTCGATCCCGTCCATTCCGGCGCCCATGGCCAGATCCATCACCACCACGGCAGGGGAGTGCTGTTCCACCAGCCCCAGGGCCTCCTCGCCGGAGGCGGCCTCGGCCACCACGTCAAAGTCAGGCTGCGTGCCCAGCAGCGCCTTGAGCCCGCTCCGGACCACCAAGTGGTCGTCCACCAGGAGGACGGTGATGCCGGTCATGCGTCGTCCCGGGTGCTCTGCTGCGCTGGTGGCGCTGACTGCACCCGAACCGGTACTTGTGCGGCCACAATGGTCCCTTCGCCGGGGATGCTTTCAACCGAGAATACGCCGCCCAGCTGCTCCACACGCTGGCGCATGGCCCGCAGCCCGTATCCTCCGGCGTCCGACGGCGGTGCTGCCGCCGACGGGTCAAAGCCTGTTCCGTCGTCGTAGATGTCAAGGGTGACCGAGTCAGGAAGGAACCCCAGCGTCAGGGTTGTGGTGGTGGCGTGCGCGTGCTGCTGGATGTTCGCGGCCGCGCTTTGGACAACCCGCAACAGGGTGTGCCGGACTTCCGGAGGAACGTCCCCCGGCTCGCCGGTGACCAGGAGCCGGGCGTACGGGACGTACTGGGCGGCCGCTTGGTGCAAGGCCTCGGGAAGCGGCGACGCGTCAAGGCCCGGGGCGGCGAGCTCGTGGACCAGGCTGCGGGTCTCGGAGAGGTTCCGGCGTAGCAGCTCCGTAGCCTGGCTGAGCTCCTGGCGCGATGCCTGGCCTGGCCACGAACGGCCAGCGGCTTCGAGGAGCAGCAGGCTGCTGGCCAGGCCCTGCGTCACGGTGTCGTGGATCTCCCGCGATATCCGTTCGCGTTCGGCGATGGTGCCGGCCCGGCGCTCGCTGGCCGCCAGCTGACCCTGTGCCAGCGAAACCTCGGCATGGAGGCGCCGCTGTTCCGCGGCATCGTGCTCGATCCGGTCATGGATCAGCGTCAGCATCACGCCCACGGCGAGCGGCCCCAGCAGCATCGCGAGGTCCGTCCCGTCGCTGAGCCGGAACAGCCCGACGGCGGTGGCGGCCGCCGTTGCGCCCGCCGCCACGTAGCCTACAGTGCCCGTAAAGACGGTGCGGCACAGGAAGAAGATCGCAAAGGAACACCACGCAAAGCTGGGTGCGGCAACGACCAGCACAGCCCACGCGGCCACAAACACGAGCATCCAGACTGCCCACGGCCGTCTCTGCCGGGCCAGTACGGCGATTACCGCGTACAGGGCGCACACCGCTGCTGCCAGTCCGAGGACCAGCAGGTTGTCCGGCAGGCTGTGCCGCATTACATAGCGGACGGCCGACGCGACAAGCAGGACAGCGAAGCCCAGGTGGACGGCGGTGTCGATCCGGCCGAACCGGCCAGCTGCCGGGGCAGGCGAGGCAGGCTTGGCAGGGAGGGCGGATCCGGTGGTCGGTGGGGACCCGGCGGTCAGGGTTTTGCGGGGAGTGGCTGGGGAGGGCATGGGGTCCGGTTCAGGTCAGGAGTGTTCCTATCCCATGCTATTGCCCGCGCCCTTACTGGTCACTCAGCCTTTTGGCTGATGCCGCTGGCCTTCCGGGGGAGCCGGGCGTAGCCGAAGGCCCGATGTTTGTTCCGACTGGCCTGGACAGGATGGATGGAGCCGATGCCCGTCAGGGCATCCCGCCAACGTGGGCCCATTAATCCAAGGAGATCACCGTGAAGAAGTCCAACAAGATTGCCGCCGCTGCCGCCGCCGGAGCTTTGCTGCTGACCGGAGGGCTGACCGTTGCAGCTAATGCCGGGACCAGCCAAGTGGCCGCCCCTGCCGCCGCCCCTGCTGCGGTACCCGCCGTCGACATCCCGCAGGCGCCGGAAACCGTCGTGGCGCAGAACCGCATCACCGTGGGCGCCTCTTCCGAAGCAGTCCGGGCAGCCCTCGCCAAATGCCAGGCGGACAGGCTGCCTTTCGTTACGGTGGCCCTGGTGGACAGGTTCGGCACCGTCCAGGCACTCCTGCGCGGGGACAATGCCGCCGAACACACAATCGAAGCAGCCAAGCAGAAGGCCTACACCGCGGCTGCGTTCGGTGCGCCGACGAGCGAGCTGGCCAAGCGCGTCAACGGCAACGGGCCCAGCATTGCGGACCTCCCCGGCACCCTGTTCCTCGCCGGTGGCGTCCCGCTTAAGGTGAACGGTGTGTCCGTGGCAGGGATCGGAGTGGGCGGCGCCCCCGACGGCACTCTGGACGAGGCCTGCGCCACCGCCGGCGCCGAGGCTATCGCCGCGCTGGCAGCCAGCCCGGCCAAGTAGGCTCGGCTCCATGAGACGGTTCAGGACCTGGCGCCGGGCACGCAGGGCCGCGGCGGTACTCGCGCTCGCGGCTGGGGTTGCATTGTGCCTGGCCGCCTGCCAGGCGGGTCCCGGTGAGCCGCAGCGGCTGGAGTCGCCGCCGTCGTACGTCCTGGTCAACCCGGGCAGCCCGCAACCGTCCGGACCGTCCACACCGGCAGCCACCACGGCGCCAGTGCTGCCCGGCGAAGCGCAGGCACAGCTTGACCAGGAACTGGTCGCCGCCGCGAAGGCGAACAACGTGGCGCTGGTGGGTGAACTCATCGGCCGCGGCGGCAATGTGAACGCCAAGGACGCCATCCAGGATTCAGCGTTCCTCTATGCCGGGGCCGAGGGATTCAACGACGTTCTCCAGCTGACGCTGGCGGCCGGAGCGGACGTTGCCAGCACCAACCGGTATGGCGGAACCGCGCTGATTCCCGCGAGCGAGCACGGCCACGTGGAGACGGTCCGCATCCTCCTGGCTGCCAGGGTGCCCGTGAACCATGTGAACAACCTGGGCTGGACCGCCATGCAGGAGAGCATCCTGCTCAACAACGGCGGGCCCCGGCAGCAGGACGTAGTCCGGCTGCTGTTGGAGGCCGGCGGGGACCCGAACATCAGGGATCCCCAGGGACGGACCGCCCTGGAGAACGCCGAACGCCTGGGCTTTGTGGAGATCGCCAACCTGATTCGGGCAGGCTAGCCCCCCTAAATCCAACGCGGGGTCAGATTTGGCCCGATAATCTGATCTGCAAGGGCGTAATGTGACCCCGCGTTGCTTCTTAGACGGCCTCGAGGACGCTGACGTAGTTGGCGATGCCAACGCCACCCATGTTCTGCACCGCAGCCCGACGCGGGTTGGCCAGCTGCATCGCTCCGGCCGTGCCGGTGAGCTGCATGGCGGCGATGACGTGCTGGGAGACACCGGTGGCGCCGACGGGGTGGCCCTTGGCCTTCAGCCCGCCGGAGACGTTGACCGGCAGCTTGCCGTCCTTGAAGACCCAGCCTTCCTCGATGGCGCGGGCGCCCTGGCCCGGCTCGGTCAGTCCCATGGCCTCGTACATCAGCAGCTCGGCGATGGTGAAGCAGTCGTGGACCTCAGCGAAGTCCAGGTCTTCAAGCCCGACGCCGGCCATCCCCAGCGCGCGCTGCCAGGACACCCGGGTGGCGGCGAAGGCGGTGGGGTCCCGCCGTTCGGCCGGAAAGAAGTCGTTCGCGTGGCCAAAACCGGCGAGCCTTACCGGCTGAGCCGCTCCGCCGGTCGGTGAGCCGGAGAGTACAACGGCGGCGGCGCCGTCGGACACGGGGGAGCAGTCGGTGCGACGCAGGGGATCGGCCACCATGGGGTTCTTGTCTGAAATGGTGCGGCAGAACTCCTCGCCGAGGTCCTTGCGGAGCTGGGCGTAGGGGTTGTCCACGCCGTTGCGGTGGTTCTTGGCCGCGATGGAGCCAAGCACGTCGCCCAGCTTTCCGTCGCCGCGGCCATAGCGCTTGTCGTAGTGCTTGGCGACGTCCGCGAACAGGCCTGTAAAGCCGGTGGTAGACGTCTGGCCGGCCATGTCGTAGTCAGCGCCCAGCAGGGCGGCCCCCACAACGTCGGCACCGGCGTGGGTCATTTTCTCTGCGCCGATCACCAGGACGGTTTTGGCAGTACCGGCCAACAGGGCTTTAGTACCCTGCTGGAACGCCGCCGAGCCGGAGGCGCAGGCGTTCTCCACCCGGGTGGCCGCGACGTTGGCCAGGTCCGGCGAGACCTGCAGCGCCAGGGACGACGGGAAGGCCAGCGGCATCATGCCGGAGTTGAACTGGCCCAGGTAGATCTCGTCGATCTGGCCAGCCTCGATCCCGGCGTTGCTGATGGCTTCGGTGGCCACCTGGACGATCAGGGACTCTAGGGTCTCGTCGGTGAGCTTGCCGAACCGGCTGTGACCCCAGCCGGCGAGCAGGACATCCTTGCCAAACTGTTCCTTCAGGCTCATGCCGTGGCTCCTTCCAGTGTTGCTTCGTTCAGTGCCGCGTCCAAGGCGACGGTGAACGCGGCGTCGGTCTTTTCACGGATTTCCTCCACGGTGACCCCCAGCGCAAGGCGGGTCAGCGTGAGCTGCCGTCCGCCGTCGTCGTCCGCTTCTTGTTCGGTCTTCACGATGTCAAAAACCGCGAGGTCGCTGATGATCCGGTCCACGCACCGCAGGCCCGTGAGCGGCAGGGTGCATTCGGTGACGATCTTCGCCGTGCCGTCCTTGGCGTTGTGCTCGGTCAGGACCAGCACGCGCGGCGTTCCGGCAACGAGGTCCATGGCGCCACCCATGCCCTTGACCATTCTTCCGGGGATGGTCCAGTTGGCGAGGTCGCCGTTGCCGGAGACCTGCATGGCGCCCAGGATGGCCACCTTGACGTGGCCGCCGCGGATCATCCCGAACGATGTGGCGGAATCGAAGATGCTGCCGCCGGGCAGGACCGTGACGGTCTGCTTGCCGGCGTTGATGAGGTCGGCGTCTTCCTCGCCCTCATAGGGGAACGGGCCCATGCCGAGCAGTCCGTTTTCGCTCTGCAGGATCACGCGGACGCCGTCGGGCAGGTTGTTGGCCACCAGCGTGGGGATGCCGATGCCCAGGTTCACGTAGTCGCCGTCGTTCAGTTCCTCGGCCGCGATGGCAGCCATTTCATCCCTGGTCCAGGCCATGGGTTCTCCTTGGGGTTCAAAGTTTTGTGGGGCTTAAGTGTTCGTTCGCGCTGCGGATTGGTTCAGGCTGTAGCCGTTCAGGCGGAGACTGGTGCCGCTCCCCGGGTGCGGACGGTGCGCTGTTCGATGTCCTTCACCCGGCCGCTCGCCTGGACCAGGTGCTGGACGTACACGCCCGGCGTGATGATTTGGTTCGGATCCAGGGCGCCCGCCTCCACGATGACTTCAGCTTCGGCGATGGTCACCAGGCCTGCGGTGGCCACCACGGGGTTGAAGTTCCGGGCCGTGAAGCGGTAGATCAGGTTCCCCTCCGTGTCCGCGGTGTGCGCGTGGACCAGTGCGACGTCGGCGCGGATGGCGCGCTCCTGGACGTACGTTTCGCCGTCGAACTCTGCCAGCGGTTTTCCTTCCGCGACCAGCGTCCCCACGCCGGTCTTGGTGTAGAAGGCGGGGATGCCGGCGCCGCCGGCGCGGAGGCGCTCGGCCAGGGTGCCCTGCGGCGTGAACTCCACCTCAAGCAGGCCCGCGAGGTACTGCTCGGCGAAGAGTTTGTTCTCGCCGACATACGATGCGATCACTTTGCGGACCTGGCCGGCTTCGATCAGCACACCCAGGCCCTTGCCGTCCACGCCCATGTTGTTCGACACGACGGTCAGATCACGCACGCCGGAATCGCGCACGGCCTCGATGAGGTCGGCCGGGATGCCGCTCAGGCCAAAGCCGCCGACGGCGAGCGTCATGCCGTCCCGGATCACTTCGGCCAGGGCAGCGGCGGCGTTGGATTTCAGTTTGGACATTCCGTCTCCTCGTCATCGAGCGTGCAGAGCCGTTCGGGGTATCCACTTTGTGGACATATGGCCTGATGAAGGAGCTTAGGGCGCTCGCGAAAGCTGGTCAACGGCGTGATCCGCCCAGCAGGGAATATATTTCACAGCGTGGACGCTAAGCTTGGAGGTGTCCACATTGTGGAGGATTTCTTGAAATTTGGTGAGTGGAATGACAAATCCAGTCCAAGGGGCGCAAGTGGTGGGGCGCGTCGCCTCACTGCTCCGGCTTGTCGGCCGGAAGCCCGAGGGCAGCTCGATTTCCGGGCTGGTCCGGGAGTCGGGGCTGACCCGTCCCACCGTCCACCGGCTCCTGGCCTCCCTTGCCGCGGAGGGCCTTCTGGACCACGATACCCACAGCGGAAACTGGATCCTGGGCCCGGAGATTTTCCTGCTGGGATCAGTGGCGGCGGCCCGCTTCCCGTTCGAGGACCTGGCGCGGCCAAGCCTTCGCCGGCTGGCGGAGGAGACCGGTGAGAGCGCCTTCTATTCCATCCGCAGGGGCCAGGAGACGGTCTGTGTGCTGCGGGAAGAGGGAAGCTTCCCGGTACGCTCCTTTGTGCTGCATGAGGGAGTCCGTTTTCCGCTGGGCGTGGCCTCGGCCGGGACTGCGATCATGGCGTTCCTCCCGGACGAGGAACAGGACGCCATCCTGTCCGGCTGGGACGGGCACGCCGGCGGTTTCGCAGCAGGCCACAGCCTGGATGTGCTCCGCCGGAATCTGGAACGGACCCGGCTGCATGGCTTTGCCGTGAATCCCGGCCTGGTGCTTGAAGGCAGCTGGGGCATGGGGGCTGCCGTGTTCGACCAGCTGGGCAGGCCGGTCGGCGCCCTTTCGCTCACCGGCATCGAACCCCGGTTCCGGCCGGAACGGCAGGAGCTCCTGGGTAAGCTGCTGATGGAGGAAGCCCACCGGATGACCAACAAACTGGGTGGCAGATAGTCCCGGGTTGCCGCCGCTGACCAGAAGTACCTCGGCTCAGCCTATTTCCACCAGGTATCGAAGATGGTGACAGGCACGGTGCGCTTGTGGCGCGTGCGGAGGTACTTCTGCTCGATCAGCTCAGCGGCCGCTTCCGGAATCTCCCGGCCTTCCAGGTAATCGTCGATCTGGTCATAGGTCAGGCCCAGTTCGTCCTCGTCGGTACGTCCGGGCTTGCCGTCCAGGAGGTCGGCGGTGGGTACTTTTTCCCAGACGCGGGCAGGGGCGCCCAGCTCGGCGAGCAGTTCACGGTTCTGGCGCTTGTTGAGGCCGAACAGCGGCAGGATGTCCGCGCCGCCGTCGCCGAATTTCGTGAAGAACCCGGTGACGGACTCTGCGCCGTGGTCGGTGCCGATCACCAGGTAGTTGTGCTCCCCGGCCAACGCGTACTGCGCGATCATCCGCGTGCGGGCCTTGGTGTTTCCCTTGTGGAAATCGGAGATGCCGTTGCCCACCGTTTTCTCGAATTCGTCCTCGAAGCCATCCACGGCGGCGGAGATGTTGAAGGTCCATTCCGTCTTGGCCTGGATGAAGTCCAGGGCGGCCTGGGCGTCGTCTTCGTCGTGCTGGATGCCATAGGGAAGGCGGACCGCGACGAAGTTGGCCTCCACCCCCTCGGCTTCAAGCTCTTCCACGGCCAGCTGGGCCAGCCTTCCGGCGAGGGAGGAATCCAGCCCGCCCGAGATGCCCAGGACAAAGCCCTTCGTGTGGGTTGCCCGGAGGTAATCCTTCAGAAAATCCACCCGCTTACGCACCTCCCCGAAGGGGTCGATCCGGGGCTGCACGCCCATTTCTTCGATGATGGTGGCCTGGAGTTCGCGCATGTGATCCAGCCTAGTCAGCGCTGTCAACAACGCTCAACTGTGTCCACCTGAACCTCGCACCGTTGAGCGCGAACGGACACTTGGGCACCCGAGCGCGAACGGACACTTCGGGCCCGGGACTACCGCGTTCCGGGTGCCGCTCCGGTTGAACCGCGGACGGTCAGGTGCGTGGGCATCAGCGACCGGCTGCGGCTGCCACCGCCTGCCAGCGGGTTGAGCTGGGCCAGGAGCATGGACACGGCCACCCGGCCGGCCTGTTCGATCGGCGATGTCATGGTGGTCAGCGGGGGATTGCAGAAGTCCGCGCCAAAGATGTCGTCGCAGCCCACCACGCTGATGTCCTCCGGCACCCGGATGCCGCGTTCGCGCAGCCGCTGGAGCATGCCGATGGCGATGAGGTCGTTGAAGGCAATACAGGCGGTGACGCCGGAGTGCACGGCAGCGTCGGCTGCGGCGGCACCCGATTGTGTCTTGGGGGCGAACGGACCAAGCCTGCGCACGTCCACGCCGCGTTCCTCGGCGGCGGCCGCCAGTGCCGCCCAGCGAAGAGCGCTGGACTGGGACGTGAGGGGGCCGGCCATGTAGGCGACGCGCGTGTGGCCGAGGGAAATCAGATGGTCCAGGGCCTGGCTGGTGGCGGACGGCGTGTCGATCACGACGGCGGGAACGCCAGCTACGTCGCGGTTGACGGCCACCAGGGGAATCTTAGCGGCCGCGGCCACCAGCGACTCATCAGTGAGCCTGGACGCGGCGACGATGATTCCGTCGGCGCTCTTGCGCAGCTGCTCCATGGTGGAGGCCTCCACTTCGTCGGACTCTTCAGTGTCCACGAGCAGCTGGGTGTAGCCGGCAGCCTTGAGCTGCAGCTGGGTGCCCCGGATGAGGTCAAAATAAAAGGGATTGGTGATGTCAGGCACCAGGACGCCGACGGCGCCGGTACGGCCGGAGCTCAGGGCCTTCGCCTGGCTGTTCGGCGTGTAGTTCAGTTCGGCGGCTGCCGCTTCGATGCGGGCGCGCGTACGGATGTTTACCCGGTCCGGAGTGGAAAGTGCGCGGGACACGGTGGAGGCGGCCACGCCGCAGATCGCGGCGATGTCGTGGATGGTGGCAGGGCGGTCGGTTCCGGCTGCTTGCATCGCCATGGCGCGCTCCTCACTGAACGGGATGACAGGGGCTTGTGACGGTTGCCACAGCCCTGTAGCTCCTAGATTGCCACAACATGCAATCAGTTGGCAATCGGTTGTCATTGACAGTTGACGTGTCTAGACTTAGGACAGCACTTTTTGTGAACTGAGTCACCCGCGCGCCGGAGCGGCACCAAGGCTGTCCCGTCGCGGGCATACCCAAGGAGATTCCCGTGACCGAAGCAACAAGCGAAGCAACTACTACGGCCTGGCAGCTCTCAGGATTCGGCGATGAAGTGGATCCGGACCCCGCTGTCCAGGCCGCCGTCCTGCTGGCGCTGGGCGCGAGCTACATTGAAGTACGCAGCGCCTGGGGTGTCAATGTCTCCGAGCTGACGCCGGGGCAGGTGTCTGAACTCAAAGACATCCTGGACGCCAAGGG
The DNA here is from genome assembly GCF_014217545.1 of Pseudarthrobacter sp. NBSH8. Lineage (NCBI taxonomy): Bacteria > Bacillati > Actinomycetota > Actinomycetes > Micrococcales > Micrococcaceae > Pseudarthrobacter > Pseudarthrobacter sp. NBSH8. Next base: position 477,186 of record NZ_CP043178.1, read on the forward strand.
CCTGAAGGTCTCCGCCGTGGCCAGCCCAATCGGCAAGGTGGACATCAGCCTGCCCGTGGAGCACGAGGTGGAACGCCTCCGCCAGATCATCTCCGTGGCCAAGGGATTGGATACCAAGTACATCCGGATCTTCTCCTTCTACCGGAGTGAAACCCAGACGCCGGAAGAAATCCGCGACGACGTCATTACGCGCATGCGGGCACTGGCCGCTGAAGCCGTGAACGCCGGCGTCGTACTCCTGCACGAGAACGAAAAGGACATCTACGGCGATACGCCGCAGCGCGTCCTGGACATTATGGAGTCCGTCGACTCTCCCGCGCTGCGCGTCGCCTGGGACAACGCCAACTTCGTCCAGGTTGGCGTCCGGCCCTACACGGACGGTTACGCCATGCTCCGCCCCTACCTCGAGTACCTCCAGGTCAAGGACGCCATCATGGCCACGGGCGAGGTTGTGCCGTCCGGCCAGGGCGACGGCGAACTGGACGCCACCATTGCCGCCCTGAAGGCGGACGGTTATGCAGGCTTTGCCTCGCTGGAGCCGCACCTCGCCAGCCACCACGAACTGGGTGGCTTCTCCGGGGCGGCTGCCTTCGGCACGGCTGCGCGCGCCTTCGCGGTCCTTGCCGCCAAGAACGGAATCGAACTTTCGTGACCGACCTCAAGGCCGCAGTTATTGGCTGCGGTGATGTGTCGGCAGTGCACTTTGAGGCCATCGCAAAGCTCGACGGCGCGCGGCTGGCCGGGGTCTGTGACTCAGAACCCGGCCGCCTTGCGGCTGCCGTGGCCGCCTACGGCGTCCCGGGTTTCCCTGATCACCTCAGCCTGATCGAGGCCATCGGCCCGGATGTTGTGCACATTACGACGCCGCACAACACGCATGCCTCCATCGCGGCGGACTGCCTTGGGCGGGGCGTGAACGTCATTGTGGAAAAGCCGCTCGCGCATACGCTCGAAGAGGGCCGTCGGCTGGTGGAGGCTGCCAAGGCGTCGACTGCCAAGATCGCCGTCTGTTTCCAGAACCGCTACAACGCCACCGCGCAGGCCATGCATGCCCTGCTTTCTTCCGGCGAACTGGGCGCCGTAGTGGGGGCTTCGGCCACGGTGCTGTGGCACCGCGACGCCGACTACTACCGCAGCCGGCCGTGGCGCGGCACGTGGGCAGGTGGCGGCGGCGGGCTCATGATGAACCAGGCCATCCACACTGTTGACCTGCTGCAGTGGCTGGTGGGCGACGTCGTTTCGTTGTCCGGCAACGCGGCCACCAGGTTCCTGGGCGAAACCATCGAGGTGGAGGACACCGCGGAGTTTGTTGCCCTGCACGCCAACGGTGCGCGCAGCGCCTTCTACGCAACGCTGGCCAATGCCGCGAACGCGCCGGTCACCCTGGATATTGTCACGGAAAAAGCGACTCTCAGTCTTCGTGGAGACTTGACGGTCACTTATGCGGAGGGCCGCGTGGACGTGGTCCCCGAGCGTGTGGTGGAGTCCGGCGGGCGTACCTACTGGGGCGTCTCGCACGAGCTGCTCATTACTGATTTCTATGCCCGCCTCGGCGACTCGGGTCCGTTCCGGATCAACCCTGAAGAGGCCGAGAAATCCCTGAAAATCGTCAAGGAGATTTACCGCCAGAGCTACCCGGACGCGCCGGAGAAAGTCTCCTGAGCTGCTCACGGCAACCGGTTGAAGGCGGTTAGAACGTTTCACTCACAGCGATTTTCACCTAGATTGCAGCAATATTGACAATCGGTTGCCAAAATTGGCAATCATGCGTAGTCTGAATCTCGAAGGCCGGTGTGGCTCACGCCACACCGGCCCAATCGCAACTCTCACGTTCCACAGATTCAGGAGCCAACAATGAAGTTAGGTCCCAAGGCGGCAGCTGCCGCCATTACCGTCAGCGCAGCGCTGGCACTGACAGCCTGCGGCGGCGGCGCTACGGGTGGCGCCGGTACGGCAGCAGCCAAGACAACGTCCCTGACATTGGGCGCCGTTCAGGAAATCCGTTCCTGGGACCCGGCACAGGCCCATGTGGGCCACTTCCTCCAGCCCTACCAGGCAGCGTACGACTCCCTGATTCTGCGGGAACCGGACGGCAAGCTCAGCCCCATGCTGGCTACGGAGTGGAAGTACAACGACACCAACACCAAACTCACCGTGGACCTCCGCACGGACGTGACCTTCAGCGATGGCGCCAAGTTCGACGCCGAAGCGGCCAAGGCAAACCTGGACCACTTCAAGACGGCCAACGGCCCGCAGATGGCACAGTTGACTGCCGTCTCCGACGTCAAGGTTGTTGACGCCGACACCATCGAACTGAACCTTAAGAGCCCGGATCCCTCGCTTGAGTTCTACCTCAGCCAGGCTGCCGGCCTGATGGGCAGCCCGAAGGCGCTGGGTACCGAAGGTATCAAGACCGAGCCCGTGGGCAGCGGCCCGTATGTTATGGACAAGGCCGCCACAGTGAAGGACTCGCAGTCGGTGTTCACCGCCCGAAAGGACTACTGGAACAAGGACCTCCAGAAGTTCGAGAAGGTTACCTTCAAGACGCTGATTGACCTGACCGCCCGCACCAACGCCCTGGTTTCGGGACAGGTTGACGCCACGCTGCTGGACCCCAAGACCGGCAAGCAGGCCGACGGCGCCAAGATGAAGCTGGTCTCCACCGAGGTGGACTGGCAGGGTCTCCTGCTGATGGACCGCGACGGTACCAAGAACCCCGCGCTGGGGAACGTCAAGGTCCGCCAGGCCATCAACTACGCCTTTGACCGCAAGACGATCGTGGACCAGGTCCTGATGGGCCAGGGCGCCCCGACCTCGCAGCCGTTCGGCAAGGCCAGCGGAGCCTGGACCGAGAATCTGGAGAACTACTACAGCTACGATCCGGCCAAGGCCAAGGCGCTCCTGAAGGAAGCCGGCTACGAAACCGGCGTGGTCCTCGACGTCCCGGCTGTCCCGGGCTTCGAAACCCAGCTCGCGGTGGTCAAACAGCAGTTGTCCGATATCGGGATCACCCTGAACGTCGGCGCCGCGATCACCAACACCTACACCACGGACATTTCAGCGCAGAAGTTCACCGCCATCTTCTTCTCGCTTTTCCAGGGTGAGCCGTGGGTGGCCACCAACCAGATCGTCTCCACGAAGGCTCTCTACAACCCGTTCAAGAACACCACTCCCGAGCTTCAGGCCAAGATCGACGCCGTCGAGCATGGTGGCAAGGACGCGGGGACGCTGGCCCAGGAAGTCAATAAGTACGTGGTGGAGCAGGCGTGGTTCGCCCCGTTGTACCGGGTCAACCAGATGTACTACCACAACTCCAAGATCACCGTGGAACCGCAGGTCCAGCAGGCCGTTCCATCGATCTACAACTACTCGCCCGCCAAGTAGCCCACCAAGAATTACCGGGCACGTAGCCACACAAATTCAGGCGCAGGTCCGGCAGCCCATCAGGAAACGGTGGGCTGCCGGGCCCGGCAGCCAATCCATGCCAGTTCAATGGAGCCAGCAATGATCACTTTCATTCTCAAACGCCTCGGCAGCGGACTCGTCGTTCTGTTCGCCGTCTCGATCCTCGTTTTTTCCCTGCTTTACGTATCGAGCGGCAGTATTGCGCGGAACATCCTGGGCGACCAGGCAACACCGGAGCAGCTGGCCGTGAAGGAAGCCGAACTGGGGCTGGACCAGTCCATCATCGCGCGTTACATCAGTTGGCTCACCCACGCACTAAGCGGGGACCTGGGCACATCGTGGTTCACCTCGGAGCCCGTCGCCAACGCGCTGGCCACCCGCATCCCGGTCACGATGACCATGGTCTTTACGGCCATGCTCCTGATCTCCGTGATCGCCACGCTTATCGGCGTTGCGGCCGCGGTAAAGCGCGGTTGGGTGGACAGGATCGTCCAGATCGGTGCCATCATCGGCGATTCTGTCCCCGGCTTTGTCATCGGCATCATCCTGGTGACAATTCTTGCTATCCAGATGGGCATGTTCCCCGCCACCAGTACCATTTCGCCCGGTGTCGGCGCGGACGCCTGGGTACTTTCCCTGACCCTTCCGGTGATCGCACTGCTGATCAACGGCGTCACCGGAGGCGCGCAGCAGATCCGCAGCGCCGTCATCAAGCAGCTCGAACGCGATTACGTCCGCACCCTGCGCAGCCGCGGCATCGGTGAGCGCGAGGTCCTGTTCAAGCATGTCCTTCGGAGCGCCGCTCCGGCTGGGCTGACCGTGCTCAGCCTCCAGCTGATCGGCATGCTGGGCGGCGTGGTCATCATCGAGCAGATCTTTGCCCTTCCAGGTATGGGGCCGCTCGCCGTAGCTGCCACCGGCCAAAGTGACCAGCCTGTAGTCATGGGCGTTGTAATGTACACCGTCGTCGTTGTGATCGTGGTCAACCTCATTGTTGACCTGCTCAACGGCTGGCTTAACCCGAAGGTGCGTGTCTCGTGACCGAGTCCGTCGAATCCTCAGCCCTGACGCCGGCCCCCGTCACGTCGGGCCAGACCGGAACCGTTGTCCGGTCAACAGTCTTCAAGCGACTGCTGAAGAATCCTCTTGGCATCATCGCCATCGTTATCCTGCTGGCGATGGCCTTCATGGCCGTATTTGCCGACGCCCTGGCCCCGTTCGAAGAGAACTTCGCCAACATTTCCAAGACCCTCGCCGCGCCGGACTCTGTCAACATTCTCGGCACCGACAGCTCGGGACGTGATGTCTGGAGCAGACTGCTGTTCGGGGCACAGCTGACACTGAGCTCGGCGCTGCTGTGCGCCGCCGTCGCCATTGCCATCGGCCTGCCGGCAGGCCTGATCGCCGGCTACTACGCCGGCAAGTTCGAAGCGGCCTCCAACTGGGTTGTCAGCATCCTGATGAGCCTTCCGGGCCTTATCGTCCTGCTGACCATCCGGGCCGCGTTCGGCCCTTCGGTCTGGATTGCCATGATCGCCTTCGGCGTCCTGATCAGCCCTTCCTACTTCCGGCTGACCCGGTCGGCGGTGCAGTCGGTCCGCAACGAACTCTATGTGGATGCTGCGCGGGTCTCGGGGCTCTCCGATTTCAGCATCATCGTCCGCCATATCTTCTCCGTGGTACGCGCCCCGATCATCATTCAGACGGCCGCGATCGCAGGCGTAGCCATCGCCATCCAGTCCGGGCTCGAGTTCCTCGGGCTGGGCGATCCGGCGAAGGCCACCTGGGGCGTCATGCTCAGCGAAGGCTTCAAGAACGTCTACCTCACCCCGACCCTGCTCTTCTGGCCTGCGTTTGCCATGGCGCTGACCATCGGCGCCCTGGTCCTGTTGGGCAACGCCCTCCGTGACGCACTCGAAGACGGCGAGAAGATCAAGCACCGCAGGCAGAAAGCCCATCAGGCCGAAGACGCGGCCGCAGCCAGCGCCGCCAAGGCGGCGCGCAAGACCATTGCGGCCGTCGAGGCCGGAACCGAACACCACCTCGTCAAGGTGACCAACCTCGGCGTCGGCTACCCCCAGGCCGACGGATCCATCAAGAAGGTGGTGGATGACGTCTCCTTCCACGTTGACCGCGGCGAAATCCTCGGCATCGTGGGCGAGTCCGGGTCGGGTAAATCCCAGACGGCCTTCTCCATCCTGGGCCTGCTGCCGGACACCGCACGCATCGTGGGCGGCGCCATCCAGTTCGATGGCAACTACACTGTCGCGCCGGGCGATGACAAGGTCAACCAGGGCCGCCTCTCCAAGCTGCGCGGCAAGCGGATTTCCTACATCCCGCAGGAACCCATGAGCAACCTGGACCCGGCCTTCACTATCGGCTACCAGCTGGTCACGCCCATGATGCGCGTCCTGGGAATCTCAAAGGCAGAGGCCACCAAGAGAGCCATGAAGCTCCTCACCGACGTCGGCATCGTCAGCCCGGAGCGCACCTTCAAGGCCTACCCCCACGAGGTATCTGGCGGCATGGCCCAACGTGTGCTCATTGCCGGCGCCATCAGCTGCGAACCGGACCTCATCATTGCCGATGAGCCCACCACGGCACTGGACGTTACGGTACAGGCCGATGTGCTGGACCTCATCCGCGACCTCCAGCGCCGGCTCGGCGTCGGCGTCATCCTGGTGACCCACAACTTCGGCGTTGTGGCTGACCTCTGCGACCGTGTTGTGGTCATGCAGAACGGCCGGCTGGTGGAGGAAGGCCCCGTGCGGGAGATCCTGCGCGAACCGAAGGAACGCTATACCCAGACTCTGTTGGCTTCGATGCTGGAAGGCAAAAAACCGATGACCATGCTGGTTTCAGCTGCTTCGTCTTCAACTGCGTCATCAAGTGCTAAGGAGAATGTCCTGTGACGGAAACTGCAGCCTCAAGCGCCGCGGTATCAGCCCCGGCACGCGCAGAACTCCTTCGCGTGGAAAACCTGGTGGTCGAGTACCCCGGCAAAGGATTCCGTGCACGGAAATTCCGCGCCCTGACCGACATTAATATCAGCATCGGCCAGGGTGAGACCTTGGGCCTGGTGGGCGAATCAGGGTCGGGTAAGACCACCCTGGGCCGGTCTGTACTGGGTCTCGCGCCGGTGAGCGGCGGCAAGATCACCTTCGAAGGCCAGGACATCAGCCACGCCACCCGCAAGCAGCGGCGCGTCCTCAGCCGTGACATGCAAGTGGTCTTCCAGGATCCCTACACGTCACTGAACCCCGCCCTGGAAATCGGCGACATTCTGGCCGAACCCCTGGGCGTGCAGGGCATGGAGCAGGCAGCAGCAAAGAAGCGCGTGAAGGAACTCCTGGACCAGGTTGGCCTCCCGTCGGACGCCATCCACCGGCTTCCGCGCGAGTTCAGCGGCGGCCAGCGCCAGCGCGTGGCGATTGCCCGCGCCTTGGCACTGTCTCCCAAGCTCATCGTCTGTGATGAGCCGGTCAGCGCACTTGACCTCTCCACCCAGGCCCGCGTCCTGGATCTCTTCCTGCAGATCCAGAAGGACACGGGCGTCTCCTACCTGTTTGTCTCCCATGACCTTGACGTGGTCCGCCACATCAGCCACCGTGTAGCCGTGATGTACCGTGGAGAAATCGTGGAGCAGGGGCCCGCAGAGATCGTCACGCGCAACCCCGAGCACCCCTACACGCAGCGGTTGCTGCTCGCTTCCCCGGTGCCGGATCCGGACCGCCAGGAGAAGCGCCGTGCCGACCGTCACCGGCTGCTCGAAGAACAGCGCCAGCAGAACGAGCAGGCCGCTGTCCTTGCCTAGGGCTGGTGCCCGAACTAACGCAACAGCAACAACAATGGAGGAATAACGTGGCCAAAATTGGCGTACAGGCAATGATGCTGAAGGACAGCTTCACCGAAATCGGGGCGTTCGAAACGCTCCGCAAGGTCAGCGACATCGGCTACAACGCCGTCGAGATCTCCCAGATCCCGATGACGCCGGAAAACGTCGCTGAACTGGACCGGTCCCGCAGCGAGCTGGGCATGGACATCGCAGCCCTTTCCGTGGCCATGGAGACCCCCAAGGGCCGGCCCGGCGATTCCCTGGCGGAGCACTTTGACAAGATCGTGGATGACGCAAAGAGCCTGGACTCGAAGTTGCTGCGGATCGGTATGCTGCCGTTCGAGGCGATGACGTCCATCGGCGCGGTGATTGACTTCGCCAAGCAGGCCAACGAGTATGCCGAGCGCCTTCAGGAGCAGGGCCTGGGGCTGTACTACCACAACCACCACATCGAGTTCGCGAAGTTCGACGGCAAATACATGCTGGACATCATTGCGGAGAACTCCCCGGCCATGGGCATGGAAATCGACGTGCACTGGGTCCAGCGCGGCGGCCTGGACCCGGTCCGCACGCTGGAAAAGTACGCCGGCCGCACGGCCATGGTCCATCTGAAGGACTACCGGATAGGCCAAATGCCGGAGTCGGCCATGGGTCTGCTGGATTCCGGCGACTTTATGGGCTTCATGGCCGAGTTCAAGAATGTTGTCCAGTTCGCCGAAGTGGGCGAAGGCAACCTGGACTTCGCATCCATCATCCCAGCCGCGCAGGCTGCCGGCGCGCAGTACCTGCTGGTGGAGCAGGATGAACTCTATGGCCGCACGGTCTGGGAAGCGCTGCAGACCTCCTACGACAACCTGGTGGCCCTGGGCCAGTCCGAACTCTTCTAGCCGGACCGATTTCCACAATCTTTTCGACAAGCTCAACCAACGGAAAAGGATAAACAACTGTGAGCAAGAAAGTACGCCTCGGCATCATCGGCCTGGGCCAGCAGGGCGGCGCTTACGCCAAGTTCATCACCGACGGCATGGTCCCCAACATGGTGATCGGAGCCATCTGCGACACCGACCCGGCCAAGAAGGAGATTGCCTCCGCCACATACCCCGACGCTCCCTTCTATGACGACTACATCGCCATGCTGGAAAGCGGCGACGTTGACGCCGTCGTGACCTGCGTGCCGCACTTCCTGCACCCGGAAATGGGCATCGAGACCCTGAAGCGCAACATCCACGCGCTGGTGGAGAAACCGGCCGGCGTCTACACCAAGCAGGTCAAGGAACTGAACGAGTTCGCTGCCAGCAAGCCGGAACTCTCCTTCGGCATCATGTTCAACCAGCGCAACAACCCGCTGTACAAGAAGCTCAAAGAGATTGTGGAAAACGGCGAGATCGGCAAGATCCGCCGCAGCAACTGGATCATCACCAACTGGTGGCGTCCGCAGGGTTACTACAACTCCAGCGAATGGCGCGCGACGTGGGGCGGCGAAGGCGGAGGCGTCCTGGTCAACCAGGCCCCGCACCAGCTGGACCTGTGGCAGTGGATCTGCGGCGTCCCGAAGTCCGTCTACTCCAAGGTTTCCTTCGGCTTCCGCCGCGACATCGCCGTCGAAGATGAAGTGACCGCGGTGGTTGACTACGGAGACGGCGTTACCGGCGTTTTTGTCACCGCCACGCACGACCTGACCGGAACCGACCGCTTCGAAATCCTGGGGGACCAGGGCAAGATCGTCGTCGAAGGCAGCAAGACCGCCACGGTCACACGTCTGCACAAGCCCGAGCGCGAACTCAGCGACGGCATGGACATGGACGATGTCCGCAAGCTCTTTATGGGCCAGCTGAACCCGGAGCAGTACTACACCACCGAGGTCATCGAGTTCGAGTCCGTCTGGGGCGGACAGCACGCAGGCGTCCTGGAGAACTTCGCCGCCAACATCCTGGACGGCACGCCGCTGCTCGCTCCGGGCTCGGACGGCATCAACGGCGTCCGCCTGGCCAACGCCATCCACCTCTCCGCATGGACCGGCAAGGAAGTTGGACTGGACTTCGACGAGAACGAGTTCCTCGCCGAGCTCAACAAGCGCATCGCCGAAGAGGGCAAGTTCCCCCAGCGCGCCTAACCTCCTGAGTGAGTAGCGGGGCTGAGTAGCAGCTGTGGCCGTTTTGGACCATCAAAACGGCCGCAGCTGCCACCTGCTTGAGTGGTTTCATCGTTAGGATAGGGCGGTGACTGAACCCCAAACGCCGGACAAGCCAGCCCCGTCAGCTGGCTCGGCTAAGAAGAACGGCCGCGACGGCAAATCCAACGCGACGATCTACGACATCGCCAAGTTGGCCGGCGTCAACGCGTCCACCGTATCCCGGGCACTCAGCAAGCCGGGCAGGGTCAGCTCCAAAACACAAAAGCTCATCGAGGATGCGGCCGCCGAGCTGAACTACCAGGTCAATCCGTTCGCGCGCGCCCTTCCCACAGGAAAGACCAATACGTTCGGCCTCATCGTCGCGGACATTACCAACCCCACCTTCTTTGACATCATCCGCGGCGCCGAGACCACGGCAACCAGCCGGGACTACACTCTGGTGCTCGCCGAATCGGCGGAGTCCGCGGCAACTGAACTGACTGCCGCCCGGCGGCTGATGGCCACCGTGGATGGCCTTATTCTGGCGAGCCCACGCATGGACGATGACAACATCCGCGCCCTGGCCCAAGACAAGCCCGTGGTGGTCATCAACCGCGAAGTGGAGGGCGTGCCGTGCGTGGTGCCGGACGTCAACAAGGGGATCAGCGAGGCGGTCCGCAGCCTGGCCGCCAACGGCCACACGAAGGTTGCCTATGTGGCGGGGCCGCCGGAATCCTGGATGTCCGAACGCCGGTGGGAGGGTGTGCAAGCAGCCTGCGACTGGTCCCGGCTCGAGGCAGTGCGGCTCGAATCCACCAAACCAACGGTCGACGGCGGCCGGAAGACTGCGCGTGATGTCCGCGCCAGTGGCGCCACGGCGGTCCTGACGTACAACGACCTGCTGGCCATCGGGCTTATGCAGGAGCTCCAGGCTGCCGGCGTAGTGGTGCCTGACCACGTCAGCATCATTGGCTTTGACGACATTTTCGGCGCGGATTTCACGACGCCACCGCTCACCACCGTGCGTTCGCCGCTGGGGGAGTGCGGCGAGGCAGCCGCCAAGCGCCTGCTGGACTTTCTTCACGGAAGCGGGGAACAGGCCGGAACCTTGAGCGTCGAGACTGAGCTGGTGCTGCGCGGCTCCAGCGGTAGGATCCTGCCCGCGAGGTGAGTCCCGGCGGGCCAATTCCAGCATTTGGCAATTCATGGCAACCGATTGACAAAACTCTGCGCCAGGCAGATTATTGATCTATGTCACAGTCGATTGCTGCCAACCCAGACAGGCTCCTGCCCGCTGACCCAGGAACGCGGAGCATTGCGCGGGACCTTCTTGCGCGCGTACAGGACCTCCCCATTATCTCCCCGCATGGCCACGTTGACGCCGCCGTCATCGAGCACAACACGCCGTTCCCTGACCCGGCAGCGCTGCTCGTCAGCCCGGACCACTACGTCACGCGCCTGATCCACGCCAACGGCGCCCCCTTGGACAAGCTGCGCGGCGGCGGTCCCACGACGCCCGAGTCACGCGAGATCTGGCGGACGTTCGTGGATGCCTGGCCGCTCTTCGAAGGCACGGCCTCCGGCTACTGGCTGCGCAACCAGTTCGACAGCGTCTTCAACCTGGGCGCAGACCTGGGCGAGATGTCCGCCGACGCCAGCTATGACGCCATCGCCGCGAAGCTCTTGGAGCCAGGCTTCCGTCCCCGCCAGCTTTTCAAGGACTTCAACATCGAGGTCCTTGCCACCACGGACGATCCCCTGGACAACCTCGCCAGCCACAAGGCCATCGCCGAAGACGCCACCTTCAACGGCCGCGTCCTGCCGACGTTCCGCCCGGACGCTTACCTGAACATCGCGCACCCTACCTGGAGCGCCAACGTTGACCGCCTGATCGATTCCGCCGCTGACGGCGCAACCGGCTACGCGGGCTACATCACCGCCCTGGAAAACCGCCGCCGCTACTTCGTGGAGCACGGCGCCGTCTCGGCGGACCACGGTGTGGCCACCCCGGCAACGCTCAAGCTGGACCGCGCCGAAGCCGAGCGGATCTTCGAACTCGCCCGCGCCGGCAAGGCCACGGCCGAGGACCGCAACACCTTCGAGGCGCACATGATGTACCAGATGGGTCGCATGTCGGTTGAGGACGGCCTGGTCATGACCATCCACCCGGGTTCGTTCCGGAACCACCACACCGCCACGTTCGAGGCCTTCGGCGCGGACACCGGCCACGACATCCCGTTCGCCACCAACTACACCGAGGCCATCCGGCCGCTGCTGCAGGACTTCGGCACGGCCAAGGACTTCCACCTGGTGCTGTTCACCCTGGACGAGACCGTGTTCTCCCGCGAGCTCGCACCGCTGGCCGGCTTCTACCCGTCCGTCTACCTGGGCGCACCCTGGTGGTTCCTGGACGCCCCGGATGCCATGCTCCGGTTCCGCTCCGCTGTTACCGAAACGGCCGGCTTCTCCCGTTCTTCCGGTTTCATCGACGACACCAGGGCCTTTTGCTCCATCCCCGCCCGCCATGACGCGTCCCGCCGGATCGAAGCCTCCTTCCTGGCCCGCCTCGTGGCCGAGCACCGTGTCAGTGAAGACCGCGCCCACGAAATCATCGTGGACACCGTCGATTCCTCCCCGCGAAGGGTTTTCAAACTGTGAGCATCGAACAGACCGACGCAACAGGCAAGGCTGACGAATCCCTGCCGCAGCTGAACCGGACCGTCCACGCCTCAGCCAAACCGCCGGTGCGGATCGTCCACCTCGGACTCGGTGCCTTCCACCGGTCGCACCAGGCCTGGTACACGAGCCAGGCCAGCGACGCCGCTGACTGGGGCATTGCGGCTTTCACCGGCCGCCGCCCGGACGCTGCCCTGGCCCTTGCCGAGCAGGACGGCCTCTTCACGCTCGTGGAGCGCGCTGACAGCGGCGACTCGTTCGCCGTCGTCGGCAGCATCGTTGAAGCGGTAGACGGCGCCGACGTGCAGCGGCTCGCAGAGCTCGTTTCGGCACCTGCCACCGCCATGGTCACCCTGACGGTCACGGAAGCGGCGTACCGGCTCGGTGCCGACGGACAGCTGGACACTACGGCGTCCGACGTCGTCAGTGACCTTGCGCTGCTGGCTTCCGGCAGCGGAAGCCCGTCGACGCCGCTGGGCCGGCTTGTCTTCGCCCTCGCCGCGCGCCGGGCTGCCGGAGCCGGACCGCTCGCCGTTGTCTGCTGCGACAACCTCGCCAACAACGGCACGGTAGCCCGCAACGCCGTGGCGGGCCTGGCGCAGGCCTGGGACGCGGAGCTCGCGGCCTGGGTCGAGGAAAACGTCAGCTTTGTCAGCACGTCGGTGGACCGCATCACCCCGCGCACCACGGAAGCGGACATCGCCGCCGTCGAGGCCGCCTGCGGCTACCGGGACAACTCGCCCGTAGTGGCTGAGCCCTTCACCAACTGGGTGCTCAGCGGAGATTTCCCCGCCGGCCGTCCGCGCTGGGAAGATGCCGGCGCTGTCTTCGTCGACCACATCGAGCCTTACGAGAACCGCAAGCTGTGGCTCCTGAACGGCGCTCATTCCCTGCTGGCCTACGCTGGCCAGCTCCGCGGACACACCACGGTGGCGCAGGCCCTCGCGGACCCGCAGTGCCTGAACGCCGTCGAAAGCTTTTGGGACGAAGCCGAGGCGAACCTGTCCGGCGCCGCGGCTGGTGGCGCGGACCTGCAGATCCCGGCGTACCGCGCCGCCCTGCTGGCCCGCTTCAGCAATGCGCACATCGCCCACCACCTGGCCCAGATCGCCATGGACGGCAGCACCAAGCTGCGCATGCGGGCCGTGCCTGTCCTCTCGGCCGAACGGGCCCAGGGCAAGTCCGGTGCCGCTGCGGCGCTGATGATCGCGGCCTGGATTGATTTCAGTGCAGCGGCGGAGACGTTTCACGATCCGCTGGCAAGTGAGGTGGCCGCGGCCACCCAGCTGGAAGGCACCGAGCGCGTGCGGGCGGTCCTGGCGCTGGTGGATCCTGCCGTCGCAGCGGACGATTCCGTCGTGGAGCTGGTTTCCGGCCTGCTCGGGACATTCGCGGCGGGCTCCTAAGCACCACGCGCAAGCCGCACTTCTACTGCTTAATGAACAGCACTGCCCGGTCCAGGGTCTTGGACCGGGCAGTGCTGTTTCGATGACGTGCGTTTTGTGAAGCTTCAACAGAAATTTGTGGCAACCGCTTGCCATTTTATTGCCAAGTGACTAGGATTACAGGCAACGAGAAACACACGGCGGTACCCGCGCCGGATCGCTGGCCAACACGGCGGCAAGGGTAAAGGAGCCCAATTCATGAAAAAGCTAAACAAGCTCAGCATCATCGGCTATGGTGCCGGCGATGCAGCTAACAACCTCGCATTCACCACCGCCACCATGTTCCTGCTGGTGTACTACACCGATGTTGCCGGTATCTCCGCAGCAGCCGCTGGAACCCTGTTGCTGGTAGTAAGGCTCTTTGACGCCTTCGCCGACGTCTTCGCCGGTCGGATCGTTGACCGCACCTTCAGCAAGCGCTTCGGTAAGTTCCGTCCGTTCATCATGTTCGGCTCCATCCCCCTGCTCCTTTTGAGCGTGGCAACCTTCTCCATTCCGCAGCTTGGCGAATCCGGCACGCTGCTGTACGCGTACGTCACCTACGCGGCCCTCGGTCTTGCCTACAGCCTCGTAAACATTCCGTACGGCTCGCTGGCCGGCGCCATGACGCAGGATCCGGGGGAACGCGCAAAGCTGGGCTCGGCCCGCATGGTGGGTGCCCTGCTGGTGGGCTCCGCCCTGGGCATCTTCGTTGCACCGCTGATCAAGCCCGGTGCGGATCTCCAGTCGACCTTCACCACCATCACCCTGATCTTTGTTGTCATCGGGGCGGCGCTCTACTTCTTCACCGCATTGACAGCCAAGGAACGCGTGCACCGCGCCGTCCCCAAGGTGACGTTCAAGCAGAGCGTTGACACGCTTAAAGGCAACAAGCCCCTCCTGATGCTGTGCCTGAGCTCCTTCTTCTTCCTCTCCGGCTACCTCGCCCTGACCTCCGTGCAGCTGTACTACCTGCGCGATGTCCTGGGCCGCCTGGACCTGTACCCGGTACTGTCCATCATCCAGCTGGCGCTTACCTTCTTCCTGGCCGCCTTTATGCCCAAGCTTGTCCGTAATGTGGGCAAGAAGCGCGTCTACATCTACTCTTCCCTGGTCACTGTCATCGGCGGTGCGATCATCTTCTTCACTCCAACCGGCCAGGTCTGGATGGGCTTTACCGGCCTCGTGATCAGCCTCGTGGGTGTCCTTGCCGTCAACATCGTGGTGTGGGCGCTGGAAGCCGACACGGTGGAGTACGGCGAATGGCGGACCGGTGTCCGCACCGAGGGCATCACGTACGCCCTGTTCTCCTTCACCCGCAAGTCCGGCCAGGCTGTGGGCGGCGCCCTGGCGGCGTACGCCCTGGCACTGGGCGGTTACAAGTCCGGCACGGCCCAGACCGCGGAGGCCCTGTACGGCATTCAGATTGCCGCGGGCGCAATCCCTGCCGTACTGACTATCCTTGCGGTACTGGTTATGACCAAGTACACGCTGACCGACGCCAAGCACGCGGAAATCCTTAAGGAGATCCAGGAACGCCGGACCAAAACTGTGGGCGCCGGCGACGACGCTGACGCCAGCACGCCGGCTGAAACCAGCACCACCACTGACGCCGGCACGCCGGTTGGCGCCGGCAAAACCGCCAGCCACTAACGTCCAGCACCACCAACTGACCAGAAGTCCCCGAAAGGATCTGCCGTGAAAATCATTGCCGCTGAAGTCTTCGTGACAAGCCCGTCACGTAACTTCGTGACCCTGCGCATCACTACGGACGACGGGGTCACCGGCATCGGTGACGCCACCCTGAACGGCCGCGAACTGGCTGTTGCCGCGTACCTCAAAGAGCACGTGGCCCAGCTGCTGATCGGCAAGGATCCGCACCGGATCGAGGACACCTGGCAGTTCCTGTACCGCAGCTCCTACTGGCGCCGCGGCCCGGTCACCATGGCGGCAATCGCCGCCGTCGACATGGCATTGTGGGACATCAAGGGCAAGATGGCGAACATGCCGGTCTACCAGCTCCTGGGCGGTGCCTCACGCAACGGCCTGCGCGCCTACGGCCACGCTTCCGGCGCGGACACTGAGTCGCTGTTCGATTCCGTCCGTGAGCACCTGGAACTGGGCTATAAGTCCATTCGCATCCAGACAGCTGTCCCCGGCATCAAGGCCGTCTACGGTGTGGCCGCCCAGGCCCAGGCATCGGGCGAACGCTACGACTACGAACCCGCCGGCCGCGGCGCGTTCCCGCAGGAAGAGGACTGGGACACCCGCGCCTACCTGCGCCACCTGCCCACCGTGTTCGAAGCCGTGCGCAACGAGTTCGGCCCCGAAATCCCGCTGCTGCATGATGGTCACCACCGCATGACGCCCATCCAGGCCGCCAAGCTCGGCAAGGCACTGGAACCGTACGATCTCTTCTGGCTTGAGGACTGCACCCCGGCCGAAAACCAGGAGGGCCTGCGCCTGGTCCGCCAGCACACCACCACCCCGCTGGCCATCGGTGAAATCTTCAACACCGTGTGGGACTACCAGACCCTGATCAAGGAACAGCTGATCGACTACGTGCGCGCAGCCTCCACCCACTTCGGCGGCATTTCCCCGCTGAAGAAAGTCATGGATTTCGCCGCCCAGTACCAGATCAAGTCCGGCTTCCACGGGCCCACGGACATTTCCCCGGTGGGCTTCGCCGCCCAGCTGCACGTGGGCCTGGCCATCCACAACTATGGCATCCAGGAATACATGCAGCACTCGGACAAGACCAACGAGGTCTTCGAGCAGTCCATGACCTTCAAGGACGGCTACCTGCACCCGGGCGACAAGCCCGGCATCGGCGTCGAATTCAACGAGGAAGCCGCAGCCGCGTACCCGTACCAGCAGGCCTACCTGCCGTACAACCGTCTGGTAGACGGAACGGTGCACGACTGGTGACCGCCACCACTTCCACCTCCACGGTGGGCGGCGCCGGTCCCCACGTCATCGTGATGGGCGTCTCCGGTTGCGGCAAGACCACCATCGGTGACCTGGTGGCCCGCGAGCTGGGCATCCAGTTCCTCGACGGCGATTCCCTCCACCCTGTGGAGAACGTCGCCAAGATGGCAGCTGGCACTCCGCTGACCGACGAGGACCGCTGGCCGTGGCTCGCCACAGTGGGCTCCGAGCTGGCAGCCGCCAAGGGCGGCCTGGTTCTGGCCTGCTCTGCTCTTCGCCGCAGCTACCGCGACGCCATCCGCGCCCAGGCGCCGGACACGGTATTCCTGCATCTGCACGGCGGCAAAGAGGTTCTTAGGGCACGGACTGAAGGCCGCTCCGGGCACTTTATGCCGCCCGCACTGCTGGAATCCCAGCTCGCCACCCTCGAAGCGCTCGAAGCCGATGAGGCAGGCATTGTGGTTGACATCGCCGGCCCAGTGGACCAGGTCGTGGCCGACGCATTGGCGGGCATCGCAGCTGCGGTGACTGCCGCCGTCGGAAGCTCCGCCCACGGTAACGGAACTGCCGCGGCCGGTGCCGCTGGCTCCCCGGGGCGCCAGTTCGACGTCGACCTCCAGGCCGCGCCGTTCAACCTGGATGCTGCAGCGATCACCTGGGTGAACACCACTCTGGAATCGATGACGCTTGAGGAAAAGATCGGGCAGCTGTTCATCAACCACAACAACGATTACTCCCCGGAGTACCTCGACGGTGTGCTGGAGAACTTCCATGTGGGCGGCATGCGTTACCGGCCGGGCCCGTCCGCTGCCGTGCAGGAACACATCCGGCACGCGCAGTCGAAGTCCAAGGTGCCGCTGTTGGTGGCCTCCAACCCGGAAATGGGTGGCGCCGGAAGCTGCGACGACGGCACGTTTGTGTCCACGCACCTGCAGGCAGGTTCGCACCCGGACAAGTCCATCGCACGCCGGATGGGCCAGGTTGCCGGTGTGGAAACCGCCGCCCTGGGCTGCAACTGGGCCTTCGCCCCGATCGTGGACATCCACTACAACTGGCGGAACACGGTCATCTCCACCCGGGCCTTCGGCAACACGCCGGAGATCGTGGTGGAACGGGCCAAGGAGTACTTCGACGGCATCAGTGAATCGCCCACTGCCTGTGCCATGAAGCACTTCCCGGGCGACGGCATGGACGAGCGCGACCAGCACGTGGTCACGTCCTACAACACTCTCGGCTACGACGAGTGGAACACGACGTACGGCCACGTG
The DNA here is from genome assembly GCF_014217545.1 of Pseudarthrobacter sp. NBSH8. Classification (NCBI taxonomy): domain Bacteria; kingdom Bacillati; phylum Actinomycetota; class Actinomycetes; order Micrococcales; family Micrococcaceae; genus Pseudarthrobacter; species Pseudarthrobacter sp. NBSH8. The sequence goes on from NZ_CP043178.1 coordinate 494,835, forward strand.
TACCGCGAAATGATCGGGCATGGCGTGCAGTCGATCATGATCGGGCACATCGGTGCGCCGGAGCTTTCCCGGCACTTCCGCCCGGGCCTCGCGGACAAGGACATCCGTCCCGCCACGCTGGCCCCGGAACTGCTCCAGGACCTGCTGCGCGGCGAGCTCGGTTTCAACGGGCTCATTCTCACGGACGCCTCGCAGATGATCGGGCTCACGCAGGCCATGAAGCGCAAGGACCTGGTTCCTGCGACCATTGCCGCCGGCTGCGACATGTTCTTGTTCTTCCGCAACGCCGACGAAGACTTCCAGTACATGCTGGATGGCTACAAGTCCGGCGTCATCACCGAGCAGCGCCTACATGACGCCCTGCGCCGCATCCTGGCCCTCAAGGCCTCGTTGGGGCTGCACCTCAAGGCTCGCAACGAACTGGCTCCTCCGGTGGAAGCCCTGGCAAAGATCGGCAGCGCGGAGCACCGCGCCGTCGCCGCGGAGATCGCGGACAAGACCGTCACCCTGGTCAAGGACACTGCCAACAATTTGCCCATCCGGCCGGAAACGCACAAGCGGATCCGCCTGTACGGCATCTCCGGCGGCCCGGACTTCACCATGGCGGACCCGCTGGCCTACCTGAACACGGTCAAGGACGAGCTGGAAAAAGCCGGCTTCGAGGTGCACGTGTTCAAGACTGCCGATCAGCGCAAGGCGGCTGGGGAGACGGGCGTCAATTTCATGTCCGTCATCTCCGAGGAAGCCACCGGCGACTACGCGGACAAGTATGACGCGGCGTTTGTCTTCGCGAACGTCAAGGGCTTCGCCCAGGAAGCGGCGATCCGGATCAAGTGGTCCACCCCGATGGCCGCGGAAATCCCGTGGTACGTCACCGAGGTTCCCACAGTGTTTGTGTCGCTGAACCAGCCCAACCACCTCATCGACGTGCCGATGGTCAAGACCGCCATCCATGCGCATGCGGGAACCGTGGAGGCTATCCGGGCCACCATCGAGAAGATCATGGGCAAGTCCGAGTTCCAGGGGACGTTCAACGAGAATGTCTTCTGCGATTCCTTCGACACCCGGCTCTAGGGTTATCGCTGCGGTTTTAGGCTGACGACTCGCAGACGGACTGTCGCTACGCGGATACGCGTAGCGACGGTCCGCTTCTGCGTCACAGGGCCATTTCCGCGTCCCAAACCAGGCGAGTGCGGCCACAACATGTGCGGCGTACCGTTAGTGCATGGAGCGAACAGGGTGCGCCGTTGTCGGCGGTGGGCCGGCGGGCATGATGCTGGGGCTGCTGCTCGCCCGGGCCGGCGTCGACGTCACGGTCCTCGAAAAGCACGGCGACTTCCTCCGGGATTTCCGCGGCGACACCGTGCATGCCTCCACCATCAGGCTGATCGACGAATTGGGACTGGGCGCCAGCTTCCGTCAGCTTCCACAGAGCAGGCTGGACAACGTTGCCTTCCCCATCCCGGGCGCCGGCTTGGTCACTTTCGGGGATTTCGCGTCCCTGAAGCCCCCGTACAACTACATTGCCATGATGCCGCAGTGGGACTTCCTGAACTTCCTAGCCACCGAGGCCGCGCGCGAACCCACCTTCACGCTCCGGATGCAACACGAAGCAATGTCGTTAATGTTCGACGGCGGACGCGTCGCCGGCGTCCGCTACCACACACGCGACGGCCGTGAAGGTGCACTTCATGCGGACCTTGTGGTGGCCACTGATGGGCGCCAGTCAGTGCTGCGCCGGGCCGCCGGGCTGAAGCCAAGGAACTACCCCGTCCCCTTCGACACGTGGTGGTTCAGGCTTCCGCGCCATGCCTCGGAGAAGGGCGCCGTGGCGGGAATCGTCCCGGCATTCCGAGGCCGGGAAGCCATGATCGCCCTGTACCGCGACGACTATTACCAGATGGGATATATCGGCCCGAAGGGAGAAGACGCGCGGATCCGGGCCGAGGGGGTGGAAGGGTTCAGGGAGCGCGTTTCCGGACTGCGTCCTGACCTGGCTGACCGGGTGGATTCGATCCGGTCCATCGAGGACCTGCACTGGCTGGATGTGCGCCTGGACCGGCTGCGGCGCTGGTACGTGGACGGGATGTTGTGCATTGGCGACGCTGCCCATGCCATGTCCCCGGTGGGTGGCGTGGGCATTAACCTGGCCATCCAGGATGCCGTGGCGGCAGCGGCCCGGCTGGCGCCGGCACTTCTCCGGGGGCACGTATCGGTGCAGGATCTCGCTGGAGTGGAACGGAGGCGCAGGATGCCCACCGTGGTTGTCCAGACGGTGCAGCGGATCCTGCACCGCGCAGTGTTCGTCCCATTGTTCGCCGGAAAGAGGACCGGGCCTCCGCCGGCCCTGCTGTTTGTGGTGAGGCACGCCCCGATGGTCCGGCGACTCATGCCGCGGCTCATCGCGTTCGGGCCCCGGCCGGAACATGCGCCTTCCTTCGCCCGCCGCGGTCAGCCGCAGCATGCAGCAAAGCTGCCCGGCTTGGCGCGCCGTCACAAATCGGGCAACCACTAAACTGGACACCATGACTTCCCCTCTTGACGCCGCCGCTGCCCGTGCCCGCCTGCTGGAACTGATCAAGGAACTTGCCGTGGTCCGCGGCAAGGTGATCCTCTCCAGCGGTGCCGAGGCCGACTACTACATCGATCTGCGCCGCATCACGCTGCACCATGAGGCCTCCAAGCTCGTGGGCCAGGTCATGCTGGCATTGACGGACGACGCCGGAATCGACTTTGAGTGCGCAGGTGGCCTGACGATGGGTGCTGACCCCGTGGGCACCGCTGTTATGCACTCCGCCGTGGACGCCGGCCGCACCGTGGACGCGTTTGTGGTCCGCAAGGCCCAGAAGTCCTACGGCATGGGCCGCCAAGTTGAAGGCCCATCGGTTGAGGGCCGCAAGGTCCTGGTGCTGGAGGATACGTCCACCACCGGCGGCTCCGCACTCACCGCTGTTGAGGGTGTCCGGAAGGCCGGCGGCAACGTGGTTGCCGTGGCCGTCATTGTGGACCGGGACACTGGCTCCAAGGAAAGAATCGAAGCCGAGACCGGTGTGCCCTACCTGTTCGCCTTCGGCAAGGACGAGCTGGGCCTGTCCTAGTCCGGCCTCTCGCAGCAAGTAGGGCCGCGACTCCGGGCCAGGGTTGCCCCAGGCCCGGGTTGCAGCGGCGGCTTCCGCTGTGGCTACGGTAGAGGTGTGTCGTACAGCGAGGAAACAGATCCGCAGGAACAGCCTGGTGCCCATCAAGCCCGGCTGCTTGCCAGTGCCGCCGTACTCAAGCGGTTTTCGCGCCGCGGGTTCCTGGCCGGAACGGGTGCCTCTGCCCTGCTGGCAGCAGACATGCTGGTTACCCGCCGCATCCAGGCGGAACGGCGGGTCACCAGGATCCTGCAGATCGCGGACGATTTCGCCGACGCCTATTACCCGAACGCCAGCTGGTTCCTCTTCCCCGGCTACAAGACCAGCTGGGAAGAGGCGCTCTGGATCCTGAACGTCATGCGTGGTGCGCTGAACAAGCGTGGCCAGCTTGCCGCCGTCGGCTATTCCAACCAGGGGTTGGACATTGATGAGGTGGTGATCGCCGTCATCGAGCATGTCCGGGCGAAAAAGCTTACCAAGCTTTTCTTCTACGGCCACAGCTTCGGCGGCATGGTGGCCACCCAGGTGGCCGCGCGGCTAAGGGAATTCCACGGCGTGGAGGTCGACTTCATCCTGTTGGATTCCAGCCCCTACAGCCGGAGCGACGTGCTGGATGAGAGCTGGTTCGACGGCGTGGTGTTCCTGTACGAGAACGGCTTCCGGGTCCCGTCGGTGGTCCGCGGCAGCTACGAACTGGGGGAGCGCGTCATCCATAAGGACGAGCGGACCTGGCGGCAGATCCTGGACCAGACCATGGAGCAGTTGTCCCCGATCGCCCCGTCCAGTGTGCTCATCCAGTCCGAGTCGGCCTACATCTACCACTTCGATGGAAACCGGTTTGTGGACAAGCTCGGCGGCACGCGGATGGCGTATATCGGCAACCCGAAAGACCGCACGGTCCGCTACCCGACGGCCAAGGACGCGTGGTCGGCAGCGTTCCAACCCCAGATGGTCTCCACGGACCTGCAAACGGACGGTGCCCTGCCGGCGCACGCGAGCCCCGGCTGGAATCCGCTCATCTACCGGCCCATCGTGGAGCGGCTGATGGACGACTTTTTCCCGCTGCCCCGCGGCGGCTCGAAGGTGGCGGTCTTCTAAATCTGGTTCTTCAGGTCGGCCACGGAGTTCAGCACCTGGTTGGGCCGGAACGGATAGGCGGCAATGTCTTCGCGCTGCGTAATTCCGGTGAGGACCAGCACCGTGTGCAGGCCTGCCTCCATGCCGGCAATAATGTCGGTGTCCATCCGGTCCCCGATCATCGCCGTGGTCTCGGAGTGCGCATCGATCTGGTTCATGGCGGACCGGAACATCATGGGATTCGGTTTGCCCACAATGTACGGCTCCCGGCCGGTTGCCTTCGTGATGAGGGCCGCAATGGCCCCCGTCGCGGGCATGGGACCGTCCTTGGACGGGCCGGTGGCGTCCGGATTGGTGGCAATAAAGCGGGCTCCGGCCAGGATCAGCCGGATGGCCATGGTGATGGCCTCAAAGGAGTACGTCCGGGTTTCGCCGAGCACCACAAAGTCCGGGTCCTGGTCGGTGAGGATGAAGCCGGCCTCGTGCAGCGCCGTCGTCAGTCCTGCCTCGCCGATCGTGTAGGCCCGGTTCCCGGAGCCGGAACCGCGCACCTGGTCCTTCAGGAAGTGGGCTGTGGCCAGCGCGGACGTCCAGATGTTTTCCTCGGGAATTTCCAGCCCGGAAGCACGCAGCCGGGCGGCCAGGTCCCGGGGCGTGAAGATCGAGTTGTTGGTCAGCACCAGGAACCGCTTGGACGTGTCCACCCAGCGCTGGATCAGCTCGGCAGCCCCCGGGACGGCATGGTTTTCGTGGACGAGCACGCCGTCCATGTCTGTCAGCCAGCATTCGATCTCCTGGCCGTTGCGGTAGACCGCCTGTGAACCCTGTACCTGGTCTGCTTCTGCCACGCTTACCTCCGTGAGATGTGCCTATTCCTGGTCCAGTCTTTCATCCTTCTTGCCCGGCAACACTCGAGGCCTGAGAAAAACCGTGCAGCCGGGCATCAGTACCCAGGACTGACGCGGCTAGAGTTGAAGTGTGACTGACCTTCCCCAAGCCCCGCCGCTGCCCGTTCCACTGCCAGAGGAGGCGCCGGAACCCAATGCGGAGGTCGGCGTCGGGCCCTGGGACGGCGAGCTGCCTGAAGGCGACCATTGGGATCATGAACTGCTGGCAGACGGCGACCGGCGCAACGTGGTGGACCAGTACCGCTACTGGAAGCATGACGCGATCGTGGCTGACCTCGATTCCAAGCGGCATAACTTCCACATCGCCATTGAAAACTGGCAGCACGACCTCAATATCGGCACCGTGGTGCGCACCGCCAACGCGTTCCTCGCCAAGGAAGTCCACATCATCGGGCGACGCCGGTGGAACAGGCGCGGGGCCATGGTCACCGACCGCTACCAGCACATCCGCCACCACCCCACCGTGGAAGACTTTGTGGCCTGGGCGCAGGGGGAGGGGCTCGCTATCATTGGCATCGACATATTCCCGGACTCCGTGCCCCTGGAAACCTATGAGCTGCCCAAGGACTGCGTCTTGGTGTTCGGCCAGGAAGGGCCCGGGCTGACGCCGGAGGTCCATGAGGCGGCCTTGGCCACCCTGTCCATCGAGCAGTTCGGCTCCACCCGCTCCATCAACGCCGCCTCCGCCGCGGCTGTCGCCATGCACGCCTGGATCCGCCGGCACGTTTTTAGCCAGCCCGTCTGACCCGCGCCACTTCTGACCCGCGCCGAGTTGGCTTTGTGAGCGTGAGTGTTACCCGTCCGCGTGACCCGAAACACTGCCCCTGCACAGAAATGGCTAGGATGGTGGCTAGCCGTAAGAGGTCTACTCCAGGGTCACAACCCACAGACGAAAACTCAGCATAGGAGTCAGCATGCCCATTGCAACCCCAGAGATCTACTCCGAGATGATCGACCGTGCCAAGGCCGGGGGCTTTGCGTTTCCGGCGGTCAATGTGACGTCGTCGCAGACCCTGAATGCAGCCATCCGCGGGTTCGCCGAGGCTGAGTCCGATGGCATTATCCAGGTTTCCACCGGTGGCGCAGCGTACTGGTCCGGTGCATCGGTCAAGGACATGGTTGCCGGTTCGCTCGGTTTCGCCGCCTTTGCCCGCGAAGTGGCCAAGAACTACAACGTCAACATTGCGCTGCACACGGACCACTGCCCCAAGGACAAGCTGGACGGCTTTGTCCTGCCGCTGCTGGCCGCTTCGGAGGCTGAGGTCAAGGCTGGCCGGAACCCGATCTTCAACTCGCACATGTGGGACGGCTCGCACGAGACCCTCGAAGACAACCTGCGCATCGCCCGCGAGCTGCTGGAGCGTTCCGGCGCGGCGAAGATGATGCTCGAGGTTGAAATCGGCACCGTCGGTGGCGAGGAAGACGGCGTGGAGAACGAGATCAACGAGAAGCTCTACACCACCACCGAAGATGCCCTCGCGACCATCGAGGCGCTGGGTACGGGCGAGAACGGCCGTTACCTGACGGCGCTGACGTTCGGTAACGTCCACGGCGTGTACAAGCCCGGTGGCGTGAAGCTGCGCCCGGAGCTGCTCAAGCAGATCCAGGCCGAGGTGGGTGCCAAGATCGGCAAGGAGAACCCGTTTGATCTGGTGTTCCACGGCGGTTCGGGTTCTTCTGACCAGGAAATCGCTGACGCCGTTTCCTATGGTGTGATCAAGATGAACGTCGATACGGACACGCAGTACGCGTTCACGCGTCCGGTGGCCGGGCACATGCTCGCCAACTACGACGGCGTGCTGAAGATCGACGGCGAAATGGGCAACAAGAAGACCTACGATCCCCGCGTCTGGGGTGCCTCCGCCGAGGCCGGCATGGCTGCCCGCATCGCCGAGGCCGCCCGCCAGCTCGGCTCCCTCGGCAAGACGTTCTAGTTATGTCGGATGAGTTCCGCAAGAACCTGATGGGTCCGGAGCCGACGCTCCTGCCTGCCGAGACCGACGTCTACGAGCAGCTGGACGCCGGCGCCGAACCCCTGGACCTGGTGGAGAAGCACCCCACGTCGTCGCTGTTGTGGGCTGTCCTGGCTGAGGAGGCGTGGTCCGAGGGCCGCACCATCGATTCCTACGCCTACTCGCGCGTTGGCTACCACCGCGGGCTGGACTCGCTGCGCCGCAACGGCTGGCGCGGGGTGGGCCCTATCCCATGGGAGCACGAACCCAACCGCGGCTTCCTGCGTGCGCTCTACTCGCTGGGCCGCGCATCCGCGGCCATTGGCGAAGCCGAGGAACCGGAACGCATCGAGAAGTTCCTCAACGACTCGGACCCGGCAGCCAAGGCGGCCATCGAGGGCAAGTAGTTTGAAGGGCAACGCGGGGTCACTTCCGGCCCAATAACCATCGTTTTTGGGCCGGAAGTGACCCCGCGTTGTTTAACGAACGACGGCGGGCGGTCACCTTTCAGAAGAAATGGTGACCGCCCGCCGTCGTTCCCCACCCGCACTCTCACCTCGCAAGCTCGGCGAGGGAACCCTGCGGGCGTGGGCCTACCGGTGGCTAAACCTTCGCGAGTCCTGTGCGGGCCATGGCGTCGGTGTAGACAACGCGCATTTCCTCGAGGTACTGTTCCTGCCGTGCGGGCGTCCCGGCGAAGGCGCGGCCGCTGAGGGAGCGGACCTTGTAGGTCTTCAGCCCGCGGCGCCAGAGCAGCGGAACTTCGGTCTTCAGCAGCAGGTTGGCCAGGCGGTTGGCTTCGGTGCCGTGGGCCACAATCACCGAGGCGCGGGGAACCACGGCGAGGAACTTCAACAGCGGCTTGAGGCCAGCGGAAATCTGGTCCGGCGTGAACTTGCCGTTGACCTCACCTGGGGTGTGCCACGGGTGCACGTTCCAGGGCATCACGAACTCGGGGCGCAGGCCCAGCTTCCACTGGATGCCGAGCATGCGGGTGGCGGCGTCTTCGTCGCCGGCGGTGATGAAACCGGACGGGTCAGCTTCGCCGATGTTGGAGTAGAGGCTGATGATGCGGCACTCGTCTACGTCGTGCATGGGGTCGACGTACGGGACTTCGGTGTGGGGCTTGACGCTCTGCAGGGAATCGCACAGCTCATTGACGGCTGCAACGTTGGGCTCGTAGCGGCGGCTGAGGAGCTGTTCACGGAGGGATTCTGGGGCCAGGGCTGTCATATAGTGCAATGTCTCCTGCGGGGCTCGGCGATGCTGCCAATCCGGAAAATGGGCGCGTGATGGGCGCGCCCGTCCGGCGTGGTTTGAAATGTGGTGTGGACCGATTCCTGGTCGATCTCTATCAGTTTAGCAAGCCCCGCGAAATGCGGACCCCGTCCGGTGAGATTCCGTGATGAAAGGCATACGCCGGACCACGCAGCCGGAGAGGAAAACCCGCGGACGATCCGCAATGGCGCGGCAGGCTCCGCAAGCCCAACGGGTGGAGGAAATCCCCGCATCGGCTAAACTTGGGTGGTAAGAGCCCCGGACTCTTGCGTGGTTGGCCGCCGTAGCGGTCCGGCCAGGCTATGGCCTTCGGGGCATTCTCATGAACGGCGCAACGCAGGCTTGCCATCTAGGTGGACTGACCTGTGCGGCCCGAACGAATGGGGGAGGATCCCATGCCAGCAATCGTGATCGTAGGAGCCCAGTGGGGCGACGAAGGAAAAGGCAAGGCCACCGATCTTCTGGGCGGCCGCGTTGACTACGTCGTAAAGCCCAACGGTGGCAACAATGCCGGGCACACCGTCGTCGTAGGCGGTGAGAAGTATGAGCTCAAACTCCTTCCGGCCGGCATTTTGAGCCCTAACGCGATTCCGATCATCGGCAACGGCTGTGTGGTGAACCTTGAGGCCCTGTTCGAGGAGATCGAAGGCCTGCAGGCCCGCGGCGCGGACACGTCCAAGCTGCGCATCTCAGCCAACGCGCACCTCGTGGCGCCCTACCACCAGGTCCTGGACAAAGTCACCGAGCGTTTCCTCGGCAGCCGCGCCATCGGCACCACCGGCCGTGGCATCGGCCCCGCTTACATGGACAAGGTGGCCCGCCTGGGCATTCGCGTCCAGGACGTCTTTGACGAGTCCATCCTCCGCCAGAAGGTGGAAGGATCCCTGCGCCAGAAGAACGAACTCCTGGTCAAGGTCTACAATCGCCGCGACATCGTGGTGGACGAGATCGTGGACTACTTCCTGGCGTTCGCCGATCGCCTTCGCCCGCTGGTCATCGACAGCACGCTTGTCCTCAACAACGCCCTGGACGAGGGCAAGGTTGTCCTGATGGAAGGCGGCCAGGCCACATTCCTGGACGTAGACCACGGCACCTACCCGTTCGTGACCTCCTCCAACCCGACCGCCGGCGGCGCGTCCGTTGGCTCGGGTATCGGCCCCACCCGGATTTCCCGCTCCATCGGCATCATCAAGGCCTATACCACCCGTGTTGGCGCCGGACCGTTCCCCACCGAACTGTTCGACGAGATGGGCATGTACCTGCAGAAAACCGGTGGCGAGTTCGGCGTAAACACCGGCCGTCCGCGCCGCTGCGGCTGGTACGACGCCGTCCTGGCCCGCCACGCTTCCCGCGTGAACGGCTTCACGGACTACTTCGTCACCAAGCTGGACGTCCTCACCGGCATTGAGCAGATCCCGGTCTGCGTTGCCTACGACGTTGATGGTGTGCGGCACGACGAAATGCCCATGACGCAGACCGAGTTCCACCACGCAGTGCCCATCTTTGAGTACTTCGAGGGCTGGACCGAGGACATCACCGGCGCCCGCACGCTGGAGGACCTCCCCGAGAACGCCCGCAACTACGTGCTGGCCCTCGAAAAGCTCTCCGGCACGCGTTTCTCCGCGATCGGCGTCGGCCCGGACCGCGACCAGACCATTGTGGTCCACGATCTGATCAACGACTAACAGCCTGCAACGTACGACGACGGCGGGTCACCTGAAGAGGTGGCCCGCCTTTGTTCTGCCTGGGGGTAGTACGCAATTTACACAGGCTTAACGCAACCGGTCTTGTGAGGCTGTACCCGAGGCGGACAGACTCTTAAGCACACCCTGAACTGATCAGTTGATCATTCGACCAGACCCGCAGGTGCCGGACGCAGCGATGCTCCGGGACCGCCCGTGGCTAAGATGCCGCGGACGGGACCCGCAGACCGGAAGGATTTATCATGGCCGGGAAGTTTGAAGTTTTCTTGGATTCGGATTCACATTTCAAGTTCCGCCTCACGGCGCCGGATGGCACCGTGATGGCTGTGTCCGGAGCCTTTGAGGACAAGGCAGCCGTGGCTGCAGGGATCGCCGCCGTCCGCGAATGCGCCGGGACAGGGCTCGTCACCGACCTCTGCCCCGCCGCGAACGTTTCGCCGACCGCCCCCGCTCCGGTGCTTGTCCCCGCCCAACTCAAGCCGGGCTGTGGGGACCAGTTCGTCCCCGCCACCAGGGCGCACACTTTTGTCATGGCCAAGGCGCCGCGCCGGGGTGTGGCCGCCCCTCGCTGGACGTAGGCAGTACGGCCGGCGGTACAATCCTTGGAAGTTTTTCTCCGACGGCGTAACCCCGGCGGTGTCTGGAGCGATTACCCCTATGAAGCGCCGGTCTGGAACGTGTCCCCCATCATGTTCCAGCCCGGCTCTTTTGTTACCGGCGGGTAAAGTTAGCTGGCGAGGGCATTCCGCGCATGACGTGCGGGCCCCAAGCTAAGCAAGCCCAGTCCCTCCACCGAAGGCCCTGTGTCCGTGACCGATGCACTGACAGATGACGTTCTGCGTGCGCGCGCCCGCGATCCGGAGCTTTTCAGCATCGTGTATCGCACCTATGCATCGCAGGTCCTGGGCTACCTCACAGCCCGCGGGGTAGAAGATCCGGAGGCGGTTATGCAGGAAGTCTTCCTCGCCGTCCTACCGCGGCTGCAGACGGTTACCGGCGGTGTCGCCGGGCTGCGCACCTTTGTCTTCTCCGTGGCGCACGCCAGGATGGTGGACGATCACCGGAGGCAGCAGCGCACCCCCACCAAACTTCCGTTCGAACCGGAGCTTGACGGACGCCAGGAGTCATCCGCCGAGGCCCAAGTTCTGCAGCGGATCTCCCCGCAGGAGGTTGCGGATCTCCTGAACGATCTGCCGGCTGAGCAGCGGGAAGTGTTGTCGTTACGCCTCGTCGCGGGCCTGACCGTGGACCAGGTGGCCGCTGTGATGGGAAAGAGTGCGGGTGCCGTCAAACAGCTACAGCGACGTGCACTGATCCGGCTGCGCGAGCAGTCCGCAGTGAATGAGTACGTGGCCCCATGACGTCCAATGCCAGCTCCCTGATCCGGACCGTGGATGAAATGCTCCTTGATGCCGGTTGGACCGATACCGCCGGTTGGGCCGATGACGCCGGGCTCCGTGAAACGCTGCTCGCGGTAGGTTCCCTTGCCTCCATGCCGGTCCTCGAGCCCGGCCCTGAACTGGCGGCACTGCTCGCAGGCCAGTCCCATCAGCTCGCCCGGCACCGCCTGCTCCGCAAGCACCGGACCACCGTTGTGGGCCTGGCTGTCGTCGCGGGGATGGGCCTTGGCGTCACCGCAGTTGCCGCCACCGGGACCGCTCCGGACGCGCAGGCCAGCAATTCCATCCAGCAGCTGTTGCGGGACTGGGCCCCTGCCTGGACCGTCGCGGGGACTCCGTCTGTCAGCGGGAGCGCCGTCGATCCGGCGGAGGTGCAGTTGCCCGCGGAGCCGGCAACCCGCGACATTTCAGCGCCGATACACCCCGAACCTGCTGAACTTGGAACCGGCCAGCCAGTCAACGGTCCGGAAAACGCTGGCCAGAACGCGGGCACGGGGCCGGCCGGCCGCGGAGACGACACCGCGCCCGGCAAGTCAAAGGCGGACGACGGCGGCGCGCCGGGGAACGCCGCGGGCGTCACCCCGGGCGGCGCTGCTCCGCGGGATGCAGCCACTCAGGACGCTGCCACCCAGGAGGAAAGAAAAGGTCCTGCCAAGGCCGCCACAGACGCCGCTGCCGAACTCGACAAGGCCGGAAAGCTGGCTGCCGGTACGCTGTCCGAAGCCGCAACAGCGGCCGAGTCCCTGACGTCAGCCCTCGTCCCCCCGGCACCGACGGAAAAAACCGGGCCCGGCATTGCCGGACCCGGTTCAAACTGGCTAAGGAAGTTCAACCGGTAGGTTCTCCGTCAGGAAGAGCCTTCCGCCGGGAACCACCTTTCCGTCAGGAAAGGAGTTGCCGCTTGGAGGAGATCACGCCGGTGTCGAAGCCGGCCAGGTGCAGCCCGCCATGGAACCGGGCGTGCTCGATCTTAACGCAGCGGTCCATCACCACGTCGAGCCCGGCGGCTTCCGCGTCCGCGGCCACGTCCTCATGCCAGGAGCCGAGCTGCAGCCAGAGGGTTTTGGCGCCGGCCGCGATGGCTTCGTCCAGGACGCCCGGGAGGTCATCGTGCTTGCGGAACACATCCACGATGTCCGGGCTTTCGGGAAGATCGGCCAGTGAGGCGTAGGTCGGTTCACCAAGGATCTCCTTGACCACGGGGTTCACGAAGTACACCTTGTACCGCGTGGACGACTGCAGGTAAGTCGCCACAAAATAGCTGGCCCGGGACGGCTTGTCCGAGGCGCCCACAATCGCAATTGAGGTGGCTGCGCGCAGCAGGTTCAGACGCTCCGGAGCGGAAGGTCCGGCCCAGGTGCGTTCGCTGGTGCTCATACGTTCGCTCCAATCGTGCAGGATTCTGCTTCGGTGGTTGAGTCTGTCGAAACCTCGGCCGCGACCACCGGTTCGGAGGCCGCGTCCAGTGCCTGGTCCAGGTCCCACAAGATGTCCTCGATATCCTCCAGGCCCACGGAAATCCGGACCAGGTCCTCGGGCACGCCCGCGGACTCCAGCTGGACCGGGCTCAGCTGCTGGTGCGTGGTGGACCCCGGGTGGATCACCAGGGTGCGGGAATCGCCCACGTTGGCCAGGTGCGAGGCCAGCTGCAGGGATTCGATGAACTTCTGCCCGGCCGTGCGGCCGCCCTTCACTCCGAAGGAGAAGACGGAGCCGGGGCCCAGCGGCAGGTACTTCTTCGCGCGCTCAAAATGCGGGTGCGAGGGTAGCCCGGAGAAGTTGACGTATGCCACGCGGGGGTCGGCCTCGAGCCATTCGGCCACAGCCTTGGCGTTCTTGAGGTGTTCGTCGAGTCTTTGCGGGAGCGTTTCCACGCCTTGCAGCAGCTGGAAAGCCGACAGCGGCGAAAGTGCCGGGCCGATGTCCCGCAACTGTTCGCAGCGCAGCTTGGTGAGGAAGCCGTACTCGCCGAAGTTGCCCCACCAGGAGACATTTCCGTAGGACGCCACCGGCTCGGTCATGGTGGGGAACTTGCCGTTGCCCCAATCGAACCGGCCGCTCTCCACGATCACGCCGCCCAGGGTGGTGCCGTGCCCGCCCAGGAACTTGGTGGCCGAGTGGATCACGATGTCGGCGCCGTGTTCGATCGGGCGCACAAGGTACGGCGTGCTCAAGGTGGCGTCCACCACGAGGGGGACGCCGGCGTCGTGCGCTACCTTCGCAAGGGCCGCCAGGTCCTGGACTTCCGACGACGGGTTCGCCACCACCTCGACGAAGATCGCCTTGGTGTTTTCCTGGACCGCCGCGGCATAGTCTGCGGGGTCTGTGCCGGGAACGAACGTGGTGTCCACGCCGAAGCGGCGGAGGGTCACATCCAGCTGGGTGATGGTGCCGCCGTACAGCTGGGAGGCTGCCACGATGTGGTCGCCGGACTGGGTCAGCGCAGCGAAAGTGATGAACTCAGCTGCCATGCCGGAGGACGTTGCCACGGCGCCGATGCCGCCTTCCAGCGAGGCGATGCGCTCTTCGAAGGCTGCCACGGTGGGGTTGCCGATGCGGGAGTAGATGTTGCCGTACTTCTGCAGCGCGAAGAGGTTGGCGGCGTCCTGGGTGTCCTTGAACACGAAGGACGTGGTCTGGTAGATGGGTACCGCGCGGGCGCCGTGCTCGGCGTCGGGGGTGCCGCCGGCGTGCAGGGCGCGGGTGCGGAAACCGAACTTGCGGTCGGCCATTACGCAGCCACCCCAACGTTGGCCACGGGTGTGGCGGAGAGGTCCAGTTCGGTGCCGTGCCGGCGGGCCAGGTCCGCCTCGAGCTCGCGCACAATCGGCAGGATGTCCTGGCCGAATGCGGCCACCTCCTCCTGGAAGTGCAGGTAGCCGGTGAGGAAGAGGTTCACGCCGATTTTCTTGTATTCCACGATCCGTTCGGCGATCTGCTCCGGGGTGCCGATCAGCTGGGTCTTGAAGCCGTCGTTGTACTGGACCAGATCCTCGAAGCTGGAGTCGGCCCACATGCCCTTGCCGTCCTTGGTGGACGCGCCGGCTTCCTGCACGGCGTCACGGAAGCCCTGGACTGCAGGCTTGTGTGCCTTCGCCACGATTTCGCGGAGTGTCTCGCGGGCTTCCTTCTCCGAATCGCGGGCGATGACGAACCCGTTGAGTCCGAAGCGGGGGGCGGCGAGGACCCCGTCAGTGCCGCGCTTCGTCTCACCTGAAGCAGATACAACCCCCGCGATGTTCTCCTTGAAGCCTTCCAGGTCCTTGCCGTTAGAGAAGTACCAGTCAGCCACGCGGCCCGCAGTGGCCTGCGCCGCCGTCGAGTTTCCGCCGAAGAAGATTTCCGGGTGCGCACGGCCGGGGACATCCACGGGGGCCGGGTTCAAGGTGAAATCGGTGATGTTGTAGTAAGCGCCGGACTGGCTGTATTCCTGCTCGGTCCACAGTCCGCGCAACACGTTGATGAATTCCTCGGTGCGGACGTACCGTTCGTCGTGCTCCAGCCAGTCGAGACCGAAGTTGGTGAACTCGTTTTTGAGCCAGCCGGAGACGATGTTGACCGCGGCACGGCCATTGGAAATGTGATCGGCGGTAATGATGAATTTGGCCAGCACACCGGGGTGCCACATGCCGGGGTGGACGGCGGCGATGACCTTCAGGCGTTCGGTGGCCGCGAGGAGGGCCAAGCTGAACGACGTAGCCTCGTGCTGCTTGTCGGCTCCGTAGGACGCGGCGTAACGGGTCTGTGTCAGGGCGTATTCGAAGCCGGAGTTCTCGGCGATCTGCGCGAGCTTCTTGTTGTAGTCAAAGTCCCAGCCGGTGCGCTGTTCGATGGTGGAGACCACCAGGCCGCCGGAAACGTTCGGCACCCAGTACGCAAACTTGAGCGGCTCTGAAAGGCGGGCAACGTTGCTGATGTCTGTCATGAGTTTTCCTTTACTAGGGTCCGCTCGCGCAGAACGTCCTGGATTCCGGCGATCGCCGGTTCGTTTTGGAGTGAGGTGGTGTCGCCCAGGGCGGTCCCCTCGAATAATTGGGTGAGCAGCCGGCGCATGATCTTGCCGCTGCGGGTCTTCGGCACGTCAGGAACCACGACGACGTCGCGCGGCTTCGCGATCGGGCCGATCACCTTCGCGACGTACGCTTTGAGCTGGTCCCCGGTGGTTGAGCCCGTCGAAACTCCTGCTTTTAGCACCACAAAAGCGACAATCGCGTGCCCGGTCTTGGGATCGGCTACCGGACAGACGCCGGCCTCCACCACGTCCGGGTGGGCCACCAGCGCCGACTCGATCTCGATGGTGGAAAGCAGGTGGCCGGAGACGTTCAAGGTGTCGTCCACGCGGCCCAGGATCCAGATGTCGCCGTCGGCGTCGTACTTTGCGCCGTCGCCGGCCAGGAACCAGCCCTGTTCCACGTACTGGCTCCAATATGAGTCGTAGTAGCGCCGGGGATTGCCCCAGACGGTGCGGGCAATGGCGGGCCCGGGAGTGTCAACCACAATGAAACCCTGGACACCCGGGGGCACGGTATTGCCGGCGTCGTCCACGATCCTGGTGCTGACGCCCGGCAGCGGTCGGGCCGCGCAGCCCGGTTTGAACTCGGTGTCCGTCGGGGCGGGGGAGAGGATGGTGGCGCCGGTTTCGGACTGCCACCACGTGTCCACCACCGGTGCCGTGCCGGCGCCCACGTTCTCGCGGAGCCAGCGCCAGGCCTCCGGGTTGACGGCTTCGCCCACGGTGCCGAGCATCCGGATGGAGGAGAGGTCGTAGCTGTCCGGCACGCCATCCGGGAACCAGCCCATGAGGGACCGGACCAGGGTGGGCGCGGTGTAGTACTGGGTGACGCCGTAGCGTTCGATGATCTCGAAGTGGCGGCCCGGGTGCGGGGTGTTCGGAGTGCCTTCGAAGATCACCTGGGTCACGCCGTTGGAGAGCGGACCGTAGATCTCGTACGTGTGCGCCGTGACCCAGGCGAGGTCGGCGGTGCACCAGTGCACGTCCTGGTCGCGGAGCGCGGGATCCGGGTTGCTGAAGAGGTGTTCGAAGCTCCAGGACGCCTGGGTCAGATACCCGCCGGAGGTGTGGACCAGACCCTTGGGCTTGCCCGTGGTCCCGGAGGTGTACATGATAAACAGCGGCGTTTCGGCGTCGAACGCTTCGGCATCGTGGACTTCCGCGGCAGTCCCGACGGTGTCATGCCACCACACGTCGCGGCCTTCAGCCATGGAAACGGCGGCCAGGTCCTCCGGCGCTGTGGTGCGGTTGATGACCAGCATGTGTTCGATCGCGTTGTCCCCGGCGACGGCGGCGTCCGCGTCGTCCTTGACGGGCACGGCGACGCCGCGGCGGAACTGGCCGTCCGTGGTTACGAGGAGCTTGGCGCCTGTGTCCTCGACGCGGAACTTCAGGGCTTCAGCGGAGAAGCCACCGAAAACGAGCGAGTGGATGGCGCCGATCCGGGCCACGGCGAGGGTGATGATGACGGTTTCGGGAATGACCGGCAGGTAGATGACCACGCGGTCACCTTTGGTGATGCCCAGGGCCAGCAGGGCGTTGGCGGCCTTGGAGACTTCGCGCTGCAGTTCCGCGTACGTGATGGCTCGGCGGTCCCCGGGCTCGCCTTCGAAGTGTAGGGCCACTTTGTCGCCGCGGCCATTGGCGACGTGGCGGTCCACGCAGTTGTAGGCGACGTTGAGCTTGCCGCCCTCAAACCAGGTGATTTCCGGGCCTTTGCCGGCTGCGGCGTCGGCCGGGACCCGGCGGTGGGCCGTGTGCCAGGGCTTGCCGCCGGAGATTCCTGTGGGCTGCGCCCAGTCCAGGCGGAGGGCCTGCTCTTCCCAGAAGGCCACATTGTCCGGCTGGGCGTCTTCGTGTGTTTCTTTGTGCTCCGCCGTCTGCTGTGTGGTGGTGGTGCTGCTGTGGCGCGCCGGCCCTCCCGACGGTGCGCCGTGCACGGCGACGTCGTTCGGCTCGGTCGAGGACCATCCCGATGAGCTGCTGGAAGGGCCGGGCGCGTCACGCAGCCCTGCTTCGATCGCCGTCGCGTTCGAAGTGGATTGTGGGGAGTCCCTTTCAACGGCCGCTGCTGCGGCACTGGCGGGACTCAGGGTGGTCAACGGCGTGGCAGAAGATGCTTCTGGTGTCATAGATGTGCTCCATCGATCCTGGCGGTAGCACCCTCCGCTGTGTGCTGAGGATGGTCGCCTCAACGGGTACGGCGCTGGTCAGGGATGCTGCGGCTTCATCGATCCAGGTCTCTTGGCCGCTCGGGATGGTCACTTCCACTACAGCTGAACCGCACGCCCTGCGCCAAATCGGCGTCCACGGAACGTAATATTCGTTCACCCCAGGCATTGGCGCCCACGAGTCAGTCAGTTATTCGACGACGAGCCACTCCAGGGGCGATGTACGCTTGCATCATGGGCCACGTCAACGATCCTGCCGTTATTGAGCGCCTGATGCGGAACAAAGGGCGGTGGGCCATCGTGGGCCTGACCACCAATCAGTGGCGCGCAGCCTACGACACGTCGCTGTTTATCCGCGACCGGCTCGGCATGGAGATCATCCCCGTCAACCTTCCCGGCGACCCCGTCCACGGCGAAACGGGGTACCGCAAGCTGGGTGAGATTCCCCCTGAAAAACAACCCCTCGACGTCGTCGACTGCTTTGTGAATTCACAGAAGGTCGGGGCGGTGGTGGACCAGGCAATTGCGGTGGGCGCCAAGGCCGTGTGGTTGCAGCTGGGCGTTACCGACGAAGCGGCAGTGGACCGGGCCAAGGCCGCCGGCCTGGACGTGGTGATGAACATCTGCCCCGCGCAGCAGGCGTGGAAGTACAACCTCTGACTGGTTCCCCTGGACGCGCTGGTTCCCCCGGCCGCTCAGCGCGCCCCGCGCGGCAGCCCGCTCAGCGCTGCATAAGGTCCGGGTAGTGGCGTTCGGTCACGTCGGGGTGGGCGCGCATGCGGCCCTTAAGCATGTTCAGGCCAAAGGACGCGAGAAGCGGGTTGGACGGGTCGTCGGAGATGCCGCGGGCCTGGGCTTTGAGCTCGGGCGGCAGGGGCACCGGATCGATGACGGCATCCAGCCGCGGCGACCAGAAGAACGGGACTGAGTAGCGGTCCACGCCGGGTGGCGGCGCCTGGACGCGGTGGATCGTGGCGGCAAGGAAACCTTCCGTGGCCACCTCCAGCATTTCGCCCAAATTCACCACGAGTGCCCCGGGAACAGGCTCAACCGGCGCCCATTCGCTCGTCCCGGGCGGCAGGACTTCGAGTCCGCCCACCTCGTCCTGGAGGAGCAGGGTGACAAAACCGTAGTCGGCGTGGGAGCCCACGCCCTGGTCGCCGGCCGCCTCCACCACACCGCCGACGTAATGCACCAGCTTTCCCATCCACGCCGGTTCGTTGCCGAAGGGCTCGTCGAAGTGGTCCTCCGGCAGTCCCAGGGAAACCGAGATGCCCCGCAGCAGTTCCATGCCCACGCTGGACATCAGGTCGGCCCAGGCCATGGCCGCGGACTTGAGCTCCGGCAATGCTTCATCGGGCCACATGTTGTGCCCCTGGAGCAGCCAGTACGGCTGATCGGCCGGGTAGTTGTGGACGGGTTCGCGTTCCGGGGAGTAGTCGATCTGCTCGCGCGCGTCGGCCCGGCCCTGCGTGACCTCAGTGCCCATCCGGGTGTAGCCGCGAAAATGTGGTGAAATCCTGTTGTCCAGCTTCATCCGCTCCTCAAGCGGCAGATCGAAGAACCGTTTAATGAGGGTCAGCAGCTCCTCGGCCTGGCCGGGGGCGGCGCCGTAACCAGTGATTTGGAAGAAGCCCACGTTGTGGGCGGCGTCCCGCAGCTGATCTATGAATTCCGGGCTGAAGGAGCCGTACGGCTGGCGTGCGGCGCTCATGTCCAGAACGGGGATGGTGGCCTGGTCGGGTGACATCTTCGCAGACTAGCACCGCCGGGAAGGGCTTTGTAGGCTCGGTCCATGGACGCAGCGCAACTCAAGGCCATCTGCCTGTCATTTCCCGGTTCCTTCGAGGATTTTCCCTTCGGTCCCGATACCTCCGTTTTCAAGGTCCGGGCTGCCGTGGCGGGTGGCGCAAGGCATGAAGCCAAGATGTTTGCGGCCTCCGCCATGAACCCCGACGATTGGTCCGTGAGCCTGAAGTGCGAACCGGCCCTGGCTGAGCAGCTGCGTGCCGCCCACCCGGAAATCACCGGCGCGTGGCACATGAACAAGACCCATTGGAACGGCGTGCGGCTCGACGGGAACCTGCCCGATACCATGGTCCGGGACATGGTGGAGGACTCCTACGACCTGGTGGTGGCCTCCCTGAGCCGCAAGCAACAGGAGCAGCTGGGATGGGCGCGGCTGACCGGTTCTCCGGGCCGGTCCCGTTGACCGGGAAGCGCCTGGCCGCCGGTCACCTCAACTACCCTGGTATCGGCTCCACCGAAAACGGCCGGCCGCCGGAAGGCTACCCGCTCGTCGTATCGCGGGAGTATCTGGGCGATGGGCCGGCGGTCTACCGCAGGGTGGCGCACGGAATCCTCACCTGGGAACTGCAGCGGAGGTCCGGCCTGCGCGTCCGGACCGAGTCCGACGCCGTGGTCCCCGGCGCACGCGTGGTGAGCGGGTTCGGCGTCGGGCCCTTCCGTATCAATGCCCCCTGCGAGGTGGTCTGGGTCCGGCATCCCTTGCCGGGCGAAAGTCCGCAGTCGGCGGGCTTCGGCTACGGCACGCTGCCCGGCCACCCGGAGCGCGGCGAGGAAGCATTCGAAGTTGAAATCGGCGCCGACGGGCGGGTGTTCCTGAAGATCACAGCGTTCAGCCGGCACGCCAACTGGTTCTATACGGCCGGCGGCCTGCTGGCCCGGGCCGCGCAACGGCACGTCACTTCGCGATACGTTGAAGGGGCACGCCAGCTCGCCGCGGGATAGTCCATGTTCCGCAACGGAAGGAAAATCCATGATCTTCATCGTCGTTAAATTCAAGGTCAAACCCGAATGGTCCGAGCGCTGGCTCGGCCTCGTTGACGACTTCACCCAGGCCACACGGGCGGAGCCCGGCAACCTGTGGTTCGACTGGTCCCGCAGCGTGGAGGACCCCAACGGGTTTGTGCTTGTGGAAGCCTTCAAGGACGACGCCGCCGGGGACCACGTCAACAGCTCCCACTTCAAGCAGGCCATGGCGGACATGCCGCAGGCGCTGGCTGAAACACCGCAAATCATCAGCCGCCAGCTCGACGGCGACGGCTGGGACCGGATGGGCGAACTGACCATCTGATGTGGATCGGCTGGATTGAATTCGACATCCTCCTAGGCGATGTCCAGAGTCTGAAGGAAAAGCGCTCCGTCATCAGGCCGCTGCTGGCCGAGCTCAAGCGCCGCTTCGGGGTGTCCGTTGCAGAGGTGGGGGACCACGAACAGCACCGGCGCTCGCAGGTGGGTGCAGGCCTGGTGGCAGCGGACCGGGCGCACCTCGTGGAGGTGCTCACCGCCGTCGAACGCTTTGTGGCCGTCCGGCCCGAAGTTGAGCTGCTCAGCTCGAGGCAGCGGGAGCTCCGCAGCGACGATTAAATCAACGCGGGGTCACTTGCCGCCCATCCCGAGGGGATTATTGGGCGGAAAGTGACCCCGCGTTGATTTAAGGGTGGGGACTAGCCGAAGTACTTCGGCAGGGTCGCCTCGTGGGCTTCGCGGAGGGCGTCCAGCGACATGGTGTCCACGCCGTTGACCTCCAGGTTTCCGCTGGCTGCGTCCACCACGCCGATCCGGGTGTGGGCAAAACCGCGGGCCGTGCACATGTCCTTGAAACGGACCTCTTCCGAGCGGGGCACGCCGACAATTGCGCGGCCCTGCGACTCGGAGAACAGCGCCGTGAACAGGTCCACGCCGTCGCGGTCCAGAACGTCCTGCAGGGCGATCCGGGCACCTACGCCGTAGCGCAGTGCGGACTCCACCAGGGCTGCCGCGAGGCCGCCTTCGGAGAGGTCGTGCGCGGAGTCCACCATGCCGTCGCGGGATGCGTTGATCAGGATTTCGCCCAGCTCGCGTTCGGCGGCAAGGTCAACCCTGGGCGGAAGTCCACCAAGGTGGCCGCGCATGTTGGCCCACTCAGAACCGTCCAGCTCGGCCGCCGTCGTACCCAGCAGGTAGATGGCCTGGCCATCTTCCCTCCAGCCCGACGGCGTGCGGCGTGCGACGTCGTCGAGCTTGCCCAGCACTGCCACTACGGGGGAGGGATGGATGGGCGTGGTGCCGGTCTGGTTGTACAGCGAGACGTTTCCGCCCGTGACCGGGATGCCCAGCACCATGCAGGCATCGGACAGGCCGCGAATGGCCTCCGCGAGCTGCCACATCACGTCCGGGTCCTCGGGGGAACCGAAGTTCAGGCAGTCGCTGACGGCCATCGGAACGGCGCCGGAGGTGGCCACGTTGCGGTAGGCCTCGGCCAGCGCCAGCTGTGCGCCGTGGTACGGGTCAAGATAGGTGTAGCGGCCGTTGGCATCGGTGGCCAGGGCAACGCCCAGGCCCGTTTCCTCGTCCACCCGGACCACGCCGGCGTCGTCCGGGAACGCCAGGGCGGTGTTGCCGCCAACGTACCGGTCGTACTGGTTGGTGATCCAGGCCTTGCTGCACATATTCGGCGACGCTACGAGCTCGGTGACGGCCGCGGCCAGTTCCGCGGGGGCGGAGGGGCGGCTGGCGTCCTGCACAGAGCCGGTGAAGGAATCGGCCTGTACGGAATCCTGCCAGGAGGGGCGGGCGTACGGGCGGTCATAAACCGGCCCGTCGTGGGCCACGGTGCGCGGGTCGACGTCCACGATGACTACGCCGTCCCAGGTGATGATCAGGCGGCCGGTGTCGGTGACCTCGCCGAGCCAGGAGTACTCCACGGCCCACTTGTCCATCACGGCTTCGAAGGCGGCGATGTTCTCCGGGGTGACCACAGCCATCATGCGTTCCTGCGACTCGGACATCAGGATCTCGCCCGGGGTCAGCGTCGGGTCGCGCAGCAGGACGGAGGTCAGCTCAACTTCCATGCCGCCGTCGCCGTTGGAGGCGAGTTCCGACGTGGCGCAGGAGATGCCAGCGGCGCCGAGGTCCTGAATGCCTTCAACCAGCGAGCCCTTGAAGAGCTCCAGGCAGCACTCGATCAGGACCTTCTCAGCGAAGGGGTCGCCCACCTGGACGGCTGGGCGCTTGGACGGCTTGGTGTCGTCGAAGGACTCCGAGGCCAGCACCGAGGCACCGCCGATGCCGTCGCCGCCGGTGCGTGCACCGAACAGGACCACCTTGTTGCCCTTGCCGGACGCGTTGGCGAGGCGGATGTCCTCGTGGCGCATCACGCCAACAGCCAGCGCGTTGACCAGCGGGTTGCCCTGGTAAACCGAGTCGAACACCATTTCGCCGCCGATGTTCGGCAGGCCCAGCGAGTTGCCGTAGCCGCCGATGCCGGCAACGGCACCGTGCATCACACGGGCAGTGTCCGGGTGGTCAATGGCGCCGAAGCGGAGCGGATCCATCACTGCAACCGGGCGCGCGCCCATGGAGATGATGTCGCGGACAATGCCGCCGATGCCGGTGGCTGCACCCTGGTAGGGCTCCACGAACGACGGCGAGTTGTGGGACTCGATCTTGAACGTTACGGCCCAGCCGTCGCCCAGGTTGGTGACGCCGGCGTTTTCGCCGATGCCCACCAGCATGTCCTTCTTCATCTCCTCTGTCACCTTGTCGCCGAACTGGCGCAGGTGGTTCTTCGAGGACTTGTAGGAGCAGTGCTCGCTCCACATGACGGAGTACATGGCCAGCTCGGCGCCGGTGGGGCGGCGGCCAAGGACCTTGACTACCTCATCGAACTCGTTCTGCTTCAGGCCCAGCTCGGCCCACGGCAGGTCCGTGTCCGGCGTCTTGGCAGCGTTCTCGACGGTGTCAATGTTGAACTTCTTGGACGAGGTCTCGACAGGCTCGACCACCGAATTGGTCTCGGTCACTTGTTGCCTCCCACAATCTTGTTCAGTACGGAGGTGAAGAACCCCAGGCCATCGGTATCCGTGCCCCCAATGCCATCCAGCGACTGCGGGCCGAAGCCAACTTCCACCGCGTGCTCGGGGTGGGGCATAAGTCCCACCACGTTGCCGGCCGCGTTGGAAATGCCGGCGATGTCGCGTCGCGAGCCGTTGGGGTTGAAACCCACGTAGCGGAACACCACGCGGCCTTCAGCTTCGAGGGCGTCCAGGACCTTTTCGTCGGCGATGTACTGGCCGTCCTGGTTCTTCAGCGGAACCGTGATTTCCTGGCCGGCCTCGTAGTCCAGGGTCCAGGCGGTGTTGCTGTTTTCCACGCGCAGGACCTGGTCGCGGCACATGAACTTCAGGTGGTCGTTCTTGATCATGGAGCCGGGCAGCAGGTGCGACTCGGTCAGGATCTGGAAGCCGTTGCAGATGCCCAGCACGGGCAAAGGATTCGAGGACGCGGCGCCTGTTGCTGCCTTAATGATCTCGGACATCAGCGGGGCGAAGCGGGCAATGGCGCCGGCGCGGAGGTAGTCGCCGTAGGAGAAACCGCCGGGGATTACGACGGCGTCCACGTCACCCAAGGTGGTGTCTGCGTGCCAGAGCGGCACTGCGGTGCCGCCGGCGAGCCGGACTGCACGGGCGGCGTCGCGGTCGTCAAGGGTGCCGGGGAACGTGACTACGCCGATCCGGGCACCCGCGAGCCTGCGAGCACCAGGAGCGTCGGCGGCAACGGCGATCGCCTCGCCGATCAAGGGAAGTTCAGTCATCTCAGGCCTCGACGACCTCGACGTTGACGACGTCTTCGATCACCGGGTTGGACAGCAGGGTTTCGGCGGCTTCGCGGGCCTGGGCCAGGATTGCGTCGGTCACCTCGCCGTCAACCGTCAGTTCAAAGCGCTTGCCCTGGCGGACAGAGCTAAAGCTGGTGAAGCCCAGGCGGGGGAGTGCACCCACGATGGCCTTCCCCTGCGGGTCCAGAATCTCGGGCTTGGGCATGACGTCAACAACGATCCGGGGCATCCGGCAACTCCTGTGCGTGAGCATTGGGTAAGGGCGCAGCGGAGTCACGCCGTCTTACGCCGTTCCAGGATGTTGGGGGACATTCTTTTTCGAACAGTGTCTTTAGAACAGTGTGGACGGGCGCTCCGCGAGCTTGCTAGCCCATTCTACCGGGCGAACCGCCGCACCCTGTATTCGGTGGGATCGGCCACAGTCATCGCGGCGGGGCGGGCTTTCGGGAGGTGGAGCACGACGGCGGCTATGGCCTCGCGGGGCCAGCGTCACTAGGATTGCGGCATGGCTGAAAAATCGAAATCCATGCTGTTGCCGATGATGGCTTTGGCCGTTTTTGCCGGCTTGGGCCGGATGGTAGCACAGAAGATCAAGGCGGACCGGGCTGCCCGGGAAACGCGCGTGACCGGCCCTATGGACGAAAAGACCCGCCAGTGGATCAGCGACGTGGTCCGAACGCCCCGGCAGTAGACGCCCGCTTACCCAGGCCTCAAGACTTTACGCAAGCCCAAATGGGCGTCCCACCACGGGGCGCCCATTTTTGTGCCCAGCGTCAGGGCCCCTGCGCCAGATCCTCGGCTGCAAAATGCCCTGCTCCCGAGTCGCTGCCCCCGGCCTCTCCCAGGCTTGTTACAGAATCTCCTAGCCATGTGAGGTTCTACACACTATGGTCGTAGGACGTCGTATGTGGCAGGTGGTATCCCCTTGGGTGCCGAGACCGCCCGCACGGCCGAATTCTCCCGATCCGCCGCCCCGCGGCGCCTTGAAAGGATATGGAATTGCGAATCTTCACTCAGCGGAGCCGGTACCGAAATATTGGCCGGACCGCAGGAACCGGGCTGGTAGCGCTGGCGCTGCTAACCGGGTCCGGGATCGCTGCGCAGGCGGAACCGATCCCCTCGAACAGCCCCACCGCACCTCCCGGTTCATTTGCGGAGGCCAACATCGGCGCCGACCGTACGGCGGCGAACTTCTATTACCGGATTCCCGCCCTCACCTACGTTGGCAACAACGTGGTGCTCGCCTCATGGGACGGCCGTCCCGGCAGCGCGGCGGACGCCCCCAATCCCAATTCGATCGTGCAGCGCCGCAGCACTGACGGGGGCCAGACCTGGGGCCCCGTGCAGGTTATCGCCGCAGGCCACGTGGGCGACGCCTCCGGTCCGCGGTACGGCTACAGCGATCCCTCCTACATCTACGACGCCGAGGCCGGCAAGGTCTTCGCGCTGTTTGTGTACTCCAAGGACCAGGGCTTCTTCGGCAGCCAGTTCGGCAACAACGACGCCGACCGTGCCGTCATTTCCTCGGCCGTCATCGAATCCTCCGACGGCGGCGTCACCTGGACCCAGCCGAGGCTCATCACCAACGTCACCAAGCCGGGCACCAGCAAGACCAGCCCCGTGGCCGGCGATATCCGCTCCAACTTCGCGTCCTCCGGTGAAGGCATCCAGCTCAAGTACGGCCAGTTCAAGGGCCGCCTGATCCAGCAGTACGCCGGCGATGTGCGCCAGGCGGACGGCACCAACAAGATCCAGGCCTACAGCGTCTACTCGGACGATCACGGCGTCAGCTGGCACAAGGGCGCCAACGTGGGCGACCGCATGGACGAGAACAAAACCGTGGAACTTTCCGACGGCCGCGTGCTGCTGAACTCCCGCGACAACGCCAACCAGGGCTACCGCAAGGTGGCCGTCTCCACCGACGGTGGCGCCACCTACGGCCCGGTCACCCAGGACACCGAGCTGCCGGACCCGGCCAACAACGGCTCCATCGCCCGGATGTTCCCGGCCGCGGCACAGGGCTCAGCGGACGCCAAGAAGCTCATTTTCACCAACTCCAATTCCAAGACCGGCCGCGAGAACGTCTCCGCTCGCATCTCCTGCGACGACGGTGCCACCTGGCCCGGCGTACGCACCATCCGCGCCGGCTTCTCCGCCTACTCCACCGTGTCCCGCCTCGAGGACGGCAAGTTCGGCGTTCTTTATGAGGGCAACTACACGGACAACATGCAGTTCGCGAAGTTCGACGACGCTTGGCTGAATCACGCCTGCGCCCCGCTGTCCGTGCCGGCCGTGACCACGACTCCCGGTGCCACCTCGCAGGTGGCCGTCACCGTCACCAACCAGGAAGCCACCACTCTCTCCGGCGCCACCGCCACCGTCTACACCCCGGCCGGTTGGACCGCCACCACGGTGCCCGTGCCCGCCGTCGCGCCCGGGGCCTCGGCTACTGTCAATGTCGCACTGACCGCCCCGGCGAACGCCGGTGGTCCGCAGAACCTGAACGCGGCATTTACGACGGCGGATGGCCGGGTTTCGCAGTTCACCTTCACCGCCACCGTCCCGTCAGCTCCGCAGGTGGGACTCACCATCAACGGAACCGCCCCGGCTCGCGACGTCATCGCCAGCCCCTACCAGGCAGGCGACGTCATGAGCTACACGTTCGCCGTCAAGAGCACAGCGAACGTCACGGCGAATTCCGTCCCGGTCTCCGGCAACTTCGAGTCCGGTTTCCTGCCTCCCGCGCCCGGCGCACCCAGTGCCCCCAACTGCCGGTTCAACAACCTGGCCGCCGGTGCCACATACAGCTGCACCACGGCCAAGCACACGGTGACCGCGGAGGACATCGAGCGCGGCTACTTCGTTCCCCAGGTCAGCTTCACCATCACGGCCAGCGCGACGCCGTCGCTCACCAAGACCGTTCCGTTCACCGGCGCCGCGGTGGCACTGCGTGACGGTCTGGTTTCCGCCACCATCGCCGGCGCCCGTGCGGACTCCGGCCGTGACCTCGCCACCGCACCGTACGCCGCCGGCGACGCATTTCCGTATACCTTCAGCGTGAGCAACACGAGCCCGCTGGTGGAGAAAGTGGTTCCGACCGCCGGCAACTTCAGCCCGTTCGTCCCCGAAGGCCCGGGCAACTGCCGCTACGGCGTGCTCCCGGCCGGCCAGGGCTACAGCTGCGCCAC
Source organism: Pseudarthrobacter sp. NBSH8 (assembly GCF_014217545.1). Lineage (NCBI taxonomy): Bacteria > Bacillati > Actinomycetota > Actinomycetes > Micrococcales > Micrococcaceae > Pseudarthrobacter > Pseudarthrobacter sp. NBSH8. The sequence goes on from NZ_CP043178.1 coordinate 522,283, forward strand.
GCCGCGCCACACCGTGACCGCGGAAGAGGCCGCGCAGGGCTACTTCGTTCCGAAGACCACCTGGGAGGTCAGTTCCGCAGGCCAGAGCAACAAGGTCTACACGATCGACGGCGGCGAAGTGGACCTGAAGGTCCGCGACGCCAAGCTGGAAGGCACCGTGTCCGCTGAGTGGGCCGACGCCGACGGCGACCGTTTCGCCAGCGAAGGCGATGCTGTCTCGTACACCTACACCGTTGGCAACGCCGGCAATGTTGCCCTCACCGGGCTCAGCGCCCCGGACGCTTCCATCGGCCAGGACGCCCTGGCCGTGGGCGGGACGGTGACGGCGACGCGTGAGCACGTCCTCACCGCAGCCGACGTCGCGGCAGGACGCCTCGACGCCGTCTCGTTCGAAGCAATCGCTACCAACGGCGCCAAGCAGGTCACGGCCACGGTGACCGGCGGCGCATTGGTGCTGGCTCTCCAGCCGGCGCAGCCCGAGACTGCCCCCGTCCTCGCCGTCCAGGACCTTGAGGGGCAGACTGCTCCGTTCGATCTTGGCACGCAGGAGAAGTACCGCAACGGCCAGAAGGTGACCCTGAAGGGTCTTGATTACGGCCAGTGGTACTACGTGTACCTGAACAAGAAGAGCTACCGGATCGGCTGGATTTTCCCCACCACGGACAACACGGTTGAGTTCATCTTGCCTTCCGGCGTGCAGAACGGCCGCGACGACGTTGTGGTGCTGGACAAGGATGGCAAGCAGGTCTCCTTCGACCGCCTGCAGGTGACTCCCAAGGGCTAAGCCAGGTGATTTCCCAGCACCAAAGACGACCTCCGCGTGGAGCCGGACTCACCTAAAGTCCGGCCCACGTGGGGGTCTTCTTGTGTGCCTTCCCGGCTCTCCCCTAAACGCCGCATGATTGACGTACGCAACTAATGTGTCCTATGTCATATTTAGCTCTCAGTCTGTACCGTTTGTAACGGCTGGTCACAGCATTACAAAATCTGTAATGCTGTGCGCCGTTCCCAGCTGCTCCAGACCGGCAACGTGGCCGGCCGTTCCTCGTGAAAAGGTGTAGTCGCTCGTGAAATCAACCGGAAAAAGCCCCATTCGGGGCGGGGGTATCCGGAAGGCGGCGGCATTGGCCGTGGGCTTGCCGCTGCTCCTTTCTTCGATGGCGATGAGCCCCGCTACCGCGGCGCCCGCTGAAGCAAACACGGCAGTTGCCCCAAAGAAGATCACCCCAGGCGACTACCCCGCTGGCCGTTACATTGTGGTGCTGACCGAGAAACCGGCTGCCACCTACGACGGCGGGTCTCCCGGACTCGCCGCGACCAAGCCCCAGAGCGGCCGCAAGCTTGACGCCGACCGGCCCGAAGTCCAGCAGTACCAGGCGCACCTTGAGGGCAGGCAGAACGCCGTGGCCGGGTCCGAAAGCGTCCGGATCAAGCGCCAGTACACGGCTGCCATCAACGGGTTCTCGGCCGATTTGACCGCCGACCAGGCCGTACAGCTCGCCAAGGACCCGTCCGTCCTGGTAGTGGCGCCGGACACGGAGAACACGCCGGATTACTCCACCACGGACTTCCTTGGGCTCAGTGGCGGAAACGGCCTCTGGAAGACTGCCTTCGGCGGGCAGGAAAATGCCGGCAAGGGCGTCGTAGTGGGCGTGATTGACTCCGGCTACACCCCCTCGAACCCCTTCTTCGCCGGGGATGCCGTGCAACCCCTCGCCGGCCAGGCCCAGGTGGGCGCTCCATACCCCACGGCGGACGGCCATATCGCCATGCTCAAGTCCGACGGCGACACCTTCGTCGGTGAGTGCCAGAAGGGCCAGGGGACCGGCGCTGCGTTTGACGGCAGCGCCTGCAACTCCAAAGTCCTGAGTGCCCGCTACTTCGCTGACGACTACATGGCGTACGTGGCACCGGAGAACCGTGCGCCCGAAGAACTGATTTCGCCTGTGGATGTGGGAAGCCACGGGACGCACACGGCCAGCACCGCCGCGGGCAATGCGAACGTCCGGGCCAACCTTGGTGCAACCGATATGGGTATCACCAGCGGGGTGGCACCGGCCGCAAAGATCTCCGTCTACAAGGTCTGCTGGGAGGACAACAATCCGGCCACGGGCGGGTGCTACAGCTCCGCCTCCGTGGCCGCGATCAATCAAGCGATCCTGGACGGAGTGGATGTGCTGAACTACTCCATCTCCGGCAGTACCTCAACCACCACAGACCCCGTTTCGCTGGCCTTTCTCTCCGCGGCCTCGGCCGGAATCTTTGTTGCCGCGTCCGCCGGAAACTCGGGGCCAACGGCAAGCACCGTGAACCACGGCGCGCCGTGGCTGACCACAGTTGCCGCGAGCTCCTTCTCCACGGCATTGCAGGGAACCGTCGAATTTGAGGACGGCAGCAAGTACCGCGGCGCCAGTCTTATGGCCGCTCCCGTTCCTGCGAGCAACGTTGTGCTGGCGGCAGGTGCTGCAGCCGCCGGTGCAGCAAACCCGGAACTGTGCGCCCCCAATGCCCTGGATCCCGCCAAAGTGACAGGGAAGATCGTTGTCTGCGACCGCGGGGTGGTGGACCGCGTAGCCAAGAGCGCCGAGGTGCAGCGTGCCGGCGGCATCGGCATGATCCTGGTCAACGTGACCACCTCCTCCGAGGACCTGGACCGTCACGCAGTCCCCACAGTGCACGTGAACCCACCGGCCACGCAGCAGATCAAGGACAAGATCACCGCCAACCCCGGGATCAAGGTCGCCCTGGTGAACACGGACACCACGGGCCTTCCGGCCGCGCCGCAGCCGCAGATCGCCGGCTTCTCCTCCCGGGGCCCGCTGCTTGCCACCGGCTCAGACCTCCTCAAACCTGACGTGGCAGCGCCGGGTGTAGCGGTGCTGGCAGGCGTTGCGCCCATCGGTTCCGGCGGCGACCAGTTCGGCATGATGTCCGGCACGTCAATGGCTGCGCCGCATGTGGCCGGATTCGGCGCCTTGATTCTGGCAAAGAACCCCATCTGGTCTCCTGCCACCGTCAAGTCGGCCATGATGACCACGGCAGCTGATATCAAGAACGAAGACGGCAGCCGGAACGGTAACGTTTTCGCCACCGGCGCCGGCCAGGTAGACATTGCGCGGGTCCTTGATCCCGGCTTGGTCTATGACAATTCAGCGGACGACTACCTGAAGTTCATTCAGGGAACGGGCCTGGACCTGGGCATCCCGGATCTCGGAACAACCGCGCCGCGGGATATGAACGTTGCCTCGTTCGCGCTGGGGGCGCTTACCGGGAAGACCGAGGTCACCCGGACGCTCACCGCGCTGACCCCGGGCGTCTACCGGGCCAAGGCCAATGTTCCCGGCATTAAGGTGACGGTCACGCCGTCGATCCTCAGCTTCAATGCTGCCGGCGAGAAGCGCACTTTCAAGGTCAAGTTCGAGAACACCAGCGCTGCTTTGGGGCAGTTTGCCATGGGCAACCTCGTCTGGCAGGGTGCCGGCAAGAACGTGGCATCGCCGGTGGCTGTCCGCCCGCAGTCGGTGGTGGCGCCGGCGAACCTGGCCTTCGCTTCGGAAGGCGGCCAGGGGCAGGGCGACATTCCGGTGGTTTCCGGCACCAACGCGCCCGTGAAGGTCACCCTGGATGGTCTGTCCAAGGCTGACTCCTCAGCCATCGAGCTGGTTCCCGGACCGCTGGCACTGGCAACGAACGCGTCCAACTTCGCCAAGGAGGTCACCGTTCCGGCAGGATCGCCGTTGGCAAAGTTCTCCGTCTTTTCAGCCGACCAGGCCGCCGACTTCGACATGGTGGTCTTCAACCCGGCGGGACAGGCGCTGCTGGCCCAGACGGCCTCTGCCAGTGAATCGCTTTCGGTTCCGAACCCGGCGCCGGGCGTTTACACGATTTTTGTGAACCTCTACGCAAGCCCCAATGGGCAGCCCACCAAGGCGTCCGTGGACGCGGCGGTGCTGGGAGCCAATGTGGGAAATGCCACGGTGACCCCCAATCCGCTGCGGCTCGGTAATGGCCAAGCGGGAATTGTGAAGCTGCAGTGGAAGGACCTCGCAGAGGGCTCGTACATCGGCCGGGTGACGTTCGACGGTTCGAGCGTGCCCACCTTCGTCTCCGTGGTTGTCACTCCGGGCAGTGCTGTGGTGGTCCCTGATGATGAAACGGCCGATAACCCTGCCACGGACTCGAACGACAAGAAGGACAAGATCAAAAAGGAAAAGAAGAAGCAGGAGGTCCCGGAGTTCTCCGGAAACCGCAACATGGATCTCTAGCTCTTCAGAATGAAACCGGAAAACGCCGCCGGACCGCTTGGGTCCGGCGGCGTTTCCGTCGGTGCGGAGATTGCCGCCGAGGGTCAGGTTTCGCCGCGGGAACCCATTGTCCCGCCGAGCAGGGGCGCCATGGCGCGCCAGCGGGAGATTTCACAACCGTCAGTTCGCCGGAAAGTCACACTCACGGGACGGCCGTTGATGGAGCCGGTCACAACGGCCACCTGCGGCCCGCCGTATTGCTGTGTGCAGAGTTTCGGGGGGCCCGGTTTGGGGAAGAAGATGTCCTCGCCGAAGCGTTCCATGGCTGACAACGCTCCTGCCGGATCGGGCAACGTGCAACCGTCGGCGGGGCGGCCATCGTGGACTATCAGCCGGAATTCGTACTCGGGGGCGTCGGGGTCTTCCGTGACCTTGATGGTCAGCTCGAGGTCCTTCATACCGTCCCTGCCGTCCGAAGCGGTGCCAAGGCCTGCGCCAGGCGCGCGCGAAGCGCGGCAGCCTCGGCCGCGAAGGCCCGCTGATGCTCAACGTAGGCCGCTTTGCCTTCAGCTGTTTCGATCCGAACGGGCGGGTAACCCCACTCCGCGAGGTCGTAGGGGGAGGCCTGCATGTCCATGGCCCGGATCCGCCAGGACAGTTCGAAGCAATCCATAACCAGTTCGCCGGGAAGCGCAGGCAGCAATTTGTATGCCCACTTGTAGAGATCCATGTTGGCGTGCAGGCAGCCCGGCTGTTCCATGTGCCGCTGGTTTTCGCGGCTGGGCGTCAGTTCGTTCAGCGCAATGGCGTCGGGCGTGTAGAAGCGGAAGGCGTCAAAGTGTGAGCACCGGATCCGGTTGTCCTCCACCACTTTGTCCGTGCCGGTAGAACCCAGCCTCAGCTGCAGGTATTCGTGGCGCCGGTCGAACTTGTCCTGGCGGTAGACCATGGCCCATTCGTGCAGCCCGAAGCAGCCAAACTGCGCAGGGCGGGCCGCGGTGCCGCGGAGAATGATGTCCGCGAAGGCCACAGCCTCGTGCCGGTCGGCCAAGAATTTGTCGCGATCAAAAGTCACGGCAGGGGTTCCTGGCGGCAACCCCAGGGAGGCGAGTTCGCCGTCGTCGAGCGTCCTGTAGTGCTTCCAGCCCATCCGGGCAGACGCCGCTTCCCCGGTCAGTACGACGCCGGCTCCGGGGTGCCAGCGCAGCAGCTGGCCAGGCTTCTGCGTGTAGTAAGTGAAAAGAAAATCCTCCACCGGGTGCTTCCGGCCCGCCGAGCGGCGGGCAAGGTAGGGATCGGAATAACGGCGGACGCGTTGCTCGTACGCTTTTTCGCGGGCGCACCGGGCATCGGCCGTCAGCAGGCTAAGTTGCTCCACCGCTGGCACCCAGGATGTCCCGGGCTGCGGTCCAGGCACCGATTTCGCAGCCGTTGGTGCGCGCGAATGTGGCATCCACAGGAGTATTGTCCACAATCCCGGTGACTGTGGCGGTCTGCGGGCCGCCGTATTGTTCGGTGCAGGCCACGTCTTTGCTCCTGGGAGCAGGGCTGAGGAGCGCAGCGTTGTTCTTAAGGGCAGTGCACGCAGCCTCAGGCGTGGGGTGCTTGCTCTCGGCTGTGGGAAGGCCATCGCGGCAGACCAGTGTGTAGTTCACCGCCGGCTCAGCGGGAGAGGGCTTGACCATGATGGCAAGCTCGGCGTTTCCGGCGCCGGGGCCCGCTGTCGGGGCTGGGGGCGCGGAAGGGGACGGTGCCGGGACAGTGGTCTCGGTATCCGGAGCGGGGGCGGCGGAGGTGCCCTGGCTGGCGGAGGAGCTGGCTGAAGGGGTGGCGGACGAAGTCCCGGTCCCGTCAGGGGTGCCCGTACACGCGGCAAGCAAGGCAACGGCGAGGACCGCCAGCAATGGCCGTACTGATCTCAAACGCATGGACCCTCCTAGGTTGTTGCCATTTTACGCCTTGGCGGGTTTACTCCCCGACTGGTTGCCCGTCGGTTCCGGCGGTCGCGGCGATAAGCCCCATCATGGACTTGTGCAGCTCGCCCACCTGCTCCCGGGTCAGCCCCAGGCGTTCCATCATGGTGCCCGGGACGGCAATGGCCTGCTGACGCAGGGCGGCGCCGGCCGGCGACAGGCCCACGGCAAGGCTGCGTTCGTTTCCGTCCACCCGCTGGCGGGTGACAAAGCCGGCCTCCTCCAGCCGCCGAAGAAGCGGTGAGATCGTGGCCGGCGCCTGAACCAGGGCTTCACTGATGCTGCGCAGGGTGCGGGGTGCTGATTCCCAAAGGCACAGCATCACGAGATATTGCGGGTGTGTGAGGCCGAGCTTTTCGAGGACGGGCTTGTAGGCGCCCACTACGCTTCTGGATGCCACGGTAAGGGCAAAACAGAGCTGCTGTTCCAAGCGGAGGTCATCGTCCTGCTGCCGCGCAGCGCCGGCCCGTACCGTCATCACATTCCTCCAATAGTTAGTGCACTAATTGTTAGCGTACACTGGAGCGAGTAGATGGTTCTATAGAAGGGGTCACTTTCATGGGCACAGGCAAGTCAGCGGACAAGGGCAACGCATCCCAGCGGTTCATGCGGGCAACCGGGAAGCTCCGGGCAATTTTCGGCCCTGCCAACCGCAGTTCCCTGGTGCATGACATGACCGAAGAGAACCAGGCACTCTTGGCTCAGCGCGAGCGGGAGACCCAGCAATGGGAAACGCTCACCCGGCCGGACGGCAGCACCTATGTTGTGCCCAGGAACCCGGACGACCAGTCCCTCCGCTGAGCCTCTCCCGGCCGTTCCATCAGGCCGAACCTCACTGGGCTCTTTTTGCGGAAGCGGGCGTAAAATAAGGGCACTGACTCCAACAGGAGGTAGCGGCTCTTCACCCGCAACGCGGGAAGGGGGTGGAAACAATGGGACATGCGCTCACCGGTTTTATGCACGTGACTGACAGGCTCCGTTTTGTCTTCGGGCCGGCAACGCGTCTGGACACGGATTTGCCCGTGGTCCACAAGCATGATGAGTATGAGCAGGCCTCTGACGAGGACCTTTCCCACTTCGCAGTGGAAACCGATTCCGAAGGTCATCACTACGCCGTGCGTCGCGAAGTACTGGACAAACAAGCCTGAAACAAGGGCAACACGGGGTCACTCCCGGCCAGATAAACGAAGGTTATCGGGCCGGAAGTGACCCCGCGTTGCATGTAGAGGGCGGACTTGGCCTAACGACCGGTGCCACCATAGACGGTTGCCTCGTCCTCGCTGTCCAGGTCGAAGGCCTTGTGGATGGCCCGGACGGCGTCGTCAAGGAGATCGGCGTGTGTCACCACGGAGATCCGGATTTCCGAGGTGGAGATCATGTTGATGTTGATCCCGGCGTCGGACAGGGCCTTGAAGAACGTCGCAGAGACGCCCGGGTGTGACCGCATGCCGGCCCCGATCAGGGACAGTTTGCCGATCTGTTCGTTGTATTCGATGTTCTCGAAGCCGATGTCCGGCTGCGCGGCCTTGAGTGCTGCCAGGGCCTCCGCACCTTCGACGATGGGAAGCGTGAAGGAAATGTCCGTCCGGCCCGTGCCGTGCGTGGAAACGTTCTGCACGATCATGTCGATGTTCGAGTGGGCGTCGGCAATGACCTGGAAGATCGCCGCGGCCTTGCCGGGGATATCCGGGACACCCACCACGGTGACCTTGGCTTCGGAACGGTCGTGTGCAACGCCGGAGATGATTGGCTGCTCCAAGGCAACTCCCTCTTGAGTGGTGATCTTGTCTTCGGCGCTGGGGATGACCCAGGTGCCTTCGTTCTGGCTGAATGAGGACCGGACATGCAACGGCACGCCGAACCGGCGTGCGTATTCAACGCAGCGCAGGTGCAGGATCTTTGCGCCGGACGCCGCGAGTTCCAGCATTTCTTCGCTGGAGATGGTGTCGATTTTCTGGGCGGACGGCACCACCCGGGGGTCTGCGGTGTAGATGCCGTCAACGTCTGTGTAGATCTCGCAGACATCGGCATCGAGTGCGGCAGCCAGGGCGACGGCGGTGGTGTCCGAACCGCCGCGGCCCAGGGTGGTGATCTCGTTGGTGCTGCGGCTCATGCCCTGGAAGCCGGCCACGATCGCGATGTGCCCCTTGTCCAGGGCGGTGCGGATGCGGTGCGGATCGACGTCGATGATTCGCGCCTTGCCGTGGATGCCGTCGGTGATCATGCCCGCCTGGGAGCCGGTGAAGGACTGCGCTGAGGCGCCGAACTTGTTGATGGCCATGGCCAGCAGGGCCATGGAGATGCGCTCACCGGCGGAGAGGAGCATATCCATCTCGCGGGCAGGGGCGGAATCAGTCACCTGGGCGGCAAGGTCCAGCAGTTCGTCGGTCGTGTCGCCCATGGCCGAAACGACCACCACCACTTCGTTGCCGGCGCGCTGGGCGTCGACCACGCGCTTGGCGACGCGCTTGACTCCCTCGGCATCCGACACCGAGGAGCCGCCGAACTTCTGCACGATCAGCTGTTTGGTCACGGCAGGGTCTTCGGGCAGCTCCTGTGGCTGCGTTGCTGCGTGCACTTCGGAAGTGGGCGTACTCATGCGCGTACCTTCACTGGATCAATCGGAGTTCTGGAGGTCAGGCACGGCCTTGCGGCTGGACGGCGTGACGTGTCAGCCCAGTTTATCGCCGCCTGTGGCCGCACGCGGAATTGTGTCCAAATCTCAGCCTTCCGGCGGATACTGCGCCCGTCGGCTCGGGCGTAGGCTCAAATAGTCAGTATGTATGAACGGCTTGGGGGACAGGTGCTCGGAAAATGACAGAAAATTGGGACCAAATAGGCATTCCGGCCCAGCCGGAAAGCCCTCGCCAGGACGGCATCAGCGCCTCCGCGGTGAGCCGCCGCTTCGGGCAGGTGCACGCCGTCGAGCACATGGATTTCCATGCTCCGGCGGGTAAGGTCACCGCCCTGATCGGCCCTAACGGGGCCGGTAAGACCACCTTGTTGCTTATGCTGGCTTCGCTGTTGGCACCGGATTCCGGCACTATTACGGTGGATGGGCTCGATCCGCAGCACCACAGCGCGGAAGTGCGCAAAAGGATTGGCTGGATGCCGGACACCCTGGGGGTGTGGGAGTCCCTCACCGCCCGTGAAATTCTCACGCAGATAGCCCGTTTCTACCAGCTGCCCAAGGCCGGCATCCCGCAGCGCGTCACCGCCATGCTGGAACGTGTCCGCCTGAGCGATCTGGCGGACCAGCCGGCCCGCGTCCTGTCCCGGGGGCAGCAGCAGCGCCTCAGCCTGGCCCGGGCCCTGATCCACGATCCGTCCGTGTTGCTCCTCGATGAGCCGGCGTCCGGCCTGGACCCGGGATCGCGGGTGGAGCTGCGCGTGATGCTGCGGCAGCTCGCGGCGGAGGGCAAATCCATAGTTGTCTCCTCCCACGTACTCAGCGAGCTGGACGAGATTGCCGACGCCGCGGTGTTCGTCAACCAGGGGAAGACGGTCCGGCACCAGACCACGGATGGGGCTTCCGCCTCCGGCAGGCGCTACGCCATCTCGGCAACCGACGGTACCGCGCTCGCCGCCAAACTAACGGAGCTGGGCCTGGCGTTCCGGGTTGAGGACGGCCGGTGGCCGGCCGTCAGCCTGGTGTTGCTGAACGACGACGACGCCGCCCGCCTCCTGCGCGACCTGGTGCTCGCCGGCGTCGGGGTCAGCTCCTTTGCGCCCGCCTCGGGTGCCCTGGAAGAGACTTACATGAACCTTGAGGGGGAGCGGCGATGAGCGAGCTGACAGATATAACCCAGCGCCCGGCGGCCGCCGGTTTTGGTGCCGGCTATCTTACCGGTATCCGTGATGTGGTGGTCCTGGAACTCAAACAGCGGCTCCGGTCCCGCGGCTGGTACATCATGCTGGCCATCTGGTTCATCCTGACGGGCCTGGTGACCTGGCTGACGTGGGCCAGCTGGAATGCCCAGCGCGAAGCCCAGCGGGCCTACTCCAACTTCATGCCGCCCGACACCGGACCAGGGTCCATGATCTTCGAAGTGGTCCTGGCCTTTGTTCTCCTTTTCGCGTTGCTGGTGGCGCCCGCGCTCTCTGCCAATGCCGTCAACGGCGACCGCGCCGGCGGCACCCTGGCCATCCTTCAGGTGACCCTGCTGCGGCCCGGCCAGATCCTGTGGGGCAAGTTCTTCGCCGCGTGGACCGCCGCTCTGGCATTCCTGGTGGCCAGCACGCCGTTCCTGATCATCGGAGTCGCCCTCGGCGGCATGACGCCCGGCCATGTCCTCGTGGCCCTGCTGATGCTGGCCGTTGAAGTCGGCGTAGTGTGTGCCATCGGCGTCGGAATTTCCGCGCTGGCGGGGCGCCCGCTGTTCTCGATTGTGGTCACGTACCTTGCCGTGGCCGGGCTGGTTTTCGGTTCCCTGATTGCCTTTGGCCTGGGCACCGGGCTATCGCAGGGAACCATCATGGCCAACCAGGCGCAGTACCGCAACTACGAACAGTTGCGGCCGGTACCCGACGACACGGTGGCGGAGGAACCGGCGTACACCTGCTCCGGACCGCTGCGTGCCCAGCCGACCGTGCGCACAGAGAGGGTGGCATGGATGCTTGCCATGAACCCCTACGTGGTGGTGGCCGACGCCATCCCCTATACGGTCCGGGTTAACAGTGGCTTCGGCATGTCGTCACCAGTAGGGGCCATCGAATCCATCAGCCAGGGTGCGCGTTACGCCATGGCCGGTCCGGAGGGCACATACCCTTGCGCCAACGGCGAGGCCAAGCCTCAGTATCTGGCGCAGTCCACTCCGTTGTGGCCGCTGGGGCTTGGCCTGCAGCTGCTGCTTGCCGGGCTGCTGATGTGGCTGGGTTGGCGATCGCTGCGCACCCCGGCGCACAGGATGGCGAGCGGAACACGCATTGCCTAAAGCCGGCGTGCCCCTGCCGTGACAGTCCTTGCCTTGACGGCTAGGCCACTGGACTGCGGGGGTACTGGACAGGCCTGCTTCAGCGGATCACGATTGGAGTAGCTGGCCGACATGGCGGCTGGCTGTCGGGGCTGGTCCTGTCCATAGGGATGGAGGCGGCACGTGGCTGATAAGAACGTGGCGGATGAGGTCCGTGGCTGACGGGAAAGATCCGGCCGACGACGAACCTCTGTACGAACCCATTGGCGCCGGAAAATACCAGTACGACGACGAAGACGACGCCGGGGACAGCTCGTCCCCGGGCGGCGCCCAGGTTTGGTTGCTCGTCGGCAGTGCGTTGGCAACGGCGCTGCAGACTGTCCGCTCTGGCCGCTTCTGGTGGGAGAGCGCCGCCATTCTCGGTGCCTGCTGGGGCGCCGGTACGCTGTTGGTGATCGCCCTGGTCACCGGCGGTGACCTGCCGCCGGATTCCCATGCCTGGGTGTGCATGCTCACGGCCGCAATGCTGGTGCTGATGAGCTGCGTACTCGCTGTCCGGTGGGGGTACGTACGGCGCGGCGGTGGCCAGGATCCCGTCGAGGGTGCGGTGGACGGCCCGTTGCTGGACTGGGCGCGCTGCAGTGCCACAGGATTGGTCTTCGCCAGCGTGGCTTTCGTTTTCCTGCTGCTGCTCGCGTTCTGGTCTGAGTCCTCGCCCGCAATTGCCGGGGTGACCTATGTCCTGATGATGCTTGAAGTCTTGGTTTTTGGCGGCATTGGCGCGGGCGCTGCGCGGTGGTTTGAAGGTCAGCAGGGAAGGGTTCTGGCGTGGGGCGTCGCAGCGTTGCTTCTGGTTGGAAATGTGGTGGCGGTGATAGCGCTGCTGCCCAGCGTGAGGGCGTATGAGCCGGTGTTGGTGGCCATCAACATTCAGCGGGACGAGTTCGGCACGGTTGTCTCCTATGGGTGTTCGCCGGAGTTCCGTGGTATCTCCGAGGTCTACCACACCGAGCGGATCTTCTGGATGGCAACGAGCAACCCGATGGTGATCCTGGCGCTGATTGCCGGTGAAGCCGAGCCTAAGGAGAACGTCTTGGGTTGGCTCCCCGGGGAACTGCAAAACGCAGCGGAAGGAGCCCAGGTTCCTTGTGTGGAGGGGCAGGAACAGGAGAAGACAGGCGCCGAAATGCCACTGGCACTGATCGGCGTTGGCACGCAGTCCGGGGCCGCGGGCATTCTGTTGGCAGGTGGCTACCGGGCTGCCCGACGACGGCTCAACCCTGCCGCCTGAACGCGTCCTGCCAGATAACGCCAGGCCAGATCAGGTCAGATCAGGTCAGGGCGTTGCGGCGGCCTTCGAATGCGCGGCCGAGCGTGACCTCGTCGGCGTACTCAAGATCGCCGCCCACGGGCAGGCCGGAGGCCAGCCTGGTTACCACGATGCCGATGGTCTTCAGCATCCGGGCCAGGTAGGTGGCCGTTGCTTCGCCTTCGAGGTTGGGGTCGGTGGCAATGATGACTTCCTGGATGGCGCCGTCGTTCAGCCGGGTCAGGAGTTCCCGGATCCGCAGTTGCTCGGGCCCCACGCCGGCAATGGGGTTGATGGCCCCGCCCAGCACGTGGTAGCGGCCGCGGAAGGATCGTGTGCGCTCCACGGCGAGGACATCCTTGGACTCCTCCACCACACAAATGACTGACGGGTCCCGCCGGGGATCGCGGCAGATGTTGCACAGTTCCTGCTCGGTGACGTTGCCGCATACCGTGCAGAACTTCACGCGTTCCTTCACCATGGTGATGGCTTCCACGAGTCGCTTCATGTCCTGGGGGTCCGCTTCGAGGATGTGGAAGGCAAGCCGCTGGGCGGACTTGGGACCGACACCGGGAAGCCGTCCGAGCTCGTCAATCAGCTCCTGGACTGCGCCTTCGTACACGTTTTCCTCTTTTGGTTTGGCTTGAATGGTGATTGGAGTTGCGGGAGCACGTGTTGCAGGTGCCTAGAACCTCGAAACGATGGGGCTTCCGTCCGGAGACCGCTCTTCGATGAGCTTTCCGCCCAGAATACGCTCCACGGCGGCGCGTCCGAAGACGCCGGATTCCTCGATGGTTTCATCGTCCGCGCTCGGAATGTCCTGGACGTAGGTGGCGGCGGCAGCCTTGGCTGGAGCCTTGGCGCGCCCGGCTTCGGCTTCGGGGCTGTTGGACAGGCGCTGGTAAAGACTCTGCCGGGCGGCAGCAGCGGACTCGGAGGTTGCCGGTGCCGGTTGCAGGGGCGCGGCTGCCGGAGTAGTCGATGCCATGGCGTACTCGCGGACATCGGCAGGTTCTGGAACCACCGCTTTCTCCGTGTGGACTGCCGGAGCCGCTGGGACTTGGCCGGTCGGCGCCGGGCTAGGAAACGCCGCGGTTTCCGGTGCAGGGCTTTGTGGTGCGGGTCTTTGTGGTGCGGCTGGTTGCTGCGCAGCTACGCCGGACGTTGCGGCGACAGCCACGGCCGGCAAGCCCCAACTGGCGTCGGCCTCGGACTGGCTAACGACAGGTGACTTCTGAGGCATCTGAGCGGTGGCCGGCTCGTAGCTGGGGGCGGGAGCGGCGCTAGCGGCCTCTTCAGGGACGGGCGTGTTCAGGCTTTTGCCAACATTGGGTTCGGTACCAACAACCCATACGCCCGGAGCCTGCTCGACGGCGCGGCCCCACGGATCCAGTGCCGCGTCGGGCTGCGACGGAGCGGCAGAGGTCCTGGCCGTTGGGGAAGTTATTGATGCTGCAGCCTTTGAGGTACCTCGAGCAGGCCGCTTGGCGGGTGCGGCTGCCGAAGAGCCAGGCTGTGCAGGCGACAGCCGTGGCGCAGCAGGAGCCGATGGATCCCAGTCCATGGGGGGTTCCTCGTCCAGGGGCGGAGCATCTTCGTCGCGCGGCGGGCCCCAGTCGTCATCGGAGTAGGCGTACGGGCCGGCAGTGACATCAGACTCAGCCGGCTCGGACTGACCCTGGGCGGCTGGTACCTGGGCAGACTCGGTGGCTGCCGGGGCGCTGACGGCGCCGGTGTGCCGGACAGGAGCCGCCGGAGCCGCTGGGACTGTGGAAGGTGCATAAGCGGCAGGGGGCGCAGCAGTGGCAGGAAGTACGGCCGGTTCAGGAGCACGCGTCGCGGGGGAGGGGGCAAGAGAAGGTGCGGGCGCGGTGGCAGGGGCGGCAGGGGTGGAAACAGCGGTGGCAGGGGCCAGGCCCCACGCGACATCGGCTGAACTGGCCGGAGCTTCCGGGCTAGCGGGTGCTTTTGGGTTTGGCTCAGCGCTCGCTGAACTGTTGGCGGCGCCACCGGCGACTGCGGTGATCTGGCAGTCGATGCCTACCGTCTTGTGGATCGCCTGCCGCAGGTTCTCAGCGTGGTCAGCCCGGCCAAAGGCGCTGGCCAACCCCGTGGTGCTGAAGGAAAGCGTCAGGACCTGGCCGTCGAAGGCACCTACCTGGGAGTTAGGCTCAACCAGGGCCCACGTGCTGCGTTTGATCTTGGAGAGCGTCTGCAGAACTTCCGGCCAGGCACGGCGCAGGACTTCAACATCCCCGGTCACTGCCGCAACGGCGGCAGCGGCAGGGGCAGGCGCAGCCGGGGCAGGAACCGCGACGTCGTCTGTGTTTGCCGGCGGGGTGGCTGGCGGAACTTCGCGGGTGGCGTGTTGCCTGGTCTCCCGGTTGGGCTGACCGGTTGCCTGCGGCGTGGAAGCGGGCCGCCGGCCTGTGGACTCGTCAACCGGCCAGTCGTTGGTGCTGACCCTGGGCGGCGTCAGCGTCGGCCTGGCCTCTTCGGCTCCGACGGCCTGTGGCCGGGCAGACCGGGGACCGGCAGCGGCGGGCGCCGAAGGCTGCTGCCCGGCAACCGGCGCCGCCGCAGGTTCCGGCGTCGCGGCCGGAACCGAAGCAACCGGAAGCGCCGCAGCTGGAGCCTCGGAAACGGGTGGGGCAGAAACAGGTGGTGTTGCAGCTGGTGCCGCAGCAGGTGCTGCCGCGGCTGGCACTGGAGCAACCGCGGCCGCCGGAGCGGGAGCACCGACGTCGTTCCCTGCGTAGTTCAGGCGCCGCTCCACGCGGTCGATCCGGGCAGCGATGCCGCGTTCGGTCTGTTCCGAACTGGGGAGCAGGATGCGGGCGCAAAGCAGCTCGAGGTGCAGCCGGGGGGACGTGGCGCCGGTCATCTCGGTCAGCGCCGTGTTGGTGACATCGGCTGCGCGGGAGAGTTCGGAGGCCCCGAGGTTGTGCGCCTGGTTCTGGAGCCGGGCGATCTGGTCCGCCGGCATGCCGCGGAGGATAACCTGGGCGCTTTCGGGCATGGCCTGGACAATGATGAGATCGCGGAAGCGTTCCAGCAGGTCCTCGACGAAGCGGCGGGGATCGTGGCCGGTCTGCACCACGCGGTCCACAGCCCGGAAAACGGTGGCGGCATCTGAGGCGGCCACAGCTTCCACCACGTCATCCAGCAGCGATGCGTGCGTGTAGCCGAGCAGGGCAACGGCCAGCTCGTAATTGAGGCCGGTGGGTCCGGCGCCGGCCATCAGCTGGTCCAGCACAGACAGGGAATCTCGGACTGAGCCGCCGCCGGCCCGGACCACCAGGGACAAAACGCCGGGTGCCACGGGAACGTTTTCCTGGTTGCAGAGCAGTTCCAGGTACGCCATCAGCGGCTCCGGCGGGACAAGCCGGAAAGGGTAGTGGTGCGTGCGGGAGCGGATGGTGCCGATGACCTTGTCCGGCTCCGTCGTGGCGAAGATGAACTTGATGTGCTCCGGCGGCTCTTCAACGATTTTCAGCAGGGCGTTGAAGCCGGCGGAGGTGACCATGTGGGCCTCATCGATGATGAAAATCTTGTAACGGTCGCGGACCGGAGCGTACGTTGCGCGTTCGCGGAGGTCGCGGGCGTCGTCCACGCCACCGTGGCTGGCTGCGTCGATCTCGATGACGTCCAGGGAGCCTGAGCCGCCGCGTGCCAGTTCAATGCAGCTGGGGCACGTACCGCAGGGAGTATCCGTAGGGCCTTGGGCGCAGTTGAGGCAGCGGGCCAGGATGCGGGCGGAGGTGGTCTTTCCGCAACCGCGGGGGCCGGAGAAGAGATAGGCGTGATTAACGCGGTTTTTCCGCAGTGCCGTCATCAGCGGCTCCGTGACGTGTTCCTGCCCGATAACGTCAGCGAAGGAGTCCGGGCGGTACCTGCGGTAAAGGGCGGTGGTAGTAACAGTCACGAGAAGACCCTACCAATCCGGGCTGACATTCTGCCGCCCTGTGGGGGAATAGTAAAGACCCCCCATGCACCCGCCAGAGCCCGCTTACCCTTGCTACCTTCCGGTCCTGGGGGAGTTCAACAGGATGACGCCACATGAGGGGCCGCAGACAAGTTTACCCGAAGATTCGGGAAGGTCTGGACGGCCCGGGCAGCGGCCGGCCGTAGCCCCTTTGGGGTGCCACCTCGCGGCGCGCATCTCTCGATGAGCTTCCCAGGCCCGCTCAAGCGTTGCGGGCCCGCCCCGCTCAAGCGGGCGAGGACCGCGAAAGCGGTGCAACGCCTGCAGGCAATCCAGCTAGCGTCGCCAGCCGTCAACTGGCCAGGTCATAAATGCCGGCTCCTCGTACGGGTGCGCCGCGCGGAGGGCCGGCACAACGGCGTCGAGCATCTCTTCTTCCACAACGCACTCCACACGGGTTTCCGGCACGCGCTCGCCCGCACCCACGGCACGCGCTCGCCCGCACCCACGGCTCCGATGAACGGCTCGGCGCCAGGCAACGGAGTGAAGCGCCCGGTACCGGAGGACGTGAAGGCGCAGTGGGAATAGTTCCCGATCTTGCCCGCGCCGGCGCCGCCGATTGCCGCGAGCAGCGTCTCCGTGTGGGTATCCGGAACGTAAACCACCAGGGCGTGCAGCTGTGTCATGGCCTCATCCTGCCAAGAAGGCAGGCTTGCCGGCAGCAATTCCATTGCTTATCCGGCGGATAGGGCCGATCATGGATATGTACACCGATTGGGGCAATCTCAAGGTTGTGAGCTGCGGGGCCTGGCTGGAGGGCCGGACCCGGCAGCTCAACGGCGTATCGGAGGAATGGGCGCATTGGGGGTGTCCATTTTTACGTTAAGCAGCCAGATGGGGTCCGGGTTGCGCGCCCGCGGTAATAGCCCGAAGGGCCAATTGGGCGATGCCGGAAAGTTCAGGTATTCTAGTATCTGCTTTTGATTCGAAAGCAGCTGGAGAATTCGCCTAGCGGCCTATGGCGCACGCCTGGAACGCGTGTTGGGTTAACGCCCTCGGGGGTTCAAATCCCCCATTCTCCGCCAGCAAAAACCCGGTTCTGACCTCGTCAGGGCCGGGTTTTTTTGCTTTGCTCCAGCCAGGCGCTGACCGGCGACTGGAGCTCAGCTGCCCAGCCCAGCTGCCCGGCTCAGCTTCTCCGGTCAGCTGTCCGGGTCAGCGGCCCGCATAGCCGAGGCGGCGGAGGCGTTTCCGGGCCGCCTGCTCGCTGGGTCCAGGCCCGCGTCCAAGGGCAAGATGTACGACACCGAGAGTCGCCTTCGTCGCCAGCCTGACGGGGAGCGGGAACGGCCCCAGCCGGGGGACCTGGAGCCCCAGCATCAGGCGGTACTTCGGTTCCAGGCTGTAGACGGCGCCGGCGAAGATGATCCGGTAGCCAGGACGCAGCAACGGGTGCAGCGGCGGGTTGCGGATGAACTCGACGGTCTCGGCAACCCTGCTGTCCGCGACCAGCTCACCGTTGTCATACCAGCGGTCCAGTTGCTCCCGCATTTCGGCCTCGCTGAGGGGTGGATCCCCTATGCCCATCAGCCGCCCGGCCTGGGCCCACTCACGGACATAGGCGTCTGGTCCGCCGGGGATCGCGGCACCCCAGATTTTGTGGGCTGCGAGGAAGGCGTCCACGAACGCGATGTGGACCCAGCGGGCGAGTTCCGGATCATTGGCCGAGTAGCTCCGCGCGCCGCCGTGCCCGTCACCGTAATTCCCCTGAACAGGTTCGTGCAGGCGACGTACCCTGGCGGAAGCCTCGTCTGCGGCGGCCTGCGGGCCATAGGTGACAGTGAAGATCCAGCGGATGGTCCGCGCCAGCCGGCTCAGCGGATCTGCGCGGAAGTCGGAGTGCTCGTGGATTCCCGCCAGCGCTCCCGGATGCAAGGCCTGCATCAGGAGCGCGCGGACTCCGGCCACAATGGTGGTCATGGAGCCGTGCACCGCCCAGACGGCCGAGCCGGGCAGGTGATAGCCGGCGTCGTCCCCCTCGGCCAGCCGCGGAACCCACGCGGGCGGGCCGTCCGTGCTGCCGGTGAATACCCGTTTGATTTCGCCCTGCCATTCCCTGAGGAAATTTCGCATGCCACCATTCTCTCCCAGAGCCCGGCGGCCATGTTTCGATGTGGATCCACATAATATCCGCAGCCGTACCGGCGCGGGGGTTCACATGCACGGGGCTTTGTGGTCCCATGAAGTGGTACTGTCCGTCTGGATCCGGGGTCTGGCGGGCCAACCCGGGAGCAGCGAGTGGGCAATCATTGGGGATCCGGCCGGGCGAAGGAGCCTGCGGGCGGCTGCGTCATGGCTGTGCGCGTCCTGGCCGCCAGTGCCGTTGTTGCCGCGGCCCTCTTCACCGTCGGATTCCCTGGAACGCCCCCCATTGAACACCGCCCGGCTGCGCCGGTCGGTGCCGGGCACGTTGGCCTGCCTGGGCTGGCCGGTGCGTTCCTGACGGACAGCCGGGCCTTGGTTCCGTTCAACCGCACACTGGTCAGGACCATCGCCAAGGGCAGGAGCGCTCCGCTCAATGTGGCCTCGGCCGGGCTCACGCGCCCGCCGGACGGGTCCCTCATGGCGCCCCTTGAACTCCTCATCTCAAGCTCTCCTTTCGGGTTTCGGGTCAGCCCGATCAACGGTGCGGGCGGCGACTTCCACCTGGGCCAGGACTTCGCTGCAGGCTGCGGCACCAGGGTTTATTCGGCCGACGCCGGCGTGGTCAGGGCCGCCGGCTGGCACCCCTGGGGCGGCGGGAACCGCGTGGAGATAGACCACGGCAACGGACTGATCACCACGTACAACCACCTGGAGGCTGTCGCCGTCCGGACGGGGGATTCCGTGCAGGTGGGGCAGGTTATGGCCCGGGTTGGCACCACGGGATGGTCCACGGGCTGCCATCTGCATTTCGAAACCATCCTCCACGGCAAGCACACCAGCCCGCTGAACTGGACACTCCTCCCTATTCGTCAGGTGGACGAGCTCGCGGACATAGCCATGGTCAGCTATGACGCCAAGCCCGCAGCTGACGGCGCGCAACGCTGGGCCATCCCGGTTGCCGAGGACAACAGCCACACCGTCCTTGGCGGCGAAGAGGAGCTGTCCGAGGCGCCGCCAGTGGAACCACCGGCGACCACGCCGGAACCGCATGACGCGGCACTGACGGAAGGCCCGTCGTCGGAAGCTACGTCGTCTAAAGCCGCGTCGCCGGACCCCACGGCGTCGGAAACTGCAACAGCAACAGCAACAGCAACAGCAACCGAAACGGCGACGGAAACAGCCAGTACGTCGGCGTCAGCCTCCACGACGTCTTCCTCGCCCGGGACGACGCCATCGCCGACGGGAACCTCAAGCGCTACGCCGACGACGACGTCCCCCACCCCCACGGGCACGTCGCCTGCTCCGACGACGAGCGAATCCCCGTCTCCAACGACCACTGTCTCCAGGTAGCGGCCGTTCAGGCCTGGCACCAGCGCGACGCCCACAGACACCGAAACCTGGTCCGACACTGCGAGACGCTGACGGCAAACTCCCAGACTGCACCCTTACCCTTGATGGTTGGCAACGAATCACCTGCATGACCAACCTTTCAAGGACGGCGCTGTGACAGATCTGTACACCATTCCCCTCACCCTCAACGACGCCACCGAAACCGATTTTGGCCGGTTCAAAGGCAACGTGGTGATGGTGGTGAACGTGGCGTCAAAGTGCGGGTTCACTCCTCAGTACGGGGGCCTGGAGACGCTGTACGAGAAGTTCCGCGACCGTGGCTTCGACGTGCTCGGAGTTCCGTGCAACCAATTCGCCGGCCAGGAGCCAGGCAACGACAGCGAGATCGCCGAGTTCTGCGAGCGGAATTTTGGTGTCACCTTTGCGCTGACGGCCAAGGCCAACGTGCGTGGCAGGGATCAGCATCCGCTCTATGCGGAGCTGACCAGGTTCAAAACCAGTGTGCTGCCCGGCCTGGTGAAATGGAACTTCGAGAAGTTCCTGGTCAACCGCAAGGGTGAGGTGGTGGCACGCTTCGCGCCCACCGTTGAACCGGACTCCGCGGAGGTTATCGATGCCATCGAAATGGCACTGGCCGAATTTGACGGCCCGGCGCCCACAACCGGACTTTCCAGGCCTTAATTCTTTAGTTTTTTCCAACTTGGCCGCAACAATTTACCCACAGTTTGCCAATTGTCTGATTGGATAATAGTTACTGAAGGGTAGAAGGGAAACGCCGTTTCCCACCAACCACAGAGGCAGCAATGAAGCACATCGAGGCCGAACACCCCCGGCCACGCCACTTCCTTCTCCACCTGAGCGACCCCCACCTGTTGGGAGGTCCGGATGCCCTTTACGGCACAGTTGACAGCGAAGCCAAGCTCATTCAGCTTTTCGACGAAGTCAGGGCTTCCGGCGCGCGGCCCGAGGCCGTGATCTTCACGGGCGACCTCGCCGACCAAGGCGACCCCCAAGCCTACGCAAAGCTCCGGGCAATTGTTGATCCCGCCTGCGAAGACATGGGCGCCCAAGTCATCTGGGCGATGGGCAACCACGACAACCGCGCCAACTTCCGGACCGGGCTGCTGGACGAGCCGGCGAGCGATGCACCGGTGGATCGAAGCTACTTCATCAATGGCCTGCGCATCATCACCATGGACACCTCGGTCCCGGGCTACCACCACGGCGAGCTAAGCCCGTCACAGCTGGGGTGGCTTACCCGCCAGCTGGATACCCCTGCCCCCGACGGCACCATCCTGGCGCTCCACCATCCGCCGGTCCCGTCGATCCTGGACCTTGCAGTGCTCGTGGAACTGCGGGATCAGGCCAGCCTGGCTTCGGTGGTCCGCAACTCCGACGTCCGGACCATTCTTGCCGGGCATCTGCACTACTCGACCACCGCCACGTTTGCGGGGATTCCTGTCTCTGTTGCCTCGGCGACGTGCTACACCCAGGACCTCAACGTTGCCGTCGGCGGTACCCGCGGCCGGGACGGCGGGCAGGCCTTCAACCTGGTGCACGTCTATGAGCACACCATTGTCCACTCCGTGGTTCCGCTGGGGAACGCGGCCACCGTAGGGGAGCATGTCACCTCGGAAATGACGGCCGAGCGACTGGCCGCCGCGGGCGTCAGCATCCCTGACAGCGCGAAAGCAGGAGGCGTCAGGAAGGTATCCCTTCCGAACTTCGCTGTCTAGCCCTGCTCGGCGGCAGCGGCATGAGCCCCCACACCGGTGGACCAACGCCAGAGTGCCCGACGTTGGTTCACCCAACCTCAGTGTTCCCAGGGCGCCTTGATGGGGTAGTACTTCTCCAGGAAATCGGTCACGATCTCGGCGCGCTCGTCCGCCGGGACCTCGGGGAAGCTGCCGTCGTTGAGGCAAAAGAAGTCCATGTTCCGCTTCGCCAGCAGCTTGGGCAGGTAGTTCAGCCCGGCGCGGGCGGTGGTGTCCACGTAACGCACTTTGGCTGCGGTTTGGGTGACCGCGCGGCCTGTGAGCAGCGCGTAGTAGTGGTAGAAGGAATTGGTGACCGAGATGTTGTCGGCGGCGCGGAACCTGCTGCCCGCCGTCTTCTGGAACTCCTCCGGGAACTCACGCTCCATCCTGGCCACAACGCTGCGCCGCAGCGGGGCAGCGGTGTGCTCGAGGTGCCGCGTGGTGATCCGCCCGAAGCGGTTCCAGAGCAGCTTGCGGTTGACTCGGGCGGCGTTCTCGAAGCCACTGCGCTCGGCATCGTTATCGCCCAGCCCGATCCGGGTCTCGGCCTCGATGAACTTGGTGACGCCACCCGGCGTGAAGAACATGTCCGGGCCCACAGGCCGGCCGAAGAACATGTCGTCATTCGAGTAAAGGAAGTGCTCGGAGAGGCCCTCGATGTTGTGGAGCTGGCATTCAACGGCCTGTGAATTGTGCGTGGGCAGCACTGTGGGATCGGCGAAAAATTCCTCGCTGCGGACGATGGTCACTGACGGGTGATCGGCGAGCCACTCCGGGGCGGGGGAGTCCGTGGCGATAAAGATGCGGCGGATCCAGGGCGCGAACATGTATACCGAGCGCAGGGCGTATTTGAGTTCGTTGATCTGCCGGAAGCGGGCTTCGTTGTCGTCGCCTTCGCCGAGAACCACACCCTTCTGCTGGGCGCGGCGGGCCGCGATGTAATCGGGCGAGCTGCCGTCCACCCAGGAGAAGACCAGATCGATGTCGAAGCTGATGTCGCTGGCGTGATCTGCGAACATGTTCTCGATGGTGGGCCAGGTGTGCCCGTACCGTTCAACCGTCCCGCGGACAGCGTCCTGGGACTGCATGGTGCGGCGGGTCAGGGAGTTTTCGATCGGGAGGATCAGCTGGTCGCCCTCAAAGCTCCAGAGCTCAATCTGGACGCCGGCGGAGGAACCGAACTCGAAACCGCCGTCCGGCTCAACCCGTGGACGGTAGAGGCGGAAGATGCGGGCCTGGCGGTTGGGGGAGAGGTCCCCGTCGGCCACCAGCACGGAGGATTTCTTTTTCGCGTCCACGGTCATGGAGTAGACGGGCTCGTTGCGGCAGGCCCCCACCAGGGCTGCCCGCAGCTTCTTGCGGTCCTTCCAGTCCAGGGCGATGACCGGACGGTCGTTGTTGCCCCGGACCAGCAGGTAGTCCAGGTTTTCGCCCGCGAGGACACCACGCAGGAACAACAGGTCCTCAACCATGGCCTGGAACGGCGTCCGGTTGTGGTTGATCAGGGCATACCTGCCCTTGTGTCGGACCACGTCAGGCCGGTGTTTGAGCCGCGCCTCAGCCGCCGGAGATGTCACCTCGGCGTGGGTGCGCGGTTCTACGGACGCCTGGCCGCCGTAGTAGATCTCGTCCTGGACAGGTGCTTCTGTAATGGTTGTCTCCGTCGCGGGTAAATGGTAAGCGTTCTTACCTGAATAATAGCGCGACCCCCAAAATGGCAGGCCCCAAACGGGCTCCGCCGGCCGGGAACGGGATCAGCTGGCCATTGCCTCCCGCCAGCTGCGCAGGAAAGCTCCGCCGGCGTCGTCGTGAATGACATCTTCCCCGAGCCCCAGATCGGTGGCCGTCAACACGTCATAGGGTTTGACCGGAACGCCGTCCGCCGGGCGGACATCAACGTGCTTCACGGAATGGTCATTATGGTGCAGCCAGTCCGCCATCGCGTAGTCCGTGCGGGAATCACCCACGGTCCGCCAGGCCTGCGGCGTGATGCCCTGCGCTGCCAGCAACTCCACCGCGCGGCTGGCGCCGAGGTCCTTGCCCAGCCGCACCGACTCAATATCGGTGGAAATGATGGTGGGATCGACGCGGTAGTCCACATCGTCGTCGGAATTCGGTGCGTGGTGCTCCAGCCGGACCACGCCCATGCCGTGGCGGATCATCAGGTCCATGGCATCGGAGTCGAAAAGCTTCTGCTCGGCCAGGTAATCGGCGGAGGGCACCTCGATGTGCTGCTCAACGGACACCATGGCGCGCTTCGTCTCGTCAAAAAACATGTGCTTGGCGTAGTCCTCGGCCACGAGCCGGCGGATGTCATCGCCGTAAGCTTTGGGCATGGCAAGGTCGTGATCAACGTGGATGGGGCCGGGCCCGGCAGCGGTGTAGCTGAACCACACGGCGCCCTTCTCGCAAATGGCGTGGATGACCGTCCCAGCGGGAATACCGGCGGCGATCATCGGTGCCATGACCTGCTCCCGGATGAAGGCATCGGAGCGGCCGGTATTGAAAACAACTGGAATCCCGGCGCTGGCCAGCGCCACGAGATCGGCAATGATGCCCGGTTTCACGTCGCGGGTCACGGGGCTGGCCACGGGTCCGTCGACGTCGAGCAGGAGGGCCAGGGGAGGGGTGGACGGCAGGCGGACGCCGGGCGTGGTGCCGGCAGGAAATTCGGGTGCAGTCATGGCTCCATTGTGTCAGCCGGAGGCCCCCGGTCCTGCGCCGGCGGTGCAATGTCCGCTGCATGTGACAGTTTGGCTACAACCTTGGGATGCTGCGGGCCGGACACTTCTCTTGGGGCGCCAAGCTGCCTAGGGTGGCATGGTGATATTCAAAGCTGTAGGCGAGGGACGCCCGTATCCCGATCATGGTTTCAACACGCCCAAACAGTGGGCATCGCTGCCGCCGCGCCCTGTCCGTCTGGACGAACTGGTGACCACCAAGCGGACGCTGGACCTGGAAGCGCTCCTGGCTGAAGATTCCACCTTTTTCGGCGACCTCTTTCCCCACGTGGTGCAGTACCAGGGAATCCTGTACCTGGAGGACGGCCTGCACCGCGCCGTCCGGACAGCCCTGCACCAGCGGACCGCCATCCACGCCCGCGTGCTGGTCATAGATGGCTAGGAAGCCCAGGGACGCCAGCGTCCTGCACGGGCACCACGTAGTCACCGGCCCCGAACTGCGGGCCACCTTTGAAGCTGCCGGCGACCCCGACAATCCGGTGCGGCTGCGACGCCGAGTGGTGCATGGAGTGGTCCTGGTGTTGCTGCTGGGCCTCATTACCGGCGCCATCATCGTTGCGCTGGCCATCATGAACGGGCATCTTAAGCTTCCGACGACGGCGGGCAGCGATGAGCCCCGGGCCAGCTGTCCCGGGGCCACCTTTGACTACACTCCCAACGATAAAATCAACCTCAACGTCTACAACTCCACCAGCCGTCCCGGGCTGGCCCGCTCCGTGGCGGATGAGCTGCTGGTCCGGAAATTTGTGGTGGGGGCCGTGGCCAACACGGAGGCCGGCTTCCGCGGCGTGGCTGCGGTGGTGTCCGGGGCTGCCGGGCAGTCTGCCGCCTTCAGCGTCCAGCGGAACCTGCCGGGCTCCGACTACTTCCAGGATGGCCGGACGGACGCCAGTGTCGACGTCATACTTGCCAGCGACTACCGGGAGCTCGCCGCCGCGGACCGCGTGGACCAGACGCCGGGGAAGCTCAGCTGCCCGCGTGAAAGCCGAAGGATCGCCGACGATGCCAAGTGGCCGGTTATTCCGACGGCCGGCCCGTGACCTGTTGCCGTTGCTCTATCACGTCTGGTCGCTAAACAAGGCGGATGACGACCGTAGGTGTTAGAGCAACCCAGGGGTTTACGGCAAGGGGAGGCTGACGCGCAGGGGTGCGCCGTCGTGGTCGAACCTTGCTCCGGCGCCCAGTTGGATGAACCGCACGGTGCGGGCGACCCGGGCCTCAAGGTCGGCGGGCTCGTTGCTGCCGCGTGCGGCGCTGGAGGAGAGTGTGCCGTGGATGAGCTGAGCCTGCTGGCCGATGTCCGCTTGCGGCAGGTACCCCTGCGCCATGCCGTCCCGGAGGATGCCCTGCAGCAAAACGCTGAGTTCACCCACGTGGCCGGCCAGTTTGGCAAAGGACGACGGCGACAGTACCGCCGCCATCGCCGGTCCGGGCGGGAGGTGGCGGCGGCTGAGGTCCTCCACCTGGGTGCGCACGTACAGGGCCAACCGTTCGACGGGGTTCTCGAGAGTGTTCAGTGACTCACGCAGCTCGGCCAGGAACCGCTCGGTCTCATCCAGGGCGTAGGAGATCAGCAGCTCTTCGATGTCTGCGTAATAGTTATAGACCGCGGTGCGCCCCACCCCGGCATGCCGGGCGACGTCTGTCATGGTCAGTCCGGGCAGGCCGTGGGTGAACAGGAGTTCCCCGAACGCCGTCAGGACCCGGCGTTGCGTCTCGGCACGTTGCGCGGCATTGTTGGCCGCCGAAATCCTGGGCATGCAGACACTTTACCGCGAAGTGTCAGTAAACTCCTCGCTCCGGCCCCTGTGTAGTCCCGGATCGTTCAGACCGCGCAGCCTTCAGGGCCGCAGGCCTCGCCGGAGTTGCCGTTCGCGGCGTTGACCAGAACCAGCGGGTTTGTCTCCTGCCAGGCCTGGTGCAGCGCCGCAGTGAACGTTTCGGCCGGCTGGGCACCAGAAAGGCCGAACTTGCGGTCAATCACGAAGAACGGCACGCCCGTGATGCCCAGGGCACGGGCTTCCTCGAAATCAAAACGGACATCGTCGGCGTATTTGTCCGTGGTGAAGAGTTCGGCGACTGCATCGGTGCTGAGCCCCAGCTCCTGGCCCAAAGCCGTGAGATATTCGGCGCTGCCGATGTCCTGGCCGTGCTCGAAGTGGTCGCTCAGCAGGCGTTCCTTCGCGACATCCTGCTGACCGTGCTCGGCCGCGAGATGGATCAGGCGGTGTGCGGTGAAGCTGTTGGCCACCACCACCTGGTCGAACCGGTAGTCCAGGCCCTCGCCCTTGGCCTGCTCGGTGACGTGCTCAAACATCTGCGAGACCTGCGCCGGAGCCATGCCCTTTCGCGTGCTCAGGTACTTCAGCTCCGTGCCGTCATAGTGCTCGGGGAGGGCGGGGTCCAGCTGGTAGCTGCGCCACGTCACCTCCACCGCGTCGCGGTGCGGGAACTCGGCCAGGGCGGCCTCGAACCGGCGCTTGCCGATGTAGCACCACGGACACGCGACGTCTGACCAGATCTCAATCTTCATGCTTGCCATAACTGTGCAGGTCAGGCGCCCATTCCCCGCGGGCAGTGTCGGATTTGTCACACAGGGGCTTGAAATGGGGCCCTCGCGGGGCGATAGTCGGAACTACGGGTTAAGCAGAGGCCGTTCGGAATACACCATCGCCAGGTCTGGGGGCGTGGCATGTGATCCTCGCGGAGGACAATCATGCGGATAGGACTTGTTGCAGCACCATGGATTCCGGTTCCCCCAATCGGATATGGGGGCATAGAGAGGGTTGTTGACTCTCTTGCGCGGGGATTCATCGCGGCCGGGCACGAGGTGTTGTTGGCCGCGGCTTCGGACAGCACGTGTCCGGCATCCCTGGTACCAGGCATGAGGCCTTCAAGACCTGCTGAACTGGGGTTCACGCTGTCTGAGCTCAGCCATGTCGTCAGGGCCTATGAAGGCCTGGGCAACGTGGACATCATCCACGACCACACCCTGGCCGGGCCACTGATGGCCCGGCGGAAGTGCAACGCCCCCGTGGTGACCACCATTCACGGCCCCCTCATCCCGGCGTCGGCCGATTTATACCGGGCCATGGCCACCGACACGGCCATCGTCGGGATCTCACGTGACCAGGCCTCCAGCATGCCCGATGTCCCGATAACACGCGTGATTCATCACGGAATGGACGTCGCTGCCGTACCGATCGGTTCAGGGAAAGGCGGCTACGCCTGTTTTGTCGGCAGGATTTGCCCGGACAAAGGGATCCTTGAAGCCATCCATATCGCCCGCAGGGCCGGAATTCCGCTGCGTATTGCGGCCAAGATGCGCGCGCCTGACGAGATCGAGTATTTCCGCTCCGTCATCGAGCCGCTCCTGGGCTCCAACGAGGATTTCCTGGGCGAAGTGGGGGACGCGGACAAGTATCAGCTTATGGGCGAAGCGATGGCGTTCCTGAATCCCATCCAATGGTCCGAGCCGTTTGGGCTGGTGATGATTGAATCCCTCTCAACAGGCACTCCAGTGGTGGGAACGCCGATCGGATCCGCACCGGAGATTGTGGACCATGGAAGGACAGGTTACCTGGGGCCGACGGATCAACTGCACACCCTGCTTCCCCTCGCCGCAGGGCTGGACAGGGCACACTGCCGGGACCGGGCCCTCAATCTGTTCAGCACCGAAAGGATGGTGGGCAGCCACCTGGACCTCTATGCAAAACTGCTGGAAACGAGTCAGCTTTCCGGGGTTCCGGATGCTTCCCATGTAGGCCAGAATCAGACAGGGAGAGCACTTATCCGGGCGTCGGAACCGGGCCCGGTCTCCAGCGGGCGGTCATGAGGGAGGAGAACATCCATGACTGCATGGAATGCCGACACCGAGGCTGATGTTGGCGGGGCTGAGGCCATAACGGTGGTGGAAGGGTCTTCCTTCTGTATCTCCACCCGGAGCGGCGACATCAGTTCCGACGGTGAAACGAACGGCGCGTTTTACCGGGACACCCGGATTGTGTCCCGGTGGATGCTGCGCATCAACGGCGCGCTCCGCGAGCCACTGGTGGCTCAACGGCCGAATTCCTACGAGGCCACGTTCGTGGGCCGCGCCCAGTGGCCCGGCGGCAGGTTCGACAGTCCCCTGGTGGTCCGCCAGGTCCGTCATATCGGACCCGGCCTGCAGGATGACATCACCCTCGAAAACTATTCCGCCGAAGCCGTGGAGTGCGATATCGAACTGTTGGTTGACGCCGACCAGGCCGACCTCTTCGACGTCAAGGGCGGGCGGATTCCGCAGGGCGGGCGGGTGAGCCGAACGGTCAGCGACGGAGGGCTGCTGATCGAGGCCCTCCGTAACGGCCAGCAGCGCGGCTCCGCCATCCGCGCCGCCGGCGCCGAAATCTCCACCGGGATGCTTCGCTTCCACGCGACCATTCCGGCGCGCGGCGAGTGGTCCACCAGCGTGATTGTGGTCCCGCTCGTCAACGGTGTGGGACCCGCGGCGCCGTTCACGGAAGAGGGGCAACCGCGCGGACGCGTCGGCGTTCAGCGGCACTTGGCATGGGAAGAACATATTCCCCGCATCAGCGCCGCGGACGGCAAGATCGAGGCCACCCTGCGCCGCAGCCAAAGCGATCTGGGGTCCCTGCGGATTTTCGACGCCGAGCACCCGGACCGTGCGGCCGTGGCCGCGGGGGCGCCCTGGTTCATGGCACTCTTTGGCCGGGATTCGCTGCTGTCCTCCTACATGTCCCTGCTTGTTGATCCCACGTTGGCGGCCGGAACGCTGCAGACGCTGGCAACCCTTCAGGGCACGAAGGTGGATCCGGAATCCGAGGAAGAGCCAGGCCGCATCCCGCACGAGGTTCGGCTGGGCG
This sequence comes from Pseudarthrobacter sp. NBSH8, assembly GCF_014217545.1. Classification (NCBI taxonomy): domain Bacteria; kingdom Bacillati; phylum Actinomycetota; class Actinomycetes; order Micrococcales; family Micrococcaceae; genus Pseudarthrobacter; species Pseudarthrobacter sp. NBSH8. The sequence continues at coordinate 551,505 of NZ_CP043178.1, forward strand.
TGACGGCCGGGCTGTCCCTGGGCGGATCCGCCTATTACGGCACCGTGGACGCCACCCCGCTCTTTGTCAGCCTTCTGGGAGAGCTGAGCCGCTGGGGACTGGCGGAAGACATCATCGATTCGCTGATTCCCCATGCCGACCGTGCCCTTGACTGGATTGAAACGTACGGCGACCGCGACGGCGATGGCTTTGTGGAATACCTTCGCCCCAACCAGCACGGTCTCATCAACCAGGGCTGGAAGGACTCCTGGGACGGGATCAACTTTGCCGACGGGCGGATCGCCGAACCGCCCACTGCCCTGTGCGAGGTCCAGGGCTACGTCTACGCCGCCTATGTGGGACGATCCCTGCTGGCCCGCTGGGCCGGGGATGCTGAAACAGAGCGCCACTGGGCCGATCGGGCAATTGCCCTGAAGGAGGCTTTCAACGAGAAGTTCTGGCTGCCGGACAAGGGATACTTCGCCATCGCGCTGGACAAGGACAAGACCCCCGTTGACGCATGTACTTCAAACATGGGCCACTGCCTGTGGGTGGGCATCGTTGACGAGGAAAAGGCCCCGGCAGTGGCGGAGCGCCTGATGTCCCCCGAACTGTTCAGCGGCTGGGGGATCCGCACGCTGGCTTCGGACATGGGCGCCTACAACCCCGTCAGCTATCACAACGGATCGGTGTGGCCGCACGATACGGCGATCGTGGCCACAGGGCTGATGCGCTATGGATTTGTTGATGAGGCCATGGAAATCGCCAGCGGGATCCTGGACGCCGCCGAACACTTCGACGGCCGGTTGCCGGAGCTGTTCTGCGGGTTTGATCGGTCCGACTTCCACGGCCCTGTCCCGTACCCCACGGCATGCTCGCCCCAGGCCTGGGCCGCTGCAGCCCCCATTCAACTTGCCCGGATCCTGCTGCGCTTCGATCCGGACTTCACGCGCAACGTGGTCCATCTGGCACCGATCCTCCCGGAGGAAATCGGGGACTTCAGGGCCGAGAACGTCCTGCTGGGGACTTCGCGTGTGGCCATCAGCGCGCGCGGGAGGGAGGGCCGCATCGACGGCCTCCCAGCGCGGCTGAAGCTGCTGAAGGAACCGCGTCCGCCCCTCGACGAACGCCTGGGCGGACGGGCCGGCGACTAGCGGCAGGTTTCCCGGGGGACGCTTAGGGTACGGCACGCTCCAGGACGAAGTCATGCTCCACGGTGCTCCCCAGCCGGAAGGACTTGCTGCCCACCTTGCGGAAGCCGCACTTTTCATAGAAACGGATGGCCCGCGCGTTCTGGCTGTTCACGCCCAGCCACACCCCGGCCGCGCCCGCCTCTGCCGCCGCAAGGAGGCTGGCGTGCATCAGTTCAGCGGCGGCGCCCAGGCCGTGATGGTCGGGGTGGACGTAGCATTTGCTGAGCTCCAGGGAGGGCAGGACCTTCAGCGCCGATGCCACATCCGCGTCCTCCGCCGGCCGGTTGACGAGCAGGCTGTAGCCGTGGAGCGCGCCGTCGGCGTCGATGACCACGATGGTGACATCAGCGTCCGCCAGGTACTCCCGGAAGTGCCGTTCGCTGAGCGTGTTGGCCACGTGAGCGGCAATGTCCTCCGGTGACGACGACGGCGGGCAGGCCAGCGGGAAGGTGACTGCCGCCAGTCCGGCGAGCGGGCCGGCGTCGTCCGTTATGGCCTTTCGGATCGTGTGGGTCATGCAGGGATTCTACGTGCGCCTCCTAGTCCTTGGTGCTGAAGGCGGCGTCGAAGGAGGTGTTCGACGGCGGGAAGTCGTACTTTTTCAGTGCTGCGAGGGCTTCGGGGGCGCCGTGGAGGCGGTCCATGCCGGCGTCTTCCCATTCGATGGAGATGGGGCCGTTGTAGCCGATCGCGGTGAGGGCGCGGAAGGACGATTCCCAGGGGACGTCGCCTCGGCCGGCGGAGACGAAGTCCCAGCCGCGGCGGGGGTCGCCCCAGGGCAGGTGGGAGCCCATGACGGTGTTCCGGCCGGTGGGGCGGAGCTTGGTGTCCTTGCAGTCGACGTGGTAGATCCGGTCCTTGAAGTCCCAGATGAAGGAGACGGGGTCGATGCCCTGCCACATGAAGTGGGACGGGTCCCAGTTCAGGCCGAACGCTTTACGGTGGCCGATCGCTTCGAGGGTGCGCACGGTGGTCCAGTAGTCGTAGGCGATCTCGGAGGGGTGGACTTCGTGGGCGAAGCGGACGCCGCATTCGTCGAAGACGTCCAGGATGGGGTTCCAGCGGTCCGCGAAGTCCTGGTAGCCGGCCTCGATCACTGCGGCGGGCACGGGCGGGAACATGGCCACGTACTGCCAGATGGAGGAGCCGGTAAATCCGACGACGGTGTCCACACCGAGGGCCTTGGCCAGCCGGGCGGTGTGTTTCATTTCCTCGGCGGCGCGTTGGCGGACGCCTTCGGGATCTCCGTCGCCCCAGACCTTCGCGCCCACGATCGCTTCGTGGCGGAAGTCGATGGGGTCATCGCACACGGCCTGGCCCTTGAGGTGGTTGGAGATGGCCCAGACCTTGAGGTTGTATTTGGCCAGGACGGCGAGCTTGGAGTCGACGTAGCCGGGTTCGTCCCAGCGCCAGGCGTCCAGGTGGTCCCCGGAGACGGCGATTTCCAGGCCGTCGTAGCCCCAGCCGGAGGCCATGCGCGCGACTTCCTCGAACGGGAGGTCGGCCCACTGGCCGGTGAACAGGGTATAGGGGCGGGACATGTCAGGCTCCTTCAGAGGCAGCGGTCAGGGCTGTCGGCGTGCCGGCCGGGGCGCTGGCCAGTTGGATGATGGAACTTTTCGCGGCGGCGGACTCTTCAATGGCGTTCAGGATCCGCTGGACGGTGAGGCCGTCCTCGAACGACGGCGAGGGCGGGGTTCCGGTGCTGATGGCGGTCAGGAAGTCGCGGATTTCGTGGGTGAATGTGTGCTCCCAGCCGATGATGTGGCCCTGCGGCCACCACGCGTCAACGTACGGGTGCTCGGGCTCGCTGACCAGGATCCGGCGGAAGCCCTGCTCGCGGGCAGGCCCGGTGGCGTCCAGGAAACCCAGTTCGTTGAGGTTCTCCAGATCGAAAAGGATGGCGCCTTTGTCGCCATAGATTTCCAGCTTGAGGGAGTTCTTCTGGCCGGTGGCCACCCTGGATACTTCCACCGAGGCGATTGCCCCTGAAGCGAGCGTCAGCGTGGCCCAGGCGGCGTCGTCGACCGTTACTTCCTCCTGACCGGCCGCTCCTGGACGGTGCGTGGTGAACGTGTGGGTCCGGCCGGACACTTCGGTGACCTGGTCCCCGAGCAGGAACAGCACCTGGTCGATCGCGTGGGAAGCGATGTCCCCGAGCGCCCCCGAGCCCGCTGTCTCCTTTTTGAGCCGCACGTGCTTGCCCGCTTCGAGGGCGGCGATCGCGATCTTGGCGTGCAGCCAGCCCGGGGCGCAAATGTCAACGATGTCGATGTCATCGCGTTCGATGACCGTCCGCCAGTCTGTGGACGTTTCAGTCCAGCCGTACTTCCCGGCGGCCTCGGCAACCCCGGCGGCGTCCCGGCCCACCAGGACCTTCTGCTCAAACGCCGGGACATCGAAGAAACTGGCAACATTCCGCCAGGCATTCGAGTGGGCCTTGCCCATAAACGCATAGCCGATCATGGCCACGCCCAGCGGGCGGGCTTTTTGGGAGTTCATGGTTGTTCCTAAAGGGTGGATGCGGTGGGGTCCCAGTCCTCAGCGAGAGCCGGGGAGACGGGGGCGGAGCTTTCGACGTCCACAAAGGTCCCGGAATCCATGGATTCCGAAATTGAGACCATAGTGTCCAGCACGTGGTAGGCCAGGGTGCCGGTGGCGCGGTGCGGAACTCCGGCTCGGATGGACCGGGCCATGTCCAGGACCCCCATCCCGCGGCCCTGGCTGGGCCCGGCGGCAGGGATGACCGTCCACTCCTCGTCGCCAGCGCGCCACAGACGGATGTCGCCGTCGAAGTTGTTCGGGTCCGGCAGGGAAATGGTGGCTTCGGTGCCGGTGATCTCCACGAACCCCGCGCGCGGGCGCGGTGACTCGAAGGAGAAAATGCTCTGCGAGGAAGCTCCGCTTTCAAACTGTGCCACCGCTGAAACGTGGGTGGGGACCTCAACGGTGAATTCTTCGCCGGCTTTGGGCCCGGTGCCGATGACACGGACTTCCCTGGCCTTGGAGCCGACGGCGGCGACCTTTTGGATGGAGCCGAAGGTCTGGACCAGCGTGGTGAGGTAGTACGGGCCCATGTCGAAGAGGGGGCCGGCGCCTTGCTGGAACAGGAATGCCGGGTTGGGGTGCCAGGCTTCCGGTCCCGGGACCTGGAACATCGTCGTGGCGGTCAGCGGGGTGCCGATCTCGCCGCGTTCAATCAGCCGACGCGCGGTCTGGAGTCCGGCTCCGAGGAAGGTATCCGGCGCGCAGCCCAGGCGGAGGCCTGCGGCGTCTGCCGCCTTGAGCAGGCCGAGTCCGGATTCGCGGTCCAGTGAGAAGGGCTTCTCGGTCCAGACGTGCTTGCCGGCGTTGACAGCCGCCGTGGCCACCTCCACGTGGGCGGCGGGGATGGTCAGGTTGACGATGATTTCGACGTCGGGGTGGTTCAGGGCCGCATCCACGCCGCCCCATTCGGCGATCCCGTATTCCTTCGCCCGCGCTTCTGCGGCTTCCTCGAAGAGGTCGGCGATGAGATGGACCATGAGGTCCGGAAACGTGGTGAGGTTGTCCAGGTACTGCTTGCTGATGTTTCCGGCGCCGATGACGGCTACTCCAACCGGGCCGCGGCGGGTCGATGCTGCGTGGCTCATGCGAGTGCTCCGGCCGTGCCGGTGCCCTGTGCGGCATTGAGGTAGGCGAGGCTCTCGGCGATGCCTTCGAAGATGTCTCCTGCATAGTCGTCGAACTCCACCACGCCCACTTCCAGGGATTTTGCGGCGGCGATGACGTCCAGAACCGGGACTTTGCCCTGACCCGCCGGCTGCTGCGCCTTGGTGTCGGTGTTCAGCGGTCCGTCCTTGATGTGGATGAACTTCACCCGGTCGCCCAGGCGCTCCAGCACCGCCACCGGGTCCTGGCCACCCACGGCAACCCAGTAGGTGTCCACTTCGAGGACCAGTTCGGGGTCCAGGAGGTCCGCGAAGTACTCCAGCGCAGTGCGGCCTTCGATGGTCGATTCAAGTTCCCACGCGTGGTTGTGGTAACCCACGCGTATGCCGTGCTCGGCGCCCTTCTTGGCTGCTGCATTGAGTTTGGCTGCGGTGGCCTGGATGTCCCCGGCGGACTGCCAGTGCTCGGCTGGAAGGTAGGGGTCGATCACGGTGGTGATGCCCAGTTCTTTGGCTGCCGCGAAGATTTCCTCCTGGTCCTGGCTGAGGAGCGGAGCGTGTCCGGACGGGGCGGTGAGGCCGTTTTCCTTCAGGGCGGCGCCGAGTTCCTTGGCCGTGGCCACGAAGTTATATGGCTCAACCTGGGTGAAGCCCATCTCCGCGACTTTGCGGATAGTGCCGGGCAGATCCTCCTGGATGGCGTTGCGCAAGGTGTAAAGCTGGATCGAGTAGGACATCGTGTTTCCTTTGCGGGAGTTGACGGTTCTGGAAGACAAGTTGGTTCTGAGGCTAGCGGCCGGCGAGGGATCCGCCTATGCCGCCCACGCTGAAGTACTTGTTCAGCGTGGCGAAGACGATGACCGGCGGGAGCATCATGACCACGGCAAGGGCCATGACGGAGGTCCAGTCGGTTGCGTTCTGCTGGAAGAAGGACTGGACGCCCATGGGGAGGGTGAATATCTCGTTGGAGCGAAGGAAGACGATGGCCGCGAGGTAGTCGTTCCAGGAGGCCTCCTCGAGGCTGATGGGCCGAACGGGCCAAAGACAGTGGTTTTCCCTGCTTGCCGCAGCTGGGAGGTCGCCGAGCCGGCGTGCACGTAGGAGGGGGTGAAGTCGATCTTGAGTGCAGCGTCGTCACCGATGGCTTCGAACTCCCAGGCCGGCTCCCATGTGGCGTTCATCGCCGCCCGCAGTTCGATGGTGACGTGGCCTGCCCGGAGGGAGATCATGTAGCCGAAGGGCTTGACGATCTCGGCGTGGAGCAGTTCCACGGCCGCAAAATCGGGGGTGAATCGCCGCACCAAGGGAAGGTCATGGATAGCCAGGCCCATCACTCCGCCGGTGAACATCGCCTTGATGACCTCCGGATCGGTGCTGTCACGCGCCAGCATGGGGGTGCGCCCCACGATCTCGGTGGCGAAGTCCTCGAACCTGGGATTGGGTGGCAGGACGATGGAGGACCTGATGGTGTGCACCTGTTCCGGCAGGTCGCCCCACGCGGCCTCAGCCGCGAGCCAGCCCGGATCGAAGGTGTGCATTGCTCCGACGATGATGGGGGTCCTGGTTTCAGAGGCCGAGATTCTGGCGGCCTCGTCGCCGCTCATGGCAAACGGCTTCTCGCACAGCACTGCCTTTTTGCCTGCACGGCAGGCCGCGATGACCTGGGCGGCATGGTATTGGTGCGGGCTGCAGATGGCCACCACATCCACCGAAGGGTCCGCGAGCAGTTCCTCCATGCTGGTGCTGAAGGTTGCTCCCACCCTGTTCGCCACGGATTCCGCAACTGCAGGATCAACGTCCATGATGTGTCGGACTTCGAGGATGTCCTGCAGCCGGGCGGCTCGCCCAGGACGTTGCCGACGGAACATGCCACCGGACGGCCGGTCAAACCGCCCATCATGCCGGGCTGGGACGGGTTCGACGTGGTCCGCTATGTGCAGCGCTCGCTGCCGGTGCCGGTGCTGGTGGACAACGACGTGAACATTATGGCCCTAGGTGAACGGACCGCCCACTGGCCCGGGGACGTGAACTTCCTCTTCGTCAAGGTCGCCACGGGCATCGGTGCCGGCATTATCAGCAGCGGCCAGCTCCAGCGCGGCGCCAACGGAACCGCCGGCGATCTGGGCCACGTGCGCGTTTCGCGTGGTGACAACGTGTTGTGCCGGTGCGGCAATTATGGCTGTCTGGAGGCGCTGGCATCGGGGCCGGCCGTGGCTGCGAACCTTAGCAGTCAGGGTGTGCCGGCGCGCAAAGGCAGCGACGTGCTGCGGCTGGTCGGCGAGGGAAATCCGCAGGCCGTCCAGGCTTTGCGCCAGGCGGGCCGGGACGTGGGCGACGTGCTGGCCACCGTGGTCAACCTGCTCAACCCCTCCGTCATCGTCATAGGCGGGAGCCTTGGCCAGGCAGGAGAGCACCTGATGGCCGGAATCCGGGAAGTGGTCTATCGGCGGTCCTTGCCGCTGGCAACCAGCCACCTGCGGATCGCCCTGTCCGTGGCCGGGGACCAGGCGGCGATTCTTGGTGCGAGCCAGATGGTCACGCAGTATGTGTTGTCGCCTGCGGCCATGGAGTTAACGCTCCAAGCGGCCGGCTAACCGCCGTTGGGGCCGGTCGGTGTGAACTTCATCGTATGCCAGGGCGCCATGACGCTGCCTGCAGCTTCCGGCACAACACGGCGTGGTAGCAATGGAAGTGATGAAATCCTTTCTAGGACGGCGCTGATTAATCCGGCACTTTAAGGCGCGCCTCCGGGCGGATTCCCGGGGATGGTTAAGACTTGGTGCGTGCAGGGTCGTGATGATGGTCAGCGTCAGCTTTTGGATGTCGGTGCTCTGGCAGGGCATATGCTCCCGGCCGGGTCGGTGTTCAGGTTCCTCGCCGAGCACCGGCACGAACTGTTCCCCGATGAGGCCTTCGCGGACCTGTTCGTCTCCGGACGCGGCCGCCCCTCGACCCCGGCGGACGTGATCGCTTCGGTCATGGTCCTGCAGACCCTCCATAATCTCTCCGACCGCGAAACCGCCGAGGCATTGACGTTTGACCTGAGGTGGAAGGCGGCGTGCGGGTTCGGCCTGGATCAGGGCGCGTTCCATCCGACGGTGTTGACGTATTGGCGTCGGCGCCTGGCGAAAAGTGACCGTCCGCACCGTATTTTCGAGGCCGTCACCCAGGTCATCGCCGGCTCGGGTGCGCTCTCCGGGCGCAGGCGCCGGGCCATTGATTCGACAATCCTTGAAGACGCTGTGGCCCGGCAGGACACGGTCACCCAGCTGATCGCGCAGATCCGCCGGGTCGGCCGGGAAATCCCCGGCGCGGACCTGGTGGTGACGGGTCTGGCCGGCCATGATTACTCCAAACCGGGAAAACCGGACATCGCCTGGGATGACAAGGGTGCCCGCGATGATCTCGTGTCGGCGCTGGTCACCGACGCCCTGACCCTGCTGGGCAGTATCGATGCCGAATCCCTGGACGAGGCGCAGCAGGAAACACTTGCACTCCTGGCCTTGGTCGCAGGGCAGGACGTCGAGCCGGCCGAAGGCTCCGACGGCACGGACGGTCGGTGGAGGATCGCCCGCAAGGTCGCCCCGGACCGGGTCATCTCCACCGTTGACCCGGACGCCCGGCACGCGCATAAGAGCCGGCAGAAGAAGATCGACGGGTTCAAAAGCCACGTCGTGATCGAGCCCGAGACCGGCCTGGTCACCGCCGCGGCCCTGACGAAAGCGGCCGGGCCGGAGAACAGCGACGCGGCCCGCGGTGCCGAACTCGTCGCCGCCGACACGAGCATCGGAACGCAACAGGCCCAGGTGCTGGGCGATTCCGCCTACGGCAGCGGCGAGCTGCTGGCCGCTCTCACGGCCGCCGGGCACACCCCGGTCATCAAACCGATGCCGCTGGGCCGTGCCGTCCCCGACGGGTTCACTGTCGATGACTTCACCATCGACTATGCCGCGAACACGGTGACCTGCCCGGCGAAGATCACCCGTGCGATCAGTGCGAAAGGACGGGTAAGTTTTGGTGGAGCCTGCGCATCGTGCCCGCTGATGAGCCGGTGCACGACGGCGAAGAACGGGCGGAAAATGCAGATCCACCCGCACGACCGGCTCCGCCGAGAACACCGGGCCAAGGCTACTGACCCGGAGTTCCTGGCGGACTACCGGCAACACCGGCCGATGGTCGAGCGCTCGATCGCGTGGATGACCCGCGGAGCCAGACGCGTCCCTTACCGCGGGGTCACCAAGAATAATGCTTGGTGGATGACCCGTGCTGCCGGAATCAACCTCAAACGACTCCTCAACCTTGGATTGACCGGCCAGAACGGGGCGTGGGCGCTTGGATAAGACCCCGGACCAGGACCGCCACGGAGAGAACGGCCTGAACAGCCGCCAGAGACCCCGCGGAGTGCCCAAGACTGGCGACGGACCAGGATTTCAGCCCCGCAGCGCCCCAACCGACGTCCGGCTCCGGCACAAAAAATGGCCCTCCGGAAAACCCGGGCGTCCTAGATCCGCCTAAATCAGCAGGCTCCTAGCCACCGCGGAAACCTCATGAGCGGACAATTCCTGGCCAAAGTTCCCAAGGCCTGGATCCTCCTGGCCTGCATCGGACTTCTGGCGCTGAACCTGCGCGGGCCTTTCGTTGCTGTTGCCCCGGTGGTTGACCTGATGCAGGCCGACCTCGGATTTACCCCCGTGATGCTGGGCCTGCTGACCAGCATCCCGGTGCTGTGCTTCGCGCTCGCAGCATCGCTGGCGTCACTGACCACAAGGAAACTCGGCGCGGAGTTCGCCGTCTCCCTCACCATCCTTGGCGTCCTGGCAGGCGTGATTGTGCGCTCGGCAGGCGGCCCGGGACCGGTGGTGGTGGGCACGGTGATGATCGGCCTGGCCATCACGGTGGGCAACATCGCAGTGCCGTTGATTATCCGCCGCGACTTCTCCCCGTTGCGCCAAGGGACCGCCATGGGCGTGTACACAGCGGCGTTGAATATCGGCTCATTCCTGACATCGATGGTCACGGCGCCCCTGGCCGAGCTGGCCGGGTGGCGGGTGGCTCTGGCCTCCGTGGGCATCCTGGCCGTGATTGCCATCGTTTTCTGGACCCTCGCAGTGGGCGCCCGCACCGCGTTTGTGCCCTCCCGCGCCGCAGTGCCCGGCGGCCATGATCACCCTGCCGTCAAGGGCTCCGGCTGGATTACCGCCGGGCTCACCGCAGGCTTCGCCGGACAGGCTTTTTCCTACTACGCAGTGACGGCGTGGCTGCCGAGCTACCTCAACGACGAGCTTGGCATGTCCGCTTCGGAGGCCGGGGCAGGGTCATCGCTGTTCCAGATCTTCGCCATTGTTGGCGGCCTGGGAGTACCGTTCGCAGCCAAGTATCTCAGTACGACGACGACGGCAGTCACCGTGGGCACACTGTGGACGGCCGTGCCGGCCGGGCTGTTGCTGGCGCCGGAGCTGTGGTGGCTGTGGTCCACCTTCGGCGGCATCGCGCAGGGCGGCGGGATCACGCTGATCTTCATCGCCATCATCAAGCTGGCCCGGGACCAGCTGTCCGCGGGCCGGATGTCCGCCACGGTCCAGGGGCTCGGTTACTGCTTCGGTGCGGTAGCCCCGCCGCTGGTGGGGTTTGTGCACGACACTTCGGGCTCGTGGACCCCGGCATTGCTGGTGATCCTGGGGTCCGTGCTTATTTTCTTCGTCAGCACAACCCTGGCCGTGCGGCTGGTGCCGAAAGGACGCTGACGCGTCCGCCGTCGTACGTTCCCTCCCCTGCTGATTTAGCAACGCTCTCTCACTTAACGCAGCTTAACGACCGACGCTCTCTCACTATCTTGAGGATAGTGAGAGAGCGCCGGCGGGTCACACGGGGTGTTCCGTCGCCGGGCCGGCGCCCCGGATCTCGGGGATGCCTGTTGCGAAGGGCGTGCCTGCCCGGCAGACGGAAATCTATTCAGTAGCCTGCCGCAGCCTAGGCTGCGGAAAGCTCCTCTTTGGTTGCCTTTTCGCGGGCCTCGGTGAGGTAGCGGGCGTAGGCGGGGAGGGTCAGGAAGGACGGGAAGTCGGGGCTGAGGGTGACTTCCTCGAAGATGTCGCGGGAGTCTTCGAAGCGGTCGCCGTCGAAGCGTTCCAAGCGTGCGAACTCTTCGTCGAGCAGTTCCTCGATCCACTGGTGGGTGATGATTTCGCCGCGGTCGGTAATAGCGCTGGCGAACATCCACTGCCAGATCTGGGAGCGGGAGATTTCCGCGGTGGCGGCGTCCTCCATGAGGTTGTGGATGGCGACGGCGCCGTTCCCGCGGAGCCAGGACTCGATGTAGCGAATGCCTACCTCGATGTTGTTCCGGATGCCCTGCTCGGTGATGGTGCCCTCGGTGGCGGCCACGTTGATGAGAGCTCGGTCATCGGGGATGACGTCCTCACGGGTGCGGTCCAGCTGGTTGGGACGCTCGCCGAGAGTGGCATCGAAGACTTCGCGGCAGACCGGAACCAGGTCCGGGTGGGCCACCCAGGAGCCATCGAAGCCATCGCTGGCCTCGCGGGTCTTGTCGGCACGGACTTTCTCGAACGCGTTGGTGTTGGCGGCCTCGTCCTTGCGGTTGGGGACGGCAGCGGCCATACCGCCGATGGCCATGGCGCCGCGCTTGTGGCAGGCACGGACCAGCTGTTCGGTGTAGGCACGCATGAACGGCTGCGTCATGGTCACCTGGGCGCGGTCCGGCAGGACGAACCGGGGGCCGCGGGTACGGAAATTCTTGATCAGGGAGAAAATGTAGTCCCACCGGCCGGCGTTCAGGCCCGACGCGTGATCACGCAGTTCGTAGAGGATCTCCTCCATTTCGAACGCCGCGGTGATGGTCTCGATCAGCACAGTGGCGCGGATGGTGCCCTGCGGGATGCCCAACAGGTCCTGGGCGAGGATAAAGATGTCATTCCACAGCCGTGCCTCGAGGTGGTTCTCGATCTTGGGCAGGTAGAAGTACGGGCCCTTGCCCTGGGCCAGGAGGCGGCGGGCGTTGTGGAAGAAGAACAGGCCGAAGTCCACGATGCCGCCGGCCACGGGAGCGCCGTCGATGATCATGTGCTTCTCGGGCAGGTGCCAGCCGCGGGGGCGCACCACGATGGTGGGCAGCTCGCCGGCCGGGCGGAGCTTGTATTCCTTGCCCTCAGGACTCGTGAAGTCGATCCGGCGTTCCAGCGCGTCGGTGAGGTTAAGCTGGCCCTTGATGACGTTCCGCCACGTGGGGGTGGAGGAGTCCTCCATGTCCGCGAGCCACACCTTCGCGCCGGAGTTCAGCGCATTGATGGTCATTTTCTTGTCCACCGGACCGGTGATCTCCACCCGGCGGTCCTCCAGGCCAGGGGCCGGGGGAGCGACGCGCCACGACGGGTCGTTTCGGATGTCCTCGGTTTCGCGGAGGAACCTGGGGTCCTGGCCGGCGGCGATCTCGGCCCGGCGGGTCCGGCGTGCCTGCAGCAGTTCCTGCCGGCGCTCGGCCGTGGCCCGGTGCAGCTTGGCGACAAACTCCAGTGCATCCGGAGTGAGAACCTCGTCCTGCCGGCAAACAGGCTGCGCGGTCAAAGTGATCCCGTTGATGGTGAAGCTGTCAGTGAAGCTGTTCATTTCAATCTCCTGGAGCTGTGCCCAAACTGGGTAGCACTAAGTGTCGTTGTGAGCCTCCAAAACGACACTTAGTGCTACTTACTTGGGGAAAATTTAGTGGAACTGGCCTTCTTCGGTGGATCCCACCAGTGCCAGGGTTGATGCGTTCGGGTTGAGCGCAGTTGCGATGTCGTCGAAGTAGCCGGTGCCGACTTCGCGCTGGTGCTTTGTCGCGGTGTAGCCGCGGGACTCGGAGGCGAATTCCTTCTCCTGCAGCTCGACGTAGGCGCTCATGCCTTCACGGGCGTAACCGTGGGCGAGATCGAACATCGAGTAGTTCAGGGCGTGGAAGCCGGCCAGGGTGATGAACTGGAACGTGAAGCCCATGGCGCCGAGTTCACGCTGGAACTTGGCGATGGTGGCGTCGTCCAGGTGCTTGCGCCAGTTGAACGACGGCGAGCAGTTGTAGGAGAGCATCTGGTCCGGGAAGTCAGCCTTGACGGCCTCGGCGAACTTGCGGGCAAGCTCCAGGTCCGGGGTGCCCGTCTCCATCCAGATGAGGTCGGAGTACGGGGCGTAGGCCTTGGCGCGGGCGATGCAGGGTTCGATGCCGTTGCGGACCTTGTAGAAGCCTTCCGGGGTACGTTCGCCGGTGACGAATTCCTTGTCGCGGGGATCGACGTCGGAGGTGATCAGGGTGGCTGCCTCGGCGTCGGTGCGGGCGATGACCACCGAAGGGGTGCCTGCGACGTCGGCCGCCAGGCGGGCGGCGTTCAGGGTGCGGACGTGCTGCTGGGTGGGGATGAGCACCTTGCCGCCGAGGTGGCCGCACTTCTTCTCTGAGGCGAGCTGGTCTTCCCAGTGCACACCCGACGCGCCGGCCTGGATCATGGATTTCATGAGCTCGTAGGCGTTCAGCGGGCCGCCGAAGCCGGCCTCGGCGTCGGCAACGATCGGCACCATCCAGTCCTCAACAGTCTGGATGCCTTCGGAGAATTCAATCTGGTCGGCACGGAGAAGCGCGTTGTTGATGCGGCGCACCACTGTGGGAACCGAGTTGGCCGGGTACAGCGACTGGTCCGGGTAGGTGTGGCCGGAGTTGTTGGCATCGGCGGCAACCTGCCAGCCGGAGAGATAGATGGCGCGGAGGCCGGCCTTGACCTGCTGCACGGCCTGGTTGCCGGTCAGGGCGCCCAGTGCGTTGGTGTACCCGCCGGTCTTGTGCTCTTCCGTGAGCTGCTTCCACAGCTTCTCGGAACCGCGGCGGGCCAGCGTGTGTTCCTCGGAGACACGGCCGCGGAGCTTGACGACATCCGTTGCCTTGTAGTCACGGGTCACACCTTCCCAGCGGGGATTGGCGGCCCACTCGAGCTCCAGGGCGGCGGCCTGCTCTTCGGGCGTCTGCTGGGTGGGCTCAAATGCTGCAGTCATCGTTGTCTCCTTGATTGAGCTCCGGGTGGTTATCTGCCGGCCGGAGCTGCTTCGTTGCAGTTCCGGCCGGCTACCCCGGTGCGGTGTTTCTTTCCGTGATTACTACTTTTCAGCACTTCAGAACACTTCTCTAGGGGAAATCTATGGAAAGAAATGCACTTCTTCGCGTATGCTCAAGAAATGACGCCTGGAAGCTGGAACCGCGAAGTTGTACTGCCACCGTCGTCCGCCGCCTCCCTGGAACTGGACGTCATCAGCCTGGGCCGCCGCGTGCGGCATCTGCGCAAGCAGGCCGGGTACACGCTCGATGACCTGGGCGCCGCCGTCGGGACCGCCCCCAGCCAGTTGAGCCTGATCGAAAACGGCAAACGGGAGCCCAAACTTTCCCTGCTGCAGGCGCTGGCAGCCGCGCTCAACGTGAGTATCGACCAGTTGCTTGGCGCCGAACCGCCAAGCCGCCGCGCGGCCCTGGAAATTGAGCTGGAACGCTACCAGCGCGGGCCCCTTTATGAGTCCCTTAATCTGCCCAAAATCCGCATCAGCTCACGGCTCCCAGCCGATGTGCTGGAGGCGCAGGTGGGGCTGCTGCACGAGCTCGAACGCAAGCTTAACGAGCAGGTGGCCACGCCGGAGGAGGCCCGACGCGCAAACGGTGAGCTGCGTGCCATGATGCGCGAGCGCGGCAACTACTTTCCGGAGTATGAGGCCGAGGCGCAGAAGGTGCTGGGACTGGTGGGATACACGGCCGGACCGCTGAGCCAGCACGTCATTGCCGACATCGCCGAGAAGCTCGGATTCACCCTCCACCACGTGAGTGACCTGCCGCATTCCACGCGTTCCGTGACGGATTTGAAGAACCACAGAATCTACCTGACGCAGAGCCAGCGGCAGGATCATGACCCCCGGTCCGTGCTGCTGCAGGCGCTGGGTCACTACGTTTTGGGGCACGAGACGCCGAAGAACTATGGCGATTTCCTCGCGCAGCGGGTCGCCACCAACTACTTCGCGGCCGCCTTGCTGCTGCCGGAGCAGGCCGCCGTGGACTACCTGCAGAAAGCCAAGGCTGCCAAGGAAATCGCGGTTGAGGACATCCGTGACGCATTTGCCGTGTCCTACGAGACCGCTGCCCACCGCTTCACCAACCTGGCCACGAAGCACCTGGGTATCACCACGCACTTCCAGAAGACCCACCAGAGCGGCATCATCTTCAAGGCCTACGAGAACGACGGAGTGACGTTCCCGATGGACCATACCGGCGCCATCGAGGGCCAGCCGTCGTGCAAGGCATGGACGTCGCGGGCGGTGTTCGATGTGCCGGACAAGTTCAGCGCCTACAGCCAGTACACCGACACTCCGTCCGGCACGTACTGGTGCACAGCCCGGACCGAGCGCTCGGTCAACGGCGAGTTCTCGCTGTCGATCGGGGTACCGTACCAGCATGTGAAGTGGTTCCGCGGCCGGGAAACCACTGCCCGCGAAAAGTCCACCTGCCCGGACCCGAACTGCTGCAAACGTCCACCGGCCGCGCTGGCCTCCGAGTGGGCGGGCAACGCCTGGCCGTCTGCCCGGGCCCACTCGCACCTGCTGGCCGCGATGCCGCCCGGGGCGTTCCCCGGCGTGGACGAGACCGAGGTCTACAGCTTTTTGGCGGCGCACTCGGGGAGCTGACCAGGACGCTCTCTCACCTATTGCGGGTTTTTCAAGGACGCTCTCTCACTGTCCTAAGGAAAGCGAGAGAGCGTTTGCGTATTTGTTGCAGAAAGTGGGAGAGCGTTTCGTTACCCGTGGAGTTTCCGATACGCGGCAGCGGCGCCGGGGTGAAGGGGTAAACCGGCGGTGTTGATCAGGGATTCCGGGCTGAGGAACTGAACGCCCAGGCTGGAGCGCGGGATGAGTTCCTCGGCGTGGACCACCAGCAGTTCGACGGTCCGCTTGACAGTTTGGTCGTCAAGATCGCTCCGGCACAGCAGCAGGTTCGCGACGCCCACCGTCCACACGGACGGAATCCCCGCGTAGGCGCCCGCCGGGATCAGCACCCGGTCGTAGAAAACGCCGTATTTGGCCCGCAGCGCCGGCAACAGCGCGGACAGATCAAGGAAACCCAGCCCGACGTCGTCGTTCGCGGCAGCAATGGCCGCGGTGGGCACTCCTCCTGACCAGAACAACGCGTCCACTGTTCCGTCCCTCAGGGCCGCTAGGCCCCCGTTGAGGCCGAGGCTCAGCATCGTGACGCCGTCGGCGGTGCCGGCAGTGGTGCTCAGCCCGGCAGCTTCGATCAGCCGCGGAGTGGTCAGCGACGTCCCCGAGCCGGGCTCGCCGACAGCCACGGTCCGGCCGGCAAGCCCGCCAATGTCCCGGATCCCGCTGTTCCGCCGGATGACGCAGTGGACGTAGTTCTCGTACACCTTTCCCACGGCGGAAAGTCCGACGGCGGGCGTCTCACGCACCGCGGTGCGTTGGGCGGCTGAGTCCGCAAGGGCGACGGCGAACGTGGCTTTGCCGGTCAGTAGATGTTCGAGGTTATCCAGGCTGCCACCGGTAGTCAGCGCCGACGCCTGGCCTGCTACACCGTGACGCTGGAGGGACGCCGCCAACAGCTCGGCGAACTCCAGATAGAAGCCGCCAGGCTCGCCGCCGGCCACGGTGACCGTGCCCGGGCGGTCCGTGGGCGTGCACGCACCCAGGGTCGGCAGGAGCAGTCCGGACATCCCGGCGAGCCCGGCCTTGAGGACGGTCCGCCGCGGGGGAAGTGGCGGAGGCGTGGGCAGGTCCAGCGCTCCGGTCAGGCGCGCTCCGGTCAGGTCAGCCACGCGGACCCACCTGCTCCGGTCCGGCAAAGGGTCCCGGCAAACGTCCCGGCAAACGTCCCGGCACGTCCGCTGCACCCGGAAACTCGAGGCGCGCGTTCAGGCCATGTGGCGATGCCTCGGCAAGCACCAGCCGGCCGCCGTTGGCTGCTGCCAGCTTGTCCACGATGGTCATGCCCAGCCCGGTGCCGCGAGTGGTCCGGTGCACCGGGGACCGCCAGAAGCGGCCCGTGGCCGCTGTCCGTTCGTCGGCCGAAAGCCCGGGGCCGTCGTCGGACACTTCGATAGCCACCGTGCCTTGGCTGGCGCGGGCAGCGGCCGAGATGTGGCCGCCGGGAGCGTACTTGATGGCGTTGTTCAGAAGTTCGCCGACCATCTGGGCCAGTTCTGCCGAATTGCAGGCGATGTGCACGGCGGGGGCAGGCGGATCTTCGAGCAGGATCTGTGCTCCGCTGCGCTGGGCGGCAGGGCCCGCCCGTTCGGTTTCTTCCTGCAGAACCGGATAAGGATCAAGGGGCGCCCGCGCCGCACGTGACGTGGTTCCCAGCGGCCCCCGGGCGGAGTCTTCAGAGGCCCTGTGCTCGGCGGCCGCCAGCTTCAGTACCCCGTCCAGGATCTCCTCCACGCGTTCGAGCTCGGCCAGCACCCCTGCCGCGGCGTCGTGTTCCCGGGCGGTCTTAAGTTCCAGCTGCAGCAGATCGATCCTGAGCCGCAGGGCGCCCACGGGATTGCGCAGTTCGTGCGACGTGTCAGCTATCAGTTGCCGTTGGGAGTCGAGGCTGTTGCTGACGGTCTGCGCCATGGTGGTGAATGAACGGCTCAGCTCCCGCAGCTCCGGCGGCCCGTCCTCGGGGAGCCGGCCGGTCCGTCCTGTCGCCTCAAGTTCGGTGACGGCCGCGTTCAGCCGGTTCACAGGGCGCAGCACCCACCGGGTTACGCCGGCCGCGCCCAGGAGGAGCGCCGCCGCCAGGGCTGCCGCCGCCAATCCCACCACGATCCACCGCCCCCGAAGTTTCTGCCGGGCAGCGTCCAGGTTGACCTCGAGAACGGCCTCGCCCAGGACCTGGCTGGCGCTGCCAAAGGAACGGGAGATCACCTCGGAGGACGGCCCGAACGGCTGCAGCGGGGCGAGCGTGGTGTCGTTGAGGTTCAGGTTCGCCCTGGCCACCGAATCCCGGACGTCCGGCCTATCCTCGCTCAGGCCGCCCGCGCGAAGGGTTCCCTGCTGGAGGCGGATGAGGACTCCCTCCCCGTAAAGTCCGGAATACCGGTCCATCTCCGTCTGTAATTGCCCGGTCTCGCCGGTGGAGGCTGCGTCAAATGCCACTTGCGCCAGGCGGTTGAGCGACGCGGCACGGTTGATCTGCAGTTCCTGGGTCAGTTCCCGGCTGGCGGAGGACAGGATGGCGTTGGAGGTGATGATGACGATGAGCAGCGCCATGACGCTGAGGACGCCCAGGACGCGCAGTTTCACGCTTGGCCCGCCTCGACCCGGTAACCGACGCCGCGGACGTTGATGATGAAGCCCGGTAACTGGAGTTTGGCCCGCAGCCCGGTCAGGTGCACGTCAAGGGACCGGGAAGAGGCCACAAACGCGTCGCCCCACAGCGCGTCCAGGATCTGTTCGCGGGTGACCACCGAACCTGCATGGCTGGCTAGAAGCGCCAGCAGGTCGAACTCGGTGGCCGTCAACCGGAGGACCTCGGAACGGAGGGCAGCCACGCGCCGCTCGAGGTCGATCTCAAGTTCACCCATCACCACGCTCTGCTGCCGCAGGGCGCTATTGCGGCCGGCACGCCGGGTGACGGCTTCGATGCGGGCAAGAAGTTCCACGAGCTTCACCGGCTTGACGAGGTAGTCGTCTGCTCCGGACCGCAGGCCGAGCACCACGCTGCGTTCGTCGTCGCGAGCGGTGAGAATCAGGATCGGCACCGGCGTGACCTGGCGCAGCTTCCGCAGCACTTCCAAGCCATCCATATCGGGAAGGCCCAGGTCCAGCAGGATCACTTCGAACTTCCGGTGGACCAGCAGGGCGTCCGCTCCGCGGGCAACGCGGGTGGGGTGGTGCCCCGCCGTCGCAACGGCTGCGGTGAGGGCGGACGCCATGGCGTCGTCGTCCTCGACGATGAGCAACTCCATGTGCTGTTCCCTTGTTCGTTGAGCGGGCACCTGCAACCTGCCCGCTTTGGAGGTTACCCCTTCCCCCGCTGAAACCTAAGGAAGTGTTAGGAAATGCCCTCCCACGTTGGATGTGCCTTGGCTCACGCATAACTTGGATCAGGTCCTCGGTGTTCAAGGGGGACCGCCAATTTCGAGGAGGAACCATGGGCAACGAAGCCATGGAAAGCATGAAAGTAAGCCAGAAGGCGCAGAAGCCCAGGAAGGTTCAGCGATGAGCACCCAGCAAACCGAAGTCCAAAGCGAGTCAGCCCAGACCCGCCGGGCCGTGAGCAACATCCTCAAGGGTTCATCCGGCAACCTCGTGGAGTGGTACGACCTCTACGTCTACACAGTCTTCGCCGCCTATTTCCAGTCGCACTTCTTTAACTCTACGGACCAGCTCCAGGCTGGCCTCGAGGCGATGGCTGTCTTCTCGACGTCGTTCCTGATGCGACCGGTCGGCGCCTGGTTCTTCGGCCGCTATGCCGATCGCAAGGGTCGCAAGGCCGCCCTGACGCTCAGCGTGACGATCATGTCCGCCGGTTCCTTCGCCATCGCCATCCTGCCGACCACCCAGCAGATAGGCGTCTGGGCGCTGATCCTGCTGATCCTTGTGCGGCTGGTCCAGGGGTTCTCCGTGGGCGGCGAATACGGCACCAGCGCCACCTACATGTCCGAGGCCGCAACGTCGAAGCGGCGCGGCTTCTTCTCCAGCTTCCAGTACGTGACCCTGATCGGCGGCCAGATGATGGCTCTTCTGGTTCTGGTCGTTTTGCAGAACGTTATGCCAAAAGGCGACCTGACCGAATGGGGCTGGCGCATCCCGTTCGCGATCGGGGGCGTCGCCGCGCTCGTGGTCCTGTGGCTGCGGCGCTCGATGGAGGAAACCGTGTCCGCCGAGCAGGTCGCGGCCGCCAAGTCGCCCGTCGCGGCTGGCCAAGCCCAGCCGGGCACCATGAAGCTGCTGTTCACCCAGCACTGGAAGCCGCTGCTGATCTGCATCGGCGTCACCCTCGGCGGCACCGTGGCGTTCTACACGTACACCAACTTCATCCTGAAGTTCATGAACGATACCTCCGGCATCGCCAAGACCGACACCTCCGTGATCAACTTCTGGGCGCTGTTCATCTTCATGCTGCTCCAGCCGGTCTACGGGATCATCTCGGACAAGGTGGGGCGCCGGCCGCTGCTGCTCTGGTTCGGCATTACCGGCGTCCTCTTCACCTGGCCGCTGCTCTCCACCCTGTCCAACACCAAGGACCCGTTCACGGCGTTCCTGCTCATGATGGGTGGCCTGCTTATTGTTGGCGGCTACACCTCCATCAACGCCCTCGTGAAGGCCGAGCTGTTCCCCGCCTCCATCCGCGCCCTCGGTGTCGGTTTGGGCTACGCGATCGCCAACTCGCTCTTCGGCGGCACGGTCCCGCTGCTTGGTGCCGCGTTCCAGAAGGCCGGGCGGGTGGATCTGTTCTTCACTTATGTCACGGTTGCCATTGCCATCTCGCTGGTGGTCTACATCTTCGCCCTGAAAAACAAGAAGGCCACGCACCTGGACCGCGAACAGGGCGATGCCTGGGACCGGCCTGCCAAGGACAACGACAAGGACAAAGACTTCCTCAACGTCTAGCGTTTAGGTTCCGGGGCAGAGGCTCCGGTGAGCGCACGACGGCGGGTGGCCGCCCGCCGTCGTCCGTTCACCGCCGTCACCACGTCCGCACCAGGACGCTCTCTCACTTCCTGCAGGTTTTCTCCAAACGCTCTCTCACATTCTTAAGGAAAGTGAGAGAGCGTCCCTGGTTTATCAGGATGCGCGTTCAGGCGGTGGGACTATATTGGCCCTGTCAGCCCATCAACCAGACAGCTCATCAACCTGATCGCGGGAGTGTGCACTCATGGCCAAGGAACTCGCCACCCAGCTCATCGAACAGCTCCAGGCTGCGGGGGTGAAGCGGATTTACGGGATTGTGGGCGACAGCCTCAACCCGATCGTCGATGCGGTCCGACAAACCGGAGGCGCCAAGGAGGGCGGAATCGACTGGATCCACGTCCGGCATGAAGAGGCCGGCGCCTTCGCCGCCGCAGCGGAAGCCCAGCTGACCGGCAGGCTGGCCGTATGTGCGGGATCCTGCGGCCCGGGCAATCTCCACCTGATCAACGGCCTATACGATGCGAACCGCTCGGGGGCGCCCGTGCTGGCCATCGCGTCCCACATCCCCAGCAAGCAGATCGGCAGCAGCTTCTTCCAGGAAACCCACCCGGACCGGCTCTTCAACGAGTGTTCGGTCTACTCGGAACTGGTCAGCACCGCCGAGCAGGCGCCGCGAGTGATGCACAGCGCCATCCAGCACGCCCTCGGGCTCGGGGGCGTCGCCGTCGTCACGCTTCCCGGTGACATCGCGGGGCTGCAAGCGACAGCCGAAGCGCCGCTGCCCGCCACGTTCCGGCGCGCCACGCTCAACCCGGATCCGGCCAGCGTCCGGGAGTTGGCCGAGGCGATCAACGACGCCGGGAAGGTCGCCATTTTCGCGGGCGCCGGCGTGGAGGGCGCCCACGACGAATTGATCTCCCTCGCGGAACTGATCAACGCCCCGATCGGGCACACACTCCGCGGAAAGGATTTTGTTCAGTACAACAACCCCTACGACATCGGGATGACAGGCCTGCTGGGCTACGGCGCTGCCGCGGAGGGGATCGAGGACGCTGACCTGCTGATCCTGTTGGGCACCGACTTTCCTTATGACCAGTTCCTGCCGGAAACCCGTACCGCCCAGGTGGACCGTGCAGCGCACAGGCTGGGACGGCGGACCGACGTCGACGTCGCAGTCCACGGCGACGTGCGGCCCACCCTCGCCGCACTGATGCCGCTGCTGAAGCCGAAAAAGAGCCGCCGCTTCCTCGACAGGATGCTCAAGAAGCATGACCGGCTGATGAACAAGGCCGTGGGGGCCTACACCCGCAAAGTGGAGAAGAAACAGCCGATCCACCCGGAGTACGCGGCCTCCCTGCTGGACCAGGTGGCCGCGAAGGATGCCATCTTCACGGCGGACACCGGCATGTGCAACGTCTGGACGGCCCGGTACATCAACCCCCTCGGCACCCGGCGGCTGATCGGTTCGTATCTGCACGGTTCCATGGCCAATGCCCTGCCCCACGCCATCGGCGCCCAGTTGGCATTCCCCCGCCGGCAGGTGGTGTCAGTATCGGGCGACGGCGGCCTGTCGATGCTGCTGGGCGAACTCATCACCGTGGCTGCCCACAAACTGCCGGTCAACGTTGTGGTCTTCAACAATTCCACCCTCGGCATGGTCAAGCTGGAAATGCTGGTGGACGGGCTTCCCGACTTTGGCGTGGACGTGCCCGACGCCGACTACGCCGCCGTCGCCAGGGCCCTGGGATTCCACGCCGTGCGGGTTACGGACCCGGCGCGGATCGAGGGGGCTTACCGCGCAGCCTTCGCCCATCCCGGTCCGTCGCTGGTGGAGCTGATGACGGATCCGCAGGCCCTCTCGATTCCGCCGAAGATCTCCGGATCCCAGGTGCTTGGTTTCGCGACTGCCATGTCCAAGGTGGTGCTGAACCGCGGTGCCGGTGAGGCGGTCAGTATGGCCCGGAGCAACCTGCGGAACATTCCCCGGCGGTAGGCGCGCCGAGCTGCGTTCCTTCCGCTCTGGTCCTCGGTGAGGCCCTGCTGACCAATGGCGGCGACGGCTCCAACGGAAACATCGTGTCCTCGCCCGGGAGCCTCCTGCGGAAATGCGGACGGAAATCGCGGATGCCTTCGACGCTGGAGCATTGGAGCGGGTGCAGATCCAGCTACCGCGCTGGGACCGCTGTCACTCAGATCAACGGAGCTGTCTCCAGCGCTCCGCCGGGGCCTGAGCGGTCCATTAGCTTCAACCGGCCGTTCCACTACCAGATCGTGCACGTTGAAACGGGCCTGCCGCTCTTCATGGGAACGGTGGCCGACCCGCGGTAGACGCTCTCTCAGTTAATGCAGGAAAACGCCAAACGCTCTCTCACTTTCCCTAAGAAAGTGAGAGAGCGTTTGGGAAGAACCCGCGTTAAGTGAGAGAGCGTCTGATGGGGCGGGGGAGTGGGTTAGCGCGGGCCACCCTGCCAGAGGGCGTCGAACGGGGCGCCTGACGCCACCCGGTTGCGGATTCCGGCCGTGACAAAGACCTTGGCGGACCGGGCGGCCTCCAGAGGTGTGGCGCCCTTGGCCAGTTCAGCCGTCACAGCCGCGGCCAACGAGCAGCCGGCACCGGACACGGCCACCTCGCCCACCTTCGGAGCGCTGAGGACTTCAAGGGTCTCGCCGTCGTAGTAAACGTCGACGGCGTCGGGGCCTGCCAGCCGCACGCCACCCTTGGCGAGAACCGCTGCACCGCTGAGCTCATGGATGCGGATGGCGGAGGCCTTCAAGGATTCGATGTCGGTGATCGCCAGGCCAGACAGCGATTCGGCTTCGAAGTGGTTGGGCGTGACGAACGTGGCCAGCGGCAGGATCTGCGCCTTCAGGGCCTGGTCCGTGTCCAGCGCGTGGCCCGGCTCCTGGCCCTTGCAGATCAGCACCGGATCCAGCACGACGTTCCGGAACCGGCCGGCTTCCAGTGCTGCCGCGACCGTGCTGATGGTGGCCGGGCTGCCCAGCATGCCGATCTTTACGGTGTCCAGGACAGGCCGGCCCGACGCCGGACCGTAGGCCGCCGTCGTGGCTTCCAATTGGTCCGCAATGACCTGCTGGTCCACCGGCACGAAGCGGTGGTTCCAGTTGTCGCTCGGATCGAAGGACACGATGCAGGTCAGGTTGGCGATGCCAAATACGCCCAGTTCCTGGAACGTTTTCAGATCGGCCTGGGCCCCGGCGCCACCCGTTGCTTCGGACCCCGCGATTGTCAGGACGACTGCGGGAGCGGACACGGGGGACTGGACGGCAGCTGAAGCAAAAGTCATGGCACTATCCTGCCATCCGGCGTCGGGCCAACATTCTCGGTGAGTTCACTATCGTCCTGTGTGTCCACGAGGCCCACAACAGCCAGCCTTCCGACTGCGGCGCAGAATCCGGTCCACAAAACGAGTCCCCACATGCTGTGCCAGTGGTTTCCCGTAAGGAAAAGGAGGGTGAGAAAGCCCGTGACCAGTCCCACCCCGCCGGTGGCCACAATATGAAGCCACTGGTCTCGGACGGGCCGCATCAGCATTCCGGTCGCCAGGGCAAGGGGCATACCAAGAAGCAGAGCGGCCGGGACACCGAAAACGTAGCCTGTCGCGCCGTGCGGAACGCCGAACAGCAGCACGGTGATGCCGGCGCCCAGCAGGAACGCCCCGGGGCCGAACGTCACCCGGTGCGGCCTGTTCACGCCGTCCCTTTGGCGATAGTGAGCAGCGCGCGGCCCAGCTCAGGCTCCCGGAAGATGTACCCCGCGTCAAGCAGCTTCTGCGGCTGCACCCACCGGCTTTTCAACACGAGCTCAGTCTCGGTGCGGATCAGCACGGCCCCCAGCCGCAGCAGCCACGACGGCGTGGGGATACCCAGCCTGGCGCCGTAGGCCCGGCGGACCAGCCGCATCAGCTCGCGGTTATCCACCACATCCGGGGAAGCCACGTTCACCGGGCCCGAAATGTCCGTTCGCGCGTGGAGGAAGCGGACGGTGCGGTAGAGGTCCTCGACGTGGATCCAGCTGAACTTCTGGCTGCCGGCGCCCATGTGACCGCCCAGGCCAAGCCGGGCCAAGGCCGCGAAAGGCCGCAGGGTGCCGCCGCCCGGGCCCAGCACGATGGCGATCCGCAGCGCAATTTTTCGCGTCCCGGGCGCGGTGGCGGAGTCCAAGGCGGCTTCCCACGCCCGGGCCACGACCACCGAAAAGCCTGTCCCGGGTTCGCCGTCAGACTCTGTCTGCGGCCGGTCATCCGCGTGCCGGTAGATGGTGCCGGTGCTGGCGTTGAGCCAGGCCGACGGCGGCGCCTTGCAGACTGCGAGTGCGCGGCCGAGTGCCGTGGTGGTGGAGACGCGGGAATCGAGGATGGCCGCCTTGTTCCTGGCGCCATAGCGGCAGTTGACCGACCGTCCGGCAAGGTTCACCAGCAGGTCGGCGCCGTCCAGCACCCGGGTGATGGCGCCGTCGTCGTTCCAGTTGGCCGCTTCGGCCGTACCCGCGGTGGCCCGGCGGCCGATGGTGCGCACCGTCCAGCCGTCCTTTTCGAAGCGGTGCCGAAGATAGGTGCCGATGAAGCCCGAGGCTCCGGCGAGCACCACGGTGTTTGTCCTGTTCATTTCTTCCCCCAGCTTTGTGTTCGGTGGCGTGTTCAGTCGCGGATACTGCGGCTCAGGTTGAGGACATCGTCCAGCACCTTGTTAACGCCGGGAATCCTTGCCAGCGAAAGTCCCCGGGCGATCAACGGGACTACGCCGTCCACCAGCTTCCGGGTCCGGCGCTGGTCTTCGGAGGTGTCGTACACCCAGAACAGGGCGATCCCCATGTAGCCGAGCCAGAGCAGCTCGGGCAGGTCGGCGCGGAGCTTTTTTGGAGCGGCCGGGCTGGCGCCTTCCACCGCTGCCCGGAAGATGCCGAGCGATGCCTCGCGGGCCGCCGTCGACTCGCCCGCGAAAGGGTTGACGGGCGACGTCGGCCGGATGGCAGTGGCCACGAAGTCGGCGCCGAAGCGGTGGTACGGGGCCATGACATCCAGGCCGGCGTGCAGTGTGGCCTTCAGCCGGCTGCCCAGGTCCTTGAGGCCCTCGAGTGCCTCGTCAGCCTTGGCTGCATGCTCTGCCTGGACCTGGACGTACAGCTCCTGCACCAGCTCATCCTTGGAGACGAAATAGTAGTAGGCGTTGCCCACGGAGACCCCAGCCTCGGCCGCGATGGCCCGCATGGTGGTCTTCCCGAACCCTATATCGCGGAACATACGCAGCGCGACGTCCGCTACGAGTTGCCTGGTCTGCTCGCTCTTGGCGGTCACGGTTTCTCCTCTTTTGAACATGTTCAAAACTGAGTATGCCATGGAACTGAACGTGTTCAAAACGTGGCTGCACGCGCCGGTGGGAGAGCTGCGCACGTTCAGTGGGAGAATGGCGTGACAGTGCTAATACAGCCGGCGTCCGACGCAAATTTCTTTGCGGAACGGTACGCCGAGCGAACCACTACGAATGGAATCTCCCCATGTTTTCCCCCTCAGGCCCTGACGCCCGGCCCATCGCCGGCTCCGCCCGGACGGCACCGAAATTTGCATCGACCGGCTCGCCGTACTTCGGCATCATGCTGGCTTTCATGGCCGTGGTGCTGATCCTGTCGAACATCGGGGCGTCCAAAGGCGTCGCGATCGGCCCGATTATCACCGACGGCGGCTTCTTCCTGTTCCCGCTCGCCTACATCCTGGGCGACGTCATCAGCGAGGTCTACGGCTTCAAGGTGGCGCGCAAAGCCATTTTTACCACCTTCGCCCTCTCCGTCTTCGCCTCTGTTTGTTACTGGGTGATCATCGCCCTGCCCGGCTTTGATGACGACTTCGGCACATCCAAGCAGGCAGCCCTGGAAGGTGCCCTGGGCCCAGTCCCGCAGATTGTGCTCGCCTCGCTGCTGGCATTCCTGGCCGGCCAGACCATCAACTCATGGATCCTGGTGAAGATGAAGGCCCGCTCCGGGGAGAAATCCCTCTGGGCGCGGCTGATGGGCTCCACCGGCGCAGGTGAATTCGTGGACACCCTGATTTTCTGCAGCATCGCCGCCTCCGTCATCGGCATCACCGACTTCGGTACGTTCATGAACTACGTGGTGGTGGGCTTTGTCTACAAGACCCTCGTTGAGTTCCTGTTCGTCCCGGTGACGTCACTGGTGATCGGGTGGATCAAAAAGCGCGAACCGAGCTACGGCGCGGGGTCAGCCCCCGCCTAGCCTCAGCCCTTGAGCGTCCTGTCAAGGAGGGCGCGGAGCTCGGCGTAGTGGCGCTCCGTGGCCTCCGGATGGAACATCGATGTGTCCGCCATCGAATAGCCGTGCGGCGCCCCGGCATAGATCTCGTTGGAAGCCTCGAGCCCGGCATCGTCGAGTGCCGCACCCAGGCGCGCAACGGAGCCGGGATCCATGCTCTTGTCGTGGTCGGCGTGGCCGAAGACGAAGCGCGCCCTGGCCTTGTCGAGTCCATGGTGCGGGCTGTCCGGGGCGTCGCTCGCAAGCCCGCCGCCGTGGAAGCCGCCACAGGCTGTCACCGCTTCGGGGTGGGCGATGGCCGTGCGGACTGCCAGGCGGGCGCCCATGCAGTACCCGAACGTGCCGATTGGACCCGGGGCGACGCCGTCGAGCGTTCCCAGCGCTTCCACCCACGCATCAATGTCCGGCAGGGCTTTGTCCGTGGTGAGGCGTCCGACGCGCGGGAACGCGGCCTTGCCGGCAACCGCCCGGCCCTCCAGCGTGGTCATGTCCATTGCGGGGGCGAGTTCCGCGGCCGAGCCTTCGCGGTAGAAGGCGTTCGGGGCGAGGACCACGTAGCCCCAGTCGGCGATGCGCTGCGCCATCTCCTCGATGCGCGGGCGCAGGCCGAACGCGTCCATGTAGAGGATGACGCCCGGGAAGGGACCTTCGCCGGAAGAGGGGCGTGCCATGATGGCCTCGGCTGTGCCTTCTGCGGCAGGGATTTCGATGAGCATTTGGTCAGGATATCGGAGGACGACGGCGGGACGCCGCCCCGTTGCGTCGCGCCCCGCAGGCGGCCAGCGAGCCGGGCCAGCGCTCAGGAGTAGTACTGCGCCAGGGTCTCGGCCTTGAACTCGAAGAAGGTCCCGGCCTCGATGGCCAGCCGCGCATCGTCCACCATTTTCACCACAAAGCGTTCGTTGTGGATGGAGATCAGCGTGGCCGAGAGCATCTCCTTGGCCTTGAACAGGTGGTGGATGTACGCGCGCGAGTAGTTGGCGCAGGCGTAGCAGTCACAGCCGTCCTGGAGCGGGCCGAAGTCGCGTTTGTACTTGGCGCCGGAGAGGTTGAAGCGGCCGGCAGGCGTGTAGAACGCGGAGTTGCGGGCCACCCGGGTGGGGGAGACACAGTCGAAGGTGTCCGCGCCGTTTTCGATTGCGGTGAAGATGTCGTCCGGCTCGGAGATGCCCAGCAGGTGCCGCGGCTTGTCCTCCGGCAGCTCCTCGTTGCACCAGCGAACAATCGTGCCCAGGTTTTCCTTCTCCAGCGCCCCGCCGATGCCGTAGCCGTCGAAATCCATGGCGCCAAGGTCCCGGCAGGCCTTCCGGCGCAGGTCCTCATACTGCGCACCCTGAATCACGCCGAAAAGGGCCTGGTATGGCTTGCCCACCCGCTCGGAGGTCAGCCGGAAATGCTCCTCCAGGCAGCGCAGAG
This sequence comes from Pseudarthrobacter sp. NBSH8, assembly GCF_014217545.1. Classification (NCBI taxonomy): domain Bacteria; kingdom Bacillati; phylum Actinomycetota; class Actinomycetes; order Micrococcales; family Micrococcaceae; genus Pseudarthrobacter; species Pseudarthrobacter sp. NBSH8. The sequence continues at coordinate 579,674 of NZ_CP043178.1, forward strand.
CCCACAGCCGGGTGCGCTCCAGCGATTCCTCCTGGTAGCCGCGGGAGTTCTGCAGCGTGGTCAGCTCATCGAACGCGAATATTATGTCCGCGCCGATCTGGTGCTGGACCTGCATTGAAATTTCGGGGGAGAACCGGTGGCGGTCCCCATTGAGATGCGATTTGAACCAGACGCCGTCGTCGTCGATGTGGGCAAGGCGTTCCTTGCCGGGAGCTACGGCGTCGTCCGGGACAGCCGCGTCCGCGGAAGACACAGTCTTCATGTCGATGACCTTCTTGAACCCGGACCCGAGGCTCATCACCTGGAACCCGCCGGAGTCCGTGAACGTCGGCCCGGACCAGTTCATAAACGCACCCAGCCCGCCGGCCTCGTCCAGGATGTCTGCTCCGGGCTGCAGGTACAGATGATACGCGTTGGCCAGGAGCGCTTGTGCCCCCAGGTCCGCCATGGATTCCGGCAGGACGGACTTCACCGTAGCTTTGGTCCCGACGGCGATGAACGCCGGGGTGCGGATCTCGCCGTGAGGCGTGGTGATGGTCCCCGTGCGGCCCAGGAATTCGCCGCCATTGGTACATACCTGCGTGGCCGACGGCGCACAGCTGTCAGCAAGGCGGGTGCCAACGGTGAAGGAGAACTGGGACTGGTCAGCGGCGGCGGCCGCCAGCGTGGCGGGATCAGCCGGGACAGCCGAAACGGAGACAGATGTAGCGGAGGCGGGGTTGGCTGGCACGGTTCCAGTGTGCCAGCAAACGCCGCCGATCCCTCAGTGGGCCGCTTCCGATGTGGGGTAGTTCTCAGCCCGCCAGCTTTCCCAGAGCAAATGGATGGACTCCAGTTTGTGGGCACCAAGATCAAACGTTGAGGCGATCACCATGGCGCCGCCTTGGGGCCTTACCCCTTCAATGACGGGCTGGTCCGCCACGATCAGCAGGCCGTCCCCGTGCTCCGCGTAGCTGTGGACGGTGAGTCCCACCTGGTGGTTGCTGCGGAACCAGACCTTCCCGGTGATCTCCTCGCCGGTGGCCAGCGTCAGCCCGTACGGCTCACCCGGCGCAGGCACGTCCGACAATCCGAGCTTTTCGATTTCGGAATCGGAGGTGCCGGGAAATTCGAAGAACAACGTGTGCCGCTTGCCGTGCGGGTGGTGTTCCAGCGCGAAGCGGAGTTGCTGGAGGAACGTCAGCCAGCCCTGGGTGATGTCCTCATCCCAGGCCGCCCATTCCGAGTTGTGGTCCAGGGCTGCACGCGTGACACTGACCAGAGTCCCGGCGGACACCGGTTTGAGGTCGAAGACATCGCCGCCGTTGGTGGTCAGGCTGGTGTGGTCCGGGGCTTCAACGACGTTGCTGCTGAAGTAGATCCCGTCAATCTCATCCGCCAGTTCATCGGCCTCCCAGCCGTGCCACTGGGCCACTTTGGCCGGTTCACGCAGCATGGTCCAGACTTGCGGCGCGTCAGCATTTATCACCACGCTCAGATTGTTCGTCATAGCCCGAATCTACAACGCCGGCGCGGCCCCGGGTAGAGGTAATTCCTCCACCCGGACAATCTCACGCCCGGACGGCCTCGAGTTCGTTGTTGATCCGGCGCTGGAGTTCGCCCACACCGATCGTTTCAGACCCGCCGTGGGCCCGCAGGAACAGCAGGGATTCGAGGCGCAGCAGCCGCCACTCCCGCTCGGCCTCATGGTTGGAGTTGTCGATCGAGCGGAAGATCTCTTTGTCGTACAGGTTGGGTTCGTTCAGCGAACGCTGGCGCACCTTGGCGTTCATCCGGGCCTTGAACGGGTCCGTTTCCTGGTTTTCCGGCAAACGCAGCAGCTTTTCATAGACTTCGGCGCGCTCCTCCTGACGGTCCTGGCGGCAGATGAAGCTGGACAACGCCAGCGATGCCTCCACGGACGCCCACCGGCCCGGGTTGCCGTCGAACGGCAGGACGTTGAGCAGGTCCGCCACCGTGAGCGCCCCGTCCGGATCCTTCAGCGTAATGAACAGTTCGTGGGCAAGATCGCTGAGGTCCTTGAGGCAGCTGCCGGATTTGAAGTTGATGCCCTTGGCCAGCTTGTCCGCCAGCAGCAGCACACCAACGGCGTCCGGGTGGGCTTCCGCGGCAGCCTCCACCACCGCTTCGGGAGTGCCCTGCGGCGCCGGAATCCGCGCGAGTTCTTCCGCGGAGGGCCCGCTCGCCGCGGGCGGGATGGCTGGCAGGGGAGGTACGACGACGGCGGGAGCCGCCGGGGCTTCCTCCCCTTCGCCGGTGTGCTGGGGCTGTTCGGCAGGGGGTTGAGCCGCGACCGGAAGCTGCGTGACGGCGTCGGGCGTGGCGTCCTGAAGGGTGGCGTCCTGAACCGTGATGACCAGGACTGTTGGGTCCAGGATCTTGACGGTGGAGCCGGCGGCGATGCGGAGGGTGCCGCCGCCCGTGAGGTTCGCCAGGACCACCGCAGGGGTCCCGAAATCATCCTGTTCAAACTCCACATGCTGAATTTCGGCGGTGCGTTCACCGTCAGGGAGAAGGAGCTGATCGCCGGTGGTCAGAGATCCAGCCTGCTGTTCGCTGTAGTGCCGGGCGGCTGGGTTTTCGGTCATGGGAGTCCTTAAGTTCTCTTGCGGTCCGCCCTACAGTCTACAAAGCGGGGCGCCGGAAGTCGGGGACGCCGGGGATCCCGCGGGCGTCAGTGACCCACTCCGGCAAAGGCCAGCGCCTGGCGGACCAAGGCGCCGCGGCCGCCGCTGAATTCGAGCTGGACGTCGGCGCTGAGCACTTCCGCCGGAGTCATCCACGTCAGTTCCAGGGCATCCTGGCGGGGCTCGCATTCGCCCGTCACGGGAATGACGTACGCCAGGGACACCGCGTGCTGGCGTTCGTCAGTGAAACCCGTCTGGGACGGGGCAGGGAAGTATTCGGCCACCGTGAAGGGGACCGGGCTGATGGGGAGCTGCGGAAAGGCGAGCGGCCCCAGGTCCTTTTCCATATGGCGCAGGAGTGCGGCGCGGATGGTCTCGCGGTAGATCACGCGCCCCGATACCAGCGACCGGATCATGTTCCCGTCCTCATCGGCCTGGAGCAGCGTGCCGACCTCGTTCACAAAACCCAGCGGATCCAGCCTGACCGGCACGGCCTCCACATAGATCATGGGGAGCCTCCCCCGGGCCTCAAAAAGGTCTTCTTCGGAGAGCCAGCCGGGATTGGGGTCAGGAGTGCGAACGTTCATGGTTAAGTTCTACCTCATCGGACGGCCGGGACCGCTGAGGGGTGAGCTCTCAGCGTAAAGCGTTGTGCTAAGCGCCGGAATATCAGCCCTCAGCAGGATCACTGCGAGGAGAGGCGCTGAGAGATCCAGAGGGTGGGCGGGACATGCGGGGCGCGTGTGGTTGCGGCGGTGCCGTATGCGTCGGGGTTGGCCAAGTGCAGGGTCCGGCCGAAGGCTTCCTCGGTTTCGCTGACATCCAGCCCGGCGGCGGCGAGCCGGTCCCGCAAGGCGCCCAGATCGCCGTCGTACTCAAATCCCAGGCCGGACCGCGGCGCACCGGACGCAGGGCGCACCATCAGCACCCCGCCGTTCTTGGCGGTAAAGTCTGCGGTTTCGTCGGCGTCCGGGACGGGGCGGAACCTGGCACCGATGTCCTGCAGCGTCACCGCGGCCGCGCCGGGATCCGCCGTAAACCAGACCCCGACGACGGTCAGCGCCCGATCAGCGTCAGCCGAGTTTGGCTCCCGCGCGCCTTTGTCCGCAAGGAAGCTGAAGCCGTCCCGGCCGGTGATGCGGCAGGACTCGCCGTGATCAGCGGCGATGAGCTCGGCGACCGTATTTCCGGATTCCTCCGCGGCCAGGGCGGTGCGCCGGGCGAATTCGGCCAGATCGCCCACCTCGACGCCGAGGGCCGTGGTGCCGTCATCCGTAGCACCGGCGTCGGTCAGATGCAGGGCCAGCCGACCGGAACCGGCGTCGAACTCCCGCCACGGGCCGTGATCAACGGTTTTGGCCAGGCCCAGGGCCCTGAGGAGTTGCTCCCAACTGTCCGGCCGGGAGGTGAAATGGACGGGTCGGACACGCAGCATTGGGTTCCTCCTCGAAACAGGGACAGGTCGGCTACGGCCATCATGCCACTTCCTGCGGAAGGCAGGCAGAATAGGGCCATGGCCGTTGAACTCGAGGAACTGCTGGTAGCGGACGCGGCGGCGTGGCGGCTGTGGCTGGAAGCCAACCACAACGACAGCCCTGGCGTATGGCTGGTGCTTCACAAGAAGGGCGGCAACACCACCGAGCTGGACTACGAAGCAGCGCTGCAGGAGGCGCTGTGCTTTGGCTGGATCGACGGTCAAGGCAAACGGCGCGACGATGACAGTTCCTTCCAACGGATGACCCGCCGCGGCCCGAAGAGCGTCTGGTCGGCGCGGAATGTGGACCGCATCGGGAAGCTCCAGGCTGCCGGCCGGATGACGGCAGCGGGCCGCGCGGCCGTCGACGCCGCTAAGGCGGACGGGCGCTGGGAGGCAGCCTATGTGGGCCAGGCGACGGCGGAAGTCCCGCCGGACCTGGCCGCCGCGATCGCCGCCGTCCCCGCGGCCCAGGCCATGTTCGACGTCCTCACCTCCGTGAACCGGTATGCCCTGATTTACCGGACGAATTCCGTGAAGCAGGCCTCCACGCGGGAACGGAAAATTGCCGGCTTTGTGGAGATGCTGGCCCGGGGTGAGGCGCCGTACCCGCAGAAGAAAAAGCCCGCCGCGGGTCAGTAGAGCCCGATTCCGCCAGGCTCAATCACCGGGCTTAGTCGTCGTCCAGGGGGAAGGCGACGGCTTCGCCCACCACCCGCAGGCAGAGTTCCATACCGGGCCGGGCGATGGAGGCGTTCCAGTGCCGGATGGTGATGACTTCGCCGCCGCCGGGGTAGCGGTGGTCGGTGCGGCCGGCCAGTTCCGGCGGCACAGAGAGTTTGAGGCGCACGGTGGTTTCCGGGCCGAAGTAGTCGGTGTCCACCACCACGCCGCGGATGGGGCCATCCTCAGCAATGCGGATCTGCTCCGGACGCAGCATCAGCTGCACCCGGCCCTGGGCGGGCGGGCGGCGCACGGGAATTCCGCCCAGTGAGCACGTGGCCAGCGAGCCTTCCATCCAGGCGTCCAGGATGACGGCGTCGCCCAGGAACTCTGCGGTGGCGCGGTCTGCGGGGCGGGTATAGACCACAAACGGGTTGCCGATCTGGGCCAGCTTGCCGCCGCGCATCACCGCCACCTGGTCCGCGAAGGACAGGGCCTCGGACTGGTCGTGCGTGACCAGGATGGTTGTCACGCCGGCTTTGTTGAGAACCTTGGCCACGGCCCGCCGGGTGGCCACGCGCAGGCCGGCATCGAGGGCTGAAAAAGGCTCGTCGAGCAGCATCAGTTCGGGTTCGCGGGCCAGCGCACGGGCCAGGGCCACCCGCTGCTGTTGCCCGCCGGACAGCTGGTGTGGCCTCCGCTTGGCCATGGAGGCGTCCAGCGAGACCATGTCCAACAGCTCGCTGATCCGGCCTTCCGCAGCACGGCGGCCACCCGCCAGCTTGGCGGTGTCCAGGCCGAACGCGATGTTCTGGCCCACCGTCAGGTGCGGGAAGAGCGCCCCGTCCTGGGCCACGTACCCCACCTGGCGCTTGTGCGCAGGCAACCATACGCCGTCGCCCGCCACCTTGGTGCCGTTGAGCGAGATGCTGCCGGTGGCGGGGTGTTCAAAGCCGGCGATCAGCCGCAGCAGAGTGGTCTTGCCCGAGCCGGATGGCCCCACGATGGCGGTGGTGCCACCCTTGGCCACGGACAGGTTGACGCCCTTGAGGACGGCCTGGGAGGCAAAGTTCTTGGTGACGTCGGCGATCTGCAGGTGGCTGTTGGTGGAGGGTGCCACAGACGGCGCGATCCGCGGTCCCGGAAGCCTGGAGGGGGATTGTTCGGTCACTGTCCGGCTACTTTCTTGGACTGCTGGAAGAGAAGATAGGTCATTGGCGCCGAGAGCAGGATCATCAGGAGGGCGTACGGGGCGGCGCCCGCGTAGTCGATTTCGCTGCTCTTGCTCCAGAACTCGGTGGCGAGCGTCCGGGTCCCGTTCGGGGAGAGCAGGAGTGTGGCGGTCAGCTCGTTGGCGATGGCCAGGAACACCAGGGCAGCGCCGCCCGCGGCCGCCGGCGCGGTCAGCCGCAGCGTGACCCGGATGAAAGCCAGCAGCGGCGGTTTGCCCAGGGCTTGGGCGGCTTCGTCGAGTTCCTTGGGGGCCTGGGACAGGCCGGCGCGGAGATTGACCAGCGCCCGGGGCAGGAACAGCAGGACGTACGCGGCCACCAGCACTCCGGCCGTCTGGTAGACGCCGGGGACCAGCCGGATACTGACGGTAACGAACGCGAGGCCCACCACAATCCCGGGCAGGGAACTGGTGACGTAGTTTGAGAGCTCCAACGACTTGCTGAACCAGCTGGGGTGCCGGACCGCAAGGAAGGCCATGGGGAACGCGACGACGGTGGTTACCACCGCGCCGGCCAGGCCGTAGCCGAGTGTGGTCAGGAGGGCCGGAGCGAACTCGTCGGCAGCCCAGACCGCGGAACCGCCCGCGGTGATCCAGCGCAGGACAAAAAACACCGGCAGCCCGAAGGCCAGTCCCGTCAAAGCAAGCAGGGACAGCTGCGCCGGAACCTGGTAGGCGTGCAGCGGCAGGCGCAGGGCCCTGGCCTGGGCGCCGGATCCTACACGGGCATAGCGGGCCGTGCCCCGGCCGCGGACCTCCACCACCAGCAGGATCAGGCAGAAAAACACCAGGACGCTGGCGAGCATATTGCCGGCGGTCCCGTTGAACGTGGACTGGTACTGGACCATGATCGCGGTGGTGAACGTGTCGAAACGGATCATCGCGAACGCACCGTATTCGGCGAGCAGGTGAAGGCCCACCAGCAGGGCGCCGCCGGTCATGGCGATGCGGAGTTGCGGCAGGACCACCCGGAAAAAGACCCGCCAGTTGCCGAGCCCCAGCGCGGCGGCGGACTGTTCGATGGCCGGGTCCAGCCGGCCGAGTGTTGCGGCCGCCGGGATGTACACCAGCGGGAAATAGGAGAGCGTGGCGATCAGGACACCGGAGCCCAGTCCGGCCAGGGACGGGATCGCCGATACCCAGGCGTAGCTGTTTACAAACGCCGGGATGGCGAGCGGTGCTGCCAGCAGCACCGCCCAGATTTTGTGGCCGCGGAGTTTGGTCCGCTCCACCAGCCAGGCACCGCCAACGCCGAGGACGATGCTGAGCGGAATGGTGATCACCATTAGCAGGACCGTGTTGAGCAGGAGCTCGCCCACTTTCGGCCGGAAGATCAGTTCGACGGCGGTGTCCCACCCGGTTGCCGCCGTCATGTACACGACGTACCCCAGCGGTACCAGGGAAAACAGGGCGATCAGCACTGCCAGGATGGACACCGCGGAAACGCCGAGAGGCGGGCGGGGGCTAGTGCCCCGGCCCGCCGTCGTCGTGCTTCCCGCTGAGGGGGGAGCCGATAGATCAGTGGTCACTGAAATTACAGGAGTCCTGCCTTGGTCATCAGCTCGGTGACCTTCGTGGAGTTCAGCTTGGCCGGGTCCACGGTGGGCGCCTGGAGTTCCTTGACCGGAACCAGCTTGTCGTTGGCGGGTACCTCGGAAGCGATGGCGTACTCGAACGAGGTGCCGTTCTTGAGGACCTCCTGGCCCTTCTTGCCGGTGATGAACTTCAGGAAGGCCTGGGCAGCCGCGGCGTTCTTGGATGACGTCAGCACGCCGCCGCCGGAGACGGACACAAACGCGCCCGGATCCTGGTTCTTGAAGTAGTACGGGGTGACGTTCTTGGAGTTCTCGCCGGTCTTGGCCTGGTCGCCGTAGTAGTAGTAGTGGTAGATCAACGCGGCGTCTACTTCACCGGCGTTGACTGCCTTCATGGCTGCACTGTTGCCCTTGTAGGCTGTGAAGTTCTCCTTCATGCCCTTGAGCCATTCCTCGGTAGCTGCCTCGCCCTTGAGTTCCATCAGCGCAGCCACGATCGCCTGGAAGTCGGCGCCGGACGGTGAAGCGGCCCACTTGCCTTTCCACTCCGGGTTGGCCAGGTCCAGCATGGACTTGGGCAGGTCGCCTTCGCTGAGCTTGGTTTTGTCGTACACCAGGACGGTGGAGCGGGCGGCGATGCCCGTCCACTTGTTGGTGCTGGGGCGGAACTCGGCCGGAACCTGGTCCACGGTGGCCTTGTCGACGTCAGCAAAGAGGCCGGCGTTTTCAACCTGCGCCATGGCGGGGGAGTTTTCGGTGAGGAAGATGTCAGCCGGGGACGCGGCGCCTTCCTGGACGATCTGGTTGGAGAGCTCAGTGTCCGAGCCCTGGCGCATGGTCACCTTGACGCCGGTCTCCGCGGTGAAGGCGTCGATCCATTCCTTGGTCAGGCTCTCGTGCTGCGCGTTGTAGACCGTGATTTCGCCGGCGGCTTTGCCGTCTGCGGCGGAGGAGCCGGTTGCTGCCGGTGTGGTGCTGCCACCACAGGCGGTCAGTCCGAGTGCTGCGGTGGCGGCAAGTGCGATGCCGGCCAGGGCGCTGTTGCGGATCTTCATTGGGGCTACTTTCTGGGGAAAAGTGTGCGGACCGACGGTCTTGGCGAGCCTGTAGTTAGGGTTGGCTCACTCGAGAAACTGTAGGTTAGCCAAACCTAAGACACCAAGCGGCACGGGCCTTAAGTGATAAGGATCACACGCATTACGCAACTGTTGCGTGCCCTAATTGGTTCACGTTTTCTGCTGAATGGCCGCGGCGGCTTCCAGTACCATCCAGGCCTGCAGCTGGGTGGAAAGTTCGACGGCGGCACCTGGCGGGTAGGTGGTGTCCGCCGGGTTTGCCGCGTGGACGGAAAACACATACCTGCCGTTGCCGGCTGTTGCTGCTCCGGCTTCGGCTGGCCGGCGGCCCGCCCAGAAGGCCTCGGCGGTAGCAGTCACCAGCTCCCTGGCCGTGTTCCGCGCGGACGCCGGAAGCCGGGCGTCGACGGCGGCGAGTGCCAGATACCGGCAGAGAATCCCGGTGAAGAGTCCGCCGTCGCCGGTTCCGTCGCAGCGGAGGATACGGGGGGAACTGCCCGGCGCTGTGGTGTGCACCGTCAGGTGCTGGGCTACGCCGTCAATGACCGCCGAGGTCCGGGCGAGGTTGGCATCGCCGCCCAGCTCCAGCAGGGCTCCCAGTACGGGGCCTTGGTTGTAGGTGTAGATGGTGTTCTCCACCGTCACTTCACCGGCCGGGCTCAGCCGCGCCCCGTCGATATAGAGGCACCGGGCCTCGTCGAACAGCACGCCATTGAGCCAGTCCACAAGCCGCTGCGCCTTGGCTTGCTGGCCTGTCCGGGCGTAGTAGAGCGCCACGGGGGCGGTGGCCGGCGTGTTCTTGAAGTCGCGCTTTTTGCTCCAGAAGGTCCCGCCGCCCAGGTCATCGGTGGAGGCGGAATCGAACTGCAGGGTGAGGGTCTCCTGGATTCCGGCGTTACGACGGCGTCCAGGTTTGCGCGTCTCCTCGGCCAGGGTTTGCAGGCGGTGCGTCGCCAGCGCCAACCAGGCCATGTCGTCGTAGTAGCTGTTGACGAAGGTGAAGGCGTTGCGCAGCCGGATGCCCGTGACCAGCCTGGACGCGAGCCTGCCGGCGCTGGCGCGGCGCGGGCCGTTGAACCTTGCTGCGGGAGTGGCTCCGTTGCCCAGTTCGCGGCGCCCGGCGTCCACCAGGCAGTCCATGTAGTGGGCCTGCCACCAGTAGTGCCATGGGTGGAGGGGATTCTTCAGGTGTTTTGACGGCCACTGCACGGCGGCGAGGTGGGTTCCCGGCATGAACAGCAGCCGGCGGCCGAAGAGGGCGGTGACGGAGCGCGCTGCCACGTTGGCGCGCTCCGGCCAGTCGGCGGGCTGCCAGTCGGCGGGTTCGGCATCCGTCATCCGTTTAGCCTAGCGGGTGCGGCCCGCCCGAATTTCAGTTAAGATTCACTAACTATTGTTTCGCGCCGGTCACCGATGTCGGAGCCGCATCAAGGAGGATGTATGGACGTCTTGGGTACTGTCGCGCTGATTACGGGTGGGGCCTCCGGGCTGGGGGCTGCCACGGCGAAGCGCCTGTTCGACGCCGGCGCCTCGGTGGTGCTGATCGACCTGCCCTCCTCCGCCGGTGCGGCCTACGCCGCCGAGCTCAACGCGGCAGCGCTGAACGCGGTCGGCAACGGCTCCGCCGGCGGCTCAGGGGCACGGGCCGCCTTTGTCCCCGCAGACGTCACCAACGAAGCTGAGGTGCAGGCCGCCGTGGACACCGCCGTGGCACTCGGGCCTCTCCGCATGGTTGTGAACTGCGCCGGCGTCGCCACGCCGGGCAAGGTCCTGGGCCGGGACGGCGTCCTCCCGCTGGACACATTCAACCGCGTCATCCAGGTTAACCTCATCGGGACTTTCAACGTGCTGCGTCTGGCGGCCGCGGCCATGGTTTCAACGGAACCCGTGAACACTGCGCTGGGCGGCCCTGAGCGCGGCGTCATCATCAACACCGCCTCCGTGGCTGCCTTCGACGGACAGATCGGCCAGCCGGCCTACGCCGCCTCCAAGGGTGCCGTCGCCGCCATGACTCTGCCGCTGGCCCGGGAACTGGCCCGATCGCTGGTGCGCGTGGTGACCATCGCGCCGGGCATTTTCGAAACACCCATGATGGCATCGCTGTCTGACGAAGCCCAGGCTTCCCTGGGCCGGCAGGTCCCGCACCCGTCCCGTCTGGGCAAGCCCGCGGAATACGCCAGCTTGGTGGCCCACATTGTGGATAATGCGATGATCAACGGCGAGACCATCCGGCTCGACGGTGCCATCCGGATGGGACCGAAATGAGCCGGCCCCGCACCACCGAACCGCCGACCCCCGGGCCGGCCATTTCGAAACCCGCCGCTTCGGAACCGGCTACTTCGGAACCGGCTACTTCGGAACCGGCGATCGACGACCTGCCCACCGCCGATTTTTTCGCTTACGAGTCCTTCCTCAGCGCCAAGGAGCGGGCCAAGCTGGCCGAGCTGCGCGAGTTCCTGGCCACGGAGATCGCCCCGCACGCGTCGGACTGGTGGAACAAGGCGGAGTTCCCGGCGCACATCCTGCCCAAGCTCGCCGCGCTGGAGCTGAGCACGCCGGCGCAGCGCGGCTACAGCAACCTCTTCGCAGGACTGGTCATCGCCGAGATGACGCGCGTCGATACGTCGATCGCCACCTTTTTCCTGGTCCACCACGATCTGTTTGTGGAGTCGCTGTACGGTTTTGGTTCGGCCGGCCAGAAGGCGAGGCTGCTTGCGGACGCTTCAAGCCTGCGCATCACCGGCGCGTTCGCGCTGACCGAGCCCGGCCATGGTTCCGATGTGGCCGGCGGCATGGAAACCCGTGCCCGGCGCATTTCCAGCGCAACGGGAGAGCCCGACGGCGACGGCGACTCGTGGGTGCTCAACGGCGCCAAGCGCTGGATCGGGAACGGGACGTTCTGCGACTTCATGCTGGTGTGGGCCAGAGACGAGGCTGTGGCCGCCAACGGGCAGGGTGCCGTCCGCGGGTTCATCGTGGATGCCTCCTTGCCGGGTGTGAGCCGGAGCCGGATCGAGAACAAGATTGCGCTCCGCACCGTGCAGAACGCGGACATTGTGTTTGAGGATGTCCACGTCGCCGAGTCCGACCGGTTCGCCGGCATCAGCAGTTTCGAAGACACCAACCAGCTCCTGCGTGGCTCGCGGATCATGGTGGCGTGGCAGGCCGTGGGGCAGCAGCTGGCTGCGTTCGACGTCGCCCGGCAGTACGCCGTCGAACGCCACCAGTTCGGCCGGCCGCTGGCGAAATTCCAGCTCATCCAGCAGCAGCTGGTGACCATGCTGGGCAACGCGGTGGCGAGCATGGCCATGATGGCGCGTGTAGCCCAATTGCAGGACGACGGCGCGGCGGACATGCCGCAGGTGGCCCTCGCCAAGGCGTACACCAGCGCCCGGATGCGCGAGACCGTGGCGCTGGGCCGGTCCATCCTCGGCGGCAACGGAATCGTGACCGACTACCGGATGGCCAAAATCTTCGCCGACGCCGAGGCTATCTACACCTACGAGGGCTCGTTTGAAATCAACACGCTCATTGTGGGCCGGGCGGTCACCGGCGTCTCAGCGATCGTCTGACCGGGCGGCACCGGCGCAAATGAGCAGCTGATCCCTTCAAAACTTGGATCTGAGCGGATTGGCTGCCAGTTCGCGCTCAATCAGCGAGGAGAGGCTGCTTTTCGCCGGCTTCGATCTTCGCGTCCAGGCTGTTGCCTTTCACGGGCATGGGGCAGGTGCCGTATGGGGTGAAGGCGCTGGGGTAGTTGATGGCGCGGTTGAAGTCCAGGACCACAGTGGCGTTCCCTGACGCATCAACCCGGGGTCTGGGGGTTGAGACTTTGCGCCACTCATCCGTTGATTCGCCGTTGGTGTCGTCGTGGAACGTGATGGTCAGCGCCCCCAGTTTTTCCTCCTCGGCGTGCAGCCGGTACTCGTGGTCAATGCCCGGCAGCCGGAAAACCACCTCGCCCGCCGAATAATGCACGCCTTCCACCAGGGGATTGGCGGTTCCGATCGGGATCGCCACCGGCTCGGGATACGCCTCGTAGGCTGCCTCGATCACCATGTCCGGGTTGTAGCCGAAGGTGGGAACGCCGTCGAACTCCGTCAGCACCGGCGACCCGGAATCGTGGGTCCGGATGGCGTACCGGTCCGCGCGCATGGCGAGTTCCACCACTACCTGCTGCCCGTCCGCACCGCCGAACTGCACCCACATCAGGGATTCCTCGTTGGTGAGGGAGGCCGTAATGGTCCCGTCCACGGGCTCGCCGGTTTCCGCCAGCGTCAGACCGTCGTGCGCCGCAGCGGTGAGCGTCGCCGTCGTGCCGTCCGTTGACCAGAAGCCGGGGGAAAGGTCGACGGCGGCGGGCCGGGATTCCAGCCACTGGAAGGAGGTGAGGGTCAGCCAGCCGTGGCGGGTGGCGAGGGCTTTGTTCCGGTTGGTGCGGAAACGCTGCCAGCGTTCCAGCTGCGCGGCGGCGTTGGCGGTGGTATTCATGATTCCTCCAAAAGGCGTCTGCATACGGTTCATTCCACCACGGCCGCGCTGCTGCCGGGGCTCTTGTTCTGCCGCTGGCGGAGAGTAGCGTCGAAGGCGGCGGAGTATCGTTCCAGAACTCCCACGGCTGAACTTGGAGGAACCATGAAAATCGCGGTCCTGGGTACGGGTTTTGCAGGCCGGACCCTGGCGGGCGCGCTGTCCGCACTGGGACACGACGTGGTGGTGGGAACCCGCGACCCGGGCAAGACTCTTGCCCGCAGCGCGCCGGACGCCATGGGCACGCCACCCTTCAGCGAGTGGCACGTAGCCAACCAGCACATAGCACTGGAAACGTTCGCGGAGGCAGCAGCCGGGGCGGAACTGATACTCAATGCAACGAACGGCGCGGGTGCGCTCAGCGCCCTCGGTGCGGCGGGCTCGGCCAACCTTTCGGGGAAAGTAGTGGTGGACGTTTCCAACCCGCTCGACTTCTCCCAGGGCATGCCGCCGGTCCTGAACCCGGTCAACACGGACAGTAACGCCGAACGGATCCAGCACGCGTTCCCGGAGGCGCGGGTGGTCAAAACCCTCAACACCATGAACGCGGGGCTGATGGTTGATCCCGGACGGCTGGGCGGAGGGGACCACTCGGTGTTTGTCTCCGGCGACGACGCGAGCGCCAAGAGCACCGTGACGGCCCTTCTCCGGGAGCTGGGCCACCGCGATATTATTGACCTCGGAGACATCGCCACCGCCCGGGGAGCGGAGATGATGCTCCCGGTGTGGCTGCGCCTGTGGTCGGCGTTTGGTACTGCGGATTTCAATTTCAAGATCGTCCGCTGACGTCCGGCGCGGCAGTGGCGGGGACCAGCGCAATATCTGAGACGGATTCCGCCTTCGCCATCCCGTGCGGGTAGCATCGATAGCTAGTAACGTGGCTCACAGTATCCAGCGCAGTGTACTAGCCAAGTCCGAACCCTCGAAAGACAGTTTCCATGGCTAACACTGCAATGAATTCCGCAACCGACCTCGCCTCTGAACTGAGGGCCGATGTCCGGCGCGTCTCCACCCTGCTGGGCGAATCCCTGGTCCGCCAGCACGGGCCCGAACTCCTGGATCTGGTGGAGCAGGTGCGCCTCCTCACCAAGGAGTCCAAGGAAGCCGCCCGTGGCGGAGCCGATGCTACCGGCCCCTGGAGCGCGCACGACGTCGTCGAGCAGGTCCGCGAACTGCTCGGCTCCCTGCCGATCGAGCAAGCCACTGACCTGGTGCGTGCGTTCGCGTTCTACTTCCACCTTGCCAACGCGGCCGAGCAGGTCCACCGGGTCCGCGGCCTGCGGACGCGGCAGGAGAAGGACGGGTGGCTGGCCAAGGCCGTCACCGAAATCGCCGCGAAGGCCGGGCCCGAAGTACTGCAGGAAGTGGTCAACGGGCTGGACGTCCGCCCCATCTTCACCGCCCACCCCACCGAGGCTTCGCGACGTTCCGTGCTGGACAAGATCCGCAGGCTCTCCGACGTCCTGGCCGAGCCCACGAAGGAAGGCACCACCGCGCGCCGCCGGCAGGACCGCCAGCTTTCGGAAGTCATCGACCAGATGTGGCAGACCGACGAACTGCGCCAGGTCCGCCCCACCCCGGTGGATGAGGCCCGCAACGCGATCTACTACCTCGGCGGCATCCTGACCGACGCCATGCCCGAGATGCTCTCGGACTTCTCGGAACTGCTCGGTGAGCACGGCGTCAGCCTTTCGTCCCAGGACGCACCCATCCGGTTTGGGTCCTGGATCGGCGGCGACAGGGACGGCAACCCCAACGTCACGGCGGCGGTCACCAGGGAAATCCTGCAGATCCAGAACCAGCACGCCGTCCGCATCAGCATCGCGATGATGGACGAGCTGATCTCCATCCTGTCCAACTCCACCGCTTTGTCCGGCGCGGACCAGTCGCTGCTGGACTCCATCGATGCGGACCTGAAGAAGCTGCCGGGCCTGGACCGGCGCGTCCTGGAGCTCAACGCCCAGGAGCCCTACCGCCTCAAACTCACGTGCATCAAGGCCAAGCTCATCAATACGGGCAAACGGGTTGCCGCGGACTCCACCCACGAGCACGGCCGTGACTACCGCTCCACCGAGGAACTCCTCGACGACCTCGAACTGCTGGAGCTGTCCCTCCGCAACCACTCGGCGTCGCTCGTCGCCGATGGCGCGCTGGCCCGGGTCCGCCGCGCCGTCGCCTCCTTCGGCCTGCACCTGGCCACCCTGGACATCCGCGAGCACGCCGACCACCACCATGACGCCGTTGGCCAGCTGATGGACCGGCTGGGCGGCCCCGGCATCCGCTATGCGGAACTGAGCCGCGTTGAACGCTTTGAGGTTCTCGGTTCGGAGCTGGCGTCACGCCGGCCGTTGTCCGGCCACCCGATTAAGCTCGACGGCGTCGCTGACGGCACGTACGACGTCTTCCGCGAGGTCCGCCGCGCCCTGCGCACATATGGCCCGGACGTCATCGAGACCTACATTATTTCCATGACCCGCGGCGCGGACGACGTCCTGGCCGCGGCTGTCCTGGCCCGCGAGGCAGGCCTGATCAACCTGTTCGGCGAATCTCCTTACGCCAAGATCGGGTTCGCGCCCCTGCTGGAGACCGTGGAGGAACTGCGAGCCTCGGCGGAGATCGTGGACCAGCTGCTGTCCGTTCCGTCCTACCGAGACCTGGTCCGGCTGCGCGGCGACGTCCAGGAAATCATGCTGGGTTACTCGGATTCCAACAAGGAATCCGGCGTGATGACCAGCCAGTGGGAGATCCACAAGACCCAGCGGAACCTGCGCGACGTGGCGGCCAAGCATGGCGTCCGTGTCCGGTTGTTCCACGGTCGCGGCGGGTCCGTGGGCCGCGGCGGCGGACCCACCTATGACGCCATCATGGCCCAGCCCAACGGCGTGCTCGAGGGCGAGATCAAGTTCACCGAACAGGGCGAGGTCATCTCGGACAAGTACTCGCTGCCGGAGCTGGCCCGGGAAAACCTGGAGCTGTCCCTCGCGGCGGTACTCCAGGGCTCGGCCCTGCACCGGGACCCGCGCACGTCGGACGACCAGCGCGAACGGTACGGGCACGTTATGGAGATCATCTCCGACGGCGCCTTCGACCGGTACCGGAAGCTGATTGACCATCCGGACCTGCCCGCGTACTTCCTGGCCTCCACTCCGGTGGAGCAGCTCGGCTCGCTGAATATCGGCTCCCGTCCGTCCAAACGCCCGGATTCCGGGGCAGGGCTCGGCGGCCTGCGCGCCATTCCGTGGGTGTTCGGCTGGACGCAGTCCCGGCAGATCGTGCCGGGCTGGTTCGGTGTTGGCTCGGGACTGAAGGCTGCCCGCGAGGCCGGAAACTCCGCCCAGCTGGTGGAGATGATGCAAAACTGGCACTTCTTCCGGTCCGTTGTCTCTAACGTTGAGATGACGCTGGCCAAAACGGACCTGGACATCGCCGGGTACTACGTGGCCACCCTGGTTCCCAAGGAATTGCACCACATTTTCGCGGCCATCCGTGAAGAGTTCGAACTCACGGTCACCGAGATCCAGAACCTGACCGGTGAGAATGTGCTCCTGGACGCGCAGCCGACGCTCAAGCGTTCGCTTGAGATCCGGGACCAGTACCTGGATCCCATCAGCTACCTGCAGGTGGAACTGCTCCGCCGTGTGCGGGCTGCCCAGGGCGGCGAAGGCGAGAGCATCAGCGGTGCCGAGATCGACGAACGTCTCCAGCGGGCCATGCTGATCACCGTTAACGGGGTAGCGGCCGGCCTGCGCAACACGGGCTAACCCCGGACGCTCTCTCACTTAATGCGGCTTTCCCCCCGACGCTCTCTCACTTTCTTAGGGAAAGTGCGAGAGCGTTGGCGGTTTTCTTACGTTAAGTGAGAGAGCGTTTGCGTGAACCAAACTCGCTCACTGGCCGCCGTAGTGCACCGCCACGGTCCGTCGGGTGTTGGGGCCATCGGCGTACGGCATGGTGCTGACGCCCACGCCGTACAGGGCCGTGAGTTCTTTCCCGCTCAGCAGCTCCAGGGCATCGCCGGTCCGGGATCCGCTGGGAGTGAGCAGGACGGCCCGGTCCGCGAGGTACAGGGCGTGGTCCGGGTGGTGCGTGCTGAGGAGCACGGCCATGCCGTCGGTCATCAGTTCGCGCAGGAGCCGCAGGACGCGGACCTGGTTCTTCAGGTCCAGGCCCGTGGCGGGCTCGTCCAGCACCAGGACGGGGCAGTCGGCCGCGATGGCACGGGCAATCAGGACCAACTGCTGCTCGCCGCCGCTGAGTGTGGGGAAGAACCTGCTGCGGAGGCCGGCGATGCCCACCCTGTCCATGGCCTCCAGGGAAGCAGCCCGGTCTGCCGCGCCGGGCGAACGGAAGAGTCCGATCTGCCGGGCGCGTCCCATGAGCACCATGTCCAGGGCCCGGTAGGCAAAGGTACCGCCGTGGGCTTGCGGGACATAGCCCGCCCTGGCCGCGCGCAGGACACTGCCCTCTACGGGGTTCAGCAGCCCGGCAGCGCAGCGCACCAGCGTGGTTTTGCCGCTGCCGTTCGGTCCCAGGACGGCGGTGGCGGTTCCCGGCAGGACCTGGAAGCTGACATCCCGGAAGACCCAGTCCGTCCGGCCGTATCCGAAGCCCACGCCGTTGAGCTCAAGCACTTTCCCAGATCCTGTCCCGGTTCCGGCGCAGCAGGACAAAAAACACGGGCGCGCCGATCAGCGCCGTCAGCACACCGAGCGGGATCTCGCCCGCAGTGGCGGTGCGTGCCACGGTGTCCACGAGCATGATGTACGCGCCGCCCAGGAGGAAGGACACCGGCAGCAGGACCCGATGGTCCGGGCCCACCCACATCCTGGCCAGATGCGGGACCACCAGGCCCACCCAGCTGACTGCGCCGCTGACGGCCACCGCCCCAGCCACGATCAGTGCCACCGAAACCAGTACCACCCAGCGCAGCGGCCGGGGCCGGATCCCCAGCGCGGTGGCATCATCGTCGCCCAGCGAGAGCACGTTGATGCGCCACCGCAGGGCCAGGAGCACCAGCGCGCCCCCGACGACGGGAATGAGCGCCACCGCCACCTTGCTGAACGTGGCCGTGGCGACGCTCCCCAGGAGCCAGAACACAATGGCCGGCAGGGTGGTGTTGGGATCCGCGATGTAGGTGACCAGGGCTACCAACGCGGAGAAGAACGATCCCGTGACCACGCCGCCGAGCACAATCATGAGCAGGGGAGTCCCGCCGCGCCCCGACGTGATGAGGAACAGCATGGCCAGCGCGATCAGTCCGAATGCGAAGGAACTGGTGATCAGCGCGAACGTCCCCAGCCCGAGAAGTATCGCCAGTGCGCCGCCGAAGGATGCGCCCGCGGACACCCCGATGATGTCCGGGCTGACCAGCGGATTGTGGAAGATGGCCTGCAGCGCGGCGCCGCCGATCGCCAGGCCGCCGCCCACCAGCAGCGCCAGCAGCACGCGGGGGAGCCTGACAAGGAGCACCACATTCTGCTCCGTGGCGGTGGCCTCGGAGGGGATCGGGACGGCCTGCCCCACTAGGATCTGCACCGCGTGCCAGAGCGGAACGTTGTAGCGGCCCACAGCCAGGGCCACCAAAGTGACGGCAACCAGGAAGATGGTGCTGATGGCGATGGGCTTCAGGGCCGATGGGACTGGCCGCCCGTCACCCGCCGTGTCCGGCTTCGCGCCACGGTCCCGGGCCACGCCACCTGCCCGCTCACCGGGCTGCCCGTCGCCGTCGAGTTCAAGCCGTTCGTCGCTGGCGTCATGCAGCATTGAACTGCCGGTAGTGGTCGGAGTCGGCGTTGGCCGCGGTCCACAGGACCTTGTCCAGCTCCGCGGCCGTGGGCTTGTGGTTGTATAGGAAATCGAAGTACTCAGTGACCTTGTTCCGGAGGACGGAGCGCTGCTGGGGGAAGGCAATGTCGCTGAGCCAGTGCCACATCAGAGGCGATTCCTGCCCGGGGGGATCCCACCGGTACCCACCCAGCGGCACCTTGTACACTCGCCGGTTCTTGACCGCGGACACGGTCTGCCAGACGGGGTCAGAGTAGAGATCCCGGGGCATGGCGGCGTCAAAATTCCCCAGCAGGATGATCTCCGGATCCCACCGCAGGACCTGCTCCACGTCCAGGCCAACCATGCCTGAGCCCTGCAGCGGGTCGTCTCCGGTGGCGGGATTTGTGCCGCCCACCAGCTTGATGTAGAAATCGTTGTAGCTGTTGGCCGCGGCCACCTTCAGGCCGCCGGTGAACCGGTTGAAGTACAGGATGCTGGGCCGCGTGGAGTTCCGGCCAGCCGCCAGCTTCTTGATGGCGGCAAGTTCCAGGTCGCTGCGGCTCTTGATATCCACGGCGCGTTCGGGCTTCCCCAACATCGTGGCGAACATGGCTACCCACGCATCCACGTCCTCCTGTTTGCCGGTGTTGGTCAGCCCGATGACGTTCAGGCCCGCTTTTTCCAGCGGTTCGATCAGCTGCGCGTCGGACCACTGGATCACCACGTCCGGGTCCAGGGCGCGCACGCTCTCCACATTGGCCGTGAAGTCCTGGGTGGCGATCTCGTGCGGCAACTCCAGTGCCTTGGGAAAGATGGTGCCCATGATGCCGTCGCGCATCGCCACCCAGGAGGCGTTGTGCATGGCGGCGAGGTGGTCGGCCGTGCGGTCCACCGCCACGAGCAGCGATGCAGCCGGCATGGGTATGGTCACAACCCGGGTCACCGGCCGGGTAAACGTGAGGGTTTTGCCGCGCTGGTCGGTGATGCTGATCGCGCCACTGCCGCTGTTGCCACCGTTCGTTGCAGGGCCCGACGACGGCGGGGAACCAGGGGTGCTGGCGCATCCGGCCAGGAGGGCTGCAGAGCTTCCCGCCACGAGAAGTTGAAGGGCGGTGCGGCGGTTCAGATCAGTGGTTGCCATGTGTGTGACCCCTGTGCTTCGGTCTTCACAGCATCCGCTCGCGTGCCGAGGCTGTCAACGATTTTATGGTGCCCCGGCGGCTAACGCGCCCTTGTCCGGGACCGGCTGCGGTGCTACGTTCGAAAGACCCTCGGAGAAGGTGGCCACGCGATGGTTATCGATGGTGCCCAGATGTTTGTGCGGTATGCCTACCCGCCCAATTCCCGTGGCAGCTGCGGGCCTCCGGACAGCGATGCCCTGCTCCACTACGGCCAGTCCGGAGTCACCGACCCGGGCCTGCGGGAACTCGCGAAGGGCTTTGCCGGTGCCTTTCCATACCTGGAACTGATTGCCGGGGCCCATGGTATCCACGATCCGCTCGACGCCCGCGTGGTGGAAGCGTACTGGGTGGGAAACAGCCTCCTGGATACCGTGGGCATCAGCACCATGGGCAACTCGATGGAAGACCGGTTCCGGGCACGAACCGGCCGCCAGTTCCCGCACCTCGTGGAAGGCGTCCTGGCCGGCGGCGTCCCGCACCACAGCTTCCACGTCTTCGAGATCTACCCCTGGCTGGGTCTGCTGCGCGATGACCGCCGGTATGCCACTGCGCTGATCGTCCTTGACCGCTGTCGGATCCGGTGGGGCGAGGTGCTGGCCATCACGGGCGACGAAGCCGTGGTGAAGTCGCGTCCCCTGACGTGGGACGGCACATCCCTGGCTGTCGGCGAACCCGTGGTGGAGACCGCCAGGTATGCCGTGAACGGAACCGGCTTTATTGCCGGGCTCGCGGCGGGCGATGTGGTCTCGCTCCATTGGGACTGGGTCTGTGACCGGCTGACGCCGCACCAGCTGCAGCAACTGAAGCTCTTCACCGGCAGGCACCTCAAGATCGCCAACAGCGGCGTGGAGCATCGCGGCGCAGCCATCGCCCTCGAACGCTAAAGACTCAAAGGATAAAGAGTGGAACGCTAAGCCCTCAAGCACTGCGACCTCGACCAACAGCCTTGGTACCCGGCCTAGGGCGCCTGCGGTGCCGCGGTGTCAGGGTCCTCCGGAGGTTCGACGCCGGTCGAATCGCGGGGTGAGGATTCGCCGGTGGGACGCTCCACAGGGCCCGCGTCCGTGCCGGTATCTTCTCGGCCAGCCTCTTTGCCTTCCTCCTTGATCACGTCTTCACCACGCCTCGTGGTGCTCTCGCCCACCCCTTCCGGCGCCATGGCCGCGTCCTCGGGGGTCTCATCAGAACCCGGCTGGGCGGGCTCCTTCAAGGGCGGCTCGCTGCCCCAGGCCCGCGCTGTTCCGGGCGAGGTCCCTTGCTCCTCGCCAGTTCCTTCGGAGCCGCGTGGTTCGGAGTCACGTGGTTCGGACGGATTCATCGGTGTCATGGTGTTCTCCTTCTTGCTGGTTATCAGTCGGAGGCGGCATGTTGTCGTCGCCGGGTAGCCGTGGCCGGCCCATCAGTTCCAGGCCGCTCATCGCCTGTTCGGCGCCCGCAGGATCCACCCGCTCAAGCGCGAAGCCCATGTGGATCAGGACCCAGCTGCCCGGGGGCAGCGGGCCGTCGTCCAGGAGCCCGATGTTGATTTTGCGCTGCACCCCGGCCACGTCCACCAGGGCGAGCTGGTTGCCGTAGCCCTCGATCGGGCCGATGACCTGGCCGGGGATTCCGAGGCACATGGTTGGTCCGCCTTAGGTCTGCTTGGAGGTGTACTGGCTCAGGAGATCGACGACGGCGGCCATCGCCGCCGGGATGGCGGCGGACACGGGCGGTGTCAGCCCGATGCCGTCGGTGACGTCGGCCGGAACGCAGCCCACCACATAGGTCACGGGGGCCTCGCCGCCCAGCGACCGGAGCTTGCCCAGGACGGCGGCAGGGTCCATGCCGTGCGGGTCCAAGGTGGCGCCGGCGTCGAGATCCTCGCTGCGGATCCGGAGTACGCGGAGGCTGCCGGGGGCTTCGTTGTGTTCCGTCCCGCGCTCCGGCGGCACGGCATCCACAAGCACCAGCACGTCCACTCCGGCCAGGAGATCATAGGCCAGGTGCATGCCGCGGATACCGTAGTCAGCCACGTCGACGCCGGGCGGCAGGTCCCCCTCCGAGGCCAGCCGGCGGGCGACTTCCGGGCCGAAGCCGTCGTCCCGCAGGAACATGTTGCCCACGCCTGCCACCAGCACAGTCATGCCGGGATCACATCCGCCGAGCCTTCAGGTAGCGCTGGACGTCGGGGACCGACCGGATCCCCACGTAGACGGCGCCGAGTGCCAACGCCGCCAGAAACGCCACGGTGGCCATTCCTATGATTCTCATGGCGGGTTTTCCTTTCCATCCTGCCCCAGGGGCTCGAGCTCTTCCGGTGAGTAGTAGAAGGAGCGGCCGTAGCCCTCGTGGAGGTCTGCGGCGGGGTCCTGGTCGAGGACCAGGCCCACGTGGGTGCTGCCGTCAACATCGAAATGGACGTTGGTGACGCGGCCCGTTTGCCCGGCGAAGAACAGGTCCTGGGCGTCGGCCCGCCTGCTCGGATTCACCCGGACCCGGCTGCCCCGGGCCACGGGAACCCCGTTAATCAGGACGGCATCCAGATGCGGCTGGACCAGGGCTTCGGCTTCGGGCGTCCACCACTCGGCTTCCTCGCCGCTGCGTCCGGTTGAGGGTTCCGGGCTGTCCAGGGCGACGTCCAAGGCAGCACCGCCCAGGGCGTGCGGATTGCGCAGGATGCCGTGCAGCTGCTGCAGGTCCGCCGGGGACATGGCCTCGCACCGGTCGATGATGGCCGCCGCCCGCGGATCCGTAGCCCGGGCTTCGGCCTTCTCCTCCTCGGTGAGGGTCAGTACGCGAAGGGTGAGGATCTCGTCGATTTCTGTGGAGTCGTACAGCGCCACCGAGCTTTCCGGCGCAACGGCGGGGTGGTCGTAGAGGATGATCGGGGATGCCAGCAGCACGTCACGCTGCCCTTCCGGACCGGCCAGGACGGGCCAGCACCGGTGCTGCCGGCAGGTGGCCGCAGCGGCCTGGGCGTTCGGTGGCGGCTCAAGCAGGGAGACAAAATCGCCGTCCTGGAGGCTCAGGAGCAGGTGCGTACCAATGAAGGATTCCGCGATGGCATCCTGTCGTGTCCAGGCATCCGTCCAGCCTTCCGCCCCACCTGACGCAGGGGCCGCCGCAGTCTTCGCGGCCCTGTTCGCAACGCCGGCGCGCAGCCTGACCAGTGGCCCGCCGGCGGGCGAAGCTGCCAGCCTCACCTCGCCCTGCAGCGCACGACGACGGCGGACCAGCCGCCCAGCCAGCCGCCCCGAAGCGTCACGGAGTTCCTCGGTGTCCTCCCCGCCGGGAACCTCCACGGGCAGGACCGTTTCCCGCCCTCCGAGCCCGGCGACGGCGAACGGTCCCAGCGTGACTTCCCGCTCCACTGCCTCGTCCCAACTCAGCCACCGGGCGGCGCCGACAGTGAGCTCATCCACCGACGTGTACCCGCCGTCGTCGTCCGTTTTCTCTGCGGTCCGGCTCTGGAGCTGCAGGAAGCGCACATGGATTTCGATGGCGGCCTGAGGGCCGGGGGTGAGCAGGCAGTCCGCGAACATGTCCGGCTCTTCGCCGGTCCCGGCTGCGGCGGCGCCCGGCGGGCCGAGGATGCCGAACTGCCACCGGGCCTGGTTCTTCTGCGACGACGCGCGGTATGGGTAGAGCAGGTAGCCCTCGTAGAGGACGGCATCTGCTACGGCGCGGGCCAGGCTCAGGGTCATGTTCATAGCAGTGCCTCTCCTGACAGTGCTGCCGGGGAAGCTGCTGCTGGGGATGCCGCTGCTGGGGACAATACTGCGGCGTCCGCCAGCAGACTCTCCAGGGTGGCGTCCCACGAGGTCAGGCCGCGGGCGGCCTTGTAATGCGACAGCGCGGAGAGTACCTCCCGGTCCAGGCGGAGCCAGCCGGTGTTGGGGAAGTACTGGTCCATCAGCCGGCGCCAGGCGTCCACGGGAAGGCGGTAGGAGGCTTCGAGGTCCCAGGGCACCTGCTCCACGCCGAAGCCGGCCTCGCCCCGGGTAAAGACCGTGCCGGAGAACAGCAGTTCCAGTGGGACGATTCCGTCCCGCAGGGAGTGCAGGTACTTGGCCGCGGACACGTCGAAGTCAAAGGTGCAGGGCAGAGGCAGCCGGACCTCGGTTTCCCCGGTGAAACCCTGGACCATGGTGCTGCACTGCAGCCAGAGGAAGGACTTCAGCGTGGTGGGCCACCGGCTGCGCTCGCCGAACAGGTCCAGCAGGCCGGCTTCTTCCCCAGGGGTGTAGCCGCGGCGCTGGGGCAGGATCCGGACCTGGCTGCGCAGGGCGATGGCGTGTACCGCGGCGCCGGTGGATTCGGTCACCCGCAGCGTCGCCGTGAGCTGGGGTGCCGCCGCGTAGGGTTCCGGCTGGATGTCCAGTACCTCGAATGCCAGGGCAATCACGGGGGGCCTCCGGAGGCTGATTCCCGGGTGGCTTCGTGGACCGGCCTGCTCCGGCTGCTGACTTTTTCGAAGAAAGCGGTGAGCTGGTCGCGTGCCTCCTGGCCGCCGTCGAACCCCCGCCATAGCCGCCGCAGGTGGCCCACCAGTTCATAGCAGGAGTCCACGGGCACCAGGTGGCAATCGGCCTGGGGACGGTCCACGCCGGGGCCCCGGATCAGGAGGGCTTCGGTGTCGGGGGCGGCTATGGACAAGGCGGGATTCCGCGCCATTACGGCATCCCAGGCGTCCAGGGGCAGTTCGGATTCGGTGGCGCCGGCAGGGCCCGGATAGAACGCCACCGTTCGCTCCATCCTGGAACTGCGGAAGAAGAATGCCAGTCCCACGGGGATCTCCAGCTCGTCCCACTGGCCGGGGCCAAGCTCAAAATCGGGGAAGGACAGGTACCGGTCCGGCACCGACCGGTACCTGAGATGGGCGCTGCTGTCTGTGAAGAGCAGGTAGCACGGCCGGCACGTGCACATCATGGCGTGGCTGTCCAGGTCAACCACGTGCTGGTGTTCGGCCGCGATGGGCTCCCCGCACATTTCACAGCGCTCGCCGGCGGGCGCTGCCGGCGGCGCGGCAGCAATCCGCCGCAGCAGCGCAATGGGCAGGCCGGGCGCCTCCACGTCAGCCGCCCTTCCCCGCGGCAACGGGCACGGCCACGGACATCACGCCGCTGCGCACAAGCAGCGGGAGCGGGTCCAGGTGCAGGCTGCGGTCCTCAAGGCAGGAGCCGGCCTGGCGGACATCGAAGTGGGAACGGCACGTGGGGCAGCGGAGCAGGCCGCCGCCGGCGGGGGCGGCCAGGGCGCGCTGCAAGGCGGCGCCCGCCATGGACCCGTCGCAGCGCGGGCAGTGGTCCCGGTAGGCGTAGACGTCCTGCCCGGTGCGGCAGGCCAGGAGCGAATAGCCGCCCACCTGAAACCCGGCCACGTCGCCGGGTTCCAGGTCTGCGACGCCAGGGACGGGCTCCCAGGACCCGTCCGGCTGGTCCTGCCAGCCTGCGCCCGCGCCGGGTTCCGTGTGGTTCATCCGGACAAGCAGGGAGTCCAGGGGGATGAAGGCGGGGGTGGCGGCGTGTTTTTCCGCCTCCACCACTTCGATGGCCGTGACCTCCGGGGCTGCCGTTTCAATCGCCTCTTCGACGGCGAATTTCAAGGTAACGGACGAGGACGGGCAGCCCTGGCAGGTGCCGAGCAGCTGCAACCGCACGACGCCCTCCGGGCTAATGTTCAGCAGTTCCACATCCCCGCCATGGGAGCCAAGGTAGGGCCGGACGCTGTCCAAGGCGCCGGCCACCCTCGTCTCCATCGATTCGGGATGCAGGCCGTGGATGATCAGCAGGCCGGACACCAACTCGTCGGAGGCGAGCGCTGCCAGCGTCCCGTCGTCGAGCTTTCCCTGCTCATCGAGGATTTCCAGCATTCGTTCCAGCCCTGAACCGTACATGTCGGTGACCTGGCGGACCAGGTCCTCGGCACGGCCGCGGGCCACCGCCCCGCCGGCACCGAGGGCGTCGAGGAGCGTACCTATGCGTTCTCCGGGCCGCAGTTCGCTGGTCTGCAGCTGCAGCTGCAGCTGCAGCTGCGGGTCCGCGCCGGGCATGGCAGGTTACTCGCCCGTCAGGGTCTGGGTGGGCGAGTGCAGCATTTCCAGGGTCTGGCCGTTGCCCAGGTACATGTGGACACCGCACGGCAGGCACGGATCGAAGCTGCGGACGGTCCGCATGATGTCGATCCCCTTGAAATGCTCGCGGTCGTTCTCCTCGAAGATCGGCTGGCCCTGCACCGCATCCTCATAGGGGCCGGGGGTCCCCGAGGAGTCTGTGGGGCTGGCGTTCCAGGGAGTGGGCGGATACGGGTGGTAGTTGGCGATCTTGCCGTCCCGGATCACCATGTGGTGTGACAGGACGCCGCGGACCGCTTCCGTGAAGCCGCAGCTGATCGCCTCATCCGGAACCGTGAAGGACTCCCACGTCTTGGTCCGGCCGGCCCGGATTTCCTCCAGCGCCTTCTCGGCGAAGTGCAGCGCCGCTGCGGCCGCGTAGGCCTGGAAGTAGGTGCGGGCGCGGTTGCGTTCCAGGGTGTTGCTCCACTGCGGGATGTTCCATTCAAAGGAAACGGGACCCTTCAACGCGGTCTTGGGGAGGTTGATCTGCACACTCCTGCCGGTCGCCTTGAGGTAGCCGATGTCCACCAGTCCGGCCAGTGCCGTGGCCCAAAGCCGCGCCAGCGGGCCGCCACCGGTGTCCAGAGCCAGGTTGTCCTGGCCGTCGAACCAGCGCGGGGACATGACCCAGCTGTACTTCTCCTTCAGGTCCCTCTTCTGCGGCCGGGGATTGGTGTGCTGGTTCCAGGGATGGCGGCGGTCCACCGGGTTGCCCAGCGGATCGCGGGTCACGAACATCTCCTGGTCTTCCCAGTCCTCGTAGTAGGAGGAGCCCAGCATGATCCGGATGCCAAGGTTGATCCGGACCAGGTCGGTGGTGACAAGTTTGCCGTCCACCACCACGCCCGGGGTGACGAACATCTTCTGGCCCCATTCGGTCATGTCCTTGTACTCGAAGTTGCAGTAGTCCGGATCCTGGAGGGAGCCCCAGCAGCCCAGCAGCGTCCGCCGCAGGCCCACCTGCTCGTAGCCGGGGAGGGCCTCGTAAAAGAAATCGAAAAGGTCGTCATGCATCGGCACGACCTTTTTCATGAATTCCACGTACCGCATGAGCCGGGTGATGTAGTCGGTCATGAGCTGGATGGTGGCCACGGTCCCCACCCCGCCGGGGTAGAGCGTGGACGGGTGGACGTGGCGGCCTTCCATCAGGCAGAACATCTCGCGGGTGGACCGGCTGACCTGCAGCGCCTCGCGGTAGAACTCGCCGGTGAACGGATTCAGCGAGCGCATGATGTCCGCGATGGTCCGGTAGCCGTGGTCGCCCTCGTGTGGAGCGCGGGTATTTTCTGCCTTGGCCAGGACCCCGGGGTTGGTCTCGGAGACCATCTTTTCGCAGTAGTCCACGCCCACCAGGTTTTCCTGGAAGATGTTGTGGTCGAACATGTACTCGGCGGCCTCGCCCAGGTTGACGATCCACTCACCGAGGTTCGGCGGCTTGACGCCGTAGGCCATGTTCTGCGCGTAGCAGGAACAGGTGGCGTGGTTGTCGCCGCAGATCCCGCAGATGCGGCTGGTGATGAAGTGGGCGTCCCGCGGGTCCTTGCCCTTCATAAAGATGGAGTAGCCGCGGAAGATTGAGGACGTGCTCTTGCACTCCACCACCTGGTTGTTCGCGAAATCGATCTTGGTGTAGATGCCCAGGCTGCCCACAATTCTGGTGATGGGATCCCAGGCCATCTCCACCAGGTTGCTGTTGTCCGTTCCGCTCCCGGACGGCATAGGAATCGTTGAGGTCATGTTCTTCACCTGTCTGGAAATGGGGGACTTACCAGGTGCGCTTTGCGCCGGTCAGCAGTTCGGTGCCGGGACGGCGCCACTTGGGCTCCTGGTTCAGCGTGTGGGTAGTTATGCCTCGCAGCGCCCTGATGGCCGCGCCGTATGGGCGGATGGTGTTCGTTGAGAGCTTGCCGCCGGGTGGCTCGTCCATAAACGGCATGAACTTGTCCGGGAAGCCCGGCATGGTGCAGCCGATGCAGATGCCGCCAACGTTGGGGCAGCCGCCGATCCCGTTCATCCAGCCGCGTTTGGGCACGTTGCACTTGACCACCGGACCCCAGCAGCCAAGCTTGACGATGCACTTGGGGGAGCCGTACTCGGTGGCGAAATCGCCCTGCTCGTAGTAGCCCGCCCGGTCACAGCCCTCGTGCACTGTCTTGCCGAACAGCCACGTGGGCCGCAGCGCATCATCCAGCGGGATCATCGGAGCCTGGCCGGTGGCCTGGTACAGCAGGTAGGTCATGGTTTCGGAGAGGTTGTCCGGCTGGATGGGGCACCCGGGCACGCAGACGATCGGGATGCCAGCCTTGGACTTCCAGCCATAACCAAGGTAGTCCGGGACACCCATGGCTCCGGTGGGGTTTCCCGCCATCGCATGGATGCCGCCGTACGTGGCACACGTGCCGGCGGCGATGATGGCCGTGGCTTTGGGCGCCAGCCGGTCCAGCCATTCGCTGGTGGTTATGGGCTGACCAGTGGCCAGATCGTTGCCGAAACCGCACCAGTAGCCCCCTTCGTCGTGCAGTTTTTCGTTCGGGATGGACCCTTCGACCACCAGCACGAACGGCTCCAGCTCACCCCGGTCGGCTTTGCGGAACCACTCCAGGAAATCGTCGGCGCCCTCCTGCGGGCCGCACTCGAAATCGATCAGGGGCCAATGCATGGCAATGCGGGGCAGGCCGGGCAGTGCACCGAGCGCGATCTCCTCCACGCTGGGCTGCGTGGCCGCTGTCAGGGCGACGGAATCGCCGTCGCAGCTCAGCCCTGCATTGATCCAGAGCACGTGAATCAGGGTTTCTTCGGCCCTGAGGGAAGTTTCGGTAGGCATCGTTGCGTCTTTCCGCGGCCCGTAAGGGGGCTCAGTGTGCGTCTGTCAGGGACTCTTCCAGAGGCCCTGCCAAAGACCCAGCGCGGGTCTCTGTCCGGGAGGGGTGGCCGTCCAGCCAGTCATACCAGGCGGTAACGCCGTCGCCGGTAGTGGCCGAGAGGACCAGGAATTGTGCGTGCGCGTTCAGGCGACGGATGCGGCGAACGCATTCGTCGACGTCGAACTCGACGTAGGGGAGGAGGTCCGACTTGTTGATGATCACCAAGTCAGCGGCCATGAACATATGCGGGTACTTCTGCGGTTTGTCATCACCTTCCGTCACTGAGACGACTACTACTTTCGCTGCTTCGCCCAGATCAAACAGCGCGGGGCAGACGAGGTTTCCCACGTTCTCGATGAACACGGTTGAACCCATGGCGGGATCGAGCGCGTCGAGTCCGCGGCGGAGCATATCGGCATCCAGGTGGCAGCCGGCTCCTGTATTGATCTGCACCACGGGCCGGCCGGCTTTGCGGATGCGCTCGGCGTCGAGGGAGGTTTCCTGGTCCCCTTCAATGACGCCGGCCTGCAGCCGGTCGCCCAGCTCCGTGAGCGTGCGCACCAGGAGCGTGGTCTTGCCGGAGCCCGGGGAGCTCATCATGTTCAGCGCCCTGACCTTCCGCCCGGCGAGCCAGCCGCGGTTCCGTTCCGCGAGGAGGTCGTTCTTGGCCAGCAGGTTCTGTTCCAGCGGGATGAGTTCCGGGGTATTGGCTTGGGTGTGGCTGTGACCGTCGGCGTGGGGGTGCGCGTGGTCGTGGGGGTGGCTGTGGGTGTGCCCGTCATGCGTGTGCGAATGCCCAGGTTCGTGGGAATGCTCATGTGCCTGGGGCCCCGGCACTTCCTGCCCCGGCACGTCCAGGCCCGGCACTTCCAGGGAGTACACCCGGGGGGCAGCTTCATCGCCGCAGCCGCACGTCGCGCACATTTCGCTACGCCACCTCCACCGAAACGAGGTTGAGTTCCCGCCCGCTGACCACTGCGACGTCGGCGCTGCCACAGGGACACAAAAGGAACATGTCCGTCATCGCGAAGTCCGTTCCGCACTCGCGGCAATGCCCACGGGCCTGCGGCTCATCGATCAGCAGCCGCGCCCCTGCCAGGGTGGTACCCGCTGAAGCCACATCAAAACAAAAACGGAGGGCGTCCGGAAGCACACCCGATAACGGTCCGATCCGAAGGTTGACACCCATGACTGCCCGGCCGGCGGTCTTGTCCAAAACCGCGTCAATCAGGCTCTGTGCGATCGAGAGTTCGTGCATGGGTACTGCCCCCTCTCTGCCAAGATAGGCTGGTCCAGGCCATAAATCAACCTCCAAATTTGACAGCTGCGCATTCGTCGACTAGGGGCGTATAGTCATCCCAGTATTCTGCAGTTACGCGGAAGCCGGAGGCTCGGCAATGCAGCAACCGGAAGCGGGAGGCAACACGCCGCCGCCGCCCACGACCGTACGGTCCGGGTATGCACTGACCGGCCGGGAACGGGCATCGATCGGTGGAATGGCGGCCGTTGTGTTGCTCCTGCATGCTGTGGGTTGGGGCGTGCTGCTGGCCGTTGTGGCGGCAGAAAACCTTCCGGCGGGCTCCGCCGGCGTTTTCGGCGTTGGCCTCGGCGTTGCCGCCTACACGCTGGGGCTGCGCCACGCATTCGACGCGGACCACATCGCCGCCATCGACAACACCACACGGAAACTCTCAGGCGGCGGCCACCCTGTTAAGGGCCACCCAGGCGACAGGCAGTCGGGCAACGGGGAGGCCCGCAACGGGCAAGGCCGCCCCGGTCACAGGCCCGTGACTGTGGGCTTCTGGTTCTCCCTGGGCCACTCGAGCGTCGTTTTTGGCCTGTGCGCTTTGCTGGCGGCCGGAATCCGTAGCCTGACGGACCAGGGCGGGGTGGTTACGGGCGAAACCGAGGCGGGCCTGCAGATCTTCGGGACCGCAGTCTCGGGCGTGTTTTTATACCTCATCGGCGTCCTGAACCTGGCGATCCTCCTGGAGGTGCTCCGGTCTGCGCGACGGCTGCGGTCCAGCCGGGACAGCGGCGCCGGACTGGAAGACCAGCCTGCCCCCGGTGGCCTCATGACGCGGCTCTTCGGCCGGTTGACCGGACTGATCACCAAGCCCCGGCAGATGTATGGTGTGGGACTGTTGTTCGGTTTGGGTTTTGATACCGCGACGGAGGTGAGCCTGCTGATCCTCGCGGCCGGGGCCGCCGCCTCGGCGTTGCCGTGGTACGCGATCCTCACGCTGCCGGTCCTCTTCGCGGCGGGCATGAGCCTGCTGGACTCGCTGGACGGCTGCCTCATGACTTTCGCATACCGCTGGGCGCTTTCCCGGCCGGTCCGCAGGATCTACTACAACGTGGTGGTGACCGGGCTGTCCGTGGCCGTTGCGCTGGGCGTCGGCTCCGTGCAGCTGATTTCCCTCCTGGTGTACAGCGCCGGGATCCGGTCCGGGCCGCTGGCTGTGATCGGCGGACTCGACCTGGCCGCCGTCGGCTACACAACCGTGGCGCTCTTCGTATTCACTTGGCTCCTTGCCTTGGGCGTGTGGCGCTTCGGGCATATCGAGGAACGCTGGTCAGTGCCCGTCCCCGAGAGCGGCCCCGAGTAGCAGCACCGGCTGCAGGACCAGTCAGGGCAGCGGACGGCGGGTCTAGCCAGGCCAGCGGGCGGCCGGGATAGGGTTGACGGCATGCCTTCGTTCCAGACGCGCCTGAAAATCACCGGACTGAAACCTGGCAACCCGCCGGAAGCCGTGATGGCCGCCGCTGTTGAGGCATTGGAGACCCGCCACCATGTGGAATCCAACCAGATCGAACTAGCCGCCGGCGTTCCGCAGCTGAACCTGCGCTTCCTCGTGGAGGCGACCGAATACAGCGGTGAGAACCAGCAGGCGTGCGAATCGGCAGCGATGATGCGAGACGCCGTCGAACGCGTTGCGCTCACCGGCTCACTGACGGTGCTCCGCCGCAACCGCGGCCGCTGGGCGCCTGTTTAGCTCACTCATGCGAACTCGGTCGAGCTTACGCGCCCGAGCTCACGAGCCGGGACCCGGCTCGTCCACGGGTGAGCGGGTGCCGCGCCGGCGGGTCACGATGATGCCGACGACGACGCCGAACACCAGGCCCAGCACCACACCGATCAGCGAACTCGCCCAGAACGGCAGCTTGGTGGCCGATCCCGTGAAGTAGCCAAGGCCCACCAGCCAGCTGGCCCAGAGGACCGCGCCGAGGCCGGCGCACAGGCTGAAGCCCCGGGCGGAAACATCTGCGATGCCCGAAGCGGCCGACGTCGCCAGCCGCCCGCCGGGGATGAAGCGGGCGCCGATGATGGTCCCGTAGGTGGAGGAGCGGCCGGCCTTGGCGATGGCCTTATGGATGCCGGTATGGACTTTGTGGCCCCACCGCCAGCGGTCCAGGACATGGCTGAGCCGGCGTTTGAAGAGCTGGAACACCACCATGTCCCCAATCCAGGACGCCACCGCGCACAGTGCCCCCACCAGGAAGACGTTGGCCCGGCCGTCGGCCGAGAGGGCCCCGCCGGTGATCACCAACATTTCTGACGGGATGGGCGGGAAGATGGCATCGCCGAGGACCATGGGGATGATCCAGAAGTAGATCGCCGCCCCCCAGCTGTCGGCGTCGCCAAAGTCCATGGCCACAAAGTACCGCACTTTTGCGCGGCAGCACGGCCTGAGCTGGACGGCGGCACGGACTTCACCTCATTGGGTTCAGCGAGCGTCCCAGTACCACGCGTCCCAGTACCACGCGCTCCGGTACCCGGAGCCTCTGTACCCGGCGCCTCAGTAGCCAGCGCCGATGTTCCGGCGGCGTGGCCGTGGGACTCCTCCGCGAACTTCCCTGGGAACGTGGCTGAGGTGCCGTCCAGCGAGGAAATACCAGTACGGCCAGGCGACCCACGCGGCGGCGCCCACGGCGATTCCCGCCCCGCCGATGCCCCAGCGGATCCAGGCCGGCGCCGGTTCCAAAGCCGTCAGCGCAGCCAAGGGCAGCCCCACCACCAAGGCGCCGCCGATGAACTCTCCCAGCCTCGCGAGATCCCGGGGATAGCCGCCCGACTTGAGCAGCGCCCGGTGGGCCAGCAGGAACCAGCCGGCCTGGACCACCATTGCCCCCACCGAGATGCCGGTGGAAACATTGAAATCGAGCTTCTTCGCGACGAGGAGGAACGAGCTTGCCGATCCTGCGGCGCTGGCCGCGATCACCAGCCATTTGGCTGCCTCGGAGCCGGGTGTACGGCGCAGGCGGCAGTGGACCTGGACGATCACCGGGATGATCGTCAGCTGGAAGACGCCGCCGGTGGCATCGTTGATGGTGCCGAAGATGTAGGGGCCGTTCCTTGGCACTTCGATGGCGAACATGGCGCCCAGTGTTGCCACGCCCACTACGCCTAGGCCCGCGGAGGCGTAGGCGAACTTGGCCGCCGTTCGGTCGCCCGGGATTTCGATGAGGGTATCCATGATGCTTCCTCGCTCAGTGTGGATTCTCGCTCAGTGTGGATTCTGGCTCGCGCTGTTCCCGGCTGGCCACCGTCACGGTATTGCTGCCGCGGCGCAACCGCCAGGCCCCCAGCAGGCTTAATTCCCAATCCAGGGCGCGAGCCACAGTCATGCCTATCCCCTTCAAGCGACCGGAAAACACGCGATACCCCAGATATCTATCGTGGCACTGGGGCGCATCATGTCAAGGCAGTTAGTAACAGGGGTTTTGCAGGTTTATATACCGGCAATAAGTCCACATACTGGTCAATCAGTATGGCTTTCAGCACGTCGAGCCAACGCTGAACAGCCACGATGATTTCATCTGCATCGCTGGCGGTCTCCACAATTTCTTGCTCCTGGCCCGGATGACTGGAGATGAGCGTGCCAGTACGCGGTGATTCTGGGCAGGCTCCGCCCGCGCGCGGTTAACACCTTCGCCCGGGCTAGTTTTCCTGGGACCCGTTGAAGGGTCCGGCCGCAAGGACCGCAGCTACCTGCTGCAGCGCGGCGACACACGGCGCTGCGCCGGTTCTACCGGATCATCATGGTGGATACCGGAAATAATATGCGGTCCTCGAACTGGGAAGCGCCGGTGGCGGCCGCGGACGAGCTGGTCATCGTTTCCACCGTGCGGGAAGGCACGGTGGCCAGCGCCGTCTGGCTGGTGGACGGGTTGCGTGAACGCGGCTACGAGGACAAGGTCCGCAACGCGTGACCCTGCTTGCCGCGCCGTCCCTGAAGACCGATCTGCAGCTTCATGACCGGACCCGGAACCACTTCGAGACCCTGACGCGGGAAGTCCTCGATGTTCCCTACGACAAGTCCCTCGTCTCCGGCGGCCCGCTCAACTACCAGGCGCTGCTGGCAACGACTCGCGAGGCTATGCTGCGGGCATCTGCTGCGGTGAAGCGGGGCCTTTGAGCCGCACCTCGTAAGTGGGAAACTGGCGGCATGCGGATCACCATCCTCAAAGGCGATATCACCACCCGCACCGTTGACGCGATTGTGAACGCGGCGAACTCCTCGCTCCTGGGCGGCGGCGGTGTGGACGGGGCCATCCACAGCGCTGCCGGGCCGGAACTGCTGGCCGCCTGCCGCGAACTCCGCGAAACGGTCCTGCCGCACGGGCTGGCGCCGGGAGCCGCCGTCGCCACTCCCGGATTCCGGCTCCCGGCGCGCTGGGTCATCCATACCGTGGGTCCAAACCGGCACGCCGGGCAGACCAACCCGGCACTCCTGGTGTCCTGCTTCAGCGAAAGCCTGCGGCTGGCGGACTCGCTGGGCGCGGCTTGCATCGCACTCCCGGCGGTGGGCGGGGGAGTCTACGGCTGGCACGGGCGCCAGGTGGCGGAGGCAGCGCACGACGCCGTCACGGGGTTTGGTGCCTCCCATCCGGCCAGCGCGCTCGAGTTGGTGGAGTTTGTCCTGTTCGGCCCCGAGATGGAGCAGGACTTCAGGACCGTGTTTGATCAGCGCGGTGCATGAGCAGCCTCGCTGAGGTGGAGTCGGCTGCGGTACTCCACGGGCTTTTTGCTGATGGGGTCCACAAAGCGGATGCCGCGGGCCAGGAGCTGCAGCGGTTTGGAGTAGTCGTCCGGAGCCTTGTCCAGGAGGTCCGGGTAAAACGCGTCGTTCACGATGCCCAGTCCCAACGAGGCCATGTGCACCCTCAGTTGGTGCGTCTTTCCGGAGTGCGGCTCCAGCCGGTACCGCGCCAGGCGCGGCGTGCTAACCGCGTCCACGTTGATGCCAGGGGCTCGGGCACCAGCGTCGCCGGTGCCGGCGGCACCCTCGGAAGCACCGCCGTCGAACGTTTCCAGCCGTTCGATCCGGGTCTCCGCGTTCGGCTCGCCCTCAATGACTTCGGCCAGCAGGTAGCTGCGGGATTTGGTCATCCGGTTCCGGACTACCACGGGGAATTCGACGGCGGGGTGGCCTGCGGTGGGCTCCGCGGCGGACACGCACTCGTATTCCTTCTGCACCTGCCGCTTCTCGAAGAGCACCTGGTAATTTCCGCGGGTTTCCGGGTTGGTGGACAGCAGCAGCACGCCGGAGGTCATCCTGTCCAGGCGGTGCATGGGGATCAGGTCCGGCAGGTTGAGCTGGTTCCGGAGCCGGACCAGGGCCGATTCCTGGATGTAAGTGCCGCCCGGGGTGGTGGGCAGGAAATGCGGTTTGTCCACCACGAGGAGGTGGTCATCCTGGTGCAGGATGCTGATGTCCACCGGGATGCGGGTCTCCGGCGGCAGTGAGCGGTAGTACCAGATGAAGGTGTGGTCCTCGAGCCGGGTGGCCCGGTCCAGGGCGACGCCGCCCTCGCCCACGATCTCGCCGGCGTCGAACCTGTCCTCGATGCCCTGCGGATCGATGTGGCCCCAGCGGTGCATCATGTAGTCCATCGCGGTTGTCCACGGCCCCTCGTCCGGGAGGCGCAGGCGGGTGGCGTTCACGCCGTCACGCACGGGGAGGGGGGATTGCATCACCGGTCCATTCTACTTTGCCGGCTGGCGGCTCCGCCTGGGCCTGAGTGTATTGGCGTCGCCCGCACCGCGTTCTCGACTCGCAAGACAATATTCGACTCGCAATATACCTGACGCGGTGGAAATTTCGCCTGCGCCAGGTATTTTGCGCGTCGAGGGCGAATCAGCGCCTCGGGAATCCACTGGAAGGGTGGCCTCAGGCAGCCCAGCCGCGGGCGACGGCGTCGAGGGCTGCGCCGTACACTGCGGCCCAGTCCGCGTCCGGCGGCCCTACCTGTGCCAGTTCCAGGCTCACCAGGCCGTGGACCTGGCCCCAGATTGCGACGGCGACCATTTCCGCGGGTGCCTGCACAACGGTGCCCGTGGACTGGGCGGAAGCCACCGTCTCAATCAGGGGCACCATGGCATCGGCCGCAACGTCCGGGCTGGGCTGGCAATCGACGTAGGCGGCCAGCGCGCCGCCGAACATCAGCCGGTAAAGCGCCTGATGTTCCAGCGCCCAGGCGCGGTAGGCCACGCCGAGTTCCCGAAGGCCGCCCGGGGCCGCGGCCATCTGTGAGTCTCGGAATGACCGGAACCCGTCGTCCACGACGGCGG
Source organism: Pseudarthrobacter sp. NBSH8 (assembly GCF_014217545.1). Taxonomy (NCBI): domain Bacteria; kingdom Bacillati; phylum Actinomycetota; class Actinomycetes; order Micrococcales; family Micrococcaceae; genus Pseudarthrobacter; species Pseudarthrobacter sp. NBSH8. The sequence goes on from NZ_CP043178.1 coordinate 616,291, forward strand.
TCAGGAGCTGGGATTTTCCGCCGAACAGTGAGTAGACGGCCGTGGTGGACGTTCGGGCAGCCACTGCCACGTCCCGCAGGTTCACGCGCGCCGGACCGTCGCGGTCCACCAGGTCAGCCGTGACAGTCAGCAGGTCCTGCCTGAGGGAATCGTTATGCACTATGGGTCTTGCCATGGAGCCCATTGTTTCATAACGTTGTTTCGTAACAACGTTATGAAACTGATAATCTGAGGAGGTCCCATGGCACAGAAGGTATTTCCAGGCCGGTACACAGCTGACCCGAGCGGCGAATCGGTGACGGTTTTCCTGATTGGCATGCGGGCGAACCGGTGGTGGAAGTTCGGGACCGTCGGCAGGGTGGCGGCCGCCATGCCGCGGATGCTCCAGCACCTGGCCGCCGATCCCGCGGCAGGAATGCTCGGATATGAGCAGTGGTTCGGGCGCACCACTGTGCTGCTCAGCTACTGGGAGAGCCCCGAGCACCTACGGAAGTTCGCCGCGGACCGGGAGTCCCCGCACCTGGAACCGTGGCGCCGATTCATGAAGGAACTCTCCGGAAGTGGAGACGTCGGCGTCTGGCATGAGACGTACCAGGTGCCTGCTGCCGGGATTGAGGTTGTCTACAACGGGATGCCGGTGTTTGGGCTGGCCACGGCGACGGCGCATGTCCCGGTCGGGGCCGGGACCAATACTGCCAGGCAGCGGATGGGCCGTAAGGCCGGGAGGGGCGATGGCGCCGCCTGATCCGAAAGCCCCCGCGCGTCAGGCGATAGCCATGGCCGGCGCGTTCTTCAGGGTCCGGCGGAGCTGCGGGGCGGCGTCGAGCCTGTCCTGGGCTGAGCGCAAGGCCAGGACTGCGGTCTCCAGCTGGTCCGGCGGCAGGGTGAAGGGCACCCGGAGGTAGCGTTCGAAGGCTCCGCCGATGCCGAACCTCGGACCTGCAGCCAGCCGGATGCCGAAATCCGGAGCGATGATCGTCAGCGCAGTGCTTACCGGTGCGGGCAGCCTGCACCAGACGGACAGGCCGCCGGAAGGGTGTCCCGTTTCCCATTCCGGGAGGTGTCCGGCAAGGAGCTCCAGAAGTGCGGTGCGGTTGTTCCGAAGGTCGCTGAGGCGTGCGGGAAGTGGCTCGTCGAGGGCGCGGACCAGGTGGCCCGCCGCCAGCTGTTCCATCAGCGGTCCGCCCAGGTCCAGGGATGTCCGTGCCGCGGCAAACCGCTGGATCATGGCTTCGGAGGCGCGGATCCAGCCCGTCCGAAGGCCGGCCCAGTGGGACTTGCTGAGCGATCCGATGGTGACCACAGCGGGACTGAAAGCTGCTACGGGACTGGTTTCGGCGCCGTCGAGGTTCAGCTCGCGGAGGGTCTCATCCACCACCAGGACCGTCCCGGTCGCCACGGCCGCCCGGACCAGCTGGCGGCGCTGGACATCGGGCATTAGCTGGCCCGTGGGGTTGTGGAAGTCCGGCACCACGTAAGCCATCCTTGGGCGCTGCTGTGTCATGGCGGCCTGCAGTGCGTGCACGTCCCAGGCCATGTGGGGCGGAGCGCCGTCGGCTTTGTTCGTGTTGGCGTCGCGGGCTGTGGTGAATGCCACCGGAATGGGCCGGCAGCCGGCCGCGCGGATGGCATCGAGGGCGTTCGGGTAGCTGGGGTGTTCCACCAGAACCCTGTCCTGCCGTCCAGCCACGGCACGGATGATGATGTTCAGGGCGTGCTGGGCGCCCGAGGTGACCAGGATCTGTTCTGCAGTGGTCGGTACACCTGCCGCCGTGTAACGTGCCGCCACCGCCTCGCGCAGGGGGAGCAGGCCCATGGCGTCGTAGCCGAAGCCCGGCAGGAGCGCAGGAAGTTCGGTGAGGGCGGCCGCGAACGCGCGATGGACCACCTCGCCGCTGGCCGGCAGCGATGCGTAGGCGAGGTCGATCAGCCCCTCCGGTGCCGCGAGACCGGGAGATGTTGTTCCGGGCGTCTGCCCCGCGGTTGTAAGGCCAGGATCCATGAACACAGTGGTACCCGGCGGCGTCAGACGCGGAATCCGGGTCCGGCCCCTGCTGCCTTGCCCGCTGCTGAGGAAACCCTGCCCGCGAAGGTGCCCGTAGGCAGCCGTCACGGTGGTGCGGCTTACGCCCAGCGCCTCAGCAAGTGCCCGCTCGCTGGGTAGTGCCGTGTCCAGGGCCACCCGGCCGTCCAGGACCAGGAGGCGGACGACGTCGGCCAGCTCGCGGTAGGCGGGTGCGACGCCGAGGTTCCACTCGCCCAGTAGGCGGGCCAGGGCGGACGGGGCCAGTGAAGGGGACATGAGGCCAGTCTCCCAGACTGGCTATGTAATTCAATGCCAGTTATCTGGCAGGGTTGTTGTTATGTTGACCCGCAGACTCCTCCAGCTCTTTATCGGCCTCGCCATGTATGGCATCTCCCTGGCCATGTTCATCCGTGCCGGACTTGGACTGGATCCGTGGGATGTGTTCCATCAGGGGGTGGCCGGCAGGACCGGGCTGAGTATCGGCGTGGTGGTCATCATTGTGAGTTTCCTGGTGCTGCTGCTCTGGATCCCGCTCCGGCAGTGGCCCGGGTTCGGCACCCTTTGCAACGCCGTGCTGGTGGGCGTTTTCGCAGACATCGGGCTGGCCTTGATCCCGGCGTTCTCGCATCTGGGCGGCCAGATCGGCATGCTGGCCGGCGCAGTGCTGCTGAACGGCATCGCGTCCGCATGCTACATCGGCGCGCGGTTCGGTCCGGGCGCAAGGGATGGCCTGATGACCGGGCTGGCGCGGCGCACCGGCTGGTCCGTGCGGGTCTCGCGCACGCTGATCGAAGTTGTCGTGTTGGGAGTGGGCTGGCTGCTGGGCGGTTCCGTGGGCGTGGGCACGGTGGTTTACGCCCTCGCCATCGGGCCGCTGGTGCAGCTGCTGCTCCCGCGGTTCATGGTGCCCGCAGTGCTCCCGCCGGACACTGCTGGCCTGGACGCTGCCGAGCCGGTCGCCGTCGAACCCGGGGCCAGGACTTTCTAGGAACCCCTAGGGCAGGACCGGCTGGCACGCCGGGCAGAAGTAGATGTCCCGTCCTTCTTCGCCGTTGGGTTTGCCCAGCACGCGGCGGCGGATGGGGGTCCGGCACTTCATGCACGGCTGGTGTTCCCGCCCGTAAACCCAGTAGCCCGGACGGCCCGCCATCCGCCCGACGGGCATGCCGCGCGGATTAAGGATGGTCACCCGGCGTCCCGGGCCCAGGTTGGCTTCGAGCAGCTTCTTGGCATCCGTCATCAGGGTCCTGAGATCGGGGACAGCGGAGACCGGAGTCGCCGGGTGCGCACCGGACAAAAAGCAGGCTTCGCAGCGGTAGATGTTGCCGATTCCCGCCAGGTTGCGCTGGTCCAGCAGGGCGACGCCGACGGGTACGTCGGGTGCCGCGCGGATCCGCCGCTCTGCTTCAGCCGGGTCCCAGTCCGGACCCAACAGGTCCGGCCCCAGGTGACCCACGATGGTGTCCTCGTCCGCGGTGCGGACCACTTCCACGATGCCCAGGGAAAATCCGACGGCGTCAGCAGCTGCCGTGCGCAGGACGCACCGGGCGGTGAATCCCGGCTTCCGCCAGCGTCCGCCGGGCGGATAGACCTGCCAGGTGCCTTCCATTTTCAGGTGCGAGTGGATAGTGAGTTTCCGTTCCTCCCGTCCGTGCCCGTCCGGTCCCACCACGCGCATCAGGAGGTGCTTGCCCCGCGGGACCACCTCTTCCACCGTCCAGCCCACCAGGTTCAGCGTGGCGAACCTCGGCACGCGGAAGTCTGATGCCGTGAGCGTCTGCCCCGCCAGGGCCTTGTGCAGTTCGGCGGCGGCCCGCCAGACGGAGTCGCCCTCAGGCACGGATCCTCAGACCTTTGGGTGTGGAGTAGGCCCCGGCGGCGGCGAGCGCGGCCGCCACGGGGGTGTCCAGGATGCCGTGGCCGTTGACTTTTTCCATGATCAACTTGTCCACCGCGCCCCGGGTGACCACACCCACCAGGGCCGCCCCGGCGGCGGACAGCACGGCCGCGTCCTCGCTGAAGGCCAGCAGGGTCTTGCCGCCGCGTTCCACGTAGAGGACCAGGGCGCCGTCCACCATGACCACCAGCGCCCCTGCTTTCCGCCCTGGCCGGTGCCCGGTTCCGGCCTCCACGTTGAGTGCCGGCCACGGCAGCGCCGCGCCATAGGGGTTGGCGGGATCCGTGGCTGCAAGGGCCAGCGCCATTGGTTCGGGCTTGGCCAGCTGGGTGTCCTCGGAATAGGAGCGCAGCCGGTCCACGGTTGCGGGGACGGCGAACTGCGCGGCCCCAAGATGCTCGATGAAGTACCCGCGGCGGCAGCGTCCAGCCTCTTCCAGCCGAGCCAGGACCTTGTACATCAGGCCGAACCCGCCGAGGATCTGCTCCGCCATGACCGATCCCCGGGTCACCACGCCATACCGGTCCAACAACAGTTCAGCCGTGGCACGGGCGTGCATGGTGGCGTCGAGTTCGGGCGAGGGCAGGGCAGACCAACGCCCCGCAGCCAGCGGGGGTGTGGCCACTATGCCCGACAACGAGCCATACCGTCCGCCGCCCACTGCGGGGGAACCCAGCTCAGAGGAGCCCGTTCCGGGCGATCCCAGGAGGCCTGTGCCGTGCGAGCGGCCGAGCCTGCTCAGCCTGGGGGCACGGGCGCGGGGCGAGCGGGCCACTTGGCGGTGCGCCGTGTGGCCTCCCGCGATGAGGGCGCGGACCGGGGCGAACGTGTCGCCGGTGATGCGGCCCGCCCAGGCCAGATCCCAGAGCGCGGACATCACTTCCTGGTCGCTGAGCACCGAGTCCATGCCACCGGCCACGTCCTTCAGCTGGCGGAAGAAATAGCCGCCGCCGTTGTTCCTCAGATGGTCAAGCAGGCGCTGCTGCGCGTCCCCGGGGTCGTATTCAACGGCGGGATTCAGCGTCAGCTCGGCGGAATCGGCCAAGTGCAGGCTGACCCAGCCGTCGTTTCCAGGCAGTGCTCCCGCGCCGGACCAGAGGAGCTCACCGGCGGCCATGAGCTCGTCGAGCATGGCGGGCTGGTAGTTGGAAACCCGGCTGGCCAGGACCAGCGGTTCCCATGCGGAAGCAGGCACCGGCACGCCGGAAAGCTGGTCAATCGCGGTGACAATTCCGTCCAGCCCCCGCAGGGATGGCTGCCCGCGACCCACGCCGGGAGTGCGGACGTGCTGCCAGGCCGGCAGGAAACGCCCGTAAGCGGCAGCGTCCACGGGTTCCACCTCGGCGCGCAGGGCTGCGAGCGAACGACGCCGGAGCTTGCGGAGAACTTCGGCGTCGCACCATTCGCTGGTGGCGGGAGCAGGTAGATGCGTCTGCGGGGATTCTGTCGGGAGCGGCTGGGCTGTTTGGACATCCTCAACCGGTGTTTCGTCCGATCGCCCATAGCTGGCCGCCTGTTCCGGCGGGGCGGCGTGCGGCCGGAACTCGCCTTCCACCACCCGGCCATCCGCGGCGAGCCGTTTCAGTGCAGTACCGACCACGGCGACGCCAAGCCCCAGCCGGGCCGCGGCTTCCGCCGACGTGAAGGGTCCGTGCGTGCGGGCGTACCGGGAGACAAGGTCGCCCAAAGGGTCTGCCACAGGTTCGATGAAGGCCAGGGGAACGCCCATGGGCAGCGGAACACCGATGGCATCACGGAGCCGGGCAGCATCCTCGCCGGCGGCGAAGCACTCGGCCCCGCCGATGTTCACTTTGATGGCCCGGTTGGCCCGCAGCAGTGCGGTCAGGTGCGTCGTGGCCAGAGGAATGTCGGCATGCGGGGTTTCGATGGATTCAACCGCCAGGTCGACCTCCGGGATTTCGACTGGCTCAACCACCGGCGATGGCTCAATCATGGGCGCTGCCTCCAGGCGTGCGGCGACTTCTTCCGGGGTCAGCGGACCCAGCAACCTGAGAAGGTCGGCCACGCCTTCCATGCCGCGGGCCCGGCGCTCCGGCGCAAGGCGCTGGAGTTCAAGTTCGGTGGCTTCAATGACCTTCGCATCCAGCAGCTCGCGGAGCTCAACGCGGCCGAGCAGTTCGTTCAGGAGCGTCGAGTCGAGGGCCAGGGCTGCGGCCCGGCGCTCGGCCAGGGGCGAGTCCCCTTCATACAGGAATTGGGCCACGTAGCCGAACAGCAGGGACTTGGCGAACGGCGACGGCTGCTGCGTGGTGGTCTGCACGATCCTGAGTTCGCGGCGTTCCACCGACGCTGCAATGTCCTTGAGGGCCGGAAGATCGTAAACGTCTTGGAGGCATTCGCGGACAGTCTCCAGCACGATGGGAAACGTGGGATATTTCCGCGCGACATCAAGCAGCTGGGCGGACCGCTGGCGCTGCTGCCACAGCGGCTGCCGCTTGCCGGGGGTCTGCCGGGGAAGCAGCAGGGCACGAGCGGCACACTCCCGGAAACGCGAGGCAAAAAGCGCGCTGCCGCCCACTTCTGCGGTGACTATCTGCTCCAGCTCATCGGGGTCAAACAGGAAGAGTTCGGCGCCGGGAGGCTCGTCCTCCATCATGGGGACCCGTAGCACGATGCCGTCGTCCGCCGCCATGGCCGACCCGTCCAGGCCGTACCGCTGGTGCAGGCGCTGCCCGACGGCGAGTGCCCAGGGAGCGTGCACCGGCATCCCGAACGGGCTGTGCAGGATCACCCGCCAGTCGCCCAGCTCGTCGTGAAAGCGCTCCACCACCAGCGTGGTGTCGCAGGGGACAACCTCGGTGGCCAGCTTCTGTGCACTGAGGTACTGGATCAGGTTGTTGGCGGCGTATTCATCCAGTCCGCTGGCTTTGCAGCGTTCGGTGGCAGGGCCGACGTCGGACGCGGAAAGTTCACGCACGAAGGAGCCCAGCGCGCGGCCCAGGTCAACCGGCCGTCCCAGCGAGTCACCTTTCCAGAAGGGAAGCTTGCCCGGCTGGCCGAACGCGGGCGAGACCAGGACTCGGTCGTGGGTGATGTCCTCGATCTTCCAGCTGGTGGCGCCCAGTGCAAAAATGTCACCCACCCGGGACTCGTAGACCATCTCCTCGTCCAGTTCGCCCACGCGGCGGCCGCCCTTCGCGGGCGACGCGGCGGGTTTGCCGTCCCCTCCCGGCGCACCGGAGCCTTCCACCTCGGTGCCGATGATGTATACACCGAAGAGGCCGCGGTCCGGGATGGTGCCGCCGGACGTTACAGCCAGCCGTTGGGCGCCGGGCCTGCCTTCGATGGTGCCGGCGTTCCTGTCCCAGATGATCCGGGGCCGCAGTTCGGCGAATTCATCGGACGGGTAACGGCCGGCCAGCAGGTCAAGGGTTGCCTCGTAGGCGGACCGGGGGAGGGATGCGAACGGGGCTGACCGCCGGACAATGGCGAACCATTCCTCCACATCAATGCTGCCCAGGGCGGTGGCCGCGACGGTCTGCTGGGCCAGGATGTCCAACGGATTGGCCGGGACAAAGAGCCGCTCGATCTTCCCCTCGAGCATCCGCTCCACGGTGATGGCCGTGTGCACCAGGTCTGCCCGGTGCTTGGGAAACAGCACGCCCTGGGAAATTTCCCCCACCTGGTGCCCGGCGCGGCCCACACGTTGAAGACCGCTGGCTACCGACGGCGGTGATTCCACCTGCACCACGAGGTCCACGGCGCCCATGTCGATGCCAAGCTCCAGGGACGAAGTGGCCACAACGCAACGCAGGCGGCCGGACTTGAGGTCGTCCTCGATGAGTGCCCGCTGGTCCTTGGAAACGGAGCCGTGGTGGGCGCGGGCCAGCAACGGATCGGCTCCCGCCGTGCTGCCGGCCTGCGCCATCATGTGGGCCGGTGTGGCGGTGGACGCAGGAGTGGAGGAGGGTGCGAAGGCAGAACTGAATGCAGGGGGGCCGGGCGGAAGCCCGGGGTCTGCAGCACCTGCGTCAGGTGGGTCCCAGCCCCCGCCGACGGCGATCAGCTGGCGTTCGGCGTAAATCTCGTTGAGGCGGGCGGTGAGCCGCTCCGCAAGCCGGCGCGAGTTGGCGAAAACGATCGTGGACTGGTTGGCCAGCACCAGGTCAACAATCTTCTCCTCCACATGGGGCCAGATCGAGGCCTGAGGCTGCAGCCCTGACGCGGGACCGGAATCGAAGGCGCCCGCGGCCCCCGGGAGATCGGACATGTCCTCCACCGGGACAGATACGGTGAGGTCCCAGTTCTTTCGCGACGGCGGGGCCACGATTTCCACCGGAGCGGAACCGGCCAGGAACTGGGCCACCAACTCGCGCGGCTCCACAGTGGCAGAGAGCCCGATCCTCTGGGCGGGTTTGGGCAGCAGCGCATCCAGGCGTTCCAGGGAGACCGCCAGGTGCGCGCCACGCTTGGTTCCGGCGACAGCATGGACCTCGTCGACGATGATGGTGTCCACCTCCGTGAGGGTTTCGCGCGCCCTGGAGGTAAGCATGAGGAACAGCGATTCCGGCGTGGTGATGAGGATGTCCGGTGGGTTGCTGAGCAGCGCCCGGCGGTCCGCCGTCGTGGTGTCCCCGGACCTGACCCCCACCGTGATCAGGGGTGCCGGGAGCCCCAGCCGCTTGGCCGTCTGGGTGATCCCGATCAGGGGCGAGCGGAGGTTGCGTTCCACGTCCACGCCGAGGGCTTTCAGCGGCGAGATGTACAGGACCCGGGTCTTCCGTTTAAGCGGCCGGGCGCGCCTTCCTTTGGCCGGCGCTTTGCCTGTCCCCTTGCCGGTACCACGGACCGCCCCCTCGACCGTTCCATGGGCCGGCGCAGCATCCAGGCCGGGCAATTCAGGGACGGGCAATTCCGGATCAGCGGCCGGCGCCTCAAGGAGCAGGCGATCCAAGGCCCAGAGGAACGCCGCGAGCGTTTTGCCCGACCCGGTGGGCGCCACCACCAGGGCGTGCGAGCCGGACGAAATGGCGTTCCAGGCGCCGGTCTGGGCGGGGGTAGGCTCCGCAAAGGCGCCCAGGAACCAATCCCGCGTGGGCCGGCTGAAACGGCTCATGGCAGTCCTGGGAAGGGCGTCCGGCTCCGTTCCCGGCGGTGGGTGCTCCTGCATTCCTCCATCATGCCCTACCCCACCGACAGTATTGCCGGCCCCGCTGGAGGCGCGTATCAACCCTGCTCGAGCCTCGGAAGATCCCTGGTGGCGGGTCCTTCCAGGAGCTCGCCGTCGGGGCTGAAGCGCGAGCCGTGGAGCGGGCAGTCCCAGGTCAGTTCATTGTCGTTCCAGTGGACAATCCCGCCCAGATGGGTGCAGACGGCGGAGAGCCTGCACATGGTGCCGTCCACTGTGGAGACCGCCGCCGGCCGGGCGCCGTCGCGGTAAACCTTCGCGCCGCCGTCTGCCGGTACGGGACCTCCGGTGGGTGGGATTGTCGAAACGCCGCTTTCGGCAGCCTCAGCCCCCGACTTTCCAACCGCCAGTTTTCCCCAGTCAGTGGTGAGCCGCGCGGCCGCGCCTGCGTTTAGGGCGACGGCGGTGAGCCCGCCGCCGGGGGACGTCACACGGTGATGGATGGTGTTTGCCCAGCGGAGCCTGCCGCCGAGGATGTCCGCGGAAATGCCCAGGGCGGCGGCCACCGCGTTGGTCATGCCCCACTTGTTGTAACCGGTGCCGAAAAAGATGTGGCCCCGGCCCCGCGGCAGTCTGCCAAAGAAGGGCATGAGGTTGGTGGCCTGGTAGTCCTGGGCCGACCACGTGTGGGTGACTACAGCGCCCGGGAAGTGCCCGGTGGCCCAGTTCAGCAGACCAGACAGATGAGACTTTTCCGAGGCGGTCCGCCCCACCTGGTGCCCGTGCCCGCCCACCAGCAGGAACTGACGGCCGTCCGCTTCATGGTCCCTTAGCGAATGGGTGGGCTCCTCGGCTGACAGGTACATGCCGGGCGGCGCGGTGTCTCCGGCCGGCAGTTCAAGGGCGGCGGCGTAGGAGCGCAGAGGCTTGAGTTTGGTGAAGTAGAGCCCGCGGTCCAGAATGGGGATTCCGGTGGCCAAAACAACGTTGTTGGCGGTGACGGTGCCCTGGTCTGTGTGGACAGTTAGTGGTCCGCTCCCGGAGACATTCCGCAGCCGGGTCCCGCCCACGACGCTCCCGCCGCGGGCCCGGACGTCCCGCAGGAGCGCATCCAGGACGTCCATGGGGTTGACCTGGGCCTGATCGGTCAGCAGAAGGGCGCCTTGGATGGGGAAGGGGAGCCGTGCATCCTTCACGTACTCCACGTCCAGGCCGGCATTGGTCGCGGCGCTGAGGTCCTTAAGCAGGCGCTCGGTCCCCTGGTCGGTAGTGGCGAAGGTGTAGGCATCCCGGCGCTGGTACGGCACGCGGTGTTCGTCCAGGTAGCGGAGCAGCCATGACTGCCCTTCCCTGTTGGCCTCAACATAGGCGCCCACCTGCTTCTGCGCATACTGCCTGGCCAAGGCAGACAGCACGGTCCCCTGCAGCAAACTGACTTTCGCCGTGGTGTTTCCGGTGGTCACGGCCCCGGGGAATCTGGCCTCCAAGACCAGGACGCGCTGCCCCGACCTGGCCAGCAACAGCGCAGTGACCAGCCCCGTGAGCCCGGCCCCCGCCACCACGGTGTCGTAGCTGCTGCCTGCCTCGAACGGGTCAGAACTGAATGATTGCCCGCGGTCCAACCAGAGCGATTTCATGGAAGCTAAGTGTACTTATCGTTGACGCTGGGGCCCATAGCCCTGGAACGGGAATGTGGCGTAGTTGACGCCGGATGTGATGCAAGATACAGTCTTACCAAGTTATACGAATAACTAACAAAGCAAACTGGCCCGAGGAGGTGCCCATCATGGCTGGATCGCGGCCAAAGTCAGGACCGACAATGCACGACGTCGCTGCTGCCGCCGGCGTTTCACAGGCCACCGTGTCACTGGTGCTGAATTCAGCCTCCGGGTCGCGTTTCTCCGAGGATACGCGCAGGCGTGTTCGGGACGCCGTGAACCGGCTCGGCTACCGCACGAACGCCCACGCTAAAGTCCTACGCGAAGGCGTGGCCGGCATGATCGGGTTCATTGGCGATTCCGTGGCCACTACCCCTTTCGCGGGCGCCATCATCGAAGGCGCCCAGCAGCGGGCCTGGGAGGATGGACTCCTCCTGCTCTCGGTAAACACTGGTGGTGATAAGCAGCTCGAGGCCGCATCCTTGGACACCATGCTTTCTTATAAGGTCGCTGGCGTGGTCTACGCCGCCATGTATCACCGGCGGCTGGAAGTTCCGGAGGCGTTGGCGGATGTCAGGTCCGTGGTGCTGAATTCGCAGGATCGGGCCGGTCTCGTCCCCAGCGTCGCCCCGGACGAGGTCAAAGGCGGGTATGTGGCCACCAGCCGGCTGCTCGAGGCGGGCCACACCAGGGTGGGGATGATTAATATCGAAACCCTCGAAAGCGGCCTTCCTGCCGCTGTTGGCCGCTATGAGGGCTACTGCGCTGCACTTGAAGAAGCAGGGCTGGACGTTGATCCGTCGCTGGTCCGTTTCGGCAAAGGCGGTGAGGAAGACGGCTACAAGTACACGCTGGAACTTATGACCTCCAGCAACCCGCCTACCGCGATTTTCTGCGCGAACGACCGTGGCGCCTGGGGCGCCTATCAAGCCGTCTCGGACCTGCACCTCTCAATCCCCGGAGACGTATCGATCGTGGGATTTGATAATCAGGCCACTCTGGCGCCGTTTCTTCGCCCGGGATTGACCACTTTTGAATTGCCGTTCGTCGCCATGGGCCGGCGCGCGGTTGACCTGATCCTCCAGGACGCGAAACCCGATGGCCGGGTCGAGCTGATGGACTGCCCTTTGATTGAACGGAATTCCGTGACCCACCCTAAGGAGATGCCATGAGCCGCACCATCCCGGCCCGACGCGGCCGTCCTGCTGCGGCGCCGTTGCCGCAACGAAAAATTTCTCTTTCGCTCCGAATGAAGAGAATTTCCCGCGCCTGGCAGTTATACGTATTACTAGCCCCGGCGCTCGTCTACATTCTGGTCTTCAAGTACTGGCCGATGTACGGCGTGCAGATCGCGTTCAAGAACTACAACCCGGTGGACGGGTTCTCGGACAGCCCCTGGGTGGGCCTGACCCACTTCATCAGGTTCGTCAACTCCTACCAGTTCGGCCAGGTGGTCGGTAACACCTTGTGGATTGCCGTCCTTGGCCTGTTGCTGGCGTTCCCGGTTCCAATCGTCCTGGCTTTGCTGGTCAACCAGCTCCAGAGCGAGAGGTTCAAGAAGTTCACCCAGACCGTGCTGTATTCGCCCGCGTTCATCTCCACAGTGGTGGTGGTCGGCATTATGTTCGTGGTTCTGTCCCCGAGGTCTGGGCTGGTGAACAACGCCATCCAACTGGGCGGCGGGGAGCCGATCTTCTTTATGGGTTCGGCGGAGTGGTTCCGCCCGATCTATGTGATCTCGGATGTCTGGCAGAATGCCGGATTCTCGATGATTGTGTACCTCGCGGCACTGGCGGCCATCGACCCGGCACTGCACGACGCGGCCAAGGTGGACGGTGCTTCCAAGCTCCAGCGCATCCGGCACATTGATCTCCCGGGCATCATGCCGGTGGTGACGATCCTGTTCATCCTGGCCATCGGCAACCTGCTCAACGTCGGCTTCGAGAAGGCACTGCTGATGCAGACGCCTCTGAATGTCTCGACCTCGGAGATCATTCAGACCTACGTCTACCACGCGGGTCTGCAGCAGGCGCAGTTCAGCTATTCGGCCGCCATTGGCCTGTTCAATTCCCTCCTCAACCTGGCGCTGCTGCTCTTCTTCAACACGGTGGCGCGCCGGGCCAATCAAGCGACCCTGTGGTGATGCCGAAATGTCTCTGACAACCAACCCCCGCACTACCGAGAACCCGAACCGGACCGTCATCCAGGTCCGCCCCAAGCGGACCCTGCGCGAAAGATACGGCGACCGCGCCTTCAGCATCGCCGCCACAGCTGTCCTGCTGCTGTCCATCCTGGCCGTGGTGTACCCGCTGTACTTCATCGTCATCGCCTCCATCAGCGACCCGAATGCCGTTTACGAAGGCAAAGTCTGGCTCTTCCCCTCCGGAGTCACCACTGAAGGCTACGAACGGATCTTCGCCGACCGCCGGATCTGGAACGGCCTGGGCAACACCGTCATCTATACCGTGCTAGGCACCGCCGTCAGCGTCAGCACCATCCTGTGCGGCGCCTACGCACTGTCCCGCAAGGACATGCCCGGCCGGAAGATCCTGATGCTCCTGTTCGTGATCACCATGTTCTTCGACGGCGGACTCATCACCAAGTACCTGGTGGTCCGCGACCTCGGCATGCTGGACACCGTCTGGGCAGTGGTCCTGCCGGGAGCCGTGGGGGTGTGGAACCTCATCATCGCCAGGTCCTTCTTCGAACACACCATTCCGAACGAGCTACGCGAAGCCGCCCAGATGGACGGAGCAACCGACTTCAAATTCTTTTTCAAAATGGTGCTCCCACTGTCCAAACCGCTGATCATGCTGATGGTCATGATCCACGTCGTGGCCCAGTGGAACTCGTTCTTTGACGCACTGATCTTCCTCAATGACGACTCCAAGTACCCGTTGCAGCTCGTCCTGCGCAACATACTCATCCAGTCAGACGTCTCATCCGCCGGAACCACCGGCGGGGACATTGCATCCTATGCCGCTGCGCAACGGATCGCAGAGCTCACCAAGTACGCCATGATCGTTGTCTCGAGCCTGCCACTCATGATTGCCCTGCCATTCATGCAGAAGCACTTCACCAAGGGCGCCATGATCGGCGCCGTCAAATAGCTTCTCCCCGCATCGACCACCCGGGCAACCGCCACGGGTCGGCAAAGCACCTCAGAATAGGAATGACCATGGCACTCAGCCGTAAATACTCCGCCCTTGGCGCCGTCCTGGCCGGAACATTGATGTTGACCGCCTGCTCCGGCGGCGGTTCAGGCACTGCGGAGATCAAAGACGCCTCCGCGGACTTCGGCTTCCAGGAAACAGGCTTCCCCATTGTCAGCAAGCAGCTCGAACTGACGTTCTCCGGGACCAAGACCGCACTGGCCCCGGACTACAACACCATGACCGTGGTGAAAAACTGGGAAAAGGACACCAACGTCCACATCAACTGGGAAAACCTGCCCGAAACGGTCTTCCAGGAAAAGAAGAACCTCATCCTGGCCAGCGGTGACCTGCCCGACGCGTTCTTCAACACAGGCCTGACCGACGCCGAGATCGCCACCTACTCCGCCAGCGGCACTCTGATCCCGCTCGAAGGGCTCATCGAGAAGAACGCAATGAACCTTTCCAAGCTGCTCTCGGACCGGCCCGACATCAAGGCCGCCATTACCTCCTCGGACGGGCACATCTACTCCCTGCCCTCCGTCGAGGAACTCGGCCTGGTCCAGTTCCCCAACGAACTCGCCATCAATACGTCGTGGTTGAAAAAGCTGAACATCCCGATGCCAACGACCATCGATGAGTTCCACGACGCGCTGCTTGCCTTCAAGACCCAGGACGCTTCCGGGACCGGTAAGACCATCCCGCTGAGCTTCAGGCCTGGGGGCTGGACCGGCGACATCGTTGACCTGATCGCCGCCCTCGGCGGAGTGCCGGACAATATGGACCACCGCATCGTCCAGGATGACAAAGTCATCTTCACCGCCACCCAGGACGGCTACAAGAAGGCACTCGCTACCCTGCACGAGTGGTACCGGGAGGGCCTGATCGATCCCGAGGCCTTCTCACAGGATGACAAGGCCTACCTGGCCAAGGGGAAAGCCGCCACGGAAAACCTCGGCTCATTTGTTTGGTGGGAAATCCCCGAGATGGTGGGCGCCGACCGCGCCAGCGACTACGCGCTTGTGCCTGTGCTTAAAGGCGTCGACGGCAAGCGCATTGCCAGCCAGTCCAACAACCAGGAAATCGCCCGGGGCGCCTTCGCCATCACCCGGACCAACAAATACCCCGCCGCGACCATGCGCTGGGCAGACAACCTCTACGACCCCATCCAGTCCGCCCAGGCCAACTGGGGTCCCATTGGCGAAACCCTGCAAGAGGACGCAAGCGGCCTTCTGACCCAGATCCCCGCTCCGGCCGGAACCAGCGAAGGCGAACGCCGCCAGAAGGTCGCCCCGGGCGGACCCAAGGCCAATACCGCCGAGAACTTCAAAACTGTCGTCGCTCCCGAACCGCGCGCCGCCGAACGCCAGGAAATCGTCAACGAATTCTACAAGCCGTTCGCTGGCAACGACGGCTACCCCCCGGTCGCCCTCTCCAACGAAGAACTGCAGCAGATCAGCACCATCCAGACCGATATCACCTCCCTGGTCAAGCAGAACATGGCCAAGTGGATCGTCTCCGGCGGCATTGAGCAGGAATGGGACGGCTACGTCGCCCAGCTCGAAAACGTCGGCGTCGAGAAGATGATCGAGGTCTACCAGCAGGCCTACGACCGCTACAAGAGCAACTCCTAGCCCTACAAAAGGGGTGGGCCGGCTGAACCGGCCCACCCCAGCTTCAGAGAGCCCTGTGGACAAGGGTTCTCCACAGACCTGCACAGAAACGAGACCCCATCTCCATGACTGCCGCGACCGCCACCACGGCCGACACCTTCCGACCGGCCCTGCACTACGCCGCCCGGAACACCTGGCTTAATGACCCCAATGGGCTGATTTTTCACAACGGCGTCTACCACCTCTACTACCAGACCAACCCGCTGGATAACGTCTGGGGCAACATGTCCTGGGGACACGCCACCTCCCCGGACCTGACCACCTGGACCGAACACCCCGTCGCCATCGCCTGCGATGCCGACGAAGACATCTTCTCCGGCAGCATCGTCTTCGACCGGGACAACAGCAGCGGATTCGGCACCGGCTCGGCTCCGCCCCTGGTCGCCGTCTACACCAGCGCCTTCAAGCCAGGCTCCGCACATCCCGGCATCCAGGCCCAGTCCCTGGCCTACAGCCGCGACGGTGGCTACACCTGGACCAAACACACCGCCAACCCCGTCCTGAACCGCGGATCCGCCGAGTTCCGGGACCCCAAAGTCATAAAGTACGACGGCGGTGCCGGCAGCTACTGGGTCATGGTCGCCGTGGAAGCCAAGGACTTCCAGGTGGTGCTCTACAAGTCATACGACCTCAAGAACTGGGCGCTGCTGAGTACCTTCGGCCCGGCCAACGGCACCGGAGGCGTCTGGGAATGTCCCGATCTCTTCCCCCTCCCCGTCGACGGGGACCCGGACAACCTTCAGTGGGTCCTCACCGTTAACCTCAACCCCGGTGGCCCGAACAACGGCTCTGCCGGTCAGTACTTCGTCGGGGACTTCGACGGGACCACGTTCACCTCGGCCACAACCGTGACCGAAGGCCTCCAGGACCCGGACCGGCTGGGCGAATACCAGTGGCTGGACTGGGGCCGGGACTACTACGCCGCCGTCTCCTTCAGTGATGCCCCCGACAACCGCCGCCTCATGATCGCCTGGATGAACAACTGGGAATACGCCAACCAGATCCCCACCTCGCCTTGGCGCAGCCCCATGACGTTGGCCCGCGAAGTATCCCTCCGCACCATTGACGGAAAAGCTCGGCTGATTCAAGAGGCCGTAGGAGATTTTGCCTCGATTTCTGACCCGGCCCGGGCGTTCAGGCTTGCGCACGCGGAAATCGCCGACGGCACACACATCCTGGATGCTGCAGCGGGTAGCGTCCAACGCATCGAGCTCACCCTAAGGCCCGGAAGCGCCACGGAATTCGGGCTTGTGGTCCGCGGCGACGGCGACCAGGGAACCCGCATCGGCATCAGGCCCGTCGAAGGCACCCTCGTTGTTGACCGGCGCGATTCCGGGCAGTCAGGCTTCCACGAAATCTTCGCCTCCATCGACACCGCCCCGATCCGGGCTATCGACGGTGACTACACGCTAACCATCTTTGTGGACCGCTGCTCCGTTGAGGTCTTCGCCCAAGACGGCCAGGTCACCATGACCGAATTGATCTTCCCGGCACCCACCAGCACCGACCTCGCGGTCTACGCCCGGGGCGGTACGGCTACGGTCATCAACATGGACGTCATTCATTACGCCTGACCTGGGCAGCGGATCGAATCCTTCCCGCATTTTCAGGCGGGCTGGAAAGCTCCGACGCTCAGGAGGGCGATGTTCGCATTGCTGCACGCGCTGGTGGGCTGCGGCAGGAACAACGACGCTGTGTCTTCCGGCGGGTAGATGCGGTAACCGGCCGCGTCCGTCAGCGTGCAGTCGCTGTAATTCGCGGCCTGGGTGTAACGGAGGACGGCGGTTCCGGTCTGGTCCGGCGCGAGCAGGACGTCCGCTACGGGGGTGGTTTCGTCGCGGGTCGCCGCCGCGCCAATCGGTGCACCGTCGGCGCCGGCGGTCAGCGAAACCCCCGGGTAGCCCTTGAGCAGGCAGGGCGCCGTGCCCGTGTTCGTGAGGTTCAGTTTCATGTAGACGCTGCCCGCCGCGCCCCCGCCGGACGCATCCGTAGCAGCGGACAGTGTGGCCGCCTTGCAGAGCGCAGGACCGGTTGGGGTGGTGGGGGACGACGACGGCGACTGGGACGCGTCCGGAGACGTCGGCGTGCTGGACGGGCTCGCGGAGTTGGTACCCGGCACCGTCGTCCCCTGCGTCTGCGGCTGGCTCGGTCCGCAGGCGGTGAGCAACAGCGCCGCCGCCGCGACCGCCGTCGTAATAACAAACCCTTGTGAAATGCGCTGAGACGTCATGGCACCACCTTTGTTGCTGCTGTGACGGGAGTCAACGCTGCCACGGGCCCGCGGGAGGATTTGATGCCCGGATCGTGATCATCCGGGCATCAAATCCGGGGATGTTACGCGGCAGATTCCTGGCGGCGCTTTGAGTTGCTGCGTGCGAAGGCCACCCCGCCCAGCGCGAGTCCGCCCAACCCGGCAGCAAGCCCCGCCCAGCTGCGGGCGTCCGCACCGCTGTCGGTCACCGCAGCCACCTGCTCGGTGGTGTGGGCCGTGGAAGCAGCGGCGCCGTGGCCGTCCGCGCTGGCCGCCTCGGTGATGGTGATGGACGGGGCCGGTGCCTTGAGGGAGTGCGGGTCCTGTCCGTCCTTGGCGATCTCCGACCAGTCAGTCTGCCCGGTTTCGCACGACTGCAGCGTGGGGAAGTAAAGCGTGGAGCCGGCCGCGTCAGGCAGCTTGACCGAAAGCACCAGGGCATCACGCAGCTCGTGCTCCAGCGGGGCTTTGGCCGTGTACACAATCTGGCTGGTCCGCTTGGTGATGGACGTGCCGTCGGCCAGTTTCTTCGGCTCGGCGAGCTGTTCGGTTACCTTCTCCACAGTCCAGTTGAGGTTCACCGTTGGCTGGGCGTCGTTGAGTTCGGCCGGCAGGGTGATGGCCACTTTGGTGGTGTCGGACTCCTCGCAGCCGTGCTGGATTCCGAAGGTCAGCAGGGCGTAGGAATTGGCGTCAGTTTTGTTCGGGGTGACGCCGACGTGGGCCGACGCGCCTGCTGCTGCGGCCAGGATCAGGACAGCTGCGCCGCCGGTGGCTGTTGCGGCGGTGAGGGTACGGCGAAGGAAGGTGGTGGTCATGGGGTTGCCTTTCGGGCGCACGCCGCATGGGAGCGTGCGGAAGTACGGGTGGGGCCCGCGGCCTGCGGAAGTGCGGTGCGGGAGGGGTCAGGAAAGTACGACGGCGGAAGGCGGGCCGCGTCGGCTGTGTTGCCTGAGGTTCCGCCAGGGGCGGAGGGGGAGAACCGCCGGTGGGCCGGCCACCGCACTCGGCGTAGCGGCGTCGGGCGTTACCGCTTCCGGGAGCCGGACGAGGGGCTTCAGCCACGCGGCCAGAGTCCACAGCGCGGCCTCACCCTTGGCAAGCAGGAGGGCGCAGGCGGCGGTGGCGAGTGCGTGGGTCAGGAGCATCAGGATGCCCGTGGAGCCGGAATCATTGATGTGGCTGGCAGCTGCCATGACAGGCGCGGCGGCGCCGGAGAAGTGCACGTTATGGAGCCCGGCGGCAACAGTGCTCGCAGCCATACCTGAGGAACTGGAGGCCGTGAAGGCTTCGTGCAGGATCAACTGTCCCGCGCCGAGGACCGTGAGCATGGCCGGAAAATTCAGCCGCAGCCTCGTGGCCGTGGTGGCCGCCAGTACGGTCATCGCGAGCACGGCCAGCAGGATGCCTGGGGCGGGAAGGTCTCCGCCGCCGGCCACGTGGGCGCTGGCGGCAAGAGTCAGGACTCCCATGGAGAGGGACGCGGCGCGAAGGAAATGGAAGGGTGGCCGGGCGTGGTCAGAACGCACGGATCCTCCTTATTTCGGTCGCCGGTGACGGTGTTCAGTCGCGTTCTTCGGCGACGTTCAGATTCTACCGGCCTTTGGTCGGGCCACTGGCGTGTGCCGGGCCGTGCAGCGCGATTACATTGGATGGGAACTCTGTGGTGTCGGATGGCTCGTCCGCAAAGTTCAGGAAACCCATGGCCAGGTCGAGGCACTGGATGGCCACCGGGGGAACGCGGTAATCAGTCGCGGCCTCCACCAATCCCAGTTCGGCCAGCAGGGATAGTTTCTGCTGTGCCTCCAAGGCTGCAAACGATGCGTAGATCTCCTCAAGTGCCATGTCTTCGAGCTCGGTGTCCTCGGTGTCCGTGTCCTGAAGCAAGGCACCGTCAACGTCCGGCAACGCCATCCGTTCGAGTTCCGCCACAGGCATTGGTTCATCGGTAGTGCCATACGTGAGGACGGCCAGCAGCGTCCCGGCGACCGCTTCTTGGCCCCACCCCCGGTCCGGGTCTGTGAGCACGCCAACAAGGAGGACCACCGAAAGCATCCGGCGGATGTCCAGCCGTTCCTTGATCCGGGTGCTGTTCCAGGCGGCCACTTCCGGGCCGGGCATGGCCTTGGTGGATCCGAGCGTGATCAGGCCTGCCCCCACCAGGGCTGACCAGATCTCGCGGAGCACCGGTACGTCGTGCATGGTTCCGACTTCGAGCAGTGTTTCGGGCTGGCTCTTGGCAGTTGCCAGATCGAAAAGTGGCTCGGCTCCACTGGCGCCACGCTTCCCACGGGCGTGGACTCCTGCGGCTGCGGCGGCCGGTTCGATGTGTTTCAGGCGCAGCGCGCCCGTACTGGTGATTTCCCTGCCGGTTCCGACCCACTCCAGGAGGGCCGACGCACGCTGGATCAGCGGCATGGCATTGAACGCAGCCTCCTGGTGGTCGTCGCTGAGGTCAGGTACCTGGATAGCCGGCAGTTGCGGGACTGCCGCGGCGATACCGTTTCCCAACACTGAATGGAGTTCCTCATAGGCGGCATCCGTGCCGGTCCAGCGCCCGGTCCCGTTCAGGAAATGGATATACGAGTGAAGGGCGAAGTAGATGTCGTCGAAGGCCTCATCCATGTCGTCGGGGTCCAAGGACGCCGCAATTGCTCCGGCCGCCTGCTCCAGGCTTTCACTGTCGATAGCTGTGGCCGAACTCGAACCGTTGATGGCGTGCTGCGACGTGAGGAAGAGTTTGACCAGCTCAAGACACTCGAAGGCACCGGCAGGATCAGGGTCTTCCGTCGCGTGCCATTGAATGAAGTCATGAGCCATCGAATCAATCACCCGGTGGTTCAGGACCAGCTGCAGGGGCATCTTGGGGGCCGAGGGTACGGCCTTGAGGTGCCGCCGGTCCTTGTTTCTGTTCTTGGATTTGCCGGTCTTTTTTGTCAAGGATTGCCTCCGGTGTCAACGGGCGCTCGCCCCAGGTTCGCCGCTTGGGATAACCGCGGATGTATCGAGCTTACAAAATCGCGGTGCCGGCGAGCAGTTCGGCGAGGACGTCCGCGGCCGAGTCATGCCGGATCAGCGCTGCGGACTGCCCCGCCCAAAGCGACATGAGGTCCGTGTTTCCTTGGGCGGCTGCCTCCGGCCGGAAGCGGCCGGTGAGCCAGTTCTGCGCGGGGAACGGGGCTATTCTTCGCTCCGGGATTCCAGCCTCCGAGAGCCCAGCCTTTGCCACGGTGGCCTCTGAGAGTTCGGCGATGATGCGGTTGGGGATGCCGCGGGCAAGCCGTCCGCTGAGGGCACTTGTCAGCACGGTTTCCCGCGCGGCGGGGCTGTGGAGGACCGCCCGGTACGCAGGCACGGCCGCGGATTCCCGAGTGGCAAGGAACGCCGAGCCCACCTGGACCGCGTCGGCGCCAAGGGCCATGGCGGCTGCGTAACCGCGGCGGTCCGCGATTCCCCCGGCGGCGATGACCGGGATGGTGACGGCATCAGCCACCTGGGGAACCAGCGCAAAAGTTCCGATCAGGGACTCCTCGGCGGGCTTTAGGAACGAGACGCGGTGGCCGCCGGACTCCATGCCACTTGCGACCACGGCATCCACTCCACCGGCTTCCAGGGCAACGGCTTCCGCCACGGTGGTGGCGGTTCCCACCACGACTATGCCACTCCGGTGCGCCGCCTCGATCAGTTCCGGCGCGGGCACACCGAACACAAAGCTGACGACGGCGGGACCCGCCGCCAGTGTTGCCTCCACCTGCTCTTCGTACTCCGGCAGGTAGCGGTCCGGCATGTGCGGAAGGGGAAGGGCCAGTTCGTCGAAGTACGGCTTCAGGGTTTCCAGGTACTGGTCGAAGGCCGCCTGGGGGAGCGAGGTGGTTTCGTCGCCGGTAGGAATCCAGAGGTTGAGGGCGAACGGCTTCGCCGTTGCCTTCCTCAGCTCAGCCCCTGTGTTCCGGATGGCGTCGGCGCCATAACCGTAGAGGCCGTAGGAACCCAGCCCGCCGCCGTCGCTCACGGCTGCTGTCAGCTCCACGGAAGAGACCCCGCCGAAAGGGCCCAGCACCACCGGAACTTCCGTACCGAACAGGTCGGTGATGCGGTTTGGCCGGGCAGAGGTACGGTGCTCCGGCGTCATACGGCGGCTCCTGAAAGGTCAACGGTTTGGCTTCAGGGCCCAGTCTCGCAGGGATGGGCTCTGCTGCCCAACCTTTGGCCGGGGAGTCGGTCTGTTTCCGGGCCCGAGCAGTAGTGGCAGTCGTCGGGGCACGTATCGGTCACGTCTGGCTCCAGAGGAGTTCGAGGCAGTCGCTGACCCGGTCGCTGACCGGGAAGAGTCTGCGGCCGCCGAATAGCGCGATTCGTCGTCGAAGTCACGGTTCTTCCTTAATGATCGGGTGCCGGTCAGGCGTGCCGGTTCAATTCATCCAACCGAGGGGCCCAGGTCAGCTCAATGGAGGATGTGACCACGCTTGCCGCTCCCGTTTGTGCAGGCATCCAGTAGGGCCATGTACCGCGACATGGGACGGGTACTAGACTGCTGGCGTAAGTCGCCAACCACCTCAGGGAGCACACGATGAACTACTCAGGAACTGGCAACGAGAAAGCCACCCCGGCCAGCGAACTCAACAGGACCCATGTGGGTCAGACAGTCAGTTTTGAGCCGGACGAATTCACACTGGTGTTCGGAAAAATCGCGGCCATCGCGCGCAAGGAAGGCAGCGTGACCATCGCTTTGCAGGGCGTTGAAGGAAGTGGCGGCCTGCAGTCCAGCTACAGCCTCCCCGGCAGTCGGCACGTGTATTTGCAGCCGGACATGCTCACCAATACCGAATCCACCATCAAGGACCTCTTCGGCAAGGTCCAGGAGAACCTGCGCGGCGGGCACAAGGGCGATGACAGGACGGACAAGCTCTAGCTGGGGAACTGTCCGTCGGGTACAGCAAAGGTCCTTGCCTTCTAAGACGGGGAGGGCACAAATTGGGCTGGGCGTAGGGTGGAAGTTAGACGGAAGGAGCACTTCATGAAGAAAATCCTCATGGTACTGACCAGCGTTTCCGAGATCGGCGATACCGGAGAGAAGACCGGGTACAACGTGGCCGAGGCTGCACATCCTTGGAAAGTCTTCAAGGATTCCGGTCATTTCGTCGATTTTGCGTCCATCCAGGGCGGCCAGCCCCCGCGCGACGAGGCGGACCCAAAAGATTCCATCCAGGTTGCCTTCACGGAGGACGAGACCACGCGCGCCGGTCTCTACAACACTGCCCGCGTCGACGTCGTTGATCCCGACCAGTACGACGCCATCTTCCTCGTGGGAGGCCATGGCACCATGTGGGACTTCCCGGACAGCGAAGGCTTGCAGAACCTTGTAGCCGGTGTCTACAATTCCGGCGGCGTGGTGGGCGCTGTCTGTCACGGGCCGGCCGGACTGCTGAACGTTGAGTTGGCAAACGGCTTTCGGCTGGTCGAGGGCAGGAAGGTCGCTGCTTTCACCAACGACGAGGAAGTTGCCGCAGGAAAGGACAAGGTCATCCCGTTCTTTTTGGCCGACCGGCTTGAGGAACAGGGTGCCACCCACGTCTCCGCTGGTGTCTTTGAGGAAATGGTAGTGGTTGACGACCGGCTTGTGACGGGTCAGAACCCGGCCTCAGCCGCTGGCGTGGCCAAGGAGATGGAGAAGCTCCTGGCAGAGGTCATCCACCAGGAAAAAGCCGAGGAACAGCACGAGGCGGAGGCGCTGCGCGCCGAAAAAGACGCCGAGAAGAGCGCCAAGAAGGCTGCTGCGGCAGGCACCGAGCACTAACGCCCGCAGCGCACTGAAACTTGGAGGCCGCCCCGCCGACGGAGCGGCCTTCAACCGGCGTACACGCGCCGGCGACCGTACTGTCCAATCGCCGACCTGCTTCAGATTCCGCGCACCACGGCTTACGGCAACCTCAACAAATCAAGGTACCAAGTTTGAGGCAAAACAAGACCCCTGCCTCCCTTTGTTTATAAGGGAAGCAAGGGTCTTGCCAGTTGGCGGTGACGGTGGGATTTGAACCCACGTTGGCTTTGACACCAAACAACATTTCGAGTGTTGCACCTTCGGCCGCTCGGACACGTCACCAACCTGAATAGGTTACCGGAGCATACCGCCCATCCACAAAACGGCATATGTTCAGCCCCTCATGGCGAAGGGACACTTAGCGGAGCTCCAGTGTGAAGGGGCAATTGAGCCCCACTCTTCAGCTCGAACGGACAGTTGAGGGCCTCCAATGCAGCGCCCTCGAAGTGCTGCACGGTCAGGGGCCGCGGAAGGCCGCGGAGTTATCCACATAGCTCTTAAGCCTCGCGGTTATTGTCATACCCTCGCGGGATGATTTGGGTATGGATAGCAGAGCAGCTGTGGTGACGGCGGAGGCCCTTTCGGCGTCTTTCGCTGAGCTTGCTGCAGTGCTCCGTGAAGCTACCGAAGGCTCCGCTCCGTGTGCTGATCCGCTTCGCCGTAGAGCTGATATTGCCCTGAAGACCTTGACCGCCGTCGCCTGCGGGGAGGCGAAGCTGGCTGCCCTGAAGGTGCATGCGGCCGCCGTGTACGCCGCCGCTGCCGAGGCCCTGGCGGGCCCTGCGGCGTCGCCGCAGGACCACAGGGGCCAGGAGATGGCCGTGGTCGCTGAAGTCGCGTGCGTGCTGACGGTCAGTGAACGCAGTGCCGGTGCTCTGCTCGCTGAGGCGCACGCGCTGACCACGTCCCTGCCGCTGACGATGTCCGCGTTGCAGGCCGGGACGATCTCGTGGCAGCACGCGAGGATCATGGTCGACGAAACCACCAACCTCGACAGGCCGGGCGCGGCGGCGTTGGAGGCACATTTCCTGGACCCCCACGCGGTGAATCCGGCACGTGGCCCGGTCGGTGAGCTCATCCCCGGCCGGTTCCGGCACAAGGCCCGGACCTGGCGGGAACGCCATCACCCGGTCAGCATCGAAGAACGCCACCTACGTGGTGTCCAGGACCGGCGGGTGGAGTACGCCCCGGACCGCGACGGGATGGCCTGGCTCTCCGCCTACCTCCCCGCCGATCAGGCCGCGGGGATCTGGGACCGTACCACCACCGCAGCCCGGGCCCTCCAAGGCCCCCATGAGGACCGCACCCTCAGCCAGCTCCGCGCCGACACCGCCGCGACCTGGCTCCTGACCAACACCACCGCCGGAACCGGTGATGAGGGTAGGGAAAACAGCGGCAGCGTGTCCGGCGCAACGAGCGACCATGAGACCGGTGGCAGCGCTGTGGGTGATGGTGTTCCGTCGCCGCGGGCACAGGTCCTCATCACGGTCCCGGTCCTCGCGCTGCTGGGCCTCACGGATGAACCGGCCATGCTCGACGGATACGGCCCCATCCCACCGTCCATGGCCCGCCAACTGATCGCCGACGGTGCGGAGTCCTTCCACCGCGTCCTGACCGACCCGCGGGACGGTGCACCCCTGGAGATCGGGCGGACCAGCTACCGGCTCACAAAAGCCCAACGCCAATGGCTCAGACTGCGCGATGGCAAGTGCCCGTTTCCCGGCTGCAGCAACCACTCCCTCGACAACGAAGCAGACCACATCCTGGCATGGGCTAAGGGAGGCAGTACCGGGATCAGCAATCTCGGCCAGCCCTGCCACAAACACCACAGACTCCGCCACACCACAACCTGGACACCCACTGGCGCCACCAAAAATATCCCGCCCGGCTGGACATCACCCACCGGACGGCACTACACCAGCGAACAACCCGACTGGGAACCACCACACTGGCCACAACAACAGTCGGGAAAATGGTCAGCGCTGGCGCCCCGTGCAGATTGAGGAGTGCCCGAAGACGAAATTCCGGGCCAACCCGTGGGGGCGTTCCCTTTCCCGAACTTCATGGTGCTGACCTTCAGCTGCCCGACAATGAACCGCCCGACCACTCCCTGTTCGCGGAGGCTCTTCCCGACGGTCCGCTGCCCGAAGACCCCTACCGAACTGGGACTTCTCCCTCACTGCCCGCAGCAACGTCTGACCACCAACCCCAAAGAGAATGCAGGGTTAGGGCCGTGGCAGGGCTAACTCGCCGGCAGGGTTAGGGCTGGGCAAGGCTGAGCGGGCAGTACAGGACTGCCTCCCATCAACAGTGCGAACGGACAGCTACGGCCCCGATTTCAAGGCTCCAAGTGTCATCTCGCACGGAGTGGGTGTCGCGGAGAGCCCCCGCGGACTAGATTCATAAGCAAGATGACTAACTCAGGCAAAGAGGCACAAGCAACCGCGTACTGGACTACGGGGCCGAAACGGGGCGAGCTCCGGAACGAGGCTCTGCACGCCCCCGGGCCCGGCGAAGCTTTGGTCCGCACGCTGTATTCAGGCATCAGCAAGGGCACGGAAATTGTGGTCCACACCGGCTCCGTCCCACCACGCGTGGCCGAGGAGATGCGCGCGCCGCACCAAGAGGGCACCTTCCCGTCGCCCGTGAAGTTCGGGTATCTTTCGGTGGGCATTGTGGAGGAGGGGCCCGAAGACTGGGCGGGCCAGAAGGTCTTCTGCCTCAACCCACATCAGGACCGCTACGTCATTTCCACAGACGCCCTCACCAGGATTCCCGACGGCGTCCCGGCCCGCCGGGCCGTCCTCACAGGCACCGTGGAAACCGCCGTCAATGCCCTCTGGGAAGCCGGACCGAGGCTGGGGGACAGGATCGCTGTCGTCGGTGCCGGTCTGGTGGGCGGCATGGTGGCCACGCTCCTGCGCACGTTCCCGCTGGCACGCCTCCAACTGGTGGACCTTGACCCGGAACGTAGGCACCTGGCGGACAAGCTTGGCGTGGGGTTCGCCCACCCCGATGATGCCAAATCGGACTGCGACATTGTATTCCACTGCTCTGCGTCCCAGGAAGGCCTCGAACGCAGCCTGCAGCTGGCCGGCTATGAGGGGGAGATCATCGAGATGTCCTGGTACGCCAACCGCAAGGTCACGCTGCCGCTGGGTGAGGACTTTCATGCACGTAGGCTCTCCATCCGGGCCAGCCAGGTGGGAGTGGTTGCCCGTGCGCGGCGCCACCGCCGGACCACGGCCGAGCGCCTGGAACTGGCTGTTGAGCTCCTCAAAGACCCGGTCTTCGATGTTTTCCTCACCGGCGTCTCTCTCTTCACGGACCTCCCGGCAGTAGTCCAGAACCTGGCCGACGGTACCCTCCAAGCCCTGTGCCATGTAATCGAATACCCCAACGCTGACAGCCTTGGAGCGTACAACCCCGGGCACGACAGCCTCGCGGAAGCCAACCCCAAAGACAGGAAGTAGCCAGTGTTCAGCCTGACCGTCCGACGCCACTTTATGATCGCCCACAGTCTCCCGCGGGAGGTATTCGGCCCGGCCCAGGCCCTCCACGGGGCGACGTTCGTGGCGGAGGTGACGTTCCGCCGTCGTGCGCTGAACCAGGACTCGATCGTCCTGGACATCGGGGCTGCGGGCGGCATAATCGAGGACGTGCTGTCCGGCCTCAACTACAAAAACCTGGACGAACATCCGGACTTCGTGGACAGGCTCAGCACCACCGAGGCACTTGCCGAGTACATCGCCCACGCCGTCGCAGCCAGGCTCAAGGATGATGACGAGGGCCGCGGGCTCGCGGGAATCGACGTCACCTTGCGCGAAAATCCGGAGGCCTGGGCAACCTACGTATACGACCTGTCCGCCTGATCCCATGCTCGTCAGGTTCTTGGTCCCCGCCAACATCCGCCACAACTCCGGCGGCAATGTCTACAACGCGCGGCTCACCCAAGGCCTGAGAACGCTGGGCGTTTCTGTGGAGACTCTGGCGGTGGAGGGTTGCTGGCCGGAGGCCAGCGCCAGGGAACGGCGGCGGCTGGGCGGCCTGCTGGGCGCCTGGGACCCAAAGGTGGACTCACGGCAGACGGACGTCACTCCGGAAACGGTCACCCTCGTGGACGGGCTGGTTGCGTGCGGCGCCCCCGACGAACTGGAGTACGCCGCGGCTGCCGGACAACACGCCTGGGTCCTGCAGCACATGCCCTCGCCCAGCCACCCCGACAGCGAAGGGCGCGCGCTCCGGGCGGCTGCCGGAGTGATCTGCACGAGTTCGTCCGCCGCGGCCTCGGCGTCGGAAAAGCACGGGCTCCCAGCCAGCCGGGTTGCCCTGCCCGGGACGGACCCCGCACCGGTGGCGCCGGGTTCGGCCCCGCCGCACATCGTTGCGGTGGCAGCGCTGCTGCCCAACAAGGACCAGCTGCTGACCGTGGCGGCGCTGGCCAGGCTCCAGGACCTCGCCTGGACAGCGTCCCTGATAGGAACGGACGACGCCGACCCCGCCTATGCGGCACAGGTCCGGGCAGCCATTGCCTCCTCTGGAATGGAAGGCAGGGTGCGTGTGACCGGCCAGCTCGCCGGGACGGCCCTGGCGGACGAGTGGAACCAGACGGACCTGAGCCTTCTTGTGTCCCGGGCTGAAGCCTTTGGACTTGTGGTGACGGAATCGCTGGCCCACGGCATCCCTGTCATTGTGCGGGAGGGAACCGGTGCCGTGGACGCGTTGGGACTCGCCGGGAGAATCACCGGCAGACTTGCGGGAAAACCGGAGGGCGGGCGTGGTGGCGGGCTGAGTGGCGAACGTGGTGGCAGGACATATGCGGTGCCAGGTGCCGCCGTCGGACTCGTCGAAACAGTAGACAGCGGACGCGAAGACCACCGTGCGGACGTGCTCGGTTCCGTGATCCGGCAGTGGCTGATGGACGAATCTCTCCGCGCCGCCTGGCGTGCGGCGGCCCTCGCTGCACGGGAACAGCTGCCCGGCTGGGACTCCACGGCCCGGAACGTCCTGGAAATCCTCGGTGGATCTGCTGAAGTAGTGGCTGCCGAAGGGAAGCCTGTCGCCACGGGCACGGCCGGTGGACAATAAGCCATGACCACGCTCCCGAGCTCCGCCACCGTCTTGATCCCACCGGCAGTGATCCCACCGGCAATAGGCCACGATGCACCGGATCCGCAGGTGCTCACTCCAGAGCTCCTCAGGGCATGGGCCTGGCACAAGCAGGGCCTCGATGGCACACTGCTGGGCGCGGACGCCGCCGACGTGTTTGGCAGGGCCGGCTGGGCCCGTTCCGTCGGCGGAGCCAATCCCTACCTCACGCTCTTTGCCCGCGCCGGCACCAGCCGCGCGCAGGCGGATGCCGACGTCCTGTCGCTGAAAATCCATGAGCTGCCCACCGCCCGAGGCTGCACCTATGTGCTGGGACGGGATGACTTCGCGTGGGGCCTCCAGATCGGCCGGGACGCCGCCGTGGCGCCGTTCCGTGTGCTGGCAAGAATGGGCGTTGAGCGCGGCGAGATCACGCTCCTGGAGGAGGAAATCCTCCACGCCCTGGCCGAGGCTGGCAACCCACTGGACCCCAAACAGCTCAAGGACCTGCTGGGCGATTCGGTCCGGAACCTCGGCGAGGAGGGCAAGAAGAAAGGCGCCGCCACCACGTTGCCAACGGCACTGGGCCTCCTCCAAGCGGAGGGCCGGATCCGGCGCATACCCGCCAACGGACGGCTGGATCAGCAGCGCTACGGCTACACACTGTGGGGTCTGCCGCGCACCGCCATGGACGGCGACGCCGCGCGCAGCCTCCTGTTGCAGCGCTACCTCGGCTGGACTGGCGGTGCCACGGTCAAGCAGTCGCAATGGTTTACCGGGTTCACCCTGGCACACACCAAGGCGGCGTTGGCCGCCACCGGCGCGGTGGAGATTCCCACCGCCAACGGCGAGGTGCTGTGGGTGCTGCCCGACGACGTCGGACGGCTTGCGTCGTTCGAGGCGCCGGCCGAGGAACAGATTCAGCTGCTGGCCGGCACTGACTCGTTGGTACTGCTCCGCAGGAACTCGGGGGATCTCTTTGCCGAGCAGGACAAAGGAAAGCAGGTCCTGGGGTCCACGTTGGCGTTGCAGGCTGATCTGCCGGACCACCCCATCTTCGACCGCGGCCGGATCATCGGACTGTGGCAATACGATCCCGGGAAATCACGGATTGCCTATTGGCTCTTTGACGGGGCCACACCCGCAGTATCCCGGCGCATCGCCGAGGTAGAGGCCTGGATCCGGGACGAACTGGGCGACTTCCGCTCGTTCAGCCTGGACTCGCCGGCCTCGCGCCAGGACAGGATCGACGCCCTGGATGCCGCCGGCTG
This sequence comes from Pseudarthrobacter sp. NBSH8, assembly GCF_014217545.1. Taxonomy (NCBI): domain Bacteria; kingdom Bacillati; phylum Actinomycetota; class Actinomycetes; order Micrococcales; family Micrococcaceae; genus Pseudarthrobacter; species Pseudarthrobacter sp. NBSH8. The sequence continues at coordinate 646,217 of NZ_CP043178.1, forward strand.
AGCCGCGTGCAGGTCGGGTGAGAGAGGTGCAACCGGCCGGGACGTTTTCCGCCCACCCGGGCGGCACCCCGACGCCCTACAGCCTGCTGCGGTGCGCTGCGAAAAAGTCCCTGAGGACCGCTCCGCACTCCTTTTCCCGGACGCCGCCGTACACCTCAACCCAGTGGTTGAGCCGGCGCTCGCGGAGGACGTCGAACACCGAGCCCGCCGCTCCGGCCTTCTCATCCCAGGCGCCGAAAACCACGCGAGGAATCCTGGCCAGCACCACCGCGCCGGCGCACATGGCGCACGGTTCCAGGGTCACCACCAGTGTGCAGTCCGCCAGCCGCCAGCCATCCCCGGTGCCGCCGTCGAGCTTGGACAAGGCACGCAACCTGCCCGCAGCCTGGCGGATGGCCATCACCTCGGCGTGGGCGGTGGGGTCTCCCAACTCTTCCCGCTGGTTCCGTCCGGAACCCAGCACGGCGCCGTCGGGCCCTATCACCACTGCGCCGATGGGCACGTCATCAGTGGCCAGGGCGCGCCGGGCTTCGTCGAGGGCAAGACCCATCCATTCGAGGTGGTTCTTTCCTACAGCGGCCATGGCTCAATGATAGTTTCGAGAGATATCCATCCTTGACACCCACCGACGCCAGGAGGAACTCGTGGACGGCGATACATTCAGGGGCCGTGTAGGCCAATGGTTCAAGCCGTATGCCGCCTTGTGGCTCACCATGCTGGTGGGTGGTGTGCTGGTGGTCATCTTGGCACTGCTGGGTGCTGAGGTCTACGACAACGTAGTGGATGACGCAGGATTGACCTCGTTGGACCTGCCCGCGCTGGAGCTGTCGCAGAGCCTGCGGAACCCGGCACTGGATGCCGGGGTAACCGCTTTTACTAACATCGGCGGGGGCATCGGCATGCCCATCCTGGCCAGCTTACTGACCGGCTGGCTGACGTTCCTGAGCCGGACCTGGCGGCCGATCATCCTGGTGGGCGGGGCCGCGGCTGTCTCCACAGTGGCAACCACGGTGGGCAAGCGCCTGGTTGGCCGTACCCGCCCGGACCACTCCGAAGCGGTCCCGCCTTACGAGACTTCACCGTCCTTTCCCAGCGGCCACACCCTCAACACGACGGTGGTGATCGGTGTCGTGCTGTACGTCATGTGCCTCCAGTTCGAAATGCTGTGGGCGCGCATCACGGCCATCAGCGCCGGGGTGATTTTCATCATCGCCATGGGCCTGAGCAGGGTGTTTCTGGGCCACCACTGGCTGACGGATGTGATGGCCGGCTGGTTCCTGGGCCTTGCCTGGGTGGGCATCGTGATCCTGGCGCACCGGCTGTTCCACGTGCTGCGGAAACGCGAGCACGCGGGCCCGGCACCGACGTTCGAACACCCCGTCCTGCGGGATGATCCGTCGAGCTGATTCCCGGCCGGAGGCTGCCCGCGTGGGTGATAGTTTTGACGCATGCGCACTCTCGTTGTGGACCACCCGCTGGTCGCCCATAAGCTCACCGTCCTGCGGGACAAGAACACTCCGTCGCCGGTCTTCCGGCAGCTGACGGAAGAGCTGGTGACCCTCCTGGCCTACGAAGCCACCCGCGAGGTCCGCACCCAGCCGGTCACAATTGAGACGCCCGTCAGCACCACCGTGGGCACCGCTTTCACCAAGCCCACGCCGCTGGTGGTTCCCATCCTGCGCGCCGGGCTCGGCATGCTCGAGGGCATGACCAAACTGGTCCCCACCGCTGAGGTGGGTTTCCTGGGCATGGCCCGCGACGAGGAAACTCTGGACATCATCACCTACGCGGAGCGGCTCCCGGAAGACCTGACGGACCGGCAGATCTTTGTGCTGGATCCCATGCTTGCCACCGGCGGAACCCTGCGCGAAGCCATCAAGTTCCTGTTTAAGCGTGGCGCCTCAGACGTCACGTGCATCTGCCTCCTGGCCGCGCCGGAAGGCCTGGCCAAGCTCGAAGAGGAGCTTGCCGAAGCGAACGTTACTATCGTGCTGGCGTCCATCGACGAACGGCTCGACGAGAAGTCCTACATTGTTCCGGGGCTCGGCGACGCCGGCGACCGCCTGTACGGCATTGCCGGCTTACATCCCGGGCCGTGACGCCTAAGCCCGTGGCGTGTAAGGCAAAATAGGCAGCATGAACATCCCCACACCTGCCGCCACACGAACACCTGCCGCCACGCGAACGCTGACCTGTCGTGCCGTCCTTTTCGATATGGACGGCACGCTGGTGGACTCCACGGCAGTGGTAGAAGAGGTATGGGGAGAATTCGCAGCCCGGTACGGTCTGGACATCGCCGAAATCCTGCGCACTTCGCACGGCATCCAGGCCGCGGATACGATGCGCCGGTTCGCACCGGCCGGAGCCGACGTTGTGGCGCTCACTGCCGAACTCGGCGCCATGGAAAGGGTGCGGACTTCCGGTATCGTCGCGTTGCCTGGGGCTGCCGAGTTGCTTCGAAGCCTCCCGGCCGAGGCCGTGGCACTGGTGACCTCAGCGGACAGGACCCTTGCAGACATCCGCATGGACGCCGCGGGACTCGCCATGCCAGCCACGGTCGTGACGGCGGAACTGGTCACACGGGGCAAGCCGCACCCGGAAGGGTATGTGAAGGCAGCCGGGCTGCTGGGCGTGCAGCCGGCGGATGCCCTTGTGTTCGAGGATGCACCCGCCGGAATCGCGGCCGGTGTTGCTGCGGGGATCCGGACTGTGGCCGTGGGCCCCAACACGGGCGAATTGCCGGCAGGAGTGCTCCACATCCCGGACTACCGTGCAGTGACAGTCTCCGTGGAACCGGACGCTGCGGGCCGGCAGATCATTTCTTTCCGGCTTTGACGCCTGCCTTTAACGCCGGCCCGGGGGGACTCGAGTCGGCCTAGTACCAGTTGTGCGACAGGTGGAAATTCAGGGCGCCGCACGGTGACTGGTAGCGCTCCTGGATGTAGTTCAGGCCCCAGTTGATCTGCGTGCGGTAGTTGGTGAGGTAGTCCCCGCCGGCGCTCGCCATCTTCTCAGCGGGCAACGACTGGACGATGCCGTATGCGCCGCTGCTGGCGTTGGTGGCCGTGGTGGTCCAGTCGGATTCCTTGGTCCACAGCGTCTGCAGGCACTGCATCTGGTCAGCGGACCAGCCGTAGGTCGCCAGTTGTCCGGCGGCGTAGGCTTGGGCTCCTGCGGGGTCGTTGACGGCCACAACAGGTGCCGGGACAGGCTCGGGAGCCGGTGCCGGGGCGGGTGCGGGTTCGGCAGCCTGGGGCGCTACGTTGATCTCGGCCGGTGCAGCTTCCGGCTCGGCCGGGGTCTGGATCTGGGCTGCTTCGAAGCTCAGCGTCGACTGGGCGCTGGCTTCTTCGGCGGACTGGTCCGCGCTGGCTGCAAGCGACGCGGATTCGGAAGCGTGTGCTGCGGCGCTGACGCCGACCAGGAGGGCGCAGGCCGTCGCAAACACGGCGACGCGCTGGCCCACGGAGGGAATCCGGGCCGCCTTGGACAGTGGGGACATAGCTGCACCGACGCGGGTCTGCTTGCGGTGGCTGCCGGACTTTGGGTCGCCCTGCGGGCGTGTTTCTACCTTGAATTCAGACATGATGGATCGCCTCTCACACCTGCGGAGTTAGCTGTCGGGTTCGGATGAGGGCATCCGGCCACACGGCACAATCACGTGTTGACTTAACCCCAAAGGGCTCTTGGTGCCCGGGACGGTGGGTCCCCCGCCTCTGCCTCTGAAAACGGAATCCGGGAAGCGGCAGAGCTTGGCGTCATCCGGATATGCGGCCCAATCGGGATCCGCACCTTTTCTACGGTACAGGAGCTGGACGCTTAAGTCTCATTTTGGTAACAGGAGTCACGACGATGGCGTGTCGCCTTGCGGCATTCGGGATTCGGCTGCGCGGGCCGCGGCACCGGCAGGAAAGTGTAGGGCGAACTCTGTCCGCCCGGCCCGCGATGTCACTGCCACGCTCCCGCCGTGGGCCTCCATGATGGACTGGACAATGGACAGGCCCAGGCCGCTGGTGCCCTCCGACGCCCCGGCGCCCGAGGCCGGTGCCGTGGCCTTGCGGGCCGCGTCTGCGCGGGCAAACCGGGAGAAAACGTGGTCCACGAACTCCGCAGGGATGCCGCCGCCGTCGTCCGTTACCGTCACCACCGCGGCGCCATCGTCAGACTTCGTGACAGCGGTGACCACTGTGGTTCCGGGTGGCGTGTGCTTGCGCGCATTGGAGAGCAGGTTGACCAGCACCTGACGCAGTTGGGAAGCATCACCGGTGACGGCGAGCGGTTCGTCAGGCAGTTCAAGGCGCCAGCGGTGGTCCGGAGCTATGACTTTCTCGTCACTGACGGTTTCGATCACGAGTTGAGTGAGATCAACTTCGCTGAGCTTAAGGGGCTGTCCCTCATCGAGACGGGCCAGCAGGAGCAGGTCCTCCACCAGGGTGGTCATGCGCTCGGACTGGCTCTGGACACGGGCCAGGGACTTCCGACCGTCCGGTGTGAAGTCCTCGGTCATCCGCATCAGCTCCGTGTATCCGCGGATGGCGGTAAGCGGCGTGCGCAGTTCGTGGGACGCGTCTGCAACGAACTGCCGCACTTTGGTCTCGCTCCGCTGCCGCGCCTCGAGGGCACTGGCCACGTTGTCCAGCATCAGGTTGAGGGCGTGCCCTACGCTGCCCACTTCGGTTCCGGGGTTGGAGTTCGACGCCGGGACGCGCACCGCGAGTGCCACCTCGCCCGCGTCCAGCGGGAGCCGGGCCACCCGGGTTGCCACCTCGGAAAGCTGCTCCAACGGCTTCATGGTGCGCCGGATGAGCACGGTTCCTGCCAGCCCGATCAGCGCCAGGCCGCCAAGGGAAACGAACACAAAAGTCCAGACCAGCGACGCCAGCGTGCTCTCCTTGGCAGCGAGCGGAAGTCCCGTGACCAGGACATCGCCGTAGCCGGTTTCCACGGCCACAATCCGGTAATCCCCGTGGGACAGCGAACGGTCCACAGGAAAGCCGTTCCGGGTCAGCGCCATTAGGGTTTGCTTGTCTTCCGCGTCGAGCGCCAGGCGTGTTGTGTCCGAGTTCAGGAAGCCGCCGCTGGGGATCTGGCTGTCCAGAATCCGTGCATTCAGCGTTCCCACGCTCTGCCCGCGGGCGTCGAGCGGGTCTGTCCGGCCGTTGAATCCGCCCAGGCCCGGACGGCCAGGACCGTTCGAAAGTTTGGCTGCCTGGCTCAGTTGTTCATCCAGCTGGCCGGTCAGAAAGGAGTCCATGGAAGCGTAACTGAACAGGCCCACGGCGCCGCAGATGGCAACCAGCAGCGCCATGGCCAAGAGGATCAGTCGCGTGCGCAGATGCCACGTGTCAGGTTTCAGCCAGCTCCGGGCCGGTGTTGGGGTTGCTCGCGGTGAGGACACGGCCTAGTCCGCCGGCTTGATGACGTATCCGGCGCCGCGCACAGTGTGGATCATGGGCGGATGTACGGCATCCACTTTCTTTCGCAGATATGAGATGTAGAGTTCCACGATGTTGGCCTGGCCGCCGAAGTCGTAGTTCCAGACGCGGTCAAGGATCTGGGCCTTGCTGATGACGCGTTTGGGGTTCTCCATGAGATACCGGAGCAGTTCGAACTGGGTGGCCGTGAGCTGGAGGTCATCGCCCGCACGGGTCACTTCGCGGGTGTCGATGTTGAGGACAAGATCGCCCACCACAAGTTCGGCTGTGTCCATCGCGGCAACGCCGGACCGTTGGACCAGGCGGTGCAGCCGCAGCAGGACCTCCTCCATGCTGAACGGCTTGGTCACGTAGTCGTCCCCGCCGGCCGCGAGGCCCAGGATCCTGTCCTGGACGGCGTCCTTGGCGGTCAGGAAAAGGGCAGGCACCTCTGGGGCGAAGGCGCGGATCCTGCCCAGCAGCTCAACGCCGTCGAAGCCCGGCAGCATCACGTCCAGCACCAGGACGTCCGGGCGGAACTCCTTGGCGAGCTTCACGGCCTCGGGGCCATCGGCGGCAACGGCAACAGACCAGCCGGCCATGCGCAGCCCCATGCTCATCAGTTCGGAGAGGCTGGGTTCGTCGTCAACCACCAGGGCACGGATGGGGGAGCCGTCCGGGTGGGTCAGCTGCGGGAGGTTGTTGGTCATGGAGTGCGAAGTGGCCATGGGACAACTCTCCGATCATTCGGTTAGCCCGCGCTATGGGGTTCCTGTGCGCACGCTGTGAATCCCAGCGTAGCGAGCTGAGTGATCAGGGATGGGTGCAGATAATGGGCGGGCCGGAGCCGTTTCCGCTGGACAGGCGGCAAAAGGCAGCAAGCAATTTCAGCAAGCCATGCCGCAGTGAATTTCAAGGGCTTAAAACCGCGAGTGGACGAAGATTGTTCGCCACGAGGGGCTATTTGCGCACCCTTGACGGACAACAACCGCCATTTTGTCGTCATATCAGAATGGTGATCCATGACACAAATCCGTATTCTGTCTCACTATGCGGAACAAAGCACCCATTGTTACTTGCAAGTTCTCATTGTTACGTTGCACACTTTGAGTTGTGAACAAGAACTCAACAGCACCTGCAGCCGCAGAATATTGGCCCAGCACATCCGCTGCTGCCGATATGCGCTGTTGTCGAATGCACGCCTGACCTTCAGACCCCACGAAGTTCCTAGGCATTCGCCCCCAAGCCCAGCGCCCCCAAGCCCAGCGTAGGGCGCCCTCCCCAGATCTCATTGCGGGGAAATTCAGCATTCGAGCCGCGATGACGGCCATTCACATTGAGGTAAGCATTCATGTCAGTTGCATCCGGATACGTCCATATCTCCGTCCGTAACGCAGGCAAGGCGGGCCAGGCCTCCGGCCTCCGCCAAGGCTTCGGCGCCCGGCCGGCGTTCGTCCCGGCAACCCCCGGCGCCAGCTTTCCTGCCCCCGGCTACGCACCGCAAGGCTACAATCCGAATTCCTACGGCCAGCTCCGCGCTGTCCAGCCTGCCGATGCCCCGCCGCTGACCGCGCCCACCCCGGTTATCGCTGGTCCAAACGCCGTGCGGCCCGTCGCCAACGACACCGTTGCCCGTGGATTTGTCCTCTACATGGGCATCGATGAGGAAACCGCAGCGGCTGCTGGAACCTCCATTGCCAAGCTTGCCCAGGAAATCCGCACTTACGCACAGTCACTCGTGACCGGCGCCGAAAGCTACGCGGCCGTTGCCGTGGCCCCGGCCGGCACCCCAGGTTCCGCGCTCGACGTCGTCCGGTCCACCTTTGGTGACCCCACCGTGAATGCACAGAAGCGCACCGAGACTGCCCGGCTTCAGCAGCCCCAGGACCCGCGTCCGTCCGGCGTCCTGATCGACCTTGCCCGCCGAGAAGTCCACCTTGACGGCGAGTCCCTGAATCTGACCTTCAAGGAATTCGAACTCCTGAACTACCTGGTGGAAAACGGCACCCGCACGGTTGGCCGCGATGAGCTGCTCGAGGGCCTGTGGCGCAACGCCGAGGAAGTCCCCAACGAGCGCACCATCGACGTCCACATCCGCCGGCTCCGCTCCAAGCTGGGCCGCCTCGCCAACACCGTCCGCACAGTCCGCGGCCAGGGCTACCGCTTCTACGAGCACCCCGAAGTGATTGTCTGGGCCGCTCCGGAATACTCGATCTAGTCCTTACTTCAGTACCGCGCTAAGGCGGCACGACCCCTCTGTGCCTGTTGTTCGAGGGCGGCGCCGTGGGTCCTGCGGGTCTAGGCTTGGGGGATGAGCGACCACCACATCAAACGCCTGGTGATCATGCGGCATGCCAAGGCCGACTGGCCCGGCGGCGTGGCGGATCATGAGCGGCCGCTGGAGGAGCGGGGCCACCGCGAGGCGCCCCTGGCCGGCAAGTGGCTGGTCAAGCACGGTATCCTCCCGGACTTCATCCTGTGTTCCAGCGCGCTTCGCACCCGCCAGACCTGCACCTGGGTGTGCTCCGAGCTGGGGGATAAGGCCCCGACGCCGAAACTTGAGGACGGCCTCTACGCCGCCTCTGCGCTGCGGATGCTCGCCGTGGTCAACCATGTGCCTGACACCGTGACCACGCTGATGCTCATCTCGCATATGCCTGGCGTCCAGGACCTCGCCATGCACCTGGCCGCACGCGACTCAAACCACGACGCCTACATGGACGCCGCCACACGCTACCCCACCAGCGCCCTCACGGTGCTGGAAACGGAAAAGTCCTGGGCCGAACTGGACGGGCAGGACGCCCGGCTGACCAAGTTCAAGGTCCCGCGAGGCCACTGATCGCAGGGGCCCCGGCAACAACACCGCTCGTCGCGGCGACCTCGCGCAGCAGTCCGGCGACGTGCTGGATGCCCGGGCTGGCCGCCATGGTCCGGCGGTACACGATGCCCACCTGCCTGACCTGCATGGGGTTGACCAGGGGCAGGCCGACGACGTCCGCAGGCAGCGCGGGCCGGCCGAGGCGGGGGACCAGCGCAACCACGGCCCCCTGCTCCACCAGGGCGATGTGGGTTGCAAAGTCAGGATCGTAGACCCGGATGTCCGGTACCCGGCCCCGATCAGCGAAGATCCGCAGCAGGGCCTCGTTGCAGATGGCGCCGTGCGGTGTGCTGATCCACCGTTCGTCCACGAGGTCGGCCGGTTCCACCTGGCTGCGTCCGGCCAGCGCATGGTCGCGATGCACCAGGACGTCCGCAACGTCCTCGCACAGCCAGTCGAGCGCCATGTGCTCCGGTATCACCAGCGGGACAGAGTTCCAGTTGTGGACCACACCCAGGTCCGCCTCCCCGTTGGCCACCCGCGCTACCGCTTCCCGCGGGTCCTCCGCCAGCACGCTGATGTCCAGGTCTGCTCCGGATGAAGCCAGCCGTCCCAGCAACGGCCCCACCAGGCCCCGGCAGGCGGTAGAGAAGGAAACAACCTTGAGGTGCCCTGTGGGTTTGGTCGGATCCGCCAAGAGGGTGGATTCCAGTTCCTCGAGCTCCGACAGGATGCGCCGGCCGTAGGCTGCCAGGGTGAGCCCGCGCTCGGTCAGCAGCACGCCGCGGCCGCGGCGCTCCAGGACGGGGAACCCTGTCTGCTTCTCCAGCTTCTTGATCTGCTGGGAGACGGCCGAAGGACTGAAGCCCATCACCTCCGACGCCGCTATGACCGAACCGTGGTGTTCAATCGCAGCCAATGCCCGGAGTGAACCGATTTCAATCATGAAGCAAACGTACATGGTTTGACGCAAAATTCAACGCTGGTGCTTCATCGGCTCTTCTGCGAGAGTGGGACCGTGAACCTCCGCCACTCCCTCCTTGCCGCCCTGGTCGCCGTCCTTTGGGGCCTGAACTTCGTGGCCATCGACTTAGGGCTTCATGCGAACGGAGGTGAGGTTCCCCCGCTGCTGTTTGTGGCCTTGCGGTTCCTCCTCGTGGTCTTCCCCTGGATTTTCTTCATCAGGAAGCCGGACGTCAGCTGGAAGGCGATCATCGGCGTCGGCGTCTTTATGAGCGCGGGCCAGTTCGGCCTCCTTTACCTGGCCATGGCGCTGGGCATGCCGGCAGGGCTAGCCTCCCTGGTCCTCCAGGCGCAGGTGCTGCTCACGGTACTCCTGGCTGCCGGGTTACTGCGCGAGCGGCCCAGCCGGAGCCAACTGGCCGGCGTCGTTCTTGGCGTTGCGGGCCTGGCCGTGGTGGCCGTCGGCCGCAGTGCCGTTGCCCCGTTGCTGCCGCTCATCATCGTCCTGGGAGCCGCGCTGTCCTGGGCTGCCGGGAACGTCATAGCGCGGCAGGCCAAGGCCGCCTCCGGGCTGGGGCTGGTGGTCTGGTCCGGCGCAGTAGTGCCCCTGCCGCTCGCCGGACTGTCGCTGCTGGTGGACGGCCCGGAGGCGGTGTTCAGCACCCTGGCAGACCTCCAGCCGGCCACGATCCTGAGTGCCCTGTACACGGCCATTTTCGCATCGCTGGTGGGGTACGGAATCTGGAACCGGCTCCTGGCCAGCTACCCGTCGTCGGCCGTGGTGCCTTTCACCCTGCTGGTTCCCGTGGTGGGCATGAGCGCTGCCTGGCTGGCGCTGGGGGAGGTCCCGACGCCGGCTGAACCGGCTGGCGGGCTGCTCCTCCTGGAGGAGTGGCGACGGCGGTAGTCGCTGGCCGAGGCCGGCGCGGTCTGCGGCTGGGTCAGCGGCGGGGCGCCGGTTTGGCGCCCGTCTTGGTGCCCGGTTTGGGTGTCGGCTTGCGGACCGGGGAAGCGGACGGCGACGGCCGCTTGGCTGCCGTGTCAGGCATCCGGGCGGGTGGGCGGAGCCCTGACGCGCGCTGAGCTGTGGCCGCACCCCGTGGTGCCGCGCCACGGGTGGCCGCGGTCCGTGTGGCGGTGCCCCCGGCTGCCGGGCGCCGCCCAGCAGGCCGGCCTGCGCCGGACGCGGGCCGCCGCTTGGCCGGTGGGGGCTTCCGTTTGGCAGTCCCCGGACGCCTTCCCGCGGGCCAGGCAGTGCCAAGGAAGAGGACCACTAGGGTGGCAACTGCTGAGGCCGCACCCCAGTAGAAATAGTTGTCCGGATCCCCGGTGGGGAGCGGTGTGCCGAAGAACGATGATTGCTCGGCGAAGGCCAGTTCCCAGGTGCTGACGAAGGCCAGGGAGAAGGCAATGGTGAAGCTGGAACCCGCAGCGGTGGCCACCAACACAAAGCGGCGCCCGCGGGCCAGGACCTCCGCTATGGCCGCCACGTAGGCCAGCGCAACCAGGCCCAGGAACGTGACCATCACGGTTTCTTCCAGGGTGATGGCGGTGAGCACCAGCATGCCCAAGGCGGCGACAGCCGCGATCACTGCGAATTTCCCGCTGTTACCCATGTGGCGCATGTGTTCAATCATCCTGCTACTTCACGACATAGCCGCGCATGATTGCCATGATTGCTGCAACGCTTTGGTCACGGGTACGTTCGGGGTTGTACGTCTGCCGGTCCAGCCCCACCACGAAGCAGGCGCCAAAGATCGCTGTTTCCAGGCTGCCCCGCGAAATCGTTTCGTCCACAGGGTAGACGGCAGCCACGTTCTCTATGGCCGCGCCGATCACCGCCAGGAGCTCAGCCCGGAGCACCGCGAACGTGTCCCGCCATTCGCTGGGAGTCCGCCAGTTTTCGCTCACCCACAAACGGGCGAAGGACGGGTAATCGGCCATAAAATCCATGGCCTGCCCGATCATTGCCTCCATGGACGCCAGCGGATCGGAGCCGGGCTGCCCGGCCTCGCTGATCAGGCGTGCCTTCAGGATGTCCACACCGTGCCGCAGCAGCTGCGCGATCAGGTCCGACTTGCTGCCGAAGTTGTAGTAGACGGTGCCCTTGGAGACACCCGCCGCCGCGGCGATCTCGTCCACTGTGACGCCAGCTGCGCCACGCTGGCCAATGAGCTCCATGGATGCGTCGAAGAGCTTCTGCCGGGTGGCGTTGGTCCGGGCCGGGCGGCGTTTCTTCTCGGCCGGCCCATGCATGGCCGGATCGGGCCCGGCGGCGGGAACATGGTCTACAGGATCGTGCACGCCGGGATCAGACGCGGCAGAATCAGGCGCGCCAGCTCCGGGCACGGGCTGGCTCATACCGCGATCTCCGGTTTGAGCGTTTTGAGCGTCCAGTACTTGTGCTTCCGGACCGCAAAGGTGGACATCGCAGCGCCCAACAACGTGTAGCCGAGCAGCCCCAGGACAGTGGGCACGATCCCGGACAGCTCCGCGCCGTAGATGAGGTGCCGCATGCCCGTGACCACGTAGCCCATGGGCAGGATTTCGTGGACCACGTGAAGCGGCTGCGGGGTGGTCTGCCAGGGGAACGTGCCGCCCGAGGAGACCAGTTGGAGCACCAGCAGGATCAGCACCACCAGCTTGCCGGGCGACCCCAGCAGCGCCACGATGCCTTGGATGATTGCGCTGAAGGCCATGGCCGCGGCCAGCATAAACAGCCACATCAGTACTGGATGCGCGGGGTTGAGGCCCAGCGCCAGATTCACCACGAGGGTCAGCAGGCTCGCCTGCACCACCGAAACGGCCAGGAACGGAAGCCAGCCGCCGACGGCGATTTTCCAGGCCGGGGCGTTCGACGCCAGGGCCCGCTGGGTGATGGGCCGCATCGCCTGGACCAGCATGAAGATGCCGATCCACAAGGCGAGCGTCAGGAAGAACGGTGCCAGCCCGGCACCGTAGGAGTCCGCCTTCGCCTGGGAGACATTGCTGACCGCAACGGGATCAGCAATCACCTCTGAGAGGCTGCTCTTCTGCGAATCGTCCGGGTTGGGCACCTGCCCGGCTCCCTTGGCAATTTCGTCGGCCAACGTCCGTGAGCCGTCGGCTGCGGTGGCGGCCCCCGCCTCAAGCTGCCCCGCGCCGGCGTCGAGCGTTTGCGCTCCTTGGACGAGGCGCCCGGTGCCGTCCAGCGCGGACTGCTCGCCGGTGGCCAGCGTGGCCGCCCCGGTATGGAGCCGGTCCGCGCCACCGGAGGCCTGAACAATGGCGTCCTTCAGGGCCGGGGTGGCCGTTGCCAGCTGTGCTGCGCCGACGCTCACGGCCTCGGAACCGTCCGCGATCTGCTGGATCTGAGTGGCGTCGGCCTGGATCCGGGTTTTCGCTGCGGCCACGGGACTGGAGGCTGCCACCGTATCGAAGTCGGCCAGGATTTCGTCTGCCTGCAGCTGGGTGATCGCTTCGGATGCGACCAGGCGGGCATTCGATTCGATCACCCGCGTCCGGAGACCCTGGTCCGCGGCATCGAGCTGCGTGACGACGTCCTGGACCTTGGTGTTCAGCTGCGCATTCCCCGCTGCCACCTGTGCCGCGCCGTTGGCGAGGGTCCTGGTGTCGGTGGGCAGCATGGCGGTCTTCTCTTTCAGGACGGAGAGCCCGCTGCTGAGCTGCCCGGCGCCGTCGGTCAGCTGATTGGCGCCGTCACGCAATTTCAGCTGCCCGTTGTAGAGCTCGCCGGCTCCAGCGCTGAGCTCGCTCGTGCCCTTATGCAGGGTGACCGTCCCGTCGCGGAGGGTTGCCACGCCGTCCGCCAGCCGCCCGGCGCCGTCTGCGGCCTTGAGCATCTGGGCGTGGATGGTGCCGAAGCCCGTGAGCAGCTGGTTCGCCGTCTCTTCGCCCACTTCCTTGGCCACGGTTGTGTGCACCGCGGTGGTCAGTTTGTCCACGATGGTGCTCAGCAGGTAGTTGTTGGCATCGTTGGTGGTGACGTTCAGCATCGCCTGGCTGGCTGAATCGAAGCTGCCAGGTGAGACCAGGTTCGTCGAGAACTCCGCCGGGATCTTCAGCGCAAACGCGTACTTGCCGCTGCTGACCCCTGCATCGGCCTCAGCCGCCGTGGGGACCGCCTGCCAGTTGAAGACGTTGCCCTCCACGAGGCCGTCAGCCACCTTCTTGCCCGCCTGGAGCTCGGTGCCGTCGCTGGACGTGGCCCCGGTGTCTTCAACCACCAGGGCGGCCTCGATCTGGTTCAGGTTCCCGTAGGGGTTCCAGTTGGCGTACAGGTACACGGCCCCGTACAGGAGCGGCACCATGATCAGGGCCAGGATGGTCAGCTTTGGCAGCAACCCGCCGGTCATCCGCTTGAGTTCGGAACGGGCCAGCCGCAGCACGGTCACTTGGCATCCTCGGTTTCACGTAAGAGGGATTCGGTTTCTTCGTCTGTGAGGGCCGGCGCATCGGGTACTTCGTCGGCGTCGGGGAAAGCGTTGCCGATCACCGCGGCCGGCCCCGCCCACCCTGCCGGGAGGGCAGTAACGGTGACGACGACGGCGAGCGGCCGGCCGGCGTCGTACGCCAGCTCCTCAAGCCGCGGGAGCCAGTCCGCGGAATGCGCACCGTGCCTGTCGGGGGAGTCCACCACCAGGAGGTCGGTGTACGGGTTGGCGAGCGCCAGGGCTGTCAGCAGTTCAATGCGCCGGTCCGGGGCCAGCTGCTCAGTCCACAAGTCCGCGATGTCCTCGAAACTGTTGACTTTGAGCCAAGGCTGGCTGAGCAGGGCGCCCCGGTAGCGGCGGGGGATCAGGGCGAGGTCCTCGGTGACAAGGTCCCGGACGCTGAGGTGCTGCTCGGGCTCATTCACATTGGGGGAATCCACCAGTGCGCTCGCGAGCCTGAGGGATTTGGTGCGTTCGTTGGCGGCCCACGAGATCCGGCCGCCAGTAGGTTTCATGCGCCCGCTGATGGTCAGGGCAAGGGCTGTCCGCTGGTCCTGGCGTTCGGCGGTGACGAGGAGGAGCTCACCCCGGCCGACCCGCAGAGAGGTGGGCGGGAGCAAATCGTCGCGCCGGCCTTTCACATGGAGCTGCTGTACGGAGAGCAAGAATGGCCTTTCGACGGGGTATGTCCGCCCCAAGCCTAACTGAACTGACTGGTCAGTTCAAATAGCGCAGGCCCTTGTAGGCGCGCGGGCGGAGCAGGCCAGCGCGAACGGGCACTTGCGGCCCCGACTACAGGCCGTACTTTTCCAGGAGCCGCAGCCACACCTCGCTGACGGTGGGAAACGACGGTACCGCATGCCACAGCCGATCCAGCGGGACCTCGCCCACCACTGCGATGGTGGCGGCGTGCAGCAGCTCACCCACGTCCGGGCCGGCGAAAGTGGCTCCCAGCAGGACTCGGCGGTCCTCGTCCACCACCAGTTGCGCCCAGCCTTCGTAGTGTTCGGAATGCAGGGACGAACCCGACACCTCGATGGGCAGTTCCACGGACGCCACGTTGTAGCCGTCCCGCTTCGCCTGTTCCACTGTGCGCCCCACAGCCGCCAGTTCGGGGTCGGTGAACACCACATTGGGGACGGCATGCTGGTTGGCGGTCTGGGCGTACCGGCTCCAGGGCTTTGGGGTGCCGCGGAGCTCGCCCTTGGCGCGGGCCGCGATGGCGTCGCCGGTAGCGCGGGCCTCGTACTTACCCTGGTGGGTGAAAAAGTTGCTGCCGGCGGCGTCGCCAACGGCGTAGAGCCAGGGATCCTCTCCATCCGAGCCCTCCTCGCCCTGAACGTTCGGGGTGCCCGGCGCATCCGGGATGCCCTGGACTAGGCCAGTGGAGTCGGTAGTGAGTTTCAGCGGCTGCCCGTCCCGGGCCTCGAAGCCCAAACTTTCCAGGCCGAGGCCTTCGAGGGCGGGATGCCGGCCGGTTGAAACGAGGACCTTGTCGGCTGTGACAGTGGTTCGTCCGTCCGGCGCCCCGTCCTGAACCGTGAGGGTGAACGTGCCGTCGTCGTTTTCCCGGACACTTTCGGTGGACGTGTTGAGGCGGACCGCAACGCCGTCCGCGCGCAGCCCCGCGACCACAAGCCTGCTGGCC
Source organism: Pseudarthrobacter sp. NBSH8 (assembly GCF_014217545.1). Lineage (NCBI taxonomy): Bacteria > Bacillati > Actinomycetota > Actinomycetes > Micrococcales > Micrococcaceae > Pseudarthrobacter > Pseudarthrobacter sp. NBSH8. The sequence goes on from NZ_CP043178.1 coordinate 661,493, forward strand.
TCCGCAGGAAACGTGCCCAGCAGTCCGCTCCTGGCTACCAGCGTCACGTCCGAGCCCAGGCGTGCGAATGCCTGCGCCAGCTCTGTGCCCGCCACGCCGCCGCCGATCACAGCCAGCCGCTCCGGCACCTCCTTGGCCGAGGTGGCTTCGCGGGTGCCCCAGACCTGCAGGTCTGCCAGTCCGTCGATGGGAGGTGTAGTTGGCCTTGAGCCGGTGGCGAGGACGACGGCGTGACGGGCCTTGAGCTCGTAAGTGTTGCCGTCCAGCCCGGCTACTCCAACGGTGCGTGGCGCGGTGATCCAGCCGTGGCCGCGGATCAGCTCAATCCCGGCATCTTCCAGCCACTTCACCTGGCTGTCGTCCTGCCAGTTTGCGGTGAAGTAGTCCCTGCGCTTAAGGACTGCCGCTGCATCAAGTGTCAGTGTGATGGCTTCCACCGCGCCCGGTACGGACTGTGCGCCGTGCAGGGCCGTGCCTGGTCGAAGCAGGGCTTTGGATGGCATGCAGGCCCAGTATGAGCATTCGCCGCCCACCAGTTCGGCTTCAATGAGGACGGCCGTCAGGCCGCCCTGGACCACCCGGTCGGCGACGTTTTCCCCCACGGCACCGGCGCCGATCACAATGACATCGAATTCACGTTGCAGCGTTGCAGGCGTCATTCGTCCAGCCTACGCCCGCCTCCCTTGAGGCGGGGAGTGCCGCCGTCGTCAATCCTGTGACGCAGAACTGCGTAACATTTGACCACGCATGGCGGGCTCACCCGCGCGAATCCAGGGGCGGTGCAGGGGTTTGCGACCAGAAGTGACGCATTTCCGTCGGCCTGCCCCGGCAGTTCCCGAAGCGGAAGACGGGTGCCGCCCGGGGCCTAACTTAAATGACAAAAGGCCCGTACCGGCGAACCGATACGGGCCTTGCTCTGTGCGCCCAGAGGGATTCGAACCCCCGGCCTTCTGTTCCGTAGACAGACGCTCTATCCAGCTGAGCTATGGGCGCATCTTGTGTTTCGCGGAGTTTCTTGCTCCCCGAACCTCGAATTACTTTACGCGAGGGAGGGCCGGAGTTCCAAATCGAGAAGCCTGTAATCTAGCCAACTAGACCGGTCTAGGTGACCTTCGTCACTTAATTCCACCAATTTGTCCGCCTTTTCCTTGAATTTGCGCGGTTTTCGGTTCAAACGCTCACCAACGTGCACGGCTGGTCCAGTTTGGGTCCCTTGGCGGCCAATAGCATTTAGTCCACACCGATGAACCCGAGGAAGGGAACCGCAATGGGCGATCTCGCAAGACTGCCGCTGCTTGAGAAAGCACCCACTACACATGCTGGCCTGCTGGCATGGGTCGAAGAGGTTGCTGAACTTACTCAGCCGGGCCGCATCCACTGGGTTGACGGTACCGAAGAGGAAAACACGCGTCTCACTGACGAACTCGTCGCAGCAGGGACGCTGACGCGCCTGAACCAGGAGCTCTTCCCTAACTCTTTCGCGGCATTCTCTGATCCCGCGGACGTAGCCCGTGTCGAAGAGCAGACCTTCATCTGCTCCGAGAAGGAGCACGACGCCGGCTTCACAAATAACTGGATGGCCCCGGTCGAAATGAAGCAGAAGCTGCGCGGACTGTTCGGCGGCTCCATGCGCGGCCGCACCATGTACGTGATCCCGTTCGTCATGGGCCATCTGGATGCCGAAGATCCCAAGTTCGGCGTCGAGATCACCGACAGCGCCTACGTTGTTGCCTCGATGCGCATCATGGCCCGCATCGGCACCGACGTCCTGAACCGGATCACCGAGACCAATGCCTTCTTCGTGCCGGCCCTGCACTCCCTGGGTGCGCCGCTCGAAGCCGGCCAGGCCGACGTGCCGTGGCCGTGCAACCCGGACAAGTGGATCGTGCACTTCCCCGAGGAGCGCTCCATCTGGTCCTTTGGTTCCGGCTACGGCGGCAACGCGCTGCTGGGCAAGAAATGCTACGCCCTCCGCATCGCCTCCGTGATGGCCCGCGACGAAGGCTGGCTGGCCGAGCATATGCTCATCCTGAAGCTGACGTCGCCGGAGCAGAAGACGTACTACGTCTCGGCTGCCTTCCCGTCTGCCTGCGGCAAGACCAACCTCGCGCTGCTCGATCCCACCATCGAGGGCTGGAAGGTGGAAACCCTTGGCGACGACATCACCTGGATGCGGTTCGGCAAGGAAGGCGAACTCCGCGCCGTTAACCCCGAGGCCGGCCTCTTCGGCGTTGCCCCGGGCACTGGCTGGGGCACCAACCCCAACGCGATGCGCGCCATCGCCAAGGGCAACAGCATCTTCACCAACGTCGCACTGACCGACGACGGCGGCGTGTGGTGGGAGGGTATGACTGAGGAAGTGCCTGCTCACCTGACCGACTGGCAGGGAACTTCCTGGACCTCGGACTCCGATAAGCCGGCAGCCCACCCGAACTCGCGCTTCTGCACGCCGATCGACCAGATCGACATGCTGGCCGAGGAGTACAACAACCCGGACGGAGTGGAGCTTTCCGCGATCCTGTTCGGCGGCCGCCGCAAGTCCACCATCCCCCTGGTGACCGAGGCCCGCAGCTGGTCAAACGGCATCTTCATGGGCTCCACGCTGTCCTCGGAGACCACTGCCGCTGCAGCCGGAGCAGTAGGCGTTGTGCGCCGCGACCCCATGGCCATGCTGCCCTTCATTGGCTACGACGCCGGCGATTACCTGAACCACTGGGTCAATCTGTCCGCCAAGGGCAACCCGGAACGCCTGCCCAAGATCTTCCTGGTCAACTGGTTCCGCCGCACGGCCGAGGGCGGCTTCGCCTGGCCTGGCTTCGGCGATAACGCCCGCGTCCTCAAGTGGGCCATCGAGCGACTGGAAGGCAAGGCAGGCGCCGTCGAGACGCCGATCGGCTTTGTCCCCACGGGTGAATCCATCGATCTTAAGGGCCTGGATATGACGCCCGCACAGGTCGAAGAGGCTGTCCGCGTCGACCCGGCAGAGTGGGCCACCGAGCTCGCATCCATCGAGGAGTGGTACGCCAACTTCGGCGGTTCCCTCCCCGAGGCGCTGCAGTCCGAGCTTGCCGGCCTGAAGTCCCGCCTGGGCTGAGTCCCCCGCTAATCACGACGGCGGCCCCGCACCTTTTGCAAGAAAGGTGCGGGGCCGCCGTCGTCGGTATTCCGGGTGGGCCCACGCTGCCGAGGGGCCCCAGTCGAGCTTGCGAGATTGGGGAGGCAGTGGGGATTAGCTGGCCAGCCAGATGTCCGGTCCGAAGACCTCGTAATGGATTTTCGTGGCGGGGATGCCTGCGTTGATGGCCTCGTTGCGGATGTGCTTCATGAATGGCAGCGGTCCGCAGAGGTACAGCGATGCGTTGGCGGGCAGGTCCACTTCACGCAGCGACATGAACCCTTTGTTGGCCCCGTCGCGTGGCTCTTCAAGCCACAGCTGTAGGTCAGCGCCGTCCAGGCGTTCGACGTCGTCCGTCATCTGACTGCGCAACGCCCAGCTGTCCAGCGTGCTTTCCGCGTGCAGCACCAGCACCTGCCGGTCGGAGCCCGACTCGGCGAGGGACCGGAGGATCGACGCCGTCGGCGTGCAACCGATGCCGGCCGATGCCAGAACCACCGGGCCGTCGCCGTCCTTCAGGGTGATCTCGCCGTAGGGATTCGAAATTTCCAGGACGTCGCCAACCTCGACGGCGTTGTGCAGCACAGGGGAGACCTCGCCGCCGTCATCGATCTTGGTGGTGAAGCTGCGGCTCGTACCTGCATCGCCCGAAAGTGAGTACTGCCGGACCTGGCGAAGGCCGTCGGGGAGTTGGACCTTGACGCTGACGTACTGGCCGGCCAGGGCGGGCGTGACCGGGGTGTCGTCTGCGGGTTCCAGCGTGAAGGTCATGGAGCCGGTACCGGCATGGTCCTTTGACGCAACCTTCCATGGCGTCCACATCTTGCCGTTGGCCTGTGCTGCGTAAAGGCCCTTTTCGAGCTTGATCAGGGCGTCGGCCATCAGCCAGTAAACCTCGGTCCAAGCTTCGGCGATTTCCGGGGTAATGACTTCGGCCAAATCCTCCGCGATGGCCGCGAAAAGGTGCTCGTAGACCACCTGGTACTGGGGCTCAGTGATGCCGAGTGACGCGTGCCGGTGGGCGATGCGGGACAGCACGGTTTCGGGGAGGGTGCCCGGGTTGTTGACCAGGTGCGTGGCGAAAGCGGCGATGCTTCCGGCCAGCGCCTGCTGCTGGTCGCCCGAGCGCTGGTTGGAGCGGCTGAACAGGCCATCCAACAGTTCCGGGTGGGCGGCGAACAGCCGTGCATAGAACTTGGGAGTGATGGCGCCGATCCGGGAACCGACGAGCGGCAGCGTGGCCTCAATGACGGGGCGGGATTTGTCCGAGAGCATGTGTACTCCTGCGATAGGGGCCGGGCTTGCGCCCGGTCAATGTGAATACTTACATTTGAAATGCGTATATTCGTAACTCAAGTTCTACACCTCGTAGAAGTTGGAATCAAATTGGCGGTGAGGTGGGCGCGGCGCGGGGCTACAGGCCGGGGCGCAGGCCGATCATCTGGAAGACGGGTGCCATCTGCCGAGAGCCGGGAAGTTCGGCCACAACAACTCCATCAAGTTCCCGGTAAAACGCTTCGCGGGCGCGGGCCAGCGCGGCGCGAAGCGTGCATTCGTGGATCAGCGGGCAGTCGCCGCCCGGCGCGACGCAATCGGCCGCATCCGTCCGGGTGTCAAGGTCCCGCAGGACCTGGCCCACCGTTGCCCGGCGGCCAGCGGGGCTGAGCCTGGATCCGCCCGACCTGCCGCGCTCAACGTCGATCAGGCCCAGTGTCCGCAGTTTGGCCATCGCCTTGCTGACGTGGTTGTACGGAGTGCCCACGGCATCGGCGATGTTCTGTGTAGTCAGGAGGGTGGCCCCGGGCGCGGCGGCCAGGACCATCAGCGCCCGAAGGCTGACGTCTGCGAAGGCGTTGATTTTCACGGCAACCGGGGCGCGGTCTAGCCCACCCAGACGGTGGGTTCGCTGGTGTCAGCGGCGAGCTGGCCAAACTCCCATTCGTGCGTCCCGGTGTTGGCGGTGTAGGGGAGGACCGCGGCGAAGACGGATCCATCGCGGTGTTCGGCAGCCACATGGATGGCATCTGTTTCTTCCTCGATCAAGAGGATGTCGCAGACGACAGCGGCGGCCCGGAAATCAGCCCGGTTCTGCCGGAGCAGCTCGGTGAGGTCGCTGATCATCGTGTCCGCGTCGAAGTCAGCGTCGGAGCCGTCCTGGGCATCAGCCGGTGTAACGGCCACGAGGCGGACTTCGCCGTCGTTCTCCACCACCAGTGCGAACGGCAGGAAGCCGCCGTTTCGCTCGAGCTGTTCCTGGGCTGCGCCCACGCCTGTGCCCAGTAGGTTTTCCAGGTCCGTGGCCGAGGCCTCCGGAACGGAATCCCGCCAAGAAGCCACCGCAGCGGGGCCGTCGGTTTCTGTGGCTTCGTAGGCCACTTCCGGCTTAGCGCCTGACATTGGAGAGCACGCGGTCGCGGACGCGTTCCATCGTGGACCGGTCCGTTGCTTCCACGTTCAGGCGGAGGAAGGGTTCCGTGTTGGACGGGCGCAGGTTGAACCAGAAGCTGCCGTCATTTGCCGTGAACGTGCTGCCGTCCATGGTGTCCACGGTGATGTCCTCGGCGGCGAAGTCGGTGCGGACACGCTCAACGGCGCCGGCCTTGTCCTGGATCTCCGAGTTGATCTCGCCGGAGGAGACATAGGGTTCGTACTCGCGGCCGAGCTCGGATAACGGTCCGTCCTGCTCGCCGAGGGCAGCGAGCACGTGCATGGCTGCGAGCATCCCGGTGTCTGCGTTCCAGAAGTCGCGGAAGTAGAAGTGGGCTGAGTGCTCGCCGCCGAACACGGCACCTTCCTCGGCCATGACTGCCTTGATGAAGGAGTGGCCCACGCGCGTGCGGACGGCGCGGCCGCCGTCGTGCTCTACCAGTTCCGGCACTGCACGGGAGGTGAGCAGATTGTGGATGACCGTGGGCGTCGCCTCGCCCTGCGCCTGGGCGCGGGCGATTTCGCGGCGTGCCACCATACCGGTGACGGCCGACGGCGACACAGGCTCGCCCTTTTCGTCGATGACGAAGCAGCGGTCGGCGTCGCCGTCGAATGCCAGGCCGAGATCGGCGCCGTGCTCAATGACGGCCGCCTGCAGGTCGCGGAGGTTTTCCGGCTCGAGGGGATTTGCCGGGTGGTTCGGGAAGGAACCATCCAGCTCGAAGTACAGGGGGATGATCTCGAACGGCAGCTTGGGCAGGAGGGCGTTGCCCAGCACCGCCGGCGTGGTGAGGCCGGCCATGCCGTTGCCTGCGTCGACAACTACCTTGAGCGGCCGGGATCCGGAGAGGTCCACCAGCTGGCGGAGGTACTCGGAGTAGTCCTTCAGGACGTCGTGGACGCCGATCAGGCCGCGGGCGGGGGCCGCCGGGATGGAGCCTTCGTTGAGGTACTGCTCGGCGAGTGCCTGGATCTCTTTGAGGCCTGATTCGGAGGAGATGGGCTGCGCGCCGGCCTTCGACATCTTGATGCCGTTGTATTCGGCAGGGTTGTGGCTGGCGGTGAACGTGGCGCCGGCGGCGTTGAGGGAACCGCAGGCGAAGTAGAGCTCATCGGTGGAGATCAGGTCAAGGAGCTTGACGTCGGCTCCGCGGGTGGCCGCACCGTCGGCGAAAGCCTTGGCGAACTCGGGAGAGGAGGGACGCATATCGCCGCCCACCAGGATCGTCTGTCCTTCCAGTTCCAGGACATCAACGAACGCGGCGCCCACGGCTTCGACGATTTCAGCGGTGATGGATTCGCCCACGATGCCCCGGACGTCGTAGGCCTTGAAGGATGCCGAGAGGTCAAAAGTCTTTGTCTGTTCGCTAGTCACGGGTCTTATCTTACGTGGAGCCGCGGACCTTCCCGGTTGTCCACATACGGAGGTCCCGGCTTTATGGGTGTCGGTGCGGGCTGGGATACTGAATCAATGGTCGATACCCAGAACGCCGCCCTTCTTTCCGCTTCCCCTGACTCACCGTCCGCCACAAAAAGCCAGGCTTTGGAGGTTCTCCGCGAACTTGTGGGGCATCCGGAGGCGGATTTCCACGACGGACAGTTTGAGGCGATTGAAGCGCTGGTCGACGGCGGCCGGCGGGCTTTGGTGGTCCAGCGTACCGGTTGGGGAAAATCGGCGGTGTACTTTGTGGCGTCCCTGCTGCTCCGGCGCCGCGGGGCCGGCCCTACCCTGATCGTTTCGCCGTTGCTGGCCCTGATGCGGGACCAGGTGGCTGCCGCTGCCCGCGCCGGAGTGCGTGCTGTGGCCATCAACTCGGCGAACCAGCTGGAATGGGACACCGTCCGGGAACAGCTCGCCGCCGATGAAGTCGACGTGTTGCTGGTGTCGCCGGAACGGCTCACCAACCCGTCCTTCCGCGAAAACCAGCTGCCGGAGCTCATTCGGCGGACGGGCCTGCTGGTGATTGACGAGGCACACTGTATTTCGGACTGGGGCCACGATTTCCGGCCGGACTACCGCCGGATCGCTGACCTGATCACCCGGCTGCCGGAGTCCGTTCCTGTCCTGGCCACCACTGCCACGGCGAACTCGCGCGTGGTCCATGACATCGAGGAACAGCTTGGCGCGGGGGTCCTCACCATCCGCGGAACCCTGGGCCGTGATTCCCTGCGGCTGGGCGTCCTCACCCTCCCGAATTCGCGCGAACGGCTGGGCTGGCTCCTGACGCACCTGGCCGACCTGCCCGGCAGCGGCATCATCTACACGCTGACAGTTTCCGCCGCGGAGGACACCGCCCGGCTTCTCGCCGAAGCCGGGCACACCGTGCAGGCCTACACCGGCAGGACCGATCCCGCGGACCGGGAGCGCGCGGAGCAGATGCTCAAGGACAACCAGGTCAAGGCGCTGGTAGCCACCTCGGCGCTCGGCATGGGCTTCGACAAACCGGATCTTGGCTTCGTGGTCCACCTCGGGGCACCGTCTTCCCCCGTGGCGTATTACCAGCAGGTGGGCCGAGCGGGCCGTGGTGTGGCGAACGCAGATGTCCTGTTGCTGCCGGGTTCTGAGGACCGGGATATCTGGCAGTACTTCGCCACCGCTTCCATGCCCTCGGAGGAAAAAGCCACAGCGGTGCTGACGGCGTTGGCTGAGGCCGGCACTGCCGTGTCAACGGTTGCGTTGGAGGCCCGGGTTGATCTCCGCCGCACTCCGCTGGAGCTTCTGCTGAAGGTCCTGGCCGTGGACGGCGCCGTGGAACGGGTCGGTGGCGGGTGGCGTTCAACCGGCCAGCCCTGGATCTACGACGCCGAGCGCTACCGTCGGATCGCCGAGGCCAGGGTGGATGAGCAGGACTCCATGGTGATCTACCAGGACACCGCCGGATGCCGGATGGAATACATCACCTCGGTCCTCGATGATGAGACCGCGCACCCCTGCGGGAAGTGCGATAACTGCGCAGGCCGCTGGTTCCGGGCTGACATAGCCGCGGATGCCACGGCAGCGGCGGGCCAGACACTCACCCGCGCCGGCGGCGTCCTGGAGGCACGGCTGCAGTGGCCCAGCGGCATGGACCGCCTGGGCGTTCCGGTTAAGGGCAAGATCAAGCCGGACGAAGGGCTGGCGGACGGCCGCGTGCTGGCCAGGCTGACTGATCTCGGCTGGGGCGGCGCACTGCGGGAACTTTTCGCGGCCGGCGCCGCGGACCGGCCGGTGGATCCCGCCATGCTGCAGGCCTGTGTCCAGGTCCTGCGGGAATGGGCTACCGGTGACGGCCGGAACCCGGGCTGGAGCGGTGCAGGACGGCCGGCCGCGATCGTCAGCATGCCTTCCCGCAGCAAGCCCGAACTGGTCCGGTCCCTTGCCCAGGGAATTTCTGAAATCGGCCGGATCCCTTACCTTGGCGAGCTGGCCCTGGGCCACGGCGGACCCACGGGAAGCCGCGGCGGCAACAGTGCGTACCGGCTCGCGGGAGTCTGGGACCGTGTGGTGGTGGGGCCGCAGCTGGACGTGGCCATGGCATCACTTCGGGGCCAGGGCGTGATGCTGATTGACGATCTCGTGGACAGCCGGTGGACCGTTACCGTTGCTGGACGTGCCCTGCGCCAGGCGGGGGCGGGGGCTGTTCTTCCGCTGGTGCTTGCCCAGGCCGGCTGACCTCGGCGCCAGCCTGCCGGTGCAGTGACACGCTGTCCGCCGTACTCAAGAGCATCAGGACGGCCATGGTGAGGAAGGCCCCGCGGAAGGGGCCGGCGTGATCGGCGGGGAAGGCCCCCGCGCCGTCGAAAATCCGGATCAGCAGGGCGCCAACAGCGATGCCGGCCCCTGCAGCGAGCTGCACCAGGGTCGCCGACACGGAATTGGCCGACGTCAGCTGGGCGGGCGCGATGTCCGCGTACTGCACTGACGCGTAGGCGGAGAAGCCGATGGAGCGGAAAGCCCCGCTGCAGACCAGCAAGGCGAAAGTCAGGGCCTGCGGCGTGTCCGGAGTGAGCAGGGCGCACAGTGCGAAGGTCACCGCCGAGGCCAGGGAGCCGAAGACCAGCATGGCCCGGAAACCGAAACGTCGGATCAGCGGCGTGGTGGCCGGCTTGATGCCGATGTTGCCGATGAACACGGCCGCGACCATGATTCCTGCGTGCAGGGGCGACCAGCCGAAGCCGGTCTGGAACATAAGCGGCAGGAGGAACGGCACCGAGCTGATGGTCAAGCGGTAGACAAACCCGCCGGTAGCCATGGCCCGGAATGTGCGCGTTGAAAAAACACTGAGGTCGAACAGAGGATTTTTGGCCTGCCTCATCCACAGTACGGCCGCCGTGAGGGCACACCCGCCTGCAGCGGCGCTCAATGCAGCCCATGGACCGTCGGGGTGTGCGGTGGCCAGTTCCAGGCCCACCACCAGGGCGCCCACGCCGGTTGTGGTGAGGAGCAGGCCCAGCCAGTCCAGCCGGCGGGTGCTGTCCCCTGCGCCGGTTGGAACCAGCCTCAGTGCGGCGATGAAGGCAGCCGCGCCCAGCGGAAGATTGATGAGGAAGATCCAGTGCCACGACAGGTAGGTGGTCAAGGCGCCGCCCACCAGCGGCGCCAGTACGGGCGCCAGCAACGCGGGCCACACCAGGAAGGCCGTGGCGCGCAGGAGTTCGGACTTTGGTGTGCCGCGCAGTACCAGGAGGGTGCCAACAGGAACCATCATGGCCCCGCCGGCGCCCTGCAGGATCCGGCTCAGCGTCAGCACGGTCAGGTCGGGGCTGACGGCGCAGGCCAACGAGGCGAGCGTAAAGAGGGCAATTGCGACGCAGAATACTTTGCGCGCCCCCACGCGTTCAGCGAGCCAGCCGCTGAGCGGAATTCCCATGGCCACGGTCATGAGGTAGGCCGTCATGGTGATGTTTACGTCCGCGGCCGGAACGCCAAAGTCGCTGGCGATGTTGGGGATGGCGGTGGTCAGGATGGTGCCGTCCAGGAACTCCATAAAGAACGTGGCAGCCACCAGTAGCGCCAGGCGGGGATTCCACGCCTGGCTTGTGCTGGTTTCCGTCCCTGGGGCGTTGCTTGCTGCCATTCCACTATCCTGCCACCGCCGCCCCGGGTGGAGCCCCTGGCGTCCGCACCCCGGACCGTCAGCCCAGCCCGCGGACCACGCCCGGCTCCTGCCCCGGGAACGCAAAAGGCCCCGGTCCAGGACCGGGGCCAAACGCGGAGACGGGGGGATTTGAACCCCCGGTGGAGTTGTGCCCCACACTTCATTAGCAGTGAAGCCCATTCGGCCGCTCTGGCACGTCTCCAATGGCTATTACTAGCCCACCAAGGATACGCAGAACGGGGCACGCAGTGCAAAACGGCCGTCGAACGCCTGTCCCAGGCCCGGCCCACAACGTCCGGGGCGCCGCCTGCGGGCGGAAAGACCTGCGGAAGACCTGCGCCGGGAGCGGGTTAGCGGGAGCGGATCATCCTGATTTCGTGAAGGTCTTCCCAATCTGCCACGCGGTCCTCGGCCCCGTCAGGAGCGAATCTCAGCCGTTCGTAGAATCCGATGGCCTTGCCATTTCCAGCGGCCACCCAGAGGCTGGCGGGCCCTGCGCCGAGTGCAGCCTCAAGCAGCCTGCGTCCCAGACCGAGGCCCTGATGGGACTTAATCAGATAGAGCCCCCACAGCTCCAGGCTCCCTGAGGTGGGCAAATCCTGATCGGTGTCCCCTTGCGGCACTGTGCGGGTTGCGGAGAACCCCACCACTGAACCGTCCACGCACGCCACCCAGGCGGCCGGCTCTGGGGCAAGCAACAGCTGACACCACATCGGCAGCCGGTCGGCCGGTTTCAGGGCAGCCAGGAAGGCGTCTGACATCAAGCCAGGGTAGGTCTGCTGCCAGCACTGGGTGTGGACTTCGGCCAGTTGGACGGCATCAGCCGGTCTGGCCCGCCGGACGTCCACGCAGGCCGCTACGCTCATCCGCCTGCCAGCGTCCGCCACAGGAAGTGCTGGCTGCGGGCCTGCAGAGCGGCGGCCTGCCGGTTGTCCGACGCCCCGGCGTGGCCGCCTTCCAGCGCCTCGTGGAACCAGACATTCGGGATGCCCATCGCCTGCATCCGGGCAGCCATCTTGCGGGCCTGGACCGGTCCCACCCTGTCATCCGACGTGGCTGTCCAGATGAATGTTTCGGGGTACTCCACACCGTCCCTGAGCAGGTGGTACGGCGAGAAGGCCTTGATGTACTCCCATTCCGCCGCCACGTCCGGGTCGCCGTATTCGGCGATCCAGGAGTGCCCGGCGGAGAGCCTCGTGTAGCGCCTCATGTCCAGCAGCGGAACGCCGCAGGAGACGGCTCCGAAAAGCTCCGGGTAAGTCGTGAGCATGTTGCCCACCAGCAGCCCGCCGTTGGACCCGCCCACGCAGCCAAGCCGCTCCCGGGAGGTGACGCCACGGTGGACGAGGTGCTGCGCCACGGCGGCAAAGTCCTCGAAGGCGCGGTGCCGGTTTTCCTTGAGCGCGGCCCGGTGCCATGAGGGCCCGTATTCGCCGCCGCCGCGGATGTTGGCCACCACGTAGACGCCGCCGCGGGAGTGCGCTGCCTCGCCGGGCACGCCAGAGGTGGCGGTCCGGCGTTCCAGCCAAGCACGGCCGACTGTTCCGCTGTACGCAGGGGTCCGGGAGACTTCGAAGCCGCCGTAGCCGGAGAGCTGTGTGGGGTTCTGCCCGTCCAGGACCAGGTCCCGCGAAGCCACCTGGAAGTAGGGGACCCGGGTGCCGTCCGCGGACACGGCGAAGTGCTGCTGCACCTCGTATTGGTGGTCGTCAAAGAACGACGGCGACGCCTTCACTTCCGCATGATGGCTCACCACGCCAGTGCTCACCTCATCAGCGCTCACCTCACCAGTGCTGCCGGAACCAGCGCGCTCCAGCGTTCCGCGCATCAGTGTGCTGGGGGTGGTGAAGCCGGTGGCGACCAGCCAGAAGTCGTCGCCGGCACCGCCGTCGGCCGGTCCTTCGTCTTCGTCATCCACCGCGTAGGCGTTGACGTCGTGCAGCGGCGGGCAGGCGTCCAGCAACGAGGAAGCCCAGGCGCCCCCGCTGGTCGCGCCGCCGTCGGACGCTGCGCCCGGCGCGGAGGGATCCAGCACCCGGATTTCGGACGAGACGTCCCGCAACAGGTTCAACAGCAGGAAATTCCGGGTCCAGCTCCACGACTGCAGCGACGTGTGCGCATCCGGGGCAAAAAGCACCAAGAGCTCCCGTGAGCCGGCAAGGTAGTCCTCGAACTTCGCGGCCAACAAGGAACCGGCGGGGTACGTCGTGCCGTCCAGGGACCAGTCCTGCTGCGGCCGGAACAGGAGCCACTCGCGGTGCGCGCTGAGGTTAACGTCTGTCGGCGCGTCAATCTCCAGCCAGGCGTCGTCCCAGCGGATAAACGTGCTGCGGTTGTAGAAATCGATGTAGTCCACGGCGAACGTGCGCTCGAAACCGGGAGTGGAATCATGCGCCACCACAGCCATCATGTGGCCGTCCGGCACCTCAAAAAGCCGGGCAGCCGCGGAGAGGGTTTCGCCTCGCCGCAGGGTGACGGCGGTCCGGGCGTAGGAGGAGGCGGTCCGCGGCAGGTTCCCGGCCGTGGAGGCGACCAGCAGTGTGTCCGCGTCCAGCCACGAGACGTTCCCCTTCGCCGTCGGCAGGTCAAAACCGCCGCTGGCAGGGTCAACGAACGTGCGGGTCCGGACGTCGAACTCGCGGTAGCGGTTGGCGTCGCCGCCGTCGGGGGAGAGCGCCAGCAGGGCCAGGCGGTATGGTTCGCCGGCGGCAGGGCGCAGGAACGTGGCACCGTGGAACACCCACTCTTCACCCTCCGCGTCGGCGAGGGCATCCACATCCAGCAGGACGTCCCAGTCGGGGGAGTCCGTCAGGTAGCTTTCCCAGGTGGTGCGGCGCCACAGCCCCTTCGGGTTCGCCTGGTCCTTCCAGAAGTTGTAGTACCACTCGCCGCGTTTGCCCACCATGGCGATCCGGTCCGTGGAGTCCAGCACCTCCAGGATGCTTCCTTCCAGGCCTGCGTAATCGGCGTCCTCCAGGAGGTCCTCGGTGCGTGCGTTCTGTTCCCGGACCCAGGCAAGCGGTGCCTCGCCGTAGATTTCCTCCAGCCAGACGTTCTCATCGGTGGGTTCGGGGGCGGGCGATGAACCGGGCGCTTGATCAGCTGCAGTGGTGGTCATGCGCCCCATCCAAACAACAATTTCGCGCCGTAGGCAAGTCAAGTGCCTGAGGCGCATGCCGATACTCTGGATGCCGTGGGTAAATCGAAGAGCATCCGGACAGCCATCATCGGCGCCGGACCCCGGGGAACCAGTGTCCTGGAGCGCCTGCTCGCACACGCGGCGGCACACTCCGCCGCCCATGCCGGCTCCGCAGCCCTCCATATCGACGTCATCGACCCTTATCCGGCAGGCCCGGGGCATGTCTGGCAGCCCGGCCAGTCCCGGCTGTACCTCATGAACACCCAGTCCTTCTATCCCACGGTTATCCCGGAGGACCCCCGGCTGGCTCCGCCCGTCGCGGGCACCACATTCGACCGCTGGCGAGCCCGCCAGCAGCGTGAGCCGATGCCTGCCCTGACGCTGGACGAGCGGTCCGAACTGGCTGCGTTGGGATCGCGGGACTTCCCCAGCCGGGCACTGTACGGCCGCTACCTGCGCTGCACGCTGGACGAGTTGACGGCAAAACTGCCCGACGGCGTCACCGTCAGTTTCCACGAAACCACCGCCGTGTCGGTGCGCCCGTCAGACCACGGAACAGCGGGGACGCCGGGGGATGGCACTCCAGATGACGACACCCCGGGCGAGGCAATCCCATATACCGGAACGTTCGATGTCGGACTCGGCGGCGGAGGTTCGCTCACGGTCGATTCCGTGGTGCTGGCCTTGGGGCACCTTGCGTCCCGGCTGAACCCTGAGCAGCGCGAACTCCAGGCATCGGCCGCACAGCTGGGCCTGAGCTACTTTCCGCCTGCCGTCCCGGCGGACGTCGACTGGGCCGCGGTTCCGCCCGGCGAACCGGTTCTGGTCCGGGGTATGGGGCTGAACTTTTTCGACGTGATGGGCCAGCTCACGGAGGGCCGCGGCGGAAAGTTCATCGACGCCGGAACCCGGCTTGACTATCAGCCTTCCGGCCACGAGCCCCGGATCATTGCCGGCTCCCGCCGCGGCACACCGTACCGGGCCAAGGCGGCGCTGGCCGGCTACTACCCGGCGTCGGTCACCCTGCGGTACCTGACCGAGGCCGCGCTGGAGCGGTTCGCGGCCACCGGGATCCGCCCGGGTTTCGACCACGATCTCTGGCCCCTTCTGCACCGCGACACACTCTGGGCCTACTACTCCACCCTGGTCCGCTCGCAGCCGGCGGCCGTCCCCGACGCATCCGCGTTCCTGGCCGCGCTGGATGAGGCGCTGCGCCCGCATGCCCACAGCGCCGCCAACTGGGAGGCCGCGGTGGAGAGCGTCCTGGCCGTGCACGTCGGGCCGCGGCACCGGCTGGATCTGCCGGGCCTCGCTTCTCCCCTGGCGGGCAGGTCCTTCGGATCGCGCGCTGAACTGGATGCCGCCGTCGTCGAGTACCTGCTCGATGACGCCCGCCGCTCCGCCATCGGCGAGGAGGATCCGGTGAAGATGGCCATCGGCGCCCTGCATCACGGGCGCGCGGTGCTGAAAACGGCAGTGGCCGACGGCGGCATCACCGATGAGTCTTGGGTGGCCGGCCTGCGTGGCTGGTTTGAGTCGTTTGTGGAGGGCCTGGCCAGCGGGCCGCCCGCGCTGCGCGCTGAACAGCTGGCCGCCCTGGCGCGCGCCGGCGTGGTCAGCTTTGTGGGGCCAGATCCCCGGTTCAGCGTGGACCGACGGACTGGCCGCTTTGCCGCCGTCTCACCCTGGGTGAGCGGTCCTCCGGTGGCGGCGAAGACCATGGTGGAGGCCCTCGCGCCGGCCAACCGCGTGTCCGCGAACGATTCACCGCTGCTGGAACAGCTCCTAGCGGACGGGATGGTGCGGCCCCGGCTGATGATGACGGCGGAAGGCGCGCCGGTGCAGGCCACCGGGCTCGACGTTGCGCCGCACCCGTACCGGCCGCTGGCGGCCAACGGCTCGGTCACGGAAGGCTTGTTTGTGCTGGGCCTGCAGTTATCGGCCACCCAGTGGGGCACGGCCATTGCCGCGGAAGCGCTCCAGTCTGGCGGCCCCACGTACGCCAGCGGGCAGCGGACCCTTCGCGACGCCGACGAAATCGCGCAGGCGATCCTCGGACGCTGAAGCCTGCCGCTATTTCTTCAAGGGAATTTACTTACGCGATGACCTTGAACATCGCTCCGGTGGGGTCGGCCAGCGAGGCGAGGCGGCCGAACGGAGAATCCTCCGGCCCGTCAATGACGGTGGCTCCGAGCGAAACAGCCTTCTCAATCGAGGCGTCCGCATCCTCCACGTTGAAGTAGACCTGCCACTTGGACGGAACGTCAGCGGGCAGGTACCCGGAGGCGTCCAGGATGCCCGCCCTGGCGGAGTCCCCGGCGCCCAGGGTGGTGTACCGGAAATCCGGTGTATCGCTCATAACGTCAGTGTCCCAGCCGAACACGTCCTGGTAGAACTTCACGGCGGCGTCGTAGTCCTTGGTGTGGAGCTCGTGCCACGCGGCAGCGCCGGGTTCTGCCACAAGCTCGTACCCCTTCATCTCGCGCGGCTGCCACGCACCGATGGCCGCGCCGGCGGCGTCGCCGAAGATGGCCATGCGGCCCTGTTCCGGAACATCCATGGGCGGCATGTAGACCTGGCCGCCGTTGGCCGCGACGGCGGACGCGGTGGCCTCGGCGTCGTCCGAACGCAGGTAGGTGGACCAGACATCAGGCATGCCTGCCTGGTCCGCATCCTTCTGCATCAGCCCGGCTACGGTCTTGCCGTTCTTCCGCGCGGTGGTGTAACCGCCGTACTTCTCCGCGTCTCCGGTCTCGTATTCCCAGCCGAAGAGTTCGCCGTAGAACTGGCGGGCTGTGGCGATGTCTGATGTCATGAGGTCGATCCAGCAGGGAGCGCCGGGGGAGATCTCGGGTGAAGGCATGGTGGGGCTCTTTCTGTCGATGGGCGGCAACAGGAACGACCCTATGTCCGGTCCGCGACAGTTTCGATGGGTCCGCCATTCCGGCCCAGGGGCCGGTTAAACGAAGAAGCCCCGGCCCGCCATCATGTGGCGGGCCGGGGTTCCATTCGCGGAAGGTAAGAGATTCGAACTCTTGGTACGGGGTTACCGCACACTAGTTTTCAAGACTAGCTCCTTCGGCCGCTCGGACAACCTTCCCTAACGAGTAGTGTTTCATAGGCAGTTGGCTGCAACAAAACAGAGTCTGCCGTGCGTCCGGTGCACACTGGTTCTGGGGCACGAATCAGCTAGAAAACGGGAGTTCTCCATGAAAGCCGTCTACATTGCCGAACCCGGCGGTCCGGAAGTGCTGGAAGTCCGCGACGTCGACGCTCCAGTCCCCGGGCATGGCGAGGTGTTGATCGACGTCGTCGCCGCCGGCCTGAACCGCGCGGACGTGCAGCAGCGCCGGGGCTTCTACCCGCCTCCGCCCGGTGCCTCCGAGATCCCCGGGCTGGAAGTCTCAGGGCGGATCGCCGGCTTTGGTTCGGGCGTCACCAAAGCGTTCTCCGTGGGTGACAAAGTAGTGGCTCTGCTGTCCGGCGGAGGCTACGCGGAGCAGGTTGCGGTGCCGGCGGAGCAGGTCCTGCGGATTCCCGACGGCGTTGATGTGGTCACCGCTGCGTCGCTGCCGGAAGTCGCAGCCACGGTCTACTCCAACCTGATCATGACGGCGCAGCTGCAGGCGGGAGAGACCGTCCTGATCCACGGCGCCACCGGTGGGATCGGCACCTTGGCCATCCAGATGGCCAAGGCCTTCGGCGCCAGGGTGGCCACCACCGCAGGAACAGCGGAAAAGGTGGGGACGGCGAAGGCGTTCCTGGGCGCAGACATCGCCATCAACTACACCGAAGAGGACTTTCCGGACAGCCTGCGGCGGCAGAACGGCGGCAAGGGTGCCGACGTGATCCTCGACGTCGTCGGTGCCAAGTACCTGGCGCAGAACGTTGATGCGCTCGCTGACTACGGCCGGCTCATTGTCATCGGCCTGCAGGGCGGTGCCAAGGGCGAGCTGGATCTTGGCCAGCTCCTGCGCAAGCGTGCGGCAGTGGTGGCCACGGCACTGAGGCCGCGCCCGGTGGCGGAGAAGGGCGCCATCATGAACGCGGTGCGCGAATCCGTGTGGCCCCTCATTACGGACGGCCGGATCCGCCCGCTGGTGGCCAAGACCTTCCCGCTGGACCAGGCCGCGGCCGCGCACCGGTACTTCGATAGCGGCGACCATGTGGGCAAGATCCTGCTGGTTATGTAGTCCGGATAGATACTGAGTATTGCTTTGCGTGGCGGATTGGGTTAGCCTCACTCTATACGCGGTATGCACGGGTCTTGGGGGTCCGTGCATACCGACGCTCACGCCCCCGCTAGGAGCATCATGTCCATCCGCCGCAGCCTCCTCGCCCTGCTGCAGGACCAGCCGCGTTACGGCTACCAGCTCAGGGTTGAGTTCGAAAACCGCACCGGGTCCACCTGGCCCTTGAACATCGGGCAGGTGTACACCACGCTCGACAGGCTGGAACGCGACGGCCTGGTCAGCAATGACGGCAGTGACGGCGAAGGCCACGTCGTCTACAGCATCACCCCTGCGGGCAAGGCGGAAGTGCAGAACTGGTTTGCCGCCCCCGTGGAGCGCAACAACCCGCCCCGGAACGAGCTGGCCATCAAACTGGCGCTCGCAGTCACGCTGCCCGGCGTCGATGTGCAGGCCATCATCCAGGCCCAGCGGGTGGCGTCCATCCGGGCGCTGCAGGACTACACCAAGGCCCGCCGCGACACGGCCGCCAACCAGCGGGCGGCGGATACCGCCTGGCTGCTGGTGCTGGACTCGCTGATCTTCCAGACGGAAGCGGAGGTCCGCTGGCTGGACCTTTGCGAGGCCCGGATGCTGCAGCAGGCGCAGACCGCAGGCCACGCATCACCACGTAAATCGTCCAACGGGGTCACTGTGGAAGAGGCTGCCCCGCTCATCGCGGACAACCGCCGATGAGCGTCCAGGGGCCGCGGCAGGTCCTGGAACTCGCCAAGGTCAGCAGGACGTTCGGTGAAGGCGCGACGGCGGTCGCCGCGTTGCGCGAGGTTGACCTCAGTATCAGCGCCGGCGAGTTCGTCGCCGTGATGGGCCCGTCAGGTTCCGGGAATCCTCCCTTCTGGCGCTGGCCGGGGGACTTGACCGGCCGACGTCGGGCGGTGTCTTTGTGGAGTCCACGCCACTGGGCGGGCTGGGACTGAACGAACTCGCCCGGTTGCGCCGCCGCGCCGTCGGCTACGTCTTCCAGGACTTCAACCTTGTCCCCACCCTGACCGCGGCTGAAAACGTGGCGCTGCCGCTGGAACTGGACGGGACGGCCACCCGGAAGGCGCAACGCCAGGCGTTGGATGCGTTGCGGCAAGTGGGAATCCCGGAACTCGCGGACCGCTTTATGGACCAGATGTCCGGCGGCCAGCAGCAGAGGGTGGCCATTGCGCGGGCCATCGTGGGCGACCGCCGGCTGATCCTGGCCGACGAACCTACGGGAGCTCTGGATTCCACTACCGGCCACGGCGTGATGGAAGTGCTCCGCGGGCGTGCGGATGCCGGCGCGGCCGTGATGCTGGTGACCCATGAGGCCAGGCATGCCCGCGTGGGCTGACCGGGTGGTTTTCCTCCGGGATGGCCGGATCGTTGACCAGGCGGCTGCCATGCACGATCCCGCCATGCTCCTCGCGCAGGCCGGCAACTGACGTGGCACTCTCTCTCGACCCGGCGCCTGGCGGGCGCCGGCAGGCTTTCTTCGTCGCCGTGCGGATGGCCCGGCGCGATATCCGCCGCCACAAAGGGCGTTCCCTCCTGATCATCCTGCTGATCATGCTCCCCTTGGCCGGAATGGCAGGGGCGGCCGCCCTGGTCCAGAGCACCCAGGAGACCGCAGCCGAGCGCGTGCAATACCAGCTCGGCGCCACCCAGGCGCGGTTCCGGCCCATGCCCATGGCCAACGGGGTTATGGTCCAGGACCCGGTCGAAGAACTGCAGATCACCACAAACAACTGGGACACCAACCCGGACTTCACGCCAGCCGATCCGCAGGACGCGATTCCGGCCGGCTACGACGTGCTCACAGAATCCACCCTCGACCTCACCGCCGAGTCGGGTGCGGCGGACGTACGTGTAGTTGGCCGGGCAGTGGATGCCCTGTCCCCGGCATTTGCCGGAAAATACACCCTGCTGGACGGCAGGGCCCCCGGAACTGATGCCGAGATGCTCGTCTCGCCCGGGCTGCTGGAGCGGTTTGGGCTGGGGCTGGGGGAGGAGCTGGCGACGTCGGCCGGGATGTTTGTGGCGGTCGGAACGCTCCGCGATGCGGGCTATTCGGACAGCAACTCCATCGTCTACCTCAAGCCCGGACAGGGCAGCGTGGGCGCCCCGGAGCAGCCGGCCTCCGCCGGCCCGGTGCCCACCGCGCGGGCCATCAAGGCCACCATGTATTACCTGGTGGGTTCCGAACCGGTGACCTGGAGCCAGGTTCTGGAGGCCAACGCCGTGGGTGTCACTGTTCTGTCCAGGTCCGTGGTGCTGGATCCGCCGCCGCCAGACCAGCGCGGGCCGGAAGGCGCAGGGACCACGTCCAGTGCGTCGCTGCCGTTCGCCGCCTACGCGGCCGGGGCGCTGCTGGGCGCACTGGCACTGCTGGAAGTGGGGCTGCTGGCGGGAGCCGCGTTTGCCGTGGGCGCCAAGGGGCAGGTCCGGGAGCTGGCCCTGCTGGCCGCGACGGGGGCCGAAAGCCCCACCATCCGCTCGGTGGTCATGGCGGCGGGCCTGTGGCTCGGCGGCATTGGCGTGGCGGCCGGCGCTGCTGTGGGGCTGGCCGCGGCCGCCGGGGTGGTGATCGTTGCGCGCCTGTACGGATCGGTCCGTTTCCCGGGCTTCCATCCGGACGCGCTGCTGACGGTGCTGGTGATGGGTTATGCTGCGTGCCTGCTGGCTGCCTTGGCCCCGGCGCGGCAGGTGGCGCGCCAGGCCGTTCTGGGCGCGCTCAAATCGGGGCGGTCGCCGGCTTAGGCCGGCAAGAAGTCCACCGTGGTGGGTGCTGCCCTGCTGGGCGTGGCCGCCGCGGCCCTCGCGGCCGGCACCTGGCTCGCCGTCAGCAGCAAAAGACCCCGACGTGTTCACCTCCAGGACGCCGGTCATTGCCTGGTTCCTGCTGGGAGGCGCGGTACTTGGTGTTACATCCCTGGTTCTGCTGACCGGCAAGGTTGTGGCTCTGCGGCCGGCGGAATGGTAGTCAGCAATCCCGTGTTCGTCCGCGACGGGCAGGCATCGCTGGTGGCGCGGGACGTCCGCAAGCCCGCGCGCGCCGACCCCGCCACAGGCGCCTTCCAGGGCTACGAGGAGACGGCGCGGACGGACGTGGCCGCGGCCGTGCTGGAGCCGTCGGTTAATGTGCCGTACTACGGAGTGGTATCCCCGGAAGCTGCCGCGGCGGCCGGCATGCGGGTGGATGACAGTGCCCTGCTGGTCCAGTTCAGCGCCTACCCCGATGCCACCCAGGCTGACAAAATGACGGCAGCACTCGCCGGTCTTTACAAGGACCGCTTCGGGACCCCGCATGTCGAGCGCGGGGCCGAGCGGGACGCATCGCTGATCCTCTGGTCCATCGTGGGACTGGGTGCGTTGATCACACTCAGCGCGGCAGGCATTACCACGGGCCTATCCATGGCGGACTCACGGAAAGACCACGTGACGCTTGCCGGAGTGGGTGCATCCCCGCGCTTGCGGAAGGCGCTTGCAGGTTCGCAGGCACTGATGACGGCGGGGCTCGGAACGATGTTGGGAAGTGTTGCCGGGATAGTGCCTGCCGTGCTGCTGGTGACCGCAACCGGGATGGCGCGGACCGCCGTCGTGCCCTGGCTCCAGCTCGTGGCGCTGCTGATCGCGGTGCCGCTCACCGGTGCAGCCCTCGCTTGGCTGTTTACGCGGGCG
The DNA here is from genome assembly GCF_014217545.1 of Pseudarthrobacter sp. NBSH8. Taxonomy (NCBI): domain Bacteria; kingdom Bacillati; phylum Actinomycetota; class Actinomycetes; order Micrococcales; family Micrococcaceae; genus Pseudarthrobacter; species Pseudarthrobacter sp. NBSH8. Next base: position 683,147 of record NZ_CP043178.1, read on the forward strand.
AGGCTTCCGGTGTCCCGCCGGGAGGTGGACAGGGCCTGCAATTAGGTCACACAGTTGGGTCTTTTTGATTGGGCCCGGCGGGCCTACCGTGGGGCTTAGGATGCTGTCCCTCCCGGACAGCCGAAGTACGGAGGGACCTCTTATGACAACACATGTTGCCGACTGCAGTGTTACCCGTTGCTCCTTTAATGACCATGAAGGCTGTACGGCCCATGCCATCACGGTTGGCGGGAGTAAAGACCACGCCAGCTGCGCCACGTTCATCGACACCGGGACGCACGGCGGGCTGCCCAAAGTCCTGGCAGATGTCGGAGCATGCCAGCGCTCCGAGTGCGTCCACAATGACCACCTGATGTGCAATGCCCCGGAGGTCCATGTTGGCCCGGGCGCTGACAACGCGGACTGCCTTACTTACGCACACGCGTAGCCACTGCTGCCGCGTGCGAGCTCCCGCGTGCGAGCAAACATTGAAGCCCCCGTCCAGGAAACCCTGGACGGGGGCTTTTGCGCCGCTCGGCGCCTGCGGCCCGCCGTTCACCGCAAATGGCGCTCGGTGCGTGCACAATGCCGTTTCCACGTTTGTGTGGCGTTGGTAGGGTGCCTTTGAGCAACCCACCGAAGCACCGAATCTCAAGGAGGAGACATGGCCAGCAGGCCTGACGAAGCGGTAAGTGCAGCGCAAGGAGGCGGGCCGCTGACCGCAGATCCAAAGCTTCCGCCAACGGCCTTGGATGCGGCCGTCAGCGAGGCCGAAGACAGGAAATGGACCCCGGCCAAGATCGCACTGTGGTCGGCCATCGCGCTGCTCGGTGGCGTCGCCTGGTTCATGCTGGCGATCGTCCGTGGCGAGACCGTCAACGCGATCTGGTTCGTCTTTGCCTCGGTCTGTACCTATCTGATCGCCTACCGCTTCTATTCCAAGGTGATCGAACGCCTCATCACCAAGCCGGACGACCGCCGTGCCACGCCCGCGGAATACAAGGCTGACGGCAAGGACTACGTCCGCACCGACCGCAACGTGCTGTTCGGCCACCACTTCGCTGCCATCGCCGGCGCCGGCCCGCTCGTCGGCCCGGTTATCGCCGCCCAGATGGGGTACCTGCCCGGCACCATGTGGATCATCCTCGGCGTCGTCTTCGCCGGCGCCGTCCAGGACTACCTGGTGATGTTCTTTTCCATGCGTCGCGGCGGACGTTCCCTGGGCCAGATGGCCCGCGAGGAACTCGGCGTCATCGGCGGCACCGCGGCCCTGGTTGCCACGCTGCTCATCATGGTCATTATCGTTGCAATCCTGGCCCTCGTTGTGGTCAACGCCCTGGGCGAAAGCCCGTGGGGTGTCTTCTCCGTCGGCATGACCATCCCGATTGCCCTCTTTATGGGCGTGTACCTGCGCTACCTGCGTCCTGGCAAAGTCATGGAGGTCTCCATCATCGGCTTCGTGCTGCTGATGGCCGCCATCATCGGTGGCGGCGCCGTCGCCGGCACCGAATGGGGCGCCGCGATGTTCCACCTGGACAAGGTCACCATCGCTTGGGGCCTGATCATCTACGGCTTCATCGCCGCGATCCTGCCCGTGTGGCTGCTGCTGGCCCCGCGCGACTACCTTTCCACCTTCATGAAGATCGGCGTCATCGGTATGCTTGCCGTCGCCATCATCGTGGTGCGCCCGGAAATCAACGTCCCGGCCTTCAGCGAGTTCGCCAGCCGGGACAACGGGCCGGTCTTCTCCGGCGCACTCTTCCCGTTCCTGTTCGTAACGATCGCCTGCGGCGCACTGTCCGGCTTCCACGCACTCATCGCCTCCGGTACCACGCCCAAGCTCATCGAAAAGGAACGCCAGACCCGGTTCATTGGTTACGGCGGCATGTTGATGGAGTCCTTCGTTGCCATCATGGCCCTCGTAGCGGCGCTATCGATCGATCGCGGCATCTACTTCGCGATGAACGCCCCCGCGGCCCTGACCGGCGGCACTGTGGAAACGGCGGCCGTTTGGGTCAACTCGCTAGGGCTCTCCGGCGTGAACCTCACCCCGGACATGCTGGCGCAGACCGCGAAGGACGTGGGCGAGCAGAGCATCATCTCCCGTTCCGGCGGCGCCCCGACCCTCGCCGTCGGCCTGGCGCACATCATGCAGCAGTTCATTGGCGGACCTGCCATGATGGCCTTCTGGTACCACTTCGCCATCATGTTCGAGGCACTCTTCATCCTGACCGCCGTAGACGCCGGCACCCGCGTTGCGCGGTTCATGCTGCAGGACTCGATCGGCAACTTCATCCCGAAGTTCAAGGAACACTCCTGGCGGATCGGCGCTTGGCTCACTACCGCGGTCATGGTGGCGGCCTGGGGCGCCGTGCTGATGATGGGCGTCACCGACCCCCTCGGTGGCATCAACACGCTCCTGCCGCTGTTCGGCATTTCGAACCAGTTGCTCGCAGCCATCGCGCTGTCGGTGTGCATGGCCATCGCGGCCAAGCGGGGGTCGTTCAAGTACCTGTGGATCATCGTCGTACCGCTGTCGTTCGCTGCGGTCGTGACCATTACGGCCAGCTTCCAAAAGATCTTCTCCACCACGCCCGCGGTGGGCTACTTCGCCAATAATGCCGCGTTCAGCAAGGCGCTGGCCGACGGCAAGACCTCCTTCGGCTCCGCCAAGACCCAGGCAGCCATGGAAGCAGTGGTACGCAACACAATGATCCAGGGCATCCTGTCCATAGTGTTTGTGGTGCTCAGCCTGATCGTGATCGTCGCCGCGATCCTGGCCACTATCAAGGCCTTCCGCGACCACTCGGCAGGTATGCCCATGGTGGACAACGAGGACCGTCCGAGGGCATCCCGTGTCTTTGCTCCCGCCGGACTCATCCCGACGGCGTCTGAACGGGAACTGATGGCGAAATGGGACGAGCTGCCGGCCGATCAGCGGCTGGATAAGGCGGGGCACCACTGATGGGTGCGCTTGCCGGTGGTTTCCGTGGGTTCGCCACGTACTTCAAAGGGATCATGGGCGCCGATGCCTACACGAAGTACTTGGAGCACCACAACGCTTCCGGCCACGCGGAAGCCCCGATGACCGAACGCGAGTTCTGGCGCGACCGGACCGACCGACAGGACTCCAACCCGCAGGGCCGGTGCTGCTGATGTTGACGGCCGGCCAGCCTTCACCAGCTGGCCGGCTTCATCGACCGGGCTGCACGTCGCCCGCTCGTGAGAGTATGAACGCATGAGCGATCCCACAGACACTCAGCCTGATGATGTCCCCGTTGAGGGCAGGACCCTCGACAACGGCGAACCGGCCATGCCTGCCGCGGCCAGCCCGGCGGGAGCCGGCGCCGGCACCGGTGCGCCTGGCCCGGTCAGTACCGACCCGGCGGCAAGCGGCAAGGCCAAAGGCAGCAACCTGCGGGACCTCGTGGACGAGCCCGCGAAAGTCATGCGGATCGGCACCATGATCCGCCAGCTCCTGGCGGAGGTGAAGTCAGCTCCGCTGGACGACGCCGCGCGCGAACGCCTGGCCGAAATCCACGAGCGTTCCATCAAGGAGTTGGAGGACGGCCTGGCGCCGGAACTTGTTGAAGAGCTGGAACGGATCAGCCTGCCCTTCCCGGAGAACGCCACTCCGTCCGACGCCGAGCTTCGGATCGCCCAGGCGCAGCTGGTGGGGTGGCTGGAGGGCCTCTTCCATGGCATTCAGACGGCTATCGCGGCTCAGCACGCGGCACGGGAGCAGGCCGCCGCGCAGTTGCACCTGAGGCAGCTTCCACCGGGCACCATGATCGCCCCTGGTGTGGTTATCGGGGAGAACGGCGAGCCTCAACGGGCCGCCGCAGGCCAGCGTTCCGGTCCGGTACCGTCCGGGCAGCCAGAGGACCCGGACCACGGCCCCGGCCAGTACCTCTAGGTTCCAGCGTGGGATTCTTTTCTGCCGCCCGCCAAGGGCGCAAGGACGATACTGAGCTGGGGAAGGGCCTTTGGCGCCGCGCCCATGATCGTTTCCACCGGGGCCTGGACCGCTATCACCAGGTCCTCGAAGGTGTCGAAGACGAACAGCTTTACGCAGAACTCGTGGAAGTAGCCAACGAGCTGGCGGGGCTCATGGAACGCGTCCGTGTTGTTTGCGTCGAGGCCCAGCGGCGGTCGCCCAGCGAAGGCCTGGACATTCCCGGGGACTTGGCAGGTGTACACCGGTCGCTGTCGAAGGCGGGCAATTCGCTGGCCACCACCGCCGAGGCTGCCGCTATGCTCCGGCTCGCCGTCGGTCCCGTCCCGGTGGGGGCGGCTTCGGTGCGCCGGCGTGCGGAATCGGTGTTTGAGCAGGTGGCCGACGCTGAACGCCGGCTCGCCGAGGATGCCGCCGCCAGTGGCCAGCCCGAGAGCCTTTCCGGCTGACCGTCAGGCGGCGATCCGGGCCTTTCCGACGGCAACAGCGTCGATGACAGCCCAGGATTCCTCGCTGCCGCAGTTCCGGCTGGCGAAATGCTCGGCTTCCTTCAGGGAATCGAAGCCTTCACTGAAGATCCGGCCGCAATCAGCGTCGAAGTACGTGACGTGAAATTCCTGTGCAAGTTGGTTTTCCATAAATCCAGTCTGCGACCGGGGTCTGACAATAACCGTTCATCAGTCCCGCGTGTTGCCAAGGCGGAGCACCCGCTCCTGCGCGAGCATGGCTGAACGCTTGGCCTTATCTGCTGCCCGCGCCGCCTGCTTGGCCTCGGCTGCCGCCGTGCCCAGACTCTTCCTGGCACTATCGAGCTGCTCCTCCGCGGCTCTGAGCATGTCTCGGAGCTCACGTGTTTCGCGGGTCAGGTCCGAAACTTCCGCCTCCGTGTCCGCAAGCTGCCTTTGCCGGTCCGCGGCCAGCCGGGCTGACTCCGCCTCGGCAGCCTGGGCCTCTCCCAAGGCAGTGCTGGCTTTCTCCAAGGCGGAGGGGGACGCTGCCCGCGGAGTCTCCCGGACGGCCTTGAGCCGTGGTTGGTCCGCAGGCCTGCGGGCGCCGCGTTCCGCCGTCGTGCGTTCTTCCTGACCTGCTGCTGCGGCCGGTGGCTGCTTTGGACTGTCTGGGGGAGTGGCGGACGGCGGGGTGGTGCGCTGCGCCGGCACTGCGGCCGGAAGAGCCACGACCCCGTCGAGTTCAACGGTGTCCACGCCGTCGGCGGACAGCGTCTGGACCAGCAGTCCGCTTTGGACGGCGGCGGTGGCTCCTTCGTCGGCCGTCATCGCCTGCAGGGTCCGTTCGACGTCGGCCGCGATCGTTGCGCTGATGGTGCGCCCCTGGCGCTCGGCGACGGCGCGGGCGGTGTCGACGGCGATCCCCAGCAGGGTGCGGCGCTCACGTGCCAGTTCCCGCAGGGCGGCGGCGTCGAGGGATGCCTGGGCCGCTCGCATCCTTTGGCCGAGCTCGGCGAGCTGTGCGAGGACTCCTGGCTCATGGCTGGCCAGCATGTTGACGGCCCAGGCCGCCGCTGACGGTTTCGGTAAGGCCTTGACGGCTGCCGGGAGCTCCTTCCCGGAACCGGCGGAGGCTTTGGCTGCGGCCGTCCGGGCAGCCACAAATTCCTCGAAAGGCAGGGCGTAGAGTTCGAACGCGATAGCCGCCAGCGCCTTGTCATCCATGCACGCCATCATAGGGGGAGCGGCTGGGCTCGGCATTGAGACCTCAGTGCCTAGACTGGCCGCATGAGAAGAATGTGGGGGCTCATTGTTCGGCCGGCGGTTCTGATGTTGGCGGTTTGCATTCCGGTGGCGGGCTGCTCGAACGTCTGTCCGGCCATCGGGTGGGTCAACTCCGTCACGGTTGAATTGTCGGGTGATGTCTCGAGGGTAGGCACCGTGCAGCTGTGTGCTGATGGCGCGTGCTCGGAGTTGCGACCGGAGCCCGGGACAGCAGTGCCGCGTATTGTCGTGACAACGCCGCTGGATGCCAAGGCTTCTCCTACCCCGGAAGCTCAGCCGGCCATGGCCCCGTTTTACGCTGAACGGATCGATGCCGATACCTGGCGGTTCCAAGTCAATATGAGCACCCCTGACCATGTGACCGCAAAAGCGCTGTCTGCCACAGGCGAGGTCATTGCCGAGACGGACGCCGACCTGGACTGGAAGCGGGTGGGCGGCTCAGCCCAGTGCGGCGGGCCTGTTGAAGCTTCGCCGGTGCGGCTTGTGGTGCCCTAAAAGTGCGCGTTCGGGCGAGCTGCTGGGCTTCACGTGCGATTTCCACCCGGCAGGTCTTCCACGAGGGCACGCCTGGGCGGTAGGCGGCTTTCCCTATTTAACCAGCGAAAAACCCCCTAAAAACCGTGGTTTCTAGGGGGTTTATCCCGAGCTTCCTATCAGAATCGAACTGATGACCTTTTCATTACGAGTGAAACGCTCTACCGACTGAGCTAAGGAAGCACCGCACAAATTCACCCGGCGTAACCGGGCGGTTCATGCAAGAGTCAACTGTAATAGAGTCCCTGCGCCCGGGTCAAAATGGGGTCCCAAAACGTCAGCAGACCGTGTTGTCGGTGGGAACCGTTCCGTCCACTAGGTACTTGTCCACGGCATCTTCGAGGCAGCTGTTGGCCCGGCCGTAGGCAGTGTGGCCCTCTCCCTGCCAAGTCAGGAGCGAGGCGTTGCCCAACTGCTTGCGCAGGGACGCCGCCCATTCCACGGGGGTGGCAGGGTCTCCGGTGGTTCCGACAACTACGATCGGGGCTTCACCGGCATATTCCACCGGGGCAGGAGTCCGCAGGTTTTTGTACGGCCAGTCCAAACAGTTGGTGCCGCCGTAGGCGAAGAAGTAGCCCAGAGTGGGGGAGGCCTGCATAAGCCGTTGTTGTTCGGCGCGCATCCCGGCCGTGTCGGACACCATGGGGTAGTCCAGGCAGTTGATGGCGCCAAAGGCGAAGGTCGAGTTGGACGTGTACTTCCCGTCGGCGCCGCGGTCAGCGCCGAGGTCCGCCAGACGGAGCATCAGGCTCACATCGCCCGTAGTGGCGGCCTCCAGGGCCTGGGTCAGGGCCGGCCAGCTCTGGTCGTTATACAGCGGGGTGATGAGGCCACTGACGAACATCGTGGCGTTCACCAGGCGGCCGTCCTTGGCAAGCCTGGGTGTCGCCTGGACGGCGTTGATGATGTCGCGGATCTGCTGGACGCCGCTGTCCACATTCCCGGTGAGCGGACATGAGGATTCCTGCTGGCAGCTGGCCACATAGGCCCTGATGGCCTTCTCGAAGGCCACTGCCTGGCCGCTGGTCAGCTCCTCGTTGCTGATGGAAGGATCCAAGGCACCATCGAGGACCATCCGGCCCACATTGTCCGGGAACAGCGAGGCGTAAGTGGAACCAAGGAAGGTGCCGTAGGAGTACCCCAGGTAATTGAGCTTCGCGTCGTTGACCACAGCCCGCAGGACGTCCAGGTCCTTGGCCGCGCTGACCGTGTCCACGTGGCCCATTACAGGACCAGTCTTTTCGGCGCACTGCTCGGCGATGGCCTTGTTGTCAGCCAACGCGGCGGCCAGCCCGGCGTCGGTATCCAGGGCGTAGACCTTGGTCCGTGACGCGTCCCGTTCGGCATCCGTCAGGCAGGTCACCGGGGCGGAGCGTTTGACGCCGCGCGGGTCGAATCCCACCAGGTCGTAGCTGGCTCGGACGGACTGCGAGAAGTGCGTTCCTGCCGCATCCTTGACGAAGTCGTAGCCGGACCCGCCCGGACCGCCAGGATTGACCAGCAGGCTGCCTGTCTTCTTGCCCGTGCTGGGAGCACGCAGCGCAGCTATCTGGATCGTGTCGCCATCCGGCTTCGCGTAGTCGATGGGCACGGTGACCTTGGCGCACTGGAAGCCGTTTTCGCAAGGCTCCCACACGACCTCCTGGGCATAGAAGGCATCCAATCCGGCGGGCGCGGACGCCACGATGGACGGGTCTGCCTTTGCCGTAGCAGGGGCTGCGGCCGGGGTATCCCTGCCCAGGAGGCTGCACGAGGCCAGCGTCAGGGCCAGGATCAGGGCGCCGGCAGCCCGCAGCCCAATCACCAGGGATCGGGAGCGTGGGGGCAGGGGGCGTGCAGTCATCGAGCGGTCTCCTAGTAGTTGCTAGATCAGGCTGGCTGCCATCGACTCAATGGTCAATAGCGGAGCAACGTTAGTGGTGGTAATTCGTTGGCGGGCTTTGTTGATCGCGTCCATGCGGGCGAGGGTGGTCTCCGGGGCAGACCGGGCAGCGAATTCCTCCAGCTCACCCCTGAGCTCAACGTTCACCAACTCCACGGCGTTCCCGAACTGGATGATCAGCACATCCCGGTAGAACGAGAGGAGGTCCGTCAGTGTCCGGTCCAGGGAGTCCGTGATGGATCGCTTGGCCCGCCGTTTCTGGTCGTCTTCCAACTGCCTGACCTGGCTGCGCAGCGATGGCGGGAGCATCCCTGACTCCGGGGCGCCCAGGGTGGCCAGCAGCGCAGCCCTCTCGGCGGCGTCGCGCTCTTCATTGGAACTGCTGGCTTCCGCGGTGGCGATCTTCACCAGCTTGTCCGCCATCATCACCGCCGCGGTCACGCCGCGCAGACCCAGCGGGAATCGCACGGTTTCCAGCCGGCGTTCCCTCGCTTCAGGGTCCCGCGCCAGCCGGCGGGCGATCCCCACATGGCTTTGCGCCGCGCGGGCCGCGCGTTCGGCGAGGACCGGGTCCACCCCGTCGCGCTTGACCAGCAAAGCGGCGACGTCGGCGGCCGGGGGAAGGCGCAGGGCCACAGCGCGGCAGCGCGAACGGATGGTCACCAGGACGTCAGCGGGCGACGGTGCGCACAGCATCCAGATGGTCCGCGGAGTGGGTTCCTCGATGGCCTTCAGCAACACATTGGTGGTCCGCTCGGCCATGCGGTCGGCGTCTTCCACCACAATGATGCGCCAGCGCCCGGAAGACGGCCGGTTGCCGGCCTTGGAGACCAGGTCGCGGGCTTCATCGATGGTGATGGTGACCTTCTCGGTCCTGACGTACGTCACGTCCGAATGGGTCTCGCCGAGGATGGTCAGGCAGGCTGGACACTCGCCGCAGCCGCGCCTGGCGACGTCGTCCTGGTCGCAGTTGAGGGCCGCCGCGAAGGCCTTCGCGGCGTTGGAACGCCCGGAGCCGGGCGGGCCCGTGAACAGCCAGGCATGGGTCAGTCCCTCTCCCCGCGAGGCCTGCCGGAGCTGTTCGACGACGGCGGGCTGGCCCTGAAGGTCGTCCCAGACAGTCACGCGGCGCCCCGGCCTGCAGACGCGAGCAGGGCATCCACCCGGGTGAGGATGCGCGCGGCCAGTTCGGCGACAGGCAGGTCCGCCGGAAGGACCAGGTACGTCGCCGGCCGGCCGGCGGCCAGTTCGAGGAACGCTCCGCGGATTGTTGAATGGAACTCATCGGCCTCTGACTCAAGGCGGTCTTCGGCGGCGTCGCCGGCTGTGCGGCGGCGGCGGCCGTCAGCGGGATCCACGTCCAACAACACCGTGAGATCGGGCTGCAGCTCCGACGTCGCCCATTCGTTGAGGGTACGCACGGCATCGGTACCCAGATCCCGGCCGGCCCCCTGGTACGCCACGGACGAATCAATGTAACGGTCCGTCAGGACAACATCGCCGCGTGCCAGCGCCGGGCGGATGACCTGGCTGGAATGGGCTGCGCGGGAGGCGGCGAAGATGAGGGCTTCGGTGTGGGCGTCTATGTGGCCGTGGCCGTGGTCCAGGACCAGGGAACGCAGTTTTTCGCCAATGGGCGTCCCGCCGGGTTCGCGGGTCCGCAGGACCGTCAGTCCACGTGATTCCAGGGTTTCGGCAAGTCTGGCAGCCTGGGTGGACTTGCCGGCGCCGTCGCCGCCCTCGAAGGCGATGAAAAGTCCAGGGCTGTTGGTGGTCACTGCTCAAGACTACCGACTTCGGACGCCGCCGCACGTCCAAGTACGCTTTCTCCATGAGTCTCTCGGAACAGTACGCAGCCTCCCTGTCGGCCGAAACCATGGTGGTTGCCGCCGGCCGGCCGCCGCGTGAGCGGGACGAGCCCGTCAACCCGCCCATCGTGCTGTCCTCGACATACTTCGGCACTGGAGAGCTGGGCGACGGGGACCGGGGCTACGGCCGCTACTCCAATCCCACGTGGGATCCCTTTGAGGAGGCCCTGGGCCAGCTTGAAGGGTCCGACCTGCCCGCCCTGCTTTACGCATCCGGACTTGCGGCCGTCAGTTCCGCGCTGTCCCTGCTGCCCGCCGGAGGTGTCCTGGTGATGCCGTCGCACAGCTACGCGGGCTCGCTGGTGATGGCCACGGAGCTGGCGCAGAAGGGCTTCCTGGAACTGCGGATTGTGGATATCGCGGACACAGACGCGGTCAAAGCACAGCTCGCCCCGCAGGGCCCGGACGCCAAGGCAGCCGGGATGCTGTGGCTTGAGAGCCCCACCAACCCCATGCTGGGCATCGCCGATATCCGGGAACTTACTGCGGCTGCCCATCGGGTGGGCGCCATTGTGGTGACAGACAATACGTTCTCCACGCCACTGGTCCAGCTGCCGCTAAGCCTGGGTTCCGATGTCGTTCTTCACTCGGTGACCAAATACCTGGCCGGGCACTCCGACGTCGTCCTCGGTGCACTGGTGACCTCCAACCCCGACATCCGGGCAGCGCTGTTGCACCACCGCATCATCCACGGCGGTATTGCCGGGCCGTTCGAGGCATGGCTGGCACTGCGCGGGCTGCGGACGCTTGCCCTGCGTGTTGAAAGGTCGCAGGCGTCCGCCGCGGTCCTGGCCGAACGCCTCAGCGTGCACCCACTCATCGACAGCATCCGGTTCCCGGGCCTGCCCGCGGATCCCGGCCACGAACGGGCCAAGACCCAGATGACGGGGTTCGGTTCGATTGTGTGCGTGCAGATCGCGCCCGTTGCCGGCCTGAGCGGTGCGGATGCCGCGGACAAACTGGTCCGCGCGCTGCAGCTCTGGCTCCCGGCGACATCCCTGGGCGGGGTGGAATCGCTGATCGAACGGCGCCGCCGCCACTCCGCTGAGCCGCTGAGTGTTCCGGACAATCTGGTGCGCCTGAGCGTCGGCATTGAGAATATTGAGGACCTCTGGGCCGATTTGAAGCAGGCACTGGACTCGCTGGACCGCTAGGCTTGGACGGTGGACGGTGAACTGATAATTCGGCCTGTAGAGCTGGCAGTGTTTTTTATCCTTGCCCTGGTGGCATTCGGACTTGAAGCGTGGGCTCTGCTGGACTGCGTCCGGCACAAGTCCGCCGCCTTTGAAGCGACCGGCAAACGAACCAAGACCTTCTGGCTGGCACTGACCGGCGGCGCCACCATGATCGGCGCCATCTCGCTCTTCAGCGGCGGCGGAATCTTCGGCACACTCGGCCTCTTTGGGCTCGCGGCCGTGGTCTCAGCCGCGGTGTACCTCGCCGACGTCCGGCCGGCGGTCAAGGACGCGGGCCGCGGCGGCAGCCGCAACACGGGGCCCTACGGCGGCTGGTAGGCCCCACCGGCCCCCTCAGCTCGCAAGCTCGCTCAGGGAACCCTGCCGGCGTGGGCCCACCGGCCGCCAACTAACCCAGCGGCGCCACTGCATCCCAGGCCACCGTCAGTTCGCCCAGGCGCCACCGCGACGGCCCGTCTTGAACCGGCCACCCGCCGTCGAGCAGTGCCTTGCACATGGCGTGCCAGCGCTGCCTGTTGCCGAATGACGCGAGCGGCGCCGACTCCAGCCAGGCGCGGTCCATGGCTTGCATCAGCCGGTGGACAGGCTCACCCGGAACGTTGCGGTGGATCAGCACCTTCGGCAGCCGCTCGGCAATTTCCGATGGCAGGTCAAAGCTGCCGAACCGCACGGACATGCTCAGGGACAACGGGCGCTTGGCGTCGAGGGCAACCCACGTCACACGCCGCCCGATCTCATCGCAGGTCCCGTCGATAAAGAGCCCGCCGGGGGCGAGCCGGCCCTGGACCAGCCGCCAGATCCCCGCCACGTCAGCCTCTTCGTACTGCCGCAGGACGTTGAACGCGCGGACCAACACCGGGCGCCCGGGCAGCGGCAACTCGAAACCGCCCACCTGGAAGCTCAGGCCGGGCCTTTCGAGCCTTTTGGCCACCCGGACGCGCTCCGGCTCGATTTCGATGCCACACACCCGCACGTCCGGCCGGACGGCGCGGAGGCGTTCAAAGAGTTCGACGGCGGTGGCCGGCGTTGCGCCGTAGCCCAGGTCAACCACGAGTGGGTCTTCGGCGGCGCGCAGGCGCCAGGCCTGGGGGCCGGCGAGCCAGCGGTCCACCCGCCGCATCCTGTTGGGATTGGTGGTGCCCCGGGTGACGTTTCCAACAGGTTTGCCTGGCCTGGCGGGTTTGGCCGGCCCGCCGGCGGTCCTGCCCGAGATCTGGGCGTTTGCCACCCGTTCAGCTTTTTGCACCACCGCCCCACTGTATCTTCCAACGCGGGGTCACTTACGGCCTATCCAACGCTCCGCCATGGGCCGTAAGTGACCCCGCGTTGCAGAACGTAACGCCCGGCGGTGTCTCGGCGGATCAATTAGGATAAAAATCATGACTTACAAGCTGATTCTGCTGCGCCACGGCCACAGCGAATGGAACGCCAAGAACCTGTTCACCGGCTGGGTGGACGTTGACCTGAACGACCAGGGCCGCGAGGAAGCAGCACGCGGCGGCGAGCTCCTGGTTGAGAACGATCTTCTCCCGGATGTCCTCTACACCTCGCTCCTGAAGCGGGCCATCAACACCGCCAACATCTCCCTGGACAAGGCCGACCGCGGCTGGATCCCCGTCAAGCGGGACTGGCGCCTGAACGAACGCCACTACGGCGCCCTGCAGGGCAAGGACAAGGCACAGACCCTGGCCGAATACGGCGAGGACCAGTTCATGGAATGGCGCCGGTCCTACGACACCCCGCCGCCGCCCCTGGCCGACGACTCCGAGTTTTCGCAGGCCCGGGACCCCCGTTACGCGGACCTCGGCGACTCACTGCCCCGCACCGAGTGCCTCAAGGATGTACTGGTCCGCCTGCTTCCTTACTGGGAATCAGATATCAAGGAAGACCTCAAGGCCGGCAAAACGGTCCTGGTCACCGCCCACGGCAACTCGCTGCGCGCCCTGGTCAAGCACCTGGACGGCATCAGCGACGACGCCATCGCCAGCCTGAACATCCCCACGGGTATCCCGCTGGTCTACGACCTGGACGAGGACTTCCAGCCGGTCAAGCCGGGCGGCACCTACCTGGACCCGGACGCCGCTGCGGAAGCCATCCTGGCAGTGGCCAACCAGGGAAAGAAATAGAGCAACAGTTAAAGTTCGACGGCGGGTCGGTCACCTCAGGTGACCGACCCGCCGTCGAATGTGGTTCCGGAGCGGCTAGAAGCCCTGCGGCTGCCATTCGCCGGTGACCAGGTATGTGACCTTGCGGGCCACCGACACGCCGTGGTCGGCGAAGCGTTCGAAGTAGCGGCTCGCAAGGGCCACATCCACCGTGGTGGCGGGGGACTCGGCCCAGTCCGGCGCGGCGATCGCCTTGAAGACGCTCAGGTGAAGGTCGTCGATGGTGCTGTTGGCCTTGAGGATGTCGCGGGCTACTTCGAGGTCCCGGGACTCCAGCAGCACGATGAGCTTGTCCGCGATCAGTTGGTCCTGCTCGGCCATTTTGTTAAACGTGTCCGTCATGGAGGCGGGAATCACAGTCGACGGGAAGCGCAGCCGGGCCAGCTGGGCGATGTGGCGGGCCAGGTCACCCATCCGCTCCAGGGAAGCGCTCATGCGCAGGGAGCCCACGATCATCCGCAGATCGCTGGCCACCGGCCCCTGCAGGGCAAGGATATCGATGGCACGCTCATCGAGACTGGTCTGCAAAAAGTCGATACGGGCGTCCGCGGCAATGACGTCCTCCGCCAGATCAACGTCGGCAACCTGGAAGGACGTAGCGGCCTTCCCCATTGCCTCGCTGACCAGCTTCGAAATCTCCACCAGCTGCTCACCCACCTGGGTCAGCTCTTCCTGAAAAACCTTACGCACGTGGGCGTCCTTTCTTTGGAACTCCGCCCCTCAGGTGGCAGACGGAACTCTTGTCGCCATTCGGCACTCCAACGTATAACTCTGTCAGCGTCCGGTAAACGTTTAGTCGCTTGTAGATGAACGTTAGTTGAACCGTCTCCCCTTCGGCCCAAGACGAACCGTCCGGCCATGAACCACGGCCTAAGCTGGAGCTGTGGATCCTATGCTCATCGGTGTCATCGCCGGCCTGGTCGGCCTGTCACTCGGCACTTTTGGCGTGCTTGCCTTCAGGCTCAGTGAAAAGCAGCGCAAGCTTGTCGACGTCGACATGGACGAACCTGCCTTGCCTGCCGGCGCCGCGGAGGTGCTGGCCGTGGTCGGACGGGCTTTTGTAGTGGTGGACGCCGTGGACGGTGTGGTGCGGGCCAGCCCCGCAGCCTACGCGTACGGCCTGGTACGCGGCCACACGGTGGTCCACAAGGAGCTGCTGGACATGACTGCCGGAGTGCGCCGCGACGGCGTGATTCTGGAGAAAAAGCTGGAACTGCCGCGTGGCCCGCTGGGCCAGGGAACCATCGTCGTGCAGGTCCGGGCAGCCATGCTCGGCGAGGAATATATCGTCCTGCTGGCCGACGACCGCACCGAAATCACCCGCACCGAAGAGATCCGCAACGACTTTGTGGCCAACGTGTCCCACGAGCTGAAGACCCCGGTGGGCGCAATTTCCCTGCTGGCCGAGGCGCTGGAGTCCTCAGCCGACGACGAAGAAGCGGTTCGCCGTTTCGCCAAGCGGATGCACAAGGAATCGGGCCGGCTGGCTGCTCTGGTCCAGGACATCATCGAACTTTCCCGCCTCCAGGGTGCCAGCGTCTCCCAGGAGGGCAAGGCAGTGGACATCAACACGGTCATCACCGAAGCAGTGGACCGCTCCCAGCTCCCCGCCGAAAGCAAGAACATCCGGATCGTGGTGGGTGACCGGGTTGAAGCAACTGTCTTCGGCGACCGGGACCTGCTGGTGACCGCACTGCGTAACCTGATCGACAACGCCATCCGCTACTCCCCGGAAAACACCAGGGTGGGCGTGGGCGTCCGGTCCAAGGAGGGGCTGATTGCCGTTTCCGTCACGGACCAGGGTGAGGGCCTGGCCCCGGAGGACCAGGAGCGCGTGTTTGAGCGCTTCTACCGGGTGGATGCGGCGCGTTCGCGCCACACGGGCGGAACAGGCCTGGGCCTGAGCATTGTCAAGCACGTGGCCTCCAACCACGGCGGTGAAGTGACCTTGTGGTCCCGGCCCGGCCAGGGGTCCACGTTCACCCTGCGGCTGCCTGAGATGGAAAGCCGGGACGAACCGGATACTGCAGGTGCCAAACAACGAGTCGTACCCGAGCGTGTTAAAGAACGCGGCGTACATGAGCAAGGAGCCAGCTCTTGAGCAGGATTTTGATTGTTGAAGACGAAGAATCTTTCAGTGATCCGTTGTCCTATTTGTTGGGCAAGGAGGGGTTCGAGGTTGAGGTTGTAGATAACGGCTTGGACGCCATCACCGAATTCGACCGGAATGGGGCTGATCTGGTGCTGCTGGATCTGCAGCTCCCCGGCCTGTCAGGCACTGAGGTCTGCCGCCAGCTGCGGCAGCGCTCCAGTGTTCCGGTCATCATGCTGACGGCCAAGGACTCCGAGATAGACAAGGTGGTTGGCCTGGAGCTGGGTGCCGACGACTACGTCACCAAGCCCTATTCCTCCCGCGAGCTTGTGGCCCGCGTGCGGGCCGTGCTCCGCCGGCAGGGTGAACCTGAGGAGCTCATCTCGGCCACAGTCCAGGCCGGACCTGTCCGGATGGACATCGAACGGCATGTGGTCAGCGTGGAGGGTCAGCAGGTCCTGCTGCCCCTGAAGGAATTCGAGCTGCTCGAAATGCTGCTGCGCAACTCTGGCCGAGTGCTGACCCGCGGCCAGCTGATCGACCGGGTCTGGGGTTCGGACTATGTGGGGGATACCAAGACCCTTGATGTGCACGTCAAGCGTCTGCGCGGCAAGATCGAGCCCGACCCGTCCGTGCCCCGCTACCTGGTGACCGTCCGCGGCCTGGGCTACAAGTTCGAGCCGTAGGCCTCCCCGCCGGTATGGCATACGAAGCTTCAAGTGCACAAAAGGAGGGGCTCCCCACGGGGAGCCCCTCCTTTTGTGCTTTGCTGCTGCTTAGTGGGCCGCTGCTGTGCTGGTGCCCGACGGCGATGGGCTGGGTGTGGCGGAACCGGTCGGTTCGCTCCCGGCCGGCAGGTATTCCTTGTACTCTGCGAGGGAACCATCCAGGACAGGGATCTTCACAGTCTTGCTCACGTTGGTGCCGTCCTCGGTGACCTTGACGTCCACCAGCGAACCGGCGATACCGCCGCTGGTGCTGAGGATTGCCTCATCTGTGGAGTCGTTGAGCAGCGTGTAGGAGTTGGCTTTCACCGGCACCTGCGTCTGCGACCCCTCGGCACCGTTGACCGTGAGCTTGACGTCCTGAGATGAGGAGTTGTAGACGGCGCCGAGCAGGCGGCCGGGCTTGTCTTCGCCGGCGGAGACAATCAGCATGTTGCGCAGTTGCAGCGGACCCAGGTCGGCGCGGATACCGTCCGACGCCGAGTACTGGTGAGAAGTCTGCTGGGGGTTGATGTAGCCACAGCCGGTCATCGTCGCCAGGACGAGGGCCAAGGATCCTGCCGCCAGTGCCAGTTTGCCGCCCTGGGCCCGGTTCATCGCAGTGAAACGCACGTCACGTACTCCTCGAGAGTCTTGAAACATTATTCAGCCATAGCCTAACGGCAAACCCGGCCAAACGAGGATTCCGTGCGGTCACATTGCCCTTGGCAGCGGGCCTCACATGCACTATTATCTGCATCCGTCAAGGGGTCCAAGGGGGTCTATTCTGCCCATTTTCCGCGTATTTCCGGGGTTCCGGGGCCGGTTCGAGGCCAGTCATATGCCTGAATCGTGATAAACTGGTCTGCGGGAAAGGGGAATGTCCACATGGTATTTGAGGTCGGCGAGACAGTAGTTTACCCTCACCACGGTGCTGCAAAAATTGAAGAAATCAAGATGCGCACTGTCAAGGGCGAAGAGAAAATGTATCTCAAGCTCAAGGTGGCTCAGGGTGATCTGACCATTGAAGTTCCAGCAGAGAACGTTGACCTTGTAGGGGTTCGTGACGTAGTGGGCAAGGAAGGTCTGGAGCACGTATTCGATGTGCTGCGGGCCGAGTTCACTGAAGAACCCACCAACTGGTCGCGCAGATACAAGGCAAATCTGGAGAAGCTTGCTTCCGGTGACGTCATCAAGGTAGCGGAGGTTGTTCGCGACCTTTGGCGCCGTGATCACGATCGGGGCCTTTCCGCAGGTGAGAAGCGCATGCTGGCCAAGGCCCGGCAGATTCTGATTTCAGAACTTGCATTGGCTGAAAAGACTGATGAAGAGAAGGCTGCAAGCGTTCTCGACGAGGTCCTGGCTTCCTAAGAATTGAACCCCGGGGGCACGCAAGTGCCTCCGGGGCTTCTTTTTGCCCTTTTTCGGACCACGATCGGACCACGTCCGCTGCACCAGGCGCGTCGCGCGGTCGGGGATTCGGCAGGCCGGGCAGGCGGGCACGTAGGCTGGACATCATGAACAACGGACTTCCGCGCCCCGTCACCGCCGTCGTCATAGTGGCTGCCGGTACCGGCGAACGGCTGGGTTACGGCATGCCCAAGGCGCGTGTGCCCCTGGGGAGTGACACCATCCTCACCCATGCCCTCCGGGGCGCCGCCGCCGCCGGCGTTGCACGCCAGATCTGTGTGGCCCTTCCGCCCGGCGATACCGTCCTGCAGGAAGTGTGCGAGGACTTCGCCGAGGAACTCCGGGCAGCGCACGACGCAAACCCGGACAGCGCGCTTCCTGTATTGACGACGGTCGACGGCGGCGCCACCCGTGCCGCGTCCGTCCGGTCAGCGTTGGCCGCCTTGCTGGACGGCACCGAAGCCGTGCTGGTCCACGACGCCGCCAGGGCGCTGACGCCCGAGTACGTCTTCCACCGGGTGGTTGATTCCCTGGCTGCCGGCGCCGTTGCGGTGATTCCGACGGTACCGGTGGTGGATACGGTGAAGATGGTTACCCCCACCATGGGTGACGACGCCAGCATCGCCCCGGAACTCGTGACGGGTACCGCCCCGAGGGAAGAGCTCCGGTCGGTCCAGACACCCCAAGGGTTCCGCCTGTCCACGCTGATCCAGGCCCATCAGGCGGCGTCGGGCTTCGATGAGAAACAAGCTGCCGCGGTCACCGACGACGCGATGCTGGTGGAACTGCTGGGCGTTCCGGTGCACGCGGTGCATGGCTCCACGCAGTCATTGAAAATCACCACGCCGCTGGACCTGATTATTGCCGAGGGCCTGCTGGAAGGTCCGCTGGGCATCCGCTGGGTGGAAGGCTAATCGTGAGTGAAATCCGAATGATCCTGCCCCGCACCGGAATAGGCCTTGATGTCCACGCCTACGCGTCCGATGACCTTCCCCGTCCGCTCTGGCTGGGCGGGCTGTTCTGGGAAGGCGAGCGTGGCCTCGCCGGGCATTCGGACGGAGACCCGGTGGCTCATGCCGCCGCCGACGCCCTGTTCTCGGCCGCCGGCGTCGGGGACCTCGGTACACACTTCGGCACCGACCGCCCGGAGTTCGCCGGCGCCTCCGGCGTCACGCTGCTGGGAGAGGCGGCCAGGATTGTCCGTGCTGCGGGATTTGAGATCGGCAACGTGGCTGTGCAGTTCGTGGCCACCCGGCCCAAATTCGGCCCACGGCGGGAAGAGTCCCAACGCGTGCTGAGCGAGGCGGCGGGGGCTCCGATCAGTGTCACGGCCACCACCAGCGACGGACTGGGTTTCACCGGCAGGGGCGAGGGCATCTCCGCCGTCGCCACCGCTTTGGTCTATCCGCGCTGATTCACCCCGGGCTGTTCAGTCCGGATAGGGCGTGGGGGCCGGCGCGCAGGCCTTTTCCGCTAATCTGGAGCGGTGACTCTCCGCTTCCATGACACCGCTGCCGCCGAAGTCCGTGACTTCGTTCCCCTCGTCCCGGGAAAAGCGAGCCTGTACTACTGCGGAGCCACCGTGCAGGGCATGCCGCACGTGGGCCACATCCGCTCGGCGATCGCCTTTGACCAGCTCACACGCTGGCTCGAGTACCGGGGGCTGCGGGTCACCGTGGTCCGCAACGTCACGGACATCGATGACAAGATCCTGACCAAGTCTGCAGAGTCGTTCGCCCCGGACTTCGAAGCCGGCCCGGACAACGTCCGCGAGGAGGAATGGTGGGCACTGGCCTACCGCTACGAGCAGGCGTTCCTGCAGGCCTACGACACGCTCGGTGTTGCCCGGCCCACCTACGAGCCCCGCGCAACCGGGCATATCCCCGAAATGCAGGGGCTGATCCAGCAGCTGATCGACCGGGGCCACGCCTACCCGGCGCTGGACGACTCCGGGGATGTTTATTTCGACGTGCGCTCCTGGGACAAGTACGGGTCATTGACGCGGCAGAACATTGACGACATGCAGGGTGCCCCCGACGCGGATCCCCGGGGCAAAAAGGACCCCCGCGACTTTGCGCTGTGGAAGGGCTCCAAAGAAGGAGAGCCGACGACGGCGAGCTGGGCCTCGCCCTGGGGCGCCGGCCGCCCGGGATGGCACCTGGAATGCTCCGCCATGGTCACAAAGTACCTCGGCACCGAGTTTGATATCCACGGCGGCGGACTGGACCTGCGGTTCCCGCATCACGAAAACGAGATGGCACAGTCCCAGGCCGCCGGGCACGGGTTCGCCAACTTCTGGATGCACAACGGCATGGTCACCTACCAGGGCGAAAAGATGTCCAAGTCCATCGGCAACACCATCAGCCCTTCGGAGATGCTGGACCTCGCGTCACCGCGGGTGGTCCGCTATTACCTCGGGCAGGCCCACTACCGCTCAGTGCTGGACTACCGCCCCACGTCGCTGGAAGAGGCCGCTGCCGCCGTCGAACGCATTGACGGATTCCAGGCGAAGGCCGTAGCCCGCTTCGGTACAGACTTTGGCTATGTGGCGGGTACCTTCGGCCCGTCCACGGAGGCTCTCCGCACCTTCGAGGCGGCGATGGATGACGACCTGAACGTCCCGCGCGCGTTGGCCGCCTTGCACGAAACGGTGCGCGCCGGCAACAACGCCCTCGCAGAAGGCGATGACGAAGCGGGCCGGCATGCAATGAACGTGGTTATGATCATGACCACTGCCTTGGGGCTTAACGCTGTTGCGATGCCCGCCGCCGGTAACGCCCGGGAATCGGCCGCCCTCGACGTCCTCGTGGAAGCCCAACTCGCTGCCCGGGCCCAGGCCCGGGCCGCCAAGGACTGGTCTGCCTCCGACGCCATCCGGGACACGCTGAAGGCGGCCGGCGTCGTCGTCGAAGATGGCCCGGAAGGCGCTACCTGGAGCCTGCAACGGAACTGAACCGGCGATTTTACTTGATTCAGTAGACTGGTAAGCAGACTCAGTCAAACAATCAAGGGTGGAAAATCATGGCCAACAACGGTCGCCGGTCGGTCAAAGCAAAGAAGGGGCCAACCATCGGAACCGGTGGTCATGGCCGCAAGGCTCTGGAAGGCAAGGGCCCCACGCCCAAGGCGGAGGACCGCCCGTACCACAAGGCGCACAAGAGCAAGCAGCTGTCCGAACGTTCGGCCGCCAAGCGCGGCACGGGCGCGCGCAGCGCCGGCGCCTCTCGCTCGGGCCCCAAGGGCCGCGCCACCGAGGAAGTTGTCACCGGCCGTAACTCGGTTGTCGAAGCCCTCCGCGCCGGGATCCCCGCGAAGGCCCTGCACATCGCCATCCGGATCGAAATGGATGACCGTGTCAAGGAGTCGCTGAAGATCGCGGCCGAACGCGGCATCCCGCTGCTCGAGACCGGCAAGACCGAACTGGACCGCATGACGGAAGACGCCGTGCACCAGGGCCTGGTCCTGCAGATCCCGCCCTACGAGTACCAGGACGCGTACGACCTGGCCGAGGAAACCGTGGACCGCTGGAAGAAGGGCCACGTATCCAACGCGCCGCTGTTTGTTGCCCTCGACGGCATCACGGACCCGCGCAACCTCGGCGCCATCATCCGCTCCGTGTCGGCTTTCAGCGGCCACGGCGTCATCGTCCCGGAACGCCGCTCCGTCGGCGTCACGGCATCGGCCTGGAAGACCAGCGCGGGCGCGGCCGTGCGTGTTCCAGTGGCACGTGCCGGCAACCTGAACAGCGCCCTGAAGCAGTTCAAGAACATGGGCATCTTTGTCCTGGGGCTCGACGGCGACGGCGACGTTTCGCTGCCTGCCCTCACCCTGGCCACGGAGCCCGTGTGCATTGTGGTCGGTTCCGAGGGCAAGGGCCTGAGCCGCCTGGTCCGCGAAAACTGCGACCAGATCGTCTCCATCCCGATCAACTCCGCCATGGAATCGCTCAACGCATCCATGGCCGTTGGCATCTCGCTGTACGAAATCTCCAGGCAGCGCGCCGTCAAGTAGTCCTCGCCGCGGCTGCCGCTCCGGTGGCCGAGCCTGTCGAGACCCCTCATGCCACATCACGGCGTGAGGGGTCTCGCTTTCGGGTTGGAACCCCCGGCGGCGTGCCAGGGACCTCGCGAGATGTCGTCATAAAAGCGGCAGTGCAGTTCACCAGCCGCTGGCCGCTACCATTGAGGTGATGGTCATGCCGCTATTCGACACCGCCTCCACCAAGGATGCCTCTTCGGCATATCCGCTCGGTGTCAGCGTCCCGCGCCCAGGAGCTGGCGCGGATTACGCCATGCAGTCGAGCGCCAACGTCGCCGTGTACGCCCCGGCCGTGGAGAACCTTGAGATCGCTTACAAGGCCGCCGGTGGTGATTGGCATCTCCAAGCCTTGCCCAACGTCACCCACGGCGTGCACCACGGAATTGTTGAGGATTTCCCGTACGGAGCGCTGTACGGGTTCCGCGCCACCGCCAAGGCCGAGACGCTGCCGCTGGCAGTCCCCGTTATTGATCTGGACGACGACGGCGGGCAGCCTCTCCTGCTCGATCCCTACGGCCGGGCGGTGGACCAAGGGGAAGGATTCCTGACGAGCGTCCGGATTGCCGGCGATTTTGACTGGGGCAACGACGAACGGCCCCGGACGCAGTGGCGAAACACCATCATCTATGAGGCGCACGTCCGCGGCCAGAGCATGCTCCACCCCGATGTCCCGGAGGAACTGCGCGGCACGTACGCAGGCATGGCCCATCCGGCCATCATCGAGCATTTCAAGAGCCTGGGTATCACCGCTGTCCAGTTGCTCCCGGTGCACTTCCATCTCGATGAGCTGCACCTGCAGAACCTCGGCCTGACCAACTATTGGGGCTACAACACGGCAGCGTTTTTCGCACCGCACGCGGCTTATGCAACGCAGGCTGCGCAGGATGCGGGACCGCACGCCGTCCAGGACGAGTTCAAGGGCATGGTCAAGCTGCTCCACGCCGCCGGGCTTGAAGTGATTCTCGACGTTGTCTACAACCACACTGCAGAGGGTGGCCCCGACGGCCAGGCCATCAGCTTCCGCGGACTCGGCGAGGACACGTACTACCGTACGGACGGCCACGGTAAGTACATCGACACCACGGGCTGCGGCAACACGTTGAATTTCGGCCAGCCCCGCGTGGTCCAGCTCGTGCTGGATTCACTCCGGTACTGGGTGGACGAATTCCACATTGACGGCTTCCGCTTCGACCTGGCAGTGACGCTCTGCCGGAACGCGGACAACGACTTTGATCCCCGGCACCCGTTCCTGGTGGCCGTGGCCGCCGATCCTGTGCTGTCCGACGTGAAACTGATCGCCGAGCCCTGGGACGTCGGCTACGGTGGCTGGCAGACAGGACGATTCCCCGGCGGCTGGGTTGACTGGAACGATCACTTCCGGGACGGCGTCCGCTCCTTCTGGCTGGCCGACCGTGCGGCCATCGACGCCGGCGGCCATGGCGGCTCCGTGGCGCGGCTGGCTGATGCCCTGTCGGGATCGGCCGGGCTGTTTGAGGCGTCGGGCCGTTCCAGGCTGGCGTCGGTTAACCTCATCATGGCACACGACGGCTTCACGCTCAACGACCTTGTGTCATACGACCGCAAACACAACGAGGCCAACGGCGAGCAGAACCGGGACGGTCACGGGGATAACCGCAGCTACAACCACGGCGCCGAAGGCCGGAGCGAGGACGAGGGCATCGTGGCGAAGCGGGCGCAGTCCCGGCGGAACCTGATGGCCTCCCTGATGATCTCCCTCGGCGTGCCGATGATCACCGCAGGTGACGAACTCGCGCGCACGCAGCAGGGCAACAACAATGCCTACTGCCAGGACAACCCCTTGGCCTGGCTCGACTGGACGCGGACCCCGGAATCCGCGGAGATGCTCCGCAGCACCAAACGCTATGTCCGGCTGCGCAAGGAGTTCCTGGCAAGCCAACCCTATGATTTTCCCGCTCGGGATGAGCAGTCCTATCTCTACTGGTTTGACCACTCCGGGCAGCCCATGTCCATGGATCAATGGAATGATCCCCGGCACCGTGTCATGCAGCTCCTGCTTGGCTCGGACGACGGCACGCTGGCAGGCCTCGTGGTGGTCAACGGCAGCACCTCCGATGTGAAGATCACCCTTCCGGAACTTAAGAACGACGACGGAACGCCCCGCAGGATCTTTGAACTCCGGCTGACCACCTCGCCACTGCACGAGCTTCGCCAGGGCGTCCGCGTGACGTCCGGCGAGACGGACAGCATCGAAGCAAACTCGATCAACATCTACCGCACGTAACTGCGGAGGGGACCAAGATTGCGCAACCGCTCCTTTGCCCTGCTGCTGACCGGACTGTTGGCCATAGCGGTGATCGCTTTTGGCGGCAGCGGGCTCCTCGATGCACTGACGGGAGGTACGCCGCCGGCGGCCAGTTCCAGCGCGGCCCCCGGTCCAGGCCCTCTCGTGCCCGGTTCCGTAGAGGCTCCAGCCCCGGCGGTAATACCCGCCAACCCATCCGGCCTGCCCGCGGTCAAGGAATCCCAGCTGCCGGCCGAAGCCCGGACGACCCTCGCTGCGATCCGTGCCGGCGGCCCCTACCGCTACAGCCAGGACAACAAGACGTTCGGCAACTTCGAGCGTCTTCTTCCACGGCAAGACTCCGGCTATTACCGTGAGTACACGGTGCCCACACCGGGTGAATCGGACAGGGGAGCCCGCCGCATCGTCACGGGCTCCGGGGGCGAGAAGTACTACACCCAGGACCACTACGACTCGTTCAAATTCATCGCAGAAGGCAGCTGAACACCCTCATGAAAATTTACTCCGCCGATACCTGGACTATCGAAGAACTCCGGGAACAGGTCGCCGTCGCCGGCCGCCGCAGCCTGATGGTCCCCGCGGCCGATAGCAAGCGGGCTGTCCTGGAAACGTTCGGCGAAGTGCTCGCCTTCCCTGAGCACTACGGCGTGAACATGGACGCCCTGAACGATTCCCTGCACGATTTTGCGGACAGCATTGGCGAGGACGGGGGCGCCCCGGTGACGATCATCTGGCAGGTGGCCGCAGCGTTCCGCAGTAACCGGTCCTTCGGGATCATCTGCGAGGTCCTCCAGGATGCCGAGAGCTACGCTGGCCGTGACCTGGCGGTCACGGCCGTGCTCCTCTAGATGTGGCGCCGGGCGTCAGGCGTTGACGATCAGCCCCAGCTCGGCTTTGGAAGCCAGTGCCTCGTGCCGGGGCAGGACGCGGACGGTGTAGCCGAACGGACCGGACCGGTCGATCAGCAGGGAGCCGCTGAACAGGTGGCGCCCGTCGCCCAGGTCCTCTTTCGAGCTCAATTCCATCAGGGTGACGTCCGCCAGGGTGTCGCTTTCCTCGGCGCGCCCATAGGCCACCTCCACTGTTACGTCGTCCGGGGTCAGGGTGTGCAGCGCGATGTAGGCGTTCACCTGCAGGGTGTCCCCGATCTGCGGATCCTCGGAAACTCCTACGGAGTCCACATGCTCAACGTGCAGCAGGGGCCACGCTGAGCGCACCTTCGCCGTCCACGCAGCCAGGACACGGGCCTGGGCGTAGGAGTCGGCAACGGCCCTGCGTCCGGCCTCGGCTGCCGGACGGTAGAGCAGGTTGACGTAGTCGTGCAGCATACGCTCGGCGGAAACGGCCGGGCCCAAATGCGACAGCGTGTGCTTGATCATTGACACCCAGTGCGTGGGGACTTTCTCCGTACCCGTAGTGGACGGTCCGGCGGCACCTGCACTGTCAGACACCGTGTTCCCGTAGAAGCGCGGCGCCACCTGCGTTTCCAGGAGTTCGTACAGCGCCGCCGCCTCGATGTCGTCCCGCTCCTCGGGGGACGCATCATTGTTGGCGGTGGGGATCGCCCAGCCGTTCTCGCCGTCGTACATTTCATCCCACCAGCCGTCCATAACCGAAAGGTTCAGCGAACCGTTGATGGCGGCCTTCATGCCCGACGTGCCGCACGCCTCCAGGGGGCGGAGCGGGTTGTTGAGCCACACGTCGCAGCCCGGGAAGAGTGTCCTGGCCATCGCAATGTCGTAGTTCGGCAGGAAGGCGATGCGGTGGCGGACCTCGGGGTCGTCGGTGAAGCGGACCAGATCCTGGATCATCTTCTTACCGGCGTCATCTGCCGGGTGGGACTTTCCGGCGATCACGAGTTGGATCGGATGCTCCGGGTGCAGCAGCAGCGCCTTGAGCCGGGCCGGCTCGCGGAGCATCAGCGTCAGGCGCTTATACGTGGGGACGCGGCGGGCGAAGCCGATGGTCAGCACGTCGGGGTCCAGGACGCTGTCGGTCCAGCCAAGCTCGGCGTCGGCGGCGCCGCGCTTCTTCCACGCGGCGCGGAGCCGGCGGCGCACGTCCTCCACGAGTGCTGTGCGCATTTCACGGCGCAGCCCCCAGACATCGGCGTCGCTGACGTTGTAGGCAAGGTCCCAGCGGCCCATGGCTTCGGCCTCGGAGCCGAACTGTTCCCGCGCGAGCCGGGAGATGCGACCGTCCACCCAGGTGGGCACGTGCACGCCGTTGGTCACGGACGTGATGGGCACCTCGGAGTGGTCGAACCCGGGCCACAAGGCCGAGAACATCCCGCGGGATACCTCGCCGTGCAGCTTGGCGACTCCGTTGGCCCGCTGTGCCAGCCGGAGCCCCATCACGGCCATGTTAAAGACTGACGGATTGCCATCGGCGTAGTTTTCCCGGCCCAGTTCCAGAATCCGGTCCACCGGTACCGCGGGCGCGAGCCCGGCCTGGAAGAAGTGGTGGATCTGGGAAATCTCGAAACGGTCGATTCCGGCCGGAACGGGCGTGTGGGTGGTGAAGACCGTTGACGCCCTGCCGGCGGCGAGGGCTTCATCGAAGCTGAGGGCGGCGTCGCCGGCCATCAGCTCCTGGATGCGCTCAATCCCCAGGAAGCCGGCATGGCCCTCATTGGTGTGGAAGACTTCGGGCGCCGCGGTTCCGGTCAGCTGCTGGTAGGCGCGCAGGGCCTTGACTCCGCCCATGCCCAGCAGGAGCTCCTGCTGCAGGCGGTGGTCGCCGCCGCCGCCGTAGAGGCGGTCGGTGATGCCGCGGGCGGCGTCGTCGTTGCCGGGAACATTGGAATCCAGCAGGAGCAGCGGTACGCGTCCGACGTCGGCACGCCAGATGTGTGCCAGCAGGCGGCGCCCGTTGGGGAGCGGGAGCGAGATCTGCAGGGCCCGGCCGTTGCCGTCGGCGGACGGCTCGCGAAGGAGGGTGAGCGGGAGGCCGTCAGGATCGAGGACCGGATAGGTTTCCTGCTGCCAGGCGTCGCGGGAGAGCGATTGCTTGAAGTAGCCGGCCTGGTACAGCAGGCCCACGCCGATCAGGGGCACGCCGAGGTCCGAGGCGGCCTTAAGGTGGTCGCCGGCCAGGATGCCCAGGCCGCCGGAGTACTGCGGCAGGACTTCGGTGATGCCAAATTCGGGGGAGAAGTATGCGATGGCGGCGGGGGCTTCCGCGCCCAGGCTCTGATACCAGCGGGGCTGCTCAAGATACCGGTCAAGGTCCTCGGCGGCGGCCCGGACCTGGTCAACGACTGACTGGTCGGCGGCGAGGCGCTGGAACTCTTCGCGGCTGACCCGGCCCAGGAAACTGATGGGATCCTGCCCGGATTCTTCCCAGATGCGGGGGTTCAGAGCCGCGAAAAGTTCCCGGGTGGGCCGGTGCCAGGACCAGCGCAGGTTTGTGGCCAATCGGGCCAGCGGCCTGATGGGCTCCGGGAGGACTGTTCTGACGGTAAATCTGCGGATTGCCTTCACCTGCGCCACACTAACCGACAACATCAACGTCTGGAACCGCTTTGGCTTTCTTTTAGGTAAATGACAGTTGGCGTGGCGGATAAGTCGAATCGCGGCGACAAAAAGCAGCGCAGGCTTAGCAATTTTGACCATTTCTCGCTAACGTCGAGCCTGTGACGACTAACTCAGCAACCCCTGCCGCCTCAAAGAAAAAGCCGAAAGGCAAAATCACCGACGGGCTAAGATTTGGCCGCTTTCCGATCACCGCCGTGCAGCCTGCGGTAGAGGGTGGAAAGTATCCTGCCAAGGCCTTGCCGGGGGAGGGGATCGTGGTGGGTGCCACCGCATTCCGGGAGGGTCATGACCAGCTGGGTGTCAGTGCGGTCCTCCTGGATCCCCGGGGGAAGGAACGCCAGCGCGTCAGGCTGGCACCGCCCAAAGGGGAACGCGGCCTCGGCACGGACCGTTGGGAGGGCATCCTCACGCCGTCGGCCGTTGGAAACTGGACCTTCCTCATTGAGGCGTGGCACGACCGCTACGGAACCTGGCACCACAACGCCGAGGTCAAGGTGGCCGCAGGCATCGACGTGGAGCTGATGCTCGCCGAAGGTTCGGCGCTGCTCTCAGAAGCGGCCGCCGACGTCTCCCGTAATGCGTCGGACCGGCGCACCCTGCGCATGGCCTCTTCCATCCTGGCCAACGGATCCCTCACCGATGAGGAACGCTTGGCAGCCGGCTTCGGCTCCGACGTCGCCGACGTCGTGGAACGCCAGCCGATCCGGGAGCTGGTCACCGTTTCCGAGCAGTACCCGCTGCTGGTGGAGCGCGATCTCGCAGGCCGTGGAGCCTGGTACGAGTTCTTTCCCCGGTCCGAGGGCGCCGTCAGGGACGCCGCCACCGGGGCCTGGACGTCCGGGAATTTCAGGACAGCAGCGAAGCGGCTGGACGCGGTGGCGGAAATGGGCTTCGACGTGCTCTACATGCCGCCCATCCACCCCATCGGCATCCAGCACCGCAAGGGCCCCAACAACACCCTGATCGCCGGCCCGCACGATCCCGGCTCGCCCTGGGCCATCGGCGCCAAGGAGGGTGGCCACGACGCCATCCACCCGGAGTTGGGCTCTTTCGAGGACTTTGACGCCTTTGTTGCCCGCGCTAAGGAGCTGGGCCTGGAAGTCGCGCTTGATCTGGCGCTGCAGGCAGCGCCCGACCACCCGTGGGTACAGTCCAACCCGGAATGGTTTACCACCCGGGTTGACGGGAGCATCGCGTATGCGGAAAACCCGCCCAAGAAGTACCAGGATATTTTCCCGCTCAATTTCGACAACGATCCGGAAGGGCTTGCGAAGGAAATCCTGCGGGTCGTGTTGCTGTGGGTCAGCCATGGCGTGAAGATCTTCCGGGTGGATAATCCGCACACCAAACCGGTGTGGTTCTGGGAATGGCTCATTGGCCAGGTCAACAAAAAGACTCCCGGCGTGGTGTTCCTCGCGGAAGCGTTTACGCGCCCTGCGATGATGCACGCCCTGGGCCGGGCGGGTTTCCAGCAGTCATACACCTACTTCACGTGGCGGAACACCAAGAAGGAACTGGAAACCTACTTCGCGGAGGTCAGCCACGACTCGCCGGCGTACTTCCGGCCCAACTTCTTTGTCAACACGCCGGACATCCTCACGGAATATCTGCAGTTCGGCGGTCCGGCGGCGTTCAAGATCCGCGCCGCATTGGCCGCCACCGCCAGCCCGCTGTGGGGCGTTTATGCCGGCTATGAGCTCTATGAGCATGTTGCCCGCCCCGGTGCCGAAGAGTACATCGAC
This sequence comes from Pseudarthrobacter sp. NBSH8, assembly GCF_014217545.1. NCBI lineage: Bacteria > Bacillati > Actinomycetota > Actinomycetes > Micrococcales > Micrococcaceae > Pseudarthrobacter > Pseudarthrobacter sp. NBSH8. The sequence goes on from NZ_CP043178.1 coordinate 712,265, forward strand.
AACGAGAAATTTGAATACAAGGCCCGTGACTGGGACGCTGCCGCGGCCTCGGGCCGGACCCTGGCGCCGTATCTGACCAGGCTCAACGCCATCAGGCACAGCCACCCGGCGCTGTTGGACCTGCAGAATCTCACGGTCCACCAAAGCACCGACGACGCCACGGTGGTGTATTCCAAACACAAGACCCTGCCGGACGGCACCAAGGACACCATCATTGTGGTGGTCAACGTCGATCCGCACGGCACCAGGGAGAGCACCATTTCCCTGGACCTGGCTGCCCTTGAACTTGACCCCGAGGACCTGTCGCCCAACGGCGGATTCCGGGTGGAGGACCTCATTTCCGGAGAATCCTGGGAATGGGGCGAATACAACTACGTCCGCCTGGATGCGCACGTTGAACCCGCACACATCCTGAGCGTGAGGAGAGTTCATCAGTGAGCTTTAACCCGCAGAGTTCCAGCCAGCATTTCACCCCCAAGAGCACATTTGAGCTACATGCACCGGGCCTAGCGCACGATCCGCTCTGGTATCGGAAGGCCGTCTTCTATGAAGTGCTGGTACGGGCCTTCGCGGATGCGAACGGCGACGGTTCGGGCGACTTCACCGGCCTGATCGACCGGCTGGACTACCTGCAGTGGCTCGGCATCGATTGCCTGTGGCTCCCGCCGTTCTTCCAGTCGCCGCTGCGTGACGGCGGCTATGACATCTCGGACTACAATTCCGTCCTGGATGAATTCGGCACTATCAGCGACTTCAAGCGGCTGGTGGCGGAGTCCCATGCCCGCGGCGTCCGGGTCATCATTGACCTGCCGCTGAACCACACCTCGGACCAGCACCCCTGGTTCCAGGAATCGCGCAAGGACCCAGACGGTCCCTTCGGCGACTTTTACGTGTGGAGCGACACGGACGAGAAGTACCAGGACGCCCGCATCATCTTCGTGGACACGGAGGAATCCAACTGGACGTTCGACCCCATCCGCAGGCAGTTCTTCTGGCACCGCTTCTTCGGCCACCAGCCTGACCTGAACTTTGAAAACCCCAAGGTCATCGAAGCGCTCTTCGACGTGGTTCGTTTCTGGCTGGACCAGGGCATCGACGGTTTCCGGGCGGACGCCATCCCGTACCTCTTCGAGGAGGAGGGGACCAACTGCGAAAACCTGCCAGCCACCCATGACTTCCTGCGCAAACTTCGGGCCATGGTGGACGAAGGCTACCCCGGCCGCGTCATCATCGCCGAGGCCAACCAGCCGCCCAACGAGGTGGTGGAGTACTTCGGAACAGCAGAAGAGCCCGAATGCCACATGGCGTTCCACTTCCCCATCATGCCGCGCCTCTACTACGCCCTGCGCGACCAGAAGGCCGCTCCGATCATCGAAACCATGCATGACACCCCGGAGATCCCCGAAGGCGCGCAGTGGGGAACTTTCTTGCGCAACCACGATGAACTGACGCTGGAGATGGTCACTCCCGACGAGCGCGCGGCGATGCTGGGCTGGTATGCGCCGGACCCCCGCATGCGCGCCAACATCGGGATCCGGCGTCGCCTTGCACCGCTGCTGGATAATTCCCGGGCCGAGATCGAACTGATCAATGCGCTGCTGCTGTCGCTTCCTGGCAGCCCGTTCCTGTACTACGGGGACGAGATCGGCATGGGGGACAACATCTGGCTCGATGACCGCGATGCCGTACGCACTCCCATGCAGTGGAACCCGGACCGGAACGCAGGATTCTCCAACGCTGATCCCGGCAAGCTCTACCTGCCGGTCATCCAGTCACTGGTGTACAACTACAACATGGCCAATGTGGAAGCCGAGGCCGCCCACTCCGGTTCACTGCTCCGCTGGACACGGCAGATCCTCAGCGTCCGCAAGAACCACCCTGTCTTCGGGCTGGGTGCGTTCAAACATGTCGAAGCGGACCACGACGCCGTGGTGGCGTATCTCCGGGAACTTTCGGATGACAACACTGCGGGGCTGCCGGGCGAATCCATTCTGTGCGCCTTCAACCTTTCGCAGCACCCCGTCGCGGCAAAACTGCGGATTCCGCAGTTTGCCGGCCGCGGACTGCGCGATGTGTTCGGGGGGCAGCCGTTCCCCGGGATCGATGACGACGGATCACTGACGCTGACCCTGGGGAGCCATGATTTCTTCTGGCTGCGGATCCGCTCTGCGACGTCCAACCCGGCCTCCCCGTACACGCAGGCACTGCCCATCCTGTCCATCGAGAACTGACATGGCCCAGCCCACCCTCACAGCCACACTGAGCGCCGTCCTTCGGGAATGGCTCCCACGCCAGCGCTGGTTCCCCGTAAAGACAGACGATTTTGCGCTGGAGCAGGCCGGCAGCCTGAGCCTCGAGGATGCCGCAGGGCAGGCTCGGCTGGAGATATTCCTGCTGGCTGTCACGTCCAGGACGGCCGACGGCGGACTCCGGACTGACGTGGTCCAGGTCCCGCTGAGCTACCGGGCAAGTCCGCTTGCCGGAGCGGAGCGGGCACTGGTGGGCCACGCTCCCGAGGCCGGCATGGCCTGGATCTACGACGCCGTGCACGATCCTTCCTTTGTCTCCTCGTGGCTGGAGCTGATCAGGTCCGAAGCCGGCTCGAGCACGGGTGCGGCGACGGGCCACCGCACCCGGTCGGAGCACCGGTTGCCTACCGCCCACGGAATGGTCAAAGTCCTGTCCGGCGAGCAGTCCAACAGCTCAGTCATCGTTGACGACGGCGAGTCTGCGGCCATTGTGAAATTCTTCCGGGTGCTCTCTGAAGGGATCAACCCTGAAGTTGAGGTGGGGGCGGCACTTACGGCCCAGGGCATCTTCGAGGTTCCGGCAACGCTGGGGTGGGTCCGCGGGGAATGGCAGGCGCCGGCACCACAGGGGCTCCCGGCACAGGCACCATCGCAGGGCGAGCTTGCCGTAGCCCACGAATTCCTCGCCGGCGGCCGGGATGCGTGGCGCCTTGCCGTGGATGCCGCGCGCACTGGCGCCGATTTCACCGCCGAAGCTTATGCCCTGGGTGCGGCCACGGCCACGGTCCACCGTCGGCTGGCGGAAGCCCTCGGCACAGCGGTTGAACCGGCCCCGGGTCAGGTTATTGCGCCCGGAGTAGCCCAGCGGGTCCGGCAGGCATGGGCGGAAGCCGGTGCCGCCGTCGGGCCTTACGACGATGCCTTAGACGCGCTTCTTGGCGAGCTCGACGGCGTGCCGGCGGGGCCGCTGCAGCGGATCCACGGCGATCTTCACCTCGGCCAGATCCTGCAGGTCCCCGGCCAAGGCGGCGGGCCGGGCCGTTGGGCCATTCTTGATTTTGAAGGTGAGCCACTGCGGCCCATCGCTGAACGCAACTTTCCCGACGTTCCGCTCCGCGACGTGGTGGGAATGCTCCGCTCATTCGACTACGCGGCCGGCGCGGCAGAACGCGAATATCAGGGTGCCCGCGTTCCGGCATCCTGGGTCGATGATTGCGCGGACGCGTTCCTCGCCGGCTATGCCGCAGTCACCCCCGGCATCATCGACCGAAGTTCACCGCTCTTTGTGGCATTGTGGCTGGACAAGGCCCTTTACGAAGTCGTTTATGAATTGCGGAACAGACCTGACTGGCTGGCCATTCCAACGAATGCCTCCAGACGGCTCCTCAGCGTTAAAGGCTCCGGCGATCAGGCCCGGGCAGCATCGGAAGGTATCAAAATGACAGGCTCAGCACCTACAGACCGGCCCCGTGTGCCCCTACACGTGGACCCGGAAACCTTGGCCCGCGTGGCGAACGGCGAACATCACGCCCCGCACTCGGTGCTGGGTGCCCACCTGGACGACCACGGCCATGTGACTGTCCGGACCGTCAAGCACCTCGCGGAGGCAGTAAGCGTGGTGACCGCCGTGGGTGCGGTGCCCATGACCCACGAGGATAACGGCGTTTGGGTGGCGGTCCTGGAGCCGTTGCAGGCCGGCCACGTGCCCGACTACCGGCTGGAGGTCACCTATCCTGATGCCGCGCCGCTAACAGTGGATGAGCCGTACCGCTACCTGCCCACAGTGGGTGAAGTGGATCTGCACCTGATCGGCGAGGGCCGGCACGAGAAGCTCTGGGAAGTCCTGGGCGCGCACGTTCAGCACTACAAGTCCTCACTGGGCGATGTTGACGGCGTCTCCTTTGCCGTGTGGGCGCCGAACGCGCAGGCGGTCCGCGTCAAGGGCGACTTCAACGCCTGGGACGGCCGGCAGAACTCACTCCGTTCGCTGGGATCCTCCGGCGTGTGGGAAGTCTTCCTGCCTGGTGTTTTAGCAGGGGCGTGCTACAAGTTCGAGATCAAAACCAAGGGCGGCTACTGGGTCGAAAAGGCCGATCCCCTGGCCTTCGGTACCGAGGTCCCGCCGCTGACAGCCTCCAGAGTGGTGGAGCAGTCGTACGCGTTCAAGGATGCAGAATGGATGGAGGCACGCGCGCAGCGTGACCCGCACAATTCGCCGATGAGCGCCTACGAAGTCCACCTCGGATCCTGGCGCCTTGGCCTGGGCTACCGTGAGCTCGCCAAGGAGTTGGTGGACTACGTCAAATGGCTGGGCTTCACGCACGTTGAGTTCATGCCCGTGGCCGAACATCCCTTCGGCGGCTCCTGGGGCTACCAGGTGACGTCCTACTTTGCGCCGACCTCGCGCTTTGGCCATCCGGATGAATTCCGGTTCCTGGTGGATTCCCTGCACCAGGCCGGAATCGGCGTGCTGCTCGACTGGGTCCCGGCGCACTTCCCCAAGGATGCCTGGGCGCTGGCCCAGTTCGACGGCGAACCCCTGTACGAGCACGCCGACCCGAACCTGGGTGAGCACCCAGACTGGGGAACGCTGATTTTCGACTTTGGCCGCACCGAGGTGCGGAACTTCCTGGTGTCCAACGCGCTGTACTGGCTTGATGAGTTCCATATCGACGGACTCCGGGTGGATGCCGTGGCCTCGATGCTGTACCTCGACTACTCACGCGAAGAGGGGCAGTGGTCGCCCAACCGCTTTGGCGGACGCGAAAACCTGGAGGCCATTTCGTTCCTCCAGGAGGTCAACGCCACTGTGTACAAGACGCACCCCGGCGCGGTGATGATCGCCGAAGAGTCCACAGCTTTCCCCGGCGTCACCGCCCCGACAAGCCAAGGTGGCCTGGGCTTCGGGCTCAAGTGGAACATGGGCTGGATGCACGACTCCCTCAAATACGCCTCCGAGGACCCCGTCAACCGGAAGTGGCACCACGGCACGGTGACGTTCTCCATGGTCTACGCCTTCACCGAGAACTTTCTGCTTCCCATCAGCCACGACGAAGTAGTGCATGGCAAGGGCTCCATGCTCCGGAAGATGCCGGGGGACCGGTGGCAGCAGTTGGCCAACCTGCGCGCCTTCTTTGCGTACCAGTGGGCTCACCCGGGCAAGCAGCTCATCTTTATGGGCACCGAGTTCGGCCAGGAGGCTGAATGGTCCGAGCAGCATGGGCTGGACTGGTACCTGGCAGAGATTCCGGCGCACCGCGGAATGCAGCTCCTCACCAAGGACCTCAACGAGATCTACAGCTCGACGCCGGCCCTCTACGCCCGTGACAACGAGCCGGGTGGTTTCCAGTGGATCAACGGTGGGGATGCCGACCGCAATGTCCTGACGTTTGTCCGCTGGGACAAGGAAGGCAATCCGTTGGTGTGCGCCATCAACTTCTCCGGCGGTCCGCATGTGGGCTATGCCCTCGGCGTTCCCGCTGCCGGGGCCTGGACCGAAGTGCTGAACACCGACGCCGCGGCCTATGGCGGTTCGGGTGTTTTGAATGGCGGTGAGCTGGTTGCCCTGGACGAAGGGCTCGATGGCCAGCCGGCAACGCTTACCGTGACGCTGCCGCCCCTGGGGGCCGCGTACTTCAAGCCCGTTCTTTTGGCGGCGGGCTGACCGATTGGTGTGATCCCGCTCTCTTGAGTGCGGGGCGTGAGGCCCGGAATTCCTTGAGATTCCGGGCTTTTTGCTGCCCTCGGGGTTGTGTCGCAGGGGCCCCAAGGGGGCCTGGGTGGTCATCCCGGCAAAGTGGTGGTAGAGTTTATTTCCGCGCTGCTCCACAGAGTCAGACCGAAAAAACCGACACGAAAGCCTCAGGCTGACGAAGTCGCGGATGCCGGTTTGACAAGTTGGAGAACAGCGGGTAAGTTTGAAAAGTTGCTCCGGAGCGATCCACGGCCGATTAGATGGTTGTGGTGGTGCCGGGTGTGTCTGTTGTTTGAGAACTCAATAGTGTGCCAAGTTTGTTGATACCAATTTATTGTATTGAATTGGTTGAATTGACTGGATTATGCCACCCCGTGGTGTGGTCTGGTTTTTACAGCTGGTTTCAAATTTTGTGCAACCATTTTATCCTGTTATTTCCGGGGTTGGTGGTTGTGTCTGTTTTACTTCAACGGAGAGTTTGATCCTGGCTCAGGATGAACGCTGGCGGCGTGCTTAACACATGCAAGTCGAACGATGAACCTCACTTGTGGGGGGATTAGTGGCGAACGGGTGAGTAACACGTGAGTAACCTGCCCTTAACTCTGGGATAAGCCTGGGAAACTGGGTCTAATACCGGATATGACTCCTCATCGCATGGTGGGGGGTGGAAAGCTTTATTGTGGTTTTGGATGGACTCGCGGCCTATCAGCTTGTTGGTGAGGTAATGGCTCACCAAGGCGACGACGGGTAGCCGGCCTGAGAGGGTGACCGGCCACACTGGGACTGAGACACGGCCCAGACTCCTACGGGAGGCAGCAGTGGGGAATATTGCACAATGGGCGAAAGCCTGATGCAGCGACGCCGCGTGAGGGATGACGGCCTTCGGGTTGTAAACCTCTTTCAGTAGGGAAGAAGCGAAAGTGACGGTACCTGCAGAAGAAGCGCCGGCTAACTACGTGCCAGCAGCCGCGGTAATACGTAGGGCGCAAGCGTTATCCGGAATTATTGGGCGTAAAGAGCTCGTAGGCGGTTTGTCGCGTCTGCCGTGAAAGTCCGGGGCTCAACTCCGGATCTGCGGTGGGTACGGGCAGACTAGAGTGATGTAGGGGAGACTGGAATTCCTGGTGTAGCGGTGAAATGCGCAGATATCAGGAGGAACACCGATGGCGAAGGCAGGTCTCTGGGCATTAACTGACGCTGAGGAGCGAAAGCATGGGGAGCGAACAGGATTAGATACCCTGGTAGTCCATGCCGTAAACGTTGGGCACTAGGTGTGGGGGACATTCCACGTTTTCCGCGCCGTAGCTAACGCATTAAGTGCCCCGCCTGGGGAGTACGGCCGCAAGGCTAAAACTCAAAGGAATTGACGGGGGCCCGCACAAGCGGCGGAGCATGCGGATTAATTCGATGCAACGCGAAGAACCTTACCAAGGCTTGACATGAACCGGTAATACCTGGAAACAGGTGCCCCGCTTGCGGTCGGTTTACAGGTGGTGCATGGTTGTCGTCAGCTCGTGTCGTGAGATGTTGGGTTAAGTCCCGCAACGAGCGCAACCCTCGTTCTATGTTGCCAGCGCGTTATGGCGGGGACTCATAGGAGACTGCCGGGGTCAACTCGGAGGAAGGTGGGGACGACGTCAAATCATCATGCCCCTTATGTCTTGGGCTTCACGCATGCTACAATGGCCGGTACAAAGGGTTGCGATACTGTGAGGTGGAGCTAATCCCAAAAAGCCGGTCTCAGTTCGGATTGGGGTCTGCAACTCGACCCCATGAAGTCGGAGTCGCTAGTAATCGCAGATCAGCAACGCTGCGGTGAATACGTTCCCGGGCCTTGTACACACCGCCCGTCAAGTCACGAAAGTTGGTAACACCCGAAGCCGGTGGCCTAACCCCTTGTGGGAGGGAGCTGTCGAAGGTGGGACTGGCGATTGGGACTAAGTCGTAACAAGGTAGCCGTACCGGAAGGTGCGGCTGGATCACCTCCTTTCTAAGGAGCACCTACAGTCACCTTGCCCCGTGTATGCGGGTGTGGAGGGGTTGTCAGGAGTATATGCCCGTTGCGCAGACGCTAGTTCTGCGGCGGGTGCTCAAGGGTGGAATATCAATGAATAGCGGCCGCTTGTTTTGTGCCTCGTCTAGTACGGTGGTGGGTTGTCCTTCGGGATTCTCTTCTGCTTGGAACGGTGTGGATGTGGGTGGTTTAGTGTTTGGCACACTGTTGGGTCCTGAGGCAACAGGGCCGGTGGGATGTGCTGCGGCTTACGGGTTGTGGTGTGTTTTGTCGGGTTTGTTTGTTTCTGGTTTCCTGGCTGCATCGATCACGTACTTTTTGTGTGTGGGGTGTGTGGTTTGGGGTTGTTGTTTGAGAACTACATAGTGGACGCGAGCATCTTTTATAAGAAGCAATTTCCAAGAATATATGAACCTGGATCTGTCCGGGCGTTCGTTGCTGTGGCCTTTGGGTTGTGGTGGTGGTGTCCGGGTGGTTTTCGTGGTTCTCTCGAAAATTAGCGTTTTGATCTTTTGTGGTCAAGTTTTTAAGAGCACACGGTGGATGCCTTGGCATTAGGAGCCGAAGAAGGACGTAGGAATCTGCGATAAGCCTGGGGGAGTCGATAACCGGACTTTGATCCCAGGGTCTCCGAATGGGGAAACCCCGCCAGGGGCGCGAGCCACCTGGTGACCCGCATCTGAACACATAGGGTGTGTGGAGGGAACGCGGGGAAGTGAAACATCTCAGTACCCGCAGGAAGAGAAAACAATAGTGATTCCGTTAGTAGTGGCGAGCGAACGCGGATCAGGCTAAACCGTTCCATGTGTGATAGCCGGCGGGCGTTGCATGGGCGGGGTTGTGGGACTTTCCGTATCAGTTCTGCCGGACTGGTGAGGTGTGATGTGCAGGCATAGGTGAACGGTCTTGAAAGGCCGGCCAGAGAGGGTGTGAGCCCCGTAACCGAAATGTTTTGTGCCGCCTGGAGAGTATCCCAAGTAGCACGGGGCCCGAGAAATCCCGTGTGAATCTGTCAGGACCACCTGATAAGCCTAAATACTCCCTAATGACCGATAGCGGACCAGTACCGTGAGGGAAAGGTGAAAAGTACCCCGGGAGGGGAGTGAAACAGTACCTGAAACCGTGTGCTTACAATCCGTCGGAGCATCTGCAGCTTGTCTGTATGGGTGTGACGGCGTGCCTTTTGAAGAATGAGCCTGCGAGTTAGTGTTACGTCGCGAGGTTAACCCGTGTGGGGAAGCCGTAGCGAAAGCGAGTCTGAATAGGGCGTTGCAGTGGCGTGATCTAGACCCGAAGCGAAGTGATCTACCCATGGCCAGGTTGAAGCGACGGTAAGACGTCGTGGAGGACCGAACCCACTTCAGTTGAAAATGGAGGGGATGAGCTGTGGGTAGGGGTGAAAGGCCAATCAAACTTCGTGATAGCTGGTTCTCCCCGAAATGCATTTAGGTGCAGCGTTGCGTGTTTCTTGCTGGAGGTAGAGCTACTGGATGGCTAATGGGCCCTACAAGGTTACTGACGTCAGCCAAACTCCGAATGCCGGTAAGTGAGAGCGCAGCAGTGAGACTGTGGGGGATAAGCTTCATAGTCGAGAGGGAAACAGCCCAGACCACCAACTAAGGCCCCTAAGCGTGTGCTAAGTGGGAAAGGATGTGGAGTTGCGAAGACAACCAGGAGGTTGGCTTAGAAGCAGCCATCCTTAAAAGAGTGCGTAATAGCTCACTGGTCAAGTGATTCCGCGCCGACAATGTAGCGGGGCTCAAGTACACCGCCGAAGTTGTGGATTTCAGATATTAGCTAAGCCGCCCCTTTGCGGGGTTGGTTCAGGCGTCTGGAGTGGTAGGGGAGCGTCGTGTGGGCAGTGAAGTCGCGGTGTAAACCAGCGGTGGAGCCTACACGAGTGAGAATGCAGGCATGAGTAGCGAAAGACGGGTGAGAAACCCGTCCGCCGAATGATCAAGGGTTCCAGGGTCAAGCTAATCTGCCCTGGGTAAGTCGGGACCTAAGGCGAGGCCGACAGGCGTAGTCGATGGACAACGGGTTGATATTCCCGTACCGGCGAAAAACCGTCCATGTTGAACAGGGGATACTAACCGCCCGATACCTGCCCGCCCACCCTTCGGGGTGATGTGGGTTTTGGTGGAGCGCGGGACCTGATCCTGGGAGGCAAGCGTATTAACAGGTGTGACGCAGGAAGGTAGCCAAGCCGGGCGATGGTTGTCCCGGTCTAAGGATGTAGGGCGAACGGTAGGCAAATCCGCCGTTCATGATGCCTGAGATCTGATGGGACCCCCTCACGGGGGGATTTGGTGATCCTATGCTGCCGAGAAAAGCATCGACGCGAGGTTTTAGCCGCCCGTACCCCAAACCGACACAGGTGATCAGGTAGAGAATACTAAGGCGATCGAGAGAATTATGGTTAAGGAACTCGGCAAAATGCCCCCGTAACTTCGGGAGAAGGGGGGCCCCAACCTTGAACACCACTTGCTGGTGGGAGGGGATCGGGGCCGCAGAGACCAGGGGGAAGCGACTGTTTACTAAAAACACAGGTCCGTGCGAAGTCGCAAGACGATGTATACGGACTGACTCCTGCCCGGTGCTGGAAGGTTAAGAGGACCGGTTAGCCTTACGGCGAAGCTGAGAATTCAAGCCCCAGTAAACGGCGGTGGTAACTATAACCATCCTAAGGTAGCGAAATTCCTTGTCGGGTAAGTTCCGACCTGCACGAATGGAGTAACGACTTCCCCGCTGTCTCAACCATAAACTCGGCGAAATTGCAGTACGAGTAAAGATGCTCGTTACGCGCAGCAGGACGGAAAGACCCCGAGACCTTTACTATAGTTTGGTATTGGTGTTCGGAGTGGCTTGTGTAGGATAGGTGGGAGACGTTGAAGCCCGGACGCCAGTTCGGGTGGAGTCATCGTTGAAATACCACTCTGGTCACTTTGGACATCTAACTTCGGCCCGTAATCCGGGTCAGGGACAGTGCCTGATGGGTAGTTTAACTGGGGCGGTTGCCTCCTAAAAAGTAACGGAGGCGCCCAAAGGTTCCCTCAGCCTGGTTGGCAATCAGGTGTCGAGTGTAAGTGCACAAGGGAGCTTGACTGTGAGAGAGACATCTCGAGCAGGGACGAAAGTCGGGACTAGTGATCCGGCGGTACATTGTGGAATGGCCGTCGCTCAACGGATAAAAGGTACCTCGGGGATAACAGGCTGATCTTGCCCAAGAGTCCATATCGACGGCATGGTTTGGCACCTCGATGTCGGCTCGTCGCATCCTGGGGCTGGAGTAGGTCCCAAGGGTTGGGCTGTTCGCCCATTAAAGCGGTACGCGAGCTGGGTTTAGAACGTCGTGAGACAGTTCGGTCCCTATCCGCTGCGCGCGCAGGAAATTTGAGAAGGGCTGTCCTTAGTACGAGAGGACCGGGACGGACGAACCTCTGGTGTGTCAGTTGTACTGCCAAGTGCACCGCTGATTAGCTACGTTCGGATGGGATAACCGCTGAAAGCATCTAAGCGGGAAGCTCGCTTCGAGATGAGATTTCCATACACCTTGTGTGTGAGAGGCCCCCAGCCAGACCACTGGGTTGATAGGCCGGATGTGGAAGCGAGGACTAACGACTCGTGAAGCTGACCGGTACTAATAGGCCGATAACTTACACCACACACCACCCCTGCAAACGGTTCAAAAGCGTTTGCAACCATGGGTGGTAAAAAGATAACAAGACTGCTTGCGTCCACTATGTGGTTCCCAAACAACAAACCCGTCACACGGGCCGTTGCACAGGAACACAACACAACAACATAACAACACCACAATGTTGTAACCAGATTTCCCACCCGTACAGGCACGCCTGAACGGGCCGGGTAGAAGGGTTACGGCGGTCATAGCGTGGGGGAAACGCCCGGTCCCATTCCGAACCCGGAAGCTAAGACCCACAGCGCCGATGGTACTGCACCCGGGAGGGTGTGGGAGAGTAGGTCACCGCCGGAACATCATTACAGGTCGAGAGCCCCCCAACCACCAGGTTGGGGGGCTCTCCCACGTTAACCACCCAACCCACAAAACACACCCCGTGGATCCGCGTAGAGTTGACGTCCATGGATAACCTTTTCAGCCACGCGGATGATGCCCCTCCTGTCTCTGTTGAGACCGCAGAGAGCCTGGAAGCCGTCATCTGCACTGTCACTGTGCCGGGGCCGGTGGCCCAGACGTTCGCCGGCTTCACGGATCACACGCACTTGTGGTGGCCACTCGATTCACAGGGTGTGTACGGGGCAGGATCCTACGTTGAGTTTGAAGAGAACCTCATCGTTGAAACAGCTGACGACGGCAGGACCGCGGTCTGGGGCTCCATAGATGACTGGCAGCCGCCCCTTTCCTTCCACGCGTCCTGGCATCCAGGGACTACTGCTATCTGGTCTACAGAGCTGCGGGTCGCATTCAGGGCGGTGGAATCCGGGACGGAGCTGCGTCTGGTCCACAACGGCTGGGAAGGTGCGGAGGATCCTGCCGCCACGCGCGCGGCCTATGCTGCTGGCTGGCCGAAGGTGCTGGACCGTTTCGTGAGGTTCATGGGCGGGGACGCACAGGCCTGACGGCCACCTCACAACAGACCGAACTCAGAACAAACCGCGCTCAGAACAAACCGGCCCAGAAGTGTCCCGGCCCAGAACAGCTGCAGTCGGGAGCGGACCCTGTTCAGCAGGGAACTGCGATGCAGCGTCAGGCCGGCGGTACAGCCGTGCTGTTCCGGACCAGGAACTCTGTGGGGTACTCCCGGTCAAGGGCCGACGCCGGCGGTGACGTGCCCTTCGCAGGCCGCTTCGCGCCGGCGTCGAGCGTTTCCAGCAGCATGCGGGCCGCCAGGGCGCCCTGGCCGCGCGCATCCTGGTTGATGGTGGTCAGCCCAAAGACCTCACCGAGTTCATGACCGTCCATGCCGATCACGGAGAGATCCTGCGGTACACGCAGGCCGAAGTCGCGGGCAGCGAGGATGACGCCGATGGCCATCTCATCGGAGGCGGCAAAAACTGCAGTTGGCCGCCCGGCCGCGGAGGCCAGGAGGCTGCGGGCACTCGCGTAGGCGCCTCGGATGGTGAAGTCCGCGGACACTACCCATTCGGGGCGGACCGCATGCCCCGCAGCCTCCATTGCAGCTTCAAAACCGGCCCGGCGTATCCCGGGCAGTTTGAAGTCCTGGTTCAGTTCGGCATTGCCGGTGATGTGGGCGATCCGGGTGTGGCCCAGCCCGAGGAGGTGCTCGGTGGCGGTTCGGGCGAGGCCGGCGTCGTCAATCCTGATGGTGGAGGCGCCGGCCAGGGCGCCGCCGATGCCTACAATTGGACGGCGGAATGCCAGCAGCTGCTTGATTTCGGCTTCGCTGAGGACGAGCGCCACAGCGATGACTGCGTCCAGCCGCTTCCGGAGCAGGAAGTCGGTCAGGACGCTGCGGCGGCGTTCCGGCAGGTCACCCATGTTGTACAGGGTGAGGTCATAGCCGGCGTCGAGCAAAGTGCCGGACACGCCCTCCAGCACCGACGAAAAGTACCATCGGTGGATGGACGGGACCACCAACCCCACGTTGTGGTTACGGCCTGAAGCCAGGCTGGATGCATGGTAGGACGGGACGAAGCCCAGCTCGTCGGCCGCGGTCTTTGCCAACTGCCGGCTCTTGGCCGACACATTTGCCTTGCCGCTGAGCGCCCGCGACACAGTGGCGATCGACAGCCCGGCGCGGTCGGCAACATCCTTGATGCCAGCAAGTCCCACTAGTCTGCGTCGCCTCCGCCAATCCGCAGCCATGCGGTCTCGCCGGAAGCCAGGAAGTGTGCTGCGCCCGGGTCAGAGTCAGCGCTGCGGACGAGGACACTGCCGGCCGGCATTTCCAAGGGTTCGTGGTTGAGGTTCATGAGCACCAGCGTATCGCCGTTAATGTATGCCAGGGACGAACCGCTACACCAGTCCTCGGCCCAAGCCAGTGATCCGCTGCCCAAACCCAGCTCGCGGCGCAGGGCCAGCATGTTCCGGTACAGGGAAAGGTGCGACACCGGCGATGCGGCTTGCGAGTCCCGTGCCAGTTCCGCGAAGCTCGCCGGCAAGGGAAGCCAAGGATCCTCGCCCGAGCCAAAGCCCAGGTGCCGTTCACCAGTTCGCCACGGGAGGGGAACCCGGCAGCCGTCACGGCCCAACCGGGCACCTCCGGTGCGTGCGAACGTAGGGTCCTGCCGCAGGTGCTCCGGAATATCGATGCCGTCCGGCAGCCCGAGCTCCTCACCCTGGTACAGGTAGGCGGCGCCGGGCAGCCCCAGCATAAACAATGAGGCGGCGGCTGCACGCCGGCGGCCCAGGGCTGTGTCCGGCTGAGGATCCGCCGGACCAATGCCGTCGCCGTCTCGCGGACCGGATCCGTTGTAGCCAAAGCGGCTGGAATGGCGGACGACATCGTGGTTGGACAGCACCCATGTACTGGGGGCTCCCACGGCGTCCAGGGCGGTCAGCGAGTCCGTGATAACACTGCGCAGCCGGTAAACATCCAGTCCGGCGTGCAGGTAGGGAAAGTTGAAGGCCTGGTGCATTTCATCGGACCGGACCCATTCGGCGAGGCGCGGAAGCGGATCCACGTTGGCTTCCGCGCAGAGAATGCGGTCCGGGCCGTAGCCGTCCAGGATGAGGCGCCAGGCCCGGAAGATGTCGTGGAGGGCCGGCTGGCCGAACATCGGAGCCTCGTGGCCGGGGAAGCCGTCCGAGCTTCCGCCGTCGGCCCGGCCGCCCCAGGCGGGCAGCCCCGGGGCTTTGACCAAGGCGTGGGCGACGTCCACCCGGAAGCCGGAGACGCCGCGGTCCAGCCAGAAACGGAGTACGCGCTCAAATTCGGCGTGGACGGCGGGGTTGTCCCAGTTGAAGTCAGGTTGGGAGGAATCGAACAGGTGAAGGTACCACTGGTCCGGCCGGCCGTCAGGACCGGTTACCCGGGTCCAGGCGGGGCCGCCGAAGTGGGACTGCCAGTTATTGGGCGGTTCGTGGCCTTCGGGCCCGGCTCCGTCCCGGAAGATGAACATGTCGCGTTCCTGGCTGCCTGCAGGGGAGGCCAGTGCTGCCTGGAAAGCCACGTGCTGGTCCGAGCAGTGGTTGGGAACCAGGTCCACGATGACCCGCAGCCCCAAGCGGTTGGCCTCGGCAATCATGATGTCGAAATCGCTGAGGGTGCCGAAGATCGGATCCACGTCACAGTAGTCGCTGACGTCATAGCCGGCATCGCGTTGTGGCGATTTGTAGAACGGGGACAGCCAGACGGCGTCCACATCCAGCTCGGCCAGCTGCGGGAGCTCCGCTGTAACCCCGGCTAGATCGCCGATGCCGTCTCCGTTGAGGTCGCGGAATGATCGCGGGTATACCTGGTAGATGACGGCGGAGCGCCACCAGCCGGGTGAGTTGTCGGCGTCGCGGATGTGGGACAGCCGATCCATCAGCGGGGCGGTGGCGTTAAACGCTGTATCTACAGACATGGAGGACAGCTTAGACCCTAACCGGCGGGAAACTGCAAACGTTTCCACGTCAAGGCATAAAGGTCTACTCACCAGTATGTTACGGATGGTCGGTGCTTGCTGGAAACGCTTACAGTCGGTTGGGAGATGACGGGCCAACGGGAAGCACCGCCCTAGACTGGGGGAGAAGCGCAACGACAACAACGACAAGGAACGGGGAGGCTGCGTGGGCGGCTTGGTTGAAGATCTGGTGGGCGCCCTCGGCGCAGGGCAGGTCAGCACCGCGGAGGAACTGCTCGCGAGGTATGCCGTGGACCAGGCCCCCGTCCTGGATTTCCAGCTGCCCGAAGCGGTGGTCTTTGCCAGGTCTGTCACGGACGTACAGGCGGCGGTCAGGCTGTGTGCGGCCCACAATGTCGCCGTTGTGGCCCGCGGAGCAGGAACAGGCGTTTCCGGCGGCGCGCACGCGAGCAGGAACTGTGTAGTCCTGTCCCTGGAACAGATGAACCGCATTCTTGACCTGAACCCGGACGACGAGACCGCCGTCGTCGAGCCAGGAGTGGTCAATGCGGCCCTCAACGAGGCGGCAGCAGAGCATGGCCTGATGTACGCGCCGGATCCGGCGAGCTTTCGTTCCTCCACGATCGGTGGCAACGTTGCCACGAATGCCGGGGGACTGCGCTGCGCCAAGTACGGCGTTACCCGGGACTCGGTGCTGGCGCTGGAGGTGGTGCTGGCCGACGGGTCCCTCATTCGCACCGGCCACCAGACGTTCAAAGGCGTTGCGGGTTACGACCTGACGGGGCTGTTTGTTGGTTCGGAGGGCACCTTGGGAATCGTGGTGGGGGCGACCGTGCGGCTCAAGTATCTGCCCCGTGACGTGCACACCATCGCCGCGTTCTACCCGGACTTCCGGCAGGCCGCCGCCGGCGTCCTGGCGGTGGGCCGGGCCCGGGTGCAGCCGGCCATCATGGAACTGCTCGACGGCGGCACGCTGGCCCAGCTGGATGATCTCCACGGCTCCGACCTGAGTTCACGCGGCCGCTCGCTGCTCCTGATTCAGACTGACGGGTTCGGGGCAGCGGCGGAGGCCGACGTCATGCGTTCTGTCCTCGCCGCCAGCGGCGCAATAGTGAGCACGGAATCCACGGCGGAAGCCGAGCAACTCGTGGAGCTGCGCCGGAACAGCCGGGGTGTGGAAGTGGATGACGAATACCGCGTCGGCGAGGACGTGGCCGTGCCGCGCTCGCGCCTGGTGGATTACGTGGCGGCATTGGAAGACCTCGCGGCCACGCACGATGTGCGCCTGAAGGTGGTGGCGCACGCCGGCGACGGCAACCTGCACCCCACCTTCTGGATTGACAGGCAGGGCAATGCGGTGGACGCTGACGCCATGAGGCGGCTGAACTTAGCCCTGGATGCCTCTATCGAAGCTGCCCTCGAAATGGGCGGCACCATCACCGGGGAACACGGGATCGGGCAGTACAAACTGCGCTGGCTGGGCCTGGAACAGCCGGAACCCGTCCGGGAGCTCCAGCGCAGGATCAAGGAGCTCTTTGACCCGGCAGGGATCTTGAACCCGGGCAAGGCCATCTAGCCTTTGTGTCCCTTGCGGGACGCCCGTTCCGGGCTGAAAATGGTGCCGTGGCCGCCTGTCAACGCCGTGCCTCTATGGTTCCACTAGGCCGTCATCTAGCCGGGCGTTGGGGGTCACGCTCTGGGCCCTTCACTGTTTCTTTTGCCGAGAACGAGGATTAGATTTCCGTTTCCCGGTGATCCCCACGGGCGGCCGCTTCGACAATCAGATCGGGCGCGTTTTGTGAGGAGATGACGAATGCCATGCTGGCCGAATCCCAGGATGAGGAGCAGATCATTGCCAGGGTCGCTGCCCTGGATATCGGCAAGGCTGAACTCGTGTGTTGTGTGCGGATCCCCGGTCCGGGGAACACCCGAAGACGCCTGCAGGAGGTGTCCACGCACTCGACGATGAGCCGGTCCTTGGCGGAGCTGGCCAACCATCTGGTGGACCTGCGGATCGAGCGGGTAGTCATGGAAGCGACCTCGGACTATTGGAAGCCGGTGTTTTATCTTCTCGAGGCGCACGGCCTCGAACCGTGGCTGGTCAACGCCCGCGACGTCAGGCATCTGCCGGGCCGGCCGAAGACCGACGTTCTCGACTCCGTGTGGCTGTGCAAAGTCGCCGAACGGCAGATGCTCCGTCCCAGTTTCGTCCCACCCGCCCCGATCCGCCGGCTGCGGGACCTGACCCGGTACCGGATTGATCTCGTCGGGACCCGGACTGCGGAGAAGAACCGGGTTGAGAAACTCCTCGAGGACGCGTGCATCAAGCTCTCCGTTGTCGCCTCAGACATTTTCGGGGTGTCCGGGCGGGAGATGATGGCCGCGCTCATCGGCGGCGAACGGAACCCGAAAGTCCTCGCGCAGCTGGCACGGGCAAGCATGCGCAGGAAGATCAGCGAACTCGAAGAGGCGTTCACCGGCCTCTTCGATGACCACCACGCCTTCCTGCTGGCCCGGATGCTGTCCAGGATCGACGGCATCGATGCCGATATCGCCGCGGTCGATGAACAGATCGAGGCGCAACTGGCCCCTTTCGCGGCAGCGGCGGAACGCCTGGATGAGATCCCGGGCATCGGCCCCGTTGCCGCCGCGATCATCCTGGCCGAAATCGGGGTCGACATGACCCGGTTTCCGACCGCGGGACACCTGTGTTCCTGGGCGAAGTTCTCCCCGGGCATCAACTCCTCCGCCGGGAAGACGAAGGGCAACGGCTCGACCGGGCACGGCAACCGCTATCTCGCCCGGATCCTGGGCGAGGCCGCCGTCGGTGCCGGCAGAACGGATACCTTCCTCGGCGAACGCCACCGGAGGCTGGCTAGGCGGCGGGGCAAGAAACGCGCCATCGTCGCTATCGGGCGCTCCATCTTGGTCATCATCTGGCACCTCCTGCAGGACCCGGATGCACGGTTCCATGACCTCGGCGCTGACCACTTCAATCGTCACACCAACCCCGACACCAGCAAACGAAACCACGTCCGCCAACTCGAAGCCCTCGGCTATACCGTCACCCTGACACCCGCAGCCTGACACCCACACATATCCATGCTGCCGTCCAACCGCCGCACCACGACGGGCACAGCACTACGCGCCAGACCGCCTGCAGGGCACCTCCATTTTCGGATTAGAGGCCGGCGCTCCACAAACAAACACGGTTGTGTTAACACAACCGTGCTACCACCGCTGCCGGGCCCCCGGGGCAGGTCAGTCGTCGACGTCCGGGTACTCTTCGATGGATTCGTCGGCACCATAGCGGGATTCCTCGGTTTCCACTTCGAGGATCTTCAGCATCGCCGTGTCCGGGTTGAGCATGATGGCGGCCTCGTCCCTGCGGTGGCGCAGGACGGACTCAATATAGGACTGCACAGCCTCGGCGAGCGGAATGTGGCGGGCCTGCTCCTCTGACATATACCAACGGTGCTCAAGCACCTCGTGGACTGCCTCCGCCGGCTCAAGCTTGCGGGACAGGTCGCGGGGGATCGAGCGCACAATGGGCTCGAAGACCTGGCTGACCCAGAGGTGCGCGCTGTATTCCTCGTCCATCCCCGGGTTGTTGTCCGCCCGGAAGGAATCCATGTCATTGAGCAGGCGCCGGGCCTGGTTTTCCTGGGCGTCGAGCCCGGTCAGCCGCAGCAACCGGCGCTGGTGATGTCCCGCGTCCACCACCTTGGGCTGGAGCTGGATGGTGGAACCGTTCTGGGTGGTCTTGATGGCGTATTCCTCGACGTCGAAGCCCAACTCGTTGAGCCTGCGGATACGGGCGCCCACACGCCACCGTTCGCCGAGTTCAAAGGATTCCTTCTCCGTCAGTTCCGTCCAGAGACGCCGGTAGCTCTCCATGATGAGTTCGCTGGTGGCCACCGGGTCCACCTTCTCCTCGATCAGGCCGCCATCCAGGAGATCCATCAGCTCACCGGCGATGTTGACCCGGGCAATCTCGAGATCGTACTCCCGCTGGCCGGTGGAGAGATCGGGATACAGCTCGCCGGTTTCGGCGTCAACCAAGTAGGCGGCGAAGGCGCCCGCATCGCGACGGAAGAGCGTGTTGGACAGCGAGACGTCCCCCCAATAGAAGCCGATGAGGTGCAGCCGGACCATGAGCAAAGCCTGGGCATCGATGAGCCGTGTCAGTGTGTCTTTGCGCAGCATCTGCGAGAACAGCGCCCGGTACGGCATGGAGAACTTCAGGTGGCGGGTAACCAGCACGGGGTTCAGTGGCCGCCCATCCAGGGTGGTCCGGCCCGTGATGACTGCCACCGGTACAACACACGGGACATCCAGGCGCGCCAGCTTCCGGAGCATATGGTACTCGTGGCGGGCCACATGCTCCGATGTTTCCTTGATGGCGATGACGGAGCCGCCCAGGTGGGCGAAACGCACGATGTGCCGCGAAATGCCGCGTGGCAGCGCTGCCAGGTTCTCAGCCGGCCAGTCCTCCAGGGCGATATGCCACGGCAGGTCCAGAAGCTCCGGGTCAGCCGCGGCGGCCGTGATGTTCAGGTTACTGGCGACGCTGGAACTCTTGGCGTCGTTGGCGCTGGCAGCTTCAAACCGAGGGAGTTTGCCGATCTGGCCGTAGTCGGTGGGTTCGTCGTGCCATTGGGCGCTGCTTTCCTCGGTCATGTGCCAATTCTTCCGTACGTAGGGGCGGGGTGCCTAAACAAAGCCAGGAAAGCCACGCTTAAACCACGACGGCGGCCCGTCCGGTAAGGAGGGGCCGCCGTCGGTTGGTGCAGAGCAGTGCCGATCAGGTGGTGACAGCTGGTGCAACCACCGGATTCAAGCTCCGCAACCGGGACTAGCCGCCGAGGCGCAGGCCGGTCTTGGTGTCGAACAGGTGTACATGTCCGGACTGCGGGCGAACGTAGATTGAGTCACCCTTCATCGGGGGTCGGCGGCCGTCGACTCGGGCCACGATGTCGTGGTCCTTGCCGTCCAGCGTGGTGTGGCCGTAGACGTAGGCGTCGGCACCGAGTTCCTCGACGACATCAACCTCAACCTGGAGACCTTCGCCGGCAGCTACCTGCTCGAGGTCCTCGGGGCGGGAACCCAGGGTGACGGTGGCACCATGCGCCTCTTCGAGGACGTTGCGCGGCACGGGGTAAACCGTTCCGCCGAACTGAACCCCGCCATCGACTACGGGCAGTTCGAGCAAGTTCATGGCGGGGGAGCCGATGAAGCCGGCAACGAAGACGTTCTTGGGCTTGTCGTAGAGGTTGCGCGGGGTGTCAACCTGCATCAGCAGGCCGTCCTTCAGCACAGCCACGCGGTCACCCATGGTCATTGCCTCGACCTGGTCGTGGGTGACGTAGACGGTGGTGACGCCGAGGCGGCGGGTCAGGGATGCGATCTGCGTTCGCGTCTGGACGCGGAGCTTGGCGTCAAGGTTGGAAAGCGGCTCATCCATGAGGAACACCTGCGGGTTACGCACAATGGCGCGGCCCATGGCAACACGCTGGCGCTGGCCACCGGAGAGTGCCTTCGGCTTGCGGTCCAGGTATGGCTCGAGATCAAGAAGCTTGGCGGCTTCACGGACGCGTTCGGCGCGCTCTTCCTTGGAAACGCCCGCGATTTTCAGCGCGAAGCCCATGTTGTCCGCAACTGTCATGTGCGGGTACAGCGCATAGTTCTGGAAAACCATCGCGATGTCGCGGTCCTTCGGCGGAACATCGGTGACATCGCGGTCGCCGATAAGAATTCGACCTGAGTTGACGTCCTCTAGGCCCGCAAGCATGCGCAGGGAGGTGGACTTGCCGCAACCGGAGGGTCCAACGAGGACCAGGAATTCGCCATCGGCGATGTCAATGTTGAGCTTGTCAACAGCGGGCTTCTCTGTGCCCGGGTACAGACGCGTAGCGTTATCAAAAGTAACTGTAGCCACAGTTATCAATCCCTTCACCGGCAGGTACGTGCCGGACGATCCGTAGTGAATGGTTCATGTAATTCAGTTATCCACGGCATTGCAGCCGTGTACTCCCCGGCCGAAGCCGAGGAGTATCACGTGACGCCGCACGGTTCCTGTGCGCCACATCACAACCAAGAGTATGTCAGGTCAATGGCATATTGGTGCAAATGTTACGGAGGTCACACGTGAGGTTGGACATGTCGCCGAGGTTCAGTCAGTGCCCGGCTCTTCGTCGGCCACCACCAGGCTCCGTTCCTGCAGGAGTACTTCGAGCAGTTCCGCGACGTGGGCCGGCGCTTCCACCCGGAACTCGGCCTGGGTGAAGTCCAGGCCCACCTTGACGCCCACATCGCCGGATTCCAGCCGGGCCAGCGCGTCCTCGTCCGTGACGTCGTCGCCGGCGAAGAAGACAGCTGTGGCCCCCGTGATCTGGCGCAGGAACGTCAGGCCCTCGCCCTTGGAGGCGTTGACTACCGACGTTTCCAGGACGCGTTTGCCGTTCTTCAGGAAAACGCCCTTGCGGTCCTGGAGAACTGAACGGGCCGCAGCCACCGCGTCCTCGGCGACATCGTCAGTCGCCAGCCGGGTGTGCAGGACCACTCCTGCGGGTTTGTCTTCGAGCAGCGTGCCCGGTGCCTGCTCAACGATCTCTTCGAGGACGCCGCGGACTTCGGCCAGCAGCAGGCGCTGGGCTTCGTCCAGCGTCAGCTCCGCGGAACCGGGGCCCAGCCATGCCTCGGCGCCATGGCTGCCGATCAGCAGCGTGTCCACCGGGGGTGAGGCGACAGCGCGCAGGCTGGCGAGGGCCCTGCCGGAGAGGAGTGCCGTCGTCGTGCGTGGAAGGGCGGCTAGCCCGGCGAAAGCTGCGGCCGAGCGTGGAAGCGGGCGGGCGTCGTCCGCGCGGTCAACCAGCGGGGAAATGGTGCCATCGAAGTCCAAAGCCACCAGCAGGTGTTCTGTCCGGGCGATCCGCCGGGCGGCCTGCCGCAGTTCGGGGGACAAAGCGAGCGGGCCTTTGGCGGGACGGGCCTCAGGAGTCATCTCGCACAACTTTCTCGTTCAGGGCAGCCAGGAAGTCAGCTGACCAGTGGTCGACGTCGTGCTCCAGGATCTGCTTGCGCATGGAGCGCATACGGCGAGCGGCGTCTTTGGGAGGCAAATCGACGGCCCGCATGATGGTCTCCTTGAGGCCGTCGATATCGTGCGGGTTCATCAGCAGCGCCTGCTTAAGCTGGTCAGCGGCGCCGGCAAACTCACTGAGGACCAGGGCGCCGTCGTTGTTCTTGCGGGCGGTGACGTATTCCTTGGCCACGAGGTTCATGCCGTCCCGCAAGGCGGTCACGAGCATGACGTCGGCAGCGAGGTAAAGCGCCACCATCTCCTCCACAGGGTAGCTATGGTGCAGGTAGCGGACGGCGGTGTTCTGGATGGTGTCATAGGTGCCGTTGATGTGGCCGACGGTTCCTTCGATTTCCTCGCGCAGGAGGCGGTATTGCTCAACCCGTTCGCGGCTTGGGCTGGCAACCTGGATCAGCGTTGCGTCGCCGACCGTTAGCTTGCCTTCGTTCAGGAGTTCTTCAAAGGCCTTGAGCCGGTGCCGGATGCCCTTGGTGTAGTCGAGCCGGTCCACGCCCAGGAGGATGGTCTTGGGGTTGCCGAGGTCCTGGCGGATCTGGCGCGCACGCTCGATGATCTCGGGGTTGTGGGCCAGTTCGCTGATCTGGGCCACGTCGATGGAGATGGGGAAGGCCTGGGCTCTGGCGATGTGCGTGATTTCGCCGTCTTTGCCCTTCACGTGCACTTGCTGCTGCTTGACGCTGGCGCCCAGGAACCGGCGGGCGGAGCGCATGAAGTTGCCGGCATCGCTGGGGCGCTGGAAGCCCACCAGGTCCGCGCCCATCAGGCCGTCGATGATGGCATGCCGCCAGGGCAGCTGCGCGAAGATCTCCGGCGGGGGGAAGGGGATGTGGTTGAAGAACCCAATCCGCAGGTCCGGCCGCGCTTGGCGCAGCAGCCGCGGCACCAGCTGCAGCTGGTAGTCCTGGACCCACACCGTGGCGCCCCGGCCTGCATGGCGCACGACGGCGTCGGCGAACCTTTGGTTGACCTTGCGGTAGGCGTCCCACCAGGTCCGGTGGAACTCCGGCGGGGCGATGACGTCGTGGTAGAGGGGCCACAAGGTGGCGTTGGAGAAACCCTCGTAGTAGAGCTCAACGTCGTCGTTGCTCAGCTGGACGGGGACCAGGTCCATGCCGCCGTGGCTGAACGGCCCGACGGTTTCGTCCGGGGCGCCGTGCCATCCCACCCACGCGCCGTCGGACTTGGTCATCATGGGGGCGAGGGCAGTCACCAGGCCGCCGGGGGAGCGGCGCCAGCCGGAGCCGTCGTCGCCGCTGTCACCTGGCGCGCAGCGGTCAACAGGCAGCCTGTTGGAAACAACCATAAAATCGTATGTGGCCACGTTGCTGTGGCTGCGTGCGGCGGCGCCGTCGGCAGGTACAGCTGATGGTTTTTCTTGGACGGGTGTTTGCATTGCGGCCCCCTGGGGTTTGCTTGTGCCTTTAAACCACCTTAATGGGATGGAATCTTCGCGGCTATTCGTCCGTTGGTTGTTCGGGCTGAATACTTGAAAGCGCAAGCTCTCAGGTTTGTCCCCTAAAATGGTGGAGTCGCCACAGAGTGGTCCCCCTATGTCGATCGACCCAAGGAACACATGAGCCCCGCAAACGAAATACGCAAGTCCAAGGCTGAACGAACCTCGGAGGCGCGCGAGAAGGCACGCCTGATCCGTGAGGCGCAGCTGAAGAAGGATAAGCGCAACAAACTGCTGATCGGCTGGGGCATTGTGGTGGCCGTGGTGGCCATCCTTGTGGTGGTGGGTCTGGTGGTGACCACAACGATGCGGCAGAACGCCCCCATCGCTGACCAGGGGCCGACGCCGGCGAATGGAAACGCCAACGGTGGCATCACCTTGCTGGCAAATACCGACGTCGCGAAGCTGGAACCGGCCACCGTTGACGCTGCCGCCGTGGGTGCGCCCCCGGAAACCGCGCCGGAGTCGGTTGTGGCGCCGGGCGCCGAAGCTGAGGCAGGCAAACCGGTCAAGGTGGTCCTGTACGTTGACTTCATCTGCCCGGTTTGCAAGAACTTCGAGACACAGTACAACGAGCAGCTGACGTCGCTGCGCAACGAGGGCAAGATCTCGGTGGAATACCGGGCACTCGGGTTCCTGGACAACCGGTCCTCCACAAACTACTCCTCCCGTGCAGCCAATGCGGCCGCGTGCGTAGTGAATGAGTCCCCGGAGAAGTATGCCGAGTTTGTGGACACCCTGTTCGCCAACCAGCCTGCCGAAGGCAGCGCCGGACTTTCTGACGACAAGCTCAAGACCATGGCGACAGACATCGGCGCCAAGAACATCGACACCTGCGTCGACGGGAAGACCTACCGTCCGTACGTGAAGTTCACAACAAAGCAGGCCGCCGCGATCGGCGTCACCGGCACGCCCACCGTGTTCGTGGACGGCCAGCAGTGGGGCAAGGGTGCCAGCGCGCAGACCCCGTTCCCGGATTTTCTGCAGGCAGCGATCACCGCGAAGGGCTAGATCCTTCCACTCAGGGACCTGCTTCCGGATCGATTCCGGGGGCAGGTCCTTTCTTTTTGCTTCGTTTCTCCCTGGCCGGCGTTTTTACGAGCGGGCGGACTTGGGCTAACCTTATCTAGCGCCGTTGCGGCGCACGCCCTGTACGGGGCGCGCCTCCTTAGCTCAGTTGGCCAGAGCACCGCTCTTGTAAAGCGGGGGTCGTCGGTTCGAATCCGACAGGAGGCTCCGATTGTGGCTTTGACCTGCGGGGTCAGTCTTGAGCCCGTGCTGCCAACGGCTCGCGACCGCCGCGGATCTCCATCGCCGCATGAATCTGCAGTGCAAACCAGAGCTGGGCCAAAGTTGACGTTTCGGTCACGTCCAACCCTGTCAGCTCACTGATCTTACGTAGCCGGTAAATGATGGTTTGCCGGTGCGCGAACAGGGCGGTTGCCGTCTTCTGCCAGGACCGTTGCATGTCCAAGTACGTTCTTAGCGTGACGATAAGGTCCGGCTGGCGGCCGCGCTCATACTCGAAAACCGGACCAAGCAACCGTTCGACGAGTGCCTTGCCTTCTTCATAGCTGGTCAACCCCAGCCACGAAGGGCCTTCGGCGTAGCGTACTAAGTGCTCGGTGGCGCCGCCCGCGGTTCCCAGCGCCCACAGTGACTCCTGAAGCGCGCTTTGAATGCCTGCAGGGGTGGTCGGGGTGCTGACTCCGATCCTGACGCCTCCCGGAAGAGCATGGAATAGCAGCTCGTCCGAACACTGCGTGGACACGAGAACATGGAGCCTGTTGTGAGTCTGCAGGCATGCTGTAGGCAGGCCGTGACGCCAAAGATTCGCGTGGACGTTGGCAAGATCCTGTCCTGCAGCACTGGACAGCGAGATGACCAGGAACTCCTGCGCCGGAATTTCGAATTCGGACAGGCGGCTTTCCAGATCCTTGATCCCGTAGCGGCCGTCAAACGCCTGCAGAAGGAAGTCGGCACCGAGACGGAGCCTGTTCTCCAGCCCCAGAACAGTACGGGACAGTTCCAAGCCCAAAACTGTCGCCGCATGGAGCAGAACGACGGCGTCGGGGTGCGGATCGGAAGCGGGCACAACCACCAGCAGCGCGTTGGCGTGCGTGGGGATGTCCATCATGAGGATGTGTTGGTCGCCGAACCGATGCCACTGGAAATTCTTTGTGGCCGCCGCCGGCCCCACGCGATGCTTCAGCTCCGCTGCCAGCGCTGCCGGGAGCGGCTCACTGTCCGGGTGCCACGGGTGCAGACATCGCCGATCCACCACGAACAGCTGGGAATTCAGTTCAGCAGCTACTCCGTCGATCAGCGTCTGCCACTGGTTTCCCGCTCCGGCAAGTCGGAGAAGATCATAAATTCTAGCCGTCTGCCGAAGCCTACGCGATTCCTCCAGGAGGGAAGACTCCGCGACAGATCGAGCGATGGCGATGAACGGCAGGGGATAGGGCACATTGACCACAGGCAATGGGAGGGCATTGCAGGCATTGATGAATTCAGGCAGGAGTTGTGGTGCGTGCATCTTCTCGCCCACAGCCAATGCGCTGGCGCCGGCCCTGACCAGCGACTCAGCAAGTTCGACCTGACCAGCGGCATCGGGCGGAATCGATAACCCGTTGGTCATCATGATCTCGCCGCCCGTGACCCACTCCCACAGCCGGGGAAGATCCGATGTGTGCGCCCACGTGATTCGGTTTCCCAATCCCCCTGAGCCTGCGAGCAGGCTCAGGCCCAACTGCGGCTCAGCGATGAGCTCTTCGACAGTAATCACGACCGGGTGCCCTTCTTTCTGTAGGGATGACGGCCTAGTGATCTTATACAAATATCTAAGCGCCTTCGTCATTTGTGGTCGATTGACGAATATGCGGCGTGATGGCCGTCACTCATGATTAAGTCACTTACTTCCCGGCTCAACGAAGAGCCTTCAACAGAGAGGGTTTGCAATGAGCGCAACGAGCAATCTCATTGATGACGCCCCGCTTACCAATTTCCACAAGAAGCTGACTTTCTTCGCCTCAGGCGGTCCCTTCATTGACGGCTATGCGCTGTCAATCATCGGCATCGCCTTGATCACTATGACCCCCGGCCTGCACCTGAGCACCGTGGAAATCGGCATGATCGGTGCAGCGAGCCTGGTCGGCATTTTCTTCGGCGGGGCCATCTTCGGCTGGCTGACGGACAAGATCGGCCGGCACAAGATGTACATCGCCGACCTCATCGCCCTGGCAGTGTTCTCCGGCCTGAACGCCTTCGCCACCGAAATCTGGCAGGTTGTCCTCTGCCGGTTCCTCCTGGGCGCTGCCATCGGCGCTGACTATCCGATTGCCACCTCGCTCCTTGCAGAGTTCCTCCCGAAGAAGCACCGTGGTCGTCTCCTGGGTGCAACCTTCGTGGTCTGGGCGATCGGCGCAGCAACTGCCTACGCCGTCGGATACCTGCTCCGCGACACGGGTCCCGACGTCTGGCGCATCATGGTTGGCAGCCCGGCGATCTTCGCCGTCGTCACCCTGCTTTGCCGGCTCGGAACTCCTGAGTCCCCGCGCTGGCTGCTCTCCCGCGGCCGCCGTGATGAGGCGGAAGCCATCATCAAGAAGGTTTACGGCCAGCAGTACAGCCTCGCCGACATTGCCTCAGACAGCCAAGGTCCTGCCAAGCAGGGAAAGTTCCTGGACATCTTCAGGGGACAGGCATGGAAGCGCACCCTCTTTGTCTCCATCTTCTGGACAGCCCAGGTGGTCCCGCTCTTCGCGGTCTATACGTTCGCCCCGGACCTGCTCGCCTCCATGGGCATGACGGGTGACGCCAATCTATATGGTGGTTCCTTCCTGATCTCCATGCTGTTTGTGGTGGGCGGCATTCCGGGTTTGTGGCTCGTAGAAAAGATCGGTCGCCGGAAGCTGCTCCTGTGGAGCTTTGGCATCATCGTCGTTGCACTGGCTATTCCCGCATTCATCCCGAATGTCCAGGCCGCGCCGCTGTTTATCGCCCTTGCAATATTCGCCCTCGCCTCCGGCGCATCCAGCTTCCTTGAGGTTGTCTACCCCAACGAGCTCTTCCCCACGGAGGTCCGTGCCACGGCAGTCGGCTTCGGAACGGCCATCAGTCGTGTGGGCTCGGCAGCCAGCACGTACCTGATGCCGGTCGCAATCATCAGCTTCGGAGCTGCCGGCTCGCTGCTCATCGGTGCTGCCATCTCCCTGGTGGGCTTGGTGGCGACGTTCCTGCTTGCGCCCGAAACTGCCAACAAATCCCTCGCCGAACTCACCACGGAAAATAAGCCGGTAGCTACCGAAACCAACAAAGAAGGATCACTCGTATGACCACGCACAAGCCCATCGGTCCCGTCGATGCAACGAAGGTACCCCGCTACGCCGGGCTCGGAACCTTCGCCCGGCTCCCGCAAATCGACCGGGTACCGGACTACGACATTGCCATCGTAGGCGTACCGTTCGACGGCGGCACCTCCTTCCGCCCCGGCGCCCGCTTCGGGCCCGCTGCAGTCCGTGAAGCGTCCAGGCTGCTGCGCCCCGGCTACCACCCCGAACTCGACGTCGAGCCCGTGTACGAAGCCCAGGTGGTAGACGCCGGCGACATCGCCTGCACGCCCTACGACATCACCCGCGCAGTCCTCGAAATCGAAGAGCAGGCACGGCCCCTGATCAGCGAGGACAAGCGACTCATCGCCATCGGCGGGGACCACACCATCGCCCTTCCCATGCTGCGCGCACTGAACCAAGTGCACGGTCCCGTGGCCCTGCTGCACTTCGACGCTCACCTGGATACCTGGGACACCTACTTCGACCAGCCGATCACACACGGAACGATCTTCCGCCGGGCCTTCGAAGAGGGACTGCTAGTTGAGGACAAGTCCATGCACGTGGGTATCCGCGGGCCTGTCTATGACCGTGACGACTTCCTGCGGGACCACGAGTTCGGCTTCCAGATCATCCGCTGCTCGGATTTGGACGTAATTGGTGTCCCCGCCGCCATCCAGCGGATTAAGGAGCGTCTGGGTGATACGCCGGTCTACGTTTCCATCGACATTGATGTGCTGGACCCGTCCTACGCTCCTGGCACCGGAACACCGGAGATGGGCGGTCTGCACTCCCGTGAGCTGCTTGCCCTCTTGAGAGGCCTGAACGGTATCAACATCGTGGGGGCCGATGTCGTCGAGGTAGCCCCTGCGTACGACCACGCAGACATCACTACTCTCGCGGCCGCAACCCTGGTCTTTGATCTGCTCGGACTGATGGTGAACCGTTCCAAGGGAGTGACCATCAGAGGCGCCGAAGCGCTGGAAGCCGCGGCCGTTTAGGCACCCCAACTTGCTGGCCCGCGGACTCCCGTGGGCCAGGAAGGGCACTGGAACGGGCCTCGAATACAAGCCCGTGAGCGGTTGGGTTGCCACTGCCCGACCTGGACTGGGCTGCCTCGTCGAATCTTCGGTCACAAGATGGGCCGGCCTGCAGGATCCAAGAGCGGCGAGTTCCTTTCAAAAATATTCGAAAATCCCGTCTGGTTTCGGCGTCCAACCCTTAGGATCGGGAAAGTGCCGGTAGGCGCCACCTGACCGGCGGATTTCCACCCGCCTTGCCGATTGCGGGGGACCGATCGCCATGCTCAAAACCTTGAAATCCATCGCGGCAGTGGTTGGGCTGGGTCTGGCTTTGGGACTGATGCCGGCCCAGGCAGCCCAGGCAGCGCCTGCCACCGGCCGGATCTCACTCAGCCCGGCCACTGGACCGGCAGGATCCGCCGTCACAGTCAGCGGAACGGGGTTCAAAGCCTCCACCACGGGGACGGTGATCGCCGGTGCCACGACTTTTCCCATCAAAACGGCAGCCTCGGGTGCCTTCAGCACGTCGATCACCATCCCGTCCGCAGCCACGGGATCGTTGACCATCACGGCCAAGACCTCGTCTGTCGAGGCGTCTTCGGTGTTCACAGTGACCACACCGGACGCTGCGCTCTCTCCAGTCGGCACCGCCGCACTTCGGTTCGGGGTGGCCACGGCCGGCGGCCCACTGGCCAGCGGCGAACTGGATGACGTGGCGCAACTGGCCGGCGAAAGCCCGTCCACCATTCTTTTTTACAAGGACTTCCTCCAGGCGCCCCCCCATTACCGAAATGAACTCCGTCCGGGCACGAGGCGCCGTTCCGCTCATTACCTGGGAACCCTGGGCCTGGGGCGGTGGAACGGAACAGCCGGCATACTCCCTTGACCGAATTGCCGCCGGCGACTTTGACGCCCACATCACGCAGTGGGGCCAGGCGCTCGCTGCCTGGGGCCACCCGGTCCAGCTCAGGTTCGCCCATGAGATGAACGGAAACTGGTATCCGTGGGCCGAAGGCGTCAACGGCAATCAGGCCGGTGACTACGTAAGTGCCTGGCGTCATGTTCACGACGTTGTTGCTGCCACTGGCGCCGGCAACGTGTCCTGGGTCTGGAGCCCGAGTGTTCCGTACTACGGGTCCACCGATCTCGCCGGCCTCTTTCCCGGTGTCGGATACGTGGATGTTGTAGCCCTCGACGGGTATAACTGGGGCACCTCCGCTTCATGGAGCGGCTGGATATCGCCGCAGGATCTCTTCGCTCCGGGCATAGCCCAGTTGCGTGCTCTGGCACCCGGAGTTCCCATCCTGATCAGCGAGACGGCTTCCAGCGAGGCAGGCGGCAACAAGGCTGCCTGGAACGCCGGGCTCGTGTCCTATCTTGCCGCCCAGCCCGATGTGGTGGGCTTCGTTTGGTTCCATCTCCAGAAGGAAACCGACTGGCGCATCAACAGCAGCGCCACCTCAGCCTCCGCATTCAAGTCCGCACTTGAGGCGCGCCGGACTCCCTGACTCAATGCTCAATCTCCCGGTGATCAAGGACGCGCCTTGCTGTTCCGGCCGCGCCTTGGACAAATCCTGCAGAGGGCGAAGCAACGAAATCTGTCTGGTCGGCCACACTATTGCCCAAGTAGCGGCATGATGACCTAAACTGCTTCACTGAGGCGCCTGAAATGGTGCCGTGCAGCGACGAAAGTGAACATGCCATGGCTACCGATTACGACGCTCCACGCAAGACCGACGACGAGGCCTCTGCCGAGTCGCTGGAAGCGCTGCAGGCCTCCCGCAGCGGCAATGCCCAGACCGCAGTCATCGACGTCGACGAGACCGACACCGCCGAAGGCATCGACCTGCCCGGAGCCGATCTCTCCGGCGAAGAACTGACCGTCATTGTTGTTCCCGAACAGTCCGATGAATTCACTTGCGCATCATGTTTCCTGGTCCGCCACCGGTCACAGGTTGCGCGCGAAAAGAACGGCATGAAGTACTGCATCGAGTGTGAAGGCTGAAGTCCCGGCGCCAGCCCCCCCGGTGGGGCGCGCCGGCGTCGTTATTATCCATAACGGCAAGGTGCAGAAACGGCGTTAATAGTGTTTCGTTGGCCCCGTAAAGTGCCTCAGAATTACGCTCGCGTGACCGGAACCAAACCCGATTAACGGTTCCGCGCCGAAGCGGCAACAACCCTGTTGAGTAGCCCCGGAGACTCCTAGGCTTGAGCTACCTAATCACTCGAAGGGTGGCCCACAATGAAAAAGATTCATACGTGGCTGACAGTCATTTTGATGACTGTTGGATTGGGTTTCCTGGCTCCGGGGCCCGCCTCGGCAACCACATCCTATTGCGGACTTGTATGGGGATCGCTGGCCAAATCAAACCCGGCGATGAGCACCGCATCAGTAACCAACGTTCGGACGGGGCAGCACTACTGCTTCGACCGGATGGTGGTTGATCTCAACGGCCCTGTGGCCGGCTACACTGCCCGTTACGTTCCCGTAGTGGTCCAGGATGGTTCAGGTTTCAGTATCCCCCTGCTGGGCAGCGCATTCCTCCAGGTGACTGTGAACGCGCCTTCCTACGACAGCAACTACAACGTCACATACAGCCCGGCAGCCAAGGCCGAACTGTCGAACGTTTCGGGATACCAGACCTTCCGTCAGGTAGCGTACGCAGGCAGCTTTGAAGGCTACACAAGCATCGGCCTCGGCGTCCGTGCACGGCTCCCGTTCCGGGTATTCACCCTGGACGGACCGGGCTCCGGGTCGCGCATGGTGGTGGACGTAGCGCACTTCTGGTGACCGGCGGTTCGCTGCTGAACCGAAGTTGAGACAAGATCAGGAAACTAAAGAACGGCGCCCTGTTTCGGAGACTTTCCGTGCAGGGCGCCGTGCTGTTGTTGGGGCAACTACTCAGGCACCATCAGCGCAGGGGTGTCCCGGCGGATGGTTTCGCCGCGGAAGAACCCCGGGGCGAGGCGTGCCATGATCACCATCAGCACAGCCCCGAGCGCCAGGATCCCGATGCCCAGGACAAACACCAGCCCAACACCGAAGACCTCGGAGCCGCTGCCGAACTCCGGCGCCCAGCTGTCCACGGCTGTCTGCAGGAAAACCACAAACAATCCGACACCGCCCAGCACCGGGCACAGGAGCCGCAGCGCGAAGCTGCGGACGCTGCTGAACACGCTGTTCCGGAAGTACCAGGCGCACGCGATGGCGGTCAGGCCGTAGTAGAAGCAGATCATCAGGCCGAGGGCCAGGATGGTGTCGTTCAGGACGTTTTCGCTGATCACGTGCATCACCGCGTAGAACCCGGCGGACAGGATGCCCGCCGTCACCGTTGCGAAGCCCGGCGTCGAGAAGCGCCTGCTGATGTGGCTGAACGGCGCGGGCAGCGCACCGTAGTGGGCCATGGCCAGCAGGCTGCGCGACGGCGACGTGAACGTGGACTGCAGGGACGCTGCCGAACTGGACAGCACGGCGAGGGACATCAGGATGGCGAACGGCCCCATGATCGGTGACGCAAGCGCCGTGAAGAGGTTCTCGTGATTCTCGGGGTTGTTCAGCCCCACACCCGTATCGCCGACGCCGGCGAACATCATGGTGGCGATGCTCACCAGCAGGTAGATCCCCAGGACAACGACGGCGGTGAGCGTGCCGGCCAGGCCCGCGGTCTTTTTGCCGTTGGCGGTTTCCTCGTTCACGGTCAGGCACACGTCCCAGCCCCAGTAGACAAAGATCGACAGCGAGATACCCGCGGCGATCTGCCCGAACGTCTCGATCCTGGTGACGTCGAACCACCCCCAGCTGAAGGGGATGGCCGTTTCCGATGTGGACCAGTTCGCGAACGCCATGCCGACAAAAAGTACCAGGACCAGTAGTTGGAATCCCACGAGTCCGTACTGGACCAGCTTGGTGGTGTGCAGGCCGCGGTAGCTCACCCACACTGCAAGGGCCACAAAAACGAAGCACGTCAGGACGTTCAACGGCTTATTGTCCGCGAGGTCTGCGAGTTCAGGCGCACCCGTCAGCTGCGACAGGAAGAGATAGAAGAAGTCCACCGCCACGCCCGCCAGGTTGGACAGGACGATGATGTTGGCGGCAAGGAGTCCCCAGCCGCCCATCCAGCCCACCCAGGGGCCAAACGCTTTGGTGACCCAAGTGAACGTGGTGCCGCTGTCCGGGGAATCGGCGTTGAGTTCCCGGTAGGCGAGTGACACCAGGATCATGGGGATGAACCCGATCAGGAAAATGACGGGTAGCTGGAGCCCCGCCTCATTCACCGTGGGGCCAAGGGCGCTGGTCAGCGTGTAGGCCGGCGCGATGGTGGAAATGCCAAGAACGACGACGGCAAGGAGGCCCAGCTGCCCTCCCTTCAGTCCCTTTGCGGTGATGCCGTGCGCCGAGCCGGCCGGGTCGGTCCCGGATGGCTGGCCCGCGGTGGTGCTCGTACGGATGGTTTGGGTCATTGTCCGGCGCTTTCTACGAGGCAGCAGGCTGCTGTTGGGTGATGCAGTGGATGCCGCCGCCACGGGCGAACAGCTCACGGGCGTCAATGCCGACCACACGCCGGCCGGGGTAGGCCTCCGCCAGGATCTGCAGCGCCTTGTCATCGTTGGGATCCGCGAAGGTACACGCGATGACGCCGCCGTTGACCACGACGTGGTTGATGTAGCTGTAGTCCACAAAACCCTCGTCATCCCAGAGCACCTCCGGGGCGGGGACTTCGATGATGATCCACTCCCGGCCGGCCGCGTCCTTCGTGGTGCGGAGGTGCTCGATGATGTCGCGGCTCACCTGGAAGTCCGGGTGGCGGGGGTCCTGCTGGGAGTGCACCAACAGTGTGCCGGGGGAGGGAATGGCGGCCACGATGTCCACATGACCGCGCGTGCCGAACCGTTCCGAGTCCCTGGCCAGTCCGCGGGGGAGCCAGACCACATGAGTGGCGCCGATGGTCCGGGCGAGCTCGGCTTCGACGTCGGCGCGGCTGAGGCCCGGGTTGCGGCCCGGATCCAGCTGCACGGTTTCGGTCACCAGCACGGTTCCCTGACCGTCCACCTGGATGCCGCCGCCTTCGTTGACCAGCGCGGACACGAGATGCATGGCGCCGGCACGGGCTGAGACTTCACCGGCGATCAGCGCGTCCTTGTCCCAGCGCGCCCAGTCCTGGGCACCCCAGCCGTTGAAGACCCAGTCGACGGCGCCGAGGCGCCCGTCCTGGTCCAACACGAAAGTGGGGCCGATGTCCCGCATCCACGCATCGTTGAGCGGGGCGGCAAGTACCTCGACGTTCGGGTGCAGATAGCGGGCGGCGATGCCGACGTCGTCGGGGTCCACCACCACGGTGACCGGCTCAAATTCGACGGCGGCGTTGGCCACCGCTGCCCAGATGGACCGCGCAGCGTGGGCGTCTTCCTCCGTCTCGCCCAGCGTGTAGCCGCCAGTGGGAAAGGCCATCCACAGCCGCTCCTGCAGAGCGGTTTCGGCGGGCATGCGCCACGTGCTCATGAGCTCACCTGCTGACGGTTGCTTGAGCCTGGGGCCACGACCGCAAGGTTCCCTGGCCGAGCTTGCGAGGTTAGGGGGCGGGTGGGGAGCGAAATCCCTGCCCCTTCGGCCACTGCATCTTCGCCGCCGAGCGGCTGGGCGTGGTGTACGGGTTCGGTGAGCCGGCCGTAGGTATCGGGGCGGCGGGTAGCCAGAAACGGGAAGAGCGTGAGCCAGTCCCGGCGCTGGTCCAGGTCGAGGTCTGCCACCAGCACTGCGGAGGCGTCACGCGGGGCCTGGGCCAGGATCCTGCCGTAGGGGTCGGAGATGAAGGAGGAGCCGTAGAAGGTCAGTGTTCCTTCATCACCCCAGCGGTTCGGCGCCACCATAAACAGTCCGTTGGCGATGCCGTTGCCCACAATCACCTGCTGCCACAGCGGCTGCGTATCGAAATCCGGGTGGTCCGGTTCTGAGCCGATGGCGGTGGGGTAGACCAGGATTTCGGCGCCACCGAGGGAGTAGAGCCGGGCCACCTCCGGGAACCATTCGTCCCAGCAGGTGGGCATGCCGAGCCGGGCACCGCCAAGTTCTGCCGGTGCGTGGACCTCGTAGGCGTCAGCAGCCGCTGGCCCTTGGCGGAAGAATTTGTCTTCGTAGTAGCCGGCGGTCACCGGAATGTGCAGCTTGTGGGTGCGGGCGAGCAGCTCGCCCTCGGACGACACAAGGATGGCGGTATTTAGCCCCAGGCCGTCGTCGCTGCCGTCCGGGTTCTCCGCCAGCTGGTACAGGGAGGCGTGGACAGCCACCCCGTGGCGACGGGCGGATTCGGCGGCAAACCGGAAAGTGGGCCCGGTGAGCAGGTCCTCCGCGGTGTCCGACGGCCTGGGGCGGACCGCGCCAGGCCGTACCGCTCCGTGCCGGGGCGTGTCGATTTCGGGGCAGGTGTCCGCGGGGTAGCGCGAGAGGGTGAGTTCTGGCAGGAACACCACCGTGGCACCGAGCCGCGCGGCCCGGCCGATTCCTTCATCAAGTTCGGCCTGCAGGACGGCAGTGTCTGCATGCCAGCGGTGCTGTACGACGCCAACCCGAAGGGCAGGGCGGTCGGACGGCGTTGTCCGGGCCAGGGAGGCGGGTGAGTCGAGGCAGGAAATTTCAATCATGTGCTTACTTCCAGTGAGACGACCGTCACTAAATGAATGACGTTCATTTAGTATGAGGGTCGAATGGCTTTCGCGCAATGGATTATATGAATCCCATTCTTTTATGACGCTCCCGCCAGATTAGTAAGCTCACTGAGAAATTTGGTTTCGGCCCGGCGCGATCGATCCCCTGGCTGATAGCGTCGGGACTACTGGACCGATCGAGGAGGATTCATGAAAGCTTCACCGACCCTGACTAACAACCTGCAGGCCGTACTTGCGGACCTGATCGAGCTGCACATCCAGGGCAAGCAGGCCCACTGGAACATTGTGGGAACCAACTTCCGGGACCTTCACCTGCAGCTGGACGAAATCGTGGATGCCGCCCGGCAGTTCGCGGACGATATGGCTGAGCGGATGCGCGCCCTCCATGCCCTGCCTGATGGCCGCAGTGCCACGGTGGCAAAATCCACCAGTCTGGCCCAGTTCCCCGAAGGCCTCATTAACACCAAGGACGCCATCGAGCGGATCGTCGCTGCACTTGAGGCTGCCGTGGGCACCATGCGCAAGGTCCATGACGAGGTGGACGAAGAGGATCCCACCACCGCGGACCTGCTCCACGAATTCATCGCCAAGCTGGAACAGTACGCGTGGATGGTGAACGCCGAGACCATGAAGGCCTCCGCCAGCGTCACCTCCCCTGACGCCAAGTAGGGCCGGCCGATTGTGAGGCCACAAGCGCCCGGCGCCGGAATGATTTCGGACGCCGGGCGCTTTTGTGCGCTCGCCGGCTTGCCGGAGGCGGGTGCCTAGTCCGCCGTCGGAACTTTCCGGAGTACGACGGCGGCAAGGACTGCCGCGCTCGCCATCAGTGCCAGCGCAATTGCCGCAGTGGTGTGGACGCCCGAGTCAAACGCCAGGCGCGCTGCGCCGCGGAGCGCTTCGGCCAGCGGCGCAGGCAGGCTGCCGGCCAGTTCCACGGCGCCTGCCAAAGTTTCGCCGGCCTGGTGCACGGCAGTGCCCGACGCCGTTTCCTCCACCCCGGCCGGCAGCAGGAGATTGCGCTGGTAGGAAGCGGTCAGGATGGAGCCCAGCACCGCCGTCCCCAGCAGGGATCCCACCTCATAGCCCGTCTCCGAGATGGCAGCCGCCGCTCCTGACTTCTCCGCTGGAACGGAGCCCAGGATGAGGTCATTGGAAATGGTTTCCGCTGTGCCCACCCCCAGGGCGAGGATCAGCAGTGCGGCCAGCAGGAGGGCCGGGCCGGAGCCGTGATCACCAAAGACCACGATTCCGTAGCCGGTGGCGCTTAGGGCCAAGCCACCCGCCACCACAAAGCCCGGACGCACTTTCCGGACCAGCGGCACCACTGCCAGCCCGGCCAGCACTGTGGCCACCAGAGCCGGGATCATGGCTATTCCGGCGGCCGACGGTGTCATCCCTTCCAGGAGCTGCAGGTGCTGGGCGAGGAAGAGAATGAAGCCGTTGAAGGAGAACAGGGCCAGCACGTTTGCTGTGATGGCGGTTCTGAAGACCCGGTTGCCGAACAGGGACATGTCCAGCAGGGGGCTGGCCAGCCGCTGCTGGCGGCGGACAAAGACGACGCCCATGGCCAGGCCAAAGGCAACAAGTCCCAACGGAGCGGCCCCGAAACCTTCGGTCGCCAGTTCCTTGATGCCATACACAACGGGCACCATAACCAGCAGGGACAGGGCGATGCTGGGCACGTCCACCCGTCCGGGCCGCGGATCTTTTGATTCCGGGATGAACGCAGGACCAAACACCAACAGTGGCAGCATGATGGGCACGGCGACCAGCAGGATGGCGCCCCACCAGAACTGCTCCACCAGCCACCCGCCGAAGATGGGACCCAGGGCGGCGCCGCCGGAGAAGCCGGCAGCCCAGATGGCCACGGCCAGCCGGCGCCGGTTTGGGTCCGGAAAAATGTTGCGGATCAGCGACAGGGTTGAGGGCATCAGCATGGCGCCGAAAAACCCCATCGATGCCCGTCCCGCAATCAGCCACTCCGCGCTGGGGGCAAAGGCTGTTGCTGCCGAGACCGCGGCGAATCCAATGCTGCCGGTCAGCAGCAGCCGGCGGCGTCCGATCCGGTCACCCAGGCTGCCCATGGCAACCAGCAGGCCGGCAAGCACCAGGGGATACGCGTCCACAATCCACAACAGCTGGACTCCTGTTGTCTCCAGGTTTCTGGCAATGGCCGGAAGCGCAAACGTCAACGCAGTGTTGTCCACCGCAACCAGGAGCACCGGGAACATCAGCAGGGCCAGCGCGAGCCAGTCGCGCCAGGGCGCCTTGGCGGGCCCGGACGGCCGGAGATCGACCGCCGTCGGGGAAGTGCTGCAGGTGTTCTGGTTGGACTGGCTGGACAACGTCATGTCGATAACTGTACCGTCCAGACGGTACAGTTAAGAAATGGGACCCGGACCGTGCATGATTGAAGCCATGGCCAGAAATCCCGTTGCACGCGATGCAGTCCTTGACGCATTTGAAGAACTCCTGATCGATGTGGGGGAGCGGGCTGCCACGCTGGACGCGGTTGCCAAACGGGCCGGCGTGTCCAAAGGCGGCCTGTTGTACCACTTCCCCAACAAGGAAGCGCTGATCGCTGCGGTACTGGAACGGATGGATCGCCTGGCCGTCGAGGACCTCACCCTGATGGCCGCAGCCACCGAAGGTGCGGCGGCCTACTTCATCCGTTCCTCGCTCTGGTCCGACTCGCCGATGGACCGCTCCTTCGTGGCCGTCACGCGACTGGCCGAAGTAGCCCATGAAGAGGCCCGGCGGCGTTTTGCCGCAATCCAGCAGCAGTGGCTGGACCTGATCGCGGCCGACGTCGGCCCGGCCATGGCGAAAGCCGTGCTCTATATGGGGGACGGCCTGTATTTCAACGCCATGTGGGAAAGCGGTACCGGCGGGGGCGGCCGGGCCAGGCATGGAGACATTGAGGAGCTTCTGGCCGCCGTGGAGCGGCTGCGGGACTGAACCCGATGACCTCATTTGCCCGGCAGCCCGGGGCGTAGGAGAATTGGACCTCGTGGCGGCCTTCTGCGGCCGGCACAATATTCGAGTACTAAACCTGAATATGCCTTTGATCTGCGGCGGGAGAGTTCTGTTAGTAGGTACAACAGGCGCCGTAGGAACAAATCCTCCCCAGGAATCTCTCAGGCCCACGTACCGCCGCGGCCAGGCAGCTCTGGAAAGTGGCAGGCTGTCTGACTGAAGCATCCCGGATCGCTCCGGAATGTCAGGGCCGCTGTGCCCACCGACGGTGCAAGCGTCAGCTTTGCGGAAGCAGGCTGCGCGGAAACTCTCAGGTCCCAGACAGAGCGGGGGAGGAACCCGAGTCAATGTGGCGTACCTTGCGCCGCCTTAGTAATGGAGTTCCTTGTGAGTGTTAATTCGGCCTCGGCCACTTTCGTTGACCGGCATATTGGCGCCCGCCGCCAGGCCGATGTTGACTCCATGCTCAAGGCCGTCGGCTACGGCACTGTGGACGCGCTGGTGGATACTGCCGTCCCAGATTCCATCCGCCAGGCCAAGCCGCTGGCTCTCAAGGACGCCCTGAGCGAGGTTGAGGTCCTTGCTGAGCTGCGGAAGCTGGCTGCGAAGAATAAGACTGCTGTGCAGATGATCGGGCAGGGCTACTACGACACGGTGACGCCTGCGGTGATCCGCCGGAACATCCTTGAGGCCCCGGCCTGGTACACCGCGTACACCCCGTACCAGCCCGAGATTTCCCAGGGCCGGCTCGAAGCGCTCCTGAATTTTCAGACCATGGTCCAGGACCTGGTGGGCCTGCCCATCGCGAACGCGTCACTGCTGGATGAAGCCACCGCGGTGGCCGAGGCTGTGCTGATGATGCGCCGGGCGAACAAGAACCGGGAAGCCAGGGACGGCAAGACAGTCCTGGACGCGGATTGCCTGCCGCAGACCATCGCGATCGTGAAGGGCCGCGCCGAGGCCCTGGGGTTCGAGGTGGAGGTCGCTGACCTGTCCAGGGGTCTGCCCGAGGGCGTCATCAACGGTGTGGTGCTGCAGCAGCCGGGTGTGTCCGGCCGGGTCTTCAACCACGCCGACGTGATTGCCGCTGCGAAGGAGCGCGGCGCCCTGGTCACGGTCGCCGCTGACCTGTTGGCGTTGACGCTGATCACCCCTCCCGGGGAGCAGGGTGCGGATATTGCTGTCGGTTCGACGCAGCGTTTTGGGGTGCCGTTGTTCTTCGGCGGCCCGCACGCGGCGTACATGGCGGTGGCGAAGGGCCTGGAGCGGTCCATGCCCGGCCGCCTGGTCGGGGTGTCCAAGGACGACGCCGGTGTCCCGGCGTACCGTTTGGCGCTGCAGACCCGTGAGCAGCACATCCGCCGTGAGAAGGCCACGTCCAACATCTGCACCGCGCAGGCGCTGCTGGCCATCGTCTCCTCGTTCTACGCCGTTTACCACGGCCCCGACGGCCTCAAGGCAATCGCCGAGACCGCACATGGCCACGCTGCAACTATCGCCGCATCCCTGAAGGCGGCCGGCCTGGACGTACTGCACACAAGCTTCTTTGATACCGTCACGGTTTCCGTGCCAGGCAAGGCCGCGGCTGTTGTGGCCACCGCCGAAGCACGCGGTATCAACCTGCGCCACATCGATGGCGATACCGTGGGTCTCTCCGCCGACGAAACCACGACCCCGGCTGTCGTCGCCGGTGTCCTGGAAGTGTTTGGTGCCACCGTGGTGGACGCGGACGCCGGCCCTGACGCTGAGTTCGCACTGGATACCGCCGTCGAACGTTCCTCCGAGTACCTGCAGCACCCGGTGTTCAACACGCACCGTTCCGAGACCCAGCTGCTGCGTTACATCCGCAGGCTGAGCGACCGGGACCTGGCGCTGGACCGGACCATGATCCCGTTGGGTTCCTGCACCATGAAGCTGAACGCCACGGCGGAGATGGAGGCCATTTCCTGGCCGGAGTTCGCCTCGATCCACCCGTTCGCCCCGGATTCCCAGACCGTGGGCTGGCGCGAACTGATCGCCGACCTCGAAGACCAGCTGACCGAAATCACCGGCTACGACCAGGTGTCCCTGCAGCCGAACGCCGGGTCCCAGGGTGAGCTCGCTGGCCTGCTGGCGATCCGCGGGTACCACCTGTCCCGGGGCGATGACCAGCGCACGGTCTGCCTGATTCCGGCCTCGGCCCATGGCACCAACGCCGCCTCGGCCGTCCTGGCCGGCATGAAGGTGGTTGTGGTGGCCACGGCTGCGGACGGCAGCATCGATCACGCTGACCTGAACGCCAAGATCGAGGCGAACAAGGACGTCCTTTCGGCCATCATGATCACCTACCCCTCCACACACGGTGTCTACGACGCCGACGTCCGCGAGGTGTGTGATTCGGTGCACGCGGCCGGTGGCCAGGTCTAC
Source organism: Pseudarthrobacter sp. NBSH8 (assembly GCF_014217545.1). Lineage (NCBI taxonomy): Bacteria > Bacillati > Actinomycetota > Actinomycetes > Micrococcales > Micrococcaceae > Pseudarthrobacter > Pseudarthrobacter sp. NBSH8. The sequence continues at coordinate 753,681 of NZ_CP043178.1, forward strand.
GTGGACGGCGCCAACCTGAACGCCCTTGTCGGTCTGGCGCAGCCGGGCAAGTTCGGCGGCGACGTCTCGCACCTGAACCTGCACAAGACCTTCTGCATCCCGCACGGCGGCGGCGGACCCGGCGTTGGTCCGGTCGCAGCCAAGGCCCACCTGGCACCGTTTATGCCGGGCAATGCGGCTACCTGGACAGAAGGAAACGACGTCCCGATTTCGGCCTCGCGGTTCGGTTCCGCGGGGGTCCTGCCCATCTCGTGGACGTATGTGAAGCTGATGGGTGCCGAGGGCCTGACCGAGGCGACGAAGTCGGCGCTGCTTGCGGCGAACTACGTTGCGGCGCGCCTGAACGAGTACTTCCCGGTCCTCTACACCGGTGAGGGCGGACTCGTGGCGCACGAGTGCATCCTGGACCTCCGTGACCTGACGGCGAAGACCGGCGTTACGGCTGAGGATGTGGCCAAGCGCCTGATCGACTACGGCTTCCATGCCCCCACCCTGGCGTTCCCGGTGGCGGGCACGCTGATGGTGGAACCGACGGAGTCCGAGGACCTTGGGGAGATCGACCGGTTCATCGACGCGATGATCACCATCCGGAAGGAAATCGACCAGGTGGCCAGTGGTGACTTCACAGTGGAGAACAGCCCGCTGCGCCACGCACCCCACACCGCGTCCGCCGTCGTGAGTTCCGACTGGAACCGTGCGTACCCGCGCGAGCAGGCTGCCTTCCCGCTCGCCTCGCTCAAGCAGGACAAGTACTTCCCGCCCGTAGGCCGCATCGACGGCGCAGCCGGGGACCGCAACCTGATCTGCTCCTGCCCGCCGCTGTCGGACTTCGAAGACTAAAACACCGCCAGCATCTGGTACGTCGGCTAGTTGTTCAGCGCTGCCCACAGGTTGAGGGACGACGCGAACACGATCCAGGTTATGTAAGGCAACAACAAGATCCCGGCCAGCCTGCTGATCGGGCCGAAGCGGACCACCGTAACCGTCACCGCCAGGATCAGCGCCAGGATGACCGCAAAAGCGAGCCACAAAGCGGCACTCCCGATCAGCGGATACAGGCTGAAGAAGACCGGCGTCCACACAAGATTCAGGAACAACTGGATTCCGTAGATAACCAGAGCCGGACGCGACTCCGGACTGCCGCGGCGCCAGACCAGCCACGCGGCCACGGCCATGGCTGTGTAGAGGATCGTCCACACTGGACCGAACAGCCAATTGGGTGGCGACCAGGGAGCTTTGTTGGCGTCGACGTACCACCCGTTTACGTTGTTGACCGTGGCAAAGGCACCCAGCCAAGCGACCAGGGCGGAGGCCGCAAGGAAGAGAGCGAGGGCAGCCACCTGCGCGCCGCGCCCGCGGATTCCGGTGGCATTTTCGGGCTGGTGGACGGACCTGTCTGATGGCGACTCCATGGGTCAACCCTTGCGAAGCGCTGCCTGCCAGTCAAGGTACTCCCGCGACCGGGCTGAAACGCCCGGGCCAGATCAGGCTTTAGACTTGTGGCTACATGTCCGCACGTAGCCACGAGTACAGAACCGCGCGCAAACCCCTGAGATTGGACACGGCCCCCTTGCGAGAATTCACCGCCCGCTTTGCCACAGCGGAGGAAATTGAGAACTGGGACAAGCACGTCACGGCCAACCCAAACGGCGGCAACATGCTGCAGTCCGCCGCCTACGCTTCCGTGAAGAACGGCAGCGGCTGGACCGCCCGCTTCCTGGTCCTGGAGTCTGCCGGGACCGCCAGCTACAACCTGGTGCTGGAGAAGAAATTCCCGGTCCTTGGCGTCCTCTGGTACCTGATCAAGGGCCCTGACCTGGCTGCCGTTGAGGACCTCAAGCCGGTGTTGGACGCGTGCGCTGCGTTCGCCCGGAGCCGGAACCTCAACGTCTTCACCATCAAGATTGAACCCGACATTGTGTCCACACCGGAAGCCCGGGCGGACGTCGCCGTCGCCGGCCTGGTGAAAGCCCCGAACATCCAATCCAATGACTCCACCGCCCTGCTGGACATCGCGGCGCCGGAGAACCAGGTGTTCCGGTCCATCTCCTCCCGCGCCCGCAACGCGATCCGCCGGGCAGAGCGCGAAGGCTGCGCGGTGGTGCAGCAGGAGCCAAGCCCGGAAACGTACCGGGCGCTGTATGACCTGATGGCGGACACCGTCAACGCCAAGGGCTCCATGCCGTTGCGCAGCCTCGAGTACTACACCCGGTTCTGGGACGAATTCTGCACCCGCGGCCAAGGCAACTTCTTCTTCGTTTATGAGGACGGCAAACCCAGTGTGGGCGCCTTTGTGATCAACTACGGATCCAAGGCAACCTACAAGGACGGCGGCTCCACCCAGAACAGGAAGCAGTACGGCGATTCGCACCTGGTCCAGTGGCAGGCCATCCGAAGAATGCAGGAACTCGGCTGCACCGAGTACGACTTCTGCGGCACGCCACCGTCCGGCCTGATCAAGGACAAGACCCACCACCTGTACGGCATGGGCATGTTCAAGACGAGCTTCACGAAGACGGTTACGGACTTCGTCGGCTGCCATGACTACGTGTTGTCGCCCGTCAGGCATGCCCTGTGGGTCAAGGGCGCGGAACGGATCTTCCGCCGGCTCGAAACCGCCCGCACCGGCCAGCAGTTCTACTGACAGCCCGCCAGCCACTTCCACCATCCACACCACGAAGGCCAGCGCCTGCCCCACGCGGCAGCGCGGCCATAGATGAGGTTACTTCCGTGAATCCCACCAAAGCCGGAGCCGATCTCCAGCTCAGCGTCCTCAGCGATGCCGAGTTTGAGTCCTTCTCCCTCAAACACCCGCAAAACAACTTCATCCAGTCCGCTGACTTCACCCGCTTCCAGAGCGCCCGCGGCCAGGCAGTGGAGCTGTTCGGTGTCAAGCGCGACGGCGTTCTGGTCGCCGCCGGCAAACTGAACTACACCACCAACCGCTGGGGCTACAAGGTGTGCGAGTGCGCCAAGGGCCCCATCCTGGACTACACGGACGCCGCACTGGTGCGTGACGTCGTCGGACTCCTTAAGGAACGTGCCGCCGAACGCAAGGCTGCCGAACTGCGGATTTCCCCGAACCTGACCTACATCGCCCGCGATGCCGACGGTGCCGAACACCCCGAGATCGTGGACAACAGGCCGCTCGTGGCGGAACTGGCGGGCCTCGGTTTTGAACACCTGGGCTCGGACATGAACTTCGCCAACGTGAACTGGATGTTCATCAAGCAGCTCGAGGGCATCGCGGACGCCGAGGAGCTCATCATGGGCACCAGCTACCGGACCCGGAAGGCCATCCGGAAGGCTGAAAAGAACGGCGTGTTCCTGGAACAGGCCACCCTTGAAACCCTCGACGAGTTCTACGACGCGCTGAGCACCGCGGGGGACGAGAAGGGCTTCTTCTACCGGGAATGCGAATACTACGAACAGCTCCTGCGGACTACCTCGGCCGAGTTCACCAAGCTCATGATGGCCAAGATCGACATCCCCGAGTACCGGAAGTCCATCACCGAGCGCCTGGAAGCGGAAGCCGCGTCCGCAGCCGAACTCCGCCGTGAAGTGGAAGAGACCGGCAGCAAAAAGAAGGCCAACCGCCTCAAAGTGGTCCAGGACCTCGTGGACAGCTACGAACGCAGCCTCAAGGACATCGAGCGGTTCCCGGACTCCGTGGGAGTCGCAACAGTGGCCGCCATCCACTTCGTCTGCTTCGGCGACGAGGTGGTCTGCGTTATCGGCGGCACCAAGCAGGACTACATCTACTTCAACGGCGCCACCTCGCTGTACTGGGGGATGATGCTGCACGCCCTGGACAAAGGCTACTCGCGCTACAACTTCTACGGCACCTTCGGCATCCAGGGACAGGACGAAGAAGGCCACGGCGGCTACGAGTTCAAGAAGGGCTTCGGTGGCGACGTGGTCCAGCTGCTGGGTGACTTCGTGATGCCCGTGCGGCCGGTAGCCTTCCAAGCCAACCGCCTGGTCCGAACGGCCATCGCCGCGGCCCGCACGCTGCTGGGCAAACTGCCACTGAAACGCCGAGCCTAGCACCAATCCGCGAACTGCCAGAAAGGGAGGAGCACCAAGGTGACCGATCGACCTGAAAATCCAAGGCGCAGGCCTCCCCCCGGCGGCCTGCCCAAAACAGAGCCGCTGACACCCTCCCAGCTCCGCCAGGATGCCGCGGCCAAGAGAATGCTGCGGCGACTGGTCCGGGGGGAGAACCCGCCGACAGCGCCGATGAGCATTGTGGACAGGCTCGCCGGAAGCCCCTACGCCAACCCCATGATCCAGGTGGGAGGCGTGGACACCTCCGCACGCAAGACCCTGGACTTTGCCCTGCACCTGGCCGAGACCATGTTCCGGTACGGGGCAGGCGCCCTGGAAGTGGAGACGAGCATCATTGCCGTTACCGCGGCGCTGGGGCTGAAAAACATCGAAGTGGACATCACCAACCAGTCGGTGGGCATCAACTACGCGCCCAAGGACCAGACGCCCATCGCGCTGCTTCGCGTGGTGCGGTCATGGACCAACAACTATGCCGGGCTGGCCAAGGTACACCGGCTGGTGACGGACATCGTGGCCGGAGGAGTAGGCCGCGATGAGGCGATCCGCCGGCTGGACGAGGCCATCACCAGCCCCAAACCGTTTCCGCGTTGGATGGTCACCGTAGCCTTCGGCGTGTTTGCGGCAGTCTTTGTGGGTGTCCTCGGCGGCGGCCCTGTGTCCTCGGGCATTGCCTTCGCGGCCAACATCGGAGTCAGCCTGCTCGCCCGCCAGTTGGGCCGGTGGCGGGTTCCGGACTTCTTCACGACGGCGGCATGCGCCTTCGGCGTTACGCTCACCGCGTTGCTGTTGTGGCGCTTTGAACTCACCAATGCACCATCGATTGTGGTGGTAGGTGGCATCCTCCTGCTCCTGCCCACGGGACGCCTCGTCTCCTCGGTCCAGGACGCCATCAACGGTTTTCCCGTGACCGCAGCAGGACGGTTTCTGTCCACCTTGCTGACGTTCGGCGCGATTGTGGCCGGGATTGCAGTGGCATTCGTGGTGGGCCAGATGACCGGAATGCAGCCCATTAGTGTCACGCAGACGTTCCCGCCTGCCTACGACCTTTGGGTCCTGGTGATCTTTATCGCCGTCGCAGTGATGGCCATCGGCGTGACTGAGCAGACCTCCTGGGAGCTGCTGCTGCCCACCGCCGGTGTGGGCGTGGTGGGCTATTTTGTGCTGCTGGGCGCCGCGTCCCTCGGCGTCGGTGACCGGTTCTCCCCGGCGCTCGCCGCCGTCGCGATCGGCCTGCTGGCGCGCGTGGTGGCGCTTAAGATGGGCGCACCACAGTTGGTGGTAGCGGTCCCGGCGGCCTTGATCCTGTTGCCCGGGCTGACCATTTTCCGGTCCATGTATGTCTTGACCATGGAGGAATCAGAAGTTCTCCTTGGTGCTGGCGGCATGCTCAACGCCGGCGCGATCGTCCTGGGCACAGCCGGCGGAATCGTCCTCGGCGACACCCTGGCGCGGCCGCTGACACGCGGCCTTGCCAGCAACGAGCGGCGCCGCGCCCGGAGGCGCTAGCTAGCGCCAGGCACTAAAGCCTTCCCCTAGCGCTCAATCGCGAAGGCGTCGGTGAAGGTGAATCCGGCGGCGGGCACAAAGCGCGCCTCCAGGCGTGCGTGCGTCAACCTCACGTCCAACGTTCCGAGGGTCCGATCGCTGTTTTTTCCTGTCCAGACAGCAAACAGGCCTGCCTCAGGATCATCGGCTTGGACGTCGTGGTGCCCGGCGCCGCCCACACCGACCGTGACAAAGACCGTGCCCTGCCCCTGGGCAAGGTCGTTGTCGGAGTCGGCCACACAATCGTTCCGGGCCTCTCCGGGGACCAGCACGGGGCAACGTTCAGTCAGGCGGAGTTGACGTGTCCGCTGATAGACATGTTGGTGGCCGGTGAGCACGAGGTCCACGTTCTTGCTCACCAGCATGTTCGTCAGTCGCTCCCCGGGCTGGCAGCCGTACTTTCCCATACTGAAGCACGGGGTGTGCATGCCCACCACAGTCCAGGGGATGTTTGCGGCACGGGCACCGTCGATGGCAGATTCGGTCCAGCGCCAGCGGTTGCTGCCCTGTGAATAGTCCAGGGGCTGTCCGCCAGGAAAATCAATCCCGGGAGAAATAAGGATGAATCTCACCAGGGGGCGGTCCCGGGGCACGTCGACGTACCATTGCGTACCGTACGTGCCTTGCAACCCGGGCAGCCTGTTGGGCAGGCATTGGGCGAACTTGCCGATGTCGCCGTCGTGGCCGTCGCTTTCGTGGTTGCCCGTGATCAGCTCATACGGGAAATCCTGGCCAAGTTTCTTGGTCACCATGTCGCAGAACGCTTGCTCGGCTCCGGCCTGGTAAGAGAGGTCACCGAGCACTATGTTTAGATCCGGCTTCAGCCCGGCGATCACATCGAGGACTGCCTTCGCGCCGCCGCCCAGGCCGATGTCCCCGGCTGCGGTGAAGTGAACCGACCTCGAGTCGGAGGCAGGCTGTTCTTCGGAGGCTGGCTGCTCCTGCGGCTGCACGGGTGGGCCTTCCGGCGCCGCTTGGCACGCCGAGCCCGCAAGGCAGATGAGGGTGGCCCAGGACAGGGCCGCCCAGATCCGGGCCGGGGCGGATGCTGCCCGGGCGGCCATTGGGGCGAACACTGCTGTTTTGACCACTGCGCGGCAGAAGGCAAAAACCCGGCGGAGGAATCGCCTGGTCGTAGCATTCATGACGGCTCCCCGGGACGCTCGGACGGCGTAATCGGAAGCCTGATCAGCAGCTGCCGGAGTGCCATTTACTGTGAGTGTAGGCCTGTGGGGTGCGCCGGACAAGATTTTGGGCCATTTGTTGGGCGATCGGTCAGAGGGTGCGGAGTGCTGGCTACGGGGTCAGACCTTGCCGACGGGAAGCTTCTTTTCGGCCTGGAAGTCGTCCTCCACCCGGCCCTGGGCCCAGTAGCCGGACAGCGAAACCTGGTTCCGTTCAAGGCCGCGCTGGACAAAGAACACGTCCCGCAGGCCCTTCATGTAACCACGCTCGCCGTGGGCAAAAACGTCGACCCGGCCGGCGGGCCACTCGGCGCCAGCCACCGCGGAAACCAGAAGGTCCCCGGCGCCTGCGGGAGCGCCGTTGCGGCGAAGCCAGGTCACCTGAACCCCCGCCGGGGACGCGACGGGCTGGATGTCGGCGTCGCTATCCACCTCGATAAATGCCAGGCCGGCCGCTTCAGCAGGCAACGATTCGATGGCGGCGGCGATCGCAGGAAGGGCGGCTTCGTCGCCGGCAAAGAGGTACCAGTCCGCGTCCGGCGCCGGGTTGTAGGCACCGCCCGGTCCGGTGAAGGTGAAGGTGTCGCCGGGCATGGCAGCAGCCGCCCACGGACCCGCCAGTCCCTCGGCGCCGTGGATCACAAAGTCGATGGCGAGTTCCTGCGCCTCGGTGTCCACCCAGCGGACCGTGTAGGTACGGGTGAAGGGCCACTGCTCGCGGGGCATGGTTTCGCGGATGGTCCACAGGTCCAGGGGCTGGGCATAGTCAATGTGGGGCTGCGGGAAGACAATTTTGACGTAGCGGTCCACAAAGCTGTTGTTCACGTAGGCGGTAAAACCCTTGCCGCCTGCCACGATCCTGACCATGTGGGGCGAGAGTTCTTCCCGCCGAATGACCGTGAGATCGATCTGCGGACGTGTATTTTTTGTGGCGTTGGTGGCGGCCGGAACAGTGCTCATAAGGTAACCCTAAGCTAAGGGACCGGGGGGAGTTCCCAGGTTACGCCAGGGCAGCCCTGGTCCTGCAGCAGCTGGTTGATGGTGGTGAAGGGCCGGGAGCCGAAGAATCCGCGCGACGCCGACAACGGGCTGGGGTGTGCGCTGGACACGACCGCCGCGCCCGGCAGGAGGGGCCGGACGCTCTCCGCGTCCTTGCCCCACAGCACCGCCACGAGCGGCGCCGGCCCGCCGTCGGACGTGCGCCGGCTGGCAACCGCGGTGACTGCCGCCGTCGTGATGGCCTCCCAGCCTTTGCCCCGGTGGGAGCCGGCAGCCCCGGCACGGACGCTCAGGACCCGGTTAAGCAGCAGGACCCCCTGGTTGGCCCAGGCGGACAGGTCGCCGTGGACGCGCGCGGGAAGGCCAAGATCGGCCTCCAGTTCGCGGTAGATATTCGCCAGGCTCCGCGGGATGGGCCGGGTCCGCCCGTCAACGGCGAAGGACAGGCCGATCGCATGGCCCGGCGTCGGGTAGGGGTCCTGGCCCATTACCAGGACTTTCACGCCGGCCAGCGGCTGCCGGAAGGCGCGCAGAACGTTCGACGGCGCCGGCAGCACATGGTGCCCCGCGGCAACTTCGGTGGCCAGGAAGTTCAGGACGCCACGCAGGTCACCCTCCACGGGGCCCAGCGTCTCCGCCCAGTCGGCCGCCATCAGCTCACTGAGCGGCAAAGCGGCCATCTCGGCAAAGCCGACGGGCTCGGCCGGGTCCGCCGTCAGTTCGAACAGCGCGTCAGAATCAAACACGCTCCCATTCTCGCAGGGTCACCGGCCACTGCAGCCGGGCCGCAAATGACATCAGTGTTATTCACGCCGTAACATGGGGAGGAGATTTTGAAACTTAACCGGTAATTCAGCAAGACCAGCGAAGGGGTGTGCCGTGGAGGAACCTGCTCGGGAGCACGTGCCGGAGCCTGAGGAGCGAGGCTCTTTGCTGGCGGATTTTACCCTCCGTGACTCTCCCCTGAGCGAGCGCGACCAGCAGATGCTGGCACTGGAGCGGCAGTGGTGGAAGTACGCGGGGGCCAAGGAACAGGCCATCAGGGAGCTGTTCGACCTGTCCGCGACCCACTACTACCAGCTGCTTAACGCCCTTATTGACACCGAGGCTGCATTGGCCCACGACCCCATGCTGGTCAAGAGATTGCGTAGACTACGTACGTCGCGTCACCGGGCACGCACTGCACGACGCCTGGGTTCCGACGCCTGACCACGCTCGTGCTGAGCCATCAGCAGCAATCAACAAGGACGTCTCCCCACCATGACCAAATACGCTCGGGATGAATTCGACAAGGTTCCGGAGTCCGCCTCGCGGCAGGGTGTCCACCGTGCGGCCTCGGCGCCGGCCCGCCGCAAGCTGTGGCCCATCCTGGCGGTGGGAATTGTGGCATTGGCCATCGGAGTGGTGTCCTTCCTGATCCTTCCCAGGCTCGGGTTCACCCAGGCCGGCAGCGAAGCCTCCACCAGCCTGGAATCAACCGCGGCACCCGAGGCAAGCGCGGCTCCGTCGGTCACTGCTGAATCCTCCGCGGACCCGGAGCCCTCTAACAGTCCGGACGCAGAGCCGAGCGCTTCGCCCAGTGATGTTCCCTCCGCGGCTGTGCTGGACAAGTCCCAAGGTGTTGCCATCTACAACGCGGCCGGGACGGCCGGGCTCGCCGGACGCATCAGCTCGATGGTCCAGGCCGATGGCTGGACGCTGGGCCAGGTGGGAAACTGGGGCGGCGCTCCGCAGCAGACATCAGCAATTTTCTATGCGGGCCCGGCGCAGGAAGCCAACGCCGAAGCAGTCTCCAAACTCCTGAACATTCCCACGCTGGTGGATACCCAGGAATTCCAGGTGCCCTTGGTTGTTGTCCTGGGGCCGGGCTACCAGTAGTGCCCCGCGGTCACGCCTGAATAACTTTTGGGCACCGGAGCGGCCGGGTGGCTCGGCCCTCCGGATGGCTTGTCGCTAGAGTGATTTCAGGCTTCGGTCCGTAACAAGCGGCACACTCCCGACGGGGACCGGCGGCACGACGGAAAAGAGCGGACATCATGGCATTGGGAACGGTTAAGTGGTTCAACGCCGAAAAGGGCTACGGCTTTATTACGGTGGACGGCTCCGGGGGCGATGTCTTTGTGCACTGGTCGGCCATCGAGGGCGAAGGTTACCGGGCCCTGGATGAAGGCCAGCGCGTCGAGCTTGAGGTCGGCGAAGGCGAGAAAGGCCCCCAGGCAGAAAACGTCCGGCCCGCTCAGTGATCCACCGCAGCTTGCGCTCAACAATCGTCCGCACAACTACAGGGGCGGCCCTCCTGCTGGCCCTGGCTGGCTGCGCCGGGTCGGGCGGCAATGCACGCGTTGAATCCGCTGAAGCATCCGGTGACGGCACGCTGCGGATCGGGCTGATCCAGGACAGCGCGGGGAAGCAGGCCTTCCTCAACGACTCACAGCTCGCTGCGGCCCAACTGGCCATCAAGGAAATCAATGCGGCCGGGGGCCACAAGGGCAGGCCTGTTGATCTGGTGGTGGGCGCCGGCGATGGCGCCGATGCCCAGGCCAGGCATCTGGCCTCAGCCAGAGTTGATGTGGTGATCGGACCGACCGATTCGAGCCACGCCGCCGCCGCCATCGATGTCCTCTCGGCTGCGCGCGTCCCGCTCCTCTCGCCGGCCAACTCCGCTGCCGGCCTGTCCCGTTACAAGAGCGGCGGCTATTACTTCAGGACGGCGGCTGCGGACGTTGCCCAGGCATCGGTGCTGGTGAAATTGGCCAAGGAAGGCGGTGCCAAGAGCCTTGCCGTGGTCCACCAGGACTCTGGCTACGGAAAAGACGTAGCTGCCGCGGTGGCCGGCGCCGCCAAGAACGCCGGCCTGGACACCGTCTCCACCACCGCCTTCAAGCCCGGCGACGCCGGGGACGCGGCAGCCGCTGCCAAGGCCGCCTCACCTGACGCGGTAGTGCTGATCGCCAGGGACGACGCCCAGGGTGCCCTCGCAGAGCTCAATAACGCAGGGCTCCGGGGCAAGAGCATCATCCTGAGCGACGGCGCTTTCGCCCAGTACGGTTCGGGGCTGGGATCCAAGGCCCTCGACGGCGCCCGTGCCGTGGTGCCGGGTCTGTTGCCGTCCGCAGACTTCCAAGCCCGTCTTGTGGCGGTCAACCCTGCACTGAAAGACCTTTCGTTCGCCGCAGAGACCTACGACGCCGTGAACCTCGCGGCCCTGGCCGCAGCAAAGGCTGACGACGATGCCGGCCGTTCCATCGCCGCCAACCTGATCGCCGTCTCCGGCGGGACAGCAGGCGGGCAGCCCGCCGCGCAGGCCTCTGGCCCGGCCACCAAGCCGTGCCTGTCCTACACCGATTGCCTCGGGGTCCTGAAGACCGGGGCCGGCATTAATTACGACGGCGAATCGGGGCCGGTTGCCTTCGACGCCAACGGTGACATCACCACGGCCAACTACATGGTGTTCACCTACGGCGCAGACAACAGGGCGGTGCTCACCGGCCGTGAGACTGCAGGCCGGGCAGCAGGCTGATCGCCGGTGGCGAACAGGGCGCCCTGACGGCGCGATTTGCGGGGCCTTTCGCTTGCACTCTCACCTAGGGAGTGCTAATTATTGAGTTAGCACTCTTACGTACCGACTGCTAAAGCAACGTCCGGTTTTCCGGCATCGGAGCTTGGTGGCGGTCGTGGAGCGAGAGAAATACCTAGCTGGAGTGAGATCCCCGGCCGCGGCATACAGAGGCCGCCGGTGAAGGATCGTCCGTCGCGGGCACTGCAGTGAGGTTCATTCTTAACGACTGTCCCGAAAGGACTACTGCCGTTATGGCCAAGATCATTGCATTTGATGAAGAGGCACGCCGCGGTCTTGAGCGGGGCCTGAACATCCTCGCCGACGCCGTCAAGGTCACCCTCGGCCCGCGTGGACGCAACGTCGTCCTCGAAAAGAAGTGGGGCGCCCCCACGATCACTAACGATGGTGTTTCCATCGCCAAGGAGATCGAGCTGGACGACCCTTACGAAAAGATCGGCGCCGAGCTGGTCAAGGAAGTTGCCAAGAAGACGGACGACGTCGCAGGCGACGGAACCACCACGGCTACCGTGCTGGCGCAGGCACTTGTCAAGGAAGGCCTGCGCAACGTCGCGGCCGGCGCTGACCCGCTGTCCCTCAAGCGCGGTATCGAGAAGGCTGTAGCGGCCGTCACGGTTGAGCTGCTGGCCTCCGCCAAGGAAATCGAAACCAAGGAAGAGATTGCGGCTACTGCCTCCATCTCCGCCGGTGACGACGAAATTGGCGCACTGATCGCTGAAGCCCTCGACAAGGTGGGCAAAGAAGGCGTCATCACCGTCGAGGAGTCCAACACCTTCGGCCTGGAGCTCGAGCTCACCGAAGGCATGCGCTTCGACAAGGGTTACATCTCCGCTTACTTTGTGACCGATACTGAGCGCCAGGAAACGGTCCTTGAGGACCCGTACATCCTGATCGTCAACTCCAAGATCTCCAACGTCAAGGAACTGGTTGCTGTCCTGGAAAAGGTCATGCAGTCCAACAAGCCGCTGCTGATCATTGCCGAGGACATCGAGGGTGAGGCCCTGGCCACCCTGATCGTCAACAAGATCCGCGGCACCTTCAAGTCCGTTGCCGTCAAGGCTCCGGGCTTCGGCGACCGCCGCAAGGCCCAGCTGGCCGACATCGCTGTACTCACCGGTGGCCAGGTCATCGCCGAGGAAGTCGGACTCAAGCTGGAGACCGCCGGACTGGAACTCCTGGGACGCGCCCGCAAGGTTGTTGTCACCAAGGACGAGACCACCATCGTTGAAGGTGCCGGCGACGCCGACCAGATCGCTGGCCGCGTTTCCCAGATCCGTGCCGAGATCGAAAACTCCGATTCGGACTACGACCGCGAGAAGCTGCAGGAACGCCTGGCCAAGCTGGCCGGCGGCGTTGCAGTCATCAAGGCCGGTGCCGCAACCGAAGTTGAGCTTAAGGAACGCAAGCACCGCATTGAGGACGCTGTCCGCAACGCGAAGGCTGCTGTTGAAGAAGGCATCGTCGCCGGTGGCGGCGTTGCGCTGATCCAGGCCGGCGCCAAGGCGTTCGCGAACCTGAACCTGACAGGTGACGAAGCAACCGGTGCGAACATCGTCCGTGTTGCCATCGACGCCCCGCTGAAGCAGATCGCTTTCAACGCCGGCCTCGAGCCTGGCGTTGTTGTCGACAAGGTCCGCGGCCTGCCTGCAGGCCACGGCCTGAACGCAGCAACCGGCGAATACGTCGACCTGCTGGCTGCCGGCATCAACGACCCGGTCAAGGTAACCCGCTCTGCCCTGCAGAACGCGGCATCCATTGCCGGTCTGTTCCTCACCACCGAGGCCGTTGTGGCTGACAAGCCGGAGAAGAACGCTCCGGCCATGGGTGGCGGCGACGACATGGGCGGCATGGGCGGCTTCTAGTCCCCAGCGCCCGGACCACGTTCCGCGCAAACAATGATGCGGCCCCCTCCACTGGAGGGGGCCGCATCTATTTCCACTACTTGCGGGCCGTGGCCAGCATTCCTTCGACTTCCTTCTTGAACGCTTCGGCGGCCGTCTGCGGAGTCATCCGGTTGTACAGGACTTCATCGGTGAACCGCTTGATGACGTTCTGGACGCTACCGGCACCCACCGGCGGGACGGGAGGTGCGTCGGCTATGTCCGGCGCAATGGCCTTCAGGAAGGCCACCACGGTGGTGTCTGCCGGCTTGAGGGCAGGGGTGATGCCCTTGACGATCTCAGAGTTGCTCGGGACTCCGCGGTCTGTCATAAGGATGGCGCCTGCGGCGGGGCTGTTGGCCAGGTAATTGATAAAGGTTGCGGCTGCTTCCGGGTGCTTGGACCGTGAGGACGCGGACCAGAACATGGTGGGCTTGTAGTACATGCCGTTGTCCGCAGACTTTCCGTCGGTACTGGGGGCGCGGAGCATCCTGAGGCTGCTGCCTGTGGTGGTTTCCAGCGATCCCAGCTGGTTGGTCCACCACCAGGCCATACCCACCCGGTTCGTGCCGAACAGACTCTCCTCAAGCCCAGCGCCGGAGTCCTCGGTGGCCACAGAGGCCGGCAGACTTGCCTTGGAATCGCGCTGCTCCTTCAGCCGCTCCCAGAACGCAGCGGCCGTAGCGGTGTCGAAATCCAGTTTCCCGTCCTGGGAGTAGAGGTTCGCGCCGTGCTGCCGAAGCCAAATGATGAGGTCTGCCTCGTTGCTGCCATAGGCCGCGCCGTAGCTCCTTCCGTCACCGGCCGCGCTGAGTTTCCCGGCGGTGTCCATGAAGTCGTCCCAGGTCCAGGTGGAGTCGTCGGGGACCGGCACGTTTGCTGCCTCGAAGACCTTGGTGTTCGCCATGATGACCTAGGCGTTCTTCCCGGCGCTCAACCCGTACTGTGCGTCGTTGTACTGGCCGGACGCCAAGGATTCCTTGTCCAGCTTGGAGGTGTCGATCCCGCTCTGTTTGGACAGGTCCAGCAGTGCCCCCGGCCACCGTATTCGGCGATGTATTTCTGATCCATCTGGATGACATCCGGTGCGTCATTGGCAGCGGTGGTGGTGGCCAGCTTGTCCCAGTAGCTGGCCCATTCGCCCGGCGCGGATTCGATCTTGATGTTCGGATGTTCGGCCTCGAACGCGTCGATGACTTTCTCTGTTTGCGCGTTGAGGTACTCGTTGCCCCACCAGGCGAACCGCAGGGTGACTTCGCTGCTTTCACTGGAGCCGGCGGGTGCACCGCAGCCTGTGGCGAGCAGTGAGACAGCGATGGCGACTGCGCCGAACTGGAATCTCCTGCGGCTGATGGCCTGAATCTTCATTGATGTGCCTTCCTCAAAAGGGTGGAGGTCCACCGCGCTCGGGTTCCCGTGACGGCATCGGTGCCGGCGGGGAAGCTTCGACTGAGAAAGCGCTTTCCCGGTCAGGATTCCGATTCTGCCGCGCTTCGACTTCGTCGTCAAGACTTTGCGGTAAGCGGTTTCCCGGATGCTGGCTGAACCGGTTGTCGGCGGTGTCTGGCAGGATGGTTCCGTGACAATTACTGCAGCGGCCGACGGTTCGGCTCTAGGAAATCCCGGCCCGGCCGGTTGGGCCTGGTATGTGAACGACGACTGCTGGCGCGCCGGGGGATGGCCGCACGGCACCAACAACCAGGGCGAGCTAATGGCTGTGCTGGATCTGTTCCGTGCCACCGCGCACGTCCCGGAAGAGGACCTGAGGGTTCTCTGCGACAGCCAGTACGTGATCAACTCCATCACAAAGTGGATGCCAGGGTGGAAACGCAAGGGCTGGCGGAAGGCCGACGGCAAACCCGTCCTGAACGTGGAGCTGCTCAAGGAACTTGACCGGGAAATCGCCGGCCGGAAATACACCTTCGAATGGGTCAAAGGCCACGCCGGCCACGACCTCAATGAGGCAGCCGATGTCCGCGCGCGTGCCGCTGCCACCGCGTACCAGCAGGGTGTGGCAGCGCGGTCAGGCCCAGGCTTCGCTGGAGCCCCGGACGCAGTTGGCCCAGCAGTTGATAGCCGCGTTGCCGTCAGCTCCGGGGCAGTCGCTGCGCTGGCCGGCCCCGACGCCGTCACTGCAGCCAGCCTGCAGGCGGCCACCACAGTCGCCGGCGGTGCTGTCGCCGGCGGTCAGGGCTCGTACGGCCAGGACCTCTTGAATCAAGACCCCTACGACGAGCCGGACCTCTTCAGCGAACTGGAGAGCGAATCGTTCATCCCGGCGGAGTCCGCCGGGGCTGAGATGAGCCCCGAGGCGATCGTCGAGGCCCTCGAACGCGAATTGTCGGGCCCCGACATCCGTGGCGACATCGGCCGTACCGGCGTCCTCCTCCACCCTGATTTCATGGAGATCGGAACGTCGGGCAGAGTCTGGACCCGTGACGCCACGATGATGGCGCTCGAAGAGGAACCAGTGCAGCACGCCGAGCTGGAGATCCTGGGTGCGGACCGCATCGGCACCAGCGCGATCCTGCTGACGTGCCGAAGCTACTCGCGCCCAGGCACGGCTCTCCATAGCTCACTGTGGGTCTTGGACGGCAACAGGTGGCGGCTCCGGTTCCGCCAGGGTACGCCGGAGGCCTAGAGCGCACTTTCGGCCGCGGACTCAGCTGAAGCGTTGGGTGTTGCCCTGCTCGGCCTGGGCGTAGGTGGACGCTGCCGATGCCAGGGCCATGTTGATGGATGCCAGTGACGCCTCCACCTTGCCCTGGGTGAGGGTCCACTCGGTCACCAGGGCCTGGAAGTTGTTGGCAGCCGAGCCCCGCCAGGTGGACTGCAGTTCGTCCAGGCCCCGCTTCATGGTCTGGACGTCCGAGCTGATCCGGTCCACGGTTGCTTTGACGTTGGCCGACTTGAGCTGAAGGAGTTCGGTGTCGACGGAAATGATGCTCATGGCTAGCTGCCTCTCGAAGTAGTGGGACAGCATATGCTGCCCGCCCGGCTGCTCCGGGCCACTACAGCGAGCCTACGGACGGGCACTGCCCGCGCGCCACGCTCCATGGCTATATGTGGATAACCTTGCCGTCGCCGTGGCCTCCGTCCAGAGGATCGCCATGCTGGGCGGACGTCCAGCCCGGAGTCGCGTCCAGTAGGTGCTCATCGCCGGACGGAGCCTCGTCTGTGGCGTCGTCCCTGACAGGCAGGCTGACCACCAAGGTAGCCCCGCCGCCGTCGGTCGTTTCCACCCGGACGGACCCGCCGTGCGATCCCACGATGGCCGCGACAATCGCGAGCCCCAGGCCGCTGCCGCCGGTTTCACGCGTCCGGGACGTGTCCGCCCGATAGAAACGCTCGAACACCTTGGACGCATCCTCTTCTGAAATGCCGGGGCCATGGTCCCGCACCTCGATTACGGCGAGCGGCTGCCCGCCGTCGGAGGTCCGGACCCCGACGGCGAGTTCGATCGGGCTGCCGTCCGGGGTGTAGCGCAGGGCGTTCCCCACGAGGTTCCCCACCACCTGTCGCAGTTTTGCTTCGTCACCGAGCACGGGAGCGGGTGCGGCCCGTTCGTCACCAAGGCCGGTCAGGGAGATGGGACGAAAGCGGTCGCTTGCCTGTGTGTCCACCACCGCGTCGTGGGCGATCAGCTGCAGGTCGACGGGCTTTTGCTGTAGCGGACGCTGTTCGTCCAGGCGCGCCAGCAGGAGCAGGTCCTCCACCATTGAACCCATCCGTTTGGCTTCGCTTTCGATCCGCCCCATGGCCGTGGCCACGTCATCGTCGGTGGCCAGCGCGCCATGGCGGTAGAGCTCGGAGAAACCCCTGATGGTCACGAGGGGGGTACGCAGCTCGTGGGAGGCGTCTGCTGCGAACCGGCGCATTCTGCCTTCGGAGGCTGTCCGGGCGGCGAAGGCCGTCTCGATGTGCGCCAGCATGGCGTTCAGCGAACTGCCGAGCCGCCCCACTTCGGTGCCGGGATTCTCGACGTCCACACGCCTGGAAAGGTCGCCGGCGGCGATCGCGGCCGCGGTCCTTTCCACCTTGGCCAGTGGCCGGAACGACCGCGACACGGTCCAACTGGCGATCAGGGAGGCCAGCAGCAGGGTGAGCAGGCCGACGCCGGTGACCACCAGGGTGGCGTGCTTGAGGACATCGTCCACACTTTGCAGCGGCAATCCGATGACAACAACAGCGGGTTGGCCGATATAGAGCACGGTCACCGCGACCACCCGCCAGTTGTGGCCGTCCGTGCCGCGCACCTGGTAAGGACGCGCGCCCCTGTCCTGGGCGTCCTCAACGGAGATGGTTGAGATGTCGGGGTGGTCATCCGGATTGCCGCCCAACAGCTGGGGCTCCCCACCGGGGGTGTAAAGGATCAGCGAGTAGTCAGTGGGTACCATCGGGTTGGTGGGAGCCTGCAGCTGGGTGAACGAGCGCTGCTTGCTGGCGAGGTCGACGGCGGCGTACAGCTTGTCATCCACCTGTGCCTGGAGGTAGCTGTGCAGCAGCGTCAGGGTGCCGGCACCGGTCGCAGTCAGCGCAACAATCAGCAGTGCCATGATCATGGCCACCAGCTGGGACCTCAGCGAGGCCGATTTCCACCGCTGCAGCAAGGTCAGCGCTTCTCTGCCGTCCGGAGCACGTAGCCCACTCCGCGTTTGGTCTGGATCAGGGCCGGTGCGTCCGGATCAATGTCCACCTTGCGCCGGAGGTAGGAGATGTAGGACTCCACGATCGAGGCGTCGCCATTGAAGTTGTACTCCCAGACGTGGTCAAGGATCTGGGATTTCGACAGCACCCGGTTCGGGTTCAGCATGAGGTAGCGGAGGAGCTTGAATTCCGTGGGGGACAGTTCAATTACGGTGCCGCCGCGGCGCACCTCGTGGGCGTCGTCGTCGAGCTCCAGGTCGTCCACCCGGATCACGGCGTCGTCGTCGAGCATGGGCTGGGTCCGGCGCAGGACCGCGCGGATCCGGGCCACTACTTCGTCCAGGCTGAACGGCTTGGTGACATAGTCGTCCCCGCCCACCGTGAGCCCGGTGACCTTGTCCTCGGTGTCGTCCTTCGCCGTAAGGAACAGGACCGGGAAGTGCTTGCCCGAAGCCCGCAGCTTGCGGGTGACGGTGAAGCCATCCATGTCCGGCAACATCACGTCCAGTACCGCCAGATCGGGTGTGTGGAGTTCGGCGGCGGCCAGCGCGTCGCGGCCGTTGGCGGCAGAGACCACCTCAAAGCCTGCGAAGCGGAGCGAGGTGGACAGCAGCTCGCGGATGTTGGGTTCGTCATCAACAACTAGCAGCTTGGCTTCTGGGCCGGTCTTCTTCATGCTCCCATCATGCTCCCAGAAACTGTGAGTTTTCTGGATGGATGGTGGGTGTTCCATGGGGAGTCTGCTCGTGGTGGTGGCAACCCGGACCGTCAGCCGGTAACACCGGGCGACCTTCTAGCCGGCGCCGACATCCTTGGCGTCCATGATCCGGTAGGCATACCCCTGCTCAGCCAGGAAGCGCTGCCGCTTGGCCGCGAAATCCTGGTCCAGGGTGTCCCGGGCCACCAACGAGTAGAAGCGGGCCGCCCGGCCGTCCTTCTTGGGGCGCAGCAGCCGGCCCAGCCGCTGGGCTTCCTCCTGCCGCGACCCGAAAGAACCCGAAACCTGGATGGCCACCGAGGCCTCCGGCAGGTCGATGGAGAAGTTGGCCACCTTGGACACCACCAGGGTGTTCACGTCACCGGCACGGAAGGCATCGAAGAGTTTCTGCCGTTCCTTGACGGAGGTGTCGCCCTTGATGACGGGAGCCTGCAGGCGCTCGCCGATCTCGTCCAGCTGGTCAATGTATTGCCCGATCACCAGCAGCTGCTCGCCAAGGTGACGTGCCACCAGCTGTTCCACGATCAGGGTCTTGGACTCGGACGTGGCGCACAGCCGGTACTTGTCCGCGTCCTCGGCCATGGCGTAGGCCACGCGTTCGTCCCGGGGCAGGTCAATGCGGACCTCCACGCAGTCCGCGGGAGCGATGTAACCCTGCGCTTCGATGTCCTTCCACGGCGCGTCATACCGTTTGGGTCCAATCAGGCTGAAGACCTCGCCTTCGCGGCCGTCCTCGCGGACCAGAGTTGCGGTGAGGCCCAGCCGGCGGCGCGCCTGTAGGTCCGCGGTCATCCGGAAGATCGGAGCCGGCAGGAGATGGACTTCGTCATAGATGATCAGGCCCCAGTCGTGGCCGTCCACGAGCTCCAGATGCGGGTAGAGGCCACCGCGCTTGGTGGTGAGGACCTGGTACGTGGCGATGGTGACCGGCCGGACTTCCTTGACCGCGCCCGAGTACTCGCCGATTTCATCCTCCGTCAAGGACGTCCGCTTGAGCAGTTCGTCCTTCCATTGCCGGGCGGCCACGGTGTTCGTCACCAGGATGAGGGTTGTGGTGGAACTCGTGGCCATGGCCGCGGCACCGACCAGGGTCTTTCCTGCTCCGCAGGGCAGCACCACCACGCCGCTGCCGCCGGCCCAGAAATTCTCGGTGGCGAGCTGCTGGTACGGGCGGAGCTTCCAGCCGTCCTCGTTCAGGGCGATCAGGTGGGGTGTGCCGTCCACATAGCCGGCCAGATCCTCCGCCGGCCAGCCGATTTTCAGGAGCAGCTGCTTGAGCTGGCCGCGCTGTGAGGAGTGGACCACAATGGTTTCGCCGTCGATCCGAGGCCCCAGCAAGGGCTGGATTTTTTTGGCCCGGATGACCTCTTCCAACACCGGGTAGTCGTCCGTGCGCATCACCAGGCCGTGCTGTGGGTCCTTCTCCAGGCGCAGCCGCCCGTACCGGGACATGGTCTCTTCGACGTCGATCAGCAGCGAATGCGGTACCGGGAACCGCGAGTATTTGAGCAGGGTGTCCAGGACCTTCTCCGCGTCCAAACCGGCGGCGCGCGCGTTCCACAGGCCCAAGGGGGTCAGGCGGTAGCTGTGCATGTGCTCCGGAGCGCGCTCCAGTTCGGCGAAGGGGGCGATCGCGTGGCGCGCCTCGGTAGCCAGTTCGTGGTCCACTTCGAGCAGGATGGTTTTGTCACTTTGGACGATCAGCGGGCCGTCGTTCACGCGGGGGCGTCCTTCACTGGCGCAGTTCTTCTGCGGCCTCGATATCGATAATGCGGTGGATGGAGAGCACCCGCTCGGTTTCCTTGACAGGATCGAAGACCCTGACGCGTCCGCCGGTTACGGAGATGGGAACAACTGTCTCCAGGCAGCAATTCCCCTGGCTGTCCACTACGTTCATGCTCACGCGCTGCTTAAGCCGGATAGCCCGCTGCAGGGTCTCCAGGCCAAGCTGGGTTGTGGCTTCGCCGGTACCCGGCACTGCAGGTGGGTGGTTTCCGTTGGCTTCGGGCCGCCCGTTCCGCAGGACGGCGAGCTGCGCGGCGACGTCGTCCTCCGCTGGCGCGGTCCGCGGCGCTGTGTAGACGGGGCGGGTGCTGCCCGGAACGCCGGTGGTGCGGCGGAGCCGGACCACTCCGGGCTGGGCCTGATCCACCGACGGCGAGAGGCCCAGTCCGCGCAGGACCTGCGCCGTTTCCCGCGGCGGAGCAGTGGAGATCAGCACGGTCGGCGCAATCCGGGCCAGACCCAACCCGGCTGCCTTGGACTCCGCCGCCAGCTCCAGCACCGTTGCCTCATCATCGCTTTGGATAAAGCTGGCGGCAGTTCCCACCCGGAGCCGGCCGTGCCGGGACGCGGTGTCCTCCACCAGGTATTCCAGGGGTTGGGGCACTGCCGTGGCCGAGTGCTCACGCAGGAACTCCAGCAGGCTCGATGCGTCATGCCCGGCATCCAGGGCGCGCCGGACCGAGTTGGCGGAGAACCGGTAGATGGTGGCGGGCCCCTGCCCCTCGGCGTCGGCCATCACCAACAGCTTTTCCGCCAGCTCCGGAGCCAGGTAACCCGGGGCAACTGCCGTCAGGTCCGCCTGGAGCAGGACGTGGTTCAGCGCCGCGGGCAGGTGCTCGCCCAGGATGCCCAGGGCCTCGTCCGGATTGTCCTCGGCAATGGCGCTGCCCAGCTGGCTCAACGCACCGGAGCCGATCAATCCCAGCAGCTCTGCTTCGGCCAGCACACCCCTGATCAGGGAACTGAACCGGCGGGCCATCCGCGGCTGCGTCCATTCAGCCCGCTGGAGCACTGCCGCGGCGTCGAGGACCGGCGCCGTGCCGTCCGCAGCGGCAGCTTCCTGCGTGAGCTCCTCCAGAATTTCCAGGATCCGCTTCCTGACCACCGGGGCATCCGGCCGCTGCGCTTCCGCTGAAAGGGCATTGACGGTATTCCCGGCCACGGCACGGTGCACGGCGGGAACGCCGCCCGGGCCGGTAACGGGCTGACCCACGAGTGAGGGCACACGCTCGCTCGCGAGCCAGGCGTTGACCAGCCACAGCCACTGCTCCTGGCGGGGGAGGGACAGCCACTCCAGCTGCGGGGGCTGCACCCAGGAGGACGAGTCCACATCAAGGCGCAACAGGCCGGAGAGGGCGCTGATCTCCAGCAGCAGGCCCGCCCGGTGCTGGTCGATGCGCAGCGTCTCGGCCAGCCGCTTCATTTCCCGGACGCCTACGCCGCCGCTTCGCAGCGTGGCCAGCGGCTGTTCGCGGACGGCATGGAGCAGATCACCCACCAGCCGGAGGGTTTCAGCGATGGCGCCCAGCGCCGCGTTCCGGCGAAGTGCGGCGGTAGTGCTGCCCAGCTCCGGAACCGGAGGGGAAAGGGAAAAGTCATTGATGATGGCGCCGCCACGCAGCGACAGCCCCACGCTGTGCGGAAGTTCCACGTGCGCGGCGTCCAAGGGGACCAGCAGGCCGCGGGCCAGGAGCCAGTCCACGGGCCCGACGTCGGCGCCCTGGTTCGAGACCGACGCTTTCCGTTGCGCCTGGGGGACGGCACCCATGGCCCAGTTGCGGAATTTGGCGAGCAACGCCGTCGTGCGTTCCGGGGCTCCGGCCAGAGCCGCGCTGAGTGCCTCGGGCGAGGATGTCCAATGCTGTAGCGCCAGGGCTGCCTCCATGGGGGTGGTGGCGTTCTGGATGGAGACGCCGCTTCGGTGCAGCTCCGCAACGAGCTGGACTACTCGCTGGGCAAACGCGGGCTGAAGCCTGACCAGCTCGGTGTAGCTGCGCCCCAGCCCCGCAGGATAGATTCCCACCACGTCCTTGAGGCTTCCCACCGGCAGGTAGTAGCGCTGCCGATGGCCCGAAGCCGCCGTTCCATTCGGCGGCTCGGCCCGGTGCACCAAAGCCAGTTCCTGGAGCGAGGCCAGGATGCGTTCCAGCGCCGCCACCGTGGATCCTGCAATGAGTTTCCGGACGCCCGCCGCAGATGCGCTGTGTTCGGTGTCCGTGTTGGTGCACAGATGCAGGGTTTCCAGCACCTGCATCTGCGGCCTGTTCAGCCGTTCGAGCGCACGCTGGACGCTGACCCGCGCGCTTGCCCGGGCGGCCAGGGCTGAAAAGTCAGGAACCGCGGGGGACATAAGGTCCGGCCGCGCTGCGAAGAGCGCCCGCAACGAGTCATCGCTGCGTGCTTCCAGTTCTTTGCTGAGCGCGCGGATAAGGGACATCAGTCCAACGTTACCGCCCGCTGGACTTTCCTGCCCTGCGCCGGCCGGCCACGCTGTCCAGCACCAGGAAAAGCATCAGCAGGAACGCCACAGGCAACCCGTACAAGGCGGCGGCGGTGACCCAGGCCGGAGCAGCGGAGCCTGCGAAGGCCAGCGCCATGACTGCGCCCACCGCCACGAGGGAAAGCATGGCAACAACCGCTGCGCAGATCATCAGTGGGCGCCGGTATCGCGAGGGTGTCATGCAGGTAACGCTAACAGCCGGGTGACCGGTGGTGGCGCCACAGGCGGCCGTGAGCCGCGGGCCCGCAGCCGCGGCAGGCGGCGGGAGGATGCGTGCGTGAAAGCAGGATTCCGGGTCCCGGCAGGATAACCTTGAGGAACAGACCAACACGGTCCGTTGCTGTCATACCCTGAACCCGCACATCAGTGCGGATGCGGTGACTGCCGGCCGTGTCAGAAGACGTCAGAACGAAGAAGGTTGATTACGTGCCTACCGGCAAGGTCAAGTGGTATGACAAGGAAAAAGGTTTCGGATTCCTCGCAGGCGAGGACGGCCAGGAAGTCTTCCTGCCCAAATCATCGCTGCCCGAAGGCATTACGGAGCTGAAGGCAGGCACACGCGTTGAGTTCGGCGTTGCCGACGGCCGCAAGGGTGCGCAGGCCCTGGGCCTGCGCGTCCTGGACAAAACGCCGTCCATCGCCAAGGCCAAGCGGCCCAGCGCCCGGGACCTCGCGCCGCTCGTCCAGGACCTGGTCAGCGTGCTGGACAACCTTTCTGGAACCCTGTCCGCGGGCAAGTACCCGGAAGGCAACAAGGGCAAGGCCATCGCGGCTGCCCTGCGTAAGGTTGCCGACGAGCTGGACGTTTAGGTCTTGGCCATGAACGCGGAAGCTGAACTGCCGGACACCACGGCACCGGAGACGGTGGGCGCCAAAGCCGAGGCCAAGCGCCGTACCGGCGTGCCCGTGTGGCGGACCGGCAAGCCGGACGCCTTCCTCGCTGCTGCCGTTGGCGAGGCGCGGACCGCCATCGAAGGCATCACGGCGGCGTCGGACATCGGTGCGCACCTGGCTGCCAGAAGTGAGGGCGACCGCCTGGTCACCCACCTCTTCGAATCAAAAATGGCCGGCTACGACGGCTGGCAGTGGTATGCGGTCCTGACCAGGAACTCCCGCTCCAAGGTGGTCACGGTCAGCGAGCTTGGCCTCCTGCCGTCGGAGGATTCCATCCTTTCCCCGGAGTGGGTGCCGTGGGCAGAGCGCGTCCGTCCCGAGGATGCGCAGGCGGCAGAGGAAGAGGAACCGCGCGCTGCTGTTGCTGTCGCTTCGGAGCCGGACACTTCGCAGGCCGACGCTTCGCCGGCCGAGGCTTCACAGGCCGACGCAACCGGGTCCAAGGACGAAGACGCCGAGGACGACGAACCCGCCGGCGAGGCTGACTAGGCAGTTGAGAATGCGCGGGGTTGAGAACCGTGAAGGCCGGCACTGATGTCCACCTTCAAATCCCTGCACATCCTCAACTACCGGATCTGGTTCATCGGCGCACTGGTTTCCAACATCGGAACCTGGATGCAGCGGACGGCCCAGGACTGGCTGGTGTTTGACCACCTCACCGAGCACGACGCCGGAGCCATGGGCATCACCATGGCGCTGCAGCTGGGACCACAGCTGTTCCTGGCGCCCATCGCCGGCCTCGTGGCTGACCGGTACAGCCGCCGGCAGCTGCTGATCATGACGCAGTCAATGATGGCGCTCCTGAGCGCCGGCCTGGGCATCCTGGTGGTGCTCGGCGCCGGCCAGCTGTGGCACGTCTACGGCTTTGCCCTGCTGCTGGGCATGGTGTCCGCGCTCGATGCCCCGGTCCGCCAGACCTTCGTTTCTGAACTAGTGCGGGACGACTACCTGCCCAACGCCGTGGCCCTGAACAGCGCCTCCTTCAATGTCGCCCGCATGATCGGACCCGCCGTGGCCGGCGTGCTCACCGTGGCTGTAGGTCCTGGCTGGGTGTTCCTGATCAATACCGCCACGTTCCTGGCCATGCTCCTAAGCCTGTGGAAAATCCCCTCCGCGTCGCTGCGCCGGCTTCCCCGGGCGGCCCCGGGCAAGGGCCGCATCAGGGAAGGGCTGCGCTACGTCCGGTTCCGGCCGGACATTCTGGTGGTCCTCGTAGCCGTGTTCATCGTGGGCACACTCGGGCTTAACTTCGTACTGTTCATCGCCGCGATGGTGGGCACGGAGTTCGGGCTGGACGCCAGCGCCTTCGGGCTTATGAATTCCATCATGGCCATCGGGTCCGTGGCGGGCGCGCTGCTCTCCGCCGGCCGCGGCAAACCCCGCCTTCGGATGATCTTCGGCGCGGCGGCTGCCTTTGGCGTGTCGTCGGGGCTGGCGGCGCTCGCCCCGAACTACTTCTGGTTCGGCGTCGCGCTGGTGCCGGTGGGCCTGTCCGCGATCACCATGATGACCAGCGCCAACGGCTACGTCCAGACCACCACCGATCCCGTCATGCGGGGCAGGGTCATGGCCCTGTACATGGCCATCTTTATGGGCGGCACACCCATAGGCGCCCCGCTGGTGGGATGGGTGGCCAACGTCGCTGGCCCCCGGTGGTCCCTTTCCGTGGCGGCCGCGTCCGGGATCATCGCCGCCGTGATCGGAATGCTCTGGATCATCCGCGCCCAGCAGCTCCGGATCACCTTCAACCGGCGCGCCCGCGGCCTGCGGTACTTCGGCGTCGTCTCGCATCTGGGCATCCAACAACCGGGGGACAACACAAACGGCGCCGCCAGGGACGAAAACCCGGACGACGCCGTTGGACGCTGACAGCTGGCCTCACCGCGCGAGAGCGCTACTTGCGCAGCTCGCCCACCACGTAATCAATGCTTGCCAGCAGCGCAGTGACATCAGCCGGCTCGATGGCCACAAACGTCGCGATCCGGAGCTGGTTGCGGCCCAGCTTGCGGTACGGCTCGGTGTCCATGATCCCGTTGGCGCGCAGCACCTTGGCGATCGCGGCGGCGTCGATCGAGTCGTCGAAGTCGATGGTGGCGATGACGTTGGAACGGTCTTCCGCCTTGGCCACAAACGGCGTGGCGTACTCGGAGGCCGCGGCCCAGGAGTAGATCCGGCCGGCGGAGTCAGCGGTGCGGGCTGACGCGAAGTCCAGGCCGCCGCTGGCGTT
Source organism: Pseudarthrobacter sp. NBSH8 (assembly GCF_014217545.1). Classification (NCBI taxonomy): domain Bacteria; kingdom Bacillati; phylum Actinomycetota; class Actinomycetes; order Micrococcales; family Micrococcaceae; genus Pseudarthrobacter; species Pseudarthrobacter sp. NBSH8. The sequence goes on from NZ_CP043178.1 coordinate 779,705, forward strand.
GAGCCACTGCACCTGCGCGTCGAGGGTTACCAGGGTGGTGAGCGACGGCGTGTTGTAGGTCTGGTTCAGCTTGGAGTTGTCGATGGCGGTCTGGAGGTCCAGGAAATCCGGGATCCAGCGGCCGCTGGCCTTGATCCGGGCGGCGCGTTCCAGCGCGGCGGGGGAGAAGAGGCCCAGCCACAGGCCGCCGTCGGACGCGAAGTTCTTCTGCGGGGCGAAGTAGTAGACATCGGCCTCGGAGACGTCCACGTCCAGGCCGCCGGCTGCAGAGGTGGCGTCCACCAGGACCAGGGAACCGGAATCGGCGCCTGCAACGCGCTTGACCGGAGCCGCGACGCCGGTGGAGGTTTCGTTCTGTGGCCAGGCGTAGACATCCACGCCTGCTTCGGCGGCCGATACCGGGCGAGTGCCCGGCTCGGACGTGATGATGGAGGAGGCGTCCAGGAACGGGGCCTTGTTGGTGGCCGAGGCGAACTTGGAGCCGAACTCGCCGAAGGACAGGTGCTGGGCCTTCTTGTCCACCAGGCCGAAGCTGGCGACGTCCCAGAATGCGGTAGAGCCGCCGACACCGAGGACCACTTCGTAGCCTTCGGGGGCACGGAAGAACTGGCTGAGGCCTTCGCGGACGGAGCCTACGAGGTTCTTGACGGGAGCCTGGCGGTGGGAGGTGCCCAGGATGGTCTTGGACGCCGCTGAGAGCGCCTCGAGCTGCTCCGGCCTGACCTTGGACGGTCCTGCGCCGAACCGTCCGTCCTTTGGCAGGAGGTCGGCAGGAATAGTGATGCTGGTTTCGCTCACGGGGGCTCCAATTTCGGCATGGACGTCGCTCACGTCCGGACGGTGGGGTGGCCGGTAGTCGGCAGTGACTGCATTAAGGACCTCCTTTATTCTGCCTGAACCCCTCGATTGGGCGGGAACCGGCACCGTCATAGTCCGGCCAATGAGACCATCGGGCCCCGTCCGGGGATTATCCGGACAAGTTCAAAATAGGCTAAGCTTTTTACCGGACCTCGCCGCTGCTGGACGCGATACGGTGGGACAACGCAACGTACTGCGCTCGAGGAGCTGAGCTGGATGACGGATCTGATCGATACTACGGAGATGTATCTTCGGACCATTTTGGAGCTTGAAGAAGAGAACATCGTTGCCCTTCGCGCGCGCATCGCCGAACGGCTGCGGCATTCCGGCCCCACGGTGTCCCAAACCATCGGCCGGATGGAACGCGACGGACTGGTGGTGGTCTCCGGAGACCGCCACCTGGAACTGACCGAGGCCGGGCGGAAGCGCGCCACGGAAGTGATGCGCAAGCACAGGCTGGCGGAACGGCTCCTGGCGGATGTGATTGGCCTGGACTGGGCCTACGTTCACGATGAGGCGTGCCGCTGGGAGCACGTAATGAGTGAACGCGTTGAGCAGCGCATCTACGAATTGCTCAACCACCCCACCGATTCTCCCTACGGCAATCCCATCCCCGGGCTGGCGGCCCTGGGCGGGCCGGCGTCGGCACTGCCTGATGCCGGAGTGATTAATCTCCTGGATGCGATGCAGGGCTACGGGCCGGCGTCGAACGTAACGGTCAGCCGGTTGGCCGAGCCCATTCAGGTGGAGCCTGAGCTGCTGGTCCAGCTGGACGAAGGCGGAATCAGGCCCGGCGCCTCGGTGTCCCTGGAGCGCGTGGGGGAGTACATTTCCGTGCGGGTTCCGGGCATAGAAGGGGCGCTCGAGCTGCCCCCGGAAGTGGCATCGCACGTCTTCGTTTCCGTCCGCTGACGGGACGGCGGCCTCCTCGCGTTGGGGCCGCGCTATAGCGCAGTGACGCCAGGTTCCGCAAATATAACGGAATTGTTACTGCCCAAGTTAATCGCCTATAGTTGGAACTCAGCGTCGATACAAAAGCGTTACCTGATCCGGAGCCGAGCTCTGCCAGCGGATCAGGTGCACGAATCACCAACTGGCAGAGGCGGGGGAACCACAACCGGTAGTCGCAAGACTGCCTTGGGGTGAAGTCCGTCAGCAGCAAGCCTCTTCCAGCGAAGGATCCTCACGGGATATCTCTGCGCCAAGTGCTTGTTATGGCGGACCGGGTCTTTGAACTCTCTGACCCGAATCCGACAGCTAACTTCGCAGGCTATCCAGAGAGGAACATTCTTGACCACGCAATACTCCAGGGGCCGCCGTCGCGCGGTGGGTCCCGCTTCGGCGCCCAGAGTGGCCGAGGATTTCACTGCGGAGAGGCCCCGCGATCCACAGCGGGAAGCACGACGCCGCCGGGGACCCTTCCGGCAGATGACGGATTTCGCCGCTGCCAGTGGCCTTGGCCAGAAGGCCGGCATCGCCTTGGCAGCAACAGGCCTGGCTCTCACCGTGACGGTTCCCGTGACCGGCCCCGTGATGGCAACTCCGGCACCCGGCCAGGCCGCGTCTGCCGTTTCCGCTGCTCCGCAGCCTGAAGTCACTGCCGAAGCCGCCGCCCAAATTGATTTCAGCCGCTCGTCCGTGGTTACCCAAGGTGATCCCGACGGCAAACTGAAGCAGCTGCTGAGCGCCCAGTCCGCGGGATCCATCACCCGCGCCGCCTCTGCCGGAAGCCTCGGCTCGCCGCTGGCCCAGCTGGCTACAGTCTCTCCCTTCGGATTCCGGGTCAGCCCCATCACCGGCGGCTCCGGCGACTTCCACCGTGGCCAGGACTTCGCCGCGCAGTGCGGAACCTCTGTCCTGGCTGCTGCCAGCGGCACCGTGACCTTCGCTGGCTGGCACCAGTACGGCGGCGGCAACCGCGTGGTGGTGGATCACGGCAATGGCCTTGAAACCACGTACAACCACCTCTCCTCCGCCAGCGTCAAGGTGGGCCAGACGGTCAGTCGCGGCGATGTGGTTGCCCTCAGCGGCACCACGGGCGCGTCCACGGGCTGCCACCTCCACTTCGAGGTCCAGGTCAACGGCGAAGTCGTTGACCCCAGCGGCTGGCTCTGAACCAAATGATGGCAAACTCTCGAATCGCCGCGACGTGCCGTGACCTGAATGTGACATTGGCGCGGAACTCCTGTAACGTTTAAAGCGCGTCAACTTTTCCGAAGTTGACGTTCTTGAGTGGATTGCCTAGCTCTGCCACCGCTCAAGGTCCGTTCGCATGACATCGTCTGGCAGGGGCGGGGGAACCAATTTTGGTCTTCGATTCTGAAGGCCTTGGGGTTAAGTCGCAAAGCTTCCACTGTGAAGCAGAGCGGCCGGGTGACTCCCATCCGAATCCGACAGCTCACCTCGCAGGCATTGGGAGAGGCTACCTTCGTGTCTTCACGCCATAATTCTGCGCGCCACCGCGCACAACCGGTTCGCACCAACCCCTTGGGCCCCGTGTCCAAGGCAGTCAGTGCCAACGCCGGGACCGTAGGTCGCCAGGCTGCTGTTATCGCAGCTGCATCAGGTCTGATCCTGAGCATGGGGCTTCCGGCCAACGCCGCGGATACCACCGCCGGTGTTTCCGCCTCTACCGAGTCCGGTTCCGCGCAGACGGCACTTGCCGTAACTGCGGCGCCCACGGCTACCGTTTCCTTCGAGCGCCCCGTGATCAAGACCACGCCGGCACCGAAGGTTGAAACGGTCCGTGCGCAGTCCACGGCCTCCGAAACCGGGGCTCAGGGTGCTGTGGCAACCGAGGCCGCGGCCTCCAAGCTCGCTGACGCCTCCAAGCTCGCTGACACTGTCTCCTCAGCCGCCGCTTCGGGTCTGGCAGCACTTGCCTACACCGGTATCGGCCGCCCCTACGTCTGGGGCGGCACCACTCCCAATGGCTGGGACTGCTCAGGCTTCACGCAGTGGGTCTACGCCCAGGCCGGCATCAGCATTCCCCGCACCAATGCCTGGACAGCCATGCGGCCCACCGCCACACCGGCTCCCGGTGACCTGGTTATGCAGAATGGCGGCGCCCACGTTGGCATTTACGTCGGCAACGGCATGATGATCAGCGCACTTAACCCGTCACAGGGCACCCTGCTCCACTCCGTGGCATCCACGGGCTCCTCCGCGTTCTTCACGCTGGCCCCGTAGTTCCTGCCATCCAGCAGTTCCTGCAGCCCTGTGCTGACGGGATCGATTCTTCGCTGGAAACTTTTCGCTAAATCCCCGTTCGGGGCGTGCCGGCGTACCCCCAAGATGCCGGCGCGTCCAAAGCCCTTGGTCTGCCCACGCGGTCCTGAGGAAAACGAAAGAGAGAAATTAATGACTACACGTGCAACTGCTGCACGGCACCGCGCCGAGGTCACCAAGACCAACTCGCTGGCTGTCATTGCCAAGGCTGTCGGCGACAACGCCGGCGGCATGGGCCGCCAGGCCGCGGTTATCGCTGCTGCTTCCGGCCTTGTCCTGACCAGTGGTATCGCTGCGAACGCGGCAGACTCCGGAGTCCAGCGTGAAGCTGCTTCCGCTTCGAACCTTGAGGTTGGGGTTTCCGCGCCGGCCATCATTTCGGCCGCCTCCACCATTGCCATCTCGTACGAGAAGCCTGCCGTGACCACCACTCCGGCTCCTGTTGAGGCTCCGGCGCCCGTTGTCGAAGCTCCGGCTCCGGCTCCGGCTCCGGCCAAGGCCGCGGCAACCGTAAAGGTAGCGTCGGCAGCTCCGGCTGCTCCCACGGCTCCGGTCGCTGCCAGCGGCAAGGGTGCTGGCATCCTGTCCGCCGCTTACGCACAGCTCGGCGTCAGCCAGGACTGCACCATGCTGGTGACCAACGCCCTGGCCGCCGTGGGTATCAACTACCACGGCTGGCCCGCCGGCTACCTTTCCCTGGGTAAGACCGTGAGTGCCGCCGAGGCTCAGCCCGGCGACCTGCTCTACTACGCCGACGGCGGCGCGGGCGTTGCCCACATTGCCGTCTACGCCGGCAACGGCCAGGCCGTTCACGGCGGCTACAACGGAAACCAGACTGTTGTGTTCAGCGCCAACGTTGGTTCAGGACCGGTTTACATCCGCGTGTCCTAGCACCGAAGTCGATCTTCAAAGGACCTCTGCCTCACGGCTGGGGTCCTTTGTTGTTGTAGGGCCGCCGCAGCGACCCGGACGCGTGTCCCGGTCCGACACGTGACTGCTGCTACGGCCGAAATTAGTTGATCCCGGGATTCTTTGTTTACTCTTGTGGTGTCGATCCATAGCCCGGATATGCCGGGGGCAGCCGGCCCTCGTGCCCCTGACGGGTGCGGCCACGAAGAGGTACGTGCATGCGCACTCTCGTTCTGAATGCTGGATATGAACCGCTGGCGGTGGTCACCTTCCGCCGGGCGCTGGTGCTTGTGCTCACGGGCAAGGCCAGTGTTATTGCCGAAGGCGATGACCCTGTAGTGGGACCGCAGGAGATCCTGGGCCGCCCGTCCGTGATTCTCCTGAACCGCTACATCCGCCCCAGATACAACCAGGGCACCCCGGTCAGCCGCCGCGGGGTGCTGCGGCGGGACGGTCACCGGTGCGCGTATTGCGGCAAAGGTGCCCACACTATCGACCATGTGCAGCCCAAATCACGTGGCGGCGCCGACTCCTGGGAGAACCTGGTGGCCGCGTGCCTCCGGTGCAACAACACCAAGGGCGACCACACGCCGGCTGAAATGGGCTGGAAGCTCAGGTTTGTTCCGGAACCGCCGCATGGCACCATCTGGCAGATCAAAGAACTTGAGAAGCCGACGCCGGCCTGGGACCCGTTCCTGCTGCCGGAACGGGCCGCCTGAACTCTGGCCTCTAGTTCCAGCTCCGCACAGTATTCCAGCCCGCACAGTTAGGCTGGGAGGGTGGACACTGACCCCCTCGACTTCGATGCTGTCATCCTCGCCGGCGGCCGTTCGTCGCGGCTCGGTGGCGTGCCCAAGCAGAGCCTGACGTACGACGGCGACTCCCTGTTGAACCGCTCCGTGGCCGCTGCCGGGGGAGCCCGGGCCGCCGTCGTGGTTGGGCCGGCCACCGCGGAAATGCTTGGCTGGGAAGTGCCGGCCGGGTTTCTGCGCTGCCGCGAGGAGCCGCCGTTTAGCGGGCCTGCGGCTGCGATTGCGGCCGGGCTGGCGGCCCTGGCCGCTGCGGGCGGCAGCCGCCCCGCGCTGACGCTGGTGCTGGCCTGCGACATGCCCAACGTGGGGCAGGCGGTGGCTGCGCTGAAGGCTGCGTTGCGTTCACGAGGACCGGGCGCAGGACCTGCCGGAGGTAAGCAGGCGGGCCTGGAACCGGACGGCGTGGTGGCCGTCTCGGAGGATGGCCGTAGCCAGCCGCTGGTTGGCTTTTATAGCACAGTCGGGCTACAACGATCCGTCACCCAGCTGGAAACCGCAGGACGCTTAATCAACGGGTCGGTGCGGGCACTCCTTGCTAGTCTGGACGTGCAGCTTGTCGCCGTTCCGGCCGGCTCCACGGCTGACGTGGACACCTGGGACGATGCCGCAGCACTTGGTGTGGCCGGTTCGGATCCCCTGAGCGGGCTCCGGGGCAACACTGCCGCAAACGATTTGGGAGGCAGAGCGTGAAAAGCCAGGAAGAGACGCTGGAAGAGTGGTGCAGGTCCTTGCTCCAGGCGTATGAACTGGAGGACGTCCAGATCGACGTCAACACCATTCTGTCGCTGGCCGGCGTGGCAGCACACTCAGTGGTCCGCCCGGCCGCCCCGCTCACCACCTTTATTGCCGGATTCGCCGCCGGCCTCGCTGCAGGATCGGGACAGGCTACGAACGCTGCCGCGATGACCGCCGCCATGGACCGTGCCCGCACCCTCGCTGCTGACTATGACGCCGAATCTGCCGGGACCCCCGTCGAATGACTCCCGTTCAGTGACCGCCGCCCCCGGCGACGTATCCGAAAATCCCGAGCAGCAGGCAGCCCCGGCAAAGCACCTTGCCCACACCTGGGAGGAGGCGCGCAAGGCCGCTTTTGATATCGCCACCCCGATTCCGCCGGGCCGGGTTCCCCTAGGTCAGGCCCTGGCCAGGGTCCTGGCCAGCGACATCACTGCGTTGCACGACATGCCGCACTACGCGTCGTCTGCGATGGACGGCTGGGCCGTCAACGGCAGCGGTCCGTGGATCGTGGCAGAGGCCGGCCAGCGGCTGGCACCCCACCAGGCCAGCCCCATCGTCACCGGCGGACTGATCCCGCCCGGGGCCAAAGCTGTCCTGCGCAGCGAAAGTGCAGTGCTTGGAACGGACGACGACGGCCTGCCGCTGCTGATGACCGGTGGCGCCGCCCGCCCCGGCGAGCCCGGGAACGGCCAGCACATCAGGAAGGCCGGCGAGGAAGCCGCCGCGGGAGCCGTGCTGGTCAAGGCCGGGGTAACACTGAACCCGGCCCACCTGGCGGTCGCGGCCCTGGCCGGGCATGATGACCTGCTGGTCCGGGGCAAGCCGGTGGTTAAGCTCCTGCTGACCGGCTCCGAAGTTGTAGCCCAGGGGCTGCCGGTCCCGGGACAGGTCCGGGACACCTTCGGTCCGCAGCTCGCCGCCGTTGTGGAAATGCTTGGCGGCATCAACGGCGGCCAGGAACGGATCGGCGACTCTTACGCTGAGTGGCTGGACGGTCTGGCGGACCTCCCACCCGAGGTTCCGGACCCCTCCGCGCTGCCGGCCGACGTCGTGATCACCACCGGCGGTACGGGCGTCTCGGACACCGATCACCTCCGCCGGGCCGTTGCTGAACTGGGCGGGCGGCTGGTCATCGACGGCATCGCCATGCGCCCCGGCCATCCCGCTGTCCTGGCCGAACTCCCCGACGGTCGCTTTGTCCTGGGGCTCCCCGGAAACCCGCTGGCCGCCATGATGGCACTGTCCACGGTGGGCGAACCGCTGCTGGCCGCGCTGGGCCACGGCACCATGCCGCCGGTGCAGGAGGTCCCGTGCGGGACCACCATCGAGGCTGAACCGGGCCGGACCAGGCTGATGCCCTTCCGGCTTCTGTACGGGATGGCGTCACCGGCCAAGCACACGGGTCCCGGGATGATGCGCGGACTGGCATCGGCGCACGGGGTGATGGTTGTTCCGCCGCATGGGGTACAGCTGGGCGAACCCGTCCCGGCGTTTGCCTTGCCGTGGGGACCGCCGGTGCCCGCGCCCGAGCAGCCGGGCAGTAAGACCAAGAGCAGGTCCGCCGCGAAACCAGCCACCCGGGCAGCTGGCAAGGACACTGCGAAGCCCGCCGGTCCGGTGGACTGGAGTGCCCTGCTTGGCTAGGCGCCGTGCTGCGGAATCCCGTACGCCACAGCCCGGCCAGTGGTGCAATGATGGACCTATGAACAGCGCCAGCCGGCAGGTCCGGAACGTCCACAGGGCCCTTCGAGACAGTCTGGCGGTTCGCTGATGGGGCGCGTGACGCAGCGCCGCAAGGTGCACAAGTACGTTTTGGATGGCTCGCCCAATGCCCTTGAGTTCCCGGTCCGCCACCGCGAGGACGTCCTCGCGGTCGAAGAGCCGCTGGAAATCCGGATCGGTCCGCTGTCATTCTCGGTGACCATGCGGACGCCCGGGGACGACTTTGACCTGGTGGCAGGCTTCCTGGTGTCCGAGGGGATCATCTGGGCTCCCGAGCAGCTGGTATCGCTTCGGTTCTGCGCCGGCGAGGACGAAGACGGCGTCCAGACGTTCAACGTGGTGGAAGCCCAGCTGCGGCCCGACGTAGAACTCCCTGCGAAAGGACGGAACGTCTTCACCTCAAGTTCCTGCGGCATCTGCGGCACGGACTCGATCGAGGCAGTGCGCAAGTCCTCCCATTTCAGCCCCGCGGCGGATCCATTGACCGTGCCCGCCCATGTGCTGGCTTCCCTGCCAGGACGGCTCCGCGAAGCCCAGGACGTTTTTGACGTCACCGGCGGAGTGCACGCCGCGGGCCTCTTCCGCATAACGGACGACGGCGGCGTGGAGCTCTTGTGCCTCCGCGAGGATGTGGGACGCCACAACGCCGTGGACAAGGTAGTGGGCTGGGCCCTGCGGGAGCGGTTGCTTCCGCTGACCGGGCTGGTGCTGCAGGTCTCGGGCCGCGCATCGTTTGAACTCGTCCAGAAGGCAGCGCTGGCGGGTATTCCCGTACTGGCGGCAGTGAGTGCGCCGTCGAGCCTTGCTGTGGAGCTGGCGGAGGCCAGTGGCATGACCCTGGCAGGATTCAGCCGGGGTACGAGCCTGAATGTCTACGCCGGGCAGGGCAGGATTACGCTGCCCGTCCCGCACGTTTAGCGCGCAGGTTCCGGGGCCGGTTCCCGGGGAGGATACGGCCGAATTAGGCGCGAACGCGCCGGGATAACAACGGCGCCGGCCTCTTCGGCGGAGATTTCCCGTGACGCTTGGCTATTGAGCTACTAGCCGGTAGATTTTATCCATCGATTGGACGCTTTTGGTTCCATCCGAGTACTCCAGTTCAAGCACCTAAGAGGGTTTACATTGCATGACGACCGCCGGATCACCGAAGTCCGCCTGGACCGGTTTGTCCGCGAGCGGATCATTCCCGCCGTTTACGCCCGCACCGTTCCGCTGAACCTGAGCAGCTGGGATGCCCCCGGCGAACCGGTGTCCGTGATGGATGCACTGCGGAATCACTTCGAGCCGCAGGAACACGGTGCCGCATGGGGAAAGCCGTGGGGCACCAAGTGGCTGCGCCTGCAGGGCGACGTCCCGGAGGCGTGGGGCACCGGCCCGGACACCGCGGTGGAAATCGTGGTGGACCTGGGCTTCATCAACGAAGCCCCGGGATTCCAGTGCGAGGGAATCGCCTGGCGCCCGGACGGCACCATCATCAAGGCGATTTCGCCCCGGAACCAGTACATTCCCCTGAAACTCCTGGGCAGCGGCATGTCCGTTGACTTCTACGTTGAAGCGGCCGCCAATCCGGACATGGCGCAAGGCTGGACCTTCGCCGCCACACCCTACGGGGATAAGGCAACATCAGGCACGGCGCCGCAGTACCGGCTGGGCAGGATCGTCATCGCCGAACTCAACCAGACAGTCTGGGAACTACAGCAGGACATCTGGACCCTCGCAGGGCTCATGCACGAACTCTCCACCGAGCAGCCGCGGCGCCATGAGATCCTGCGTGCGCTGGAGCGCATGATGGACCGGATGGATCCCGACGACGTCCCGGGCACCGCCGCCGCCGGTCGGGCAACCCTGGCGGAAGTCCTATCCAGGCCCGCCTACGCTTCCGCCCATCAATTGGTGGCTACGGGCCACGCCCACATCGACTCCGCCTGGCTCTGGCCGGTGCGTGAAACCATCCGCAAATGTGCCCGGACGTTCTCCAACGTGGTGGCGCTGATGGATGAGGATCCGGGCTTTGTGTTCTCCTGCTCGTCAGCCCAGCAGCTGGCCTGGATGAAGGAGTTCTACCCCGAGCTTTTCAGCCGGATCCGGGAAAAGGTCAAGGCCGGTCAGTTCGTCCCGGTGGGCGGCATGTGGGTCGAGTCGGACACCAACATGCCCGGCGGCGAGGCCATGGCACGGCAGTTCATTGAGGGCAAGAACTTCTTCCTCGACGAGTTCGGCGTCGAATGCCGCGAAGCCTGGCTCCCGGATTCCTTCGGCTATTCCGCGGCCCTGCCGCAGATCGTCAAGTCGGCGGGCAGCCGCTGGTTCCTGACGCAGAAGATCTCGTGGAACCAGGTCAACCGCATGCCGCACCACACCTTCAACTGGGAAGGCATCGACGGCACCCGGCTGTTCACGCACTTCCCGCCCGTAGACACCTACAACGCCGAGCTCAGCGGACGCGAACTGGCGCACGCCGAGCGGAACTTCCGCGACCACGGGCACGGCAACAGCTCGCTTGTCCCGTTCGGCTACGGCGACGGCGGCGGCGGGCCCACGCGCGAAATGCTGGCGGCCGCCAGCCGCACCGCGGACCTCGAAGGCTCGCCCAAAGTCAGGGTGGGTTCCGCCGAGAGTTTCTTCACCCAGGCGGAGGAAGAGTACTCCTCCCTGCCCGTCTGGGTGGGGGAAATGTACCTGGAGCTCCACCGCGGCACGTACACCAGCCAGGCCCAGACCAAGCGGGGCAACCGGCGCAGCGAACACCTGCTTCGCGAGGCCGAACTCTGGTGCTCCACCGCTGCCGTCCGCAGCCCCGGTTCGTTCGAGTACCCGGCAGAAGAGCTGAAGCGGCTGTGGCGGCTGGTGCTCCTGCAGCAGTTCCACGACATCCTGCCCGGCAGTTCCATCGCTTGGGTCCACCAGGACGCGGAACGTAACTACGCCGCCATCAGCGCCAGCCTCGAAACCCTCATTGGGCAGGCTGCGGCCGCGCTCCTCGGCGAGGGATCGCGTACCTTCCTGCTCAACGCCGCACCGCACGCGCGCAACGGGGTTCCGGCATTGGCGGCCGCAGAGCTTTCGCCGACCGGCCGGCCGGTTCAGGCAACCGCGGTGGATGGCGGTTATGTGCTGGACAACGGCATCATCAGGGCGGTCCTGGATGCCGATGGCCTGCTTGCCTCCCTGACCGACTACGCCACGGGACGCGAAGCCATCGCTCCAGGTGCGCGCGGCAACCTGCTGGAACTGCACCGGGACACGCCCAACCAGTGGGACGCCTGGGACATCGATGAGTTCTACCGCCGCAACGTCACGGCGCTGACGGCGGCGCAGGCCATCCGGCTGGAGCATGCCGGACCCAGTGCGGTTGTGGTGGTTGACCGGTTTGCCGGCTCGTCACCGGTCAACCAGCGGATCGTGCTGGAGGCCGGCAGTGGCTCCCTCACCATCACCACCGCCGTTGAATGGCAGGAGAGCGAGAAGCTGCTGAAACTGGGCTTCCCGCTGGACGTCAGGGCCGACCGCTCCGCCTCGGAAACCCAGTTCGGTCATGTCTTCCGCCCCACCCACGTCAACACATCGTGGGAGGCTGCCAAATTCGAGATCTGCGCGCACCGCTGGATCCACGTGGCCGAGCCCGGCTACGGTGTTGCGATTTCCAATGCTGCCACCTACGGACACGATGTCACCAGGAGCGTGCGGGATTCTGACGGCGGGACCACCACTTCGGTGCGTCTCTCCCTGTTGCGGGCACCGAAGTTCCCGGACCCGACGTCGGACCGCGGCCACCAGGAACTGACCGTGACCATCCGCCCTGGTGCCGGAATCGCCGAAGCCGTGGAGGAGGGGTACCGCACCAACCTTGTGCCCCGGCTGGTCAAGGGCGCGCGCGGCGCGGCGCCGCTGTTCGCCGTGGACAACCCGGCCCTGGTCATCGAGGCGGTCAAGCTTGCCGAGGACGGTTCGGGCGACGTTGTAGTCCGCCTCTACGAGTCCCTGGGGCAGCGGTCCGCCGGCGTACTCACGGCCAACTTCCCGGTCACAGCCGTTCAGGCCACAGATCTGCTGGAGCGGATCATCGACGCCCCCGGGGTCGACGCTGCCGCGGCAGAGCAATCGGTGGAGCTTTTGCTGCGCCCGTTCCAGTTGGTGACGTTGAGGTTCGCGCGGTAGGTGCGGCATGGATGCCAACTGTTCCGCCAGCATGCGGGTGTGTCAGCACCCGGGCGGGGCCGTAATGCTGCCTGGCCGTTAAATGGCTGAGTGGGGGCGGTCCCCAACGGCCCGCCACCACTCATCCCCCCAAAGAATGCAAAGACTCAACGGGCCCGGCGCTCAGAAATCTATACCCGTTCGCGAACACCCGCACCCAACTTCACACATTCATGATTGTGCCACGTCTAATGATTTTGTGAAAGCACACAGGGTTACTTTGCGGTAGAAGTCTTTTTCCCAGGCTCATTCAACCCGGACCGCGGCTTGGCTAGCCAGATCAGCGCCAGCCCTATGACAAAGCAAAGGACAGCGGTGTAGTTGATGACAAACTCCACTGAGTCAAGCGCCGGTGGGAACACCGGGAACAACAGACTCGCGCCAATGGCAACCGATCCGAGAACCAGCAGCAGCGCCGCCACCCTGATTAAGCCCGGAAGGTTGCTCCGGCAGGCCTGGACCATGGCCGGCAGCAGGACCAGCGAAACGTAGGCAGGGTAGGCGCGGCCGGCGGCCCCGTAGTACTCAACCAGTAAACCGTTCCTGGCACTCTGGCCTGACACGGCGACCAATCCCGCGGAGGACCCTGCCGTATCCATCATGAGAAACAGTACAAGCACGGCGAGGGAGATCAGGCCCAGGACGGCCATCCCGATCCGTCCCGTGAGCAGCCGGTAAGCACCGTCGGCCCCAAAGCCCCGGGTGACGCGGATACCCACGAAGAAAATAGCGGCGAAGATGACAAAGCGGAGCAGAAGGTTGGCCACGTTAACCCCGCCGAGCGCCTGGTCGATGGCAACGTAGGGCGCCTGGATGCTGAGCAGGGTGGCGAGCGTCATCAGGGCAAAGATGTAGAAGACTGTCCGGTTCTTCCCCTTCAGGGCACTGGGAACGCGCGCGATGGCCACCAGGCCGCAGACAGTCAGCGTGGACCACTGCAGGATTTCGATCATCCCAGGTTCTCCCAGATCTTTTCGGTCTTTTCATGGTCATGTTCCTGCCGGCGGAGGGCCCGGCCGAGTGTCTGCAGCCGGTCACCGGCCAGCGTGGTCAGCTCGCCGTCGGACAGGCTGTCGAGCGCGGCCTGCCGGGCCCCGGGAGGCCAGCCTGCCTCCGCCTCCGTGACCAGCCCGGTGGCCACCAGGCCGCTGGCAGGGCCGACGCCGGCGGCAAGGGAGGTGGCAACCGCCAGTTCGGGCGCCAGCCGGTTCGCGGTCAGTTGCGCCGAATAGTTCTGCGGGGCGATTCCGGTGGCAGCGGAGACCCGGTGCCGCAGTTCGCCGTCGTCGACGGCCTCCACCCAGTTCTTGACCGAGGTAGCGTGCGGGGCCGGCTCCAACGCTGGCGAACCCGCCGGCTCGGCAGCCGTGGCAGCCGCCGGCGCGCCGCCCGGGTCCGCGGAGGAACGGGCCAAAACCGCCCGCAGGAGGTCCGCGGTGGAGATCTGGCTGACCAGTTCAGCCCTGGTGGGCGCGCGCGGGTCCGTGAGCTGGCGGTAGGCATCGAACGCCGCCAGCGCCGAGACGGGGTTGACGTTATACGCGCGGCTGATGTTGACCACAGTTGCCTCTGCCACCTTGCCCCGGACAAGCTGCTGGGCCAGTGTGGTGCGCTTGATGCCGGACACGCGGCAGACGTCTGACGTGCTCGTGTGGGGGGCGATGCCGTGCAGCCAGCGCTGGAACGCTTTGGCAGGTATGGGCATAACGGCTCTCTGCAGAACGGATGGTCGCTTCTGATTTTAGCCTGATGTCCCGTGGACGGTTTGGTGCCGCGTGCTGAGTCGACTATGCTTGATGGTCGAGCCCGTTGGTCCGTACACCCCCCAAGTCCGGACCGGCGGGCTCTTTAGTGCCCCGGCACTTTTCGGGGCGGCACATTGCGGATTCACCGCAGTTTCGGGCCGATTCAGGCGGGCTCCTCCGGCCGGGCGGCGGGGAGAGGACGGACCAACCTATGACTGCAACCCTTGTTGCCAAAGATCTTTCCGGCGGCCACGACCACCGGACTCTGTTCGCCAAACTTTCCCTCACGGTGGCCCCGGGCGACGTGGTGGGAGTAGTGGGCGCCAACGGCGCCGGCAAATCCACCCTGCTGCGCCTGCTGGCCGGGGTGGACCAGCCACAGGGCGGCAGCGTCAGCCTCGCCCCCGCCGATGCCTTTGTGGGCTGGCTGCCCCAGGAACACGAGCGCGTCGCCGGCGAAACCGTGGCCGGCTACATCGCCCGCCGGACCGGCTGCGCCCAGGCGACCGTGGAAATGGAATCCACCGCAGAGGCATTGGGCTCCGGCGCAACGGGAGCCGATGACGCCTACTCGCTGGCCTTTGACCGCTGGATGGCCTCCGGCGCGGCAGACCTCGACGAACGCATCCCGCCCGTCCTGGCCGACCTCGGCCTGGACACCGGAGCCGACGCTCCCATGACCGGGCTCTCCGGCGGCCAGGCCGCCCGCGTGGCACTCGCCGCGCTCCTGCTCAGCCGTTTCGATGTTGTGCTGCTGGACGAGCCCACCAACGACCTTGACCTCGCCGGCCTGGCCAAACTGGAAGCTTTTGTCCAGGGCCTGCGCGGCGGTGTGGTGCTGGTCTCCCATGACCGTGAGTTCCTGGCCCGCTGCGTCACCACCATTGTGGAACTGGACCTGGCGCAGAATTCCGTGGCGGTCTACGACGGCGGCTACGAGGCCTTCCTCGAGGAGCGCGCCGTGGCGCGGCGCCACGCGAGGGAAAAGTTCGAGGAGTTCGCCTCCACCAAGGCAGACCTGGTCTCCCGTGCCCGGACCCAGCGCGAATGGAGCTCCCAGGGCGTGCGGAACGCCATGAAGAAGAGCCCGGACAATGACAAGATCCGCCGGGCCGCCAGCACCGAGTCATCGGAAAAGCAGGCACAGAAGGTCCGGCAGATGGAATCCCGGATTGCCCGGCTGGACGTGGTGGAGGAGCCGCGGAAGGAATGGCAGCTGCAGTTCACCATCGGCCAGGCGCCACGCTCCAGCGCGGTGGTGGCCACCTTGCGTGACGCCGTCGTGAAGCAGGGAAGCTTCACGCTGGGCCCGGTGAACCTGCAGCTTAACGCGGGGGAGCGGATCGGGATCACCGGCCCCAATGGAGCCGGCAAGTCGACGCTGCTGCGCTTGCTCCTGGGCTTGCAGCCGCCCGACGCCGGCAACGCGGCCATGGGCGCCTCGGTAGCCGTCGGTGAAATTGACCAGGCCCGCGGGCTGCTGGCCGGCCATCTCAACCTTGGCGACGCCGTCGAAGCCGTGCTCACGGACCTGACGCCGGCGGAGGTCCGTACCCTGCTGGCCAAGTTCGGGCTGAAGGCGGACCACACCACACGCCCGGTGGATTCGCTGTCGCCGGGGGAACGCACCCGCGCCGCCTTGGCGTTGCTGCAGGCACGGGGAGTGAACCTGCTGGTCCTGGATGAACCCACCAATCACCTGGACCTGCCCGCCATCGAGCAGCTGGAAGAGGCCCTGGAAAGCTACGAGGGCGCGCTGCTGCTGGTGACGCACGATAGGAGGCTGCTGGAGAACGTGCGGCTGGATGTACGGTGGAATGTGGACAACGGAACGGTAACTGAACTGATGGCAGACGCAACGGAGCAACAGCGATGAGCATGGACGGCGTTGCCTGGCACTCCCTGTACAACATCTCCCGGGCCAAGAACGGCTCCCGGCCCTTCTCCAAGGCAACCCTGAAGCGGGTGCTGGGTTTCGCCCGCCCCCACCGGACAAAACTGATCGCGTTTGTGGCGCTGTCCATTGTGATGGCGTTCCTGGCTGTCGCCACGCCCGTGCTGGCCGGCCAGGTGGTTGACACCATCGTGGCCAAGGCGGGTACCGACGAAGTGATCCGGCTGGCGATGCTGATCGCCGTGGTGGCCGTAGCCGAAGCAGGGGTGGGACTCGTCAGCCGCTGGCTGTCCTCCAACATCGGCGAAGGCGTGATCGTGGACCTGCGCACCCGGGTCTTTGACCATGTGCAGAAGATGCCCATTGCGTTCTTTACCCGTACCCGCACCGGGGCCCTGGTCAGCCGGCTGAACAACGACGTCATCGGCGCCCAGTCCGCCTTCGCCGGAACCCTTTCCGGTGTGGTCAGCAACGTGGTGGCCCTGATCCTGACGCTGATCGTGATGCTCGGGACCTCCTGGCAGGTCACTGTGCTCGCCATGATCCTGCTGCCGATCTTCCTCATCCCAGCCCGCCGGATGGGCTCCCGGCTCGCGGACCTGCGCCGTGAGGCCGCAGACCACAACGCAGCCATGGGCACCCAGATGACCGAGCGGTTCTCCGCTCCGGGCGCCACACTGGTGAAGCTCTTCGGCCGGCCGGATGAGGAATCCCGCG
Organism: Pseudarthrobacter sp. NBSH8; assembly: GCF_014217545.1. Classification (NCBI taxonomy): domain Bacteria; kingdom Bacillati; phylum Actinomycetota; class Actinomycetes; order Micrococcales; family Micrococcaceae; genus Pseudarthrobacter; species Pseudarthrobacter sp. NBSH8. The sequence continues at coordinate 796,525 of NZ_CP043178.1, forward strand.
AGTTCGCTCTCCGGGCCGGCCGTGTCCGGGACATCGGCGTCCGCACCGCCATGCTGCAGTTCACCTTCGTCACCGCGCTGACGCTGGTCTCCGCGCTCGCCTTGGCGCTGGTCTACGGCCTGGGCGGCTGGCTGGCCATTGGCGGGCAGCTCGCCGCGGGCGACGTCGTGGTGCTGGCACTGCTGTTGACCCGCCTGTACGCCCCGCTCACCGCCCTGTCCAACGCCCGCGTGGAAATCATGAGTGCCCTGGTCAGCTTCGAGCGGGTCTTCGAGATCCTGGACCTCAAGCCCCTGATCCAACAGAAGCCCGACGCCGTGGCCATCCCGCCGGGTCACGTTTCGGTGGAGTTCGACGACGTCCGCTTCGCCTACCCCTCCGCGGACAAGGTCTCACTGGCCTCGCTCGAGGAAGTGTCCACGCTGGACACCCGCGGCGGCGAAGAGGTGCTGCATGGCATCAGTTTCCGCGTGGAACCGGGGCAGACCGTTGCCCTCGTGGGTTCATCGGGTGCCGGAAAGTCCACTATCGCGCAGCTGCTTTCCCGGCTGTACGACGTCGATTCCGGCGCTGTGCGGCTCGGCGGCACCCTTCCCGGGACGGGGCTGGACGTCCGGGACGCCACCTTCGATTCCCTGCGGGACACCCTGGGCATGGTCACCCAGGACGGGCACCTTTTCCACGAGTCGATCGCGTCCAACCTCCGGCTCGCCCGGCCGGACGCCACCGAAGAGGACATGTGGGACGCCATCCGGCAGGCCCGCCTCGAGACCATGATCCGGTCCCTGCCCGATGGCCTGGACACCGTGGTGGGGGAGCGCGGCTACCGGCTCTCCGGCGGCGAGCGCCAGCGCCTCACCATCGCCCGGCTGCTGATCTCCCAACCCCGGGTGGTCATCCTCGACGAGGCCACCGCCGCGCTGGATTCCACGAACGAAGCCGCCGTGCAGGCGGCCCTGGGCGCCGCGCTCGAGGGGCGCACCGCCGTCGTGATTGCCCACCGGCTGTCCACCATCCGTGCCGCCGACGTCATCCTGGTGGTGGAGGGCGGGCAGATCGTGGAGCGCGGGAGCCACACTGAGCTGCTGGCCGCCGACGGCCGGTACGCCGAGCTGTACCAGACGCAGTTCGCCGAGGCCACAGCCGTGGCAGCGGAAGCCGTTCCGGAGTTCTAGCCCCAGTTCTCAGCGGCGCAGCGCGGCCAGTTCCGGCAGGATGTGGTCGGTGAGCAGTGGGGCGAGGTCCGCGGGCAGCGGCGCGCCCCGGTCCAGCGCTGCCAGGTCCAGCCAGCGGATCTCGGCGATCTCAGCTGAGGGGTGTGCCGTCCAGGTTCCGGGTGCCGTAAACACGGTGGCCTCGATGTCCGTGGCGGCCTCGTTCGCGGCGTCGGCGATCCAGACGCCCATCAGCGCCAGCTCGCGCGGATCCACCACGATCCCCACTTCCTCCTGAAGTTCCCGCGCCGCGGCGTGCACGGCTGTTTCACCGGCTTCGGGCTTGCCGCCGGGGTGCATAAACATGCTGGTGCCGCGCTTGCGGACGGTCAGGAGCCGGCCGGCGTCGTCGAAGACACAGACGGCGGAGACAACGATGCGGGCTTTCACGGTACCGAGCCTAGCCTGTTCCGACGTGCCTGTTCAGACCAGTCGCTTCAGGGCCGACGTCAGCAGCAGGTCCTTGCGCGGGCCGGTCACATCCCAGGTGTAAGTGAATGTTTCCGGGCCTTCGTAGCTGTACGCCACGCGGTACGTATCGGGATCGCACCAGTGCCGGTCCTGGCTGGCCTCCGGCCTGAAACTCATCCGGTGGAAGGGCCGCCCGTCGGCAAAAAACACGTTCAGGGCGTCCGGCCGGGCGGCGGGTTTCAGGACGTATTCACGCGAGGCTGGGCCGGTAAAGGTAGGCCAACGCATGGTGCCTTCTTCACGGAAGTCCAGGCCGCCGTCGTGCGTGGGGGACAAACGTACGACGCCGGCAAAGGTTCCGTGGGTGCCGGTGGACCGGTCCAGCAGCTGCCGTTCGACGGCCCATTTCCCCTGAACGGGAAAGTTCCCGGCCGGCGGGGGGCCGAGCAGGTAGGCGCGGAGGTCGAACTCCGGTGAAGGAAGATTCAAGTGCCCTCGATTGGAATCGAACCAACGACACCGGCTTTAGGAGAGCCGTGCTCTATCCACTGAGCTACGAGGGCGCATGTCCGCTGTACCGGCAGGGCCGGTCCGTCCGGACACGGATACAAGCATACAAGGTGGTGGGCCGTACTACGCTCTTGGCATGAGATCAGCCCCGACGTCCGCGCCCGCCGGCGCCTACCTCCCGGACACAGCCTCCACCCGCCAGTACGTCGGCGCCTGGTCCGTCCTGAGTGTCCTGCAGTATTTTGTGGCGGAAACGGCCGTGATCGGAGCCTGGGGCGGCCCGCAACCCTACGACCGCCGGACCGGATACATCAGCGACCTCGGCGCGCTAAACTGCGGGATCTACGACGGACGGGACGTGTGTTCGCCGCTGCATTGGCTGATGAACGCCTCGTTTGTGGTCCAGGGCCTGGGGATGCTGCTCGGTGCGCTGCTGCTGGGCTCGGGGCTGCTGTGTGTCGCCGCCCGGGCCGGGGCCAGGGTCCAGCCGGCGCGCCGGAAGCCCTGGCTGGCTGCGGTCAGCGTTCGGATCCTGACCGGCGCCGCCGGTGCAGGGACCATGATCGTGGGTCTGGTGCCGGAAGACGTCGGCTCCGGCTGGCACTTCGTCGGCGCGTTGATGTACTTCCTGGCCGGCGCGTTGGCACTGCTGCTGCTGGGCGTGTTGTGGCTGCGGCAGACGCCCCTGGGGTGGTTCGTGCTGGGGTGCGGGCTGGTGTCGCTCGCCGCGCTGGTGACCGGCGGCCTCACGCGTATGGACGTGCCGGAGCCGGGCACGCTGGAACGGCTGATGGGTTATCCGGTCACCGCAGGCGTGGCGGCCGCGGGCCTCGTGATCGCCCAACGGGTGCGCCGGCAGCGCAAGGACGTGCGCGCTACTGCTGCCGCGCGGGCCTAGCCGGTTTTTGCGGGCTTTTTGCGCAGGAACACTGCCGCGGCCCCGGTCAGCAGGCTAAGAACGAACAGCACCCACCCCGCAACGGTAAGCCCGGACGCCAAGGCGACCTGGCCGGCGTCGACCGTTTCCGATCCCAGCGCGGCGTCGATGGCGACATTGCCCCACAGTCGGACCACCACAAACAGCAGCGGCACCGCCCAGAGAGCCCAGCGGAGCGACTTTTTGGCGACGTTGGTCCCGATCAGGAGCAGCCACGTGAAGCCGAAGATCAGCGGGAACAGCGTGCCGGCTGTTTTGTGGACGTAGTTGAGCTGGCCGCGGGCGTCGTCATCCATGACGGCGTTCAGTTGGCCAACGTAGCCGGCGTCAAAACCGCCCACGAGCGAGTCGGGCATGGCCAGCTCGCCGGAGAGCTGGGTGAGCTGCTGCAGCGTGAGCAGGTGGACGTACCAGAACAGGAAAAGGCTCACCGTCACGCCCGCGATGAGGATCAGGTTGGTGTTGTTCTGGGCCTTCTGCGGCGAACGGCCGGTGGTGGGGTTGATGACCGGCGGAAGGCTGTGCTGCGGAACAGCCGCCTTGGAGCCGTGCTTCTTGATCCGCTGCGCTGGGGTTTTGGCCATGGCTCCATTATCACTCCACCTAAACTGGGTCCATGACCATTGGCCGGCACAGCACCCTTGAACTTGACCCCGCCCTGGACGACTACCAGCTGGCATCCGCCCTGGTGCGCGAAGCCGGGCAGCTCGCCCTCCTGATGCGCATGGCCGGACTGCAGTCCCAGCAGAAAACCTCCATCTCCGACGTGGTGACCGCCGCGGACCACGCCGCGGAGGCCTATGTGCTGGAGCAGCTGCAGCGCTGCCGGCCGGAGGATGGCATCCTGGGGGAGGAGGGCGCCTCGGTGGCCGGCACCAGCGGCCGTACCTGGGTGATCGACCCCGTGGACGGCACCTACAACTTCCTGCACGGTTCAACGTACTGGTGCTCGGCCATTGCCCTTAGGGACACATCCGATGTACTGCTTGGCGCGATATTCCAGCCGGAGGAGGACAAGCTCTGGCTTGGCGGTACGGCCCGCGCCGCCACGCTGAACGGCGTGGCCCTCACCACTTACCACGGCCCGGCCGCTGTCCCGGACGGCGGGGCGCGTAACGCGACCGCACTCGCCGAACTCGGCGCCGCCACCTACATCCATCCCACCTGGCTGATGGATCCGCTCTGCGCCATGCCGTGGCACGCTGCCGCCACGTCCGCCGCGGCGCTGCGGATGTTCGGCTCCGGGTCCTGCGACCTGGGCAGGGTGGCCGATGGCCAGCTGGGATGCTGGTTCCAGCACAGCTGCCCGGAATGGGACTGGCTGCCCGGCAAAGCAATCGTGCGGGCCGCCGGCGGCGCCACCGACACGGTCCGGATCAACGGCTTGGACTGGTTTATGGCGGGAGGCGCGACGGCGGTGCGGGAGTTGCGTGCCGCCCTCGAGTCGGGCTCCGTGGCCTGAGTCCGGGCCTGCTATTGCGCGCGTCCGGGGTTGGCTCGCGGTGTTATCCACAGGGTTGGACCTGACTGTCAGCCCCACCGCCTAGACTTGTAGGCACCATGGATATGTTGTTTGACCCGTACTCTGACGGACCGTTCAAGGCCGCCACGCCAGCCTCCGCCCGCACCAAGTCGCGCCCGGAAGGCCTTGCTCCGGCCGCCGAATTCGGTGGCGGGGGGCCTGGCGGCGCGTCCGCCAACGGCTCCGACCACGCAGGAGAAGGCGCCCAGCACACGGGCGGCTGGGCCAACCAGCAGCCCGCTCGTGACGGCAACGGCGAGCCGGCCCACCACCGGCCGAACGCCGAGGAGCTCCTGCAGGGACTGAACCCGCAGCAGGAAGAGGCCGTTAAGCACGCCGGCGGAGCCCTGCTTATTGTGGCCGGCGCCGGTTCGGGAAAAACCCGCGTCCTCAGCAACCGGATCGCGTACCTCATTGCCACCCACCGTGCGCATTACGGTGAGATCCTGGCCATCACGTTCACCAACAAGGCCGCCGCCGAGATGCGGGAGCGCATCGCTGCCCTGGTGGGTGGACGTGCCAAGATCATGTGGATCTCCACGTTCCACTCGTCCTGCGTGCGTATCCTGCGCCAGGAGGCCGCCAACGTGGGCCGGAAGTCGAACTTCTCCATCTACGACTCCGCGGACTCGCTGAGGCTGGTTATCCAGGTTTCCAAGAGCCTGGACCTGGACCCCAAGAAGTTCGCGCCCAAGGCCATCCAGCACAAGATCTCGGCGCTCAAGAACGAGCTCATCGACGCCGATTCCTACGCGTCATCCGCGAACCACAACGATCCCTTCGAGTCCGCCGTGGCTGACGTCTTCAAGGGCTACACCCAGCGGCTTCGCCAGGCCAACGCCATGGACTTCGATGACCTCATTGCCGAGACCGTCTACATGTTCCGCGCCTTCCCCGCGCTCGCCGATTCCTACCGGCGGCGTTTCCGGCACGTCCTCGTGGACGAATACCAGGACACCAACCACGCCCAGTACGCCCTGGTCCGCGAGATCGTGGGTGAGGGCCCCGGAGCATCCGAGCTCACCGTCGTCGGCGACTCCGACCAGTCAATTTACGCGTTCCGCGGCGCTGACATCCGCAACATCGTGGAGTTCGAGAAGGACTACCCGGACGCCCGGACCATCAAACTGGAGCAGAACTACCGCTCCACCCAGAACATCCTCAGCGCGGCCAACTCCGTGATCTCGCGCAACCCCAACCGCCCCGACAAACGGTTGTGGACGGCTGAGGGCGACGGGCACAAGATCATCGGCTACGTGGGCGAGAACGAGCACGCCGAGGCCCAGTTCATTGCCAAGGAGATTGACCGGCTCCAGGACGAGGACAACCTCCGCCCCGGTGACGTTGCCATTTTCTACCGCACCAACGCCCAGTCACGCTCCATAGAGGATGTGCTGGTCCGGGTTGGCCTGCCGTACAAGGTAGTGGGCGGCACACGCTTCTACGACCGCAAGGAAATCAAGGACGCCCTCGCGTACCTCCGGGTTTTGGTGAACCCGGACGACGACGTGAACCTGCGCCGGGTGCTCAACGAACCCAAGCGCGGCATTGGTGACCGCGCCGAAGGCGCCGTGGCCGCGCTGGCCCAGCGCGAACGGATGTCATTTATGGCCGCCGCCCGGCGGGCCGAAGAAGCTCCCGGCATGGCTACCCGTTCCGTCAACGCTGTCCTCGGGTTTGTGAAACTGCTGGACGACCTGGCAGAGGTGGCCTCCGGTTCGGGTGCCGCCGCTGCGCTGGAGGCAGTCCTGGAACAGACCGGTTACCTTGCGGGACTGCGTTCCAGCACTGATCCACAGGATGAGTCCCGCGTGGAGAACCTGGCGGAACTCGTCGCCGTCGTGCGTGAATACGAACAGGAGAACCCGGAAGGGTCCCTGGGCGCTTTCCTGGAGCAGGTGTCCCTGGTGGCGGATGCCGACCAGATCCCGGATGCGCCGGGCGCGGACATCGACGCCGCCGTGGCGGAAGCCAAACGCCTCGGGGTAGTCACGCTGATGACCCTCCACACCGCCAAGGGGCTCGAATTTCCGGTGGTGTTCCTGACCGGCATGGAACACGGGCTGTTCCCGCACCAGCGCTCGGCCACGGACCCCAAGGAACTCGCCGAGGAACGCCGGCTGGCCTACGTGGGCCTGACCCGCGCCCGCAAGCGCCTCTACGTCACCCGGTCCGAAGTCCGCAGCATGTGGGGCCAAAGCCAGTACAACCCGGCCAGCCAGTTCCTCGAGGAAATTCCCGCCGAGCTGGTGGAGTGGAAACGCGAAGGCACCAGCAAGCAGTCCGGCGGGTGGGGGAGCAGTGCCTCGATCGGCTCCAGCCGTTACGGCGGATCCTTCTGGGGCGCCGGCACGTCCCGCGGTGCGGCGGCCGACTCGTCGGCAGGTTTCAACGCGGACGTTCCCGCAGCCATCGCCAGGAACCGGGTCCAGCCGCAGAAGGAGATTGTGGCCGTCGGTGTGGGTGACAAGGTCAACCACACCAGCTTCGGCAACGGCACGGTGCTGGCGCTGGAAGGTGCGGGAGACAAAACGGTGGCCAAGGTGAAGTTCGACGTCGGCGAAAAGCGTCTCCTGCTCCGCTACGCGCCTCTGACGAAGCTCGACGCCTAGCCACGGTTGCCCTTGTCCGGGCACGGCGCTTGAAGCTGTCCAGGACATGGACACGCTGGCCATCGTCGCAACCGGCGGGCACGGCACAGAAGCGTTGACAGCCCGGTACGCGCAACCCAACGAGGCCGCGGGCAGGCGCACTCCGGGCTGAGGCCGCTAGCGGGGCATAATGGAGGCCATGCGACGGACTGTATTGGGGATCCTGGCCGCCCTCTTCCTGCTGGCGGGCACTGCCTGCAGCATCACCACCGAGGACCCGGAATACGTAGCGCCGCCCCCGCTGCCGGCTATGGAGCAACTCGAACAGGCAGCGCTGACCGACCCCGCCGCGTTCAGGGCCAGCGGAGACGTTCTGTCCTTCATCACGGAAGACCGGAACATTGCCTGTTCCCTGACGTCGGCCCGTGGGGAACACCTCAACCTCCCGTATGAGTCGAACAGCTTCAGCGACGCGGCCAACAACAAGCTCGCGACCGTCCCCGTGGCGCATTGCGAGCTTGCCGGATACCCCAAACCTGCCGCGGGCGACATCAACGACGACTGCGCCGGCACCAGCCTGGGCTACCTGGGCGGCACGGCGCTGCTCAGCCCGGACAAGGCAACGTACGGGGGGTGCCGTTCCGGCGTCACACAAATGGAGGCCGCCTACGGACCCAAAGGAAATAAAAGCGGCCCGCTGACGGAACTGCCGGTCGTCGCCGAAGGCCAGAACCTGGAACGGAATGGGCTGCGCTGTACCGCCTACAACGGCGGCGTGGCGTGCGGAAACGTCTCTGCCGGCGTCGGGTTCTTTGTGGCACGGGACCGCTACGAACTTATTTCCAAGGCAGCGGCAACGGTCTCCGCGGCACCCACGGAGGCCCTAAAAACCCCGTAATCTAGGGGTTTTTCTACGCTCCATAGAATAGTGTCGTTTCTCACATAAGCGGTACTGTGGGACGGGCCGGTCCTCAGAGAGGGCTAGAGTTCCGAATGGAGCATTGCACTGTGTGGCTCGTTTTCGAACTTGTGGCAGGTGCAGGCAATCCGCAGCCCGGTCATCGTCTTCGGCGGTGCCCGACTGTACAGAAACTACTTCGACGTAGAAGGACACTAAACCGTGGACCTGTTTGAATACCAGGCGCGCGATATGTTCGAGGCGCACGGTGTACCCGTGCTTGCCGGCATCGTGGCGTACACCCCAGAAGAAGCAAAGGCAGCTGCCGAGAAAATCGGCGGCGTAACTGTCGTTAAGGCCCAGGTTAAGGCCGGTGGCCGCGGTAAGGCTGGCGGCGTCAAGGTTGCCAAGACCGCCGATGAGGCGTTTGAGCACTCCACCAACATCCTGGGCATGGACATCAAGGGCCACACCGTCAACAAGGTGATGATTGCCCAGGGTGCCGACATTGCCGAGGAGTACTACTTCTCCGTCCTGCTGGACCGGGCCAACCGCAACTACCTGGCCATGTGCTCGGTAGAAGGCGGCATGGAAATCGAACAGCTCGCCGTCGAACGCCCCGAGGCGCTCGCCAAAATCGCCATCGATCCCGCTGTGGGCATCGACCAGGCCAAGGCTGACGAAATCGTTGCAGCTGCAGGCTTCGATGAGGAACTGCGCGGCAAAGTCGCCGCCGTGATCCTCAAGCTCTGGGACGTCTTCAAGAAGGAAGACGCCACCCTCGTGGAGGTCAACCCGCTCGTCCAGACCGGCGCCGGCGACATCGTGGCACTGGACGGCAAGGTCTCCCTCGACGAGAACGCCGAGTTCCGCCACGCCAAGCACGCCCTCCTTGAAGACAAGGACGCTGCAGATCCGCTCGAGGCCAAGGCCAAGGCGCAGGACCTGAACTACGTCAAGCTGGACGGTGAAGTGGGCATCATCGGCAACGGTGCAGGCCTGGTCATGTCCACCCTGGACGTTGTTGCCTACGCCGGCGAAAACCACGGCAACGTCAAGCCCGCCAACTTCCTGGACATCGGCGGTGGAGCTTCCGCCGAGGTCATGGCCGCCGGCCTCGACGTCATCCTGGGCGACCCGCAGGTCAAGTCCGTGTTTGTGAACGTCTTCGGTGGCATCACCGCGTGTGACGCCGTCGCCAAGGGCATCGTCGGTGCGCTGGCCGAGCTGGGCCACAACGCGAACAAGCCGCTGGTAGTCCGCCTCGACGGCAACAACGTTGAAGAAGGCCGCCGCATCCTGGCCGAGGCCAACCACCCGCTGGTTACCCTGGCCGCCACCATGGACGAGGGCGCCGACAAGGCCGCCGAGCTCGCCAACGCAGCTAAGTAAAGGGACGCACCATGTCTATCTATCTGAACAAGGACTCCAAGGTCATCGTCCAGGGCATCACCGGCGGCGAAGGCACCAAGCACACCGCCCTGATGCTGAAGGCCGGCACCAACATTGTTGGCGGCGTCAACGCCCGTAAGGCCGGCACCACGGTCCTGCACGGCGACACCGAAATCAACGTTTTTGGCACCGTCAAGGAAGCCATTGCCGAAACCGGCGCCGACGTCTCCATCGTCTTCGTCCCGCCGGCTTTCACCAAGAACGCCGTGGTTGAAGCCATCGAAGCAGGCATCGGCCTGGTCGTTGTCATCACCGAAGGCGTGCCCGTCCAGGACTCCGCCGAGTTCTGGGCACTGGCCCAGTCCACGGTTGACGCCGACGGCAAGCAGGTCACCCGCATCATCGGACCGAACTGCCCCGGCATCATCACACCCGGCGAAGCGCTGGTTGGGATCACGCCGAACAACATCACGGGCAAGGGCCCCATCGGCCTGGTTTCCAAGTCCGGAACCTTGACCTACCAGATGATGTACGAGCTGCGCGACCTGGGCTTCTCCACCGCCATCGGCATCGGCGGCGACCCCGTCATCGGTACCACGCACATCGACGCCCTGGCCGCGTTCGAGGCTGACCCGGAGACCAAGGCGATCGTCATGATCGGCGAAATCGGTGGCGACGCCGAAGAGCGTGCTGCCGACTACATCAAGGCACACGTTACCAAGCCCGTTGTTGGCTACGTTGCCGGCTTCACTGCTCCCGAAGGCAAGACGATGGGCCACGCCGGCGCCATTGTCTCCGGTTCCGCCGGAACCGCCCAGGCCAAGAAGGAAGCCCTCGAGGCTGCAGGCGTGAAGGTCGGCAAGACGCCGTCCGAGACCGCCAAGCTGCTGCGCGAAGTCTACGCAGCGCTCTAGCACCAAGAAGTACAACGCGGGGTCACTTACGGCCCGTTCCACTCGGTGGAATGGGCCGTAAGTGACCCCGCGTTGCTTGTTTAAGTACCCCCTGGAGTTTTTGTCCAGGTAATGCCCTGTGCGAGGTGATTTCGGGGCATTACCTGGACAAAAACTCCGAGGGTGCTCGGTGACTAGGCGTTCGCGTGGAGCCGCGGGAGTGCGTCCACCAGCGCGGCCAGCTCGGGGATCTTCTGGGCCTCCGCCAGGGCCCGTTCCAGCGTGGCGTCATGGACCGGCCGGGTTTCCTCCAGCAGTGCGATGCCGCTGGGCGTGAGCTCGGTGTAGATGCCGCGGCGATCGTCCGCGCAGAGGATCCGGGTCAGCAGGGCACGGTCCTCAAGCCTGTTGACCAGCCGGGTGGTGGCGCTGGCGCTGAGCGCGGTGGCGCGGGCGAGCTGCTGCATGCGCATGTGCCAGCCGTCCTGGCGGCTGAGCGCATCCAGTACGGTGTACTCCACCACTGACAGCTTTGATTCGGCCTGCAGGGAGCGTTCCAGCTCACCCTCGATCATGCCGTGCAGCGCCGCCAGGGTGCGCCAACCCTGTGCGCGGACCTCCACGGCGTCGTCCTTGATGCCCATCTGTCTTTCCTCTCGCGGGTGCTCCGGCCGCCTGGCGGCATGAGGCGGAGCACAATCGATAATAATTGTTTGCGCGGTGCATCTGCTTGTGCAACAATAAATAACGCGCCTGCAACTACTAGTTTACGCGTCCTATCTCATTCCGTACAGTTTTCCCCTGGACCCGGACGGCTGCAGGTGGCCCGCACGTCGTCCGCGCTTAGGTGCTGTGCTGCACGTTGGCGCCGCTGAGCAGTTCGTCGAGCCGCTCGTAGCCCTCGGTCATGCCGCCTTCCATACCTGACTGGGCCATGCCGTCGCCGGCCTCTTGAGTGGGGTAGACCGAGTGGCCGCGGACGCGGGACCGGCCCTCTCCGAGATTCTCGAAGGTGAGGAACTCGATGCTGACCACGTCGGGGTAGCCGCCGAACTCGAAGGTTTGAATGGCAAATTCGTTCTCGCGGACAGTGCGATAGATGCCGCTGAATTCGTACGCGACGCAGTCGGGCCCGGTGTGCAGATAGCTGTAGCTGCCGCCAGCCCGGAAATCGAAGTGGTTGATTTCCATCTTCATGCCGCGCGGGCCGAGCCACTGGACGATGAGGTCCGGGTCCTTGTGGGCGAGGAACACGTCCGCCACCGGGTAGTCGAATTCGCGGTCGAAGTCGATGAAGGGGAGTCCTTCAGGAATGGTGAGATTCAGTGGATTGCTCATGATGGATCCTTGGGGTGGGTGCCGCCGTTGGCGGCAGTGGATCTGAGCACGGCGTCCAGGCTGCGGAGCTGCTCTTCGCGGACCAGCCGGTACTGGTCGATCCACGCTGTGAGTGCCTCCAGCCGTGCGGGATTCAGGTGGACGGGCCGGCGCTGGGCTTCCCTGCTGCGGGTGACGAGCCCTGCCTGCTCGAGGACCTGGATGTGCTTCGAGACCGCCTGCTTGGTGATCGCGAAGGGTTCCGCTAATTCGTTGACTGTTGCCTGCCCGCGGCTGAGCCGGGCGATGATCCGCCGCCGCACGGGGTCGGCCAGGGCCATAAAGGCTGCGTCCAGGGTGCCGTCGTCGGGGTTCATCGTGGTGCAAGCCTTTCCTGGTTGCTAATCAACTAATTCATTGATCAACTACTTGATTGGTTAACCATAACCGCCGACCTCGCCCGCATGAAAGGGGTTCCTGGAAATTTCCTTGCCATCGATCCTGATAGTTTGTTAGTATGTCAGGACAAACTATCAAGGAGATGAAAATGCCGCTGGTTCGAATCGATGTTAATCAAGGGCGCAGCTCCGAACAGTTGCAGCGCCTAAGCCGCGGAATCCACGATGCCATCCTCGCCGAGTATGCCATTCCGGAGCGCGACTACTTCCACGTCCTCACGGAGCATCCGCAGGGCCAGATAGTCGCCCAGGATGCGGGGCTCGGCTTCGAGCGCACCGCCGATGTGGTGATGATCCAGATCTTTACCCAAGGCGGCCGGAGCCAGGCGGCCAAGCAATCCCTTTTTGCTGCGATTGCTGCCCGACTGGCGGAACTTGATATTGCCGGTGAGGACGTGTTTATCGGCTATGTGGAGAATGCCGCCGGCGACTGGTCGTTCGGCTTCGGGCGGGCGCAGTACGTCACGGGCGAACTGGCGGTCCCCCGAAAGTAATACCGAGGTCGCCAATTCGGCCCCTAATGCAGGTTGTAAACATGTCAGTACAAACCTTTGACAGGACAATAATTCTAGGGCAAGGTAGTGGTTGTGGCCCCGCTCACGGGGGCCCGGCCAGGAACCGGAGTTCTAGCTCTTGCTGTACAGGGTATGGAGCTCAAACCAGAAAGGTCCGCGATTACCGTGACCCACGAACTGCTCACGATCGGGCGCATCAGTGTCGATATCTACCCGAACGACATCGGGGTGGATCTGGAGGACGTCACGTCCTTCGGAAAGTACCTCGGAGGTTCCCCGTCCAACGTGGCCGTGGCCGCGGCGCGGCATGGCCGCAAGGCAGGCGTGATCACGCGCACCGGTGACGACGCCTTCGGAAAATACCTCCACCGTGAACTGCGCAAGTTCAACGTGGACGATACGTTCGTTACACCGGTGAAGGAATGGCCCACCGCGGTGACGTTCTGCGCCATTATGCCGCCGGATGATTTTCCGCTCTACTTCTACGGGCGTTTCCCCACCGCGCCTGACCTTCAGATCAAGGTCGAAGAGCTGGACCTGGACGCCATCCGTGAGGCCGGGATCTTCTGGTCGACCGTGACTGGCCTCTGCCAGGAGCCCAGCCGCGAGGCCCACCTGGCCGCCCATGCAGCGCGTCCGCGGACCGGTCTCAAGGAAGGCCAGTACACCATCCTGGACCTGGACTACCGGCCCATGTTCTGGGCTTCCGAAGCGGATGCCCGGGCCGAGGTTGCAAAGATCCTGCCGCACGTCACGGTTGCCATCGGCAACGACAAGGAATGTGCCGTCGCAGTGGGCGAAGGTACCCCTGACGAGCAGGCCGACCGATTGCTGGCCGCTGGCGTCGAGATCGCCGTCGTCAAGCTTGGCCCCGAAGGCGTGATGGCTAAAACCCGCACCGAACGCGTTGTCTCGGCGCCGGTCCCGGTGGAAACCTTTAACGGCCTCGGTGCCGGCGACTCGTTTGGCGGAGCCTTCTGCCACGGACTGCTGTCCGGCTGGCCGCTGGCCCAGGTCCTGGATTACGCAAATGCCGCCGGCGCCATTGTGGCCTCCCGCCTTTCCTGCGCCGACGCCATGCCGACGCCGGAGGAAGTCACCTCGCTGCTGGCTGAACGCGGCCGCCTGGCACCGGCCCTGGCCGGTGCCGCCGCTTCACAACCGTCCCACACCACAGTTTCCGAAGGAGCAGCGTCTTGAGCGCCAACGATGATCCCCGCCGTTACCAGCACCTTAGTGCCCTCCGGCTGGAAGATCCCGACGCAGTTGCCCGTGCGGCAGCCACCCGGCGCCGCCATCCGGGGCTGAAGTATGGTGTGCAGAACTTCATCGTTGCCGCCGACCACCCGGCCCGCGGCGCCCTCTCCGTGGGAAACGCTCCGGTGGCCATGGCGGACCGCCTCGATTTGTTGGACCGCCTGCAGATTGCCCTGGCAAATCCCGCCGTCGATGGTGTCCTGGCGTCCCCGGACATCATGGATGACCTGCTCCTGCTGGGGGCACTGGAAGGCAAGCTCGTCTTCGGCTCGATGAACCGCGGGGGCCTGGCCGGCCTGGTGAACGAAATCGACGACCGCTTCACCGGCCACACGGCCGCGGCACTGGAAGCCCTGGGCGCCGACGGCGGCAAGATGCTGACCCGCATCTGCCTCGGCGACCCGGACACCGTCTCCGCCCTGGAAGCCACGGCACGCGCCGTCGACTCCCTCGCGGCACGCAAGCTGATCGCCATGGTGGAACCCTTCCTCTCGGTCTGGAAGAACGGCAAGGTCCGTAACGACCTCAGCCCGGACGCCGTCATCAAGTCCATCGCGATCGCCCAGGGCCTGGGCTCCACGAGCGCCTACACCTGGATGAAGCTCCCCGTGGTGGCCGAGATGGAACGCGTCATGGCCGCAACCACGTTGCCCACCGTGCTCCTCGGCGGGGACCCGGAAGGCACCCAGGATGAGGTCTTCGCCAGCTGGCAGGCCGCCCTGGCCCTGCCCGGCGTCCAGGGCCTCACCGTGGGCCGGACGCTGCTGTACCCGCACGATGGCGATGTGGCCGGGGCCGTCGCCACCGCCGCCTCACTGCTCAAGTCGCCCGTGCTGCAGTCATCAGCGAAAGTATCGGAGTAACGTCCCAATGAGTACAGCAACACGCAGAATGACGGTCGCCCAGGCCGTCGTCGAGTACCTGTCCAAGCAGTACACGGTGGACCGCATCGGCACCGAGGACTACCGGGAGCGGCTGATTCCGGGGACGTTCGGCATCTTCGGCCATGGCAACGTTGCCGGCGTCGGCCAGGCTTTGAAGCAGTACCAGCAGCTCGATCCGGCGATCATGCCGTACTACCAGGGCCGCAACGAGCAGGCCCAGGTGCACCAGGCCGTTGGCTACGCCCGGCACACCCGCCGCCGCCAGACGTTTGCCATCAGCACCTCGATCGGTCCGGGATCTTCGAACCTGCTCACCGGTGCGGCGCTGGCCACCACCAACCGCCTGCCGGTGCTGCTGCTGCCCAGCGACACCTTTGCCACGCGCGCCGCGGACCCGGTCCTGCAGCAGCTCGAGCAGCCGTACGCCTACGACATCACGGTCAACGACGCGTTCCGGCCGCTGTCGAAGTTCTTTGACCGGGTCTCCCGCCCGGAGCAGCTGTTCTCGGCGTTCCACCACGGGCTGCGGGTCCTGACGGATCCGGCGGAAACCGGTGCCGTCACCATCTCGCTGCCGCAGGATGTCCAGGCCGAAGCCTTTGACGTGCCTGAGGAGTTCCTGGCCGAACGCGAGTGGCGCATCCGCCGCCCCGAAGCCGACGACGAGGACATCCGCCGCGCCGCCGAGGCCATCCGGGCCGCGAAGCGCCCGCTGATCATCGCCGGCGGCGGCGTCCTGTACGCCTACGCCAACGAGGAACTCGCTACATTTGCCGAGTTGACGGGCATCCCGGTGGGCAACACCCAGGCCGGCGTCGGTGTCCTGCCCTGGGACCACAAGTTCTCGCTCGGCGCCATCGGCTCCACGGGCACGACGGCGGCCAACGCCATCGCCGCCGAGGCGGACCTGATCATCGGCATCGGTACCCGCTACGAGGACTTCACCACTGCCTCGCGGACCGCGTTCCAGAACCCCGACGTAAAGTTCATCAACATCAACGTCGCCGCCATCGACGCGTACAAGCACGGCACCTACCTGCCGATCGTCGCGGACGCCCGGAAGGCACTGGTCAAGCTGAACCAGGCCCTGGGCGGCTACCGCGTCGGCGCGGACCTCGCAGCGGCGATCGCCGCCGAGAAGAAGCGCTGGGACGCAACGGTGGACGAAGCATTCGACACCCGCTTCACCCCGCTGCCGGCCCAGAACGAGATCATCGGCGCCACGTCCCGGGCCATGGACGCGGCGGACGTCGTCATCTGCGCGGCGGGGTCACTGCCCGGTGACCTGCACAAGATGTGGCGCGTCCGGGACCCGTTCGGCTACCACGTGGAATACGCGTACTCCTGCATGGGCTACGAAATCCCGGGCGGACTCGGGGTTAAGCGCGCCGCGCTCGCAGAAGCCGCGCGCGGTGGCGAGCAGCGCGACGTTGTGGTCATGGTGGGGGACGGCTCCTACCTGATGATGCACACCGAACTGGTCACCGCCGTCGCCGAACGCATCAAGCTGATCGTGGTCCTCATCCAGAACCACGGCTACGCCTCCATCGGATCCCTGTCCGAATCCCTCGGTTCGCAGCGTTTCGGCACCCAGTACCGGGCGCTGAACGAGGAGCAGCACAGCTTCGACGAAGGCGAAACCCTCCCCGTGGACCTGGCCCTGAACGCCGAAAGCCTCGGCGTGAAGGTGATCCGGATCGAACCGGGGGAGAAGGTCATCGCCGAACTCGAACAGGCCATCCGGGACGCCAAGGCTGCGCCTGAACGCGGCGGGCCCATCCTGATCCATGTTGAATCCGACCCCCTGCTGGACGCTCCGAGCTCCGAATCATGGTGGGACGTTCCCGTCTCCCAGGTCTCGGACCTCGACTCCACGCAGCAGGCCTTCAAGACCTACACCGGCCACAAGAACCGCCAGCGCAAACTGCTCGGCTAGAACTCCCCCCTACAGACCGAAGGAAGTCCAACACCATGTCAACGACGACCGTCACCACCACCATCAACCACTTCATCAACGGGGCCGAAACCGCCGGCGTTGGTACCCGCACCCAGCCCGTCTACAACCCCGCCACCGGCGCCGTCTCGGCGGAGCTGCGGCTGGCCAACCGTGCGGACCTGGACAACACCGTCGCCGCCGCCCGCGCCGCCGCCGACACCTGGGGCGACATCTCCCTGGCCAAGCGCACCAATGTGCTGTTCAAGTTCCGTGAACTCGTCGCGGCACACGTCGACGATCTCGCCGAACTGATCACCGCCGAGCACGGCAAGGTCCTCTCCGACGCCAAGGGCGAGATCGGCCGCGGCCTCGAAGTCATCGAGTTCGCCTGCGGCATCCCCACCCTCCTCAAGGGCGACTACTCGGACCAGGTCTCCACCGGCATCGACGTCTTCTCCTTCCGCGAGCCGCTCGGCGTGGTGGCCGGGATCACCCCGTTCAACTTCCCCGTGATGGTGCCGCTGTGGATGGCCCCGATGGCCATCGCCGCCGGCAATGCCTTCATCCTCAAGCCCTCCGAGCGTGACCCGTCCGCCTCGATGCTGTTGGCCAAGCTGTGGAAGCAGGCCGGCCTGCCCGACGGCGTGTTCCAGGTCCTGCACGGCGACAAGGAAACCGTGGAGGGGCTCCTGACCCACCCGGACGTGGACGGCATCTCGTTCGTCGGCTCCACTCCGATCGCCCAGTACGTCCACGAGACCGCCACCAAGCACGGCAAGCGCGTCCAGGCCCTGGGCGGCGCGAAGAACCACGCGATCATCATGCCCGATGCCGACCTGGACAACGCGGCGGACCACCTCGCCGCCGCCGCCTTCGGTTCCGCCGGCGAACGCTGCATGGCCATCTCCGTGGCCGTCGCCGTCGGGGACGCCGCGGACCTGATCGTCAAGAAGGTCGAAGAGCGCGCTCTCGCCGTCAAGGTCAACAACGGCACCGCGCCCGACGCCGAAATGGGCCCCGTGATCACGCCCGCCTCCAAGGAACGGATCGTGAAGATCGTCACCGAGGCCGAAGCCGCCGGCGCGGCCATGGTGGTGGACGGCCGCGACCTGGTTGTCCCCGGCCACGAGCAAGGCTTCTGGGTCGGCCCCACGGTCATCGACCACGTCAAGACCGAAATGACCGCCTACACCGAGGAAATCTTCGGACCGGTCCTCGTGGTGGTCCGCGTCGATGACCTGGACGCAGGCATCGCCCTGATCAATGCCAACCCCTACGGCAACGGCACCGCGATCTTCACCTCCTCCGGTGCCAACGCCCGCAAGTTCCAGCGTTCGGTGACCGTGGGCATGATCGGCATCAACGTGCCGCTGCCCGTGCCGGTGGCCTACCACTCCTTCGGCGGCTGGAAGGCCTCGCTGTTCGGTGACAAGCACATCTACGGCCCCGAAGGCGTCTCCTTCTACACCCGCGGCAAGGTTGTGACCTCGCGCTGGCCCGAGCCCACCCATGCCTCGGGTGCCTCGTACAACTTCCCCTCCAACTAACCGCTGCTGCCGGGACAACAAGAAAGACGACGCCGTCATGACTGAAATAGAGAACAAGCTGATCATCGGCACCGCGCCTGACTCCTGGGGTGTCTGGTTCGCGGATGATCCGCAACAAACCCCGTGGGAACGGTTCCTCGACGAAGTGGCCGAATCCGGCTACAAGTGGATTGAACTTGGCCCCTACGGCTACCTTCCGTCCGACCCCGCACGGCTCGCCGAGGAGCTCAAGCAGCGCGACCTGAAGGTCACCGCCGGCACCGTGTTTACCGCTTTCCACCGCGGCGGGAGAGAGTACGACGCCGCGTGGGAACCCGCCCGAAAGGTCGCCGAACTCACCGCTGCGATGGGTGGAGAAAACATCGTTGTCATCCCGGCGATGTGGCGCGACGATGTCACTGGCGAGGCGGTCGAAAGCGGCGAACTCAACGACCGTCAGTGGGAGGATCTCTTTGCCGGGCACAACCGAATGGGAAAGACCCTGCTCGAAGAGTTCGGCCTGAAGCAGCAGTTCCATTCCCACGCCGATTCTCATGTCGGCGCGCAGCAGGACATCGAGACCCTCCTCGCCGCGACCGACCCGGAGTACCTGAACCTGTGTCTGGATACCGGTCACGCGGAATACTGCGGGGCCTCCAGCTTGGAACTGATCAAGAATTATCCGGACCGGATCGGCTACCTGCACCTGAAGCAGATCAACCCGGAGATCCTGAAGAAGGTCAACGCGGAAAATATGACCTGGGCCGCCGCGAACCTGGCCGGCGTTATGACCGAGCCGCCGAGCGGACTGCCGGACCTCCGCGCCGTGATTGAAGCCGTCGAGGCGCTGAACCGGCCCATTTTCGGCATTGTGGAGCAGGATATGTACCCCGTATCCTTCGACGTGCCGATGCCAATCGCTAAACGCACCCGGAACTACCTGCTCTCCTGCGGCTCCCGCACGGCCGTCAACTAAAGCTCACTGAATCAAAGGACAGAATCATGACTGACATTCTTCGCGTCGCTGTGATCGGCGCCGGCCGGATGGGCGCAGACCACATCCAGCGGCTCAACACCCGCATCCACGGCGCCGAAGTTGCCGCCGTCGTGGACGTGGACCTCGCCCGCGCCCAGGCCGCCATCGAAGGCATTCCGGGCGCCGTCGCCTTGGCCGACGCCGACGAGGCCCTGAACAACGGGGACGTCAACGCCGTCCTGATCGCCACCCCCGGCTTCCTGCATGAGGACATCCTGCTGAAGGCCCTCGCCAAGGACATTCCGATCCTTTGCGAAAAGCCGCTCACCCCGGATGTCGAATCAGCCTGGAAGATCGTTCAGGCAGAGGAAAAGCTGGGCCATAAGCGCATCCAGGTGGGCTTCATGCGCCGCTTCGACGCCGAATACGCGGCCCTGGGCCGGCTTATCCATGGCCACGACCTCGGCGAGCTGCTGATGCTCCACCACCAGCACCGCAACCCCACCACCCCGCCGGGCTTCACCAACGAAATGCTGATCAACGACTCCGTGGTCCACGAATTCGACGCGATCCGGTTCTTCACCGGTGAGGAAATCACCTCCGTCCAGGTCCGGCTCGGCAAGGCCACCCGGAACGCCCCGGCCGGCCAGCACGACCCCCAGCACGTGTTGCTCGAGACCGAGACGGGGGTCCTGGCCGACGTGGAGATCTTCGTCAACGCCAAGTTCGGCTACGAGGTGGCCACCCAGGCCTCCTTCGAGGATGGGATCGTGAACATCGGCGGCGACAAGGGCCTGTATACCCGCAGCGCCGGCCACTGGGGCGGCAACGTAACCCCCGGCTTCGAAGAGCGTTTCGGCGCGGCGTACGACGTCGAAATCCAGTCCTGGGTGGACGCGGCGCTCCGTGGCGAAATCGGCGGACCTACCGCCTGGGACGGCTACGCTACCGCCGCCTGCTGCGAAGCCGGCGTCGAGGCCCAGAAGTCGGGCGAAAAGGTCAAGGTCCGGCTGAACACCAAGCCGGACCTCTACAGCTAACAGCCCCGCCCGCTCCCGTAGTTTTTGTCCAGATAATGCGGCTTTGAGATCCTTCTCGGCGCATTATCTGGACAAAAACTCTAGATCAATGACGCATTTACCAAGGAGTGACCATGAAAATCGCCCTGGATCCCACCCCGTTCCACCACAGCCACAGCCTGCTGGAATTTCCGCACATCGCCGCCGATCTCGGTTACAAGTACCTGCAGCTGACCCCGCACGCGGACATGATCCCGTTCTACAACCACCCCAAAGCCGACGACGAGCTCGTGGCTCAGATGAACAAGGCATGCAAGGACGCCGGCGTCGAAATCGCGTCCATCCTGCCGGTTCTGCGCTGGTCCGGCCCGGACGAGGACGCCCGCGAGGCGGCGGTCCGCTACTGGAAGCGCGCCATCCAAATTGCCGTGGACCTGGGCGTCAGCACCATGAACACTGAATTCAGCGGCCGCCCCGAAAAGGCCGAAGAGTCAGAGCGCGCCTTCTACCGCTCCATGGAAGAGCTGCTGCCGATCATCGAGCGTGAAGGCCTGGACATCCTGATCGATCCGCACCCGGACGACTTCGTCGAAGACGGCCTGGCCGCCATCCGCGTCATCCGCGGCATCAACTCGCCCAACATCGGGATGGTCTACGTCGCCTCGCACTCGTTCCACATGGGCAACAAGCCCTTGGAGATCATGCGGGCCGCCGGGGACAGGCTGCGCCTGGTCCACGTCTCGGACACCATGGACCACCACGCCTCCCACGGCCTGCGCTACATCACCAACCCGCCCGGAAATGCCGTGCGTGTGCACCAGCACCTGAAGATCGGCGACGGCGACGTCAACTGGGACGAGTTCTTCGGCGGGCTCAAGGAAATCGGCTTCCTGGATAAGGACAACACCGTTATGGTGTCCAGCGTCTTCGCCGAAGATGACAACGCAAAGGACGTGTCGCGCTACCAACTGGCGACCATGAAGGAGCATATCCAGAAGGCGAGCGTATGACGGCGCCGGGGGCCTCACCGGCCGTGGCCCGGAAACCGACCGTCAATCACAAACGCGCACTGCGGACGGTCACCATTATTTCGACATTCGGGGGCCTGCTGTTCGGCTACGATACCGGTGTCATCAACGGGGCGCTGCCCTACATGCAGGAAGATCTGGGGCTGACGCCTCTGACCGAAGGCCTGGTGACGTCCTCGCTCCTGTTCGGTGCCGCCTTTGGTGCACTGTTCGGCGGCCGCCTCGCAGACCGCAACGGGCGCCGGAAGATGATCATGGTTCTGGCCATCATCTTCCTGATCGGAACGCTGGCTTGCACGTTCGCGCCAAGCACCGGGTTCATGATTGCAGCACGCTTCGTGTTGGGTCTGGCCGTGGGCGGTGCGTCCGTGACTGTCCCTGTCTACCTGGCTGAAGTTTCACCCAGCGCACTGCGCGGGCGCATCGTCACGCAGAACGAGTTGATGATCGTCACCGGGCAGTTGCTGGCCTTCATCTTCAACGCGTATCTCGGCAACACCTTTGGTGAGGCCGGTGGAATCTGGCGGTGGATGCTTGTCATCGCCACCTTGCCCGCGATCGCGCTGTGGGTCGGGATGAACTTCATGCCGGAAAGCCCCCGCTGGCTGGCCTCCATGGGAAGTTTCGGCGAAACCCTCAGCGTGCTGCAGCGAATTCGGTCCCAGACGGAGGCCCGTGCCGAGTTCGAAGAAGTCAAAGCGATGGCCGTTGAGGACTACAAGTCCAAGATGGGTTCCTGGCAGGACCTCGGAATTCCCTGGCTCCGCCGGATTTTCGTCGTCGGCATCGGGTTGGCTGTCATCCAACAGATCACGGGCGTCAACTCGATCATGTACTACGGAACCCAGATTTTGGCCGATTCCGGTTTTGGCCGGGAGGCCGCATTGACCGCCAACATCGCCAACGGCGTTATTTCCGTGCTGGCAACTTTCGTGGGGATCTGGCTGCTTGGCAAGGTGGGCCGCCGAAAGATGCTTATCACCGGCCAGATCGGTACAACGGCCGCCCTGCTGCTGATCGGCTTCTTCTCGCTGGTCCTGCCCGAAGGTATAGGCCGCGGCTTCGTGATTCTGGCTTTGACCGTCACCTTCCTGGCCTTCCAGCAGGGTGCCATTTCGCCGGTCACCTGGCTCATGTTGTCCGAAATCTTCCCGCTGAAGATCCGTGGTCTCGGGATGGGAGCGTCGGCATTCATATTGTGGATCGTGAACTTCCTGGTGGGCTTCGGCTTCCCGCAGCTACTCGCCGCTATCGGCCTGTCCAGCACATTCTTCGTGTTCGCGGTGCTGGGGGTGGGCGCCATCGCGTTTGCTGCCAAGTACGTCCCGGAGACCAAGGATAAGAGTTTGGAAGACGTGGAGCACTACTTCAAGCACGTTGCCGGCACTAAAGCCCTGGCTGGCAGCCCGGCCCCCTGACCTGCCCTGCTGGCGCAGAAGCCCCTTTGAGCCGCTCGAAGGGGCTTTTGCGTGCCCGGCGTCAGGCGCGGGCGTGCAGCCGGGGAAAGGCGCCCCTGAGGGGCCAGTCCGGGCACCCTCACCCCTGACGTGGCACTCTCCAGCGGCGGGCGCGGCGGAGCCAGCTTGGTCGAAGCCGACGCCGAGATTTACAGTCACCCACTGGTTGTTTTACGTAAAAACATCCTAATGTCAGGACAAACTATTGACTTATGTGAATTGAGTCACCATGATCGTTGTAGAAGGCCGACTGACTGGCGCAGCGAAGCGCCGAGGGGCCCGGATCAAAGGAGATAACTCGTGACGAAGTTTTCGTGGCGTAAGGCGGCCCTCGTGGCCTCTGTGGTGCCCATGCTGGCCCTGAGCGCGTGTTCAAGCAGTGGCGGCAAGGCTCCCGAGGCCGCCGGGGGCGGCGCCGCAGGCCAGGCTGTGTCCACGCCGAAGCTGAAGATCGCATTGATCACGCACGCGGCCCCGGGGGATACCTTCTGGGACATCGTGCGCAAGGGAGCCGAGGAGGCCTCGGCGAAGGACAACGTGGAGCTGCTTTACACGTCCGATCCTGAGGGCGGCCGGCAAGCCCAGCTGATCGAGCAGGCCATCAACCAGAACGTCGACGGCATAGCAGTGACCCTGGCCAAGCCCGATGCGCTTAAGGGCGCCCTGCAGAAGGCCACGGAAGCCGGCATCCCCGTAGTCAGCCTCAATGCCGGCGAATCGGTTTCGGCACAGCTCGGTGCCTTTACGCACTTCGGCTCGAATGAAAAGCTGGCCGGTGCAGCTGTTGGCGACAAGCTCCAGAGCGAGGGTTTGTCCCACCCCATCTGCGTCATTCAGGAACAGGGCCACGTTGGCCTTGAAGCCCGGTGCGCCGGCGTCAAGGACAAGCTGACCGCAACGGAAATCCTCTATGTCGCCGGCACCGACATGACCCAGGTGTCCTCCACCGTGACCGCCAAGCTGCAGGCCACCGCGGACGCTGACTCGATCGTCGGCCTGGGCGCCCCCTTCACACTCACCATCCTGAAGGCCGTCAACTCGGCCGGCAGCAAGGCCAAGGTGGCCTCCTTCGACATGAACGCCGAGCTTGCCCAGAAGATCGCCGACGGCGAGATCCTCTTCACCGTGGATCAGCAGCCGTGGCTGCAGGGGTACGGGGCGATTGATGCGATCTGGCAGAACAAGCGTGGCGGGTTCGAGATCGGCGGCGGCCAGCCGGTACTGACCGGCCCGTCCATCGTCGGCAAGGCCGCAGCGGCTGACGCACTCAAATTCGCCAAAGAAGGCATCCGCTAAGGATCCTTTGAGCCGGGTTCCGGGCCCTTGCGGGGCCCGGAACCCGGCCCGGAGTAGGAGAAGCACCATGACCCAGACCATTTCCAAGACACCGCCGTCGAAGACACCGCCGCCGGTCACTGATGAACGTGTCGGCAAACGCAATCCGCTACAGAAGCTCCTGGGCCGCCCGGAAGTCGGCGCCCTGGTCGGGGCGATCGTGCTGTTCGTGTTTTTCGCCTCGGTCTCCCAGACCTTCATCCAGCCCAACGCGTTCGCGACCGTGCTCTACGGCAGCTCCACGATCGGGATCATGGCCGTCGGGGTATCGCTGTTGATGATCGGCGGGGAATTCGATCTCTCCACCGGTGTCGCGGTGATCTCGTCCGCGCTGACCGCATCAATGTTTTCCTGGTACTTCGCCACGAACGTCTGGGTCGGCGTGGCCCTGGCACTGGTGGTGTCCCTGGCGATCGGGCTGATCAACGGCCTGATCCTGATGAAGACCAAACTCCCGTCCTTCATCGTGACCCTGGCATCGTTCCTGATGCTGACCGGCCTGAACCTGGGCCTGACCCGGCTGATCGGCGGATCCGTGTCCTCCCCGTCGATCTCGGACATGGACGGCTTCGCGTCCGCGAAGGCCGTATTCGCCTCCTCCGTCCCGATCGGGGACGTGGACGTGAAAATCACCGTGTTCATCTGGATCGGCCTGGTTGCGGTCGCGTCCTGGATCCTGCTGAGGACCAAGGTCGGGAACTGGATCTTCGCCGTCGGCGGCGACGCGAACGCCGCCCGTGCCGTCGGCGTCCCGGTCAACAAAACCAAAATCGGTTTGTTCATGGCTGTCGGGTTCTGCGGCTGGATCCTGGGCATGCACAACCTCTTCGCGTTCGACTCCGTCCAGTCCGGGGAAGGCATCGGCAACGAGTTCCTCTACATCATCGCCGCGGTCATCGGTGGCTGCCTCCTGACCGGCGGCTACGGGTCCGCGGTGGGCGGCGCGATCGGCGCGTTCATCTTCGGCATGGCCAACAAGGGCATCGTCTACGCCCAGTGGAACCCGGACTGGTTCAAGTTCTTCCTGGGCCTGATGCTGCTGCTGGCCACCATCGTCAACCTCATCGTCAAGCGCCGCGCGGAACTCAAGTAAAGGGGCCCGGGAAAATGAATGCCAAAGAGATCGACCAGCAAACGCTGCTCCAGAACGAAAAAGATCCCCTCACCCACACCCCCGTCCACCTGCTCTCCCTCGAGGCAGTAGGCAAGCATTACGGCAACATCATCGCCCTGAGCGAGGTCACCATGGCCGTGGACAACGGCCGCGTGACCTGCGTGCTGGGCGACAACGGCGCCGGTAAGTCCACCCTGATCAAGATCATCGCCGGCCTGCACCAGCACGACGCCGGGGTCCTGAACATCATGGGCGAGGAACGAAAATTCACGTCCCCGCGTGACGCCCTGGACGCCGGCATTGCCACGGTCTACCAGGATCTCGCGGTGGTGCCGCTGATGCCGATCTGGCGGAACTTCTTCCTCGGCTCGGAGCTGACCAGCGGCTTTGGCCCGTTCAAGAGCCTGGACGTCGAGAAGATGAAGGAGATCACGCTCCAGGAACTCGCCGAGATGGGCATCGACCTGCGCGATGTGGAGCAGCCCATCGGCCAGCTCTCCGGCGGTGAACGCCAGTGTGTGGCGATCGCCCGGGCCGTGTACTTCGGCGCGAAGGTCCTGATTCTGGATGAGCCGACGGCGGCGCTGGGCGTGAAGCAGTCCGGTGTGGTTTTGCGCTACATCCTGCAGGCCCGCGACCGCGGCCTCGGGGTCATCTTCATCACCCACAACCCGCACCACGCCTTCCCCGTCGGGGACCGGTTCCTGCTGCTCAAACGCGGCAAGTCGATCGGCTACTACGACAAGAAAGACATCACCCTCGACGAACTCACCGCCCAGATGGCCGGCGGCGCCGAACTCGCCGAACTCGCCCACGAACTCGAACAACTCGGCGGCCACAGCGACATCGTCAAAGAAGTCCAGGCGGAGGTCGCGGACGTGGCCGACGTCGCAGATGCCTTCCAGGCAGGCTCCCCAAGACACACCTAACAGGCGCCGGCCGAAGGGGCCCTCCGGCGGACTGCCGGCGGGGCCCTGCCTTGCCATGGGCAGCCATCAAATGACGTGCAGAATCACGATGGACAGGAAAGGACCAACATGCCGATCCGGGTAGGCGTCATCGGCGCCGGAATCATGGGCGCCGACCACATCAGGAATCTCTCCACCACTATCGGCGGCGCTGAAGTCACTTATGTGGCAGATATCGACGCCGGCCGTGCCGCGGCCGCTGCGCCACTGGCCGCCCGCATCACCACCGATCCCTCCGAGCTGATCAATTCAAGCGAGGTGGACGCCGTCGTGGTGGCCTCGCACGACTCCACGCACGCCGGGCTGGTGCTGGAATGCTTCGAGGCGATGACCCCGGTGTTGTGCGAAAAGCCAATGGCACCCACACTCCTGGAGAGCCTTGAGGTGGTAGCGGCGGACGCCGATATTGTGGCCGCCACTGGCGCATCGCTGCTCTCACTGGGCTTTATGCGGCGCTTCGACCCCGGCTACGTGGCCCTGCGCCAGTCCGTGCAGGACCGGGTCCAAGGTGAGCCCCTGATGGTCCACTGCACCAGCCGCAACGCTGCTGCGGGCCCCGGCACCACCTCGGAATCGGCCATCACCAATTCGGCGATCCACGAGCTGGACATTATTCCCTGGCTGCTGGACTCTCCCATCACTGAAGTGTCATGGCAGGCCGGGCGGAGCTCACGCCATGCCGACGGCGGCCTGCAGGACCCGGCCTTTATGATGCTCCGCACCGCCGACGGCACGGTGACCACCCTGGAGCTGTTCCTGAACGCCCAGTACGGCTACACCACGAGTTGCGAGGTTGTCTCGGAACGGGGCACCACCGGCCTGAAGAATTCCGTACTGCTGGGGGTCCAGCAGGCGGGTCTCAGTCAGACGGCGATACCCGCAGACTGGCGCCCGCGGTTTGCCGACGCGTACCGGCTGCAGTTGCAAGCGTGGATCTCAGCATTGGCCCAGGGGGAACAACCACCCTCGGCCGGGGCGCAGGATGGCCTCAACGCCTCGCTCGTTGCCCAAGCCATGATCCAGTCCCTGCACAGCGACAGCGCCTACACGAAAGTGAGCTACTCATGAGCATCTCTGCCCTGCCGGTTTCCCGCGTGCCCGGTTCCCGGGATGCACCGGTGCTGCGCTGGGGGATCATGGGACCAGGCTGGATCGCCGAACGCTTCACGGAATCCGTCCAGGCACACACGGACCAGGTGATTGTTGCCGTCGGGTCCCGTTCGCTCAGCCGGTCCAAGGCATTCGCGGATGCTTTCGACGTGCCAGCCGCCTACGGTAGCTATGCGGAATTGGCCGCCGCCCCGGACGTCGACATCGTCTACGTCTGCACGCCACACAACTTCCACCACCAGGCCGCGGTGCTCGCCCTCGACGCCGGCAAACACGTTTTGGTCGAGAAACCGATCGGCCTCAACGCGGCGCAGGCCCGGGACATCGCCCAGCGCGCCGAGGCCGCCAGTGTGTTCGCCGCCGAGGCCATGTGGAGTTTCTTCCTGCCCAAGTTCGACGTGATCCGGCAGATCCTCGACGCCGGGACCCTGGGCACCGTCACCACGATTTTTGCCGAATACGGCGAACACTTCGACCGCAGCCACAGGATCTTCGATCCCGCGCTGGCGGGCGGCCCGCTGCTGGACCTCGGCACGTACCCGATGGCCCTCGTCACCGAGGTCCTGGGCCTGCCGGAACAGCTGCGTGCCATGGGCCAGCCTCACGAATCCGGGGTCAACGCCCAGCTGTCCGCCATCATGCAGTTCGCCGGCGGCGCGCAGGCCGTGGTGAACACGCACGTGCACAACTTCACGCCTACGTCCGCCACGATAGTCGGTTCCGAAGCCACGCTGACTATCGACGGGCCTTTCAACATGCCCGGTGGCTTCGAAGTCCGCTTCCCGGACGGGCCCCGGCTGCGCCATGAGGAACCGGCCGGCGGCCACTTCGAGGGACTGCACTACGAAGCCGCTGCCGTGGCCCGTGCCGTGGCCGCCGGGCAGACGCAGGCGTGGCAGCGGACCCTGGCAGCGTCCATCCGAACCTTGGACGTTGCCGACGAAATCCGCCGCCAGCTGGGCGTGGTGTTCCCAGGCGAAGAGACGTTGGCGGACGAGGAAACCGCCCGGCTCTGATTCATATTTGTTCTGACCACCGAAAGGACAGGCCCATGGCCTACATCGAACAGCACTCCGGCGGACTCCCCGCACCCGTAAAAGTCGGGCTCATCGGCTCCGGCTGGATGGGGGCGTTCCATGCCGAAAGCATCGCCCGCCGGGTCCCAGGCGCTATCCTCGCTGCCATCGCTGACCCCAATGTGGAATCCGCGCAGACCCTTGCCCAATCACTGGGCACAGCCAAGGTCACTGCCGACGCCGCGGACATCCTGGCCGATCCGGAAATCGACGCCGTGGTCATCGCCAGCCCGGCCCGCTTCCACGCCGCCCTGATCACCCAGGCTGCCGCCGCGGGGAAGCACGTCTTCTGCGAGAAGCCTGCGGGCCAGAGCCTGGAAGAACTCGATGCCGCGCTTGCCGCCGTTGAAAAATCCGGGGTGCATTTCCAGATCGGCTTCAACCGACGCTATGCGGATGACTTCCAGGCCGCCAAGAAAGACCTTGCGGCCGGCATCGCCGGGCAGCCGCAGCTCCTGCGCTCGCTGACCCGCGATCCGGGCAACGGCAGCATCCCGAACGCGGCCAGGGTCCCCGCGTGGACGGTCTTCCTGGAAACCCTGATTCACGACTTCGACACCCTGAACTGGTTCAACGAAGGCGCCGAGCCGGTGGAGGTCTATGCCGTGGCCGACGCCCTCGTGGAACCGGCGCTGCGCGATCAGGGCTTCCTGGACACCGCGGTGGTGACCATCCGCTACAGCAACGGCGCCATCGCCGTGGCGGAAGCAAACTTCAGTGCCCTCTATGGCTACGACATCCGCGGAGAGGTCTTCGGTTCCAAGGGCATGGTCCAGGCCGGCCGTGCCACCGGGACGGCGGCCCGGCGTTACACGGCGGAGGGACTGTCCGCGGAAACCCCGCGCCTCAACGTGGAACTCTTCCGGCAGGCCTACACGGACGAACTCGCCGATTTCGCAGCCACGGTTCGGGCGCAGCGTGACGGCACACCGCCGCCGTCGGGCGCTTTCACCCTCACTCCCGGGGCCGCAGACGCCCGCCGTGCGCTGGCCATGGCGCTGGCGTGCATCGAATCGGTCAAACAGGGCGGTCCGGTGGCTGTGGCTGCTGCCCCCTTGGCGCGGCGTGACGTCGCTCAGGCGGGCGTCTGATGCGGCTGGCCGTCTGTGCAGAAATGGTCTTCACGGACCTGCCGTTTGTGGAACGGGTGCAGCGGCTCCACGACGCCGGGTTCGACGTCGAGATGTGGGACTCCAGGGGCAAGGACCTGGCCGCGCTCAAGGCCACCGGCGCGGTGTTCTCCTCCATGACCGGGTACACCTCCGGCAGCCTCGTGGACCCCGCCACGGCCGACGACGTGGTGCGGACGGCCGAGTCGCTGATTCCCACAGCCCTGGAGCTTGGCGTCAGCCGCATGGTGGTGCACTCCGCGGAGCTCATCGATGGCCAGGCCGCCCGCCCCCTCCACCGGTCCACCGGCCAAATGTGGAGCACCGGGGCGCGGACGCTGGAGCGACTCGGCAACTTGGGGGCGAAGTATGGGGTGACGTTCTGCCTGGAGAACCTCAACACGATCCTGGACCACCCCGGCATTCCGCTCGCCCGGGCCAAGGACACCCTGGCGCTCGTGGAAGCGGTCGGTCACCCCAACGTGAAGCTCATGCTGGACCTCTACCACGCACAGCTGGGGGAGGGGAACCTCATCGAGCTTGTGCGGACCGCGCTGCCCCACATAGGCGAAGTCCAGGTGGCGGACGTACCGGGCCGCTGCGAACCCGGAACCGGGGAGATCAACTACCCGGCCGTGGCCAGGGCGCTCGCGGACGCAGGCTACGAGGGGACGGTGGGTATGGAAGCTTGGGCCAGCAGCGACGACGAGGCAGCCCTTGCGGCCTTCCGGACGGCATTCACGGTGCCGGCCACTATAACGTTTTCAACGGAAGGAACACTATGAAGGACGTCATTCTCGGTCTGGTCGGAGTGGGGCGCATCGGCGTCATGCACGCGAACAACATCGCCGCGCTCAACGGAGTTCTCAACCCCGAGGGCATCAATGTCAGGCTCCTGCTCACCGACGTTGCCGAGGACCACGCCAAAGGGATTGCGGCCGGCCTCGGTGCCGGCTTCGTGCCCTCGGTGGCGGAACTCATCGCCGCCGGCGTGGACGGGCTGGTCATCGCCACGGGAACCGGAACCCACCCAGAGCTGATCAAGGCGGGGGTGGACGCCGGAATCCCGGTCTTCTGCGAAAAACCTGTGGCCATGAACGTGGCGGATGCCCTGCCGGTGCTGGACTACATCCGCGACAACAACGGCGTGGTGCAGATAGGCCACCAGCGCCGCTTCGACCACGGCTACCTGGAGGCCAAGCGTGCCTACCAGGCGGGCGAACTGGGGTGGGTCCATTCCCTGCGCGCCGTCACCTGCGACATGGCGCCGCCGCCCGTGGAGTTCCTCGCCAGCTCCGGCGGACTGTTCCGCGACTGCTCCGTCCACGACTTCGACATCCTGCGCTGGCTGACCGGCCGCGAGATTGTGGAGGTCTATGCGAAGGGCTCCAACAACGGCGACCCGGCCATCGGCGCCGTGGGCGACGTGGACACGGCGCTGGCCCTGGTCACGTTCGACGACGGGACAGTCGGCACCGTCTCAGCCACCCGCTACAACGGCGCCGGCCACGACGTCCGCCTGGAAATCCAGGGCTCCAGCCGTTCGCTGATGGTTGGGCTCGATGAACAAACGGCCATGGCGTCGGCCGAAGCCGGGATCGGGTTCCCCGCCGGGGAACCCCACCGGACCTTCGCCGAACGCTTCGACCAGGCGTACCGATCCGAGATGGCCGCGTTCGTCGAGCTGATCCTGGGCCGGCGCGGGAACCCCTGCACCCCGGAAGACGCTGTGGCCGCTTCCCGCGTGGCTGACGCCGCCCAGGAATCACTGGCTACTGGTGTCCCGGTCAGGGTGGCCATGAGCGTAGCCAGGTGAGCGTACCGCTGCCATGAAAATGTCCCTCCGGAATCCGTTCCGGAGGGACATTCTCTTGATCACCAGAGCTTGATCTCTACCCGCCGAACGGCAGCCGGGGATCGATGTCCTGGCCGTCCCAGCTTTGGCGGACCCAGCCGTGGTGCGGGTCGTCGCTGATGAGCCATTCACGGACGGGGCCGGGGCCGGCCATCACGTTCAGGTAATACAGGTCATAGCCCGGGGCTGCCATAGCGGGGCCATGCCAGCCGTAGGGGACCAGCACAACGTCGCCCGTGCGGACCTCGGCCGCGACGTCGATGGGCCGCTCATCCGAGGCGTACACGCGCTGGTAGCCGATGGCATCGGCGTCGGCGGGTGCCCCGGAACCGGCAGCCACCTGCGTTTCGAAGTAGTAGATCTCTTCGAGGTTCGTTTCGCCGTCCTTCTCCTCATCGTGCTTGTGCGGAGGGTAGGAGGACCAGTTTCCGGCGGGAGTGAGGACTTCGCACACGATGAATCGGTCAGCTTCGAGGGCCGCGGGCGTACCGAAATTGTGGACCTGGCGGGAGCAGTTGCCGGCCCCGCGGAGTT
The DNA here is from genome assembly GCF_014217545.1 of Pseudarthrobacter sp. NBSH8. Lineage (NCBI taxonomy): Bacteria > Bacillati > Actinomycetota > Actinomycetes > Micrococcales > Micrococcaceae > Pseudarthrobacter > Pseudarthrobacter sp. NBSH8. The sequence goes on from NZ_CP043178.1 coordinate 828,367, forward strand.
CCACGGGCGTCTCCGCCGCGGTAACCAGCCGGGTGGGATAGGAGGCTTTCGCCGGCGCGGTGGCGACCGCCACCCGTCCGCCGTCGGACGAGCTGATGGTGACGGCGCGGCCCGTTCCCGAGTACAGCACGTCGCTGGGGCCGTGGAACACGGACGCCCGCCCCTTCAGGACATACTCTTCACCGTCCACGGCGACGGTGAAGGAGCCGTTGAGCGGAACCACTATGCGCTCCTCGTCCGCTGCCGGGAGAACGACGGCGGCCCCTGCAGTTAGGGTGGCCACCTTCAGGCCCGTATGGGCCCAGCCGTCCACGGCCAGGGTTGAATCGGAGGTTCCGAGAGAGATGTCCCAAGCGCCGTCGGCGGCGCTGCCCAGGGGGTAGACCCAGTTAGTCATTAATGTATTCCTTGCGCTATCGCTGTACGAGTGTCATTTCAAAGCTGTACGAATCCGCCCGGTACACGTGGTGTCCGGTTTCCACCCGGCGGCCGGCGTCGTCTGTTGCGGTGCGTTCCATGGTGACCAGCGCGGAATTGACCTCAGCCTCCAGCAGGCCCGCCTGATAGTCGTTGGCGATCATGGCGCCGATTCTTTGCGAGGCAAGGCGGAAGTTCACGCCACCACGGCGGAGAATGGCGTAGAGGCCCTCAGAGGCAAGCATGGATTCGTCCATCGTGGCGATGTCGTCCCGGACCCAGTTCTCCATCAGGGCCAGGGGCTTGCCGCCCACTTTCCGCAGGCGGGTGAAGTGGTACACATTGGAACCGGCGGGCAGTTCGAGGGTGGCGAGCGTCGCCGCGTCGGCCTCCATGTGGGAGAAAGTCAGCACCTGCGTGGTGGGCTTCTTGCCGTTGTTGGAGAGATCATCAAACAGGCTGGAGAGCTCCAGGGGGCGGCGGACCTGGCTGGAGACCACCTGGGTGCCCACGCCGCGCTTGCGGACCAGCAGCCCCGAGCGGACCAGTTCGTCCATGGCTTTGCGCATGGTGGGCCGGGACAGGTTCAGCTGGGCCGCGAGATCGATTTCGTTCTCCAGCCGGCTGCCGGGTTCCAGGATTCCGCTATGGATGGCGTTCTCGATGCCCTGGACCACCTGGTGATACAGGGGCACGGGCGAGGAACGGTCGATGATGAGACCAAGTTGATTCGCCACTAAATACTCCTCGTTCCATGCCGGACCCTGGTGCCCGCCCGAGGTTCGGGCGGACATCCATGTCCTGATATGTCCGCTTGATAGGACATACTGCCTTAGTTGATAATATCAGCGGAATTTTGGAGGTCAAGGCTGCCACTGGCGGGCGTCCCTCCATTCGTGCCTGTGGTCCTAGGCTGGGGGGATGAACAACCGATACCTCGTCTCCCGCGAACGCTTCATCGCCGCTCCCCCCCAAGTGATCTTTGAAGTCCTGGCCACGCCCGCGCTGCACAGTGCGATCGACGGTTCCGGCACGGTGAAGGGCGCCCAGCCGCGCGGCCCGGAACGGCTGGGCCTCGGCGCCCGGTTCGGCATGGAAATGAACATGGCCGTGGACTACAAGATCCTGAACACGGTCTCCGAGTTCGAGGAGGGCCGGCGCATCGCCTGGCGCCATTTCTACGGCCATGTCTGGCGCTACATCCTCGAACCGGCCACCGGCGCGGACGGTGCTGCCGGCACGCGCGTCATCGAACAATGGGACGCCAGGGAGGTCCGCGGCAAGGTCTTCCTCCGGCTGGCAGGTTACTTGCGCCGCCACCCCGTCAGCATTGAAAAGACGCTGGCCCGGTTGGACGAGTACGTCACCGGCGCAGCCGGAGCGGCACGCTAGGTCCCCGGCGTGAACCCCTCCGGTGGCCTGGTCCCCAGCCCGCGGACCCTAGAGGTTGAGAGCCTGGAGGCCTTCGACCGGCTGGTCGCCGCTGGCGCGGTGGCCATGCACGGCTGGCACGCCCAGTCCCTGGATCTGCGTGGCCGGAACGCGGCGCTGGAAACCCTGGACGTGGAAGGTGCCATTTTCCTGGGGTGTACCTTCGACCAGGGCGTGGAAGAGGGGCTTCGTCGGCGCGGCGCACTGATCTTCCCCAGGCTGCAGGGTGTGCCGTTCGATCCCTACCGGGCCCGGCTCTACACGCCGCAGGAATTGTATGCCGGCCTGGAAACTTCACCCTATGAGGAGCTGCCTGACGCCCTGGTGTACCAGTGGAGCATCATCCCGGGGCAGCGCAACCGGCTGGACGCCACCCTGGCCTCGGCGCTGCATGACCACGCCATCGGCGACGCCCTGGACGAGTTCATACACGCGGACCTCCACGCCGGCCGCTCCACTGTGGGCGTGATGGGCGGCCATGCCGCCCAGCGGGGCACCCCGGACTTCACCCAGGCAGCCGAGCTGGGCAGGCTCCTGGCGCAGAGCGGGCGGAGGGTCGCTACAGGCGGCGGCCCCGGTGCCATGGAAGCGGCGAACCTCGGCGCCTATCTCAGCCACGTTCCGCTTGCGGAGTTCACGGCGGCACTGGCCGGGCTTGGATCCGTCCCCGGCTTCCGCCCCTCGGTGTCCGCGTGGGCACGCGAGGCGGCCGCCGTCGTCGAACGTTATCCGGGCGGAACCCCGTCGCTGGGCATCCCCACCTGGTTTTACGGTCATGAGCCGCCCAACTACTTTGCCACCCACATCGCCAAGTACTTCGCGAACGCCATCCGGGAGGCGATCCTGCTGGAACTGTGCGACGGCGGCATCATCTTCCTGCCGGGCGCGGCCGGGACCGTGCAGGAAATCTTCCAGGACGCCTGCGAGAACTACTACAGCGCGCGCGAAGCCGTGACGCCGATGGTGCTGGTGGGGCGGCAGCACTGGGAGTACGAGTATCCCGCGTGGCCCATGCTCCAGCGGCTGGCGGCCGGACGTGCCATGGAGGACCGGATCTTCCTGGTGGACAGTGTGGACGAGGCGCTCGCGGTGCTGGGCGCCTAGCCCATTTCCGGCAGCGCCTAGCCCACAGCAGTGCCGAATGCCAGCCCCAGCACATAGGTTACGGACGCGGCGCCCAAGCCGATGCCCAGCTGGCGCAGCCCGCGCGTCAGCGGCGACGTCCCGGACAGCAGGCCCACGATTCCGCCGGTGGCCAGCAGCGCCAGCCCCACCAGCACCGCGGCCACCACCAGGGCGGCCACCCCGGTCAGACCGAACAGGAACGGCAGGATGGGGACCACGGCGCCGGACGCGAAAAAGCAGAAGCTGGACATTGCCGCCCCCCACGCAGTGCCCACGGCCTCGTGCTGGTCCTCCAACTCCGGCAATTCGGGCTGCAGCGACAGGCTGGGATCGCAGTCGCAGCTCAGCAGGCCCATGCGTTCGGCCACGCGGTGTTCGGCCGCTTCGTGGGTCATCCCGCGCGCCAGGTAGACGAGCATCAGTTCGTTGTGTTCGATGTCCAGTTTCGGGGCGGCGGCGAGGGTGATCTGGGTGGGACGTGTGGCGGCCAGGAGCTCGCGCTGGGACCGGACGGAGACAAACTCGCCCGCGGCCATGGACATGGCGCCCGCGAGGAGCCCGGCCACACCGCTGAGCAGCACCACACCGCTGCCCACTCCGGAAGCGGCCATGCCCACCACGAGTGAGAGGTTGCTGACCAGGCCATCGTTGGCGCCAAAGACGGCGGCGCGGAAGGTCCCGGCGAGCCGGCTGCGGCCACGGGTTGCCAGGCCGCGGACCACTTCCTCATGGATCTGCTCATCCGCTGCCATGGCGTCCGTGGCGTTGGGATCCAAGGCATAGGGGGAGCGGCCCTCAGCGCGCTGAGCGAGGGCCAGGACAAAAACGGAGCCGAAGTGGCGGGCCAGGAAACCCAGGAACTGGCTGCGGAGCGATGCCGGCCGGGACTTTTGGGCGTGGTCGCCGAGGAGCCGCAGCCAGTGGGCCTCGTGCCGTCCTTCGGCTTCGGCGAGGGCCAACAGGATGGCACGCTCTTCGCCGTCACGGTTCTGGGCGAGGTCGCGGTAGACGGCGGCCTCTGCCCGTTCGTCCGCCAGGTACTGGCGCCACCGGCGGAGGTCCGCCGGCGTGGGCTGCGGCGCGGATGGATTGGATTCCGCGGGCGCTGCTTGGTGGGGATTGTGGTGCTGAGACACGCAAGGCTCCTGTGCTGGATGGGGAAGGTTCGGCCCCATTGCACCGCCCAGCTTACCGCGGAACGACGCGGGTTTTCGGCTGGCTGACCTCACTGCGGAGTTTAGGTTTCCCTCAAAATATGCAGGTCCACCGGGTGTTCCCGGCCGGGTTCCGGCGGCTCTTGACCGGGCCCACCGGCGGTGCTGTGATGAAGGAGTGGCGTCCGCCCGCGCCCACTCACGAAGCACGTCAAGGCGAACAAACGGAGGTCGAATCATGAGCACCACCGGACAGTACCCGGACATGCCGCACCTGGAATCCGTTGAAGCGGATCCCGCCTATGACTACGCCGAGGACGTCCCCATCAGCGTGGACGACTGGGACGCCGAAGAAGTGGTGGTTCCCACGCCTCCGGTAGCAGTCGACGCCGAGGAGCGCGTGGTCCCACTCGATGAGGACGAGTTCCGCGGAACGGAATGAAACGAACGACGGCGGCACTCCGGTTCGCAGGGGAAGCGAAGGGGAGTGCCGCCGTCGTACTCTGCGTTGGTTGAGCCTTTATCTCCGGCGTTCGAGCCTATCGAGATCCTTAGTGGGTCGGGTGGCTGGCCATCGGGTGGGCTTCCATGGGCAGTTCTTCGGTGACAGCTCCTGCGACCCGCTTCTCCCAGGCCTCGCGGACCTCGGGGTCCGTGGGAGGCGTGAGCAGCGAGATCACGATGTAGGAAACCAGCGACGCGCCCAGGCCCCAGTAAATGGGATCGTTGGCGTAGACACCGTCTTCGCTGGGAATGATTCCCGTGGCGTACGCGATCAGCAGTGCCCGGGTCAGCACCGAGCCGACGGCCATGGACCAGGCGGCTGCGATGCCGGTACCGCGCTTCCAGGCCAGGCCGCCGAGGATGGCCACCAGCAGGCCGCCCACCAGGATGTCGTAGGCGATGGTGAGTGCCACCACGACGTCCTGCGCGGCCATGGAGATCAGAACGGCCACGACGCCCAGGCCCAGGACCCAGTAACGGTTGGCACGGACGTCGTGCTCGGGGTTTTCGGTGTCGTCGGTGTTGATCGTCTTACCGAACCAGCTGGCCACGAACGGCACCACGTCGGCGCGGGCAACCGTGGCGGCCGCGATCAGGGCGCCGGAGGCGGTGGACATCATGGCTGCGACTGCGGCGGCCATGACCAGGCCACCGATGCCGATCGGCAGGATCTGGGTGGCGACCTCGGCGTAGACAACGTCCTTGCCAAGGTTGGCGACGTCGATGTCGGGCAGGGCCACGCGGGCGGCCAGGCCGATCAGGGCGCCGGCGACGCCGTACAGGATGCAGTAGACGCCTGCGGTGGCGCCGCCCCAGCGGGCCACGGTGGTGGTCTTGGCGGTGAAGACGCGCTGCCAGATGTCCTGGCCGATGAGCAAGCCCAGGGTACAGACCACGAAGTAGGTGACGATGGTCTGAATCCCGATGCCGTCGAGCTGGAAGAAGCTGGCGTCAACGCGGGCACGGATCCCGTCGAAGCCGCCTGCTGCGTTGAGCGTGAACGGCAGCATCAGGGCGAAAATGCCGACGGTCTTGATGATGAACTGCACCTGGTCGGCCAGGGTGATGGACCACATGCCGCCGACGGGAGAGGTAGACCAGGACGATGGCGCCGCCGACGGCGATGGCGAGCCAGCGCTCCCAGTCGCACAGGACCACAAAGATGGTGGCGTAGGCGCCGGTGGAGGTGGCGCACAGCATCAGGGTGTAGGCCAGCATTACGATGCCGGAGGTCTGGGTGGCGTGTTGGCCGTAGCGCAGGCTGAGCATCTGGGAGACCGTGTAGATCTTCAGTCGCTGGATGGTGCCGGCGAAGAGCAGGCTCAGGAGGAGCACACCCGAGCCGATGGCCACCACGAGCCACATGCCGGAAATGCCGAATTTGTATCCCAGGCCGACGCCGCCGACGGTGGAGGCGCCGCCCAGGACCACGGCGGCCATGGTTCCGGTGTAGAGCAGCGGGCCGAGGCGGCGGCCGGCCACCAGGAAGTCGCTGTTGTTCTTGGTGCGGGATTTGCCCCACCAGCCGAAGGCCAGCATGGCGATGAGATACACCACCACGATGGCGATGTTGACGAAGTGGCGTCCATTTGGGGCTACTTGGAGCTGATCTGCAGCTTGGCTGGTATCCCGGCGGCGCTGCTGGGGTCGCCGGTCTTCCGCTGCTCCTGTTGAGTGGGGAGGAAGAGTTCCTCAAATATTGCCTCAGAGACGGCACTTGTTGCCTAAAAGCAAATGCTGTGACCGACGCAACAGTCAAGGTCGGCCCCATCATCTGCTGTTCGACGCCGCGCGTGCGACGTTCGCGGCGTCCCGAAGGCGGTTGGCCACTAGGATTGCTCCAGAGATGGGGCCGCACCGCCGGCCATGAAAGGTCCGCACATGAAGGCACTGCCAGTTGAGCCGAGCAACGTTCCCGTTGCCATCGGTTCCCGAATCCGTGCCGCCCGGCAGTCCCAGCGGCTGACCATCGAGCAGGTTGCCGACGCTACAGGCCTGACCAAGGGCTTCCTGAGCCGCGTGGAACGTGACCTCACGTCGCCGTCGGTCGCGTCCCTGGTGACACTGTGCCAGGTCCTGTCCATCTCCATCGGCGATTTGTTCGTTGCCCCGGAAACACACCTGACCAAGCGGAACGACGGCCCCCGCATCTCCCTCGGCGGCGAAGGCATCGTAGAGCGGCTCCTGACGGCCCGTTCCGAACGGCGCATCCAGATCATCCAGGCCGTCATCGAGCCGCATGGCCGCGGGGAGACTGAGCTCTACGCCGTGGACTGCGACGTTGACGTGCTCCACGTGATCAAGGGAAGCATCCGGCTGATCATGACCAACGAGGAATACGAGCTCAGCACCGGCGACACCGTGACGTTCCCCGGCCGCGAGCCGCATACCTGGGTCAATCCCACCGACGAGGCCGTCGAGGTTCTCTGGGTCCTGGTCCCCGCCGCCAGCGGGTAGGGCGGTTTCTTCCCGGCGCGTGTGCGCTCCTCCCCGCTTCGTGGCCCGGTTCTGTCCGGCGCCGCCTGACGCCGCCCGTCCTTGGCTGCAATGCCGCGGGCTGTGCGTTGTCTGGGTGTGCCGTGGGTGGAGCAACTGGGCGGGAGTGCACGCGGTTAGGTCCGCGACCTCTGGCTGGCTGCCAGCACCGCCCTGATTTCGGCCACCACCTGCTCCGGATTGAACCAGATGTGCTCCGGCATGTAGCGCAGCAGGAATACTTGGGTCTCGAATGCGATGCCGTTGCTCCGGAACAGGTACTGGGCATCCACCTCAACAATGGATTCGGCCCGAAGGTCTAATTCTTGCAGTGCGCGCCGGATCGGGGCTGACCGGTCGCCTCTCAGTTGGTCCGGAGCAGCTCAAGCGGCACCCCGTGCAACCGGATTGCCGAGGTCGCCATGGCAGTGGACGACGGCGGTGCGAGGCATCCCAGGGCGTGCAATGCCACGTCTTCCACGGCGGCCACCGGCAGCTCCGGATGGCCCTCGAAGCGGGCAGTCCGGTGCCGGATGAAGCCGCTGCCGTGGCCGTGATTGCAGGCAAGGTGCAGCCGGGAGGGCAGGTTCTGCAGCCATAGCCCATAGTGTCCTGCCGCGCTGGCGCAAGTGAGCCTGGCGTTGTGATGGACTGCCTCCGCAAGATCCTGGTCGCAGTCCGGAGTGAGGAAGATTCCCCGCCGGGGCCGGGAGGCGTATGTGGGTAACCCGCACGGTCCGTGCTGTACGCTCCTGCCCGGTTGCCCCACCCTGGGCCCACCACGGGCCGCGGAGATCCGCGTGGTTCCGCCGCTGGTGGCGGCGGCGAGGGGACTGCGCCTCGGGCAACCGGGCTGGAGCGAGCGTCGAGACCCTTGCGCCAAGAGTTTGTAAACAACTGATGCGCATAAGAAAACTTCAGGCTATGATGGCTGTCACACCCGCCGATCAATCCTCGAAGGAGAGGCTCATTTTGAAAGAGCTGCGCATCGAAGCCAACGGCAACCTTGGCCCCATCGATTCATCCCGTATCCCGCGCTATGCCGGCGCTGCAACGTACGCCCGACTGCCGCGCCTGGACCAGGTGGCCAAGGCTGACGTGACGGTGGTGGGAGTGCCCTTCGACTCGGGTGTTTCTTATCGTCCCGGCGCCCGTTTTGGCTCCAATCACATCCGCGAGGCCAGCCGCCTGCTGCGCCCGTACAACCCCGCCTGGGACGTCAGCCCGTTCGAAAACATCCAGGTGGCCGACGCCGGCGATATGGCGGTCAACCCGTTCAACATCAACGAGGCCATCGAAACCATCCAGCAGAATGCCCTGGACCTCACCGCGGCCGGCAGCAAACTGGTGACGCTCGGCGGGGACCACACCATTGCCCTGCCGTTGCTCCGCGCGGCTGCCGAGCGCGCGGGCGGCCCCATCGCGATGCTGCACTTTGACGCCCACCTGGACACCTGGGATACCTACTTCGGCGCCGAATACACGCATGGCACCCCGTTCCGCCGGGCCGTTGAAGAAGGCATCCTGGACACGGAAGCCATCAGCCACATCGGCACCCGCGGCCCGCTCTACGGCAAAAAGGATCTCGACGACGACCACCGCTTCGGGTTCGGCATCGTCACCTCCGCTGACGTCTACTACCAGGGCGTCCTGGAGACCGTGGCCAAGGTCCGCGCCCGGATCGGCAACCGCCCGCTCTACATCTCCGTGGACATCGACGTCCTGGACCCCGCGCATGCGCCCGGTACCGGAACCCCGGAGGCCGGCGGCATCACCAGCCGCGAACTCCTGGAGATCATCCGCGGCTTCCGCGGCATGAACCTGGTGGGCGCCGACGTCGTCGAGGTTGCTCCGGCCTACGACCACGCCGAAATCACCGGTGTGGCGGCCAGCCATGTGGCCTATGAACTGATCACCCTGATGGCGGACAATGCTGTTGAAGGTGACCGGTTCGGGACCGCCAACGGCTACGCCGCCCAGACTCTCGGCCAAGAAGCCCGCCAACCTGCCGGTTTCGCCGCCGGAACCAAGGAGTAGCCACCATGATTGATTCCGATCCGGGCACGGCAGCCGCGCCCGCAGGGGAGAGCCGGGGGACCAGTCAGCGCAATGGCGGGGACCTCGTCGTCGAAACCCTTGAAGCGCTCGGCGCCAAGACCGTCTTCGGCATCCCGGGCCAGCATGCGCTCGGCCTGTTTGACGCCATGGGCCGCGGCAACCTGCACTTTGTGTCCTCCCGCGTGGAGAACAACAGCGCCTTCGCCGCGGATGGGTACTCCCGCGCCACCGGCGAAGTGGGAGTGCTGTTCCTGTCCACTGGACCCGGCGCGCTGACGTCCCTCGCCGGCCTGCAGGAGGCGTATGCCACGGGTGTGCCCATGGTGGTGGTGGCCAGCCAGATCCCGCTCGCGGGACTGGGCGCCCGCCGCAAGGGCATGCTGCACCAGCTCGATGACCAGAAGGCCTCGGCCGCGAACGTCACCAAGAGCCAGCGCCTGATCCAGCACGCGTCGGGCATTCCGTCGGCCATCCAGGATGCCTGGACTGAAGCCATCTCCTCGCCGCAGGGCCCGGTCTGGCTGGAAATCCCGCAGAACGTGCTGCTGGATCCCATCATGGTGCCGCCGGTGGAGGACGCACTCGCCGAAGCAGCGGACAACCCGCCGCGCTTGGAGCTGGTCCGGGAAGCGGTGAAATGGCTGTCGACGGCGGAACGTCCCGCCATCATCGCCGGTGGCGGTACGCGGCGGGGCCGGGCCGAAAAATCGCTGCTCTCGATTGCCGAGAAGCTGCGGGCGCCGGTCATCTGCACCCCGGGCGGCAACGGCGCCTTCCCGTGGACCCATGAGCTTTCGCTGCAGTCCTGGATCGAGGACCGCCACATGACGGACCTCCTTGAGGATGCCGACGTCCTGATTGTCATCGGCTCCTCCCTCGGTGAAGTCACGTCCAACTACTTCACGTTCGCACCGCGCGGCCGTATCATCCAGATCGACGCCGAACCGCGCGTCCTCGAATCGAACAGCCCCGGTCTGGGCATCCGCGCCGACGCCGGCCAGGCGCTCGCCGCCCTCGACGAGGCCCTGGCAGCGCCCGTCGACACCACCCGCAGCTGGCACGGGGCCACCCCCGAGGACCTGGTGACGGACTCGCTCGCCAAGGTCAAGGCAAGGCTCGAATCCCAGGACCTGGGCAAAGAGCTGAAGTTCATGTCGGACATCCGCGATGCCGTACCCGCGGACATGCAGACTTTCTGGGACATGACCATCTCGGCGTACTGGGGCTGGAGCTGCTGGGATGCACGGCAGGGCCAGTTCCACTCCGCCCAGGGCGCAGGCGGCCTGGGCTACGGCTTCCCGGCAGCCATCGGCGGCGCCGTCGGGCTGGAAACACTGGGCAATCCCGGCCGGGTGCTTGCCGTTTCCGGTGACGGCTCCGCCATGTACTCCATTTCCGAACTCGCCACGGCCAAGCAGCACAACATCCCGGTCACCTGGCTGATCGTGGACGACGGCGGTTACGGCATCCTGCGCGAATACATGGTGGGCGCCTTCGGCAAGGCCACGGCCACCGAGCTCGCACGCCCCGACTTCGTCAAGCTCGCCGAAGCCTTCGGTGTGCCGGCCACGCGAGTGGCCCCCGAGGACGTCGGGGACGCGCTCAAAGCGGGCTTCGCGGCGCACGGACCCAACGTCGTCGTCGTCGAAACCCTGCTCAAGATGTTCGCTCCCACCCATCTGGGCGGCTGAACACCCAAAGCACCAACCAGGCGCGAACTTGCAGCTAATACCCTCCTCAAATCAGTTTGAGGGTAATAGCTGCCGGTTCGCGCGTGGCATTTAAAAGCGCTGGAATCCTGCCGACCCTTCTTTAGTTTCCCAAAGCAACCAGTTAAAGATATAGTTGCCTTAGGCAAACAAAAGAAGAGAGTTTGATCATGGCAGTTGCCCCGGACACCGCAGCGGACCTTGTCTACCGCATCTTCGACCTCCAGAGGGTGGTCCGATGCGTGGCCGCGGCGAGCTTCCGCGGACAGGACACCGGGGTTGCGCTGCAGGGCGTCCTCAGGTTCGTGGGGGAGGGGGAGTCCCGCGCCACCCACCTCGCGGAGCGGCTCGGCGTCAGCGCCCCCGTCCTCAGCCGCCACATCGCGGACCTTGAAGAGCTGGGTTACGTCATCCGGCGGCAGGATCCCGACGACGGCCGCGCCCAGCTGGTTGCCCTGTCGCCCGCGGGCCAGGACAAACTCAGGCAGATCGAGGAACGCCGCGCTGCCACGCTGCAGGATTACCTCAGCGACTGGAGCCAGGAGGATGCCGAAGATACGGCACGGATCCTGACGAAACTCTCGGAGTCCCTCAAGCATTCAGCCCGGGAACATGCGGTCCCGGCACTTTCAACCGTGGCAACAGCCGCCGCAACCCAGACCCTCCAGGAGCACTGATATGTCGAGCCAACCGGCCGCACCACCCTTGGCGATGACCCACCGCCAGATCATGGAAGCCCTGACCGGGCTCCTCGCGGCGTTCTTCACCGCCATCCTTAGCAGCACCATCGTGGCCAACGCGTTGCCCACCATCATGTCCGATCTGCACGGCACCCAGACTGACTTCGCCTGGGTGATCACCGCCGCACTGCTGGCCAACGCCGTCACCACCCCCATTTGGGGCAAGCTGTCCGACCTCTTCAATAAAAAGATCCTGGTCCAGCTGAGCATCGTCATCTTTGTGGCCGGCTCGGTTATGGCCGGACTCTCCGAGACCATCCCGCTGCTGCTCACCGCACGCGTTATCCAGGGTGTGGCGATGGGCGGGCTCACCGCGCTGGCGCAGGCCATCATCGGCACCATGATCCCGCCGCGGGACCGCGGCAAATACTCGGGCTACATGGGCGCCGTGATGGCGGTAGGCACTGCCGGCGGCCCGCTGCTGGGCGGCTTCATCGTGGACAGCCCGCTGGGCTGGCGCTGGACCTTCTTCGTCTGCGTGCCGCTCGCCGTCGTCGCGCTCATCCTGCTCCAGATCACCCTGAAAATCGAACACATCAAACGCCATGTCAAGATCGACTGGCTTGGCTCCATCCTGCTGACCTCCGGTGTCAGCCTGCTCCTGATCTGGGTGTCCTTCGCCGGCAACCCCGCCTATTTCGACTGGGTTTCCTGGCAGTCGGCCGCTATGGTGGGCGGCGGCGTAGTGCTGCTGGCCCTGCTGGTGCTGGTGGAGTCCAAGGTTGAGCAGCCCATCATCCCGCTGAAAATCATCTCCGAACGCACCACCGCTTTGGCCATCATCGCTTCAGTGGCCGTGGGCATCGCGATGTTCGGCTCAACCACCTTCCTGGGCCAGTACTTCCAGGTTGCCCGCGGCGCCACACCCACCGAAGCCGGGCTCCTGACGCTTCCGATGATCGCCGGCAACCTCACCGGTTCCGTCGTTTCCGGTCTGCTCATCAGCCGCACCGGAAAATGGAAGGGCTACCTGATCGGCGGGTCCATCCTGCTGATCGGCGGCCTCGGCCTGGCCGGCACCATGGACCACACAACCGAACTGTGGCAGGCCGGAATCTTCACGGCAATCCTGGGCTTGGGCCTCGGCATGCTGATGCAGAACCTGGTCCTGGCGGTGCAGAACACCGTGCGGGCGTCCGACATCGGTTCGGCCAGCGCGTCCGTGGCATTCTTCCGTTCGGTGGGCGGCGCGATCGGTGTCTCCGTTCTCGGCGCCATCCTCAGCCGCCGGGTCAGCGAACTCGCCACGCAGGGCCTGGCCGCGGCCGGCATCCCGGTGGCGGGCGGTTCCGCCGGAGCGAGCATGGACCTTGTTGATATGCCCGCACCGGTGCGCGAAATCATGCGCGCTGCCTATGGCGACGCCACGGCCGAGGTCTTCCTGATCTCCGCCGGCGTTGCAGTGATAGCCCTGATTTCGGTGCTGTTCATCAAGGAGCGCCCGCTGCGGCGCACCGTTGACATCCAGCCGGAGGTCCAGGCAGGGGCGGGGACCGCGGCAGAGGCAGGTGCCGCGGAAAGCGCCAATGCTGAAAGCACGACGCCGGAACTCGCCTCCGCGAGCCGCTGACCTGAGCACGGCTACCGCAGGTGGATGGCCGGGGAACCTGTGCGGGAGTACGCCGATCGGATGATCTTTGCGGTAGATATCTCGCCCGGGCAACGGATTTCGTAGAGTAGGTAGGCTGAGAAATGTCAGCGCCGTCTGTTACTACTTATCCTCATCATTTCGCGCTCTCTCCCTAAGGATTCAAGGGCATGCTCTTCACCCTCATACGGCGCTACTCCAAACCGTATATGCCATACATCGTGGCCGTCGTAGTGTTCCAGCTGGCGTCCACCATCGCAGCGCTCTACCTTCCCAGCCTCAACGCCCAGATCATCGACGAAGGCGTTTCCCGCGGGGACACGGATTTCATCTGGCGGACCGGGTCCGTGATGCTGCTGGTGGCCGTTGTCCAGGTGGGTACCGCCATCGCCGGCGTCTACTACGGCTCCAAAACGGCCATGGCCGTGGGCCGGGACCTGCGCCGCGGGGTGTTCCGCAAGGTCACCAGTTTCTCCGCCAAGGACGTGAACAGGTTCGGTGCCCCCACCCTCATCACGCGCGGCACCAATGACGTCCAGCAGGTCCAGATGCTGGCGCTGATGGGACTGAACTTCATGGTGGCCACGCCCATCATGTGCATCGGCGGGATCATCATGGCGCTGCGCGAGGACATCAGCCTGTCGTGGCTTGTCTGGGTCTCCGTGCCCGTGCTGTTCGTTGTGGTGGGCTACCTGGTAGTCCGGCTGATGCCCCTGTTCCGTTCCATGCAGAAGAAGATCGACCGCATCAACGCTGTCCTGCGCGAGCAGATCATCGGCATCCGGGTGGTCCGCGCCTTTGTCCGCGAACCGTACGAAACCGACCGTTTTGGCGTGGCCAACAAGGACCTGACCGACGTCTCCTTGAAAATCGGGGCGTTGTTTGTCCTGATGTTCCCGGCCATCGGCATGATCCTGCACCTGTCCACGGCCGCTGTGCTGTGGTTCGGCGGCCAGCGCGTGGATTCAGGCGAGATGCAGGTGGGCTCCCTGACCGCGTTCCTGCAGTACCTGTTGCAGATCCTCATGGCCGTCATGATGGGCACGTTCATGGCCATGATGATCCCGCGGGCCTCGGTCTGCGCGGACCGCATCGGTGAGGTGCTCGACGTCGAACCCTCCATCCACGATCCCGAACGTCCCGAAACTCCCGCCACACTGGCCGGGGTAGTCGAGTACCGGAACGTCACCTTCGCCTACCCAGGTGCCGAGACGCCGGTGCTGAGCAACATCAGCTTCACCGCCAGGCCGGGCGAGACCGTTGCGATCATCGGTTCCACCGGTGCAGGCAAGACCTCGCTGCTGGCCCTGCTGCCGCGCCTCTATGACATCGCCGAGGGCGAAGTCCTCCTGGACGGCGTCTCCGTCAGCAACCTGGACCGCGCCGAGATCACCAAGCGCGTGGCGCTTGTCCCGCAGCGGCCGTACCTCTTCTCCGGCACCATCGAATACAACCTGCGCTTCGGCAAGACCGAAGCCACGGACCAGGAACTCTGGGACGCGCTGCAGATCGCCCAGGGCGGGGACTTCGTCCGCGAGAAGAAGAACGGGCTGAACGCCCGCATCGCGCAGGGCGGCACCAACGTCTCCGGCGGCCAGCGGCAGCGGCTCTGCATCGCCCGCGCGTTGATCACCAAACCCAAGGTCTACCTCTTCGACGATTCGTTCTCAGCACTGGACGTGGCGACCGACGCCAGGCTCCGCGCCGCCCTGAAACAGACCACCGCCGACGCCACAGTGATCATCGTGGCCCAGCGGATCTCCACCATCACCGACGCAGACCAGATCCTGGTCCTGGACAACGGCCGGATCGTGGACCGCGGAACGCATGAGGAACTCCTGGAAACGTCACCCACCTACCAGGAAATTGTTGAATCCCAGCTGAGCGTGGAGGAAATGGCATGAGCGCCGCCAAGAAGGTCTCGACACGCTCGACCACCGAAACGAACCCGGATTCCACAACACCCGAAGATCTCCTGGAGGACGACGGGTTCTTCGAGGAGGAGTACAAGCCCTCCGAAGCCGACGGCGACATGTTCGGCGGTATGCCCGCTAAGAAGGCCGAGCACTTCTGGCCCTCGGCGAAGCGCCTGCTGGGGCTCCTGAAGCCTGAGGCTTTGGGCATCTACGCCGTGGTGGCCCTGGTGGTTGTCTCGGTGGTCCTGAACGTCATCGCCCCCAGGATCCTGGGCCAGGCCATGGACGTCATCTTCGGCGGCGTAGTGGGCAAGCAGCTCCCCGCCGGCGCCAGCAAGGACCAGTTCGTGGAAGGCCTGCGCCAGCAGGGGCAGGACAACTTCGCGGACATGGTGTCCAGGATGGAGCTGGTTCCCGGCACCGGGATCAACTTCCAGAAGCTCTCGGTCCTGATCGCCATCGTGCTGCTGATGTACTTTGTGGCCAACATCTTCCTCTGGCTGCAGGGCTACGTGCTGAACCGCATCGTGATGAAGGTGATCCGCAGGCTCCGGGACGACACCGAAAAGAAGCTGAACCGGCTCCCGCTGAACTACTTCGACACCCGCCAGCGCGGCGACGTCCTCTCCCGGGTAACGAACGACGTCGACAACGTCCAGCAGGCGCTGCAGCAGGCCTTCGCGCAGCTGATCAGCTCGCTGCTGACGGTCATCGGCATTGTCATCATGATGTTCATCGTCTCCTGGCAGCTCGCCCTCATCGCACTGGTGGCGCTGCCGCTGTCCGGCGTGGCGGCCGGCCTGATCGGTTCGCGCAGCCAGAAGCTCTTTGCCGCCCAATGGAAGAACACGGGCGAGCTGAACGGCCAGATCGAGGAATCCTTCTCCGGGCACGATCTTGTGCGGGTTTTCGGCCGTGACGCTGACATGCTGGAACGCTTCGAAGAGCGGAACGAGGCCCTGTACAAGGCCAGCTTCGGAGCCCAGTTCGTCTCCGGCATGATCTTCCCGGTCATGCAGTTCGTTTCCTACCTCAGCTATGTGGGCATCGCCGTGGTGGGTGGCCTCCGGGTGGCCTCGGGCTCGATGTCCCTGGGTGACGCCACGGCATTCATCCAGTACTCGCGCGAATTCACCCAGCCTCTGGGCCAGATGGCCGGCATGGCCAACATGCTGCAGTCCGGCGTGGCGTCCTCGGAGCGGGTGTTCGAATTCCTCGACGCTGATGAGCAGGACTCCGAGACCCCCACCGAGCACTTGCCGGCCAAGACCGACGGGCACGTGGAGTTCAACGCCGTCACGTTCAGCTACACCGAGGACAGACCACTGATCGAAAACCTGTCCTTCACGGCGGAACCCGGGCACACCGTGGCAATCGTCGGTCCCACGGGCGCCGGCAAAACCACCCTGGTGAACCTCGTGATGCGCTTCTACGAGCTCAACTCAGGGTCGATTACGCTGGACGGCGTGGATGTCACGCACCTGAGCCGCTCCGAGTTGCGGTCCAAGGTTGGCATGGTGCTCCAGGACGCCTGGCTGTTTGGCGGGTCCATTTACGACAACATCCGGTACGGCAACCTGGATGCCACCGAGGAGCAGGTCATGGCGGCCGCCAAGGCCACCTTCGTGGACCGCTTTGTGCGTGCCCTGCCGGATGGCTACGGCACCGTCATCGATGAGGAAGGGAACAATGTCAGCGCCGGTGAAAAGCAGCTGGTCACCATCGCCCGCGCATTTGTGGCCAACCCGTCGCTGCTTATCCTGGACGAGGCAACCAGTTCGGTGGATACACGCACTGAACTGCTGGTCCAGAAGGCCATGGCGGCGCTGCGGACGGACCGCACCAGCTTTGTGATCGCCCACCGGCTGTCCACCATCCGCGATGCCGACACCATCCTGGTGATGGAGAACGGCAAGATCGTGGAGCAGGGCAACCACCAGGCGCTCCTGGCGGCGGAAGGTGCCTACTACCGGCTGTACATGTCCCAGTTCGCCGGTTCCGACGTTGAGGAAACCGTTGTGGACGATTCGACGGCGGTCCACAGCTGAGCACCCTGGAAGCCGGAGCCGCCCGGCGCATTGAGGTCCTGGTCCCGATGCGCTGGGGTGACATGGACGCCTACGGGCACATCAACAACGTCCAGATTGTCCGGATGCTCGAGGAGGCACGGATTATGGCGTTCGGGCCTCCCCGGGGCACCGGCCTGCCGGGCATCGAGCCGGAAGTGTCGCTCTTCAACGACGTTCCGGAAGGAACCCTGGCGCTGGTGGTGGACCACAAAATCCGCTACGTCAGGACGCTCGAATACCGCAACATCCCGGCAGTGGTCCAGGTGTGGATCGGTGCGGTGAAGGGCGCCAGCTTCGACATCCACTATGTGGTGCAGGACCCGGTCACCCGGGAGGACTGCGTCCGGGCCAGCAGCCACCTGGCGTTTGTGGACGAAGCCTCCGGCCGCGTCCTGCGCCTGACGCCGGAACAGAAGGAGCGGCTGGCGCCCTATACGTTGTGAGTAGCACGCAATGTGAACGGTGCAACGACGGCTGGTGTCCGCCGTGCCTGCACACCCGTTGCGCAGGCACGGCGGACACCGGAAACTGGGAATATCCACTAAGGAGCGTTTGATCATGGCCAAGAAAACCAAAAAGACCTGGAAAGAGATGTCACCGGCGGCACGGGCAGGATTTGTGGCCATCGGAATCGCGCAGGTGTCACTGATGCTGGCCGCCCAGCGGGACATTTCCAAGCGCCCGGCTGACCAAATTAACGGGCCAAAAGCGGCCTGGCGCGTGGCTGCCCTGATCAACTTCATCGGGCCGATGGGCTACTTCATTCTTGGGCGCAAGCGGCCTGGAGCCGGGGCCGGAACAATCAAATAGCGGGCCTGCGAACTGCAGGCCGCCAGGGACTTCGGAGCGGGCATCCAGCTTGAGCCTGTAAATTTGAACCCATGACCCCAAACCCCAGGACTGCCATGCACCGCGCCCTCGGTGTCTCAAAGGAGATCGAGGACGCGGCCTGGTTTGTGCTGGGACCGGGCCTGCGGGGCAAGCCGTCAGCTTTGGACGGAAACACCCTAACTTGGACTGCGGAGGCTGCGGCAGAGCTGCTGGAACGCCTGGACCGGGGAACCGCGGATGCCAAGGCGCCCATGATGACAAACCTCCGGCAGAACCTCGAAGACGCGTCCCGGGAGGCCAAGCAGCTGGCCGTCGAGCTGCTCTTCCTGCAGTCGCTGCCACTGGCGCACGAGGTGAAGTCGCTCAAGGTCAAGCGTGCCCGTGTGGCTGAGGCCGCGTCCTGGCTGGAAACACCTCCGGCAGCTCCACTGGAGCTGCCCGAGGAACTCTACAAGGGCATGACTGACCACGGCGTGATCAGGGACCGCACCGCCGAATTCAACTGGACCATTTGGGACCACCTCAAATGGCTCTGCCGGTTTGTGCAGCACGTGGACCAGCAGACTCCTGCAGCCATCGCCAAGGCGCTGAAGGACCCGCTCAATTTCCACGAACTCGCCGCAGGCACACCGGGGGACCAGCCCGCCATCCGCCGCAGCATCGAGTACCTGGCGTGGCCGAGCTACTTCGAGCCCGTTGTGGCGGACGTGGAACGGCAGGAAATCCGGGACGCGTTCGCCTCCCTGGTGGGCGGGGCCAAGGGCGACAGTGATGAAGACATCACCGCGGACATCCACCGCATCCGGCTGCATTTGGATGAACAGGCCGGCCAGCGCATCGACTGGTACGCCCGCCAGCTGGTCAGCCAGTGGCGCAAGGTCGGGGATCCCGGGCGCCGCGCGTGGCTGCTGCGTACCCACAGCGACAACGCCGAGCTCCTCACCGCGTGGCAGGAAGAGGAGAAGGTGACGCTCGACGTCGAACATCTCCGACACCTGGACCCGGGGGTGACTGCCGGGCTGGTGCAGCACGCGGTGGACGAGGATTACAAGCACCTGGGCTACGTGGAGCGGGAGGACACCAAAACAGCGGTGTTCGCCTTCCTCACCGTCATGAAGCCCGGCGACCTGGTTCTGTTCCAGCACGCCGGCATCGTGCGGCTGGGCGTTGTGCTGGGCGAGCCCGAGCACAACGATGACAACCGCCGCCTGCGGCGCAAGGTGCGTTGGCTGGACGACGACGGCCACGCCACCACCGATCTGCCCCGTCACGTCCAGCGGCAGCTGGCCACCTCGGGGATCGTTGTTGACGTCACCAAAGTGGTGCAGGCGCTCCAGGCGCTTGTGCCGGCCGAAGCGGAACCGGAGGACGACGACGACGCCGAGCCTGCCGCCGTCGTGCCCCCTGTGCAGGAGGGCTTCCGCCCGCTGAGCCGCGACTTCGCGGAGTCGCTGCACATGGACCTGGAGCCGCTGCAGGAGATCGCGGAACTGCTGGAGGAGAACCGTCAGTTGGTCCTGTACGGGCCGCCCGGAACAGGCAAGACGTACCTGGCCAAGCATCTCGCGGCGGAACTGGCCCAGGACAGCACGGACGAGCGGGTGAAGCTGGTGCAGTTCCACCCGTCGTACGCGTATGAGGACTTTTTCGAAGGTTACCGGCCGGACAAAACGGACGAGGGCCAGGTGGCCTTCAAGCTCGTGGCGGGGCCGCTGCGACGGCTGGCCGAGGAAGCCGCCAAGCCCGGGAACGAGAAGAAGCCTTATTTCCTGATCATTGACGAGATGAACCGCGCCAACCTGGCCAAGGTGTTCGGCGAGCTATACTTCCTGCTGGAGTACCGCGATGACCGGATCTACCTGCAGTACAGCCCCAACGAGCCGTTCACGCTGCCGGACAACCTGTACATCATCGGCACCATGAACACCGCGGACCGGTCCATCGCCATGATGGATGCCGCCATCCGCCGCCGGTTTGCGTTCATCGAGCTGCATCCGCAGACGGAGCCGGTGCAGGGGTCGCTGCTGCGGTTCCTGCAGGCGCGGGACCTGGACACCACGCCGGCACTGCTGCTGGATGCGCTCAACGCCGCCATCGACGAGTGGGACCGGGACCTGATGATCGGCCCGTCGTACTTCATGAAGACCGCCGCCCAGACGCCGAAGGGGCTGCGCCGGATCTGGAAATACGAGCTGATGCCGCTGCTGGAAGAGCACTACCACGGCCAGCTGACGCGCGCGCAGCTGGAGGAGCGGTTCGGGCTGGAGCAGCTGTTGGGGCGCCTTGTTACCAGCTAAGCCAGGCCACACTCCCGTCCACGGCGGCGCCGCGACAGGAGGGGCCGTGCAGGGTCGCGCAGCGCAGGGTCGCGCAGCGTTGGGTGGCGCAGCGTTGGG
The DNA here is from genome assembly GCF_014217545.1 of Pseudarthrobacter sp. NBSH8. Taxonomy (NCBI): domain Bacteria; kingdom Bacillati; phylum Actinomycetota; class Actinomycetes; order Micrococcales; family Micrococcaceae; genus Pseudarthrobacter; species Pseudarthrobacter sp. NBSH8. The sequence goes on from NZ_CP043178.1 coordinate 848,780, forward strand.
TGGCGCAGCGTTGGGTGGCGCAGCGTTGGGCGGCGCCCTGCAGCGTGGTGGCGGCTCCGCAGTGCGCCACCTGGTCCTCGACGAGCTGTCCAAAGGCACCGTGGAACGCCTCGATGCGGCCAGCGCGGCATTTATAAACGCCAGTGGACTAGCCAAGGCCTCCCCGATGGGCATGGGTTTGTACCGGATCGAGCCCGCGGACAAGGTGGGGTCGGTCCGCACGGCCACCCTGCAGCTGGATGTGCGCCCCAAAGACCGGCTGGGACTGAGCCGGCTGCTCTTTCTCCTCAGCTACGCCGGCAACCAGGGCTTCCGAGCCGACTCCGTGGCCGCAACCGAGGACCGTGAACTCTGGAGCGCCCTGGCCGAATCCCTGGCGCAAATGGCAGAGCGTGCCCTGGGGCGAGGGGTGCTGCAGGGCTACCTGACCGTTGATGAGTCCCTCCGCACGGTCAAGGGCCGTATCCGGATTTCCGACCAGATCTCCCGGCGCCCCGGAATGCTGGTGCCGCTGGAAGTGTCCTATGACGAGTTCACCGAGGACATCGCCGAAAACCGGATCCTGCGCGCAGCGCTGGAACGGATGGGCCAGGTGCCCCGGGTCCGCCCCGATGTGCTGAGCCGCCTGCGCCAGCTGAAGGGAAAGCTCGACGCCGTCACCCGCCTACCTGCCGGTGCGCCCCTGCCGCCGTGGACGCCGAGCCGGATGAACGTTCGCTACCAGCCAGTGCTGCGCCTTGCCGAGCTGATCCTGAAGAATGCGTCCGCCGAGGCGGGCGAGGGGAAGCAGCAGACGGCGTCGTTTGTGGTGGACATGGCCCAGGTGTTCGAGGATTTTGTGGGCACGGCGCTCCGCGAGGCCATGGCGGCGTATCCGGGGGAGATGCGGCGGCAGTTCAACGCACTCCTGAGCGAAGCTGTCCATGATGCCGACAGGCTGTCCGTGCGCCCGGACGCGGTACACCTGCTGGGCGGTCGGCCGGTGGTGGTCTACAACGCAAAGTACAAGGCCGGCACGGACCTGGGCGCCTCCCTGACCGCCGACCACTACCAGATGCTTGCCCACTGCACCGCCCTGGGTGTGCCCACTGCCTGGCTGGTCTATGCGGGAGTGGGCGAGATGAAGCTGCGGAGGATCCTCAACACTGACATCGACATTGTGGAGTTTCCGCTGGATCTGTCGATGCCGCCGTCGGACATTCTGGCAGCGGTGGCGGACCTTGCGCGGCAGTCCTGGGGTGAAGTGGTCCCCACCCGCCCCCTAACCTCGCAAGCTCGGCCAGGGAACCCGGCGGGCGTGGGCCCAGCCGCCCGCGCGGTCCTGTGATTGAGCCCGTCTCCCGGTGATCGAGCCTGTCGAGATGCAGGAAACCTAGACCGGCATCCGGAACGTGAACGTGGTGCCCTCTCCCAGTTTGCTATCCACTTGGATTGTTCCGCCGTGGGCTTCCACGATGGCCTTGGTGATGGGTAGGCCCAGGCCTACACCGGGAATAGCTGTCCGGCGGACGTTGCTGGTCCGGAAGAACTTGGCGAACACCTGGGCCTGGTCGTCGGCGCTCATGCCCATGCCCGTATCACTGACCCGGCAGGCGAGGTGGCCGTCGTCGTGCTCCAACGACACCACCACGTTCCCGCCGTCGGGCGAATATTTGATCGCGTTGGAGACCAGATTGTCCAGCACCTGGGAGATGCGGGGGCCGTCCACATGGGCATCCAGCCGTCCTGGCGTGTCGGCTGTCAGCGCCACGCGGGAGGCGTCAGCCCTGGGCATCGCGGCGGACACGCTGGCGCGCACCAGTTCAGCGACGTCGACGGCGTGCGGGGTCACGATCAGTTGCCCGTTTCTGGTGGCGAGGAGGTCGGACACCAAGGTGAGGAGGCGTTCTGAATTGCGCTTGATGATGTTCAGCGGTTCCAGTTGGTCGTTGCCGGGATCGTCCTCCAGGAGGAGTTCCACGTAGCCCAGGATGGAGGTCAGGGGAGTCCTGAATTCGTGGGACACGCTGGCGACGAAATCATCCTTGGCGGCCAAGGCGTCCACCAGGTCTGTCACATCGCTGAATACGATCACCGAGCCGACGAACGTCCCGTCGGGGTCCGTCATGGGCCGGGCGCTGGTGGTGATGGCGCGCTGTGATTTGCCTGCGCCCACCCAGACCAGGTAGTCGGTGAAGGTCTCGCCCAGGACGGCTCGTCTTACGGGACGCTCCTCCACAGGGACAGGGGTGGTACGGTCCGCCGCGAAGACCAGCAGTTGGGACTCGTTCGGATCGTCGAGGTCCTTCGGACGGGCCAGTTCGTGGTTGGCGCGCTGTTTCCGGTTCATCAGGATGTCATTGCCGTCTGCGTCGATGGCGAGGACGCCCAAGTGCACAGTGTCCAGAACGGAGTTGAGCAAGGCTTCCTGCCTCCTGGTGCCGAGCAGGCTGGCTTGGAGCTGTTTGTCCTTCTCTTCCAGGATCCGCTGCTGCCGCGTCATGCTCAGGGTCAACACACTGACCGATACACCGATTCCGAGCATCATGACGGGAAGCAGGAGGGGCCTGACCAGGGTAGGGCCAGACACATCTCCGCGAATCAGCAATGGAACCCAGATGATGGCCAATGGCGCGAAGAAGGACAACCACAGGGAGACCCGGGGGTAATAGCCTGAGGCACATAGCCAGATGACGGGGAAGACTGCCAACAGACTGATCCCGGCCAGGCTCTCCTGTCCGCCCTCCCTGCCCACGCCGATGGAGGCGAAGTCCAACAGCGGGATAACCAGGAAGCTGGTGTACGGCAGGCGGTCCCACGGCACCACGTAGCACAGCACCATGAGGGCCAGCTGGGAAAAGAGGAACAACACGAACAGCGGGTTGTCCATGGTCCGGGGGAAAAACGCCGACACGAGTACCACGGCCAGCAATGTGGTTATGAAAAGCGGCATTTGGCTGAGGGCAACTCTTTCCGTCAGCCGGTATTCATGGAAGGGTTTCCGGAAAAACCTAAGGCGGCCCGCGGCCCACGTTGCGGGTTCACTCATGAACGGCGGCCTGAAGTGGGAGGATGGGGGGAATACATACCAGCAGGATATCGGCAGCGGGCTATACTTCTCACGTTGTCAAGCTGGGTGAGGGGACTGGTATGAGTGAAGCACGAGTTGGTCTGGTCATCGAAGACGATCAGGATATCCGGGAGTTGGTACGGGCGGTCCTGACGCAGGCGGGTTTTGACGTCACCGTGGCGGGCAGCGGATCCGAAGGGGTCAAGGCTGCCAGAACCTTGAATCCAGACGTCATAACACTTGATTTGGGACTGCCGGACATTGACGGATTCGAGGTCTCCCGCCAGATCCGCGAGTTTTCGGATGCCTACATCGTGATGCTCACGGCACGGGCTGAAGAACTGGATACGTTGATCGGCCTCGAGTCTGGGGCTGACGACTACCTCACCAAGCCCTTCCGCCCACGTGAGCTCCGCGCGCGGATCGCGGCGATGATGCGCCGCCCCCGGGCGCTTCCGGACGCGGGGGAGAGCGCCCCTCCAGTATCTGATCGCCCGGTCGACGTCGGCACTGGCAGCGGAAACGGTCATTACAGCCACAATGGATTGGACCTGAGCTACGCCTCACGGTCTGTCGCTGTGGACGGCCAGGAGCTCAACCTGACGCGGACGGAGTTTGAACTCCTCTATGCCCTGCTCGAGGCGGGCCGGACTGTCCGGACCAAATCGGATTTGGTGCGCCGGCTCCGGGACGAGGATTACGACGTCGGAAGTTACATTAGCGAAGCGGACGAACGTTCCGTTGAGGTGCACATGGGCAACCTCCGGAAGAAGCTTGGTGATTCACCGCAGCAACCGCGCTGGCTGCAGACGGTCCGCGGCGTGGGTTACCGGTTGGCGCCTGAGGAACGTTGAGCCTGTAGCCTGTGTAGGGTCTGGCGGCAGCACTGGTTGATCGGCCGGAGGTAGTTGACGGCCAGCTGCGGCAGTGCAACGGATGGTTCCGCACGCGGTGACTCTTCCCGGATGGAACGTTCAAGATCCATGGCAAGCCCCGCCAGCCGTTCGGCGCCTACCATTTGGCTCGATGTTTTGAGGCTCAGGATCGCATCCACCGCCCCGTCCAGGTCTCCCGTGGTCAGAGCGAGCCGCAGCTTGCCGATCCGCAACGGCAGGCAGTCGATGAAGTTTCCCACGAAGACGCTGCAGTAGCCGTCATCTTCGTCGAGTTCGACGCGTAACCGGTCAAGGACGGAGGGATCTACCAGGGGGCGCCCTGCGTCGTCGGATGGAGCCATTTCCGTCCTTTCCGCTCGCGACTGCCGCCCGGGTAGGGGGCTGTGACTTGGGTTTGTGTCCACTTTCAGCGTAAATCTGTTCCCTGGAGATGCAGCCGTCCGGGACAAGGACTGCGGGATTCCTGAGGAGAATGCGGGTTTTTCATAGGAGTTCATCTTTGCTGGTGCCGATCAATTCGGGAGGCGGCAAAGGCTCAAGATTGGCTCAACTTCCGGCTGGCGTTGCTTGCCGGCGGTGGGTTTGCCTGCTCCGGGTTTGACCGGAGTGGGTTTGACCGGCGCCCGTTTGCAGGGCGTCAGCTTGCCGGGCACCGAGGAACTCCACAAGGTGGGCTTCGAGGGCGGAGCCGTCCTTCAACTCGCACTCCCACACGGTGAGCACCTCCCAGCCGGCGGCCGTCAACTGTTGGCGCTGGTCGGCGTCGCGGGTTCTGGTGCGGGTGCGCTTGGCCTCCCAGAAGGCGGCGTTCGCTTTGGGCGCGTGCTGGCCTACCCGGCAGTCGTGGAAGTGCCAGAAGCAGCCGTTGATGAAGATGACCTTTCGACGGCCTGCGAACACCAGGTCCGGGCTACCGGGCAGTCGACTTTTGCCTGCCTTGCCGTGCAAGCGGTAGCGGTAGCCTTTGGCGTGGAGGAGGCGGCGCACCAGCAGTTCCGGCTTGGTGTTCTTGCCCCTGATGCGGGACATGTTCCAGCTGCGCTGCTCGGGAGTGAGCCTGTCCGCCATGATTCCAGTCTAGGAGCTCCTAGATTTCGCGCTCCGGCTGATCGCCCAGTTCAAAATGGCGGCCGCTGACGGACGTCGGCACGATTTCCACGTAGAAATCCTTCAGCGTCGGCACCCAGGATTTCAGGCCAAGCTCCTCGACGGCGGCGAGCTCTGTTGAGTTGGCCAGGACGCGCGCCGTGCCCCGGAGGACCACCGACCACGCCTCATCCGAGAGAATACCGTCCGTTTCGAGCAGCACACGGGAGTTGATGGTGAGCTGCGCCAGCTTGTTGCCTGGCGCGGTGCGGAGGTAGATTTTCCGGTCCGAGGTCAGGTAGTTGACGGGAAAGATATCCGGTTCACCGGCCACAGAGACCACCAGCCGGCCGTGCTTTGTTGCTTCCAGGAGTTTCCAGGACTGCTCGTCGTCGAGCTCAAGAACGGGGTTGCCATCTGCGTGCGTAAACATCATGCACGCCATTCTTCTACGTTCGGTAGAAGAATTCTAGGGTTTTGGCGCGGAAATTCTGGGCCCGAGGGCCGGGAGGGCGATTGTCCGTGTGACTTTTTATTGGTCCTTGGCGGTGGTAGAACCGATGGCGGGTGGCTGTGAATAACTTTCATCGCTCAAATGTGTCCTGGGCTACCCTTAAGGTCATTGTTCGGAGCGAAACGTCTTGAAACTATCGGGGGATTAGCTGCCCATGACATCGCACATCACTTCCACGGCCAGGCGTTTGCGCATGCACTTTGTTGCTGCTGTTGCCGTGTCCGCCTTGCTTTTGACCGGATGCAACCCGGCTGGCGATCCCAACAGTGGCGGTACATCGTCCGAGTCTCCGACTGCGAGCTCGACGGCCAACCCCAGCCCCACTCCGACGGCGACTCCTGTCTATGTGCCGGCTTCGGCTAGCGGCCGGGCTCAGAATGTGCCGGTGCCGGTGCTGCCCGAGGTCGCCAAGACGGAGACGAAAGAGGGGCTCGAGGCGTTCGCCAATCACTGGTATGCCACTCTGACTTACGCCTATGAGACCGGCGATATGAAGCCCCTGGAGAGTATTTCAAGCCCAACATGCGTTAGTTGCGCTCGAGTGAAAGAGGTCGTCGAAGGCTGGCACTCGGGCGGCCAGTGGATCGCTGGCGGGCGCATGGTCGTTGAGGGTGCGCAAACGAAGTTTCTCGAGGTTGCGCCCGGTGAATATCAAGTCTTGATTCAGGTGCGGCAGGAGCCGCTTTCCTACTACCGCGCCGACAAGTCGCTGGATGAGACAACGGAGAGCAAGCCTGCGATCGGCGACATCATGGTTGCCGGATACGAGACTGGTGTCTGGACTGCCAAAACTGTTGAGCACTTGGTCAATGAATAATGAAAAAAATTGCCCGCTGCGGGTTATTGATGCTGTTCGTCATCCTGCTACACGTTCCGACAGTTTCCCCCGCTCGCGCTGAGGCTTCTGTCAAGGGTGACTGGGGAGGGGCCGGCGCGAATGTTGGTGGTTGGTATCAGCATCCCGGGTCAGGTGCGTGGACTGAAACTCCCATAGGAGTAGACGACGATCCTTACGTCTACATGTATAAGCACGTTTGCCGTGCGGATCCGACCCTGGATGGCTCAAATTGCGCGGGACCGGATATCGCTTGCACAGCAGGCGACGATGGGCGGAGCGTCAACTGGTACAGATCGCTTGCAGAGTTTACTCCGCGCGTTTGGAGTTTTTTTGCGGGACCGACCTGCATCTACAATGAAAAACCTGTCGACGTCCTGGAACAAATAGCCGCCCAGATCCAACAGCAGTTTGAGAGCCTCCCGATCAACGCCGGAGCGGTTGTCGCGCAGCCCAGCCCCAACACGCTCCGCGGTGCTGAGACGAACTTCTACGCAGACGCGTCCGAGCAACAGTTCGACGTGACGATGTTCGGGCAGAGGGTGCACGTTGTCGCGACGCCGGTTCAGTACACCTGGAACTACGGCGACGGAACCGTCTTCGGCCCGCAGCCTTCTATGGGTGGGCCGCTGCCACAGGACCGCTGGGGTGAAAAGACCCGAACAAGCCATGTCTACGCAGACACGGGCGACTTCCAGGTTGTCCTCACTACGTCCTTCCATGGCACATATTCCGTGAACAACGGACCGCCGCTGCCCATACCTGGCCAGGGGCAGTTCAGTGCACCGCCGCAGACCATCAGCGTCTGGCGGTCCATCACCCGGAACTACGCGGACGACTGCAACCAGAACCCGCAGGGTCAGGGTTGCCCGGGCGTCGCATCGCCCCGCTAGGAAGCCGCGTATGTGACGGCAGGCGCCGCCTGGAATCCAGTCCAAGCCACCCCGGCCGAGAGTGATCCGCGCCTCCATCGGAATACTTGCACGCGCCGCGCAGTTGGGCACAGCAGTACCAATTCACCTCGAAAGGAACTGCGCATGCTGTTTTCTCCCTTAACCCTTGGCGAGCTTGAACTGCCCAACCGCCTGGTCATGGCGCCCCTGACGCGCCTTCGCTCAGGCGAGGATGGTGTTCCGGGTGCCCTGGTCGTGGAGCATTACCGGCAGCGCGCATCACTGGGACTTATCGTCAGCGAGGGCACGTACCCGAGCCCCGCAGGACGCTCCTATCCGGGTCAGCCCGGTCTGGTCACCACGGAGCAGATTGCTGCTTGGAAGAAGGTCACGGACGCGGTGCACGCTGAAGGCGGCCGGATTTTCGCGCAGATCATGCACGGCGGGCGGGTTTCCCATGCGGACATCACCGGCGGCCACACCATTGTGGGTCCGAGTGCCGTGGCCATCGAGGGTGAGGTCCGCACGCCGTCCGGCAAGCAGCCATACCCCGTCCCGCACGCACTGACCACCGACGAGTTGCCCGTTGTGATGCAGGAAATCGTCGCCGGCTCGGTCAACGCCATTGAAGCGGGATTCGACGGCGTGGAGCTGCACTCGGCCAACGGCTACCTTCTCCACGAATTCCTGGCCCCGAACTCCAATGTCCGGGACGACAGCTACGGCGGTTCGCCGGAAAAGCGAGCCCGCTTTGTGATTGAAACGGTCAACGCCGTGGTGGCCGCGGTGGGTGCGAACCGCGTGGGTATCCGCATCTCGCCGGAGCACAGCGTCCAGGGCATCGCCGAAACGGATGCGGCCGATGTCCGCGCCACGTACGAGGTGCTGGTGGACAGCATTGCGCCGCTCAACCTCGCCTACGCCAGCATCCTGCACCACGAGCCCACCAGTGAGCTGGTCCAGGATCTCCGGGCCCGCTTCAACGGCACATTCCTGGTGAACTCCGGCTTCGGCACCATCACCACCCGTGAGGAGGCAGCCGCGCTGGTGGCCGACGGACATGCGGACGCGGTGGTGGTGGGGCGCCCCGCCATTGCCAACCCGGACCTCGCGCGTCGCTGGAAGGAAAGCCTTCCGCTGAACGAGCCGGACCCGGCCACCTTCTATGCTGACGGCTCCATAGGCTACACGGATTACCCCGCGTATTCGGCTTAGCGGTCAATGCTCGCCTTGACCGGAGCTTAACGACGACGGCGGCACCCGGCTTGGGTGCCGCCGTCGTTGGCTGCTCGGTGTGCTGTCCCGGCAGCCCGCGCCAATAAGCCATCCGACGGCTGTTTTGGCTCATTTTCAACGTTGGCCCGCCCAGATTCACAAGTGCTGAGCGGTAACTCCATACTCAAGCGAATGGATTATTGCTAGGAAAACTACAGGTATGCCTCCCGGCCCGTCCCTTCGCGCATCACCAGCTTGTCATCCTGAATGGAGACGAGCAGGCTCTTGGGCTTTCCGCTGACTTTGGTAATGGCTTTCAGGCCCCGGTTGGTGACTTCCACACCTACTTGCGCGCCTTTCGCGGGAAGCTCCACGGACGCTTCGTAGGCTTCCCCCAGCAGCGGGTTGGTGGACACCCCCATATCGCGGCGGACCTCCTTGCCGTTGACCATAACGGTGATGTTGGCCTCGTCGAATCCTTCCTGAAAGACGATGAGCAGTTCCCGCATGGTGGCCTCTTCCTCGAAATGATTGCCTGTGACGGCATATCAACTACAGCACTTCGCGGCCCGGAGCGGAATACCCCGGCCGGCTGCCCGGCAGTACGTCACTGGAGACCATCAGGCCCGTAGTGCAAAATGTTCAGGTGACCCAACTCCCGCACGTCCCGTCCGCCCCCACGTCTGCCTCAACTCCGGACAGCGCCATCCATGCCCAGATCGCCGCCGAGCTTGGAGTGAAGACCTGGCAGGTCAAGGCTGCAGTGGACCTGCTCGACGGCGGGTCCACCGTTCCGTTCATCGCCCGGTACCGCAAGGAAGCCACCGGGACGCTGGATGACACGCAGCTGCGCGAGCTCGACGAGCGCCTGCGCTACCTCCGCGAACTCGAGGACCGCCGTCGTACTGTCCTCGAAGCGATCGCCGCCCAGGGGCAGCTGACGCCCGAACTGCAGACAGCGATCCTTGCCGCGGACACCAAGTCACGGTTGGAGGACATCTACCTTCCGTTCAAATCCAAACGCCGCACCAAGGCCCAGATCGCCCGTGAAGCCGGGCTGGAGCCGCTCGCTGATGCCCTACTGAAGCGGCCCGACCTGGACCCGGAACGCGAGGCTGCCAGGCACCTGAACGCCGAACACTCCATTGGTGACGCGGCCGCCGCGCTCGCCGGCGCCCGTTCCATCCTGGTTGAGCGGGTTGCGCAGGATCCGGACCTCGCGGCGACCCTGCGCGAGCGGCTGTGGACGCAGGGGCGGATGGTGTCGCGGGTCAAGAAGGGCAAGGAGTCCGACGGGCAGAAATTCGCCGACTACTTTGACTTCGCCCAGGCGCCCACCGGGATGCCCTCGCACCGCGTGCTTGCGCTGTTGCGCGGCGAGAAGGACGGCGTCCTGGAGCTGGAACTCGCCGAAGCGGATCCGAACGACGACGACGCCCTGGCCGCTGCGCGTGCCCGCTACGAATCCGCCGTGGCCAGGTGCCTCGGGGTCGCAGACCGCGGCCGGCCCGCTGACGCGTGGCTGATCCAGACCGCGCAGCTCGCCTGGCGCTCGCGGGTACTGGCCCGGCTGACTGCCGACCTCCGGGGAAGGCTGTTCACGGCCGCCGAGGACGAAGCTGTCCGCGTATTCGCCGCGAACCTGCGCGACGTACTCCTGGCGGCACCCGCTGGAAACCGCGCCACTCTTGGGCTGGACCCCGGACTGCGGACCGGCGTGAAAGTGGCCGTTGTGGATGGCACGGGCAAGGTGGTGGCCACCGACACCGTCTACCCGCACGCGCCTACCCGGAAGTGGGACGAGGCCCTCGCAACCCTGGTGCGGCTCGCCCAGAAGCACAAGGTAGAGCTGGTGGCCATCGGCAACGGCACAGCGTCCCGGGAGACTGACAAGCTGGCCGCGGAACTGATCAAGCTGCTGCCAGCCGCGGATGCGAAACAGCAGAAACTGGTGGTTTCCGAGGCTGGGGCGTCGGTCTACTCCGCGTCGGCGCTCGCATCGGCGGAGCTGCCGGGCATGGATGTTTCCCTGCGCGGAGCCGTCTCGATCGCGCGGAGGCTGCAGGACCCGCTGGCGGAATTGGTGAAGATCGATCCCAAGTCCATCGGCGTGGGGCAGTACCAGCACGACGTCACTGCAGCGAAGCTGGACCGCAGCCTGGACGCCGTGGTCGAAGACTGCGTGAACGCTGTCGGCGTTGACGTGAACACGGCGTCGCCCGCGCTGCTGAGCCGTGTGGCCGGCGTCGGGCCGTTGCTGAGCGAGAACATTGTGGCGTACCGGAACGAACACGGGCCGTTTGCCAAGCGCAGCGAACTGAAGAAGGTGCCCCGCCTGGGTGCGAAGGCGTTTGAGCAGTGCGCTGGCTTCCTGCGGATCACCGGGGGAGCAGAACCGCTGGACGCATCGAGCGTGCACCCCGAGGCGTATCCGATTGCCCGGAAAATCCTGGTGGCCGCGGGCTCGGCGCCGGCATCGTCCCTGGATCCCCGCGCTTTCGTTGACAGCACCTTTGGTTTGCCCACGGTCCAGGACATCCTGGCCGAACTGGACAAGCCGGGCCGGGATCCACGGCCTGCCTTTGCAGCGGCGACGTTTTCGGAGGGCATCGAGAAGATCTCCGACCTCAGGCCCGGCATGGTGCTGGAGGGGACCGTCACCAATGTGGCCGCGTTCGGTGCGTTTGTGGACGTGGGAGTGCACCAGGACGGCCTGGTTCACGTATCTGCGCTGGCCAACCGCTTTGTCTCCGATCCCCGCGAGGTAGTGAAGTCCGGGCAGGTTGTCCGTGTGAAGGTGCTGGAGGCCGATCCGGAGCGGAAACGGATTTCGCTCACGCTACGGCTCGACGACGAGCCGTCGACTTCGGGTGGGCGGGCGCCAGGCGCGCGTTCAGAAACTCAGCGTTCGGAGAGTACTCGTTCGGCGGCTGGCCGACCGGAAGCCGCGCGTTCGGAAAAACGCCGTCCTGAAAACGGTCAGGCAACGGGGGGACGGCCTTCCGGGGGCCGTCCGGAAGCGGGCCCGGCAAATCCGCGGCGTGACTCACCTGGGCGTGACGCCAGCGGGCGCGACTCCAACGGGCGTGACTCAGGTGGGCTGCGCGGATCCGGGGCACCAAGCCCGGGGAGCAAGAACATATCGTCTTCGAAGCCCGATCCGAAGTCCTCGGGCGGCCGGCCGCAGGCGCCGAATCTGGCGCCTGCAAACACCGCCATGGCAGAGGCGCTCCGCAGGGCTGGACTCGGCAAATAGCTACGTTCTAACCCGATATCAGGGCATTGCACTGCGAGGCCACGATCCAGCTCACGGTGGACTCTCTGCGGGGATCGCTGGGTCAGGATGCTTGGCCACAGCGTTGGGCCCTTTGCCGGCTGTATGTTCGGATATTGCCTTAAGGTGCTCTGGCCAGTGTGGTGGTTCCCAGTCGGGTTGTTCGCTGGTGTAGTGCCGTCCGGTGGGTGATGTCCAGCCGGACGGTTCGTTCTTGGTAGCCGCAGTGGGTGTCCAGGCTGTGGTGTGGCGGAGTCTGTGGTGTTTGTGGCAGGGCTGGCCGAGATTGCTGATCCCGGTACTGCCTCCCTTAGCCCATGCCAGGATGTGGTCTGCTTCGTTGTCGAGGGAGTGGTTGCTGCAGCCGGGGAACGGGCACTTCCCGTCGCGCAGTCTGAGCCATTGGCGTTGGGCTGTTGTGAGCCGGTAGCTGGTCCGCCCGATCTCCAGCGGTGCACCGTCCCGGGGATCGGTCAGGACGCGGTGGAAGGACTCCGCGCCGTCGGCGATCAGTTGGCGGGCCATGGACGGCGGGATGGGCCCGTATCCGTCGAGCATGGCCGGTTCATCCGTGAGGCCCAACAGCGCAAACACCGGCACGGTGACGAGGACCTGCGCCCGCGGCGACGGAACACCAACACCCACAGCGATGCCACCGGTCTCGTGGTGGCTCGTTTCGCCGGTCGCGTCGCCGCTGTTTTCCCGACCCTCATCACCGGTTCCGGCGCCGGCGGTGGTGTTGGCGCCGAGGAGCCAGGTGGCAACGGTGTCTGCGCGGAGTTGGCTGAGGGTGCGGTCTTCATGGGGGCCTTGGAGGGCCCGGGCTGCGGTGGTGGTACGGTCCCAGATCCCGGCAGCCTGGACGGCGGGGAGGTAGGCGGAGAGCCAGGCCATCCCGTCGCGGTCCGGGGCGTACTCCACCCGACGGTCCTGGACCCCACGTAGGTGGCGTTGTTCGATGCTGACCGGGTGGTGGCGTTCCCGCCAGGTGCGGGCCTTGTGCCGGAACCGGCCGGGGATGAGCTCACCGGCCGGGCCATGTGCCGGGTTCATTGCGTGGGGGTCCAGGAAATGTGCCTCCAACGCCTGCGCTCCCGCGGGGTTTAGGTTCATGGTTTCGTCGACCATGATCCTCGCGTGCTGCCATGAAATCTGCCCGGCCTGCAACGCCGAGAACGTCAACGGCAGGGCCGTGGTCAGCGCGTGCGCCTCAGCGAGCAGAGCACTGGCGGAGCGTTCGCTGACCGTCAGAGCACAGGCGACTTCAGCGATCACGGCCATCTCCTGGCCCCTGTGGTCCTGCGGCGACTCAGCCGGGCCCGCCAGAGCCTCGGCAGCGGCGGCGTACACGGCGGCCGCATGCACCTTCAGGGCAGCCATCGTCGCCTCCCCGCAGGCGACGGCGGCCAAGGTCTTCAGGGCAACATCAGCCCTACGGCGAAGCGGATCAGCACACGCAGCGGAGCCTTCGGAAGCTTCACGGAGCACTGCAGCAAGCTCACCGAAAGACACCGAAAGGGCCTCCGCCGTCGCCACAGCTGCTCTGCTATCCATACCCAAATCATCCCCGGAGGGTCCGACAAAAGCGGTGAGGCTCAATGGCTATGTGGATAACCTTGCGACTAGGAAAACGTCGAAGCGACTATCGGTGCCTCATGTTGGGTTGCGGCAATTGAGGGCCTCAAATGTCCCCTCGCGAAATGTCCCCTCGCGCCCGGAGGCTAGGGGTGTCGGACTCCTGCGCGCGCCAGGACTGCCCGGTAACCTTCCCGGAACGTTGGGTAGGTGAACTCGAGCCCGGTCCCGCGGAGCAGCGCATTGCTACAGCGTTTGTTGCCCCCGCGGGCCTCGCCTGCCGGACCGACTGGCGGTTCCGGATAGCCCATTTCGGCGGCAAGGAACCGCAGCACATCCCCAAGTTCAGCGGGAGAGTTGTCCACACCGACATATACCGGCGCAGGCATAGCTTCCATGCAGGCCAGGCGGACCATCGCAGCAGCGGCGTCGTCCCGGTGGATCCGGTTGGTAAAGCGCGGCTCGTCGGGGACCACGGCATTCCCGCCGCGGACCTGATCAATCAAACGGGTCCGGCCCGGACCGTAGATCCCGCCAAGCCGCAGCACAACGGGCGAGGTGCCCGTGCCGCGCAACCGCGAAACCAGGAGTTCCTCCGCTTCGAGGAGGATGCGTCCCGAGAAACTGCCGGCTGCCGCCGTCGTACTCTCATCAACCCAGCCACCGGCGGCGTCCCCGTAAACAGCGGTGGAGGACACAAAAAGTACCCGGCGTGGCGTCACGCCGTCGCGCTCCAAGGCGTCCAGGACGTGCGTCAGCCCGTCCACATAGGCGGCCCGGTAGGCCGCTTCCGTGGGTGAGTCGGCCGCTACGGCCACGACCACGGCCGTGGTGTCCGCCGGGACAGTGGGCAGGTCCGTGGAGCCCAGGTCCGCCGCTACACCTTCGATCGCAGAAGGCAGTTTCTCGGGCGAACGGCGCCAGCCCACCACCCGGTGTCCGGCCGCGGCGAAGCGCAGGCCCGCTTCGGTGCCCAGGTCGCCGCAGCCGGCCATGAGGATGGTCACGGACTCAGGGAGCGGGAACCGGGAAGAACACCCGGGGGTCCTGCAGGAGTGCCGGGTAATCGAACGCGGCCCGGTCGATTACCTCGGTGACGCTGAACGTGCGGCCGAACCGGCCGTCGTCGAGCGTGATGGGACGGCCCAGCACCTGCCCGACGGCGAACTTGGTGCCGTCCTCAAATGAAACGGCAACGGTGGTCTTGCCGGGGAGGGTGGCGAACGCTTCCTCCTGAGCCTGGCGCTTGCGGGTGGGCTTCTTCACGAGCTGCTTGGGCGGCAGCTTGCGCGGCTGCTTGGACGGGCGGCGGGAGCCGTCGTCGACGTATACGGGGGAATAGCCATCCTCTGGTGCGGCGGGTGCAGCAGCGCCGCCGCGGCGGATCGGAGGCAGGGCCACGGTATCCAGCGTCTGCGGATCGATTTCTGTGTGCGGGTCGCGGAGGATCCAGAGGATGTCGCCCTCGGGTTCTGCCGGGTAGAACTCGTGCTTGGGCTCAGGCCAAATGAAGTCCAGGTCCAGGTCGGCGTCAGGAAACACCGTCTTGTAGAACTTCGGTTCCTTGCGGAGCAGCTTCGCGCGGTGGCTCAGGTGGAAATCAGGATTTCCGAGCCACTCCGGCAACGGGATCCTGGCCGCGTAGTCCGGGTGGGCTGCCTGGGGCGCGAACTCGGTGATGTTGGCGCGGGTATTGTCCTCATGGCCGCGGGAGGTCCATTCGTCCACCATCGCCAGGCCGTACATGGTGAGCGCCGGAACGTGGCCCATCCACATGCGGACGGCGGGGTGGTCCAGCCAGCCGTACTCGGGAATCACCAGAGCCCGCAGGGTCTGCAGCGCCTCAACACGCTGCTTGCCAAGCCTGGCGGTGTCCAGTGCTGCGGCACTCTGCCGGAAATCGGGATACGGAAGGAAGGTTTGCATCCCTTCAGTCTGACGGCATGCGGCGGATGTGCCAATTGCAGTGCCCGGCGCCACACGCGCAGGATCCGGTGGCGGGGTCCCTCAATCACAACAGCGCCATAAATAGTTCACATAGTGGACCGATACATACAACGGGTAACGCTAACCACTAGGATCACCGAAACGCCCCACCGTCCCGGAAGCCCCCCAATGACAATTTCTCCTGTTGCGACCACCGGTTCAACGCAGTTGTTTGTGCCCAAGTTCGGGCAGATGCTGGATCCGGAGGCCAAGGGCATCCTGGTCCTTGATGAATTTACCCTCGACCCGGCTGCTGCGCGGACCGAGCAGCACGGTTTTCGTGCCGCCATGGCCGCCGTTGCCCTGACCATTCGCCGGATCGTTGCTCTGCGGATCGTGATTGCGCTCGTGGCCATCGGCAACCTGCCTCTGTTCCTGATGTCCAGCGGCTGGTGGATCTACGCCGTTTCCCTCGCCCTGGTGGTTGGTGTACACCTTGCCGTCTCCTGGCTCAACAAGCACGAGCCCAAAGTGCGCCAGCGCCAGATGCTGGAACTTCACCTGCACCGCGAGAAGAGTGCCAACTACCGCAAGGTCCGCGACGCTGTGAAGTACATAATCGACACCCCCAGCCGCATGAACGAGCAGCTCTACCTCGAACTGCTGGCGGCCAAGCGTGTGGCACTGAACCTCGCCCACGGCACGGTGGCCCTGCTGGACACCACGGACGACGCCGCGTGGAAGGTCCGCATCATCCGCGAGATTCCGGCCGCCAAGGCAGCAGCCTAAGCGAGCAGGACCGCGGACAGCCGGGCGGGAATCAGGCGCCTGCCCGCCATTCAGAACACAACGGACGACGCCGGAGCTCCCCAGCGAGGGGCGCTCCGGCGTCGTTGTTTCCCGGCGTTGTTGCTGCCGGGTTTTGTTGTTTCCGCGGACCGTCATTCTTGGGGAAAGGGGCGGTCCCCGCGGAAAGTGTTGAAGCTTAGGCGGGAAGCTGCAGGACCTGCCCGGAGAATACAAGGTCCGGGTTGGCAATGGTGTCCAGGTTGGCGTCCGCCAGGCTCTGCCAGCCGCCCTCAACGCCCAGCTTGTCGGCGACCGTACTCAGGGTGTCGCCGGGCTCGAGCGTGTAGGTCTCGCCGCTCAGTTCCACGCGCGCGGCGTGCTGCGGAGCGGTCACGGCATCCGTCGCGGCTGGCAGGGCTGGTGCCTGCTCCACGGGTGTCTGGACCGGCACGCTCTGGACTGGCACGCTCTGGGGGGTCACCGCCGTCGTGCCCCTTCCGCCGCTCAGGCCAAGCTCCGCGGCGCAGGACGGCCACGCTCCCCAGCCCTGCGATGCCTGGACCTGTTCGGCAACTGCGATCTGCTGTTCACGGCTGGCATCGGCCGCGGAACCGGTGCCGCCGTAGGCAGCCCATGTGGTGGCGCTGAACTGCAGGCCGCCGGAGTAGCCGTTGCCGGTATTTGTGGCCCAGTTTCCGCCGCTCTCACACTGCGCCAGGGAATCCCAGGTTGCGCCGTCGGTGGCCGCGTTGGCTGCCGTGACTGAGAGTGCAAGGCCTGCCGCGGAAATGGCGGCGACGGCTACTCCACGGCGTGCGGCAGTACGAATGGTGGTGTTGTTCATGGTGTGATGCTCCTGAAGGCCACCAGCGCTCGGTCCGTCCCCGGAGGTTATTGCGCCACTGCCCGCCCCTGACGATATAGAGGTCAATTTTCGGTGTCTGCCGGCCGGGCAGTTCTGGTGGAGGCAGCACCGGGCATTCATGTCGCCCGAAGAACGGGCTTGCATTTCACGCTAGGACATCGCCGGCCCGTTATCAAACCGAGATGATTTCTGGTGGTCAGCTGGTGACCGGCTGGGGAAGCGCGGCGGCCAGGTAGGGCGCGGTGCGGCTGGCGGTGGAACCCGCGACGTCGGCGGCGGTGCCGGTGGCGACAATCCGGCCGCCGGCGTCCCCGCCGGAGGGGCCAAGGTCAATGACCCAGTCCGCCCCCGCCACAACGGCCATTTCGTGCTCGACCACCACCACGGTGTTGCCGCTGTCCACCAGGCCGTGGAGCTGGGCCATCAGGAGTTCGACGTCGGCGGGGTGGAGCCCGGTGGTGGGCTCGTCCAGGAGGTACAAAGTATGTCCCCGCTGGGCTCGCTGAAGCTCGGTGGCCAGCTTAATGCGCTGGGCCTCGCCGCCGGAAAGCTCCGTGGCGGGCTGGCCCAGCCGGAGGTAGCCCAGGCCCACATCCCCGAGGCTCTTCAGGCTGCGGGCGGCGGCCGGAATGTCGGCCAGGAACGCGGTGGCCGCATCCACCGTCAGGCGCAGCACCTCCGCCACATTCTTGCCCCGGTACGTCACCTCCAGGGTCTCGGGGTTGTATCGGGACCCGTCGCACTCAGGGCAAGGCCCGTAGCTGCCCGGGAGGAAGAGCAGCTCAACCGCCACAAAGCCTTCGCCCTGGCAGGTTTCGCAGCGGCCTCCGGCCACGTTGAACGAGAACCGCCCGGCGCCGAACCCGCGTGCCCTCGCCTGCTCCGTCGCCGCGAATTCCTTGCGCACCGCGTCGAACAGGCCGGTGTAGGTGGCGAGGTTGGAGCGGGGGGTTCGCCCGATGGGTTTCTGGTCCACAGTGACCAGCCTGTCGATCCGTTCCGTGCCGCTGACCGGCCCCACGGACAACGCCGCGGCCGGACCCGCATCATCAGGTTCGGACAGCTGCGGGGCCTGGTGATTCTTCAGCCCGGATCCCACGACTTCCCCTAGGACATGCGTCACCAGGGTGGACTTGCCGGAGCCGGACACCCCTGTGACTGCGGTCAGAACGCCCAGCGGGAACCGCGCATCCAGGTCCTTGAGGTTGTGCCGGGTAATCCCGGCGAGTTCCAGCCAGCCGTCCGGCTCCCGGGCGCCGCCGGCATGTGGTGCGGTGCCCGCGCGAGGTGCCGTGGTGCCTGCATGTGGCGCGGTGCCTGCACGAGGTGCCGTGCCGCCGTCGGAAGCTCCTCGGGGCCCTCCGTTGCCGCGCGCCACGCCCTCGTTGAACAGGAAGGGCCGCGTGACTGAAGCCTCGATGGCCGCGAGCCCGGCAACCGGCCCGCTGTAAAGCACCTCGCCGCCGCCTTCTCCGGCGCGGGGACCAACGTCCACCAGCCAGTCGGCCCGGCGGACCACGTCCATGTTGTGCTCCACCACAAACACCGAGTTGCCGGAAGCCTTGAGCTGGTCCAGGACCGCCAGGAGCGGTTCGGCATCGGCCGGATGGAGGCCGGCGGACGGTTCGTCGAGCACGTAGATCACGCCAAACAGTCCAGACCTGAGCTGGGTGGCGATCCGGAGCCGCTGCATCTCGCCAGGGGAGAGAGTGGGGGTGACGCGGCCCAGCGCCAGGTATCCGAGGCCCAGATCCAGGAGCACGGTGATGCGCTGCAGGAGATCGGCGGTGATGGCCACTGCCACCTCGTTTTCCTCGCCGGAGGACTGCCGGCGTGACGCGGTACCGGCTTCCTTGAGCCCGGCGGTGGGGCGGATGATTTCGGCGAGCTCCGCCATCGGCGTGGCGTTGAGGTCGGCGATATTGCGGCCGCCGAAAGAGACCGCGAGGGCTTCGGGCCGGAGCCCGGTGCCGCCGCAGCGCGGACACGGGCCGGACTCCATAAACGCCAGGACGCGCTCGCGCATGGAGGCGCTCTGGGAGTCCGCCAGGGTGTGCAGGACGTAGCTTTTGGCGCTCCAGAAGCGACCCTTGTATGGCTTGGCCACGCGATCCCGCTCGGGCGTGACTTCCACGACGGGCTGCTCGTCCGTGAACAGGATCCAGTCGCGCTGCTTCCTGGGCAGCTTCCGCCAGGGCACGTTCACGTCGTAGCCCAGGTGGCTGAGGATGTCGCGGAGGTTCTTGCCCTGCCAGGCGCCGGGCCACGCCGCGATGGCCCCTTCCCGGATGGTCAGGTTGGAGTCCGGGACCAGGGATTCCTCGCTGACGGTGTGCGCCACCCCTAGCCCGTGGCATTCAGGGCAGGCGCCGGCCGCGGTGTTCGGCGAAAACGCGTCGGAGTCCAGTTGCTCGGCACCGGCCGGGTAAGTGCCCGCCCGGGAAAACAGCATGCGGAGCGAATTGGAGAGCGTGGTCACCGTGCCCACGGTGGAGCGGCTGCTGGGGGCGCCGCGGCGCTGTTGAAGTGCGACGGCGGGTGGCAGCCCGGAGATCATCTCCACTTTGGGATTGTGGCCCTGCTGGATAAGGCGGCGTGCGTACGGGGCCACGGATTCGAAGTAGCGGCGCTGGGCTTCGGCGTAGATGGTGCCGAAAGCGAGGGAGGACTTTCCCGAGCCGGAGACCCCGGTAAAAGCCACAATGGAGTCGCGGGGCACATCCACGTCCACGTTCCGCAGGTTGTTCTCCCGCGCGCCCCGGACCCGGACGAAGCCGTCCGCCAGATGGCCAGAAGTGGGAAGGGAAACATCGTCAGCCGGTTTAAGGTTCCGCATCGATCCGACTCTAGCCGCGAACCGGCCGGCGGGCGATATCCTGACCCGATGGACAACAACCGGGACACCGCCGCCGATACGCTGCCACAGACGGGACCACCAGCCACGGAAGTGCCCGGGACGGAACTTCCAGGGACAGAACCTTCGGAGACGGACCTGCCGGAGACCGAAGCGGCGCAGCTCCTGCCCGTCGCGGAACTGCACCTGCACCTTGAGGGCACTCTGCAGCCGGAGCTGATCCTCGAACTGGCCGGGCGCAACGGCATCACCCTGCCGTACTCCGGCCTGGAAGAGCTCCGCGGACTGTACGAGTTCACTGACCTGCAGTCCTTCCTGAACCTGTACTACGCCAACATGGCAGTGCTGCAGACCGAACAGGACTTCGCCGACATGACCCGCGCCTACCTGGCCCGCGCCGCCGCTGCAGGGGTCCGGCACGCGGAGATCATGATGGACCCGCAGGCCCACCTCTCCCGCGGTGTCAGCCTTGAAACCTGCGTCAACGGCGTGGCGTCGGCCCTGGCCACCTCCCAGGAGGACTTCGGCATATCCACCCTCCTGATCGCCGCATTCCTGCGGGACCTGTCCGAGGAATCCGCGCTGGAAGTCCTGGACGGCCTGCTTGCCATGAACGCCCCCATCGCGGCCATCGGTCTGGATTCCGCCGAGGTGGGCAACCCGCCGGCAAAATTCGAGCGGCTGTTCGCCAAAGCCCGCGAAGCGGGCCTGCGGCTGACCGCCCACGCAGGCGAGGAGGGGCCGCCGTCGTACATCATCGACGCTCTGGACGTCCTCGGAGTGGAACGGATTGACCACGGCATCCGCTGCATGGAGGACCCCGAACTGGTGGAGCGGCTGGTGGCGGACCGGATTCCGCTGACGGTCTGCCCGCTCTCGAATGTCCGGCTGCGTGCCGTGGACACCCTGGCGGACCATCCGTTGCCGGCCATGCTCGCCGCCGGGCTCAACGTCTCCGTGAACTCGGACGATCCGGCGTACTTCGGTGGGTACGTGGACGACAACTTCTCCCAGCTGAAGGCCGTTTTTGACCTTTCAGACTTTGACAGGGCACGGTTGGCGGCCAATTCCATCCATTCGTCGTTCGCCTCCGAGGAGCGCAAAGCCGAGCTCCTGGACGAGCTGAACGCCGGCTAGCTCCGGTCCGCCCTGCTCGATACACTGGTGCGCGAGCGCGGCCGGAAAGAGTCCGGCGATACCCGGAATTTGTGCTCCAGGGTTGAGTAAACAGCCCCCTAGCCGAGACTCCTGCCTCACTTCTGCTGTAATCCGCGTCATAGTCGGTCACGACACGCAGAGTTAACCAATTCAAGTCGCGCGATTTAACAGGGTCTTGGCAGGATGCCTAGTGACAGATCGCATTATGCAAGGGGAAAAATGGCCAAGTCCATCGCAGATAACACCGACCTCCGACTCA
This sequence comes from Pseudarthrobacter sp. NBSH8, assembly GCF_014217545.1. Lineage (NCBI taxonomy): Bacteria > Bacillati > Actinomycetota > Actinomycetes > Micrococcales > Micrococcaceae > Pseudarthrobacter > Pseudarthrobacter sp. NBSH8. The sequence continues at coordinate 869,968 of NZ_CP043178.1, forward strand.
AGACCGTGCTGCACGTGCTGACGGAAGGCGTCTGGTCCGGCGGTTCACTCAACGCTGGCGAGGTTCTGGCGGAAGCCACTGCGCGCGTGCCGTTCAGTGAACACGAGGCCACGCTGCTCAGCGGCGGCATCCCGCGTGGACACAAGACGCTCACCTCCGCCACGGCCAAGCTGGTCAAGGCCGGCTGGCTGGTCAAGGGCCGTTCCGGCTGGACCATCACCGATGACGGCATGCGCGCCACGGTGGCCTTCCCCGATGCGGATTCGTTCGCCACGGCGCTCGACGCCGGCACTCCGGTTCCTGCCGACGTCGCCATTCCGCCGGCCCCGGCACCTGCGCCGGCAGCGAAGGCGGCTCCCGCCAAAAAGGCCCCGGCGAAGCGGACTCCCGCCAAGAAGGCCCCGGCGAAGCGGACTCCCGCCAAGAAGGCCGCCGACGCCGTCGGGAAGGCCGCCAAGGCAATCGAAGACGCCATTGAGGACGCCGTGGAGCCTGTGGTCAAGGCCGTCCGCTCACGCAAGGCAGCACCCAAAACTGCGGCTAAGGCCGCGCCCAAGGCCGAAGCTCCAGCTGTGGAGACTTTCCCGCAGCCCGAGGCCGTAGCGGTTGCCGGCGACTTCAACACCATCCTGGGCGCGCCGGAGAACTGGGCCCCGCAGTACGACGAAGCCCAGCTGACGCTCGATGCCCTGGACCAGCTGTGGAAGATCAGCGCCGACCTGCCCGCTGGCTCTTACACCTTCAAAATCGCGCTGAACCGTTCGTGGGACGAGAACTACGGCGCATTCGGCACGTTCGATGGCCCCAACCACGAACTGCACCACGACGGCGGCACGGTCACCATCCGCTACGATCACCGCACTCGGGACATCACCATCAACTGACCGGACGCGCCCCTCCTCCCACCGAGTTTTTGGGCATGTAACCGCGTCTGCGGGCGGATTTTGGGTCAGTATCTGGACAAAAACTCCGGAGTGAAGCAGTGTGGAAACCGGCCGTCCTGGCCGGTTTCCACCCCACTGTTTCCCACCAAGGAGATGCGAAAGTGACCCTACCTTCAGGCCTTACCTCCGGCGTCTGGACCCTGGACATGTCGCACAGCGAGATCGGCTTCACTGTCCGGCACGCGGGCATCAGCAAGGTCCGCGGACGTTTCACGGACGCCTCGGCCGAAGCCCGCGTTGGTTCATCATTGGCAGAGGCTTCGCTTCACGCCACGGTCAAAACGGCCAGCTTCGATTCCGGCGACGCCAACCGCGACGGACACGTGAAGGGGGCGGACTTCTTCGATGTGGAGGAGTACCCCGAGATGACGTTCCGTGCCACCTCGGTAGAGGGCGACGGCGAGGATTACACGCTCACGGGCGATCTCACCATCCGCGGAATCACCAAGCCGGTGGAGCTGGAGGTTGAGTTCACCGGGGTAGCCGTGGACCCGTTTGGTGCCACTCGCGCAGGGTTCTCCGCGGAGTGCGAGATCAGCCGCAAGGAGTTCGGCCTGACCTGGAACGCTGCCCTGGAAGCCGGCGGCCTGCTGGTCAGCGACAAGGTAAAGATCAACGTCGAAGCGGCGCTGGTCAAGCAGTCCTGACAGCCATGGGCTTTTCCTGGCGCCGCGACGACTCTGGCCGGGATAACCCTGGCGGGGATATCCCCGGCCGGGAGTACGGCGACATCCGGCTCTCTGCCCGCGTCTTTGGCGTGGTGCAGGGGGTCGGGTTCCGTTTCTGGACGATGGGAAAAGCCGACGAGCTGGGGCTTAAGGGCGTGGTGAGGAACCTCGACGACGGCTCGGTGTCCATCGAGGCCGAAGGGCCGGAGCAGCAGGTCCACAAGCTCCTGGACTGGCTGAGATCGGAGAACGCCCCCGGCCGGGTGGAACGGGTGGAGGAGTCCATCTCCGCCGCCGACGGATCGTTCCGGGATTTCACGGCACGCTGACGCGCTCTTTTGGCCCCGGCGGGTAGGAGTGCCGCCGTCCCGTGAGGATCAGCGCAAACGCGACGACGGCGGGAATTGCAGCGGCGATCGGGACCAGGAGCGGCCCCGCAATGGTGAGGGCAGCGGCGCCGAACATCGCGCCGATCATGATCCCGATCTGGATGGTCAGTACCGTCAGTCCGTTGGCGGCGTCCCTGTACTCGCCCCCGGCCCGGAGGATGGCGGACTGGTTGTAAATCCCCATCGCGCCAATGCCTGTGCCCCAGACCAGCATCAGGACCAGCGTGACCGGCAGCGCCAGGGCCGGCACGACGCTTCCCACCAGCGGGAGCAGGGCCACGGAAATTACAACGCCGGCGACAGTGATCAGGAGCCAGCGCCGGGGCCGGGAGTCCACGGTGACGCCGGCGATCCAGATGCCCACCAGCCCGGCAACACCGAGGACACTGATGGACAGCGGGATGCTGAAGTCAGGCAGCCGGACCTCGCGCAGGAACGGCGCAATGTAGGTGAACAAGGCGAAGTGGGCCATAAGCATCAGCGGCCAGGCAACGGCGACAGTCTTCACTCCCGGCTGGCCGATCGCCTTGCGGATTGATGGGTGCGGAGCATCGGGGATACGCCGCACCGGGGGAAGCAGCCACACGGCAAGGAGCGCCAGCACCACCCCGGAGGCGGCCAGGACCAGGAACGCCGCGCGCCAGCCGACGATGTTGCCCAGGGCGGTGCCTACCGGGGCGCCGATGGCCAGTCCCAGGCTGTTGCCGCTGAAGACGATGGCCAGCGCCTTGCCCACTTTGTGGGCCGGGACGATCCGCGCCACAAACGGGGCCATGGCGGACCACAGCAGGCCGTGGGCAATGCCGCCCACCACCCGTGAACCCATGGCGGCACCGAAATCGGAGACGATGGCCACCAGTGCGTTGCTGGCCGCGAAGAACAGGATCAGCGCGATGAGCAGGTAGTGCCGGGGGACCCGCGCCAGCAGCAGAGACAACGGGATCACGGTGACCACGATGATGGCGGCGTAGCCCGCCGTCAGATACCCGGCAGTGGCCTCGGAGACCCGGAAGTCGCCGCTGATCTGGGGCAGCAGGCCGGAGGGCAGGAGTTCGGTGGTGATGGCGGTAAAGCCGATGGCGGCAAGGACGATCAGGGCGCCGACTGGCAACCTGTTGCTCTGGGAAGTCACTTCATGAACTTACCGTGATTCAGCGGTAAGAACACGGTTTCTCAGGGTGTTGCGCGGGCCGTGAGTACCAAGGGCCATGGACACCCGCGCCGAGGCCGATGAAGGCGCCGAGCTCTTCCAGTACCGCCGGTTTGGCCGGCATGTAGTTCGTGAGCTCGGGGGAGCGGATGATCACGGCACGCCACTGGCCCCGCGACACGGCCACGTTGATCCGGTTCCGGTTCAGCAGGAATTCGACCCCGCGCGGAGCTTCGGCAACGGCGGAGCAGGCCATGGACACCAGGACCACCGGCGCCTCCTGGCCCTGGAACTTGTCTACCGTGCCCACACGGACACCGGGTAGGCCGGCGTCATGCAGGGCCTGCCGGATCAGCTGGACCTGGGCGTTGTAGGCGGCCACCACAAGGATGTCCTCCGGGTTCAGTGGCCTGGCCGGTTTGTCGTCGCCCGGAAGCCATTTCAGCCCAATGTGCCGCTGGGCCTGACGGACCACCTCGGCAGCTTCTTCTGGGGAGGACTTAGTGTTCCCGCTGTGGTCCACAAAGACTGTTTCCACCCCGGCGGGCAGCTCCGCGAGGCTGCGGAGGGATGCCACCGGCGCAGCTTCCAGCTTTCCGTCGTAGCTGAGGACGGACACGGCCCGGCACAGGTCCGGGTGCATCCGCCAGCTGTCCGCCAGGAAATAGCCCAGTTCGCCGGGGAGCGTGGCGTGCCCGGCAGCAAGCCAGCCCAAGGCGGACTCGTCCACGGGCTCCGGGTGCGAGCCCTGCGTGACCTGAGGCAGCTGCTGCGGGTCACCGAGGAGCAGGAGGCGCTTGGCGGCGCGGGCCACGGCCAGTGTGTTGGCCAGCGAGAACTGGCCGGCCTCGTCGATGACCAACAGGTCCAAGGATCCTGCTGGCACGGACTTGCCCGTCATGGTCCACGCGGTGCCGCCCACCAGGCAGCCGCCGGGGGAACCCAGCAGCGCCGCGACGTCGTCGTCGGAGGTTCGGTGCCACAGCACCGGATGCGGGGCGGCCAGCTTCTTCGCCACCCGTGCCGGATCCACTCCGGCGGTTTCGATCGCTGTGCAGAGCATGTTCTCCACCACCGCGTGGGACTGCCCCACCACCCCGATCTTCCAGCCCTGTTCCACCAGCCGGGCAATGACGTGGGAGCCGACGTAGGTCTTGCCCGTGCCGGGAGGGCCCTGCACTGCAAGGTACGAATGATCGAGGTCCAGCAGCGTGGCGGTGATCGCCGTGACGTAGTCCGCTGCACCGGCGGCGTCCGTGCCGACGGCTGCGGGACCTGGCATCGAGTGGAAGCGCGGAGGCACCTTGCGCAGGATGTCGACGCCGGGATGTTCCGGAAGCGAGGGCACCGAGGCGCCAACACCCTGGGCCAGTTCGGCCAGGGCGGCCTCGATGCTGGCGGTGCGGATGGGCTGGTCCTCGGTGAGCGCCACCGGAATGTGCGGGTACGCGGGGACTTTCCCTGTTTCCCGTTCCTCGATGGTGATCATGGCCTGGCCGGCAACCCGCGGGTGGTCCTCCACCGCGGTCACGAGCGTGCCGAAGGTGAACCCGCGGCCCGTGGCGGTGCCCAGGGGATCCTCCAGGCCAGCGGGGACCGGCGCATTGTAGAGCCGGCACCAGGTGCTTCCGGGCTTGAACTCCGACCCTTCGCTCATGATCCCGGTCAGCCTCAGCCTGCGGGTACGCATCCGGGCCGTAGGCTTTGCGAGCTCCCAGTCCGTCAGTATTTCCGCGGTATCCACCACAAACACGTTGCGGTGCTCCGACCAGTGGTCGATCTCGGACTCGGTGCGGTCGAAGTGTTCCCACCAGAACTGCTTGCGCTCGCGGCGGTGGTAACCGGTGGCTGCGGCCACCATTGCGATGGCCCGTTCGTCGTTGGTCCAGGGCCGGTTGTCCGGCAGGCCGGCCAGATACTCCTGGAGGCGGCGCTCCTCGGGTGTTGGCTCGGGTTCCGGTAGCGGTGGCGAGGCCGCAACAGCGGACGATGACGACAACAACGCCGGCTGCCCGCCGTCGTCGGAAGTTCCGGTTGTCGCCGTGCGTGAGGCAGCCGTCCGTCGCAGACCCAGCAGCCAGTCGCGGAGGCGGAGGGTGGAGAGGCAGTCGTACTCGTTGTAGTCGGAGATGGAGGCCAGGATATGGGCGGCCGTGGCGGCGTCGTCGTCGTCCCGCGCAGCACAGTAACCGGCATATGCCACCACGGAGGCTCCGGCGTCCTTCACGTCCCCGGAGCGGAGGTTGTCTCCCATGTACAGGGGTTCAAGCTTCTTGATGGAGTAGGACGGCTCGGAGATCCGGAGCGAATGCCGGGCGGTGGCGTAGAGGTCCACAAGGAGGCCGTCGCGGAGCCAGTTGTCCACGATGTCCTCGCCTGCGAGGTGCGTGACGGACAGGTTCCGCAGCGCCGATTTCTCGTAGGCGGCGTAGTGGTAAACGTGCATGTCCGGGTACCTGGCGCGCCGCTCTTCCACATAGGCGAGGAAGTCCAGGAATGCCTGCCGCTCCTCGTTGCGCGAATGCGCCCAGAAGGGCCGGAAGACGGGTTTGTCATCCACGACAGGCGTGCCCGCTGCGTGGGCGTCCGCAGCGTCACCGTCAAACACCGGCGCCTCGATCACCCCGAACAGGTACTCCAGCCCCCATTTGCTGGTGGCGGGGTCCTGCCAGAGGGGATCGCCCTCGAAGTCGAAGAAGATGTCGCCGGGACTGGGCTCCGGAATCGCTGCCAAGGCATTCTCCGGCAGCACCTTGAACGTGACGGTGTGCTCCTCGCCGTCCTTGAAGTAGGTGCGGGAACCGTCCGGAACGTCCCGGCCCAGCTGCATACGGGCCTGGTCGCGGAGCCGGACCAGCGAGCCCGTGGCCTTGCCCGGCGGGAGATCGGCCAGCTCGTCGATGGTGGTGATGTGGTCGGTTATGAGTTTCCTCCGCCGGAGGGTGGTCATGCCGCCCACCAGCAGGAGGTCGCGGTGGGACCGGACCTGCTCGGCGCAGTAGTTGCACCGCCCGCAGTACGCGACGCCGGGCTGTTGCCACTGCACCGCTGAACCGGCCTCGCGGTGGGCGGCGGTCAGGGCGCGGAACCGGTCGCGGCGCTCGCGGAACACCGGCAGCAGGTCCGGCAGGGAGTGGTGGCTGCGGAGGTAGTCGCCGTCCACCACGGCGCCCAGCACCAGTGTGACCCGGGGCGAAGGCTCCAGTCCCATGCCGATGAGCTGGTCGCCGTAGGCGGCAAGCTGCAGGAGCGCGCCCACCTTGGCGTGCCGGGCGAGCTTGGTGTCCCAGACCTCGTAACGGCCAGGGTTTCCGGTTCCGGCGGCCTCGTTGACGATGAAGTCCGCGTAGCCCAGGAACTCGCCGTCGAAAAAGGTTGCCTGGAAAACGACGTCGGCCCCGGCACGGAGCGCGAGTTCCGTCTCAGCGTGCCGTGCCAGCAGCTCGCCTCGGATGTTCTCCCCGCGCTCGATCGAGTACACCCCGGCGCCGCGGCCGGCGTCCCAAGCGCCGTACTGCGCAATCAGGCCGGCCAGGACCTTGGCCTCGTGCTTGTCGCCGAGCGCCCCGGCGCGGCGCTGCATTTCGTCGTCGGGAAACTGCGCTTTGGGGGACCGGCCCAGTTTCTCGTCCAGGATGCGGAGTGTGCGGTATTCGCATTCGCTGGCGGCCACCAGGTCGCTAGCGGAAAACACCAGGTCCTGCGGCGCGCGGGGGCCGGAATCAGCGGAACTGGAATCCGCACTGCGGGGATCAACGCTGGCTGGATCGAGCAGAAACACGGGGTCTCCTCATTGATGTGCCTGGTGACTTGCCTGGCCGGTGGACGGTTCCCCTGGCGCTGGTTTGAATCTAGCAACAGCCACTGACAACGCGGGGTCACTTACGGCCCTTCACGGGCCTCTGGATGGGCGGTAAGTGACCCCGCGTTGCTTTAGGGGTTCGCTGCCCTGACCTGGGCCTCATCGTGCTCGGTGTGGGCCTTACGGAGAAGGTCCATGAATTCGGTTTCGTTGCGGATGAGCCTTCTGTACTTCTCCGGCAGGTTGCGGAGCTGGTCTTCCTCCCGGACCATCCGGGCGAACAGCTTGTCCCGCTCCGCCATGTCCGTTTCGAAGTTGAGGTCCAGGTATTCGGTGGCGTGCCGTTTGGCGCCGGACACCGCGTTTTTGGCCTTCCCCTTGGGGCTGAAGATCGAGGCCAGCACGGTGACAACCAGGACGCCCAGGATCACGGTCAGGGAAATATTGGTGCTGACCTCCACCACATTGACGGGCTCGCCGTCGTTGATGAACGGCAAGTTGTTCTCGTGCAGGGCATGCAGGATGAGCTTGACGCCGATGAAGCCGAGGATGGCGGCGAGGCCGTAGGCAAGGAAAATCAGCCGGTCCAGCAGCCCATCGATGAGGAAGAAGAGCTGGCGCAGGCCCATCAGCGAGAACGCCGTGGCCGTGAAGACTATGAAGACGTTCTGGGTGAGGCCGAAGATGGCGGGGATGGAGTCCAGCGCAAACAGGATGTCGGTGCCGCCGATGGCCACCATCACCAGGAGCATTGGGGTGAGGACGCGCTTGCCGTTCTCCATCGTGAACAGTTTGTCGCCGTCGTAATGTTCCGACGCCGGGAGGTACTTTTTGGCGAGCCGTACCACCAAGCCCTCGGAGTCGTCGTCGTGATTGTCCGGCTTGAGCAGGTTCCCTGCGGTGATCAGCAGGATCAGGCCGAAGATGTAGAACACCCACGCGAAGCTGTTGATCAGGGCGGCACCGAGGAAAATGAACGCGGTCCGGGCGATCAGCGAGAAGACGATGCCGAATAGCAGAACCTTCTGCTGGTCTGCGCGGGGGACCTTGAAGCTGGCCATGATGATGAGGAACACAAAGAGGTTGTCGACTGAGAGGGCCTTCTCCGTGACGTACCCGGCGAAGTATTCGGTGCCCATGGTGATGTCGCCGAACAGCAGCACCCCCAGGCCGAAGAGGAGGGCGATCCCCACATAGATGGAGGACCAGATGGCCGATTCCTTGAGTGTGGGCGTGTGGGCCTTCCGCACATGGAAGAAGAAATCGAAAGCCAGCAGGCCCACGATTCCCGCGATGGTCAGGGTCCAGACAAGGGGAGGGACGTCCATCTGTCCACCCTACCTAGGCGTTTGCCGTTAGTCCTTCTTGACTTGGATGAACCCCTCGATAGGGTGGACTGGGACCGTCGCACTGCAGAAAACCGGTGCGTTAACGGCGAGAGAGCTTGAACCAAGGAGAGTGCAACGTGGCACGCAAGAACCCGCGCGTGGAAGAGGCCAACGAGGCTGACATCGAGGTCAGCGGCCACCCGAAGACGTGGGCCGCCGGCGTCCCGGGTGTCTATCACTCGTTGGAGCCGGCCGTACAGCATATGGGGGCGGTCAGGACCGCGAAAACCCTGCTGGCACTGAACCAGAAGGATGGCTTCGACTGCATGAGCTGCGCCTGGCCGGACCCCGGGCACCGCAAGACATTTGAGTTCTGCGAAAACGGCGCGAAAGCTGTCACCTGGGAGGCCACCCCGGTGGTGATCGGCTCCGAATTCTGGGCCGAGAACTCTGTGAGTGAGCTGCGGCAGCGGTCCGAGTACTGGCTGGGGATGCAGGGACGCCTCACCGAGCCGGTGCACAAGCCCGCGGGCGAGGACCGCTACCGTCCCGTCAGCTGGGAGCAGGCCTTCACCATCGTCGCGGACAAGCTCAAGGGACTGCCGAGCCCGGACCAGGCCGCTTTCTACACCAGCGGCCGGACCTCCAACGAGGCCGCGTTCCTCTACCAGCTGTTTGTCCGCGCCTACGGGACCAACAACCTGCCGGACTGCTCCAACATGTGCCACGAGTCTTCGGGCTGGGCCATGGGCCAGACCATCGGCATCGGCAAGGCTACCGTCTCCGCCGACGACTACGCCAAAGCGGACCTGATCATCGTCATGGGCCAGAACCCGGGCACCAACCACCCCCGGATGCTGACCGCTCTGGAGGAGGCCAAGGAGGCCGGTGCCAGCATTGTTGCCGTGAATCCGCTACCGGAAGCGGGCCTGATGCGGTACAAGAACCCGCAGAAGGTCAAGGGGATCATTGGCCGCGGCACGGAGATCGCCGATCAGTTCCTACAGGTCCGCATCGGTGGAGACATGGCCCTGCTCCAGGCAGTTTCCAAGCGGGTCCTCGACGCCGAGGCCGCGAATCCGGGGACCGTGCTGGACCACGCATTCCTCGCCGAACACTGCCAAGGTCTGGAGGAGCTCCGCGAGCACCTTTCCCAGCTGGACGAAGCTGCCGTATTGGAGGCTACCGGGCTGCGGACCGAGGAAATCGACGAACTGGCGGACCGCTATCTGAGGGCGGAGAAGGTGATCATCACCTGGGCCATGGGTATCACCCAACAAAAGAAGGGTGTGGCCGCCATCAAGGAGATCATCAACCTCCTGCTGCTCCGTGGCAACATCGGCAAGCCCGGCGCAGGCGCGTCGCCCATCCGCGGGCACAGTAACGTCCAGGGCGACCGCACCATGGGCATCTGGGAGCAGATGCCGCCGGCCTTTATGGACGCGCTGGGCAAGGAGTTCAGGTTTGAACCGCCCCGTGAGCACGGTATCGACGCCGTGGAAACCATCAGGCAAATGCGCGACGGCGGCATCAAGGTTTTCGTGGCCATGGGCGGGAACTTCGTGGGCGCCATTTCGGACACCCACGCCGCTTTCGCGGCGATGGAAAACACCGAACTGTCGGTCCAGATTTCCACCAAACTCAATCGTTCGCACACCGTCACCGGGGCCGAGGCGCTGATCCTGCCCACGATGGGCCGCACGGAGATTGATATGCAGGAATCCGGTCCGCAGTTTGTGTCCGTGGAGGACACCGTCTGCGCGGTCCATGCCTCGCACGGAACAGTTAAACCGGTGGCGCCGGGCCTGCTGTCCGAGGTTGCCATCGTCAGCAGGCTGGCGCAAAAGGTGGTGGGTGACTCGGTGCAGGCGGACTGGGCCGGGTTCGAGAAGAACTACGACCTCATCCGGGACCACATCTCGCACGTGGTCAGCGGCTGCGAGGACTACAACAGGAAGATCCGGCAGGACGGCGGCTTTGTGCTGCCGAACGGGCCACGGGATTCGCGGACGTTCACCACCCCTACCGGCAAGGCCATGCTCACGGTCAACGATCTCGAACATGTGGAACGGCCGGCCGGAACGCTGATCCTGCAGAGCATGCGCTCGCACGATCAGTTCAACACCACCATCTACGGCAACAACGACCGCTACCGGGGCATCAAGAAGGGCCGTGAAGTGGTGTTTGTCAGCCCCGGGGACCTCGCCGAACTGGGGCTCAGCGACGGGCAGCACGTGGACATCCACGGCGTGTACCAGGACAACGTGGAGCGCGTGCTGCGCAACTTCCGGGTGGTCTCGTACCCCACGGCGGCCGGCTGCGCGGCGGCCTACTACCCCGAGGCCAACGTGCTGGTGCCGCTGGAAAGCGTGGCCGAGGGCAGCCAGACGCCGGCGTCCAAGGCCGTGATCGTCAGGCTGGAGCCCGTGGCCGTGCTGGTAGGTGAACCGACCGCCGCGGGATAGCGGCTGTCGGTGGTTGAGGCGGCAGAATCGAGCCCGAACCGCTGATGGAGATCCGGGACCGGCTACTGACCGGTGTCTGCCCAGCCCCCAGCCGCGGGGCCGCCGTCGTGCCCGTCCTCGCACAGCCGGAAGGCGACGTCGGCCGCTTGGGTGACTGCCGCCGTCGACTCTGCCTTGGACCCGGCGCCGTTTCCGGCGGCGAGCCCGGCGGCGTAGCCCACCAGGAACGTGGTGACCGGGGCGGCCGCATGGATCACCGAGCCGGCGGACTTTCTGGCCAGGTCAAGCAGGAGTTCCTGATCCACGGCCAGGTCCAGGATCTGCAGTGCCTGGGCCAGCCGGTGGGTCCATTGCTCCAGGGCCTGGGCTTCGTTCTCGTCAACAGCCATGTTCGCTCCTACGTTCCCGGTTTGCTGCTATTGGGCGGCAGGGGGAGTCCTGGCCCATAGCCCACGACACTACAAGGCTTGGGCCGCTGAGTCACCGACATGCCGCGGCGTCGCGGTTGGTTTCGATGACTGGCGGTCGCTCGAGATGGCCGAAGTATCGGTGGCTGCGCTCGATCTGGCCTTCTGGAGGGCGACGAAGTAACGGCGGGGGTGCCGGGGTTAAGCTGAAGCGAAAGCCGAACTGAGGAGATCCCATGCAGGATGTCACCATCCGCCACACCCCGGAGCGGCAGCGCTTCGAAGTGCTGACCGGCGGGAACGTTATTGGTAAAGCCGTGTACAAGGAGTACGACGCCGGCGGCTCACCGCAGCGGATTTTCTACCACACGGTGATCGACGAGGAATACGGCGGTCAGGGGCTCGCGGGGAAGCTCGTCAAGGCGGCGCTCGGTGAAACGGTTGGCGAGGGTCGAGCCATCGTCCCGGTCTGCCCGTTCATCAAGAAGTACCTCCGCAAGCATCCGGAGTATGCGGATGCCGCGGTGGCTACTACGCCGGCGCACCTGGAATTCTTGGACGCCGCTTCGGCTGCCCGGGCCTGATCCGGGCGCGGCGGTGGCGTAACCCCGCCCGGCACTGAACCGGCCCTCGCGTGACCCCGGTCTGGCAGGCGCAGAAAACATTAGGGCTCGTGACCCTAGACCCCGAGGAGCAGCCGTGCCTAGACTGACCGGACCCCCGACGTCAGGAAAACATCCAACTGCTCAAGCAACGGGCAGGCCCTGCACGTGGGGGATCCATTGCAGCACTTCACAACTCACGGCTGCCTCACGAAGGCGCGCCGTGCCGACGCGAGGAGAGCATGATGACAGGGAACAAAGCCGTTGCCTACAAGGAGCCCGGCAAGGTCGAGCTGATCGACATCGACTATCCAACCTTCGAACTGAAAGACGGACCGGGCGTGAACCCCGCGAACGTGGGGCGGGCGGTCAACCACGGGGTAATCCTGAAGACCGTGGCCACCAACATCTGCGGATCGGACCAGCACATGGTCCGTGGGCGTACCACTGCCCCGGCCAACCTGGTGCTCGGGCACGAGATTACCGGCGAGGTAGTGGAGGTGGGCCGCGACGTCGAGTTCATTAAAGTCGGAGACCTCTGTTCGGTTCCATTTAATATCGCCTGCGGCCGGTGCCGGAACTGCAAGGAACGCAAGACAGGCATCTGCCTGAACGTGAACCCGGACCGCCCGGGCAGCGCCTACGGGTACGTGGACATGGGTGGCTGGGTGGGTGGCCAGGCGAATTACGTGCTGGTGCCGTACGCCGACTGGAACCTGCTGAAGTTCCCGGACAAGGACCGGGCCATGGAGAAAATCCTTGACCTGGCCATGCTGTCGGACATTTTCCCCACCGGCTTCCACGGGGCCGTTTCCGCCGGGGTAGGCGTCGGTTCCACGGTGTATGTGGCCGGCGCGGGTCCTGTTGGCCTCGCAGCGGCTACCAGCGCGCATCTGCTCGGTGCCGCCGTCGTGATTGTGGGGGACCTGAACGAGGACCGGTTGGCAAGGGCACGCAGCTTTGGCTGTGAAACGGTGGATCTGACCAAGGGAGACCCGGCGGAGCAGATCGAACAGATCCTGGGTGTGCCGGAGGTGGACTGTGGCGTGGACGCCGTGGGCTTTGAGGCGCGCGGTCACGGCCACGACGCCAAGGAGGCGCCCGCCACGGTGCTGAATTCGCTGATGGACATCACCGCCGCCGGTGGTGCCCTGGGCATCCCGGGCCTGTACGTCACCGGCGATCCGGGCGGAATTGACGAGGCTGCCAAGACTGGTTCGCTCAGCCTCAGCCTGGGTACCGGATGGGCGAAGTCGCTCAGCTTCACTACCGGCCAGTGCCCGGTGATGAAGTACAACCGCCAGTTGATGATGGCCATCCTGAACGACAAGGTGAACATCGCCAAGAACGTCAACGCCAAGGCGATCACCCTTGAAGAGGCGCCCAAGGGCTACGCCGAGTTCGACGCCGGCGCGGCCACGAAGTACGTCCTCAACCCGAACGGATACCTCAGCTGAGCCCCTGCCGGGTTTGACACGGCGGCGGTGCGGCTGCGCCGGGTGACCGGGCGGCGGGCAATTCACCCCAGCGGCGGTGCCTCCTTCAAATGGAGGCACCGCCGCTATCAGGCGCAGGTCAGCGCTAGAGTTGCCGCGGATCCAACGGCTGCGGAACGATCGGCTGGTCGTTGGCCATCAGATCTATGCCCAGGTCCTTTGCGAAGACCAGCCGGGTCTCCTTGTAGATTCCTTGGTGGTTCTCATCCAGCTCGAAGACCCGTGCCCCGCGCAAACGGTTCCGTTCGGCGCCGGCGAGCCCGTAGGCGCCGAATCCGGTGCCGGGCGAGTAACCGAGCTGCACACCGTAGTAGTTGCCCACGTACGTGTTGACGTGGTCGTGGCCCACAAAATAGCCCAGGACGTCCCCCCGCTCCAGGAAGGCGTTGAACAGGCCGGAGTTGATGGGACCGGGGCACTCGTCCTCGTTCCGTTCACCGATGATGTTGTGCTTCGTGAGGGCCCGGGCGTGATCCGCGTCTGTCCGCGAGTCGAGGCTGGCGAACCACATGTTGCGGTGCTCGTGGAGCGCAATGTGGCCCCACATCAGGGAGGGGACCTTCTTGCCGTACTTTTGCTCGGTAGCGATCGACAGATTGCGGTACCAGGTGACCTGGTCCATGCGTACCCAGTCCCAGTCCGGGTAGCCTTCGAAGTCCTGTCCGCTGATGGCGTCCGGGGCATACCGGCCGGTGTCCATGAGCCACAGGCCGAAGGCCGGCGCCTTGGACTTGGCGGACTGAACGAGCAGCAGCGAGTTTGATGTCCCGGTCAGGCCCGGCGTGGAGTCGCCGTTCATATTGAAGTCGTAGGTTTGGAGGAACTGCAGCATCCTGGCCTCGGTCATGCCGGTCCGTGCCACGGAATCCTCGTCGTGGTTGCCGAACGTGACGGCCCACGGGATCTGCCGTCGCTCCATGGGCTGGACCACGTGGTTGAGTGCCTGCTTGACCTCCAGCTCGGAGTCGCAGCCGCCGTTGATCACATCGCCGTTGATCACGACAAAGTCCGGCTTCTCCGCGTCCAGGGTCTTGTCCATGAGCTCGATCGTGCGGCGGTCCGTCTGCTCGTCGTCCTGGGTGTCGTTGAACTGGACCACCTTGAAACCGCCGTCTGGCCGGAATGCGAGGGCGGGCTTGGGTGCCTTCGCACCCGGCGCTGCGCTGCTTCCGGCCGCTGCCGCCACTGCGAGTCCCAGTGCGCCAAGAGTCCCGGCGGCCGTCAGCGCGGCCCTCCGGCTGAGGTTGTGCTGGTGGAGTCCGGTGGTCATAGTTGCCTCTTTCACTGGTGCGGCCGCACTTCCGGCCGTGGATCCTGCGACTGTAGGCCGGCCGGGTAGCGGGCTCCGGAACGGGTGGTGAACACAAGAACTGTTGCCCCTCCGGGCTGGCGGATTCACCGGCCCTTCCGCCTATGATTGCGGCATGTCAACTTACGAAGTCACTCGCAGTGCCCTTATTCCTGCGCCTGCGGAAGACGTGTTTCCGCTGGTCAACAGCTTTCTCGAGTGGACCAAATGGTCGCCGTGGGAGAACGTGGATCCGGAATTGAACCGTTCGTATTCGGGCAGTGACGCCGGTGTGGGGGCCAAGTATGCCTGGAGCGGCAACCGCAAAGCAGGCAGCGGCAACATGGAGATTGTCGAGTCCGAGTTCCCCCGGAGTATCAAGGTCCGCCTTGAGTTCACAAAGCCGTTCAAGGCTGTGAATCCCACTACGTTGACGTTCACACCGGCCGACGGCGGTACCCAGGTCACGTGGCGGATGACCGGCGAGAACAAGGGACTCGCGAAGGTTTTTGCCCTGTTCATGAACATGGACAAGATGGTCGGCGGCGATTTCGAGCGTGGGCTGGCTGCACTCTCGGCCGCCGCGACGGCCAACAAGGCCTGACCCGAGCTCGACCTGGCGGGGCTGGCGCCGGTGCCCTGCAGCCCGTGCCCTGCAGCCGGTGCGCTGGCGCCGGCGGTGCCCGCGGAGCGGCGACGGTGTCCCGGTCCGTGAGGATGAACGACTCGTCCGGTGTGGCCGGGGCACCCCGACGTATTGCAAGGGCACGGCCCCGCGGCAATGCGGCTCCCGGAGGAGGGCCCGACGTCGGCCGCTCACCCATGGTGATCGCCCCGGCGCACGCCTATGGTGAGGGTATGTCTGACTCCTTTTCGTCCTTTGTGGACACCTTCAAAAACATCGGCGTCACCAAGGCGTATGGCCCAGCCGTCCAGGTGGGCGGGGAGGAAATCGTCCCGGTTGCCCTGGTGTCGTTCGGGTTCGGGGGAGGCGGCGAAGCTGGCGACGGTGCCTCCGGCGGGGGTGGCGGCGGGATGGTGCTGCCGTTGGGGGCGTACCGGAGCGTGGGCGGCCGGGCGTCGTTCCGTCCCAACACCGTGGTCACCCTGCTGTGCCTGGTTCCGGTGATCCTGGCGGCCGGCGCAGCCGCGGGCCGGGCCATCCGCGCCGCGCGGTCATAGCGGCACCCGCCGCTAAGTCACTAGCCGGACGCGCGCCGGTTGCGAGCCTGGCGCGCCAGCCGGATGAACCCGTACACAAAGACGGCCTCGATCAGCGCCATCAGCCCGAGCAGCAGCCACTGGCCCTGGGCGATGAAGACCACGGCGCCGGTGAGGACCAGAGTTGTGCCGAGCGCCAGCGCGTACACGGCGAAGCCGAGGGCCACTTTGGCGCTGCGCACACCCGTCCGAAAGCCAAAACCCACGGGTTCGCCGCCGGGATGACCGGCCACGCGGTCCGGGACTGCGGGCTTGAGCCGGTCGAATTCCGCCCAGGGGTCCGGGTCCTGATTGCTCATGCTTCCATTATCCCGCGGTTCCCGAACCACCACCCCCTGTTGCTCTATCACGTACGGCTGCTAAACCATGGTTTTGGGGACCACAAGTGGCAGAGCAAACCAGGGGAGACTCGTCGGTGCCTTGCTTAATACGTTAGTCTCCACTAACGTATCCAGAGTGCCCGACCTTCTCGAAACTGCCGCGGAACCGAACAGGCGCCGCCTGCTCCAACTGCTGGCCCGGGGCGAGCAGTCCGTCACGGAACTGGCGTCCAACTTTCCCGTCAGCCGGTCTGCGATCTCCCAGCACCTGCTGCTGCTGGCCGGCGTCGGTCTGGTACGTGCCAGGAAGGACGGCCGCAACCGGTACTACAGTCTCGACTCCGGGGGAATGCGGCGTCTAAGGGAATCCCTGGACATTTTCTGGACCGACGAACTGGATTCACTGGTGGCCGAGGCCACCGCCCTGCAGCATCCAAACCTGAAGGAGAACCCTGATGACCATTGACAAATCCGTCTTCATTCCGGTCGACCCGGACACTGCTTTGCCCTGATCACCCGGCCGGAGCGGTTGCGGCGCTGGCTGGCCGTCGCGGCGCGCGTGGACCTGCGCGTTGGTGGAGAGTACCGCTGGACCACCACACCGGGGCACTCCGTCGCGGGCACGTTCACGGAGATCGAACCCGGCAAGCGCGTCGTCTCCACCTGGGACTGGGTGGGGTCCACGGCCCCCGCCGGCGATGCGTCCACGGTCACCATCACACTGGACAGTGTCGACGGCGGGACCAACGTCCGCCTCGTCCACGAGGGCCTCAGCCCCGAAGCCGCAGCCGGCCTCACCGAGGGGTGGAACCATTACTTCGAACGCCTGGCCACGCTGGCCACTACGGACGACGCCGGCGCGGACGATTGGGCGGCGGCTCCGGATCCGATCAATGAACTCATCAGCGCCGAGGCAAA
Organism: Pseudarthrobacter sp. NBSH8; assembly: GCF_014217545.1. NCBI lineage: Bacteria > Bacillati > Actinomycetota > Actinomycetes > Micrococcales > Micrococcaceae > Pseudarthrobacter > Pseudarthrobacter sp. NBSH8. The sequence continues at coordinate 886,966 of NZ_CP043178.1, forward strand.
ACTCGCCATCGTCCAGCGCGTCCTGCGGACCCTGACACCTGCCGGTGCGGACAAGCCGACGCCCTGCGGGGACTTCACCGTTGCCGGGCTCGTGGAACACCTGGTGGGCTCCATTACGGGAATCGGCAAGGCCCTGGGCGTCGCCATCGTCGATCAGCCGGATGCTGCGCCGGAGGTCCGCGTCGCGGACGCCGCCCAGCCCACGCTCGAAGCGTTCCAGGTCCGCGGCCTGGAGGGAACCATCGACATGGGCTTCGCGGAAGTGCCGGCCTCCGTGGTGGCCAACATCCTTAACCTGGAATTCCTGGTCCACGCCTGGGACTTCGCAACGGCCACCGGCCAGGAACTGGAAGTTTCGCCGGTGCTGTCCGGCTACGTCCTGGGCTTGGCGCGAAATACCATCAGCCCGCAGATGCGCGGCAGGAGCTTCGCCGATGAAACCCTGGTGGAAGAATCGGCGGCGAGCATGGACCGGCTGGTGGCGTTCACCGGCCGGCAGGTCATGGCCAACTGATCGCCGAGGGAAAGCCACGGCGCACGCAGAAAACGCAACGACCATCAGCCGGGCACCGGAAGACGTCTACGCGTTCCTGGCGGTCGTCTCATCGCTGGCGACTATGAGGTCACCGTCGCGAGGCCAGGGGCTCCCGATTGCTCTATCGGTTTTGGTCGCTAAACCACGCGGTTGGGGACCAGAAGTGATAGGTCATCCGGGGTGCTCGGTTCGTAGAAGGCCGGCTCCTGGTGCGTAATGACGACGGCGTCGCTCACCACGTCAGCCAGCCTGCCGTGGCGGGCGTAGGCCTGCCGCTGCAGTTTGGCGCCGGTTCCGTTGCTGAAGATCCGGTGCAGGGATGCCTCGACGTAGGCTTCGTCGCCCGCCTCCACCAGGGCGTCGCGGACATGGTTATGGAGCGCGGCGATGACCTTGCGTGCGGACTCCGGCTTGTGGGTCAGCGGGTTCAGCAGGTCTCCCTGGATTCCCCACCGGCTGGCCAGCCAGGAACCTTGGCGCAGGATGATGGCCGAAACCATGTCCGGCCCCTGACCGGATTGCCATTCCCGGGCCGCGGTCTCCACCAGACCCCGGACCAGGGCGGCGATCAGGACGGTGTCGCGGGGGTCGAGGCAGACATCGGATACCCGGATCTCTACGGTGGGGTGGCGGGCGGAGAGGCGGGCGTCAAAATCAGGGTTGTTGATTACTCCCGTGCCGGCCAGGTCCGCCACGCGCTGGTGGTAGGCCTGGGCCGAGCCGAAGATTTCAGTCGGGCCGGCTGAGGACCACCGGTTCCAGGCCTGGGTGCGGTAGCTGGCATAGCCGCTGTCAGCGCCGTCCCAGAACGGCGAGTTGGAGGTCAACGCCATCAGTGGCGGCAGCCAGGACCTGATGCGGTCCAGGATGGCGACGCCTTCCTCGTCAGAGTCAACGGAGACATGGACGTGGCAGCCGCAGGTCAGCTGCTCACGGGCCGTAACAGCAAACTTTTCCAGCAGCGCATCATAGCGGGCGTTGCTGGTGGAATGGGGTGTCACCGCCAGCGGGGACGTGGCGAGGGCGGCGATCCTGGCGCCCGCTTTCCGGGCAAGCGAGTCCGCGAGAGCGCGGCCGGACAGTATCTCGGCGGAGAGCCCGCTCAGGGTGCTGTGCGGGTGGGTGATCACCTCGATCTGTTCCTGGTGAAGCTCGACGGCGAGCATCGGGTGCGTGAAAAGGTCCGCCGGTTCGCCCGGGTCCTGGAGACGCAGCAGGTCTGCGGCCAGGGGCAGGGGACTGCCGTTGGAGGGATCAACGATCAAAAATTCTTCTTCTACACCAAAAGTACGCACTAGCTAAGTGTGCGGCACCAAAAGCAGCCCCAGATCCACACTTGTTCCAGGCCTCCGTGGGGACATCCGTGAAGGAACGGCGAAGGCACCGTGGCGGCATCCGGGAGGGCCGCCTGAAGCAGTTGAAATCCCCTATATCCGCGGGTGCCCTTTCAGTTCCATAATGGCCACATAAGCTTCGGGGACCCTCGTGCCGATGATGGCTGGCGCGGCTCAGGAGAGTCCCAGGTGGCCGCTCCGGCACTTGGCGCAACGGGCGGCCACGCGGCACCGGACAACGATGTTCCGGAGCCGCCCCCGGGGGGAGAGCATCGCCACCAACGCGAAAGCAAGGCACAAAGGAAATCATCATGCTCAAGGATTCAACCATCATGGCTGTCCTCGCTGCCAAGGACATCAACAGGGCGAAGGGTTTCTATCGGGACAAGCTGGGCCTGGAACCGTCCGATTCCATGGAGGACGGCAGCGTGTATTACAGCGCCGGCAACGGAACCGGTTTCCTGATCTACCAGACAGAGAATGCCGGGACGGCCAAGAACACCCAGATGGGCTGGGAAACGGACAACCTCGAAGGCGAGATGGAGGAGCTGCGGGGCCGCGGCGTCGTCTTTGAAGACTACGATTTCCCCGGCCTGAAGACGGAGAACGGCGTTGCCGACAATGACTGGGGGAAGTCCGCCTGGTTCCTCGACAGCGAAGGGAACATTCTCAACATTTCCCAGCGCACGTCGCCAGCGGCAGGCTGATTGGCGCAGGGCTGATTGGCGCGCGAGGGGCCGCACCTGCCGCGAAGGTACGTGCGGCCCCTGGCACGCCACGCTAAGGACGCGCCACGCTAAGGAATCGACGCGGTTCGCCGCCCCAGCGCGGATGGTTAAGGGTTCTATTATCCCGTCCTATCCGGCGATGGGGCGATCGTGTAAGCATGGGGCTCAGTGAAAATGGCACGTCGAGGAGGACCTGATGAAATCCAACGAACTGCTGCTGGACACCTTCGGCCGGATCAGGGAGACGGTGGAGGCCACTCTTGAAGGGCTCGACGACGGGTCGCTGGCTAAGCGGCCGGCGGGCACAGGAAACTCTATTGCATGGCTGATCTGGCATCTCGCCCGCGTGGAGGACGCGCAGGTGGGCTCCGCCGCTGGCCTGGACCAGGTTTGGACGGCACAGGACTTTGCCAGCCGTTTTGGCCTGCCGCTGACAGACCGGGACACTGGCTACGGTCACTCGACCCACCAGGTCGACGCGGTGCGGGCCCGGCCGGAACTTCTCCTTGAGTACTACGACGCCGTCCACCGGCAGACCAGGGGTTTCCTGGAGACACTTACCGATGAGGACTTGGACCGCATCGTTGACAAACGTTGGGATCCGCCCGTTACCCTCGGCGTGCGGCTGGTCAGCACCATTGCCGATTGCCTCCAGCACGTGGGGCAGGCCGCGTACGCCAAAGGGTTGAACGCCGAGTAGGGAGAGGGCGGCTTCCCAGCATCAGGCCACCCTGACCAAGGCCGGCTGGCTGCAGAAAACGGGCTGGGTCAAGTAGCAGGTGGCTACGCTGGGGCCATGGACTTTCTCATCAGGCAGGCCACCCCCGAGGATGCTGAAGCCTTGGTGCACATGCACACCCTGGCCCACGAGGAGACCTATGGGGACCGGCTGTCAGCGGAATTCTTCCGCACGCGGAGGGCCAGCATTCCCGAACGGGTGGAACGTCGTCGGCCATATCTGGCCGGCAGCGACCCGCGGATCATCGCCGTGGACGTCAACAATGGGGTAGTGGGTCTCGCCGACTCGGGTCCTGGACGGGATGAGGACGGCCCGGAGGCGCTGGAGCTGTATTCGCTGTACACGCTCCGGCGGACGCACGGCAGCGGGCTGGGGGCCGCGTTGCTGTGTGCGGCGATCGGTGAGAGTCCGGCATATCTTTGGGTGCTGGAGAACAATCCCCGGGCACAGGCCTTCTACGTCAAACACGGCTTTCGGTTTGACGGCGGGCGCGGGCAGCTGCCACCCAAGTGGGAGGAGCTGCCCGAGATCCGCATGGTCCGTCCGGCGAGGGGCGAGCAGTGATCATGCGGACGGGGTCACTGCCGGATAAGGGGTTACTACCGCGCTGGGCCAGGATCGCCGTCGTCGTTTATCTGTCCGCGACGGTTGCCATAGTTGGTGTTGCCCTTGTCGCCGGCTCCTTCGACCTGGATCTGGATGAGACGGTCCGGGAGTGGCTGATGCGGTTCTTGGTGATCCTGACGCTGCCCGTTTCGGCTGCGTATTTCGCCGTGGGCTTCCTCTTTGATTCCTCGGGTCCGCCGGCGTCGGGCGGGTTGCGGCCGACGGCGGTTTTTTACTATCTGGGGCACCTCGCCCTTGCGGTGGTCAACGCAGCGATCTTCCGGTGGATGGTCCTGAGCATCCGGAGGCCCGTTCCGGCCGCCGCAACAGCAGTTGCGCCTTCCGCTGTGCCAGTTGCTGTGCCTCAGGCTCCGGTGGTGACATTTCACGGGGTCACCCGGAACGTCCGGAACCTTTGGTGGACGGTGCCCCTCGCTGTTCTGCTGAGCCTTCCGCAGTGGTTCGTGGCGGGATTTGCCTGGTGCGGGATCAGCGGCTGCAGCGGCGGAGGTTTCGGGGTGTATACCGGGGCCGAATGGTTGGCGGTCACGATGACCGTTGTGAACGGGTTCGTTTTCGCGGTGGCCGTGTTCGCAGTCCGCTGGCTGTATCCCACAGGGAGGCGCGCCCTCATTGCCTTGGCGACCGGAGCGCTGTTCGGGCTTTTGGGTGCTGCGGTGACGCACGGCTAGCGCCGCCGAAACGAAGGATGAACGGCACTCGGCAAGGCCGGGAATCGTAGGTACGGTTGCGTCATGCAAAAGATATCGATTGAGGCTCTGGCCCGCCAGCAGATCGCTGCCGCCGTTGCGGCTCCCAGCGGACGGGCAGCCGACACAGCGTTCGGCGGGCATGAGAAAAGTCTGCGCCAGACTGTCATGGCCTTCCGTGCCGGCACGCAGCTCAGCGAGCACCAGAACCCCGGCGAGGCCACGGTCTACGTGCTGAAGGGGTCGGTCTGGCTGAGGGCGGGCGGGGAGTCCTGGCAGGGCAAAGCGGGGGATCTCCTGATCGTGCCGGACGGGCTGCACAGCCTGGAAGCGGAAGAAGACTCGGCGGTGCTGTTCACAGTGGTCAAGACGGACCGCTAGAGAACTCTCGCGGGAGGCTGGAGCTGGCCTGCGAGGGAGCGGCCCACCGTGGGGCCGGTGGAGTGCAGGCGCGGAGCAGTCGCGGGGGTCGTCAAGAGGTAGGTGACGCCGGGGCATTCCGTGGGGCCTGCCGTGTCATTGGCAGCCTTGGCCTGTTTGCGCGGGTTGGAGCTCGCGGTAGACAGTGGCGCGTGAGACGTCGCAGCGTCCTGTCGCTTAGGTCCGGGCAAATCTCCGCACCGCAGCAATCAGACGGCGTTGGACGAACCGACGGCCGGAGACTGAATCACTCCACCCTCTAATTGGGCATTTTCCGGCATCGCGTACGCGGCGTCACCGGGGAGCAGCCACCAATATTGGCGCTCCGCATCGCCTGCCGCGTTCGTTGGACCAGTCACCGGACGACTAAGGCAAGACCTGAAACAAATTTTTCGCCACCAGCTGGTTATCTTCTTCTGATCGTTCATTCCACTCCTGTCAGAGCCGGGGAATCTGAATATGGGTTTGTGATCTGTGGGCCAGCCTGGAGGGTTCCTGTAATCCGAGCATTGCTACCCGCGTATGGTCTTTGACTGGCGACCACGGGTGAACCCGGTCAGGAGCGAGTCCCGGAGGCTTTCGCGGGCGTCTTGCCCAGGGACCTCCAATCCGGTCGCATCGGCCGCCATTGCAGCGATCCAGTCGCCGTGGCTTGTGATGTCCCGGCCAGTGGCGGCAGCCACAGCGTCGCAGGCGAAGCCGACAGCGCGAGTACCGTCTGCCAGACGAACGGAACCCAGGAGCATTGGCTCGGGCAGCGCGGCCAGGAACCGTCCCAGCGCCGCTTCCGGCAGCAGCCAGCGCTCTGCCACGAGCTCCGCCCCGTCCTCTGACCGGTACACCCCGGGTTTCGGTGGCTGGGTGTCGAGGGCAACCATGCGGTAGACGGCGGCCGTGCGCACATCCCCGTCCCAGGCGGCACCTAAGGATTCGAGTTCGTGGGCCAGGGGCTGCCCCCGTCGATGTGCCCCAACCACGACGAGCGGCTCAGCGGAGGCGCCCGCCCGCACCGGCCATGGTTTCAAGGGGCCGGCCAGGGGCGCCTGGACGGCTCCGGCCGCGAACAGGGCCGGTGGGGCAGGCGTTGTTTCGATTCTGCGGGCGATGTCAGCGGCAACCGCATCCTCGAACGTTCGCCCCACAACGGTGAGTCCGAACTGGAAGCCGTCCAATTCCCCGGCCGGTATGGCGACAGCGCACAGGTCGAAGAGATTGCAGAAGTTGGTGTAGGTCCCCATCTTCGAGTTCACTCCGACAGGGTCGCGGGCGACGTCCGAGAGGCTCGGGTGGAAAGGTGCTGTGGGGACGATCAGTGCATCGAAGCCCCGCAAGTGCGCCATTGCCTGGTTCTTGAGGTCGTTGAGCCTGCCGGTATCCGAAACGTACCGGTGGGCAGGGACCTCGCCAGCCCGGAGGACAATTCCGGCCACGGTGGGATCCAACCCGTCAGAATTGCCGGAGTCCGCGGTAGCCGAGGCAACAAATGCTCCGATTGCGGCATAGCGCTCAGCCACCAGACCGCCGTCATACAGCAGGCGCGCGGCCTCAAGGAAGTCGTTGAACTCGATCGGCTCCGCATCCACTCCCGAAGCCTGAATCCTGGCAATCTGGCGGCCGAATTCATCAGCCCAATCTTGCGGAAGTTCCGGCAATGCCGATGGATAGGCAACTCGTGGCCGGGCCGGTGCGGCAAGCTTGGCGTCCGACGGCCAGGTTCGTGCGTTCCCCGCCATGGTTCCCATGGCCAGTTCGGCTGTCGCCAGGTCCCGGGCGAACACGGTGACGGCGTCCCACGAGCGGCACGCCGGAACTACTCCGGCGGTGGAAACCACGTTGAGTGTGGCCTTGATGCCCACAATCCCCTGAAGTCCGGCGGGTACCCGTCCCGAGCCTGCGGTGTCCGTGCCGATCGCAACATCGGCGAGCCCCAGGGCCACTGCGACGGCGGAGCCTGAACTGGAACCGCCGGAAATATGGTCGGGCCGGCGGGAATCGCGGACGGCTCCGTGTGGGCTTCGCGTCCCTACCAGCCCGGTGGCGAACTGGTCCAGGTTGGTGGCGCCGAGAACCACGGCCCCGGCCGCCCGCAGCCGGGCTACGGCCTCGGCGTCCTGCTCCGGCATGTAGGCGAACCCGGGACATGCCGCCGTGGTGCTGATCCCCGCCACGTCAACGTTGTTCTTCACGGCAAGGAGCATTCCGGCCAGGGGGAGGTCCGCGCCGGCGGCCACTGCAGTGTCGATACGGCCGGCCTCCGCCAGGAGCTGATCCGCCGGGCGCAGGGCAATCCAAATTTCCGGCCGGTCGACGGCGTCAATGGCGGCCAGTGCTGCTCTCACACGCTCGGTGGCGCATCGGCTTGCGGGTACGGTGCTCATGCTGCAGCCTCTTCCAGTTCGTCGCTGTCCACATCGGAGTGCCCGGTTGCGTTCTGGTCCACCGGTGGAGCAATGACCACGAGAGCCTCGCCTTGCACTACCTGGGAACCTGCCACAGGCAGTACCTGCTGGACCACGCCGTCGCACGGGGCAACCAGCACCGTTTCCATTTTCATGGCCTCCAGCGAAACCAGCGGCTGGTCTTTGGAGACCCGGTCACCGGGGGCCACGTCCACCTTCCACACGCTCGCGGCGAAAGGCGAGGCAACCAGCGTTCCTCCCTCGGGAACCACCAGCTCTTCAGCGACCGGAACTATGGCGGCTGCTGCGTCGGCGCGGTCAAACTCACCGGCGTCGGCCCACGCTTGGCGTTCGACGGCGAACGCTGCCGCCTGCTTCGCGCGGAACGCGTCGATCGAGTCGCTGTTCCGGGCAAGGAAGTCCTCATGGTCCGCCAAGGAGAAGGTGCCCTCTTCGATCTCCACTCCGCGGCCCCGGCCCGCGGCCATGTCGGCCCGCAGGTCCAACAGTTCTTCGGGGCTGACCGGGTACCAGGAGATGCGGTCAAAGAACCGCAGCAGCCAGGGCGAACCGGCCTCGAACGGCGCGGAATCGGCGTAACGGGACCAGACCTGGGTGGTCCGGCCGACGAATTGGTAGCCCCCGGGTCCTTCCATGCCGTAGATGCACATGTAGGCTCCACCAATTCCCACGGCGTTTTCCGGTGTCCAGGTCCGGGCGGGGTTGTATTTGGTGGTCACCAGACGGTGGCGGGGGTCCAGCGGTGTAGCTACCGGGGCGCCAAGATAGACATCGCCAAGGCCGAGGACCAGGTATTCGGCGTTGAAGACCGTGTCAAAGACCTCGTTCACAGAGTCCAGGCCGTTGATGCGCCTGATGAATTCGATATTCCACGGGCACCAGGGGGCGTCGTCCCGGACACCGGCCATGTAGCGCTGGATGGCTTCGCGCGTGGCCGGGTCATCCCAGGACAGCGGAAGACGGACGGTGCGGCTGGGCACCACCAGCTCTGAACTTGCCGGCAGGGCAGCCTCGACTTCCTGCATCAGGCCCAACAGCTTCGGGGTCGGAAGCACCGAAGGGTCGGCCTTGATCTGCAGGGAACGGATGCCGGGGGTGAGGTCAACGATCCCAGGCAAGCGGAGCCCTGCAATGTGCTGGTGCAGGGCGTGCACACGGGCCCTCAGGCTGAGATCAAGGACCATGTCGCCATATTCGACCAGCAGGTTGTCGTCCCCCGAGCGGCGATACGTGACAGCAGGCCGGCCAGGGGCCTGGGGCACCCGTCCCAGCACGCCGTCGTCGCCATCTCCTCGACGGAGACCGGGGGCTGACACCGCCCCGGATGCCCAGCCGTGATCGCCGGGCAGCACCAACTGCCGGGCGGGACCCAGATCCTTGGCCGACGGCGCCCGGTTGGCTTCTACCGGCACGAAGCGGACGGAGTCGCCGGGGCGGAGCTGGCCCAGCTTCCAGCGGTCGGCCGTCACCACGGTCACAGGGCAGACGAAGCCGCCCAGGCTGGGACCGTCCGGTCCCAGCAGGATCGGAGTGTCACCGGTGAAGTCCAGGGCACCTACCGAATAGGCAGTGTCGTGAATATTTGACGGGTGCAGTCCCGCCTCGCCGCCGTCAGTGCGGGCCCACCGCGGTTTGGGGCCGATGAGGCGGACCCCCGTGCGGGCTGAGTTGAAGTGCACTTCGTAACTGGCGGCGTAAAGATCCTCGATGTCCTCGCGCTGGAAGAACTCGGGTGCGCCGTGCGGGCCTTCCACCACAGTCAACTCCCACTCGGACGTCAATACCGGCCTGCTGTCCAGGGGAACCGGGCCGGCCGGGGCCTCTACCGGCCGGCCAGCCGGCAACGAACCTTCAACGGTCCCGGGTGTCCCGGCCCGCAGCACGTCGCCGGACCTGAGTACGCGCCCGCCGTGTCCGCCGAACTGGCCCAGGGTGAAGGTGGACGCGCTGCCCAGGTATTGCGGAACGTCGAGTCCGCCCTGGAACAGGATGTAGCCGCGGAGGCCGGACCCGTCAGCGGTGCCGACGTCGAGGGTGCCACCCGCGGGCACTGTCACCGGTTCCCAGGCGGGAACTTTTGCTCCGTCCACGGTGAGCATGGTGGGGGCGCCTGCGACGCACACCGTTGTGGCATGCGTGAACGTCAGGGTGGGCCCCGTCATGGTGAACTCGAGCCCGGGTGCGCCTTCGGCGTTGCCGAGTGCCCGGTTGCCGAGCCGGAAGGACAGATCATCCATCGGGCCGCTGGGCGGAACGCCTACCTGCCACAACCCTGCACGGCCCGGCCAGTCCTGCACCGAGGTCTGCAGCCCGGGCCGTCCCACGGTGATCCGCGGTTCCGGATCGCCCAGGTCATTCAGGGTGCCGGTGGAGTGGGCCGCGTCGCGGACCACGTCCAGGGCCGTGACGGCCCTGAGCATCCCGAGGTTCGTCTCGATGCCGTCGATCCGGGTGGCCTTCAGTGCTGCGCCGAGCCGGTCGAAGGCCTGGTTCCGGTCCGTGCCGGTGGTGATGATTTTGGCCAGGAGCGGATCGTAGTTGGTGGACACCTCGCTGCCGGTTTCCACCCAGGCGTCCACCCGCACCCCATCTGTGACGGGGTAGACGGCGTTGGTCACCGTTCCGGAACTCGGCTGGAAGTTGCGCGCCGGGTCCTCGGCATAAAGGCGGGCTTCGACGGCGTACCCGGATACCGGGATGCTGTCCGGACGCCCGGCCAGCAGACCGGCTGCCTCCTCGCCGCCCTGGGCCAGCCGAAGCATCCATGCCACCAGGTCCACGCCCGTGACAGCCTCTGTCACGGGGTGTTCAACCTGGAGCCGGGCGTTGACCTCAAGGAATGAGGCCTCCTTCCGGACGGGGTCGTAGACGAACTCCACGGTCCCGGCCGAGCGGTAGTCCAGCGACCCGCAGAGTGCCCGCGAACTGCGGTGCAGTTCATCCCGGAGGGCCTCGGGCAGATCGGGTGCGGGCGCTTCCTCCAGCACCTTTTGGTGGCGGCGCTGAAGTGAGCAGTCCCGGTCACCCAGGCTCACCACCCGGCCATCGCCGTCACCGAAGATCTGGACTTCCACATGCCGGGCATGTTCAACGTATCGTTCGGCGAAAACGCCGGCGGTGCTGAAGCTCGCGCCGGCCAGGCGGGCCACGCGTGGGAAGCTTTCGGCGAGCTCGTCCTCGGTGCGGCATACCGTCATCCCGATGCCGCCGCCACCGCCTGTGGCTTTGAGCATAAGCGGGAATCCGATCTCCCGTGCGGCCAGCACGGCAGCGTCCACGTCCGGAAGCAGGCCGGATCCGGCGATCATCGGCACGCCGGCGGCCCTGGCGGCGTCGCGCGCGGTGTGCTTGGTGCCGAAGATCCGGAGCTGGTCCGGTGTGGGCCCCACGAAAACCAGCCCGGCGGCCTCCACAGCTTCGGCGAAGCCGGCGTCCTCCGAGAGGAATCCGTAGCCGGGGTGGATGGCCCCGGCCCCTGTTGCCGCGGCCGCATCCAGCAGGGCCTCGACTTTAAGGTAGGAATCCTTGGCCGGCGCCGGGCCCAGAAGCACGGCCTCATCCGCCAGCCTGACGTGGCGGGCGCCCCGGTCCGCCTCGGAGAACACGGCCACGGTGCGCAAGCCGATCTTCCGGGCGGATTCGATGATGCGGCAGGCGATTTCGCCGCGGTTGGCGATCAGCAGGGTGTCGAAGCGGTTCACAGGGCAGCGTCCGGGCGGGTGACGATCATGCGGACCGGCGTGGGATTGAACCCGTTGCACGGATTGTTGATCTGAGGGCAGTTGGAAACCAGCACCAGGGTGTCCACTTCAGCCCGGAGGGCCACCCGTTTCCCCGGGGCGGAGAGACCGTCCACGATCCCGAGGGCTCCGTCCGGATCAACGGGAACGTTCATGAACCAGTTGATGTTGGAGACCAGGTCACGCTTACCGAGTCCCCAGCGCGAACCTTCGATCAGGAAGTTCTCCACGCAGGCATGCTGTTCACGGGTGTGCTGCCCGTAGCGCAGCGTGTTGGATTCCTGCGAGCAGGCCCCGCCGATGGTGTCGTGCACGCCAACTTCATCCGCCACCACCGTCATCATCGGCAGGCCGGCGTCGGACCGGAGCACCGAGCCGGTGGTCAGCACGATGGAGCGCTGTGCGGCGAGGGTGACAGACGCGGAGTAGCGCACCTCCGTGTCGTCTGCCGCGTAGAGCAGGCAGTCCACCGCCTGGTTGCCTTCCAGGTCCACGATGGTCAGGACGTCCCCGGCGGCCACGACGGCGGACCAGGGTCCGCGTGCTTCGACGTATTCATCCAGGATGACTGCGCCGTCCGCGAGCGCCGCGTCCCTGGCAGTCGCGGCGGCGGTCGGGGGTGTCAGGGTTTCAGTGGCGGTGTTCATCGGGCGTTCCTTGCAGTGAGGTCATGTTCGGTGTTATTCAGGGCCTGACGGTGTTCGGGGGTCAGCGGCCCGGTCAGGAGCCCTTCCGCAAGCAGCCTGAGGTCTTCCGGGGCGTGCCAGGCGAGGACGTCCACGGCGGTTCCGGTGAAGGCCGGCCGCGGATCCAGCGGGTGGGAGGTATTGGCCAGGAGCACCACGGCGTCCATGTGCAGCAGGATTTCGACGGCGGCACCGGAGCCGGCGGCCCCCGTGAACTGGATGCTGCCGTCCGGGTCAACCCGGATGCCCTTGAACAGCGAGAGCGACGGCGCCACGTCCCGTGCGCCCAGCCCCTGCTTCAGCGCGGCCAGGGTCAGCAGTTCCCGCCCGGCAGGCGAGCTGCTGTGCACCGTCCCGGCGCCGTAGCGGGAAGTGTTCCCCGCCAGCGTGGTGGTACCGGTCAGGGCGTCGTGGCGAGCGGAGGTGTCGGCCACGATCGTGCCCATCAGCCGGCCGGAGTCGGACAGCAGCGGGTGTCCCGCGGTGGGGTAGGCCTGCCACGGAACCTTGACGGTGTCCGCCACATTAAGCCGTTCATGCAGTGCCCCGCTCCGGTAGAGCAGGACGTGGACGCAGGCATCGCCGCCGGTGTCGGTAAGCCGTAGGCGGGTGCCGCGGGCCAGCGGCAGCGCCGTGTAGCGTCCGAAGGCCACGGACTCGGCCCAGCTCAGGCCTTCCTTGGCGGTCCCGGACAGGTTTGCTGTCAGCGATGCCGGGGCGGAGACGGCTGGGACGTGCCGCATGGTGTGGGCCGTGCGGCCGTGCTGCTCCCGGGCGTGCGCGCGGGCTCCAGCGGTGGTGGCCGTGGCTGGTGTTTCGGTGGTCTGCGTCATGTCAATCCTAGAGTGGGGCGTGGGCCTGCACGGGAGTGTGGTCAAGCGGCGGAGGGTCAGGCTTCGGTGCGGCTGGCCGGGCGGGCGGCTGAGCGCCGGATCCAGAGTCCGAGGACGAGCACGATGCCAACCATCAACGGCGCGGAGTAGAGGAGGATGCCGTTTTCGCCGGTGGGGTCGTAGACCTCGGGCCGCGGCCAGGCGAGATTGACCACCATTACGGCGCCGTAGATCACAGCGAGGATGTTGATGGGCAGGCCCCAGCGTCCCAGTGAGAACAGCCCGGCCGGCATGGTCTGGCCCACCTGATCCCAGTCGCCGCGGAGCCGGTTGAGGAGCTGCGGCACGGTGACCAGGAGGTAGGCGACGTACACCATGACGATGCAGACACTGGTGAGGGTGGTGAAGAGGGCGGCGTTGCCGACGTTGATGGCGAGCACACCAACGGCCAGGGCTCCGATGGCGATGGAGGGCCACATCGGAGTGCCGCGGGTGGGGTGGACGGAGGAGAGCAGGGCGGAGGCGGGGAGTTTGCCGTCCCGCGCCATGGAGAACACCAGGCGCGATCCGGCCGTCTGGATGGCGAGGGTGCAGACGAAGATGGCCACGGCCACGTCCACCAGGAGCACTTTGCCCCAGAAGGTGCCGAGGACGGCGGTCAGCACGTAGGGCAGGCCCTCGGTGGCGAGCCGGCCGTCGTCGAGGCTGGGGGCGGCCATCAGCGCAGTCACGATCATCAGCGCCCCGCCGATGCCGGAGATGATGAGGGCCGAGAGGATGGTGCGGGGTGCTGTGCGCCGGGGGGACTTTGTCTCCTCGGAGAGCTCGCCCGCGGAGTTGAAGCCCACCATGACGTAGGCGGCCATCAGGCCCGAGACCATAAACGCGCCCACAGCGCCGAGGTCGGATCCCGCCATGACGGTGGTGTCCATCACGACGTCGGGTCCGCGCTGGGCGGCGGTGATAAGCGCCAGGATCACGGCGACGACGCCGACGATTTCGCAGGTCACGCCCACCGAGTTCACGTGGGCCATCAGCTTGACGCCCAGGGAGTTGATCACGGTGGTGACCACCAGCAGTACGGCTCCGAGGACGACGGCGTTCGCCGCGCCGGTGGTGGTGTTCAGTGCGGGGTCGCCGCCCACCAGTTGGAATCCGTCCCAGAGCTGGGGCAGTACCACCTGCATGGCGATGGCCGCTGCGGCGGCGGTGACCACCTGCGCCAGGGCCATGAACCAGCCGGCGAACCAGCCCACCGTCTCGCCGCCCACCCGCCGGGCCCACTGGTAGACCGCCCCGGAGAGCGGGTAGCGTGCGGCGAGCTCCGCGAAGTTCAGGGCCACCAGCAGCTGGCCGAGCAGCACCACCGGCCAGGTCCAGAAGAACGCCGGACCGGCAAAGGAGTACCCGAACGCGAAGAGTTGGAAGATGGTGGTCAAGATGGAAACGAAGGAGAAGCCTGCCGCGAAGGAGGCATACCGGCCCAGCTTGCGGTGCAGGGACGGCTCGTAGCCAAGCGACGTGAGATCGGCATCATCGGTCTGGGCGGATGAGGGAAGAACAGTAGATGTCATCGGAATCTCCGGGGCTGGGACGGCGTTTGGGGGTTGATCCGTTCCGGCACATGCAGCGCTGGGACCAACACTGCGGAATACCGGTCACTTGATAGTTTTCCAGCCGCAGATCCCGATTTCGTGTCGCCCGTGTAAAAGGTGGATTACGGACTATTTCCGTTGCGTTTCGCCGATCTCACCGCGCCGCGGCGGCGCGCCGGGTCCCGCCGGGGTGCAAGAATGATGCCGTGACAACCACCGGCCCGGGGCGCCCCCGCAAGCAGCAGCCGTCCCGTCCGGGGGCCAATGCCCGAGAGGAAATCCTCGACGCCGCCGCCGAGCTCTTCACCACGCAGGGTTATGCCAACACCTCAACACGCGCCATCGCAGAGGCCGTGGGGATCCGCCAGTCATCGCTCTACCACCACTTCGGCACCAAGGACGACATTCTTGAGGTGCTGCTGGCGGCCACGGTGGCCAGCGGCCTCGATTTTGCCCGTATCGTCTGTGCGGCGAATGATGGCGAGCCCATATCTGCTGGGGCCCGGCTGCACGCCGTCGCACTGTTCGACGGCACCCAGCTGTGTAACGCCCGGTGGAACCTCGGCGTGCTCTATAACTTGCCGGAGGCGCGCAGCGAAAGATTCAGCAGCTTCATTCGGGACAGAACGGAGCTCCGGGCACTGTATCAACGCCTCGGCGCGGCGCTCCCCGAGAACGGCTGGACCGCCACCGGCCAGAACGGAGATCTGGCCTTTCGACTTGTGGAGACCCTCGTCAACCTCCGCGCAGACGGACTATCCACACCGGAATCCCCCCTCCAGGCCGCCGACGCCGGCATTGTCCTCAGCGGCCTGGGCACCCACTTAGCCGCAATCCGGGCACGGAGCGCGGCGCTCATCGCGGATTTCAAAGCCTAGAAAAAGGCCGCACTCACCTGAGCGAGGCGAGGAACGCCGTCGTATCTTCTGCCACCTGCTCCGGACACTCCCACAGCACCAGGTGCGCCACCTCGGGGTAGACCTTCAGAATGGAACCGGGGATCCGGGCGGCCAGGGTTTCCTGATCGGCGCGTGGCAGCATGCCGTCCCCGGCGCCCCACAGGATCAGGGAGATGAACTCGGCTTCCCGCTGCAACATCATCCCGCTGCCCTCGCTCGTTTGCCCCGTTTCCCCATACCCTTCATGTTTCCGCGGTGTTCTACCGCACGCAAGGAACCGTGACGGACGGCAAATACTCAGCCGTTCTTATTTTTGCCTTTGCCCTCGCCTTTTGCCGGTGCGGGTGCAGGGGCTGGTACAGGTGCCGGCACGACGGGCGCTGTGTATTCCTGGGCGGCCTGCGCGGCGGCTTCCGCGTCGGCCTTGGTCTTCGCCGCTTCTGCCGCGGCAGCCGCTGCTTCGTCAGCTGCTTTCGCTGCCGCTGCGGCGGCTTCTGCGGCGGCTTGGAGGTCGGCCCTGACAGCGCTGATGCTGGTCACGATGCTCCGGCGCCGTTCCTCGGAAACCTGACCGCTGCCGGCTGCGGACGCCACGTCCGTTTCCAGGCTGTCCAGCGATTTGAGCGCGGCCGTGTAATCGGTTGCAGCCGCTGCCTGGCTCACGCCGAGCACGAGTTCCTGGAGCTTTTGGGCGGTATCGCGCTGCAGGCCTGTACCGGCCGGGCCGCAGCCAGCGAGCGACGCCGCCAGCATCACGGTGGCGGCAAGGCCGGCTCCCCGGGCTCCCGCGCGCCTGCCCCTGGAATGGAGGCGGGTCATGGTTCCACACTCTTCTGCAGTTCCAGGAGGTGGTCGCCCAGCGGGCCACTCACGGCAGGGTAAGTCACGACGCCGGATGTGGTCTCTGGCGCCTGGCCCGCTGTCAGTGCCGCGGCCCCGCCCGCCAGCGCGAGAACAACCGGGATGGCCACTACCCAGAGCCGCGCCTTCTGTCCGGAACGGAACGACTTCCGCCGTCGCGTTCCCCGAGGGTCGCCGCGCTGATCGGCACCCGGCGCGGGCCTTGTCTGGGCTGTGACGGACGGCGTCCTGAACGGCATGGCCGGCAGCACACGCGTGGTTTCCGGTGCTAGTTCACCGGGA
The DNA here is from genome assembly GCF_014217545.1 of Pseudarthrobacter sp. NBSH8. Lineage (NCBI taxonomy): Bacteria > Bacillati > Actinomycetota > Actinomycetes > Micrococcales > Micrococcaceae > Pseudarthrobacter > Pseudarthrobacter sp. NBSH8. Next base: position 903,354 of record NZ_CP043178.1, read on the forward strand.
GTGGACGTCGGCGAGACAAGGGCCTGCCGCAGCACCGTCTCGACGTCCGCTGCTGCAGGGCGTTCCAACGGCTCGATTGCCGTCATGGCGCGGATCAGGTCGGCCCACTCGGCGGGGAGATCCGTGGGGATGCTGGGCGCGCGGTGCAGCCTGGCCACGGCGGACTCCACAGCGCTGCCGGGGAATTCCATCGTCTGTTTGATGCATTCGAGCAGGACCAGCCCCAGGGAATAGATGTCTGTGGCAGGGGTGAGGGGGGAGCCCACGGCCTGTTCGGGGCTGAGGTACGCCGCGGTGCCTACCATTGCTCCAGTTGCGGTCAGGCGGGTTGCGTCGGCGATTCGTGCTATGCCGAAGTCGGCCACCTTGGCCCGCAGTGGCTCCCCGGGCCGGGTCTGCACCAAGAGGATGTTTCCCGGCTTGATATCGCGGTGGAGGACGCCAAGGCCGTGGACATAGGCGAGTGCGTCAGCGATGCCGGCGCCTATGACGGCGAGCTCGTCCAGTGGGATCCCGCTGTGCCTGATCCGGCTGCGCAGATCCTGTCCCTCCACCAGTTCCATCGTCAGGAAGGGGCGGGGCTCATCCGGGATGCGTGCGTCAACGCCGACATCGAACAATGTCACGAGGCTGGGATGGTTCAGCGTTGCCAGCAGCGTGATCTCAGCTTGCTGGCGTTTCAACTCGTCTGCGTCCGGGGCCTGGGGTGCGAATAGCTTCAACGCCACGTCCCGGCCCAGATTCTCGTCCCGCGCGCAGTAGACGGACGACATGCCGCCGCGGCCGATCACCTCGCCCAGCCGATAACGTCCGCCCAGCACTTCAGTCCTGCTGGAGCGGCGCAATTCCGCCACCATATCCGTTCCTCCCGGTGCGCTGCGGCACTGTTACCTTAAATCATAAGGCAACTTACTATGTTCGGGCGCTTCTTCGAATCACGGCAGCTCGAAGGACGACCAATCCTTTACGAACGTGGCTACGAATAGCGTCCGAAGCGATGTATCCCGCCCGGGTGAGGCGCTGTCAAGAACGATTCCGGTAGGCGAAAGGTTCCCGATGACCGACTTGAAGTACACCCGCTTCCTTGCCGAATGCATCACCGTCGAGGCGGACGATGCTTCCGGGCTGACCGAAGACAAAATGTACGGTGTCTACGTCAGCTGGTGCTTCCTGAACGGGCTCAATCCCGGTGCGCAGCGTGTGTTCTGGGCCGCGATGGCGCAGAGCGGGCACCATCAGCGCCGGCTCCGCGCAGGCCGCTACTTCAGGCCGGGGCTGGGCATGACCGGCCCGGCGGCCGTGGATTACATCCTGTCGAGCCAGCCGAGCCTGGTCTGACCGTCCTGTCGAAGAGCCGCGTTGTGTCCGCGGAGTGACGTGCGCCTGAACTTCCGATCCAGCCTGTATCACCCCGCGGTTGTGGTCGGAACTGGCGTGGGGGCGACCGGTGCTGGTTGGGTCGGCTCCGTGGTGGGAGCTACTTGCGCTGGGCTGCTTTCCGGTGCCGCCCCGCCGGTGGCAGGCGCCGGGGGAGGGGACGCCGGCGTCGTCGTTCCGGACGGCAAGGATGCCGGGGCGGTGGTGCCCGACGTGGGCGCGGCGCTTGATCCGGCCGTTGGGCCAGGTGACGGGGTGGTTGTGGGCGGCGTCGTGGAGGTGCCGGTTCCCTTTGCGGCGCTGGGATCGCTTTGGATGATCTCCTTGATCTGTTCCTTGAACGCGGTAAGGCGCCCCTGGATTTCGGACAGGGGGACGTTCTGGAGGTTCCGCCCGAACTCGGCAATGTCGGCCCATAGAGCGTTGAGCCTGGCCGTTCCGCCGTCGCTCAGCGGCCCGTCGAGCGTGAGAACGAGTTGACTGGCCAGTGCGTATGTCAGGCAGCGGAGGCAGTTGTAGTTAGCGGCTGCGGACAGATTCTCCGGCACGATCACATTGGCCTGACCCACGATGAGCACCACCTGGAAGCCCACGGCCACGGCGGCGCAGTCGGCGCAGCTGGCGAACGCGTAGGCCTCGTTGGTGGTGTCCACGGGTTCGCCGTCTACGGCCCACACCAGCGCGAAGGCGACGTCGTAGACCACGGAGCCGTCCGTGGTGTTCACCGCCAGAGCCTGGTTCCCGTCCTGCTCCGGGGCGGCGGGCTGGTTGAACGGGAATACCCACGACGGCGCCGCGGCGGAACCGGCCGTCGTGCCGGGCGCTGTCCCGGCCCCCGCAGGAGCGCTGCGGGGCACCAGGACCGTGCTGAGCTGCGGGTTTTCCCGCGTCGGCTTCGCTGCTCCTGCGGGCAACAGGGCCACCGTCTTCCCGGTCCCGCCTTCCCGCAGGGCGGAGTACGCCGCCGTCGGAAATACGGCTGTGGTGACGTCGGCCAAAGTGCCGCGTTCGTACGGCTGCACCGGCCGGTAGGTGTCTGCTCCGGGCCACCAGGCCCAGGCCAGCCCGGCGGTCACCGCTGCGATGGCGGCCATCGCTACGGCCCGCTGCAGCGTCTTGCCGCGGGTCCGCTGCCAAAGTCCGGTGGTCAGCTGCCGGACCAACCGGAGCAGGATGTAGCCAACGCCCAGGATAGGAAGTACGACGGCGGCGATCGCCAGGGTGCGCACCGCGGCTCCGGCGATGTCCCCGGCCGCCAGGCTTTCGGACAATTCCGACTGCTGTTTCAGGACGCTGGCCCATGCCGTGCCCAGGAGCCGCGGCAGCGAGAGGACCATCATGACCAGGCTAAGTACCAGCAGTGGCACCGTGACCAGCACCCAGACCGTGACCACTGCCCGTGCCCATGGCTTGAGCGCCTGGGCTGCGGGGTCCGTCCGGCGCCACGGCAGCAGCCCCAGCAGGGTCGGTTTGATGCGCTGGAAGAGGTCCGGAACACCGGTGGCGTCGGCCAGGATGTGGTAACCGTCAAACCGCACCAACGGAAGCAGCTGCCGGATCATCTGGAGAATTTGGGTGACCACCACCAGCAACAGGGCGTCAAAGCCGGTGGCCCACCAGACACCCATGATGGCCACGGCCACCATCGCGTTGAAGTACAGCCCGCCCAGGTCGGTGCGGAGCCTGCCGCCCCGGCCCAAGCGGTAGGAGTCGGTGACATCGGTGAAAAACGCGGGCCAGATCAGGTAGAGGCCGGCGCCCATGGCTCCCGGTGTTGCGCCGCCACGGCGTGCGGCGGCAGCGTGGCCGAACTCGTGGAAACCCGCGGACAGGACAGTCACGGCCAGGACCAGCAGCACAAGGGCCGGGTTGGCGAACGCGTCGTGGGTTGCGGAGGCGAGGCCCTTGACCATGAGCACCCACCAGCACGCGGCGATGAAGGCTACGCACACAGCCGCCACGATGAGCGGGTTGAAGAGCACCGCGAACGGAGCCGTGAGCTTGCGGGTACGCTCCGGATCCGTCACGGTGTAGCGGAAGCGCATGCCCAGCAAGGGGTCGGCTTTCTTCACCTCTGGCTGTGAACCGTCGGCCAGCCGGAGCAGCCCCAGCGGCAGGAGCTGGGATGTGATCAGTGTGCGGACGTTGTCCGCGCTGACCAACTTTCCGAAGCGGGCGCTGGCGTGGGCGGCGATCTGCTCTGTGGTCCGCTGGCCGTCTGTTGCCTCCAGCACCAGGTACAGCAGGCGTGTCAGCTGGATGGCCTGGCCATCTGCCCTGCGGACCAGCGAGGGCGGCTCACGATATCCCGAACCCTTCGGTTCACCGAGCAGTTCAACGCCATGGGCCCGCGCGGGAACGTCGGGCAGGCGGGAGGCCGGCGGGCCGACGCCTATAGCCGTAGCGGGGGCAGGAGAAGCCGGCGGGCCGTCCATCCTGGGCGGCCCGCCGTGCACTGTACTCATCTAGGTGTGCTCACGTGGGAGGTGGCGTCCGGACTACTGCCGGAGATCGGACTGCTGGTCGGCGGAGGCGGTGGCTTCGCCGTCGATGTGCTGGCTGATGATGGCGTCCTGCTGGGCCACGGCGAAAGCGTTGCTGTCGATGGAGCCGATGTTCGCCGCAACGGCCGCGTCGATCGGTGCGGCAACGTTGGCGTTGGCAGCAACGGCGCCGTTGATCGGGGCCGCGATGTCCGCCTGGGCGGCAAGGTCCACATTGACGTTCAGGAGGTTTCCGTCCAGGGCCGCGGAAGGATCCACCGGCAGGGCGCCGACATCTGAAGCGGGATCTCCGGGCAGGAGGCCGCCGTCGGCGGTGCCGCCTGCGGGGGTGCTGCTGTCCGCGGTTCCGTCCCCATCGGCGGCCGGGTCGGCGCCCTGGTCAATGGTGCTGTCCTGGGTGGAGTCGGCTGTGGCATCCGCGGTGATGCCCTGGTCGATGATGACTCCCTGGTCAGCAAGGGCCTGGGCCTGGGATCCGAAGGAGAGGATGTTGGCGGAGGCAGCCGCGTCGATCGGGGCTGCGACGTTGGCATTGGCCGCGACTGCGAGATCGATGGGTGCCGCGGCGTTGATGCCCAGGTCCAAATCAGCATTCAGGTCCAGGACGGAGGCCACTTCCTTGTCGGGGAGCGCCGTGCCGCCTTGTGCCATCAGTTCTTCGTCGCTCAGCGGGTTTAGTCCCTGTTCAGTGCTCATGCGAAACTCCATCTCCGGCACGGTCGTCGCTGCCCCCAGTGAGCAGTTACTACACCGATGTGCCTAATGCCCGTCAATAGTAAGCATGGTGATCATATTTCGGCATCCCTGGGCGAAGCAAAAACTATTGAGTTTTCGTTGCGCACAGTACATCCGGCGGCGGTACTGTGAGGCGCATGGAGATGCGCCTTGAAGTTGTCCAGGTACCTGTGACCGATGTTGACAGGTCGAAGTCGTTCTATACGGAGAAGCTGGGCTTTGTCCTGGACCACGATGTGGAGCACATCCCGGGAATGCGAGTGGTGCAGCTGACGCCACCGGGTTCGGCCGCCTCGATAGTCATTGGTACTGGAATGACGAGCATGACGCCGGGCAGCCTCGAGGGCCTGCAGCTTGTGGTGTCCGACATTGGCGGGGTCCGGGCCGAGCTCGTCCGCCTGGGCGCCGAGGTCAGCGAAATACAGGACATGGGCGGAGTGCAGTTTGCGTACTTTGCTGACCCAGATGGCAACCGCTGGGTCATCCAGGGCGCAACACCATCGGCCGTCAGGGACGCACACCTCTGATCGGGGCCGTGTCGCAGACGGCCGGTACCGGCGGGGGCGTAGGATGCCGCTATGGGACTAATAATTGGGCTTCTGGTCATCTGGCTTGTTCTGTCGATCGTGGGCTTTGCCGTGAAGGGCCTCATTTGGCTGGCAATCATCGGCCTCATCCTGTTCGTCGCGACGGGCGTGTGGGGCTGGGTCAAGCGGAAGGCCAACGCCTGACGAAGGGGATTACGCGGACCTACCTCGAAAGGGGTGGGTCATCCGTGAAGGGCATCAGCGCCATGAACGAACCTCACTGGGTCCAGCACGCCATCTGGTGGCAGGTCTATCCCCTCGGCTTCGTGGGCGCGGAGAAGACCGCGACGCCGGAACCCGCCGCTGACCACCGGTTGCTGGACCTTGTCCCGTGGCTGGACTACGCGGTGGAACTCGGGGCGTCGGGGCTGGCCCTCGGCCCCATCTTCGCGTCGGAGACGCACGGGTACGACACCACGGATTACTTCCGGATCGATCCCCGGCTCGGATCCGAGCAGGACTTCGACACCCTGGTGGCAGAGGCACACCGCCGCGGACTGCGCATACTGCTCGACGGCGTCTTCAACCACACCGGGCGCTCCTTTGCGCCGTTCCAAAATGTCCTCGTACGCGGGCCGGAGGCGGACACCGCCTCGTGGTTCTCGCTGGAGTGGCCCGAGGGTGCTGCTCCCGGCGTCGAACCCGCTTACCGCGACTTCGAAGGCCACCATCACCTCGTGGCGCTCAACCATGACGAGCCAGCTGTCGCCGATTTCGTTGTAGAGGTCATGGAGCACTGGCTGCGCCGGGGTGCGGACGGCTGGCGACTCGACGCCGCCTATGCTGTCCCGTCGTCGTTCTGGGCCCCGGTCACCGAGCGCGTCCGGTCATCCCATCCTGACGCGTACTTCGTGGGCGAGTACATCCACGGCGACTATGCAGCGGAGGTCCGGTCCGGCGGACTCGATTCCGCCACGCAATACGAGCTCTGGAAGGCTGTCTGGAGTTCGCTCAACGACGCGAACTTCTTCGAACTCGCAGCCGCGTTCGAACGACACAACGCACTCCTGGGCTCCTACGCACCGCTCACCTTCATCGGCAACCACGACGTCACCCGGATCGCGAGCAAGCTCACCGACGCAGCACTGGTGCCGCACGCCGTCGTCGTCCTGCTCACGGTTGGCGGAACGCCGTCCATCTACTACGGCGACGAGCAAGGCTACCGGGGCGTCAAGGAGGACAGGGCAGGGGGCGACGACGACGTGAGGCCGCTCTTCCCGTCCTCCCCCGACCAGCTCTCAGCCCTGGGAGGACCCATCTTCGCAGTGCACCAGGAGCTCATCGGGGTGCGGAGACGGAACCCATGGCTGCACCGTGCCACCACGGACGTCCTCCAGCTCTCCAACGAGGTGCTTGCATACCGCATCGCCGTTGACGCAGATGCGCTTGTGGTCGCACTGAACCTCTCGCACGACACCCAGCGGATCAGCGCCGCAGGAGCCACCGCCGTCGTCGCCGGACAGGCGACCGTCGATGTCGGTGCGGACGCCGTCCTCGTGCCGCCGCGGGGATGGGCCGTCCTGGGCTAAGACGGTTGCGAGAGGCCGCTCAATCTAAGGTTGCGGCCGCCTTTCAGCGGACCACTCGATACCGCACGTGCGTCACGAGGCCGGTGCCGCTCACTTCCGTCGGCTCAAGCGTGACGTTCCCGACGCCGTCGAGCAGCCGTTCGCCCGCTCCCAGGATCATGGGCGAGATGTGGAGCCGCAGTTCGTCCATCAGCCCGATTCGATCCCGTCGGTCACGAAGTTGAACGTGGTGCCGCCCTGCATCTCCAGGGGCTCGCGTGGGTGATGAGTGAGGACGAAAACGTGTGCGTGATACGGCGGCTCCTCGCCCAAGGGCTCCGCAGTGCTTTGGTTCGGCCATAGCTCCGCCGTGTCCTAGGATCAACTCCCGCCGCGGCGCACATATGCTCGATATATGGGCAAAAACCAGCACAGCGAGTTGGAAGGGCAGACCTCCATCAACGAGCTGCTCGACAAGCCCATCGGCGACACCCACATCCAGCTGGTGCTGCCCATCCATGTCCAACTCCGGCCAGGGGAATTCCGCCGCGTGTCCTGAAGCGGCGGAGAACTGCCGTAGAACGACGACGGCGGCGCTTGGGCGGGAGCCGACGGTCGCCACGAGGGCGGAGCGGACACGGCCAGTGCCAGTGGCGGTTATCGGGGGAAGCCTTTAGTGGCGGACCTTCCTGACTCTCAGGCCGCGTCGTGTCGCCGGAGTTCCAGTGTTCTGGTCCGCGATCCGGCGGAGACGGCGCGTGCGAATGCCGGTCCGGGCGTGGGCCTGGTCCATCGGTTGCGTTGGATGTATCGGCCTCGATGCGTTCCGCCGGTGCCGAGAGCGGAGAATGACAACTAGCGTCACGCCCAGCCAGGCGAACGCTGCCCCAATGACGAGAAAAACCGCCGGGATAGTGTCCATAATTAAGTCTAGATCCCAATCCGTAAGCGCACTTATTATTTTCGCCGCCTGAGGATTGCCCGCTCCCGGCAGGCCCTAAGTCAGCCGGACGGAGGGGCGGGTGTTTCATATCGAAGCCGCAAACGGCGGGCAATCAATGAATCCGTTGCGGACATAGAGGCGCCGTGCCGGAGCGAAATACTCATCGGTTCCCGTCTCAAGGCAGATGGGCTCGTAGTCTCGGCGTCGGGCTTCGTCCACGATGTGCATGAGCATGAGAGTGGCCATGCCCCGGCCGCGCGCACTGGTTGCTGTAACGGGACCAGGTGGCGCTGGCCGGAGCCGCCTCAGGTGTACATGAGGGAGCCCGGGGTGGTGAGCTTTTCGCCGGTTTCGAGCCAGGTTTTGAGGCCGGAAAGGATCATGGGCCAGCCGCCGTAGAGCTGGTCGTTGGCGCCTTCGCGGAGTTGGTCGTGGGTCACGGTGAGGTGGCAGGAGTCGCCTACGGGTTCGATCTCCCAGGTGATGCGGGAGGTGCCCTCGGCCTTGACGTCCTCGCCCCAGAGTGCGGTCATGGTTTGGACGAGCTTGCGCGGCGGGTCGACTTCGATGTTTTCGCCTTCGCCCAGGAGGCCGCCGGCCTTCGGGTTTCCCATCTCGAAGCGCCCCCCGGGAGTCCAGTCGGACGTGACGGTGTTCCCGAACTGGTACTTGCCGCGGATCTCGCTGTCCGTGATGGCTTCCCAAAGCCGTTCCGGGGTGGTCTTGATGTAGATTTCGAAGATCTTTTCCATGGGATTTTCCAATCTGGTTTTGAGGTCGCTGAGGGCAGCGGCCCATGGTTGTGCATATTTGCTGACCCAGCGGTCGTGGACCAGGCGAATGGGCACCGGATTGAGGAAATGGAGTTTCTCCCGGCCCCGACGGCGGGTGACCACCAGGCCTGCTTCCTCCAGCAGTTTGAGGTGCTTCATGACCCCGTAGCGGGTCATCTCGAAACGGGCCTCGAGTGCGTGCAGGGTCTGCCCGTCATCCCGGAAGAGCTCATCGAGCAGGTCCCGGCGGGTGGGGTCAGCGAGGGCTTTGAATACGGCGTCCACTGTTCAAGAATAGGTGACTGAATGGTCACATGTCTAGGGTTGCGTCAGCGCATCCGGATATTTGCAGGAGCTGTTGTCACATTGCCTGTAAGTGGTCCGACGTGCGGCCTTCTCCGGAAGGCAAATTCCAGAACTCTATATCGGTTTCTCCCAAGAAGGCTGCGGCAGATCAGGCAGCCGCGCAGGCAGCGAAGCCAGCTCCAGTAGCCCCTGCACCGGCTCCTGCTCCGGCGCCCGCACCAGCGCCCGCAGTCAAGGCGCCGGCTGCCGTCTCTTACGCGAACTGCGCAGCTGTGCGAGCAGCAGGTGCGGCGCCAATCTATGCCGGTACACCGGGATATGGGAAGCATCTTGACCGGGACGGCGACGGCATCGGCTGCGAAAAGTAGGCGGATCGGAAGCTTGTGCCGTGGATACCTTCACTTTTAGGAGGGTTATCCGCGGCACCTCCTTTTCGCGGTTCCCCGGCCTCTTCTCCCTCATGGCGGCGATCGCGGCCGTCCATGACGAGAGCGAGACGTGGTCCCACACTGACTGGCAGGAGATCCTGGGGCTGTACGACCTGCTGATCGACACGTGGCCCTCGCCTGTTATCCAGCTCAACCGGGCCATAGCCCTTGGCTTCGCGGTGGGATCCACGGAGGGACTGGCGGAGCTGGATGCGCTCGGAGCCGAGCCCCAGCTGGCCCGTAGCTGGGCAATCGAGTGCCGCGGGAGAGTACGACGGCGGCACGCCTTTTCGGTACGGCGGAGCGGGGGCAATGGGAGGATGAGTCCGTGGACCAATTCTTTGACTTCCTTCGCCACTACTGGTGGCTCGTCTTCCCTCTCAGCGGAGTGGCCGGAGGGTGGGCAAGGCAGTGGTCCAAGGCCAGCGAACGCCGGCACCGTCGCCGTCTGGAGCTGTACAAGCTCAAGAACCAGGCGGTGCAGGCCGAACAAGCCAGCCAGGCCCAGGTCGCCGCCCTGATGGCAGCGCACGACGCCGTGAACCGGCGGTGGCTGGACTATGAGCTTGACGTGGGGAAACTTATCGACTTCCCGGTCATGACGGATGTACGGGAACCTCTTACTGTCGCATTCCTCCGGGCGAAGAAAGCAGCGGACGGTTTGCGGCCGGCCAAGCCGGAGGAGATTACGACGGCGGCCCGGCTGGCTGAGTACCGGACGGCCGTCCACGGCTTCGAGCTGGCCTTCGACGTCGCAGAGCGCGAAGCCAAGCGGATCAAGGACAACAATTTCACAGGTCCCGAACGTCAGCGGCTGGCAACGGCCAGGAAGCTGCTCAACCTCGCCCTGGACAATGCCGCCACACCGGCGGAACGGCAAACCGCGTACAAGCGCGCCCGTCGGGAGCTGGATGGACTGATCGTCCTCCCCGAGGCCACGGTGGCGGCACTGGAAGAGAAGATTGCCAGGCAACTGGGTGGGCGGGCGGAGTAACGTGCAATATTCACCGTGCCACCCGGCTCCTGAGCCGCCATCAGGCCGGCACCACTACCACTTCCGGCCAGATCCCCTTTGTTCAGCAGTTTCCTAGGGATGCCCGTGCGTTCCTCTTGCGTTCGGCAAGTTCCGTGCGCGCCCCGAGTGCTTCGTCCTGGCTGACGGCGATGAACCTGGTGGACGTGCCGGGGGCGGCACGGGCCACCAGGTCCATGTCGGCACTGATGACCGTGCCCACCATGGCGTACCCGCCGCCGGAGACTGCATCGCGGTGCAGGATGATGGGTTGCGTACCGCCGGGAATCTGGATGGACCCGACGGCGTAGCCGGCATCCACAATGTTGGACGGATCGGAACCTGCCCCGAAAGGTTGGTCGCGTTCTTTCCACTTCACGCCGGGGCCGGAGTACCTCAGCCCCATCCGGTCAGCCACTGGGGTCACCTTCCACTCGCCGTTCAGAAGGTTGCCCAGTCCTTCGTCGGTGAGGCGGTGGTCGTATAGGCCGAGGACAATCCTGACAGCTTGTTCCTTCTCGAACACGGGACGGAATTCTTCCGGCACCTTGTCGGCATCAGGCAGGGCTCCGCCTTTCAGCGGCCTTCCTACGGGAATTCGGTCGCCTGCTTCCAGCTTGCGGCCGTGGAAGCCGCCGATTGCGCCCAGGCTGTAGGTGGACCTGCTGCCGAGGACCTCGGGAACATCGATGCCGCCCTGCACCGCGATGTAGTAGCGCGTGCCGCCCCGGATGACACCGAAGCTCAGTTCATCGCCGGCGTTCAGCTGCAGCCGGGACCATTGGGCCCGCGGTTCGCCGTTGATCTTGACCTCCACCGGGGCGCCGGTCACGGCGATGACGGCATCCTGGCTGGTGGTCAGGACCGGGCCCATGTAAGTGCATTCGAGGACGGCTTCCTTGGCGGTGTTTCCCACGAGCGCATTGCCGAGTTCGGCAGAGTACTGGTCCATGGACCCGCTCTGCGGGATGCCCACGTTGTAGTGGCCGGTGCGTCCCTGGTCCTGGACCGTGGTGGCGAGGCCGGGGGTCTTGATATCAAACGCCATTGAGGGCCTCCATGAGTTCCTGGTTGTAGGCTTCCGGATCCGCGAGTGCCTTGGACACGTCAAATGTCACGGGCGCTTGCCGGTAGCGGAACGTTCCCGCGGAGATCTCGGCCTGGATACTGTTGTATTCGTCCTCGGTGACGGGCTTGAACTTGACGATGTCGCCCGGCTTGAAGAACACCATGAAGTCCTTAAAGTCAGCCAAGGCCTGGGCCGGATCGAAGATCGGCGCGGCAGCGACTCCGAACATCTGGTAGCCGCCGGCTCCCCGCACGGAGTAGATGCACCCGAAGCAGCCGCCATGGCCCACTGTCAGCTTGGGGGTATCGGTGCGTGGACTCAAATACTTGGGTACTTCCAGTTGTTTCTCTCGTTCCACCAATTGGAAGAGGAACGGCAGGCCGGCGACGAACCCCACCATGGAAACAATCCATGGCTGCTCATGGTGGCGCTGGATGAATTCGGCGGCATCCTTGAGGTTGTTGACCCTGGCTGCGTAGTCAATGTCGGTGCCGTCGGGCTCCTGATGGAACCCTTCGCGGAAACGCTCTGCTACTTCGGCAGTGAACGGATCGTCATACCAGACCGGAACTTCGATGATCCGTGTGGCCAGGGCCTGATCCTGGTGGTGGGCCAGGTTTCCTTCAATCGTCCGGACGGTCTCCTCGAGGGCCGACGGCGGCAGTACGTCGGGATCGAACCTCACCAGCAGTGAAGCGTTGGCGGGACAGACATCGACGATACCGGGAAGGTTCATGCCTGAAAGCTTCGTGGCGATGGACATGACCCTGAAGTTCGCGGCAAGGCTCATGGACTCCGAGACCTCCACGAACAGGAATTCGTCGGCTCCCCAGGTGTAACGGGCCTCCAAAACAGCGGGTTCGGGGCTGCTCATTTTGCCTCCATCAGATCGTCGACGGTTTCAATGAATTTCGAGTGGTGCGTGACGGCCGCGAATTCGGGCCGGCCCAGCAGCTTCTTGTGCACGGGGATGGTGGTCTTGACCCCTTCGATGACCGTCCCGTCCAGGGCAACCAGCATGGCCTCAATGGCGGATTCGCGGGTGTCAGCATGGACAATCAGTTTGGCCAGCATGGAATCGTAGTACGGACTGACCGTGGAGCCGGCCTCCACGCCTGTGTCCACCCTGATGCCGCTGCCAGCGGGCCATTGCATGGCCTTGATGAGGCCAGGACTCGGGAAGAAGTTGTTGTCCGGGTCCTCGGCATTGATGCGGCACTCGATGGCATGGCCGCTGAACCGGATGTCATCCTGCCGGAGGGACATCGCTCCGGTGAACGCGATCAGCAGTTGTTCGCGGATCAGATCGACGCCGGTGATTTGCTCGGTGATCGGGTGCTCAACCTGAATTCGTGTGTTCATTTCAATGAAGGCGGCTTCATGGTTGACCGGGTCATAGAGGAATTCGACCGTTCCGGCGCCGCTGTAGCCGCATTCCCGGGCCAGTTCAACGGAGGATTCCCGGATGGTCCGTCGGATGCTGTCCGGGAGGTCCGGCGCCGGGGCTTCCTCAATGACTTTCTGTGAGCGACGTTGCATGGAGCAGTCGCGGTCACCGAGATGGATGAAGTTTTTCCCGTCCCCTAGCACCTGGACCTCGACATGCCGGGCATGCTGCACAAAGCGTTCCAGGTAAACCGTGGGATCGCCGAAGACGGATGCCGCCTCGCCTCGCGCCATCTCGATTGTCTCCAGCAACCCGCCTTCGCTGTGCACAAAGCGGATGCCCCGGCCGCCGCCGCCGGCGGAGGCCTTGACGACCAGCGGATAGCCGACGCCGCGAGCCACGTCAACGGCATCGGCTGCGGGATCGAGGGGGCCGTCCGAGCCGCGGAGTACGGGTACGCCCGCCTTCCGGGCGGATTCCCTTGCCATGGATTTGTTGCCCATCATCTCTATGGCGTCGGCGTCCGGCCCTACCCAGATCAGGCCAGCATCTGCGATCTTCCGGGCGAATACGGCATTCTCGGAAAGGAACCCGTAGCCCGGGTGGACGGCATCGCAGCTGTTGTCCAAAGCCGCTGCGAGGATGGCGTCCTGGTTCAAGTAGCTGGCGGTGGCAGGAGCCGGTCCCACCACGATGACCTTGTCAGCGGAACGGGCGGCCAAGGAATCAGCATCGGGTTCGCTGGCCACCAGGAGCGTCTCGATACCCATGTGCCGGGCGGTCCGCGCAATTCGCACGGCGATCTCGCCGCGGTTGGCGATCAGTAGTTTCTTCATGGCTATCCCTCCCGGACGACGACGATTGCATCGCCCGGGTTAACCATGTCGCCCTCGTTAACTTCGAACGACTCCAGGGTCCCGGCCACATCAGACTGGATTTCGGTGAACTGTTTCATGATTTCGATGATGCCCAGGGTCTGTCCGACCTCGATGGTGTCGCCTTCATTGGCGAAGGGCGGCTTGCCCGGGCCGGGCTTGCGGTAGAAGATGCCGGGGAGCGGGGAAACGATGGTTGCCACGGGTTGCTCTCTTTCAGAAGGTTGGATAGCTCGGTTCAGCCCAGTGCGGCGCGCACGGCCGTGGCCACTGCAACAGAGTTGGGTGCGTCGGAGTGGACGCAGATGCTTCGGAACGGGATGTCCAGTTCGGTGCCGTCAACAGCAAGGACTGGCTTGCCGGCCAAAGCCCGGCCGACGCGCTCGGCCGCGGCGTCGGGGTCAGTGGGAGCCGGCCGGCGCTGGATCAGCAGTTCACCGCCCGAACCGTAATTGAGGTCGACATAGAGTTCCGGCACGAATTCCACCCCCATGGCCCGGCACACGGTTTCGTGGATGGTTCCCGCCAGCCCGAAAAAGGGAACGCCGAACTGCGCGGCGGTTCCAGCGGCGGCCTGCATCAGTTCCTCATCTCCGGCCAGCATGCCGTAGAGGGCGCCGTGGGGTTTGATGTGGTTCAGTTCAAGCCCGTGCTTGCCGAGAAAAGCCGTCAGGGCTCCGGTCTGGTAGAGGATGATCGATTCGACCTCAGCCGGGGTCAGGACCATCCGACGGCGCCCGAATCCCACGACGTCGGGGAGGCCGGGGTGCGCCCCGACTGCCACCCCATGCTCGGCGGCCAGCGCCACGGTCCGGTTCATAACGTCCGGATCGCCGGCGTGGTAGCCGCAGGCCACGTTGGCGACGTCGATGATGCGCATGAGTTCTGCGTCGTGGCCGAACTCGTGGAGGCCAAGGCCTTCACCCATATCGGAGTTCAAGAGCACTCGCCCTTGAGCGTGCGTAAGAGTGTCGGGAGTCACGGTGGTTTGCATGGGTGCTACGCTACCGAGCCTTTTGAACTCCGGATATTGTGCAGCTCGCTGAATTTCAAGGCATGAATTATGGTTATTGCACTGTCCAGCTGGCGACGCCCGCCGTACTTGGAGGCTACCTTGCGTATCTCAGACTTAGTTGATGACGCCGACCTCAGTATCCGCCTCCGCGTTACGGGTGGTGAAGGTCGTCTGGTTCGACCTATCACCTGGTGCGCCCCGACCGAGCATATGGACCCCACGCCCTTCCTCAGCGTGAATGCCCTTGTATTGACCAACGGAATGGGCCTGAACGTCAAGGACTTCAGGATCTGGGACGCTTATGTGGAACGGCTGATGTCCGTGCCAGTTTCCGGACTGGCCTTCGGGCTGGGTGCCGCGCACCGCGAACTGCCGCCCGGGCTGATCCAGGCATGCGAGGCGCACGGCCTGCCACTGCTGGAGCTCCCGCCGGAAGTGCCCTTCGTGCTGATCATGCGGCACGTGGAGCAAGCCATCGCCGCCGAGCGCTATGAGGAACTCCGGAAGGGTTGGGCGCTGGCAGATGAGTGCACCCGGTTGGCCGCTGACGGGCATTCCCTGGCCGAAGTTCTGGGGCGGGTGGCTGACGCCGTCGGAGCGAGGGTGGCCGTGGTGGATCACAATGAGTTCGAGCTCGTCTCCGCGGGCGCGGCTCACGGCGGGACGGCGCGGACGGTCTTGCGACTGCCCAGCGGTGCATCCGAGCAGTTCCGGCTTGCCATCCAAGGCATTAAGAGCGACATCGTGCTGCAGCCCATTCTTGGGCCTGTTGCTGCTGTCATCGCTATGCAGCTGAGCTACACCCTTGGTTCGCATTCACCCCTGCATTCGCGCGAAGCTGCCCGCTTTATGGAGGCGCTCTACGAGGACCGCGGCGAGCCGTCCGTACCCCTGCGCCGCTATGCCCTTGAGTCCGGTTTTGATCCTGACGGTGACTGGGAAGCGGTGCTCATCGGCAGTTCAAGCGAGGTGGCTCCCGCCAAACTGCGCGCCGTCGCGTGGCGCGCACGGGTGGGGCTGCAGGACGCTTTCAGCACGGTGCGCTTCATGGAAGAAGCCGGGCTCACCACCCTGCTGCTGCAGCACGGGCAGGAAACGGCTGAGCTGATCGATGCTACGCGGGGTTTTTTTACGGACGCACCCGAGCTGTCCGTCATCGTCTCGGAACCTCTGAGCCTCAGTGAACTGCCGCTGGCTCTGCAGCTTGCCCGCCGCAACGTGGGACGGCCCGGCGTGCGGCAGGCGCCAGTGGCCGACCTCACCGGCATTGTGCAAGGGCTGCCCGGCCCGGGCCTGCTGGCAATGTGCCAGCGGCTGCTAGCCCCGTTGGCCTCCGAAGGCGGCAGTGCTCTACGGGAGACGTTCGACGCTTACCTGCGCCACAGCGGGAATTCGGCGAAGATCTGTGACGAGCTCTTCATCCACAGAAATACGCTCAGCTACAGGCTGCGGAAAGTCGAGGAGCTTCTCAAACTGGACTTGTCCGACGGCGAAGTCCGCGCCACATGCTTGCTCGCCTTAGGGATCGTCGCGGCTTCGCGTTGAGGAAAAGCAGCGGGGGAGTCGCGCTCGGGAACTCGTGCTGAGGAAATCTCCACGGCGAATATCATCTCTTGTTCTCTTGGGCGCTGCTCTCCCGCACGCGGAGGGTCGGTTCCAGTCTGACCGGCTCGACGATTTCGCCATCCAGCACGCGTTTCAGGAGTTGCACCGCCGTCCGCCCGATATCCAGCATGGGCGAGACGACCGAGGACAGGGGGATGGGAAGCTCCGCGGCCAGGGAGGTGTCATTAAAACCAACCACTGCCACGTCGTCGCCGACTGTGAGGCCATGGGAGCGCAGTGCCCCCATCGCACCGATCGCCGCAAAGTCGTTGACGGCGAACAGCGCGGTCGGATGGGGTTTGCATTGAGTCAGGATATCCTCGGCCGCTTGCCGTCCTCCGGCGGTATCGAACCGGGACCAGACCACAGCGTTCCGGGGAATTTTTCCCCCCAGGGAACGCCAGCGGTTCACGAAGCCGGCCGTCCGGTCAACGGCGGTGCTTGCGTAGGGCTCGCCGGCGATCACAGCGACTTTCCGGTGTCCCTTGCTCCACAGGTGGTCAGCGACAAGCTCGCCGCCAAGGACGTCGTCGCAGGTGGCGGACGGGTAGCCCGGAACGTGGCGGTTCATGAGTACGAATGGCACCGTCCGAAGCGTCAACTCCCGCAACAGGCCAGTGTCCAGATGTGCATCACCGATGATCAGCCCGTCCACGCGCCGGGCGAGCATGGTATCCGCCTTCCGCCGTTGCTCCTCCGGGTCGTCGCGGGAGTTCATGACAAACGTCGAATAGCCCAGCTCCGCCGCCGCCTCGTCTATGCCCTCATACATGATTGCCAGGACGAGGTCCGAAAGCCGGGGCACGATGACGCCCATGAGGCGAGTGCGCCGCGTCCGCAGACCGGCGGCTTGGGGGTCCGGGGAATATCCCCGTTTCCTTGCCAGCTCCCGGACGCGTTCTGCCGTGGCAACGGAGGCTGCCCCCCGCGCCACTTCGGAGCCAGAGTGAAGAATCCTGGACACGGTCGAGGGGTGGATGCCAAGCTCGATCGCGAGATCCTTCAAGGTGACTGTGCGGCCACCGGCCGTGGTCTCATTCATTGGTTCCCCTGCCTCACCCAAAAAGTCGTCACCACCAAGACTGCCCGATAACCTACAGATCTTTGATTTGGGCCCCCTTGACGTGCCGCACCTCACATTCTATAGTAATTTCACCGCCTACCCAATCGATTGGGTTGCTGGGGTTCTGTGCAGAAGCGGCGAGTGTTCACAGCTTCGAAACACCCGGGAGTATTTGCAGGAAACATCGTCAAGATAAATCTTTATCCCATAACCCAATCGATTGGGTATGCATCTGGCAACAGATGCAGGACAAACGGAGTGGAAATGACTGTCATAGATTCGGTTGGCCCCCATGTGGTGCTGTTGGCCACGGGAGGAACAATATCCTCCCGTGCGTCAAAGGCCGGGGGAGCCGCCGTGGCGTCGGACAGCGGGGAGCAGGTGTTCGCCAGCATGGGGGTACCGGCCTCGCATCCGGTCCGGGTGGTCGATGTTTTCCGGAAGGGTTCATATCTGCTGACTCTCGACGACATGATCGCCATTTGCGCCAGCATCAGGCAGGCTCTGGCCGACCCGCAGGTGCTGGGGGTCGTGGTCACCCACGGAACCGACACGATGGAGGAAACCGCCTATCTGGTTGACCTCACCCACGATGATCACCGCCCCGTGGTGTTCACCGGGGCGCAGGAGGCGGCAGACTCACCGAAACCGGACGGTCCGGCCAATCTGTCCCACGCGATCGCCGTCGCCGGTTCCCCGCAGTCCCGGGGGAAGGGCGTGCTGCTGGCATTCGCCGGAACCATCTTCCCGGCAGCCGGAGTCCGGAAGAGCCACACAACGAGGCTCGATGCTTTCGACAATCCGGATTTTGGAATCGCGGGATCGGTCTCCGACGCCGGGGATGTCAGGCTGCGGGCCGCGCGGGCAGGCCTTGCCCCGCTGCCATTGCCCGGCCCCGGGACCGGTTCCCCGCGCGTGGACCTCGTTGCTGCCTACCCCGGCGCGGATTCCACCCTCCTGCTGGCTTCCCTGCAGGCCGGGGCGGCAGGGGTTGTGCTCCAGGGGACGGGAACGGGCAACGCCAACCGCGCGCTGTGCCGGGACGTCGCTGACGCCACCGCGGCCGGCGTCGTGGTGGTGACGAGCACGCGGGTGGAGGCCGGCGCCGTCGTTCCCCGATACGGCGACGGCGGCGGTGCCGACCTGCGCGCTGCCGGTGCCATAGCGTCCGGGTTGCTAAGGCCATCCCAGTCGCTGGTCCTTCTCAGTCTCTTGCTCAGACTGGATACCCCCACCTCCCGCATTGCGGAAACCTTCGCCCGCCGGGGCGCGCGGCCTGACTAGTTTCAGCTGAAACCACACCCGCTCCACCAGAACCAACAACAAAACACCAACATCAAAACCTCATCAAAACGCAGTGAAAGGTTGATCCGATGACCAAGGATATCCAGGTAGCTTTCGGAGTAGACGTCGACGCCGTAGCCGGCATGCTCGGCTCCTACGGCGGCGAGGACTCCCCGTGCGATATCTCCCGCGGGCTCTTCAGCGGCGAGGTCGGCGGCCCCCGGCTGCTGAAGCTCTTCAAAAAGTACGGGCTGACCACCACATGGTTCGTCCCCGGCCACTCCATCGAAACCTTCCCGGACCTGACCCGGATGATTGTGGAGGACGGCCATGAAATCGGCGTCCACGGCTATTCCCACGAGAACCCGATCGCCATGACCCGGGAACAGGAAACGGCCATCCTCGACAAATCCATCGAGCTCATCGAGAAGGTATCCGGCCGGCGCCCCACCGGCTACGTCGCACCCTGGTGGGAGTTCTCCCCGGTCACGAACGAGATCCTGCTGGAACGCGGCATCAAGTATGACCACTCCCTCATGCACAACGATTTCGAGCCGTACTACGTGCGCGTCGGCGACACGTGGAAGAAGATCGACTACACCAAGGATGCCGAGACCTGGATGGAGCCGCTGGTGCGCGGGCAGGAAACAGACCTCGTTGAAATCCCGGCGAACTGGTACCTCGATGACCTGCCGCCCATGATGTTCATCAAGGCGGCCCCGAACTCGCACGGCTTCGTCAACCCGCGCGACATCGAGCAGATGTGGAAAGACCAATTCGACTGGGTCTACCGCGAAATGGACCAGGCCGTCTTCACCATGACCATCCACCCCGATGTCTCCGGCCGGCCGCAGGTGTTGCTCATGCTTGAACGCCTGATCGAGCACATCAACGGCCACGACGGCGTCAGCTGGAAGACCTTCGACCAGATCGCCGACTCCTTCCTGTCCCGCACCCCCCGAAAGGCGAGCAACTAATGTCCACTCAACAGAGCAGCGTCGACCTATCGACGCCGGCCCCCGACGAGAAACGCCGCTTTCCGGTCTTCTCCAAGCGCCACACCACCACCGCCACCGTGCTCGCACTGTTTGCCTGGACCATCGCGGTCTTCGACTACGGACTCTTCGGCACCCTGCTGCCGGCCATGCAGGAGGAATTCGGCTGGACCGCCCCTGAGGCCTACGCGATCAACACCTGGATCGCCGTCGGCACCGCCATCGTCTGTTTCGGCATCGGCCCGATCATCGACCGGCTGGGCCGCCGCAAGGGCATGATGGTCACCGTCGGCGGCACCGCCATCGTCTCCGGCCTGACCGCCCTGATTCCCACCGGCATCCCGTTCCTGAGCAACGGCCTCCTGGTCCTGATCCGGTCCTTTGGCGGACTCGGATTCTCCGAACAGGCCGTAAACGCCACCTACATGAACGAGGTGTACCAGGTCACCGAAGTGGCGGACAAGCGCAAACGCCCCGGCTTTCACTATTCCTTCATCCAGGGAGGCTGGCCGCTGGGCTTCCTGCTCGCCAGCGCCCTCGCCCTGGCCTTCCTGCCCTCACTGGGCTGGCGGGCGCTGTACCTGATGGCCACGGTCCCGGCCGTCGTCATCGTCTGGGTCATCGCGAAGAAACTCAAGGAAACCCCGCAGTTTGAGCTGCACCACAAGCTGACGGAACTTGAGAAGGGCGGAAAGTCCGAGGAAGCGCACTCCCTCGCCCGCTCGTTCGGCGTCGAGCACTCCTCTGCTGCCCCGCTCAAGCGCATTTGGGAACCGCACCTGCGCCGGAACACGATCGTGTTCTCCCTGGCCTGGATCTTCAACTTCTTCGGCATCATGATCTTCAGCATCCTGGGCAGTTCCGTGCTGAAGAACGCCAAGGGCGTCGAACTCTCCGATGCCTTCTGGATGCTGATCGTAATCAACCTGCTCGCCTACTTCGGCTACGTTTTCCACGGCTGGCTCGGTGACAAGATCGGGCGCAAGCGCACCATCATCGGCGGCTGGATCCTCTCCGGGATCTCCTTCGCGATTATGCTCAGCCCCTTCGCCACGAGCCCGTTCCTGATCATCGTGACCTACGGTGCCGGCCTGTTCTTCCTCGTCGGCCCCTACGCCGCAATCCAGTACTTCATGGCAGAGTGCTACCCGGTCAGCTGCCGCGCCACCGGCACCGCCTTCATCGGCGCCATGAGCCAGCCCGGCATCATCCTCGGCGGAGCGCTGTTCACCGCGGTCGCCGCAGGATCCGGCACGGGCCCGGCCGCCCTCTGGGTAGGCGCCGTGGGCACTTTGTTCTCGGGGCTGCTGATGATTGCCGCCAAGCCTCCGGTTGAAGCCTTGCTGGAAGACCATCCGCATGAGGTCGAAGCATGACGCCTGATGTAAAGGTGGCCGTGATCACAGGCGCGGCCAGTGGCATCGGACGGGCCCTCGCGGTCCACTACGCCCACCGCGGCGTGCATTCGGTGATCGGCACCTTTCCTGGTGACCCGCACGACCCGGAAGAAACCCTGCGACTGGTGATGGACGCAGGCGGCCACGGTGTCATCCATGACGTGGACGTCCGCAGCACCCCGTCCGTCGATGCGTTCACCGAACGCGCCATCGACGAGTATGGCCGCCTGGACTACGCGGTTGCCAACGCGGGGGTCCTCCGCAACTCGCCTCTGGGCGAGATGACCGATCAGCGCTGGGATGACATGCTCGACGTCGACCTTACCGGCGTGCTGCGAACCCTGCGCGCCGGCTCCACCAGAATGACCGACGGCGGAGCGATGGTCGCGGTGTCCTCGATCGCCGGCGGGGTGTACGGGTGGGAGGAGCATGCCCACTACGCCGCCGCCAAGGCCGGCGTCCTCGGGTTGATCCGCAGCGTGGCCGCCGAGCTGGGACCGCGCGGCATCCGTGCCAACGCCGTCATCCCCGGACTCATCGAGACACCGCAGTCCCTGGACCCGGTCAATTCACTTGGCCCGGAAGGGCTCCTGCGGGCCGGCAAGGACATTCCGTGGGGCCGGGTAGGGAAGCCGCAGGAGGTTGCCAGCGTGATCGGCTTCCTGACCTCCGACGACGCCGTCTATGTCACGGGCCAATCCCTGATAGTCGACGGCGGGCTCACCATCAAGATGCGCGCCTGAAGGAATCCCGGAAGGATACGAATGAACAACCCTGAAGCCTCCCGTCATACAGCGGGCCGCGCGGTAGTGGTCACGGGCGGAGCCAGCGGCATCGGCAAGGCCATTGCCGAAGCCTTCACCGCCAATGGCGACAGAGTGGCTGTCCTCGACCGGTCCGGTGGGCCGGGAACCATCGCCGTGGACGTCTCAAACGAAGCGAGTGTGCGCGCGGCCTTCGACGCCGCCCGCGCCCAGCTCGGCAGCATCGATATTCTCGTGAACAGCGCGGGACTGCTGACGGAATCACCGTTGGAGGATATGACCCTGGCAATGTGGAACGAGACGATTGCCGTTGACCTGACGGGGGTCTTCCTGTGCTGCCGGGAGGTGGTGGGGGAGATGCGGCAACAGAAGTGGGGCCGCATCATCAACATCGCCTCCCAGCTGGCCATCAAGGGAGGCACCGGGCTGAGCCACTACAGCGCAGCCAAAGCCGGGGTTGTGGGACTGACCAAGGCTCTGGCCCTGGAAGCCGCGGGCGACAACGTACTGGTCAACAGCATCGCCCCTGGCCCCATCGAGACGCCCCTGGTTGACGGTATCTCCGAAGACTGGAAAGCGGCGAAGCGTGCCGGACTCCCGCTGCTGCGCTTCGGTCGTCCGGCGGAGGTAGCCCCGACCGCGTTGCTTCTCGCCAGCGATCCTGGCGGCAACCTGTATGTCGGCCAGACGCTGGGACCAAATTCCGGCGACGTCATGCCGTAGGAAGGAAAGCCACATGTGCGGTGCCTGCGGACGAAGCGTCGTGAGCGACCCCGTGCTGGGGTCGGTTCGAACAATACGGCAGCACCTGATCGTCGCCCAAACGATCAACAGTGCCTGCCGATCGTGGCCCGGGGTCCCGAAAGTGGCTGCCACCAGCGATGGCTGGCTGGTTTCGGGACCGACGGGGGCCACCACAGCCGTTGTGACGGTGGAAGCGCTGTGGTCCGCTGTTTTCCGCAGCAGCCCGGGAGCACGGTCTTTCCTTTCGGCCGGGGACTCACCGGCAGCAGACGTGCAGCCAGAGGATCTGTCGCGCCGGGTTTTGAATCTCGGCCACCGCATGGCGCACAACGCGGTTACGGCTCTGGGATCGTAAGAGTTGTTCAAGCCGTTCAGGACTCGCCGCCCTGGAACGCCGGGCGCCTAACGCCAGTACGCGGACGGAAAATCGTACCGTTCGTCGCGGATACCTCGCCGCTCGGCGCATTGATAGTACGTTTGCTTATGATTTGCACCATGATTACCCAAGGTAAAGGCCCCTCTTGAGGGTCCTGCGCCACCAGATCGCTGGACACCGACGTCTTCGACAAGCAACGGGAGCAGAAATATGAGCTGGCTGGACCGTGAACGAACTATTGCCCCGCCGGGATTCAACCGCTGGCTGGTACCGCCCGCGGCGCTGGCGGTTCACCTCTGCATCGGCCAGGCCTACGCGACCAGCGTGTATAAGACGGCACTGGTCAAGCACTTCGATGCCAGCCTGACCGAAATCGGCGTGATCTTCTCCATCGCCATCGTGATGCTGGGCCTCTCGGCCGCGATCATGGGCACCTGGGTGGACACGAACGGCCCGCGCAAGGCTATGTTCACCTCGGCCGTGTTCTGGGCCAGCGGCTTCCTGATCGGTTCGCTCGGCATCTTCAGCGGCCAGTTGTGGCTGGTCTACCTCGGCTACGGCTTCATCGGCGGCATCGGCCTGGGCATCGGCTACATCTCGCCGGTGTCCACGCTGATCAAGTGGTTCCCGGACCGACCGGGCCTGGCCACCGGCATGGCCATCATGGGCTTCGGCGGCGGCGCGCTGATCGCCAGCCCGGTGTCCACGGCGCTGTTGAAGATGTACGACCCGAACTCCGATGCCAAGGGCTGGGTGGCCAGCGGCGACTCCGTCGGCAAGCTCTTCCTGACCCTCGCGGTCATCTACCTGGCCTACATGATGTTCGGCGCCTTCACCATCAAGGTGCCCGCAGACGGCTGGAAGCCGGCCGGCTTCGACGCCTCGAAGGTCAGGAAATCCGTGCTCGTCACCACGGACAACGTCTCCGCCAAGAACGCCATCAAGACCAAGCAGTTCTGGCTGGTCTGGATCGTGCTGTTCTGCAACGTCACCGCCGGGATCGGCATCCTGGAACAGGCCGCCCCGATGATCCAGGACTTCTTCCGCCAGTCCGACGGCGTCTCCCTGGTCAGTGCCGCCGTCGCCGCCGGCTTCGTAGGACTGCTGTCGATCGGCAACATGGCCGGTCGTTTCGCCTGGTCCTCCACCTCGGACATCACCGGACGCAAGCGGATCTACATGGTCTACCTGGGCGTCGGCGCGGTGCTGTACACCGTCCTGGCCCTCGCCGGATCCACCACCACGGCGCTGTACGTGCTGCTGGCCTTCGTGATCATCTCCTTCTACGGCGGCGGCTTCGCCACCGTCCCCGCCTACCTGCGTGACCTCTTCGGGACCTTCCAGGTGGGTGCCATCCATGGCCGGCTCCTGACCGCCTGGTCCGCTGCCGGCATTGCCGGGCCGTTGATCGTCAACGCTTTCCTGGATGCCCAGGGCAAGCCCGGCCAGCTCACGGCAGTGTCCTATCAGCCCGCGCTGCTGACTATGGTGGCGCTGCTGGTGATTGGCTTCGTCGCGAACCTGCTGGTGAAGCCGGTGGACGCGAAGTTCCACGAACCCCGCCCCGACCGCGGGCGGTCCCAAGAACCTGCCATGGAGGCCTGAAGTGAGCACTGCACACACCCCCGGCGCGAAGGCGCCTGTGAAAGCGTCCACCGGAATGTTAGCCCTGGCCTGGGCGCTGGTGGGAGTCCCGCTGGCCTACGGGATCTATCAGACCCTGACCCGCGTGGCGGCGCTGTTCGGCTAGCCACCTGGTAGATGGCCGACCAGCCATCTTTGACGGGTCAGTGTGATCCCTTGTGAACTCCCGTTCCCTGGGCCACTCTGTAGTTGTGGGCCCCGTTCCTTTTAGAGCGCGGCGGCGGACGCCTTCTGGGGACGCCCTCCGGGTCGCTGGAGAGGTAGCCATGGACGGTGACATCGAGCTGGAACTCGCAGCCGCTTCGGAGCGGGGTGAGTACTCCGTACGCGTAGTGCAGGCCCCGGCGGGAGGCAACGCCTCCGGTGTCTTCCGGCTGGATGTGGAGAAGATCCTCGAGCGCCGGACCGAACTGGAATCCACCGTCCTGGCCTCGGCGGTGGCGGCACGCCGGACCACCCCGGTGGCAGAGCTTCCGGTCCGCGGCGTGGGCCAGCAGCTGTTCCAGGCGTTGTTCACACGGGAGGTCTACGGCACCTACCGTGCCAGCCTGGGCGCGGCGCAGCACAGTGGCCAGCCGCTGCGGGTGGTGCTGCGGCTTGCCGCGCCGGAACTCGCGGCGCTGCCGTGGGAGATGCTTTTTGACCCGGAGACGGAAACCTACCTGTGCCAGACCGAACCGCTCCTGCGGCACATCCCGGCACCGGACTACCACCTGAAACCCCTGGACATCGTGCCACCGCTGCGCATCCTTGGCCTGGTGGCGTCTCCGCGGGACCTGCCATCGCTGGATGGGGAGGCCGAAAAGCGGCACCTCGCCGACGCCCTGTCCGGTCCGATCTCCGAGGGCCGGATCGAACTGGTCTGGGCGCCGGGCGGGACGTGGGAGGACATCCAGTCCAGCCTGCTGGCGGGGCCGTGGCATGTTGTCCACTTCATCGGCCACGGGGACTACGATTCCCGCAGCGACGAGGGACGGATCGCCCTCGTGGGGGCGGACGGCCGGGCCGCCATGGTGCGGGCCATCCGCTTTATGGCCCTCCTCAGTGTTGCCGCACCCCGCCCCCGGCTGGTGGTCCTGAACTCGTGCTCCTCCGGTGAGTCAGGTCAGGAGGACCTCTTCTCCGGCACGGCATCCACGCTGGTCCGCAGCGGCGTCAGTGCGGTGGCCGCCATGCAGTTCGCCATCAGCGACGGCGCCGCCATCGCCTTCGCGCAGGGCTTTTACGCGGCCATCGCCAGCGGCCGGGGCGTTGACGAAGCAGCCCGGATCGGCCGCATTTCCGTGATGGCCAGCCCGGACGGCACCCTGGAATGGGTCACGCCGGCACTGTACGTCAGGGGAGGGTCCACCCAGCTCTTCACCCTGTCGGTCCCGCCCACGCCGCCTGTCCGCCAGCAGGCCGGCCAGGAGCAGACAGCAGGCCAGCAACAGAAGCTTGACGCGCTTCCTGACCGGCTGCAGGAGGAGGCCCGTGAGCGTGCCCGGCTCCGGTCGCAGCAGGCACAGCTGCGCGCCCTCTACGTGCAGGGCTCGGCAGAGCTGCGGGCAAAGCACTACGGCATGGCGATTGAGCTTTTTGACGACCTGCTCACACTCGATCCTGATTACCGCGATGCCGCGGCACTCCGGCTCTCGGCCGTGGAACGCCGGGAGCGTGCCCAAGCCTACGGGCGTGCCGGTGAAGCCGAAGACGCCCAGGACTGGTCCACGGCCATCCGCGAACTTGCAAAGCTCCAAGGCGATCCCGCGTTCCCCGACGCAGCAGCCCGCAAAGCACAGTCGGAGCGGCGCCAACGGACCGCCGACCTGCAGGGCGAACTCGACTACCATGCCGAGAGCGGCAACTGGCAGGCAGTCCTGGATGTCGCGGCGGAGCTGGAGGCTTTGGATCCGGCCGCAGCGGCCCCGGAAGAACTGACGACGACGGCGCGCGGCCACCTTGCCGCCGCGGCGGACCCGGCCCCGCCGCCCGTTAGCCGTGCGGACCGCCCGGCTCCTGTCCCGCCGTCGGAACGTCCCTCAGTTCCGGATGCGCAACCGCCCACGGAACCGCGGGGCCTGGACCCCCGGTTCCTCGGAAGCGGGGGATCCCTCCTGGCGGTCACCGGTGGGCTGCTCGCGTATTTGTTCAGTTACCTGCTTTGGTATGACGAAAACGGCTGGTGGTATTCGGGCGGATCGGGGACTCTCCAGTTCGTCTACGCGGTGCTGGTGCCGGCGGGCTATGTGCTGCTCCTGTTGTCCGGGCTTCCGGTCCGAACGGAGGCAGGCCGGGTGGCGCTGGCTGTGGCCATCGGAGCAGTGGCGCTGATAGGGATTCTGGGTTTCGGGCCCGAGATCCAGTGGGCGGCTATAGCCTGCGGCTTTGTCCACGCGACTTTTGGAATCTGGGCGGGTGTTTTGGCCATCCGCGGCGGTGAAGGACGCAGGGTGCCGGGGTGGGTGCTGGTGGTCTCTGCCGGGTCCCTGCCGCTGGCGTGGATCGGATTGGAGGAGTCGGCCGTGATTGGCCTCGGGTTCATGCTGCAGAGCCTGGTGCTCGCGGCATGCGGCGGTGTCCTCCTGGTGGTGGCCCTGCAGATGAGGAAAGGTTCGGTCCGGGCATGACACGGCTGGTTGAATTCCCCACCGAGGACGGCGGCAGCGTTCTCCTGGAAGTTGCTGACGCAACGGGCAAGCTGGTGACCCGGGGCGGGGACGGCCATTCGGGTGTTTTTGCGCGGGCCCAGCAAACGTTCGAACGGGCCCTGAGCAACATCCGGCCTGCCGTCCAGGGGGTCATCGAAGAGCTCATCAACCTGCCGAACAAACCTGATGAGGTGAGCCTTCAGTTCGGCGTGGACCTGCATGCCGAAGCCGGAGCGTTCATCGCGGCCGCCAGCACCACCTCGAATTTCACTGTCACCCTCAGGTGGACCCGCAACGATGGAGCACGTGCCGGTACTGCCGCGGCCGATTCCACAGGCCAGGGGGCGGTAGGAAACTTGTCACACGCCGCGGAGTAGGTCCGTGACCCAAGGCAACCATGCGCCAGACTTAGGGGCGTGACGAACAAACCCCGTCCTGGCCTTGCGATCGCTGCGCTCAGCCTAGGCACCGCCCTGAACCCGCTGAACTCCTCCATGATCGCCGTCGCGCTGGTGGTCCTGCGGGAGGATTTCGCGCTCGACGTCGCCACCGTCACCTGGGTGATCACCTCCTTCTACCTCGCATCCGCGGCCGGTCAGCCGCTGATGGGCCGGCTCGCGGACCGCTTCGGGCCGCGCCGCCTGTTTACGTTCGGGATGGCCCTGGTGGCCGTGACGTGCGCACTGGCTCCGTTCGCGCCCAACTTCGCGCTGGTCTGCGTGGCGCGGGCGCTCATGGCGGTGGGGACGGCGACGGCGTACCCGTCCGCCGTCGTGATGGTCACCGAACTGAGCCGGCTGGCGAAGCTGCCGTCCACCCGCCCGCTGGGCCGGATCCAGATGGCGAACACGTCCGCGGCCGCGGTGGGGCCCGTCGTCGGCGGTTTGTTGGTGAGCCTGCTGGGCTGGCAGGCGCTGTTTGCCGTCAACGTGCCGCTCGCGCTGCTGGCGCTGGTTGTGGTGCACCGGGTGGCGCCGGCCGATTCCGGACGCGAGACCGGGAAGCTCGCAACCCTGATCCGGGACTCCGATATCCCCGGCATCCTGGCCTTCGTGGCGTCGCTGATGCTCGCGATGATGGCGTTGCTGAACGTGATGCCGGGATACCGCTGGTGGCTCCTGGGCGCCGCGACGGTCATTGCCGCTCTGTTCGCGTGGCGGGAGCTGCGCTTCCGCCCGCCGTTCCTGGACTTGCGGCTGCTGGGCCGGAACCGGCCGCTGCTGCTGGTGTATCTGGTGTTCGTCGTCTTCAGCGGCGTCTACTACTTTGCGTTCTTCGGCCTGCCGCAGCTGCTGCAGGAGGCGGGACATTACGACGCCGGGCTGGTGGGCCTGCTGATGTTTCCTCTGGCGGCGATGTCCGTGCTGGTCACCCCGGTGACGGTCCGGCTGATCGAGCGGTTCGGTGTGCGTGCGGTGCTGATCGGCGGTGTGCTGATCCTGCTGGTTGCCTCCGGCGGGCTGGGGGCGTTGACGTTGTCCCTGTGGCCGCCCTTGGTGTTTGGGCTGACCGCGTTGATGGGTGTGCCGTACGGGGTGGTGAGCACGGCGTCGAACCAGGGCCTGTACGTGTCCGCCCGGCCGGAGGAGAGGGGAGTGGCAGCAGGTATTTTCCAGACCTGCCGCTACCTTGGCGCCATCACGGCGACGGTGTTGATCGGTGTGCTGTACGGGCCCGGGGTGAACCAGGCGAACTGGGGGCTGATGGTTATGGTGATGCTGGGGCTGGGCGCCGTGGTGCTGGCGTTGGCGGCGGCGTGGAAGCGGCGGCCCGGGGTGTAGGTGTGGCCCGGTGTCTGGCCGCCCGTGCCGGACGGGCGTAGGGTCTGGAGGACCATGACAGAACAGCAACCCTACGGGCTGGTCAACAGCTACCCGCACTTCGAGTTGCGCCGGTATCCCGCGCACGTTGTCGCCGAGGTGCACGTCAACACCACCTTTGACCGCGCCGGCAATGCTGCCTTCCGGCACTTGTTCAATTACATCAGCGGCAGCAATACGGCCCAACAGAAGCTGGCAATGACGGCTCCGGTCATCCAGGAGAGCGGGCCGTCACAGAAACTGGCGATGACAGCACCGGTGCTGCAGACCGGTCCGATGCCCGGCAGTGATGCGCAGGCTGATTTTGTGATCGCCTTTGTGCTCCGTGCGGGATTGACGGCTGAGACAGCTCCGGTTCCGACGAACCCCGACGTTCGGATCCGCCCCGTTCCGGGTTCACTTGCCGCAGCTGTCCGCTTCCCGGGCAGCGGCACCGGCGCGGCCTTTGCACGCCGAACCACGGGGCTGCAGGCCGCCCTGACCCTGGCCGGGCTGACGGCTGTGGGGGCGCCACGGTTTGCGCGCTTTGATCCGCCGTTCAAGCCGTGGTTCCTGAGGCACAACGAGGTTATCCAGGACGTGCACGAGTCCACCAGCGCTCATGAAACCACCGGCATCGCCCCCGCCTAGGTGCGCAGCGAAGTTCAGGCTGGACGCCACGCCGGCATTGTATCCAACGACTTTAGTATTACCTAAGGACCAAGCCCAGCAGACTGGGCTGCGTGCCTAGGAGGGCGGCCCGGTCCGCACCGAAACTTTCGCCAGCACGGGGCAAACGGCGTTCGCGGGCCATGCCCATGATGCACAGTTGCCTGCTGGTGGCATCATGGTCCAATGAGCGAAAACAACGATCCCACGCTGCGTTCCGTCGAGCTGACCCGGGCGGCAACGGCCCGTTACGTTGCGCGCAATGCCGCGGGCGCGGAACTTGAATTCGGCCACGGCGAAGGCCTGCTGAGCCCGGTGGAGCTGCTGCTGGCGGCGATCGCCGGATGTTCGGCCATCGACGTGGACACGGTGACGGCACGGAGCGCCGAGCCCACGTCCTTCCAGGTCTCGGCGACCGGCCACAAGGTGGTTGAGGACGGTGCCAGCCGGGTGGAGGGCCTGCACCTGTCCTTCAACCTGGGCTTTCCCGATACGGCCGAGGGGCAGAAGGCCGCCGGCATGGTGGAGCGGCTGGTGGGCCTCTCGCATGAGAAGTACTGCACGGTGTCACGGACGGTGGAGCACGGAACTGCCGTCACCAACGAGGTCCACGTCGCGGTTGGCGACGCTGAGGGCTGACGGGGTGCCGGACGAAATCCGGCACCGATACCTACACCTGTATCCTGAAATGTAGGTTGAATGGCCCCAGCGGCCATCGATCAAGCTCGGTTCGTGGCCGGATGACGGTCCGGAACCTTGGGCCGTGGCTTTGGACGTCGTGGAATCACCGCCGCAATCGTCCGTCTCCGTTCGAGTCGCCGATCGGCCCCCGGACTCTTGGAACGGACCTCTTATCAGTACCGACACACCAGCTCCCGTGGGAATCCCGACGTCGGCCCTCCAGCCTGCGCGCAGGGCTGCGGCGGATGATCCCGCCGTCGTGACCTGGGCCGAGGCGGGTGTCAGCATGACCGCGCGATGGCGGTCGGCGAACGGCAGGCCGGCGCCGGCGCGCGTCGAAGTTGTCACCGACTCCCTTACAGCCGATGAGGCGAACCGGATGGCGTCACAGGGGATCGCGATGCTCTGGCACGGTGACTTCCACAACGCACGTCAGATCCTCAACGCCATGGACCGGCGGGTAGGCGCCGTTAAGAAGATCGCGGGAACTCCGGCCGAGAAGTTTTATCGGCACCGCCAGTCGCGCTCGCATCGTGCCCGCATTCTCGGCCTGCTGCTGATTCCTCTTGATCCGGGCCCGGTGGTGCCGCTGCGCCGCGCACCGGATATCCGGGAGGCCGCCGCTGAAGCGTACGGCGATATCGGCGAATCTTCCGTTGTGTCCCTGCATGAGCTTGTCGGGGCAATTGGCGCCCACGAGTGGCGACGGAACGGCGTCTACGTCGATGCCCTGCAGGGCCGCATCCACCCGCACTACGGCACGTTCTTCCCCACCCGGAGTGAATATGTGGATCTCGTGGCCGCCGCGCCGCTGCCCTCTGACACGCTGGCGTTCGACGTCGGAACCGGCACCGGGGTGCTCGCTGCCGTCCTCGCCCGCCGTGGCGTCCACCGGGTGGTGGCGACGGACAATGAACCGCGTGCCATCACCTGCGCCGATGAGAATTTCCGGAACCTCGGTGTCCAGGACCGCGCTGAGGCCGTCCTGACCGACATGTTCCCGCCCGGACGGGCGCCGCTCGTTGTGTGCAACCCGCCCTGGATTCCGGCCACGCCGCATTCCAGCCTGGACAGTGCCGTCTACGACCCCGGCAGCAGGATGCTCTTTCGCTTCCTGAACGGACTCCCGGACCATCTGGAGCCGGGCGGTGAGGGCTGGCTCGTCCTCTCCGACCTGGCCGAGCACCTTGGCCTGCGCTCGCGTGAGGATCTGCTGGCCGCCATCGAGGCGGCTGGGCTGAAGGTGATGGACCGGCTCGACACCCGGCCAACGCACCCGAAGGCATCGGACCGCGACGATCCTCTGTTCGAGGCGCGCACGGCCGAGGTCACGTCCCTGTGGCGGCTTGTTCCCCGATAGTCACAAGCTCCGGACCCTCAGGAAAGCGCTCGGCGGGACGATCGTTGGCAACACGATGGAATGGTACGACGTCGGTGTGTTCGGTTATCTGATCACCACCATGGGGCCGGTGTTCCTGCCGGAAGCAGACAAATCCGTGCAGAACCTGTTCTTGCTGGGAACCTTCGGAGCCACGTTTATCGCTGGCGTCTTTTTCGGCTGGCTTGGCGACACGATCGGCCGCCAGAAGGTCCTTGCGATGACCTTGATGCTCATGGCCGCGGCGACCTTCGTCGTCGGGCTGCGATCGTCCCGCCATGGTTTTCGATGATGGTTTTGGTGATCGGCATTCCCAGGCCCGCACCGGGAATGGCCGAGGCGTGTGCGCGTGCGGCGTGGAAAAATCGGGTGAAAGCCTGGGCCTGTTCTTCCTGGGTCATCCCGATCCCGGCATCGGCGACCTCGCATCTGACATTGTCCCCGTCCCAGCGGGCCCGGACCGTAAGGACCCCGCCGTCGGGGGTGTATTTGATCGCGTTGGAGAGCAGGTTATCGATACCCTGGCCGATGCGGGCCGGATCGAACCGGCCGGTCACGGGTCCGGACGGTTCAAGGTGCAGGCTGATGCGCGCGGCACTGGCACGCGGCGTGGCGGATTCGATGCTGTGGCGGATCACTTTGGTCAGGTCTGCTGGCCGGGGGTTGATAACCAAGGTATCCGAGGCGACTGAGAGCAGGTCGGTTACCAGATGCAGCAGCCGTTCGGCGTTGCGTTTGGCCACGACCAGGTGCTGTGCCAGGTCGGCGGGAAGGTCGGCGTGTTCGTCCAGGGCCAGGCCGAGGTAGCCCAGGATAGACGTCAGGGGGGTCCTCAGCTCATGCGAGACACTGGCGACGAACTGGTCCTTGGCTGCAAGGGCTGTGACCAGCTCCGTCACGTCGGTAAAAGCCAGCACGGCGCCGGAGCTCCGGCCGGTGCCGTCCTTGATCAGCCGAGACGTTGCGGAGAAAGCGCGTTGACCGGTGCCGGTGCCGATCCAGTCAATTCGTCGGTGAACGCCTCGCCCCTGGCCGCTCGGCGCAGTGGGTGCCGGGCCGGCGGCAGCGGGCTGCTCCGGTCAACGCCGAACACCGGCACTTCCTCACTCCCGGGGGCCCGGGGGTTTTCGCTGAGGGTACCGGTGAGGTGGTGGCTTTGCTGCTTGTTCATGAGAATTTTCCGGCCCGCGTCGAGGACGGCAAGGTGGCAGAGCATTGGGGAACACGGACAACCTGAGCCTCATGCAGCAGCTCGCTGCCATCCCTGCTTAGGCTCAACTGACGGGCGTCCGCAACCGGGCCAACACTGGAAGCGCCTTCCGCCGTCGTCCTAGCCGACGGCGGGAGGCCCCTTGTGCGGCAGTGTCCCGTGGCGGTGCCGCACCCCTATGCGCGCGAGGCCACCCTGCAACCTCTGCAACAGGGGCATCGGCCGTTGGTTAGACGTTGACCTAACCGGACTCTTTCGGCCCAGGCGGATTGGCGTGCTTGCGCCCGGTCACCAGGATCACGAGTGCGACGACGACAGGCACTGCAGCGGCGGCCGGCAGCATCAGTATGCCTGCCGTGGTGGGCATGAAGCGTTTGCCGTCTTCCCGGAAGAGCTTGTCGAGAAAGCGTCGGGTCGGCAAGGGCCTTAGATATGGCGTCCATGGCCTCATTGTTAGGTGACCATATGCTCACCTAACATTGGGCTGGGCGGGCCGGAGGTTCAGGTCCCCACCCGCCGGCGGCATGGATCAGGCGGTGTCGAGCGAAGCCAGGCCTGCCGGTCCGGCGCTGGCTGCGTAGCTGCGCTGTGCCGGCCGCACGGTCGGGCTCCATAGGACGGGCGCGCCGTGGACTGCGGGCATGATGCTGCCTTCGGTGATGAAGCATGCCCCATCGTCGGCGTCGAGGGGCGTCCACCATCCGTTGGCCGGGCAATGCTCGCCGGTGCGGGGGCTGAACGACCGGCTGTTGTCGGAAAGTCGGACGTGGTGTAGTTGGCTGCGGTTTTTCATCGTGGTTCCTTCGGGCACCTTGTGGGGATGGTGATACTCCGGCCGAATCTAGGGGATTCCGGCCTCTTGGGGAAACATCGTTGTCATCTTTAAGAGGCCCACAATTTACATTCGGATTGTTGACAATCGTACAGGTTGCTCCTAGGTTTTATGTAATACACGTCACAGCGTGTTCATTTGCTGACAACCCCGGGTGACCGGGCGAAGGAGTAGTTATGACGGGCAACATTTCGAGGCGCAACGTCCTGCGAGGTGCAGGAGTGGCTGTGCTCGGCGCTACGGTGGCGGGTTGGGCCACAGGCTGTACGAGTGTGGCCGCAGGCGGTCCTGCGTCCGGAGCTGCCAGCAACCTGCTGGAACAGGCGAAGTCCCAGGGCTTCCTCCGCGTGGGTATCGCCAACGAACCTCCTTACACGCAGGTTGGTGCGGACGGCACGGTCACCGGCTGCGAGCCGGATGTGCTTCGCGCTGTCTGCAAACGACTGGGCATCGAAGAAGTCCAGGGCATCATCACGCCTTACGAATCCATGATTCCCGGCCTGAACGCCAACCGCTGGGATGTCATTGCTGCGGGTCTCTTCATGAAGGAATCCCGCTGCGGGCAGGTCCTCTACTCGGAGCCGGTCATCGTCTCCACGGAGTCCTTCGCCACCCCCAAGGGCAACCCCAAGGGCATCACCTCCGTGGCCGCAATCCTGTCTAACCCGTCGCTGAGGATCGCCGTGCTTCCGGGCGGCTTCGAGGAAGGCGTGCTCAAAACGGCTAACGTTCCTGCCTCCCAGCAGATCAAGATCAACGACGGACGCAGCGGCCTGGAGGCACTCAAGGCCAACCGCGCCGACGCGTTCATGCTGCCCACCCTGTCACTGCAGGCGCTTGCAGCTGATGACTCGAGCTTCGACATCTCCGCGCCTTTGAACGATGCTCCCCGAACCGGCTCCGGCGCGGCTTTCCGCCAGTCCGACGCCGCCTTCCACAAGGCCTACAACAAGGAACTCGAAGCATTCAAGGCCACTCCGGAGTTCGCCGAAATCCTCACCAAGTGGGGATTCGATGCCTCCGTGGTGAAGGGCGTTACCGCTGAGGAGCTATGCAAGACCGCGGGCTGATCCTGTTGCCGGCTGAGGGGAGGTGCGGATGTCGGCAGTAATCGACTTCGCGCCGCTGCTGTGGCAGGGACTGCTGACCACCATCCTGGTGGCGGTCCTCAGCGGAGCCCTCTGCCTGGTGGTGGCATTCGCCGCAGGGCTGGCCCGGCTGTCCAGCCACCGCTGGATCAGTTGGCCGGCCGGAGTCTTTATTGAGGTATTCCGCGGGACGTCGCTGCTGGTGCAGATGTTCTGGCTGTTCTTCGCGCTGCCGTTCTTCGGCATCCAGCTCCACCCACTGACAGCGGCCGTCCTGGCGCTTGGCCTGAACGAAGGCGCCTACGCCGCCGAAGTAGTACGCGGCGCCATCGCCAGCCGGGCGAAGGGGCAGACGGAGGCATGCATCGCGCTGGGTATGGAACCCGCCCTGCGGCTCCGGCGCATCATCATTCCGCAGTCCATTCCGGCCATGCTTCCGCCGTTCGGGAACGTCATGGTGGACCTGCTGAAGAACACGTCGCTGGTTTCGCTGGTGACCGTGGCGGACCTGACCTTCCGGGCCCAGATGATCCGCAGCAGCACCGGCCAGACGACGGCCATTTTTCTCACCATCCTGGTGCTTTACTTCGTCCTTTCCTACCTGCTGACCCTGCTGACGAGCTGGCTGGAACGGCGCTTCGCGCTTGACCGGAGGGCTCTCGCTGCCCAGCGCAAGGAAAGCAAAATGATGAAGGTAGGTGCCGCATGATCTGGGACAACGACTTTGCCATATCGGTCATTCCGCTGCTCCTGGAGGGGCTTTGGGTGACCATCAAGATCACCCTGCTGGGCACAGTCCTGGCTGCAGCTCTGGGCCTGTTCTTCGCCATCCTCAGGCGGCTGGCCATCCCGGTGCTCTCACCGGTGGTGTCCTTCTTCGTGGTGTTTGTCCGCGGAACCCCGCTTCTGGTGCAGGCCTACTGCGCGTTCTTCGTCCTGCCCGCGTACGGGATCACCTTTGATGCCTTCACCACCGGTGTGGTGGTGATCGGAGTGAACTACAGCGCCTACATGGCGGAGGTCTACCGCAGCGGGATCCAGGGCGTACCGAAGGGGCAATGGGAGGCCGCAACGGCGCTGAGCCTGCCCGGAGTCCGCACGTGGGGCAGGATCATCCTTCCCCAGGCGGTGCGCACAGTGGTCCCGATGCTCGGAAACTACCTCATCCAGATGTTCAAGGACTCCGCGGTCCTCTCGGCCATCACGGTGGTGGAACTCATGGCGACGGCACAGTCCATCGGCAGCTCGAGCTTCCGGTACCTGGAACCACTGACCCTGGCGGCACTGCTCTTCCTGGCCGTCAGCTACCCAGCCTCGCGGCTCGTCAACAGATTGGAGCGGCGCTATGCGCCCCAGCACTGAACCCCAGCCCCTGTCCGCACCCGTGGACCTCGCCCCGGACCCGATCATCAGGTTCCAGAACGTCAGCAAGAACTGGGGATCCAACCAGGTCCTGAAGTCCTTGAACTTCGAGGTGGCACCCGGGGAGAAGGTCTCCATCATCGGCCCGTCCGGATCCGGCAAAACCACCATCCTGCGGATCCTCATGACGCTCGAGACTCCCAGCGAAGGGCTGGTAAAGGTCGACGGCGACACGCTGTGGGACGTCAGTCCCGGCCAGAAGGTGCGGGAGACCAAGCAGATGCGCGAAACCCGGCGCAAGATCGGGATGGTCTTCCAGCAGTTCAACCTGTTTCCGCATATGACGGCCATGGAGAACATCATCGAGGCGCCCATCCATGTGCTCGGCATGAACAAGGCCGAGGCGAAGGAACGCGCGGCGGAGCTGTTGAACCTGGTGGGCCTGGGAAAGCACATGAACCACACGCCGCCCCAGATGTCCGGCGGCCAGCAGCAACGCGTGGCCATT
This sequence comes from Pseudarthrobacter sp. NBSH8, assembly GCF_014217545.1. NCBI lineage: Bacteria > Bacillati > Actinomycetota > Actinomycetes > Micrococcales > Micrococcaceae > Pseudarthrobacter > Pseudarthrobacter sp. NBSH8. Next base: position 939,902 of record NZ_CP043178.1, read on the forward strand.
GCCCGGGCGCTGGCCATGAGACCGAAAGTGCTCCTGTTCGACGAGCCAACCTCGGCACTTGACCCGGAGCTGATCGGGGAGGTGCTGAACGTGATCAGGAACCTCGCACACACCACAGACATGACCATGCTCATGGTGACGCACGAAATGCGGTTCGCGGAGGAGATCTCGGACCGGGTGGTGATGTTCGACAATGGTGCTGCCGTGGAGAGCGGACCGCCGGCGCAGATCTTCAAGGACCCGCAGCAGGAACGGACCCGGACCTTTCTCCGGGCCGTCCTGCAGCACTGACGGGGCCGCTACACCTCAACAATCAGCGAAATCTCAACGGGCGCCAGCCCGGGCAGTTCGGCAACACCGACAGCTGCCCGGGCATGGCGCCCCTTGTCGCCGAAAGCTTTCTCCAGGATCAGGGAAGCGCCGTTGATGACGGCCGGCTGGTCTCCGAATCCTTCCGCCGAGGCCACGTATCCGGTCAGGCTGACAACCGACACAATCCGGTCCAGCGAGCCCAGGTGCTGCTTCAGGGCGGACAGGCAGTTGAGTACCGCTGTGGCGCTGGCCTCCTGGCCCTGTTCGATGCTGAGCTCACGCCCCAGCTTGCCGCTGATAGTGAGGACGCCATCCTTGGTGGGGGTCTGGCCGGCTGTGAAAATGAGGTTTCCCACCTGCCGCACCGGGACGTAGTTGGCCACCGGAACGGGAGGGGATGGCAGGTCGAGTTCGGTGCCGTCTGTGGGGTTTTTCAAGATATCCATGGTGCTCCTTCGAAGGATGTGCCGGGTCACTACGGACCCTAGGTATGCGACGGAGAATTGTCAACAATCTACTACTTAAGGAGAATCATGCAGTCCAATCATGCAACGTTCGCCGGGCCGGAAGCCCAGTCCGGCATCGGAGTGGTGTGCCCGTTCGACATGGCACTGGACCGCGAACTGTGGCGGTGGATGCCGGCGGACGTCTCGCTCTTCTTCACGCGGACACCGTTCTTCGATGAGCCTGTCAGCCTGGAGATGGCTGAGGACGTCAGCGACGACGGCGACATTCTGGCGGCGGTACGGAACCTGAGTGCCGTGCGCCCTGCCGTCATGGCGTACGCGTGTACGTCCGGCAGCTTCGTCAATGGCGTATCAGGGGCCCGTCACATCTCGAAGATCATGGCAACGGAGAGTGATGCGCAGGCCGTGAGCACGTCTGAGGCCCTGCTGGAGGCGCTGGGCCATCTGGGTGCGTCCAAGGTGGTGGTCATTACGCCCTACGTGGCGGACCTGACCCTGCGGCTGGGGGATTTCCTGGCGGAAGCGGGGCATTCGGTGGTGTCGCTTGCCGGGCTGGGACTGGACGGCGGGATCTGGGAAGTCCCCTACCAGACCACAGCAGACCTTATCCGCGCGGCAGACGTGCCGGAGGCTGACGTGATCTTCATCAGCTGCACCAACCTGCCGACCTACGACATCATCGCTCGGCTGGAGCGCGAGCTGGGCAAGCCGGTGCTGTCGGCCAACCAGGTGACGGCCTGGGCCTCGCTGCGCAGGCTGGGAAAGGCGGCGGTGGGTCCCGGACAGCGCCTCCTGACGTAGGCGTTGCGTAAACGATTCGGAAAAGCGGACGATGTTCCGCACAACAGAAAATCCCGGGGCGGGCTGCGCGGTGGCAGCCCGCCCCGGGATTTTTTATGGAACGGAATTCTGTGTGAAGCGGGGTTCTTCTTCGAAGGAGCCTAGGCGCCGGTGGAAACGGAAGCTGTCTCCTTGAAGAGCTGGCCCAGTGCGTCGCAGGGGCGCAGCGTGCCGGCCAGCCGCAGGCCCTGCCAGACCGTCACCTGGTTCGCCGTCAGGACTGGTTTGCCGAGGGCTTCCTCCAGCTCGTTGATCCAGCGGGCGCTGTGCAGGGCGGTGTCCGGGATGAGGATGGCCTGCGCTTCGTCGCTGTCGTTGCTCCTGGCCAGCGCCAGGACGCCTTCGCGGTCAAGTTCGCCAGCCAGAGCAGCGGTGGGGATGTCGTGGCTGACAAGCTGCGTCACATCGATGCCGCCGCGGGACAGAAGCGCCACGAAGTGCCGGGAAACGTCCTCCGGGTAGGTAGCGGCGACGGCCACCCGGGTGAGCCCCAGGGCTTGGCACGCGGCGACGAATGCCAAGGACGTAGAGGACGCGGGGACCTTCAGCGCTTCCTGGATCTCGAGTGCCTGCTGCTGGGCTCCCTCCCAGCCGAAGACGAAACTGCCGGACGTGCAGGCCCACATGACGACGTCGGGCTTCGCGGCGCGCAGGGCTTCCGCGCCCTCGAGGAGCCGCTCGCTCTTGCCGAGGTCCAGCAGCGCCTGGACCTCATGGGCGTCAACGCCCACCGAGGTGTGGACCAGGGGTAGCCGGACTCCTTCGCCGAGGATTTCCTCCATGTAGGGGTAATCGTCCTCGGCTCCAAAACCCGGGTACAGCATGCCTATCGTGACAGTCATTGATTCTCCTTTGAAGTGTTAGCCGGGAACCGCACCCGGTAATTGTGCACAATCGTACAATTGCCCGTCGACAAAAGATAGGAAAGTAGGATTGTTGACAATTATGCTGCAGGCAACATAGCCTGACAAAAGTGTTACCGGCGTCACAGCCGGGGAAATCGCAATCGTAGGTCGTCTTTCGCACCTGGCAAGGAGCTTCACAGCGTGATTGATTCACTGGAATGGGCCACTGCCACGCAGCTGGTTTCCTCATACGCCTCCGGAGAGGTCTCCCCCGTGGAGGCCACCAAGGCGGCTTTGGAGGCCATTGGCCGGCACGACGGGGACATCAACGCCTTCTGCCTGGTGGAAGCGGAATCCGCCCTGGCAGCTGCGCGTGAATCGGAGGGTCGCTGGCGACGGAATGAACCTATGGGCCTTGCGGACGGCGTCCCTACCTCCATCAAGGACCTCATGCTCACGAAAGGCTGGCCCACGCTCCGCGGGTCCCGTCTGGCATCCCCCGACGGCGACTGGAGCGAGGATGCTCCGGCCGTGGCCAGGCTGCGTGAAAACGGTGCCGTCCTGATCGGCAAAGTCACCAGCCCGGAATTCGGCTGGAAAGGTGTGACGGACAGTCCGCGCTGCGGGATCACCCGGAATCCCTGGAACGTTTCCCGCACTGCGGGCGGATCCAGCGGCGGCAGCGCCGCGGCAGTGGCGCAGGGCATGGGCCCCTGGTCCGTGGGGACCGACGGCGGCGGTTCCATCCGCATCCCGGCCGGTTTCACCGGCGTCGTGGGATTCAAACCCACGTACGGTACCGTCCCGCTCTACCCGGCCAGCCCGTTCGGGACCCTCGCCCATGCCGGTCCCATCACGCGAACTGTGGACGACGCGGCGCTGATGATGGACATCCTTTCGCGCCCCGACGCACGCGACTGGTCTGCCGGTCCCGCGCCCACCAGATCCTTCCTCTCGTCCATCGGCGAAGGAGTACGCGGCCGCAAGATCGCCTTCAGTCCGAACCTCGGCTACGGGAGTAACGATCCCGACGTCGAGACGGCCGTCCGTGCGGCAGCCCAGGTATTGCGGGACCTGGGGGCGGAAGTCGAGGAAATCGACCTCGGCTGGCAGGATCCCGTGGCGGCTTACCATGTGCTGTGGTTCAGCGGCGCGGCCAAGGTGGTGGAAGGATATGGCGCCGGCGCCATGGAGCGGATTGATCCGCTGCTGGCGGCTGCGCTGGAACGGCATGCCGGCTTCAGCGCCAGTGATTTCCTGGATGCCACCGCCGTGCGCATGAAGCTGGGCCGCGAGGCAGGGCTCCTCCACGAGCGTTTTGACCTCCTGCTAACGCCCACGCTTCCTATTCCGGCCTTTGAAGCCGGACGTGACGTCCCCGCCGGTTCGTCCTCGCTGGACTGGACCTCGTGGACGCCCTACACCTACCCCTTTAACCTGACCCAGCAGCCGGCCATCAGCGTCCCTTGCGGATTCACGGCCGGGGGCCTGCCCGTCGGCCTGCAGCTTGTGGGTCCCCGGCACGGCGACGCGGGCGTGCTTTCGGCGGCCGCCGCCTACCAGGGTGCCACCGAGTGGGACCTCGCCCGTCCGAACACCACCGCAGTATCGACCAACCCATCCAGGAAGTAAGGCAGAAAATGGCAAGGTACATCAACATCACCGTTGAGAAACGCGGAGTCACCTGCAAGGCGCTCCTGCTCGACGACGCAGCACCTCGCACGGCCAATGCCGTTTGGGACGCCCTGCCCCTGAGCGGACAGGTCTTCCACGGTAAGTACGCCCGCAACGAGATCTACAACCTGGTACCGGCATTCGCCCCGGCCGAACCGGGTGCGGAGAACACCACCGTGACCCCCATTCCGGGCGACGTCTGCTACTTCACCTTCACCTCCAACGACCTCAAGACGCCGTCCCACGGCTACGAGGCGGACTCCACGGATACGCAGGAGACCATCGTGGACCTGGCTGTGTTCTACGGCCGGAACAACCTCCTGCTGAACGGAGATACGGGCTGGGTACCCGGCAACGTGTTTGCCACCATCGTGGAGGGTCTCGATGAAATAGCGGCCGCCTGCCAGGACATCTGGATGGGCGGCGCCCGCGACGAGACACTGACTTATTCACGGGCCGTGGACACCACCCCCTGATCCGCTTCGTCGGGGCCGCCACACGGGCGGCCCCGACTTCTTTACTCAAAAGACGGATGGGCTGGCTGCCTGCCGGTAGGATTGTAGACAGTTTATTCCCGGCCATCCCAGCCGGACATAACCGAAAACGGGTCCGCTGCCACCACGAGGGTCGCAGCCGGACCACTGATGGATAGTGAGTACCGATGCAAAGATTTGAGCCCCTGGTGCGCGAGTCCACGCCAGCAATCATTGCCGGTAAATTGCGCACGGCGATCGGCCTGGGCCAGATTCCCCCTGGTTCCCAGCTGGGCGAAGCGGAACTGGCCAAGGAACTGGGCGTCAGCCGCGGACCTCTCCGTGAAGCCATGCAGAGGCTGACGCAGGAAGGCCTGCTGATCAGCATCCGCAACCGCGGACTGTTCGTTATCACCATGACCGATGAAGAGGTGCGCGACATGTACGTGGCGCGGACTGCCGTCGAACGTGCGGCCTCCGAGCTGATCCTGCAGAAAGACGGCAAGGCCGTTGCCGCGCAGCTGATGCAGACGGTGAAGGCCATGAAGAAGGCCGCAGAGAAGGCGGATATGGACGCCATGTCCCAGGCTGACATGGAGTACCACGCCACGCTGGTGGCTGCGGCCGAAAGCACCCGGCTGACCCGCATGCACAACACTCTGCTGACGGAAACCCGCATGTGCCTGACCGCATTGGAGCGGAAGTACCCGGATCCGCACGCCCGGGTTGCCGAACACCAGGCCATGGCCGAGGCACTGGCGGATGGCGACCAGGAACGGGTGGGCAAGCTCCTGATCAGCCACATGGAAGACGCGCTGGACCGCCTGACCGGCAACGGCGACGCGGACGTGGCGACGGCCTGACCCGGCCCACCCATACGGTAAGTCTAAGAAAAGGGGCTGGCTGCACGATGTGCAGCCAGCCCCTCGCTTAGTTAAAGCGCTGTCAGCAGGTCAGCCGGCGCCGTGCCGGAGGCACAGCAGGGCGTACGCGCGGGCAGCTGCCACGATCTCGGCGACGCTGACGGATTCGTTGACCTGGTGGGCCTGGTCGTTGAGTCCGCCCGGGCCCATCACGATCGCCGGCACGCCAAGGTCGCGGACCACGAAGCCGCCGTCGCAGGCAGCGGTCCAGCCGGTGATGGCGCTGTCCACTCCGGCATCCGCCAGGGCGGCAACGGAGGTGGAGATCAGCGGGTGGTCATCCGGGGTCCGGAAGCCGGGCATCTCCATGGTGACTTCAGCCGAGACCGAGATGCCGTCCGTGTCGATCCCTGCTTCGCGGACCTGCGCCAGGAGGCGGTCCAGGATCTGCTGTGTGTCGTCGTCGGGCATGAGTCGGCGGTCCAGCGAAACGGTGCATTCCGCGGCCACCATCGAGGTCCCGGTGCCCCCCTGAATGAGACCGATGTTCCACGTGCCGGCGCCCAGGAGCGGGTCCTGTTCCCTCTGCAGCAGGGCGTGGTCGTTGCGGACCAGTTCCAGGATTCTGGCAGCGGCGTCAATGGCGTTGCGGCCATCGGCGGGCCGGCCTGAGTGGGCCGACTTGCCGGTGACCTTCAACTCGATGTAGCTGTCTCCACGGCAACCGATCACGGTTTCCAGATCGGTGGGTTCGGCCACGACGCAGGCCGAGTAGTTAAAGGACTCGTCCGCTGCGGCGGAGGCCGTGTAGGCCCGGATGCCGACGCCCAGATCCTCCTCGTCCACGGTGCATGCCAGTGCCGCATTGAACGGCAGGTCTGCGCCGGCATCCTTGAGCGCCTTGAGGGCAATGAGGACGGCGGCCAGGCCGCCTTTCATATCCGTGGAGCCGCGGCCGAACAGCCTGCCGTCGCGCACGAACGGTTCAAACGGCGGCCGCTCCCAGCCGGTTCCGGCCGGGACCACATCCGAGTGGCCCAGGAACAGCATGCCGGGCCGGCCGCCGCCGGGCAGGACGGCCGTGAAGTTCGGCCGTCCCTCAGTTACCGTTTCAGTGAAGACGTCCAGGCCGGCGGTCCGGCTGAATTCTGCCAGGACCTGCACGGTGGCTTCCTCGGTTCCGCCGGGATTCTCGCCGCCGGCGGCCACCAGGGCGGTGGTGAGCGCCACCAGATCCGCCTCGCTGATCAGGCCCAGGACTCTTTCCTCGAGGAGTTGATGCTCCGCGCCCTGGATCCCGGCCTGTTGCACGTCTCGCCGGGGACCTGCCTGCTGCTGGAAGGCGGAGTTCACGCCCCCGCTCCAGCCTTGAGCGCTGCAAGCTCGCGGTCCATGGCCCTGGCAAGGCGGATGATGCCCTCCTCGGCCCGTTCGGGAGTGGTGGACGCGAAGCAGAGGCGGACGGCGTCGTCGAACTTTCCGCTGGCGGACAGCGCCGGTCCGGGGATGAACGCCACACCTTCTGCCAGTGCCGTTTCGAAGAGCTTCCGGGTGGAGATCCGTGCATCCTCTCCCTGCAGGGTGAGCCACAGGAAGAAGCCGCCCTCGGGATCGGTGGTGGTGACGCGGTCGCCGAGGTGGCGGCGGAGGCTTTCCTGCATCGCATCCTTGCGGCGCTTGTACTCCGTGCGCAGGCCGGCGAGGTGGCTGTCCAGGCCGCCGCGGCGGATGAACTCGGCCACGATGTGCTGGTTGGGCACGTTGGTGCAGGTGTCCATGGCCTGTTTGGCGTTGATGACGAGCTGGCGCAGTGCAGGATCGGTGTCCACCCAGCCCACGCGCAGGCCCGGGGCCAGGATCTTGGAGAACGTGCGGACCGAGAAGAGCAGCGGATCGCCGGGGCTCAGCGCCTGGAAGGAGGGCAAGTCCTCGCCCTGGAAGCGGAGCAGGCCGTACGGGTCGTCGTCGATGATCACGGCGTTCCACTCGTGGGCCAGTTCCAGCAGCTGGAGGCGGCGGGGCAGCGAGAGGGTGACGCCGGACGGGTTCTGGAAGTTGGGGATGGTGTAGATGGCCTTGGGCGTACGGCCGGCGGCGGCCACCAGGTCCGGGAGGGCTTCGACGATGAGGCCGTTCTCGTCCATGGGCGCCTCGAGCAGTTCGGCGCCGTAGCTCAGAGCCGTGGCGCTGCCGTTGGTGTAGGTGGGGCTTTCAACGATCACCAGGTCGCCCGGGTTGATGAAGATCTTGCAGGCCAGGTCCAGGCCCTGCATGCCGCCGGCGGTGATGGTGACGCGTTCTTCGGTGGTGGGATCCGAGGTTCCGGCCAGGTAGTCCACCAGCGCCTTCAGGAGCACGGGCTCGCCTTCGGTGGCACCGTAGGTCATGGAGCTGTGGTCGATGACCTTGTCCGCGATGTCCCGGAATTCGGCCAGCGGAACTGCTTCGTCCGCGGGGGAGCCCATGGCGAAACGGACAATGTCGTGGGTCTGGGCTGCCAGCAGGGAAGTGCTGGAGTCGATGACGGAGCCTACAAGGCTGGCTGCGCGGTCTGCCAGCGGCAAAGCGGCCTGGGAGCGGGTGGCAACGTGGTTTGCGGTCATGGCCTAGACGCCTTTCTGGATAAGTTCGCGGGGGTAGCTGGTGAAAGTTTCCACCCCGTCGGCGGTGACGCGGATGGATTCGGAGAGTTCGTAGCCGTAGTTGTCCATCCACATGCCGCCGATGACGTGGAAGGTCATGTTCTCCTGGAGGACGGATTCTTCCTCGGAGCGGATGGAGATGGTGCGCTCGCCCCAGTCCGGCGGGTAGCCGATACCGATCGAGTAGCCGATGCGGGACGGCTTTTCCAGGCCGTGCTTGGCCAGCGTCCAGTTCCAGGCACGGGCCAGTTCACGGACGGGGACGCCGGGCTGCACCTCGGTCAGCACGGCGTTGAGGCCGTCGGCGACGGCGTCGGCCAGCTTTGCGAGCCGCTCCGGCCTCTTGCCGAGCGTCAGGGTGCGCGCCAGCGGAGTGTGGTACCGGTGATGCGCGCCGGCAAGTTCGATCACGACGGCCTGGCCGGCTTCGAAGCGGTCTTCGCTCCAGGTCAGGTGCGGGGTGTCTGCCGCCTCGCCGGTGGGCAGCATCGGCACGATGGCGGGGTAGTCCCCGCCGATGCCGTTGGCGCCCTGGATCTGGGCTTTGCTGATGGCTGCCGCGGCGTCGCACTGGCGGACGCCGACGTCGATTGTCTCCACTGCGGCTTCCATGGCCGCCATGCACACCTGCGCTGCGCCGCGCATCAGCTGGATCTCGGCGTGGGACTTGACGGACCGCACCCAGTTGACCAGCTCGAAGCTGTCCACGAGGGTCCATTCGGGAATCGCGTTCACCAACGAACGGTAGGCCTTGGGGGAGAAGAAGTGTGAGTCCATTTCCAGTCCCACGCATCCCTTGGCCGCCGGCGCAATCAAGTGGCGCTCGCGCAGGGCGGACGCCACCCAGTCGAAGGGATGGACGTGGGGACGGTGGACGTACTGCTCCGGGTATCCGACGACGTAGTCCGCGGGCAGCCAGCTGGTGCGGGTTGCACCGCCTGCGTCCATGGCCCGGCTGAACAGCAGCATGGGGCCGTCAGCCGGAACGAAAACCAGCTGCGGGGTGTAAAACGACCAGGCGTTGTAGCCGGTCAGGTAGTAGATGTTGGCAGGATCAGTGACCAGCAGGGCAGACAACCCTTGCCTGGCCATGCGCAAGCGGACCCCGGCGAGCCGGGCATCGTATTCCTCTTGGCTGAACAGCACAGAGACACCTCCGGTAATTAGTAGATTGTTTACAATTTACGCCATGTGGCATGGATCACACAAACCCGGCCGCAACGCCGCGGATCGGGTCCGGTGCAGGGCTAGTGGCGGCTGACGTAGCCGCGCTGCTTGTCCACTACATTGTTGAGCTGTTCGCCGGCGGTCCAGCGTTCGAGGTTGGCCTGGAACTGGCGCGCCAGTGCGTCGCGCCAGCCGATCACATCGCCGCACATGTGGGCGGACATGTGGACGTTGTCCATGCTCCAGAAGGGATGGGAAGCGGGGACGGGTTCTTCGGTGAAGACATCCAGGGACGCGGCCGCGATCTGGCCGCTCCGGAGCGCCTCGATCAAGGCTGGCTCATCCACCAGGGCGCCGCGGCCCACATTGATGAGGTGCGCCGACGGCTTCATGGCGGCGAGGACTTCGCGGTCCAGCATGTTCCTGGTCTGGTCCGTCAGCGGCGCAATGAGCACCACATGGTCCGCCCATCCCGCATGCGCCGCCAGGTCCTCACTGGCGAGGATGGCGCCGAAGTCCGGATCGTCGTCGCGGGCCGTGCGGCCCACGCCGCGGACCTCAAGGCCTACCGCGCGGAGCAGCCGGGCCGTGGCCCGGCCGATCCCGCCGGTACCCACCACCAGGGCCCGCGAGCCCTCGGTTCGGGTGACTTCGCGGTGCTCCCAGATGCCTTGCTGCTGCAGCGCCTTGCTGCGGTGCAGCTGCTTGTCGTGCGCCAAAATGGAGGCCAGGACGAATTCCGCGATCGGCCGGTCAAATGTGCCATGCGCATTCGTCACCACCACCTCCGAGGAACGCAGTTCCTCGAACATCATCGCGTCCACGCCGGCGGCCGCCACGTGCACCCATTTGAGGGAATCGGCGTGCGGCCAGGCCTCCCTGAGTGCCGACGAGAAGAAGTCCCAAAGGAACAGGATGTCTGCCCTGCGTGACGCCTCGGCGAGGCCGGCTGAATCCGTGAGGACAACGTGGGCCAGTGCATCAAGGGCGGCGAGGTTGTAGGGGCGAGGCTGCCCTTCGGCTACCAGTACCACCACCCGGGGCATCGTTGAGCCGGGTGCTTCAGCCGAGCCCGCCAGGGGCCGGCTTTGATTATTAGTGTTACTCACGCCACAACCGTACGCGATATTAGGATTGTTGACAATAAACAGATGTGACATGCATCATGGAATGCATGACCTCCCTCAGCCCCGCACTCAAGCAAGCAACCCCCATCATCGTGGATCATGCCCTTGGCAGCTGGATCCACGGGACCGATGGAAAAGACTACCTGGACTTCACCACCGGCATCGGCGTGACCAGCACCGGCCACTGCCACCCGAAAGTGGTGGCCGCAGCCCGCGAGCAGGTGGGCAAGATCATCCACGCCCAGTACACCACCGTGATGCACAAGCCGCTGCTGGAACTGACCGACAAGCTCGGTGAGGTCCTGCCGGCCGGCCTGGATTCTGTCTTCTACGCCAACTCCGGTTCCGAGGCAGTGGAGGCGGCAATCCGCCTGGCCCGCATGGCCACCGCACGCCCCAACATCGTGGTCTTCCAGGGCGGCTTCCACGGCCGCACCGTTGCGGCGGCATCCCTCACCACGGCCGGCACTAAGTTCTCCGCCGGGTTCTCGCCGCTGATGTCCGGCGTCCACATGTCCGCCTTCCCGTACGCCTACCGCTACGGCTGGGACGAGGCGCTCGCCGTCGAGTTCGCCCTCCAGGAACTGGACTACCTGCTGCAGACCCGCGTTGCCCCGAATGACACCGCGGCGTTCCTGATCGAGCCCGCCTTGGGCGACGGCGGCTACCTGCCCACCCCGCCGGCTTTCATGGAGGGCCTGCGCGAGCGGGCGGACAAGTACGGCATCCAGCTGATCTTCGATGAGGTCCAGGCCGGCGTGGGCCGCACCGGAAAGTTCTGGGGCCACCAGTACTCCGCCGCCACCCCGGACATCATTGTCACCGCCAAGGGCATCGCCTCCGGCTTCCCGATTTCCGCCATCGCCGCCTCCACCGAAACCATGTCCAAGGCCTGGCCCGGTTCCCAGGGCGGCACCTACGGCGGCAACGCAGTCTCCGCTGCGGCCGGCGTCGCCACCCTCGAAGTGGTCAAGGAGGAAGGCCTGGTGGAGAACTCGCGCATCCGCGGTGAGCAGCTCCAGGCCGGTCTCAAGGAGATCCAGCAGCGCTTCCCGGTTATCGGCGACGTCCGCGGCCGCGGCCTCATGCAGGGCATCGAATTCACCGGCGAGGACGGCAGGCCGGACTCCGCTACGGCCGCCGCAATCCAGCAGGCCACCACAGACCACGGCCTGCTGACCCTGACCTGCGGCCCTGCCGGCAACGTGGTCCGCCTCATCCCGGCGCTGGTTGTCACTGCCGAGGAGATCGCCACCGGCCTGGAGCGCTTCGAAGCCGCCGTCGGCGCCGTAGTCGGTGCCGTCCCCGCCACCGCCGGAGCCTGAGCCGCGCGATGACTGTTTCCTCCCTGCCCGACGCCGCGGACCACGCCGCAGGCGCCGTCGCGTCCTCCGCAGGGCCTGACCTGGCCCCGCAACGGATCCTGCAGCGGCTGACCGCGGCCGGAATCGACGCGGACGCTTCGCCGCGCCGGCTGGCCGAGTATTCCTACGATGCCTCCAACTACCGCGTGCAGCCGCTGGCCGTCGTGTTTCCGCGGTCCGTGGAGGACGTGGTGGGAACGCTGGCGGCGTGCAGGGAGACCGGCACCCCGCTGATCAGCCGCGGCGGGGGCACGTCCATGGCCGGCAACGCGATCGGCCCCGGCGTGGTGCTGGACTTTTCACGCCACATGAACCGGATCCATGGCATCGACGAGGCTGCCGGAACCGTCTCGGTTGATCCCGGGGTGGTGCTGGCGGTGCTCTCCCGCGAGGTGGAGCAGGCCACGGCCAACCGCTGCACCTTCGCTCCGGACCCATCGTCCAAGAACCGCGCCACCGTAGGCGGTTCCATCGGCAATGACGCATGCGGCAACCACTCCGTGCGTTATGGCCGCACGTCGGACCACGTCGTGGAGATCGACGTCGTTACGTCCGGCGGCGCCCGGCTCACGGCCACGGCCACCGGGCTGCGTGCCACCTATCCTGCAGACAGCGCGGCGGCAGCCAAAGCCGCCGCGCTCACCGAATCACTCAAGGAACTGGCCCACACCAACCTGGCCGAGTTCCGTGTTGAGCTGGGCCGGATCCAGCGGCAGGTTTCGGGTTACCACCTGGACAACCTGCTGCCGGAAAAGGGTTTCAATGTGGCCCGCGCCCTGGTGGGGTCCGAAGGGACCTGCGTCATAGTCACCGGGGCGCGGATGAAACTCGTCCCCAAGCCGGCCAGCGCCCTGCTGGTCTGCCTTGGCTACGAGGACGTGGTGGACGCAGCCCGGGATATCACCACCATCCTGGAATTTTCGCCGGCCGCAGTGGAAGGCATCGACGAGGCCATCGTGGATACCATGCGCTTCCGGCGCGGCGCGGACGCCGTGCTGGGCCTGCCGGACGGCAAGGCCTGGCTGTATGTGGACCTCGACGGCGATGACCCGGCCCAGGTGCGGGCCGAAGCTGAAAGGCTGCTGGCCCGGCTCCGGGACAACGGCCGCCTGGTGGCGGGCCGCCCGGTTCCGGACGCCGTGGAACGCGCCTCGCTGTGGCGGGTCCGCGAGGACGGTGCCGGGCTTTCATCCCGCCTGTCCACCGGCGGCGAGTCCTGGCCGGGCTGGGAAGATTCGGCCGTCGCACCGGAGAACCTGGCTGACTACCTGGCCGATTTCCGGGGACTGCTGGACAGCTTCGGGCTGCAGGGGGTCATGTACGGGCACTTTGGCGCCGGCTGCATGCACATCCGCATCACCTACGACCTGCGCACCGAGGAAGGCCGCGAGGTGTTCCGCCGGTTCTCCGCCGAGGCGGCGAAGCTGGTGGTCCGCCACGGGGGCTCGCTCTCCGGCGAGCACGGCGACGGCAGGGCCCGCTCGCAGTTGCTTCCCCTGATGTATTCAGCACGGATGCTGGCGGCATTCTCGGATTTCCGCAAGCTGTGGGATCCCGCGGCCATCCTGAACCCGGGGTCCCTCACCGATCCTGATCCCTTGGATGAGAACCTGGCGCTGGACGGCGTGCCGCAGCGCGAGTGGCGCACCAGCTTTGACCTGCGGCCGCTGCACGCCGGCGGCGGCTCCGCCACAGAGACGGACAACCTGGCCGGTTCAGCCGGCAGCGGCCTGGATCCCTGGGTCCACGCCGTGCAGGCGTGCATCGGCGTGGGCCGGTGCCGGACCGATTCCGGCGGGGTGATGTGCCCCAGCTACCGGGCCACCGGCGACGAGAAGGACTCCACCCGCGGCCGGTCCCGCGTGCTGCAGGACATGGTCCGCGGCGCCCGCACGGTGGAGGAGGGCTGGAAGTCCGAGGAGGTCCGGGAGGCACTTGACCTGTGCCTGTCCTGCAAGGCCTGCTCCAGCGACTGCCCCACAGGCGTGGACATGGCCACCTACAAATCCGAGTTCTTCTCCCACTACTACGAGGGCCGGCTGCGCCCGCTCTCGCACTTCTCCCTGGGCTGGCTGCCGCGCTGGCTGAAGATTACCGGCCACGTGGCACCGCTGGTCAACGCCGTACTGGCTACGCCGCTGGGCAAACTGGCCGCCGTGCTGGGCGGTCTGACCACGCACCGCGACCTGCCCCGGTTCGCCGGCAGTAGTGAATGGCGCAAGGAGGTCGCCGCGGCCGGCGTCAAGATGCCCGGGCGGAAGTCACCCGGGCAGATGGTGCCGGAACGGAAGTACGACGGCGGTACGCGCCCGGACGGTGACGGTACCGTCGGCACTGCGGCAGCCGGCGTCGTCCTCTTTGTGGATACCTTCACCAAGGGCTTCCGGCCCGAGGTGGCCGGTGCCGCGGCCCGCGTGCTGGCCGGCACAGGGGAGCCCACGGAATGCTCGGCGGACGCGTGCTGCGGGCTGACGTGGATCTCCACCGGGCAGCTGGACACGGCCAAGAAACTGATGGCCCATGCCGCCGAAGTCCTGGACGACGGCACGGACCGTCCCATCGTGGTAGTGGAGCCCAGCTGCGCCGCCGCGCTGCGGAAGGACCTGCCCGAACTGGTCCACACGGACCAGGCGCGCCGGGTAGCGGCGAGGGTCCGCAGCTTCGCCCAGCACGTGGGTGAACTGGCCGCTACGGGCTGGACGCCCGCCCCTGAAACGCCGCTTCCGGAACAGGTGGTGCTGCAGACGCACTGCCACGAATACTCCGTGTTCGGTGCCAAAACCCAGCGCGGCGCACTGGCCGCCATGGGCGTCGGGGACGTGGTGGACGCCACCGGCTGCTGCGGCGTGGCCGGGAACTTCGGGTTCGAGAAGGAGCACTACGGCATTAGCATGAAGGTTGCCGAGCAGTCCCTGATACCGGCGCTGCGCACCACCGGAACCGAATCCGTGGTGCTCACCGATGGCTTCTCCTGCGCCATGCAGGTCAAGCAGATCGACGCCGAACGGCCCGGGAAGCATATCGCCCAGCTCCTGGACCCGGGAGACTCCTGGACCCGGGAGAAACAACTCCGGAACGAGTCTGGCCGCCGTGCAGACTGACCCACACTTTGCCCCCTCTTCAACGAAAAGGATCCCCGACATGACAACCCAGACCACCCGGACCGCCGGCATCTCGCAGTGCGCCCTGGACGCCATCGCCAAGGTCAGCACCGGCCTCTTCATCGACGGCGAATGGACCGAAGCCGCCTCCGGCGCCAGGTTCGACGTCATCAACCCCGCCACAGAGGAAGTCCTCGCCACCGTGGCGGACGGCGGCCCGGAGGACGCCCTCCGGGCGATCGAAACCGCCGGCCGCGTCCAGGAAGGATGGGCCAGGACCGCGCCGCGGGAACGCAGCGAGATCCTCCGCCGCGCCTACGACCTGATCATGGCCCGCCAGGATGAACTGGCCCTCATCATGACCTCCGAGATGGGCAAGCCCTTCGCTGAGGCCAAGGGCGAAGTGGCCTACGCCGCAGAGTTCTTCCGCTGGTTCTCCGAGGAAGCCGTCCGGATCGGCGGCGACGTCACCACCACCGGCGACGGCAAGAACCGCATCCTGGTCTCCAAGCAGCCGGTGGGACCGTGCGTGCTGGTGACCCCGTGGAACTTCCCGCTGGCCATGGGCACCCGGAAGATCGGCCCCGCGATCGCGGCAGGCTGCACCATGGTGTTCAAACCGGCCAACCTGACCCCGCTGTCCTCGCTTGCGCTCGTGGACATCCTCATCGAGGCCGGCCTGCCCAAGGGCGTTTTGAACGTTGTCTGCACCACCAAGGCCTCCGACGTCGTGTCCCCATGGATGTCCAGCGGCATTGCCCGCAAGGTCAGCTTCACCGGCTCCACCGAGGTGGGTGTCCGGCTGCTGAAGCAGGCTGCCGAGCACGTCATGCGCTCCTCCATGGAGCTGGGCGGCAACGCGCCGTTCATCGTGTTCGAGGACGCGGACCTGGACCGTGCCGTGGAAGGCGCCGTGGCGGCCAAGATGCGCAACATGGGGGAGGCCTGCACGGCTGCCAACCGGCTCTTTGTCCAGCGACCCATCGCCGACGAATTCGCCCGCCGGCTGGCGGCCCGCCTCAGCGCACTGCAGGTGGGCGACGGCGCCGAAGAAGGGACCGACGTCGGACCCCTTGTGGAGGAAAAGGCGCTGACCAAGGTCCAGGAGCTCGTGGACGATGCGGTGGCCAAGGGCGCAACCGTGGTCTGCGGCGGGTCCCGCCCGGACCGCCCCGGGTACTTCTACACCCCCACGGTCCTCTCCGGTGTCAGCGCAGAGTCGGACCTGATGAGCCAGGAGATATTCGGCCCGGTAGCCCCCGTGGTGGCGTTCGACACCGAAGAGGAAGTCATCCGGCTGGCCAACGACACCCCGTGGGGCCTGGTGGGCTACCTGTTCACGCAGGATGTGGACCGCGGTTTCCGTATGGGTGACGCCCTCGAGGTGGGCATGGTTGGCTTGAACACCGGAATTGTCTCCAACCCGGCAGCACCGTTCGGCGGGATCAAGGCTTCGGGCCTGGGTCGTGAAGGCGGGCGCGTGGGCATCGAGGAGTTCCTCGAAACCAAATACATGGCCGTGCCCCGCGGCTGAGGCCGCCGTCATGCAAGCGAAAACTACCACCTTCAAGGACGAACCAATGATGACCAGTCCCCAGCCTGTTTCCAACAAGCACCCGGAACCACTCAATGCACCAGGTGCCGAGCCCTGCACGGAAGAGGGCAAACGTTCGCTGCGCCGCTCCATCCTGGGCTCGGCCCTGGGCAACGCCGTGGAGTGGTTCGATTACGGCGTCTACGGCTACCTGACCATCTACATGGCCACGAACTTCTTCGGTTCGGTGGAGGGCGACGGCGGCCTGGGCGTCACGCTGACCCTCGCCACCCTGGCGCTGTCCTTCCTGGTCCGGCCTCTGGGCGGCCTGATCCTGGGGCCGCTGGGTGACCGGGTGGGCCGGCAGAAGGTCATGGTCCTCACCGTGACCCTGATGACGATGGCCACCGGCGCCATCGGCCTGCTGCCCACGCTGGACACCGTAGGCTTGCTCGCCCCCGTGCTGCTGCTGATCTGCCGCCTGGTGCAGGGCTTCTCGGCCGGCGGCGAATACGGCGGCGCTGCCGTTTACATGGCCGAGTCCGCGCCGGACCGGCGCCGCGGCTTCCTGGGCTCGTTTCTGGAGTTCGGCACCACCGTGGGGTTCATCCTGGCGGCCATCGTGTGCACCTCGCTGGTTGCCGTGGTGGGGGACCAAGGCATGGAGGACGGCTGGTGGCGCGTGCCGTTCCTGCTGACCATCCCGCTGGGACTCACCGCCCTCTGGATCCGGACCCGGCTGGTGGAGGCACCGGTGTTCTCCGAGGCGTCCGGGCACCGGGAGACCATGCGCTCGCCGCTGCGGCACGCGTTCAAGCACAACTGGCGCCAGCTGCTGGTCCTGGCAGGATTCGTTGTCCTGCTGAACGTGGCGTTCTACCTGATCCTGGGGTACATGCCCACGTACCTGAGCGGCCAACTGGGGCACAGCACGGCGCAGGGAAACTGGATGCTTGTGGCCATCATGGGCATGATGCTTGTGGCCATCCCGCCGGTGGGTGCGCTCTCTGACCGGTTCGGCCGCAAGCCGCTGCTGCTGGTGGCCGCTGCCGGGTACACGCTGCTGTCCGTCCCGGCGGTCATGCTGCTGGGCCTGCCCAGCGTGGCCCTGCAGTTCCTGGGCCTGGCGGTGCTGGGGCTCCTGCTGGTGATCCTGGTGGCTTCGGTGTCCTCCACGCTGCCCGCGCTGTTCCCCACGGCCGTGCGCTACACCGGCTTCGCCATCGCCTACAACTTCTCCACGGCGTTCTTTGCCGGCCCGTCCCAGACCATAGCGAACCAGCTGATTGAAACCACCGGGAACCAGCTGGTGCCCGGCTGGTACATGGCGATTGCCGGCGTGATCGGCCTGGTGAGCGTCCTCTGCATGCGGGAGACCGCGCAGGCCACGCTCCGCGGCGAGACCCTTCCCGGTGCCCCCGAATCGGTCGGCTTCCCGAAGCCCGGTTTCGTGGAGCAGAACCGGAAGGACGCCGAGGCCCGCCGCTCATCGTGAAGTCCCTACCGTTCGCTGGTCAAGCATTTCGGAGCCAGCCTGACTGAAATCGGCGTGATCTTCTCCATCGCCATTGTGATGCTGGGCCTCTCGGCCGCGATCATGGGCACTTGGGTGGACACGAACGGCCCGCGCAAGGCTATGTTCACTTCGGCCATTTTCTGGGCCAGCGGCTTCCTGATCGGTTCGCTCGGTATCTTCAGCGGCCAGTTGTGGTTGGTCTACCTTGGCTACGGCTTCATCGGCGGCATCGGCCTGGGCATCGGCTACATCTCGCCGGTGTCCACCCTGATCAAGTGGTTCCCTGACCGCCCGGGCCTGGCCACCGGCATGGCCATCATGGGCTTCGGTGGCGGCGCGCTGATCGCCAGCCCGGTGTCCACGGCGTTGCTGAAGATGTACGGCCCGAACTCCGGTGCCAAGGGTTGGGTGGCCAGCGGCGACTCCGCTTCCTGAACGAACTCTCCGACCATCTGGAGCCGGGCGGTGAGGGCTGGCTAGTCCTTTCCGACCTGGCCGAGCACCTTGGCCTGCGGACGCGTGAGGATCTGCTGGCCGCCATCGAGGCGGCCGGGCTGAAGGTGGTGGAACGGCTCGACACCCGGCCAACGCACCCGAAGGCATCGGACCGCGACGATCCTCTGTTCGAGGCGCGCACGGCCGAGGTCACGTCCCTGTGGCGGCTAGTCAGCCGATAGCCACAAGCTTCCCAGCAACGTGCGCTCCGCAGGTGGAACGCTCCGATGCTGTTCTCTCGCCGATGCCAGGGACGAGGTTCGGGCCCGGAGAGGTATCCCCGTGTATTGACGGCCTGGAACCCGAGGAATAGCGTCGGCGGTAGCGGGGTCATTCACCCCGTTTCCACGGGATAAGGGGCCGGATCTGGGCCGCTCCTGCACGGCCATGGAGCCAGGTGAGGAGGATTCTGTGCGGACGTCATCCTGTATCAAACGTACCCGGGGTCCGCGGATGCCTTCCGGATGGCCGCGGAATACCGGGACAGGGATCCAGGGAAGGAAAGACCATGCCGAAGTATCTGTTTGAAGCGACGTACGTGGGCCAGGGAATCAAGGGGCTCATGCAGGAAGGCGGCACCAAGCGGCGCGAGGCTTTGAAGGAGGCCCTCAGCTCCGTAGGGGGAACGCTGGAAAGCTTCTACTACGCCTTTGGCTACTACGACGTCCTCGGCGTTTTTGAGGCGCCGGACGATGCCAGTGCCGCAGCACTGTCGCTGCTCATCAATTCGACGGGGAACGTCAACGTCCGCCTGAAGCCGCTCCTGACGGTGGAGGACATCGACGAGGCAGCAAAGAAGACCCCGTCCTACCGGGCCCCGGGACGGTAGGGGAGATTGGCGCTTTGGCCAGCGGCCGCCGTCGTAATTTACGACGGCGGCCGCTGGCGGCGAGGCTCGACGGCAACGGCGCCGTCAGCAGTGGCTCAGCCGGGGCCTATGGTTGCACGGAGTCGAAGAACGTGTAACCGGGGTCCGCCTTCCCGGTCTCGGCCTCGCGTGCTTTCATCCTGATGAAATCTACATCCTGCTGGCTGAGGTGGGTTTCGCCGTGGGGTTCCTCGTTGAGGGGCTGGTCCGTGGCCGCACTGATCTCTGCGGACAAGGTCCGCGGAAGGATCGCGCAGCCGGGGTTATCCATCAGCCACTGCGTAACTGTGGAGGGAAGCCGGTGCCACTCGTCTTGGACGCGCATGTCGGACATGGTGTGCCTTTCGGGGTTCTGTGGTTTACGGGAGGGCCGATACGGGGACCGGGCTGATGGGAGGACGTGGAAGGGCCGTGCCCGGAGGAGTTGCAGGAGAGGGGCTCATTGCCGGGGAACCGCATGTCCCGTCACGGCGTCCCGACGCAATTGCGAGTCTACGCCCAATGGGGCATGCCGGGGCCTGAAAACCTCAGGCAATCCGAGTGCCCTGGACCTGCTTACTCAGGCGGCGCCCCGCTGGCCTCCAGCCGTGACCTTGCCTTGTTTGGCCACGGCCGGGCGGCAACGTACGGCCCATCCGAACATCGCGTAGAGGCCGGTCACCGGGGGAAGGCCGGAGGCTTGGGCGTACGCCATGCCCGCGGGGACCAGGATCGCGAAGAGCGCAGCGCCCGCCACCAGGCCGTGGCGCCGCCATTCGGACCTGTAACCGCGCAGGGCTGGCGGGACCCACCAGGCCCGCGTCTTTCCGAAGCGGCGCATCTTCAGATCATGGCCCACCAATGCCCCTGCCCGCCATCCATAGTTGGGCGCCGTCCGGAGGCGTACGACGGCGGCGCTTGAGTTCCAGCCGAAGGAACCTACGTGCGGGGGAGCCTAACCGCGCGGCAGCCCAACGTAGTGTGGAACCCGCTCCGCGTAATCCGGGTAGGACTGCGGAAACAGGTCTGCGAGCGCGGCTTCTTCCTCGAGGACAAACCGGTGCTCCACCAGCAGTTGGGCGGGCAGCAGTGCGAGGACCCAGGCTGAACCGGCCAGCGTTCCCGCGCCGATTTGGATGAGCCACCAGCCCACATACATCGGGTGGCGGGTTATGGCATACGGGCCTGTGGTCACCAGCTCCTCCGGCCGCTCCAGCTCGAAGGGGCCCGCCGAACGCCGCCGGCGTTCAGCCAGGGCCCAGGCATTCAGGCCGGCGCCGGCGAACATAAGTCCCGCCCCCGCCAGCCTGTGGACGGAACGGGGGCCGGGAAGCGGCAGGGGACGGAGCCTGGCAAGGAGGAAATCGAGGGCCATCGCTGCCACGACGGGAGCCGGCAGCGGAAGGTTGTCGTAGGCCGCCTTCACCCGTCCCGCCAGGGTGCGCACGGAACTGGGTTCGGCTGCCATGGTTTCAGGGTACGCCGCGTGAAGCGTGGCGCAATGCCTCGATGACCAACAAGACGGTCCGCGGAACGGGCCAGAGGATGGCCAGCCCCAGAACCGGCACCAGCGGGACGCCGACGTCCGGGAACTGGCGGATGATGACCAGCAGGTCGGTGTCGAACCGGGCGGGTGCGTAGATGAGGCACAGCCAGAGGGCAAGGGCATCAAGGGCGAGGGCGACGGCGGTCCACACCGGGAGAGCCCACCGGCCAAGCCGCGCGAACCGCCGTCGGAACAGGACCGAAAGCGAAAGCCACAGGCTCAGCAGCTCCGCCAGCAGCAGGGCCAGCGAGACTGCCCAGCTGGACTGCTGCAGCCAGTCCTCGATAACCACGGCGGGGATGGGGGAGTGCCCGTGGAGGATCCGCAGGATGTTGGTGTCGATGGCCTTGAGCCGGGACGGGGCGGCAGTGTCGTTGCCGTTGATGACCAGGGCCACGCCCAGGCCGGACTCAGGAACCACGGCCAGGTACGTGTGGCTATTGCCCCATTCCCCCTGGTGCTCCAGCAGCAGCGGCAACTCCCCAGCGGCGGGCGCCGGGGCCGCAGGATCAACGGATTCCACGAGCGGCCGCGTGAACCAGCCCATGCCGTAGCCCTTCGCCTCGTCCACGGACGTCCGTGGCTCGAACATCTCCGCCACGCTTCCCGGCTGCAGGATCCGGACGTCCCCATACCGGCCGCCGTTGAGCAGTGCTGTCAGCAGGCGGCCCAGGTCCTCGGCCGATGCGTACAGGGTGCTGGAGGGCATCCCCGCGGCGGGCGCCGGAACGTCGGTCTCAACCCAGAACGAGCTGAACCAGCGGTAATAGCCCTCGGCCGCGTTGTCCTCCCGGGCGGCTGCCGCCGTCGTATGGCTGTGCACCATGCCCAGGGGCCCGAGGACGTGCTGCTTCAGGTACTCCCCGAAGGGCTGGTTGGCGACGGTCTGCACCAGGAGGCCCAGGATGTTGTAATTGGCGCTGGCGTAGTGGAATCGCTGCCCCGGTTCGCCGGCCAGCGGGGAGCCGGCCAGCGCACGGACCGCTTCTTCGAGGGCTTCCGGCTCCTGGGCAAGGGACCCTTCGAAGGCCGTGTCCCTGGAGGACATGCCGCTGGTCTGGTGGAGCAGGTGCCGGACCGTGATGTCCGGTGACCGGGGATCGTCCAGCGTGAACCAGGGCAGGTAGGCCCGCACCGGCTCGTCCAGCCGCAGCCGCCCGGCCTCCACCTGCTGCATCACCGCGATGGCCGTCAGGGACTTGCTGGTAGAGGCCAGCAGCACCGGCGTCTGCGGAGTCATCGGCCGCCCGGATGGTGCCGCATCGCCGAAGGCGCCGGAGTGCACCTGCCTGCCGTCACGCACGACGGCGATGGCTGCACCGGGAATCCCGAGGGTTTCGAGCTGGTCCCGCAGGAAGGAGTCCACCGCAGCATAGGCCTGTTCAGGATTGTCTGGTTCCGTGGCGGTCCCTGCGGCGGCAGCCGAGGGAGTGGAACTTCCGAGGGCCACCAGGAAACACAAGAGCAGGCAGTGCGATGACCAGGACATTGTCCGCATGGCTACACCTGCTTCGGCTGACAGTCCCTTCACGGTAGGACCTGTCCCGGCGGAAGACAATGCCGCTCGACGAGTGGTTGCGGGCCCATCCACTTGTGGCTGGCATCTGCCCGGCGCAATCTGCGTCAGACTGGAACTTGGTCCCTCAACGAAAGCAGCTCCATTGATTACCCTCCAGCGGGACGCCCAAGGCTTTGTCCGGATGAACCGGCGCTACCCCAACAGCGTCCGCATCAGGACCACGTTCAGCGACGGCAGCACCGGTGCATTCTCCGGCCGGGCCCTTAACAAGGTTTACGATGCGGCTCTGGCGGAATTCCGCGCGAAGAACGGCCTGGATGCGCGCGGATACTCCAGGACGCCAGCGGGCCGAACGAACTCCGGCAACAAGATCGATTTCGTTCCGGTCCATCCTGGGATGGGGGAGTAAGGCTAGGAGGAAGGACCATCGTTCCGTTTTGTCGGCCGGTAGCCGGCGATTGCGGCGCGGACGTCGCCCTCCTCGTGCTCGCCCTTCTTCTTGCCGAACGGCAGCACTTTTAGCAGCGGGTGCACGATAGCCATGACGAGGAGGCCCCAGGCGAGTCCGAGGATGGCCGAGCACAGGGTGTTCACGAGCCAGGCCAGGAAGCCGCCCACCACCGGGATCCCGACGAAGGGGGCCTCGAGGACATGGACCAAGTCATAGGGGGCGTGCCAGCCGAGGTCGTGTGCTCCCTGCAGCATGATGTGGCCACCCACCCACAGCATGGCGACCGTCCCAATAAGGGTGATCGCGGCCAGCACCGAGGGCATCCCCTTGACGAGCAGCTCACCGAACCGCTGGGAGCGCGCGGAATCCTTAGCGGCCAGGTGCAGGCCGACGTCGTCCATCTTGACGATGAGTGCGACGGCACCGTACACGAGCACCGTGATCACGAGGGCAACAACGACCAGAATGACAGCCCGGGCCCACAGGGAATCACCGGCCACCTCGTTCATCGAGATGACCATGATCTCGCAGGACAGGATGAAGTCGGTGGTGATGGCGCCCTTGATGACCTTGGCCTCCGCCTCCGGACCCCGTTCGACCGCCGGCGCCTTTTCGTCCGAGTGGTCTTTGCGGATCTTGTGCCAGACCTTCTCGGCACCCTCGTAGCAGAGGTAGGTGCCGCCCAGCATGAGGATGAAGGGGATGGCCCCTGGAATGAAGGCGCTGATGAGCAGCAGTGCCGGCAGGATGATCAACAGTTTGTTCCGGAGCGAGCCCCAGAAGATCTTCTTGATCATCGGCAGTTCGCGGGACGGGTCCGCCCCGGACACGTACTGCGGGGTGACGGCGGCGTCGTCGATTACCACGCCGGCGGCCTTGGCCCCCGCTTTGGCGGCTCCGGCGGCGACGTCGTCCACCGAGGCGGCCGCTATGCGGGCCAGTGCTGCAACGTCGTCCAGCAGGGCGACGAGACCGCCGCTCACAGATCGCACCCGTGCTGCTCAAGGGTGGACGGCTGAGTGTGGATGCCTATGTCGAGGCCTGTGATTGGCATGTTTGGAGTATATCGACGGCGGGCCTTCGCTAGCCCGCCACCGCCGCCTTCGCGCTGCGAGGCCTTCATCCACTCGCTCAGCCACGGAGCCCTGCTGGCCGCCTCGATCAGCGAGTCACAAGAGATGTGCGCGCGACCTGACTAGTTAGCAGGCTTTCATACGGACGGCCAGTTCGCGGCGCCCGGTCCGTCTAACAAAGCGCTGGCGCTGCTCTGAGGCACCACCACGTGGACGGCATTGCGCTGGACGGTGAAATCGGAGGGCGTGGTCGTCGCGATCTCGCCGTCGAGGTTCACCGGCAGCGGCTGCTCGGTGACCAGCCGGACGCTTCGGCTGGTGAGGTGGTACACCCGGTCGTGTTCAATGAAGCTTCCGTCCTTGAGGAACCGCGCGATACTCACGTGTTCCTGCAGCGGCCCCGCCAGGATGGCGTAGATGTCGAGGGTGTGGTCATCGATCCCTGCGGTGGGGGAGACCGTGTTGCCGCCTCCGTAATGCCGGCCGTTGCCGACGGCCACCTGAAGCAGGTTGTCGAGCTCCAGCGGCTTGTGGTCCCCGTCGGGGAACTCAAGACGGGCTCCGAACGCCTTGTGCCCGGCATAAGCGCGCAGGGTGGCAATGCCGTAGGCCAATGGCCCGATGTACCGCTTCAGGCGGGGGCTGAGCGCTTCGGTAACAGCCACCGACAGGCCAACGGAGGCGACGTTGAGGAATGGCTCGCCGTTGGCCCGGCCGAGGTCGATGTCCACCACCTTCCCTTCGGCGATGGCAGCGCACGCCTCGGCAAGATTGTTCGGTATCTCCAGCGTGCGAGCGAAGTCGTTGGCGGTGCCCAGCGGAAGAACACCGAGCACAACGTTGGTGCCGGCAATCCGACCGGCGGCGTAGGACACAGTCCCGTCGCCGCCGCCGACAACCACCAGGTCGTGCCCGTCCGCAAGCACCCGGTCAAGCGTTCCGGCCAGGTCTGCCCCGGACAGCACGTGGTGCACCGAGGAAATGGGCACGCCTGCCTTGCGCATCGTGTCCACGGCAAGTTCGGGTGCCGCCCCTCGGCGTGATCCGGCGTTGATTACAACGGCGGCAGAGCGTGCGTCCCTGGCAGCCTTCATGTGGGCCATGTTAGGCGGTGGACCTGTGAATTCAGCCCGCGACCGCCGCCTTCGCCTCCTGTTTGGCCTGCATCCACTCGCTCAGCCACGGGGCCCGGACGCTGGACGTGATCCGGCAGTCGGCCACGAAAGTTCCCGTGGCGCCGGCGTCGATCCAGTCCGTGAGTGCGGCAAGGTCCGCCAGTGAGCGGATGATCGCCGACTCGGCGCCGAGCGCGCGGGCGATGCCGCTGAAGTCCACCTCCGGGATCAGCATGGGCTTTTCGGTCAGGCCCTGGGAGCCGTACTGGTGGATTTCGGCCCCGTAGGCGGCGTCGTTGTAGATCACGACGACCGCGCTGCTGGCCGCACCAATCAGCGATTCGAGGTCGGACAGGCCCATCAGGAAACCGCCGTCGCCGGACGCCAGCACCAGGGTGCGGCCGTCCTCCACTGCGCGGGCTGCCCCGACGGCGCTGGCAAGGCCCAGCCCGATGGCCTGGTAGGCGGTCCCCACCATGACCAGGTCCTGGGGCCTCGGGATGTGCCAGTACATGGGTGCCCAGCCGACGAAGTGCCCTCCGTCCTGGACCACCGTGCGGCGCTCCGGCAGCACCGCATCCAGTGCCGTGGCCAGGGAGCGCGGGTCCAGCCGGCCGTCCGGGGTCTCGTCAGAGCCTGGGTGGTGCGCGGGTCCTTCGGCCACGCGCGTGCGGGCTTCCGCGCGCCAGCCTTCTCCCGAAGGTCCACCATCCAGCATCCGCAGGATGTGTCCCGCAGCAGACTTCACGTCCGCGCTGACGAACGTATCCACCCGGGGGTGCGTCGGCTGCAGGGCGGCGTCGATCTGGATGACGGTGCTGTCCGGGCCGAGCAGGTGCCCGAACCGCATGGTGAAGGGGCTCAGGCTCGCCCCGGCCACAAGGACCACATCGGCCTCACCCATGAGCCCGGCCGCGGTGTCGGTGCCGAAACCGCCCGCGACGCCCAGGTACCCCTCGCCTTTGAGGAGGTTGAGCGCCAGGGCGGTTCCGGCGGTTAGTGCGCCGAGGCGGTCGGCGAGTTCGCGGAGTTCGGGGCCGGCTCCGGCGAGGTGCGCACCGCGGCCGGCGAGGATCAGCGGCCGCTTTGCTCCGGCGAGCAGGCGGGCCACCTGCCCAAGGCCGCCGTCGACGTCGTCAATTACCGCTGCTGCCAGCGGCTCGGGAAGCTCTTCGTCCGCAGTCTCGAGCGCCGCGAGGTCGTAGGGAATGGCAATGACGACGGCGGTCCGCTTGGTGAGCGCGTACTCCACCGCCTGCCGCGTGATGGCGCCCGCGGCGTCGCGGGTGACGGTGAAGGTCGCCGCGCCGAGGCCTGCAGCGATTGCCGCCTGGTCCACGTCCTGGGGCCGGGCGCCGCTGCTCGGGGCGTCTCCGGTGACCAGCACGACGGGGATCTGCGCCTGGACCGACTCGGCCAGCGCCGTGAGCGCGTTGGTGAAGCCGGGGCCGTAGGTGGTGGTGCCCGCGGCGAGGCGTCCTGAGGTCCGGTAGTAGGCGTCGGCCGCGGCGATGGCAGCGCCTTCATGGCGGACGGGGGAGAATCGGAGGCCCAGCTTTTCCGCGGCGTCCAGGAAGTAGACGTTGCCGTTGCCCATCACGCCGAAGACATCGCTGAGGTAGCTGCTGAGAACCTGTGCCACGCGGCCGGAGACGGTAAGAGTAGTCATGCAGGAATCTTGTGGCGTAGTTCACGGATAGGCAAGAGAGTCGAGTTTGGTTGGGATATTTGGCAGGGAGTTGCCCGTCTAAGTGAAAATCTGCCCAGTTGTGGCGTGCATCACCGCACTTAGCTGGAAGGGCGGGATTCCTGCTCCGACAGCCGGCTCAGGAGGCCGTCGTAGCGGGGCGGCATGAGTTCCAGCACGGAAATGGCCGTGCTGGTCCGCTGGATCCCCTCGATTTCCAGGATCTCGTTGGTGATGCGGTAGAGGTCGGCCGTGCTGCGTGCCACCACCTTGGCCATGAGGTCCGCGTCGCCGGTGGTGGCGTGCACCTCGATGACCTCCGGGATCGCGGCGAGCCCGTTTTCCACCGCACCGGTCCGCGTCTGGCTGATTGACAGGGAGAGGAAGGCCATCAGGTCATAGCCCAGCGCGGCAGGGTCCAGCCTCCGGCTGAAGGAGCGAAGGGCGCCGCTGCGCTCGAGCCGTGCCAGCCGGGCATGGACCGTGTTCCGTGCGACGCCGAGCGTCCGGGAGAGTGCCAGGGCGCTGGCTTCTGGATCGTTATCGAGGGCCAGGATGATCCTGCCGTCGAGCGAATCCACGGTGCGGGGGTTCGGGATGGTCATATTTTCACCACAGACAGTCGAAGTTGAGCAGAAGTCCCAATGGGTTGAGCGTATCTTGCATTGTGCGCCGGGTCACAACATGATCGTTCCTCATGACCCGTGATCAGCTCCTGACCGCACCCGACACCACGCTCCCCACCCTTCGTGGCGCTGTGGCCGGACTTCCGCTCTACGTCCCGGGCCGGCGCAGTGCCGGCTTGGACATTGCTGCCCTCGCCAGCAACGAAAGCCATTACGCGCCGCTGCCTGCTGCCGCGGCTGCGGTGGCCGAAGCGGCCGGCACCATGAACCGCTACCCGGACAGTGCCGCCGTCGAACTCCGTGAACGGCTCGCCCGGCACCTGGGCGTCACCGCCGGGGAGGTCGCGGTGGGGCCCGGCAGCGTGGGCGTCCTCCAACAGATCATCACCGGACTGTGCGACGCCGGGGATGACGTGATCTTCGCGTGGCGTTCCTTCGAGGCGTACCCCATCCTGGTTGAGCTGGCAGGTGCCCGGCCGGTCCGCATCCCGCTGGACGACGCAGAGGGCCACGACCTTGATGCCATGGCCGCGGCCGTCACCGACCGCACGAAGGTCATCCTGCTCTGCACCCCCAACAATCCCACCGGCGTGCCGATCAGCCACGAACGCATCGAGGCCTTCCTG
This sequence comes from Pseudarthrobacter sp. NBSH8, assembly GCF_014217545.1. Lineage (NCBI taxonomy): Bacteria > Bacillati > Actinomycetota > Actinomycetes > Micrococcales > Micrococcaceae > Pseudarthrobacter > Pseudarthrobacter sp. NBSH8. Next base: position 967,812 of record NZ_CP043178.1, read on the forward strand.
CAATCCGTCCGCTCCGACATCCTCGTGGTGATCGACGAGGCCTACGTGGAATACGCCGAAGCGGGCAGCGGTTCCGACTCCCTGGCGCTCTACCGCCAGTACCCGAACGTCTGCATCCTGCGCACCTTCTCGAAGGCCTACGGACTCGCCGGCCTCCGCGTGGGCTACGCCGTCGCGGCGCCGGCCATCGCCGAGGGACTGCGCCGGACGGCCCTTCCCTTCGCCGTGAGCGCGCTGGCCCAGAAGGCGGCCGTCGCGTCGCTGGACGCGGGGGAGGAGATGGAAGCGCGGGTGGCCGCCGTCAGGCAGGAGCGCGCCCGGATGGCCGCGCGGCTGGAAGCCCAGGGCTGGAAGCTGCAGCCGAGCCAGGGCAACTTCCTGTGGATCCGGGCGGATGACGATCTCTGCGCGAGGCTAATGGACGCGTTCGACGCCGCGGGCATCCTGGTCCGGGCATACCAGGGCGACGGCGTGCGGATCACCGTTGCCGATCCCGCCTCCAACGACCGCGTGCTCCGGCTCCTTGAGGCCCACGCAGACTGAAAACCCGACTGACCTGAAACCCAATCCGTTCCACCTACAACCAGAGGACTCCCCATGGAACAACAGACAATGACGTCTGGCCGCGCACTGGGCGCCGCACTCAAACCCCGCCAGCTCACCATGATGGGGCTCGGAAGCGCCATCGGCGCGGGCCTCTTCATCGGCTCCGGCGCGGGCATCCAGGCTGCCGGCCCGGCCGTGCTGATCTCCTACCTCGTGGCCGGCACCCTCATCATCCTGGTGATGTGGGCCCTCGGTGAGATGGCCGCCGCAAATCCGGACAGCGGCGCCTTCTCCGTTTACACCGCCAAGGCGTACGGGCCGGTGGCCGGTGCCACGGTGGGCTGGCTCTGGTGGCTGCAGCTCGTGGTGGTCATCGCGGCCGAGGCGCTCGGGGCGGCAGGCCTGCTGGCCACCATCTTCCCGGTCCTGCCGGTGTGGCTGATGGCCTTCGTGTTCATCGTGGTGCTCACCGCTGTGAACCTCACCAGTGTGAAGAACTTCGGTGAGTTCGAGTTCTGGTTCGCCCTGCTCAAGGTGGCGGCAATCGTCGGGTTCCTCCTGGTGGGCGCTGCCCTGCTCTTCGGCTGGCTGCCGGGCGTTCAGTCGCCGGGCCTGACCAACTTCACCGGTGCCGGCTTCGCGCCCGACGGTTTCGCCGGGATCGCCACGGCACTTTTCGTGGTGGCGTTCGCGTTCGGCGGCACCGAGATCGTGTCCGTGGCGGCAGCTGAGACCGCCGAGCCTGCCCGCAGCGTGCGGACAGCAGTCCGCACGGTGCTGTGGCGCATCCTGGTTTTCTACATCGGCTCCATCTTCATTATCGCGGCCGTGGTTCCCGTGGGTTCGGCGGGGCTGAAAAGCCCGTTCGCCGCGGTACTGGACGCCGCAGGCATGCCCGGCGCAGCCACCGCAATCACCCTGGTGGCCGTCGCAGCACTGCTCTCAGCCCTCAACGCCAACCTCTACGGTGCCTCACGGATGGCGTACTCCCTCGCCGAGCGCGGTGTAGCGCCGCGCGTGCTTGCTTCCGTGTCCAAGGCCCGGGTTCCGGTTGTCGCGGTCCTGGCCAGCGTTGCCTTCGGCGTTGTCACGGCCGTGCTCGAGGTGGCCTTCCCGGAGAAGGTCCTTCCCGTCCTGCTCAACACTGTGGGTTCGACGTGCCTGCTGGTGTGGACGTCCGCGCTCCTCGCCCAGCTGGCGCTGCGCCTCCGCGCCGACCGGGAGGGAACGGAGCTTCCCCTGCGGATGGCCGGCTTCCCGTGGCTCACGGGCTTCGGTCTCCTCATCCTGGCCGCGATCTTCACTGTGGGCTTCATCGGCGAGGACTCCCGCCCCCAGCTCCTGAGCACTTTCGGACTCGTGGCGCTTTTGGCGGTGGCTAACTGGCTTCACCACCGTTCCGGGAAGGTCTCGGGCCGCGGCAAGTCTTCGGATGATGCCAAGGAGCCGGTGCTCATCGACTGAATCAGGCGCCGTGAACCCACTTCGCAGGTTCAAGGTAAATACGAAGGGCGCGTCCGACTTTGGCGGGCGCGCTCTTTTGCAATGGGCGGTAGCGTCGGGGTCACGAAAGGCGAAAGCCGTGAGGCGGTAATAACCCAGTGACAAGTCAAACTTGTTGGATCGCCAGAATCCGGCTTTCCGAGATCGCCAGTCCCGCTCGCATCGTGCACGCATTCTCGGTCTGCTGCTGATTCCTCTTGATCCGGGTCCGGTGGTGCCGCTGCGCCGCGCACCGGATAGGCGGAGGGCCGCTCATGGTGCCGGAAGATATTAACGAAGCGTCCAAGATGGCGCCGTCATACAGGGCTCCAGGGAAAGGGGCGTAGCCGACGGGGCACCTAGCCAGCGGCCGCCGTCGGGAATTACGACGGCGGTGCGTGGGCGGGTGCCGACGGTCGGCTTAGGTGTGCGGCAGCGATGGGGCCCGTCGTCGGCGGTTTGCTGCTGAGCTTGCTGGGCTGGCAGGCGCTGTTCGCTGTCAACGTGCCGCTCGCGCTGCTGGCGCTGATTGTGGTGCACCGGGCGGTGCCGGCCGATGCCGGACGCGAAACCGGGAAGCTCTCAACTCTGATCCGTGACTCCGACGTCCCGGGCATACTGGCCTTCGTCGCCTCGCGGATGTTCGCGATGATGGCGCTGCTGAACGTGATGCCGGGATACCGCTGGTGGCTCCCGGGCGCGGCGACAGTGGCCTGGATGGTGTCGTGCCACGCAACTACCTTGCCGTCCTCGGTCCGGGGGTGCCCAGCTCCAGTGTGGTCACGCCCAGCGCGCCGGGGAGTTCGAGAACGGTCCAAGGACTTCTCGGTCCATTCGTCGCGGCCGTCGCGGCGACGGCGGAACTCGCCATTGTAGCGATGAGGCAGCGGCTGCCGCGGCGGTCAGGATTGGGCGCAGTGGTGTATCCGCATTGGATGACGGGGCCAGCTGTCCGCCGGCGACCCGTCCACGCTAGGGAGGCGTTGCGTGCTCGGTGCGGGGAGTTGGAGGGGAGGTTAGCGGCAGTTGATGCCATTTCGGCGCGCATAGTCAAAAATCCCCATCCGAGTAACGACACTTAATGCTCGTCTAGCCGTTGTCATTGAAAATCTCTGGGACACGGTTATTGTACGACCATGGATTGGTAACGCGCGTCGGCAGGGCCATTCAGAGCATCGAAGAGAAATCGAGTTTCAGTGACAACTGCAGGCGATAAGAAAGTTGCCCCGATAGGTATGACAACAGAGTCGCTGCCGAAAGGGCGGCAAGGATTCCGCGTCTGGGGGTCCAGCCTCTATTACGACTTACGAGTCGTCGGCGGTAACCACTATGTGGATTCTTATGTAGCCATTCATGAAGGCGTGAGCGGCGTAACCGGGGGCGTACGTATTAGGGAAGTCGCTGAACTTGTCTACGAACCCTCAAATCCAAATGACGGCAACGCGGTTTCCGTGTATGTCAGAGGGTTGCTCGTTGGGTATCTTGCTAGGGATGATGCTGCGTACTTTGGTCCGCTCATTGGCGCCATTCGCGATGGTGGATTTTCAGCGATTTGTGACGTCCAATTGTGGTTCAAGGTAACCGAGATCGACAAGTACATCGAGGTTCCAAACCAGTGGTGGAGCCCCGAGGACCTCGACGAGCCGCCCACTGCATGGCAAGCTGTTGAAGGCGAAACCGAGCCGCAGTACTCGTGCGGGGCCGAGCTTGCCCTTCGCGGCCATAATGCGATTTATCCGGTGAACGGACACCCGCCGGGGCATTACGCCATGCTGCCTCCAGGGCGCATGATTCCCGTCTACGACCTCGACGAGGATGCCCCGCCACTCCGCCAAATCCGAAAGATTAGCGATGAGTTTGGAGGCCGGAGTCTTGCAGCCTTTGGCACCCTTACGGTAGGCAGTGATGGAAAACGAGAACGAGCTGTAGTGAGTATCGATGGGGTCCCGATAGGGCGGCTCAGTCTTCCCGCAAGCAAAGACTATGTCCCCCTCATAAAAGCAGAGCTTTCCGAATTCGACGAGCTTGCTGTAGAACTGCACATCGAAGACGGGGTGTGCCACCTAAACTCTCTACGCGCCTTTGAAACAAATCTGTCTCCACTGCCTCGGAAAGAACTCATCAACTGGCACAACCATCTTCCTTTCATACCCCAAGCCGACTTGACGCAATATCCAGAACGCTTCGTACACAAGGTATGGTCTGAGGAAGTAGGAGGCTACATTCATCCGCACGAAGACCCCCAGTGACAGCTGCGGCCGTCAGCCACCTCATGAGCCAAAGTCAGTAGAGACCTTCTCGCTGATACGCCATTTGGCTTGCGCAGATGATCAAAACGTCGAGGCGAACTCCAAGAGTGTGGGGCGCCGACTATGATCCGGACGGTTGCACCCGTTGTCCCTGTCCGCTAATCCCCTAGTGCGCTTTTCAGGTTTCCTGATGGGCGGGCCGCTTCCGCCCGGGCCCGGCGAGTATGTCGCCGTACTTCTGGCTTAGGTGATGATAGGGGCGTTGATCACCTGAGGGCCAGCGGCCTTGGGAACCAACAAAGGCCCAGCCAGAACGAGAGCGGCGGAGCCAGCTCGGTCCGATAGTGCAGCTGGATAGTCAGGACCATGAGTCGTTCGTGGTGTCTTTGTTCTTGTGGCCGGCGCGGAGGACGACCGACTAGTTGTACCTGCCAATAGCGCCAAGCCAAGCACCGACATAGGTGTTCGAACCGGGGAGCGAGCTTTGGCCTGATGGCCTACTATGCTCTGCGGTTCCCCGAGCTGGCCAGCTCCTTGGCCAACGCCCGCCCGCAGGCGTGCTGGTCTGCTCCTGGCGAGTGCCGGGCACTCGCGCGACTGAGTAGTGGATGGCGCTGAATGCGGCCGCGCCATTTAGCCTCGAGATTTCATCGGGGGTGTGACCGGGGCGCGTAATTAAAGCCTGAAAGGCGCCCTGACGTGGGAAAATGTAGTTACCACACCGCAATAGGAACCGTCAGGCCGACAGTCAGCCCTGAACCATCAGAAACCCCGCCTCATGAAAGATCGAGGTTAGAACATCGTGTATGTACTCGGTGTGATTAGGCACCGCCCGAGGCGGAGCGGGCTTCGTGGCTCTGTTCGGGTTGTCCAACCTGACCCCGGCAGGAACGCTCCCGTGCGTCTACGGAACCTAGATGACGTCATCCGCAATTCTTCCTCTCGAACGTTGGCTCTTTTGCCCCCACCTCGGACGTGACTATGTATTGCCCAAACCGACGGCGCGCAGCCACGAACGCTATGTAGCGCCTGGGTATCTTACAAGAAGGGAAGTAAGCCTTCGGCGCTTGCCTGCACGGTATGCCATTGTGGTTCGGACGAGTCCGGCCGCTACCATCTGACAAGAGTTGCTACGAACACTGACGGATTATGGGGAAAAGATGAAGTCAACGGAGTATTCCGGCAGCGATGTCGAGAAGATGGCTGACACGCTCGCAACTTTGGTGGCTGGCGGAATGACACTGCAAGGTGCCCAGACTGCCTTGACGTACGCACCAGAGGGTCTCGTGCATGCAGCGCGTGTCGTTTACGAGAAAAGGCTGAACCTCATCAAGGAAATTCCCGATCCCGGCATTTTGGCCGAACGGGAGAGGAAAGTGGGCTTCTGGTATTCCGGCCCACGCCACGACGATGTCGTCTGGCCGACGCTTAAGGCACGGCTGCTTCAAGAACTACCAGAAAACGCAGTAAGGGGGGTTGATGCAGCCTCGTCCAAAGTAATAGGACTGGGCAGTCCTCCAGGCAAGGAAGCCATCAGCACCCGAGGTCTTGTACTTGGCTACGTCCAGAGCGGCAAGACGACTAACTTCATGTCCGTTGTTGCGAAAGCGGCCGACGTCGGATACCGACTCATCATTGTTCTCACCGGAACGACCGAAAACCTTCGCACGCAGACGCAGGATAGGATCAATGACTACCTGATCCAACCGTGCAGTTCAATCTGGCACCCGTTGACTTCCGTCGATATGGACTTCAGCGTGACCACTTCTGCTGACGCGATTCTCAGTAATCCGTCCATGCGCTCAATTGCCGTGGTTAAGAAGAATCCCTCTCGGCTCCGGCGACTACACAAATGGATCAAGACCGCATCCGCGACTACGCGGCAAAATTGTCCAATTCTGATCATTGACGACGAAGCTGACCAAGCATCAATCGATGTAGGAACAAAACGTCAGTCGACCATTAATGGCTTAATCCGAGACCTCCTAGCCAACCCAAAAGCTGCATACATCGCATACACAGCGACACCCTTCGCAAACCTGCTTATCGATCCAAGTGTCGAACATGACCTGTATCCACGAGACTTCATCGTGGACCTACCTCGCCCCGATAACTATTTTGGTGCGGAAAGGATATTCGGTCAGTTCGAAGCTGAGAGCCTCGAGGATTCGGTGGATGATGGCTTGGATGTAGTCCGCTTGATTTCCGATTTGGAGGTTGACTCCGTTCGCCCGCCCCGGAACAAGACGCTTCTGGAACAGTGGTCTCCCGAAGTGCCCGATGCAATGGACGTCGCAATTCGGTGGTTCCTCCTGGCCACGGCATGCCGGCGACTCCGCGCCAACAAGGTTGCCCATTCTTCAATGCTTATCCATACCTCAATGTTGGCTGGCGCGCATGAGAAGACTGCGGAAGCCGTCGTCGATCATTTGGACGGGATTAGGGCCGAGCTGGTCAATGAGGCCCAAAGCGCCTTCGACGTATTCCGCGATCTGTGGGAGTCAGAATCGGCTCGCGTGAAGGCTGACTCATTTGGACATCAGCCGATCGAATTCGGCGATCTCATGCCGCACCTGATTGAGACAGCCCGTGCAACCAAAGTTGTTGTGGATAACTATCAATCAAGCGACCGCTTGGTGTACGACAAGGAGCATCCGCAGACGGCCATCGTCATCGGTGGCAACACGCTTTCCCGTGGATTGACGCTCGAAGGCCTCACCTCGAGCTACTTCGTCCGTGCCTCAACGGCGTATGACACGCTGCTTCAAATGGGACGCTGGTTTGGATACCGAGTCGGCTACGAAGATCTGATCCGCATCTGGATGAGTTCTGAGCTGAAAAGCTGGTTCCTCATGCTGTCCATTGTGGAAGCCGAGATTCGCGAGGAGATCAAAGTCTACGAAGCGGAGGGTAAGACGCCGGCAGAACTTCCTGTCAAGATCCGGACCCATCCGCAAATGTCAGTCACGTCAGCCGCGAAAATGCGTTCCGCTGTCAAAGCGCAAGTCAGTTATTCAGGACGTCGTGTCCAAACAATCATGTTCAACGAAGACGACGGCGCTTGGCTGGAAAGCAACATCACGGCAACCAAAAACCTGTTTGAGCGTCTGATTAGCAATGGCCATCACGAAAACGAACTGGAATCCTCTCGGCGCGGATTCCGTGACGTGTCGGCTGACGAAATTCTGGACTTCCTGGATGGTTACAGGGTCCACGATGCGGCAAAGTCCATTGATAAGGACGCTATCAGCCGCTACATCGAGAAGGAACGTGCCGAAGGCGACTTGAAACGCTGGGAGATTGTACTGATGGAGCCCCTCAACGGCGAAGGGCAGCTGGATCTTGGGCTCGCCGGGAAAGTCCGACTCCTGCGCCGTAAGAAGATGTACATCCCCAGCGACGACGGGACGGCCAATCTAAAGGCAGTCGCTTCGACGTCCGACCGCGTTGCTGATCTTGATGTCGGATTGGACTTTATCCGGAAATCGCTGAATCTAAAGTCCACAGACAAAATCACGGACCGACAGTTGCTGCAATTCCGCCAACTGCGGCAGGCGACGGATCGAAAGGGTCTCCTTTGCATCTATCCCATCGCCAAGGAATCCGACCCAGACCTAGATAAATCCGCGCTGGAACCCGCAGCGAACCGGAGAGTTCCGCTATTCGCGGCTGCCGACGTCGTAGGGCTCTGCTTCATGTTCCCCGATTCGCGCAATCCTCGATCAGTCGTCGACTACGTCGCCGCCAAGATAGACACTGAATACCTTGAAGCTCTAGAAGAGGAACTGGAAGCGGCCGATAAATTGGATGAAGCGAAGGCAATCGAAGACGAGCTGGTGAAAGCATGAGAGAGTCATCGTCTTCAGTCTTTGATTTCCTTGCCAAGGATGTCTCTGCCGCGGGAAGCTTCCATTCCCGGAAATCTGGCATATCTGCGGCGGAAGGCGAGGTGCTTTGTGCCGTTGACGCCGGAGGGCGCCCCACGGTGCTCGTCCCAGTGGAAATATCAAACGGCGGCCCGCTGGACTGGCATAGTAAGTCGCTGTCACTGCAGACACTTGAGCTGGTTGTTGATGGCGTGCAACGGCCTTTCATGATTCTCCGCTGTATCGACCCGAAGCTGCACCACCAGTTCGGGCTACTGGCGGACGACGTTCTGAATGCCATAGAACTGGACCCCGAAAGGGCACCAAACGCAGTTTCGGCGACCTTAGACCGCTGGAAGAATCTCTTTGAGGCCGATCGGGGAGCCCTCTTGGGGCCCGAGCAGTTGGCAGGCATAATGGCGGAGCTCTCAGTCCTCCACGAGCTCGTAAGATGTCACGGACCTCAGGCCATATCTGCGTGGCAAGGGCCCCACGGCAACCGACACGATTTCGTATTCGCGGACTGTTCCATTGAGGTGAAGGCTACGACCAATCACAACAACATGGTGGTTACCATTCATGGAGGCCGTCAGCTGGCTGCGCCGGATCGGGGCGACCTGTACCTTCGGGCCCTCCAACTGGAGCGCTCGCCAAACGGCACATCAGTCCCCGGTAAGGTCGAGGAGCTGATCGCATTAGGTGTTTCCAGGCTTGAGCTTCTGACGGTGCTAGGCGGCGCACACTATTCGGATGCCGAGTCGTCTGCATACGAAGGAGTTAAATTTTCCACGCTGTCCACGGGATCGTATTTGGTTGACGTCAGCTTCCCGCGAATTACCGCGGAAACCTTGATTCCGTCCGGCACTATTGAGCGGCTTGGCAGTATTTCTTACTCCATTGACCTTGGCCATATGGAGGAGGCTGACCTCGACCTGTCGACGGTCCTAATAGCGAACAGTGGGCAAAACTGATGTTGTCGTTGTATAGGCAGCAGTACGGCGCTGATGGCGGCCTGGATGCGCGTTCTGCAGACAACGCCATCGGGCGTACGTCGCTTGGGCTCTGGGATCTTGTGCTTCGCGAGTCTCTGCAGAATAGTTGGGATGCGCGGACTGAAAAGAATGGACGAATCTCATTTGCTGTAGACGAGTATGAAATGTCGATGGAACAAACTCGCATTTTGACTCGAGACGTCTTTGGCGAACTGCCGCCGCATTGCAAATCTACCCATCTTGACAAACACATTTTCGATCGCCGAATGAGAGTTCTCATCATTTCGGATACAGGAACACGCGGCTTGGGAGGTCCTATTCGGGCCGATGTATCAGGGACGTCGGGCGAGCGACGGGACTTCGTCGACTTCGTCCGGAACCTTGGCCGTTCGACCACCAAGGGCCTAGAGGGTGGAACTTATGGACTCGGTAAGGGTGTTTTGTACAGGGCAAGCCAAATGGGCCTTTGCCTTGTCTACTCACAGGCGCGTCAAAATGGATCGATTGAGCCTCGCTTGATTGGCGTGTCAGGAGGTGATGGGGACTATGACGATGATGACAGACGGTACACGGGGCGGAACTGGTGGGGGGTGCCCGGCGCAGACGGGATCGTAGATCCACTCACCGGTCAAAGCGCTCGTGAGCTAGCTGAGAGTCTGGGAATGCGAATTCCGGCGGGCGACGAAACCGGCACGAGCATCATGGTTGTTGCACCGGACTTTGCTGGTGTCACGAACGGCCGTGATCGGGTGGCAGCGATCGCTGAAGCTGCTCTGAAATGGGCGTGGCCACACGCCCTTGATATGGGAAACGGTCCAAATATTCGGTTTGAGTTCACTGCAGAGAACAACTCGATCCCTGGCCCAGAGCCGTTGAACCATCCGGTCTATCGTGAGTTTGCCTCGGCGTACATGGAGTGCCGCAAGCGGATCATGGATCCGAGCCATGAAAGCAATTGGCAGACTACGTTTACACCGATTCGAAGCTTGCGGCCAAATCAAAGTCTGGGACTCTTGACACACCGTATCAACCACACTCCGGTGGCAACCGGATCCGAACTTGAGAACACTGTTGCCCTATTACGGGATCCGCGGATGGTGGTGAAGTATCTTCCAATTTCGGCTCAGCCGAACGGAGTGCCCGTCTTTGGTGTATTCATTTCGGCGCCCGACATGAACGAAAAGTTCGCCAAATCGGAACCTGTGACCCATGACGACTGGGTATATCAGCAAGCCGCATTGGGCAGAAATTCTCCGAACCCCGTCAGGATCGCCTTAGACAAAATTCGCGAAACCTTCCGGGTGCTGTCGGTCCAAGGCGCCAAAGCAGGCAGCGGTGTTGCCTCCAAAGGTGCCTCTAGGGTGTCAGCGGCCCTAGGCAGCCTGCTTTCCGGCTTCTCGGGTAGTGGGGCCGAACAGCAAGCACTGGGCTCGTCTGATGGGCTAAGTGCAAAGCGCCCGCGGAAGGCATCCATCCGTCAACTCGCTGAATCGTCCTTGGACCTGTTGGACGGCGAGATGGTAGCAAGATTCGGATTCGCTGTGACTGGAGGGCGGCCAGGAAACGCTGTGGCAGTCCGTGTTGCCGCCCGTGTCGTTACGGAGTCTGGAGGGAATGAGTCGGTCAGCCCTGCCGACGCCGAGATGCCTCGTTTTATCGGGTGGATGTCATCAGGTGGGCAGCTCTCCTCTGGGGAAGTGTTGACGGTGCCTGTGCCGAGCGATGATGAGATCACAGCCGTGTTCACTCAGCCTGCCGATACGGCAATCCGTGTCACGGCCACCGTGGAGGAGCTTGAAATTGCGGGGAGTTAGTTTCGGGCACCTAACGTTACCCATTGAGGAGGTGTCGACGCTCTCATGGGACGTCTCTGTCGGTGAAACGCTTCTGTCTGATGGCGAGACTCTGGCTGAGAATTGGACATACTATGACGACATCTATATCAAATGCTCGTATCAGTTGGATCTCACGGATGCCTTGCACCGGCTGCGGCTGCCGCCAGGCGCACGCCTAGGGGCAGTAATCATCGCCCGTTCCTCAGGAACGCCGCTTATCACGATCTCTGAAGTCGTCGACGTCCGCGGTGGCCGCCAGCAGGTCTACTTGACGGTACCGGCGGATCAGGTTTCCGGGACGCTGTCCCTGGAATTCCAGATATCGGTCCTCGCTATAGGGCATGCGGTGGAAAGTCCCTTTGCGCCGAAGAGGCTCGGAAACACTGTCTTTCGAGTTGATCGAAAGATTGTTCTGGAGGGCACTGCTCCTCGTCTGCCAATGCTTCCGGTGAGTTTTGCGGACCACGGAATAGCCGGCTCGAGCAGATCACTTTGGTGGCTCCGGCTGACGACGCGTGATTTGGGAGCAAGCGCATCTGCCGCAATTTGGCTATGGCTAAATGTCGACAACCCATTCATCTCCCGGATGCTCGAAGATTCAGACTCCGCGGAGTCTGCTGCATGGCTGAGGTTTCTTGAACTGGATTTCATCCGCCAACTGCTTCGCGAGGCGCTCAGCAGCGACGAGTTGAGCCTTCAAACGGACTATCCCGAGGAATCTCTCGGATACGTGCTGAGCAGTGTGGTCCGGCTCTTGGGCGAATCCTTAGACCAGGTCCAACAGCGGTATCAAGAGGATCCTGGCCGCGTCGAGGCCGAGCTCCAATCGAAAGTTGGTGCCAAATAAAGTGGCGGAAATTCAAACGTTGCTGTGCTACCCTCGTATGCCGCTGTACGAGGCAGCTCAAACTTGGGAGGTGCTCCGCGGTCAGAGTTTGGGAGAGATCGGTTCTTCCCTTGATCTCAGTACTATTCAGGCGCAGTACTACCCCCTTGCCCGGCAGCGTGCAAGTGCCGAAGAGCTACTTGGGCTCCGGGGGAAGATCGTGGGTATTGCTGAGGAATTCGGATTCCCATCAGCGGTGAGCAGCAAAGTACTCGTTGAATTCGATCGATCCGTTGGGCCAGAGGTTCATGCCCAGATGACCATCATGCCCGCCGATGCGTCGTCGATAGATGTTTGGAATTTCATCAACACGGCCGTTGTACCCGACGTTGTCCTCTGGCGGTATGGACGATTCCACACTCAAAGCAAGAAGTGGAATATCTCTGAGGATCGCTTGTTTGACATGACAAGGACAACAATCGGCCGGCTTTGGTGGAGGGTTCATCTTCTTGGTCCCGAACTTGCACGCAAGCTCGGTGAAGATGAAGTTGTAAACCTGCTCGAAAAGCCCCGCATTGGCGGCTATCCGGTTCTTTCCCGCGCGATGGGTGGGCGTCTGTTGGCGTTTGCCTCGGAATCAAACACGGGACGCCGCATGGAACTCTTCCGAGATGCTACGAAACGTCTGCTCCGCAAGATGGCTGTCCAATCCGTCTTTGTGATGACGCCTGAGCAGATTGACGAGTTCGTCACCTCCTTGTTCCTGGAGTCCGCGACGGCCTTGGATATCTCTCCGCTAGGGGCCCCGACGAAACCAGCGAATGACGTGGTTTCGCCGGAACGTGGATTGACTGCTGATTGGCCGGTTTTCTGAGAATGCCTCGGCAGTAGCCGACCACGCCAACAGGGTTCCGCACACTCAGTCCTCCAGTCGTCCCAGCATCTCGGCCACCACATCACCAATCTGTTTGGAAAGCAGCGGGGGCACGGCGTTCCCTACTTGATGGAATTGTTGCGTCCTGGGACCTTCAAAAAAGTAGTTGTCAGGGAAAGATTGGAGTCGCGCGGCTTCGCGTACCGTAAGGCTGCGTGTCTGCTCCGGATCCGGGTGAATGTAATAGTGCCCATCTTTGGAGATGTGTGAAACCACCGTTGTAGCTGGTGCATCCCAAACCTGCACTCTAAAGCGGTCTGTAAAGGGGGGCCGCTCGCTACCGACGTTTTTGTGTTCGGGGTGGAGCGACGTCGGCAGGTCCGTGTACTTTGGGCTCTTGCCCAGTCGTTCCGCAAGCGCCGCGAGTACGCGGTAACGTGCCAAGTCAGAAACCATGTGGGCACGCGGTTCGTGTTGGATAGGCTCGCTAAGCCTTTTGTCATGGATCCACGCCTCATACTCATCCACAGCGAGAGCTCCGGCCTTCACAGGTTCGGGCTTGGTGCCTATTTCGACCGCTCGAACGCTCTCGAGTGCCTCGTTCTGAAGAGCCTCCCAGTCCAGCTCGACTTTCGGCCTTCTCTTCGACTTCGCCGCTCGCGCACTCGGCATTGTTTGTACAGCAGCTCGAACAGTAACTGCCCCGTCTGCTTTGGCGAGCACGTGTCGCGGAAGGCTTGCTGCGACATCACTTCGAACTCCAAGCAGAATCACGCGGTGCCGCCTCTGCGGCACTCCGTATTCTTCTGAACGAATGATGAAGTCCGAGGGTTCCAAGTCTTGCGGCTCGGCGTCCACGACTAATGATCGGATTTCGTAGCTGGTGCCACCAGGGAGGCGCTTGAGGTCACCCAAGATCGTTTGGAACATGCTGCTGTTGCCATTTTTCGACGAGAGAAGCCCCTTCACGTTCTCCATCACAAAAATCGTGGGCTTGAATTTGCCGAGGATGTGGAGGTACTCACGGTAGAGGAAATGCTTGTGATCTGCCGCGAACAACTCGTCGCCCGTTCTGCGTGACCGCCCGGCAAGGGAATATGCTTGGCACGGCGGACCCCCAATGAGCGCCCAATGTCCCCGCTCATTCTCTGGCCCGAGCTGCCGTTCGATGAAGTTGTCCACCTTGGGTCGGTTGTCCTCCCCAAGCTCGACCTGGTAGACGTGCGCTTTCGCAGTTTCATAGGCCTCTTTAAAGTCACCCGTGAGGACAGACTGCCACGCCTTTTTGCCTTGGATATAGTCGAAGTAGGGCTGCAGATCGCCCCCAGATCGAACGAGCTCCCGGTATGTTGCACGCAGCCTCAGCGTCTGGCAGGCCAAGCTATCCATCTCAAACGACGCCAACGCTTTGAAGACGAAGTCGCCCGACTCATCTCGTACGCTGGAAAAACCCTCGTTCAAGCCGCCTGGCCCGGCGAAAAGGTCGATTACTGGAAACACTTGCACCCCTTGATCTTTGGCTTCCAAGATACCAGGCCCCGACGACATCGTTCGTTCAGCGGCCGCCAGCTAAGAGGTGTGTGCCTGGTTCGATTCCGTGTGGGTGGCACCAACGCATTACGCCAGCAGCGAGCAACAAAGCCGGGCGTCAGTCCGGCCTGTATCTTCCTCTTGGGGGTGTCCCCATTCACACAACGCAGGGAGACAGCATGACTGAGGTTTGGGTTAAGACAAGCGACAACAGGCAGAAGATTCGCGCCAGCGACATTTCCATCGTCGGCATCCTTACGGGCGGCCGCGACGCGCTGGTCGAGGTCACTGCCCTCGGCAACAAGCACGTTATCGCACGCAAGAAGGAAGCTGTTGCGGCGGGTGATGACTTCCACAGCGATAAGGTTCTCGACGTTGCGTCGGATATCGCTGACGACTTCCTCAACACCGTTTACCGCATTAGCGACACAGGTGCGGCCTACTACGAGATCGGCTTCGACGGCTCGGATTGGCAAATCTTGTAATGAAACTTCGGCGCAACCGCGCCAACACAAACAGGTCCACCTGGTTATTCCGGTGGGCCTTTTTGTTTGTCTAAAGCCAGTTCCGCCCCTAGGGCCGTCAGCCCTTAGGAGGCACTGCGTGACTCTGGTGAAAGTTCTCTGACCGCGCCGCCGACATGCACTCGCTCCGGGCACCGCGGCTTGGCTTTGGAAGGTCGGCGTTGTTGACGGACTCACGAACAGCTTCCGCTACGTAGCGGTCCCCGACGTTCCGACCATCGACTTCACGGACCTGACTGAAGTCGATCCCGACACCCTGGAGCCCGCCCCCGCGCCGAACCCTGTATGGCATGCGTACATCGCTGACATTGAGGCCTCAGCCGCCGCATCGAGGGCTGCAGCCGCGGGCTCCGCCACTTCAGCAGTGTGGAGCGCCAGCTCGGCGACCGCTTCCTCATCTTCCGCTTCCAGTACCAAGACTGCCGCGGCCGGCTCGGCTACTGCAGCCGCCGGCTCCGCGACCACCGCGACCGCCAAGGCCACTGAGGCTGCGGCCAGCGCAGAAGGATTCTCGATCGGCACAGTTACTACCGGCAGCCCTGGCTCCGCTGCTCGCGCCACGATCACTGGCGCCAACCCCAGTCGGAAGCTGAACCTCACGCCCCCGAAGGGTGAGACTGGCCCAGCCTCCGCACCCTCTGTCGGAGAGGTGGTCACCGGCCCCGAAACGTCTGGCGCGATAGGCCCAGTCGGGCCTATCGGCCCGAAGGGTGATCCGAGCTGCCCGCCGCCGCCACAATCGGCGCGGGCAGAACCAAGCTCCCGTTCCGCGCCACCGAGAGCAAGGTAGGTTATGGTCCCATGATGAAGCTTCAGCTACTGACCCCAGAGCACCTTGAACGCAAGCTGTATGTATCGCCTTACACTGAGTCCGACGACTTCAATGAGGACTGGTGGCAGCCGGGTTGCATCGTGTTCGACTCTGCTGAGGATTCGGACCGGTTCCAAATCCTGTTGCGTGGCGTGGAGGTTGGACGCATCATGGCTGTCGATGACGGTACGCACCCGGCAAAGGAGTTTGGTGTGCCGGCGAAGGATTCTTTTGTACACCTTCCATTCATCGAGACTGCTGAGTCATGGCGGCGTCAGGGTCTGGCCACGCAGATGCTCCGTCTGCTCCGGGAGCACTACCAAGACAGGAACCTAATGGCGTTTTCTGAGGGGGCAGACGACTTTTGGGACTCTACCGCTTGGGAGCGCTTCGAGCATTGCGAGGCGGCACAAAGCCACCAAACACTGTACATCTCTTGGGCAGGTCAGACGGAGACCTCAGGGGTCGATAACTCCGCGCGCCGTGCAGACGCGGCGTTTTCATTGCTGAACATCGGTCCCCCTTTGGACTTAGCCGGAGAGCACCGGCGATTCGATCAAGACGGCGAGTGGAAGCGGGAGGGGCCGATTCAACTTCCTGGACGATGCCACCACGATATCTGTTCAACTGACCGCATACAGTGGCTGAGTTATCGCTGATCGCCCAAGTGCGGAAACTATCTGGCTGTGCTGAGCCCAACGTTGCACGGGCCGTGTGTCTGTCGTGGGTCCATGCCGGCTTCATGTTTCACTGAGACATGCAACCAATTTCAGTTCAGTCATCCAACGTACAAGCCGTTCAATACTCGCCAGCAGCCTTGACGCTGACAGTCTGGTTCCAATCCGGAGGGGTTTACGAGTACCACGGCGTTGCTGAGCATCTGTATCAACAGTTTCTTGCGGCGCAGCCGCATCCGTGGACCGCTGTGGGTAGAGCGATCAAACTGCATCGCTTTGTAAAGCTGGCTTGAGGCGTCTTGTCCATCAGAAAAATCACCCCACCGCCGAGATACTGTCCCTGCCCATCTCAGCCGCGTACCTGCAGCCCCGGCACACCGTCCTAGATCGTGAAGGCGGCCGTCGTGCTGACGGGGGATCCCGGCGTCGTGACGTAGTCCAAGACACGGAAGTCGGCGGTGAGGGCGTCCATGGTGATTTGGTGTTCACGTGTAGCCGCGGTTGTCGTTGTAGAACTTCAGGTGCGGGTTCTAGGCCGTAAGCGGGTCCATGGTGGAGCCGTTGCCCGTCGAGGTGATGGATTGCATACGTGCTCAGAGCCGACCATGGGGGAAGCGGGCGTTGCGAAAGTTTGCGTCCACCCAGCCCTGCGTAATTCGGCGGCAAAAGGCGGCGCGGCCGTCGCACCCGTCCATGAAGACGTCGTCGATATTCGGTGCCAGGGGTTTCGACAGGCTCAACCACCGAAGGAAGTCCAAACACCATGGGGAGGGCTCAACCACCGAGGCTGGCCTCAACCCGCGGCGGACGAAGCCCGGAACGACAGATACCGCGCATCCCCGCGTCCCACCAGCCGTCCCAGTTCCTCGACTGCCTCGAAATCCGGGGCACCCATATCAGAGGACAGCCACCGAACCAGCAGCCCGGGATTCCCGCTCGACCGCACAGCCGAACCAACTGCCAGGTCGAGCTGGTCGCGGAGCAGCTGGACAGCCAGAGCACCCGAGCGGCTGAGCAGGGGAGCCCGGTATGCCTCCAGCGCTTCGGCCACCCGTCCGTCGCGTAGCAGCCGCAGCACACGCCCCGAATCCGAACAGCCCACCAGGCCCGCTACGAGGCGATAAGGGTTCGACTCCACGGCCTCGCCCAGCATGGATCGGATCCTGAACATCTCGGTGCGGATGGCAGCCGTGGTGCCCGCATCGCCGTGGAGCTCATAGGCCAGTTCCTCGGCACTCCAGCCGTGGGTGCGTGAATCCAGCAGCGCCAGGATCTCGGCCCGGCGCAGCGTCAGCGGCACTCTGCTGCCGTCCCGGAACACCGCGGCGGGTTTGTCCCCGAGCAGCTCCAGCGACTCAACGGCAGCAACCGGCCGCCGGATAGCCTGCCGGGACGCACGAGAAGGAGAAGAGGCACCCAAGGCCGTCCCGCCGTCGGGCCTTCCCAAAAGCGACTCCGCCACCCGGACCGCGCACCGCACCATCCGCAGCGTGTCCGCGCTGATGGTGTCCAGCGGTCCGGAGATGTCGAGCACGCCCAGCAGCCGGCCCGTGGCCGGGTCCGTGATGGGCGCCGCCGTGCAGGCCCACTCATGGTGGGTGCGGACCAGGTGCTCGGCGGAGAACAGCTGCACCGGCCGGCCGGTGACCAGCGCCTCGCTGATGGCGTTGGTGCCGATCCCGGCTTCGGACCAATCGGCCCCTTCGGAGAACTCCAGCCGGTCCGCCCGCCGCAGCACCTCCGCGCTGCCCACGCGCCACAGGATCTCCCCGCTGGCGTCGGTGAGCACCAGCAGGTGCCGGCCGGAACTGGAATCGTCGGCCAGCAGGTCGTTCAGGGCCGGCATGACCTGCTGCAGCCGGTGCTCCCGCCGCAGCTCCAGGACGTCGGCGGCGTCGTGCAGGTGCCGGGGGGCTGTGCTGGTCCGGGCTGATGCCCAGGGCCATGGAGCGGCGCCACGAATCGGCGAGGTCGTTGGGGATCTCGGGGCGCGGGACGCCGGAGATGACCAGTTCGTGGGCGCGGCGCAGGGCGCGCGAGTACTTCGCCGGGTCCGAAAACCTCAGGCCGTAGTCCAAAACAGTGTCCTCCTCACCGGCGGCGTCCTTGCCGGCAGTGCCCGTGTAACGAGGCTGTTACCCCCACGGCGTTCCAATAGTGATGACCATAGAGGGCGTTGAGACTGTCATCTACCTGGATAAGGAATACAAGGACGGGCAGCTCGTAGCGGAAACCCGGGATTTACCTGGCACAACACAAAAACGGTGACGTGTGATACTTCGGCGAGGACGTGAACAACTACTCGAATGGGATGTTGCTGAACCACGCCGGAAGCTTTCTCCACGGAAAAGATGGGGCAAAAGCCGGCATCTGGATGAAGGCAGAGCAGCGTGTTGGCGATTCCTATAAGCAGGAATTTTATGTTGGCCATGCAGGAGATATCCGGGACACCGTCGCTACCGGCGAGACCGTGTCCACGAAAACCCGCACCTACACCGACTGCGTCAAGGTTTACGACTGGACGCCGTTTGAAAAGAATCCCCGGGAGCATAAATATGGCTGCCCCGAGGTCGGTGCGCTGGTCCTTACCGAGGACCTGCAGACAGGAGAACTGTCAGAGTTCGTGGATGTTGTCCAGCCCTATCCTTCCAACAGCACATCCGCATTCCGTCAGCACCTCCGCGAAGCTTCAGTAGCTGACGCGAAACAAGTACTCCGAGTGGCCGAACCGGGGGGTATGACGCCAAAAGATGAGTAGCCGGTACTCATGACCTGTCGCGGCCCCGCTCATAACCTGAACCGACAACAATAGAATCAGGCCGCCGCAAAACGTTCTTACTCGAGGTCACCCGCCGAGGCGTACATGGAAGGACCATAGTGCAACCAGCCCTCACAGTTCCCGGTATTCCAGGGTGGGCACAGGCCGGCAGGAGCCCACAGCATAGGCAGCATTCCATCCCTGCCCTGACCCGAGGCATGGATTTCCCATGAAGCGCCGCTCACTGTGCTGGTTGTGCTGCCTTCTAATCCTGGCCGGGCTGTCAGCGAGTGCAGCTCAGTCTGCATTCTCCATTCCGCAGCCATCTTCTGACTCGGGAACCACGGCATCAAAACCTGCCGAAGCCGATCCAGCGGACTCCGGCGTGGCGGGTGCTGACGTGCCGGTGGAGTCGCCTTCTCCCGATAGCGGGGCTGGGGTCCCGACGGAAGCTCCTTCTCCTGGTTTTGGTGCAGACACTCTCGCCGACGCGACTTCCGGCAATCCCGATGGAGCTGATTCAGTGGCTGCGGCTCCCGTCCCGGGCAAGACGCAGCCAGCTCCGCTCGGCGTTCGCGGCTCGTGGAATCTGGTTTTCGAAGATGAATTCAACATCCTGAACACAGCAGTCTGGACTCCATACTGGTTCAATGACTGCAACCCCAAATCGGTGATGAACAACGTCAAGACCTGTTCGAGCAACATAAGGGTTGCCAACGGTGAAGCAGTTCTCCAGCTCACCGACGCTGAGTCCGGGGCGCTTCTCTCCACCAATCCCAAGGACGGCGTTCCCGGCCATGCGGGCTTCGAGTTCACCACCGGCTACGTCGAAGCGCGGATTTCCTTCCCGGGAACCTGCAGCTTCGGGATCCTCAACTGGCCAGCGTGGTGGACAGTGGGGCAGCGATTTCCCCACACCGGGGAAATCGACATAGCAGAGTCCCTTGCCGGTTATGTGGAGAGCGTCTATCACTCAGAGGACTGGTCGAAAAGCCAGCAGGTCTCCGGCTGCTGGGCCGGTGAATACCACACGTACGGTTTGTACCGGAAGGCTGGAGTCAATGACATCTACTACGACGGCCGGCGCGTCCACTCCTATGCAACGAATGACGGCAACAGCCCACATTATCTCATCCTGAATGTGGGCGTTGCGGGGGGCCCCCGGATTTTCGGCGAGCGGGGCAGCATGAAGGTTGACTATGTGCGGGCTTGGCGGTAGCCCTGGCCGGCGCTGATCGATCTTCGAATTTCCTGCTCACGCGCAGCAACGGGCAGGAAGTCAGACCGCACCGACGGAACGTCTGGCCGGACATCCCGCTGGAACCAGTTGTCGAGCCTACCCCCGCGCCTGCAGCCCCGGAACTCCGTCCTGGATCGCGAAGGAGGCCTTCGTGCTAACAGACGCATCCGGCGTCGTGACGTAGTCCAGGACCCGGAAGTCTGCGGTGAGCGCGTCCTTGGTGACCCTGGTCCCAAGAAGCTCCAGCGACTCATCGGCAGAAGCCGGCCGGCGGACAGCCTGCCGGGACGCACGGACGGGAGACGAGGCACTCAGGGAGGTCCCGCCGTCGGGCGTTCTGCTTCGGACCAGTCCGCCCCTTCGGCGAACTCCAGCCGGTCAGACCGCCACAGCATCTCCGGGCCCGCCACAGGATCTCGCCGCGGGCGTCGGTGAGCACCAGCAGGTGCCGGCCGGAACTTGAATCATCGGCCAGCAGGTCGTTGAGCGCCCGCTCCCAGATCCGGTTCAGCAGATCCAGCTCGCCGGGGGGGTGTCGTAGCGGTGGTAACCGACGGTCTGACGGACGATGTGCCAGTTCTTCTGCTCCACCAGGACACTCACCACTATTGGTACGCCGCCGTACCCGCTTACCGAGTCGGAGCGCAGGCAAAATGCACTCCTCGTCTACCTGTAACGGACCGTCAGGAGCGCTTAGGGCCGCCCGTTCGGCCTCCGCTGCGTCCAGCAGTTCATCGTCGCGGCCAGCCAGCATCAGGACGGGCACCTGCAGACGGGGTAAAACCGGGCGGACGTCGGGGCGGTGCATCATCACTGATTGCATGGCCCAGTATTTTCCGGGCTTGTCCCCTGCCATAAAAGCAGCTTTCACCACCGCCGCAGCCTGCGGGGCGGTGGTGGCCACCCCCTTGCCGGCCAATGCCTCCACCATGATCCGACTGAAAGGTCGTGGCCCCACTATCGCTTCGGATGAGTCACCGGAGCCGGCCACGTCGCGCCGCTACTTGTGGCACCCCGTGAAGTCACCGAGCGAGTCCTGGCGTTCTGGTCCGACCTCCACGGATAAGCGCGGCTGTCCAGAAGATCCGCGTGCCGCCGTTTTCGTACTAGAAGTGCTGTGCACACACGTCAGTACCGGGCTGCATAACCGTTCCCTCTCCGAATGCGGGGTCATTTTGGCTTCCGGTCCAGATGGCACCGCCCCCAGGGCAGGGCCTCACCTCGAACGCCAGGCCATCACGCTGGGCCCGAAGGTGGCGCCCGTCATCCTTGACCACTTCCCAGCCCGCCTCTTGCAGCGCCGCACGATAGTGCTGCAACACATCGACCTCTCCTGAGAGCACAAACCAGCGGGCACAGCCGCCCACACCGCTTATGCCGCCACCGCTGTAAAGGCCGATGTGTTCAATGGAATCGAACGCCCGCTGGGACTCGCGGTCTGCGGTGGCCATGGGCTCATCCGTGCCCTCGATCACGCATTGCGGTGTGGAACCGAATTGCCTCTCGGTCTTCTGCCCCAGCGCCGAGGGGGTGACAGCGAGCATCCCGAGCAGCACGAGGACCGGGATAGCCACGGCCGTCAGCCGCATCCACAGTCGTGGCGAGAACACCAAAGCGAACACCCCAACCACCGCGACCACGCCGAGGGCCAACCCTGCGGGACCGGCCGTCAACCCCCAGATGAGTCCCTCGAACGCGGTATCAGTGATATCGCCGTACATTCTCATGAATTCGTAGTGGACCAGCACCGCCAGCACCGCCAGTCCTGCCTCAATGACGAGCAGCACCGCAACAGAGACAACTCGGCCGGTCATGGGCATGGCTCATTGTAGGGTCCGTCTGACCTGCTGTACATGGGCCGACGCTCGCGAGAGCCCTTGCCCTATTCGCAAGATATGTTGCAACCCCTCTTGACGCACTGGGCTTCTTGACGCCACACCTGAATCCCCAACCTATCTTGTAACCCATCTTGGAGTTCAAATGTTCATTCCGATCACCGTCCACGTCCCCGAACACCGCGTTGAGGAGTTCTACATCCGATTTGGAGAATTCATCGCCGACGTCCCTGATCCGGATGCGCCCACCCGGCTGCCGTCGGGGACCGTCCCCGCCTGGGTCGAGACCGACGAAGCTCCCGCTATCGCCGCGACCCTATGGAATAAGATCTCGCCGCAGGGACAAGAAGTTCTCCTTCACTTGATCCGGGCGACCGGCGACGAAACCATGCATTTCCTTCCATGGGAGATCGCCAAGGCGATCTCGCACCCGAAAGGTGCGTCGGGCGTGGCAGGCACTCTCGGTGGTGTGGGGAAGGCCATCCGTCGCGCGGGGCTTCCGATGTACACCACCCCCAAGGGCAAGCCGTGGCACTACATCTGGGGTTGGGACGGTGAACGCTACTCCATGACTCCCGAAGTCGCTCGGCTCTTGCGCACGGCCGCAGGCAACTGACAGCAAAGATCCTTCCGACGAGGACTTGGCGGGAGCGCGATTTAATCAAACCGCAATAGTTGGGCGTGAGTGTGAATCGATGAGCGAAGTTTGATGCGGAAGGGGAAACCGTGATCGCAGTTCTGAACGGAGCCGTCGGTTACATCGAGGAGCGCCTCACCGAGTACATCCGCCGGCGGCGCATGACCGTCGCCGCGGCCGACGTCATCGGAGATCAACCGGCCTTCCGGCTCGTCGGCCACACGGCTCGCGTGCCGCTCATTAACCACGGCCCCAACCCGCACATCCAGGCGCATATCGCCTCGCTGCCCGAAGCGGAGCACTCTCGCCTCAAGGCACTGAGCAACACTGAACGGGCAGGACTGCTTCAAGTGAGTGCCGACGTCGACCCCGATTACACCGAGGGCAGCGAGCTGACGTACCTGCACGGCGTCGCCGTCAGCGAAGGGGCGCCGGTGCCCGAGGACCTCGACGCGATCGAGGTCCCGGCCGGCACCTTGGCGGTGTTCCGCACCACCGGACCCTACCCGGCAGCCCTCCAGTCGACGTGGGCGGCGACGGCCTCCGACTGGTTCCCCTCCAACCCCTGGCGGGGGCCCGGCCCGTCGGTCGTGGCCATTCTCGACCGCGCCGCCGACTTCAGCACCGCAACCTCCGAGTTGTGGCTGCCGGTGGAACGCGCCTAACGACGAGATGCCAACCGACTGGGACTTTTTGGACTAACGCCAACTCCAGCACCCTTTGAATCATCTGCGCGTCAGTCTGGCCGCACATCAGTGACCTCGCCCTCTGACGCACATTCGCGTTAACCCAGCCCTCTATGAACGTTTGTGCAGATGCTTCTGGCGATCGTCTGGGCCCAAACACCCGAGTAGAAGCTACTGTCGAGTAACTACGCGGCGATCGAGCGTTTTACCCTTTGGGAGAGCGCCCGGGCTGGCAGCTTTCTTCGCGCACATCTGTGCAGCCAACCCCATATGGACTCCCGGGCTGCATACATTTGAGTACCCCGGCCCAAGCCTTGGTTGACACGAAGAACAAACATCCACGGCCGGCCCCACCCCGCTGACACACGAACAATGAGGTTTCTATGTCACTGCTTACCAAAACCCTGTCCGTCGCCGCGGCGGCCGTCCTTGCCGGCTCCCTGGCCGTGGCTCCCGCCCAGGCGGACGTTGTTGAGATTTCCCCGCCCGGAGCCAACGACTGGTCCTGCAAACCAACCGCCGAGCATCCGTATCCGGTCATCTTGGTCCCAGGAACCTTCGAGAGCATGGTGAAGAACTGGTCCACCCTGTCGCCGTACCTCAAGAGCGCCGGGTACTGCGTTTTCGCCCTGAACTACGGCGAGACGAACGGCGTGCACGCCACCGCGCCGGTGGCCGAGTCCGCGCAGGAACTCGCCCCGTTCGTGGACGCGGTACGTGCTGCCACCGGCGCGAAGAAAGTGAATCTGGTGGGCCACAGCCAGGGCGGCATGATGCCCCGCTACTACATGGGCTTTCTCGGCGGAGCCAAGCACGTCCACCAGCTCATTGGCATCGCACCCTCCAACCATGGCACGGAAGGTGTAATCGTCCCGCCGCCGGGCTTTATCCCGCCTCCGGACTACACCGGCCTGGGCTGTGCGGCCTGCGCCGACCAGCAGGCCGGATCGGCGTTCATGCAGCAGCTCAACTCCATCGGCGACACCGTTGCGGGACCGTCCTACACCGTCATCTCCACGGTCTACGACGAGGTGGTCATTCCCTACAACAGCCAGTTCCTCAACGGCCCGGCACGGCAGGTCACCAACATCACCATCCAGGACAAGTGCCCGGCCGATCTCTTCGAACACGACCAGACGCCGAACGACCCCGTGGTGCACCAGATCGTGGCCCACGCACTGGGTAAGACTTCCGGCCCCGCTGATCCGGCCTACCAGCCCCGCTGCATTTAGCAGGGATCAGGCAGGCCGCCCCTCGGCCTGCTCTCAGTCGACGTTATCCAGAACGACGACGGCGAATTCGTCGCCTCGCAGTGGGGCCCCGGGGCGTGGCTGCTCCAAGGAATGGGCTGGATGAATCCCCCTATGGACTGCCCCGTTCCAGGAGGCTTAATCTGGGAGAGGCGGACTAAGGAGACGTCATGAAGCGCTTGCTTATTGGACTATGCACGGCGGCAATGGTGGCCCTGACTGCACCACCAGCCGGAGCCGCTCCCAACAGTTACCACACGATTTCGTCATCGCATGGCTCTGCAGCGGTGGTCGAGACCGTCGGCTGCGAGCGGACCGAAATTTTCGTCTCCTCAATGGTGGCCATGTTCGCTGCCCAGCCCGGTCCCGTCAACAAGCAGGGCCTGACCAGCGTGTTCGTGCGCATCACCGACGTCTGTGCTGCCCCCGGCCGCGGCGTGGTGCTGTTCCAGGCCGACGGCCAGAACCTGGCACCCTTGGAGGTTCGTCCGAGACTGACCGCCGCATCCATCACCACCGAACTGGCCGGCACCGATGGCGACGGCAACCCCGTCACTATCAGCCTCTCGGCGTCGTGGACCGGCACCGGCCCGCTCGAGCATGACACCCTCAGCTCACACGAGAACATCCCAGGTGTGGGCAACGTCAACTCGACCGACAACAATTTGAGGCGTGTTGCCACGGCAACTGTGTCGGTCACAGTCAACGGACTGACGGTGGCGGGCACGGACAGCGAAGCAGTCCTTGAACAGGTGAAGGCACGCTGCATCGAGATTGCCCGCCCGGGTGTAGAGGGGTTCTTCCCGTGCTTTGGGTTCCCGGGGTAGCGGATGCCGGAGGCACGGCGGCAAGCCCTGGTCCCTGGGAGTTGCCGCCGCTGACCGCGACGGCGACGACCAGCATTTCGTTGAACAGATCGCGGAAGACTGGCGTGCTCCAGGGTTGAGCGTGAGAGGACTTCCAGCGGCCCGTTGGGTGTTTGGTCAAGAATATGGAAGCCCATGGATTGCCCCGGTTCGAACTCGACCACCTCCATCGTGCCCTCGATGGGGCCGCCAATCCGTGTGTGCCGGCGCTGATACCGTGTGCCGATGCCCACAGGTCCGTCCGTGAGCTGTTGAAGCTCCATGTGGGGATCCCACCGTGGATGGTTGTGCAAGTGGTTCACTGATAAACCGCGAGGACAAGAACCCGGAAAAACCAGGAGGCTACGTCGGTCCCGACAACACGAGATAGTGCCGGCCACGGCTGACTGAAGCCCAGCGGCGGGACGGCCAGCAGATGCTGTCCGCCCCGCCGTCGTCGTACGGTATCCCTTGTGGCAGGCTACCCCTTTGGCTGCAGTCCGGGCACCGCGGTTGTCGTTGTAGAACTTCAGGTGCGGGTTCCAGGCCTGGACCGGGTCCGTGGTGGAGCCAGAGCCGTTGCCTGTGGAGGTGTTGGACGTGCAGACCAGTTCCGATCTGGTCAGATGTGTCGGTACCCGAGGTACTCGGTGACCTCGAGGACGGAGCCGGGCGGAGGAAGCGCGTCCGGGTTCCACGTCTTGCTGGAGATGCCTCCCGTGATGAAGGTGCCGAGATAGTCGGCGTCCAGAAGGAGCGCGCCGTCCGGTGCCAGCACTCGGAGGCCGGTGAGGTCCTCACCCCTGCTGCTGACGACGAACGCCCCGTCATTCGCGGTGATCTGCAGTTCGTGGGCGGCGAGTTCCGGGGTGCTGACGGGGCCGGGTTGGAACGGCACGCGGCTGGTGCGAAGGATGTTCTCTGCGAGCACCCGGAAATCGACAACAAGTGAGGTGAGACTGCCGTCCGCGGCCAAACCCCAGTAGCACGGGTAGGTCCCGTCGCCGTACCCGCTCGAGACCATGACCGCATCCACCACCTCGCCGGTAAGGCCGAACATTGTGCCCGGTGTCTCCATGAGCCGTTCCATGTGCTCTTGAAACATCGCCTCGATGCGCTGGGCCTGACACTCCACCAGCGACCCGACGTCGAGGAGGGCGACGTTTCCGGCATCGACCCCTACGCCGTGCGTGCCGTCGGTGAACTCGGCGGGGTGCCAGCTGACCGCTGGCGCCTCGGAGAGCAGCAGCCGTAGTGCGACCGTCACGTCCGCCGCGGCGGCGACTTCGACGGCATACGTCCCCGGCAATATCCGTCGCGCCAAGGGGACGAAGTGTGCGTCAACCGAACCCAAGTCCAAGACCGTGAGCACCCCGGAGGCGCAGGTGAGCTTGCAGGTCGGGCAGAATGGCTTCGGGTGTTGCACTCTGCATCAGTGCCTCGGCCCGGGCCGGATCGATCAACGGTGTGCCGGGCGGGTCCAGAAAGGTCGAGAGTTGGGAGATCCGCCAGCCGTCATCGCCTCGCAGCAGCTGGTACTCGTAGTAGTAGGTGGTGTTCCCGGCCGTTTGGATGACCGAGCGGACCGTCGCCGAGTCCTCGTCGACATCGACGTCGGTGATCTGCTCGGCGGACGGGTCGTGCGCGGGACTGGAAGACAGAGCACCTTCCTGGCCGGTGCGGGCTCCCGGTGCGAAATGGGTCGCGACCAGGTCCGCCAACTCGGCCGCCCAGGCTTCGAAGACCCTGGGTGCCGGCAAGGTAGCGCTGGCACATCGGCATGAGAATACCTCGCAGGGTGAAGCGGCGAACGGGATCCCTGCGCTTCACGTCCCTGGCCTGGAAAATCTCGGCGATGATGGTCAGGACCACGGCGAGTATGCCAGGAAGCGCGACCGCCGCCGGCACGCCGTCGAACATCCCTGTAAAAACGGCAGTCACGGTATTAGGCCGTCCGCCCACAGCTACATTCCCGGAACGCGCATGCGGCGTGTTCGTCGAGGGGGTTCAGGTTCAAGACGAACTGCACTATCTTTTCTCCTATGGCCATGGGCAAGCAACGGTGCTCTGACCCCCTGCAGGAATTTCTACTCAGAAGGAGTGGGAAAGGTCATGAATCAACGAACCAAAATATTCTTTGCTCTCATCGTCGTGCTGCTGATTGCCGGCGGGGCGGCACTTCTTTTCTCCGAAAACACCAAAAGGAGTAGGGCCGGGGAGTACAGTCCACAGATCAACCCTGCCGATTTCACCACCAAAATCACCAATAAAAACTTTGCCCTCCCCGTCGGCAAAAAGATGACCTACGAGACCACCGAGCAGGGAAGCGTCACCGCGAGGATTGAAATCGAGATCCTGCAGGAGACCAAGACCATAGAGGGCGTTGAGACAGTCGTCTACCTGGATAAGGAATATAAGAACGGGCAGCTCGTAGAGGAAACCCGGGATTACTTGGCACAACACAAAAACGGTGACGTGTGGTATTTCGGCGAGGACGTAAACAACTACTGGAATGGGATGTTGCTGGACCACGCCGGCAGCTTTCTCCACGGAAAAGATGGGGCAAAAGCCGGCATCTGGATGAAGGCAGAGCAGCGCGTTGGCGATTCCTATAGGCAGGAATTTTACGTTGGTCATGCAGAAGATATGCGGGACACCGTCGCTACCGGCGAGACCGTGTCCACGAAAACCCGCACCTACACCGACTGCGTCAAGGTTTACGACTGGACGCCGCTCGAAAAGAATTCCCGGGAGCATAAATATCACTGCCCCGAGGTCGGTGCGCTGGTCCTTACCGAGGACCTGCAGGCAGGAAGCCGGTCAGAACTCGTGAATGTTGTCCAGCCCTAGCCTTCCAACAGCACATCCTGCCGTCATGCCGCACGACGGAACGTCCGGCCGTTGTGCGCCCGGCGTCGTGACGTGATCGAGCACCCGGAAGTCCGCCGTGAGTGCGTCCTTGGTGATCTTGGTGTTCACGTAGCCGCGGTTGTCGTTGTAGAACTTCAGGTGCGGGTTCCAGGCCTGAACCGGGTCGACTGTGGAGCCTGAGCCGTTGCGCCGGCGAGCTGGTCGTCGCGGTACTGCCGGGTGTCCATCATGTGGAAGTTGGCGAGCTGTCCCCATTGGATGGTGCGGTAGATCTTCATATCGAATCCGGCCAGCACGGAGGATGCCCGCAGCGGCATGTTCTCGTAGTAGGCCTGGAATGCGGCGGTTCGGCGCTGCCGGAACCGCTCGGTGGTGTCGTTGAGCTGGTTGGCGTCCTTGTTCTCCGGAACCTCGTCGGCCCAGTTGTTGTCCACCTCGTGGTCATCCCAGACCACCAGCCATGGTGCGATGGCGTGCGCGGCCTGCAGGTCGGCGTCGGACTTGTATTGTGCGTGCCGCTGCCGGTACCCGGCCAGGCTGGCGGTCTCGGGGCCCTGGTGGTCGCGCGGGTTGCAACAGGATCCACCGCGAGGCGGGTCCAGATCACGAAGCCGTCCGGCCATGGCTCGCCCGAGGCGATGCCCAGCAGGAAGGGATCGGTGCGGAGGCCGGCGTCGTCCGCTGTTGAAACGGCGACGGCGGCACCCGGCCCGGCAGCACATGCCACCTTGTCAGGAACTTCTGCCGGGAGGAGACTTTTCCTACGTCGTCCTCCTTTGCTGAAGGGACGGCGGCGGAATCGGTGGTTCTCCTGGGGGCGAGCGGCCCTCGGGGGTGGCAGGGCGAGGAAGCCATGGACGGACCTGGTGCCAGGAATGAGTTCATCGTCGTCAGCGGGGAGGCGGCGGGGAGCAGGATTGTCATTCCGCACGGGGACGTCCCCATCGGCAGCGTCGATGGCTCCCGGATCCGCCTGCCGGTCTCAGGTGTCAGCCGCCGCCACGCGCTGCTAACCTCCGCCGACGGCCGGACCCTCCTCGCCGACCAACAGTCCCGGAACGGTAGCTGGGTGAACGGGCACCGCATCAGCTCGCCGACGGAACTGACTGACGGGGACCTGGTTCAGTTCGGCCAGGTCAGGCTGCGGTTCATCGACAGGAAAGCCGACGGCGGCCACGGCGCACCCCACGGGAGCGGCGGCAAGAACGGGACGAGGCCAGCCCCGCAACCGTCCGGGGGTCGGCTGGGAACGGCACTGATGTACGCTGCCGGCATCAACGTCGTCGGGATTTTGGGTAACAGCCTCGCCTCGTTCCTCACCGAGCTGACGCCCACCTGGACGTGGTTCATCACCCCCTTCATCGGATTGCTGGTTGCCCTGGTCATAGAGACGCTCGGCTATTACCGGAAGGGTCAAGGCGCCCCGCAGCGGCCACCCGCTGGTCACGAACCCGGGCCCGGGCTGGCGCCTGCGCCCCGGCGACCGCTGGGGGTCACAGTGCTGCTGACGTTGCTGCTGCTCGGAGGCGGCGGCTGGCTGGTCACCGCCGGGGTGAGCTACGCCGTCGGCTACTTCTCGGGTAACGAAGACGGTGTGCAACGGCTGGAAAGCCAGGTGGTGGCCGAAGCGCAGGGAGTCAGGGTGACTGTCCTGGGCGTCCAAAGCACAGCCCACTTCACCCGGGTGGAGATCCTCGTCAACAACGGGACCAGGAACTCGATATCCCTCCCGCTGTTCCAGAACGCGCTGCTCACCGGCCCGGACGGCACCACCTTCGACGCGAGTGCCTTCCGCAGCAACTGGCAGCCCCAGATACCGGCAGGCGGGCAGCGCAGGGGAACCCTCAACTTCGAGAGCCAGCTGCCCGAAGAGCCGTCGAGGGTGACGCTCAGCTTCGCCACGGTCTTTGTGCAGGGCTTCGACGGACCCAAGTCCATCACAGTTCCAAACATTCCACTGAGGCCGCTGGACGCCGAGGTTTCGGCGTTGCCAGCCCAGCCGGCTCCTGCCCGGTAAGTGCCGTTTCAGGTTGTGGCCGAACCGAGGTACTTCCTGGCCGTTGCGACCTTCATGTACATTCTCAGGTTGCTCCCGCCGGTTGAAGCAAAACCGTGACGGGTGTACCAGTCCACCAAGCCCGGATTGTCGGCGTCGACCACGATGATTTGGCCGCCGCCGAGATCCGAGGCGCCCACAATTGTCTCGAGCGCCGCACGGAGAAGCTGCCACCCCCACTGGTTGATCTTGTCGCCGCGCAGGGAGCGGTCGAGCGCCAGCTTGGCCAACAGCCAACCGGGGGCGTTGCGCAGTACTTTCCGCTGGAGCGGCTTCGGCATGTCTTCCCGGACTACGAGCGTGGGGCAGATGGCAAAGTATCCCACGATCCGTTCGTCGTGGGCGGGCCGCTGTTCGAGCAGCAAGTAGACCATGCTCGCACCGGCCTCTACCGCCTGGGCCGCGTAGTCTGTCAGCCACTTGTTGTAATCGACTTCACCACAGTCAAAGGCCCCCAGATCATGCCCGGGGGCCAGCCTCGCAACGCGAATCGTCGGCCCGCTCATCGACCGATGAGGCGCGGAAGCTTGGACAGTGCTGCCAGTTCTGCGGACTCGTCTGGGACGTCGAGAGATGCCATCATGGCATCGAAGACCTCGGGTGCCATGAGAGTGACGTCCGAACGTGAGATGACTTTTTGTGCAGCCTGCCGGGCGGCATCGGTTACGAACGCAGACTTTGTCACGTGAAGCAGCTCCGCCGCTTCCGTGATCAACTCGTCAGTGCTCTGGTCCGTGCGCAGCTCTAAGCGACGCGTTTTTGTGCTTGCCATAGTGATCGCCTCCATCTGCAAATGTACGGCATTTGTACGGTTCGGGATAGAGGTTTTGTCGCTGTCGAGATTCGGCAGGCCCGACTGAAGTAGGATCGGCCGCTCTTCTGGGGTAGTGATTGCAGAGGGCAACGCCGGGAAGGTCGGATACACAGGTGGACGAATTGCTGGCCTCCCACCACACCCGGTGACGGCCGGAATGCTGGTTGGGTAAGCCTGTCCGCCGATGGTTGGGCTTGTCGAACCCGGTTCCGGCAAGCCCAACACCGGCAGGCCGCCGTCGACCCGTCCTGGGCTATTAATTACTACACGTATTGCGCGGACGCTCTCGCGCTTTGGCCGCTCGGCGGGTTCACCGTCCAGAGTCCTGGTGTCGTAGTCCCACGTGTACCGACCGCCGGTCAAAGTCGGCGTCTTTGCGGGTGTGCTCTGTTACAGTCGGCCCCCATGATCGAACTTCGCCCTGGCGGCCCCGGCGCAATCGGTTTCCTTCACACGGAACAGGTCCACGTGGCTACGTTCGAGGCCCTGTCCCGGGAGCTCAGGCCCTCTGCTCGCACGGTCCACCGGGTGGATCCGGAAGCTCTGGTGCTTGCCAGACAGGACGTTACAGGGGGGGCCATGCGCGCCGTCCTGGCCGGGC
This sequence comes from Pseudarthrobacter sp. NBSH8, assembly GCF_014217545.1. Classification (NCBI taxonomy): domain Bacteria; kingdom Bacillati; phylum Actinomycetota; class Actinomycetes; order Micrococcales; family Micrococcaceae; genus Pseudarthrobacter; species Pseudarthrobacter sp. NBSH8. The sequence continues at coordinate 999,617 of NZ_CP043178.1, forward strand.
ACCTGTCTGAACTCCGGAAGGCGGATGCGAGGTCGTCCTTTGCGCCTGTTCAACGCTCGGCGAGGTGGCGGAAGACCTGTCAGGAGACGGTCTCGAAGTGATCCGGATCGACCGGCCGATGCTTCGTCGGGCCGTTACCCTCGGCCCTCGGGTCGGGGTCCTCGCGGCGCTCACAAGCACCGTTGAGCCGACCACGGGGGAGGCGGGGTCCTTGTAGTCGACTTTGATGTCGTTGGCCCAGTTGCGGTGGACGTCGCCGGTGAGGACCACTGCGTTGCGGACGTTCGCGTCCACCCAGCCTTGGGTGATGCGGCGGCGTGAGGCGGCGTAGCTGTCCCATCCGTCCATGGAGACGTCGTCGATCTCGGGCGCGGCGTTCAGGTCCCTTTCGGCGAAGAACACCTGCTGGCCCAGGATGTCCCAGCGTTGCGTGGAGTTCTGAAGGCCGTCCAGCAGGCACTTCTCCTGCTCGGTGCCGGTGATGGTTAGGTCCTCGGCCAGGCGCTCGGCCACGTTGGGAACCGCGTCCTAGAAGGCAGACTTCGGCGACGCTATTGAGACCTATGGCCTTCAGTTACGCCAGTAGATTGAGGCGGGGCAGAGCTTTCCTGTTCCTTTGGTTCAAATTTTCCAAAGGTCCATTCGGCCGTCTTGTTCCCACGTTGGATCCGAGTCGGGTGCCAGGAACGGAAGTCCAGCCGGGGCGCTTCGGGAAAGTCCTCTCCGATGGTCCCCAGTGCGACGATGTAAGCTCCCTGCAACTCCTCTCTGTTCAAGAGATGATGCCAGGAGCCCGAGGCATTCCGGTGACCTTCGAAAACAGCGGGATCGCTCTTGATCAGCTGCTGCGCCCGTTGTGGGGACAGACCAAGTAGCGTTCCGACCTCGCGCACGGCCATGCCCTCTTCCGTCAGGGTGTGGGCGGCGTGGCGTGTCAGCGCGGACGCCTGCACCTGGGATTCGGCGGCTAGCGCGGCTGCTCGGACTGCTGCTTCCACAGCTCGCTCCAGTACGCCATCCATCTTGACGGTGACGACGATTTCGAAGGAATCCTCCGGTTCGCCAGTCAGTAGTGCCGCAGCGTCCCGCACCATGTATGGAACCTTGTCCAAGCGTTCGGCCTGCGTGAACAGGCCGTCAATCTCGGGGACTTCGACAGCCCACCATTTCCCGGATCGTTCTGCGATTGCGGTGAGTTTCATGCTTTCCCCCTTGGTTTCTGGAGGATACTCTTAGCGGTTGGTTCGGCTATCTCCGCGGCACGGAGCTTTGGTTTTGGCCGATGCGAACGACGGTGTGCTCTTTGCCCTCTCGGACCTGTAAGTCGTCCTGACGGGTGAGATGTCAAGGGATCGTGACGACATCGAAGCCGACCTGCGTGCTGCGGGGTTCGTCCCTCATCCGGCGATCACCAAAGCAGTCAAGCTCTTGGTTGCGGCAGATCCGGACAGCTTATCCGGCGAGGCGAAGAAGGCACGCAGCTATGGGATTCCGGTTGCGGGTGAGGGTACCTGCCAAAGCTGCTGCGGAAATAGACGGGCGGTGAGGCATCCCTGAACCGACGACGTAAGGATTACTGAATGCAGATGAACAAACAGACGCTCAAAGAGGACGGGTTCACAGGTTTCCAGTCGTTTCGAGAGATGGAAATCAACCGAGTTCCGCAGGTACCCGGAATCTATGCAGTGCTCAAACCAGAGGGATTTCAGCCGCTGTTCCTTGCGAAGAGCGTGGGCGGACAGTTCAAGAAGCGGGATCCGTCCCTGTTCCAAGCCGCGTTGGAAACGCATTGGATCGAGGATGCAGAGGTCCTCTACATCGGAAAAGCTGGTGCTGGAACTGCCGGTACCCGGGGACTCCGACAGCGCATTCAAGAGCTCGCTGACTTTGGCCGAGGAAAGCCCGTAGGGCATTGGGGCGGGCGGCTGCTGTGGCAGCTCGCCGACTCTCAGTCACTGGTCATCGCCTGGAAAGAATTGGAGGCGGCCGAGGTAAATTCCACCGAAGCCGCGTACCAGGCTGAGTTCATCAGCCTCTGCGGACGGCTGCCGTTTGCCAACTTGGTGCAGGCTCGGGGCAAGGGGTAGCTGCGACGACCTTCCTGGGGCCCCTGATTCCCCAAATGCCGCAGAAGGCCTCGAGTTCGGCCGCGGCACTTTGGCTCCCGCCGTCGACCTCTGCCCCCACCGTATAATCTGAGCATGCCGATCACGCGCCTCCACCGAGGCCTCCATGCCCAGCAGCCCATGCTCAAGCAGAGGGGGATCGACCAGTGAGCGGCGGTCTTGTCGCGCTGCTGGACGACGTCGCAGCCCTGGCCCGCATAGCGGCCGCCTCGGTGGACGACATCGCCGCCGGGGCCGCGAAGGCGGGGGCCAAGGCTGCCGGCGTGGTGATCGACGACGCCGCCGTCACCCCGCAATATGTGTCCGGGGCGGACCCATCCCGGGAACTGCCGATGATCAAGCGGATCTTCTGGGGCTCGCTCCGGAACAAGCTGTTGTTCATCCTCCCGGCGCTGCTGCTCGTGAGCGCTTTCGTCCCGTGGGCCATCCCGTTCATCCTCATGCTGGGCGGCACCTACCTTTGCTACGAGGGTGCCGAGAAGGTCTGGCACAAGCTCCGCGGAGACCACTCGGACGAAAAGGCGCCCGCGGTAGAGCGGGGTCCGGAGGCGGAGGCCAAGGTGGTCAAGGGCGCCATCACCACCGACTTCATCCTGTCCTGCGAGATCATGGTCATCTCGATGAACGAGGTGGCCGGTGATTCCATCTGGGTCCGGGCGTTCATCCTGGTCATCGTGGCTCTGGTGATCACCGTGCTCGTGTACGGTGCCGTCGCACTCATCGTCAAGATGGACGACGTCGGCCTGCACCTGGCCGCTAAGGATTCCGCGGGCTCCCAGCGGTTCGGCGAGCTGCTTGTCAAGGGGATGCCCTCGGTGCTGGCCGCGATCACCCTTATTGGGACGGTCGCCATGCTTTGGGTTGGTGGCCACATCATGCTGCAGGGAGCATACGACCTCGGCTGGCATGCGCCCTATGACTTGGTCCATGTCCTCGAGGCCCCCTTCGTCGGGATCCCGGTGGCGGGCAGCTTCCTTGCCTGGCTCGTGAATACCTTGTGCTCTGCTGTCCTCGGAATCATCTGGGGACTCCTCGTCATGGCCGTCGTGGGCCCGCTGCTCAAAGTGCTGCCGTTCGGCAAGAAGAGCGGTCACGAAGAGGGCGACGTCCGCGCCGAATTGGCAGGGTACCGGCCGGCTAAGCACAACGACGGTTCCGCCGGATAAGCGCTCATTTGGGCGGAGCCCCCAACGCCGCAAGGGAGGAGCTCACCGAGAGGCAGGCCAATCAACGACTGCTGAGCTACACGGAGGACGTGGTGCCGCTGCGCCGCTGGATGGCCGCTGCCATGATTACGTCCGGCTCGTGGAGGGCCAGGGCATCGAACTGCTGCTGCCAGAGCGCCAGCTCGCGGTCCATATATAGCCTGCGCGAGGGGGTCCATTTGGGCCAGATGTCCGGCTCCACCTGAGGTGGTCGGGCCTGGACAGGTACCCGGGGCCGGTTCCGGACAGGGACCGGAACCGGCGGCTGGTTCCGTCTGGGGCTAGCAGCGGCTTGGGGCCCCGTAAGTCTGGGCTTGAGGCCCAGCAGCCTGAGTATGACGTTGGACAGGCCCCAGATGGTGGCGAAAAGGACGAACGCAACGATCAAGAAGGCGATCCATAGGACGAGGCCGATCGCGGGAAAGAGCATCATGGCTCATTTTACTTTTCAAGACCATGTTTGGATAAGGGGTTAATCGTCGCCGGCAGGGGCTACAACCCTATTTAGGGGAGCAACTGCCGTTCGCCCATGGCCACCGCATCTTCGAACTCGACGTACGTGCGGCGCCGCTGCCGGCGCGTGAAGCGCCTCACCGGGTACCGGCGTCGGACATCCCGCGTACGGAGCGATCGGGAAGTGCTCCGAGAATGCGTCCTCCGAGAAATTATGGTCACTTACCTAATCACTAAAGGACTTAGTGGTCATGTTTATGACCTTTATTGGTAGGCTCTAAATGTGGCCACGAAGAGAACGTCCCTGAAGACGCAGCGGACTGCGCGCATAATCGGCGAGCAGCTGGTTACCTGGCGAAAACTACTCGGCCTCACCGCCGAGCAGGTGGCCGACCGCGCCGGGCTCAGTCGCAACACACTCCGCAAGCTCGAACATGGCGAGCTCGGAGTCGGTTTCGAGGCCTTCCTCGACGTGGCGCGGGTCCTCGGCCTCGCAGATCAGCTCAACGTCGCCTTCGACCCCTACGAGAGCGATTTCGGCCGCGCGCGGGCAGACCAGGAATTGCCGCAGAGAGTGCGCCGATGAGTGAACCAATCGAGGTCGATCTCGAAATGGAATCAGGCACTGTGAACGTGGGCCGGGCCTTCATTGCGGCGAAGCGGGGAGTGGTCACCACCAACTTCACGTATGCCCTTGATTACCTCGCCTTGCCAGGCTCCTATCCGATCGACCCGGCCCTGCCACTCTCGGGCGGAAACCACGCAGTCAAAGGTCTCCCCGGTGCCTTTGACGACGCGTCACCAGACCGCTGGGGACGCCACATCATCACGAAACGGCTCCAGGCGGAGGCGCGACAGTTCGGCCGGAACGCCGGGACGCTCACTGCCTTGGACTTCCTCCTGGGGGTGTCCGACCGCACCCGGCAGGGCGCAGTGCGGTTCCGGGTGGGGAACGGCCAATACCTGAGTGACGGAACCGACGTGCCCAAGCTCGTGCAGCTTCCCGAGCTCCGTCAGGCCGCTCAAGACGTCGAGAGCGATCCAGGCAACTTGAGTGCGCTAAAGAAACTACTCGACGCCGGGACCGGCAGCCTTGGGGGAGCCCGCCCCAAGGCATCCGTACAAGACGGCGGCCGGTTAGCGATCGCTAAATTTGGGCATCAAGGCGATCACTGGACGGTCATAGCCTGGGAGGCGGCCCTGCTGCGAATGGCCAAAGCGGCCGGCATCTCCGTTCCCCGGCACCAGCTTGTGCCCCTGGGCGGCACGGATTCAGTCCTCGTTCTCGATCGCTTCGACCGGGACGGGGAGCGGAGGATCGGTTACTCGTCGGCGATGACAATGCTTGAGCTGAACGACGGCGCGCACGGCGACTACCTCGATCTTCTGGACGTTATCGATGAGAACTCCGAGGAACCGAAGGCCGACCGCCAAGAACTGTTCCGGAGGATTGCCTTCAATATCGCGGTGAACAATACAGATGACCATCTTCGAAACCATGGCTTCCTCCGCGGGCGCAGTGGCTGGCGGTTCTCGCCGGCGTTCGACGTCAACCCGAATCCCGACCTGGCTGCGGAGAGAAGCACCGCCGTTGACGGAGCGACCACCCGGGACGACGCCATGGCGGCACTTCTCGATTCGGCTGAATACTTCGTTCAACCCAGCCAACGGGATACGATCCTCGCCTCCGTGCGCAAGGCGTTGGCTGCTTGGCGGAAGGCAGCGGATGCCTGCGGGATACCTCGAACCGAGTTGGAGCTTTTTGCGCCACTGTTCGACAACCCGCCGCTGCGTTTGGGCTCTCAGACAGAGTGAACTCCTGAAATCGTCCGGTAGCCACTTTCTCCTGCTCAGGGCCGGCCATACGCTGCGCGGCCTGGCCACCTACCTGTATCCGGTGCAAGGATGGGCGGGTGCGGTCCGGTCGCAACCCAGCGGCCCTGGACCCCTCAAGATACCCACATTCACCGAATCGAAGGACCATCATGAAGGCAGCACGTTTCCATGGCCGCAAGGACATCAGGATCGAGGATGTGCCGGAGCCGGAGCTCCGTGCCGGGGCCGTCAAGATCGACGTCGCCTGGTGCGGCATCTGCGGCACCGACCTGCACGAGTACCTCGAAGGCCCCATCTTCGTCCCCGCGCCGGGTCACGCCCACCCGCTCTCGGGGGAGGAGGCTCCGGTGACTCTGGGGCACGAGTTCTCCGGGACTGTCTCTGAAGTCGGCGAAGGGGTGACGGGCCTCGCGAAGGGGGACAACGTCGTCGTCGAACCTTATTTTGTCTGTGACGAATGCGATTCCTGCCTGGCGGGCAATTACCATCTGTGCCGCAAGATGGGGTTCATCGGGCTCTCCGGCGGCGGGGGAGGCCTGAGCGAGAAGATCGTGGTGGACGCGCGGTGGGTGCATCCCATCGGGGATATTCCGCTGGATGAGGCGGCCCTGATCGAGCCGCTGTCCGTGGCGCACCATGCGGTGGCACGCAGCGGCGTGAAGGCCGGTGACGTGGCGCTGGTGGGCGGATCGGGTCCGATCGGGCTGCTCACCGCGGCGGTCCTCAAGGGCATGGGCGTGACCACGATCGTCAGCGAACTGACGCTGGCCCGCAAGGAGAAGGCCGTCTCCAGCGGCGTGGCGGACCATGTGCTGGACCCCAGCCAGGAGGACGTCCCGGCGCGCGTGCTGGAACTCACTGGCGGTACCGGGGCGGACGTCGCCTTCGAATGCGCGGGCGTGAACGCTGTGCTGGACACCATGCTCGACGCCGTCCGGCCCGCCGGTGTGGTGGTCAACGTGTCCATCTGGGGCGCTCCGGCCACGGTGGACATGCAGAAGCTGGTGCTGAAGGAGATCGACCTGCGCGGGACCATAGCTTACGTCCGGGACCACGCGGCCGCCATCAAGCTGGTGCAGGAGGGCAAAGTGGACCTCAAACCGTTCATCACCGGCAGGATCGCGCTGGAGGACCTGGTTGAGCAGGGCTTCGACGCCCTGATCAACCACAAGGAGACGGCGGTGAAGGTGCTGGTGCATCCGTAGGAGCTGGCGGGCCAAGGCAGCGCGCATCGGCCCATGCGAGAATGGCGCCATGAGCCACGACGAGCAACAGTTTGCCGCGCCGGAAGCACCAGCTGCCTTCCACCCCGCATTCGAAGCCGCCTACCAGGCCGCCCAAAAGAGCCTCAGCGAAGGCGGCATCCCCATCGGAGCAGCGCTCGCCCGTGACGGTATGGTCATCGCAAGCGGCCACAACGAACGGGTCCAGAACGCCGATCCGATAGCGCACGGTGAAATGTCCGCCCTACGCGCCGCCGGCCGGCAGAAGAGCTACCGGGACACCACGCTCTACACCACCCTGGCCCCGTGTGCCATGTGCGCCGGAACCATCATCCAGTTCAAAATCCCCCGCGTGGTGGTGGGGGAAGCACACACGTTCGACGGCGAACTTGAGCTTCTGCGGTCACGTGGCGTTGAGGTGGTGGTCCTGGATGATCAGCGTTGCGTGGACATGATGCGCACCTTCCAGGCTGACTGCCCGGAGCTGTGGTCGGAGGACATCGCCGAGTAGGCCTGGCCGTGCGCGGCCTGCCACCCAGCCCGTGACCGTGCGCCGCGCAGACAGCGCGGCGCACGGTGCACTTCGCACTAGTTCCGCGCCGGTTCCTTCTCACGGTCGGCCGTCTTGTAGGACTCCCAGAAGGTGGCTCCCACGATGCCGAGGGGCCGCGGGTCGAACACCGGGTCGAGGCCAAGCTTCCGCTGCGCCTCGAAATCCTTGAGCGCCTTGAACGCGGGTTTCTGCAGGATCAGGATGCCCACAATGTTCAGCCAGGCCATCAGGCCGACGCCAATGTCGCCCATCGTCCAGGCATCGGCCGCGGTGTTCACGCAGCCGTAGGCAACGGCGATGAGGATCAGGAGCTGCAACGCCATCGTGGCGAGACGGCCCACGCTGACCTTGACGCCCGGAATGATCTTGCTCGAGGAATTGCCCACCAGGAAGCGCAGGTTGGTTTCGGCCATGTAGTAGTAGGCGAAGACCGTGGTCAGGCAGAAGAAGATCAGCGTGATGGCGATGAACGCCGCGCCGACTCCCGGGAAGACGCTGTCGAATCCGGTCTGCACGAACTGCGGGCCCACCGTGGCCGTGGCCGAGAGCAGTCCACCTTCGACGAGGACGCCGCTGTCCTCCGTGCCGCCGGAGAACACACGGTAGGCGCCGGTGGAGAGGATCAGGAATCCGGTGGCCGAGCAGACGAACAAGGTGTCGATGTAGACCGCGAATGCCTGCACCAGGCCTTGCTTGGCGGGGTGCGAGACCTCGGCGGCGGCAGCAGCGTGCGGGCCCGTGCCTTGGCCGGCCTCGTTGGAATAGACGCCGCGTTTGACGCCCCACATCACGGCCAGGCCAATGACGGCGCCCATGGCCGAGTCCATGCCGAGCGCGCTGCGGAACACCAGGGCGAGGATCTCCGGCAGCTGAGCGGCGTTGACGAAGACCACCACCATCGCGAGCACGATGTAGGCGACGGCCATGAACGGGACGACGAAGGAGGCGACGCTGGCGATGCGCTTCACTCCGCCGATGATGACGAATGCCAACACAATGACGGAACCGACGGCGACTATCCAGGACGGGACGGTCCAGGCACCGGCGATTGCCGTGGCCATCGAGTTCGCCTGTACGCCCGGCATGAGCACGCCGCAGGCCAGCACGGTCACGGCGGCGAAGACGTAGCCGTAGACCTTGAAGAAGCCCGCGCCCTTGGTGTGGGACAGGCCCCGGGAGAAGTAGTAGGCGGGGCCGCCGCGGTATTCGCCGGTCAGCGGGTCGCGGGTTTTGTAGATCTGGCCGAGGGTGGACTCGATGAACGAGGTGGAGGCGCCAAGGAACGCCACCATCCACATCCAGAACAGGGCGCCGGGGCCGCCGAAGGCGATTGCGGTTGCGACGCCGGCGATGTTGCCGGTGCCGACGCGGCCGGACAGGGACATGGCCAGAGCCTGGAACGAGGAGACGCCGGCGGCGGATTTCTCACCCCGGATCAGCTGCTGGATCATTCCCTTGAAGTGCCGCACCTGCAGGAAGCGCGAACGGACGGAGAAGTAAACGCCGGTGGCGAGGCAGAGATAGACGAGCCAGTCGCTCCAGATCACGCTATTGATGGCTGACAAAGCATTGCTCATAAGTGTGGGTTCCCTCCAGGAAGAGCATGGGTGATGCGGTTGGTGCCTGCGCATAGGTCGGTGGACGAAGTGGCGCACGACACCAAAACCTGTGAAGTTTCTCACAAGGTATCGGCGCAAGTCCATTTGGCGGTGTTCCGGCCGTTTTGCCGGGCTCCGGAGTAACCGCGGTGGGTGCCGTTTGACCGCTCGCCGCGGTCGGGTTTCGGCAAGCTAAACCACCGACGCGCGTCAGCGCACCCGGATGTTCGAAGGCTTCCCTGGAACGTCCAGCGGCTTCATGCCCGCGGCCCGAGCCTGCATCACACACCACTTACGCAGCGGCATACCCAGCACCTTGGGCAGCGAACCGTGGTGCTGCTTCACCAGCGGCGTCCCCACGGACCCGAAAAGGGAGACGCTGATACCGGTCTCTCCATGCAGCAGCGGATCCGCAAGCACCAGCTTCCATGCTTTCGCCAGTGCCTTGGCTGCTGCATCGGAGTTGCCGTTGACGCCGTGGAAGCTTTGCGCCAGGTGGGCGTTCATTCGCTGGTGCTCGGTCAGGGCAGGGGATACAGGCGCCGGGGCGGTCTTTGTCGCGGCAGCCCGCGGCTGGACGCTAACGGAGCCCTGGGCGGCCAGTGTGAGGTCGGCGAGTTCGACGTGCAGCGCGGCAATCTGCCGGTGAATGGCGCTGATCCGTTGGACGAAGTCGGTGTCCCCACCCACCAATGAACCTCGCAGCTTGGCTTTCACTTCGGCAGGTGATGTGGTGCGGAACAGCGCACAAAGCGCAGTCGCTAAGCGAAGCCGGGCGCCTTCTTCTGACATTACCAGCGGCGACCGGCTGGTCGAGTTCGAAATCACGGCAGCCAAAGCCGGAAGGCTGCCGTACACCTTGCCCCAGCGGATCCGCTCGATGGCTGTCCCCCCGTCCACCTGCGGAGAGTAGACGCTCTGCATAAGCAACAGCTGCTGCGGATCGAAGGCGGGGAAGTGCTGCGGAAGGATCTCGGCCCGCAGGACTGAGCGGACTGCATCGAGCTGCCGCGAGACTTGCTCTATCGGATTGGGGACCGCCATGCCGCCGTCGAGCCTCCACGGTTCACCCGTATCGGTTGCCGACACCACACGTTGCGGGAAACCCTTCCACTCGCTGACCATAAGTGTCCCGTGCCGCACGTTGTAGAAAAGCCAGTCAATTTCGGCAACAGGCTTACCAGGGGCATCCACCCGGCAATTGCTGAACGCCCACACGTCGTCGTCCAGCAGCCCACACAGGATTGCGACGTCGCGGTCAGAGGGACGGTGCGCCGCGGAATTGGCGGAAGGAAAATGCAGCAACGAAGGCCTTCTGGGGCGCTGGAACCGGCAGAGGGGACCCCGCACCCCCAGCCCGCAGCGCGACGTGCGCTACGCCATCATGACTGGGCACGCGTTCCATCCGCAAGTATCTCCAGCCGGGGAGTGCGGCCCAGCGGGAGCGCGGCCCAGCGGGATGGGGGCCCGCCGGGATGGGGCCCGGCGGGATGAAACCGGCAGTTACTGCGCCGGCTGGCGGGCAGGGGCGAGGCGGGCGGCCAGGCCACTGAGCAGGATGGTGATTCCCTCGTCGAGTTCTGCCATCCCGTCGTAGTCGATCAGGACGTGGGCGAGGGCGCGTAGGCGCGGGAACTCCTTTGGCGGTAACCGGTGCAGGCCCAGACGGAGCAGGGCTTCATTTTCGTCCGGATCTACAACGAACTCCTGCAGCTCGTTGAGGATGTGACCGTACAGGTATCCGTAGTAGGCGCGGTAGACATGGAGGGCGTCGGCCGGAGAAAAGCCGGCGTCGATCAACAGCGACAGGATCTGCTCCAAGGGCCGCAGCGTCCCCAGGGGGCGAAGGCCCAAGGGGGTGGACAGGGGGCGGGTCACCAGCAGGGGCACAACATTGGGGTGCCGGAGCGCCAGGAGGCGAAGATCGTGGGCGATGCGCCGGAGCTGGGCCTGCCAGTCCGGGTCGTCGGGAAAAATGGCCAGTTCGTTGAAGACCAGCTCAGACACGCCGTCGAGTAGCGCCGCGCGGTTTTCCGCATAGCGGTACAGCCCCATGGGATCCCGGCCGAGCTCCTGCCCGAGCCGGCGCATAGTGAGCGCATCAAGCCCTTCGGCATCCACCAGGTCCAGTGCCGCGGACAGCACAATTTCACGGGTGAGCCGCTTCTTGCTGCCGTGCGTCGAGCCGGATATCGGGTTCTCTGCGGGGGGCATTGGGTTCCGTTCAGGTGGAGGCGGCGGGCCCCTCAACCGAGGCGCCAATCGATGGGGAAATGCATCGGCAAACCCATGCGGGCTTGTTTAACCTGTAGTCTACGCCTAAAGTCTACAGTGTAGAGAATATGTTTAGCGCCCGTTACAGGCATCTACTCCTGGAACGCCTGGCCGTACCGGCCCGTCACGCGAAGCTGATTAAATTCATGCGGCGTGACCCAGAACCGCCCCCAAGATCACACCACTCCCGAAGCTGCAGTTCCGCAGATGCCGGGTTCCCCGCTTGACGCCGTGTGCGCAGTCAAGCATTGGCCGCCGCAACAACGCGGAGGCACGACCCCCAACGGAAGAGACTTTCATGACATCCACCCACGCGGAAGAGGCTTCCCTGGCAGATTCGCAGTTCGACCAGTTCCTTCAGGATGCCACCGCCCTCGACCCGGCAGCCGGTACAGCGCTCGGGCGGAACCGGCTTTACGGGCTCTACACGAGCTGGTGCTTCGTGTCCCAGGGCGTGCCGGGTCCCGAAGACGCCTTTTGGGCGGCCATGAAGCAAAAGGGGATCCGCCCCGGACGCACACGGCTCCGCATGAAAGGGCCTGCGGCCACCGACTACATCCTCTCCACGTATCCCGAGACGGTGTGAGGCAGATAAGCGTCACCGCAGGCGCCGTGGCATTCCTGGCATCCCGCTTAGCCCGCCGGTAGGCGGCTTAACCGGCTGGCAAGCCACCAGCAGCCGCCGCGGGTTTGTCTGCGTGTAGGCGGCCAGGTTGCCCAGCGTCATGGTGAGCAGGCACAGCAACGCGATCAGCAGCGGCCAGCTCACCGTGCCGGGCTACGCTCCGTTTCCTGGCGGCGTTGACCGGCGGTGTCCAACGGTTCGGCGACGCTCCCGTCCAGGCGGGCACCTGTTCCTCGTCAGCGCTCGCCTTGCTCCAGGGTGACGGGCCCGGGCGGGGGCACCAGTTCGTCGCCGCCCAGGTCTGCGGCTTCACGCGGCAGAGGCTCGGCATGGCGCATGCGCTGCAACCGGACCAGAGCAGTGATGGCGATGGCGCACCAGGCAATGTTGGTGGCCACCGAAGGCCACGCGCCATGCCAGGCGCCGTTGACGAGCAGGGCCAGGGCGCCTATCAGGTTTGCGCTTTGATACGTCCTGCCGTTGGGGATCCGGCCCAGGGAAAAGAGCAGGTAGCCCGCGAGGACGGCCAGCGCACCGAACCAGCCGGACGTTTCGGCCAGATATTCCATCGCACTAAGCTCCTTTTTGCAGAGGCGGCGTGACCGCTGCTGCGGGGTGCCGCCGGCCGTGTACCGGTCCGGTGTACCGCACGTGCGGTGTCGGGCCCCCGGTATGGACCCGGGTCATCGTGCGGTGAAAGCCGGTTCGGCCAGCTCCGACACTCGTAGCTCGCGTCCCCTCAGCACCACCTCGGCGAACTGCCACAGGATGGCGCCTGTTGGAGCGTGGATGACCATGCCCCGGCGCAGCGGCATCTGGAGGATCGGGCCACCGTCTGGCCGGGGGTGCCATCTCGGGACGCCGTCGGCAGTCAGCGCCTCGAGTGGCAGCGGATGCAGCGAGGCCACTTCCGCCGGATGCCGGCGGGGCCGTTGCGGCTCATCAAGCAGGACAATTACAGGGGTAATGACAATGCCCCGGCTGGCCGGGAAATCGTCCAGCAGACCCACCACCTCGGTGCGCGTCGCCATGATCCCGGTCTCCTCGTGCAATTCGCGCAGCGCAGTGTCCACGAGGTCTTCGCCTGGATCCATGCGGCCGCCCGGCAGCGCCCACTGCCCGGCGTTGGAGCCCCTGGCTGCACGTTTAATGATGAGGACGTGCAGGGAGCCGGATTTTGCGTAAACGGTGATGGCGACCGCGGCACGGCGCACTCCCGGGTGGTCTTCGCCGGCAATATGGCGGGCCCGGTGCTCCAGGCGGGAACGCCACAGGGAACGAAGCTCGCTGTGCGGCCCCGCCACCTGCGCCACGGTCAGGCCACGCTTGCGGACAGGGTGAGCTCCCTGTCAACGATGGATACCAGCATGGTCCGCATGCCATCAATGGACATGTCAGGGGCGCCGGTGAGGATCTTGATGGCCGCGCCGTCAGTGGCGGAGGTCAGCAGGCGTGCGAATCCGACGGGATCGAGGTCGCGGAAGATACCTTGGCGCTGGCCGCGGCGGACGATGCTGACCACCGCGTCCATCCAGCGGGCATAAAAGTCGTTGTGGATAGGCCTGAGTGAAGGGTTAAGGCAGGTTTCGGACCAGAACTGGAGCCAGATGGACCACTCGTTGCGAACTTGGGTGCCAATGGGCAGTTGGAGTTCAATCAGTGCCAGCAGCCGCTTGTGCGCGTTATCAATCTGGCTCAGCACCGCACCCTGGCGCTCGAAGGCCTGGTCCACGCAGTAGCGCAGCGCTTCACGCAGGACATCGTCCTTGCCGGGGAAGTAGTAATGGATAGTGCCGGTACTGGTGCCGCAGATCCTGGCTATGTCCTGCACCCGGACATGATGGTAACCACGCTCAGCGATCAGCTGCCAGGCGGCTTCGAGAATGGCGTTCCTGCGTTCCTGGGATCCCTTGGCATCGCCCGAATCAGTCATGGCAGTTCCTTCCGCGGACTGGCACATCATTTGTACCGATGACTATAGCCTAGCGGTAAAACTGACGCGCCAGTCAACTTTATCGCCCGAATTTAGGTTCTCAGGTCAGCCCGCCAGCTACTTGCGCCGGATTGTGACCCGCTAAAATTTTCGCACAATCTAGGCATTCTTGGGGCCTTAGGTGGTTTGAGTCTTGACAGACTGTGATCCGAGACACGAAGCTTGGGTCAATGACCGACGCGTCAGTCAATGCGTCAAGGTCCCCGATCCTTCCTTCATCGCCGCAGGAGGCACACCATGACCGCCCACCGACGTCACAAGAGTTCCCACCTCATCACCGCTTTGGCCCTGGGCTCGCTCATGGCTCTGTCCGCATGTTCTTCCGGAGCGTCAGCGGTCCAGGCCGGGGCAGACTCCGTGTCTGACCCCAAACCCGGCGGTAATCTGCGCGTGGGCATTGTGGGTGGATCGGCCAAAGACAGCCTGGATGCCCACGCCCCGGTGACCCATCCGGACCAGGCGCGTGTCATCCAGCTCTATGACACGCTCGCCAGCTACGACAACGAGCACAAGATCCAGATGGCGCTCGCCGACTCCATCACGCCGTCCGCGGATGCCACCACCTGGACCGTCCACCTTCGGGACGGGCTGAAGTTCAGCGACGGCAGGCCGCTGACGGCAGAAGACGTCATCTTTACATTTCGCCGCATCACGGATCCTGCCTCCCCGCAGAGCGGAGCTTCGGCACTGTCCACGCTCAACCGAGATGCTTTGAAGGCCACCGATTCCCAGACCGTCGTCTTTAGCTTCAGCGCTCCCAACTCGACCTTCCCGGACACCGCCGCCCAATACTCGCTCGGTATTGTGCCGGCCGATTACGATCCCAAGAAACCGATCGGCGCGGGGCCGTTCATGATGGAAACTTTCACGGCGGGCCAGCAGAGCGTGTTTGTGAAAAACCCGCATTACTGGCAGGCCGGGCAGCCGCTCGTGGACAAGGTCACCATCATCGACTTCCCGGACGACACCGCCCGCGTCAACGCTCTCCTGGGCGGCCAGGTCGACGCGATCGACCAGCTTCCCCTCGGCCAGGTCAACGTCGTCAAGGCCAATCCGGCCATGAAGGTTCTGGAATCGGCCACCGGGTCCTGGCTGCCGTTCACCATGCGCGTGGACCAGGAACCGTTCAACGATCCCAAGGTCCGCCAGGCCTTCCGCCTGATCATTGACCGCCAGCAGATGGTGGATCAGGTCCTTGGTGGCCACGGCACCGTTGGCAACGACATGTACTCACCGCTGGACCCGTGCTATCCGTCAGACACCCCGCAGCGGACCCAGGACATCGAGAAGGCCAAGCAGCTTTTGGCGGAGGCCGGTAAGAGCAACCTCACCGTTGATCTGGTCACGTCGCCAGTGGCCGCGGGACTCGTGGAGGCAGCGCAAGTCTTCGCACAGCAAGCCAAGGCCGCCGGCGTCACCGTCAACGTCAAAAAAGTTGATCCGGGAGAGTTCTACGGCGAGCAGTACCTGCAGTGGACCTTCGCCCAGGACTTCTGGTTCACCCGCGACTACCTCTCGCAGGCATCGAACTCGGGCTTCGCCACGTCGCCGTACAACGAAACGCACTGGGCCGACCAGGAATGGACAGAGCTCGTCACCCGGGCACAAGCCACCACCGACTCCGAGACCCGCTGCGGACTCATCAAGAAAGCACAGCAGATCGAATTTGAGCGCGGCGGCAACATCATCTGGGGTTTCCCGAACAGCGTGGACGCCTACAGTGCCGCGGTCCAGGGCCTGACCCCGGACAAGAGCGGCATCCCGCTGACATCATTCGGGTTCCGCAACGCCTGGCTCAATAAGTGACGGCCGCACAGGGAGGGGGCATGCGCCGGCTGCTGTTCAGGCGCACCCTGTTCGGGCTCTTTACCCTCTGGGTGGTGTCGCTGGTGGTCTTCCTCGCAACGCAGGCGCTGCCGGGTGACGCTGCCCAGGCCATCCTGGGGCGCGAAGCAACTCCGGAGCGGTTGGCCGCCCTCCGCGAGCAGCTCAACCTTGGGGGTTCGCTGCCGGAACAGTACTTCGGCTGGCTCGGCCAGCTCCTTAGTTTCAATCTCGGAACCTCCCTGGCCGGGGGGACTCCGGTGGCCTCGGCCGTGGGACCCATGCTCCTGAACTCGAGCATATTGATGCTGTGCGCGGCCGTCATAGCGATCCCGCTCGCCATCGGCATCGGCACGTGGACCGCGCTGCGGAAAGACTCCGCCGTGGATCACGTCACCGGCATCATCACCCTGGTGCTGGCCTCGCTGCCGGAATTCGTGGTGGGTGTGCTGCTGGTCCTGCTTCTGGCCACCGGGGTGTTCCACCTCTTCCCGGCTGTGTTTGTCCTGGTTCCCGGCGAACAGGTATGGAGCAACCCGGCCCAGCTGGTGCTGCCCGTGCTGACCCTGGTGCTGGCCGTGTCCCCGTACATCATCCGCATCATGCGGGCCACCATGCTCGAGGTGCTGGAGAGCCAGTACGTGCAGCAGGCCCGGCTCAAGGGTCTGCCGGAGCGCACCGTGGTCCTGCGCCACGCCTTGCCGAACGCCATCGGCCCGGTAGCCCAGGTGATCGCCCTGCAGCTCGCCTGGCTGATCGGCGGCGTGGTGATTGTGGAGTTCCTCTTCCGGTTCCCGGGAGTCGGCTTCCAGCTCATCGACGCCGTCACCAACAGGGACCTGCCCGTGGTGCAGGCACTGGTGATCGTCATCGCCATCTTCTACGTAGCGGTGAACCTTCTTGCAGACGTGGTCACCCTCGCCGCCAACCCTAAAGTAAGGACGGCATCATGAGCATCGGCATGAGCACCCGGCCGGCTGGCAACTCCGACCAGGCAGGCCGCACCCCCCGGAAGCAGGGGCTCCTCCGGCGGGCACTTCAGTCCAAACGCACCGTTGTGGGCTTGGTCCTGACCCTGGCCGTCCTGGCCGTGGCATTTCTGGGCCCCTACCTGGCACCACATTCCGCCACGGAATTTGTGGCGGCACCCTTTTCACCAGCTGGTATCGGCGGGCCGTTCGGTACCGACAACCTTGGACGGGACGTACTTTCCCGCTTCCTTGCCGGCGGGCAGACCCTGATGATCCTCGCGATCATCGCCACCGCCCTCGGCGTGGGCCTGGGCGCCCTGGTGGGGGTGCTGGCCGCGTACCGGCGGGGCTGGCTGGATGAATTGCTGATGCGTGCCGGCGATGTGGCACTGGCATTTCCCCAAATTGTGCTGGCTCTCCTGTTCCTGTCCATTATCGGTCCGGAGCTGTGGCTGCTGGTACTGATGGTGGGTTTCGGCCACCTTCCCCGGGTTGCCCGGGTGGTCCGGGGAGCCGCGTTGTCGGTGGTGGAGCGGGACTTCGTCAAGGCCGCCGAATCTGTCGGAATTCCCCGTTGGCGCATCATGATCGGCGAAATAGTCCCCAACATCAGCAGCACACTCGCGGTGGAATTCGGTCTGCGCCTGACGTACTCGATCGGGCTGGTTGCCGGTCTGAGCTTCCTGGGACTCGGAATACAGCCGCCCGCCGCGGACTGGGGCCTGATGATCAATGAAAACCGGATTGCCCTGACAATTTCCCCGTGGTCCGTTGCATTACCCGTGATCGCGATCGCCCTCCTGACAGTCGGCACCAACCTGGTGACCGATGGCCTCGCCAAGGCATCCATCGGCAGCGACAAAGGAGTCACGATATGAGCACCGCCGCGCCCACCCTTGAAGTGGAGGACCTGAAAATCATCGGCATCCCGTCGATGGCCGCCATCGTCGAGGAACTCTCCCTTGAAGTCCGTCCCGGCGAGATATTGGGGGTGGTGGGAGAATCGGGATCCGGCAAGACCACACTTGGGCTGGCCCTGCTGAATTACTGCAAGGAAGGCACCCGGCTGGGCGGTGGCAAGGTGAGCGTCGCCGGCCAGCAGCTGGCCGGATTGAACTGGCGGCAGGTGCGTCAGCTCCGTGGGCGCACCGTTGCCTACATCCCGCAGTCGCCGGCGTCGGCGCTGAACCCCGCCCTTCGCATCAGCACCCAGCTGAAGGAATGCCTTTCAGGCCCTGCGGCCCAGGTGCTGGAACGGGTCCGGCAGGTGCTGCGGGAGGTGGCATTGCCCGACGACGATGCCTTCCTGGCGCGATACCCGCACCAGCTTTCCGGCGGCCAGCAGCAGAGGGTGGCCATCGCCATGGCATTCACCGCGCGGCCGGCCCTGATTGTGATGGACGAACCCACGACCGGTCTGGACGTCAGTACCCAGGCCCATGTGCTGGCCACGGTACGCTCCATGTGCAGGACCTATGATTGCGCCGCGGTCTACATCAGCCACGACATGGCCGTAGTTGCCGAGCTTGCTGACCGGATTGCCGTGATGTACTCAGGCCGTATCGTGGAAATCGGCGGCACAGCTGAGGTATTGTCCAATTCACGGCACCCATACACCCGGCGCCTGCTGCTGGCGGTACCGGATCTTCTGGCCAAGCGCCCCATGATCGGTATTCCCGGCCACGCCCCATCACCGCTGGCCCGGCCACAAGGCTGCGCCTTCGCGCCACGCTGCCCGCTCGCGGACGCCGGCTGCGGCACGGTTGCCCCCGCTGCCACCGAGGTTGGTCCCCGGCACACTGTGCGGTGCTTCAAATCCGAGCAGCCCCTGCCGCCTCTGCAGCTCCGGAACCCATCCATTCCGTCGGCCCCGGCTGCCGGACGGAAACCGGTGATAAAGATCGAGGGGCTGACCGCCGGCTACGGCAGCAATACTGTCCTGGAAGGCATAAACCTGCAGGCGTATGCCGGAGAATGCCTGGCGCTGCTGGGAGAATCCGGATCCGGGAAGACCACCTTGAGCCGGTGCATCGCAGGGTTGCATCATAACTACACCGGCGACATCTCACTGGACGGCAGCACCCTGGCACCGAGCAGCTTCAAGCGCACCAAGGATCAGCGACGCCGCGTCCAATACATCTTCCAGAACCCCTACGAGTCACTGAACCCGCGGCGAACGGTGGAGGAACTGATCCTCCAGCCCGTCACCGCCGTACGCGGCAAGGTCAACAATGCCCGCGAGATCGTGGCCACGGCACTGGAACGTGCATCGCTGCGGCCGGACCACGCCAGACGCTATCCGGACCAGCTCAGCGGCGGGGAACGCCAGCGCGTGGCGATCGCCCGCTCCCTGGCCACCGAACCCGAGGTCCTCATCTGCGACGAAATAACCTCGGCCCTGGACGTGTCGGTGCAGTCCACGCTGGTGGACCTGCTGCGTGGGCTGCAGGCCGAAATGGGGCTCACCCTGGTCTTTATCACCCACAACATTGCCCTGGTGCGCAACATCGCGCAGCAGGTGGCCGTCCTTGAGCGCGGCCGGATCGTCGAATTCGGAGAGGTGGAACGCGTGTTCGCAGACCCCCAGCATCACTACACACAATCACTGCTCACCGCGACGCCCAACTTCCAGCTTCCCGACCGTCTGAGCACCCCGTGAACGGGGCACCGGTACCCGGACCCAGCTTCCACCCAAAAGCACTGGCAGGACAGGTTGTCCTGATCACCGGCGGCGGCACCGGCATCGGCCGGGCCACGGCCCTCGCCATGGCCGGGTGCGGCGCGAAACTCGTGCTCGCCGGCAGGCGGGAGGTCCTCCTCAAGGAAACCGCCGAGCTGGTCCGCCGGTCCGGCAGCGAGGCCATCGCCGTCGCAGGCGATATCCGCGAGCCGGAGCACGCCACCGAACTTGTGGACGCCGCGCTCGCCGCCTTCGGCCGGATCGATGTCCTGGTCAACAACGCAGGAGGCCAGTTCCAGTCCCCGGCGGAGGATATCTCGCTCAACGGCTGGCGCGCCGTGCACCGGCTCTCGGTGGATTCTGTCTGGAACCTCACCCGCGAAGTGGCCACGCGGACCATGATTCCCAACCGCTCGGGCCTGCTGGTCTTTATGGCTTTCTCGCCCCGGCGCGGTATCCCGGGCATGGTCCATGCGACGGCCGCACGTGCCGCCGTCGAGAATCTCGCCTCCGGGCTGGCGCTGGAGTGGAGCCGGTTTGGCATCCGCTCGGTGGCCGTGGCCCCGGGCAGCATCCTGAGCGAAGGCCTGGAGCAGTACTCCGCCGAGGCACGTTCCGAATGGGAACAGGGAGTCCCGCTTGGACGTCTCGGCCGGCCGGAAGACGTGGCAGACGTTATTACATTCCTGGCCACCGACGCTGCGCGCTACATCACCGGAACCACCATCACCATCGACGGCGGGGCGGACGCCTGGGGCTCAGGCCGTCCCGTCCCCGCAAAGGAGCTCTCATGACCTCAACCACGGACCTGCCGGTCCTCCCCGCCGCCGAGGCCTGCGACCTGGCCGCGCTGTTCGCCCCCAACGCCGTGGCCATCATCGGTGCCAGCGATGACACCCGCAAATACGGAAACTGGATCGCCGTCCAGGCGCTCAAAGGCGGCATCCCGGTCCATTTGGTGAACCGGACCAGGTCCACAGTGCTGGGCCGCACCGCCGTCCCCAGTGTCGCTTCGATCGGCAGCCCCGTCGAACTGGCGGTCATCGCCGTTCCGGCAGCCGGATTCGAGGATGCCGTGGACGACGCCCTGGCCGGAGGCGCCAAAGCCATCGTGGGAATCAGCGCGGGCCTGGGCGAGGCCGGGGGAGATGGCCTGCTGCTGCAGGAGCGCATCACGGCCAAAGTCCGTGCCGCAGGCGCCCGGCTCCTGGGTCCTAACTGTCTGGGAGTGCTGGATCACAGCAGCTCGCTGATGCTCGCCTCCAACGAGTTCCCGGTCGGCAACATCGGCGTCATCTCCCAGAGCGGAAACCTGGCCCTGGAACTGGCCACCCTCCTGGTGGACCATGGGCTGGGCGTTTCCCGTTTCGCCTCGCTGGGCAATCAGGCGGACCTCGACGCCGCAGACCTGATCGACGCCTTCGTGAAGCATGAGGGCACCGCGGCCATCGCCGTGTATTGCGAGGATTTCCGCGACGGCCGCCGTTTCGCCCGAGCAGCCCAGCGCGCCGCCGAGGCCGGCAAACCGGTTGTCCTGCTGACCGTCGGAGCCACGGATGCCTCGGTCCGCAACGCGAAGTCCCACACGGGCGCCATGGTGTCCTCCGGGATTGTCGTTGAGGCTGCCTGCCGAGCCTCCGGGATCGAACAGGTCTCCTCGCCTGCACAGATGGCGCATCTGCTCCAGGCCCTCGTCCGCAGCCGGGTACCCTCCGGCGCCCGCACCGCCGTGTTCGCCGACGGCGGCGGGCAGGCATCCGTAGCCAGCGACAACGCAGCCGAACAGGGCCTCGACGTGGTCGAGTTCGGCGCCGCTCTGCAGTCGGCTATCGCAGCGGAACTGCCGCCGACCGCGGCGGTCAGTAATCCGGTGGACGTCGCCGGCGGCGGTGAGCAGGACATCATGTGCTTTCAACGGGTCCTGGGTCACCTGATGGCGAGCGACGACGTCGATGCCACCCTCATGAGCGGCTACTTCGGCGGATACGGAAGCTACGGGCCCGAACTCGCGGCACGTGAAATAGAGACCGCCCGACGGATGGCCGCGGAGACGGCCGCGGGCGGCGGCACGGTACTCGTCCAGACGATGAACTGGCAGTCAGCGGCGGCCTCCGCCCTCCGCGACGGGGGCATCCCCGTCTACCGCGGCATTGAGGAGACCGCATGGGTCCTCGGACGGCTCGCACGCCGCCGCACCGAACCGGCCACCGGAATTCCTGCCCTGCCACCTCCGGCGCCGCCCGTGGAAGATACGGGCTACTACGCCTCACGCCAGCTCCTGGCCGACGCCGGTATCCCCTTCGTAGGGGCAGCCGAGGTGTCCGGCGAGGCCCAGCTCCTGGCCGCGGCGGCCACACTGCGCTACCCGCTTGTCCTCAAAGCCCTTGGGGACGAACACAAATCCGACCGCGGCGGCGTCATCCTCAACATTGCCGACGAGGCAGCCCTGCTCGCGGCCTGGCGGGACGTCGACGCGAGGCTCGCGCCGCCGTCGTGCTCCATCGAAGAGATGGCGGACCTCACCGGAGCGGTGGAACTGCTGGTGGGGGTCCGGCGCGACCCGCGCTTCGGGCCGCTGGTGCTGGTGGGCCTGGGCGGGGTCTTCGCCGAAATCCTCCGTGACGTGCGCTGCGCCCTCGGCCCGGTGACCGCCGCTCAGGCCAAGGACATGCTGCTGTCGCTGCGCGGCGCGGCGCTCCTGACAGGAGCCCGTGGACGGGCGCCGGTGGATATCGACGCGGCGGCGGACATTGTCGCCCGGCTTTCGACGGTAGCCGCAGCCCACCCGGAGATCGCTGAAATCGAATGCAACCCGGTGGCCGCCACGCCCGCCGGCGCCATCGCGCTGGACGCCCGGATCGTACTCGACTGAACCGTTCCGCCAAAAACCAAGCAGCACCAACATACCCAAGAAAGAGGACCCGTGGACTTTCGCATGACTTCCCGCCAGATCGAAATCAAGCAGCGTGCAATCGCCTGGACAAACGAGATGTACCAGTACGAGCTCGACTGTGAAATGAATAACGGGCTTACGGCTGATCAGCACGCCAAGGTCAGGCAACTGGTCATCAACCACGGGCTCGCCGCCATCAACATGCCGGCCGAGTGGGGCGGCGCAGGGCTCAGCGTGCTGGAGCACGCGATCGTCTCCGAAGAAGTGGGAAAACTGACCGGAGCACTGTGGGACACGCTGTGGCGTCCGGCCAACGCGCTGAAGGCCTGCACCCCGGCCCAGCGCGAGGAATACCTGCTCCCCGAGATCCGCGGTGAGCGCCGCGACGCCGTGGCCATTACCGAGCCGGAGGCCGGCTCGGATCCGCAGAACATCCAGACCACCGCGGTCAAGGATGGCGAGCACTACATCATCAATGGTGAAAAGCTCTTCGTAACCGTGGGGGATGCAGCGGACTTCATCCTGGTGCTCGCCAGCGTGGAGGGTGCCCCCACCATGTTCCTGGTGGACAAGGACCTACCGGGTGTCTCCGTCACCCGCACTCCGCGCTATACGCACACCTTCGTCTACGAGCACCCCGAGTTCCTTTTTGAGGACGTGCGCGTCGGGGCAGACAAGATCCTGGGCGAGATCGGCCAGGGCTACGAACTGACGCGTGACTGGTTCGTGGAGGAGCGCCTCATGATTGCCGCCCGCACCATCGGCGCCGCTGAACGGGCTACCTTGCTCGCAGCCGAGTTCGCCAAATCCCGTGTGCAGTTCGGCAAGCCCATCCTGGAATTCCAGCTCATCCAGAACATGCTCGCCAAGAACACCGTGGACATCATGACCAACCGTGTCCTGACGTATCAGGTGGCGTGGGAAGCGGACCAGGGAATGGACCGCAAGCTCCTCAACGCCAAGGCCGCCGTCATCAAGCTGGGCGCCTCCGAGGCTTCCAACCGCTGCGTTGACAACGCCCTGCAGATCTTCGGGGGCCGCGGCTACATGCGGGAAAACCCGGTGGAACGCCTGTGGCGAGAGCTCCGCGTGGACCGCATCTGGGAAGGTACCTCGGAAATCCAGACGGTCATCATCGGCAACGAAATTAACAAACGAGGCGCCGAGGGGCTGCTGGGCTACGCCGGCGCGGTGGCTCGGTGACGTCACAGGCACAAACCGCAGGACCGCACTCAGCCGGGACCGGCCCTGCAGCCCAGGATTCCGGGCTTGAACCTCTCGTCAAAGTCCGGCGCCAGGGCAAAGTGGCGGTGGTGCAGCTCAACCGTCCCGGCAAACTCAATGCCCTGTCCACCGCCCTGGAGCAGGCTTTGCTGGACGCCCTGCAGTCGCCGGAAGTGGCGGGTGCTTCGGCGATCGTCTTCGCGGGATCGGACCGGGCCTTTTCGGCCGGTGCTGATACGTCCGAGCTGCCGGAGATGACCCCGCAGAGGATAGCGGCCTACTACCGTGGCAGCGGATCGCTGTATGAGGTCGTCTCCCGGTTGCCGCAGCCCACCGTAGCCGCGGTGGCGGGGTACTGCCTTGGCGCCGGCTTCGAGCTTGCCCTGGCCTGTGACATCCGGATCGCGGACCAGACCGCCAGCTTCGGCCTGCCGGAGGTGGGGCTCGGGATCCTGCCCAGCTCCGGCGGGCTGACCCGGCTGGTCCGTGCGGCCGGCCCGGCCATTGCCCGGGAGATCATCCTGTTCGGCGAGCGGTTCCCGGCGGCCGAGGCCCACCGCCTGGGCCTGGTCCGAGAGGTGGCGCCGGCGGGAGATGCGCTGACCGTCGCCCTTGAGCGGGCTGAGTTCCTGGCCGAACAGCCGGCCATGGCAGTGGCCTGGACCAAAGCGGCCATCGACGCCGCCGCGGAGTCTTCGGCCTCGGCGTCGATGCTCATCGAACAGCTCGCCTACGCCGCGCTCAACCGCCCCGCAGGGGATCCCGAATGAGCGTGGGTGAATTCGAGCGGGTAGGGGTGCTCGGGTGCGGCCTCATGGGTTCAGGCATCGCGGAGGTCTGCGCCCGCGCCGGTGCCGGCGTTGTGGTTGTTGAAGCCAACGACGCCGCCGTGGCCGCCGGGCGCAAGCGCCTCACGGCGTCCATGGACAAGGCGGTGGCCTCCGGCCGTCTGGACGCCGCAGACAGGGACGAGGCGCTGGCCCGGATCAGCTTTGGCACCGACATCGAGGCGTTCGCGGACAGCCGCCTGGTCATCGAGGCCGTCCCGGAAATCATGGACCTCAAACTCGACGCGTTCCGGCGCATCGACGCCGTCATCCAGGATCCCGAGACGATCCTGGCCTCCAACACCTCCTCCATGCCCATCGGACGCATTGCCGCGGCAACCCGGCGGCCGGAAAACGTCCTGGGAGTGCACTTTTTCAACCCGGCACCCGTCCAGCCGCTGGTGGAACTGGTCACCGGCCTGCAAACAAGCAGCCGGACCCTGGCACGGGCCAGCGCTTTCGCGGCAGGTCTCGGCAAGGAAGTCATTGTGGCCAAGGACCGGGCAGGGTTCGTGGTCAATGCCCTCCTGATCCCCTACCTGCTTTCAGCCATCCGCATGGTGGAGGCAGGCCACGCCAGCGCTGCCGACATTGATACCGGCATGGTGGCCGGCTGCGCACATCCAATGGGTCCCCTGAAACTGACGGACCTGGTGGGGCTGGACACGACGCTGCACGTGGCCGCTGCACTGTACGAGGAATTCAAGGAACCGCAGTACGCCCCGCCGCCGCTGCTCCTGCGCATGGTGGAGGCAGGCATGCTGGGCCGCAAGAGCGGGCGCGGTTTCTATGACTACGGGTGAGGGAGCAACATCCGTGAAGGCCGCGACGGATGCCAGTGAAGCGATCCAGGTCCGGAACACCGGCTTCGATCCGCTGGGCCCTGTGGTGTGCTCCAAAGTTGTGGGGTCCGGCCGCACGGTGAACTACATCGACGACGGCGGCGCCGGGGCGGTCCCGCTGCTTTTCCTCGGCGGCGCAGGAACAACCGTCAGGGCCTTCAGGCTCCTGGAGTTCGCCCGGTCCTTCCGGCACGAATTGGGGATCCGAGTGGTGTCTGTAGAACGCAATGGGCTGGGGCAGAGCGTGTTCGATCCCGCCGTCGGATTGGATGAGTACGCCGCGGACGTGTGGTCCCTGCTGGACGCCCTGGGCATCGGGCAAATCTCCGTCCTCGCGATTTCCGGTGGCGGACCCTACGCCGCCGCGATCATCGCGGCGCGCCCGGCGCAGGTCCGGTCCCTGCATCTGGCTTGCGCCTTTGCCGAAAGGCCCGAGCGCGCGGACGCGCTGATGGAGGCGGACGATGTTGCTGCGGACCCGGTGGCCTGGTGGAGGTTCCCGGCCGACAGTTCTATCCACTCCATTCCCGGTTTCGTTGACTCGGTGATCGAGGAAGCCACTCGGGGGCTCTTTGCGAAGGGGCGCGACGTTCCGCCCGATGGGCTGAGGCAGGCCTTTGGTCTGTACGCGTCCGAGCCGCTTCGGGACCTGTCCTCGGTCCAGGCTCCGGCGTTCCTGTATTGGGGGAGTGAAGACGAGCTGGTCCCACCGGAACAGATGGGGCGCTGGACAGCTGCCCTGGCCGGGAGCGCAATGGTGGAACGGGTCTACCTGGGCGAGGGCCACGACGTGCAGTACCGCCACTGGGACCAGATCCTGGCCGATGTGAAGTTCCTCGGTGGGCGCATCGTGGCCAGCCGCGGCGGGCGGACACAGCTCATCGTGCCCGAGGAGGAAGCAGAATTCCTCGCAGCGGGTGGCATTCTTGGCATCGCCGCCTGGCAAAGGCCCACGGACGCGCCGCCCGAACCCTTCCCGGGCCCGACACTTCAGCGATAGCGCCGTGGACGCCACACCAGGACAATTTACCCGGAAGGGTCAGCTGGAGGGCGCCAGCAGTCCTGCCGCGACCAGCAGAGCCAGCAGAATCATGATGATGCCGATGGCTCCGACGATCCAGATCCGGCTGGATTTCCCCTTCGGCGCCCGCCAGATGGCGATGACCGCCGCGAGAAGCAACCCCGCGGCGACCGGGATGAATGCGAGCTGCCGGGGTTCGGTGTCGAGGGGGAGGAGCCGGTCGGCACCGTAGAGGGCCAGAACCAGGGCCGGAATGCCGAGGCCGAGGGAGGCCACCGCGGCAAGGGTGTTGAACGCGGCCTGCGAGTCCGCTTCCCGGGAGTTTGAAACGCTGGCCGCCGCGGCCATGAGATCCCGGGCGGAACCGGACTCGGCGTCAAGCTGTTTGCGCATCTCCAGGCACTGGCGGACGGCGGCGTCATGAAGGCGCATCCAGCTGCGGGTGGTGGAGGTCGCTGCGGCGGCGTCATTGATGATCGACGGGTCCTGGAGCCGGCGGTACGAATGGTACGCCTCCGGGTCTGAAAGGTGCAGCCACAGGCCTTCACGGACCGCTTCCCTGGCTTCATCCGCGGCGCGGCCGCAGATGATGTTCAGCTCGAGCAGGGACGCGACGATGGGTGTGTTGCTGGTGGTCGGGTGGCTCTTGCTGCTGAAGTGGGCCAGCCGGTGTTCGAGGTCGTATCGGATCTCCCGGACGCTCGCCACGGCGTTGCGGGACAGCTCGGCCAGGGCTTTGGCGTGTTTGGCGATATGCAGCTGGTTGTCTGTCACGGAGGTTGCGTCGGGCCACTCCGGGAGTTCGCGATTAAACTCTGCCGTGGCGGCCTGGACCTGCTCATTGGTGCTGGCTTCGGCCACGGTCACGCGCACGAACTCGCCGTCGTCCGCACCTTCCACCCACGCATTGGTCACGAACGACTCGACGGCTGCATGATCGATGTCCTGGATCGACAGGCAGCTGTGGCCCACCAGGACCACGCGGCGGCCCTTCTCCCCGGACACCCGCAGCAGCGGCACCACGCGGAGGATGCCGGGACCTTGGGCGCTGCCGGGATGTCCGGCCGATGCCTTGGCCACCATGTCCCGCTGGGTGAGGACATGGTTACTGTGCTCAGTCGAGACGACCGTCGTGTTTTTGACGTGGGAATCCGGGGCAGTCGGTGCGCGCATGGGCTAATCGTATGGGTGGAGCAAGCACAGACGGGTTTCGACAGGCCCGAACGCCGGGCTCGCAGCCGCGGGGGCGGGCTCTACCGCGCCACCAGCCCCGGCACCCCGTCCTGGATCGCGAAGGTGGCCTTGGTGGAAACCGGTGCGCCCGGTGTCGTGACGTGATCGAGCACCCGGAAGTCCGCTGTGAGGGCGTCCTTGGTGATCTTCATGTTTACGTAGCCGCGGTTGTCGTTGTAGAACTTCAGGTGCGGGTTCCAGGCCTGAACCGGGTCCGCCGTCGAGCCTGACCCGTCGCCGGTGGAGGTGATGGAGGTGCAGACGAGTTCGGAGCCCACCACGGGGGAGGCGGGGTCCTTGTAGTCCACCTTGATGTCGTTGGCCCAGTTGCGGTGGACGTCGCCGGTGAGGACCACTGCGTTGCGGACGTTGGCGTCCACCCAGCCCTGGGTGATGCGGCGGCGTGAGGCGGCGTAGCCGTCCCATCCGTCCATGGAGACGTCGTCGATCTCGGGCGCGGCGTTCCGGTCCCTTTCGGCGAAGAACACCTGCTGGCCCAGGATGTCCCAGCGCTGGGTGGAGTTCCGGAAGCCGTCCAGCAGCCACTTTTCCTGCTCGGCGCCGGTGATGGTGCGGTCCTCGGCGAGGCGTTCGGTGACATTCTTCTTCCAGCCGTCGCCGGCGAGCTGGTCGTCGCGGTACTGCCGGGTGTCCATCATGTGGAAGTTGGCGAGCTGCCCCCATTGGATGTTGCGGTAGATCTTCATATCGAACCCGGCCGGCACGGAGGACGCCCGCAGCGGCATGTTCTCGTAGTAGGCCTGGAATGCGGCGGTTCGGCGCTGCCGGAACCGCTCGGTGGTGTCGTTGAGCTGGTTGGCGTCCTTGTTCTCCGGAACCTCGTCCGCCCAGTTGTTGTCCACCTCGTGGTCATCCCAGACCACCAGCCATGGTGCGATGGCGTGCGCGGCCTGCAGATCGGCGTCGGACTTGTATTGTGCGTGCCGCTGCCGATACCCGGCCAGGCTGGCGGTCTCGGGGCCCTGGTGGTCGCGCGGGTTGCCGCCGCCGATCACGTAGCTGTCCTTCTTGTACTCGTAGATGTAGTCACCCAGGTGCAGGACCAGGTCCGGGTGGTCCTGGGCCAGCCGTGAGTAGGCAGTGAAGTAGCCGTGCTCAAACTGCGAGCAGCTGGCGAACGCCATGGCCAGCGCCGCGGGCGTCTCGTGCGGCGCCGGGCTGGTGAGCGTGCGGCCCACCACGCTGACGTGCTTGCCAGTGCGGAACCGGTAGAAGTACTCGCGCCCCGGCCGCAGGCCGCGCAGCTCCACGTGGATGGAGTGCGCGGTTTCGATCCCGGCGTGCTCGACGCCGCGGGCCACCACCGTGCGCATGTTGGCGTCCTCTGCCACTTCCCACGCCACGGCGACGTTGCGGGAGGGCATGCCGCCCAGGCCGTCTTCGGCAATAGGATCCACCGCGAGGCGGGTCCAGATCACGAAGCCGTCCGGCCATGGCTCGCCGGAGGCGATGCCCAGCAGGAACGGATCGGTGCGGAGGCCGGCGTCGTCCGCTGTTGAAACGGCGACGGCGGCACCCGGCCAGGCAACGACGAGCCCGGCCCCAAGGCCGGCGGAAAGAAGGGATCTGCGTGAAATGTTGTCCATGGGTTCGACCGTATTGCGGCCGGTTGGACATGTTGTGAAAGCGGTGTGAATGGGTGGTTAACTGCGTGACAAAACCTGTCGATTTGGCGCAGTAATCCACTACGACGACGGCGACCCGTCCCGCACCCTCCATATCATCTGGAAGTTGGAACCTGTTCCAGGTCTTCGGCATCGTTTTCCGAATCAATGTCCGAAGAGTTTGCAGCGGTTGCTTCGTTGTCCCAGCGCCCCGATTCGCGCTGGGAGTAGAACCAAATGGGTATGTAGAGCGCCAAAACGAGGAAGCCGAGCCAGGTTGAAGTCCAGCCAATCTCCTGGCTGTTCAGGTAGACCACACCGATCAGACAGAGTGGCAGGTTGAACAGGCCAAAGATCATGGCGACGTTTTTCCAGCCCTTGGGTGCTTTGAAGGGCCTTTCCAGGCTAGCGAAGGCGGGGTTTTTTTTGGCTCTGACATAGGCGAACAGGCTGATGCCGTTGGCGCAGGTGTAGCCAATGGCGGCGGCCGCGAGAATAGCGGAGAGGGAGCCCATGGAGATCAGGACCAGATTAAAGGCCGCGGTGACGAGCAAGGCGATAAAGGGAGTTCCGTGGCGGTTCGTTTTGCCGAAGACCTTGGGAAGGTTGCCTTCTGTCGTCATGGAGTGCAGCGCCCGGGACGAACCCAGGTAAGCCGTTTGGATGATCAGGATCATCGCGGCGATCAGCATGATGATGGTGACGATTGAGCCGGCCTCGCCAAAGACTGCCTGGGCAACTGGAATCAGGGGCGATACAGGCTCCGCCATCACACCTTCAACACCGAGCACGCCGATTACTGAAGCCTGCACCATTACGTACGAGAGGAAGCAGATGATGCCGCAGGCAAACAGTGCTTTCGGGACATCTTTGGAAGGGTTCTTGTATTCGGGGGCGTAGATGGCTGCTGTTTCCCAGCCACAGGCACTCCACTGTGCAATCGCAAAGATGCCAAAGAGAATGAGGATGTGGTGCATGTCCCAGGCCCAGTCAGTCGGCCACCAGTTGCCGGTGATATTGGCAAAGTCGACATGTCCGGTAGCAAAAGGCGCCACGGTGAGGATAACCAGCGGTATCAGGGATACGGCCGCCAGGATGTAGCCCAGGATGGCGCCGTCCTTGAGGCCGAACCAGTTAACGATGAACAATCCGGTAAAGATCACCAGACCGGAGATCAACGCGAGCTGGTACTCGGTAAATGTCTCGGCCAGAACCGGAAAGAGTCCGTGCAGGTAACCGCCCACCAGGATGGCGAAGATCGCCAGGACCGGGTTCCAGGCAAACCAGTAGCTCCATGCGGAAAAGCCGCCGATCAGTTTGCCCTTGTCGTACTTGCCTTTGAAGTTCTCGGTGCGAAAAACATGCTGCGCGAAACCTGGCAGACCAGAGGCCTTGGGAAAGGTTGTAGCCATTTCAGCATAGGCAGCGTTCTGTATGAAACCCTGGATGACCGACAACCCCCAGACCAGGATTGCTGCGGCAGCCATATACATCGGCAGGTAGCCTAGGGACGGCAGAATCAACAAGGGGACCCCCAGTGCTATGGCCAAGCCCTGTTTCCAGTTGATCGATCTTTCCAGATGGCCAACACCGTCCGAAATGCTTTTACTCATAACAGTCTCCTTAGACGGCTTCACGTCGTCTGATCTTTTAGGTTAAATAACCAGGTTCATGCCATTCGCGCAGTTTTCCACGATGTGTAGAAGGAAAATGCATGCGTGCGTAATGGGACAAGCCGTACGTTTGTATCCTCAAACTTTTAGGCTCGGTTAAAAATGCAACTGCGATCTTGCAGTTGCATGTATTACCGCGAGTGAGAATGAATTCTGGCGCGTAAATTTCCGCGCAATGACCCAAGGTGGAATAGGTTTTCGAGGGTCTGTAGAGGCGAAATAATATGATGCCTGCCGTTCAGCGGCGTTTGATTTGCAGAAATGCTGAAGCACTTATCGTTGTGCTTGGGCGGAACTCTGCGGCATCTATGTCACGTCTTGAACGGCTATATCGTTTCGTAGACGGTTGTGCCGTCAAGGGTGGCGTCTAAGGCTCAGATTTCGTAGTACCGGAAGGAATGCGACTCCGCGCCCTCGGGGTTGGGGCCATAGACGGTAACCATACGGGCGTAGGTGGGTGCCCAGTACCGGCCAAGTTGTCCGGGATTTACGCGCGCCGAGTCGCCGGGTCTGAGGACGACAGTCTTGCCCTCGGACTCTATGTAGAGCTCGCCCTCCACGACGAAGTTCGTTTCGCTGTGAGGGTGAAAGTCTTCCCACCCGCAGGCTTCCAGTTCCCATTCTGAGAGTCGGAAGTCATCCCAACGGCCTACGGGATCCGCGTTTATGAATCTGCAGCGCAATCGCGGCCATTCATCCTTCATGACCTGCATGGACTTCGCTGACCAAAAGTCGATCGTTTCCCCCGTCGTCAGTGCCGGGGGCTGGGTGGCTGTGGCCATAATCTTTCACCGTTCTTCAGTTGGAAATCTGATTTGCGGACATATCGGTGAAACAAAAATCAATTACATCAACGTGATGTGAATCACGGACTTTCAATACTCTGACATTGACAATCGTCCTAGTCAATAGTCCAGGAGCAGAAGATGGGACGTTTTTCGGTCGCGGATCCGAGCGTTAGTTGACAAAAAGAATCTCGCAGAAATCTGTCCCGAACGATTGACTTGTACGACTGTTCATGTCAAGGTCGGTGGACGACGGAGCGTGATTCACTTCACATCGGCACAGCTCGAGGAGGAGCTCAACCGGTCCGTTAAGAATCAAGAATGTCGGATTTGCGACCATTCCTCCCGGAGCCATAACCCGGTTTCAGAGGTGACCTTCAATGCAGTCCCTTATGCGCCAAAAGCGCCGTCCCCTATGGCTATTTATGCCCTAAATGAGGAGTTCTGAAGAGCTCTTCACCCAATTCACAGGAGAGACCATGGAAACCACCCTCGTAGGAACGCTCAGCAAGGCCGGATCCATCCACAAGGTAGAAAACGGCTTCATCGGGCTGCCGTCGATGAACGAGCCGGGGACGGACGCCGCGATCGGTGACGCCCTCCACAACCCCGCCGGCTCTGTCATGTGCGCCGGCTTCTTCGAGCTGGAGGCTTCCGAACCATTGGTGTACACGTACACCTATGACGAGATGAAGGTGGTCATCAAGGGTGAGTTCATCCTCACGGACCAGACGACAGGAGAAGTCACCCACGCCAAGGAACGCGATGTGCTGTTCTTCCCCAAGGGAACCACCGTCAAGTTCGAGACCCCTGAGTATGGCCTGGGGTTCTTCGCCGGCGACCGCACCTTCGCACCCTAGGGACCATCCAGCACGTTCACATCGTTGCTGGCTTGATACGCAACCCAACTCACAACGTCGCACACCAGCGGCCCCTGAAAATTTGGAAGAGGAAAGCAGCATGACACTTCGAGTCGGAATCATCGGTGCCGGCCCCAGCGGCCTGGCACAACTGCGGGCCTTTGAATCGGCACGCCAAAAAGGCGCCCCCATCCCCGAGATCCTCTGCTTTGAGAAGCAGGACGACTGGGGCGGGCAGTGGAACAACAGCTGGCGGATCGGCCTGGACGCTCACGGCGAGCCGGTGCACTCCAGCATGTACCGCCATCTATGGTCCAATGGGCCCAAGGAATGCCTCGAGTTCTCGGACTACTCCTTTGACGAGCACTTTGGCCGCCCCATTTCCTCTTTCCCGCCCCGCGAGGTTCTCTTCGACTACATCAAGGGCCGCGTGGAAAAGTCCGACGTCCGCAAGTATGTCAAGTTCAACACCGTCGCCCGCCACACCAGCTACAACGAGGCAACGCAGGAATTCACGCTGACGGTTGAAGACCTCAAAACCAACCTCACCGAAACCCACGTGTTCGACAAGCTGGTGGTCGCCACCGGACACTTCTCTGTCCCCTCAGTCCCCGAGTTCAAAGGCATCAAATCCTTTCCGGGCGAGGTTTTGCACGCCCACGACTTCCGCGGAGCCGAGCGCTTCTACGGGAAGAACCTGCTCATGATCGGCAGCAGCTATTCCGCCGAGGACATTGGCATGCAGGCCCACAAAATGGGCGCCGCATCCATCACCATCAGCTACCGGACAGCGCCCATGGGCTACCACTGGCCGGAGAACACGTTTGAGCGCCCACTCGTCACCCACTTCCAGGGCACCACCGCGTACTTTAGCGACGGCACCCATGATGACTTTGACGCCGTCGTACTTGGCACCGGATACCAGCACAAGTACCCGTTCCTGCCCAGCGAGCTATCCCTGAAGTCGCCAAACGTGCTGTACCCGGGCAACCTTTACAAAGGCGTGGTGTGGCAGCAGAACACCAACCTGTTCTACCTTGGCGCGCAGGACCAGTACTACACCTTCAACATGTTTGACGCGCAAGCGTGGTTTGCCCGCGACGTCATGACAGGAGCGATTGACCTTGCGTCCATTGCCGAGCGCGAGGCGGACATCCAGCTCTGGCTCGCGCGCCAGGCCGCGCTGCCTGATCACGACGCGGAGGCCGATTTCCAGACGGACTACCTGCGAGAACTCATCGATGCCACGGATTACCCGCCCTTCGATCTGGATGCTGTTTCCCAGTTGTTCAAAGACTGGATGCACCACAAAGAAACGGACATCCTGGGGTACCGCGACATGGTCCACCGCTCCGTGGTCACCGGCACCATGGCAACCAAGCACCACACCCGCTGGCTCAACGCCATGGATGATTCCATGAAGCGGTATTTGGAAGGGCCTTCGCAGGATGTGGACACCGGCTCACCTGCAGCTGTGGATGACATCCTTGCCGCGAGGTAGCTACAGGATATTCGCGCTCCGGACCGTATCCTGGCTGTTGCATCGACAGCCAGGATACGGTCTTCGGCGGTACCAAAATCCAGTCCTTCAACGCCAGGTGCAAAGGGTGGTCTATGCGGGTATCTGCTTCGGAACGAAAAGGACAGCTGATTGCAGCCACGGTTGAAATTATGCGGCGTGGGGGTATAGGGCCGGTGACTATGCGGGCCACTGCCGAGGTGGCTAAAGCCCCGTTGGCTACGGCTCATATTGCTTCAGCGATAAAGACGAGCTCACTTTGTGGGCAACACGCAATGCCCGACCCGAAGGCTCCCTATCACAGCGCCCAGTTCTAGCAGGCGTCTAGGGCGGGTCTTCTCCCACGGGCGAAACAGCCGCGACCTCAATCTCAACCCCTGCGTCCCGGAACTTCGGCACCTGACCCGCCGACGCCGTCGTCCGTTACCCAAGTCCACGGCAGCGCGAGCCCCGGTCCGGGCTCAATGTGGGCTCGGTTCAGACGCCCCGTCTTGTTTCCGCGCTGCCTCGTCGATCGCTTCCAACACCCGCGCGTGGTTTGCCGCGTCCTTGAGGTCGTAGCGGAGCGGCGTTCATCAAAATGCCCCATCCACAACGCGACGCTCGTTACCGGAAGCCCCTATGTCGTGCTGATTCTGGAACCATTGACACTCCTTCTGCCAGGGCGTGTACTTAAATCGGGTTCTGCTTGAGCAGAGGCCCAGCCATGGAGCGGCCCGCCCTTTCCGTGAGCCGCCCTTGAAACGGGAGGTCGGAAAATGGGACAGGCACGCGAGGTAATGGATCGCTTAACCTCGGCAATGACAGCGAGAGATAAAGAGACGCAGGCAGCCTGTTATGCCGCTGATGCGGTCGCCGTTACCCCGGATCAAGGCGAGATTACCGGGCAGGAAGCAATCAGCAACTACCTGTCGCAATTCGGGGAATCATTCCCTGACGTCGGCTATGAGTCTTTGCAGAAATATGAGGCTGGAAATGTAGCGATCGATGAGGGCTATGTCACCGGAACCAACACAGGACCGCTGCCCTTGCCATCCGGCGAAAGCCTGCCTGCAACGGGCAAAAGCATCAGGGTGAGAAGTTGCGACGTCGCGCACGTAGAGGGTGGCCTAATCAAACAGCACACGTTCTACTTTGACCAGAGGGAGCTCATGGGACAACTTGGCCTGCTCCCTGAATCCCCTTCCAAGCCAGGAGCCTGAATGGCAGATTAGGGCCACCGGTAGCGCCACAATCGGAAATGATCTGAGCTGCCGTACCCGTTGCCCGTCAACAGACACGGCTGCGCCCTTGCGGCCACTTGGGACGGAAGGGTTCTCAGGTCCTTACTGTTGCCGGGAGCTATCCCAAGGGGCAGATCTCGCTTCTTGCCTAAGAGCAGGCTCGCCCACCTGACAGAAGGGGCCAAACAACCGGATTAGTTGGAGGAAAATCGAAATGTTCGCCAGAGTCAGCACCTACGGAACCGGACCGGAAACCATCTCGGATGCGCCATCGGAAGACATCATCAACAGGGCGCTTGAAATTCCGGGGTGCAAGGGAATCTACTATTTGCGCGGGAAAGGTGCAGGCAAAGACCTGTCCATCACATTGTGGGACTCTGAGGATTCCATGACGGCGAGCCGGGAGACAGCGAATAAGATCAGGACAGAGACCAGCGCAGCTGAAGGAACTCAGATCCTCGCCGTGGAGGAATTCGAAGTGACGGCCAGCAGCTTCAAAGACTGAATATCCCCAGCCTGTGTCACATCCACCAGGACTTGCCACGCCAGCCGCTCAGGATTGTCTCGGTCATCCGCCCGACCACGCCAGCAAGCAAACTCGGTTTTTGCTGCTACCCGCGGGCACGAGTGGGCCCCGCAGCCCATGAATCGGTGCTCCGGGGCCGGGCAGTCCGCAACCTTTGGGAGATGCTGCGGACTGGCTATGAGGCCAGGGCAGGCGTCCTGCGCTGGCCTCAGTAGACCGTCAATTAGTCAACTATCCCTCGATCAGGATGGCCGGCTCGGTGAACCCCGCGAAGGTCAGCGAGTACTCGTAGCTGAGGACGTTGCTGGTGACTTCAGGTGTCCAGTTGGGGTTGGGGCACGTGAAGGTTGCCAGGAAGTCCTCGGTGCTCGTTCCCGCTGTGGTCTGCGAGGGCACCACGAGCCTGCCGTTCTTCGTGGAGGTGAGTTCGCTAGACGTTTCCGTTGTTACCGACCTCGAGAACGGTTCGACAACTTTGCTCTTCGAGCCTGGGTTGTGGCAGACGCCGCTGATTGTGCTGGTGACTTTCAGTTCCACGGTCGCGTTTGTGTTTCCGACGCCTGCTATCTGCGTGCCAGTACAGGTTACGGTGGTACCGCTGACGGTACAGATGGGCTCGGCAGAGCCCTTCGCGTAGTGGGCTCCCGGTGGAGCGTTGTTGAAGTTTGTGACCGCGTGCGCCGCAGTCATGCCTGTTGCGAGGGCGAACAGCATTGCCACGAACAGAGTCAGGACGCGGCGGAGTGATAGCTTCATTTTCAGACTTTCTGCAGATGCCCTGGGCCCGATGCCGAAGGCGGTAGTTACAGGGATTTTGGATCCGGCTTTCGCCGGTCCGTGTGTGTTTCGGGAGCCCCCTCAAGCCCTCCAAAAGCTACCCGGCCGCAGAACCCAGATTGAGCTGCGCCTTTCAAATCGGGCGAGCGACCCGCAGCGCCGTTGCCTGTGCTGTCCTCGCCACCGAACTGATTAGGGCCTTGTCCGGCTAATTTTTCTTATCGATATTGGGATTCTTTCAGTGCAGATGCTGCAAATATGAATTCGCCGATTCCCAGCTCGTGGCGGTGTGCATGCCGTCAGTGGCAGGCGACACGGAGACTTTGAAACATCACCTCCCGCGGGAACATTTTACCTCTGTGCGGCGCATCGTGGAATGCAGCGGGGCTAAATAGGGGAGGGCTTGAGGGGCATTTAGGTAGGCGTTCTGCCTCACCTTTCGGTGTCTATTTTTCGGGGTCAACAACGGCGGGCTTCGTCCAGGTTCTCCAGTGACATGAGGGGCTTCAGCGGCACACTCCACTGCGATGGAATTGCCCCTTCTGCTCGGCAGTTGCCGCATATCTCGTGGTTGACCGAGGTCAGCGGGCGCGCGCCGCGCCTCCCGCTTCAGCGCGCCGGTCAGGGTGAAGATACCCCGGTGATCCGGGTGCGCCGGGCTGGTTCCTCAGCGCAAGGTCCGGCGGGCTGTCCCCCCGTTGAGCAGATCGGCTGCCCGGGCGGGGACCAGTTCACCCAGGAAGCCGATGCTGGACTCCGCGCGCGTCGTGGCCGCTGCTCCGGCCACGGCCTCCAGGGCGGCCGCTGCGGTAGTCCGGGCGTCGTCGGCGTCCAGGCCCCAGGCGGCGCCTTCGCGGACGACATGCTCCAGGGTCAGATGATTCAGCCTTGCCTGACCGTCCAGCGCATGGCCGGCATTGACGCTGGGCGCGTAGAGCAGTTGGGTGGGTGCCACGTCGTACAGGGGTGCCAGCAACACCTCGCCGCCGTCGCGGATGAGCACCGAATAGTTCTTGGAGTGCGCGTCACCGTTGCCGATGACGAGGTTGAAGGTCACAGCCCGAAGCAGATCGCGCCGAAACGCGTCGTCGTCGCGGGCATGCGGTGCCGCCGCTGCTATAAGCCTGGTGAGCCTGGACGGCGGCGCCGTGGTGCCCTCGTACTTGGCGCTGCTGGCCAGTGCCAGGGCCTGGGTGAAGTCTTCCTGGTGGAGACGGCCACCGTCATGGGTCCGGTCGTAACGGGTGACAATGATCGCCTGGCGGGTGCCGAAGGTTTCCAGCCGGGACTCGGCTGCCGGCAGGCCGGCCGCGGCAGCCACGTTCAGGCACCAGTGCTCCGCCGCGAGCAGATGCGGCATCGGCGAGTCCAAGGGCTCGGGCTTGATGATGTGGGTGGAGACGGCTCCCCGGCCCGGCCATGCCCAGCCCTCGCCGCGGCGGCTCAGCAGGACCTTGGACTGGATGCCGGCCAGGGAAGCCGTGATAGCGAAGTCCGCCGGCAGGTCCCAGGTGGGCAACGCTTCGACGACGTTGGTGACCTCAACATCGGTCATCGGGATGGCGTCGGCTGGCCCGTCAGGCGACGTTCCGTCCGGCACCGCCTGGACGGCTCCGGCGCAGTCAGCCCCGAGTATCCGGAGCAGCCCTAGAGCGTCCGGAGTGGAGAGCCCGTTCACCAAGGCCAGGTGGGAACGGACCTGCCCTTCCGGCAGCAGCCCATCAAAATAGTTGAACACGGACGCGCCGGTGATCTTCTTGCGGGTGACCGGCAAAGACAGGGAGAGGAGGATCGAGCACGCACCGTATTCGGCGATGATGTCGGGGTCGTAGTGAAAGGCCAGTCGCAGGGATGACCCGGACAGCACCCCGATGTGGCGTCCGTGCAGATACACCTCAAGGCTTTGGCGCTTCATTGTTTCACCTGCAGTCTGGCGAAACGGGGGACCAGGGCAACGTCACGGCCGACTGCCCGGATGGCGTTCATGGCGATGACGATGGACACGGGCTCGCCGTGTTCAAGCCTGACGATGGTTCCCCGGGTGACGCCCAGTTTCTCGGCGACGTCCTGCTGGGTGAGTCCTGCTTCCTTGCGGGCCTCGGCGATCGACCGGCCAAGGGATGCCGCGTCGACCGCCCGGTAGAAACTGGTTGCCTCAGAATGTTCCATATAACGATCATATGGTCTTCGTGGCAGAATGTTCAATAACTCGAACATTCTTATCTCGATGTGTAATGTTCGATAAAACGAACACGCCGGGTTTCGGTCCCCAGCCGCCCCTCACCTCGCAAGCCCGGTCAGGGAACCCTGCGGTCGTGGGCCCGGCTCAACCACCGGCCAGGACAACCTCAATCCCGGAGCCGCGGAACTTCTGCACCTGGGCCGGGTCGGCGCCGTCGTCCGTCACCAGGGTCCACGGGAGCGCGAGCCGCGCCCACGCGTGGAAGGGCCGCAGGCCCAGCTTGGACGAGTCCGCCAGTACATACACAAGATTGCCGCGCCGGGCCATGAGTTCCTTGAGCCGGGTCTGGGCGTGGTCGGCCTCGCAGATGCCGTCCTCGGCGGTGACGGCGTCTGCGCCGAGGAACACGCGGTCAAAGCTCATCCGCTCCAGTGCGGCCTCGGCCAGGGGGCCAACGAAGCTTTGGCTCAGGTTCCGCAGCCGGCCGCCGAGGCAGTCCACCTCGATGCCGTCGGACTCGGCCAGTTCCTGCATGGTGTTGATGCCCGGCGTCGTCACGTACAACCGATCAAACCCGCGCAGTTCGTGGGCCAAGGCACCCACGGTGGAGCCAGCGTCGAGCAGGATGTTCTCCCCGGGCCGGATCACGGACGCCGCCCAGCGGGCGATGGCCTGTTTCTGCTCAAACGCCTCG
Source organism: Pseudarthrobacter sp. NBSH8 (assembly GCF_014217545.1). Classification (NCBI taxonomy): domain Bacteria; kingdom Bacillati; phylum Actinomycetota; class Actinomycetes; order Micrococcales; family Micrococcaceae; genus Pseudarthrobacter; species Pseudarthrobacter sp. NBSH8. Next base: position 1,038,882 of record NZ_CP043178.1, read on the forward strand.
CCGGTGCGCTGCCGCAACGATGCTTCCGGGTGGGCGCCCAGCGCCATGGCGCCGCCGTAGGTGCGCGCCAGCCGGCCTTGCCCGTTCAGGAGCGCCAGGTCGCGGCGGATGGTGGATGCCGTGACCTCGAACCGGGCGGACAGTTCCTCCACGGAGGCCAGGCCGGTGGTGAGCGCCAGATGGTAAATCTCTTCGCGCCTGGCATTTGCCGACAGCATTCCCGGTCTCCTTTCCGTGGGCGTGGTTACCATGCTAGTTCCGGCCCCTCATCCAATGGGTTTCGACAGGCTCAACCACCGGGGGTCTACACAGCCACGGCGGGCCGGGTGGCCATCTCCGCCGCCTGGTGCAGCGCCTCCACCATGCTGCGCGAATCGGCGATCGCCTTGCCGGCAATGTCAAAGGCGGTGCCGTGGTCCACGGAGGTCCGGATCACCGGCAGGCCCACGGTGATGTTCACGCCGGCCTCGATGCCCAGCACCTTCACCGGGCCGTGCCCCTGGTCGTGGTACATGGCCACCACCAGGTCGTAATCGCCCCGCCCGGCCAGGAAAAACAGCGTGTCCGCGGGCAGCGGGCCGGTGACGTCGATGCCGGCGGCGCGGGCGGCCTTCACCCCGGGTTCGATCTTCTCGGCTTCCTCGCCCTGGCCGAACAGTCCGCCCTCGCCGGCGTGCGGGTTAATGGCGCAGACGCCGATCTTCGGTTTGGCGATACCGGCCCGGATCAGCGCCTCGTGGCCGCGGCGGATGGTGCGTTCCACCAGGTCCGGGTTGATCTTCCGGACGGCGTCCATCAGTCCGATGTGCGTGGTCACATGGATGACCTTGATCTTGGGCGTGGAGAGCATCATGGACACTTCCTCCGTCCCGGTCAGCTGCGCCAGCAGTTCGGTGTGCCCGGGGAAGACGTGCCCGGCGGCGTGCAGGGCCTCCTTGTTCAGCGGCGCGGTGCAGATGGCCTGCACCTTCCCGGCCATGGCCAGCTCGCTCGCCACGCGGATGTATTCGTAGGCGGCGTGCCCGGCCACGGGGGAGAGCTGGCCCCAGGCAAGGTCTGCCGGCAGCAGCGCCAAGTCGATCACGTTCACCCGGCCCGGCGTGAACACCGCGTCCTCTACGGAGGAGTTTCTCTGGATGTCCGCTGCGATGCCCAGGATGTCCGCGGCCTGGCGGAGGCGCAGTGCGTCACCGATCACCACGGGTTTGCATTCGGCGTTGATCTGCGCATTCAGCACGGCGGCTACCACCACCTCGGGTCCAACACCGGCGCCGTCGCCCATGGTGACGGCTACATACGGGAGTTCCGTGGGATCAACAGCATTCATGGAGGGTCCTTTTCCGGGCAGGGACGGCTGGGGCGCCGTCGGCAGAGGGGAGTGCGTTGTGGGGGGATTCGCTGTGCGGGAGGGTGAAGACGTTGAGCAGCCGGCCAATACGGCCAATACGGCCAGGATGGTGCGGAGGCTGTCCGTTTCGCCGAAACTGCCCGGGCGGGTGACCACAGGGTTTCCGTCCGGAGCCAGCGACAGGACGGCGCCGTGCTCAATCTCGCCCTGAACGCCCAGCCGCTGCACACCTACGGCATCGAGCACCGAGCGGGCCGTTTCGCCGCCGGTGAGCATCAGCGGCCGATCCCTGGCGAGCGGCGCCACTGTCCGGGCCAGGGCGGCGGCAATGGCGGAGGACGCCGCAGGATCCACCGTGGATGCATCCACGGTCACCGCAGCCGGACCTGCCGCCAGGGCCTGCTGCAGCGCAGCCATGTCAGCGGTTCCCGCCAGCAGGTCTGCCGGGGACAGGGTGATGACGGGAACGCCGTCCGCGGCAAGGGCCTGCAGCTGTTCCCTGGCCGGGCCGGACGCGGAGCCCACCACCAGCAGGGGAAATCCGCCGGTTGTGCGCTCGCCGAGGGAGGAATCTACGACGTCGGCACTTCCGTTGGGTGCCTTGCCGGCAGCCCGAGCCACCGCGGCGCCTAACGCGGTACCTAACGCGGTACCTAACGCGGTACCTAACGCGGTACCTAACGCGGTGCCGAGAGCTGATCCGAGGGCTGAGGCACCCGCGAACCGGACGCCGGGAATGCTGAGGGCGGCGCTGACAATCGCTTCCAGATCGGCCTGCGTCTCGGCGTCGCAGACCACCACGGGGAAGGGGTGTTCAGCGCTCGCGTCCTTCAGTGCCGCGGCCAAGGTCTCGCCGCCGCTGCGGACAGTAGCCAGCCCAACGGAGGACGTACTTAGCGGATGCAGCGCAGCGGCGATGGTTACCGGCGGCGCCGACGGCTCGGCGTGCCACAGCGTGGTCTCGTGCAGTGGCACACCCTGGTGGTGCACCGTTCCGTTGACGGTGCTGCGGCCCAGCGGCGGCAGCGCCGGGGCCAGAATGACGGGACCTTCCGCGGCGAGCACGTCGAGCTGGGATGCCACCGGCCCACGGAGCAGGGAGTCGATCTTCAGGAAAACCATGGGGGAGGAGTCGCCGGCAGGAATTGAGTCCAGGACTTGGCGCAACCGTGCGGCGGCATCGGCGGGGAGCTTCCGGTTGTCAGTATCCAGCACCACAAGCGCGGTGTTTCCCAGGTTCGCGTCCTGCAGGATGTCCCGCAGGGCAGTGGCAAGCTCCCCCGGGGGGTGCGGGAGCATGCAGACTTGCGGCGCGCCGTCGTGAGACCTTGTGGCACCGGGTACGGTATGCGCGCTCTGCGCATCCTCACCAGGGGTGCTGGCGAGGGTCCCCAAAAATGCCGCTGCCGTCTCAGCGGCGCCGGAAAGGTCGTCAGCAATCGCAATTATGCGATTCATCGCTGCCTCCTTTAGTTTCCGCAGAACTGGGTTCGGTGAAGCCGGTCCGGATCAGTCTGCACAAAACACGCTAATTCACTTGCGTACTTTGCGCAATCCTGCGGCCGCCGGTGCGGCAGACGTCCGCTCAGCCGTTCACGCCGCCGGTACATAGGGCCCCGGGCTCCGGAGCGTTGGGGGACTGGGCGTAGGCGCGGATGAATGGGGCAATGCGCGGATCGGCGGCGTCCGTCACGGTCAGCTGGGCACCCCAGGCCGTGGCCGTGATGTCAGTCCCGGACACCGTACCGGGGCTGAGTAGGACGTAGGGCTTGTCCTTGGCCAACGCGGTCAGCGTAGTGACATCGGAAGCGGCCAGGCCGGAGCCGTACGTGATGCTGACGGCGCCGTGCTCCAACGAGTGGACGGCGCGCTCCTGGTTGACGGATTCGGTGTAAATCCCGCAGTTGGTCCAGGTGGCCGCATGATCACCACCGACTCCGGGCGGGTGGGGGTAATCCACGGGTCCTTCCACGTGGTTCCGGGACAGGCCGGTAAAGGTCTGGATGCCCTCGATGGGTTGCCTGGCGGCCTCGGCTGCGGCGTTCTTTTCCTGCGCGGACCCGACGATGGTCAGGGTGACGGCGGTGATGATGCCCGCCAGGAGCAGGCCAAAACCGCCGAAGAGGAGGATCTTGAGGCGGCGCCGTTTCGCCTGCTGCCGTGCGCGGATACCGGCCACGGTCTGTTCGTTTTCGGCGCGTCGTTGGTCTATATTACTCATGCGGAGATTCCTTTACTGGCGGGGCGGGGTATCCCGGCGTCGTCCCCGGGGCATTGGCCGGGGTTGTCGGCGTCGAAGATCACCGTGACCGTTTGTTTGGGCCGGACGATGACGGTGTCTTTCCGGGCGCCGTCGGTCCCGACCTGGAACGGCGCCGGTCCAGGTGGTAATCGGTGTGAATGCTCATGTGAAGTCCTTCGTAGGGGGTTCTGGAGACGCCGGTGCGCACCGGATCAGTCCGCGTCTGAGGGCCGGAATGACGCCCCGCCGTCCTTCGACACGATCACACCCTTTGAGGTGGCGGCCCAGATCCACGGCTTTCCGTCCGTGCCTTCCGTTGCGGTAATGGCCTGAACCTCGCCGCTGACGGCGCCCGTCCGTTCCCAGGACACGCCGGCGTCGGGGGAGTAATACACTGTCCCGTCCGGTGCGACGCCGACGGCCTTGCCGGCGCTCGCAAACGAGGCGAACTGGATCACAGGTGCCGCCTCGTTCAGCGTCCAGCTGGTTCCGCCATCGGTCGAGCGCTGCACGCCCTTCTGGGTGGTGGCGAGGACGGCGTCGCTGGCGGGATGAGCGGCCAGAACAGCGGGCACGAAGTCGACGGCGACCGTCTGCCACGTTTCGCCGTCGACGCTGGTCCGGAGTGTCCCGTCGAAGGCTACGATGCCGGATTTTGTGGCGGCCAGGGCGTGGAAGTCGGATTGCTTCTGCCGTGAGAGTTGCTGCCAGGTCCTGCCGCCGTCAGTGCTCTTGATCAGGCCGAGCGGGTTGGGCAGGTCCGAGCCTGCGCCAGGGTGCCCCGAAGCATAGAACACGTCCGGGTCACCGGCCGCGGTGAATCCCATGTAGTCATTGGTTGGTCCGATCTTGACAGCAGGGTTCCGGGACATGTCGAACAGGCCCTCATGGGTGGCCAGAAGCACCTGGCCGGTTTCGCCGTCGACGCTCAGCCCATGGACGTGGGCGCTCGGCAGTCCGGGCGCCGCGCCGGCTGCTGGGGCTGTTGCTGATCCACCTCCGGAAGGCGAATCGGTGGCTGCCGGGGTGCAGGCGGAGAGAGCAAGTATCAAGGCTGCTGCCGCGGCTGTCATGGCGGAGGCGGGCGGGCGCTGGCGGGAGGGAAAAGACATAGGGGGCTCCAAACGAAGACGGGAAAAGTCAGGGGATACCCGCGCCGGTCCGCTGCGGGACCGGCGCGTCTGCAGCGCTGGCTAGAGGGAGCCGAGCAGAATCTGCATTTCCTCGATTTCTGCCTGCTGGGACGTGATGATGTTCTTGCTCAGGGCGAGCGCGTCGGCGTTCCGGCCTTGGGCCTCTTCGGTCTGGGCCATCATCACGGCGCCCTGGTGGTGCACGACCATCTGGGTCAGGAACAGTTTGGCCGCCTCGGTTCCCTCCGCTGCCCGGAGTTCGTCCAGATCGCCCTCGCCCATCATGCCGGTCATTTCGTGTCCGGGAGCCATCTGCTCCGGTTCATTCCACGTCTTTAGCCAGCCGGTCATGGTGCTGATCTCCGGGGCCTGGGCGGCCTTGATTTTGGTGGCAAGGGCCGTGACCTGCGGATCAATGTCCGGCTTCTGGAGGATGATGTCGCTCATTTCCACAGCCTGGCTGTGATGCGGGATCATGCCCTGAACGAACATGATGTCGGCCGCGTTCGGAGTCACGGTGTCGAGCGGGGCGGCGGTCGCCGGCATACTGGAACTGCCGTGGTCCATGCTCGGCATGCTGCTGCCGGCAGTTCCGGTCCCGGCCGAGCAGCCGGCCAGGGTCAAAGCGGCGGCGAGGACGGTGGCGGAAATGGTCAGGTTTTTCGTCATGGGAATCGGGGTCCTTCAAGGTGGTTGCGGAAACAACGCTGGGCGGGAACGGTCGCCGTCCAGCGACTCAAGCCCTGGCAAAGAGGGCGAGTTATAAAGGGCTGCGTGCCGCTGCGGTGGCGCGGCACACACCTTTACGTTCGGCTGATGCAGAGGTCGCCCGGCGAAGGAGTCGTGGGCAGGAATGAATAAACAGCGTGGCCTGACGATTGGCCGGCGCCGGTGACATTCCCAAAGGGTGTGCTGCCGGGCAGCGGGGCTAACAGCGATCCGGTTCCCGGTGCCGGGACGCAGCCGGCATCCATGCCCGCCATCTCGGCGCACCCGCCGGATCCGGTGCATGAAGCGGCAGGGTCCGACCGTGTTGGAGCCGACGGCGTTTCGGTGACGTGGTGGCTGGTGTGGCCATCCGGTGCACGCACAACGGAATAGGATTCGGCGGCGTGTATGGCTCCGGTAGCGTCCATGGAATGCGTGCCAGGCATGAAGTGCATCCCGAAGATCCCGGAGATGAGGGCCAACAGCCCAGCCAGGAGGCCCGCACGGCGGAGGAGGGCCGGGAAGTGGCGTAGCAGTGTTGTTAGCATGCAAGTTCCTCCTTTCGCGCGGGATCAACTCAATAAGGGTACTCGTGGGGTGGTCCCACAAGCCCCATGTCTCTAACGTAGCCGGAGGCTGATCAGTTCCAGCCGGTCGACGCACCTCGCGGCGGGCGTGGGCCCGTAAGGGACGTCTCGGAATACCGGCACAATACCCCCGAAGGTGAGTCTCCTCGGCCTATTGCCGGGGCCGTGTTGCAAGCGGAGAATGGCCTTACTGGCGGGGTCCCATATTTCTCCGCCGTGGGTATAGGGGCTTCGTCGTAGCCCTATTCCAGGAGAAACCCATGAACGTCAAACGCACCTCTGCCGCCGTGAGTGCCGCCGTACTGGTTGTGCTCTTCACAGGCGCCGTCCCCGCATCCGCCGAGATTGCCAACAGTCACGCCGCCTGCACCGGACTTGGCATCTCGGATCATGCCGTCACGGACGGCCCCGGTGCCGTTCCCGAGATTATCAAAGAAATAAAGGGGGCGGCCGCCTACTTTGGCTTCGCTAACTCGGGCCAGGTTGTGAGCAGGTTCTCGAAGGTCCATGCAGGCACGCACGCGCCGGGCTGCGAGGAAGCCATTGTGGAAATCCTTGTTGCCGGACCATAACGTGCGGTTCATGCCCTGAGCCGCACTGACCTGGCTGGGAACGGTACTGGCCCCGCCAGCAGCGCGATGCTGCGGACGGGGCCATTGCCACGGTTGCCTGATGGTGCAAACGGTCCCTTAGGCGCGGACCTTGGTGTGTCCCTTGCTGAGGACCATGGCCAGGGCGATCATGCCGACGCCGAGCAGCAGGTGCAGAACGTTGTCGAAGCCGTTCAGCGGCACGAAGTTCCCGGCCGATTCCTGGGGGACCACCAGGCCGTATACAAACAGGACCAGATAGATAACCCCGCCGTAGAGAAGGAACGAGCGGGCGCCGGTGGCGGACTTGGCCAAGGCGATGCCCGCCGCGCCGAAGAGCAGGTGGACCACGTTGTGCAGGACAGATACCTGGAACAGGCCCAGCAGCATTGCCTCGGACTCGTGTCCCGCGAAATGCAGCTCGCCGAAGTTTGCCGTCAGGCCCGGTACGAAGCCCAGGACACCGACCAGCAGGAACACGGCGCCGACAACCATGGATGCTTTCTGGACATTGGTGCGGGTTACTGTGCCGGTGTGGGTGTGAGTGGCCATGATGATCTCCTGATGCGATATGGGTTTGCGGATCAGCGGGTTGTGCTTACCTGCCAAACCGTCGGGTTATGCCTTCAGTTCGGGGCCGGCATGCATCCCGGATGGCTCATTTCGCAAAAAATAGGTGTAGTCGGCTGGGGAATCAGCGGACTTCGACGACGCCCATCATTCCCTGGTCCTCGTGATCGAGGATATGGCAGTGGTAGACGGAGCGTCCGGTGAATTCTTCAAAATTGATCCTGACTTTCACCTGGCCGTTGGCCGGGACATTGACCACGTCCCGCCAGGCGATGGTGTCCGGAGCGGTCCCTGATTCCTCGACAACCTGCATCGGCCAGACATGCAGATGAAATGGATGGTCCATGGGGCTTGGATTTAGCAGGGTCCACTCTTCCACGGTCTGCGCGGCCACGACGGTGTCCGTCCGGCTTGCATTGAATACCCGGCCGTTGATGGTGAAACTCATCATTCCCGTCCCCACCCCCAGGCCGCCCACGCCGAGGGTCAGCTGCCGGTGCGCGGCAACCACCGCGGTCCTTAGGTCTGCCGGTGCCGGCTGGGCGGGCACCGGCAGAGGGGCGCCGGACGTTGTGCCGGACACCGAAAGGGTCGCAAGGACAGTGTCCCCTGCGTCCCCGCTGCTGGGGCCCAGTGGTGCCGGCCCCATCATGCCGGCCATGCTGCCACGGTTGTAGTACATGGTCCTGAAAGCGGACTCGCCCTCGATCGCGGTTACCAGCACATCTGCACGGTTGCCCGGCGTCAGCAGTAACTCGTCCACCGGCTTTGGTGTGGGGAAGCGCCCGGAATCCATGCCGAGCAGCTGCATCTGCTGCCCGTCCAGCCGTAACCGCAGGTAGCGGGCAACGCAGGTGTTCACGATCCGCCACCGTTCGCGCTCTCCCGGCCTGGCTGAGAGTTTCGGGTTGCTGTGACCGTTGACCAGGACCAGGCGGCCTTCGCGGCCGATCATCCGGTCCATGGGCGAGGCGCCAGCGACTGAACCGGACCCGTCCAGGGTGATGTCGGAAATGACCATAATGCGATCCCGGCTGGTGGCCGGGGGATCCGTGTCCTCGACGATGATGGTGCCAAAGAGGCCCGCGAAAATCTGGTCAGCGACCACGCCGTGATGGTGCGGGTGGTACCAGTAGATCCCGGGCGGGTGGTCTGCCGGCAGTGAGTACTCATAGCTGAATGAGCGGCCGGGCTGGACCACCACGAAGACGTTGTCTCCGTTTCCCTGGGGTGACACGTGCAGGCCGTGGACGTGCAGGTTGGTGGGGACGGCCAAGCTGTTGACCAGCTCTATTTGGAGTACGTCCCCACCCCTAAGATGCAGGGTGGGGCCCGGGACTCCTCCGTTGTAGCCGAGCACCGATGCCTGGTGGCCGCCGAGCCGGATTGATCCCGGAGCAGCTTCAAGCCGGACCTGCAACCCTCCGTTGGTGCTGTGCAACGCATCTGGTTCGGTGAAGTCCGCGCCTGCTATCGGAGAGAACCGGGAACTGGCCGTCCACCAGAGCCCGGCTCCGCCGGCGGCCGTGGCTGCCGCGCCGAGGCCTCCCACCAGGAGTGCGCTCCGGCGGCTGATGGGGCGCACTACTGGTCTTCCCCGAGGACCCCCAGCTGCTCGCGGTATTGGTCCGCAGACAGTTCGCCGCGGGCAAACCGCTCATCGAGGATCTGCCGGGCGCGGCTCCTGCCGGGGTAGGGACCCGGCGGTCCCTGCATGCCGCCCGGACCTCTGCCCGCGCCAAACAGGCGCGCCGCAACCAGTACAAGCAGGGCTATCCCGACGAGCAGGAGTATGCCCCACAGCCACATCGTCCAGCCCATATTCATGCCGTAATCCCACATCATGAGGGCGCCTTTCACTGGGAGCCATTGATGCTGCGATTCTCCGGCAGTTTCCGGCTGGCCGGTAGGGTTCGAAGGCTCTTAGCTCAAAGAACTTTTTGTGCCAGGTTTCGACCGGGCTCAGCTCCCGTGGACTTCGTACCGGGCCTTGCCGCTGTGCTTGGCCCGGTACATGGCCGAATCGGCCTGCCGCAGCAGCTCCGTCACGTCCGCCGTGTCCGCGGTGCGCTGGGCGACGCCCATGCTCAGCGACACCCGCAGTGACCGGTCGCCGATCATGAACGGCTCGCTCAGAGCCTCGTAGATCCGCTCGGCAACAGGCCCCGTGGCCGGAGTGCCGTCGTCGTTATCCAGAACGACGACGGCGAACTCGTCGCCGCCCAGCCGTGCCACCAGGTCGTGGCTGCGGACGCTGGCCCGCAGCCGCTCGGCCAGCTGGGCGAGCAGCGCGTCGCCGCCTTCATGGCCGAGGGAATCATTGACGTCCTTGAAATCGTCGATGTCGATGAACAGCAGGCCCTCGTGCCGGGTCCGGCGGTCGCTGTCCGGCTCGAAGGATGCCAGTAGTCGCTCCGCCAAGGCCGCGCGGTTCGCGAGCCCGGTGAGGTCGTCGTGTGTTGCCCGATAGGTCAATGCCTTGTGGCTGTCCTGGAGCGCCGCGGCCATGCCGTTGAAGGCCACCGCCACCTCGCCGAGTTCGTCCCGCCGGGCGACGTCCAGGCGGTGGCTGTAGTCGCCGGACTGGAGCTTCAGGACGCCCCGGCGGAGGCTGTTGACGGGCCGCATCAGGTCCTTGACCATCCGACGGCGGAAGTACAGGGTGGCGCCGATGGCCGCCACGAACAGCCCGAACCGGCCAACCACCAGGAGGCCCTCGAGCTCGCGGGTGTCCACAAGTCCGTTGTTGAGCGCCTGGAGGGAAGACTGCTGGACGGCGGAGAGCTGTTTCCGCACGTTTGAGCTCGCGGCCGCGAAGGCAGGCGCATCGGCCAGGTTGATCTCCGCGAGGCCCAGCACGTCATCACCCCAGAGCCCTGCCTTCTCAAGGCCGGCCTGCCATTCCTGCCGCGCCGCGGACAGGGCGTCGGACCGGCCTTCATCTTCCGCCCGGACCGCGGAGGCCGCAAGGAAAAGCAACTCAATGTCCTGCTGTTCAAGGACAAACGCTGCCCTGTGGACGGGCGCCAGCGCGAGCAGCTGGTATCCCAGCTGTTCATGTGTCTCAAGGGCGGCGGCCAGTTCCGAAACGCTGCCGTACTCGGCTTGGAGCCGTCCGGTCGCAGCTTCCATCTCGTTCACCACGAAACGAACTCCGACGACGGTGACGGCCGCTCCGATGAATAGCGCCAGCAGCATCAAAGTGAAGGCCCCGGACCATTCACGCTGCAGGCTAAAGGCGCGCGGCGTGGTGGTGGCGTTAATCATGGGCGTCCTCGGGCCGGGTGATGTTATGCCTAAATTACACGTCACTTCGTGCAATCGGGCTTTTGGCGGGGTTCCGTTACGACGGCCCCAACCGTCCCGGGCCGACACGCTCAAACACCATCCAGCTGGGGGCCCGGAGTTTCCCGGCCCCTTAGGATTTCCATATGACACCCAATCGAGGTCAAGCACTTTTCAGATTCTGGTTTGCCCTGCTCGGATTCCTGGCCATATTTTTCCAGCTGACACACCTGCTCCAGAACGTTCCCGGCGCCTCCGCGGGGAACTTCTTCAGCTACTTCACCATCGAATCCAACATCATCGCGGTCATTACCCTGGCCATCGCCGGCCGGTACGCGTGGCAAGGCGAAAGCCCCCGCTGGCTTGAGCTTCTGCGCGGAGCCGCAACCATCTATATGACCATCACGGGGATTGTTTACAGCCTTCTGCTCAGTAACATCGACGTCAACACGCCCATCCCCTGGATCAACGTGGTCCTGCATTACACCATCCCAACCATCATGGTGATCGACTGGCTTGTGGACCTGCCCAGAACCAGGGTCCCGGTCCGGACCTCGCTGATCTGGCTCGGGTTTCCCCTGCTTTACCTGGTCTACAGCCTGATCCGCGGTCCCATCGTCGACTGGTACCCCTACCCGTTCCTGGACCCCCGGGTCAGCGGCTACGGGACCGTCGCCGCGATGGCGCTGGCCATCGCGGCAGGAGCCTTCGTTTTTGCCCTCGTGGCTGCATTCTCCACGCGGCTTCACATCGCCCCGACCCCGGCAGTTGCCACCCCCAGCGCAACCGAGCCTTCGCTGCCGGGACGGTAGAGGGGTAAACCCGGCGTGGCACCAAATTGACCTGGACGGGGGCAGCTCAGCAAGGGACAAGCGGGCCGTGGAACAGGACAGTGGCTGACCATGCGGCCGCGGCAGTACCGCCGGAGTTCACGTACGACTTCCCAAGGCCCGTTGCGATGCCTGGGTAGCCAGGGTGTCCGGGAACTGGCTCGTCATTGGGGCAATTGAAATTGCCCCGGGGGTCCGCCGAGGGCTCGAACGCCAGAGCACTTGGCGCGGACATCAGAGTCGCTGTGGCCGTGATGAACACGACGGCCAATGCTTTGCTTCTCATTTCATTTCCACCTTCCGGGGTGCGGGCAGTTCCCCGGCCGGGAACGGCTTCAACCCGCGTCCTTAGGGCAGACATTACTCCGGACAGGGCCTCTTCTCATCACGCTTTGGGACAGCAGCTTCAACGACTGGTATCGAGCCGCACCAGCGCCCAGTCCCACGGGACCAGCTCCTGCTCCAGCCTGACCGCGACTCCGAACGCGTCATCGCGGAGCCTCTCGTAGAGCGCTGACTCCTCGGCCGTCAGCCGGCTTAACACAGCCTTCGACGGTGTCGGCTCGCGGACCCAGGCGTCGCGGTGGGCCAGCAGTGTGGCCTCGTCCATCAGCACGCTCACCACTTGCGGGTGGACGGCGCGGAGCTGGTCCAGGATCCGGAACCCGTGCGTGTCCAGGTCACCCCAGTACAGGACCTCACAGCCGAGCAGCCACCCTGCATCCCGTAGCGACGAGAACCCATAACCGCCGCCGTAAATCGCCAGAGTGTCAGATCGCTCGGGTAGGGCCAGGAAGTTGACGAGGTTCTCCGTGATCAGCACTCTGGTGACCGGCAGGCTCAGAGTGCTGAAGGCCTCAGCTGTCACGGTCACGTCGCGTGCCTGGCCCAGCAGCGGCACGGCAGGATCCAGCAGGCGGAATCGGACGAGCTCCGGAGGATGCAGGAAGCCGTGGCCGGCGGCAAAGCGCGCTGCCGGAGTCCGGGCCTGCGTCAGCCCCAGCAGCGAGCCGGCTTCCGCGGACGAATCCGGAAAAGCTTCATCGGCGGGACCGATCGCGCTGGGCTCGGAATTTGCCCGCAGCGCCAACGCCAGTTCGCTGATCACTGCCCTGTGGTTCTCGATGAACTTGGTGTGCACACCGGGAATGCCCAGCTGCCGCACATAGATGCCTGGCTCGGGATTGTCCTGCAGCCATAGGGCCACGCGGGCTGCGGTCAGCGCGTCGGCGCCGAGTTCGAGCAGCTTAAGCGGCCGCTTCAGCGCCCACGCGCGGAAGGATGAGTGCAGCGAGGCCAGGACCCGGGCGAGCTCCAGAAACCGGGCCGCCTCCTTTGCCTTGCCCACAAGCGCGATCTCGGCCTCGGCGTCTGCAAAGATTGCCGCCGCCGGCAGTTGGTTAGCGCCGACCGTGGTGCGGCCCACCTCGGCCGTTTCGAGGCTGAACGGACCCACTGCGCCGAACAACTCCGCCGCCCACGCGCTCGCCGCAGCATAGTCACTCCGGAGCGTCGCCGCCGTCGGACGCTTCAACGGACGACGGCGGGGGTACAGCCCGCCGGGTTCCAGTACCTCGCGGAGCAACGCACCGCTGCCCCAGGCTTTCTGTGACTGCGCCCGCAAATCAGCCAGTGTGGTCCAACCCTGTGCAGGCTGTTTAGGCACGCCGGGCCCGCTCGTCCCGGTACTCCTGGATGGTCATGTTCCGCAGCTGTGAATCGTCGCCGTTGGTGTTGGCCACGAAGCCTACATGGGAGACAAAGGGTTCGATCACATGGATCTTCTGCAGGGGAGTGACGATCAGCAACTGCAGCTTCATCCGCTGGAACAGCTCCAGTCCATAGCGCGCGGACTCGTCGGAGCCGCGGCCGAATGCCTCATCGATCACCACAAACCGGAAGCTGCGCCCACTGCCGGCATTCTTCCCGGCGCTCTTGCCGGACGCCAGCCCAAACTGGAATGCCAGGGCAGCCGCGAGAATCGTGTAGGCGAGCTTTTCCTTCTGGCCGCCGGACTTGCCCCCCGAATCCGTGAAGTGTTCAAATTCCTCGCCCGTCTCGGTCCACTTCTCCGAGGCGGAAAACGTGAACCAGTTCCGGACATCCGTGACCTTGGCGGTCCAGCGCTCGTCGAGGGTGGTGTAGCCGTCCCGCCCCCGGAACCGCTCGATCAGGCGCTCCACCTGCAGGTACTTCTGCTCGGAGTACTGGTCATCGTCGCCGATGGTGCCCTCCGAACAGGCCCGCAGGTCCAGGCCGAACTGCCGCACGTCCAGGTCGGTGCTGTTCTGGTGCTCCAGCTGGATGTGCCGGCCGGCGTTGTACTCAATCCCGGCCAGGGACAGGTTGATTTCGCCGATCCGGTTCACGATGTCCTGCCGGCGGCTGTCCAGGAACGCGTTGAACGCCACCACCTCGTGGATGGTGTTCTGGTTCAGGGATTCCTTGAAATGGGCTTCGAAGCGCGGGAGATCGTTGCTGACCAGCTGCTCCAGGAGTTGGCCGAACTCGCCCGCTGACTCCAGGGCGGCGTCGATCTCCGTGGTCTCGTTCTGGTATTTGTTCCGGAACTCAGCCATCAGCCGAACAGTTTTCTCGGCGGCCCGGGCGATCTGCTTGGACAGCGCGTCAATGGTGTCGGTCAGCCCGTTCCGGACGGCGCTTTCCACCGTGCCCGTGTTCTTGTAGGTGAGCGGCTTGCCGGCGAGTTCCGCGGCGGCGAGCCGGGCGACGGCGGCCAACACGCCGCCGTCGTCCGTTAACGGTGTCTCCCGCAGGACGTCGTGGCAGTCCTCGATCGCCTCGACGATGTCCTTGGCCGCGCCCTCGTTGGAGCCGATCCGGCGTTGGATATCATCAGCCCGCACCTGCAGGCGCTCCAGCTTTCCGGAGAGCTCGGTTTCCTTCGCCGTCAGCTGCCGTAGTACGTCGCTGGTGGACTCCAGCTGGGCTTTCTCCGCTTTGAGCTCCTCGATGCGGCGTGCGGTGAGCTGCCAGCTCAGCTCGGCGAAGTCGGACACCGCCCCGATGATGCCCAACTGCTGGTTCTGCCTGCCAATGGCGCCCAGGGAATCGTTGACCCGGGACAGCTGACCGGCTAATACGCTGAGCTGACCCTGGACCTCGTCCCGTTCCGCACGGAAGCGGCTGATCTTGTCCAGGTTGTCCCAGCCCAGGACGTAATTCCGGCGGTCCGACAGTTCCTGCCGGTCATCCTTCTCATGGCGGCCGCGGCCGCCCTTAAGCTGGCCGTTGGCGGTCAGGGCCTTGGAACGGCGGCGGAAGTCCTCAAGGGTGTCGCAGCAGAAGTAGTCGAAGCGGCTGCTGAGCTCATCCAGCAGGAAATTGCGGAAAGGAGTCCCCTGCTTGATGGCAATCTTCGCCGCCAAGGTGCCCGCCTCGGCCGGCTTCGGAGCGTACGATTCGCCGATCTTCAGGTACACCAGCCGGCCGCGCAGGTTGTTGCCGTCCACCCAGCCGCTCACCGCAGCGTAGTGCTCCGAGGGCACCAGCAGCGACAGCGCAAAGCCGCGCAGGGTGCGTTCGGCGGCGCCTTCCCAGGCCGCTTCGCCATCGCGGACGCGCAGCAGCTCGCCCGCGTACGGAAGGTGGGACTCCGCGATGCCCGTCCCCTCGCACAGACGACGGCGGAGTTCCACCTGGGGCCGCGGCAGCAGGTTGGGTCGCGCCTGCAGGCTGGTCAGCTCCGCGGCGACGTCCGCGGCGCGGCCGGTGAGCACGGTACGCGTCATACTCAGCTCGGTGCGGCTGTCCTGCGCTTCGTCGGCACGGGCGGCGAGTTCTTTTTCGACGTCGGTGAGGCGGGCCCGGTTGGCGTCGAACTGCACGCGGTCCGCCGGGGCCTGGAGGCCAAGATCGGCCGCAGCTTCGGCGTACTTCTCAAAGCGGACCCGCTGCGACCGGGACTCCTCGCCCAGCCGCGCAGCCTCGGCCTCGATGGCCGCCAGCCTGCCGCCGCCGTTGCTGCGGATATCTTCCTTGACCGCAGCCAGGTCGAGGCGGAGCTGGGTGATTTCGGTGGCCAGTTTGCCGCTGTCCTCCTGCAGCCGCAAGCCGGTGTTCCGCAGTTCCGCCTGGTGCTCGATGCTCAGCTGCAGCTTCTGGTCCGTGAACCACGGGTGCAGCTGGTCCCGCTGTTGGCGGGCGAATTCATCGTCCCGGCTCAGGGCGGCATGTTGGGCCGCGCCCTCGGTGATGGGGGTGAGCAGCCAGATCTGGTCTTTGGCACGGAGGACGGCGTCGTGGGCCTTCTTCAGGTCGTCGAAGTGGTGGATGAGGTTGCCGATCCGGGCCTCGACGTCGTCTTCCTCGAGCATGTTGGTGCGCACAAAGTTGGTGATGTTCTCCACTTGCTTCATGGACACCGTGCGGTGGAACAGCTCCATGGCCTGGTTGCCGCTGATGCCGAACTGCCGCTTGAACGCCGCCGCGTATGGCTCGAAGGTTTCATGGATGGACGCCCCGGCAGCCCGGAGCTGTTTCTTCAGCTTCGCGGGGTCCTGGCCGAAATTGCCGAAGTCTCCGGCGATGGACTGCTCGCCCTCCACCAGCGAGTAGAAGCGGTTGGGCTGGCCGGCTTCCTGGGTGGCCCAGAGGGTGATGGCCAGCGTGATGGATTTGCCCAGGACGGCGTTGTGGAAGACGCCGAGGACCACCGTGAGCTTACCGGTGCCGCGCAGGGCAACGGGCTTCGAGTATTCGCCGCCGGCGCTCCGGGTGCTCTTGTGGAAGCCCCGCACATAGGACATCAGGGTGCGTTCCTTCTTCTGTGCACCCGCGGCCTTGTTGTATTCGATCCTGTTGGCCGGCAGCAGCAGGGTGGTAATGGCATCCACCACTGTCGACTTCCCGGAGCCGATGTCGCCGGTGAGCAGGCTGTTGGACCCGTCAAGCCGGAAGGTGCGCACTTCCTGATGGAAGGTGCCCCAGTTGAGCAGCTCCAGTCGGTGCAGCCGGAAGCCCGGGGGAGTACCGGCGTCGTCCGCTTTTTCGTCCAGGCTGAACAGCATCTCCTGCTGGTCCGTCCCGTCACTGACTGCTGCCGCCGTCCCGGTGGTCATGCGCTGTCCTCTTCCTTTGTGCTGGTGCCGCTGAGCGAGGCGCGGTAGTCGGCCAGCCGCGCCTCGAATTCCTCCAGCCACTGGGCATCCACATAGGCCTTCAGGATCCGTGCTACCTCGTACGTCCCCGCCTGGCCGCGCAGTTTCCGCAGGAAGCCCAGCTCCACCACTTTCTTGATGTTGGTGCCGAGCTGGTCCAGGATCCGCGCCTCGTTGCTCGATTCGGGCAGGAAAACGGCCACCATGTCCGCGATGTCCTGATCCGTCATGATGAGGCGCAGTTCGCTGCTGTTGGTGTCGAATTCGAGCATCCGGCCGCGGAGCAGCGCCAGGAGGAGGCTGACGTTGAAGGTGAGCGGGCGCCGGGGGATCAGCCGCGGCAGCGTGCCGTCCGGATCCTCGCGCGATTTGAGGAACGCGTATCCCTCGGATTCGTCCAGGATGAGGTCAAGGCCCAGGACGGCCACATAGTCGCGGACGTGGGAGGACAGGACCAGCAGCGACTGCCAGACCTTTTCGTCGGCCTCGGCGTACACCACGCCTTTGAAAAGCTTCGTGACGACGCCGGGAAGTTCCCCGGGCGTGTGTGTTTCCGGTGCGTCTGTGGTGGTCATGCGGGCCTCACGAAGATGATCTGTTCGACGGTGGCTTCCCGGATGCTGCCGTCCGGGAGCTGCCAGGACAACTGCTGTGACTCGTCCGGGTTGATGGAGGCCCAGTCCGATTCGGTGGCCAACTGGTAGTAGGCGACGATTTCGGCCAGCCCCTGGGAGAGCGGATGTGCGGATGCTACTTCGCCGAGCGTGGCCTGTTCGGTGCCGGCCAGGACGTCGTCAATGTTGGACTTGAGCCGCTCCGTGTCCACATGGAACTGGCTGAAGAGGGCGCCGGCGTCGACTTCAGCATCATTTGCAGCCACGACGACGTCGTCCACCATGATCCGCCGGCTCGGCTCATACAGCGGCCGCTCAAAAGGCAGTGCCACATCCACAGACTGCGCGGCGATCTCCATAAAGACGCCCGACGGCGGCACCTCCCGGGTGCCCAGCGCGCCGGATTCGATGCTCCGGACGAGCTGCATGATGCGCTTGTTCTCCAGGAACACCTTGTCATCGAGGAGCCGGCGCATCTGCTGCGAGAGCTGGCGGACTGTGGCCTGGGTCTGCTCGACGGCGGGCAGCCAGTCCTGGTGCAGGTTGGTCACGGCGTGCAGATTGTCCAGTTTGGCGAGGGCGTCGATCCGGGTGGCCCGGTGAAGCAAGTCCCGCAGTTCGGTACGGAGCTGCGGGGACATCAGGTAGTCCCAGAAGCCCTGGAACGTGCGGCCCTGGAGCGAGCCGCTGATGTCCTGTTGGTTGGCGAAGATGGAGGCCAGCAGCTCGCCCTGGGAGCCGTCCCACGTGGCGATCTGTTCGCGGACCTGGCGGTCAAGCTTCCGGAAGTTCTGCTCTACCTCCCGGAAATCGGAGAGCAGGTCCTTGGCCAGGGTGGTCAGCTGCTGGAAATGGTCCAGAGCTTCGGGTCCGGTCATTACCCGGATGTTGCCGTCCTTGATCCGTTGCATCTCGGCGTCGATCCCGTCCCGCTGGCGCTGGAGCTCGGCGAGCCTTACCTCCGGGTCGGTTTCGGACTGCTGGACCAGGGCCTTCAGGACGGCGAAAATGCTGGTCAGCCTGGACTGGGTGGCCACGAAGTCCCGGCCGCTCAGGCTCTCCACCCAGCGGACTACGTCCTCGGCGGCGGCCGTGAGATCGTAGCGCGGCTCGTCCTGGCCCGGGATGTAGTATTTTCGCAGCCACGCGCGTTCCGGGGCAGCCCACTCGTCCAGATATTCCCCGGCCGGGCGGGGGTATTTGTCTTCGCCGAAGACTTCGCGGAGGCCGAACAGGACATCATCGAGGTGGTCGATGAGTTCTTGCCGGCCGATGTCCCGTTGGTTGGGCCCGGTGAAGGCTTTGATGAAGAAACTCACGGCCAGCGGGGCGTTCTGAGCGCGGAGCAGAGACCACCCCGCGTGGTTCTCGCGCAGTGCGTTGATGGCGTAGAAATCCATGGTGTCCTCGGTGCGGGGGCTGTTGTTTCTAAGCTACACGGGGGCGGTGACAATTTCCGTGGAGGGCATCCGGGCAAGGCAAGTTTTGCATCGTCGGAGGCCTGAATCCCCGCACTTTGGCGGCTTCCGCGAGCCCCGACGTTGCAAATGCACCGCAGGTAGGTGTCCGGACGGGGGCAAGGGCCGCCGATGAGACAGTGTGAACCTCTTTCAACGGCTGGCGGTTGTGCGGATGTTCGAAGGGCCGGGTCTTAGCATTGGACGTATGAAGGGACATATGAAGGTCGATCAAGTCCACGGACGCCCAGGGCGGAAACTGCAATGACCGGTGACAGGGACCGGGATGCTTCAAGGCGCCCCCGGCAGGCCCGGCCACGTGACGCTCTTGGGCGGCCGTTGCCGTACGGAAGCGCTGGCGTCGAGCCGGTCTCGGAGGAGCCGCTGCCACCGGCGCAGACGTTGGTCTCGGCCCGGAGTCTGGTGGACGCTGGCCGGCCTTTCGCCGCCCACGAGGTACTCGAGGCCCGCTGGAAGGCTGGGCCGGCCGAAGAACGCAACCTTTGGCAAGGTCTCGCCCAGATCTGCGTCGGGCTTACCCACGCCGCTCGGGGGAACAGCGTTGGCGGGCACCGGCTCTTCGAGCGCGGTGCGGCCCGCCTCGAGGAGTACGGTTCCGGCGACGGGCCGGCCTACGGGCTCGACTTGTCCGCCGTTGTGAGTTGCGCACGTGATCGGATGCGCACCGGCCGCTGAGGAGCAAGCAAGACGTGGCCGAACACTTCACCGCCGATTTGAACGTGGTCGACTCCCTTACCGACTGCCGCGACTATACCGGCGACATCGCGGCCGAGAACTACCGGGTAGTTGTGCGGCACCACCGAGGCGAGCAGCCCGGCGGCGGGGAACTTCTGGCCGAGCCCTACGTCAGGGTCGGGTGAGGCGGGTGTCCCCGCTGCCTCCTATAACCAAGGTAGGTCTGTCAGTCCTAGGAAAAGCAGGGCGGGGCTAACGTGCTGACATGAACCCATAACGTGCGTAGCGTCTTCCTCGTACACCTCACGACAGCGGATCCCGGGCTGGAATCCTTCAGCGGCTGGAACGGGCGGGTAATGCCGCAGGGTGCCATTTGATCCGCTGCGAATGAGCTGCCGCGAGGGGGTTTTCGAGCCCCGGACAGGGCATTATGCGGCCTGGTTTGGTGCCCTTAAATGACAGGAAGATGACTATGGATTACTCGCTGCTTGCTTACACCCTCATAAATGACCTGAATCAGGAGAGTCGCAGTGCGTTGCCGGATGCGCCGGTAGTGCGTGCGCGGCGCACCGGTCGCGCACGCACAAGGCTGTCTGCCCTGCACACAGGCAGCAGGGTTGTCCCGATGCGCTGGGACTTAGAGCGCTGGCGGCAGGCCAGATCGGACTGCCGAGTAATACCATCTGAAGGAGTAACCCCATGAGAATTGCAGTGACCGGCGGAAGCGGAAAATTGGGGCGGCATGTGGTCCGCAGGCTGACCGGCGATGGCCACCAGGTGTTGAACCTTGATCGTGCGGGGGAGCGGGGCCACGGGTTGGCGATCGTGGATCTGCGCAACTATGGCGAGGTCCTTGACGTGTTTCTGGGTCTCGACGACCGGCACTCGGGGTTTGACGCGGTCGTCCATCTCGGTGCTGTTCCGGCGCCCGGCATCATTCCGGATGCCGCCACGTTCGAGAACAACATGCTCTCCACGTACAACGTCTTCCAGGCGTGCCGGCGGGCCGGGATCAAGAAGGTGGTTTATGCCTCCAGCGAGACGGTGCTGGGACTGCCGTTTGACGTCGATCCGCCTTACATTCCGGTGGATGAGGATTATCCGGCCCGGCCCGAAAGCACGTACTCCCTGGTGAAGCACCTTGAGGAGCAGATGGCCATCCAGCTGACGCGCTGGGATCCGGAGTTGAGTATTACGGGCCTGCGGTTCTCGAACGTGATGGATCCTGAGGACTATGAACGGTTCCCGTCGTTCGATGCCGACGCCGCGCTGCGCAAGTGGAACCTCTGGGGCTATATTGACGGGCGCGACGGCGCGCAGGCTGTGGCGCGTGCGCTGGAAAACGGGCAGCCTGGATTCGAGGCTTTCATCGTCGCGAACGCGGACACCGTGATGACGCGTTCCAGCGCCAGCCTTGCCGCGGAGGTGTTCCCCGACGTCACGGTGACCAGGGAGTTGGGCGAACACGAGACCATGCTGTCGATCGACAAGGCCCGGCGCCTGCTGGGCTTCGAGCCTGAACATACGTGGCGGACTTACCACACCAACCGCAGCACGACCACCGAAAACTGATCACCGAGGAGCACCATGCAATATCGAACCCTGGGCCACAGCGGCGCAGTCGTTTCCGCCTATGCGCTGGGAACCATGACATTCGGTGCCGAAGCCACGGAAGAGGCTTCGCACGCAGTGCTGGACAGCTACTTCGACGCCGGTGGGAACTTCATCGACACCGCTGACGTATACAGCGCGGGCGCATCGGAGGAGATTGTGGGCCGCTGGCTGGCGCGGCGCCCGGAAGTAAGGGACAAGGCGGTGCTCGCCACCAAGGGCCGCTTTCCGATGGGAACGGCACCGAACGACGTCGGAACGTCCCGCCGCCGCCTCACCCGCGCCCTGGATGATTCCCTCCGCCGTCTGGGCGTGGACCAGATCGACCTTTACCAGCTGCACGCGTGGGATCCGATCACTCCGTTGGAGGAGACGCTCCGCTTCCTGGACGACTCCGTCAGCCGCGGCAAGATCGCCTATTACGGCTTCTCCAACTTCCTCGGGTGGCAGCTGACCAAGGCCGTCCACGTCGCCAGCGCCCACGGCTGGAGCCCGCCGGTGACCCTGCAGCCCCAGTACAGCCTGCTGGTCCGGGAAATTGAATCGGAGATTGTCCCGGCTGCGCTCGACGCCGGGATTGGTTTGCTGCCGTGGTCCCCGCTGGGCGGCGGCTGGTTATCGGGCAAGTACAAACGGGACCAACCTCCTTCAGGTGCCACGCGGCTCGGCGAGAACCCCGAACGCGGCATGGAGGCCTGGAAGGCACGCAATGACAATCCCCATACCTGGGCCGTCATCGCTGCGGTGGAAGACATCGCCGCGGCCCACGATGTGAGCCCCTCCCAGGTAGCCTTGGCGTGGCTGGCTGACCGGCCGGCTGTCACGTCCGTGATCCTGGGTGCCCGGACTAAAGAGCAGCTCGCCGACACCCTTGCTGCGGCAGACCTGCAACTCAGCCCGGACGAAACCAAACAGCTGACTCAGGCCAGCCAGCCTCAAGTCGGGGTCTATCCGTATGGGCCAATGGCGCAGGAGCAGCGCAGCCGCAAAATTGAGGGGGGACGGTAGTCGCCATAGGTCCCTACGCTGCCATCCTGGTATGGCGCTACGGGCGGGGGAAGGGCGCTCCTTCGCACCGAGTGGTAAGCGGTCGCCAAAATCTCCTGTACAGTTGATTTTGTTGTTGTGTTTATGCAGTTGGTAATTCAGGCAGTACGCGCGGTCGAAAGTCCGCGTCTTTCTGAAGTAGCGGTTTTGAACACCCCACACCGGAGGACCCGAAAGTCGGGACTTTTCCTCCACCTTCACGAAGGACAAAAAATAATGGCTACTGGTACCGTCAAATGGTTTAACGCTGAAAAGGGCTTCGGCTTCATTTCCCCCGATGACTCCTCACAGGACGTTTTCGCTCACTACTCCGCGATCGCCTCTTCCGGCTTCCGCTCACTCGAAGAGAACCAGAAGGTTTCCTTCGAAACCGAGCAGGGCCCCAAGGGTCCCCAGGCCGTCAACATCCAGGCACTCTAATTCTTTAGAGATTCTGGGGCCTTAGGGTTTCATTTTCAAAGCAGGGCCGGTCTAATTGACCGGCCCTGCTTTTTGTTAACCCAGGTGTGCTGCCAAGCGTTCCCTCACTCGGTCACAGTATCGGCGTGCCGGTGGGCTACCTTCCATTCGCCGTCTTCGCGCCGGTAAACCTGCGTGGCCCGCAGCGAATACGTGCGGGCTGCACCGTCGACGGATGTCGAAGTGTGTTCCCGCCCGGCTGTGTAGGCCATGTTGCCCACCACGTCGTACGCCAGCACTTCAAAAGCGTAGGAAGTGCAGTCAGAAAAACTTTTCGCCAGCGCCGTGAAGAGTTCGTCGAGTTCCTGCTGCCCGTGGGTATTACGCCATGCCCCGAGGACGCTTACCGGTTCCCTGCGCGACCAGAGCGCGCGGCGAGGGTTAGAGTCGCCATTGTGCAGGGCCAGTTCTGCCTGGTGGAGCGATGAATTTACCCAGGCCATAAAATCGTCGCGGTCGCTCATGATTCGTCGCCGGCCAGCCGGTCACACGTCCGGGTCTGGGCTGCGGACATCCTGTTCGCCGATATCGGCAGCACCCAGGGCGGCCGCGGCAGGGCTGTGCGTGGTTTCGTGCTCGCGGACGCGGAGCTCGGGGTGGTGGAGGTCCAGGGCGGGACGTTCCGAACGGATCCGGGGCAGCGAGGTGAAGTTGTGTCGGGGCGGCGGGCAGGACGTGACCCACTCGAGCGAGGCGCCGAAGCCCCATGGGTCATCCACCTCAACGCGTTCGGAGCTCCGTGACGTGATGTAAATGTTCCAGAAGAACGGAATCATGGAGGCGCCGAGCAGGAAGGAGCCGATGGTGGAGAACTGGTTCATCCAGGCGAAGTTGTCCTCCACCAGATAGTCGGCGTAGCGGCGGGGCATGCCCATGACCCCTAGCCAGTGCTGGATCAGGAACGTGCCGTGGAAGCCAAGGAACAGCATCCAGAAGTGGATCTTTCCGAGGCGCTCGTTGAGCATCTTGCCGGTGAATTTGGGCCACCAGAAGTAGAAGCCTGCGAACATCGCGAACACCACCGTGCCGAAGACCACGTAGTGGAAGTGTGCCACCACAAAGTAGGAGTCGGACACGTGGAAGTCCAGCGGCGGCGACGCCAGGATGATGCCGGTCAGGCCGCCGAAGAGGAAGGTGATGAGGAAGCCCAGGCTCCACAGCATGGGGGTCTCGAACGTCAGGGACCCCCGCCACATGGTGCCGATCCAGTTGAAGAACTTTACGCCGGTGGGGACCGCGATGAGCATGGTCATGAAGGAGAAGAACGGTAGCAGGACCGAGCCGGTCACGTACATGTGGTGCGCCCACACGGTCATGGACAGGGCTGCGATGGAGATGGTGGCATAGATAAGGCCCTTGTAGCCGAAGATCGGCTTCCGGCTGAAGACCGGGAAGATCTCGGACACGATGCCGAAGAACGGCAGCGCAATGATGTACACCTCGGGATGGCCGAAGAACCAGAACAGATGCTGCCACAGCACCGCGCCGCCGTTCTCCGGATCATAGATGTGTGCCCCAAACTTGCGGTCGGCCCCCAGGGCAAACAGGGCCGCCGCGAGCGGCGGGAAGGCCATGATGACCAGGATGGATGTCACCAGGGCGTTCCAGGTGAAGATGGGCATCCGCCACATGGTCATGCCCGGAGCACGCATGCAGATAATGGTGGTGATGAAGTTGACCGCACCCAGGATGGTGCCGAAGCCGGACAGCGCCAGGCCAAAGACCCACAGGTCACCGCCCACGCCGGGGGTGAACGTGGTGTTATTCAACGGCGCGTAGGCGAACCAGCCGAACGCGGCAGCGCCCTGCGGGGTGATGAAGCCCGCGACGGCGATGGTGGAGCCGAACAGGAAGAACCAGAAGGCCAGGGCGTTCAGCCGTGGGAACGCGACATCGGGGGCACCGATCTGCAGCGGCATGATGAAGTTGGTGAAGCCGGCGAACAGAGGGGTGGCGAACATCAGCAGCATCATGGTGCCGTGCATCGTGAACAGCTGGTTGTACTGCTCCTTGGTCTGCAGGATCTGCATGCCAGGTTCGAAGAGCTCGGCCCGGATGAGCAGGGCCATAACGCCGGCCAGCATGAAGAACACAAATGAGGCGATCAGGTACATGTACCCGATGACCTTGTGGTCGGTGGAGGTGAGCCAGCCGACCACCATGGAGCCTTTACGCAGCGGTACCACCGGGGGAGCGGCCGTTGAAGCGGTCCCTATTCGTGAATGTCCGGTGATGGCCATTTTTCACCTCACAGATTAGTCTGCACGGCATGTTTGGACCCTTTGCATGAGCCCCTAAGTGCAGGCTACTCACTTACGCGGCGTCCCGGAAGAGTCAGTGCAGGCCCATCGCGTTCCGGACCTCGTCCAGGATGTGGTGGACTGCGGTCTCCGCCGCCACAGCGTCACCGCGGGCCACCGCTGCCGCAACATCCTCGTGGGCCTGCAACGCTTCGTTCCGCGGCTTGAAGGGCATGAGACCCTGTTTGGTCCGGCTGGTGAGCACCTCGGCCACCATGCCTTCCAATGCGGTAAACATCTCGTTGCCACAGCTTTCGAGCAGCAGGCAGTGGAACTCGATGTCCACCGACAGGAACGCCTCGAGTTCGCCGGCTTCACCCAGCCGCCGCAGCTCTGCAGCCAGAAAAACCAGCCTTGTCCGTTCAGCCGCGCTTGCCCGGCGGGCAGCACCTGCAGCCGCAATCGGCTCGACGGCGATGCGCAGCTCCGTGAGGCTGCCGTACTGCTCGGCGCGGTTGGCCGATGCGAGGCGCCACCTCACCAGCTTGGGATCGTAAACGTTCCACAGCCCGCGCTCCTGCACCACGATGCCCACCCGCCGCCGTGAGTACACCAGGTTCATGGATTCGAGCACTTTCATAGTGTCCCGCGCGACAGTGCGGGAAATCCCGTACTCCAGCTGGATGCCCTCAAGCGTAAGCCGGCTTCCCGGTGGGAGGCTCCCGGATGCGATGGCGACGCCAACCGACTCCAGAACGCGTTCATGCATCGCGGGGGAAGCCCCGCCGTCGTCCGCGGTATCCGCGTGGTCCACTGTCGCCGTCGACATGTTTCCTGCCTCTCTATGCGCCGCAGCGCACTCACAGGATACCGAAGATTGAACCAAAGGTATGACTTGTGACACTCAAAGATAGTATCTATGGTTCCAAATGGTGATACCTTATCTCCCGGCGCAGTTCCCTGTGAGGTGCGCTTAAAGCGTTCTTCACTTAGCCAACGGCGTCTTCGGAGGTAAACATGCAGTATCCAGCCACGCACCTGGTGGTGATGGGCGTTGCCGGTTCCGGCAAGTCCACCATTGCGGCAGCTCTTTCCCGGCAGCTTGGCTGGGCCTGTGCCGAAGCGGACGAGTTTCACCCCCAGTCCAACATCGACAGGATGACCCAGGGCATTCCCCTGCAGGACGAGGACCGCTGGCCCTGGTTGCAGGAAATCCAGAACTGGATGAGCGCACATGCCGCTGCCGGGGAAAGCACCGTGCTCACCTGCTCCGCGCTCAAGCTCAGCTACCGCCGCCTGCTCTCCGAAGCACAGGGCCGGGTCCTGTTCATCCACCTCGACGGCGGCGCCGACCTGATCGGCCAGCGCATGCAGGGCCGCGAAGGCCATTTCATGCCGCCTACCCTCCTGCCCAGCCAGCTGGCCACCCTGGAACCTCTGACCGACCGAGAACTTGCCGCCGGCAGCCTCCGCCTGGACATCTCCAACTCCCCGGAACAGATCGTCGCCGCCGTGCTGGCAGGCCTCACGCTTCCCGCCCAGGCGGAACTCACCGACTGCTGAGCCCGCCCAAATTTTCACAAACCCCAATAAATTCTGTTTCGAAGGAGAACCATGGTCATCGAAGGATGGACCCAGACGCTGGGCGCAGGCCCGCTGCTGCTCATCGCAACAGCAGCGATCGTCGTACTGCTGTTCCTGATCATCAAGCTGCGGATGCACGCGCTGATCGCCCTGATCGCAGTCAGCCTCGCGACGGCATTTTCCACCGGAATCCCTGCCAACCAGGTGGTACCGGTGCTGATAAACGGGTTCGGCACAACCCTGGGCACCGTGGCCCTCCTCGTTGGCCTGGGCGCAATGCTCGGCCGCATCGTTGAAACCAGCGGCGGTGCCAAAGTGCTGGCGGACTACCTGATCGGTGTCTTCGGTGAAAAGCGTGCCCCGTTCGCCCTGGGCCTCGCCTCCCTGATCTTCGGCTTCCCCATCTTCTTCGACGCCGGCCTGGTAGTTATGCTGCCCGTGGTCTTCGCCGTCGCCCACCGCCTGGGCGGGGGAGTGCTGCGCTACGGCCTCCCGGCCGCCGGTGCATTCTCCGTGATGCACATCTTCCTGCCGCCGCACCCGGGTCCGGTCTCTGCTGCAGCCTTCTTTGATGCCAATATCGGCCTGGTCCTGATTGCCGGTCTCATCGCCGCCATCCCCACCTGGTACGTCACCGCCTACCTGTTCGGCCTTTGGACCGGCAAAAAACTGGTCCTCCCGGTACCGGAAATCCTGGGCCACGCCAGCGCTGAAGCCGAGTCCAACCCGCCGCGTTTCCGCACCATCATCGGCCTCCTGCTCCTGCCGCTCGTCCTGATCTTCATCAACACCGGCCTGAACACCCTCGCGTCCTCCGGCGTCCTGGACGCAGCCGTCAAGAAGGAGCAGTGGTTCCAGGTCCTGCGCACCATCGGCGAAACCCCGGTGGCCCTGCTGATCGCCGTGCTCGTGGCCATGTTTGTGCTCGGTGCCCGCCGCGGCACCGAGGCCGGCGCCCTGGAGAAGCTGCTCGAATCCTCGCTGGGCCCGGTCTGCTCGGTCATCCTGATCACCGGCGCCGGCGGCATGTTCGGCGGCGTGCTCCGCGCGTCCGGCATCGGTGCCGCGCTGGCAGATGTCCTGGGCAACCTGGGCATCCCGCTGATCCTGGCCGGCTTCCTTATCGCCGCCATCCTGCGCATCGCCCAGGGTTCGGCAACCGTGGCCCTGACCACCACGGCGGGCCTTATCGCCCCGGCCGTAGCACTGGCGGGGCTGAACGGCATGCAGGTCGCCGCACTGGTCATCGCCGTGGCGGCAGGCTCCGTGGTGGTCTCCCACGTCAACGACTCCGGCTTCTGGCTGGTGGGCCGTTTCTTCGGCATGGACGTCAAAACCACGCTGAAGACCTGGACCGTCATGGAAACGCTGATCGGTGTTATGGGCTTCGCCATCGCGGCGGTCATTTTCCTGCTCGCCGGCGTGGCGGGTTAGCGATCTGACTCCAGCCACGGCTGACTGAAGTACGACGGCGGGGCGTCCAGGGAAATTCTGGCCACCCCGCCGTCGTCGTCGTATTCCTGGGCGCCCCTACTTGCGGGGTTTGGCTGCTTTCGGCGCTTTGGGCGGGAGCTCCGCGACGTATTCGAAGGCCTTCCCCACCCAGGCCTTTGCCCGCGCATCGTCACCGTCGGCGTTCCACATCTCCGGGAGTCCGGTGTAGCCGCCCATGGGCCGCTCCGCCGGGCCGAAAGGGACTGTCTGCTCGGCCCCTTCGAGCTCCTGCCGGTCGGCGTCGGCGAGCTTCACACCGATGGTGGCGCCGAACAGGCCGGCGAACATGTTGCCGTTGACGAAGGCGCCCAGGTTGCCGAACATCGGCTTGACCACCACCTCAGGGATGTCCGGCACTACGGAGTGGAACCGCTCCTTGGCTTCGTCGGACGCTTTGGCCATTTCCATGGTGGTTCTCCCAGGGTCTAGGTGAGATTCTTTGTGCAGCTTATGCCCGTTAGGGCGCCGGCGACAGAATTGCCTACCGCTAGGCTGGCAGGAGTCCGCACCCACTTCTCAGGTTCCCACCCCAACCAAAGGACATCCCTTGACCCAACGCACCATTGTGATCACCGGCGCCAGCGACGGCATCGGCGCGGCAGCCGCGAAGACGCTGACGCAGGCAGGCGACCGGGTGGTCGTCGTCGGCCGTTCCGAGGAGAAGACCCAGGCCATCGCGAAGGAGCTCAATGCCGATTATTTCGTCAGCGACTTCGCCGACCTGGGCCAGGTCCGCACCCTCGCCGCGCAGCTGAAAGACGACTACGAACGGATCGATGTCCTGGCCAACAACGCCGGAGGCATCATGGGCAAGCGCCAGCTCACGGTGGACGGCAACGAATCCACCTTCCAGATCAACCACCTGGCGCCGTTCCTGCTCACCACCGAGCTGATGGACGTCCTCACCGCCAGCAACGCCACGGTCATCAACACCGCCAGCGCCGCCAACGGCTTCGGCAAAATGGATCTCTTCGACCTCAAATCGGAGCACAGTTACTCCACCAACCGCGCCTACGGCACGGCCAAACTCGCCAACATCCTCTTCACATCCGAGCTGCACCGCCGCTTCGGCGAGCAGGGAATCACGACGGCGGCGTTCCACCCGGGCGTAGTCCGCACCAACTTCGCGGCAGCGTCCACCAGCCCCATGCGGCATGCCTACAAGACGCTGCTCAACCGGTTTATGCTCACCCCGGACCAGGGCGCCGACACCCTGCTCTGGCTCATCAACGGCACCGCCGGAACCGACTGGATCTCCGGCGCCTACTACGCCAAGCGCGCCCTGGCCAAGGCCAACGCTCAGGCGTACGATGCCGAGCTGGCGCAGGGTCTGTGGGAGGCAAGTGAGGCGCTCGTCGCACGCTGAGCCGCTTTGCCGCGCCCTGTTGGACGGGCAGCTAAAACGGCCTAACCTAGCAACCGCAAGTATGCTTCCTATCCTTGAGGAGTGGTTTCGATGCGCAGTACTTCAGCGATTGGCCTGGCCGCAGCAAGCATTCTGGCCCTGGCGGCGTGCACAGGCGGAGACGGCGGACAGAGCCCCTCACCCACAGGCACCGCCACCACCAGCGCGGCGGCAGCCGACAAGGTCTACAGCGAAGATGAACTGCGCGAACTCATCGCCGGCATGCGGGATGCGGAAGGCAACGAACTAAAGCTCTATTCCCAGGACCAAGTGGCTCAGGGCAGCAACATTGCCAACCTGCTGCTGAGCACGGCGACGGTGGACCCTCAGGACTGCAAGTCCATCGCCGCTGCCGGGCTCCTCGACAAGGTGGACAACGGCGACGTGGCAGTCGCCCTCTCCGAGAGCGCCCAGCCGCGCACTTTGTCGGCCCAGTCCGGCAGCGAAGGCCCGGACGCCGTCGAACTGCTCCAGGAAGTGAGCGCCAAGATGAACCAGTGCGCCAACTTCAGCGTCGAGGCACTGGGCCAGCGCTACGAGGTGTCCAGCGAGGAACTGCAGGCGGAAACGGATGGTGCGGAGACCTTCGCCACCCTGAGCACGCGCGGCCAGGGTACCAACGAGAATCTGATGCAGGTCTCCGCTGCGGAGGGCAGGCTGCTGGTGGTGGCCACCAAGGGCGGGTCAGATCTGGGCGATGACGACCAGAAAGAGCTTGAGGACCTCGTGAACGAGGTTCTCGCCAAGGCCGACGGCGGCTCAGCTACCTCCTCGCCGACCGGCACCTCGACCGGCTCCTCGACAGGCACGGCGAGCCCCACCTCGAGTGCATCGCCCACAGCCGCCGAGTCGGAAGAGGACATGAGCCCCTCGCCGACAACAACGTCCACCAGCACACCGTAGATTTTGCATAGTGGACGACGGCGGCACTCATGGGAGTGCCGACGTCGTCCTCTTTTTCGTTGCTCTTTATTGCGGCCGGGCCCGCTCGATATCGGAGGCGCTCACCGCCTGCCCCCGTGCGCTGACTCCTGCGACCACGCCGTCCACATCCGCCGCGGATCGGTTCTGGCTCAGCTTGGTCTTCGCCTCGATCCTGGTGATAACCAGTTCGAGGCCCACGATGGCGCGAAGCTGGCCTGAAATGTAGCGCTCCGGCGCATCGTCCACGCTCCATGGGTGCTCAAAGTCCGCTTCATTGACGTTGGTCAGCCGCCTGACCTGGCCTTCAATCCACGCCGGATCGTCATGGATCACGAGGGTGCCGTAAACGTGCGCCGTGGAGTAGTTCCACGTGGGGACCACGCGTCCGTGCTCGGCCTTGGACGCATACCAGGACGGCGATATGTAGGCGTCCGCGCCCTGGATGATCATCAGGGATTCCCCGATGGCCGGTTCGGACCACTGGGGGTTGCTCCTGGCGACATGGGTGTGCAACGCGCCGCGTTCGCCCGCCGAGGGGTCGTACACGAACGGCAGCAGCGTGGCGAGCGGGCCCTGTGAGGTCATGGTGACCAGGTTGGCTGCGCCCGGCCGGGTGAGTAGTTCCTGGACGGCGCCGGCTTGAGCCTGACCCGTACCGCGGCGCCGGCGCAGAGGATGACGGCCAGGCCGCCCACGATGGTGCTCCACGTCAGCGACTCGCCGAGCAGGAGACCCGCCCAGCAGATGCTCAGCACAGGCTGCACAAGCTGGATCTGGCTGACCTGGGCCATGGGGCCGATGGCCAGGCCGCGGTACCAGGCAAAGAAGCCGAGGAACATGCTGACCACGCCGAGGTACGCAAAGGCCAACCACTGGACCGGTGTGCCCGACGGCGGCTGCTGCGCCACGGACACCGCCACCAGGAACACCATCAGCGGCGACGCCAGCAACAGCGCCCAGGACACGGTCTGCCAGGCGCCCAGCTCGCGGGCCAGCAGGCCACCTTCCGCATAGCCGATGGCCGCGGCCACCACTGCCCCGAGGAGCAGCAGGTCGGACCAGTGCAGCTGTCCGAACCCGCCGGACTGCAGGGATCCGAAGGCTATTGCGGCCAGCCCGCCCACGCCGGTGATGAGCCAGAACGCCAGCGGGGGATGCTCGCGCCCGCGCAGAACAGCCACGGTCGCCGTCGCGGCGGGCAACAGGGCGATCACCACGGCGCCGTGACTGGCCGGCGTGTTGGTGAGCGCGAAGGAGGTCAGCAGGGGAAACCCGACGACGATGCCGCCGGCCACCACGGCGAGGCGCGCCCACAGCGTGCCGTGGGGGAGCCGCTGCCGGGTGAGGGCGAGCGCGAAGGCGGCGAGGATGGCGGCTACCACCGCACGGCCTGACCCGATAAACAGCGGGGACAGGGACTCGACGGCCACCTTCGTGAACGGAACCGTGAAGGAGAAGGCCGCTACTCCGATGAGACCCCACCAGAGTCCGGTGGGCTGGCCGGACGGTATCACTGGCGGTAAAAGCGTAGTAGCGCTACTATTGTCTCTCATGAATAACGATAGCAGTTCCCGGATTGTGGCGCACCTGAAGAAATGGATTTCTTCGGCCGCGCCCGGTGCGAAGCTGCCGTCCACGCGCTCGCTGGTGGCCGAGTACCAGGCCAGTCCCGTCACGGTGCAGAAGGCCCTGCAGACGCTCTCGGCACAGGGGCTGATCGAGAGCCGGCCCGGCGTGGGGACCTTTGTGCGCGCCGTCCGGAGCGCCCGACCTTCCGATTACGGCTGGCAGACGGCGGCCCTCCGTTCGCCGCTGGCGCCGCCGCCGCCGGCGTCCAGCACCATGCGCAACGTGGCCAACGATGCCATCTCCTTCCACTCCGGCTACCCAGACCGCGAACTCCTGCCCGAGCGGCTGGTGCGGGCCGCCCTTGCCCGGGCAGCCCGCGGCGACGCTGCATTGTTCCGTCCGCCCGCAGCCGGCCTGCCGGAACTGCAATCGTGGTTCGCGCACGAACTCGGTGCCTCGACGCCGGCCGGGACTACTCCGCCGAACCCGAGCGACGTCGTCGTACTCCCTGGAAGTCAAAGCGGGCTGAGCTCCATTTTCAGCGCACTCGCCGGCCGCGGACAGCCGTTGCTGATGGAATCGCCGTCCTATTGGGGTGCCATCCTGGCCGCAGCGCAGGCCGGCGTGCGCATTGTCCCGGTGCCCAGCGGACCGGACGGACCGGACCCGGCCGAGCTGGCCCGCGCCTTTGAGGAGTCCGGCGCGCGGCTGTTCTATGCGCAGCCCAACTACGCCAACCCCACGGGCGCGCAGTGGTCTGCCGAACGGCGTGAACAGGTCCTGGACGTGGTCCGCGCGAAGGGGGCGTTCCTGGTGGAGGACGACTGGGCGCACGATTTCGGCATCACCTCCAACCCCGTGCCCGTCGCCTCCCGCGACGACTCCGGCCACGTGGTCTACCTGCGCTCGCTGACCAAGAGCGTGTCACCGTCGATCCGTGTCGCCGCGGTCATCGCCCGCGGTCCGGCGAGGGAGCGCATCCTGGCGGACCGGGCGGCGGAATCGATGTACGTCAGCGGGCTGCTCCAGGCGGCAGCGCTCGACGTCGTCACGCAGCCCGGGTGGCAGACGCACCTCCGCAGCCTCCGCCACCAGCTCGAGTCACGCCGAGACCTGCTGGTCACCAGCCTGTGCCAGCACGCCCCGCAGGCTCATATCGAGCAGGTGCCCAAGGGCGGCCTGAACCTGTGGGCCAGGCTGCCAGACGGGACCGACCTCGAACGGCTGACCCGCGACTGTGAAACCGCCGGGGTGATCATCGCCGGCGGCAACGAATGGTTCCCGGCCGAACCGGCAGGGCCGTTCATCCGGCTCAACTACTCGGGGACGAATCCGGGCGCCTTTCCTGAAGGCGCCCGGATCATCGGCCAGTCACTGGAACGGAACAGGGCCTAGGACTCAGCTGGCCAGTTCGGCGCAGACGTCAACCACTGTGCCGGTACCGGTGAACATGCCTCCGCGTTCGGTTCCGTCGGCGTTGAGGGTCCAGTTGACGGTACCGATGGTGAAGTACACCCCCAGAGGATGCCCGTTTGCCTTAGGAACGGTGATGATGTTGCGTCCCGTCGCGGTAACGTACTGGCCGCCATCGGAGGCTGGCTTAATGTGGGTCACGCCCGAGGCGCCCTCGTAGGTTATGGATTCCCCTGATTTTGCCGTGAGAGTGACAGTCAAGCCCGGCCAGATGATCTTGGCTCGGTCACCGGGCAGGTCGATAACCCCGACCTTGCCGTCAGCCGTCACCAACACTTTGAAGCCCGGGCATGACTCGTAGTATGAGACTGCAATCGGTTGGGGAGCAGCGGCGGCAATAGCCGGGTGGGCGGGCGCGACGAGGGCACCTGCTGCAAGGGCAGACAAGGCCAAGCTGCGAGTAATGCTGCTGGTTTTCATGGGATTTCCTTTCGGACGTATTTCGGGTTGGTTTTCTCAGCGTGGCCCGCAGGGCTTAACCGGTCCTTAATCGCCCGCGGACTACTGGACCCTTCGCCTGCCTCGGGAGCATGATGGGGTTGTTGTGGCCGGAACTTCCAGGCCGCATCGGGTGTCAGGGCGGGCGCTATGGGGTCGCTGGTCGATGAGCTCCGCGGTACAGGGCCGACCAGGTCCGGGCCAGCGGCCGGTCGGTGAGGGGTGCTTGGCGATGGGCGCATTGTGGATCAGGACCCTGGGCCCGCTGGAAGTTGTTGCCGACGGGGCGCCGGTCATTGTGGGCAGGGGGAAGCTGCGGATCGTTCTTGAATGCCTGGCCCTGCGGGCAAACTCGGTGGTCTCCACTGACTTCCTGACTGAAGCCGTCTGGGACGGCCGCCCGCCCGCGCGGCCGGGCCTGCAGCTGCAGGTGTACGCTGCCAACCTGCGGCGCCTGCTCCAACCGGACCGGTCCAAGGGGGTTGCTACCCAGCGCCTGGCAAGCCGGCCGGGCGGTTACCTGCTGACAGTCACCGAGGACGAGCTCGACCTCCTGCAGTTCCGCGAACACGTCACCGCCGGTGAACTGGCCGTGCAGGCAGGGGATTTGGCCGGAGGCACCGAATATCTGCGCCAGGCTGTAGAGCTCTTCAAAGGGGCCGCTTTCCCGGACCTTGCCGACGTCGAGCTTCTGCGCCCGGACCTGGACGCACTGGAGGAAGCCCGGCTGGACGCGCACCAAGACCTCATCGACGTAGAGCTCGCTTTGGGCCGACACGGCACTTTGGTGGGGGAGCTGCAGCGGCTCGTGTCCCGGCATCCATACCGGGAGCGACTGTGGGCCTCACTTGCGCTCGCCTTGTACCGCTCTGACCGGCAGGCCGATGCTTTGGCGGCATGCCGTAAAGCGCGGAGCATCTTCGTCGAGGAACTGGGTATTGATCCCGGTGCACGCCTCCAGGAACTGGAAGGCCAGGTCCTTCGGCAGGAAGCCTTGCTTGCGGCCCCCGCCGCTGACGGACACCGCAGGATCAGGCAACGGCTGGACAACCTCCCGGCCGAACTCACCCCGTTCGTCGGGCGGGATGCAGAGGTAAGAGAGCTGTGCTCAATGTATGCCGCGGAGGGGTGCAGGCTGGTTACCGTAACGGGCGCCGGCGGGACCGGCAAGACCAGGTTGGCCTTGGCAGCAGCGGCCCAGCTCGGTGAGCGAATGGCCGACGGCGTGGGCTGGGTCAATTTCGCACCGCTCACCCAGACTCAACAAGTGCCGGCCGCCATAGTTGCTGCGCTCGGCTTGCAGGACCGGGCCGGAGAAGACCCGCTGAAGGTCGCGGCTCGCTTCTTACACTCGCGCCGGCTGTTGTTGGTTTTGGACAACTTCGAACATCTGGAGGAGGCGTGGCCGGTGGTGCTTGGCATGCTCACCGCCGCCCCCGACCTGCGGATCATGACCACCAGCCGACGAAGACTTGGACTGCGCGCCGAATACGAATATGAGCTCGCACCGTTGGCTCTGCCCCCGATTGACCAGCCCCTCCCGCCGCCTCTGCTACGGGAGGTGCCGGCCGTGAAGCTGCTCCTGGCCCGTGGCCGGGCAGTCCGTCCGCATTTCGATCTCGACCACGGCAACGCGGCTGTTCTGACCCGTCTGTGCCACCGCCTGGACGGCCTTCCGCTGGCAATCGAACTGGCCGCCGCCCAGTTGCGGGATCGCAGTGAGACTGAGCTCCTGGACGACTTGGAGGTCAGCCTTGCCGCGCTGCCGGCAGCCTTCCGCGACCTTCCGGACCGCCAGCGGACAGTCACGGCCACGATCGAGTGGGGCCACCAGCTGTTGCGTAAGGCTGAGCGGCGGCTGTTCGATCAGCTCGGCGTCTTCGCTGGCGATCCGACTATAGCGGCAGTCAATAGCATCTGTGCTCAGCCTCCGGGCACGGAAACGATGCCTGAAGACTTGCTCATCTCCCTAGCCCGCCATAGCCTGTTGCATCGCTATACCGATCCCGCGGGACAAATCCGCGTGTCGATGCTGCATTCGATTCGCGAGTTTGCCCGTGACCGGCTCCGGGTGCTCAACGATGTGTCGGCCGTTCGGCGCCGGCATGCTGAGTACTACCTCGGCCTCGCTGAGTCTGTCGGCCCACAGCTGTGGGGGCGCGAGCAAGTGGACGCCTTCCGGCTGCTGAATGCTGATACACCCGATTTGCGCGCCGCACTGTTGTGGGCAACGGGGCCGGATGGCTCCACGGACCTGGCGCTTCGAATGGTCGGGCAACTCTGGCATTACTGGGAGCTCACCGAGGACGTGGCCGAGCAATGCGAGATCGCCCTCAAGCTGGTCGCGGGCGCACCCGACGCTCCACCTTCGCTCCAAGCCCCTGCACTCAGTGGAGCAGCGACTCTGTGTTGGCTCCTCGGTCGCAACGACGCGGCGGCCGACCTTCACCACCGCGCGCTTGAGGCATTCCAGAGGGCTGGCAACGAAGAAGGCGCCGCCTGGACCACGATGTGCCTGGCCGTGCAGGCGATGGAGCTCAACGACGCCGTCACCGCCCACCAACTCGCTGCCGAAGCATTGGCCATACCTCATGCCAGCCCCCGGACTCGCGCTGCCGCATTCGTTGTTCTGGAGCGGTTAGCCTTCTACGCCGGTGACCACGCGCGAGCCCTTGACCTGAGTCGCGAGAGCGTCAGGCTTGTACGACCGCTCGGCGATCGATGGGCCCTCGGGGTGGTTTTGACTAACCTGGCCGAAAACGCAGAGCGGGCCGGCGAATACGACGCCGCGGAACGGCTGCTCCTCGAGGCGGTCGACGCCGGATTCGAGTTGGGTGCACAGGGCAACCTCGTGGGTTTCCTCGAGTCATTGGCCGGCGTCTACGTGGCCGGGCATGGCGTCGAGCTTGCTATTCGCGTGCTGGCGGCCGCCGACTCCTACCGCACCGACCGGGGCATTCCGCTCTACCCTGCAGAACAGCACCGCATCGAATCGATCATTACCAGGGCGCGCTCCGAGGCCGGTGCGATCGGTTTCGGCCTGGCCTGGACGGCCGGGCAGGCTCTGACCCTCACCCAGATCGTCAAGGACTTGCTCCGCACCAGGCAAGAGGGCAGGCAGCAGGAATCCGTCGCCGACCAGCACATTCATTCACGTTCTGACCAATCTGCAGAAAGTGCCCTGAGCGCGGCGCCGTGGTGACGGCCGCGTTTGCCCGTTATTCGCCCAGCAGGCCGTAGGTGCTGATGACGTTGCCCTTCGTGGTCCGGTACTGGTCCTTCAGGGCGAGCCGCGTCACGGGGTCCCCGTCCTCGAACAGCTTACTGCCGCTGCCGGCCACCACAGGGTGGGTCATCAGGGTCAGCTCATCCAGCAGCCCGGCGAACAGCAATTGGCGCACCACCGAAATGCTGCCGGTCACGGCGATCTCGCCGCCGTCGCGCGCTTTCAGGCCGGCCACGAATTCCTCCAGCGGTCCCTCGACCAGGTGCGAGTTCTGCCACTCGAGCGGCTCGGACAGGGTCCGGGAGGCCACAAACTTCTCCACCGGGTTGATGAAGCCGGCGAAGTCATTGTCCGCGGAGGCTGTTGGCCAGTAGCCGGCCCACTCCTGGTAACTCACGCGGCCCAGCACCACGGTGTCCACGCGTTCCATCATGCCGGTCAGGCCCCGGCCGAGGTCGTCGTCGAAGCTGTCGAACTGCCATCGGAATGGGTCTGACACCACGCCATCAACGGAATGGAACAGGCCGGACGTGACTTTGCGCATAAGGTCCTCCAAGGTCAAGGTCAAGGGCAGATGGCGTCCACAGTATTGGCTGTGCCCTTAAGTACGGAAGCCCCAGCCGGTGCATGAGGCTGTCGAAACCCTGGATCACGATGGGCTGGATCACCGGCCCCAACCTTGCCGCAGTTACGTTCGTCACCACCGCCTGCGTGTTGCGCAAATCCACGGTCCGGCAGCCGCATACTGGTGTTCATGCGGCCTCTCGCCGCACCCCGGCCAGACAGGAGGAAATGCATGGAAACCCTGAAGAAAATCCTACGCAACCAGTACTTCCCGGCGGCCGCGGTGCTGACGGCAGTGTTGCTGTTCTGGGTGATTGCCATGTTCGGCGGGCTCTCGCTGCTGAACAACAACCAGCCGCCCATGGCCACCCTGACCTGGATGCTGTTCGTCTACGCCGCGGCTGTCCTGACGCCGCTGGCAGGCGTCCTGGCCGGCATGGACCTGGTCCGCCGCTGGCGCCGCAACCGCATGTACGCGTTGGTTGAGTTGGAGCAGCCCGCCGAGCCTGAAGCCCCGAAGCAGTCCGCCCCCAAACAGCCCGCGCCGCACCGCCCGGTCACTCAGCAGCAGCCCGTGAAACGCCATCCGGTGCAGCAGCAGCCCGGCAAGAAGCAGCCGGCTCAAACGAAGCAGCGAAAAAAAGCGGCGTAGCCGCTACTGCAGCGCCAGCTCCACCCGGTTCCGGCCGGCCGCCTTGGCAGCATAAAGTGCCGCGTCCGCTTCGCCCAGGAGGGTGGCGGCGTCGGCCCGGTGCTCGGCGGTGAACGCGGAAATCCCGGCGCTTAGCGTCAGCTGCCCCAGCGGGTCCCCGGAGTGGACAATCTCCAGCTCGCGCACGCTGTCCAGTGCCCGCTCCATAAAGGCCTTGGCGCTCAGCTGCGACTGGTTCGGCAGCACCAGCAGGAACTCCTCGCCGCCGTACCGGTACACGCCGTCGCTCCTCCGGGCCGCACCCACCAGCGCCTTCGCCACGGCCCGCAGCGCGAGATCGCCCGCCTGGTGCCCGTAGATGTCGTTGTAGCTCTTGAAGTTGTCCACGTCGCACATGGCCACGCAGTACCCCTCCGTGTACCGCTGGCTGCGCGCATGCAGTTGCCCGAGATCCTCGGAGAGCTTGAGCCGGTTGTGCAGGCCGGTGAGCGGATCGGTCCGCGCCTGCTGCGAAAGCACTTTCCGGTAATGCGCCAGGTCCGCATGCAGCGTAGTCACCCGGAGTGCCACAAGGAGACGCGCATGCAGGACGAACGGGTCCAGCGGCTTCGTGACGTAGTCGTCTGCCCCGGCTTCGAGTCCGGCGAGCACATCGTCCCGGGATCCCTGCGATGTCAGAAGCACGATATACGTGTACAGGTCAGCCTCGCGCGCCCGGATGGCCCGGCACAACGCCAGTCCGTCCATGCCGGGCATCATCCAGTCCGTGACCACAACATCGGGCTGGTGTTCCAGGTACAGGGCCCACGCCTCGTCACCGTCCGCCGCCGTCAGGCAGTCATGCCCGGAGCGTTCGACGGCGGCGCGTGCCACCAGGAGCGAGCCCGGATCGTCATCTGCCACCAGGACTTTCACTGTGCCACCTCCAGCGCTAAGTTGAGTTCAAAGTCCACCCGCACGAGCTCACCTTCCAGCCGGGAGACCAGCTGCGGGCCGCCGTCGAGCTTGCCGCTGCGTCCCATCGCCTCCAGTTCCCCGCACAGTCTGGCGACGGCGGTGGCGCCGATGTTGGCCGCCGCACCCTTAAATGCGTGCGCCGCCTGCGCCAGGGCCGGCCCGCCGCCGTCGGTCACCGCTTCGTGCAACGCCGCGAGACGTGCGGGAACGTCCTTCCGGAATGCTTCCGTCGTGGCGGGAAGCAAGCCCAGGCCGTCCTCCGGGCCGAGGCCGCGCAACATGGCGAGCCGCTCCGCGTCAAGGGCCGGCGCACCTCCGCCGGTGACGGCCAGCAGCTGAGGTGCCTCCAGCTGGGGAGCGTCCTCCAGCCGACTAGCCTCCGGCTCTTGCGGCGTAGAGAGCGGCGCTTGCTCGGGGGCCCAGCGGGCGAGGGCTGCTTCAAGCTCGGCAGCGTCCACCGGCTTGGAGAGGTAATCGTCCATGCCTGCCGCGAGGCAGCGTTCCCGGTCTCCGTCCAGGGCGCCGGCGGTCATGGCGATGATGGGGAGATGGCTGGCCCCGTCGCGCCGCCGGATGACGCGGGTAGCCTCGAACCCGTCCATCACCGGCATGTGGCAGTCCATCAGGACGGCGGCGTACCGCGTACTGGCGGTGGCGGCTACGGCCTCTGCTCCATCGGCAACTACATCCACGGCGTAACCAAACTTGGCCACCGTGGCGCGGGCCACGAGCTGGTTCACTTCGTTGTCCTCCACCACAAGGATGCGGCCCCGTGACGGCGCAGGGGGCCTCCCTCGAAGGGACAGCCCAGCGGAGGAGTGGGCGAGCGGCTCAGACGACAACTCAGCAGTCAGGTCCGCGTCGGAAGGCCGGCCGGACGCGGAAAGCGCCGGGGCGTGGTGTTCACTCGTGGACATCAGCCGGACCAGGCGGTTGTAGAACTCAGAGCTGCGGACCGGTTTCATGAGCCATTCGCGGACTCCGGCGTCGGCGATCTCGGCGGCGTTGACCTGCATGGTGGACGTGAGCATAATCAGCTCGATGTCCGCCAGTGCGGCGTCGGCCTTGAGTTCGCGGGCCAGCTCCAGTCCATCGGTATCGGGCATGCAGAGGTCCAGTACGGCGAGGTGGAAAGGAATGCCGTCCGCTGCGGCTTCGTGGGCGCGGGCCAATGCGGCCCGGGCATCCGGCACCGCCTCCGGCTGCAACTTCCAGCCGCGCAGTTGGGATTCCAGCACCAGGCGGTTGGTGGCGTTGTCGTCCACCACCAGGACACGCAGCCCGGTGAGGAAACCGGCCGCCGGCACGGGATGCGTGGACGGCGGGGCCACGGGCACAGGGATGCGGAACCAGAACGTGCTGCCCTCGCCCGGAGAGCTGTCCAGCCCGATCTCGCCGTCCATGGCCTCAGTGAGCCGGCTGCAGATGGCCAGGCCCAGGCCGGTGCCGCCGTAGCGCCGGGTTGTGGAAGCATCGGCCTGGGAGAAGGATTCGAACAGCCGCGCGTGGTGCGCGGGGTCGATGCCGATGCCGGTATCGCTGACTTCGAAGCAGACCATGGCGGTGGCTCCTGGTTTCGCGTCCGGCGTCTCGGTGGTCACACGGATGGAAACTTCCCCGGCCGCCGTGAACTTCACGGCGTTGGAGGCGAGGTTCAGCAGGATCTGGCGGATCCGGCCGGAATCACCGTGCAGCCTGGCCTGAACGTCCGGTTCGCAGTAGGCGATCAGCTCCAGGTTCTTGGCCCGCGCGGGCTCGGTCAGCAAGCCCGCCACTTCCTCCACCAGGACGCGGGGATCGAAGGCGCGGATATCCAGGTCAACCTTCCCGGCTTCGAGTTTGGAGAAATCCAGGATGTCGTTGATGAGGGACAGCAGCGCCTCACCGGCGCCCTTGACGCCCTGGGCGTACTGCTTTTGCGTTTGGTCCAGCGGTGTCTCCAGCAAAAGTGCCGTCAGTCCCACCACGCCGTTCATGGGCGTGCGGATCTCGTGGCTCATCGTCGCCAGGAACTCGGACTTGAGCCGGCTGGATTCCAGTGCAGCCTCGCGGGCCGCCTCGAGTTCTTTCTCGGCTGCCCTGCGTACAGTCATATCCTGGGCTATGCTCGCGACACCGCGCACACGTTGACCATCGCGGATGGGGGAGGCGGTTATCGCTACCGGGACCCTGGAGCCGTCCTTGCGGACATGCTCGCTTTCGAAGGTCTGGGCTTCGCCACCTGCGGCGACAGAGGCGAGGACTTCCGCCACCCGGCCGCGGCGTTCCGGCGGCAGCAGAAAGCCGGCATGCCGCCCTATCACCTCGGCCGATGTGTAGCCGTAGACCTTTTCAGCACCCGGGTTCCAACTGGAGATCACACCGTCAGGGGTGGTGCCCATAATGGCGTTGGCAGATGAATTCACAATCGCGCCGAGTCCCTCGAGCTCCGCCGTCCGGGCAGCCACCTCCTGCTCCAGCCCGGTGGTGAGGGTGAGGTTTTCGATGATGATCAGCACCTGGCGGACCAGGATGAGGGCCACAGTGATCCTGGCCACCGTCAGCAGGAAGGCGCTCATCGCGCTGACGTGCCCCTGGGCGATCATCATGACGGCCACCAGGATCGGCGCGTAGGGGAGCAGTTCAAGGGCCAGCGCAAACGCCTTGCGGTCCTGCCGGGGTTTCTCCGCATAGGGGAGCAGCGGTGCCAGCGCGATCAGGAGGAAGGCGCCGATCCAGCCAAGGGCGAGGGGCGATCCCGTGACGCCCGTGACGCCGTCGAACGTCAGCTTCACATAGGTGCTGTCGGTGATGGTGAGCAACAGCAGGCCGCCGCCGAAACACATCCACGGCAGCCGTTCGCCGGGCTGCCGGCGCATCCCCAGGGCAAGCACCAGGGACGTGATGACCATGTCCATCACGGGGTAGCCCATGGACGTGAGCCGGGTCAGGAGGTCACCTTCCGCGCTGAACGCCGGGCCCAGCGCCGTGTACCAGCTGACCACCAGGACTGAGCCGGCGATCACCGCGGCGTCCAGCACCGTCCGTGCCAGTCCCGCGCGGGTGGTGCCGCCTGGGCGCCTGAAGCTGAAAAGCGCGAGGGCAGCCGGCACCGAATGCGCGAGGAACAGGGCATCGGCCAAGGAGGGGAACGGGTACACGTGGTCGTTGGTGAGGCCTAGGTAGGTCCACACCGCCATACCGGCCGCCCATACGTAAGCGGCCACCGACATCAGGGTCCAGGCCCGGGCGTTCACCCCACCGCGCCAGGCGGCGCTGGCGCAGCTTCGGCCTGCCAGCACGGCGGCAATGAGGATGGCGAAGTCACCCGCCACCACGGCCGTGGTCGTGCCGCTGTTGGCGGCAAAATACAGTCCAAGAACACCCAGCACAACAGCACCAAGCGCGATCAGCCAACCCAGCCTGGCCGTGCTCCTACTGATGGCGGGACGTTTTTCCAGAAGACCGGTGTGAGACACGCGGATCCCTCCCCATAGGTGCGCCCGTCACCCACAAAAAAGCGAGACCTGGGCCCGCCCGAGACCTGGGCAGAGACGCATCCCTATGATATCCCTCACAAGTCAAGAAGGACCGTACTTCGCGTCCACATGAACTACCTCCCGGCCCGCGCGCTGCAGCAGGCTTGCCGCCACCCCGGAGCGGTATCCGGTGGCGCAGTGCACCCACACCGTGCCCGCCGGAATCTCGGCCATCCGCGGCAGCAGCTCATGCAGCGGGATGTTCACCGCCCCGGCGAGGTGGCCGGCGTCGTACTCATCCGTCCGGCGAACGTCCAGCACCACGTCCGCGGGCCCGCGCCCGTGCAGCATTTCGGTCCAGTCCACACGCGGATAATGCACGACCGCGGTGCCCGGGGCGAGTTCCGACGGGTCCGTTCCGAGGGCGGCATCGGGGGAGTCAATGCCGATGCGGGTCAGGTCCCGGATGGCCTTTTCGACGTCCTCCACTGGTCCCACCAGCGTCAGCCCTTGGTTCCAGGGCAGGACCCAGCCCAGGTATGCGGTGAAGCTGGAGCCGCGGCCGTACTCGAAACTCACCGAGCCCTGCAGATGGCTGCTGGCGAAGGCCACGCGGTGGCGCAGGTCCACCACCCATTCGCCGTCGGCAAGCCGGCGGCTGAGCTCCACCGGATCTACGGATTCCGGTACGGTGAGGTCCGCCGGCCCCGGTCCCGTCCGGTTCGCGGGGGCCATATGCGCGTAGTAGGACGGGTAGGCGGTCAGGTTGTTGATGAGCTCCCGCACAAAGTGGTCCTCATCGGCGTCCGTAAACGCGTGGTTAGCCTCCTGCTGTTCGGCAATCGTGGAGGCGTGGACGCTCGACGCCGGCCCGGACGAACAGAACGAGCCGAACCCGTGCGTGGGGTACAAAGCTGCGTCCGGCTTGGCCTCGGCGGCCAGACGGCGGACCGAGGAGTACTGGGCGTGGGTGAGCCGTTCCGTGTCCTCGCCGCTGACCAGATCGGTGCGCCCCACCGACCCGTACAGCAAGCTGCCGCCCGAGAACACGGCCTGCTGCTCGCCGTCGCTGACCACATAGCTGAGGTGGTGGTGGGTGTGGCCGGGAGTGGCCAGGGCCTTCACGGTGAGCCGTCCCACCTGGGCCGTGCCGCCGTCGGCTATTGGTGTGCGTTCAAACCCGACGTCGTCGTTTGCGCTGACCAGATACTCGGCACCGTGCGCCCGGGCCAGGATGAGCCCGCCAGTGAGGTAGTCGTTGTGCAGGTGGGTTTCAGCAACGTGGGTGATCCGGACGTTGGCGTCCGCGGCCGCGGCCTCCACCCGGTCCGTGTCCCGCTGCGGATCGATGACCAGGGCCACCTCGCCGTCGTGGACCAGGTAGCTGCGGTCCCCGAGCGGCCGTGTTTCGATGACAACGACGTCCATAGGTTCATTGTCCTCCCGCAGGCGGATAACATGCTCCGGTCAGCCGGTCTTTGGCCGCCGTGCCGCCAAGGCTGCCAGGGCGTCTTCCGCCTGCCGCCCGGCCAGCTCCAGCCGATGGCCGGACTCCGGCAGCGAGAAAAGGTATCCCTGCAACGAGTCGCGTGCTCCGGGACGAGACCAGCAAGACCTGGGATCCGCCGTTGTCCAGCCGTGCGCCTGCCACCTCGGCGGCGAACTCTGTACCGTCCCGGTGCAGTCCGTATTCCGGAACCCGTCCGACAGGAGCAGCCCGTGGTCGCTGCCGATCAGCTGATGGCGCGTGTAGCCAAACAGCTTGCTGGCCGCCGCGTTGGCCATTTTGATGGTTCCGTCCGCGTTGACCGTTATGAGTGCGTC
This sequence comes from Pseudarthrobacter sp. NBSH8, assembly GCF_014217545.1. NCBI lineage: Bacteria > Bacillati > Actinomycetota > Actinomycetes > Micrococcales > Micrococcaceae > Pseudarthrobacter > Pseudarthrobacter sp. NBSH8. Next base: position 1,082,987 of record NZ_CP043178.1, read on the forward strand.
CGGGCTGGCATCAAGAAGCGCGCCGAAGTTTTGCGCGCCCACATCTTCGTCCCGCCGCCTGGAACCCCCCATGCGCTACCACCCCCACGCACATCATAAAGGGCGGGTTGTGATCCCGGTACAAAAAATGCGTGACTTTTGAGTGGCCCTTGGGAATGGAGGCCCGGGAATTCAGGCTTCTGCTGGGCCGCGGCGGTGGAAACGGGCTAAGAGTTACGCATTCCCGTCAGGCCAGGCGCGGAAACCTGACCCGCAGCGGCAGCGGCGTTGGTGCCCAGGCCGCGGACCACCCAGCCCTCCGCCTGCCAAGCCACAACGTCCAGTACGTTTCGCGCATCCAGGACCACCCGGCGTCGGACCAAAGCGCCCGCAGCGGCAGGGTCGAGGTGACGGTATTCGTCCCATTCCGTGAGCAAGAGCACCAGCTCCGCACCTTCCAAAGCCCGCGTTGCGGAGGCTTCGAACCGCAGTTGCGGATACCGCAGCCACGCGTGGTTCACGGCTTTCGGATCGGTCACCGTGACGTGCGCGCCGGCGGCTGCCAGTTGGGCCGCGACGTCCAGGGCGGGGGAGTCGCGGATGTCATCGGTTTCTGGCTTGAAGGAGGCGCCGAGGATGGTAATGGCGCGTCCGGAGAGCCCGCCGCCGCACAGCTCCGCGGCAAGCGACACGGTCCGGGTCCGCTGACGGACGTTGATGGAATCCACCACGCCCATCCAGTCGTTGACCGGGTCCACGCCCAGCGCGGCGGCCTGGCTGCGGAGGCTGCGGATGTCCTTGGGCAGGCACCCGCCGCCGAAGCCCAGCCCGGCATGCATGTAGCGGTTGCCGATCCTCGGGTCCATGCCCATAGCCTCGCTGAGTTCGGCCACGTCCGCGCCGGACGCGTCGCACAGTTCGGCGATGGCGTTGATGAAGCTGACCTTCGTGGCCAGGAAGGCGTTGGCGGCCGACTTGATCAGCTCCGCGGTGGCAAAGTTGCACACCAGTCGCGGAATGCCGGCGTTCAGCAGCGGCTCATATACGGCATCCAGCGCAGCCGTCACCCCACGCGGCGCCCCCGTCCTGGGGTTGAACGCCGCGGTGCGTCCGCCCGCCACGCCGTAGACCAGCCGGTCCGGCACCAGCGAGTCCTTCACCGCGGTGCCTTGGCGCAGGAACTCCGGGTTCCAGCCCAGCTGCACGTCCGGCCGCCCTGCAAGGACGCCCTGGAGCATGTCCACCGTGCCCACGGGCACCGTTGATTTACCGACGACGACGGCGCCCCTCGCCAGGTGCGGGAGCAGCGCCTCGGTGGCTGAAACGAGAAAGGTGAGGTCGGCGCCGTCGGACGTTTTGGACTGCGGTGTCCCGACGCACAGGAAGTGGACCTGGGCGCCGGCGGCAGCGGCGACGTCGGTGGAGAACGTGAGGCGGTCGGTGCTGCGTCCGTCACGGAGCAGTTCGTCCAGGCCGGGTTCGAAGAAGGGGGCCAGGCCGCGCCCCAGCTGGTCCACTTTGGCGGCGTCCACGTCGATGCCCACCACGGTGTGGCCCATGGATGCGAGCGTGGCGGCGTGCACTGCGCCGAGGTAGCCGCAGCCGATCACCGATATTTTCACAGGGACGCTACACTTCCGGAGATAGAGGACACAGACAGTACTTCGCGGTATTGCTCCTCGAGCTGGGCACACAGCACCGGCCAAGTCCGTGCCTGGACCGAGGCGTGCGCTGCCGTGGCGAACGCGCGGCGCTTGGCGTCGTCGCCCATCAGGTCCATCACCCGGGCTCGGAAGCCGGCCAGGTCGCCGGGCCGGTACAGCCAGCCCGTGCGGGAGTTTTCCACCAGGTCCAGGGGCCCGCCGCGCCCGGTGGCCACCACCGGTACCCCCGATGCCATTGCCTCCTGGATGGTCTGGCAAAACGTTTCGAACTCGCCGGGATGGACAAAAAGGTCGAAGGACGCCAGCGCCCTCGCCAGCTCCTCACCGCCGAGGAACCCCGTGAACACGGCGTCCGGCAGGGCTTCCTGCAGCGCGGACTGCTGGGGTCCGTCGCCCACAATCACCAGCCTGGAATTCGGGACACTGGCGAGCGCGGCGAGGTCCTCCACCTGTTTTTCAACAGCCAGCCGGCCCACGTAGCCGATGATCCGCTCACCGCCGGGGGCAACCGTTGCCCGCCACCCGGCGTCGCGCTTTTCCGGCGAAAACCGCGCGGTATCCACACCGCGCCGCCACATGCCTACCCGCGGAATCCCGCGGCCGCGCAACTGGTTCAGCGCGAAAGTGGACGGCACCAGGGTCCGGGTGGCCAGCAGGTGGATGTTTTCCACCCGGTTCCACGCCCAGTTCTCCAAGTACGGCACACCATACCGGGCGGCGTAGCTGGGAACCTCTGTCTGGTAGATGGCTATGGTGGGGATCCCCAACTGATGCGCGGCCTGCACTGCACGCCACCCGAGGATGAACGGCGATGCGAGGTGGACAACGTCGGGTGCGTAGTCGGCAAGGATTCGCTTGACCCGGTACACACCGCCCATCGCCACTCGCACGTTGGTGTAGCCGGCCAGCGGAACGGCAGGAACCCGGTGTACCGTTGCGCCGTGAACCACCTCGGCGGGTCCCGCGAACTCGGCGACCGCATGGGTGGAAGGGGCGATGACCAGGACCTCGTGACCCTGGTCCTTCAGGTGTTCAAGCACCCTCAGGATGGAGTGGGTCACCCCGTTCATCAGCGGCAGGAATGACTCGGCAACAATTGCGATCCTCACCCCTCCACGGTGGGCGCGCCGCCTGACGGGGCGGGGTCACGCGGGTTGAGCGGAGGGAAAGGTTGGGTTAACAGATCAGCCCTCGAGGTCAGCCGCCTTCGCAGTGCCGCAGCTGCAGCAGCGGTGGCGTTCGCCTGCGCAGTCAGCTCCGTCCGGCGGGCGTTGGCCGTTCGCACCCGCCCAAGAGTCCAGAGCCCGGGCTGTTTGATTATTTGCCGAGGATCTCGCGGGCAACCCGCTGGGCCTCGATCTCCTCAGGGGCAACGGTGGTTCCGCGGAGGAAGCCCGCGGTGGCCATGAGTTGCCGCAGCTCCGCTTCCGTGCGGGGCGTGGTCACCCCGTGGTGCGCCATGGCGTGGCAGTTGGCGCACAGCGGAACCAGGTCCGTGAGCGGGTCCAGCAGATAGCCGATGCCAAGCTGGGACGCCGGCACCACATGGTGGACATCGATGAAGTCCTTGCCGAGCTTCCCGTACGCCAAATCGAAGGAGAACCCGCAGGCCGCACAGTTGGTGCCGCGGTGCGCGATGCAGGCCCGCCGCGCCTCGGGATCGTGCTCGTAACGGTTGGCGCTGACGCGCACGACGGCGGTCTCCGGGTACGTGCCGGGCACAGGCTGGGTGGGGTCCGGTCCTTGCATTGGCCCGTGTGTGGCCCAAACGCTGCGGATGGCCGCCGCATCGCCAGGTCCGAGCGCCATGCTTTCGGTTTCGGCGCTATCCCATGCGACGCCAGGCACCGCTTCGTCGAGGACCGCGGCGGGCACGTGGTCGCCCAGCGGCATGAGCGCATCGAACGCCACCTGCACGGTGCATTCAGGCTGATCCGGGGTGGGCGCGGACTCCGACAGGACAACGCCATGGCCGATCAAACCGGGACCGTGGGCTCCCATCAGGACCAGCCACACGCCGGTGCCGGCGGCAACGCTTCGGCCCACGCTCCAGGGCTCCGGGTGCAGCCCTGTCGCGGCGACCTGTTCGATAACGGCCGCGTAGTTCCAGCGGTTCCGGCCGGCCGGGTCCCAGCCCAGGATGATGTCGCTCATGGGGCCATTGTTGCAGGCCCAAAGGCCTGTGACGCCTTTGGCGCGGACAGCCACTTGCGGCCCTGACTTCCACGTGCGAACCGGCAGCTAATACCCGCAAAACCGAATTTTGACGTTAGTACTGCCGGTTCGCGTCAGCGGGTGGGCCTCGTTTCCGGACCTCCACGCCCGCTAGCCGCGTACCGTCGGGGCCCCGCGTCGCCGTCGGCGGGTTGCGTGGGCGCAAAGAAGCCGGTGCAGCTGTTCGCGGAACGCGGCAACTGCACCGGCAGTAGGACGAAAATTCAGAACTTATGGATCATTTCTCATTCGCGGCTCCTGTATCCCGGCCTGTCATTTCCGGGCTATTTCCTCTCGCCGGACATGTTCCGTGAGAACAGCCAGCCAGCAGCAACCATCACTGCGCCCAGCACCAAGTGGGTCCAGTTGTCAGCCATGTTGAGCGACAGGAAATTGGCCGCCGAACCCACACCGACACTGAGACCGAAAATGGCGAGGACGATGTACAGTGCGCCTGCCCCGATGAGGAAGTTCCGTGCGCCATGTTCGGTCCGGGCCATCGCCCAGCCCGTGGCACCAATGGCCAACTGCACGATATTGAGCAGCATGGACACCTGGAAGAGGCCAAGGAACATCGCATGGGAATCAGGTCCCAGGAACATCAATTCGCTGTACTGGGTGGTGACGCCGGGGATAAATCCCAGGACACCCACCAACAACAAGACAATACCTGCTCCCATGCCGGCGTTCTGGACGTCTGCGCGCCCAAAATGAACGCCGTGTGCATGTGGGGATGCGGTAGTCATTTTTCTGCCTCCAACCGTGATTGCGGACATTCCAATTTTACGGCGGTCCTGTGAAAAAAGCGCCGGATCAAGCCTGGACAGACTGGACTCCCGATGTCGGCGCCATCACCGGCGGGGGCCTTACCGCCGTCGTCGTCCGCTGCTTCGCCGGGGACTCCGCCGGGGACTCCGCCGGGGACTCCGGCTGCTGGAACTCCGCCTACCTCGTCGCCGGGAACGCCCGCGGGCCGGCCCCTGAACCGCGCCGAGGAGCTCCTGCCCGCGGTGAATGTGAAGCCGTGGCGGGCCACACTCCCGGTGGTGGTGCAGTCGGTGAACAAGGACATGCAGTGCTCCATCGGGGCCGTAGGTGCGTCCTGCCATCTCCTCAGCGACGTGGCACCGCGGGACGCATGGGCTGCGCGCACCTCAGCACCGGACGCGGGTTCATGATCAGCACCGCGGACTACGAACTGTGGTGAGGCACGTCTCGCAGGGAAAATGAGCCAGTCGAAGCCCGGTCCGACGGCCCGGCCGTGACACCATGGGACACGATGAAACTGCGCGCTGATCAGACCGGAGACCGTGGCCTTCCCATGCCCTTGTGGCTGCAGGGAGGCCTCGAAACGGCGCAGGCCGCCATCATCTCCGCGCTCCTGGCGGTGGTACCCATTGTGGCCGTCTGGGCCACAGCCGGGTTCCAGAACACCGCCTTTGATGCCCTGGCCCGCCTCGCCGGCCAGGGCTGGCTGCTGATTCACGGGGTGCCGCTGCAGCTCACCGTTGTCTCCGGTGAGGCTGGCGTAGCCGGCAGTTCAGGCTCCGGCCTGCTGACCCTGGTGCCCCTCGGCCTGACCTTGATTCCATTCCTGCTCGCCTGGCGCGCGGGGCGACGCCTTGCCCGGGCCTCCTATACGGACCAGCTGTGGCAGGCGCTGCTCGGGTCCTGGCTGGTCTACTCGGCGTTCGGCGCGGCCACCGGCTTTGTATGCCGCACCGCCGACGTCGTCATCAACATCTGGTTCGCCATGCTCATCCCGCTGATCCCGTTCGCCCTCGGCATGGTGATCGGGGCCCGACGTGAGGCAGGCTCATGGAGCCGGCTGATCGGCGTCGACGCCGTGGTCTGGATCTCGCGCACCAGTCAGCATTCCCGCTGGGCCGGCTCGTATTTCGGCTCCGCGGCCAAGGCGGGCTGTGTCGCGTTACTGGCGGCGTTTGCGCTCGCAGGTGCGCTTCTGGCGGTGGACCTCTTCATCCACTGGAACCTGGTTATTGCCGTCTATGAAGCGCTCGACGCCGGCGCGGTAGGAGGTGCGGCGCTCACCATCGCGCAGCTTGGGTACCTGCCCAACCTGGTGGTTTTTGCGCTGGCCTGGGTCTCGGGCTCGGGTTTTGCCCTGGGCGTTGGCTCGCAGGTGGGTCCGCTGGGCACCGCCACCGGGCCGCTCCCGTCCATCCCGGTCTTCGCTGCCATCCCGTCGGGTCCGCTGGATTACGGGTTCGTGGCCCTGGCAGTGCCGGTATTGGCGGGTATCCTGGCTGGCTGGTGGTTCCTGCGCGAAGGCGAAAACCACTTTGACGAATGGCTCTCCATCAAGATTGACGCGCGCTGGTTCACGGCCACGGTGTCCACGCTTGCCCTCGGCGCGCTGGTAGGGGTTGTGTCCGGGCTGCTGGCCGCGGGGCTGGCCTGGCTGGCCCGCGGCTCTGCCGGCCTCGGCCGCCTCACCTCCATCGGACCGGACCCCTTGTGGATGGGACTCTGGATTGCCGCGGAGGTGGGCATCGGCGTCGTGATCGGTTACGCGGCCGGACCGTGGCTGGAACGCCAGCAGCACGTGGATGAGGAATCTCAGCTGAGCCGCTAGTCTTTCCTGGCTGCCGCTGGGGCTGGCGTTGGCTTGGGGATGCTACGGGAGCCCGGGCAGCGAGTTTTCCAGCTGGATCCGGCATTTGGAGAGCGCCTGGTCCGTGATGGCCTGCCGCGAGCAGGTCTGAAAGTCCTGGACCTGGCGGAAGAACAGTGCCGTCGTCAGGATGACCAGCAGCAGGATCAGCGACACCACCAGTCCCGAGATGGTGCCGAACAGGACAAGTTTGGACTCCTTGAGCCTGACCGACCGGACCAGCAGGAGGATACCCAGCCCAAAGCTCGCGGCGGTCAGGATGCCGGTGAGCCAGAGGTAGCTGACGTCGAGCTGGTAGACGAAGAAGGCGCCCAATACGGTAACAATAAAGGTCCGGAACAGGTTGCGGGTTTTGGTGAGCGAGTCCTTGGCGGCCTCGCTGAGCGGCTGTTTGGTCCGTTGCTGGCCAGCCGGTTCCGGGGTGTTGTTCATGTTTTCCAGCCTACGCGAGCGTGCCCATAAGCTAGACCCATGCGCATCGTAGTCCTCGTTTCCGGTACCGGGTCCAATCTCCAGTCAGTCATCGACGCCGTTATGGCAGGGGAGCTGGACGTGGAAATCGCGGCGGTGGGTGCCGACCGGGAGGGGACCTACGGCGTCGAACGCTCCTCGGAAGCCGGGCTGGAGACATTTGTGGTCAACTTCAACTCCTTCCCCACGCGCGACGAATGGGATGCCGCGCTGACCGCCCGGGTGGCATCCTACGCCCCGGACGTGGTGGTCTCCTCCGGCTTCATGCGCATCGTCAGCGCCGACTTCATCGCAGCTTTCGACGGCAAGTACCTCAACACCCACCCGGCCCTGCTGCCCGCCTTCCCCGGCGCCCACGGCGTCCGCGATGCCATGGCCTACGGTGTCAAGGTCACCGGCTGCACGGTGCACTGGGCCGACGCCGGGGTGGATACGGGGCCCATCATCGCCCAGGAAGCCGTGGCGATTGAACCGGGGGACACCGAAGAATCCCTGCACGAACGCATCAAGGTCGTGGAGCGCCGCCTTCTGGTCAACACGCTGGCTGCCCTGGCGGCCGCCTGATTTTCGGGCGACGACGGGGCTACTCGAGGCGGCGCTGCTTGGTCTCAGGGGAGAAGAACGCCATCCACAGGACAGCCACCAGCACCAGCCCGCCGGCCAGGGCGAAGGACGTGGCCAGACCTAGCTCGGGCCAGAAGTAGTTCGCGAAAATGAGCGGCCCAAAACCTGCCCCCAGCCGCGAAAACGTCGATGCCCAGCCGAAACCAGTGCCGCGGAGCTCGGTCGGATAGAGCTCTGACACATAGGCGTAGAGCACCGGAATCGCTATCTGCACCACAAAGCCGAACACCAGCAGCCAGAACACCGCCGCCGTCGGGATGTCCACCACAATCGCCACGATCACCAGGGTCAGCGCGGACAGCGGGCCCGTGATGGCAAGGATCCATTTGCGGCCCACACGCTCCACCAGCAGCGCGGCAACAACAACACCCAAAAGCCCAACCGCCGCCATGGACGCCGTGGTCACAAATGCCTTGTATTCGGCGAAACCCGCACCGATCAGGATCCGCGGCATCCATGTCAGGGACAGGTAGTAGACCAGCAGGATGCTGAAGAACAAAGCCCACGCCGCGGTGGTGATCTTCCAGTTGAACTGCCACACCAGCCGCAGCTGGTGCCAGGCGCTGCCCACGGAGAGTCGCGGGACTTCCTGGGCGTCGGGAAGGCTGTAGGCACGGGGTTCGGCACCGGTAGCGGCCACGAGGGCGTCGATGACCTTGGCCGCTTCGTCGCGGCGGCCCTTGCGGATGAGAAACAGCGGTGACTCCGGAACGCTGCGCCTGATCCAGAACACGAGAAGAGCAGGCAGCACCATCACCAGCATGGTCAGCCGCCAGTCGCCGAACACGGCCACGAGCCCGGCTGAGACAAAGCCGGCAAGGGCCGCGCCCATCGGCCACCAGCCGTCCATCGCGGTGAGGACTTTCCCGCGCTGCTTGCGTGGTGTGAACTCTCCCACCAGCGCGTAGTCCACTGGTATGCAGCCGCCCAGACCGAAGCCGGCCATAAATCGGAACACGCAGAACCAGATGAAATCGGGGGAGAACGCGCCCAGCACGGTGAAGAGCGAGAAGATCAGCAGCGTGGCCGTAAACGCCTTCTTCCGCCCGATCGTGTCCGCGATGGTGCCCCACACAAACGCGCCCACGGCCATGCCGATCAGGTTGGACGTACCCACCCAGGCCACTTCGCCGGGGGCCAGGGCCCAGTGCGTCGAGAGCAGCGGAATCAGGATGCCGTTGAGCGTCACGTCCCACGCATCGAACATAAAGCCGAGGCCGCCGATCACGAAGATCCTGCCCTGGACTTTCCAACGCCAGGGCAGTTCCTGGACCACCTGTTCGCCGCTGGGCACAGTGGTGTAAGTATTCATCGCAGCCTCCTGTGAAAACTCTAACCGTGCCCACTGACGTTCACACTGCCGCCGGCAAGCGGGGCAACCTGCGCAACACGATAAACTGGGCCTATCCCCACCAACCGCGGCACTGTTCCGCGAGATCAGACGGAGACTTTTTGTGAGCGTCACGCAGCCTGACCGTGTATCCATCGACCGTGTTCCCATCCGCCGGGCGCTGATCTCGGTTTACGACAAAACCGGTCTGGAGGAGCTCGCGAAGGGCCTGCACGCGGCCGGCGTGAAGATCGTCTCCACCGGTTCCACGGCCAAGAAGATCGCCGCGGCCGGCATCCCGGTCCAGGAGGTCGAAGAAGTCACCGGGTCCCCCGAAATGCTGGATGGCCGCGTCAAGACCCTGCACCCGCGCGTCCACGGCGGCATCCTGGCCGACCGCCGCGTCCCGGCCCACATGGACACGTTGACCAAAATGGAGATCGAAACCTTCGACCTGGTGGTGGTGAACCTCTACCCGTTCGTTGAGACCGTGAAGTCCGGCGCCCCGCAGGACGATGTCGTTGAGCAGATCGACATCGGCGGCCCCGCGATGGTGCGATCGGCAGCCAAGAACCACGCCGCCGTCGCCATTGTTGTTGACCCCACGTTCTACGGATCCGTGGTCATCGCCGCCGCGGAAGGCGGCTTTGACCTGAAGACCCGACGCCGGCTCGCCGCCAAGGCGTTCGCCCACACCGCCTCCTACGACAACGCCGTTGCCACCTGGACTGCCAGCCAGTTCCTGGATGAAGACGGCGACGGCATTATCGACTGGCCTGCCTACGCCGGCCTGTCGCTGGAGCGCTCCGAGGTCCTCCGCTACGGGGAAAACCCACACCAGCAGGCTGCGCTGTACGTGGACAAGGCAGCCCCGGCCGGCATCGCGCAGGCCGACCAGCTGCACGGCAAGGCCATGAGCTACAACAACTTTGTGGACGCCGACGCCGCCCTCCGCGCCGCGTTCGACTTCGCCGAGCCTGCCGTCGCCATCATCAAGCACGCCAACCCGTGCGGTGTCGCCGTTGGTTCCGCGGGTGCTGCAGACCCGATCGCTGATGCCCACGCCAAGGCACACGCCTGCGATCCCGTTTCGGCCTTCGGCGGTGTCATCGCTGCCAACCGGACGGTCACCGCCGCCATGGCACAGACCGTCGCCGGCATCTTCACCGAGGTTGTCATTGCCCCGGACTTCGAGCCCGAGGCCGTTGAGATCCTCGCCAAGAAGAAGAACATCCGCCTGCTGGCCCTGCCCGAAGGCTACGGCCGCTACCCGGCAGAAATGCGCCAGGTTTCCGGCGGCGTCCTGGTACAGATGAGCGACAAGGTGGACGCCGACGGCGACGACCCCGCCAACTGGACCCTCGCCGCAGGCGAAGCCGCTGACGAAAAGACCCTCGCGGACCTCGCCTTCGCCTGGACCGCCTGCCGCGCCGCAAAGTCCAACGCCATTCTGCTCGCGAACCACGGTGCCGCAGTTGGCATCGGCATGGGCCAGGTCAACCGCCTGGATTCCTGCAAGTTGGCCGTGGAGCGGGCCAACACACTGGGCGTTTCGGTGGAGTCCGACGTCGAAGGTGCTGGCGGTGCGTCAAACGCCAACGCCAGCGGCGCACCGCAGCGCGCTCTCGGTGCCGTCGCTGCTTCCGACGCATTCTTCCCGTTCGCTGACGGCCTGCAGATCCTGATCGACGCGGGAGTCCGCGCCGTGGTGCAGCCGGGGGGTTCCGTCCGGGATGAGGAAGTCGTGGCCGCAGCCAACGCGGCCGGCGTCACCATGTACTTCACGGGTGCACGCCACTTCTTCCACTAGTCCCCACCGGGTCCCTCGCCGGCGTGGGCCCACCCACCGGCTCCCGCCCACGGTTAACGTCGACGGCGCCTGTCCCCAGCAAGGGACAGGCGCCGTCGGGCTTTAATGGGCAGCTACGAAGGACGTTGTATGGGGTCCGCGCCCCCCTGCATGAGGCGCGGACCTCCTTCCGGAAGCCGGAGCTCCCGGGGCTTTGCGTCGGCCATTCGCTGTTTGGTCCAGTACTCGAGGATCTCCTCGTGCGACGCGGCAAGCTCGCTGTGGCTGACGGATTCGCCGCCTGGCGAGGTTTCCTTAGGAAGCGGCCGCACTGGCGTAGGTCTGCTGGATGACGGTGCCCCAGTATGGGCCGTACATTACGGCGGAACCGCTGTTGTATCCGTAGCTGTTGATGGAGTTCTGCAGGCCGTTAGAACCGCTGGTTTCGGGGGTGCTGCCCTGGATGAACCAGGGACCGCCGGAGGATCCGCCGGTCATATCGCAAGCTATGCCTTGCGAGTTGAACTGGGGATTGCGCCTGTCGTCCGACGCGGTGCCGTAGCAGCTCTTGAGCGTCTCGCCGTTGAAGGGCGAAGCTGCGGGGTAGCCGTAGGACTTGTATGTCAGGCCGCGGGCTGCGTTGAATTCGACGCCGGATCCGGTCACGACGTCAGAGAGGTACTGGCCGTTGAGCTGGTTGACGACCGCGAAGCCGGTGTCGTACTGCATGTCGCCTGAGCCACTCCACTGGCCGGGGGCGTAAAGGGCGTTGGCGGTCCACTTGCCGTAGGGGGCGGCGCCGTTCAGGTAGGCAGGAACAAAAATGAAATTGGCAGCAAAAGTTCCGGGACCCTCGTTGAGGCAGTGGCCGGCCGTGGCGACGGTGCTCTTGTTGGCCGAAACCACGGCGTTGCCTGAACAGACATAGTTGGTGCCGCCGAGGGTGAAGAACACCTTGCCGATGTGGTCGACGGGGTTTTCGTTGACGGCGATGGTGGTCTTGCCCTTGGCGGCCGGGACCTTGGTGTTTTTGCCCTTCTCCACCGTCGCGGCGCTGGACGTGTTGCCGCGCTCCAGTGCCTTGCTGGCCAAGACGTCACCGGGAATCGCGGCGCGCATGCGGTCTGATGTCCAGTAGTCTGCCGCACCGGTGCTGTCCACTGCAGTGCTGGTGACGGAGGCTTGCCCTTTGTCCCCGGATGGGGTCGGTGCTGCCGATGCTCCGCCGGCCGTGGTCAACGCCAGGAGCGCGGCTGCGGAAAGGCTCAGAAGGCTGGTAGCCAGAGACCTCGTACGTGTCATGGTTGTCCTGTCTAAACGGGTGGGGGAGGGCTCCAGTCAAGCCCGCCGAGTGACCTACCGAATTTATCCGGCTATGACAACTTTGTAAATAGTAGTGACGTCTCATGTATGGTCAGGCCCTGACCTGCACGAAAGCCGCAGCGTGACCACAAAAATCCCGCAGACCGCCTTTAGATCGGGCGCCGGTTCTGGCGGGGACTGACGTTCAGGACTAATTTTGAAGCACAGCAATGATTGTCCGACTGGGCTCCGGACACGTAAGAGATTTGGGGCCCTCGCCATGTTTTCCTTCCGTAGACCAGCCAAGAAGTCCGCCGCCCGTGGCCGTCACTTCTCCGCCGCCGACCCGCAGGAGGCTGCCAACGGCCTGGCAGCCCAGGCTGAAGCCTTACGGCTACGAGACGTTGACCCGGTTCACACTTTCACCGCAACCTCGGAGCTTCGCCGCCGCGATCCCAAGTATGCGCAGATCTGGCCCAGTGATGTTCCCCACAGGAGGCGCTGACTGAACTGGTGCCCTGGCGGGCTACGCCCGAAACTCCTGTAAGCACCGCGCGACGGCGGCTTGCCGCCCGGTGTGCGCCCCGCCGTCGTGTGTTTTCCAACGCTGTAATCCGGCAGTAACGGAGCGGCGCCTACGGCTGTGGGTAGGGTCCAACGGCATGTACTCAGGTAAGTTAGGGGTGGTGAAATAGAACAAATTTCCAAAAAATCAGCCGACCTCCAGGGAGACGCCCGCGCATGTCCAAGATTATCTATACCCACACCGACGAAGCGCCGCTGCTGGCTACTTATTCGTTCTTGCCGATCATCGAGGCGTTTGCTTCGACCGCAGGTGTGGAGGTGGAGACCCGTGACATTTCGCTCGCAGGCCGCATCATCTCCGTGTTCGGTGACTACCTCACCCCGGAACAGCAGATCGGCGACGCCCTTGCTGAACTCGGTGAACTGGCAAAGTCGCCGGATGCGAACATCATCAAGCTGCCCAACATCAGCGCTTCCATCCCGCAGCTGAAGGCCGCCATCGCCGAGCTCCAGGGCCAAGGCTACAACCTGCCCGATTACCCGGACAACCCCTCCTCCGACGAAGAGACGGCCGTCCGCTCCCGCTACGACAAGATCAAGGGCTCCGCTGTGAACCCGGTCCTGCGCGAGGGAAACTCGGACCGCCGTGCGCCGCTGTCCGTGAAGAACTACGCCCGCCAGAACCCGCACTCCATGGGTGCCTGGTCCGCGGATTCCAAGACCAACGTCGCCACCATGACCGCTGACGACTTCCGCGCGAACGAGAAGTCCGTGGTCATCGGGGCCGACGGAACCATCGCCATCCAGCTGGTCCGCGAAGACGGCTCGGTCAAGGTCCTGAAGAAGGACTTCCCCGTGCTGGCCGGCGAAGTCATCGACGGCACAGTCATGCGCGCCGCGGCACTGGACGAGTTCCTGGTAGCCCAGGTAGTCCGTGCCAAGGATGAGGGTGTTTTGTTCTCCGCGCACCTGAAGGCCACCATGATGAAGGTCTCGGACCCCATCATCTTCGGCCACGTGGTGAAGGCCTATTTCTCCGAACTGTTCGAGACCTACGGCAAGCAGCTCACCGCTGCCGGCCTGAGCGCCAACAACGGCCTGGCCGCCATCCTGAGCGGCCTCGAGGAGCTGCCGGAGGACGTCCGTGCAGGTGTGAAGGCGCTCATTCAGAAGGGCCTCGACGACGGTCCCGCCCTGGCCATGGTGGACTCGGACAAGGGCATCACCAGCCTGAACGTTCCCTCCGACATCATCGTGGACGCTTCCATGCCCGCCATGATCCGCTCCTCCGGCCACATGTGGGGCCCGGAAGGCCAGGAAGCCGACACCCTGGCGGTCCTTCCGGACAGCTCCTACGCCGGCATCTACCAGGTTGTCCTGGATGACTGCCGCGCCCACGGCGCCTTTGACCCCACCACCATGGGCACCGTCCCGAACGTGGGCCTGATGGCCCAGGCCGCCGAGGAATACGGCAGCCATGACAAGACGTTCGAGATCCAGGAAGCCGGGACGGTGCAGATCGTGGACGGCTCCGGTGCTGTGCTGATCGAACACGAGGTTGCCCCGGGTGACATCTGGCGCGCCTGCCAGACCAAGGATGCCCCCATCCGCGACTGGGTCAAGCTTGCCGTCACCCGCGCCCGCGCCTCCAAGACGCCCGCAGTGTTCTGGCTGGACGAGTCCCGCGCGCACGACACCAACCTCATCGCCAAGGTCAACGAATACCTCAAGGACCATGACACAGAGGGTTTGCAGATCGAAATCATGTCTCCGATGAAGGCAACGGCCTTCACCCTGGAGCGCATCCGCAAGGGCGAGGACACCATCTCCGTCTCCGGCAACGTGCTGCGTGACTACCTCACGGACCTGTTCCCCATCCTGGAACTGGGCACCAGCGCCAAGATGCTCTCGGTTGTTCCGCTGATGAACGGTGGCGGACTCTTCGAGACCGGCGCCGGCGGATCGGCCCCCAAGCACGTCCAGCAGCTGCTCAAGGAAAACCACCTGCGCTGGGACAGCCTGGGTGAATTCCTGGCTTTGGCCGTCAGCTTCGAACACCTGGCCACTACCACGGACAACGCCCGCGCGCAGGTCCTGGCAGACACTCTGGACAAGGCGACAGGAACCTTCCTGCTGGAAAACAAGTCCCCGAGCCGCCGCGCCGGCGAGCTGGACAACCGTGGCAGCCACTACTTCCTCGCACGCTACTGGGCCGAGGAACTGGCCAAGCAGACCGAGGACACGGAACTGGCGGCATCGTTCGCGGCTGTGGCCAAGGAGCTTTCGTCCAACGAGGACACTATCGTCGGCGAACTGGCCGCGGTGCAGGGCTCAGCGGTGGACGTAGGCGGTTACTACCGTCCGGATGAGGCCAAGGCCTCATCCGTGATGCGTCCGTCTGCGACTCTGAACAAGGTTATTGCGACCCTGGGCTAAGCGGGACCGAACCTTAGGAGGCGGCGCCCCGGGGAACCGGGGCGCCGCTTTTTCGTCTTTTTGATCGTACGGGATGAAGCATGGGTGGGTTAATAACCCTCCACGCCGTCTGACCTCAGTCGCCCTTACCCTTGCCTTTATTTCCCTTGCCTTCATCGGATGCCGGTGCCGTGGCCACCTTGGCGGCCTCAGCCGCAGCGGCATCCGCTTCCGCCTGCTTTTGTGCCGCGGCCGCGTCCTCTGCAGCCTTCGCGGCTGCGGCGTCGGCTTCGGCCTTGGCCGCTGTCAGGTCTGCGCGGACAGCGGCAGCGGCCGTGGTGATGCTGCGCCGGCGTTCCTCCGTAACCTTTCCGCTCCCCACAGCGGACGCGAGATCGACCTCGAGGCTCTCCAAGGCCGCCAGTCCGCCGGAAAGGTCGTTGGCGGCGGCAGCCTGGCTGACGCGGAGGACCCGTTCCTGGAGTTGGCGGGCGGAATCACGTTGCAGGCCGGTCTCAGCCGGGCCGCACGCTGCCAACGAAACGGCCAGCAGAACGGCTGTGACAGCTGTGAGGCCCTGGGCTGCCGCAGAACGCCAGCGGTGATTCCGTGCACTGCTCATGGTTTCACGCTCTCCTGAAGTTCCTTGAGGTGGTCGCCCAAAGTGCCGGTGACGGCGGGGTAAGGAACGACGTCGGGCGTTGGCTCAGGTGCCAGGCTGTAGGTCAGCGCCGTTCCGGCTGCTCCAGCGGAGAGAACGCCCAGCGCGATGACCGTCCAGAACCGCCTCCCGGTGGAGCGAAGACGGGACAAGTCCGGGACCCGGCTGCGCGGGTCGGAACGGCGGGTGGCGTCCCGTTGTGTCCTGCTGGCCCGGACTACCGGCAGGTCGGATTCAGCGGTGATGGCGATGGACGGTGGCCTGAACGGCATGGCCGGGAGTACTCGGGTTGTCTCCGGTTCAAGCTCGCCCGGTGCTGACACGGGTGACACCAAGGCCTGACGCAGAACGGATTCAACGTCGGCCGCGACGGGACGTTCCAGCGGTTCGATGGCAGTCATGGAACGGATCAGATCAGCCCACTCCGCCGGAAGGTCAGCAGGGATCTCGGGCGTCCGGTGCAACCTGGCCACTGCGGATTCAACTGCGCTGCCCGGGAACTCAACGGTCTGCTTGACGCATTCCAGGAGAACCAGACCCAGCGAGTAGATGTCAGTGGCGGCCGACAAGGGAGAACCCATGGCCTGCTCCGGGCTGAGGTACGCGGCCGTTCCAACCATGGTACCCGTGGCGGTCAGCCGGGCTGCGTCCGCGATCCTGGCAATGCCAAAATCCGTGAGTTTGGGGCGTAAAGGCTCGCCCGGACGGATCTGCACGAGCAGGATGTTCCCGGGCTTGATGTCTCGGTGGATAATGCCTAGGCCGTGCACGTAGGCCAGCGCGTCAGCTATGCCTGCCCCGATGACTGCAAGTTCGTCCAGGGGAACTGCACTGTGCCTGATCCGGCTGCGGAGGTCCTGGCCCTCCACGAGTTCCATGGTCAGGAAGGGGCGAGGTTCGGCCAGGACGCGCGTATCGATGCCTGCGTCGAACAGCGTGACCAGGCTGGGGTGGTTGAGCGTTGCCAGCAGCTGGATTTCGGCTTGCTGGCGCTTGAGCTCATTGGCATCAGGCGCCTGTGGGGCAAAGAGCTTCAGGGCGACATCCCGGCCCAGGTTTTCGTCCCGGGCGCGGTAGACGGTTGACATGCCGCCGCGGCCGACTATGTCAGCCAGCCGATAGCGTCCGCCGAGCACTTCATTCTTAATGGAGCTAGGCGAATCCGCCACCATGACCAGTTCCTCCCGGTGCGCTGCGGCACTATTCTTCCCCAATAATACCGGCCGGTAAGGCATCCGTTAAGCCGTCTGCCGGCACGCCGACGGCCCGGCTGAGAAGTGATTGGGACTTTCAGCCAGGCCTTCGGGCCACAAGGACTACTGCAGGTAGTTGAGTTCTCCGGTGACCACCTCCTATTGGAAAAGCTGGTTATGCCGCGAACGGCCGAGCCGGTGTGTTGACGGTTTTAGTTCTCGCCGCCCGCTGAGGGCCACGTCCGCTTAGGCCTTCCGGCGACGCTTGAGCATCAGCAGTCCGGCAAGCAGCAGGATAAGGGCGAGCGGGATAAGGGAAGCATCCATGCCCGTCTTGGCCAGCATGGTGGCGCCGCCCTGGCTTGTGGTGTTGCCCCTGGTGTTCACCGCGGCAGATACCGAACCCGTGGTGTTGCCGGCGGGAAGAACGGTGATGCCGGTGGTGCCAGCTCCCGTGGTGCCGTCAGTACCGGTTCCCGGGTCGGTGGTGTCAGTGTCACCGGTCGTGCCGGTTCCCGGGTCGGTGGTGTCAGTGTCACCGGTCGTGCCGGTTCCCGGGTCGGTGGTGTCAGTGTCACCGGTCGTGCCGGTTCCCGGGTCGGTGGTTTCCGTACCCGGGGTTCCGCAGCCGTCGGGTCCGCCGCCGATGATGACGCATGCATCAAGACCGACATTCACATCATCAAGGACGCCGGACGTGTCCAGGCCCAGATCTACGTCAACCGCAGCGTCGAGAGCGCCGTTGGTGCCGCCGAGGACGTTGTCCCCGAGGTTCACGTCGACCACTGCAGCTACGTCAGCGGTAGTGGTGTCCGTTCCGCTGCCGTCAGTGCTGCCAAGAAGGCCGTCGCCGAGTCCAAGATTGGCGTCGACTACAGCAGCGACATCCGCTGTATCCGACTGCGTTGGGCCACCCAGCAGGCCCAACGACGTCGTGTCAACGGATGCCGCGGCTGAGACCAGGGCGGATGCGGAAAGGTCCGGTCCGTTCGTTGTGTCCGCGGCACTGGCTGCGGTGGCGCCGAAGGCGAGTAGCCCGCCGGCGAAGAGGGTGCTGAGCAGCCCTCTGCGAAGGTTGCAATTCATGATGTTCTCTCCTGAGAAATTGATTTTGGGCGCCGGTCAGCGCCTTGACCGTGTTCTGCCCATGAAGAAGGGCAGGCAGGGCTCAACTAGTCAGGAGAGGAACCCGGGTCGAATGACACCGGTGAAGGGGCATGCTCAGATGATCCGCTGATGGGAAAGACTGCCAGGAGCGGCACGTTGAAACCGAACTCGTCCAGCCAGGCAGCAGCGCCTGAGGCGCCGGAGGGCGAAGCGCCGCTCCCTGCCCCCGACGCTGGGCCTGCCGGGGCAGGAGCCGGAGGAGTGGAAGGATCCGTGGTCCAAGGGCTTTCTGCCCGGACTGCGTGCATTTCTGTGCCGGTTGGAACCGGCAGCGACGACGTTCCCGTAACGGCAAGCAAGTTGTCGGCAGAGCCGGGGGAGTTCGTGACGGCATCAGTTGTGACGTGCCCTGCTGCAGCGGGGGCGTCTGTGACCGCCAAGGTCTCGCCGGCAACGGCAGTCTCTTCAAGCGGCACCAGCCCGGGTAGCGTGACCGGTGCGGACAGGACGGTCACCTCTACTAGGTCCACCACGGGTTTCAGAACAGGCTCAGGAACCGGTGCAGCGTCGGTGAGGGGCGGGGCGACTGTCTCAATCAGGTCATCTGCAGCGGTATCCACCACTGCAGCAACCGGGACGGCCACAGCCGTGACGGTGCCCGCAGGAACCACACTCGTCACGACAGGGACCGCGGCAATCAGCTGATCCGCTGTACCCGCCACATTGCGCGCTAGCCCGGATTTTTCATCGGACGGCGGTCGGGGCGCCGGGTCCGGGTTTTTGTCGTCCCGGCGGGCTGGATCGGATTTAGGGCGTGGCTGAAGGGCCCCGGGGTCGCGGGGCGGGGCGCGGGCTTCCACTGATCCCGTTGGCGTGCTCTTTCCGGCTCGTTGGTTGACGGGGGCTGCGGTGTCAGGTCCGCAGCAGGTGTGCGGGGCGGTTAGCGGCTGCAGCGATCCGGCTGATCGCTTCGAGCAGTGCGGCGATGAGGGGTTTCTCCGGTGCGGCGTCGGGCAGCAGCAGGTGGGTCCGGCGGGCGCGGGTGATGATCTTGCCGGCGGTGGCGAAGAGCCGGTAGCGCCAGCGTTTGATGTCCCAGCCCTGTGCCTTGTGGCCGTCGGGCAGGGCGGTGAGCTGGAGCCAGGAGACCAGGTTCGCGGCCAGGACCGCGAGGTTCGCCCAGGCCTGGTTCGCGGCGAAATCGAAGAAGGGGAGCTTGCTCAGGCCGGTGTTCTTCAGCGTCTTGATGCGGTTCTCGCAGCGGCCGCGGGCCCGGTGCCGGGCGTCCAGGAACGGTCCGTGCCAGCGTGGGGCATTCGTCAGGAACGCTGTTACACGGTGACCGTCGATGTCGAGCAGGGTCGGTGTCGCACCGGGGTGCAGCGGTTCGGCGCGCAGGAAGATCTTCGTCCCGGGCGGGTAGTCCTCGAGCGGGATCACCTGGGTGGCGTTGATGACCCAGGCGTCGTCGCGTTCGTTGCCGTCCTGGTCCAGGGCCGGCTGCCAGTATTTCTTGTCGTTGATCCAGTCGATCATGTGGGCCTTGCCGACCGGAACCGGGTACGAGACGGAGAACTGCACGCCGCGCGAATGCAGGTACCAGAGGAACTTCCGGGACGCGCCGGCGCTGTCGGTGCGGACCAGGATTTTCTCCCCGTCCAGTTCGTCGTCTTCACCGTAGAGTGCGTCGGGCAGGACCGCGATGGCGGCCTCGAAGATGCGGATGTGGTCCTCGGCGTTGTTCGCTGTTGCCCCGCCGTGGCGCAACAGCACCGCGAGTTCCTCCCCGGTGCCTCGGCCGGAACCGTAATCGATGCTGGCGGTGAACGGGGCGAATCCAAACCCGCCCTTGTAGTTGCCGGTGGCTCGTTCCTTCTCGGAGTGCGAGGCCACCAGTGTGGCGTCGAGGTCGATGACCAGCGGGTCCGCGGCCGTCGCCGTCACCGCCGGGCTGCGGTCACCCGCGGCTTCCCATGCCCGGGTCCGCAGTTCCTTGGACAGGGTCGAAAAACCGTAATCGAAAACGTCCGGGTTCTTCACGGTGCGTTCGAAGAACCGCGAGACTGTCGCGTTCGAGGGCACTTTCCCGAACACTCCGGGCTGGGAGCGCAGGATGTCCAGGTCGGAGGCGTACTCGCCGCCGGCGGCGAGCATCACCGCCAGCGACCCGAGCAGCCTCCCTGGCCGGTGCGAGGCCATCGCGGGGACGAACTGGCCCAGCCGGTCCTCGCACAGATCCCGGAACCCGAGGGCGTCAATGAATGAAGTCAGGACCCTGGCACCGGCATGGGAGACCAGCGACTGGCCGGTGAAAGTGACCGGGACGGATGGGAAGACCTTGGTAGACTGGGGCATCGAAAAGGTGCTCCTTCAAGACACGGAAATAACGGCGTAGACACCCCTATTTTCCCTTGTCAGAGCACCTTTTCGTCTCTTAAACACACCCGTCAGCCCAAGACTGATGAAAACCCCGGGCTAGGGGCTGCAGGAGTCCGGTGAGTGAAAGAGCCGGCGAGCCGGCGTCAAGAATGGGGGAGAAACCCGGTAATGGCACTGTCAGGGAAGAAACCGGTGAGTTGGCGCCGCCCGGCCGCCCGGAAGGGACCTGGAATCCCTCGAAGAGTCCGCCGTTGCGGCAGGCGCGGAGAGTGTCAGCCAGGTAGCGGTTACCGCACCTGCGAGGAGCAGCGGCCGGAGCGCGCGCCACGGCGATCGGACTTTAGCCATGCGTACCACCCCCAGTACGGTTGAGACCTACGATTTCATCAGCCTAAGACTCCCGCGTGGAGCAAGTCTAGGGAAATGGAAAATACAACCAGCATATTTACTACTTTGTCACTCACCCATCGATAACTGAATGTCGATCGTCAGACCTGTTTACAAAAGAAGTCACAGTCCCGAAACGGGAAGAATCCGGTAATTCAGTGGGCATCGTTTGGGTAGCTGACGCCCAGCTGCCCGCGCACTCCGTCAAAGAGTCGCATCGTCTTGATGGAATCCTCCAGCGGCATAACGGGGCTCTCCGTGAGCCCCTGCTGGAGGCAACGGGTCACCTCGCGCAGTTCGTAGGTATAGCCGATGCCGACGACGTCGAACGTCTCCGTGCGCAGCCCTTCCCGGCCGATGCCGATCACCAGCTCCCGCGGATTGTTGATTGAACCGACGCTCTGGAGGTAGCCCAGGCTGCCCGCCACGGTTGCCGTCCGCGGACCGTGGGCCAGGAGCGAGGACGTCAGCTGGGCCTGGGCCCCATGGTTGTAGCCGAGCGTCAGAGCATTCTGGGCGTCTACGCCGTCGTCATTAATGCAGCCGGTGGCACTGACGGTCTGTGGGAAACCCAGCGTACCTACCGCCCACAGCAGGGGGTAGACCGAGATGTCCAGGAGGGCGCCGCCACCATCCTGCCTGGCCCACAGCCTGGACGTCGGGGAATAGGGTGCGGGAAAGCCCAGGTCAGCGGTCACCCAGTGCACGTCCCCGAGCTCCCCGGATGCCGCAATCTCGAACGCCCGCTGCATGCCCGGGAGGAAGCGGGACCACACGGCCTCCATGAGGAAGAGCTTCCGTTCCCGGGCAATCGCGGCCAGCTCACTCGCTTCCCTGGCATTGATGGTGAACGCCTTTTCGCACAGGACGTGCTTGCCCGCATTGAGCGCAGCAAGCACAATCTCGTGGTGTTGGGCGTGCGGTGTGGCGACGTAGACGACGTCCACCGACTCATCGGCGAGCAGCCGCTGGTAGCCGGGCACGCCGTCGTGGTCTCCGTATGCCTTGGTGAAACCGCAGTCCGTGGCGAATTTTTCCGCGGTGCCCTGTGAACGGGAACTGACGGCGTAGGGCTCGGCGTCAGAAAGCAGTGCCAGGTCCTGCGAAACCGACCGCGCGATCCCTCCTGTGGCTATGACGCCCCACCGCAGGCGTTTTCCGGTGGCGGACCGGGGATCCTGGTCGGACTGACTGGACAGCCACGGTGTGGCAATGGGCGCACTCATGGTGACCATCCTCTCATCCAGTACTTCAGACGTCAGACCAAGGCGCGTGCCGGTTCTTCCCTCAGTCTGCCCTGCTGGAGCCTGAAGCGGCGGTCCGTCTTGTTGGCCAACGCCTTGTCGTGGGTGACCACAAGGATAGTGGTGTTGTGGTCACGGCTGAGCGAGCTGAGCAGTTCGATGATGTGATCGCCGGTCTGCTCGTCCAGGTTGCCGGTGGGCTCGTCCGCAAGGATCAGCTTGGGTTCGTTGGCCAGCGCCCGGGCGATTGCCACACGCTGCTGCTCGCCACCGGATAGCCGGTTGACGCGGCGCACCTGTTTCTCCGGGTCCAGCTGCACCTGCTCCAGAAGGTCTGTCGCCCGCTGCCTCCGCTCCGCCCTGGGCACCCCAGCGAACTCCATGGGCAGCATGACGTTGTCCACTGCGGAAAGGTTGGGGATCAGGTTGAACTGCTGGAAAACGAACCCGATATCCCGGCGCCGGTACTCGGTCAGCTTGCCGTCCGGCATGCCGGCCAGGCTCACGCCGTTGACGACGACGTCTCCGCTGGTGGGTTTGTCCAGCGCACCCAGGAGGGACAACAGTGTGCTCTTGCCGCTGCCGCTTTTGCCGACGATGGAGGCCGTAGTGCCCTGCTCCAGAACAAAACTGACATCGGTGACCGGCTTGATGGTGCGGTCCCCGGAGTTGAAAGTGCGGACCAGGTTCCTGACTTCAATCATGGCTATTCTCCTCGCAGGACTTCGATGGGACGGATGCGTGCCGTGAGCAGTGCCGGGACCAGTGCGCCGATGATGGCCACGCCGAACACCGCTGCGATCCCGGCGGCGATGACGCCGGGGGAGGCGCTGGCGGTGACCGATGTCAACAGCTGGGAAGCGCCGCCAAAGGGTCCTCCCTGGCCGCCGGGGAAGCCGGTACCGCCGCCCGGCATTCCAGCGCCGCCGGCAGCGCCGGCCATGGCGGCCGCGCGACCGGTGGTGGTGGCCGCCGTCGTGGTGGTGTTAGTGCTGATCAGTGCGGAAGCGATGCCTCCGCTGGCAAAGGAGGCGACGGCGGCGCCCACCGCGCTGCCCATGGCCACCAGTACCAGCGCCTCCAGCACGAACTGCAGGCCGATGGTCCGGTTAGGGGCTCCGATCGCCTTCAGGACACCGATTTCCCGGCGGCGCTCGCGGACCAGCATGACCATGATCAGCAGGATGATCAGTCCAGCGGTGCCCAGGGCTGCGACGAAGGCGATGAAGGGCGGACTCCAGGTTCTGGCCCTGGGTGACGTCGGCCTTGTCGGTGCCCAGGGCAGACGCAAGCGCGGTCTTGGCGGTCTCGAGGTTTTCCATGCTGTCCACCGTCACGATCATCGATGACAGCTCGCCCGGCAGTTCCGCGACAGTCTGGGCCGTTGGGAGGGTCAGGTACAGGGCATTGTTGCCGAACGCGGTGCCGGAATCGAACAGGCCAGCCACGGTGAACGTCTGGTCGTTGATGGTGAACGTGGAACCGATGGCCAAGTTGTTCTTCTCGGCCAGAGTGGTTCCCAGGAGGGCGTTGGCGGATTCAGCCGTGTAGTCGCCGAGCCCCGTGCCTTCGGTGATGGTCAGGGCCTTGCCCGTGCTGTCCACTTCGCCGCCGATACCGGTTGCGGTGATGGGAAGCGAGTGTACAGGCTGCGCGGTGGTGGTTCCGGTGGTGCCGTTCGCGGCCTGGTTCCTGCCGCCCAGCGTGCCTGCGTCGATGGCCGCGGTGAGGCTGGTGGTCAGCGTTGTGGCATTCTGTCCGCCGGGACCGCCTTGGCCGCCGCCGGGGCTAACCTGGCCGCCGGCCGCCGTCTGCGCAGCGGCTTCGGCAGCGTTCCGCAGCCTGAGTGCACTGGTTCCGACGACGGAACTGACGTTGGGGACGGCCGCTGCGGTGGCGGCCTGTTCGGCAGTCAGCGGTTCGCCGCCGCCTTCGAAGCCCTGGCCGCCGGCCGGGTTGACGGTCAGGACGGTCCCGACGGATGCGTTCAGTTCCTGGACTTTGGCTCCGACGGCCTGGTTGGCCACCAGCATGGCCAGCGCAAGTCCGATCGCGACGGCCAGGACTGCCACCACCGCAGCCGTTCGAACCTTGTTTCTGAAGGCATTGCCTACACTCCGGGCAAGGACGCTCACTGTACTCCTAGGATCTGGGCCGGCGGAAGGCCTGCATCTGCTCCAACCCTCCCTTCCAGGCCTGTGCAGGAGACGGGCGAACCTATGTTTACGCTGTGAAGGCTGGCCGCTTAAGGCAGAATGCCCCGGCTCCCTGTGGGGGCCGGGGCATGTCCGCGTTCGGTGTTACTTGGTGATCGGGCCGAGTACCGGATCGTCGGTGTAGGCCGTCTTGACGTTTTCTGCCGTCACGATGACCGGCTCCAGCAGGAACGCCGGAACCACCTTCGTACCGTTGTCGTAGGACTTGTCATCGTTGACCTCGGGCGTCTTGCCTGCCTGCAGGTCCTTGACCATGGTGATCGCGTGCTCAACGAGCTTGCGGGTGTCCTTATTGATGGTGGAGTACTGCTCGCCGGCCATGATGGACTTGACGGACTCAACCTCGGAGTCCTGGCCCGTGATGACCGGAAGCTGCTTGCCGGCGGCCTTGACGGAGGTCAGGACTGCCCGGGCCAGCGTATCGTTCGGGGACAGCACGCCATCGAGCGTCGCGGAACCGTAGGTGCCTGCGAGCAGGGTGTCCATACGCCGCTGGGCGTTTTCAGCCTTCCAGCCCTGGGTGACGGCCTGTTCGAACGAGGTCTGTCCGGACATGACCGTGAGGGTGCCGTCGTCGATCTTCGGCTGCAGGATGCTCATGGCGCCGTCGAAGAAGACCTTCGCATTGGCGTCATCCGGGGAACCGGCGAAGAGCTCGATGTTGTACGGACCCTCGGGCTTCTTGGCCTTCATTCCGTCCAGCAGTGCCTGGCCCTGCAGCTCGCCGACCTTGAAGTTGTCGTAGGCCACGTAGTAGTCCACGTTTTCGGTGTTCAGGAGCAGACGGTCGTACGCGATGATGGTCGCGCCAGCGTCTTTGGCCTGCCTGAGCTGGGTGCCGAGCTGGGCACCGTCGATGGCACCGACGATGATGACCTTGGCGCCCTTGGTGACCATGGCACTGATCTGGTTCTGCTGCTCGGAAACGCCGCCGTTGGCAAACTGCACATCGGCCTTGAAACCGGCTCCGCTGAGGCCGTCGTTGAACAGCTTCTCGGCCAGGACCCAGTTTTCACTGGTTTTCTGCGGGAGCGCGACGCCGATCGAGGAGTCCTGCGGGAATCCTGCTGCGCCTGAGGCGCCGCCGGGGGTGGTGGGTTCCGTGCGGCCGCAGGCCGTCAGCGCCAGTGCTGCGATGGCGGCGATCGCCGCTACCTTTCCTGCTTTACCAATCATTTGCATTGCTTGGTTCTCCTTCTATAGGTGGTGTGGGGGAATGTGGGGGAGCCGATCAGGCTTCGCGGTGGATGACTTCTTTGGTGCTGGTCGTCTCGTCGGGCTTGATCTCGTTGTTCCGGCCGAAGTTCTTCATCATCAAGCCGATGATGGACTTCTTGCCCTGGGACTTGTTGTAGACATCGAAGGCCACCGCGATCAGCAGGACGAGGCCCTTGATGATCTGGGTCAGGTCGGCGCCGATGCCGAGCAGCTGCAGGCCGTTGTTCAGGACGGCCATCACCAGGCCACCGACTATCGAGCCGATCACGGTGCCGACGCCGCCGGTGACTGCTGCGCCGCCGATGAACACGGCCGCGATGGCGTCCAGTTCCCAGCCGACGCCGTCGAACGGCCCGGATGCGGTGGAGCGGCCAACGAAGATCATGCCCGCAAGGCCGGCGAGGACTGACATGTTCATCATCACCAGGAAGTTGATCTTCTTGGACTGCACACCGGACAATTCGGCCGCATGGCGGTTGCCACCGACGGCATAGACGTGGCGTCCGACGATCGTCTTGGAGGAGACGAAACCGTAAATCAGCACGAGGAGCGCCAGGATGAGCCCCGGGATGGGGAACGAAGTGCCGGGACGGCCGGTGGCGAACAGGTACGTGGCGAAAAGGATGGCGCCGCACACCAGGACCAGCTTGGTGATCACGACCCAGGCTTCGGGGACGTGGGCGCCGATGGCCTTGGCATGGGAGCGGGAGCGCACGGCACTGAAGATGACGAACGCAACTCCGGCGAGGCCAAGCAACAGAGTGAGATTGTTAAAGCCGGTGTCCGGCCCCACCTCCGGGAGGTAGCCGGAGCCCAGATACTGGAAATCGCGGGGGACCGGGATGGTGTTGGACTTGCCGATGAACTGGTTCAAGCCGCGGAACAGCAGCATGCCGGCCAGCGTCACGATGAAGGCGGGGATACCGACGTAGGCCGTCCAGAAGCCTTGCCACATCCCGATCAGCGCGCCGAGGGCCAGGCCCAGCAGCACGCCGGCGTACCAGGGAATTCCCCAGTCCCGCATGGCCATGGCCACCGAAACGCCCACGACGGCGGCGACGGAACCGACGGACAGATCGATGTGTCCGGCGATGATCACCAGCACCATGCCGATGGCCAGGATCAGGATGTAGGAGTTGCCGTTGAAGAGGTTGATGACGTTGCCTGAGGTGAGCGTATTGCCGCCGGTGGCCACCTGGAAGAAGATGATCAGTGCCACGAGGGCAAAGATCATGCCGAATTGGCGGGTGTTGCCGCCAAAGAGCTTCTTTAACGCGTTCATTGTGTCAGTCCTTGTGTCTGGAAGGGTCTGGAATGTTCCAGAAAGTCAGGCGGCCTTGCGGGCGGAGGTCATCAGTTTCATCAGGCTTTCCTGGCTGGCTTCCTCCTTGTTGAGGACACCGGTGATGGCGCCCTCAAAGATGGTGTAAATGCGGTCCGAGAGGCCCAGCAGTTCCGGCAGCTCGGAGGAAATGACTATGATGCCCTTCCCTTGGTTCGCCAGCTGCTGGATGATGCCATAAATCTCATACTTTGCGCCGACGTCGATCCCGCGGGTCGGTTCGTCAAGGATCAGCAGGTCCGGATCGGTGAACATCCATTTCGCCAGCACCACCTTCTGCTGGTTGCCGCCCGAGAGCTTCGCGACGCCTTCCTCCACGGACGGGGTCTTGGTGCGCAGCGACTTCCGGTAATCCTCGGCAACGGCAAATTCCTGGTTGTCATCGACGACCGAGCGCTTGCTGATCTTTTCCAGGTTGGCGGACACCGTCGTGGTCTTGATGTCGTCGAGCAGGTTCAGCCCGAGCGACTTCCGGTCTTCGGTGACGTAACCGAGGCCGGCGTCGATGGCCTGCCGGACGCTCTTCAGGGTGATTTCCTTGCCCTCTTTGTAGAGGTGGCCGGAAATGAAACGTCCGTAGGACCGGCCGAAGATTGACCTGGCAAGCTCGGTCCGGCCGGCACCCATCAGGCCGGCAAAACCGACGATCTCGCCGCTGCGGACGTGGAAGTTCGAGCCCTTGCAGACCAAGCGGTCCTCGATCTGCGGATGGCCCACGGTCCAGTTTTTGACTTCGAAGAGCACTTCGCCGATTTTCGGTTCATGTTCCGGGAAACGTGACTCCAGGGTCCGGCCGACCATGCCCTTGATGATCCTGTCCTCGTCGACACCGTCGGCCTTGACATCAAGGGTCTCGATCGTCTTGCCGTCGCGGATGATGGTGATGGAGTCCGCGATCTGTTCGATCTCGTTGAGCTTGTGCGAGATGATGATTGAGGTGATCCCTTTGCCCTTCAGGCCCAGAATCAGGTCCAGCAGGTGCTGGGAGTCGGACTCGTTCAGGGCCGCCGTGGGCTCGTCAAGGATGAGGATCTTCACGGACTTATTGAGCGCCTTCGCGATTTCCACGAGTTGCTGCTTGCCGACGCCGATTTCTTTGATCGGGGTGTCGGGATCCTCGCGGAGCCCGACGCGGGCCAAGAGCTCGATGGAGCGGCTGCGGGCCTCATCCCAATTGATGACGCCACGCTTGGTGGGCTCGTTGCCGAGGAAGATGTTCTCCATGATGGAGAGCTCCGGGATCAGGGCGAGCTCCTGGTGGATGATCGCAATTCCGGCGTGTTCGCTGGCCCTGATGTCCTTGAACTGCTGGACTTCGTTCTGGTAGACGATGTCGCCGTTGTAAGTGCCGTGGGGGTAGACGCCGGAGAGGACCTTCATGAGGGTCGACTTGCCGGCGCCGTTTTCGCCGCAGATGGCGTGGACTTCTCCGGCTTTGACCCGGAGGCTGACCTGGTCGAGTGCCTTGACTCCGGGGAATTCCTTGGTGATGGAACGCATCTCGAGAATGATCGGATCGCTGTGTGTGGTGTGGGACGTCATATGCCCTTACGCCTCCCATGGTGACTTCTTTGTCCGCCCAGCAAAGCGCAAGGTGGTCTGATGGAAAAGTAAACTGGATCACACCGGTTATCGTCAAGTCTTTAACGCAACTTCGGGGATAACGAAACGGCTACGTACGCCGGATGCCGGCGTACTGGAACACCAGCGCGGCTGCTCCCAACGCCTCCGCGCGGTCCCCGAGTGAGGACATTGTCAGTGTGGTGGTCTCGCCGATCACCGGCACTGCATGCCGGATCAGCCCCCGTCGGATGGGGTCGAGCAGCAGCTCACCCAGGCCCGCGAGCGGGCCTCCCACCACGATGACTTCAGGGTTGATCAGGTTCGCTACGTTGCCCAGGGCGCGCCCCACTGCCAGGCCTGCATCGTCCACCACGCGCAGTGTCGCGGAGTCGCGTGCCAGGGCCTTCCGGACGATGTCCGCAGGCGTGAGGGGAGGGTCTTCCCCGCGTCCGAGCAGCTCGATCATGGTGGTGGTGGAGGCGATGGTTTCCAGGCAGCCACGGTTGCCGCAGCGGCACACGAGACCGTGTTCATGGATGGTGGCATGGCCTATTTCGCCGGTGATGCCTACTGTGCCGTAGTAGGGGGCACCGTTGAGGATCAGGCCTGCGCCGATGCCAGAGCCGATCTTGAGGAACATCAGGTTACTGACCCCCGTATGCGGCCCCCACGTGACCTCCGACCAAGCACCAAGATTGGCGTCGTTGTCAACAAAAATGGGGATTTTGAGGGTGTCCTCCAGGTGTTGGAGGATGTTGATGCCCACCCATTCCGGGAGGATGGCGCCCTGCGCGACGGTGCCGGTCCGGCGGTCGATGGGTCCCGGGATTCCGACGCCGGCACCTACCACCAGGCTCCGGTCCACGCCGCCTTCCTGGAGCAGTTTATCCAGCAGCCCAACAGCCGCCTGGATGCCTTCCTCGGCCTGGTGGCCCAAGGGGAGCAGGACGGATTCCTCGGCGATCACGTGGTAGCTCAGGGACGCCAGGACCACACGGAGATGCCGCCTGCCGAAGTCGATACCCACGGCGACCGCGCCGTTGCTGTTGAGCCTCACGTTGAGCGCCCGGCGGCCGGAACTGGTGATCGGTTCGGTTGACGCCAGGCCCGCGTCCTGCATGATTTTGACGATGTTGGACACCGTTGCAGTGGACAGCCCGGTCTGGCGCGCAAGCTCGGCCTGCGTGGACGGGCCGCTCATGAGGGTCTCGATGATCCGTTGCTGGTTCAGTTGCCGGAGAGCTGACTGGGATCCCGGATTCTTTGGCTTGCTCCTCGTCGAGCGCGGTGTGGCGGACATGAAAAGAAGATTGCCCTACTTGACTCTTGTAGTCAAGAAGTTAACGCAAGGAGTCTGCCGGATGAGACAAATAGCTATGGGACGAACCGTCCGTCCTGTGGCGTGGGTGGTGCAATTGGCCCCGGAACTGATCGCGGCCGGTGGTTAGGCTGGACAAAGCGGCCGCATACTTCCTTCGGCTGTCCCGATCATGTGAGGTGGAAACGGTGCTGCTGGCCCTGATGCAGGCGAACGCCCGAGTACTGGACGTGGATGCAAACTGCGCTGCCCTGGAGGCGGCTGCCCAGGCGGCCGCTGCTGACGGCGCAGCGGTCCTGGTCACCCCGGAGCTTTTTCCCGTGGGCTATGCGCCGCTGCGGCTCCGCACGGAGCTTGACCCCTCCGGGCTTCCCGCCATCAGGGAAACGCTGTCGGGGATCGCCCGCCGCCACGGGATCGGACTGGCCTACAGCCTGCCGGCAGTCACGGCCGGGGGCAATTGGCACATCACCTCCACGCTGGTGGACGCCACCGGCACTGAGCTTCTCAACTACGCTAAGGTGCACCTCTTCGGTGATGGCGAACGCGAGGCGTTCAGCCCCGCGGAGACGGGTCCCGCCGTCGTCGACTTCAACGGGTTCCGAACGTCGATGGTGATCTGCTACGACGTGGAATTTCCGGAGGCGGTCAGGGCGGCGGCACTGGCTGGAGCAGAGCTGCTCCTGGTGCCCACTGCGCTGGCGCACGGATTCGAGACCGTCCCCCAGGTCCTGCTCCGGGCCCGCGCGCTCGAGAGCCAACTGACCATCGCCTATGCCAACCACTCCGGAAACGAGGACGGCTGCGAATTCCTGGGCGGTAGTGTCATCGCCGGGCCGGACGGTTCGCTGCTGGCCGCGGCGGGACCGGGAGCCGAACTCCTGTATGCCGAGGTGGATCCGGACGCTGCCCGAAATGCCCGTGGCGTGGTGCCCTATCTCCGCGAACGCCGCCCGGAGCTCTACCGGTCCTGGGGTATCTGAGGCACCCCGCCCTCAAGGCCGTCCACGTACTGCAGCGCAATCCACAGTTCAGCGCGCACTTGGGCGGAGTCCAGGTCCATGGCCAGCAGCTCGGCCAGTGCATTGATCTGGCGCCGCACGCTGTTCCGGTGCATCCCGAGGGCTTTGGCGGTGGCATCCCAGTTGCCGTTTTCGCCCAGCCATGACTTCAGGACGTTCAGCTGGGAGTTGCGGCGGTCAGGCTCCTGCGCCAGGACCGGTTCCAGCAGCCGGGCGGCAAGCATGGTGCCGGCGCTGGGGCCCAACAGTCCCGCGACTGACCACGTGACGTCATCCACTCGCACGCTTTCTCCGCTTGCCTGGACGCGGGATCGCAGCGACGCCGCGCGCTGGTAGGCGGCAGGAAGGCCGGCCATTTCGGTGGGATCGCCCACCACCAGGCGCCAGCCCAGGTCCTCCACCTCGTGCAGCAGCGTGTCGTCCACTTTGAACCGCGTGACGGCGGCAAACCCGTATTCCGTCAGTTCCACCATCTTCGTGTCGAACAGCCTGCGCCACTGCAGCAGTTCCCGGACCGGCCCGTCCGCCGACGCGGTCGGCGCAGCATCCGCGCGGACGCCCTGAACCACCCGCAGGGCACCGGACCGGGTTCCGGAAACGCTTTGGGCCAGGAGGTCCCTAAGGACGTTCAGCCGTCGGCTTGATCCGGAGGCCAGGCTCTCCGGTCGCAGCAGGAGTGCCGTTGCCAGCTGGCTGGGGGCGAGCGAGCCGCTGGTGCGTTGTCGCACCAGCAGTTCCAGCAGCCCCACCACCGAGGACACCACGCTGTTCTGCGCCGGGGTCAGCGGCTTGTCCGTGCCCAGGATGAGGGCCCCGAGGGTGGCGTCTTTGGTGCTCCGGAGGGGATGGCCGAAGACGAAGGCCGAACCGTCCGTCGGAAACGAGTCTGTCTCCACCCGCGGGCCGTTGCCTGCCAGCAGCCGCTTGAGCATGGGTTGCAGGGCAGAAGGCTCGACGGCGGCGGCAGGGCCGGTCCCGCCGGTCCCGGCCGCTGCCGCACGGGCCCGCACGCGTCCGTCCGCCCCGAAAAGCTGGGCCCACGCCGGAACCTGCTGTGCCAGCGCGGACAGGAGCTCGTGCTCGGGCCTGGCCGACAGCACAGCCCGCATCAGTCGTCGATTGGTCTCCGCCAGCTGGCGGAAGACCCGGGCATTTCCGGATTCCAGGAGCTGGGAGAACTCCAGGCCGATGGCGGCGAAGGGGACGCTGCTGGGGATCTGCACCAGGGTGAGCTGATGGGTTTGGCAGGCTGAAAGCACGTGGTCCGGGACGTCGTCGAAGTAGGGCTCCAGGCCAAATCCCAAGGCGGCGACGCCTGCGCCGACCAGCCGCCGGACGTACGCTTCCGCCCGCTCCTTGGTGCCGCCGTCGTCCAGGAACGGCAGTCCCGCCGTGAGGACGAACTCCCCGTCCAGCAGGTAGGGCGTGGGATCCTCCAGCTCGCTGGGTTCCACCCAGCGCAACGGCGCGCTGGAGTTACCAGCATCGTGCAGGACCCTGAGGTCCCGGGGGAGTGCTGCCAAAAACTGGCCCAGGGTCACCGCATCCAGGTGGTCCGCGGCATCAGGCTGCACGGAAGGAGCCCTCGCCGACGTGTCCGGCGCTGGCAAAGTTTGGTGCATTACGTCTCATGATTGAAAACTATAGGTCACTTTGCACATCCCTGAGATGCGGCTCACACCCCTACGCTGGATGAGGGAAACCGACAACTACTCACGAACGGACGTCAACGATGACTGTGCCAACACTCTCCGGACCTGCCACAGGCCGTGCAGCCGGCCGTCCCGGGCTGGGCGCGCAACTGCTTCGCCGGAAGCCGATCGGACAGATGGCCAGCGAAGCGGAAAGCGGCCATGGCGGACCGAAGCTGGTCCGCAGCTTCGGGGTCCTGCAGCTGACCATGATCAGCGTCGGCGCCACCCTGGGGACCGGCATCCTGGTGATCCTCGGCGAATCTGTTCCGCTGGCCGGGCCCGCCATCTGGATCTCGTTCGCCATCGCCGGGTTCGCCGCGCTGCTTTCAGCCGTCTCTTATGCAGAAATGGCGGGCATGGTCCCCGTCTCCGGTTCCAGTTATTCGTACACCTACGCCACGATGGGCGAAGGCATGGCCTGGATCTGCGGCTGGTGCCTGGTCCTCGAGTACGCCGTCTCCGTCGCGGCTGTTGCCGTGGGCGCGGGCCAGTACGTGAACGAGGCCCTGGCCGTGTTCGGGCAGGTCCTGCCTGACGCCGTGTCCCAGCCCCCGGGCGGCGGCGGCCTGGTCAATATCCCTGCCATGGTCATCGTGGTGCTGGCAACCATCCTGCTGGTCCGCGGAGCCAAGGAAAGCGCCTGGATCAACACGTCCATCGTTGTGGTGAAGGTGGGCATCCTCCTCTTTTTCTGCGTCGTGGCCTTCACCGCTTTCAACGCGGGCAACTTCGAACCGCTCATGCCGATGGGCGCCGCCGGAGTCTCCGCGGCCGCGTCCCGGGTCTTCTTCTCCTACATCGGCTTCGACGCCGCCTCCACCGCCGGCGAGGAAGCCCGCAACCCCAAGCGCGACCTGCCCCGCGCCATCATGCTCTCCATGGTCATCGTCACCACCATCTACGTCCTGGTGGCCGTCGCAGCCATCGGCGCCCGCCCCTGGGGCTGGTTCGACGGCACCGAAGCGGCCCTCGTGAAGATCCTGGAAGAAACCACCGGCCAGCCCTGGGTCGCCTTTGTCTTCGCCGTCGGCGCCGTGCTGGCGATCGCGAGCATCGTCCTGACTGTGCTGTACGGCCAGACCCGCATCCTGCTCTCCATGTCCCGCGACGGGCTTATTCCGAAGGTCTTCGGCCGCGTCTCCCGCCGTACCGGCACCCCCGCGGTCGGCACGCTCCTGGTGGGCACCGCCGTCGCCCTCACCGCCGGGCTGGTCCCGCTTGGTGCCCTGGCCGACGCCACGAGCATCGGAACCCTGTTCGCCTTCGCCCTGGTCAATGTGGCCGTGATCTACCTGCGCCGCACCCGGCCCGAGCTGGAGCGTACGTTCCGCGTGCCGCTTTTCCCCCTGACCCCGATCCTCGGCGCCCTGATGTGCGCGTACCTCATGGCCAATCTCGGGGCCGAGACCTGGGTGACCTTCGGAATCTGGATGCTTGTGGGCCTGGCGGCCTACTTCGGCTACGGGCGCCGGAACTCCAGGGTGGCGGCGCTGAGCCTGGAGGAATACCGTGAGCTGAGCAGGCCGGAATCTTCAACGCTGTCCACCCCCGAACGAACGAAGGCAGAGCTTTCATGACCGTCGCCACCGAACTCCCGGCTTCCGACCCGGCCAGCACCCAGGCTGGCCCCATCACTATGCTGAACCCCGATTTTCCGTTCAGCTACGACCAGTACCTGGCCCACCCGGCAGGGCTCGGCTCGGTTCCGCCGGAGCTTTACGGCACCGAAGTCGCTGTTGTCGGGGCAGGCCTTTCGGGCCTCGTCACGGCGTACGAACTGATGAAGATGGGGCTGCGTCCTGTTGTCTATGAAGCGGACCAGATCGGCGGCCGCCTGCGGACCGCCAGTTTCACGTCCGCTCCCGGCGTGGTGGCCGATCTTGGCGGGATGCGGTTCCCCGTGTCCGGCAGGGCCTTTTACCACTACGTTGACCTGCTGGGACTGGACACCCAGGATTTCCCCAACCCGCTGGCACCCGTCACCTCCAGTACCGTGATCGAACTGGCCGGTCAGAAGTACTACGCCGAGACCCCCCGGGACCTGCCGCCGTTCTTCCGCGAGGTTGCCGATGCCTGGAAGGCCGCAGTGAACGACGGCGCGAAGTTCGTCGAAATGCAGGAGGCCATCCGGGCCCGCGACACCGGCCGGATCAAGGACCTGTGGAACGAACTGCTGCCACTCATGGACGAGCAGACCTTCTACGGGTTCATCGCCGGGAGCGAGTCCTTCAAGGAAGCAGGCTTTGCGCACCGGGAGGCCTTCGGCCAGGTGGGCTTCGGTACCGGCGGCTGGGACACAGACTTCCCCAATTCCATCCTGGAAATTCTCCGCGTGGTCTACACCGACGCCGATGACCAGCACCGGCTCATCAGCGGGGGAGCCCAACGGCTCCCCGAGGCGCTGTGGCAGCACGCGCCGTCGGGCATGGCCCACTGGCCGGACGGAACGTCCCTGGCTTCGCTCCACTCAGGCTCGCCCCGCGGGGCTGTGGGCAAGATCAGCCGCGATGCCGACGCCGACCTCCGGATCCGGGAGCGCTGGGGCCGCGAGGCAAGCTACCCTGCCGTGGTGACCACGTGCCAGTCCTGGCTGCTGTCCACGCGAATCCACACCGAGGAGGCACTGTTCCCGGCCGAACTGTGGACCGCGATTGAGCGCTCACACTACATGCAGTCGTCCAAGACGTTTGTGATGGTGGACCGGCCGTTCTGGAAGGACATCGATCCGGACACCGGCCGTGAGGTCCTGTCCATGACCCTGACGGACCGGCTGAACAGGGCCACGTACCTTCTGGATGACGGCCCGGACAAGCCCGCCGTGATCCTGCTGTCCTACACGTGGAACGATGACGCGCTCAAATGGCTGTCGCTGGATGCCGACGAACGCGTTGAGCTGATGCTGCACTCGCTGGAGCAGATATACCCGGACGTGGACATCGCCAGCCACATCGTGGGCCAGCCAATCACCGTTTCCTGGGAAGCGGACCCCAACTTCATGGGGGCCTTCAAGGCGAACCTGCCGGGGCATTACCGCTACCAACAGCGCCTCTTCACGCACTTCAAGCAGGACAAACTGCCCGAATCCCAGCGCGGGATCTTCCTCGCAGGTGACGACGTGTCCTTCACCGCGGGCTGGGCCGAAGGCGCCGTGACCACCGGCCTGAACGCTGTGTGGGGTGTGGTGAACCATCTGGGCGGGTCCTCGGCGCCGGGCAATCCAGGTCCCGGCGAACTCCTGGACGCCATCGGGCCGATCAGCCTCGACTAAGCGTGCAGCTCCCGGTGCGCCCGCGCCAGTTCGACGTACCGGACGGCGTTTTGCCTGACGCCGTCGAACTCCTCGTCGGTGAGTTCCCGCCGTACCTTGGCGGGGACCCCGGCCACGAGTGACCGGGGCGGCACAACCGTCCCTTCCAGGACCACCGCGCCGGCTGCTACGAGGGAGCCTGTGCCAATCACCGCTCCGTTGAGGACGGTGGCCCCCATGCCGATCAGGCAGTTGTCCTCCACCGTGCAGCCGTGGACGACGGCGGCGTGACCCACGCTGACGCCCGCGCCGACTGTGCAGGGGAAGCCCGGATCTGCGTGGAGGACCACGTTGTCCTGCAGGTTACTGCCGGCGCCGACGCTGATGGCGGCCGTGTCCGCCCGGACCGAAACACCATAAAAGGCGCTCGAATCCAAAGCGAGCGTGGCCTTGCCGATGATCGACGCCGTCGGGGCGATGAAGGCGGATGCATGAACGGCCGGTGATTCGCCGGCGAAATCGTAAAGGGGAGCCATGGGCCAAGCCTAGGACATCAGCGCAGGGGTGCGGAGGATCAGGAACTGGTAGTGCTGCGTCCAGTTCCCGGCGCCCGGGCCGGATTCTTCGCCCGTGCCCTCCGGCCAGGTGACAAAATCCTCGATCGTGCCGTGCCGTCCGAAAATCCGCCGTACTGTTTCGTCGCGGCGCCGGCTGAAGAACCGGGGTTCGAGGTCGTCCTCCGGGTTCAGACTTTCTTCGTCGTCACCGGACCAGAGGCCGACGGCGATGGGCGCGTTGGGTGCCGCGACGCGCACCAGTTCATGCAGGACGCCGTCGATATCGGCGGCGGGGATGTGCAGCAGCGTGCTCATTGACCAGACCGCGGGAAACGCGCCGTCGGCGAACGGCAGGCTCCGGGCGCTTGCCACCGAGACGTCGAGGCCTTTGGACCGGGCCTGCCGGACGTGGACCTCGGCGAGGTCAACGCCGGTGTAATGGATCCCGGCCTGGACAAACTTCAGCCCGTCCAGTCCGGTGCCCGTGCCTATTTCCAGGATGTCGTGGCGGGCTTCGGATTTCAGCAGGCTGATGAACAGTTCGCGCTGTTCCACCCGCCGGGGCGACAGGGGATGATCCCAGCCGGACGAGGCGCGGCGGTTGTAGAACTCGGCGAGACGTTGTTCGCTGCCGTGTTCCTCCATCGCCGCCTCAGCTGGCTCCATGGCCCAGTCCTTTGGTGAGAGTCCGCTTAGTTAAAGACGACTGTCCGGTTGCCGTCCAGCAGCACACGGTGTTCGGCATGCCATTGGACGGCCTGCGTCAGAGTGCGGCCTTCCACGTCCCGGCCCATCTGCACGAACTGCTCCGGGGTGCGGGCGTGGTCCACGCGGATGACTTCCTGCTCGATGATGGGCCCCTCGTCCAGGGCGGCGGTGACGTAGTGGGCAGTTGCGCCGATCAGCTTGACGCCGCGGGCATGGGCCTGGTGGTAGGGTTTGGCGCCCTTGAAGGACGGCAGGAATGAGTGGTGGATGTTGATGGCCTTGCCGCTAAGGTCCGCGCACAGCTCATCCGAAATGATCTGCATGTAGCGGGCCAGGACGGTCAGCTCGATATCGTGCTCAGCCATGAGGGCGCGGAGCTTGTCCTCGGCCTGGGCCTTGGTGTCCGGGGTGACCGGGATGTGGTGGAACGGGATGCCGTAGAACTCGGCCAGCCCGGCCAG
The DNA here is from genome assembly GCF_014217545.1 of Pseudarthrobacter sp. NBSH8. Taxonomy (NCBI): domain Bacteria; kingdom Bacillati; phylum Actinomycetota; class Actinomycetes; order Micrococcales; family Micrococcaceae; genus Pseudarthrobacter; species Pseudarthrobacter sp. NBSH8. The sequence goes on from NZ_CP043178.1 coordinate 1,120,252, forward strand.
GTCACGGTGGTTGGAGACAATAGCGGGGATCTCGATGGGCAGGGTGCCGGAACGCTGCTGGAACAGGATGTCGTTGAGGCAGTGCGCGGACGTGCTGGCCATCAGCAGCGTGCGCACCTTCTGGCCCACGGGGTTGAGGCTCCACCGCATGCCGAAGGAGTGGGCCACCGGCCCAAGGGCTGCCTGGACTTCGGCCCGGGAAGCCGTCGTGGTTGCTTCCACCCGCATAAAGAAGTTGCCGGTTGCGGGGCTGCCGTACTGCTGCGAGTCCAAAATATTACAGCCTGCCACCAGCAGCGCTCCGGCCACCGCGTGGACGATTCCGGGGCGGTCCGGGCAGGACAATGTCAATACGTAGGCTCGGTTCAGCTGCTCTTCAGTCACGACTACAAGCCTACCCGCGCGGCCCGCCTGCGTTTGGTAGTCTGGTGGGGTCGCAACTGGCGTTGGGTGGCTAACCACCAGGGAGTGGCAATCACGAAGACCACGGATCGTACGCCTGGGCCGAGGGTCATGTCTTACCGGAGCTGCACCCTTTAGGGATGCAGCTCACTTTTACGCCCTGTCATCAAGGGGCGGTGGGGTGCGCCAGCCGGTAGCCTGACCTTAGCAGTGCCCGTATCCCTAGCCAGGAGTTTTTCGTGACTACTACCGCCACCACAACAGCCGCCGTCAGCAACCAGTCGCTGGCCGAGCTCGATCCCGAAATCGCCGCAGTCCTCAACCAGGAACTTGGCCGCCAGCGCGGCACCCTGGAAATGATCGCCTCCGAAAACTTCGCCCCGCGCGCCGTGATGGAAGCCCAGGGCTCGGTCCTGACCAACAAGTACGCCGAGGGATACCCGGGCCGCCGATACTACGGCGGCTGCGAATATGTGGACATCGCCGAGCAGCTGGCCATCGACCGCGTCAAGGCACTGTTCGGTGCCGAGTACGCCAACGTCCAGCCGCACTCCGGTGCGCAGGCCAACGCCGCAGCACTGTCCGCCATGATCACCCCCGGTGACAAAATCCTGGGCCTCTCCCTGGCTCACGGCGGCCACCTGACCCACGGCATGAAGCTCAACTTCTCCGGCAAGCTCTACAACGTTGCTGCCTACCAGGTGGAGCCGGACAACTTTCGCGTTGACATGGACAAGCTGCGCGAGCAGGCCATCGCCGAGAAGCCCCAGGTCATCATTGCCGGCTGGTCCGCCTACCCGCGCCACCTGGACTTCGCAGCCTTCCGCTCCATCGCCGATGAAGTGGGCGCGCTGCTCTGGACCGACATGGCCCACTTCGCCGGACTGGTGGCAGCCGGCCTGCACCCGAGCCCGGTGCCGCACTCCGACGTCGTCACCTCCACCGTGCACAAGACCCTCGCCGGCCCCCGCTCCGGTGTGATCCTGGCCAAGCAGGAGTGGGCAAAGAAGATCAATTCCAACGTCTTCCCGGGCCAGCAGGGCGGCCCGCTCATGCACGTCATCGCGGCCAAGGCCGTGGCCTTCAAGATCGCCGGCACCGAGGAATTCAAGGAGCGCCAAGAGCGTGTCCTCGAAGGCGCCAAGATCATTGCCGACCGCCTCAACCAAGCCGACGTCGCCGAAGCAGGGGTCTCCGTCCTGACCGGCGGCACGGACGTGCACCTGGTCCTGGTGGACCTGCGCAACTCCCAGCTGGACGGCCAGCAGGCCGAGGACCTCCTGCACTCCGTGGGCATCACCGTGAACCGCAACGCGGTCCCGTTCGACCCGCGCCCGCCGATGGTCACCTCCGGCCTGCGCATCGGCACCCCGGCACTGGCCACCCGCGGCTTCGGCGCCGAGGAGTTCACCGAGGTGGCCGAGATCATCGCCACCGCCCTGAAGGCTGGCTCCGCCACGGACGTGGACGCCCTGCAGTCCCGCGTGGACAAGCTCGCCGCCGATTTCCCGCTGTACCCGCAGCACGAGCAGTGGTAATCCATGACCACTGAGACTGGAACTGCACAGATTCTTGACGGCAAGGCTTCCGCCGCTGCCATCAAGGCCGAACTGACCGACCGCGTGGCCGCACTCAAGGCCAAGGGTGTCACCCCCGGACTGGGCACCATTTTGGTGGGCTCCGACCCCGGGAGCACCTGGTATGTGGGCGGCAAGCACAAGGACTGCGCCGAGGTGGGCATCACGTCCATCCGCCGCGACCTCCCCGAGGAAACCACGCAGGACGAACTCCTGGCCGTGGTCCGTGAGCTGAACGGGAACCCGGAGTGCACCGGCTACATCGTGCAGCTGCCCTTGCCCAAGCACATCAACCAGGACGTCATCCTGGAGGCAATGGATCCGGAAAAGGACGCCGACGGCCTGCACCCGATGAACCTGGGCCGCCTGGTGGCCAACGTCAGCGGACCCATGACATCGCCGCTGCCGTGCACGCCCAAGGGCTGCGTGGAGCTGCTCACCCGGCACGGCATCAGCCTCAAGGGCAAGCGCGTCCTGGTGGTGGGCCGCGGTGTGACCATCGGCCGGCCCGTCGGGCTGCTGCTGACCCGCAAGGACGTCAACGCCACGGTCATCCTGGCGCACACCGGGACCGTGGACCTGGCCGCCGAAGTCCGCCAGGCCGACGTCGTGATCGCTGCTGCGGGCGTCCCGCACATGATCAGGGCGGCGGACCTGAAACCGGGCGCCATAGTGCTCGACGTCGGCGTGAGCCGAGTGGACGACGGCAACGGCAAGGCGGTGGTCACCGGAGACGTGGACCCCGCCGCTGCTGACGTCGCCGCATGGATCTCCCCGAACCCGGGCGGCGTGGGGCCGATGACCCGCGCCATGCTGCTGGCCAACGTGGTGGAAACCGCGGAACGCCAGGCAGGGCTCGTCTAACAGCAAGAACAGTACGACGGCGGTCCCGCACCTTCTCGCGAAGGGCGCGGGCCGCCGTCGGGCTTTAACGGCGAGGGTGTGGTGTTCGCCGGGGGAAGAAGGTGCCTTGGTGCGCCGCGGCGTTTGAGACAATGGACCCATGCGATCTCTGGGTAACCCTCAAACTCCGTCCGGCCGGTCCAAGGGCGGCTTCTCCATGCTGAGGATCAGTGGCCCGGGAATGATGGTTTTTGTCATCGCTTTCCTCGTTGCCGTGATCTTTGCGGCCAACCAGAACGATGTCGTGGGCTGGGTTGTCGCCATCATCGCCGCGTTCTGGCTGGCCCTGGCAGCCTTTGTGGTGTTCAGCATCCAGAGGGCCGCCAAAAAAGCCGGCGCCAAGCTGACCGAGGCCCAGAACGCCTTCAACACTGCAGCCGGCCGCGCACCGTCGTCGTCCTCGGCCGACCATGGCGGCACGCGGGTGGTGTACGAACGCACCGAAGCGGACGGGGTCCGCGACCTCAAGCTGGACCACTCGTTCAAGATCGTCCAGGTGCAGATCCAGGTGGTGGAGAAGGAGCGCGCCAAGGGTGAGGCCGCGGACCAGGACACGATCCGCCGCGCGCTGGAGACCATCGAGATCACCGCCACCAACGCCCGCGACATGATCCGCGCCGGCGGCGGCACCGGCGACCCGGTCAGCGGAACCATCATCGACTAGAGTGGTGCGGGTGATCTCGGCATTGAAGAAGGACCACCTTCGCATCGCATCAGTCAACGTCAACGGCCTCCGGGCTGCCTACAAGAACGGTATGGCGGCATGGCTGGAGCCCCGCGAGGTGGACATTCTCTGCCTCCAGGAAGTCCGGGCGCCTGACGCGATCGTGCGCCAGCTGCTCGGTGATGGCTGGCACATCCTGCACGCCGAAGCCGAGGCCAAAGGCCGCGCCGGCGTCGCCATCGCGTCCCGTGAAGAGCCGCTGGACACCCGCAACGGCATCGGCGACGACTACTTCGCCACCGCCGGCCGCTGGGTTGAGGCTGATTTCAGGGTGGCTGACGCCGCGGGGAAGCCCGTGCAGCTGACCGTCGCCAGCGCCTACGTGCACTCCGGCGACGTGGGAACCCCGAAGCAGGTGGACAAGTACCGCTTCCTGGACGTCATGACCACCAGATTGCCGGAACTGACCAAGCACAGCGACCACGCCCTCGTGGTTGGCGACCTGAACGTGGGCCACACCGAGCGGGACATCAGGAACTGGAAGGGCAACGTCAAGAAGGCCGGCTTCCTGCCTGAGGAGCGCGCTTACTTTGACCGCTTCTTCGGCGAGGACATCGGCTGGAAGGATGTCCACCGGGGCCTTGCTGGAGACGTCGAGGGCCCCTACACCTGGTGGTCGCAGCGTGGCCAGGCGTTCGACAACGACACCGGATGGCGCATCGACTACCACATGGCAACCCCGGCACTCGCCGCCGCCGCGTTTTCGGCAGTGGTTGACCGGGCGCCCTCGTGGGACACCCGCTTCTCTGACCATGCTCCGCTGGTAGTGGACTACCGGCTCTAAGCCCCGAAGGTTCTTCCCCATGACTAGCCCGACTTCACCGGTGACCAAAAAACGCATCCTCTCAGGTGCCAAGCCCACGGCCGACTCCCTGCACCTGGGAAACTACATCGGCGCTGTCCGCAACTGGGTGGACATGCAAGCCGAATATGATGCCGTCTTCTTCATCCCGGACCTTCACGCCATCACAGTGGACTTCGATCCCGCCGAACTGGCCAAGCGCACCCGTGTGGTTGCCGCGCAGTACATCGCCGCCGGCATCGACCCGGACAAGAGCATCTTCTTTGTGCAGTCCCATGTCCCCGAGCACGCCCAGCTGGCCTGGGCCCTGAACTGCATCACCGGTTTCGGCGAGGCGTCCCGGATGACCCAGTTCAAGGACAAGACGCAGAAGTCGGGCGCGGACGCCGCGACGCTTGGCCTGTTCGCGTACCCCACGCTCATGGCAGCAGACATCCTGCTGTACCAGACGGACCTCGTGCCGGTGGGCGAGGACCAGCGGCAGCATCTGGAGCTTACCCGGAACCTGGCCCAGCGCTTCAACACACGCTACGGCCACACGTTCACTGTGCCGGAGGCCACCATCCTCAAGGCCAGCGCCAAGATCTACGACCTGCAGAACCCCAGCGCCAAGATGTCCAAAACGGGGGAGTCGCCCAACGGTTCCATCCAGCTGCTGGAGGATCCCAAGCTCGCGGCCAAGCGCATCAAGTCCGCGGTCACCGACACCGGGTCCGAGGTCCGGTTCGATGCCGAAGCCAAGCCCGGGATCTCCAACCTCCTCACCATCTACTCCACCCTCACCGGGAAGTCCGTGGCCGAGCTGGAGGCTGCGTACGAGGGCAAGATGTACGGCCACCTGAAAGTGGACCTCGCGGAGGTCATGGTGGACTTCATCACGCCGCTGCGGAACCGCACCAATGAACTGATGGCCGACCCGGCCGAGCTGGACCGGCTCCTGGCCCAGGGTGCCGAACGGGCCAGGGAAATCGCCGCAGTGACCCTTGGTCAGGTCTATGAGCGCATGGGCTTCCTGCCGTCCCTCAGCCTTGCAGGAGTCCGCTAGCTCGATGTCCGCCGCCAGCAATGTCAGTGAAGGAATGAGCGTAGGCGTCATTCTGGGCTTTCCCCCTGCCATCGCCGAGGAACTTCAACGGTGGCGCGCTTCCTTCGGGGACCCCATGGCCGGGGTGATACCGGCGCACATCACGCTGGTCACCACCACACCCACCCAGGACTGGGTAGCCACTGAGGAGCACGTCCGCGAGGTGGCGCGGCGGCAGGTCCCGTTTATGGTCACCATTGCCGGGACCGGAACCTTCCGGCCGGTGTCCCCGGTGGTTTACATCAACGTGGAGGACGGGTTCGAGTCCTGCGTGGAGCTGCACGAAAAACTCCAGACGGGACCGCTGCAACGCGAACTGCCCTTCGCCTACCACCCGCATGTCACCATCGCCCACGATGTTGCGCCCGAAAGCCTGGACGAAGCCGAAACGGTGCTTGAAAGTTACCGGGCGACGTTCCCGGTGGTTAGCATGGGACTCTACGAGCACGATGCCGACGGCATCTGGCAGCTACGGGAAGAGTTGGATTTTGGGACCGAAACTGACGACGACGGCGGGTCCTTCGCCGCGGACGCCGACGCAAACGGAGCCACCGCTCCCCACTGAACATGCCCGCCTGAAGCTGGCCGTCATCCAGAAACGGATGGAGTGGGGCAAGGCCAGAAGGTCCGACGGCGGCCCGGTGGCCAGCTCGCTGGCGATGCTGCAGTGGCTGCTTGCCCGGCTTAATACCTTCCGCCCGATGCGCGCCTGGCAGCACTACAACCTCCAGCACGGCCCGTTGATGAGCGCCGGCATCGGCTTCAATATGTTCTTCTCCATCACGGGCCTGCTGGCCACGGGTTTCTCCGTTGCCGGCCTGGTGCTGCGGGGACAGCCCGCCCTGCTGGACACCATCATCGGCAGCGTGGCCCAGAGCGCACCCGGACTGCTGAAGGTGCGCGGGGGAGAAGGGCTGGTTGATCCGACGGACCTCCTGAACCCGGACGGCCTCGGCTGGACTGCCGTGATTGCGGCCGTGGTTACAGTCATCACGTCGCTGCGCTGGATCGCCGGGATCCGCGACGGCCTGCGCGGCGTGGTGCAGTTGCCGCCCCTGAAGATCAATCCGATTGTCCTCAAATTCCGCGACGCCGGCACCCTCCTGCTCCTGGGAGTGGCCCTGGTGATCAGTGCCGGGGCATCCCTGGTGTTCGGCACGGCGGCCGGCTGGGTCACGGACTTCCTGCAGTTGGATCCGGCGGTGGCAGGTCCGCTGACCACCGTGATCAAGATCGGTGTGCCGCTCACACTCAGCTGGGTCACGGCGGTCATTATGTTCCGGCTGGCCGGTGGCCTCAAGCTCTCCCGGCGGGCATTCCTGGAGGGAACCATCCTTGCCGCCGTGGGCACCACGGTCCTGCAGGTGTTCAGCACCGAACTGCTGGCCGGCGCGGGACGGAACCCCATCCTGGCCCCGTTCGCCATCATCATCGGCCTGCTGATCTGGTTCAACCTGGTCAGCCAGGTCTACCTGGTGTCCGCCGGCTGGTCCAGCATCCGTGAAGCGGACCTCAGGAACGCGCCCGCCGGCCAGGACAAGGCCCTGTGGGGCTCCCGGCAGGTCCAGCCCGGCAAGGTCCCCCTGGAGGGCCACAGCGACGGAAAGCGTCCCGGTGCGGGGCACCCAGGCAGCCCGGCAGTTACTTCCCGGCGTCGAGGTACTGGTCGGCCCAGGCAGAAATAATCCTGGCCGCCCGGGCCGCCTGGCCCTTGCCGGTCAGCAGATGGTCGCTGCCCTCGAGGGAGACGAAGTTCCGCGGATGGCGTGCCGTCTGGAAAATGGTGCTGGCGTTCTCGATGCCCACGGTGTTGTCCGTGGGGGAGTGGAGCACCATCAGCGGCTTGTGCAGTTGCCGGATGCAGTCCGTGAGGTCCGCGTTCTCCAGGTCCTCCACAAAGTGCTTCCGGATCTCCACCCGTTTCCCGCCGAGGTCCACTTCTGCGCTGCCCTCGCTGAGGATCTTGTCCAGCGCGGCGTCAAAGACGTGGGCCACGTGCTTGGGTGAGAACGGTGCAGCCACTGTTGCGACCGCGTCCAGCTCCGGGATCTGGCGGGCGGCCGAAAGCACCGCCGCGCCACCGAAGGAATGGCCCACCAGCAGGGAGATGGCCTTCCCCTGGCTGCGCATGAACTCGGCGGCCACTACGGTGTCCGCCACCTTGTGGCTGAAGGAGCCCTCCGACCAATAACCTGCGGACTCGCCCAGCCCCAGGTTGTCGAACCGGAGCATCCCGATGCCGGTGTCAGCCAGGGCTTTGCACATGCGGGACGCCGCCGGGCTGTCCTTGCCCAGCGTGAAGCCGTGGGAGAAGACGCCCCAGCCCCGCACCGGCCCCTCCGGGAGATCGATGATGCCGGACAGGAGCTCGCCGGTGGATCCTTCGAAGCTGACTTTTTCGGAGCGGGACATCGCGTGCTGCTTTCGTTGGTGGCGTCAGGTGTTAAACAACGACGGCGCCCATCCCACCTAAGGTGGGTGACGCCGTCGTAAGCAAGAACCTGAATTAGATCTTACGGGAGAGAATTGCCTGCTTGACCTCGGCAATTGCCTGGGTCACCTGGATGCCACGTGGGCATGCTTCGGAGCAGTTGAAGGTGGTGCGGCAACGCCACACGCCTTCCTTGTCGTTCAGGATTTCCAGACGCATGTCGCCGGCATCATCACGGGAATCGAAGATGAAGCGGTGGGCGTTGACGATCGCGGCCGGGCCGAAGTACTGGCCATCGGTCCAGAACACCGGGCAGGAGGACGTGCACGCCGCGCAGAGGATGCACTTGGTGGTGTCGTCGAAGCGTTCACGGTCCTCGGCGGACTGCAGGCGTTCCTTGGTGGGTTCGTGGCCCTTGTTGATCAGGAACGGCATGACTTCGCGGAAGGACTGGAAGAACGGCTCCATGTCCACGATCAGGTCCTTCTCCACCGGCAGGCCCTTGATGGGCTCAACGGTGATGGGCTTGGTGGTGTCCAAGTCCTTCAGGAGCGTCTTGCAGGCAAGGCGGTTGCGGCCGTTGATGCGCATGGCATCGGAACCGCAGACACCGTGGGCGCAGGAACGGCGGAATGAAACGCTGCCGTCAATTTCCCACTTGACCTTGTGCAGGGCGTCCAGCACGCGGTCGGTGCCGTACATGGTCACCTTGAAGTCGTCCCAGGTGGCGTCCTTGGACACCTCAGGGTTGTAACGGCGGACGCGCAGGGTGACGTCGAACGTGGGGATCTCTCCGCCGCCTCCGATGTGTGCGGGCAGTTCGATCTTGGAGGCTGGCTCAGCAAGTTCAGCGGTCATCTTAGTACTTCCTCACCATCGGCTCGTAGCGGGTAAAGACAACCGGTTTGGTGCCCAGACGGATGCCGGCTGTTGTTTCCGCGGTCCCCGCGGTGCCGTCGGCCGGGGCGCGGTCATCCTTGTACGCCATGGAGTGCTTCATGAATTTTTCGTCGTCGCGTTCCGGGAAGTCCTCGCGGAAGTGTCCGCCGCGGGATTCCTCCCGGTGCAGGGCCGCCACGGTCATGACCTTGGCCAGTTCCAGCAGGAAGCCCAGCTCGACGGCCTCGAGCAGGTCCAGGTTGAAGCGCTTGCCCTTGTCCTGGACGCTGATCTTCTTGTACCGCGCCTCGAAGGACTCGATGTCCCTCAGGACCTGGTTCAGCGTGTCAGCCGTACGGAACACCTGCATGTTGGCGTCCATGGTGTCCTGGAGTTCCTTGCGGATTACCGCCACCTTCTCGTCGCCGTTGCCGTTGCGGGCTATATCCAGCAGCTCGATGGTGTAAGCCTCCGGGTCCTCCGGGAGGTCCACGAAGTCAGCAGTCTTGGCGTACTCGGCGGCAGCGATGCCGGCGCGCTTGCCGAACACGTTGATGTCCAGCAGTGAGTTGGTGCCCAGGCGGTTGGAACCGTGGACCGAAACGCAGGCAACCTCGCCGGCGGCGTACAGGCCCGGGATGACGGTGTCGTTGTCCTGCAGGACTTCGGTGGTGATGTTGGTGGGGATGCCGCCCATGGCGTAGTGCGCCGTGGGGAACACCGGAACCGGCTCTGTGTACGGTTCCACACCCAGGTAGGTGCGGGCGAACTCGGTGATGTCAGGGAGTTTGGCATCGATGTGCGCCGGCTCCAGGTGGGTCAGGTCCAGGAGGACGTAGTCCTTGTTGGGGCCGCAGCCGCGGCCTTCACGGACTTCGTTGGCCATGGAGCGGGCCACGATGTCACGCGGTGCCAGGTCCTTGATAGTAGGGGCGTAGCGCTCCATAAAGCGTTCACCCTCGGAGTTACGCAGGATAGCGCCCTCGCCGCGTGCGGCTTCGGAAAGCAGGATGCCCAGGCCGGCGAGGCCTGTCGGGTGGAACTGGAAGAACTCCATGTCCTCCAGCGGGATGCCACGGCGGAAGGCGATGCCCATGCCGTCACCGGTCAGGGTGTGGGCATTGGAGGTGGTCTTGAAGACCTTGCCGGCGCCGCCGGAAGCGAAGATCACGGACTTGGCCTGGAACACGTGCAGCTCACCGGAGGCGAGGTCATAGGACACGACGCCGGCAACACGCTTCTGTTTGTACGGCGTGCCGTCCTCGCGGACCGCGTCTTCCTCGACCGTCAGGAGGTCCAGGACGTAGTACTCGTTGTAGAACTCCACGTTGTGCTTGACGCAGTTCTGGTACAGCGTCTGCAGGATCATGTGGCCGGTGCGGTCTGCTGCGTAGCAGGCACGGCGTACGGGTGCCTTGCCGTGGTCACGGGTGTGGCCGCCGAAGCGGCGCTGGTCGATCCGGCCTTCGGGCGTGCGGTTGAACGGCAGGCCCATCTTTTCCAGGTCCAGCACGGCGTCGATGGCTTCCTTCGCCATGACCTCGGCAGCGTCCTGGTCAACCAGGTAGTCGCCGCCCTTAATGGTGTCGAACGTGTGCCATTCCCAGTTGTCTTCTTCGACATTGGCAAGGGCCGCACACATGCCACCCTGCGCAGCACCGGTGTGCGAGCGGGTGGGGTAGAGCTTGGTCAGTACTGCTGTTCGCGCGCGCTGACCGGACTCGATCGCGGCGCGCATGCCAGCGCCACCGGCACCGACGATGACTACGTCGTACTTATGGACCTGCATACTTGGGCGCTCTTTCTCTCAAAATTCGCTATAAAACAACGGGCGGGCGTTGCCTGCACCGCAAAACACAGCCTGCGGCTCACCGCGGGCAGCGGCTGAACTGGCTACGAGGGGCAGAAGCCGCCGGGCAGCGGAACACCGTCAACCACGGGGCACGGGTTGAAAGTGAAGATCACCAGGGTGCCAAGGACGATGATCACGGTGGTGGCCGCGTAGAGGACGATCTTGAGCCAGAGACGGGTGGAATCCTTCTCGGCGTAGTCGTTGATGATGGTGCGTACGCCGTTGGTGCCGTGCAGCATGGCCAGCCACAGCATGGCCAGGTCCCAGACCTGCCAGAACGGGTCAGCCCACTTGCCGGCGACGAAGCCGAAGTCGATGGCATGGATGCCCTCACCCACCAGGAGGTTCACGAAGAGGTGCCCGAAGATGAGCACCACCAGCACTACGCCGGACAGGCGCATGAACAGCCACGCGAACATTTCGAAGTTGCCCCGGCTGGCGCCCGTGCGGCGGTACTGGGGGGAGATTTTGCCGCTGCTGTTTTTCCCACTGCGTGGGCTGTCGATAGTTGCAGTCATGGCTTAGTGACCTCCGAGTGCGAGGGAAAGGTGGCGGATGGAGAAGCCGACCATAACAACTACCCACAGGGCCAGGACGGTCCACAGCATCTGGCGCTGGTACTTGGCGCCCTTCTTCCAGAAGTCGACGGCGATAATCCGCAGGCCGTTAAAGGCGTGGAAAACAATCGCGGCAACCAGGCCCGTTTCACCCAGGGCCATAAGGGGGTTCTTGTAGGCACCGATGACAGCCGTGTAGGCCTCCGGAGACACACGCACCAATGAGGTGTCCAGCACATGGACCAACAAGAAGAAAAAGATCACTACACCGGTAATCCGGTGTCCTACCCAGGACCACATGCCTTCACGGCCGCGGTACAAGGTGCCAGCTGGTTTTGTCGGCACTGATAAACCTCCCTGCAACACAGCGGCGCTGGCATGAGATCCACGCGGGGGGAACGCCTGCTGCGAGAGCAACTCGTAGCTCAGGCCTAAATCTAGGCTTCGCTCACAGCTTATTCAATTTAGGAACTCCTTGGTGACCCGCAATGCCCGCGTTTTGCCTGTATATGAGACGAACACCACACTAAGGCGCGCCCTCGGGCGTTGGCGGAGGGTTCTGAAGGGGCAGTTCACGGCTCGTCAGCTAAAGTAGGCGGTGATGAGTACAGACACAGTGACAAGCCCGGATTCACCCCTGAACCGCTTTATTGCGGTGATTCCGGCAGGCGGAGTGGGGACCCGCCTCTGGCCCCTGTCGCGAGCAGCCGCTCCAAAATTCCTGCACGACCTCACGGGGTCCGGCAGCACTTTGCTGCGCGCAACCTACGACCGGCTGGAGCCGCTCGCAGGCAGGAACGTCCTTGTCGTGACCGGCACTGCGCACCGGGCCGCCGTCTGCCGGCAACTGCCCGAGGTCCAGGAGTCGGACCTGGTCCTGGAGAGCGAGCCCAAGGATTCCGGCGCCGCCATCGGCCTGGCTGCCGCCATCCTGTATGAGCGCGACCCGGACACCATCATGGGTTCCTTCGCCGCGGACCAGGTCATCAGTCCTGACCACCTCTTCCAGGCAGCCGTCCGCGAGGCCATCCACACGGCCGCCGCCGGCAAGATCGTGACGATCGGCATCAAGCCGACGCACCCGTCCACGGGTTTCGGCTACATCCGCGCCGGCGAGGCGCTCCACATCAACGGTGCGCCCAGCGCCCAGGCCGTGGTGGAGTTCGTGGAAAAGCCGGACGAGGAAGTTGCCCAGCAGTATGTGGACAGCGGTGAGTATGTCTGGAACGCAGGAATGTTCGTGGCTCCCGTTGCCCTGATGCTGAGGCACCTTGAGGCCAACCAGCCGGAGCTGTTCAAGGGCCTCCAGGAGATCGCCCAGGCCTGGGACACTCCCGAACGTGACGCCGTCACAGCCCGCGTCTGGCCCACGTTGCCCAAGATCGCCATTGACTATGCGGTGGCCGAGCCTGCCGCCGCTGCCGGCGATGTTGCCGTTGTGCCGGGCACCTTCGGATGGGACGACGTCGGGGACTTTGCTTCGGTGGGTCGGCTCAACAGTGCGCGGGAAGTCGATGACGTCACCGTTATCGGTGAGGGCGCCCGGGTTTTCACCGAAAACGCGAGCGGTGTGGTGGTTTCGGACACGAAGCGCGTGATCGCCCTGATCGGCATCAAGGACGTGGTCATCGTTGACACCGGCGATGCCCTCCTGGTGACCACCAAGCAGCACGCGCAGCGGGTGAAGGGAGCCGTTGACGCGCTCAAGGCCAGTGGCGATACCGACGTTCTGTAACCCGGTCGGGAGTGTTCAGCCGCGGCACAATCTGTAACGCGCCCGCCCTGATGACGCTATTCCGTGGACGCTCGCTAGAGTAAATGAGTGCGTAATTACACTACTGAAGCCGAGCCCACCGCATTAGTGCGGCCATGGTTGGAACCCCTCCTGCCGGAGCTGATCGACTTCCGCCGGGATTTGCATGCGCACCCCGAGCTTTCCTTCAAGGAATTCCGCACCACGGACAAGCTGGTGGAGCGGCTCGAAGCAGCCGGACTGTCCCCGCGGCGGCTTGAAGGTACCGGCCTCACCGTCGATATCGGCGAGGGGCCCATCGCCACAGCGCTCCGCGGCGATATTGACGCCCTGCCAATCATCGAGGAAACGGGCCTGCCGTTTGCCTCCAAGAACCATGGCGTCACGCATGCGTGCGGACACGATGTCCACACTGCCACCATGCTCGGCGTTGCCCTGGTCCTCCAGAGCATGCATCAGGAGTCGCCGCTGGGCGGTTCCGTTCGGATCATCTTCCAGCCGGCCGAGGAAACCATGCCGGGCGGCGCGCTTTCCTGCATCGAGCAGGGCGTCCTGGAGGGTGTGCCGCGGATTTTTGCGCTGCACTGTGACCCAAGGATCGACGTCGGACGCATCGGTACGCGCATCGGCGCAATTACGTCCGCTTCGGACACCATCAAGATCGAGCTGAGCGGCCGCGGCGGCCATACGTCCCGCCCGCACCTTACCGAGGACCTGGTCTTCGCCCTGGCTCAGATCGCGGTCAACGTTCCGGCCGTGCTTTCACGCCGGGTGGATGTCCGCAGCGGAGTATCCGTGGTCTGGGGCCAGATCAACGCAGGATCGGCACCCAATGCCATCCCGGGCACCGGTTACATGTCAGGCACCATGCGCTGCCTCGACCGCGAGGCCTGGCATGACGCCGGCGAGCTCCTGGATGAAGTCGTGCAGCAGGTGGCCGCGCCCTATGGAGTGGAGGTCCATCTGGAACACACCAGGGGTGTCCCGCCGGTGGTGAACTCTGAGGACGAGACAGCGCTGATCGAGGCTGCGGCCCGCGCGGAAATCGGTGAGGGCGCCGTGGTGCTGACGCCGCAGTCCATGGGTGGTGAGGATTTCGCCTGGTTCCTGGCTGAACGTCCCGGCGCGATGATGCGCCTGGGCACCAAAACCCCGGGCGGCGAAGAGTATGACCTGCACCGCGGTGACTACATCCTGGACGAACGTGCCCTGGGCCTGGGTATCCAGGTCCTCACCGCGGCAGCCCTCCGGACCATCCGCGACCTTTAGCCCCCGCACCGCGCCCCTGACCTGGCGCGAACGGACACTTAAGCCTCCAGTTCGCGCGTCTTTTTAACCAGGTAAGTTGTGCACAATTGAATTGTGGACTACCGTCTTAGGTATGACTGAAGCCCCCCGCCTCGACCGCCAGGTGTGTTTTGCCCTGTACTCCGCGTCCCGCGCGGCAACAGCGGTCTACCGCCCCGTCCTGGAAGACCTCGGCCTGACGTACCCGCAGTATCTGGTGATGCTGGTCCTATGGGAATCGGAGCCGAAGGGCGTCAAGGAGCTCGGCGAGGAGCTGGGTCTTGACTCAGGCACGCTGTCGCCGCTGCTCAAGCGACTCGAGGCCATGGGGCTCGTGGAGCGCCGCCGGTCCGGGGAGGACGAGCGCCGCGTGGCAGTACACCTGACCCCGGCCGGACGCTTGCTCAGCAGCAAAGCCAACGCGATTCCACGGCACCTGGCGGACGCCGCCGGTTTGTCGGCCGATGAGCTGGAACAGCTTCGCACCACTCTGGAAAGGCTCACCGAAGCCCTTCACCGCGCGCACTGAGCCTGCAAGATTTCCGAGTTTCACATCCAACAGGACGGACCGTATATGAAGACTCTCTACACTGCCGAGGCCCTGGCTTCAGGCGAAGGCCGCGACGGCAACGCGCGCACCAAGGATGGGAAGCTGGAGGTCAGTCTTGCCAGTCCCGTGGAGCTAGGCGGTGATGGCCTGGGCACCAACCCGGAGCAGCTGTTTGCCGCCGGCTACGCCGCGTGCTTCCACTCGGCACTCCGCCTTGTCGGGCGCAAGGAACGTGCCGACCTCACCGACTCGGCGGTGGCCGCCAAGATCCACTTCGGCGCCCTGGACGACGGCATAGGTTACGGCCTCGCGGCTGAACTCGAAATCGCCGTCCCGGCCCTGGACCTCGCCACCGCCGAGTCCCTGGTGGCCAAAGCCCACCAGATCTGCCCCTATTCCAACGCCACCCGCGGAAACATGACCGTGGACATCAAGATCCTGGAGTTCGCAGCATGAGCACAATTACTGCACTGCCCACGTCCACCCGTGAAATCCGCCTGGCCTCACGTCCGGTAGGGCGTCCCGTCAGTGAGAACTTCCAGCTGGCAGAGTCACCGCTGCCGGCGCTTCAGGACGGCCAGATCTTGGTCCGCAACCTCTACATCTCCGTGGACCCCTACATGCGCGGCCGCATGAATGACGTCAAGTCGTACTCCGCGCCGTTCGCGCTGGATACAGCGCTCGACGGCGGCGCAATCGGTGAGGTCATCGCGTCCCGGGCCGAGGGGCGAAAGGTGGGGGACGCCGTCGTACATCAACTTGGCTGGCGGGAATTCGCGGTCCTGGAAGCAGGCGCAACCTCGGTTGCCCGCAGGGACCTTGCTCCCGCGTCGGCGTACCTTGGCGCGCTGGGCATGACAGGGCTGACGGCCTACACCGGGCTGCTCAAAGTGGCCGAGTTCAAACCCGGCGATGCCGTATTTGTATCCGGTGCTGCAGGCGCCGTGGGCTCGCTTGTTGGGCAGATCGCCAAGGCGATGGGCGCTTCGAGGGTCATCGGCAGCGCGGGAACCCCGGAGAAGGTGGCCCGTCTCCTGGAACTGGGCTTCGACGCCGCGTTCAACTACAACGACGGGCCGGTGCGCGAACAGCTTGCGCAGGCCGCAGGACCCGCAGGGATTGACGTGTATTTCGACAACGTGGGCGGCGAGCACCTGGAAGCCGCCCTGACTGTCCTCAACGTGGACGGCCGCGTGGCCATGTGCGGCGCCATCGCCCAGTACAACTCCACCGAACCCACGCCGGCCCCGCGGAACCTCATGCTCGCCATTGGCAAGCAGCTCACCCTGCGCGGGTTCCTGGTCAGTGGACAGCGCCAGCACAGTGCTGAATTCTTCGGGAAAATGTCAGCCTGGATTGCGGACGGTTCAGTCCAGTACGACGAGACTGTGGTGGATGGACTGGAGAATGCGCCCCAGGCCTTCATGGATCTGCTCGAGGGCGCGAACACCGGCAAGATGCTGGTGCGCGTCTAAGCTCCCCACCAGTGCGAACGGACACTTGGGACCCCTCCCGGCGGGTCCCAAGTGTCCGTTCGTACTCAACCGAAGGGGTCCGGCCAAGACGCCTTCTACTGGTTGGTAACAAGTTCTCAACAATCTTCAGGATCCGGCTCCAATGGGGTAGCGGATGTGTCGCGGCCCACTAATGTTGCTGCTATCAGTGCGCTTCGGCGCAGTGCTGCGAAGCCCTCAGTGAAAACAGAATTTCAGTGTAGAAACGGACACTCATTGAATTCGAGTCGTAGCGCCACTCTCTCCTGGAGGAAAATTGAAGAACACACTGCGCGCTAAATTCAAACGCGGTTCAATGGTCGGCGTAGCCTCAGTGGGTGCCGCAGCGCTTCTGCTGACTGGCTGCGGCGCGGCCCCCGAGGCCGGGAGCACC
This sequence comes from Pseudarthrobacter sp. NBSH8, assembly GCF_014217545.1. Classification (NCBI taxonomy): domain Bacteria; kingdom Bacillati; phylum Actinomycetota; class Actinomycetes; order Micrococcales; family Micrococcaceae; genus Pseudarthrobacter; species Pseudarthrobacter sp. NBSH8. Next base: position 1,136,940 of record NZ_CP043178.1, read on the forward strand.
GCCACCGCCACGGCCAGTGACTACACCAGCTGCATCGTCTCTGACTCCGGCGGATTCGATGACCAGTCATTCAACCAGTCCTCTTATGAGGGCCTGAAGAAGGCTGAGGCCGACCTGGGCATCAAGGTCAACCAGGTCGAGTCCAAGACCAATAACGACTTCGAACCAAACCTCCGTGCCATGGTTGCCGCAAACTGCGACCTCACCCTGACCGTCGGTTTCCTGCTGGGTGACGCCACCAAGACCCAGGCCGCGGCAAACCCGGACAGCCACTTTGCCATCATCGACTTCGCCTACGACCCGCCCATCAGCAACGTCAAGCCCATCATCTACGACACCGCCCAGGCTGCCTTCCTCGCCGGATACCTCGCCGCAGGCACCACCAAGACCGGAACTGTTGCCACCTTCGGCGGCATCAAGATCCCCACGGTAACCATCTTCATGGACGGCTACGCCGACGGCGTGAAGTACTACAACGAGAAGAAGGGCACCAGTGTTAAGGTCCTTGGCTGGGACAAGACCGCACAAGACGGCAGCTTTACCGGTGACTTCGAAAAGCAGGACGTCGGCAAGCAGCTCACACGGAACTTCCTGGACCAGGGTGCGGACATTGTGATGCCCGTAGCCGGTCCGGTGGGCAAGGGCGCCGGCGCCGCGCTGAACGAAGCGAAGGCCGCCGGCAAGGACGTCAAGATGATCTGGGTTGACTCCGATGGATTCCTGACTGCACCGGAATACAAGGACATCATGCTGTCCTCGGTCATGAAGCTCATGGGTGAGGCGGTTGAGACCGTCGTGAAGGAAGACAAGGACGGGAAGTTCACCAACACGCCGTACGTTGGCACTCTGGCTAACGGCGGCGTCCAGCTGGCACCGTTCCACAGCTTCGACTCCCAGGTTTCTGCCGATCTGAAGGCGGAGCTGGACCAGCTCAAAACGGACATCGTCGACGGGAAGCTGAAGATCGAGTCAGCGGCAAGTCCCAAGGCATAGTCATCCTCGCCAAGCGCCACCCCCGGTTGGTTATCGACCGCCCGGGAGGTGGCGCTTTGCGTTGCAATGCTTGCCTCAGCGCTGCCGCCCGCCGGGGCCGCAGGCACTAGGCTGTTGCTGCAGCCTCATATCCCGTCCGGTTCGTGTACGGACGCTTCGAGATTGGTCAGAGTTTTGAAACTTGAACTCAGAGGGATCACCAAACGCTTCGGCTCCCTGCTCGCCAACGATCACATTGACGTGGTGGTTGAACCCGGACAGATCCACTGTCTGCTGGGCGAGAACGGGGCCGGCAAGTCCACCCTGATGAATGTGCTGTACGGGCTTTACGAGCCTTCCGAAGGTGAGATCCTCATCGATGACAAACCCGTTTCCTTCCGCGGGCCAGGCGACGCCATGGCGGCCGGGATCGGCATGGTGCACCAGCACTTCATGTTGGTCCCTGTTTTCACCGTTGCGGAGAACGTGGCGCTTGGGGCCGAGACCACCAACGCCGGCGGTTTCCTCGACCTGGAGGGTACCCGCCGCAAGATCAAACAGATTTCTGACCGCTACGGGTTCGACGTCGATCCGGACGCGCTGGTGGAGGACCTCCCCGTGGGCGTCCAGCAGCGCGTGGAAATCATCAAGGCATTGGTCCGTGACGCCAGGGTACTGATCCTGGATGAGCCCACTGCAGTGCTGACACCCCAGGAAACAGATGAACTCCTGGACATCATGCGCCAGCTTAAGTCCAGCGGAACCTCACTTGTCTTCATTTCGCACAAGCTGCGCGAAGTGAAAGCTGTCTCGGACACCATCACCGTGATCCGGCGCGGCAAGGTTGTGGGTTCCGCCGATCCCGGCGACTCCACAGCGGAGCTGGCCTCCATGATGGTGGGACGTGCCGTCAGCCTCACGCTCGACAAAGCCCCCGCCAACCCCAAAGAGAAGACCTTCCAGGTCAAGGACCTCACGGTCATAGCTCCGAACGGGCAGCACATTGTGGACGGCATCAGCTTCGACATTGCGCGCGGAGAGATCCTGGCCGTCGCGGGCGTCCAGGGCAACGGCCAGACGGAACTGACCGAAGCCATCCTTGGACTGCAGGAGCGCGTGCAGGGCTCCGTCCTGCTGGACAACGTAGAACTCGTTGGGCGCAGCGTGAAGGATGTACTGAACGCCGGCGTCGGCTTCGTCCCGGAAGACCGGTCTGTTGATGGCCTCATCGGCACGTTCTCGATCGCCGAAAACCTGGTCCTTGACCGTTACGATCAGCCGCCGTTTGCCAAGGGCATCAGCATGAGCCCGGCGAAGGTCCTGGAGAACGCGAAATCGCGGATCGATGAGTTCGACGTGCGGACGACGTCGGGCCTCCTGGCTGCCGGCACGCTGTCCGGCGGAAACCAGCAGAAAGTGGTCATGGCACGGGAGCTGTCCCGGCCGCTGCGCCTCTTCATCGCGTCGCAGCCCACCCGGGGTGTAGACGTGGGGTCCATCGAGTTCCTGCACAAACGGATCGTGGCGGAACGGGACCAGGGCACGCCTGTCATGATCATCTCCACGGAACTGGATGAGGTCATGGAACTGGCTGACCGCATCGCTGTGCTCTACAAGGGCAAGCTCGTAGGAATCGTTCCCGCAGGAACCGGACGTGACGTACTGGGTCTGATGATGGCGGGCATCTCACCGGAAGATGCCGCCAGCGCAGACAACACGAAGTCACCGACCGGCGCTGACACGCCATCCGCTGACGTGACTGACTCCGCGGCCGCAGAAAGCCGCGGAACCTCCAGCGCCGAAGGAGGCGATCATGCCTGAAGAGCATCCCCCTAAGCATGCAGACCAGCACCCTAAACCGGACGCACCCACCCCGGCGGCCGGAGAAAACGCCGCCGGGGTGGCGGTGGACACGGCCGGCGGAGCCATCAGCCCTTCAGCCGTTCCTGCCAGCGCCCAAAGCGGAAAGCTGCCCGGGGGACCGGACACGCTGGTCCGGAAGATTTTCACCGGCAGCGGCATGGTCTCGGTCCTGGCGGTGCTGCTGGCCCTCGTCATAGGCGGGCTACTTATTGCCACCACGGACGCACGCGTCAGCGCCACCTCGGCCTACCTTTTCGCCCGGCCCACCGATTTCCTTTTTGCGGTCTGGGACGCTGCCACCCGGTCCTACGTGGCCTTGTTCCAAGGGTCCGTCTTCAACCCCAAGGGTTCGAACCTGGCCGTCCGGTTCGCGCCGCTGATGGACACCCTCACCATCGCCACGCCCCTCATCACGGCTGGCCTCGGCGTTGCGCTCGCATTCCGGGCAGGCCTGTTCAACATTGGTGCCCAAGGGCAGATCATTATGGCCGGCATCCTGGCGGCCTGGGTTGGTTTTGCCCTGCACCTTCCCCTGGGCCTGCACCTTTTGCTGGTGCTCGTTGCCGGCATCGTTGGTGGTGCGCTCTGGGGTGGCCTGGTTGGCCTTCTCAAAGCCCGGACCGGCGCCCACGAAGTCATCCTGACCATCATGTTCAACTACATCGCCCTCTACTTCCTGCGGTACCTGCTGAACACTCCGGCGTTCCAGCGCCCGGGGGAGTCCAACCCGATCTCGCCTATCCTGGATCCCACCGCGATCTACCCCCAGATTTTCGGCTCCCAGTACCGCCTGCACCTCGGCTTTGTCCTGGCCATCGCGGCCACCGTCCTGGTGTGGTGGCTGCTGAACCGTTCTACCGTCGGCTTTGAATTCCGGGCCGTCGGGGCCAACCCGAAGGCAGCGCTGACCGCGGGAATCAACGTCCCGCGGTCCACCATCCTGGTCATGGCAATAGCCGGTGCGCTCGCCGGAATGTCGGGCGTAGCCCAGGTGGCGGGCACGGAAAAGGTCCTTACCGATGGGGTGGCGGCGACGTACGGGTTTGACGCCATCACGGTGGCGCTGCTTGGACGTTCGACGCCGTGGGGCACCTTCGCTGCCGGCCTGCTGTTCGGTGCCTTCCGTGCCGGTGCCGTGCAGATGCAGATCCAGACCGGAACCCCCATCGACATTGTCCTGGTGGTCCAGTCGCTGATTGTCCTCTTTATCGCGGCACCTCCGTTGGTACGGGCAGTCTTCGGGCTGAACCCCCGACGCAAGAAACCGGCCAGGGCCGGAAAATCCCAGCAGGCAGCAACCACCGGAGGCGCAGCGTGAGCGCAACAGCAACATCGCCCGTGCCGGGACGCGGAACGCCCGGAACAGCGCCGGAGTCCAGCGACGCTCAGGCCGCGTCCGGCAAACCGGTGCTTTGGAAAACTCCAGTCCTGCTGTCGGGGCTGGGACTCGTGGCCTTCATTTTCTTCGGCCTGATGGGGTCAGCGCAGACCGCCAGGTTCGGAGTTTCCACCGGCGGGGATTTCTTCCAACTCCCTGCGCTGGAAGTTCCGGCGATGCCGGGCGGTATTGTCCTCTCGGTCCTCATGCTTGGGCTGGCGGCCTACGCCGTCTATCTGAAGACCAAGGCCTGGCCGGTCCCGGCCTGGCTGACCATCACCTTTACGGTGCTGTTCGTGGCAGCCTTCCTGATCTGGGTAGTGGGCGGTGCCCGGACGCCCAGCATTTCGCTGGCCGGGCTCATCGCCGGTTCGGTCACCCTGGCCGTCCCGCTGGTTTTCGGCTCACTGTCCGGCGTATTGTGCGAACGCGTCGGGGTGGTCAACATCGCGATCGAAGGCCAACTCCTGGGCGGTGCCTTCACCGCGGCAATCGTTGCCAGCATTACACAGAGCCCCTTCGTGGGACTGCTCGCGGCTGCTGTGGCCGGCGCAGCGGTGTCCATGGTGCTCGCTGTGTTCAGCATCAAGTACCTGGTCAACCAGATTATCGTCGGCGTAGTACTCAACGTCCTGGTTTCCGGTGTCACGGGCTTCCTGTTCAGCACCGTTATGCAGGCGGATAAAGCCAGGTTCAACTCACCGCCCGGCCTGGACATCGTAGAGGTTCCCATTCTCTCCGGCATCCCGATCCTCGGTCCCATCCTGTTTAAGCAGTCTGTGGTGGGCTACCTGATGTACGTTGCCGTCATTGTTGTATGGGTTGGGCTGTTCAAAACCAGATGGGGCCTGCGGGTCCGGGCCGTGGGGGAACACCCGCAGGCCGCCGACACAATGGGCATTAATGTTAATGCGACGCGTTTTTGGAACGTCACGCTGGGGGGCGCCATCGCCGGTATCGGCGGTTCATTCTTCACGCTCGTGGCCATCGACAGCTTCACGAAGGAGATTTCCGGCGGACGAGGCTTCATTGCACTCGCCGCGCTGATTTTCGGACGCTGGAACCCCATAGGTGCCTTTTTCGCCGCCCTGTTGTTTGGCTTCGCAGACAACCTGCAGAGCATTGTGACTATCATCGGAACCCCGGTGCCGAGCCAGTTCATGGCCATGCTGCCCTACCTGGTGACAGTGCTGGCCGTGGCCGGGCTGGTGGGCCGGTCCAGGCCACCGGCGGCCAGCGGCATCCCGTACGTCAAAGGATGACGGCCATGGAACAGCATCGGGCTTCGCTCGGCGTCGATTGGCGGGCCCTCGAGGCGGCGGCCGTAGACGCCATGAAGAAGGCCTATGTCCCGTATTCGAAGTTTCCGGTGGGGGCCGCGGCCATCACGGAGGACGGCAGGCTGGTCAGCGGCTGCAACGTGGAGAACGCCAGCTACGGGCTCACCCTGTGCGCTGAATGCGCACTGGTGGGAAACCTGCACATGACCGGCGGTGGGTTGCTGCGCGCCTTCTACTGTGTGGACTCCGCCGGAAACGTCCTGATGCCGTGTGGCCGCTGCCGGCAACTTCTCTATGAATTCCGCGCCCCCGACATGGAGCTTATGACCACCCACGGCATCAAAACCATGGACCAGGTGCTGCCCGACGCCTTTGGTCCCCAAAACCTGGAGGACCCAAGGTGACACAGGCAACTGAGGCATTCGATGCCGTCGATATCATCCGCACCAAGCGGGACCGGGGCGTCCTCAGCCCGGAACAGATCGACTGGACCATCGACGCCTACACGCGCGGGGTCATCGCGGACGAACAGATGGCCGCGTTGAACATGGCCATCCTGCTCAACGGCATGGACCGTGCCGAAATTTCGCGCTGGACGGCCGCCATGATCGCCTCGGGGGAACGGATGGACTTCAGTGGCCTCCGGCGGCCCGACGGCGGCCTGAAACCCACTACCGACAAGCATTCCACCGGGGGAGTGGGAGACAAGATCACGCTTCCGCTGGCTCCCCTGGTGGCTGTGTTCGGCGTGGCCGTGCCGCAACTGTCCGGCCGCGGCCTTGGCCACACCGGAGGCACCTTGGACAAGCTGGAGTCGATCCCCGGCTGGCGGGCGGCCCTCAGCAACGGCGAAATGATGACCCAGCTTCAGGACATCGGCGCCGTGATCTGCGCTGCCGGGGCGGGGCTGGCCCCCGCGGACAAGAAGCTCTACGCACTGCGTGACGTCACCGGCACGGTGGAGGCGATCCCGCTGATCGCCTCCTCGATCATGAGTAAGAAGATCGCCGAGGGCACGGCGTCCCTGGTCCTGGACGTCAAGGTGGGCAGCGGGGCGTTCATGAAGGACGAGGCCCGGGCACGCGAACTGGCCGAAACCATGGTGGCCCTTGGCAAGGACGCGGGCGTGAACACCGTGGCGTTGCTGACCAACATGAGCACCCCGCTCGGCCTCACTGCGGGCAACGCGATCGAAGTGGGGGAATCCGTGGAGGTCCTGGCTGGCGGCGGCCCGGAGGACGTCGTCGAACTCACCGTCCGGCTGGCCGAAGAGATGCTGGCCTGCGCCGGCGTCCATGACGCCGATCCGCGCGCCGCGTTGAATGATGGCCGCGCCATGGACGTCTGGAACCGGATGATCGAGGCGCAGGGCGGAGACCCGCGCGCCAAGCTGCCGGTCGCCAAGGAATCCGAGGTCATTTATGCCCCGGCCGATGGTGTCCTGGTTGAGCTCGATGCGTTGGCAGTGGGCGTTGCGGCGTGGCGTCTCGGGGCAGGGCGCGCCCGCAAAGAGGACGCCGTCCAGGCAGGGGCCGGAATCCGCATGCACGCAAAGCCCGGTGCCATGCTCCGTGCCGGTGAGCCGCTCATGACGCTGCTCACGGACACGCCGGATAAGTTCGCCCGCGCCAAGGAAGCCCTTGAACGCGCCGTCACGATCGCCCCGGAAGGGGCACGCCCGGCGCAACAGCTCATCATCGACCGAATAGCATAGGGACAATGCAGGCCATCAATGACTTTATCCTCACTGCCGCCGGGCAGCCGTGGGTTCTCTTCCTTGTGCTGGCCTGCTGCCTGATTGACGGGTTTTTCCCGCCGATCCCCAGCGAATCCGTGGTGGTGGGCCTGGCCGCAGTCGCCGCCACCGCGGACGTCCCCAATCCGTGGCTGCTGATGGCCGTCGCGGCCCTGGGCGCCTTCTCAGGCGACAACATCGCCTACCTCATCGGGCGCCGGGTGGGTACCCGGCGCTGGCACTGGATGCGCGGACCGCGTATGCAAGGGGCGTTCCGCTGGGCAGGCGACGAGCTCAGGAAACGGCCGGCGTCGCTGATCCTCGTGGCGCGGTTCATTCCCATCGGCAGGGTTGCTGTCAATCTCACGGCCGGCGTGACCCGCTATCCGCACCGGCGTTTCGCTGGCCTGACGGTGCTTTCCGCCACGCTCTGGGCCTCTTACTCCGTGGGTATCGGGCTGTTCTTCGGCCAGTGGTTTGAAAACAACCATCTGCTCGGCGCGGCCATCGCAATCGTCTGCGCTGTGGGCCTTGGAATCTTGGTGGATCTGATCATTAACCGCATCCGGGGAAAGGTTCCTGTGGTGGAGCGGCTGAAGGATCCGGAAGCCTAGGGTTTGCGGCGTCCGAGCGTAGCGGGCGACGTCCCGGGCATGGGACACTGAAGAGCGATTAACGTCACTTCCGGCTGCATCATTTCGTCTAGGAGCAAGACCCGCGTGGAGTTTATTAATGAGGCCGTGCTCCATGCAGCGGGCCAATGGTGGATCTACCCGGTCCTTCTTGTGTTCTTCTTCATTGACGGCTTCGCCATGGTGGTTCCCAGCGAGACCCTTATCGTGGCGCTGGCCGCGTTTTCCCGGCACAGCGGTGAACCGAATCTCTGGATCTTGGGCGCGACTGCGCTGATCGGTGCGATGGCCGGTGACAACATGGCCTTTATGCTTGGCCGCAGGATCGGCCTTGACCGCTGGAAGTGGATGCGCCGACCCAAGGTGCAGAAGGCCTTTGGCTGGGCACGGTATGAACTCGAAAAGCGCGGCGCCGTCCTGATTTTCACGGCGCGCTATATTCCTTGGGGCCGGGTGGCGGTTAACTATGTGGCCGGCAGTACCGGTTTTGCGCACCGCCGGTTCTTCCTGTTGGACGCTTTCGCCTGTTTCACCTGGGTGGGGTATTCCATCGGCATCGGGCTGCTGGCCAGCTCCTTCCCGTGGCTTCACGACAACCCGCTGCTCAGCGCAGGCATTGCCGTGGTGTTCGCCATCGTCCTCGGCGTCCTGATCGACCACCTGCTGCGTTGGTGGCATAAGCGTCTGGCGCGCAATGACGCCGAAACCGTGGATGAATGGCTCGACGGCGGGGCGGAAGGCGCCCTGCCGGCGCACAAAGCGGCTGCCCCGATGGTGGCCCCGGCGCCGGCTGATGCGGAGCAACACGGAAAGTAGCGGCTGGCATAAGGCGCCTGCCGACCCTAAGGTTGGAAGGTGACTGAGCCTATTGTTGACGCTGCCCCTGCCATCGATTTCGACCTGAAGAGCCTGCCGAAGGTTTCGCTCCACGACCATCTGGACGGTGGTCTCCGACCAGCCACCATCATCGAACTGGCCGAGGCCGTTGGCCACAGGCTGCCCTCCTCCGACCCTGTTGCCCTGGGCGAGTGGTTCCGCGAATCCGCGGACTCCGGCTCACTGGTGCGGTATCTGGAGACGTTCGACCACACAGTCGCCGTGATGCAGACGAAGGAAGGCCTCATCCGCGTCGCCAAGGAATTCGTCGAAGACCTCGCGGACGACGGAGTGGTGTACGGCGAAGTGCGCTGGGCGCCGGAGCAGCACCTCCAAAAGGGCCTGTCCCTGGACGAGGTTGTTGAAGCCGTCCAGGAAGGCCTCGAAGCCGGCGTGGACGCCGTGACCGAGAGCGGCCGCGAAATCCAGGTGGGTCAGCTGATCACAGCTATGCGCCACGCAGACCGCGGCCAGGAAATCGCCGAACTCGCTGTCCGCCACCGCAACAAGGGCGCTGTGGGCTTTGACATTGCCGGAGCCGAAGACGGCTTCCTCCCGTCCAGGTTCAAGGACGCCTTCACCTACCTCGCCCAGCACAATTTCCCCGCGACCGTGCACGCCGGCGAAGCCGCCGGGCTCGAAAGCATCCAGTCCGCCCTCGTTGATGGCCGGGCACTGCGGCTGGGCCATGGCGTCCGGATCGCCGAGGACATCATGGTGGAGTTCGACGACGACGACGCCGCCGATGACGCCGCGAATGACGAGGACAACATCGGCCTGGTCACCCTGGGCGACCTGTCCAGCTGGATCCGCGACCGCGGCATCGCCCTGGAGATATGCCCGTCGTCGAACCTCCAGACCGGAGCGATCGCCGGTTTTGGCGAGGGCATCGAGAGCCACCCGCTGGACATGCTGTACCAGCTGGGCTTTAACGTCACCATCAACACCGATAACCGGCTGATGAGCGGTGTCACCCTGACAGACGAGTTCGAGCTGCTCGTGGAAACCTTCGACTACGACCTCGACGATCTGCTGGAGCTCACGCTTAACGCTGCCGAGGCATCCTTCCTGCCGCTTGAAGAGAAGGAAGCGTTGGTGGAATACATCAACGACGCCTACGACAACCTTGGCTGAGCAGGCTCCCATGGAACGGCTCCTGGATGGGCCCACGGCGGCAGGGGTCCCCGGGCGAGCTTGCGAGCTGGGGGAGCTGCTGGATGGGCCCACGGCGGCAGGGGTCCCCGGGCGAGCTTGCGAGCTGGGGGAGCTGCTGGGGATCATAGCCCAGCTGCGCGAGCACTGCCCGTGGATGGCCGCCCTTACACATGCCTCGCTGGTGGAGTACCTCCTGGAGGAGGCTTTCGAGGTTGCCGAGACCATCGAGACCGGCGCGGGTGACGCCGAGCTCCGCGGCGAACTGGGCGATGTGCTGCTTCAGGTGGTGCTGCACGCCCGGCTCGCCGAGGAGCGCGGCACGTTCACGTTCGACGACGTCGCACGCGGGCTGAGTGCCAAAATGGTCCGCCGCAATCCGCATGTCTTCCGGCCCGACGGCACGCTGCAGGACAGTTTCCCTGCCTCGGTGGCGGAGATCGTCCGGAAGTGGGACGCCGTGAAGACCGCGGAACGTCCGGAGCGTACGGGGCCTTTTGAAGGGATCCCGGACGCACTGCCGGCCCTGGCGAAGGCGCAGAAGTTCCTTGACCGGGCCGAGCGGGCCGGATCTGTGGTTGAGCGATCGGGGAGGGAAACCCCGGAAGTGGAGACCGCAACGACGGAGGAGGAGCTCGGCGACCTGCTGCTCGCCGTCGTCGGCTCCGCACGTGCCAGCGGATTCGACGCTGAACGCGCCCTTCGTGGCGCCATCCGGCGGCAGTTCGTGGCACCATCATGACGTCCGGGTGATGGATAGAGTTCCTTAACCTGCACCACTCTCGACTAGGCTTGGTCCTGACGAGGACGTCCCAGATTTAACGCTTTTTCCAGCTGTTCGTTCCCCCAAAATCGCCCATAAGGAGCACATCCATGGCGCTTATCGATGCCATCCACGCCCGCGAAATCCTCGATTCCCGCGGAAACCCGACCGTAGAAGTCGAAGTACTGCTTTCCGACGGCCAGATCGGCCGCGCGGCAGTACCCTCCGGTGCCTCCACCGGCGAGCATGAAGCTGTTGAGCTCCGTGACGGAGATAAGGGACGTTACCTCGGCAAGGGTGTCCAGAAGGCCGTTGACGCTGTCATCGACCAGATCGCTCCGGCACTGACCGGCTTCGACGCCACCGACCAGCGCAGCATCGACCAGGCCATGATTGATCTGGACGGCACGCCCAACAAGGCCAAGCTCGGCGCCAACGCCATCCTGGGCGTTTCGCTGGCCGTTGCCAATGCAGCTGCCGCCTCCGCAGACCTGCCGCTGTACAAGTACTTGGGCGGCCCCAACGCGCACGTCCTGCCGGTTCCGCTGATGAACATCCTCAACGGTGGCTCCCACGCCGACTCCGACGTAGACATCCAGGAATTCATGATTGTCCCGATCGGCGCAGAGACCTTCTCCGAGGGCCTCCGCTGGGGCGTTGAGGTTTACCACAACCTCAAGTCCGTCCTGCAGGCAAAGAGCCTGTCCACCGGCCTCGGCGACGAAGGTGGCTTCGCGCCGAACCTGCCGTCCAACCGTGCCGCCCTGGACCTGATCCAGGAAGCCATCACCAACGCCGGCTACACCCCGGGTAAGGACATCGCCTTGGCGCTGGACGTCGCCTCCTCCGAGTTCTTCAAGGACGGCGCCTACCAGTTCGAAGGCAAGGCACTGTCCGCCACCGAGATGAGCGCCTACTACGCCGAGCTCGTGGCAGACTACCCGCTGGTTTCCATCGAGGATCCCCTGGATGAGAACGACTGGGACGGCTGGAAGACCCTCACCGACAGCATCGGTGACAAGGTCCAGCTCGTGGGCGATGACCTCTTCGTCACCAACCCGGCCATCCTGCAGCGCGGCATCGACACCAAGACCGCCAACTCGCTGCTGGTCAAGGTCAACCAGATCGGTTCACTGACCGAAACGCTGGACGCCGTCAGCCTGGCCCAGCGTGCCGGTTACACCACCATCACCTCGCACCGCTCCGGCGAGACCGAGGACACCACCATCGCCGACATCTCGGTGGCCACCAACGCCGGCCAGATCAAGACCGGCGCGCCGGCACGCTCCGAGCGCGTTGCCAAGTACAACCAGCTGCTGCGCATCGAAGAGGAACTCGACGACGCCGCACGCTACGCCGGCCGCAGCGCCTTCCCGCGTTTCAAGGGCTAGTAGCCGCGTAAACCTCTGACCGGTGGCTATGGTTGAAAGACCATAGCCACCGGTTTTTGTTTTAGCCGGCATTGATAGAGCCGGCATCAAGCGCAGAGATGCGGCCAGAGACAGGCCGTACGTTTCAGGAGTGTCATGGCTACCCGCCGTCCCAAAGTTCCCAAGGCCGCTTCGAGGCATCAGGCCACAACGGACCCGGCCGCGGAAGCCGGCGGCGTCATCCGCGCCGATTTTGGCGGTACAGCCACCGGCGCAAAGAGCGGGACCAAAGGCAAAACCGGCCAGGCGTTCAGCGCCCGAACGTCCGCATCGGACACCAGGCTCCCGGCCAGTAAAGGGCAGGGGAGCGGACACAGCCGTAACACCGCGGGCAAGACGCCGAAGCCCGACACCACGCACGAGGACACCCAGCCGGTGCCCGCCAAGGCCTTCTCGGGCCGCATGCTGGCACTCGCCGTGGTTGTGATTGCCATCACCATCATGCTGGCGCCCACGGTGAAGATTTTCTTCGACAAACGCGCCGAACTCGCCGCCCTCAGCGCCGATATCGCCGCCCGCCAGACCGAGCAGGACGGCCTGCGGCAGCAGATTTCACGGTGGCAGGATCCGAACTACGTGAAACAGCAGGCCCGCGACCGCATTAACATGGTTATGCCGGGTGAATCCGGCTACTGGGTCTTCGGCACCGATCTGCCGGCCGGAACAAGCAGTAGCCTGACCGCCACAGCAGCACAAGACCCCGCCGACCTGCCGTGGGTGGATTCCCTGTGGGAGTCCATCAGGCGTGCGGCCACAGACTGAACAGCTAGAGGAAGGATGGCCCGCGCCAGTGGAAAAAAACACGGCGACTGCGCCGGAGAAGTCCCGCCAGCCATCAGCACATGATCTTGAAGTACTCAGCAGACAGTTGGGACGGCCCGTGCGCGATGTGGTGGAAATCCCGGCGCGCTGCGTCTGCGGCAACCCCCTCGTCGCCGCCACCGCGCCGCGGCTAAGCAACGGCACACCGTTTCCCACCACCTTCTATCTGACGCACCCCGTCATCACCTCCGCGGTTTCCCGGCTGGAAGCCGCCGGACTGATGAACGACATGAACGAACGCCTGAACGACGAGGAGCCGCTTGCTGCCGCCTATCGTGCAGCGCACGAGGACTATCTCGGGGCACGCGCGGCCATAGGTGAGCGTTCCGGCATCGGAGCCGTCCCGGAGATTGACGGCATCTCCGCCGGTGGCATGCCCACCCGGGTCAAATGCCTCCACGTCCTGGTGGGCCACTCACTCGCGGCAGGGCCCGGCGTGAATCCGCTGGGAGATGAGGCCATTGCCGGAATCAGCGAATGGTGGACGGCGGACCGCTGCTATTGCGACGGCGCCTGGGACACCGCAGGGGAGGCCCCGTCAAAGGATCTCAGCCGGCACGGACCCCAGGGCCTGCCGGAAATCGTGGGCCGGCCCGCTCCGGTCCGCAACACCGCAGCCACTGACGAGGCAGGGGCATGACCCGCGTCGCCGCCATCGACTGCGGCACGAACTCGCTCCGCCTGCTCATCGCCGACATCGACCGCAGCAACGGCACAACGACGCTCACCGACGTTGTCCGGGAAATGCGGGTTGTCCGGCTGGGCCAGGGCGTGGACGCCACCGGCGAACTCGCCCCTGAAGCGTTGGAGCGAACCTTCGCGGCCACCGCGGATTACGCCGCAATGATCCGCGAACACGGTGCGGAGTCCATCCGTTTTGTAGCAACGTCGGCCAGCCGGGACGCGCGCAACCGCCAGGTTTTTGTCGACGGGATCCGGGACCTGCTGGGCGTTGAGCCTGAGGTCATCTCGGGTGATGAAGAAGCTGCCCTGTCCTTCGCCGGGGCCAGCAGCGTCCTGCCCATCCTTGACGGCGAGCACGTGCTGGTAGTTGACCTCGGCGGCGGAAGCACCGAGTTCGTCCTCGGCACCGCCGGCGGAGTCACGGCCGCGAAGTCCGTGGATGTCGGCTGCGTCCGGCTGACCGAACGGCACTTGAAGAACGATCCGCCCACGGCGGAACAGATCGCCGCCGCGGAAGCCGACGTCGACGCCGCCATCACCCTGGCGGGGCTGGACGTTCCCCTGGAACGCGCCACCGCCGTCGTCGGGGTGGCCGGCTCGATCACCACCATCACCGCCCATGCCCTGCGGCTTCCGGCGTATTCGCCGGCGGCCATCCACGGGACGGAACTGTCCATCGGCAGCATTACCGAAGCCGCCACCGACCTCCTGCACATGACCAGGGGAGAACGTGCCGACCTGGCGTACATGCACCCCGGCCGCGTTGACGTTATGGGCGCCGGCGGACTGGTGTGGCGGCGCATCCTCGAGCGGCTGAATGAACTCACCGCCGGCCGGATCGTGACGGCTACGGCCAGCGAACACGATATTCTTGACGGAATTGCCCTGAGCCTCCAGTAACCAGGCCATCAGCCAACCAAGCATGGGAAACCCATATGACCAGAGCAAACGCACGGTTCCGCCGGGCCGCGTCAGCTCTCCTGGCGATAACCCTTGCCGGCGCCAGCCTGGCCGCCGGACTGACTTTTGCGCCTGCGGCCAGGGCCGACGCTGAACGGGACAAAGAGTACTGGCTTGGCGAATCCGGAATTACGAAGGCCTGGGAGGTTTCCAAGGGTGCCGGTGTGAAAATCGCGGTGATCGACAGCGGTGTGGACGCCCAGCACCCGGACCTGAAGGGCGCCGTCACCGGAGGCTTCGACGTGTCCGGGGCAGGCAGCCCCAACGGCCAGAAAAGCCTGGGCGTAAAGCCTGAACACGGGACGCTGGTCGCCACCATACTGGCGGGCCGCGGACACCAGCCGGCAGGCGCCACCGCATCGCCCAGTCCAGGCCCGGCTGCCACCGCCGGGCCGGACGGCATGATTGGGGTGGCTCCTGAAGCTGAGATCCTGTCCGTCTCAACGTGGCTCGGATCGACCAACCCCGCGGGCAAGAGCGATCAGGACCAGATCCCGGAAGCGGTCCGTTGGGCCGTGGACAACGGGGCCAAAGTCATCAACATTTCGCTGGGCAGCACCACGCCGCAGTGGCCCCAGAGCTGGGATGCTGCCTTCCTCTATGCCGAACAGAAGGATGTGGTCATCGTGGCCGCCGCCGGAAACCGGATAGGCGGCAACCTTCAGGTGGGGGCGCCGGCCACCATCCCCGGCGTCCTCACGGTTGCCGGCCTGGACCGCAAGGGCATGGCGAGCGTCGACTCGTCTTCCCAGGGGATCAGCATCGGCGTGGCGGCCCCGGCTGAAAACCTGCTGGGCGGGCTGCCCGGTGGTGGTTATGCGGAATGGGCGGGAACGTCCGGAGCTGCCCCGATCGTTGCCGGCGTGGCAGCACTCATCCGTTCCAAGTGGCCCGAGATGAGCGCCAAACAGGTCATCAACCGGATCGTCAGCACGGCCAAGGACGCCGGTCCAGCCGGAAAAGACCCGCTGTACGGCTTTGGCGTTCTGAACGCCGAGGCCGCCCTAAAGGACTCCGTACCTGAAGCCGCCACCAACCCGCTCGGTTCCATCTCGGACTGGATCAGGGTACACCGGCGCGGCAACCTGGGTGCGCCGGCGCCGGTGCCCACAGACGAAGTGGCCAGTGCCGTTCCCACCCTGCCCGAGCCGACTGTGCCCGCGGCGGAGGCGCCCTCACAGCGTGACAGTGCCGTTGGCGCCGCCGTCGTGATCGGTTCAGGGGCACTATTTCTGGCGATCATCGCTGCGGCCGTCGTACAGCTGCGCCGGGCGGCCCGAAACCCAGGAACGGCGCGCGAAGAACCGGATACCGGAGCCTTCCAAACCGTTGATTCAGGCGGCAAAACGTAGTTAGTGAAGATTTTCACAAACTGCTGTATCCTTAAATCATGGCAACCACCCCAGAGCTCCAGGACCGTCCCAGGGTACTCGTCGTCGGCGGCGGATACGTCGGCCTGTACGTAGCACTCAAACTGCAGAAGAAGATCGCGAATGCCGGTGGCATCGTCACCCTCGTGGATCCACTGCCCTACATGACTTATCAGCCCTTCCTGCCCGAAGTGGCCGGCGGCAACATCGAGGCCCGCCACGCAGTGGTCTCGCACCGCCAGCACCTGAAGCAGACTGAACTCATCCAGGGCAGCGTCACCTCGATCGACCACGCCAACCGCACGGCCGTCGTGGCGCCCGCGGATGGCGGAGAACACATCGAGATCCCCTACTTCGACATCGTGGTGGCTGCAGGCGCCATCACCCGCACCTTCCCCATCAAGGGCCTGGCGGATAAGGGCATTGGCCTGAAGACCATCGAAGAGGCTGTGGCCCTTCGCAACAAGGTGTTGGAGCGTATCGAAGCCGCGTCCACCATCGCGGATCCGGCTGCCCGCGCCAAGGCACTGACCTTCGTGGTCGTTGGTGGCGGCTTCGCCGGCATCGAGTGCATCACCGAAATGGAAGACCTGGCCCGCGCCGCGGTCAAGAACAACCCCCGTATCCGTCAGGAAGAAGTGCGCTTCGTCCTGGTTGAAGCCATGGGCCGCATCATGCCCGAGGTCACTGCACCGCAGGCCGAATGGGTTGTGGAGCACCTCCGCAGCCGCGGCATCGAGGTCCTGCTGAACACCTCCCTGGACAGCGCTGAGGGCTCCCTGAAGCTCATCAACCTCCCGGACAAGTCCCTGGCCCAGGAATTCGAAGCCGACACGCTCGTCTGGACTGCCGGCGTGCAGGCCAACCCGATGATCCGCTCCTCCGACTTCCCGCTGGAACCGCGCGGCCGCGTCCGTGTCCTGCCGGACCTCCGCATCGCTGGCGATGAAGGCATCATCGACAACGCCTGGGCCGCCGGTGACATCGCCGCAGTGCCGGACCTCACGGGTAGCGGCCTGCCGGACGGCACCTGCGTCCCGAACGCCCAGCACGCACTGCGCCAGGCCAAGCGCCTCGCCAAGAACCTGTGGGCTTCGCGCTGGGACAAGCCGCTGAAGGACTACAAGCACAAGAACCTGGGTGCTGTGGCTGGTTTCGGCGAGTGGAAGGGTGTTGCGAATATCAACCTCGTGGGCCGCATAGGCCTCAAGGGCCCGCTCGCCTGGCTGGCCCACCGCGGCTACCACGGCATGGCCATGCCCACCATGGAGCGCAAGGTCCGAGTCATCATGGGTTGGATCCTCGCGTTCTTTATGGGCCGCGACACCACCCAGCTGATCGACCTCGATAACCCGCGCGGTGCCTTCGTGGCCGCCGCCACACCGGCTCCCAAGCCGGCTGCTGCTGCGCCTGCTCCGACGGCGAGCATGCCGGACGCATCCGCAGGAGCGGCAAAGCCGGGCTCTGCGGAGGCCACCAGCGTGGACCCCAAACAGTCGGTCACCGCGGACGCCAAGTAACGCTGGCATCCTGACGCAGCATTTGTAACGCCCGACGGCGGCTGTCCCCTTAAGGGGGATGGCCGCTGTTTTGTGTATCCCGCCGGATGTCCCTTCTAGACTGGCACCATGACTGGCGAAAAGAACCTCCAGACCCTGCTGGCAACACTGAAACCGGTACTGCGGGAGGGGGAGTACGTCTACGTCCTGTGGCCGCATGGCAGGCCACTTGAGCCCGGAATCGAAGCTGCCGTGCGCGAGGCCGAGGGCCTGACGGTGGTTCTGCCCCGGGAAAGGGCGGACAGCCTGGGGCTGCACTACGACTTTGTGGCCGCGTGGATCACCCTCGAGGTACACTCCGCGCTGGAAGCTGTTGGCCTGACCGCAGCCGTCGGGAAAGCCCTGACCGACGCCAGGATCAGCTGCAACGTGCTGGCCGGCTTCCACCATGACCACCTGTTGGTGCCGGTGGCGGACGCGCCACGCGCCGTCGAATTACTTGCTGAGCTGTCGGCGGCCAGCAGGCACGTGCCGCGGCCCGCGCTGCTCCTCCGGAACGAGACGGCTGCGGACAGGGACAAGATCCTCGCGTTGACGGCCGATGCCTTCGCGGTCTCCCCGGTCACAGGCCTGCTGGTGGACGGGGAGCCTGAGGAGGTAGAGATGCTCCGCCAGCTCTTCGACTGCGAGGAGTACCTGCCCGGGTTCAGCGTGGTGGCCGTGATCGACGACGAAATAGTCGGCCATGTGATCAGCACGCGCGGGTGGGTGGGCGACTACGGGTTGCTGGGGCTCGGGCCCATCGGGGTGACTCCCAGGCTGCAGCGCCATGGGATCGGCAGCGCCCTCATGGATGACACCATCGCGCGGGCCAACACAGCACGGGAGGGCGGGATTGCGTTGCTGGGCAGCACCGACTACTACCCGCGGTTCGGCTTTGTCCCGGCCGCGTCCTTCGGCGTGCTGCCGCCCGACGAGGCCTGGGGTGACCACTTCCAGCTGCTCCCATTGGCAGTCTGGCCCGGCGGGGTCCACGGGACGTTCCGGTACGCCGCGCCGCTTGCGGGCGAATGTCGGTATAGCATAGACCGGGCGCCCCAGTAGCCCAATTGGCAGAGGCAGCGGACTTAAAATCCGCGTGTTGTGGGTTCGAGTCCCACCTGGGGTACAAACTTTTCCCCCGCGGCGCCCCGTTGCGGCCTCCCGCGCATCCCTCATGACCTCGGACGGAGCATTGCCTCCGTTGATTCCGCATATGCAACGACTGTTATAAGGATGTGACCTCAGTCACTTATATCCTCCGCGGATTTGCATTAGCTTGAAGTTAAATCAGGAACACCTGATCATCCGCGTCAAAGGCCGTTCGCACCTTTCGATCCAGGAGATTGTCAATGATTTCACTTTCCCCGGCGGCACCCCGTCTTGCCAAGCTCACAGCGCTTAGCGTCGGCGTCGCCTTTCTGGCCACGGCCTGTGGTGGTACCTCCACTCCGAGCGCGACAGAAACCACCACGTCAGCAACTGGGATCTCCTGCCCCGCTCCCAGCGCGGCTCCCGAAAGCACTGCGCAGGCCAGCGGTGGAGGCGCTGTTCCGCCGGCCACAACCATCACGGAAACGCCGCTCAAGATCGGTTCCCTGCTACCCACCACCGGATCGCTGGCTTTCCTTGGGCCGCCTGAAATTGCCGGCGTCAATCTTGGCATCAAGGAAGTCAACGATGCCGGGGGCGTCCTGGGCCAGCCTGTGGAAGTGATACACCGCGACTCCGGCGACACCAAGACAGATATCGCCACGCAGTCCACCAGTGCGCTTCTCGGCCAGGGCGTTAGCGCCATCATCGGCGCGGCGTCTTCCGGTGTCTCCAAGACGGTCATCAACCAGATCATCGGTGCCGGCGTTATCCAGTTCTCACCTGCCAACACCTCCCCGGATTTCACCACTTGGGATGACAAGGGCCTTTACTGGCGTACAGCACCCTCGGATGTGCTGCAGGGTAAGGTCTTGGGCAATTATATGGCTACGTGTGGTGCACAGACGGTCGGCATGATCGTACTTAACGACGCCTACGGAACCGGTCTGGCCAGCAACGTCAAATCCGCCTTCGAAGCGGCCGGCGGCAAGGTGGTTGCCGAGGAGCTGTTCAATGAGGGCGACTCCCAGTTCAGCAGCCAGGTGGACAAGGTCATCGCGGCCAAGCCCGACGCAATTGCACTGATCACCTTCGACCAGGCCAAGAGCATTGTGCCGCTGATGACGGGCAAGGGTGTCAAGCCCACCCAAATGTTCCTTGTAGACGGCAACACCTCCGACTACAGCAAGGATTTCGAGGCCGGGACGTTGAAGGGCGCCCAGGGAACCATCCCGGGCACGTTCGCCAAGGATGCGTTCAAGCAGAAACTGCTTGCCATTGATCCGGCCCTGAAGGACTACAGCTACGCAGGTGAATCCTACGATGCTGTAAACCTGATTGCACTTGCCGCTGAGGCAGCCAAGAGCACCAATGGCGTTGAAATTGCCAAGCAGCTCAAAGCAGTCTCGGAGACGGGTGAGAAGTGCAACAGCTTCGCTTCCTGCGTCACGCTGCTTCGCAACGGCAAGGACATCGACTACGACGGCCAGTCAGGTCCGGTGACCTTCTCCGATGCCGGCGACCCGACGGAAGCCTACATCGGCATCTACGAGTACCAGGACGACAATAAGTACGCACCGTCCAAGGAAGAATTCGGCAAGCTGTAAAGCCGCTACAACCTAGACGCGAAAGCCCCCGTCCAGCCGGACGGGGGCTTTCTGCTGCCCGAAGCTCGGCCTCGGGCGCCTCAGTGCTTCAGGCGCCTCAGCAAGCCCTTGGCGGTCTCCTCACGGCCCAGCGCCCGCAGAAAGGGCCGCCACCGGACGGTGACGGCCCTTCTGCGCCTTTCGGAACGGACTAGACCTCGTCAGCCAAGGTACCCAGGTAGAGCTGGATCACCTTTGGGTCCTTCATCAGTTCCCGGCCGGTTCCGGTGTAAGCGTCCCTGCCTTGGTCAAGCACATAGGCGCGGTCGCAGATCTGGAGGCAACGGCGGGCATTCTGTTCCACCATGATCACCGAGACGCCTGCCCGGTTGATCTCGTGCACCCGCAGGAAGGTTTCGTCCTGCTTGACGGGAGAGAGGCCTGCGGAGGGCTCATCAAGGAGCAGGACTGCGGGCTCCATCATCAGCGCCCGGCCCATGGCCACCATCTGGCGTTCGCCGCCGGAGAGCGACCCGGCCCGCTGGGCCCGGCGCTTGCCGAGCTCGGGGAACAGGCTGGTCACAAAATCAAACCGCTCGGCGAAGTCTTTGGGGCGCTGGAACATGCCCATCTGCATGTTCTCTTCGATAGTCAGCGTGGCGAACACATTATTGTTTTGCGGGACGAATCCCACGCCCTTGGTCACCAACTTGTTGGCTTTGAGCCCGGTGATGTCCTGGCCACGCACCACAACTGTGCCCGAATGGACTTTCACCAGACCGAACATGGCCTTGAGAAGCGTCGATTTGCCGGCACCGTTAGGACCAATAATGCCGATCAGTTCACCCTTGCGGGCTTCGATGCTGCAGCCATTCAGGATGTTCACACCCGGAAGGTAGCCAGCGACAAGGTCCGTCACCTTAACTACGGAGTCCTGGGAGCCTGCACTGCTTGCGGCCGGAGCCGCGCTTGTAGCACTCATTCGCTGTCCTTCCCCTTATGGCGGGCTTCGTCTGGTTCGGCGGCGACGACATCGATGGCGATGATGCCCGCGTTCTCAGTTCCGACAATCGATTCCTTGTCGGCCACCAGCTCGGCTGCAAGCTCCTTGATGCCCTCGGTGTCGCCAAGGTCCACGTCGTGATGGGCACCCAGATAAGCGTCGATGACGGCCGGGTTCTTCATGACTTCGCCGGGAGGGCCCTCGGCCACGATCTTTCCTTCGGCCATCACCACAACCCAATCGGCAATATGGCGCACCATGTTCATGTCGTGCTCCACGAACAGCACGGTCATGCCTTCCGCCTTGAGGTTCTTGATGTGGTCCAGGAGGGACTGGGTCAGCGCCGGGTTGACGCCTGCCATGGGTTCGTCCAGCATGACCAGCTTGGGCCTGACCATCAGCGAACGTGCCATTTCCAGGAGTTTCCGCTGGCCTCCGGAAAGGGAGGCAGCGTAGTCGTCCTTCTTGGTGTCCAGCTTGAATTTCTCAAGCAGGACGTTCGCCTGGGCGGTGATCTCCTTTTCCCGGCCGCCCCAGAGGCCCTTGAAAAGAGCCTTGGAGAGGCGCTCTCCGGGCTGTTCCGAGCCGCCGAGCCGCATGTTCTCCATGACGGTGAGCTTTCCCATGACCTTGGTCAGCTGGAAGGTCCTCACCATCCCCATACGTGCCACTTTGTAAGGTGAAACGCCGGCAAGGCTGTGGCCTTCGAACTGCCATTTGCCCGAGTTCGGCATGTCGAATCCGGTCAGCAGATTGAAGAGGGTGGTCTTACCTGCACCGTTCGGGCCTATCAGCGCTGTGATCTTGTGCCGCGGGATCTCCAGGTATTCGACGTCGACAGCGTTGATGCCGCCGAAGCTGCGGGTGACGTTTTCCGCCACCACGATCGGATCGCGCTTCCTGCAGCCGGGAGCGGAGTCCCCGGCGGCGATCGGACGCGTGTCCGTCATGTAGTTAATTTCCTCCGACGGGCGGGGTTCTTCGCTATGCGTGCTCATGCGAACGCCAGCTCCTTCTTGTTGCCGAAGACGCCCTGGGGCCTGAAGATCATCAGCAGCATCAGTGCGACACCCACAAGGATGTAACGCAGCTGACCGGCCTGGACTGTGTTCAGCCAGGTGACGGCGCCGGATTCGATCAGGCCGTACAGGATGCCCTGTGTGAGGGACAGCACCACCCAGAAGATCATCGCGCCGATGACGGGTCCCAGCACCGTGCCGAGGCCGCCGAGCAGCAGGCAGGTGTACAGGAAGAACGTCAGTTCGGTGCCGTAGTTGGCCGGCTGGACTGCGCCGCGGGGGAGCGTAAATATCATGCCCGCCAGGGCGCCGAGCACGCCGCCGATGATGAGGGCCTGCATTTTGTAGGCGTAAACGTTCTTGCCGAGGGACCGGACCGCGTTTTCGTCCTCGCGGATGCCTTTGAGTACGCGGCCCCAGGGGCTCCTCATCAGCAGCCACACCAGGGTGCAGCAGACGATGACCAGGCTCCAGCCGACTATGCGGATGAAGAAGTCGCGGTTGTTCATGCCCATGTACGAGCCCGCGGGGAACGGGTTCATGTCGTAGAACCCACCTTCGAAGGCGGCCAGGCCGTTGGCCGACCCGGTCACGGCGGTCAGCTGGTTGGTCGTGACAATGTAGCGGACGATTTCCGCGGCCGCGATCGTAACGATGGCCAGGTAGTCCGCGCGCAGCCGCAGGGTCGGTATGCCCAGGAGCATCGCGAAGATGGCCGAGCAGATCACGGCGATGATCACGCCCACAAAGAAGGGGACGCCAAAGGTGAGCGTCGAGATGGCGAAGCCGTAGGCGCCCACCGCCATAAAGCCGGCCTGGCCAAAATTCAGCAGGCCTGAGTAGCCGAAGTGAACCGCCAGTCCGAGAGCCGCAAGAGCATAGGCCGCGGTGGTCGGGCTGAAGAGTTCGCCGGCAGCGCTGGAGAGAATGAATCCGAAATCCATGGCTGTCTCCTAACCCACGCGCTCGCGACGACCCAGGATGCCCTGTGGCCGGAACAAGAGGACAACAATCATGATGAACAGTGCTCCCACATACTTGAGGTCGGCAGCGAGGCCGAAAACGGTGGTCAGCTCCACGAAGATGCCGACGATGATGGACCCGATGAGGGCGCCGAAGACGGTGCCGAGGCCGCCCAGGGTCACGCCCGCGAAGATGAGCAGCAGGATCTGCGAACCCATGTCGAAGGTCACGCCTGGCCGGTAGTAGGCCCATAAGATTCCGCCGAGGGAGGCGAGCATGCCGCCGGTGACCCAGACGATCCGGATGACCGAGTCGACGTCGATGCCGGAGGCGGCCGCCAAGGCAGGGTTGTCAGCCACCGCGCGGGTGGCCTTGCCTAGCCGGGTTTTCAAAAGCACGATTCCGATCAGAACGATCACTACAGCACTGATGATGAGCGACCAGAGGTTGTTGGGCGAGATGGATACCGGACCCAGTTGGATTTCTGCGCTCTGGGCAAACGGCAGTTGCTGCGTGGCGCCGCCAAAGAAGAACTGGATGACATAGCGCACGGCGAGGGCGAGTCCGATGCTGACGATCATCATGGGCACGAGTCCCGTTCCCCGGCGGCGAAGCGGCTTCCAGAGTCCGGCGTCCTGGACGTAGCCGAAGAGGCCACCGCCGAGGAGCGAAAGGATCAAGGCAAGCCAGAAGGGGAGACCTATGGCGTTAAAGGCGAAGACCAGCACTGCGCCCAGGGTGACCATTTCGCCATGGGCGAAGTTCGTCAGCCCCGTAGTTCCGAAGATTAGGGAAAGTCCCACGGAAGCCAGCGCCAACAGGAGGCCAAAACTCAGCCCAGCCACGAGACGGTTGAGAAGATTTTGGCCGAAATCCTGCTGCTGGACCACGATCCCCTTACCGAATGCGAAAATCACGGAGAGGTTCGAGGTCTGGCTGAACGTGACGCTGCGGGGGTTTTCCTGGCCGTCCGCGAGTTTGATGCCCTCTGGCAGGGTCGATTCGTCCAGTTCGATCTCGTAGGTGCCCTGAACCGGGACCCCAATGCTCCACGACCCGTTGGCCGATGATTTGGTAGACCCTTCGAAGTCCCCGCTCCTTGCGCTTATGGTCACATCGGCGATCGGGGCGCGCTCGTCATCCCTTAGGAAGCCGCTGATGTTGTTCTGGAAAGACGTAATCGACGGGGATGGTGTCGGCGACGGCGAGGTGGCCTGTGATGCCGGCGCGACGACGAGCAGTATCGCCACGACAGAGGCAAAGATGGCCCCTATCACTTTCAGCGATCCGCCCCGCCGTCTGGTCGGCAAGCCGTTGGGTGTACTTCTCAAAATGAAAATCCTCCACTTGGGTGGGGTGGCCAAGGGTGCGCCATTGCAACCACTGCAAACGTCGCGGGACGGATGGTGGTGCATTGTTCAGGTTGGGGGCCCGATTGTGATATCCGTCACCGCGTGTGGTTTATGTTACAGCTCGTCACGGGCAAATTTGAGGCTGCAGTGAGACCGTCTGGTAGCGATCGCATAACAACTGCGTCACGGTCATGGCGCTTCGGCAAAGTGTTCGCAAAGAAACTTCTGTTGTTTCGCGGTATTCCTCATGGAACACCCTGGTCCACGCGCGGCGCTGGGGAGCGGGCGTCCGTCCACCCGGATGCATCACGGTTGGGTTTCGGCGCCATGAGCGGGGAACTTATTGGGGCGCGGGCGCGTAGATATTGGTAGCGTGGTTCGTAAGTCACGACTCAAACCTTTACTTGGAGGACACCAGCAATGGCACTTGGCGGAAACCCGATCTTCAACGGAAAAAATTTCCGTGGAGCAACGCAGGCACCGCGTGTCCCGCAGGCACCCTACGGACAGGCACAGTACGGCCAGCGGGCTCCCGGCCAGGTCATGGATCCCCAGAATGGCTGGGGCCAGCAGCAGAACATGTCCGATGAGCAGCTGCGCCAGATGTACAACCAGCCGGCTGCAGGTCCCGCGGACACCGGCCGGATGACGTACGACGATGTAATCGTCAAGACAGCGGCTTGCCTCGGAGTCCTGTTGGCAGGTGCCGCAGTGACGATGTTCGTCAGCCTGGGGCTGGCCAGCATGCTGATGATCGTCGGTGCACTGGGCGGCTTTGTCCTGGCACTGGTCAACACATTCAAGAAGCAGCCATCACCAGCCCTGATCCTGGCCTATGCCGGACTCGAAGGCCTGTTCCTCGGTGGGCTCACCCGTGTACTCGACCTGATGTACCCGGGTGTCGGGCTGCAGGCCGTCATCGGCACGCTGTCCGTGTTCACCGTGACGCTGCTCCTGTTCAAGAGCGGCAAGGTGCGCGCCTCGCCCAAGGCCATGAAGTTCTTCATGATCGCCATGGTGGGTTACGGACTGTTCTCCGTGGTCAACCTCGTGATGATGATGACGGGTATGACGACGGAACCCTTCGGCCTGCGCAGTGGCATCATTGGTGTTGTCATCGGCATCCTGGCCATCGGTCTGGCCGCGTTCTCCCTGGTGATGGACTTCACCAGCATCGAAGCCGGCGTGCAGAGCGGCGCCCCGCAGCGCTTCTCGTGGACCGCCGCCTTCGGGCTGACGGTCACGCTGGTCTGGCTCTACGTGGAGATCATCCGTGTCCTGGCCATCCTCCGGGGCGACGACTAGCACCAACGCGGCGTCCGCCGTCGTAATTCTGTCCAACAACAAGGGGCCCCACCGATGCATTTCGCATCAGGTGGGGCCCTCTTTTTTGCGGGTATCCGCGCTACGAAATGCGCATTGCTCCTGCTGCCGGGGTCACGGTGAAGATGTCAGGTGCAGCGTAGCCGGCGTCTGCGAAGGCACGCACTACGGCGGCACGCACCTGCTGCTCGGATGTCACCGGCGTGAGTGCAATCGCTGCCCCGCCGAAGCCGCCGCCGGTCATCCGGGCGCCGATGGCCCCGTTGGCACGGGAAGTGGACACGGCCAGATCCAGCTCCGGGCATGAGATCTCAAAGTCGTCCCGCATGGAAGCATGGCTGGCGTCCAGCAGGGCACCGATGGAACCCGGGCCCGCACTGGCCAGCAGCTCCACGGTCTGCAGCACGCGGTCGTTTTCGGTCACGATATGGCGCACCCGCCGGTAAGTGACCTCGTCCAGGAGGCCGGCGGCTTCGTCCAGGTCCTCCAACCGGACGTCACGCAGTGCCTTGACGCCCATAACCTCGGCGCCCAGCTCGCAGGACGCGCGGCGCGAGGCGTAGCCGCCGTCGGAGTGTGAGTGGGAGACTTTGGTGTCGATGACCAGCATCACCAGCCCCGCTGGTTCTGCTTCGAAGGGAACCAGCTGGACGCTTTGGTCACGGCAGTCCAGGAACACGGCATGCCCCTTTGAGCCGCGCAGCGACGCTGACTGGTCCATGATGCCCGTCGGTGCGCCGACAAAGTCGTTCTCCGCCCGCTGCGTGATCAGGACCATCTCCTCCGCCTCCAGTCCGGCTCCCGTCAGGTCGTTGAGCGCCGAGATGACTGCGCACTCGATCGCGTGCGACGAGGACAGGCCGGCTCCCAGGGGAACGGTGGAGTCAAGCAGCAGATCCACCCCGGGAACGGTGATGCCTTGCTGTTGCAACGCCCACATCACACCCAGTGGATACTTCGTCCAGCCCTTGGCGGAAGCTGCGGCCAAAGAGCCGAGGTCGGTGCTGACCATGCCGTGGTCGCCGTAAGTGGACAGGAGCCTGACCGTGGAGTCCGGACGGACTCCGACAGCCACCCGGGCGGTCTTGTCGATCGCGAACGGGAGCACAAACCCCTCGTTGTAGTCGGTGTGCTCGCCGATGAGGTTCACGCGTCCCGGTGCCTGCCAGACGCCGTCGGGCAGCCTGCCGAACTCCTGCTCGAAGCGGGCGGCCAGATCCGCCATGCCGGGCTGTGCTGTGCGCAGGTTCGCCGTGCCGGGTTCCGGCGGGCTGGCCAGCTGGGCAGCCAATGGGTCAGGGGAGGCGCTCACGCGTGTGCTCCTTCAGGCAGTGCCCCCAGGGGGGCGGGGGCGGTCGTGGCAGGGAACGGGTTGGACTCGGGGACCACCACGGCACGGAGCCGCTCCGCGACGCTTTCCGGGGTGGTGTCGTTGATGAAGGCGCCCATGGCGGCCTCGGAGCCAGCCAGGAACTTGAGCTTGTCCGCTGCCCGGCGGGGCGACGTCAGCTGGAGGTGCAGGTAGCTGGCGGGGCGCAGGAGGTCGTCGAGGGGGGCCTGGTGCCAGGCTGATATGTAGGGTGTCGGCGTCGGATACAGCGCATCGAGCCGTTTAAGCAGGTCAAGGTAGACATGCGCCAGTTCGTCCCTTTCCTCCCCGCTCAGGGCGGCCAGGTCGGGCACCTGCCGGTGCGGCACCAGGTGGATCTCCAACGGCCAGCGGGCAGCGAACGGTACGTAGGCGCTGAAGTTCTCGCCCTCCATCACCATTCGGCTCCCGTCCTCCCGTTCTGCCCGCAGCAGCGAGCCCGTGAGCGTCTGCCGCCCGTCCGACCCATCATAGAACTTGCGTGCTGCCGCTCCGATGACCCCTGCGCGGGGGGTGACGTAAGGATACGCATAGATCTGCCCGTGCGGGTGGTGAAGCGTGACGCCGATGTCGGCCCCCCGGTTTTCAAACGGGAACACCTGCTTGATCCCTGGCAGTTTGCTGAGGGCTTCGGTGCGGTGCGCCAATGCCTCTACGACAGTCCGGGCGCGCGCCTCACTCAGGCCGCTGAAGGATCCCGTGTGCTCTGGCGTGAATGCGACTACTTCGCAGCGTCCGTAGGCAGGCCCCGTGGTGCCCCAGGCCGGGGCGGACGGCACAGGTCCCACCGCCGGACCCAGCGACGGGAAGCGGTTTTCAAACACCACAACGTCGTAGTCGGGGGCGGGGATCTCGGAGGGGTTGTTCGGCGTGGTGGGGCAGATGGGGCACTGGTCGGCCGGCGGGAGGTGCGTGCGGGACTGCCGGTGGGCTGCGACGGCCACCCACTCGTCGGTGAGGGCATCGAACCGGACCTCGCCGGGCTGGCCGCGCTCCGGCAGGGGCCGGTGATCGGTGGTGGTGGACGCTGTGCGGGGCTGGGCGGTTGCGCCGTCGTCGAAGTAGATCAGCTCCCGGCCATCGGCGAGCGTGGTGGTGGTGATACCTGTCATGGCGGGGGTCCTTTGCGTGCTGGTGCCGGCAGATGGCGGGCGTCCGTTGCCTCGATCATCCCACATTTCGCTCAAAAAAGAATAGTTTCACACAAAAGATAACATTTGCGGTAATGGCAGGCCGGCCGTGCCCCCTGTTACGGTGGTGCTCATGACTTCGAGTGCAACCCCGGACGCGGGCATTCCCGCCGGATTCCAGACCTACGCCACCGGTCGGCAGTACGAACTCCGGAGGGGTGACGCGTTGGCCGTAGTGACTGAGCTGGCGGCCGGCCTGCGGCTGTACAGCCGCGCAGGTGTCCTGCTCACCGAGACGTATGGGGACGCAGAGATTTCTCCCGGTGCCGCCGGGATCACTCTTGCGCCCTGGGCAAACAGGGTGGAGGACGGGGTCTGGTACCTCGACGGAAAGAAGCAGCAGCTGGACATCACGGAGGTTTCGCGGAACAACGCCAGCCATGGACTGCTCCGCAACTCCGCCTACAGTCTGGTTGATGAATCGCAATATTCAGTGACCCTCGAGGCGACGGTCTTCCCGCAGCATGGCTACCCGTTCCTGGTGCGGCACCGGGTCCAGTACTTCCTGACTGAGGATCTTGGTCTGGAAGTCCGCCAGACGCTGGTCAACGATTCCAACGCCCCGGCGCCGTTCGTCCTGGGCGCGCACCCATACCTGCGGCTGGGCGATGCGGACGTGGACCACCTGACCCTGACCGTTGCCGCCGATACCCGCCTGGTGGCGGACGAACGCTTGATCCCGCGCAGCTCCGAACCCGTTAGCGGGGACAGTGACTTCCGCAACGGTCAACGGCTGGGGGGCCTCGAGGTCGACGTCGCCTTGACGGACATAACGTTCGACGGCGGGGCGGCCCGCCATGTGCTCAGCGCACCTGACGGCCGCAGCGTGACCTTGTGGCAGGACGAATCCTGCGGCTACGTCCACGTTTTCGTGACAACTGAACTGCCCGGCAGGCCCAAGGCGGTGGCCATCGAACCTATGACCGGTCCGGCCAATGCCTTCAACTCCGGTGACGGGCTGCGCTGGCTCCCGGCCGGAGAAACGTTCACGATGGCCTGGGGGATCGAGGCTGCCCTGGGCGGGGCCGGGTAGCCGTTTCGCATAAGGGCCGGTGCTGAGGAAGTATTAGGCTATGACGCCAGACAAGGACGCCGCCCCATCCGATTCAACGCCCACAGGCACGCTGCCTAACCCGGCCCGGCCGGTGGAAACTGCCCTCCCGGGCAGCGTGCGGGCGGACCGGGATCTGGAGCAGGACATTCCGTACGGCATCCGGATCGCAGCGTCGTGGGCATGGCGGCTCGTCCTCATCCTGCTGATGGCCGGCGCCCTGATCTGGCTGCTCAGCCGGATCAGCTTCCTGATTATCCCCGTTATGGTGGCCGCACTGCTGGCCGGACTGCTGAGCCCCGTGGTGCGCTGGCTACGGAGCAGGCGGCTGCCAAACGGCGCCGCGGTGGCCATCACGGTGGTGGGGTTCATTGGCGTGATCGTTGGTGCCCTTTCCCTGGTGGGACGCCAGTTGGCTTCGGGTTTTGGCGAATTGTGGTCCCAGTCGCTGGCGGGCGTGACTCAGATCCAGGACTGGCTGGCCGCCGGACCCCTGCACCTCACCGCTGACCAGATCGACCAGTACCTCAAGGAAGCAACCACCGCACTCCAGGACAACAGCAGCAGCATCCTCAGCGGTGCGTTGTCCTTTGGCAGCACCGCCGGCCACTTCGCCGCGGGAATGGTGCTGGCCCTGTTCATCCTGATCTTCTTCCTGCTCGAAGGCGACAGGATCTGGGCGTTCCTGGTCCGCCTCCTCCCGAAGAAGGCGCGTGCAGCAACCTTCGGTGCCGGGCGCAAGGGCTGGGCCTCCATGGTCAGCTACGCACGGATCCAGATGTTTGTTGCGTTTGTTGACGCTGTAGGCATCGGCGCCGGCGCGGCCATCATCGGGGTGCCGCTGGCCCTGCCGTTGAGTGTGCTCGTGTTCATCGGCTCCTTTATCCCGGTGGTCGGCGCTCTGGTGACCGGGGCCATCGCCGTCCTCCTGGCCCTGGTGGCCAACGGTCCGGTCAATGCCCTGATCATGCTGGCTATCGTGCTGCTGGTCCAGCAGCTGGAGAGCCACATCCTGCAACCACTCGTGATGGGCAAGGCCGTGTCCCTGCATCCGGTGGCGGTGATCCTCTCCGTGGCGGCGGGTTCGTACCTTGCGGGTATCCCCGGCGCGCTGTTCTCGGTGCCCATCCTCGCCGTAGCAAACTCCGCGATTCGCTACATCGCCGCCAGAACGTGGGAACATGAACAGGTGCTGGCAATCCCCGGTGGGACAGTGACGCCAGGCCTGGACCATGATGACTCCATCAGGGATGTCCGGTTGCCGGGCGGCAGGCCCAAGCGCGGCAAGGACGCCGCAGCCAGCACAGAAGCAGCCAATCCGGACGCCGAGGCCTGAGATGACCCAAGGCGCCGGAGCCGTATCCACCCAAGGAGAATAAGTCCGTGAACACCCTTGAAACCCTTCCCGTCACGCTGGACGATGTCCTGGAGGCGCAGAAGCTGCTCGAGGGGATCATTATGCGGACCCCGGTGGAATCGTCACGGGCCCTGGGCGGGATGGTGGGCGGCGACGTCTTCTTCAAGTGCGAAAACCTGCAGCGGGCGGGATCATTCAAGGTCCGCGGTGCGTATGTCCGCATGGCCAAGCTCTCGGCCGAGGAGAAAAAGCGGGGGGTGGTGGCCGCATCAGCCGGAAACCACGCCCAGGGCGTGGCCGTAGCAGCCAAAAGCCTGGGCATCAAAGCCCGCATCTACATGCCTCTGGGCGTAGCCCTTCCGAAACTGGCGGCCACCCGCAGCCACGGCGCAGAAGTAATCCTCCACGGCCACAACGTGGATGAGGCCCTCGCCGAGGCGCAGCGCTACGCCGACGAATCCGGCATGGTGTTTGTGCACCCCTTTGACAACGTGGATGTGGTGTCCGGCCAGGGAACCATAGGCCTGGAGATTCTCGAGCAGATCCCCAACGTGGATACCATCCTGATGGGGGTGGGCGGCGGCGGGCTGCTGGCCGGAGTCGCTGTAGCCGTCAAGGCCCGGGCCAGGGAACTTGGGCGGGAAATCCGCATCATCGGTGTCCAGGCCGAAAACGCTGCGGCTTATCCGCCGTCACTCGCCGCCGACGCACTGGTTCCGCTGAAGAAAGTGTCCACCATGGCTGACGGTATCGCCGTGGGTCGGCCCGGACAGCTGCCCTTCAGTATCATCCGTGAGCTCGTGGATGATGTTGTCACGGTCAGCGAGGATTCCCTGGCGCGCGCCCTGATCTTCCTGCTGGAACGTGCCAAGATGGTGGTGGAACCCGCCGGGGCGGTGGGAGTTGCCGCCTTGATGGATGGCAAAATCGAAAACCCCGGGACTACCGCCGTGATCCTGTCCGGGGGCAACATCGATCCGATGCTGATGCTTAAAGTCATCCAGCGGGGCCTGTCCGCCGCCGGGCGCTACATGACAGTTCGGATGATGCTGGATGACCGGCCGGGCTCGCTGGCCACCATCGCCCGCATCATCGCCGAAAACGATGCGAACGTCACGGGCCTGGACCACACCCGCGTTGGCGGCTCCATCAGCATGGGCGACGTTTCCATCACCGTGAACCTCGAAACCAAGGGCCACGAACATTGTGAGCAGGTCCTCGGCGCCCTCCGTGCCGAGGGCTTCCAGCCCATTGTGGTGCATTAGGAGCAGCCATGCTTGACGCGATGGGGGACGGAAAGCCGCGGAGCCGGGAAACCACAGCCTCGCGGGCTAAAGTGGGGCTGTTGGTGGCCGGCGGCTTTGTGGCCCTGCTCTTTGTCATCGAACTGTTCAACATGCTGACCCTGCACGCCCTGAACCGGACCTTCGGGCTCCGGCCGCGGTCCGCTGACGGGTTGCTGGACATCCTGACGTTCCCGCTGCTGCACGCCAATCTGAACCATCTGCTCTCCAATGCCCTGCCCCTGATCGTCTTCGGCTTCCTGGTGTTCCTGTCAGGCGTGCGGGTGTTCCTGACGGCCCTGGGATTCAGCTGGCTGGGCTCCGGGCTGACGGTGTGGCTGATTGGCGACGGCGGCATCACAGTTGGCGCCTCCGGCCTGGTTTTCGGGTTGTTCGCCTTCCTCCTGGTGCGGGGTTTCTTCAACCACAGCTGGCGGCAGATCCTGCTCGCCGTGGTGCTGTTTATGGTCTACGGCGGCATCCTGCTCGGTGTGTTGCCGATCATGGGCAGCTACATCTCCTGGCAGGCGCACCTCGGCGGGGCGGCAGGCGGAGTTGTCGCTGCCCTGTTGCTGCGCCCCAAGCACGCAAAAACGCCGGCCTCCTGACGGGGACCGACGTTTGGCCAGGCCGGTAAGGCCTGAAGCGCGTTCAGTGTGACGCGTTAGCCTGCATACGGCTTGGCGGAGATGA
Source organism: Pseudarthrobacter sp. NBSH8 (assembly GCF_014217545.1). Taxonomy (NCBI): domain Bacteria; kingdom Bacillati; phylum Actinomycetota; class Actinomycetes; order Micrococcales; family Micrococcaceae; genus Pseudarthrobacter; species Pseudarthrobacter sp. NBSH8. The sequence continues at coordinate 1,169,676 of NZ_CP043178.1, forward strand.
TTTCGACCGTGATGTCCTTGCCGTTCGGCGCAGTGTAGCTGAGCTTCGCACCCTCTTTGTGGCCGACGATTGCGGCGCCGAGGGGTGACTTCTCGCTGAACACGTCCAGGTCGGAATCGCCGGCGATTTCGCGGGACCCCAGCAGGAATGTCTCTTCGTCGCCGGCGATCAGGGCAACAACGAGCATGCCGGGCTCGACGATGCCGTCGTCAGCGGGGGACTCTCCTACGTGGGCATCTCGCAGGAGCGCGGTCAGCTGGCGGATCCGGGCTTCGATCTTGCCCTGCTCTTCTTTGGCCGCATGGTAGCCGCCGTTTTCCTTCAGGTCGCCCTCTTGCCGGGCCGCTTCAATCTTCTGGACAATCTCCGCACGGCCAGGGCCGGAAAGGTGGTCCAGCTCTGCCTTCAGGCGGTCAAAAGCTTCCTGGGTGAGCCAGGCTGCAGGCGCGCTGTTGGTGGTAGACACGGACTTCTCCTAATGGTCATACATGCAAAAGACCCCGCAACGGTGGCCACTTGTGGAACTCAGCAACCAGCTCAGCGGGGTAAAGGTATTGACCCATTGTAGTCAATACTCTGGACATACCCAACCGGGATAGGGCACAGATCACATGGTGCTACGTCCCGGCGCGCGGAATCCAGCAGTCGTCCACTACGCCGGAAACGGACAAGGACTCCGTCCGAAGGGCCACGCGCTGCGAAACTGTCCTGCCGCCGTCGGCCGTTCCGTTAGTTTCCCCCGGCGGGATGTCCACGACTTTCCAACCGACCACGGCGAACTTGGAGTCGAGGGCCTTCACAGCGCACTTGACGGCCGTTCCCGGGTCCCTGGTGACCTGGAAATCAACCTCTGCCGCAGTGGCATCAATGGTGCTGAATCCGACGTCCTTGAACGTCACGTCCGAGACAGCGTTCGACGTGGAGACCCAGGCCATAAACCCAACTCCGGCCGCCAGCGCCGCTACGGCGATGCCACGCTTGAACGCCGGCGGGAGGGACGGCTTTTTACTGCCATAACGATTGGCTAGGCTAGTGTCTGCAGGCGGGGACACTGCGGGCTGATCGTGGGTAGTCACCAGTCCAGTTTAGTTCGGTTCCGGTCCATGGCTGTCCGTGGCGGATCCGCACACCTCTCCCGCGCAGCTATTCCGTCTGTCCCGTTATATGCAGTCCCGTCAGTCCAGTGGCCGTCACAGCAGCCGCAGAAGAATAAGGAGCCGTCCTTCGATGACAGCGTCCACGCATACCCCGGCACCGCTGAGGCTGCTAGCCGTTCATGCGCACCCGGACGACGAGTCCAGCAAGGGCGCGGCCACCATGGCGATGTACGCCGCCGCCGGAGTGGAAGTCATGGTGGCCACCTGCACAGACGGATCCCGCGGCGATATTCAAAACCCTGCCGTGGAAGGTGAGCCGCATCCCAAGCGGGACATGGCAGGGGCGCGCCGGCTGGAGATGAACCGGGCGGCCAAGGTACTTGGCATCGAACAGCGCTGGCTCGGATTCACGGATTCCGGGCTGCCTGAGGGCGACCCCTTGCCGCCGCTGCCCGCAGGGTCCTTTGCAGTCCAGCCGCTGGCGCGAGCCGCGGCGCCGCTGGTGCGGCTGGTCCGGGACTTCAAGCCGCAGGTGATCGTCAGCTATGACGAAAACGGAGGATACCCGCACCCGGACCACATCATGGCGCACCGGGTGGCAGTGGAGGCGTTTGCGGCTGCGGGTGACCCGGACAGGTATCCGGACGCCGGTGCCGCCTGGGAACCAAGCAAGCTCTACTACGACAGGGCCTTCAGTCCGGACAGGTTCCGCGCATTGCATTTTGCCCTGGAGGAAGCGGGTCTGCAGTCCCCGTACGCCCAGCGGCTTGCCGCCTGGCTGGAAACGGACGCGGAGGGCCACACGCCGCCGCGGGGCGCCCATGCCACCACCACGCAGATCGACTGCGGGGACTTTTTTGAGGCCCGCGACGACGCCCTCCGCGCGCACCGCACGCAGGTGGACCCGCTGGGGTTCTTCTTTGCTGTCTCGGCCGAAATGCAGCGCCGCGTGTGGCCATGGGAAGGCTACTCCCTGATCGAGTCCAGGGTCCCCGCAGTATTGCCCGAAAAGGACCTTTTCGCCGGGCTAAGATAGAGACGGCAGCATATTCTATGCCGTGTAGAAAAGCAGCGGGCTGGTCCGGGTCCCGCGGACCAGCCTCCGGAATCACCGGCTGGCTGCCCATCAGTTTCCACAGAAGGTTTGAACCGTGCATCACATGCTCCTCGCCCTGACCACCACGCCCTCACCACTGCCGACGCCCGGCCTGCGTGAGGGCATCTCCGAGGACCAGATCACCCCGGGCCTGTGGGGCTTCATCATGACGGCGTTCTTTGTGCTGGCCACCACGCTGCTGATTGTGGACATGGTCCGCCGCATCCGCCGCGTCCGCTACCGCGCGCAGGTGGAAGAAGAGCGCCAGGCAGCGGCTGCGGCCGCGGACATCGAAGCCGCCGACGACCACGACGGACTCCGTGCTGCCGGGGAGCCGGATGCTGAAGGCGTCGAGGATGGCCTCGAAGGCAATGGGCAGGGCCAGCCGGCCGATCGGTCCCAGCCCCGCGACTAAGGCGGGCCGACTTCTCGCGCACCCACCGGTTTCCGCCAGTTCACGGTTCCCGCGAGGTCAACTGAGGACTGCGATGGCGATCGCCGTAAAGTGTGTTGCGAATGCCAGGACTGTCAGTGCGTGGAAGAGTTCGTGGAAGCCGAAGTGCTCGTAGCTGAAGTTGGGCTTCTTGAGCGCGTAGAACACTGCGCCGGTGATGTACAGGATTCCGCCCACACAGATCAGAATGGCCGCCGGGACGCTGGCCGCGAAGAATTCGGGCAGGTAGAACAGCGACCCGCAGCCAAGTGCAATGTAGATTGGCACGTACAGCCAGCGCGGGGCGTCCGTCCACAGCAGCCTGAACAGCACGCCGAGGATGGCCCCGGACCAGATGACCCACAGCAGCAGGACCGCCTTGGGTTGCTCCAGGAGCGACCAGGCCAAGGGCGTGTAGCTGCCGGCGATGACCAGCATGATGTTGGTGTGGTCCAAGCGCTTGAGCACAATCTTCACGCCGGGGGACCAGTTGCCGCGGTGGTAGATGGCACTGATGCCAAATAGCAGGACGCCGGTAGCGGCGTAGATTGCCGAGGTGATCTTGCGGTCTGTAGTCGGGGCAAGGACCACCAGGACGATCCCCGCGGCCAGAGCCAGCGGCGCCGTGACGCTGTGGATCCAACCGCGCCACTTGGGCTTGATCATCAGGAGTTCGGCCAGCCGGACAGCGGCGTCGTCCAGGGCGCTGTTGCCGTGGTCCGCGGAGGGCGCGCGGGAAGCGTCAGGAGTCTGGCTGTTCATGGGTTCAGAATATCCTCTCTTTGCGTAAGTTACTCATGGGTAACGATCATGACGGGTCATCCGGCACGTCCCGGCGCACCCGCTCCGGTCCCGGACGGTAGCCTAGGATGTGCAATGCCGTCGAACAGCAACGGAAGTCAGGTGAGTCTCCTCGTGGAATTTCGCGGGTTCCTTTATGGCTTCTACGAAAGGCGGCTGCTCAGCGAGCTTGCCGGCGGACGCATTCCCAAGCACATCGGCGTGATGGTGGACGGCAACCGCCGCTGGGCCAAGCAGTTCAATGCACCCACCAGCCAGGGCCACCAGGCCGGCGCGGACAAGATCCATGAGTTCCTGGGCTGGTGCCAGGAACTCGGGGTCAAGGTGGTCACGCTGTACATGCTGTCCACGGACAACATGAGCCGGTCCAGCGAGGAGCTGGATCTTCTGATGGGCATCATCGCCAACACCCTGGACCGTCTGGACGAGGACGCCAACATCTCGGTCCACGCCATGGGCGCCCCCGAGCTCCTGCCCGACTACCTGGCTGACCGGCTCAACAAGCTCACGGCCCGCACGCCGGTTCGCGAAAAGATCCATGTCAACGTTGCGGTGGGCTACGGCGGACGCCGCGAGATCGTCGACGCCGTGCGGGAGCTGCTTCACGACGCCGTAGCCAAGGGGTCTGACATTTCGGTGCTCGCTGACTCGCTGTCCGTCGACGATATTTCCCGCTTCCTTTATACGCGCGGCCAGCCGGATCCGGACCTGGTCATCAGAACGTCCGGGGAGCAGCGGCTGTCAGGGTTCCTGATGTGGCAAAGTGCGTACAGTGAGTTCTACTTCTGCGAGGCGTTGTGGCCCGCTTTCCGCAAAGTGGATTTCCTTCGCGCCCTCCGGGACTATGCAGGCCGGCAGCGGCGCTTCGGCACCTGATCTGTCAGCGCCGTTCACACGGAATTCACACGGCCGCAACAGGAATCGCCGACGGATGGCACCGGAAATTACTGGGCGGGGATTTACGTTGTATCCATCAGCAGGCAAAAACGCCGGCTGATCGGGGAGGCCAGTACATGGAGCGAAATTTCGCACCGGTTGTATGGGAGGCCGGACCCGGCCTCCAGGCCGAGCCGCCTCACCAATAACAATTCCGGGCGCGTGCCCGGGGCTGGAGTCGATGTGGCTATTTCTGAACAACTGCCCGAGGCCGTTTTTGACCAGGGACAGAAAGCTACCTCTCGCACCACGCGAGCCACCTCACAAACCGGTGCAGCAGACGAAAAATCTGCGGCCGGTTTTGCTGTCTCCGGAAGGGACGCCACCATTAGCACCTTCGTCATTGACACCTCCGTCCTGCTCTCGGATCCACGGGCGCTGCTCCGCTTCGCAGAGCACGAAGTCATTGTTCCAATCGTTGTGATCACGGAACTTGAGGGGAAACGGCACGACCCCGAGCTGGGCTACTTTGCCCGCACAGCGCTCCGGCTGCTCGATGACCTCCGGGTGAAACACGGTGGCCTGAGCAAGCCCATCCCCATCGGAAACGAGGGCGGCACGCTGTTGGTGGAGTTGAACCACATTTCCGCCGACGTGCTTCCGTTGGGTTTCCGCAGTGGCGACAACGACAGCCGGATCCTTGCCGTGGCCAAGAACCTGGCCAATGAAGGCCGGAACGTCACGGTGGTTTCGAAGGATCTCCCCATGCGGGTCAAGGCTTCCGCTATGGGACTTACGGCCGACGAATACCGCAACGAGCTCGTGAAGGATTCGGGCTGGACCGGCGTGGCCGAGGTGGAAGCCAGCGAGGAAGAAATCTCCACTCTGTACGGCCACGAGCCTGTCTTCATCCCCGCAGCCGCGGAAATGCCGGTCAACACCGGGCTGGTGATCCTCTCCAACCGGGGCTCAGCCCTGGGCCGGGTGGGCGCCGACAAGCAGGTGAGGCTGGTCAAGGGGGACCGGGACGTGTTCGGGCTCCACGGACGCTCCGCGGAGCAGCGGTTGGCCATCGACATGCTGATGGACCCCGCCGTCGGAATCGTTTCGATCGGCGGACGGGCCGGCACCGGCAAGTCCGCGCTGGCCCTGTGCGCCGGCCTGGAAGCGGTGCTGGAACGCCGCGAGCACCGCAAGGTGATCGTGTTCCGCCCCCTCTACGCCGTAGGTGGCCAGGAACTCGGCTACCTGCCCGGCTCCGAGTCGGAAAAGATGAACCCCTGGGCACAGGCGGTCTTTGACACACTCGGCGCCCTGGTCAGCCAGGAAGTCGTGGAAGAAGTCATGGACCGCGGCATGCTGGAGGTTATGCCGCTGACGCACATCCGCGGACGCTCCCTGCACGACGCGTTCGTGATCGTTGATGAGGCCCAGTCACTTGAGAAGAACGTCCTCCTCACCGTGATGAGCCGAATCGGCCAGAACTCCAAGATCGTCCTCACCCACGACGTCGCCCAGCGTGACAACCTGCGCGTCGGCCGGCACGACGGTATTGCCGCAGTTGTCGAAACCCTGAAAGGACACCCTCTCTTCGGCCACATCACCCTGACGCGCTCCGAACGCTCCCCGATCGCAGCCCTGGTAACAGAACTGCTGGAGGGCGCCGAAATCTAGCCATACGATCCGGTAGCGAGGGCCGTGGTTCCGCTCGTCGGGCCACGGCCCTTCTCCGTCGGAAGTGCCCTCAGCGAGCCCCGAGGAACTTGGCTGCTGCTTCGTGGCCCTTCACTTGCAGGGCCCAGTCGGGGCGTTTGAAGGTTACGGGAGTGAGGCGCATTTTTTGGACTTCCACGGCCTCGCTGCCCCAGGACTGCCTATGGACGCCGTTGAGTTCGTAGCCGAGGGAGCGGGACACGCCCAGGGAGGCGGCGTTCCAGGCTGCCGCTTCGGATTCGGCGACTTCGGCGCCGAGCCAGTCGAACGCGTAGAGCGCGACGGCGGCCCGCATCTCAGTGCCGAGGCCCTGGCCGTGGAGGGACTGCTTGAGCCATGAGCCGGTGCTGACGGTCTTGAGGGTTGCGAAGTCCTTGGCGCCGATGTCCTGGCAGCCGATGAATTCGTTCAGGTACCAGATGCCCAGGAGCAGGGTCCAGTCCTCCGGCGTGGCCTGGCCGCGGCAGCGCCAGTACCACTGCGCCATGTTGTGCCCCAGAGTTTCTGCCGGCAGTTCTGTCCACGGCGTGCTGAAGGGGTTCCGGCCGGGTTCGTGGACCCCGCTCGCTGCCGCTGCAACCGCGACAGGAATGTCGGCGTCGGCAATGGGTCGCAGCACTAGGCGGGGTGTGGTCAGCTCGAGGCCGAAGAGGGGCCAGATGGCAGTCAGCGCGGTCATCAGGGAAGCCTAGCCCAGGGCGGGCCACGGGGCTTGTCAACCGCCGGTGATGGCCGGAGGGGTAGCTGCGATCAGGTGCGGATGTCCCAGCTGATGTGGCGGCGGACGTCCGTGAGGTTCATGGACTCGGCCACAAAAAGGTCGTCCAACATGTATTCATCCACGGCGAGGATCCGGATCCAGTGCCCATGATTCGGGGCTGCCGCTTCCAGCGACCGGGTGGCAACGCAGACGCCCGTCTCCAGGTCGATCCGCACGCGGTTGCTGCCGGGCAGGCAGAGCGAGGCGGCAGGATACGCGGAACGATAGGACGCCGAAGGCGTCACAATTGCCTCCAGTGCCGGCCGGCCATCGTGATCCACGCGGCTAACGGCGTCGATCTCGACGGCGTTGGTCCCCGGGAACTCGATCGGGACAGGCGCGTTCCCGGCGAGTTCCACGGGATCGAGGGCGGCCGAGAAACGGCCGTTTCCGAAGCCAGGCTCGCCGTATGCTGCCTCCGGCCGGCGCCTGACCAGGCCGCCGTCGTCGTAAACAGGCGCCACTAAGTGGGGCGGCAACAGCCAGGACTTCCGGGTGGCGCTGACGTACAAGCCGTCCTTGGAATCGTTGATTCCGGTGGTGCTGTGGAGGACAAACCGGTCAGCGGTTTCCAGACGAAGTGCACCGGGTCGGCGGAGCCAGGCGCGGACCAGCGGTGCGGACGGGTCTGGGACGTCGGAAAACGGTTCATCCCAGTATTCAAAGCGCAGTGACTGCCACTTCCAGGGGGAGGACCGGCAAAGGTTCCGGAACATGGTGCTCAGGTCCGCAGCGTCAGCGCTGCCCTCCGGATCCGGCCGGCGCCTGGTGTCCCATGTCGACATATCCACAGTTTACGCGTGGGTTCTGCGGTGCGGCGCACCAATCCAGTAGCATCCGAGGGGTGATCCGACGACTCGATGGACTGTGGGACGCCACCCCGCTGGCGTTCTGGCTGGTACTGGCCGCTTGCGCCTACTTTTTTGTCATGGCAGTCCGCCTGACGGTTATTGACGTGCGCCACCACCTGCTGCCCAACCGGATTGTCTTCCCCTCGTACGGCGTGGCCGGGGTCCTGTTGCTCGCGGCTGCCTTGGTGCACGTGATTGCGGGTCCTGCCGCGATCCTGGGGTCACCTGACGGTGCTGCCGAGCTCCTGGGGATCCCGGCGCTGCGCATCCTGGCCGGCGGGGCGGTTTTGTGGGCGTTCTATTTTGTCCTGCGGATGGTCTACCCGCCCGGCATGGGCTTTGGCGACGTGAAACTGGCCGGCGTCCTGGGAATGTATCTTGGCTATCTTGGCTGGGGGCACGTCTTTGCGGGGACGTTTGCAGCTTTCCTGCTGGGGGGCCTCTGGTCTATGGCCCTGCTGGCGGCCCGCCGCGGCACGTTGAAATCTTCGATCCCGTTTGGCCCGTTTATGCTCGCCGGCGCCGCCGCGGCCATGCTGCTGCCTGCCTGACGCGGTCCGGGATGCCCATTTCGAGCCGTGACGGAGCAGCTCTACGGTGACATACAACAGGGGCGCCGCAACCCCCAAGATCGCGGCGCCCCTGACGGCTATTATTGCGGCTTGCGCCGCTACGGCTCACAGCCGTACGACGCCGGTCAGCGGCGTCGGGAGGCCAGCTACCAGAAGACCGGAGCGAGGGAGTCCGCGTATGCGTTGCCGCCCAGGCCCTGGATGGCGCGGAAGATCACAAAGCCCCAGAAATCTGTGGCCAGGGCGCAACCCACTGACGCAAGGGTAAACAGCTCAATGGCAATGAGGAACGGGTTCCGGCGGCCGAGGACGTCCCCGAACTTGCTGTAGATAGGCATCACGATGGTGGGCATGGCGGTCGAGACGATGGTCTGGTCGAGGCTGGAGAGCAGCACGCCGGCAATGAGCGCCGAGAAGATAATCCAGATGCGCTTCTGGGTCAGCAGCAGCGGTTCCTTCTTGATCACGCCGATCAGCTGACGGGTCTCCTCTTCGGAGGCTGCCATGTTTTCGGACAGTTTCAGCGAGAGTCCGATCAGGTCCTGGAAGAGGTCCGGGGAGATCTCTCCCGACGGGGAAGACGCACCGCCGGCGATGAAGCCGTCGATGACATCCTGGGGGATTTTCATCTTCCACGTGGCCGAGGATGGCGTCTTCCTTTGTGGGGAAGTAATTGAAGAACGTGCGGCGCGAGATCTCCGCCAGCTTGCGCGACGAACGACAGCGGCCGGCACCCTCCGTGGAAAGGTGCCGGCCGCCGTCGTTCGTTGGTGCTGAGTGCCTAGATACCGGGGGTCATGCCTTGTGCGGCGGGCGCGTCATGGACATAACGTCCAGCGCAGTGTCAAGCTGCTCTTCGGTGACCTCGCCGCGCTCCAGGAAGCCCATGGCGACGACGGTCTCACGGATGGTGAGACCCTCGGCCACGGCCTTCTTGGCGATCTTCGCCGCGTTCTCGTAGCCGATGTACTTGTTTAGCGGCGTCACGATCGAGGGGGACGCCTCGGCCAGGAAGCGGGCGCGCTCCACGTTGGCGGTGATGCCGTCGATCATCTTGTCCGCCATGACCCGGCTGGTGTTTGCCAGCAGCCTGATGGACTCGAGCAGGTTGGCGGCCATAACGGGGATCCCGACGTTGAGCTCGAAGGCGCCGTTGGTGCCGGACCATGCGATGGCGGTGTCGTTGCCGATGACCTGGGCGCAGACCATGATGGACGCCTCGCAGATGACCGGATTAACCTTGCCCGGCATGATCGAGGAGCCCGGCTGCAGGTCCGGGATGGCGATTTCGCCAAGGCCGGTGTTGGGGCCGGAGCCCATCCAGCGGAGGTCGTTGTTGATCTTCATGAAGGAAATCGCGATGTTGCGCAGCTGGCTGGAGCCTTCGATGAGGCCGTCGCGGTTGGCCTGCGCCTCGAAGTGGTCACGGGCTTCGGTCAGAGGCAGTCCGGTGTCCGTGGCGAGCAGTTCGATGACTCGCTCCGGGAAGCCGGCAGGGGTGTTGATGCCCGTGCCCACAGCGGTGCCCCCGAGCGGAACTTCGGCGACGCGGGGGAGGGCGGCGTTGATGCGTTCGATGCCGTAGCGGACCTGGGCTGCGTAGCCGCCGAACTCCTGGCCTAGCGTCACCGGGGTGGCGTCCATGAGGTGGGTGCGGCCGGACTTGACGACGTCCTTGAACTCCACGGCCTTGCGCTCCAAGGACTCGGCCAGGTAGCCGAGCGCCGGGATGAGGTCGTTGATCAGGGCCGAGGTGGCGGCAACGTGGACCGACGTTGGGAAGACGTCGTTGGAGGACTGCGAGGCGTTGACGTGGTCATTCGGGTGGACAACCTTGTCGCTGCCGGCGGCCTTGAGGGCACGGGTGGCCAGCTCGGCGATGACCTCGTTGGTGTTCATGTTCGAGGACGTGCCGGAGCCGGTCTGGAAAACGTCGATGGGGAAGTCGCCGTCGTACTTACCGGCAGCTACCTCATCCGCAGCCGCTGCGATCGCCTTGGCCAGCTCGCCGTCGAGCACCCCAAGTTCTGCGTTGGCCTGCGCGGCAGCCTTCTTGACCCGGGCGAGCGCCTCGATGTGCGCCCGTTCCAGGGTCTTGCCGGAGATGGGGAAGTTTTCAACTGCACGCTGCGTCTGTGCACGGTACAGGGCGTTCACGGGGACGCGGACTTCGCCCATCGTGTCGTGTTCAATGCGGAATTCTTCAGTGGAAGTCATGGGGCTAGCTTAGGGCGATCCGGGGCCCGGACTAAAACCGTGAACCGCATGCTACGGGCAACGATTCAGGCTGGGCCTAGACGTCGCCGATCCCGGAAACCGCGTTCGCGCGGCCCTCGGCGAGGCTGTAGGAGAGGCCGATCACCGCGGCGCGGCCGTTCTCGATTGCGGTGGAAATCACACGGGAGCTGTCCACCAGGCGCTGGGACGTCTGCTTGACGTGCTCCACCACCATGTCGTTGACCTCGTGCTCGCCGTTCCGCATGGACGTCAGTACCGAAGGCGTGATGCGCTCCACCAGGTCCCGTATAAAGCCCACCGGCATGTTGCCGGTGTCCACTGCGGACTTGGTGGCACTCACAGCGCCGCAGCTGTCATGCCCCAGCACCACGATCAGCGGTACCCCCAGCACGCTGATGCTGTACTCGAGGGAGCCCAATACGGCGTCGTCAATTACCTGGCCGGCGGTGCGCACCACAAAGGCGTCCCCCAGCCCCAGGTCGAAGATGATCTCGGCGGCGAGCCGGGAGTCCGAGCAGCCGAAGATCACGGCAAACGGGTTCTGGTTTTCCACCAGCGACGACCGGCGGGACGCGTCCTGGTTCGGGTGCGACGATTCGCCGGCGACAAAGCGTTCGTTGCCTTCGCGCATACGGCGCCAGGCAAGGGCAGGGGTCAGATAAGTAGCCACGGGCTTACTTTACGGGGCGGTACTGGCTGACGGCGAAACTGTGACAGCCGGATTGGCTTCCATGGACTGCACGACGGCGGCGGCGAGTTCAGCGAATTCGTCCAGCTGGGCGCTTCCAGTCAGGACGACAGTGGTTCCGCGGTAATTCAGCACCATGCTCTTTTCGCCTTTGCCGGTGTCATGCAGTTTCCAGTCCTGCCCGCCCGCTGCACGCGTTCCCGTAACGGGAGCGCTCCTGGTCTGCTGGACGAGCCAGGTGGGGTTGGGCTGGCGGGTCTGGACCAGGCCGATGAAGGACTCCTTCGGGGTCAGGTAGCCAACCTCCCAGGTGGGAACGCCGCTGCCGCTGCCGGACTCCCATCGTGCGTAGTTGGATGTGAACGACTTGCCGGTGTCCGGTGTTACGGGTGTGAATCCGGCCACATCCGTGGCGTTCCGGGCCACGGCGCTGACATCGATGTCCGGGCGGAATCCGTCGCTCTTGGGGAGGGGGTTCATCAGGATAACGGGCAGGAAGGCGGCGATGCTGACCACCAGGGCAACGACCATGCCGATCACGGAGGCATTGGCGCGCTTTGCAGCTGCGGCGGGGATCACTGGGCGGACGGGGGCTGTTTCGGCAGTGCCTGCGCCATCGCCGTTTGCTCCGGAGTCGGAGGGGTTCGGTCCGGGACTGGTCTTTTCCTGCATTTCGCTCACCTCTCTATAGTCGCCCATGTTCAGGCGCAACTCACAGTCGGGGGAGTGCGGGAGGCTGAAGGCCCATGTTGCACGACTGCGTCATGCCACGCCCTGAAGGCGCCGCCCAGACTATGATCAGTACCAGAGGAATCACCGCACCGGCTGAATCCGGCCGAGCGGGTCCAATGATCGCCACTCGAAGAAGAGGTTCACGTGTCACCAGCGCCTATGACCCAGCAGTACTCCACGATTTCCCCCTCCCTGGCCGTGGGCATCGACGAGCCAGACCGCAACCTCGCACTTGAGCTTGTCCGCGTCACCGAGGCCGCGGCCATCGCCGGTGGCCACTGGGTTGGTTTCGGCGACAAAAACAAGGCTGACGGCGCGGCAGTTGACGCTATGCGCTCCTTCCTTCACACGGTCCACTTCAACGGTGTTGTGGTCATCGGCGAAGGCGAAAAAGACGAAGCTCCCATGTTGTTCAACGGCGAACATGTTGGCGACGGCACCGGTCCTGAGTGCGACGTTGCCGTGGACCCGATCGACGGAACGCGGCTGACCGCGCTTGGCATCAACAACGCCCTGGCAGTCCTTGCCGTAGCGGAGCGCGGCTCCATGTTCGATCCGTCCGCCGTGTTCTACATGGAAAAACTGGTCACCGGCCCGGAAGCCGCCGACATGGTGGACCTCCGCCTCCCGGTCAAGCAGAACCTCCACCTCATCGCCAAGGCTAAGGGCGTGAAGGTCAACCAGCTCAACGTCATGATCCTTGACCGCGATCGCCACCGCCCCCTGGTCGAAGAGATCCGCGAAGCCGGTGCGCGCACCAAGTTCATCATGGACGGCGACGTAGCCGGCGCCATTGCCGCAGCCCGCTCCGGCACCGGCGTCGACGCCCTCATGGGCATCGGCGGCACCCCGGAAGGCATCGTTGCAGCCTGCGCCATCAAGTCGCTCGGCGGCGTTATCCAAGGCCGGCTGTGGCCCACCAGCGACGACGAGAAGCAGAAGGCGATCGACGCCGGCCACGACCTTGACCGAGTGCTGTCCACCAATGACCTCGTGTCCAGCGACAACTGCTACTTCGCGGCCACCGGCATCACCGACGGCGACCTCCTCAAGGGCGTTCGCTACTCCAAGGACAAGGTCCTCACCCAGTCCATCGTGATGCGCTCCAAGTCCGGCACCATCCGCTTTGTCGACGGCGAGCACCAGGCCAGCAAGTGGGAAGGCTACGCCCGCAAGAGCTAGCAGGCTCTTCACCCCGCGTCCTCCTGCGCGAACTGGCAGCTAATGACCCGCAAATTCCTGATTTGGCGCCATCAGCTGCCAGTTCGCGCGCCGGGTGAGGCGGGGTAACGGAGGGCACGCAGCTTATCGCGCAGCTTCCGGGCCAGTTGATACGCGTTATACCGGAGCTTTTGCACCGGGAGGTCCCAGGTGCCGGGGTACGCCACCTCGTGGCCGCCGAAGGACTTCTTGAACGCGGTGAATCCCGCCCATTTGTGGTCGGGCTGATCCGCGGGCGCAACGCCCCACAGGTCCACGTGTTTCAGGCCCCGGTCCTTGGCATCCGCCATCAGGGTCACCAGGAGCGGTATGCCGGCGCTGAGCTTGCGGTGGGTATCATCCAAGGCGGCATGGGCATACGTCCTGGTGTCCGCGGAATCGTAGGCGAAGGCTGCAGCAATCGGCTCGCCGGTCAGCTCGGCGATGAACAGCGTGGCTGCGCCGGCGGGCATCAGGGAGGCTGCCACCTGGGTCAGGTACTCGTCGCTCTGCGGCTTGAAACCGTTCCGCCGGGCCGTCATATGCAGGAACTCCAACAGGATACTGATGTCCTCCGGGTCCTTCGACGTCCGGAAGGTCACGCCCTTCTTGTGGATGTTCCGGTAGAGGTTCCGGTTCACGGGTTTCATCGCGGCCAGGACGTCCTTGAAGTCACCTTCGAGCTCCACGATCCAGCTGAGCTCAGGCTGCTGGTTCACCGGCGCCGGCTGAAGGCCGCGCCGGCTGAGCTCCGCGGCGGCCGGCAACTCAAGCCCCGCGGACACCGGCTCAATCCGGACAAACACCGCCCCACACGACCGTGCGGTGGCAACCAGGGCGGCCAGGGCGGCGTCGAACGTCTCCGCCGAGGATGCGACGGGCCCATAGGGGGCATAGAGGACCTTGCCGGCAGGGTTTTTCTCCTCCACGGCCAGGAAGCTCCAGCCCGGACCTGACTGCTGATGGACGGTGCGGCCCAGGGAAGCCTGGACTTCCGCCCAAGCGGGTGTCTGCAGGAAGAATTCCACGGTTCAGGCCTTCAGGGATGTGGTCACGGCGAAGGCAATGGCCGGTGACTCTGCCCCGGCCACGGGGTGGACATTGACCGGTGCTTCCGCGGCCGGCAGGAAGGCGCTGCCGCCGCGGGTCAGCTGCAGATCGCCCTTTGGCGAATCGAGATACACCGATCCGGCAACAACAATAACAACGACTGCGCCCGCCTGTGCCAGCGGGACCGGCTCCGCGCGGGGTGCCAGTTCGATCCGTTGAAGCTGGAACTCCCGGAAGGGCGGCTGATAGAGCTCCTGGCCAAGGCTGGAGAATTCCGGCGTCAGCCTGGGGATGGCCACCGACTGGAATTCGGCGGTCCGGAGCAGCTCGGGTACGTCGACGTACTTCGGCGTCAGCCCGCCCCGAAGGACGTTGTCCGAGGACGCCATGACCTCGACACCCATGCCGTGCAGGTAAGCATGCACTTTGCCCGCGGGGAGGTAGACGGCCTCGCCCGGGGCCAGTGAAATCCTGTTCAGCAGCAGCGAAATCAGCACGCCAGGATCGCCCGGGTACTTCTCGTTGAGACTGATGACCGTGGAAAGTTCCGCTTGGTAGGGTGCCAGCGGAGCGCCGGAGACCAGGACGGCCGCCACCAATGCTGTGGTGTGCGAGACGTCGTCGCCGCCCTTGATCAGCCGCTCGAAGGCACTCTTGAGACCGGCGTCCTCATCGGGGTTTTCCAGGACCTCCAGCAGTTCCAGCAGCAGGGGCGGGATCCCGGCTTCCACCAATTCGAAGCGGGCGGCAAGGTGGAGCAGGATCTTCCGGGTTGCAGCCAGCGCCCGGAACCCGCACAACGCTTCGAACGGCGTCAGCGCAAAGAGCATTTCGGGCTTGTGGTTGTCATCGCGGTAGTTGCGGTGATCGGCATCGGGCGCAATGCCTTCAGCATTCTCCCGGGCGAATCCTACTTTGGCCTGTTCAATGCTGGGGTGGACCTGGAGCGACAGAGGTTGGGCGGCAGCAAGGATCTTGGTCAGGAAGGGGAGCCGTGGGCCAAACTCTGCCACGGATTCGCTGCCCAGGAAATGTTCCGGATCTTCGGCAATCAAGGCGTCCAGCGCTGCCACGGAGCCGTCCGCCCGGCGGGCCATGGAAGGGGCGCCGGGATGGGCTCCGATCCAGAGCTCGGCTTCCGGCCGGCCGGACTCGGGGCGTCCCAGCAGCCCTGCGATCGCGGTGGTGGATCCCCAGGCATAGTCGCGGAGGACGTTCTCAATTTCGTACACAGCCGGTGTCCATTCTTGGTCTACAGGTCTTAAGGTCTTCGTGTTCGTGCAGTCAGGTGCTGCGGCCGGGATGCCGGCGAAGGCGCTGGGCCTAGAGTGGCGCGCACTTGCCGTTGGTGGCCACGAGTTGGCGGATAGCTTCTTCGTTACCCTCGCGCTTGAGCTGGCTCAGCAGCTCCTCGGTGATCGGCTCGCCGTCGGGCGTTGTAGTCACGGGGGTGAAGTCGGACGACGGCGGCGGGGTTTGCTGCGCGGCCGATCCCGCTGGCAGGCCGGCGGCCGGCCGCAATGGAGAGGACGCCTGCAGGCCTCCGCCCACGCTTGATGCCTGCACCATGCTGTCAACGGGCGCAGCAGCCTGTGGGCCCGAAGCTGATGCCAGCAGCTGGTTCACCTTGGCGTGGATGATGTCAAAGTCAGGCACCGTGGAGAAGGACGCGTCGAAGTCGGGCGGGCCGATGGTGAGCCGCTTGACCTCCTGCCCCTTGGCCTTCGTGGCGAGATCCACAAAGCTGCCGAGCTGGGACGAGGAAATGTTGGACTCCACAACCTTGGTGCCTGCGCTGGCGATGTCCTCGAATTTGGACAGCAGCGTGGGAGGGTCCAGCTGCTTCAGCATGGCCTGCTGGACGCACTGCTGACGCTGGATCCGGGAATAGTCGTCGACGTATTCGCGGGACCTGCCGTACCAAAGGGCGTGCTCGCCGTCGAGTGTTTGGTCACCGGCAGGAATCCAGCCCAATGGCATGCCATGGGTGCGGGTAACCTCGTCGAAGAAACCGCTCATCGGAACCCAGCCGCCGGCCTTGATTTTGATGCCGCCCATCGCGTCAATGAGTTTGGCGAAGCCCGCCATATCCACCAGGACGTAGGCCTGTACGGTGATGCCGAGGGTTCCCGACACCGCCTCAAGCGTGGCCTGCGCACCGGGGTCGTCTACACCCGGGTAGAGGTCGGCGTAGTCATTCGTCACTTCGGTGTTGATGGCGTTGATGAGGCACTCGTCGCCGCAGTCGTAGCCGTCCGGGTAGATCTTGCGCATGGGCGAGCCTTCGCTGAACTGGGCGTTCTGCAGGTTGCGCGGCACTGAGATGATGGCAGTCTCGCCGGTCTTGGCGTCCACGCTGAGCACGGAGAGGCTGTCCGGGCGCCTGCCTGTGCGGTCGTCGCCGGCGTCACCGCCCATCATCAGGAAGTTGTAGCGGCCGTCCGCGGGATCGATCGTTGGGCCCCCAGCGAAGATGCTGCCGATGGCGTTGCGGCCCACGTTCAGCAGGTACGCGGCATACCCAAGGGTGCCGCTGCTCAGGACCAGGGCAAGGACCAGGGCGATGCCGACGGCGGGACGCGCCGCCGGTGCCAGCAGGACGGGGCGGATCAGCCGGAGTGTGTTGATGAACAGGAATGCCCATCCGAGCGCCAGCGCGACCAGGACCAGGATGATCACCAGCGAGGCAAACGGATTGGTGAGGATGTTGATCAGGAGCGACCGGTTCACTGCCAGCAGCAGCAGGGTGACCGCCAGCAAAGCCCACGCGCTGAGGGTGACGCGCAGCGCAACGCGGCCGAGCTTGCGGTCGCCGGCCACAATTTGGGCGCTGCCGGGCACCAGGAGGGTCATCAGGACCAGGGCCAAGCCCCGTTTGGTCCGGAATGGCACGGAGGCGCTGGACGGATACCGGACAGGATCAGTCATGACTGTGCCGGTTGCTGGCTGCTGCGGTTCGCTTCTGGACATGTCGGGTTCCTTAACGGCTGCCCCGGAGAACACCATTGCCGTCGGCGAAGACTTCGCTGACCTTTTGCCTGAGGTTGGCTCCCTTGCGGGTGGCGGCGTCGTTGAGTTCCTGGGCGAAGTCCATGAGGTCGGCGCGGAGCGCGGCTGCCAGCTGGTCCGTTCCCGACGCGAGGATCCGGACCGCGAGCAGGCCTGCGTTCCGGGCACCGGCAATGGACACGGTGGCTACGGGGACGCCGGCCGGCATTTGCACGATGGAGAGGAGGGAATCCATACCGTCCAGGGTCTTCAGGGGGACCGGGACGCCGATGACGGGCAGGGGCGTCACGCTTGCCAGCATGCCTGGAAGGTGGGCGGCTCCGCCGGCGCCGGCGATGATGACCCGGAGCCCGCGCTCGTGGGCTGTCTGTCCGTACCGGATCATTTCGGTGGGCATCCGGTGAGCGGAGACCACATCGGCTTCGAAGGGGATGCCGAACTCAGCCAGTGCATCCGCGGCAGCTTCCATGACCGGCCAATCCGAGTCTGAGCCCATGACCAGCCCAACGATGGGACGTGGGCCGGTGCCGGCGGTGGTTTCGGTGGTCATGCGTTCTCCTCGGAAATCCGTGCTGATTCTTCGGCGGGAACCCGGCCATCGCGGATGATGGCCGCCACCCGGGTTGCGCGTTGTCGGACCGAGTCCACAACATCCGTGGAGGTCCCGACCAGGTTGACATGGCCAATCTTGCGTCCCGGACGCACGGACTTGCCGTAGCAGTGGACCTTGGCGGCCGGCTCGCTGGCAAGGGCGGCAGGGTAGGCGGAAAACAGGTCCTGGTTGGCGCCGCCGAGGAAGTTCTTCATGACCACTACCGGACCCAGAATGTCGGTGGCACCCAACGGTAAGTCAAGGACCGCCCGCAGGTGCTGCTCAAACTGGCTGGTAACGGAACCGTCCTGGGTCCAGTGGCCG
This sequence comes from Pseudarthrobacter sp. NBSH8, assembly GCF_014217545.1. Lineage (NCBI taxonomy): Bacteria > Bacillati > Actinomycetota > Actinomycetes > Micrococcales > Micrococcaceae > Pseudarthrobacter > Pseudarthrobacter sp. NBSH8. Next base: position 1,187,708 of record NZ_CP043178.1, read on the forward strand.
GTGTTATGGGGCCGCATGGCGAGTTCGTTGATCAGGAAGCCGACGCCGGAGCCCGGCGTTTCAAAGAGTTCCGCCGCCATCACTCCGGTGACGCCCAGTTCCGAGGCGACGCGCAGCGCCGCGTCTTCCGCGGCCGCGGCGACTTCGAGGGGGATGTCCAGGGCAGGGGCAATGACTTCGTCGCAAACACCATCTACCTGGATGGTGTGCACCACTGGCCACGCCCTCGCTTCGCCGCCCGGTGTCCGGGCCACCAGTGCGGACAATTCGCGGCTGAACTCAACCTTGGCTTCGGCGAGGAGCGGGCTCATGGCCTCGAACCACGGAGCAGCCTCTTCGGCAGCGTCGGCGGAATCGATGATCCGTACGCCCTTGCCGTCGTAGCCGCCGCGGGGCATTTTGAGGACAACGGGCCAACCGGTTTCATCGCCGAAGGCCACGAGCGCGGCGACGTCAGCCACGGCAGCCCAAGTGGGGTTTGGGAGACCCAGGCTGTCGATGGCAGCCCGCATCACCAGTTTGTCCTGGGCATTAACCAGGGCATCCGGACCGGGCTGGACATTGACTCCGGCGGCCAAAAGGGCCCGGAGGTGGTCCGTGGGGACGTGTTCGTGGTCGAACGTCATGACATCCAGGCCGTCCGCGAAGTCGAGGAGTGTCTGGAGGTCCTTGTAGTCACCCACTGGTGAAGTGGACACAGCCGATACGGCTGAAACGTCCTCCGCCTCAGCCAGGACACGGAGTTCAAAGCCAAGGGCGGTAGCGGCCGGGGCCATCATGCGCGCGAGTTGGCCGCCGCCAACAACGCCGATTACTGGAAAAGTCACATATGCCAGCCTACAGAAAAGCTCACCGGATCCGGGCTTTGGGACGCCGAGGGTCCCGCTTTTCGGGGATTTCCGTCACCACCCTGCACTCTGCGGGGGCCGGTTCACTGTTTTCGGGTCTAAAATGGACCTCTGGCCGTGTGGCCCATTGAACGGACGGCCATGGAGGGTCATGTTTAGCGCACTTTCAGATCGTATCCGGGGACTTGCCTCGCTATTTTGGCGTGAAGTAGCCAAGTTCGGTGCCGTAGGCGGTGTGGCGTTCGTCATTGACTCGGCAATCTTCATTTGGCTGTTCACCGGTCCGATGCACGGCAGCGAGGTGTGGGCCAAGGCCGTGGCAACCGTCGTGGCCAGTGTCTTCTCGTGGGTTGCCAACCGCTACTGGACGTTCCGCCACCGCAAGCAGGCCAATGTGGCCCGCGAGGCCGTGCTCTTTGCCATCATGAACCTGGTGGGACTCCTGATCGCCTCAGGCTGCGTCTGGTTCGCGAAGTACATCCTGGACCTGAACGACAAACCCTCGCTCTTTATTGCCGGCAGCGTGGTGGGCCTGGTCCTGGGCACCATCTTCCGCTTCTTCGCTTACCGGTTCTGGGTCTTCAACGAAGAACTGGACCAGGAGCCGGAGTTCTCACACGACCACGAGCTCATCGAGCGGCACCACCAGGAGAAGGCCGCCGCCGCCCTGCGGGGGGAGCAGCCGGACGGGGACTTACCGAAAAGCCGCCGGCAGCCCTGACACAGCCGGTACCCGCGGACGCAGGCGGGGCTACTTGCCGTGGATGCGTTCCGCGGTCAGCAGCTTGTCCGTAAGCTCCACATCGGGGTGCGCCAGCACCACTGAGCCGCCGCTGTGCCACGCGCCGAGCGAGTTCGCCAGCGCCGGTTCCAGACCTTCGGCAGCAGGGACCAGAAGCCTGACGCCTTCCTCATGCGAGGCCGCAAAGCCAGAGATCAGGCCTTCGTGGCTGTGCTGCTGGCCTGCTCCGGCCCGAATGGCGCAGGCGGCGGCCGACGGATCCGTGTGCGCCATGAAGACGTCACCGTGGGAGCGCACCTCGGCGGCGTAGTCGAGGACTCCGGCAGGCAGCTCACCCGGCCACCGCATCGCCAGCGCGGGCAGCGCGACGGCTATGACGGCGTCGTACTTTCCCTCAACGGTTCCGGGCCGGTCGGTCACGAGGAGTTCCGCCTCCCCGCCGTCGAGCACTGTTTCCATGCCCAACTGCCAGGCGGCCAGCGCCCAGATCATTGACTTCCAGTGGGCTGGCAAATCAAGGTTCAGCCGCATACCGGGTTCTGCGTCGAGTTCGTCCTGCAGCAGATTACTGGTTTTTGCCACCCAGTTGTCCAACACGCGGCCGGAGAGTTCCACGCGCTCGGAGTCCGGGCCGTACCAGGTCAGGCGGGGCGACGTGGCGTGGCCGGAACGCAGGATGGTCATCAGATCTATCGCCGGGATACTCATGGCTTTATCTTGTCACGGACGCTGTGGGGCGTCCTTGGCGGGGATGTCCCGCGCGGAGTCCCTCAAGAGCGCAGGAGGGTCCAACTGCGCTGTGATGTTACTCACAGCAAATTTGTCATCTTATTTGTCTTATTCGGGCCGCGCCTATATTTTCGACCGCTATTCAGCGGAACCGGGGCACTTTGCGTGCCGATGTGGACCGTCAGGCCTCCGGCGCGCCGGGCCTTCGGAAAACTCCCGGGCGTGGCGTGCCAGCGATTGGCCCGGAAAGTTGATTATTATCCCGTCCACGGCTTGACTCCCCACTAGTTACACGCGTGTAATTAGATATCGAAAGTCGCTGCATAAATTCAGGCACACAACCGAGTGTCCAAGGATCCAGGCAGGGACTGCAACTTTCAGGAGGGTCGCCGTGGGGCAAGCAGAGCGTATCCATGAAGATGCCGTCGTCGCCGGCCAGGCAACGGCTAAATACCGCGCACGGGGGGTACCGAGCGACTGGTATGTGGATCCTGCCGATCCTGACGCGGCGGACCGCTACAACCGCAACACCAAAGACTCCCTCCAGGACCAGGCCACGGCCTTCCTGGCGGCGCACGAAGCACTTCTTGACGGCGGACACGACCAGGACGATGACGACCTGGATCCGCCCATGGAACTGCGCACCCCGGCGCAGGGGACAAGCACCCAGCCCGTGTGGATCGGGTTGCCATTCCGGCAGGACTTCGACGACGAAGGCGAACTCGGCTGGCAGACTGATGCATTGTGCGCGCAAACGGATCCGGAGGCCTTCTTCCCGGAGAAGGGCGGATCCACGCGCGACGCCAAGAAGGTCTGCGGTGCATGCAATGTGCGGTCGCAGTGCCTGGAATACGCGCTGGCAAACGACGAACGGTTTGGCATTTGGGGTGGCCTTTCCGAGCGTGAGCGCCGGCGGCTAAGGAAGCGAGCAATCTAATTCTTCAGGAAGTACACGTCACTGCCGTTGTGGTGTCCCACAACGGCAGTGCCTATCTCCCCAGAACCCTGGCTGCCGTCGCGGACCAGACCCGGCCCGCGGATTCCCATATCGGGGTGGACACGGGATCGAGAGACGACTCCGCTGTCCTCCTGGAGCGGGCCTTCGGCGTAACCAATGTGAGCACCTTCCCGCATGGCAAGAGCGGCATGGGCGGCGCCGTACGGGCCGGACTCGACACCCACTCGCCCTGGGAAGGCCGGTCCCAGCGAGCCGCCACAGAGTGGATCTGGCTGATTCACGACGATGCGGCCCCGGCGCCGGAGGCGTTGGCCGAACTCCTCAGTGCCGTGGAACGCGCACCCTCCGTGACAGTGGCTGGCTGCAAGCAACTGGACTGGCACACCGAACGCCGGCTGATCGACGTCGGGCTCTCCACCAGCCGCTGGGCCGAGCGGCTTACCCTGATCGATGCCGACGAACTGGACCAGGGCCAGTACAACGGCCGCACTGACACCTTTGCGGTGAACTCGGCCGGCATGCTGGTCCGCAGGGACATTTGGGAGCTCCTGAAAGGGTTCGACCCCGCACTGCCCGGCACCGGCGACGACGTCGACTTCTGCTGGCGCAACCGCCTTGCCGGGCACCGCGTGGTGGTGGTTCCCACTGCGCGGATGTTCCACGTAGCACATCGGCCCCATGCCCAGGGAAACGCCGCCGCAGCGCGGAAAGCCCAGGTCCATCTGCGCCTCAAGCATGCCCCGCTCTGGAAGGTGCCCGTCCATGCGGCCGGTGCGCTGCTGGGCAGCCTCTTCAAACTTGTGCTGAGCATTGCCGTCAAGGATCCCGGGCATGGTTTCTCTCAGCTGGTGGCCACGTTCGCTGCCCTGGCCCGGCCCGGTGCCGTCGCCAAGGCACGCAGGACGGCGGCCAGCAGCCGGCGGATCCGGCGGTCGGTCATCAAGAAGCTGCAGACGCCGCGGCGTGAAGTCTGGAACCACCGCCGCTCCCTCATGGAGGCCCTGGGCGCCGACAACTCCCCGGCCGACGGCCTGGTCCATGACCCCATGGCGGACCAGCCAACAGGGGACGCAGCAGATGACTTCGCTGCGCTGACCACCAGCGAACGGGGTTGGGTGGGGACCGGCGCCCTCGCCGCCGTGCTTATCGCGTCCGTGGCTTCCCTCACGGCTCTCAGCGGGCTGTTCCGGGCCGAAGCCGTTTCGGGTGGAGGCCTCATTCCGGTGTCCTCTACCCTCGGCGAAGTCTGGCACCACGCGTCCAGCTGGTGGATCAGCTTGGGAGCAGGGCTTCCGGGCAGGGGAGACCCTTTCGGCTATGTGCTGTGGATCCTTGGCCTGCTCGGCGGGGGAGATGCCAACGCGGCCATGGCGTGGCTCCTACTGCTCGCCGCTCCGCTGGCCGGCCTGACGGCGTGGTTTGCGGCCGGTGGCCTGACCATCCGGCGCCGCTTCCGACTCGTTGCCGCGCTCTTCTGGGCGGCCGCTCCGGCCTTGCAGATAGCGCTGAACCAAGGCCGCGCGGGTGCCCTGGTGGCCCACATCATGATTCCGCTGCTGGTTCTGGCGCTTTTGCGAGCCACTGGGTCGGCCGTGGGCCACGGACGTTTTATTGTCCCGTCCCCGGATGACCGGCGTTTCACTGAAAAACCGCCTGCACGGCCGGGGATCAACGGCATGCCGTCCTGGACTGCCGCCGCCGCCGCGGGGTTGGTGCTGGGCGTTGTGACCGCGTCGGCGCCCTCGCTGCTGATTCCCGCCACGGTGCTTATCGTGCTCTGCGGGCTGATGCTTGGCCGCCGTGGCCGCACCGTGTGGTGGGCCCTGCTGCCCAGCGCCGCGCTCTTTCTTCCCTTCGGCCTATCCGTCATCGACCGGCCGCGGGCCTTACTGGCAGACCCGGGTGTTCCGCTGGGGTTCGAGGCAGCCCCGCTATGGCAGCAATTCCTGGGCCAGCCGCTGCTGTTCTCCGCCGAAGGTGGCTTGACAGGCCTTCCGTTCTTCAGCGGCCAGGCCATCCCGTGGGCACTCGTGCTCGCACTTCTGCTGGCCGTTCCCGTTCTGCTGCTGGCCGTTGCCGCCCTTTTCCTCCCGGGTAAGCGCAGCAGGACCGCACGTGTTCTCTGGGTGGCGGCCCTGGTGATCTTCGCCGGTGGCTGGCTGGCCGGGCACGTTGCCACCGGCGCCACTGCGGACACCCTGGTGACACCGTTCACCGGTCCGGCCATCTCGGCCGGCGGGTTCGCACTGCTCGGAGCAGCCCTGATCGGTGCCGAGCGGTTGCTTGATGCCGCAGACCGGGCAGCCTCGCCCAGTATTCGGCGCACGGTGGCGCTCCGCTCCGCGACGGCGCTTGCCATGGTGGTGCTGCTGGCAGGTCCGCTGGCCGGCATGGCGGTGTGGTCGGCGCAGAACCTGCTCCGTTCCACAGCCACGGCCCGCCCCGCCGAGGTGGCGTCCGGTCCTGCGCTGGGAACGCCCCGCCTGGTAGAGGCAGGCAGTGCCCGGACGCTTCCCGCTACGGCCATCGACCGGGGCACCGGGCCGGAGCAGGCACGCACGCTGCTGATCAGCACCCAGGAAAACGGCGCCTATGACGCGGCCCTGATGCGCGGCGCCGGGACCACGCTGGACAGCATGTCAGCCATCGCCGCAGCCCGGAACATTCTGGGCGCACCCGGCCAGGAGACGGTCAGGGAGGACGACGACGTCACGGCGTCTATCCGAAGCGTCGTGGCCACCCTGGTGGCCGGGCAAGGTGTGGATCCCCGGCCCGGGCTTGAGCGCCTGGGCGCCGGGTTCGTGGTGCTGCGCTCGGCAGATACGGCCGCCCAGCTGACGGCCAGCAGAATGGACGCCGTGCCGGGGCTCGTTGCCGTCGGCCAGACGGATGTCGGCTGGCTCTGGCGGATTACGCCGCTGAACCAGCCTGTGCTGCAGCCTGCCGACGTCGCCCATCGCGTCAGGATTGTGGACGGGGCCGGAGCCACGGTGGCGCTCTTGCCTTCCAAGTACGACGACGTCGACACCGCCGTCGCCGGGGGACCGGAAGGGCGGCTGGTGGTGCTCGCCGAACGGGCGGACCCTGGATGGAGCGCCTGGTTCGACGGGCGGAGGCTCACGGCAACGACGTCCGGCTCGGCCCAGGCGTTCACCTTGCCGGCCTCCGCCGGACAGCTGACCATCCGCTACGAGGCGCCCGGGGCACTTTGGTCCGGAATCGCACAGATCACGGTGATCGGACTCACTGTAATGCTCGCCATTCCCATGCCCGCACGCCGGCCCAACACCGGGCTGTCGAGGGACGAAGGATCTTTGCGTAAGGAACACCAGAATGCATAAGGACGCAGCCCGCAGGACCCCGCGCAAGCAGATGCTGGCAGGCCTGGTCTCGGCTGTGGCGATTGTGGCCGCGGCCGGTGCGGTGCTCGCTGCCGCGTCAGTGGCTCCGCAGCCGGCGGGCAGCCGCAGCATTCCAGCCGTGCTGGTAGCTGTTCCCGCTGGCGCCAGCACAGGGGTATGTGCCGGCCCTGCCCGCCTGCTCGAAGGGACTGAGGCGGGCACTGATCCCCAGTTCAGCCCTGAATCCGCGACCGCGAAGAGCACCGTCACGGGCGCCGTCCTGAGCGCCCCCGGCGGGGTTCTTCCCGGGAGCAGGCTCGCCGCGCTTGACGGGACGCCCGCCGTCGAGATCGCCAAGGACGGCAGCCAGCCCGGCCAGGGGACAGGTCCCCAGGACCTGACCGCCGGCGTCCTCGCCGGGCACAGCGTGGATGATGCCACCCTCCTGAGCGCCGACGCCCAGGCCAGCCAGAAACCCTCCGCCGCCGGTGTTATGAAATTCACCGCCACGGACGGTGACCTGCAGGGCTCGGCCGCTGCCAACTGCCAGCCGCCCGCCAACGATCTCTGGCTCTCGGGCGCAAGCACCACTGTGGGCCGCACTTCCGTCCTGCTGCTCAGCAACGCTTCAAGCACACCCGCCACCGTCAGCCTGGAGCTCTTCGGCAGCAAGGGCCAGATCCAGGCGCCGGGCAGCAGGGGTCTGCTGGTTGCGCCGGGAGGTACCCGCTCAATAGTCCTGGCCGGCCTGACCCCCGGTGAAGCTCAGCTCACGGTTCATGTCCGGAGCGCAGGCGGTCCCGTGGCCGCGGCCATCCAGCAGAGTGTCCTGCGGGGACTTACGCCCGGCGGCATCGACTTCATCGCTCCTGGGGCCGCTCCTGCCGCACGGCAGGTCATGACCGCGGTAGACATCCAGGACGCCGGCGCGATCTCCGCCCTAACGGGAAACAGCGGCTACAACGACGCCGGCCCTGCGCTGGCGATCACGGTGCCCGGACCGTCGGATGCGGTAGTGGAGGTCAAGCTCTTCGGCCGGGACGGCCAGAAAGCCTTACCCGGCGGCGGTGTGGTCACGGCAAAAGCCGGGGCTGTCACCGAGATTTCGCTGGCGGGTGTCCCTGCCGGCCACTACACGGTGTCCGCCAGTTCGGACGTGTCTTTTGTGGCGGCAGCCCGCATCACGCGGGGCGTCACGAACGAGAAAGCCTCGGACGTGGCCTGGGCTGCCTCCGGTGTCCGGCTGGGAAGCCAGCACGTGGTGCCCGTGCCCCAGGGCGGTGACCGGATCCTGGTGTTCGGCGTCCTCGAGAACCGGGCCACGGTCACCTACGCTGCCATCACCGCGGACGGCAAGATCCGCGCTGCCGCAACTGCCGACGTCGCCGGCGGCACCACAACGTCCATCAAGGTCCCCGAGAAGGTGGACGAGTCGGAAATAGTGGCCTACGTTGTCTCCGCGTCAGGTGACGCCGCCTACGGCGCGCTGCTCCTGCAGCAGGAGGGCCGGGACGACATTTCCACGGTGGCCTTTACGCCGGCCGCTTCAGGGCACGAAAAGGTGCCAGTCTCCCTGGGATACTGACCGGTCAGTACCGGCGGCGGTAAACCGGATCCAGAGTTTCCGGCGCCACGCCAAGCATTTCGGCGGTGTGTTCCACCACAACGTCGTGCACCAGGTCCTGGAGTTCCTCCCGGCTGCCGCAACCCTGCTCAACTACCCGGCGGTACAGGGTGATCACAGGGCCCTCCTCGGCCGTTGCGGGGGTGTAAGCGCCCATGGGAGGCTGTGCGGCGTCCGCCACCAACTGCTCCAGCTCCGGGGGTATTTCGTCAACGGCAAACCGTACGCCGTCGAGCGTTTTGCCCCAGATGTCGTGGAGCCGCTGCGCGGAATCCAGCACCATCTCATCAAAGCGGTCTGAGCGGGTCCGATATCCGGGGAGTGTGGGCAACATCAGCTCCCCGCGCAGGCCGCGGCCGTGGCGGTTCCGGCGGCGCATCGCAAAGCTGCGGCCGGGCGAACCCGAGCCCGTTTCTGCGGCGCGGACATCCGGGTCAGCCAACCGGACCGAAAAAGCTGAATCTTGGTTCGATGACTGCATACCTTGACTGTAAACCCGGGCGCAGAATTACGCGACATACCCCGGTTTGCGGGCTCTTCAGAATGCAGAGTGTAGTTTCGGTCTGAATCCTCCAGATTCCAGCAGTGATCTGGCGACGTAGTTGGTGAGATTGCGGAAGCCGAGGGCAGAGCCGCGCAGGTGTTCCAGACGTCCGTTGATTGCCTCCGTTGGGCCGTTGGAGGTGCCTGGTCGGTCAAAGTACGCGAGCACGTCTGCTGCCCTGCGTTTGAGTGTTCCGCCCATCTTTTTCAGTTCTTTCAGGGCGGCGGGGACCCCAGAGCTGAGGGAGTCAATGAGGGCCTGCATGAGCTTCTTACCTTGATCCTGGTCCTTCTCCCGGTAGGCGGCGATCATGCGTTGATACGCGCCCCACGTCGCTTCGACCTCGACATGCTTCTCCTCGGCGAAGAGGTCAGCAATTCGCTTTTGTTGTTTCTCGGTCAGCAACCCGTCACCGGTATGCAGCGTCAGCCGGGCCTTGTAGAGCGGATCCCCGGCCCGTCCCCGGTGCCCGCACGTGGCTTGCTGAACCCGGCGACGGCAGTCATTGAGTGCGTCGCCGGCAAGACGGACGACATGGAACGGATCCATCACCGCAACAGCGGAAGGCAGCTCTTCGGACGCGGCACTCTTGAACCCGGAGAAGCCGTCCATGGCCACGACTTCCACCCCGTCCCGCCACGCTTGAGGACGTTGTTTCAGCCAAGTAGCGAAGACCTGTTTGGAACGGCCCTCGACCATATCCAGCAGCCGGGACGGGCCGGTCTTGTCGCGAACCGGGGTCAGGTCAATGATGACGGTGACGTACTTGTCTCCATGCCTGGTGTGTCGCCACACATGCTCATCAACGCCGATAATCTTCACCCCGTCGAAGCGGTTGGGGTCATTGATCAGCACACGCCGCCCTTCAGCCAGTACAGCCTTGTTCGCGGTATTCCAGGACACACCCAGGCCCTCGGCGACGCGGGCCACGGTGAGGTGCTGACACACGATGCCTTCCAACGCCCACACCAGGCCGCGACGGGAAAGCTTTGACCGTGGTTCGGCCGCCTGGGACGTGTCTTGCCGCCATACATGCCCGCACCCGGTACATCGATAGCGACGGATTCGTACCAGCAAGGTGGTTGGCCGCCAGCCGAAGGGTTCATGGCCAAGTTCCCGGGTCACTGTGTCCCGCGGGATGCCTTGGCAACCGCACTTGCGGCACCATTCGTCCGTGGCCACCACACGGCAGGCGATCACGGCACGATCGGCAGCAAGGAACTGCCCGGTCGCTTCCAAGCCAAGCTCGTCCAAGCGGCAGAAAGTAGTCAGGTCAGGGCATTGAAAGGTAGTTTTAAACACGAGGGCCTTGCGGTAGAAAAATCAGAACTAGACACTCCGATTCTTACCCAAGGCCCTCACCTATGCCGAACCAACTTCCCGGCCTCGGAAGTCACGCGCGCCAACCCCGGCTACACTCTGCATTCGGAAGAGCCGGTTTGCGTGCCGGGGCGCGGCGGTCGTTTCGGCAAATACTCCGAACGGGCAAGGATACGGAGTAGTCTGTGATGTCGTGGGAGCTATCCGTCAATGTTCAAGGTCAGCCTGCCGTCAGTCGGCGGTGGCAACTTTGACGTACGTCTATGCCGATTCCACCGCCGTCCTGGGTCCGCTTGCCACCTACGCCGAGCCTCATTGTTACGATTTGTGCGAGCAGCACGCAGGGTCCCTGACGGTGCCCCGCGGCTGGGAAGTGCTTCGTTTGGCGATGCCGACGAGCCCGCAGCAGCCGGGACCGGACGACCTCCTGGCCCTTGCCAACGCGGTCCGCGAAGCGGCGGGACAGCCGCCCAAGCAGCTGACCACGCCGGGCCAGCGGGTCTCGCATTCAGCGCTGGAGGCCCCAGCCGGCACGGAAGGCGTCCGCCGGGGGCATCTGCGCGCACTGCGCGAACCTTCCTGAGGCGGATCTGGCGGTAGGCTGGAACCTGCTAATCAGTCAGCCAACGGCGCGAACGCGCGCCCCTGTCGGGAGCACCAATCATGCCAAAGATCAGTCCTGAACTGTTGTCCGTCCTCCGCTGTCCCGTGACCGGTTCGCCCGTGGTCCAGGAAGGCGAAGAGCTTGTGTCGACGGCGGCCGGAGCATCGGGCGTGAAGCTGCGCTACCCGATCGAGGACGGTATCCCGCTGCTGCTGCCGCCGGAACTTCTCCAGGCCGCTACCGCTGCCGGCTCGGACCAGCACGATCCCGCTGTCCGGCCGGCCACGGACTAAACCCGGCTGCGGACCAAACCGCAGGTACTGCCCAGGCAGGGCATGGACAACCCGCACCACCACCAGCAGTCGACTTTCGCGCAGACGCTTCAACGCCGTCGCCGCCATCGGACAAAGCAAAGGAACCCCATGACATTTGACTACAAAGTAGCCGACATATCGCTGGCCGAAGCCGGCCGCCACCAGATCCGCCTGGCCGAGCACGAAATGCCCGGCCTGATGTCACTCCGCAAGGAGTTCGGGCCCACCCAGCCGTTGAAGGGCGCCCGGATCGCCGGATCCCTGCACATGACGGTGCAGACCGCCGTCCTGATCGAAACCCTCACAGCCCTTGGTGCCGAGGTCCGCTGGGCCTCCTGCAACATCTTCTCCACCCAGGACGACGCCGCCGCGGCCGTCGTGGTGGGCTCGGGAACGGTCGAGGACCCGCAGGGTGTCCCGGTGTTCGCCTGGAAGGGCGAAACGCTGGAGGAATACTGGTGGACTGCCCAACAGATCCTGGCTTGGCCGGGCGCGGACACCAACCCGGAGCTTGGCCCGAACATGATCCTCGACGACGGCGGCGACGCCACCATGCTGGTCCACAAGGGGGTTGAGTTCGAAGCCGCCGGCGCCGTGCCGGCGACAGGCGAGGACGAATCCGAGGAAGGCCGGATCTTCCTGGACGTGCTTCGCGCCTCGCTGCAGGAAGACCCTCAGCTGTGGACCCGGATCGGGGCCGGGCTGCGCGGCGTCACCGAGGAAACCACCACCGGCGTGCACCGTCTCTACCAGCTGGCTGAGCAGGGCAAGCTGCTGTTCCCGGCCATCAACGTCAACGACTCGGTCACCAAGAGCAAGTTCGACAACAAGTACGGCATCCGCCACTCGCTGCCTGACGGCATCAACCGCGCCACCGATGTCCTGATGGGTGGCAAGGTGGCCGTCGTCTGCGGTTATGGCGACGTTGGCAAGGGAGCCGCAGAAGCATTCCGGGGCCAGGGTTCGCGCGTCATCGTCACCGAGATCGATCCCATCTGCGCCCTCCAGGCAGCCATGGACGGCTACCAGGTTGCCAAGCTTGAGTCGGTGCTGAGCCAAGGCCACATCTTCATCACCACAACCGGCAACAAGGACGTCATCCTGGCCGAACACATGGCCGGCATGCGCGACAAAGCCATCGTAGGGAACATCGGCCACTTCGACAACGAGATCGACATGGCCGGCCTGGCGCGGATCCCTGGCATCAGGAAGGTGGAAATCAAGCCCCAGGTACACGAATGGGTGCTCGACGCCGGAACCTCGGAAGAGCGCTCCATCATCGTCCTGTCCGAGGGGCGCCTGCTGAACCTGGGCAATGCAACCGGTCACCCGTCCTTCGTGATGAGCAACTCGTTCGCCAACCAGACCATCGCCCAGATCGAGCTGTGGACCAAGCGGGACCAGCCCGAAGGCGAACGCGAATACATCAACCAGGTCTACGTCCTTCCCAAGATCCTGGACGAAAAGGTTGCCCGACTGCACCTCGACGCCCTCGACGTGGAGCTCACGGAACTCTCCAAGGAACAGGCCGACTACCTGGACCTGGACATCGCCGGACCGTACAAGCCCGAGCACTATCGTTACTGACGTGTGACTCCCCGGGTGCCAACCGTGCCCGGGGCTGTTACGTCCAAGTATTAAGATCGGACCATGGAACCTGTTGTTAAGCCACGCCGGAGGGGGACCGCCAGGAAGATACTCTTGGTGGCAGCCGTGTGTGTCCTTGCCGCGACGGGCGGAGTTTTCGCCGCCGTCGCGCCGGGCTTCGCGGGCGGCGGACTGGAGTCCGAAGCCAGCTCAGCAGTCCGGTCCGCACCGGGAGTGGCATCGCCCGTGGTGGCCCCGGTCAAGGTGGACGTCACGCCGGCCAACGCCGCGAAGCAGGTGAACCCGGCCACATCCGTGTACCTCACGGTGGGCAACGGTCGGATCGAGAGCGTCACCCTGACCAGCACAGCCGGTGAAGCCGTCCACGGTACCTTCGCCGGGGACGGCAGCAGCTGGACTGCGACGGATCCCCTGAAATTCAACACCGAATACAGCTACACATATGTGGTCACCGACGGTGCGGGACGGGAAACGAGCACAACTAACTCGTTCAGTACGGTATCCAGCACCCATGAGGCGGACGCCGCGATCTACCCCCTGGACGGGATGAAGGTTGGCGTGGGCCAGCCGCTGCAGGTCATCTTCAGCGAACCGGTAGTCAACCGGGATGCCGTGGAGAAAGCCATCAAAATCACATCCAGCGCAGGGCAGGCCGGAGCCTTCCACTGGTTCAGCGACACCATGGTCCGGTACCGCCCCGAGGCCTTCTGGGCGGCGAACTCCACTGTCACCATGGACATGCAGCTCTTCGGCGTGGACCTCGGCAACGGCCAGATTGCCAACTTCAACAAAAAAGTCACGGTCAATTTCGGTGACAAGCGGGTGGCCATCGCCGACGCCACCGCCCACACCTTCACGCTCAGCGTCAACGACCAGGTAGTGAAAACACTCCCGGTCAGCATGGGTGACAAACGCTTCCCGTCAGCGCGTGGCTACGCGGTCCTGATGGAGAAGAACCGCTATGACCACTTCCGGGCCGCCAGCATCGGACTCAAGCCCGGCGATCCCGCCTACTACGGCGAAGTGGACGTCGAATATTCCATCCGCCTCACGCTGAGCGGTGCCTACATCCACCAGGCGCTGGAGTCCGCCTTCCCATACATCGGCAACACGAACGTCTCGCACGGCTGCATCGGGTTCGCTCCCGACGGCGCCGCCTGGGTTTTCGCCAACATGACCACCGGCGATGTGGTTCAGATCGTCAACACCGAAGGCGACTACGCCGCCGTCGACGACGGCTACGGCGACTGGAACATCCCCTGGGCTGAGTACAACAACTAGGAACCGTTCGGCCTGCGACCAGGAACACGTCCGGGCCTACGGGCCGAACGGCAGGCGGCCCAGCCGCTCCGCCGTGGCCGAGTTCCGGCGCCGGGCCTGCCGCAACCGCGCAAGTTCGCGGTGCCGGCGTTCGGCGGTAACGGCCGCCAGGTACTGGTCCGGACGGGTACCCGGGGGCGGCGGCGGGGCCACATGCCCGGCCAGTTCCGTGGCGATCGATGCGGCCATTCCGGCGGCGGACAGGGGCGCCATGCGGCCGGCCTGCCGGATGAATTGGGCAGCCTGCCGTGCGGTGGCGTCCGGAATCCGGCCGATGTCCGCTGCTGAGGCCCAGGCCTGAAGCTGTGGGGGAACAAGGAGGTGGACCGGCGCCTCGACTGGCACCCGCCGACGCAGCGCATACGTGCCGGCAAGGATGTCACCCAGCCGCTTGGAGCGGCTGTTGAAGAGGGCGACGCCGATGGCGAGCCCGCCCATGGTCAGGTAGATTTCCAGGAACCCGGTCAGCCCCCGGATCACTGCATGGCGGAACCGGATGGCGCCGCCGTCGTCCCGAACCACCCGCAAGCCGGCTGCCAGTTTTCCGAGCGAGAGCCCACGGGTGAGGGTCTCCACCGCCACGGGGAAAATCACAAAACAGAAGACCACGCTCACCAGCATGAGCGCCCGCATTGCCGCCTCGTCAAGGTCCTGGCCGGCGGCTGCGATGCCCAGCAGGATCAGGACCAGCAGGATGATGTTGAACAGCACATCCAGCAGCAGCCCAAGGGCACGGGCGGCGAAGGACGCGGGGCGCAGTTCCAGGACAACTGCCTCGCCGGTGATTATCGAACTCAAGCGGATACCCCAATCCCTCGTCAACCATCCTGCGGACGTTCACAGTCTATGGCGGCTAGGCTGTTGCCGTGGATATGGATGCCTTCTCCGCCGCCAACGGGGACAAGTGGTCAAGGCTGCACCAGCTCGCCCATAAGCGGCGCCTCACCGGCGGCGAAGCCGATGAGCTGCTGCGGCTCTACCAGTCGACGTCGGCGCACCTTTCGTTCATCCGGTCCATTGCCCCGGAGAGCGGCCTGTCCGCCTCCCTGTCCGCCACCCTGGCCCAGGCCCGGACCCGTTTCACGGGCGCGCGGTCCAACGTGATGGCGGACCTGGCCCGCTTCTTCGTGGCTGCCCTGCCCGCAGCCCTGTACCGCCTGCGGTGGCTGACTCTGGCCTGCGGCGCCGCATTTGTCCTGGTCGCCGGCGCCTACGCGCTCTGGATCGGGACGTCCCCGGAAGCCCTGCGGTCCGTTGCCTCGGAGGCTGCGGTCCGGCAGTACGTCGAGGCAGACTTCATTGACTACTATTCGGAAAACCCTGCGGCCTCGTTTGCTGGGGCCGTCTGGACCAACAACGCCTGGATCGGCGCCCAGGCGGTGGCCCTGGGCATTACCGGTATCTGGGTACCCATGATCCTGTTCACGAACGCCCAGGGCGTGGGGATTGCTGCAGGAGTCTTCGCCGCAGTGGGCCAGCAGGGTGTGTTTTACACCTACATCCTGCCGCATGGCCTGATGGAACTCACAGCTGTTTTTATTGCCTGTGCTGCGGGCTTGCGGATCTTCTGGGCCATGGTGTCGCCGGGACCACGGACACGGGGACGGGCTGTGGCGGATGAAGGCAGATCGCTGATCACCGTGGCCTTGGGCTTAGTGCTGGTGCTGTTCGTCTCCGGATTGGTGGAGGGCTTTGTCACGCCCAGTCCACTTCCGGTTTGGGCCAAGATCGGCATCGGCCTGGCAGTACTGGCCGCCTATTGCAGCTACGTCCTGGTGTGGGGAAGGCGGGCCTATGACGCCGGTGAACGCGGCGATCTGCTGGCCGGTGACGCCGGATACAGCGAAATCGCCGCATGAATCCGCTGGCGCCGGGGTGGCTCCTCGCCCTCGTGGAGCAGCGGGCGGTAGGCTCAATATCAGATACACGGCGCTGCCCGGATCAGAGCCGGCAGCGCGGACCCCAACGGAAGTGACGCTGCTGTGAACGACAATTCTCCGACCCCTGCCAAACGCACGGAGCCGCAGCCGGATCCGGACCTGGATACTTCATCGGACACGGACGAGCCGGCTTTTGCCTGGCTGAATGAATCCGGCTCCGGCACTCCCGAGGCGTCCCCGGCCGGTAGCTCCGGTTCCGTTCAGGGCGGTGTCAACCAGCCCGAAAGCCGCGCCGGCCGAAAAGCCGCGGAGGCCGCCGTCGAACCCCCCGCCGTCGTACCTTCCGTGGAAGAGTCACTCCGCAAAGAACCGTCCGCGCAGGGCGCCACCCGAAACGGTGCCCACTTCAGCGAGCCGCTCCCCACGTCAGCCCTGCAGGTCCGTCCGCCGCAGGAGGAAGTGGAACGCCGCAACGCGGAGCGCGAAAGCGCAGCGAACGCCAAGCCCGTGGCTCCGCGCATCTGGCAAGTCCTGCTGGCCCTTTTCTACCCCGTGATCCTGCTGGTGCTGGCCGTTCGCGCGGTCACCAGCCCGCTGTTCCTGTGGGTCGAGTACAACCGGCCCGGGTTCCCCGGCGACGGGTACGGCTTCAGCACCGACGACCGGATGACGTACGGGTCCTACGCGGTTGACTACCTCAGCAACTGGGCGGGGCCGCGGTACCTGGGCGACCTGGTCAACCGCAGCGGCGGGGACCTTTTCAAGGACGGCGAAGTCAGCCACATGGCCGACGTGAAAATTGTCATCCTCTCGGCCTTTGGTGGGGGAGCACTCCTGATTGTCCTCAGCCTCGTGGCCATCGCTTACCTGCGCCGCCGGAGCACCGGCGGAGTGCGCCGCGGACTGTTCGCAGGATCCATCGTTGCGCTGGCGATCATCCTGAGCCTTGGCGCGCTGGCCGTGCTCGGCTGGCAGCAGTTCTTCACCGAGTTCCACCGGATCTTCTTCGCCAGCGGTTCCTGGACCTTCGCCCTGGAAGACACCCTGATCAGGCTGTTCCCGGGCCAGTTCTGGATCGATGCCGGCACTGTCATCGCAGCACTGGTCCTCTTGGCAGCCCTCGTGACGCTCATCCTCACCTGGCCCACGCGCCGCCGTCGCGGGCTGGCCAAGGATGACCAGGACGCCGCTGAGGTGCAGCCCTAAGCGGCTGCTCAGCCCTTGGAGTAGCGGTCTGCTACTTGCGGCCCGTGATGGTCAGGAAGCCCTCAGGGTCCAGTTCGCCGAGGTCTCCGGTCCTGAAGAACCCGTCCAGGAAGGCCCGGGCGGTGGCGGCTTCGTTGGCATGGTAACCCTTGAACACGCCGATCCCCTTGACCAGCACTTCGCCGTCCTCGGCCACGCGAATAGTGGTGCCCGGCAGGGGGATGCCCACGCTGCCCACCCTGGTCCGGGCGGGAGTGTTGGATGTGCAGGGCGCCGTTGTTTCGCTCAGCCCGTAGCACTCAAGGACCTGGATCCCGGCGCCGCGGAAGAAGTGCACGTCCTCAGGCGACAGGGGGCCCGAGCCCGATACCGCGTAGCGGACCCGGCCGCCCAGAAGCTGGCGGAGCTTCGGGTACGCCAGTCGGTTAATGACGGCATGCCGCGCCCGCAACGCCCGTCCCGGTACGCTGCCCCGGCCGCGGGCAGCGTTGTCCTGTGCTGTGGAGAAGCGGACGGCGGCGGCCGACGCAGCCCTGAAGATCCCGGCGTTTACTGACCCGGCAGCCTGGTGCGCGGCCTCCGCCCGGACCTTCGCGAAGATCCGGGGCCCCGCCAGGAGGAACGTGGGTTTGAACGTGCCCAGAGCCGCCGGCAGATCAGCCGGACCGGTGACATGGCCCACGGTAGCACCGGCATGGAGGCACGCAACCTGGGCGGCGTGGGCGGGCACATTGGCCAGCGGCAGGAACATCAGGGTGCACGCATTCTGCGCCTTGATGATGTCCGGGAGAAATGCAACGGCGTTGACGGCCACGAGCGCGAAGTTGCCGTGGGTGATCTCGCAGCCTTTGGGATGTCCGGTGGTCCCGGAGGTGTAGACCAGGGACGCGACGTCGTCCAGGCCTGCGGCGGAGCGGTGGCGTTCCAGCTCGGCATCCGTGACGCCCATTCCGGCGGCCGAGACGCTGGCGAGGTTCGGTGCAGCGCCATGGTCATCCATCCTCACCAAGGCGACCAGCCGGTCCTTAAACAGCGCGGAGGTCTCCAGGATGCCCTTAATCATCGCCACCTTGCCGCGGTCTTCGGCGAACACCCGCCGCGCGCCGGAGTGGTGCAGGATCCACTCCATCTGGCCGGGGGTCGAGGCCTCGTCGATGGGAACGCTCACGCCGCCGGCAAACCAGATGGCGAAGTCCACCAGCGCCCACTCATAGCGGGTGGCGGACATTATTGCCACGGTGTCGCCGGGCTCCAGGCCGCCGGCGATCAGTCCTTTGGCCAGGGCGCACACATCGTGCAGGAATTTCTGCGCCGGAACGTCGGTCCAGCCGTTGGGGCCTTTGCGCGCGTAGAGGGCGTGAGCCGGGTTGGCGGCCTCCCGCTGGCGCAGGAGATCGGTGACATTGCTGCCGGGCTCCAGTTCCACCAGGAGTTTTGTGCTTGCTTCTCGCACGGGTGGCGTCTCCGTTCCGCTGCCTCAACGCAGTTCGCGGCCGGTCAGGGTCTGATGCAATCCTGCCTTAGATCCAGGACGGCATCCACATCCGGAAGCGCCATTCCTGGTAGGGGATGGTCTCCGCCGTCCACACCGGGTAGAAAAAAGCGGACAGCAGGACTGCCCCGGCGACGAAGAGTGCCACCAGGTAAACACCGGAGCGCCGGCGCCAGAGGGGGTCGGTGTCCCGGCCCAGGACAAGGCCCAGGCAATACACCAGCGCGAGCACCAGGAAAGGCTCAAAGGAGACTGCGTAAAAGAAAAACATGGTCCGCTCCGGGTACATGAACCACGGCAGATAGCCGGCACCCACACCCGCGAGGATCGCGCCTGCACGCCAGTCACGGCGCCCTGCCCACCAGAACAGCAGGACCACCAGCGAGATGGCCGCTCCCCACCAGATCATCGGGTTCCCCACCGAGAGGATGGCAGAGGCGCAGTTAGGCACGTCGCATCCCGGGACGCCCTGCTCCGGTTTCTGGTAGAAGAACGACGTCGGCCGGCCCATCACCAGCCAGCTCCAGGCGCTTGCCTCGTAGGGGTGTTCGGAGCCCAGCCCCTGATGGAATTTGTAGGCCTCCAGGTGGTAATGCGCCAGGGAACGCAGGGAGTCAGGCAGCCAGCCCCACTCCGCGGAGGGGTTACTCTGGGCCCACTGCCGGAAGTAGGCGCCCTCGGAACGGAACCAGCCCGTCCAGGTGGCGGTGTAGACCACCACGGCAACAGGAACCATGCTGGCGAAGGCCTGGAGCCCGTCCTTGATGACTCCGCCGCTGACCCAACCGCGGATTCCCGCGACGCGCCGTGCATTGAGGTCCCACAGGACCGTCAGCACCCCGAAGCCGGCGAGGAAAAACAGGCCCGACCATTTGGTGCCCACCGCGAGGCCTATGCACACTCCCGCGGCGAGACGCCACCAGCGGATCCCCAGCCATGGTCCCGCCAGCAGCTGACGGGGTGAGGGCTGGCCCTTCGGGGACGCGGCCGCGTGGCGTCCGAGCCGTGCGGCCAGCCGCCGTCGACCGTCATCGTGGTCCAGCAGCAATGCTCCGAAGGCCGCCAGGATCCAGAACATCAGGAAGATGTCCAGGAGTGATGTCCGCGACATCACCAGGTGGTGGCCGTCGACGGCGAGCAGCAGGCCCGCGGCCGCAGCCAGCGGTAATGAGCGGAACAGTTTCAGCGCAATCAGCGTGAGCAGCAGGATGGACAGGGTTCCGGTCAGTGCGGCCGCGAACCGCCAGCCGAACGGATTATCGGCCCCGAACAGCCACATGCCGCCGGCGATCATCCACTTGCCCACGGGCGGATGGACCACGTACTCGGGAGTGTCCAGGAGGATGGCCGGGTTGCCCGCATTGAATGAGTCGTTGGCCTTGTCCGGCCAGCCCCGTTCGTAGCCGCTGACCAGGTAGGAGTAGGCGTCCTTGACGTAATACGTTTCATCGAAGACCAGGCTGTGCGGCGTGTCCAGCCGGACAAAGCGGAGGACGCCCCCGAGCGCGGAAGTCAGGGCAGGAACCAGCCAGAACCAGAGACGCAGCGACGGCGGGTAATCCCGCCAGCCGCGGGTGCTTCCGATCAGGCGCTCGCGGAGGGCTGCAGACGAGAAGGCCTTCGCCGGACGGGCGATCCAGGGGCCTCGTTCCGGCTGGTTGGTTTGGCCGGCCTCGGCAGGCCGCATGGAGGTCTGCGTCACGAGCCCCATGCTACCTTTTGCAGCTTGGGCCCCCTGCCAGCAGTACGCTGGGGGAGTGGACCCTAACCCCAGCACCTTCGCCGATTCCCGCCCTGCAGAACCTTCCGTTGCCGCCGGGGAGGAACCAGCGACAGAGACGCAGGTGACAGCGGACCCGGCTGCAACGGCACCAGTTGCCACGGGGCCGGGCCGGATTGTGCTGGCGGCGACGCCAATCGGCAATGCCGGCGACGCGTCGGCCCGCCTGATCGAACTCCTGGGTACAGCGGACATCGTGGCCGCCGAAGACACCAGGCGCCTGCACCGCCTGGTCCAGAACCTCGGAGTCACCGTCGCCGGGCGGGTCATCAGCTACCACGAGCACAACGAGGCCACTAAGACCGCGGAGCTGCTGGAGCACGTCCGGGCCGGCAAAACCCTGGTGATGGTCACTGACGCCGGCATGCCTTCGGTCTCGGACCCGGGGTTCCGGCTCGTGGAAGGCGCTGTGGCCGCAGGACTGACCGTGACCGCCGTCCCGGGCCCGTCTGCGGTACTGACCGCTTTGGCTCTCTCCGGCCTGCCCACCGACCGCTTCTGTTTTGAGGGGTTCCTGCCCCGGAAAGCCGGCGAACGGGCGTCGCGTCTGGCGGACCTTTCGGCGGAACGCCGGACTATGGTGTTTTTTGAGGCCCCGCACCGCCTGGAATCGATGCTGCGGGCGCTGCGTGAGCGCTTCGGTGCCGAGCGGCGGATCGCCGTCTGCCGCGAACTGACCAAGACCTACGAGGAAGTCATCCGCGGGACGGTCGGGGAACTGTTGCTGTGGGCCGAAGGCAACGAGGTCCGCGGCGAGATAGCCGTGGTGCTGGGCGGCGCTCCCGAGCAGGCGCCGGGGACCCCCGAAGACCACGTGGCCGCCGTCAACGAGCTGGTGGCCCAGGGAATCCGGCTGAAGGAAGCTGTGGCCGCTGTCGCTGAGGACGTCCGCGTCAGCAAGCGGGAGCTGTACGCGGCAGTCCTCGCGGCACGCTGAGCAGGCGAAAACTCAGCTGTGCAGCTGCACAACAGTGTCTGGTATCTGTAGTGCGTCCAGGCGTAGACCCTCTGGCGGCCGCGGCAGTAGTCTGACAGTAAATCAGCCGGGAAGGCAGGCCACCAGGCCTGTGCAGTGGCTGCACCAAACCTTACTGACGAGGGAGTCAACGTGACTGTCACCGCACTGCCAGCTGTTACCGCGGAGCGCGAAAGCGCGCTGCTGGCCTCTGTTCCCACCGGATTGCTGATCAACGGCGAATGGCGCCCGGCGGCTTCAGGCAAGACGTTCGACATCGAAGACCCCGCCACGGGGAAGGTACTCCTTAGCATCGCTGACGCGGGCCCGGAGGACGGCGAGGCTGCTTTGGACGCGGCCGCCGCCGCACAGGAGTCGTGGGCGAGGGTTCCGGCGCGTGAACGCGGTGAAATCCTCCGACGTGCCTTTGAAATGGTTACGGCGCGTGCCGAGGACTTCGCGCTGCTGATGACCATGGAAATGGGCAAGCCGCTTGCCGAAGCCCGTGGCGAGGTCACCTACGGCGCGGAGTTCCTGCGGTGGTTCTCCGAAGAAGCCGTCCGCGCGTTCGGACGCTACTCGGTCTCCCCGGACGGCAAGTCCCGCTTGCTGGTGACCAAGAAGCCGGTGGGCCCGTGCCTGCTGATCACGCCGTGGAACTTCCCGCTGGCCATGGCCACCCGCAAGATCGCCCCCGCCGTCGCAGCCGGCTGCACCATGGTGCTGAAGTCCGCCAACCTCACGCCGCTGACCTCGCAGCTGTTCGCCGCCGTCATGCAGGAGGCGGGCCTGCCCGCCGGAGTCCTGAACGTCATTCCCACGTCCACTGCGGGCGCCACCACCGGCCCGCTGATCAAGGACCAGCGGCTGCGCAAGCTGTCCTTCACCGGCTCCACCGAGGTAGGACGTCGCCTGCTCGCCGATGCCTCCGAGACTGTGCTGCGGACTTCCATGGAACTCGGCGGCAACGCCCCGTTCGTGGTCTTCGAAGACGCAGACCTGGACGCTGCTGTCGCCGGTGCCATGCTGGCGAAGCTGCGGAACATGGGCGAGGCCTGCACCGCCGCGAACCGGTTCATCGTCCACGAATCCGTCGCCGAGGAATTCGCCCAGAAGTTCGCCGCGAAAATGGGTGAGATGACCACCGCCCGGGGCACCGAGCCGGAGTCCAAGGTGGGACCCCTGATCGATGCCAAGAGCCGGGACAAGGTCCACGAACTCGTGTCCGACGCCGTCGCCTCCGGCGCCAAAGCTGTCCTGGGCGGCGCCCCGGCCGAAGGCCCAGGCTACTTCTACCCGCCCACCATCCTCACCGGCGTCACCGAAGGCACCCGGATCCTGTCCGAGGAAATTTTCGGCCCCGTCGCCCCGATCATCACCTTCGGCACCGAGGACGAAGCGATCCGCCTGGCCAACAACACCGAGTACGGGCTGGTGGCGTACGTGTTCACGCGCGACCTGAACCGCGGCATCCGGATGGGCGAACGGCTCGAGACCGGCATGCTCGGCCTGAACGCCGGCGTTATCTCCAACGCCGCCGCACCGTTCGGCGGCGTCAAGCAGTCCGGGCTAGGACGTGAAGGCGGCCTCGAGGGCATCGAGGAATACCTCTACACCCAGTACATCGGCATCGCGGACCCCTACGCCGGCTGAACGGACAATCCTCCGGCTGACAGGATTATCATCCGGTGAGCCGGGTCCTCCAGCGCCTGCGGGCAGGCAATAGCAGTTGGCTGCTATTGGCTGCCCCGCGGCCGGAACAGGCGGTCGCGCGCCCTCGACCCGGAGCGTGCGGCGGCTTTTGCCGTCCCGCGTGCCAGCCTGTTGACCTTCTTAAACGGGGCAGCCAGGAGCCAGGCCCACAGTCCCAGAACCGACGGCGGGAGCCAGTCGGCCCGGAGGCGTCGGGGGAGCGAGGCGTTAGCTCGCAAGGACTGCTGTACCGCCGCGATGCGCGGGGCAATCGCCCCAGTCCTGCCGCGGCCTGGGTCCTGGACAGGCGGCCCGTAGTGCCGGCGTTCGAAGTCGGAGGTGAGGCTGCGGATGGCCTGGTGCGCGGCGTCGTCCATTCCACCGCTCTCGCCGAGCAGGGATGACTGGCGGAACCGGGCGGAATATGTTCGGGCTGTTTCGCTGGATTCCGGTGGCAGGCCGTAGTCAGTTCCGAGGTCGCGGATTTCAGCCCACGCCAGCGGAACCACGTCCTCCCGGGCCCGGTCCTCGGTGCGGAGCCGCCGTGCGCGCCGCCCCACCCTCACCAGCCCTGGCGAGGCCGCCAGGAGGACAAGGCCAAGCGCGGCCGCCGTCCCGAACAGCCACGGCAGGAGCACCTGCCCCACGTCCCCATCGCCGCCACCTGCACCGGGGAGGGGCGCGGCCGTCGCACCTGGCGTGGAGGCCGGGGCTGTTGTGCCCGGGAGGAGGTCGGCGTTGTTTTCCAGCGACACGGGGCTACCCGGGTTGCTGGTTTCCGTAGCGTACGCAGGTATAACGCCACGCGACGGGGTGGGTTCGAACGGCACCCACCCCAGTCCCTGGAAGTAGAGTTCGGGCCAGGCATGGGCATCCCGGGCGTCCACCTCATACTCGGGCAGTCCACCTTGCCCGGCAACGGAAACCGTGGAACCGGTGGTACGGCCAGGCGCGTAGCCCACCGCGATGCGGCTGGGGATACCCTCCAAGCGGGCCATTACAGCCATCGCGGACGAGAAGTGGATGCAGTAACCGCTCTTCTGGGCCAGGAAATCGGCCAGCACCGAAAGCCCATTCCCGTCGTAGCCGCCCTGGACAGGTGACTGGAGGGAATAGGTGAACTCACCCGACCGAAGGTATTTCTGGATGGCCATGGCCTTGGCGAAGGGCGTGTCGCTGGAAGCCGTTACCGTCGCAGCGGTGCTCCGGACTATGTCCGGGACGTTGCCGGGAACCCTGGTGAAATCATCACGGATTCCCCGCACGGCCTGCGAGGACTGTTGAAGCAGGGTGGCCGTGAGCTTAGGCGTCGAGGACACCACAATGTATTGCTGTGCCCGTGAGTTGGTGTTGGTTCCCTTGACGGCCAGCGTGGCCGGGTCCCACGTCCAGGAGCCGTCGAGCCCGCGGATTGACTCGGGCGCATACGGCAACGGCAGGTACGGGCTGGTGAACGTGCCCGTATCCACGGCAGTCACCTGGCGGAGTTGCTCCTCGGCGACGATCTCGTAGCCCGTCTCCAGCTGTCCGGCCACGGGGCGGCGCTCGGCGTCCCGGTCATCAGGTCCCCAGGATTCGCCGTCGAAATTGTCAACAGTGACGGACCGCAGATAGAGCGACCCGGCCGCATTGGTGGCATAGGTGATCCGCCCGCTGCCGCCTGGTGCCCGCAGGCTGTTTCCCAGGGTAATCATGGGATTCAGGCCGGTGCCGGCGCCCCAAGGGTTCAGCCGGGAGCCCTGCGGAAACGTGCCGTGGTCGAAACCTGGAATTGCCGCCGGCACCGCCAGGGTTGCCACCAGCGCCACGGTTCCGGTCAGCACGGCCCGCCGCAGCTGGCCGGGATTCCGGCCGCTGTCGGCTGATGTGCGGGAATCCGACGCAAACCACTGGCTGCACGCGAGGATCAGCAGATATCCGGCCACCGTGGCAATGAAGCCCCAAACCCCCACGCTCTGGGGCTTCACCGTGGCGGGGACCACCAGAATGGCCAGAAGGCCCAGCCCGGTTGTTGCCGGCATGCCAAGCGGCACGGCCAACGCATCGATGAGGATGACGGTCAGGCCCAGGGCTGCGCAGCACACCATCACGATTCCTGCATTCGGAGCCACCGGGGCACTTTCCGCAAGGACCGTCTCGCTCGCCCGGCGGATGAACCTGTCCACTTCGGCCAGGGTTGCCCCGGACGGGATGAAACCGGCAATGCCCGTGCTCCGGAAGAACGTCAGTGTTAGAACCGCGATCAGCGACGCAAAGCCGCTGGCTGCCACCACAAGGGGCTGGGCCCGCAGTGCGCGGAGCGTGGCGATGGACAGGCAGACCACCACTACCGTGGTCAGGATCGGCAAGTACCAGGCCCATCCGCGCAGGACTCCGTTGAGGGAAATTGCGGCGCCCGCAACAGAGAGGGCCACAGCCCCGGCCATGGCCCAGGGGTACGCCCCAACCCGCGACCGTGCCGGGACTTGTCCAGGGCTACCCGTGGCTGCCTTGTCTCGGGAAACGTTGCGTTCCGGTGCCAGCGTCACCGCCCCACCCCCGCTCCGCGGCGCACGTCTGCAGCCGCCGTGGCAGGCGCAGCACCGGCCTGGTCGAAGTGGGTCCAGGCATCCGGGACTGAAATCGAGGTTGTCACAGCCACTGCCCTCCAGCCGCCCCGGCGGAGGGCCTCCAAAGAGACCTCGGCATCCGCGGGCCTGTCGGAAACGATGATGGCGAAGGCATTCGCGCCGTAACCCGCCGCCGGAGCGAGGGCTCTGGCCTCGCTCGGCGAGATCCTGCCGAGCACGGCAATAAGGGGACCCCGCATCCGGTGGGCCGAGAGTTTATCCATGAGGTGATCGTCGAAAACAGCCGGTCCGGCATCCTGGCCACCGTGCTCCCGGGCAGCATGGTGCGGACCGGAGAGCTGGATGGCAGCGAGGCTTTCGGCGATCGACTGGAGCCCGGACACTCCGCTGAACTCTTCCGCCTCCGGTTCCGGCGCGGACGGGGAACGGAGGAACGCGGGTTCGCCGCGGGGGTCCAGGAGCCGGAGGGCGTAGCTGCGCTCCGACAGGTGCGTACAGATGGAGATCGCGGCCACCACGGCCCACTCGAACGTGCCGCTGGTGATCATCTCGTGGCCGTCCGCGGCCGCACCGCCCCCAAGACCAGAACCGTGGCCGCCGGAAAACGCCGCGAACCGTTGGTCCAGGATGACGGTGGCCTCCGGCGTCGTGACGGATTCCTCCTGACGCACCATCAGGGCGCCGTGGTGGGCGGTCGCCGCCCAATGCACCCTGCGCATCGGATCGCCCGGGCGGTATTCACGGGTCATGACGTCATCGTCGCTGGGGTTGGCACGGGTACGCGTGGCTGTGATGCCGTCGTTCCCGCGGGCTCCCGCGAGGCCCGTCGCGGGAAGCTCGACGGCGGCGGGCGTCACGGTGAGGGTGTCGCCGTCGTCAATTGACCGCCGGTGCAGGGACAACCCGAACGGATCCGTGAACTCGGCTGTCACCGGGCCGATCAGGTATTGTCCGCGTTTGGTGGAGCGCAGATGGTATTCGTACCTGCTGGTCCCGCCCTTGGCGGAGCGGGCGGGAAAATGGAAGGCCGGGGATTCCCCGAACCGTGGCGGCAGCCGTTCCTCCATGATGGCCCGGCCGCCACCGGAACCGGTCCGTGCCACGGCGAGCCTAACCGTGGTTGCAGCGAAGGTTTCCACCGGGGACGGGTTGAACTCGCGGTAAACCCGGAACCGCGGCTTGAGGAGCCTGATTCCGGCGAGCGAAACCAGGGGAAGGACTATGAGCAGAACACTCAAACTCAGCAGATCCCGCCGCCCCATGATCTGCGCAGACAACAGGCAGACGGCGCCGGCGGCCAGGAGCCCCCAGCCACGCTGGCTGAAGAGGTGCCGGGGGAGTCGGTCACGCAGCGCCATGTGCCGGCCCAGCCTAGTGGTTCCGGCGCAATCCGGCGGGCGGGGCCGATGACCGGGCCGGGTTGTTCACCGGCTCCTGGTTCACCGGGAGCCGGGAGAGGATGCCCCGGATAACGGTGTGCGGCGTCTCGCCGGCGCCGGCTGCCTTGCGGTCCAGGATGATCCGGTGGGCCAGCACGGATTCCGCCACGCCGACGACGTCGTCGGGCAGCACAAAATCGCGGCCGTCCAGGGCCGCTGTGGCCTTCGCAGCCCGGAGTAGCTGGAGCATGGAGCGTGGGCTGGCGCCCAGCCGGAGCAGGGGGCTTCCGCGCGTTGCTCGGCCTACTGAGACGGTATATTCCTTGACCGCCTGAGATACGTAAACCTGCTGGACGGTTGCGATCATCGCTGCGACGTCCGCTGCGGTGACCACGGGGGAGACCTTGGCCAACGGGGAGGTCGCCTGATGGGTCTCCAGCATCTCGATCTCGGAGTCCTTGTCCGGATAGCCCATGGAAATCCGTGCCATAAATCGGTCGCGCTGGGCTTCCGGGAGTGGGTAGGTGCCTTCCATCTCGATCGGGTTCTGGGTGGCCACCACCATGAACGGTTCGTCGAGTTTGTACGAGTCGCCGTCCACCGTGACCTGGTGTTCCTCCATGCACTCCAGGAGGGCTGATTGCGTCTTGGCAGACGCGCGGTTGATTTCGTCGCCAATGACGATGTTGGCGAACACAGCACCCGGGCGGAACTCGAAAAGCCGCGACGCCTGGTTGTAGATGGACACGCCCGTTACGTCCGAGGGCAGCAGGTCCGGGGTGAACTGGATGCGGCTGACCGTGCAGTCGATGCTCCGGGCGAGGGTTTTGGCCAGAAGGGTCTTGCCCACGCCCGGCACGTCCTCCAGGAGCAGATGGCCCTGGGCCAGCAAAACTGTCAGGGCGAGCCTGGCCGCATCCGACTTTCCGTC
Source organism: Pseudarthrobacter sp. NBSH8 (assembly GCF_014217545.1). NCBI lineage: Bacteria > Bacillati > Actinomycetota > Actinomycetes > Micrococcales > Micrococcaceae > Pseudarthrobacter > Pseudarthrobacter sp. NBSH8. Next base: position 1,215,545 of record NZ_CP043178.1, read on the forward strand.
GATGACGGTGTTGATGGATGCCAGGATCCGCTGGCTGGCCGCGTGGAATGCTTCCCTGTCCATAGCTGCTGACTTGTGGCCGTTGAGGTGGCCCACTTGCTCCGTCACGGCGGAAAAGTTCCGGCTGGCAGGGGTTACCTCGTTGACGGCGGTGCGGCGGTGGGAATCCATCTGCAACCTTTCAGCCCGGGGATCGCCCGGAACGGGACAGCAGGCCTGCCTTCGCCCGGCGGTGGGCGTTCGCGTCTGTTCGTACCAGCCTACTAACACAACTGCCCTGGCTGACAGAGAGTTCCGGGAATTCTGCGGGGATCGGCCGCCGCTAGGCTTGAGGGATGTGCAATTCGCTGATTCCCGCCGCCTACCGCGCAGTCGGGACGGACCCTGAAGATGCAGCCCATACCGCCGCTGAGGCCGCATCCGGTGCTACGGCCGACACCCCAGCCGGCACCTGGCGGCAGGCGCGGCCGCACTATCCGCCGGCGCCGGAGCCGTTGCCGGTCCCCGTGATGGACAACCATACGCACCTGGACTTCCCCGACGGTGAGAGCCCCGTGGGGATCGCCGCGGCGATGGATGCGGCCCAGGCCGTCGGAGTGCAGGGGGCTGTCCAGGTGGGCTGCGACCTGGAGTCCTCTCGGTTTACAGTCCGCGCCGTTGACCTGGACAGCAGGTTGCTAGGCGCCGTGGCACTGCACCCCAACGACGCCCCGGACTATGCCAGGCGCGGCGAGCTGGAGGATGCGCTGACCGAGATTGAGCGATTGGCCGCGCATCCCCGGATCAGGGCCATCGGCGAGACCGGCCTCGATTTCTTCCGCACAGAAGGGGAAGGCCTGGCCCACCAGCGCTATTCGTTCCGGCGGCATATCGATATCGCCAAGCGACTGAACCTGACGCTGCAGATCCACGACCGCGACGCTCACGACGACGTGGTGCAGGTCCTGCGCGAGGAGGGGGCTCCGGAACGGGTGGTGTTTCATTGCTTCTCGGGTGATGAGGAGCTCGCCAGGATCTGCAACGCCGCGGGCTGGAACATGTCCTTCGCCGGCACGCTGACGTTTAAGAATGCAGCCAACCTCCGCGCCGCACTGGCGGTGGCAGACCCGGACCTCGTGCTGGTGGAAACGGATGCTCCCTTCCTGACTCCGCATCCGCACCGTGGCCGTCCAAACGCCAGCTATATGGTGCCGTACACCGTCCGCGCCATGGCCGAATTGACAGGAACTGACCTCGCTGAGCTCTGCACCCGGATCAGCGAAAATACCGCGCGGACGTACGGATCCTGGGACTGATCCCGGCCGCGCCGGATTGCTTGATACACATACTTCGTATGTAAAATTCTTGGCCGCTTTATAACGCTACGGTTACAGTAGAGAACTATTAGCCGGGGTCGGGGAAGGCCTTCGGACAATTTCACTCCATTCGCAGCAGGACCGGGCAGGGCTTTGATGCCCGCTGCCTGCCGCGCGGAGTGTGGCGGCGCAACGGTGCCCGGAGCTTGTCCCCAGGGTCACGCGCCGGCCATTTTACTGCGTTTTTCCCCGTGCCCGGATCGATCTAAAGTTACGGGCAATCGTGGTCAAGCTCTTCACAACGGACGGCAAGTTCAGTTTTATCAAGGCGGGCACCCAGCTGGTGGTGCTTTGTGCGCTGGTGTTGGGCCTCGTGTCCTTCGTCGGAAATAACAAAACCGTTACCCTCAACGTCGATGGAAAAGTGACTTCGGTCCAGTCCTTCGGCGGCACCGTGGGCCAGGTAGTAAAAAGCGCAAGCGTAGAACTGAAGTCGGCTGACCGCGTCTCGCCCCCGGCGGACGCCAAAGTGGAGAACGGCACCGTGATAAACGTCAACATGGCCAAGTCCGTGAAGGTCAGCCTGGACGGTTCCGAAAAGACCATCAACACCACGGCGCCGGATGTTGCGGGCCTCGTGACCGAACTCGGGGTGGCCAGCTCCTCCTCCGTCTCCGTCCCCAAGGATGCCCAGCTCGCTGTGGCCGGATCCTTTGTATCGATCTCCACGCCCAAGTCCGTCAGCATTGTCGCCGACGGTAAGGCCGCCACGGCCACCACCACCGCGGGGACCGTCGCCCAGGTGCTGGAGGACGCCGGCATCACCCTAGGCGTGGACGACCGCACCTCGCAGCCGGGCAACGCGCACGTGGTCAACAACATGGTGGTCAAGGTCTCCCGGGTGGATACCAGCCAGACCGCAGCGACCACTGAAAATGTTGCTTTCGACAGCATGACCACCGAAAGCGCCGAGCTCTTCAAGGGCGAGAAAGAGGTCACCCAGGCCGGCGTGGCCGGCAAGGTGGACAAGAGCTTCAAACTGGTGATGGTTGACGGCCGTGAAGCCTCGCGGACCCTGGTCTCCGAAACAGTTTCCGTGCCTGCCGTGACTGAAAAGGTCACGGTCGGCACCAAGGCAAAGCCAGCGGCCGTGGCCGCGGCCGGAACGAACACCGGCGCCGCAGCCCCGGCCATGATGAACGAGGCCATGTGGGACAAAATCGCCCAGTGTGAGTCAACCGGAAACTGGTCCATCAACTCGGGGAACGGCTACTACGGCGGCCTCCAGTTCGATATCCGGACCTGGATCGGCTCCGGCGGCGGCGCCTACGCCCCTAACGCCAGCCTCGCTACCAAGGCGCAGCAGATCGACATTGCCAACCGCGTGTACGCACAGCGAGGCCTCCAGCCGTGGGGCTGTGGCTGGGCCGCTACAAGCTAGGCGCCAATAAGCACGTGCGCTGGCGGCAGCTGACCACAACCGCCAGGTAAGCAGAAGGCGGCGGCCGGTCCCGGATTGTCCCGGGGCCGGCCGCCGCCGTTAAGCGGAAACACATGCCGCCTGACACGCATGATCCGCCCGGAATGCGGATGGACCGTCACAGCGGCCGGGATAGGATACCTAGGTGACTGAACCGACTGCCGCCGCGCCCGCACCCCTCTTCGGTGCCTCCGACATACGCCGGCTGGCGGAAGAAATCGGTATCCGGCCCACCAAGACCTTGGGTCAGAATTTTGTCATCGATGGCAATACCATCCGCCGGATCGTCTCGGTTGCGAACATTGGGCCAACCGAGACCGTGCTGGAAGTCGGGCCCGGGCTTGGGTCGCTCACCCTGGGCCTTCTGGACGCCGCACAGACGGTGGTCGCCGTTGAAATCGACCCTGTCTTGGCAGCGAAGCTGCCCGAAACCATCAAGGCCTGGCGCCCTGAAGCGGCGGACTCTTTCCATCTGGTCCAGGCCGACGCCATGAAGGTGACGTCCCTCCCTGTTGAGCCCACCGCCATTGTGGCAAACCTGCCCTACAACGTCGCCGTGCCGGTGGTCCTGCACCTGCTCCAGCACTTCCCCAGCCTGCAGCACGGTCTGGTCATGGTCCAGGACGAGGTTGCCGACCGCCTGGCTGCGGGGCCAGGATCAAAGACCTACGGGGTGCCCTCGGTCAAGGCAGCCTGGTACAGCAGCATGCGTAAGGCCGGCGTGATCGGCATGAACGTCTTCTGGCCGGCGCCGAAGATCCAGTCCGGACTCGTGGCCTTCACCCGGCGCGAACCACCTGAAACTACCGCCACCCGTGAGCAGGTGTTCGCGGTGATCGACGCCGCCTTCGCCCAGCGCCGGAAAACGCTGCGCGCCGCCCTGGCCGGCTGGGCCGGCGGCGCACCCGAAGCCGAACGTTGCCTCATCGCCGCTGGAGTGGCTCCTTCTGCCCGGGGCGAAGTCCTGGACATCCACGCCTTCGCCCGGATTGCCGAAGCCCGCGAGGCCGGGTCGTGAACGCACCCTTGGGGAAATTTCCCGCGCGGACCGTCCGGGTGAAGGCGCCCGGCAAGGTCAACGTTTCCCTGGACGTGGGACCGTTGCGCGCGGACGGTTACCACTCCGTTGCCAGCGTCTACCTGGCCGTTTCCCTCTATGAGGAAGTGGCAGCCACCAGCACGGAGACGCCGGGGATCACCGTCAGCATCAGTCCTGACAGCACCCTGGACCTGGACGGCGTGGATATTCCGCTGGATGAGAAGAACCTGGCCCATAAGGCCGCAGCGATCATGGCCGATGTCTCCGAGCATTCCACCGGGGTGCACCTCGAAATCACCAAGCGGGTCCCCGTGGCCGGGGGCATGGGTGGCGGCTCGGCCGATGCCGCGGCCACCCTGCTGGCCTGCGATGCGCTGTGGAACAGCGGGCTGTCGCGGGACGAGTTGGCACACCTGGCTGCTGAACTGGGTGCTGACGTCCCGTTCTCCCTCCTCGGCGGAACCGCCGTCGGGCTCGGCGTTGGCGACGACCTTTCGCCGGCCCTAGCCAAAGCCCAGACTGACTGGGTCCTCGTGGCGGCGGACTATGGACTGCCCACTCCCGAAGTCTTCCGCACCCTGGACCGGCTCCGCGAGGCCGAAGGGCTTGACGTTGCCGAGCCCACGGCCGTGGATCCCAAGATCCTGCAGGCGCTGCGGAGCGGGGACGCGGACGCCCTGAGCCGGGTCCTGGTGAACGATCTCCAGCGGGCCTCCATTGAACTTGCCCCCGCGCTGCGCGATACGCTGGGAATGGGCGAGTCCCATGGCGCCATCGCGGGGATTGTCTCCGGTTCGGGACCCACAGTGGCACTGTTGACGCACAATCCAACGGCTGCCGAAAGCCTGGCCGAGGATCTGCGGCACTACGGGCTGACAGCACTGGCTGTCCACGGGCCAGTGCCCGGCGCCCGCATCATCTCCGATACCCTCCTTTAAGAGCCCCTTCCTTACTGAGCAGCAGAAAGCAGTCCTCTTGGCACACCTTCTTGGCGGCGAAAACCTTTCGGTTTCGTACGCAACGCGCACCGTCCTGGACGGCATCACCCTCGGACTCGAGGAAGGTGACAGGATCGGCATGGTGGGCCGGAACGGCGACGGCAAGTCCACGCTGATGCGCCTGCTGGCAATGCGCTCAACCCCGGATTCCGGCCGGGTGACCAAGCGCAGCGAAGTCAACATCGGTTATCTGGACCAAAGCGACGTGCTCGACGGGGACCTCACGGTAGGCGCGGCGATCGTCGGCGACCAGGCCGACTATGAATGGGCCCGCAATCCCCAGATCCGCGAAGTCATGGGCGGGCTTGTGTCAGACGTCGACTGGCATGCCAACGTCCACGCACTCTCCGGCGGGCAGAAGCGGCGGGTGGCGCTGGCCAAGCTGCTGATCGAGGACCACGATGTCATCATGCTCGACGAGCCGACCAACCACCTCGACGTGGAAGGTGTCGCGTGGCTGTCCAGGCACCTGAAGACCCGCTGGCGGGCGAACCAGGGCGCCTTCCTGGTGGTCACGCACGACCGCTGGTTCCTGGACGAAGTCTGCACCAAGACCTGGGAAATCCACGATGGCATCATGGACCCGTTCGACGGCGGCTACGCGGCCTACGTCCTGGCCCGTGCAGAGCGTGACCGCGCGGCGAATGTTATGGAAGGCAAGCGCCAGATGCTCGTGAAGAAGGAGCTCGCCTGGCTGCGCCGGGGCGCTCCGGCCCGCACGGCCAAGCCTAAATTCCGCATCGAGGCCGCCAACGCCCTCATCGCCGATGTCCCCGAGCCGCGCGACTCCACAGCCCTGAGCAAGATGGCCACCGCCCGGCTCGGCAAGGACGTCCTGGACCTCGAGAACGTCTCATTGGACTTCCTCGGCGGCGACCCCGGACAGAAACTCTTCGACAACATCACCCTGCGGCTTGCACCCGGTGAGCGGCTGGGCCTCGTGGGCGTCAACGGCGCCGGCAAGACCACGCTGCTGAAACTCCTCAACGGCGAGATTCAGCCGTCATCCGGCAAGGTCAAGCGCGGCAAGACCGTGGTCACCGCCGTGCTGACCCAGGAGGTCAAAGAGCTCGACGACGTCTCGGACCTGCGCGTGATCGAAGTCATCGAGCGTGAAAAGCGGTCCTTCAACGTGGGCGGCAAGGAATTCACGGCGGGCCAGCTCGTAGAGCAGCTGGGCTTCACCAACGAAAAGCAGTGGACCCCGGTCAAGGACCTCTCCGGCGGTGAGCGCCGACGCCTCCAGCTGCTGCGCCTGCTGGTGGGGGAGCCGAACGTGCTGATGCTCGATGAGCCCACCAACGACCTCGACACCGACACCCTCGCCGCCGTCGAAGACGTCCTTGACGGTTGGCCGGGCACGCTCGTTGTGGTCAGCCACGACCGTTACCTGCTGGAGCGCGTGACGGACCACCAGATGGCGCTGCTGGGCGACGGCAAGATCCGCGCCCTGCCGCGCGGCGTGGACCAGTACCTCGAACTCCGCGAAGGGGCTCTTGCCGGCTCCACGATCACCGGTGGCGGCAACCCTGTCACCGGCCCGAGCGGCAGCTCCGCCCCTGCAGCGTCCGGCTCCTCCGAAGCCGAAAAGCGCGACGCCCGGAAGGCCAAAAACCGGATCGAGCGCCAGCTGGGCAAACTGGAGCAGCAGGAAAAAAAGATTCACGACCAGATGGTCAGGAGCACCGCAGAATCCGACTTTGACGCCCTCGCCGACCAGAACAAAAAACTCAAGGACCTCGCTACAGACCGCGAAGCCTTGGAACTCGAATGGATGGAAGCCCTGGAAGTTCTCGGCGAGTAGCTTCGATATTGGGGCGCTGGCAGCCGCGGACATCCTCTGCGCTGCTCGTGTCCCGCTTTCGAACGCAACCCGGCTCAGCTTTCGGTGCGGAGTTCGGGGTCTTTCTGGAGGCCGGTGAGGCCGTTCCAGGCGAGGTTGACCAGGTGTGCGGAAACGGTGTGTTTGTCGGGCTGGCGGCTGTCCTGCCACCATTGGCCGGTCATGGCCACCATGCCCACGAGCATCTGGGCATACATGGCGCCGTCCCGGGCGCTGAAGCCGCGGCGGTGGAATTCGTCGGACAGGATGTGTTCCACGCGGGCGGTGACCTGGGACAGCAAGGTGGAGAAGGCGCCTTCGGGCTGCGACGGCGGTGCGTCCCGCATCAGGATCCGGAAGCCCTCCGCACGGTCCTCGATGTAGGTGAGGAGGGCCAGGGCGGCGCGTTCCACCAGCACCCGCGGTTTGCCTTCCTCCGTCAGGGCAGCGGTGATCGAGTCCAGCAGGATGTGGAACTCAAAGTCCACCACCTGCGTGTACAGTCCCTCCTTGGAGCCGAAATGTTCGTAGATTACGGGCTTGGAAACACCGGCGCAGGCCGCAATTTCCTCAATGGTGGTCCCGTCGAGCCCTCGCGCGGCAAAAAGGCCACGGCCGACGTCGACCAGTTGGCTGCGCCGCTGCGCGCCTGTCATCCGTATCCGGGGTGGGTTATTGCTCACATTTCCATCATGCCCTAGCGCCGCTGAACAGCTGGAAACGTCGGCGGCGCAGGGGCATGGCTGCCGAGATTCCTGCCAATGTCGCGGGCGGCCCTGAAGCCATGGCAAAATAAATACTTGTGCCTTGGCCTTTGCGCCTATGGCATGGTCCGCCCTGGTGTAATGGCAGCACCCCGGCCTTTGGAGCCGTGGAGTATAGGTTCGAATCCTATGGGCGGAACTGCTGTGCTATGACCGTCCAGTAGGATGAACTCGGTGCCCGCCAGCGATCTGGCAGGGCAGGCACCGCGCCCAGCGCAACGCGCAACCAAGCAAGGAGAACCCGTACGTGATCCCCGAGACTACCGGCCCAGCCGCCGTCATTGTTCTGGCAGCAGGCGCCGGTACCCGGATGAAATCCCGTACCCCGAAGATCCTGCACGAAATCGGCGGTCGGTCCATGGTGGGCCACGCCCTCCTGGCAGCCCGCAGCATTAATCCCGGACGGCTGGCCCTGGTGGTCCGCCACGAGCGGGATCTGGTGGCCCGCCACCTGAACGAGCTTGACCCCGAAGCCCTGATCGTGGACCAGGACGACGTTCCCGGCACCGGCCGCGCCGTTGAGGTGGCCGTGCAAGCACTGGACGCCCAGGAAAAACTTGCAGGCACCGTAGTGGTCACTTACGGCGATGTTCCGCTCCTGACCGGCAGCCTGTTGGCGGATCTGGTGGCCACGCATGAGCGGGAGGCCAATGCCGTCACGGTACTGACCGCGCTGCTGTCTGACGCCACGGGCTACGGTCGTATCCTCCGTGGTGAGGACAGCTCCGTCACCGGCATCCGCGAGCACAAGGATGCAACGGAAGCGGAACGCCTGATCCGTGAGGTCAATTCCGGGATCTACGCCTTCGATGCCGACGTCCTCCGTGACGCGCTGGTCCACATCACCACTGACAACTCGCAGGGTGAAAAGTACCTCACCGACGTGCTGGGAATCGCCAGGCAGTCGGGCGGCCGGGTTGCTGCCGTCGTCACCGAAGACCGCTGGCAGGTGGAGGGCGCCAATGACCGTGTGCAGCTTTCCGCCCTCGGCGCGGAACTGAACCGCCGCACCGTTGAGGCCTGGATGCGCGCTGGGGTCACCGTAGTTGACCCCGCCACCACCTGGATCGATTCGACCGTCACCCTCGACGAGGACGTCCGTATCCTGCCGAACACGCAGCTGCACGGCGCCACCACCGTGGCGCGGGACGCCGTCGTCGGCCCCGACTCAACCTTGACCGATGTCCGCATCGGCGAGGGCGCCAAGGTGACCCGCACGCACGGTTCCGGCGCTGTGATCGGCGCGGACGCCGCTGTAGGCCCCTTCACGTACCTGCGTCCCGGCACCGTGCTCGGTGACACCGGCAAGATCGGTGCGTTCTACGAAACCAAGAACGTCACGATTGGCCGAGGCTCCAAACTTTCCCACCTCGGCTACGCTGGTGACGCCGAAATCGGCGAGGACACCAACATTGGCTGCGGCAACATCACGGCCAATTACGACGGCGAGAAGAAGCACCGCACGGTGATCGGCTCGGGCGTACGCACAGGTTCCAACACGGTCTTTGTTGCGCCGGTCACCGTGGGGGACGGTGCCTACAGCGGAGCCGGCGCGGTGATCCGCAAGGATGTCCCGGCAGGGGCTCTCGTCCTGTCCGTTGCAGCACAGCGCAACGCCGAGGGATGGGTTGTGGCTAACCGCCCCGGCTCACGCTCGGCTGAACTGGCGAAGGCGGCCGCCTCAGATTCCTCACATACCCCGGCATCGACAGAAGAGGACCAGCGATAATGAGCGAAATTACGGCACGCGGCGAGAAGAAGCTGGTGCTAGCCGCTGGGCGGGCGCACCCCGAACTGGCGCGGGAAATCGCCAAGGAGCTGGGTACCGAGCTGCTGCCCGTTGATGCCTATGACTTCGCCAACGGGGAGATCTACGTCCGCGCCGGCGAAAGCGTCCGGGGAACAGACGCGTTCGTCATCCAGGCCCACCCGGCGCCGCTGAACAACCACCTCATGGAACAGCTGATCATGATCGATTCGCTGAAGCGGGCCTCCGCCAAGCGCATCACCGTGGTGTCCCCGTTCTACCCGTACGCACGGCAGGACAAGAAGGGACGCGGCCGCGAGCCGATTTCCGCCCGCCTGGTGGCGGACCTGTACAAGACCGCCGGTGCTGACCGCATCATGAGCGTTGACTTGCACACCTCGCAGATCCAGGGCTTCTTCGACGGTCCCGTGGACCACCTCATGGCCATCCCACTCCTGGCGGACTACATCCGCACCCGCGTCGCCGCGGACAACGTCACTGTCGTGTCCCCGGACACCGGCCGGGTGCGCGTTGCGGAGCAGTGGGCTGAACGCCTGGGCGGAGCGCCGCTGGCGTTTGTGCACAAGAGCCGGGACCTCACCGTTCCCAACCAGGCCGTCTCCAAGACCGTCGTGGGCCAGATCGAGGGCCGGACCTGCGTCCTCATCGATGACATGATCGACACCGGCGGCACCATTTCCGGAGCGGTCCAGGTCCTGAAGAACGCCGGGGCGAAGGACGTCATCATTGCCGCGACGCACGCTGTCTTCTCCGAGCCCGCTGCACAACGGCTCTCCGAATCCGGCGCCCGCGAAGTGGTGGTCACCAACACGTTGCCCCTCACCGCGAATCAGCAGTTCCCGCAGTTGACGGTGCTGTCTATCGCACCGCTGATCGCCCGCGCCATCCGTGAAGTGTTCGACGACGGATCTGTCACCAGCCTGTTCGACGGCAACGCCTGATTCTCGACGCTCTTGCAGCCGGCGTCGGGCCCGTTTTCAGTATTTGGTCCCGGCGCTGGTAAGCTTTTTGACGATACCTTGGCGAGGGAGAGCATCCGGGAAACCGGACTGCAGGTCTCCGTTATCGACTGGGTCTGAATCTCCCTTCTGGAAGAGCCGCCTCACGGCCGCCCGGCGTTGAAGGTCGTAACAGACCTCCGCCCTTGCCGAACACCTTTTAGTCTTCCGAGGAGATACACATGTCTGAGCAGAAGCTCGCAGCAGAAGTACGCACCGAATTCGGCAAGGGCTTTGCCCGCCGCGCGCGCATGGCCAACCTGATCCCCGCCGTCATCTACGGTCACGGCGCCGAGCCGATCCACATCACGCTTCCGGCGAAGGCCACCACGCTGGCAGTCCGCAAAGCCAACGCCCTGCTGACCCTGGACGTCAACGGCGAAGAGCACCTGGCCCTGGTCAAGGACGTCCAGCGCGACCCCATCAAGCAGATCATCGAGCACATCGACCTGCTGACCGTCATCAAGGGCGAGAAGGTCACCGTGGACATCCCGGTTCACATTGTTGGCGAACTGGCTCCGGGCAGCGTCTTCAACCAGGAACTCACCGTCATCTCCCTTGAGGCCGAGGCAACCCACCTGCCCACCGCCATCGAAGTCGACATCGAGGGCCGCTCCGCCGGACAGCACATCCACGCTTCCGACCTTGTCCTGCCGAAGGGTTCGGTCCTGCTGGCCGACGCCGACGCACTGGTGGTCCACATCTCCGAGGCCACTGAGGTCACTGAGGAAGAGGCACAGGCTGACTCCGCAGCCGCAGTCTCAGCCGAGTAATAACGGCACAGTTTGATTTGTGGCCGGGCCCTGTCAGGGTCCGGCCACAGCCATGTCCGGACCACCTTAGGATTGAATAATGACTGACACCTGGCTGATCGTTGGCCTCGGTAACCCCGGGGCCGAATACAAGGACAACCGGCACAACGTCGGCCAGATGGTCCTGGACGAACTCGCGGGCCGGATGGGCGGCAAGTTCAAAACACACAAGGCACGCGCCCAAGTGCTCGAAGGGCGGCTGGGGATCGGCGGCCCACGGGTGGTGCTGTCCAAGCCGATGAGCTATATGAACGTTTCCGGCGGCCCGGTGGCGGGCCTGGCGAACTTTTACGGCATTGATCCTGACCATGTTGTTGCGGTGCACGATGAGATTGATATCCCGTTTAACACCATAAAGCTGAAATGCGGTGGCGGCGAGGGCGGGCACAACGGACTCCGGGACATGTCCAAGGCACTGGCCACCAAGGATTACTTACGGGTACGGGTGGGTGTGGGCCGCCCGCCAGGGCGGATGGAAACTGCAGACTATGTCCTGCGCGATTTTGGCACTGCAGAATGCAAGGACCTTCCGTTCCTGCTCGATGAGGCGGCCGATGCCGTGGAATTGCTGGTCAGGGAAGGACTGACCTCGGCCCAGCAGAAGTTCCATCCGGCCAGGTCGGACGGTCAGCAATAAAACTTTAAACCGGCTGTCCCCTGTTTACCTGCGTGTGCCAAGGGGTAGTCTTCTTCCTAAGCGGGGGGGCGATGGGGCTTATCCCGCTTTAGGTGGGATTTAGGGGACAAGTTCATGTCAATCGAGCCACTCAGCTGGGGACGTGGGTCACCGCTCAACGACGTTGGGCTGCGCACCGACACTGCTGGCGTATCAGAGCCGCAGCGATGGTCCGTGCCCGCGCGGAGCGCCAACCTCGATGCGGTCCGTACAGCCCTGACCAGCCTCGAATCCCTGGGAGTGGTCATCACCGGCGGACGCGGCGTCGGCAAGTCCTCCTTGGCCAGGACGGCCGTCTCCGAGCTGGGACCGGATATCTGGACGTTGCAGCTGCGCAGCGGACCGTCATCCGGAACAACGCCCTACGGTTGCCTGGCTTTCCTGCTGGCGCGCCTTCCCCAGGCGTACATGGGTTCGCCCACAGCCATCCTCCGTGGCATTACATCCCTCATCAAAAGCGATGCCGCGGGGCGCCAGTGTGTCATCACCCTGGACACCGCGGGCGGCATTGATGACATGAGCGCCGGCGTACTGCTCAACATCCTCCTGACAGGGACCGCCCGCATTGTGGCCGTGGCACCCATGATCAGCGACCTTCCGGCCGACTTCCACTGGCTCCTCAGCGACCGCCGGCTCACCGAGGTCAGGCTGGACAACCTCAATGAACTGCAGACCCGCCAGGTGCTGCTTTCCCTGCTGGGCCACCGCGTGTCGGCCTCCCTGGTCAGCACCTTCCACACCATGGTTGGCGGTAACCCGCTGCTCCTGAAGGCGCTTGCCACCGAGCAGCAGCATTCGGGGAACCTGGTTCTTTCGGACTCCGTCTGGACATTGCGGGACAAAGTGGTGCTCGACGGCGCGGCCAGCCTTGACGACATCGTCCGGTCCCAGTGGACCCGGAAGTCTCCGCAGGAACGGGACGTCATTGAGATGCTCTCCTGCGCCCGCAGCGTGGAACTGTCCAGGCTGACCACCGTTTACGGTGCCGGTGTGGTCGCGGACATGGAGGATTCGGGCCTGCTGGAGATCGATTCTTCGGACCACCGATGGGTTTCACTGCGTGAAAAGTACCTCGGCGACGTTGTCCGCTCCTGGCTGAGCATCACTCGGCGACGGGAACTGCGGAGCCTCCTCCTGGGCGGCAAGGAGCCTGACCCTGCCACCATGACGGTGGAGGAGCTGATGGCGTTCGGCGCCTGGACCCAGGAATGCGAGGCTGAGTTGAGTCCGGCCATGGCGCTGGCCGCTGCCGAAGCCGCAGTGCAGCTCTTTGACCCTCATTTTGCCCTCAAGTACGCCGACACACTGAAGCGGAATGACCCCCAATGGGTGCCTGCCCAGCGGCAGAAGGCGGCAGCGTACCTGCTCATGGACCTGCCGGTGCAGGCCATGGCAGCATTGGACGATATTTCCCAGCCGCAGCTGGACAACCTGGACGTTGAAGAGTTCGCCCGGGTGGTCGCCGCCAAATCGCGGGTTATGGTCTGGCTCCCCGAACACACCGCCCGCATGCCGGCACTTCTGCAGACGGCACGGGAGCGGCTTGGCGTGGAACCGGGAATCGCGAAGGGCTGGCCGGAGCCTCTGGCTGCTGCGGCCAACCGGATCAGCCTGAGCGAATTCGAGTACCAGGCCTTCGTGGGGGACTACGCCGCTGCCCTGCCGGCGCTGGAAGCCGCCGCGGACCCTGGGCAGAATCCGGATACGTGGTTCAGGATGAACTCAGCGGTAATCCTCATGAGCGCACTGTCCATGACAGGGCGGGAAATGGACGCGCTGAGCCTGATGAGGCAGGTGGGCGGGCAGATCTCGGACGCCGGCGAGATCGTGGGGCTGCGTGAGAAGTTCGCCGGCCGGGCGTACAACGTGCTCCTGATGGCAGGGCAGTGGCGCCGGTGCATCGACCTCCTGGATCCGCCTTCCGCGCGCGAATTCCACCGGCTCCCTTACCGGAGTGCTGCCGCGGAGCTCGCTGCCGGCATCGCCTACGTGTACTCGGGCCGCGGTGCCGTGGCCCTTGATTCGCTGCTCTCGGCCGCTGCGCAGCTGGAGCTGCGGCCCGTCCAGAGCATGCTCCGCGCCTCTTACGCTGCCATCGCCTTCGCATATGCGCAGATCGGCAATGCCGGGCAGTCCCGGAAATATCTTGACAGACTGCAGCGGACAGCAGGTGCCGCTGACCATGCCACCCGGAGCCGCACTGAATTCTGTGCCGATATGGCCGCCCGTTGGCTGGGGGACAGCGACGCAGCCACCCGCCTCAAGCAGTCCGCCCGCCGCGACATCGCAACAGGCAGGTTCACCCTTGCCGGGGTCAGCCTGCTCGGAGCAACAGTCAACGGCACGGAAGCTGACTTCCGGCTGATGGAACAAGTAGCCGGGCATCGCCAGGGCCCCTTGGCCGAAATTTCGCGGCTGATCGCCGTGGGCAGCCGGACCCGCGATGCCAAAGCGTTGCTCGCCGGCGGGGAACTGGCGGCCACCCTCGAACTGGACGCTGTTGAGGCCCGTTGCATGGCGCTGGCCGTTGACTACGCCCGGCAGGCCGGTGACTCGGTCTCCGCCAGGACTGCACAGGCCCGGCTTGACATCCTTGCAGCCACCGTTGCCAGCCTGCCGATCGTACCGAGCAGCGGCAGCCCGCTCCTGACAGCGCGGGAGAGGCAGATCGCGCGGCTGGCAGGCCGGGGCGCGTCCAACCGTGACATTGCCGTAGAGATGGGAGTGTCCGTGCGCACTGTGGAAGGACACCTTTACCAGGTCTTTACCAAACTCGGAGTAACGTCCAGGGGTGATCTGACTGGACTCGTATAGCGGCCACGCAGCCAAACCAGGACCGCCGTACCGGCTCCTCACGGGCCGGCGTGAACCGCTGGACCGGATCTGCAATATCATCCGCAGCCGCACGAGTCAGGCAGTGTTCCTCATGGCGGGCCCGGGCATCGGAAAATCAACGCTGACCGAGGCCATCACCGAGCGGCTTGCCCAGGAGATGATCATTGTTCAGATTCATGGAAGCTCGTCGCTCTCCGGCGTACCCTTTGGAGTTCTGGCGCCCTACACCGCGGAGCTCACTGCCGAGGACTCGGTGTCTCCGGTGGCTGTGCTGCGGTCTGTGTGGAGGTACTTTGAGAAGCTGAAAGGCGGCAAAGATACCCCGTTGCTTCTGATGATGGATGACGCCCACCACTTGGACGAGGCAACGGCCAGCATTGTGGCCGACATGATCACCGCCGGCTGGGCCACCGTGCTCGCTGCCGGCAGGCCGCGACCCGGGCTGCCGCAGCCGCTCGCACAGCTCTGGTACGACGGCCTGGCCGAGCGTGTGGATCTGCGTCCCATGAACCGGGAGCAGATCGAGGAAGTCCTCTCCCATGCCCTTGATGGAACAGTCCCCGCTGCAACCATTGACACTATCTGGAGTGCATCCGGCGGAAATCCGCGGATTCTTGATGCCTTGTTGCACGATGCCGCAGAGCGGGGCCAACTCGCAAAGCGGAACGGGATCTGGATGCTGCTGGGCCCCTTGCCTGCCGACGGACCAAGGCTCACCGAGGTGGTGGTGAAGGACATGCTCCGCCGCGGCCCGGAAGAACAGGAAGTCCTGAAACTTGTTGCCCTCGCCGGGCCCGTGAGCCGGAAGGTGATCGAGGATACCTTTGGCGCCGAAGTGGTGCGCACGCTTCTGGACCAGCAGATGATCGTCGAAAATTCCGGTGTTCCGGCCGAACTCCGGATCTGGAACTCCGTATTCGGAGAGGCGCTCCGCACCAGCATCTCGGTGTCGCGGAGCCTGCAGCTGCTTGAAAAGATCCGGGACCAGCTCGGAACCGCACCCGAAGGATCTGAAGGCAGGATGCGGGCCGTGGAATGGGCCCTCGAATGTGGATTCAAAATATCCGGTCCCGAGCTGCTTGAGGCCGCAGGCACCGCCTTGGTCCACTCCCGAAATTGGAGCAGCCGTACGATGGCGGCAAAGGTCGCGGATCCCGACCTCGTGCCCCAGGCGCAGGCTGTCCAGGCAAGGGCCCTATTCAATGAAGGCGACTTCGTTGGTGCGGCCAAGCTTCTGGACGGGTGCTGGCTGCAGCTGGGGAAGGGGCCCTGGGCTGTCCCGGTCATGATGCTCAGGGCAATGGCACATCAGGCTCTGGGGACACCGCTGGCAGTATTCGCAGCCGATTCCCGCGGAGCGCTTCAGAGCGCCGGTGCCATGCCTGCTGGCCCCTTGGCCGTGCCGCATGATTCCCAACAGGCACCCGGTGCTCCTGACAAGATCTGGCAGGAGCGCTTGCTTCACCTGTTGGAACTTGGCGAAGCCGGCAACCACCAGGCTTTGGCGGCCGAGGTCCAGGAACTTCGTAGCAGCCGCGGGGGTGATGCCACGGAGGACGCCCTGCATGCTGTGGGACTCGCGCTGTTGGCCCATGCCCTCGCCTCGGCCGGACGCGCCCTCCAGGGGCTGGATGCTGCATTGCTGTCGGCCTCGGAACTTCCCGCCCTGCAGGGTGGCGTGTTCTTCTTCAATGAATTTGTCCTCGGGCGCCTGGTGGCAGACTACCTGGCCATGGGGGAGTGGGATTCGGCGGAACGGGAGTTGGCGAACTACGCCGCCGGACAGCCGAGGGGTATCGCATATTTCAGCGGCAGCCTCGAGGTACTCCGTGGCTACTCGTTGCTGCGGCAGGGGCGGATGGAACGCGCCTACCAAACGCTCTTACCGGCTGTGGAGACCTTGCGGCTCAACGACCCGTTGCAGCTGTTCCGGTTTGGTTCCGGGCTGGCATTCTATGTAGCGGCGAGGCTCGGTGACTCCGCCCAGGCCGGCCGGCTTGAGTTGGATTACAAGGATTCACCTTTGGGCTCCACCGGCTTCGGACTCCTTGCCACGGCCTACGCCGCAGCAGCATCAGAGTATGTGGCGCATGACGGAAAAGGCCTGGCGTCCCTCCACACACTGTCCACCACGCGCGAGGTGACCAGCCGAGCCGGGACACTTCTGGAGCTTTTGGCACTCTGCTGGGACCTTGGCGATCATTCCGTGATCCCTTTGGTCCACACGTTGGCGGTGAACGTTGAAGGCCCCTGGGCCGCTGCAATGCTCACCCTGGCGGAGCATTGGGAGTCCGAAGACGCGGATTCCATCATGGAGACGGCGGCCATGCTTGAAGGCGCCGGATTCGTCAACCTGGCGAGGGAGGCCTACGCCCGGTCGAGCACCGTCCTTGAGAGCTCCGGGGAGCGCCGGCGGGCCCGTCAGGCGGTGGCCCTGCGGGAGAAGTGTGACCACGAACTGGGGGAGCGGTTTCGGGAAGGCCACTTCATCGCCGCAGCACCGAGCGTGCACCTCACGCGCAGGGAACAGGACATCGTAGAGCTCGCTGTGCAGGGCCTCACCGACCGGGAGATCGCACAGAAGCTCATGGTGTCCGTGCGTACCGTGGAGGGTCACCTTTACCGCACCTACGTCAAACTCGGCGTGCGGAGCCGCGACGAACTGGCTACAGCCCTTCCGCACTAGGGACTGCGTACGGAAGCCGTCCGTCCGGGCCCCGGAGTGCGGACGTCCGGATATGCGTATCCACGGGGCCTAACGCGTAGCCCAGGCGCAAAAAACTAGAGTACTGCCTACTCGTGTGCCGGGCGTTCGTGTGCGGTTGACTTAGTGCGGCAGGAAAACCCGGAGTCACAGGAAACCGCGGACCGGCCAACAGACTATTTAGGCCTCGTTTTGACGCAAGCTTCCGGCCCCTGCGGCCGGATCGAAACGGGGTCGGCGACGTCGGAGTCTTCTGAGACCGAGACTCTCCCCCCAGCCGTCGCCGGCCCTCACTTCCGCGGGCTGAAGCCCGGAGCTGCTGTGGCGGTTGCCCATCGGGCCGCCGCCACAGTGGTGTTGTGGGACAATTGAGTGTCAATCCATTGGCATCTCAAGGAGTTCGCTTTGGCCCTAGTATCAACGCCTGCCACGCTGGAACGCGCAGTGCCGGCCATGGATAACGCCGAAGTCCTCAGGATTCGGAACGACTTCCCCATACTTGGCCAACTGGTCAACGGCCAGCCCTTGGTGTACCTCGATTCGGGCGCCACGTCGCAGAACCCGCTGAGCGTCATCGAAGCTGAGCAGGAGTTTTACGAACAGCGCAACGCTGCCGTGCACCGCGGTGCCCACTATCTGGCAGTGGAGGCAACCGAGGTTTTCGAAGATGCCCGCCAGACCATCGCAGACTTCATCGGTGCCGACTACGCGGAAACGGTGTGGACCTCCAACGCCACCGAAGGCCTGAACCTGATCAGCTACACGCTGTCGAACGCCTCGCTGTGGGCGGCGCAGGGGCGCGGTGACGCGCGGCTGAAAGAGCTTGGAGTGGGCCCGGGTGACCAGATCGTGGTGACGGAAATGGAGCACCACGCCAACCTGATCCCCTGGCAGGAACTGGCGTTCCGCACCGGCGCCACGTTGCGCTACATCCCCATCGACGACGCCGGTGCCCTGCGGATGGACATTGCGGCCCAGATCCTGGGACAAAAAACCAAGGTCCTCGCCTTCACCCACGCCTCCAACGTGCTGGGCACCATTAATCCCGTGCAGGAACTGGTCGCGCTGGGGCAGCGGGCCGGAGCCCTGGTGGTCCTGGACGCCTGCCAGTCCGCGCCGCACCTGCCGTTGAACGTCAAGGAGCTTGACGTCGACTTCGCCGTCTTCTCCGGCCACAAGATGCTGGCGCCCACCGGAATCGGTGTCCTCTACGGTAGACAGGACATCCTGGACGTGCTGCCGCCGTTCCTCACCGGAGGTTCCATGATCACCACCGTGACCATGGAACGGGCCGAGTACCTGCCCGCGCCGCAGCGCTTCGAGGCCGGTACCCAGCGCATCTCGCAGGCGGTTGCCCTGGCCGCCGCAGCCAACTACCTCACGGAAACCGGCCTGGACCGCGTGCACCGCTGGGAATCGGAGCTCGGCCAGCGGATGGTAGCGGGACTGGAGTCCATTCCCGGCATCCGCGTGCTGGGGCCCAGCGCAGGACAGGAACGGATCGGCCTTGCCGCATTCCACGTCGATGGCGTGCACGCGCACGACGTCGGGCAGTTCCTGGATTCCCGGGGCATCGCCGTCCGCGTGGGTCACCATTGTGCCCAGCCGCTGCACCGCCGCCTGGGCCTGACCGCAACCACCAGAGCAAGCGCCTACCTGTACAACACCACAGACGACGTCGACGCCTTCCTGGAAGCCGTAGCCGGAGTCCGCTCCTACTTCCGCGTCTAGCGCGATCACCGAAGGTACACCGCAATGAGCCTTGACCAGCTGTATCAGCAGATCATCCTTGACCATTCCAAGGTCCGCCACGGCAGTGGACTGGCGGGAATCGCCGCGCCGGCGGGGGCGTCCACGGGCCAGTCCCGCCAGCTCAACCCCGTCTGCGGTGACGAAGTCACGCTGCGGGTGGCTGTGGAAGGCGGCAAGGTGGCGCAGATTTCCTGGGACGGCGAAGGCTGCTCCATCTCGATGGCATCGGCGTCGGTCCTCAGCGAACTCGGGGAGGGAATGACCGTGGACGAACTCCGTGCCGTCATTGGCAACTTCCGCGAAGTGCTCCGCTCGCGTGGGAAAGTCAACGCCGATCCCGAAATCCTGGGCGACGCCGCCGCATTTGAGGGTGTGGCCCGCTACGCCGCGCGCGTTAAGTGCGCCATGATTTCCTGGGTGGCCGCCGAGGACGCCCTGAACCAGGCAACCTAGGCCCGCACGGTCCGAAGCCGGGCCGCGGCGGTCAGCGCCGCTGCTCGAAAACGTCCGGGACGCCGTCGCCGTCAGCATCGCGCCGTTCCGTCTCTTCCACTTCGCGGTAATGCCGGTTCCGCAGCCGGAGCACCACGGCGGCGAGCAGGGCGGCCGCCAGTGATCCGGTGAGGATGGCCACCTTCGAGTGGTCATCGTGCGCCGAGCCCGCACCGAAGCTCAGCTCCGCGATCAGCAGCGACACCGTGAAGCCCACTCCGGCCAACATTGCAAGGCCGGCAACATCGATCCAGGCGAGGCCGTCGTCGAGCTTTGCCCTGGTGGTCTTCGTGATCAGGTAGGTAGTGCCGAACACTCCAATCGTCTTGCCGACCACCAACGCAGCCACAATTCCCAACGCCACAGGATCCGCGAGGGCCGACCGGAAGCCGTCCAGGCCGCCCACGGCTACTCCGGCCGAAAAGAAGGCGAAGATCGGGACGGCGAAACCTGCCGAAAGCGGGCGGAGCCGGTGTTCAAAGGACTCAGCCATCCCGGAGCCCGTCTCACCACGATTCCGCGACGCCAATACCGGCACGGCAAATCCGAGCAGCACGCCGGCCACCGTGGCGTGGATACCGGAGGCGTGCACGAGTCCCCAGGTGGCGGCGGCCAGCGGCAGCAACAGATACCAGCTGCGGACCCTCCTCTGGGCCAGAAGGGCAAACAGCCCCAGCGGAACCAGTGCCGCCAGCAAGAAGAGCGGCTGCAGTCCGGACGAGTAGAAGAAAGCGATGATGCCGATGGCCAGCAGGTCATCTACTACGGCCAAGGTCAGCAGGAAGGTCCGGAGGGCAGCAGGCAGGTGGGTGTTGATGACTGCCAGGACGGCCAGGGCAAAAGCGATATCGGTGGCTGTGGGAATTGCCCAGCCACGCAGGCTCTCAGCGTCCTGCCCCTGGTTCACCAGCGTATAGATCAGGGCGGGAACTGCAACCCCTCCCACGGCCGCGGCCACGGGAACCACGGCCTTGGACACCTTGCGAAGTTCGCCGGAGACGAACTCCCGCTTGAGTTCCAGGCCGGCCAGGAAGAAGAAGATGGCCAGGAGACCGTCGGAGGCCCACTGCCCCAAGGAGAGCCGGAGGTGCCAGGGTTCGTAACCGATTTTCAGGTCCCGCAGTGTGAAGTAGCCCTCGGCCGCCGGTGAGTTGGCCCAGAGGAGTGCGGCAGCAGTCGCCAACAAGAGGAGGGCGCCGCCGGCTGTTTCCAGTCTGAGGATCGCGGAGATCCGCAGGAATTCAGGGTAGCTTGAGCGGCTGAGGACCTTAGCGGCGAAGGCGGGACGGGAAGGGTGCTTGGCCATGAATGGCTCCTGGAATTAAGGGGTCGGCAAAAGTATTGCCGACCAGACTTCCCGGCGCACCTTTACAGCCTACCCGAGCAGGCCCATAACCCCGATCACCGCGGTGACAGCTCCCAGCACCATCGAAATGCTGACCAGCACCACGTGGACGGTGAGGAACTTTGTGGCCTTGCCGGCGGCGTCCCGCGCCCGGGGGTCCTTCATCACGCGGCGCAGGAACTGCGGCCAGACCACGAGGGACCAGACTCCGGCGATGATCAGCAGGCAGCCCGCAAACAGAGGGAGCTGCACGGCCTAGTGGCTTTCGAGCCAGGCCTGGGCCTGCTGGGACTGGATGTTCAGGGCCTTGGACACCATGGGCTCGGCCGCCTCGGCGATTTTGCCGCCCAGGAAGGGAACAGAGGACGTGACGTTGCCTTCGAGTTCAATGCGTGTGCTGCCGCCCTCTGCGACGAGCCGCTGGACCGCGGTCACATCAAGGGGGGCGCCAGCGATCTTCAGCGTGATGTTGCTCTGGCGGGAACCGTCAGCCGCTGGGGCCTCCCAGTTTTCCACCTGCGTCACTGTGAGCTTTTCGCCCACGAACTTGCGGGCGATCTCCGGCAGGCGGGTGGTGGGGAGGGTGCGGACCGAGGTGGTGCTGAATGCTCCGTCAACGTCTCCGGCCACTTCGAAAGACTCCAGGGTGCCGCCAACGAATTGGCTGGTGTGCCGCTGGAAGTCCTCGTTGATAAAAACAGCAGCGACGCTGCCGACGGCGTGCGGAAGGGTGGTGGTTGCACTCAGTGCCATGGGTCCTCCAGTGATGTGTAGGTCAGAACGCTTTTTGCTCCCCACATCCTACGGGGAGCCCTGCTGGTTGTTGGAACCGGCCCCCGCGTTGTCGGCGCCGGCGATCTTCTGCGCCGCGGTGGTGATGTTCCGTGCCATCGCCGGAAAAATGAGGCTGTGGAACGGCAGTACGGCCAGCCAGTAGAGCTTTCCGCTGAGGCCCTTGGGGAAGAAAATAGCCCGCTGCCGGTAGCGGCTGCCCGTCCCGTCAGGTTCCACGGACAGCTCAAGCCAGGCACGTCCGGGGGCGCGCATCTCTGCGCGGAGGCGCAACAGTTTTCCGCGCTCTATCCGTTCCACACGCCACCAGTCCACCACTTCGCCTGGGGCCAGGGTGCCAGGATGCCGGCGTCCCCGCAGCAGGCCCGCGCCGCCGGTGAGCTTGTCCAGCAAGCCCCGAACGCGCCAGGCCAGCGGCAGTGAATACCAGCCGTTCCGGCCGCCGATCCCTTCGATGATGGTCCACACGTGGGCAGGATCAACATCCCCGTGGAAAGTCCGCTCATCCATATAGACCGTGTGGCCTGCCCAGTCCGGATCGCTGGGCAGCGGATCGGCGTCCGCGCCGGCATTTGACCACGTGGTTTCCACCTGGCCGTCACGCTCCTTGCCCAGGGCCAGGGCAACAGCCCCCCGGTACGGAGTCAGACCGCCTGCCGGCACGGGAATATGGGCGTCGATATCTTGCTCGCGGGACACGGCATCGTGCTGCAGCGACTCGACGAGCGGCAGCGACATGGACAGCGGGATCGGCGTGGTCAGCGCCACCCACAGGCCGGCAAGCTTAGGGGCCGGAATGGGCAGCGCCAGGACCACCCGGTACGGCAGCCCGGCCTCGGCAGCGTATTCCTTCATCATGCCCGCGTAGCTCAGGACCTGCCGGCAGCCGATGTCGAAGGTGCGGTTGACCGGCCCGTCCATGGAGGCGGCGCCCACAAGGTAGTGCAGCACGTCCCGGACGGCGATCGCTTCGATCTTGTTGCGCACCCAGCTTGGGGCCGGCATCAGCGGAAGGGTCTCGGACAGGTGGCGGATCATTTCGAAGGACGCCGACCCGGAACCGATCACCACCCCGGCCTGGAACACCACCGCGTCCACCGCGCTGTCCAGGAACACCTTCCCCACGGCTTCCCGGGAGCGCATGTGCGTGGACAATTCGACGTTGGCCGGGTGCAGGCCGCCCAGGTAGACGATCCGGCCTATATGGGCTGCGGCGGCAGCTGTGGCGGCTGTTTCCGCCATGGCCTTTTCCTTGGATTCGAACCCGGCGCCGGCGGCCATGGAGTGAACGAGGTAGTACAGCACGTCGACCCCGGCCAGCGCCTGGCGGAGGGAATCGCCGTCGTCGAGACTGCCCTGGATCACCTCAACTTTGCCTAGCCACGGCACGCCTGCGATCTTGGCCGGAGTCCTGACCATGACCTTTACGGTGTGGCCGGCCTCCAGCAGCCGGGGGACCAGGCGGCCGCCGATGTAGCCGGTGGCGCCGGTCACCAGGACGGTTTGCGCCGTCCCTGCGGCCACGGTGGAGGGAGTGTCGCTCGGACTCTTGCTATCGCTCATTGAAAGCTCCTCAGGCCAGGCGGGCGGAGGCGTCAAACGGGTGCGCTTCCTCAGCAAGCTTAGCAACGGGGGTTCCCGGCGGGCCCCGGTGCAGGGGTAGGCTGGGATGACCCGGGATTCGAAGAGAATTTCGGGTTTTCGTGCTGCCTGCGATCCCTTGAACCCACAGGAGTTTCCGCCATGAGCCCCACTGGCCCGTCCCATCCTGGCCCGTCCCATCCTGGCCCGTCCCACGCCGGTCCCTCGCTGGCCGGGCTGCGCCGCGTCCTGGCAGAAGACCAGACGTTCGCCAGGGTCCAGGCGGAGGCGGCCAGGGGCTTTGATGTCCGGGGCCAGGATTACCAGATCAGCGCGCCGGCCGGTCTCCGTGCCGTCCTGCTGGCGGAAATGGCAGATGGCCTGGCCGCCGGTGCCGACGAAGAAACTCCCGATGGCGGGCTCCCCCCGGTGGTGCTGGCAGTCACCGCGACAGGACGCGAGGCAGAGGACCTGACGGCGGCCCTGCGTGCCTACCTGCCGGCCGATTCAGTGGCCGAGTTTCCCAGTTGGGAAACCCTGCCGCACGAACGGCTCTCGCCCCGCTCGGACACGGTGGGCCGCCGGCTGTCCGTCCTGCGCCGCCTGGCTCACCCGGAAAGTTCGACGTCGGGTCCGTTGCGGGTGGTGGTGGCGCCGGTCCGCGCAGTGGTCCAGCCGATCGTCGCCGGACTGGGTGAGCTGGTTCCGGTCACGCTGAAGGTGGGACAGGACAGGCCGTTCTCCGACGTGGTGCGGAGCCTCGCCGACGCGGCCTACGCACGCGTGGACATGGTCACCCATCGTGGCGAGTTTGCCGTCCGCGGCGGTATCATCGACGTTTTCCCACCCACCGAGGACCATCCCATCCGGGTGGAGTTCTTCGGTGACGAGGTGGACCAGATGCGCTGGTTCGCGGTGGCCGACCAGCGCTCGCTGTCGGCGCCCGGCGTGCATCACCCCGCCGAACTCCATGCCCCGCCCTGCCGCGAAATCCTGATCACGCCGTCAGTGATGTCCCGTGCAGCCACCCTGAAGGCGCAGCTTCCCGCGGCCGCGGACATGCTCGAGAAGATCGCCGGCGGCATCGCCGTGGAAGGTATGGAATCCTTGGCCCCGGTGCTGGTGGATGCCATGGTCCCGTTCGTGAAGCAGCTGCCCGCCGGGTCCATCTCAGTGATCATAGAACCGGAAAAGGTGCGCCGGCGCGCACATGATCTTGCGGCCACCAACGAGGAGTTCCTGGAAGCTGCCTGGTCCACGGCATCCGATGGCGGCACGGCTCCACTGGACCTCAGCTCGCAGGCGTCGGAAGCCTTGCACTCCGCCAGCTTCCGTTCCCTGGCCGAAACCCGGAGCTCCTCGCTGGAGCACGAGGTCTCGTGGTGGTCCATCACGTCCCTGGCCACTGACGAGGAGCTGGTGCCGGAGATCGACGTCCTCAACCTCCGCGCCCGGGAACCGCGCGGGTACCAGGGTGATGTGGCCGAGATGATGGACTTCATCGGCTCCCACGTCCGGGACCAGTGGCGGATCGTGGTGGCCACTGAGGGGCCCGGCCCTGCGCAGCGCCTGGCGGAACTGTTCCACGATGCCGATATCCCCTGTGCCCGCGTGGACACCCTTGAGAAGGAACCGCAGGCGGGCATCATCGAGGTGACCACTGCCGCCGTCGGACGCGGTTTTGTCCTGGACAGTCTCAAACTGGGGTTGCTCACCGAAGCGGACCTGCTGGGACGGACATCCGCGGGCTCCACCAAGGACATGCGGCGCATGCCGTCCAAGCGGCGGAACGCCGTGGACCCGCTGCAGTTGGTCAACGGCGATTCCGTGGTGCACGAACAGCACGGCATTGGGCGTTTTGTAGAGCTGATCCAGCGCAAGGTGGCAGGCGGCGGAGACGGTGTCCGCGAATACCTGGTCCTGGAATACGCCCCCTCCAAGCGCGGCGCCCCGGGGGACCGGCTGTTTGTGCCCACCGACCAGCTGGACCAGGTAACCCGGTATGTCGGCGGAGACACTCCTGTCCTCAGCAAGATGGGCGGCTCCGACTGGGCCAGCACCAAGTCCAAAGCGCGCAAGGCCGTCAAGGAGATCGCCGGCGAACTCATCCGGCTGTACTCCGCGCGGATGGCTTCAAAGGGCCATGCCTTCGGGCCGGACACCCCGTGGCAGCGTGAGCTTGAGGAGGCCTTCCCATATGTGGAGACGCCGGACCAGCTGACCACCATCAACGAGGTCAAGGCGGACATGGAGCGGGAGATCCCCATGGACCGTCTGGTGTCCGGCGATGTGGGCTACGGCAAGACCGAGATCGCCGTCCGGGCGGCCTTCAAGGCGGTCCAGGACGGGAAGCAGGTGGCGGTCCTCGTGCCCACCACCCTGCTGGCCCAGCAGCACTACGAAACGTTCACGGAACGCTTCTCCGGCTTCCCCCTGCGGGTCAAGGCTCTGTCGCGGTTCCAGGGGACCAAGGAAACCAAAGAGACCGTGGAGGGTGTCAAGAGCGGCTCCGTTGACGTGGTTATCGGCACGCACCGGCTGCTGTCCAAGGACTTCGCGTTCAAGGACCTGGGCCTGGTGATCGTGGACGAGGAACAGCGCTTCGGCGTGGAGCACAAGGAAGCGCTGAAGAAGATGCGCACCAACGTGGACGTGCTGGCCATGAGCGCCACCCCGATTCCGCGGACACTGGAGATGTCCCTGACGGGCATCCGCGAAACCTCCACGCTGGCCACGCCGCCGGAGGAGCGCCACCCCGTGCTGACCTACGTGGGCCCGTACACGGACAAGCAGTCCTCGGCAGCGATCCGGCGTGAGCTGATGCGCGAAGGCCAGGTGTTTTTTGTCCACAACCGGGTGTCCACCATCGAACGGACGGCCGCGAAGATCCGTGAACTGGTTCCGGAAGCGCGGGTGGAGGTGGCGCACGGGCAGATGTCCGAGAGCCGGCTGGAGCAGATCATTGTGGATTTCTGGGAAAAGCGCTTCGACGTCCTGGTGTGCACCACCATCATCGAAACCGGCCTGGACATCTCCAACGCAAACACCCTGATCGTGGACGGGGCCGACAAATACGGACTCTCCCAGCTGCACCAGCTCCGCGGCCGGGTGGGCCGCGGCCGTGAACGCGCCTATGCCTATTTCCTGTACCCGTCCGAGAAGCCCCTGGGCGAGGTGGCCCTGGAACGACTCAAAGCCGTCGCCACCCACAATGAGCTCGGCGCCGGCATGCAGCTGGCCATGAAGGACCTCGAAATCCGCGGCGCCGGCAACCTGCTGGGCGGCGAGCAGTCCGGCCACATCCAGGGCGTGGGCTTTGACCTCTACATCCGCCTGGTGGGTGAGGCGGTGGCCGATTTCCGCGGCGACGCCGAGGAAAAGGCCGCCGAAATGAAGATCGAGCTGCCGGTCAACGCGCACCTCCCGCACGATTATGTGCCGGGGGAGCGGCTCCGCCTGGAGGCCTACCGCAAGCTGGCATCTGCCTTGACGTACGAGGCCATCGAGGAGGTGCTGGCCGAGCTTGTGGACCGCTACGGCGAGCCGCCGCTGCCGGTCCAGAACCTCATTGCCGTGGCCCGCTTCCGGGTGGGTGCCCGAGAAGCCGGCCTGTCCGACGTCGCACTTCAGGGCAACTTCATCAAGTTCTCGCCGGCGCAGCTGCCGGAGTCGAAACTGATGCGGCTGACCCGGATGTACCCGGGTTCCCAGTCCAAGCCTGCCCTGGACGCGGTGCTGATTCCGAAGCCCAAGACCGCGAGGATCGGCGGCCGGGACCTGCAGGACGCCGAAATCCTCGAATGGGCCAACGGGGTCATCCGCAACATCTTCTCCGACGCGCCACTCGCCGCTCCGGCAGTAAGCGGTTAGGGCTTGATGGGAGGACACCACGCCGCGTCGGGGGCCGCGGCGTGGGTGGCTATTGCCTCAACCGGACCGTACACGCTGGGCTGGTATCCGCTGGACGCCACAGGAATCATCATCGGCGGAATGGCGACGGCGGGGACGGCGCTCGTGTGCGACTGGGACCACCGGCACAGCACCGTGGCAAACTCTTTGCCGCCGCTTTCCAACCTGATTGCGGTGGGTATTGAGAACGCCAGCGGCGGGCACCGGCAAGGAACCCACTCGGTGCTCGGGGCTGCGTGCTTTGTGCTGCTGGCCATGATGGCCGGCCAGTTCCAGCTGCAGACAGCGTGGGGCCTGCTGTCCGTGGGTGCCGGCCTGCTGTGCATGTTCATGATCAACATTGCGGCCAAGGCGCTGAAGCTGTTTCCCAAGTCCGGATTTATCAGCAACTGGATCTTTGCCCTGGCCATGGCCGGGCTGGTGACCTGGTTCGCGCCGGAGCAGTGGACGTGGCTGCCCGTATCGATGCTGACCGGGGTGGTGGTCCACATCGTGGGGGACATGATCACCACCGGGGGCGTGCCCCTGCTCTGGCCGATCGTCATCAAGCCACCGAAGTTTCTCCGGAAACTGCCGGTGCTCAATGACGTCTGGAAAGCCAACGGCGCCTTTTCCCTGCCGTTGCTGGGCCGCGCCGGTTCCAAGCGCGAGTGGCTGGTCCTGATCCCGGTGAGCGCCTACGCGATGGTGGGCATGTTCGTGGCGGCGTGGTCGTTGGCCAAAGCCCATTTCCCGGCCGCCATGGCACTCGGTAAGACCGTGGTCAGCCGGCTGCTGGGCGCGGACTGACACGGGATTGACGCGGGCTGTAGGTGAACGGCCAGTCTTTAGCGTTCATGACTCAAAAAGCTGCGGCCCCGGAATATCCGGGGCCGCAGACCTTTAAGTTGCAGAGGGTTCTTACTTGCCGCCGGCTGAATCGGAGCGACCGGTGATGGTCTGCGGGATCCAGAACGCCAGGAAAAACAGGCCCAGGCAGACGGCCATCGGCCACGGGTTGCCGAGCGTGAGGAAGGACAGGGAGTAGATGGAGCCCAGGAACAGCGCCATCATGGATACAAACAGAAGGATGCTGCCCACGAGGCTGTTCTCGTTCTGGGGGGTTTGTACCGTGGCGTTGCCGGACTCGGTGGTCTTGCTGGACATTTGTTCCTCCTAGGCCCCGCGGGGCTCAAACTGTGGCGGCTCCGGGCCGGCGTCAGTAGCTGGCTGAACCCTGTTCACCCTTGACGATGGCAATGCCGGAGCTGGCACCAATACGTGTTGCACCTGCAGCAATCATAGCCTGCGCGTCGGCGAGGGAACGTACGCCGCCGGACGCCTTGACGCCGAGATCGGGGCCTACAGTGCGGCGCATCAGTGCGATGTCCTCGGCCGTGGCACCCCCGCCGTTGAACCCCGTGGACGTCTTGACGAAGTCCGCCCCCGCTTCAACGGACGCAAGGCAGGCAAGGACCTTCTGGTCATCGCTGAGCAACGCGGTTTCGATGATGACCTTCAGGATGGCTCCGCCCGCGTGGACCGCGTCCGCGACGGCGGAGATATCGTCCACCAGCGCACCCTTGTCACCGGCGCGGGCGGCCGCGATGTTGATGACCATATCGATTTCGTCCGCGCCGTCCAGCACCGCGCCCCGGGCTTCAAATGCCTTCACATCGCTGGGTGTGGCACCCAGGGGAAAGCCGATCACCGAGCACGTCAGTACCCCGGACCCCTTGAGCGCGGTCTTGACCGTCTTGACCCAGAGGGGATTCACGCAGACTGACTTGAAGTGGTACTCAGCGGCCTCGGCACACACATCGAGGATCTCCGCTTCGCTGGCCTCGGGCTTGAGCAGCGTGTGGTCGATGTAGGCAGCGATGTTGCCCGGTGCTGAGACCGTACCGGCTCCAGTCAGGTCGGTAGGAGTGGCTGCGTTGCTCATGATGGTCCTTTCCATGTGGCCTTGTGGGCCGCCGGAGCCACGCTGTGCGTGGCTGTTCAGGTGACCATCTTGTCACAGCGGGTGTCACGGCGGCGGACGTTTAGGCGGCCGCAGGCACGTGCCCGGCCACACCCGTGGCCGGGGCGTCCGCCGCTGATGTAGCGGTCATCAGCTGCGCAGCGCAGGCGCCGGCGGCAGAGGCCGCCGCGACCAGCAGTCCCAGCCGCACGCCGTCGAACGCGGCGGCGTCGCCGATGGCCCAGACACCGGCGACCGATGTCCGGTAGTCCTTGCTGATGGCGATTCCGCCGTTGGGGGCGGTAGCGAGTCCGGCGCTGGCGGCGAGTCCATCGCGGGAGACCCGCTCTTCGGCCAGGACAACCAGGTCGCCGTTCATGCTGCTGCCGTCGTCGAAGACAACCCCGGAGGCGGTCAGGCCTGAGCCGGCGATGGAGTGCACCACGGCGGCCGGCCGGACCGTTGTGCGGATAGGCCGGACGCCGCGGGCCCGCAGCACTGCTTCGGCCTGGCCCGCAGCCGCACCGGTTCCCACGAGGATTCCCAGTGGCCGCCGGCCCAGTTCCCGCGTCACTTCCTTCACGGCGTCGCCGATCCGGGCTGCGTCGTCGATCGTGGAGTAGCTCAGGCAGCGGCCGGCGCCCGCTACCGGGGACGCGACGGGCGCTGATCCGGTGGCGATGACCAGCTCGTCGTAGCTCAGTTCCATGCCATCGGCGGTGGTAACGGAACGGTTCTCCGCGTCGATGAAGCTGGCCGGCTGGCCGAAGCGGACTGATACCTGTGGCAGCTCTGCCAGTTCCAGGAGTTCGGCGGGAGCGTCGTCCCGGTTGCTGAGGACGGTGACCGTGCCGCGGAAGCGTGCACCGTCCAGCTGGCGGACCAGCGCCTGTGCGGCGGGCCCTGCTCCGGCAATGACAATGCGAGGAGCCGGGGAAACTGAGGTGGACGGTGCCGGAGCGGACATGTGCTGGCCCTTTCGCTGGCGGCCGCAGGAGCGGCCGGGACTTCGTGATGAATCCCAGCGTAGGCTGCCCGTTTTTCCACCGTGTTTCCACATCGTCGCTGCCATTTACCGCCCGGTAACAATAGGAGAGGGCGGGAGGCGCTAGACCCGGATCCGGTAACCCCGCTTGACCACCGTCTCCACCAGGCGGCCGTCCGGCAGCGATGACCGCAGGCGGCTGACCGTCATGTCCAGTGCATGGACCGAGCCCTTCAGCTCCAGCAGTTCCGACAGCGATTCCCGGGAAAGTACAGCCCCACCGGCCCCCAGGAGGGCACGCAGCAGCAGCAGCGGCGCAGGCGCCAGCTCAACCTGCACTCCGTCGACCCGCAGGCTGCGCCCGCGCAGCTCAAGGTTACCGGACGCGGTGTCCAGCCTGCGGACATGGTTCAGGGCGAGGTGCTCGCACACCAGCCGGATGAGGGCGCCCATCCGGAACCGCTCCGGAATGAGCGGCGAGATGCCGGCATCGATCAGGGGCTGGGCGGTGACCGGCCCCACCACTGCCGTCGTGACGTTTGTTTTCAGGCTTTCGATGAGCTGCTTGTAGACGCCCATCTCGTGGGCGGTACTCCATACGGCATCGACGGCGGGTGCGCTCGTGAAGGTGAGCACGTCCAGGTTGCCGCTGCACACAGCCTCGATGAGGCGAGGAAGCCGGTCTTCGCCGTCGGGCTTCACCCAGCGGTACGGGGTGACCGTCAGGACCGTGGCGCCGGACATACGCAGGCGTTCCAGCTGCCGGACGTCTGTGTAGCCGTGCAGCTGCACGGCCACGGTTTTGCCGCGCACGCCTTCGGCGAGCAGCATGTCCACCAGTGTTGCGGTGGTTTCGTCGCTGCTGATTCCTACGTCGGCGAGTCCGGCCGCGCGGACGGCGCCGCGGGCTTTGGGGCCGCGGACGAACATCCGGCATCCGGCGAGGGTTTCCAGCAGCTGCTCACCTATCCCAAAGGAGTCGGCGGCTTCGCACCAGCGGCGCATGCCGTACGCCGTGGTGGCGATGCACAGGTCCGGGCGTGCGGCGATGATCGCCTTGGTGTCCTCGATGAGGCGGAAGTCCTCCTGCACCGGGGCGATCTTGAGGGCCGGGGCATGCAGCACTTCCGCGCCGCGGCGTTCCAGGGCCTCAATGAGGTCCCGGGAGCGCCGGTGCGAGGTGACTCCGATGCGGAAGCCCTCCAGCGGGGAGTCCGCAGCCTCCGGCCCGGACGTCTCTGCAAGCTGGACGGGTTCAGCTGGTGCCAGTGCGTTCATGGGGGTCAATCCTTTCATGAACCGAGCAGCGAGGCCGCCAGGCGGTCGAGGTCGGCGGCGGCCTCAGCATGCCCGCGGTTGGCTTCCGCCACGCGAACCACCTCGCCAATGACGAGCACCGCGGGATTGCTGCACGCGGCAGCGGCGGAGGTGATGGTGCCCAGGTCCGCGATGGTGGTGCGCTGGCCGGGGCGGTAACCGCGTTCGACGACGGCCATGGGCATGTCGGGTCGCATGCCGGCTTTACGGAGTCCGGCCGCGAGCTGGTGGAGGGTGCCAATGCCCATCAGGACCACAATGGTGCCGCCCAGTCCGGCCAGGTGGGTGTGTTCCTTTTCGGTCAGGGGCGCGTGGCCGGAGACCACAGTGAACATGTGGCTGACCTCGCGGTGCGTGACAGGGATGCCGGCGGCCGCCGGCACGGAGATCGCGCTGGTGACGCCGGAGATGACACGGACAGGCACGCACGCTGCCACGCAGGAGGCCACTTCCTCGCCGCCGCGGCCAAAGACGTAGGGGTCGCCGCCTTTGAGGCGGACCACGTTGTTGCCGGCGAGGGCGCTTTCGACCATGAGCTTCTCGATGTCGGCCTGGCTCACTTTGTGGTGGCCGGGCTTCTTGCCCACATCCACCAGTTCGGCGGAGGTCAGGTCCGGCAGGTCCTGGCAGGGAGCCAGCCGGTCGAAGAACACCACGTCCGCATCGCGGAGAGCCTTCACGGCTGCGACGGTCAGCAGCTCGGTGGTGCCGGGTCCGCCGCCCACCAGGGTGACGTGGCCGACGGGTCCGGCGGCAGGCTCGGCCGCCACCGGGATGCCGGTGGCGGCGCAGCGCTCGAGCAGGGGCTCCCAGCCGGGCTGGCCGTCGTCGACCGCTGCGACCAGGAACGGGCGCTCGGGAAGCGGGCCGTCATGCGCTGCGCCCGCAGGGGTGCTGAGGCGGTAGACGACGGCGCCCGCCGCCGCGTAGCGGCGGACCGCCTGGCGGGCGGCGTGTTCGGAGCCGGTGACCAGGACTTCGCGGCCGGTGAGATCAATGCTGAGCTGCATGGCTATACCTCGTTCTCGGCGCGGGGCCGCATGGGGATGGAGGCGCCGATCAGGACTGGCTGTTGGCTGGCGCGCGTCTTTTCCTCCGCAGTGGCAGGGCGCATCTGGCCACGCTCGTCGGAGACGAAGGTGATGGAGTCGTCCTTTTGGTCGGGTGCGTTCACGAAGGAACGGAACCGGCGCAGGCGCTCGGGGTCCTTGAGGGTGTCCGCCCACTCGTCAACGTAGGTATCGACGTGCTTGGCCATGGCGGCTTCGAGCTCCTCGGCGATGCCCAGGGTGTCCTTGACCACCACGTCCTCGACGTGCTTGATGCCGCCGTCGAGCTCTTCCTGCCAGCGTGCGGTGCGCTGCAGGCGGTCCGCGGTGCGGATGTAGTACATGAAGTAGCGGTCGATGTACTTGAGCAGGGTTTCGTCGTCGAGGTCCTTGGCCAACAGCTGGGCGTGGGCCGGGGTGGCACCGCCGTTGCCGCCGACGTACAGGTTCCAGCCGTCGGCGGTGGCGATCACGCCGACGTCCTTGCCGCGGGCCTCGGCGCATTCGCGGGCACAGCCGGAGACGCCCATCTTGAGCTTGTGCGGGCTGCGGAGGCCGCGGTACCGGAGTTCGAGCTGGATGGCCATGGCCACGGAGTCCTGAACGCCGAAACGGCACCAGGTGGAACCGACACAGGACTTCACGGTGCGCAGGCTCTTGCCGTACGCCTGGCCGGATTCGAAGCCGGCGTCCACCAGTTCCTTCCAGATTTCCGGCAGCTCTTCCAGCCGGGCACCGAACATGTCGATCCGCTGGCCGCCGGTGATCTTGGTGTACAGGTTGTACTTCTCGGCCACGGCGGCGATAACGCCGAGCTTCTTCGGGGTGATCTCGCCGCCGGCGATGCGGGGGACCACCGAGTAGGTGCCGTCCTTCTGCATGTTCGCGAGGGCGCGGTCGTTGGTGTCCTGCAGGGTGCCGCGGCCGGCATCCAGGACGTAGGCGCTGTTCTGGCTGGCCAGGATGTTGGCGATGGTGGGCTTGCAGATATCGCAGCCGGCACCCGTGCCGTACTTGGCCATGATCTCCTCGAAGGAGGTCAGTTCCAGGACGCGGATGGCGTCGAAGAGTTCCTGACGGGACAGCTCGATGTGCTCGCAGAGTGCCTTGGAGACCTCGACGCCGGACTTGGTGAGTTCGGTTTCCAGCAGCTTCTTGAGCATCGGCACGCAGGATCCGCAGCTGGTGCCGGCGCGGGTGCAGCCCTTGAGCTCGCCAAGCTCCTGGACGGGGGCGTTGCCGTCGCAGGCGCCGCAGCCGTTGATGGTGTCGCGGATGGTGCCGGCGGCCACGTTGTTGCAGGAACAAAGGATGGCGTCGTCCGGGAGTTCGGTGTCCGGGGCGTCGCCGCCGCCGGCCGCCGTGAGGTATGCGCCCGGTTCGGCGCTGAGTTCGCGGCCGAGCAGCGGGCGCAGGCTCATGTAAGGGGATGCGTCGCCCACGAAGATGCCGCCGAGCAGGGTCTTGGCATCGTCGGTGGTGACGATCTTCTGGTAGACGCCGCGGGCGGGGTCTGCATAGACAATCTCGAGGGAGTGCTCGGTCCGGGCGAATGCGTCACCGAAGCTGGCAACGTCCACGCCGGAGAGCTTGAGCTTCGTGGCGGTGTCAAAGCCCGGGAAGGTGGCTGCGCCGCCGTGGAGGCGGTCCGCGACGATCTCGGCCATGGTGTTGGCGGGGGCAACCAGGCCCAGGCACATGCCCTCAAAGTTGGCCACTTCACCGATTGCCCAGATACCGGGGACTTCTGTGGCGCAGAAGTCGTTGATGACCACGCCGCCGCGCGGGCCCAGGCTGAACTGCGGCTCCTCGCCTTCGGCTGCGCGGAAGAGTTCGTCACGGGGCTTGACGCCGATGGCCACGATGACGAGGTCGGCGGGGATGATCCGTTCGTCCGCCATGAGGACGCCGGTGACTTGTCCGTCGTCGTCGGAAAGGACCTGCGAGGGGAACACACCGCCGTGGACCGTAAAGCCCTTGGCTTCGATGAGGCGGCCCAGCGACTGGCCCGCGCCTTCGTCCAGCTGGGTGTTCATCAGCCACGGTGCGCCGTTAATAACCACGGGAGTCGCGCCGAGCTGTTCAGTGCCTGCAGCTGACTCGAGTCCCAGGAGCCCGCCGCCGATGGTCACGGCATTGATCTTGCGGCCCAGCTTTTCCGTGAGCTCCGCGATGGCCTTGTTGATGGCCCAGACGTCCTCGAGCGTGCGGTAAACATGCACGTGCTCGGCGCCGGGGATGGGCAGGCGCATGGCGTCGGAGCCGGTGGCAACCACCAGGTCATCGTATTCAAAGATGCTGCCGGCTGCGGTCTCAACCGTCTTCGCTCCGGCATTGATCTTGACCACGCGTTCGCCGGTCTTCAATGACAGGGAAGCGTGGTCCCACATGGAGGCAGAGCCCAGGGTGAGGTCCACGCTGCTGTCCGTCAGTGCCTTGGACAGAGCCACGCGGTCATAGGGGAGGTGGGCTTCTTCCGTGAGGACCGTGACGTCCCAGCCCTCAAGGCCCCGGGTGTGCATGGCATCGGCGAAGCGGTGGGCAGCAGGGCCGCCACCGGCGACGACGATCCGGCGCGGTGCCGTCTGGGGTGAAGTCTGTTCGGTCACTGTGGGCCTTTCGCATGTGCCGCAGACGATGTTCTGCGACTTTCTCTGACGAGGTGTCCATCCAGACTAGGTAGCCGCAGTTTCGCTTCAGTTTCCCTTATGTTTCGTAGGCTTAACTTCTGCATCACGAACGCGTTTCCGAGCGGGTGAGGTCTCTTTTACGCGCCGGACACATTCACTGCACGCCTCTGAAACACCCGTTGCCTAAGTTGTTTGGTACGGCCATAGAGGTGGCCAATAAAGCACGGGGAGAGGAGCCGGACATGACGGCAACACTGGAACTTGGGGCGCTCGCCGCCGACACCGCTACCTGGCACCGGGTCTGCGCCGTGGACGAGCTGGAGCTCGCCTGGGGCGAAGCAGCACTCATTGCGGGCCGCCAGGTGGCACTCTTCCGGACGGGCCCCAGTGAAGTTTTTGCCGTGGCCCACGAAGATCCCGCCACCGGCGCCCACGTGATGGCACGGGGCATCCTGGGTTCACGCGGCACACGACCCACCATCGCTTCGCCGCTGCACAAAGAGGTCTACGATCTGGAAACCGGTGAATGCTTCGGAACCGCCGCGGTGCGCCTGGAAACGTTCAGCACCCGCATTTCAGACGGTTTCATCGAAGTTGAGGTTTAGCGTCCCGCTAGAGCCCGAGCGCCTCGCGGACATCACCGAGCACATGGTCCAGGGCGGAACGGGCTGCCTGCCGGGCTTCGGGCAGTTCGGCAGCTGACTCAACCGGGAGGATGACCTCCAGGTAGCACTTGAGCTTTGGCTCGGTGCCGCTGGGCCGGATGATGACCCGGGTGTTGTCCCGGGTCAGATACAGCAGGCCATCGGTGGGCGGCAGGTGCCCGCTCCCTTCGGCCAGGTCCACAAAAGTTTCAACAGCGGACGAACCGAACGAACCGGGCGGGCTCACCCGGAGCCGGTTCATCATGGCGTCCAGCAGGCCCAGATCCGCCACCCGGATGCTCAGTTGGTCGCCGGCGTGCAGACCGTGCTGAAGGTAGAGCTCATCCAGGGTGTCGAAGATGGTTTTTCCGTCCGCCTTGGCGGTGGCAGCCATTTCCGCGATGAGGACAGCGGCAGAGATCCCGTCCTTGTCCCGGACCAGGTCCGGTGCAACGCAATAGCCCAGGGCTTCCTCGTAGCCGTAAACCAGCCCGGGCACCCGGGAAATCCATTTGAACCCGGTCAGTGTTTCCTCATGCTCGTATCCTGCCGCGGCGGCGATACGGGAGAGCAGGCGCGAGGACACAATCGAGTTGGCGAAGACGCCGGCCCCTTCACCAGTGCCAAGTTCGTCCGCGCTGCCTGACGCTTGGTGTGGCCCGGCCGCCAGCCGGGCCACAATGTGTGCTCCCAGCAGCGCGCCAACCTCGTCGCCGCGGAGCATACGCCAAACGCCGGTGTCCGGATCTTTGGCCGCCACTGCAGCGCGGTCCGCATCCGGATCGTTGGCCAGGACAATATCGGCGTCGACGCGGACGGCAGTTTCCAGGGCCAGGTCCAGCGCGCCGGGTTCTTCCGGATTGGGAAAGCTCACCGTGGGAAAGTCGGGATCCGGCTCAGCCTGTTCAGCCACCAAGGTGACATCGGCAAAGCCGGCAGAATTAAGCACCGCCACGGCAGTTTCGCCGCCCACACCGTGCATGGGGGTCAGGACAATCCGCAGGTCACGGGACGGGAAGCGGCGCGCATCGGCGAGTGCCGCCGTCGCGCGTTCATAATCCGCCGCAACCGACGGGTCCAGGACCGCCCAGCCGTCGGCCGCCAGGGTGATGGATTCCAGGGCGCCCACGGCATCGATCCGCGCCGCGATCCTGGCGTCGTAGGGGGCCACGATCTGCGCTCCGCGGCCGCTGCGCTCCACGGCATGACGGCCCAGATACACCTTGTAGCCGTTGTCCTGCGGGGGATTGTGGCTGGCGGTCACCATCGCACCGCCGTCGCAATTGAGGGCCCGCACAGCGAATGCGAGCAGCGGGGTGGGCAGTGCGGACGGCATCAGGAACGTTTCGATCCCGGCGGCCGTAAAGATGGCCGCCGTTTCCTCGGCGAAGATGTCGGAGTTGTAGCGGGCGTCATAGCCGACGACGGCGCGTGGCCGGGTCCCGGGGGCGGCCTCACCCACCGCATCAACCAGGAAGTCGGCGAGGCCGGCGGCGGCGCGGCGCACCACCACGCGGTTCATGCGGTTCGGCCCTGCGCCCAGGGCGGCGCGGAGGCCTGCGGTGCCGAACTGAAGGGTGCCGTTGAAGCTGTCGGCCAGCTCCTGTGATGCTGCGGGGGAGCCCTCCTCCGCGAGTTGCAGCAGCTCGGTGAGCTCTGCGGCTGTGGCGGGATCCGGATCTTTGGCCGCCCATTCGCGGGCTTGGCTGAACAAGGAAGCGGCATCGGAGGACATCATGCGGTCAACGCTATCGTCATTGCTTCAGGAACTGTGCCTGAACACCCACCTGTGACAGCGGAAACCAGTGGAATCCTTGCCGTAGATTTTCTGGACAAGTAATGTCGCGGATATGAAACTGGGCCAGGGTGTTGAGTGGGGGCTGCACAGCTGCGTCAACATGTCCTGGACCGTGCCGGGGGAGGCTGTCAGCAGTGCACGCCTGGCCGAATTTTACAAGCTTTCCGCCGCGTACCTGAACAAACAGCTCCAGGCCCTGGTGCGGGCCGGGATCCTTACCTCGGTGTCCGGGCCGCGGGGCGGCTTCTCGCTGGCCAGGCGTCCGGACCGGATTTCCGTCCTTGACGTGGTCCTCGCCATCGAAGGAAGTGACCATGCCTTCCGGTGCGAAGGCATCGCCAAGGACGCCCCGGGCGGGGGCATGGACGCCGACTACGCCCGCACGTGCCTCATCTCCCAGACCATGCGCCACGCCGAAGTCACCTGGCGGACTGAGCTGTCCCGGCAGAGCATTGCCGGGATCGCCCAGTCCATCGAGCGCCGGTTTCCCGAAGCCCGGGAGGCCACGGTCAGTCAACTTATGGGCACCAGATCGTGACCAGCCCAGAGGCAACGCGGGGTCACTTAGCGCCCGTTACAAGGCCTCGGATGGGCGATAAGTGACCCCGCGTTGCGCTAAAGCTTGGCGATGATGCCCGCCAGCAATTTGGAGATCCGCGGTCCGGCGGCCTGGCCGGACTCGATGACTTCCTGGTGGCTCAGCGGCATGGCGCTGATCCCGGCCGCAAGGTTGGTGACCAGCGAAATTCCGAATACTTCCATGCCTGCGTGGCGGCCGGCGATCGCTTCCAAAGCAGTGGACATGCCCACCAGGTCCGCGCCGATCCGCTTGGCGTACTGGACCTCGGCCGGCGTTTCGTAGTGCGGCCCGCTGAACTGGGCATAGACGCCCTCGTCCAGCGAGGCGTCCACTTCGCGGGCGAGGGCGCGGATGCGTGAGCTGTAAAGATCTGTCAGGTCAACAAACGTTGCGCCTTCCAGCGGGGACGTGGCGGTGAGGTTGATGTGATCTTTGATGAGTACCGGGGTGCCCGGCGTCCAGCTTTCGTTCAGTCCGCCGCAGCCGTTGGTGAGGACCAGGGTTTTGCAGCCGGCGGCCGCGGCGGTGCGGATGCCGTGGACCACGGCGCGGACGCCTTTGCCTTCGTAGTAGTGCGTCCGTGCACCCAGGACCAGCGCGCGTTTGCCTTCTTTGGTCAGGACCGAGCGGATGGTGCCCACATGGCCCTCCACCGCCGGGGCATGGAAGCCCGGGACGGTGTCAGCGGTCAGGGTGGCGGTGGTCTCGCCGATGAGGTCGGCGGCTTCGGCCCAGCCTGAGCCCAGGACGAGGGCGATGTCGTGGCTGTCAACCCCCGTCTCGCGGGCGATGTAGTCAGCAGCGGAGCGCGCGGCGGCGAAAGGGTCCGTGTTCTGGAAGTCTGTATTACTCACTGGTACAAGTTATCGTGCTGCTGCCGCTGTGCACAGTGGCAACAGCGGTGCTCCAGGCCGCGGCCGGCACCGTGACGGGCCACTCTTTTATTGGTGGTCCCTGCGCTGATGCGGGACAATGGTTGATTGTGACTACGCACCCTGATTTCAGCTCCCCCCGGATCGCAATCCTCGGAGGTGGCCCCGGCGGATACGAAGCCGCTATGGTCGCTGCCTCGCTGGGAGCGCAGGTCACCATCATTGAACGCGCGGGCATGGGCGGCTCGGCTGTGCTGACCGACGTCGTGCCTTCCAAGACCCTGATCGCGACGGCGGACCTGATGACCCGCGTCGGTGAGGCCGGGGAGCTGGGAGTGAAGTTCGACGTCGACGGCGGCGACTTTGTGCCGGCGATGCGCGCCGACCTCAAACACATCAACGACCGCCTGCTGGGCCTTGCCCGCCAACAGTCCACCGACATCTCCAGTGGGCTGGAGCACCAGAACGTCCGCATCCTGCTTGGTTCGGGCAAACTCCTGGACAACCACACCATTGAAGTCCTGACAGCTGGCGGCACCGAAATCGTGGAAGCTGACACCATTCTGCTGGCCGTCGGCGCGCACCCCCGCGAGCTGCCCACCGCGCGGCCGGACGGGGAACGCATCCTGAACTGGGCGCAGATCTACAACCTTGATGAGCTTCCCGAGGATCTGATTGTGGTGGGCTCCGGTGTGACCGGTGCCGAGTTTGCCTCCGCCTACAACGGCCTTGGCTCCAAGGTCACCCTGATCTCCAGCCGCGACCGGGTGCTGCCCGGCTCTGACACCGACGCCGCGGAGGTGCTGGAGGAAGTCTTCGAGCGCCGCGGTGTGCGCGTGCTGTCCCGCGCCCGTGCCGAAACCGTCGAACGGACCGACGACGGCGTGGTGGTCACCCTCGGTGACGGATCGAAAGTCACCGGCAGCCACTGCCTGGTATGCGTGGGTTCCATCCCGAACACCGCCGGCATCGGCCTTGAAGAGGCCGGCGTGGCCCTCACCGAGAGCGGCCATATAAAGGTCGACGGCGTCTCCCGCACCACCTCACCGAACATCTACGCCGCGGGCGACTGCACCGGCGTGCTGGCCTTGGCCTCGGTGGCCGCAATGCAGGGCCGGATCGCGATCGCACATTTCCTGGGCGACAGCGTGATGCCGCTCAAGCTTCACCAGGTGGCGTCCAACATCTTCACCTCACCCGAGATCGCGAATGTGGGGGTCTCCGAGGCCGAGATCCAGTCCGGCAAATACCAGGGCGACATCGTCAAACTCTCGCTCAAGAGCAATGCCCGCGCCAAAATGCGCAATCACAAGGACGGCTTCGTTAAGATCTTCGCCCGTAAGGGCTCCGGCACAGTGATTGGCGGCGTTGTGGTGGGGCCCAACGCTTCCGAGCTGATCTTCGCCATCTCCCTTGCGGTCACCCAGAAGCTCCACGTCGACGACGTAGCCAACACCTTCACGGTCTACCCATCGTTGAGCGGGTCCATCTCGGAAGCGGCGCGGCGCCTGCACGTCCACATGTAAATGAGTTGCGGTAGCGTGGGGGGCATGACTACAGCTCTGGAGCGGCCACGCCGTGGAAAAATCATCGGTGGCGTTTGTGCCGCCCTGTCAGCCCGGTTCGGGCTCCCGAAGTTCCTGGTCAGGCTCGGTTTTGTGATCTTTGGCCTGGTGGGAATCGGGGAGCTGGTCTACATCGCCCTGTGGATTATGATCCCCAAGGCCCCGGCCTGAAGACCGCCCGGATTCCCGGCCCCGACGCCTAAGCCAGGGCGTAGGGCGGTACAGTGCTCCCGGCTGCAAACGGGGTGAACCAGCCCTTGATACTGAGGTTCCCGGCGTCGATTTCCGGAAGGTCGGGGCAGTCCGAGTAGAGGGCTGGACTATCGGCTTCTTCCAACAGGACTTCCTCGACCTGCGCCCGCCAGTCTTCCGGGAGATCGAGTTCATAGATGTCCTCGGTGATTTCCGCCTGATCGAGCAGGCAGCGGACGGCGAGTTCGGCTGCGAGGCATCCGGGGGCTGTCCAGCCGCGGACCAGCGATGCCGTTACATCGGAAGCCACCACGATGAACCTTTGGGTGAACTTGGCGTCGTAGCTGGCGGCGAACCGAGGCGGCAGCGAGGACAGCACAGAGGTCCCGGCGACGTCAGACGGAGTAACCGCATCCAGGGCGGTCAGGGTCCCCAGATCGCGGAAGAGCTGGTCAACGAGAACGCCCGACGAGTTCCACAGGAGTCCTGCCAGCACGAGTGTCTGGCTCACGGCTGTTTTCCGGTCTTCCGGCGAGACCGCGGCCATTTCGTCCAGGTCTTCGGGTTCGAACTGCAGCCGCTGCTCCGGCGTCATGTCATCCGGGTGCGGGTCAAGACCCAACAATTCCAGGCTCAGCCCCGTCAGTTTTCTGGCGTCGGCCAGCAGCTCTTCGGTGATGTCGTCTTCTTCGTCGGCATTCATGGCCACGATGTTACCTGCCGCCCGCGGTCGTCCCCGATTCGCGTTACGCGGACATGTCCGGGCTTCCCGGCTTCAGGACGACTCAGGCGGCGGGAGCCGCCTGGAAGTGTTTTTCGATGAGCCCCTTGATGTCCTCGTGGCAGCCGCCGCAGCCGGTGCCGGCGCGGGTCGCCTTGGACACCTCGGCCACGGTGGAGCAGCCATCCGCCACGGCACCCTGGATCTTGGTGCCGCTGACACCGGCGCAGCGGCATACGGTTTCTTCCGGGTCCGCGGGACCGGATGCGGCCAGCTGGTCCGGACCGTCCAGCCGCAGCAGCAGGGACCTGTCGGCCGGCAGTTCCGCGCCGCGCTCAAACAGTCCCACGAGCTCGGCGGCGGTCCGCGGCATGCCCACGGCCACCAGGCCTTCCAGCACTCCGCCGCGGGTGGTCATCTTGACGTAGCGGCCGTGTTCCGGATCTGCCCACTGGGCGATCTGCAGCCGCGGCCGGCCGTTCACGGCACCAGCGGTGAGGGCTTCTTCATCCCACGGCTCGGCACCGTTGTC
This sequence comes from Pseudarthrobacter sp. NBSH8, assembly GCF_014217545.1. NCBI lineage: Bacteria > Bacillati > Actinomycetota > Actinomycetes > Micrococcales > Micrococcaceae > Pseudarthrobacter > Pseudarthrobacter sp. NBSH8. Next base: position 1,257,434 of record NZ_CP043178.1, read on the forward strand.
CCCGGCCACCGCCATGTTCATGCCGCGGGCCTTGAGCACAATCACGCCGGCCTGTTCCTGGGGCAGCTCCTGCAGCGCGTCGGCCTGCTCCTGTGTGCCGGTGGCCAGCCTGGTCAGGTATTCGGCCAGCCATTCGGCCTGCCGCCACCCGGGACCCACCAGGCCGGACGGGCCCTTCGCCGTGCGGCATTCACCGCAGGCTGGGTCCGGGCAACGGACTTCGGCGCAGTCGCCGATCGCGAAGATGTGCGGCTCGTGGTGGGCCCGCAGCCGGTGGTCCACCAGGATGCCGATGCCGGTGGACAGACCGCAGCCTTCGGCGAGCTCGGTCCTGGGACGGACGCCGCAGGAGAGGACCAGGAGGTCGCCGTCGATCGCCGAACCGTCATTGAGCAGCAGCGCCGAGAACCCGCCGTCGGGCGCGTTGTGCTCCACCCCGGTGGACCGGGCATTGCCGGCCATTCGGACGCCGCACCGGCGCAGGCTGGCCGCGAGGACCGCTCCGCCGCCGCGGTCGATGGTGCGGCCCAGGGGGTGCGGCCCGTTGTGTACCACCGTGACGGTGGCGCCTTCCTCGGCAGCGGCGAGGGCTGTTTCGAGGCCAAGGACGCCGCCGCCGAGCACCACAACGCGCTTGCCGCCGTCGACGGCCTGCTTGAGCACGGCAGCGTCCCGGAGGTCCCGGAGCGCGGTCACGCCGGCCGGAAGGACGGGGGAAGCGGGATCGGGGTTGATGCCGGTCAGGTTGGGGATAACGGGCCGGGAACCGGTGGCGAAGACCAGCCGCTCATAGTGGATGGAGGTGCCGTCGGTGAGAAGTACCTGCTGGCGGGCCCGGTCCACACGGCGGACGCGCACACCGAGCCGGACGTCCACGCCGTCGGCGGCCAGGGCTGCCGCGTCGGAGAGGGCCAGGGCGTCGGCGGTGGTGCGTCCGACGCCGAGGTCGGCCACCAGCACACGGTTGTACGCGGCCTCTGCCTCTTCGCCCACGACGGTCAGGCTGACGTGCCCGTCGCGGACCGCGGGCAGCAGTTCATCGATCAGGCGGGCAGCCACCGGGCCGAAACCAACAACGACAATCTGCTCACTCATGAGGCCTCCGATGTCTGAAGAACACTGTTCTGAAGTCCGGTTGCGACCGCCCGGACCCACACCTTGTTGAACTTGAATTCGGGCATCCCGGAAATGGGATCCGTTGCCGCCTCGGTGAGGCGGTTCGCGCTTTCCAGTTCCGGAAAATGGAACGGCAGGAAGACTGTCTCGGGACGGATCGCGGTGCTGAGTTCCGCCCGGCACACCACCTCGCCGCGTTCATTGGCCACCGAGACAAATGCACCCTCGGTGATGCCCATGGCGGCAGCGGCAGCGGGGTGGATCTGCATTTTCGCTTCAGGCTGGCTGGCCAGCAGCTCAGACACCCGCCGGGTCTGAGCTCCGGACTGGTAGTGCTCCAGGAGGCGGCCGGTGATCAGGGTCATGGTTTTCGCGGCCGGGTCCGGATTGGCGTCCGGCGTACGACGGCGGCGGGGCGTCACCGGGGTCATGACCGCCATGCCGCCGGCGTGGGCGAACGTATCCAGGAAGAGCCGGGGCGTGCCGGTGCTCCCCGCAGGGTAGGGCCAGTAGGCGGCTTCGCCGCGGTCCAGCATGGCGTAGTCGATGCCGGAGTAGTCGGCGTGCCCGCCGGCGGAGGCCAGCCGCAGTTCCTCAAAGACCGTTTCCGGATCTTCGCTATACGTGGACGGGGCTTCGAGGGCTTCGGCGAGCCGGGCCATGATCCACAGTTCGCTGCGCGCCCCGGCGGGCGGCTGCAGGGCGCGGCGGCGGCGGAGCACGCGTCCCTCCAGGTTGGTGAGCGTGCCCTCCTCCTCGGCCCACTGCAGGACCGGGAGGATGAGGTCGGCTTCGGCGGCCGTCTCGGACATAAAGAAGTCGCAGACCACCAGGAAGTCCAGGCTGCGGAGCCCGGCAATGACGGCGTTCGCGTCGGGGGAGGCCACCGCGATGTTGGAGGCGTGCACAAAAAGGCACCGGACGCCGTCGGGCTGCCCCAGCGACTTCAGCAACTGGACGGCGGGCAGCCCGGGCCCGGGAATGGTTTCCTCCGGGACGCCCCAGACGCCGGCCATATGGGCGCGGGCCGCGGGATCGGTGATCTTGCGGTAGCCGGGGAGCTGGTCGGCCTTCTGGCCGTGCTCGCGGCCGCCCTGGCCGTTGCCCTGGCCGGTCAGGGTGCCGTAGCCGCTGCGGCGTGAGCCGGGCAGTCCCAGCAGGAGGCTGAGGTTGATCGCGGCGGTGGCGGTGTCCGTGCCGTCCACGTGCTGTTCCACGCCGCGGCCGGTCAGGATGTAGCTCCCGCCCTTGCCCGCGCCGTCGGCAAGCCTGCGGGCGGTTTCCCGGATGAGCTCCGCCGGGACGCCGGTGAGGGACTGGACACGTTCGGGCCAGAACGAGTTGACGCTGCGGACCACGGCCTCATAGCCGGTGGTGCGTGCCGCGATGAAGTCCTGGTCGGCAAGGCCTTCGTGGATGATCACGTGTGAGAGGCCCAGTAGGAGGGTGAGGTCGGTGCCCGGCAGGGGCTGGAGGTGGAGGCCGCCGCCGTCGGCCGTGAACTTCGCCGTGGCTGAACGGCGGGGATCCACCACGATCAGCCCGCCGGCGTCGCGGGCGCCCTGGAGGTGCTGCACAAACGGCGGCATGGTTTCGGCGACGTTGGAGCCGAGCATCATGATGGTGCTGGCGGAGTCCAGGTCTGCCAGCGGGAACGGGAGGCCGCGGTCCAGGCCGAAGGCACGCATCCCGGCGGCCGCGGCGGAGGACATGCAGAAACGGCCGTTGTAGTCGATGCGCGAGGTGCCCAGGGCCAGGCGGGCGAACTTGCCCAGCATGTAGGCCTTCTCGTTGGTGAGGCCACCGCCGCCGAAAACCCCGACGGCGTCCTTGCCGTAGCGTGCCTGTGTGTCCTTCACGGCGGTGCTGACCAGCGCCAGCGCCTGGTCCCAGCCGATGGGGTGATGGACGCCGTCGGCCCCCTTGAGCAGCGGTTCGGTGACCCGTCCGGGGTGGTTCAGGAGCGTGGCGGAGGTCCAGCCTTTGCGGCAGAGGCCGCCGCGGTTGGTGGGGAAGTCCCGGCCGCTTACTTCGAGGAGGGGGGCCTTCAGGAGGGAGGCGTCTGCAGCGGCCAGCGCTGCGGATTCAGCCGGCACGGGGACTGACCCCGGCTCGGAAGCCGGGGTCAGTTCCGCTGGTGACGTGAGCGTCATGGCGCACTGCAGGGCGCAGTAAGGGCAGTGCGTGTCGGCGCTTTTGGTCATGTTAGACGTGTCCCATCGCGTTTCGGTTGGCGTTGCGGATGTAGAAGAACCAGCAGACCGCCAGCATCACTACGTAGGCTCCGACGAATCCGTAGAAGGCCGGGGTGTAGGAACCGCTGGCCGTGTTGGAAGCGTTCAGGACCTGCGGGATAACGAAGCCGCCATAAGCGCCGATGGCCGAGATGAGTCCGAGAGCAGACGACGCGAGCCGCTGGGTCTGCACGGTGCTGGCACCGGACATTGCTGCCCGGCTGGACGTGGCGAAGATGATGGGGATCATCCGGTAGGTTGCGCCGTTGCCGAAGCCGCTGGCGGTGAAGAGCATCAGGAACAGGACCAGGAAGAGCCAGAAGTTCTTCAGCGGCAGGGTCCAGATCATGGTCAGGGTGATGACGGCCATCGCGGCAAAGGCTGCGACAGTCATCCGTGCCCCGCCCATGCGGTCAGCCATGCGTCCGCCGTAGGGGCGGGCGAGTGAACCGACCAGCGGGCCGAGGAAGGCCAGCGAGAGTGCCACGGTGCCGACTCCGATGGAGGAGAACGCCGGGAAGTAGTCCTTGATGAGCTTGGGGAACACTCCGGCGAAGCCGATGAACGAACCGAAGGTACCGATGTACAGCAGCGCCATGATCCACAGGTGCGGTTCCTTCAGTGCTGCGACCGAGCCGGCCACGTCACCCTTGGCGCTGGTGAGGTTGTCCATGTACTTCCAGGCACCGAAGGCGGCGATCAGGATGAAGGGGATCCACATCCAGCCGGCCATGGGCAGGTTGACGCTGCCGACGGCCACCAGTGTGATCACAATCGGGACGGCGAGCTGTGCAACGGCTGCACCCATGTTGCCGCCTGCGGCGTTCAGGCCCAGGGCCCAGCCCTTCTCCCGTGCCGGGTAGAAGAACGTGATGTTGGCCATCGAGCTGGCGAAGTTGCCGCCGCCGAAGCCTGCCAGTGCTGCCACGAAGAGCATGACGCCGAACGGGGTTTCCGGGTTGGAGACGCAGAGTCCCAGGCCGACGGAGGGGATCAGGAGGAGGAGCGCCGACACGATGGTCCAGTTCCGGCCGCCGAAGCGGGGGACCATAAAGGTGTAGGGGATCCGGAGCGTGGCGCCTACCAGGCTGGGCATCGAGATCAGCCAGAAGATTTCCGAGGTGGTGAACGTGAAGCCGGCTGCAGGAAGCTGGACCACCACGATGGACCAGAGCTGCCAGACCACAAAGCCGAGGAACTCGGCGAAGATGGACCAGTTCAGGTTGCGGCGGGCGATGGTCCGGCCGCCGGACTCCCACTGCTCTTTGTTCTCGGCGTTCCAGTTGGCGATCCAGCGGCCTGGACGGAACTCAAGGGCGGGGGCGTCGGTTGTACTGGTGGAGGGCTGCGGGCTGGCGGATGAGGACACGCCTCCGTGCAGCGGGTCGGTGTCAATATCTACGGAATTGCCGGGGCCGGCATTTGCGCTGCGGTCAACAGTCACGGTGGACCTCCTCATGGGGGATGTTGTTCTTCCAAGGTAGAGAAGGCGCGTTTCGTGGACGGTCGCGGTTTGTTAACGCGCTGTGACATTTGCCTATCGGCAGCCATCCGGCGGCGTGAGGAGAGTTAACGGACCAAAGGATGAGACGTGGACCACGGGTCCATATGATGGACCTTTTGTCCATTGACTGGACGGCCGGAACTAATATTGAGCTCTAACTACTGCATGCCGGACCTTACCGGGCCCGGCCGGTCCTCAGGAAAGTGCTCATATGTCATCCAGTCAAACCACCGCGGAGCCAAAATCCCCCAAGGCGGTGAACTCACGCGGCCGCGTGATTGTGGCCAGCCTGATCGGCACCACCGTTGAGTTCTACGATTTCTACGTCTACGCGACCGCCGCCGTGCTGGTCTTCCCGTCACTGTTCTTCCCCAACCAGAACGAGACCACCCAGCTGCTGAGCTCCTTCGCTGTCTTTGGTGTGGCCTTTGTTGCCCGCCCGCTGGGATCCATCGTCTTTGGCCACTTCGGCGACAAATTCGGCCGCAAGGGCACCCTGGTGGCCTCGTTGCTGACCATGGGCATTGCCACGTTCCTGATCGGCTGCCTGCCCACTGCACTGGTCCCCGGCTGGCAATTCTGGGCCCCGGCACTGCTCGTTGTTATGCGCTTCGCCCAGGGCCTCGCCCTTGGCGGCGAATGGAGCGGCGCTGCCCTCCTGGCCACCGAAAACGCCCCGGCCAACAAGCGCGCAATCTACGGCACGTTCCCGCAGCTCGGAGCACCCATAGGCTTCATCATCGCGAACGTGATCTTCCTGGTGGCCAGCTACACGCTGACGCCGGCCGACTTCCTGGCCTGGGGCTGGCGCGTGCCGTTCCTGCTCAGCGCCGTCATGGTGATCATCGGCCTGTACGTCCGCCTGAAACTGATCGAAACCCCTGCCTTTACCAAGGTGCTCGAATCCAACGAGGTGGCCAAGTTGCCGCTGGCCCGGGTCTTCAAGTCCAGTGGCCGTCCGCTCATCCTGGGCACGTTCATCATGCTCGCCACGTACGTTCTCTTCTACCTGATGACCACGTTCACGCTGACTTACGGAACCCGCGCCTCCAACCTGGATGCCGCCAAGGCTGCCGCCGAGAAGGCCGGCAAACCAATGTCCGAGGCCGCAGCGGCAGCGTTTGTTCCCGGCCTGGGCTTCAACCGCAACGACTTCCTCTGGATGCTGATTGCCGGCGTCGTCTTCTTCGGCATCTTCACCCTGGTTTCAGGGCCGCTGGCGGAGAAGTACGGCCGCCGCAAGATGCTGCTGACCGTCACAGGTGGCATCTTCGTCTTCGGCCTGCTGTTCGTTCCGCTGTTCAGCGGCGGCTTTGTGGGCACCATGGCCCTGCTGATCATCGGCTTCTCGCTGATGGGCCTTACCTTCGGCCCCATGGGTGCGCTGCTGCCCGAACTGTTCCCAACCAACGTGCGCTACACGGGCTCCGCCGTCAGTTACAACGTGTCCAGCATCCTGGGTGCTGCGGTGGCTCCGTTTATCGCCGTCGCGCTTTGGGAGCTGGCTGACGGCAGCCCTGTCCTGGTGGGTGTCTACCTGACCGCGATGTCGGTACTGACGCTGATCGCGCTGTTCGTCAGCAAGGAAACCCGCGACCTGGACTACGAGAACAACGTAGCCTGACGCTCCGCCGTCGGGCGTTCCAGCCCGGTTGCTGACGGAACTGCCCGGCATGTTCCCCGTTATTGCGGGGAACATGCCGGGCATTGCTGTGTCCGGGGCAGGCGCACCTGCGCAGGACACAGTGGAACGCGCGACGGCGGCGCCCGCCTACCAGCGCGGAGCTCAGCCGGCGTAGCGGGCCACGAAGTTCTTCAGAATGGTCATGGGCTCGGTGACGGTGAAGGTACGGGCGGCTGCCATCAGTTCCTCGGCGGATTCCGGCGGGAAGTAGCCGGCATGCCGGTAGATGTCGATCCTGGTGACCAGGCCCTCCGCGTCCAGCTCAGGGTGGAACTGCGTGGCGTACAGGTTCTGCTTGATCCGGAACATGTGGACGGGGCACGCCAAGGAGGATGCCAGCAGCACGGCGTGGGAGGGCAGCGATGAACAGGCTTCCTTGTGTCCGGTGAAGGCGGTGAAGCGGCGTGGCATCCCGCGCAGGAGCGGATCCGCGAGCCCTGCCTGCGTCAGCTCGATTTCCACCCCGCCCAACTGTTCGCCGAAGGTCCTGTCGATGACGGCGCCCTGGTGCCTTCCCAGTGTCCCAACCCCGTAGCAGGCGCCCAGGAAGGGAAAGTCCTGTTCCACGATCCGGTCCAACAGCCCGGCCAGCTCACGCTCTACGCGGTGCTGGGTGGCGCTTTTCTTCTCCGCGGGGTCGCTGGAGGTAAACGGACTGCCGCCCACAATCACGCCTGAGTATTCGGCCAGGTCAAGGTGCGGCAGGGGCGCGGCTTCAAGCCGGACGCGCCGTAGCTGCTCCGGCACCAGGCCGCCGTACCTCAGGTACGCGGCGTACTCGTCTTCAGCGGCGGCGTCTTCGGCCCGGGAGGCCAGGAGCAGGAAAGGCTTCACACGCTAAGTGTGCCTTTGGCCCCAGCCCGGCGCCAGAGCATCCCCGGCTCCAGAGCACTGTCCGGCGCCGGCGTGCCACTCAGGCCGGAGCACAGCCCAGGCGCCGGGGTGATGTCAGTGGCCGGCAGGCTGCACGAACGATCGCCGGGACTGCGGCTGTGCGGCCGGGTCTGCGTGGCGGTGGACCAGCTTCCAGTAGCCTTCTTCGCGCCGGAAGATGCTGGTCACGCGGAGCGCGAATTCCTCCGGCGCCGCGGCGCTCTCGAGGCGGGCACGGAAGTGTTCCGTTTCCACCAGGAAGGCCGTGTCACGTGCGGTGTAGGACGTGATGGTGTCGAATCCGAGCATCTCGCCGTCCTGGAACTGGCGGGACGCCTGGTCCAGCCGGGCCTCCACTTGGGCCCAACCGCGTGCGATGCCGCCGAACGGGTTGGCCAGCGTGACGTCGTCGAGCCTGGAATACAGGTCCTTGACGGCACCGGGATTCCCGCGGGTGATTTCCGGAACCGCCAGGTGGTAGCGGTCTACTTCTTCTTCAAAACTGGGTGCAAGCATAGGGGGGCCTCCGGCAGGGTCTAGTCTTCGATCGTGGCGATGACGGCGCCGGCCGAAACCGTCTCACCGGCCGCTGCGGTGAGTCCGGTGATGGTGCCGGAGCGGTGTGCGGTCAGGGGCTGTTCCATCTTCATCGCTTCAAGAACCACCACCAGGTCGCCCTCGGCCACAACGTCGCCGTTGGCCACGGCAACCTTAACGATGGTGCCCTGCATCGGGGAGGTCAGCGCGTCCCCGGCGGCGGCCGCTGCCACGCCGCCTGAACGGAGGCGCTTCTTGGACTTGCCGGCCTTGGCTCCGGAACCGGCGGTGGAGCCCGCCCCGATCGAACCTAGGGAGGCGGGCAGGACAACCTCTAGGCGCTTGCCGCCTACTTCAACCACCACACGCTGGCGTTCACCGGCGTCGCCGCCGGCGTCAGCGGTTCCGTCCGGCGTCCAGGCAGGAATGGTGTTGACGAATTCGGTTTCAATCCAGCGGGTGTGGATGCTGAAGGGCCCTTCCTCGGGCGCAAAAGCGGGGTCCGATACAACGGCGAGGTCGAAGGGGATAACGGTGGGGATTCCTCCCACCACCATTTCCTCCAAAGCGCGTCGCGAACGCTGCAGGGCCTGGGCGCGGGTGGCGCCGGTGACGATCAGCTTGGAGAGCATCGAGTCGAAGTTGCCGCTGATGACATCGCCCTCCTCCACGCCGGAATCGATCCGGATGCCGGGGCCCGTGGGGTTCTTCAGGGTGGTGATGGTGCCGGGGGCGGGCATGAAGTTGCGGCCGGGATCCTCGCCGGTGATGCGGAATTCGAAGGAGTGGCCGCGGACCTCGGGGTCGCCGTAGCCAAGCTCCTCGCCGCGCGCCAGCCGGAACTGTTCGCGGACGAGGTCGATGCCCGTGACTTCCTCAGAGACGCAGTGCTCCACCTGCAGGCGGGTGTTGACCTCGAGGAAGGAGATGGTGCCGTCCTGGCCCACCAGGAACTCGCAGGTTCCGGCGCCCTGGTAGCCGGCTTCCTTCAGGATCGCCTTGGAGGATTCGTAGAGGCGGCGGTTCTGCTCTTCCGTGAGGAACGGGGCAGGCGCTTCTTCAACGAGCTTCTGGTTGCGGCGCTGCAGCGAGCAGTCACGCGTGGAGATGACCACGACGTTGCCATGGGCGTCCGCGAGGCACTGCGTTTCGACGTGGCGCGGGGCGTCCAGGAAGCGTTCGATGAAGCACTCGCCGCGGCCAAAGGCCGCCACAGCCTCACGCACGGCAGACTCGAAGAGCTCCGGGATTTCTTCGCGGTTGCGGGCCACCTTGATGCCGCGTCCGCCGCCGCCGAAGGCTGCCTTGATGGCCACGGGCAGGCCGAACTTGTCCACGAACTCGAGGATTTCCTCGGCGGACTCCACAGGATCGGCGGTGCCGGGAACCTGGGGCGCGCCGACCTTTTCGGCGATGTGCCGGGCCTGCACCTTGTCGCCCAAAGCGGAAATTGCGGCAGGGGAAGGGCCGATCCAGGTGATGCCTGCGTCGATGACCTTCGCGGCGAACTCGGCGTTTTCGGCGAGGAAGCCGTAGCCGGGATGGATGCCGTCGGCGCCGGACTGGCGGGCCACGTCAATGATCTTGTCCATCACCAGGTAGGACTCCGCGGCGGTGTTGCCACCCAGGGAGTAGGCTTCGTCGGCAAGCCTGACATGGAGCGCGTCGCGGTCCGGATCGGCGTAGACCGCCACGGAGGCAATGCCTTCGTCGCGGGCCGCGCGGATGATGCGCACTGCGATTTCGCCCCGGTTTGCGATCAGTACCTTGGTGAGGTTCGACTGCACGGGACTAGCGGACTGCTCCAAATTTGCTGACAAGGCGTCTCCTTCTTTCCTTCAGGGAGCCTAGCGCGATTTTGTGGGTTCCGCCGATATTACTTGCGGTTTCCGCGTGTAAACGGGCGCGGCTTTGTAGGGAACCTACAACTGGCCGGAAAATCGCCGAAATTATTCGGCGGACCACAGCTCCGTGATGCGTACGTTTGCGTGCGCGAGGAGACTGCGCAGGGTGGAGACTGACAGCCCCACAACGGCGTGCGGGTCCCCGTCCACCTTCAGGATGAACGCGCCGCCCAGGCCGTCGATGGTGAAGGAGCCGGCGCAGTGAAGCGGTTCGCCCGTGGCGATGTACGCGTCGATCTCTTCCGGATCCATGTCCGTGAAGTGGACCTCGGCGGAGGCGACCGCCCCGAGCGTGGCGCCGGATCCCGGTGCTGGGGCGCCGTCGTCGGGCGCCCCAGCCGCGATCTCCTCGTCGGGCTCGTCATCGGCTGCCGTTGCGCGGCAATCCACCAGCCAGTGGCCGGTGTGCAGGACCCCGCTGTTGCCGCTCATCCGCAGCATCCGTTGGCGGGCGACGGCGGCCGTGTACGGTTTGCCGTGCGCCTCGCCGTCGAATTCGAAGACGGAGTCGCAGCCGATGACCAGTGCGCCGTCCGCTTCCGGCAACGCGGCCACCGCCTCGGCCTTGGCGCGTGCCAGCAGCAGCGCGGTATCGTGCGGATCCGTAACGCCGTAGCGGGCCTGGACCGCGTCCTCGTCCACGTCGGAGACCAGCACGGAGTGCCGGATGCCGGCGTCGGCCAGGAGCTTGGTGCGGGCGGGGGACTGGGAGGCGAGGATGAGGCGGGTCACTGTTTCAGCCTAATGGACGGGCTCGGCCCGCTTCTGCGGCTCGTTTTCGCGGCGTTCCAGCCGGGCGCCCTCCACATCCACATCAGGCAGGATCCGGTCCAGCCACTTCGGCAGCCACCAGGTCTTTTCGCCGAGGAGGTACATTACGGCCGGGACGATGGTCATGCGGACCACAAAGGCATCCAGCAGCACACCGAACGCCATGGCGAAGCCCAACGGCCGGACCATGGTCAGGTGGCTGAAGATGAAGCCGGCGAACACACTGACCATGATGATCGCAGCGGCGGTCACCACGGTGCCGGCGTGGCTGAAGCCGATGCGAACGGCCTTTTTGGCCGGGGCGCCATGCATGTAGGCCTCGCGCATGCCGGAGGCGATGAACACCTGGTAGTCCATGGCCAGGCCGAACAGCACACCGATCAGGATGATCGGGAGGAAGCTCAGGACCGCGCCGGGATTGGCGACGTCGAACACGCCGCCCAGCCAGCCCCACTGGTAGACGGCCACCACCAGGCCGAACGCTGCGGCCAGGGACAGCAGGAAACCGCCGGTTGCCAGGAGGGGAACCACAATGGAGCGGAACACCAGCAGCAGCAGGATGAGGGAGAGCCCGACGACGATCGCCAGGTACGGGGGCAGGGCGTCGCCGAGTTTTGAGGAGACGTCGATGTTGCCGGCCGTCTGTCCGGTCAGGCCGATGGTGACCCCCGTTTCGGCCTGGATCTGCGTGCCGCGTTCGCGGAGTTCGCTCACCACCTGCACGGTGCCGGCCTTGGCGGGCCCCTCCTCCGGGATGACCTGGAAGACGGCTGTGCGGCGGTCTTCACTCAGTGCTACCGGTACTGTCGCCACCACGTTGTCCACGCCCCGGATCAGTTCCGCGACGTCATACTGCAGTTTTTGGGCCTGGGTTTCGTCCAGGCCGGCCGGGAATTCACCCACCACCACAATGGGTCCGGTGACGCCTTCGCCGAAGCTGCGCGCGGTGACGTCATAGGCCTGGTAGGCCTCGGAGTCCACCGGTTCGGAGCCGCCGTCGGGCAGTGCGAGCTGAAGCTGAGCGGCAGGCAGGGCCAGCGTCCCCAGTAGGAGCACGCCGGAGACGAGCGCCACGATGGGGTGCCTGGTGACCATGCCGCCCCAGCCCCGGGTGCTCTTTTCCTCGTCACTGGCCTGGTCCGCAACCTCGTGGCCGGCCTCGGCATTGTGGGCATCGGCCTTGGCCCAGGCCCGCCGGGAAATGATGCGCCGGCCGATCAGGGACAGCAAGGCGGGAGTCAGGGTGAGTGCCACCAGGACGGCCACCGCGACGGTGCCGGCCGCGGCCAGGCCCATCACGCTCAGGAACGGCAGGCCGGGCACCACCAGGGCAGCCAGGGCAATGATGACCGTCAGGCCGGCAAAAAGCACCGCGTTGCCCGAGGTTCCGGTGGCGCGCGCCACGGATTCTTCGGGGTCCATACCCGCCTGCAGCTGGGTCCGGTGCCGGTTGACGATGAACAGGGAGTAGTCGATGCCCACCGCGAGGCCCAGCATCAGCGCGAGCATGGGCGAGATGGAACTCATCTCGAAGGCGCCGGACAGGGCGAACGTGATGCCTACGCCGACGCCAACGCCGATGACGGCCATCAGCAGTGGCAGGCCCGCGGCGATGAGCGTGCCGAGCATCAGGATCAGGACCAGGGCCGCGACCCCGATGCCGATGATTTCTGCGGTGCCGAAGAGTTCTGAAATGTCCTCGGTGATTTCCTTGCTGGCCAGGGCCGTCACCCCGGCGGACGAAGCCTCATGCGCGATGTCCTGCACCTGCTGGCGCACCGCCGGTGTGAGGGCATTGATGGAGGTGTTGAACTGCACCTGTGCCACGGCTGCCTGACCGTCCGTAGAGACGAAGCGGATCCCGGCCGAAGCTTCCGCCTGCCGCTTGCCCAGGTCAAGCTTGGCCTTGGCAGCCTGCAGTTCCTGGGTGCCGGCCTCGAGCTGCGCCTTGCCCTGTGCGAGGGCGGCCTTCTGGACTCCGAGCCGGGCTTCGATCATGGCTGGGGTGGCGCCGCCGGCAGCGAGCTGCTGCTCAGCGGCGCTCAGCTGCGCGGCGCCGGCGTCGAGTTCGGCGCGTGAGGCATCCAGGCGGGCCTGGCCCGCGGCAAGCTGCTGCTCGCCGTCGGCGATGGCCTGCCCGGCCTGGTCCAGCCCGGCCTGTGTGGCGAATGGATCCACCGTGGCCTTGACGTCCGGCAGGTCACCAAGCTTGGTCAGCGCGGCTGTGACGGCGGCGCGGCTCCGGTCGGTAAAGCCGCCTTCCGGGGCTTCAAAGACAATCGTCGCAGAACCGCCCGACGCTGCCGGCAGTTCCTGCTTCAGCTTGTCCGCGACCCGCTGGGTCTCGGTGCCTGGAATCTGGAAGTTGTTGGACAGCGTGCCGTGGAAGGCGGCTGCGGAACCGCCCACGGCCACCAGCGCCGCGAGCCAGAGGGAAATGACCAGCCAACGGTGGCGGTAGGAGAACTTGCCGAGGCGGTAGAGCAGCAGGGCCATGTCAAAGCCGTTCTTTGAGGAGGGGGGTTGTGGCAGTTGTGGGAGTCGCGGCGGGGCCGGCTGCTGGAAGAGGGCTGCCGAAACCGGAGCCGAGGTGGCCCATGGCGTCAATGAGCAGTTGCCGCAGGACAGCGAGCGATGCGGGGGAGAGATCGGCGCCGCACTGGACGAACCATACGTCCATGGCCGCCTTCCCGCAGGAGATGACGGAGCCTGCAAGGGCGCGCAGGTACAGTTCGTCGACGGCGGCGCCCGGCGTTCTGGCGAAGCGCTCCCTGGCCGCGCTGATGATCTCTTCGGTGCAGTGGTCCCACGCTTCGAGTTCGGACCGGGACAGGACCGCGTTGTCCTGGGTGAGTGTGAAGAGCTCAGCCAGCGGTGCCACGGTCATGGGGTCGGCGAGTTGCATCAGGGCCGCGCGGGCGGACTCCAGAACCGGCTCGTTTGCGGGGCGCAGCCGGAACTGCTGAAGGGCGCTGTCCAGGAACCCGTGCGTCACTGAGGCCAGGGCGGCTTCGATGCTGCTGAAGTAATTGAAGAACGTGCGGCGCGATATCCCGGCTGATTCGGCGATATCCTCCGCCGTGAAATTCCCTGGGCCGTTCGCACGCAGCAGGGTCAAAGCGGCGTCGGTGATGGCCTGGCGGGTGGCGGCTTTGTTCAGCTCACGGCGCGAGAGAAGTTCGGGCATGAAATTACCCTACGTGCAAGTTTGCACACGAGGCAAATTTATTCACAGGAAGATGAAAGGTTCCCGACAGCTCCCCCTGATGCTGCCGCCGGAGACTGGGAGAGTTCCCAGAGGGACACACGACCAGCCGTCACCTGACGGCAGATCCAGGAGACAGAAATGGTACGGACAAAGAGAATCACCCTCGGCCTGACGGCCACCGCCCTAGCTCTCGGTGCTGGAATCGGCATAGCCGGAGTCGCCTCGGCAACCACAACGCCGACCCCGACCCCGAGCGCCAGCTCGAGCACGTCGGCGGACGGCAGCACCAGTGCCGCGACCGCCGACGGCAAGGGCATGCGAGGCGGTCACGGCCACGGCGGCTTCCGCGGCGTCGAGGCCGCGGAACTGGCCACGAAGCTGGGCGTGGATGAAGCCAAGGTGACGGAGGCCCTGAAGGCCTACCGTGACGCCAACAAGCCACCCACCCCGCCGGCCGACGGAACAAAAACTGAAGGAACCCGACCGGACCCGGCCGCGAAGCAGGCTGAACTGGCGAAGTCCCTCGCGGCGACGCTGGGCATCGACGAGGCAAAGGTCACAGCGGCGCTTGAAGAGCTGCGTACTGCCGAACAGGCGGATCGCGCCGCGGCTCTGAAAACGCGCCTGGATGCAGCCGTCACTGACGGCAAGCTGACCCAGGCCGAGGCGGACGCCGTGACCAAGGCTGTCCAGAGCGGAGTCATCGGAGGTGGCGGTCGCTAGCAAAAGGGCACCCCGCCCCCGAAGAGTTTTTGTCCAGATAATGCCCCTTTAAGCGTTTCCTGGGCGCATTATCTGGACAAAAACTCGGGGTGGGGTGTTGCGGGGTGTGGCTGCGGCTGTGCGTCAGGCCTTCGCGTCGGCCAGCTCGCGTCCGGCTTCCGAAGAGTCGGTAGCCCCGGTGATGGCGGAGGGATCCGCGGTGGACGAGTCGGCGTCGTCGTCCACAAACGGAGTGCCGTTCCGGGGCGCGTTGTAGAGCGCCTCGTCAAGGATGCCCTGGCGCTTGGCCACGATGGTGGGCACCAGGGCCTGGCCTGCAACGTTGACCGCGGTGCGGCCCATGTCCAGGATGGGATCGATCGCCAGCAGGAGTCCGACGCCGGCCAGGGGCAGGCCCAGCGTGGAGAGCGTCAGGGTGAGCATTACGACGGCGCCGGTGGTGCCGGCCGTTGCGGCGGAACCGAGGACCGAGACGAGGGCGATGAGCAGGTAATGGCTGGCGTCCAGCGGGACGCCGAAGAACTGGGCCACGAAGATGGCGGAGATCGCGGGGTAGATCGCGGCGCAGCCGTCCATCTTGGTGGTGGCGCCCAAGGGCACGGCGAAGGAAGCGTAGGCGCGGGGAACACCCAGGCTGCGCTCCGTGACGCGCTGGGTCAGCGGCAAGGTTCCGATCGAGGAGCGGGACACAAACGCCAGCTGCACGGCAGGCCAGACGCCGGAGAAGTACTGCTTCACGGACAGGCCATGGGAGCGGATGAGGGCCGGGTAAACAACAAACAGCACCAGGGCAAGGCCCACGTAAATGGCGAAGGTGAACTTGCCGAGCGCGCCGATGGTGTCCCAGCCGTAGACGGCCGCGGCGTTGCCGATCAGGCCAACAGTGCCGAGCGGGGCGATCCGGATGATCCACCAGAGGACCTTCTGGATGACGGCCAGCGCCGAAGCGTTGAGGTTCAGGAACGGCTCGGCAGCTTTGCCCACCTTGAGGGCGGCGACGCCGACGGCGATGGCAATCACCAGGATCTGGAGCACGTTGAAGCTGACAGAGGTGGCGACCGTTGTGGCTGCGGTGGCGCTTTCAGTCACGGTGGAGCTGGCGCCGAGGCCAAGGAAGTTCTTGGGGAACAGCCCGATCAGGAAGGACCACCAGTCACCGGACTTGCCGGCGTACTTGGCTTCCTGGGTGATGCCGGTGTTGGCGCCGGGCTGCAGGAACACGCCGAGGCCGATTCCGATCACCACAGCGATCAGGGACGTGATGGCGAACCAGAGCAGGGTGTTCCAGGCCAGCTTGGCGGCGTTGGAGACCTGGCGCAGGTTCGAGATGGAGCTGACCACGGCGGTGAAGATCAGCGGAACCACCGCGGTCTGCAGCAGCGAAACGTAGCTGGAGCCGATGGTCTGCAGCGTGGCGCCGAGGCCGTTGGGGATCTCCTTGGTGCTGCCGGTGTACTTGGCCAGCAGGCCGAGGCCCAGCCCGACAATGAGGGCGGCGATGATCTGGAAACCGAACGAGCCAGCCCACTTGGGCAGCTGGAAGCCGGTCGTTCCTGCGGATTCTGGGGTGCGGGTTTGAGTGCTCACCAGAACACGCTAGGCCCGGGCTTCTTATCACAGCGAACAAATGTTGAGAAATGTTACGCCACCACCAATCCCATTAAAGCCCTGTATCCCCGGAAATCCAGCTCCACTCAAGGCAATTGTGAAGTTATTCCCGCCGTCATTGTGCCAAACGTCACCCCGGACCTGGCTAATCCAGCAGCGCCCGCCGGAGGGTGTCGAGGCCTACGGAGCCGACGTTCAGTGCCTTGGTGTGGAACGCCTTGAGGTCGAAGCCTGGCCGGGTTTCGAGGTCGGCGCGGATCTGTTCCCAGAGGCGCTGTCCCACTTTGTAGGAGGGTGCCTGGCCGGGCCAGCCGAGGTACCGGGTGAATTCGAATTTGAGCTGGCCTTCGCTGATGGGCAGGTTCTCCTTGAGGAAGTCGTAGCCCGCCTCCGGGGTCCACGTTCCGGTGCCCCAGCGTTCGGGGATCTTGAGTTCCAGGTGGACGCCGATGTCGAACACCACGCGGGCCGCCCGCATCCGCTGCATGTCCAGCATGCCCAGGTGGTCGCCGGGATCGGCCAGGTAGCCGAGTTCCTGCATGAGCTTTTCGGCGTACAGGGCCCAACCTTCGCCGTGGCCGGACGTCCAGCAGATGTTGCGCCGCCACTTGTTCAGCAGTTCCCGCCGGTAGATGGCGGTGGCCACCTGCAGGTGGTGGCCGGGGACGCCTTCATGGAAGACCGTGGTGGTTTCGGCCCAGGTGGTGAAGGTGTCTTCGCCGGCAGGAACTGACCACCACATCCGGCCCGGGCGTGAGAAGTCGTCAGAGGGGCCGGTGTAGTAAATGCCGCCCTCGTCGGTCGGGGCGATGAGGCATTCGAGCTTCTTCATTACGTCCGGGATCTCGAAGTGCACCCCGGCAAGTTCGGCAACTGCCTTGTCCGAGAGTTCCTGCATCCACGCTTTGAGGGCCTCCGTGCCCTTGAGCTGGCGTGCCGGGTCATTGTTGAGGAGGTCCTTGGCCTCCGCGATGCTGGCCCCGGGCTTGATGCGGGACGCGACATTTTCCTGCTCGGCGATGAGCCGGTCCAGTTCCTGGACGCCCCAGGCGTAGGTCTCTTCGAGGTCGACGGCGGCGCCCAGGAAGGATCGCGAAGCCAGTGCGTAGCGTTCCCGGCCGACGGCGTCCTGCTGCGGGGCGGCAGGCAGCAGCTCCGTGCGCAGGAACTTCGCGAGGTCCCGGTAGGCACCACGGGCGGCGGCAGCACCGGCGTCGAGCCTTCCCCGGGTTTCGACCGGCAGCGGACCACCGGCAGTCCGGGCCCTGGCGGCGAGCTTGGCGAAGAAGCCGTCGTTGGCGGCGTATTTGGTGGTCTGCTCGATGACGATGGACACCTGGCGTCCGGCCGCGACCTTGCCCGCGTCCCGGGCCTGGCGCAGGGATTCCATGTAGCCGCGGAGAGCCCCAGGGACGTTAAGGGCGCGGCCGGCGATGTGCTCCCAATGTTCAGCGGTTTCGGTGGGCATCAGGTCGAAAATGGCCCGGATGTCCTGTGCAGGGGAGGCGATGTTGTTCAGCTCCGCCTCGTCCCAGCCCGATTCGTGGATTTCCAGCTGGAGGCCCAGCCGTTCCCGCATCGCGTCCAGGGTGACGGCGTCAACGTCGTCCTGGGGCACCAGGTCCGCCAGGGCCGCGAGGGCATTCCGGGCTTCCGCTGCAAAGCCGGCGATGCCGGCGGGGGAGTAATCCGGGTACTCGGACTCGTGCCCCGGCAGCCCCAGCGTGGTGGCAAGCGACGGGTTCAGCCGGATGAGTGTGTCGGTATAGTCATCCGCCACGGCATCGATGGCGGAGTGCGGGCGGGCGGCGGGGACGGCTTCGGTAGTCACGCCACGAGCCTAACCCCGGCTCCGCCTCCACGCGCCGGGACCCGGCGTCGGGGCGAGCCGCAGCTGCTGGCGGCGCACCCAGTCGCGGGCGGTGGGCTTCCCGGCGGCCACGGCGTCGGCGCTGCCCAGGGAAAGCACGACGGCGGTCAGCGCCGCGAGCTCCTCGGCCGACGGGTGGCCCTTGACAACTGAGATTAGGGGGAGTGCGGCTTCGGCCACCGGCTCGTCGGTGGGGATCACAGCGGGATGTTCCCGTGCTTCTTGGTGGGCAGGCTCGCCCGCTTGTCACGGAGGGCACGGAGGCCCTTGATGATCTGGCCCCGGGTATCTGACGGTGCGATAACCGCGTCCACGTAGCCCAGCTGGGCGGCCTGGTAGGGGTTCAGCAGCTCTTCTTCATACTGCTTGATGACCTCGGCGCGCCTGGCCTCAACGTCTCCGCCGGCCTCGGCAACGGCGGCCAGGTCGCGGCGGTACAGGATGTTGACGGCGCCCTGGGCGCCCATCACGCCAATCTGCGCCGTGGGCCACGCCACGTTCAGGTCCGCGCCGAGCTTCTTGGAGCCCATCACGATGTACGCGCCGCCGTAGGCCTTGCGGGTGATGACCGTCAGCTTGGGGACGGTGGCTTCGGCGTAGGCGTACAGCAGCTTGGCGCCGCGGCGGATGATGCCCTGGAACTCCTGGTCCTTGCCCGGCAGGAAGCCGGGGACATCCACAAGGGTGATGATGGGGATGTTGAAGGCATCGCAGTTCCGGACGAAGCGGGCGGCCTTCTCCGAGGCTGCGATGTCCAGCGTGCCGGCGAACTGCAGCGGCTGGTTGGCCACAATCCCTACGGTGTGGCCCTCGACCCGGCCGTAGCCGATGATGATGTTGGGGGCATAGAGGGACTGCATCTCCAGGAAATGGGCGTCGTCAACGATCTGCTCGATGACGGTGCGCATGTCGTACGGCTGGTTGGCAGAGTCCGGTACGAGCGTGTCCAGGGCGAGGTCGTCGTCGTTGATCTCCAGCTCCTGCTGGTGCTCCAGCACCGGGGCCTCGGCGAGGTTGTTGGACGGCAGGAAGTCCAGCAGTTCGCGGACGAACTCGATGGCATCGGCTTCGTCGGAGGCCAGGTAAGTGGACGTGCCCGTGTTGGCATTATGCTGGCGGGCGCCGCCGAGGGTTTCCATGTCCACGTCTTCGCCGGTGACGGTCTTGATGACGTCCGGTCCCGTGATGAACATGTGCGAGGTCTTGTCCACCATCACCACGTAGTCCGTGAGGGCGGGGGAGTAGGCCGCGCCGCCGGCGGACGGGCCCATGATGAGCGAAATCTGCGGCACCACACCGGACGCGTGGACGTTATTGCGGAAGATGTCGGCAAACATGGCCAGGGAGGCCACGCCTTCCTGGATGCGGGCACCGCCGCCGTCCAGGATGCCTACCACAGGGCAGCCGTTGCGCAGGGCGAATTCCTGGACCTTGACGATCTTCTCGCCGTTGACCTGGCTCAGCGAT
This sequence comes from Pseudarthrobacter sp. NBSH8, assembly GCF_014217545.1. NCBI lineage: Bacteria > Bacillati > Actinomycetota > Actinomycetes > Micrococcales > Micrococcaceae > Pseudarthrobacter > Pseudarthrobacter sp. NBSH8. The sequence goes on from NZ_CP043178.1 coordinate 1,276,933, forward strand.
CCGCCGTACACCGAAAAGTCCTGGCTGTAGACGGCTACGGGACGCCCGTCCACTGTGCCGTAGCCGGAGACCAGCCCGTCGCCCAGCGGCTTCTTCTTTTCCATCCCGAAAGCGGTGGAGCGGTGCACTGCCAGAGCGTCAAGTTCCACAAACGAGCCCTCGTCCAGCAGCAGGTCCACGCGCTCGCGGGCGGTGTTTTTGCCGCGGGCGTGCTGCTTCTCGATGGCTTCGGGGCCGGAGGGTTGTTCTGCACGGGCCTGGCGGTCGCGGAAATCGGCGATCTTTCCTGCTGTCGTTGTCAGATCGTGGCTCATCAAGTGTCTCCGGCTCTGTAGCAGATTAGTGCTGTAACAATGTGGTGCTGGGTGCGGTGGTGGCGGGCAGGCCGGGCGCGGGATTTAAGTAGCTTCCACACAATGGACGAACCCTGCTGGCTAGTCTAATGACGCATCTGCGTGGGACGACTGTAGAAAACCTACAATTTTCCGCACTTTCCAGCGGTCAGCCGTATGTTACCGGCCAGTAACATACCTCGGCTACAGTGGAGCCATGACTTCCAGCAACGATCCCGCGACTCCGTACCGGGCCGCCGCCGCAACGCCCTACCAGGCCGCCGGGTCCCTTCGGGGCCGCACCATTCTGATGTCCGGCGGCAGCCGCGGGATCGGGCTGGCCATTGCCACCCGGGCCGCGCAGGACGGTGCCAATATTGTCCTGATGGCCAAGACCGGTCAGCCCCATGCCAAGCTGGCAGGCACTGTCTTCACCGCCGCCGAGCAGGTGGAAGCCGCCGGGGGCCAGGCCCTGGCCATCGTGGGTGACGTGCGCAGTGACGACGACGTCGTCGGAGCCGTGGCGGCCGCCGTCGAGCGTTTCGGCGGGATCGACATCGTCCTCAACAACGCGTCCGCGATTGATCTCTCCTCCACCGACGACGTGGACATGAAGCGCTACGACCTGATGCAGGACATCAACGTCCGCGGGACATTCCTGCTGTCCAAGCTGTCGCTGCCGGCGCTGCGTAAATCGGCCCACGCGCACATCCTGACGCTCTCGCCGCCCTTGAATCTTGACCCCTACTGGGCAGGCAAGCATCTGGCGTACACGATGGCCAAATACGGGATGAGCCTCACGACGCTTGGCCTTGCCGAAGAACTCAAGGCCGACGGCGTCAACGTCAACTCACTCTGGCCGTGCACCCTCATCGATACCGCGGCCATCCGGAACATGCCCGGCGGCCAGGAAATCGTCCGCGCTGCCCGCGGACCGCAGGTCATGGCCGACGCAGCCCATGCCGTCCTGACCGGCAGCCACCTGGCCGGCGCGCACGGGGCCGGCAATGACGGGGGTAGTGCGGGTTCCCCCAGTGGCAACTTCTACACGGACGAAGAGGTGCTTCGCGCGGCGGGTGTCACTGATTTCCGTCCGTACAGCCTCGGGGCGGCGGAGGATCGGCTGGTTCCGGACATATTCCTCTAGAGCCGCGGTTCCAGTCGTGTGGCTGCGGGAACGGCCAGTGGCGGCGCTTGAGTCGATAGGATTCAACCATGGATGACGCACACACCCCAGGAAATCCGTTGAATCGCGGGGCCTTGGCGGACCAGGATTTCCTTGCGGCCACGGGCATCGCCAAGGTGGTGGTAGTTGACTCCACCGGCTCCACCAACGCCGACCTCCTGCGCTCGGTGACCGTTGAACCCAAAGAGTGGCCGGACCTGTCAGTGCTGACTGCCGAGTACCAGACCGCCGCCCGGGGACGCCTGGACCGGCGTTGGGAGGCGCCTCCGATGAGCTCGGTGTCGGTGTCACTCGTCCTGCGGCCCGCTAACGCAGAGGGCAGGCCGCTGCCCACCCAAACGTATTCGTGGCTGTCACTGCTGGGCGCACTCGCGCTGCGGGAGACGCTGACCGAGGCCGCAGGGATTCCGGCCGAGCTCAAGTGGCCCAATGACGTTCTGGTCCGTGGCCGCAAGATCGCCGGCATCCTGGCCCAGCTGGGGCCAATGGGGGACGGTTCCGTTCCGCCGGTTATTTTGGGGACCGGCCTGAACGTGACTTTGACCGCATCAGAACTCCCGGTGCCCACAGCGACGTCGGTTGCCCTGGAAGAGCCGCTGACTGTTGATAGGACCCTACTGCTCAAGAGCTACCTCGCCCATTTCACAGTGCTCTACCGCAGCTTCTGCAATGCCGACGGCGACCCCACCGCCGGGATTGCCGGCGGCGCGTCGCTCCACAAACGGGTGGAGTCCGTCATGGTGACGCTGGGCAAGCAAGTGCGTGCGCAGCTGCCCGGTGACCACGAGATCATCGGGCACGCTTCGAGGCTGGACGAGTACGGCTCACTCCTGGTGGTGGACAAGGACCGCCGGGAACATGTGGTCACCGCCGGCGATGTAGTCCATCTGCGCCCGTGGGCCCCGCCCGGCCAGGGCACCGAAAGCGGCTATGCGTAAAGGCCTCGTGCCGGGCGAGCAGGTCATTACGATCACCCGCCCGCAGCCGAGGAAGCTGGCCGGCCCTGCCGCAGCCTTTATTGCGGCGCCGGCCGCGGCAGCCTTCGCCTGTGCCTGGACCGTGCGCGGCGAGGCGACCCGACTAATGCCCGTGGCTTCCGCTGACTGGACGCCGTGGATCGTCCTGGCATGCGTCCTGGCCGCAGCGTGGATATGGTTGGCATATTGCCTGCCTCGGCTCCTGCGGTGGCAGGCAACCCGGTACGTCCTCACGAGCCGACGGATTGTTGCCCGCTATGGCATGGTGCGGCGCCGGGACGAGCAGGTCAACCTCGCGTCGATCCGCCACGTCACGGTCCACCAGTCGGTGCTGCAGCGCATATTGCGCTCCGGGAATATATCCTTGGAAACCGGGTACCAAGGTGTGGTGAGCATCCAGGACGTCCCGGAAGCAGTACGGTTCCGGGACTTCGTGCTGGATGCAATAGACGAACTGCCCGCGGGCGGGGACCCGGGGACCGGTGAGGTATCGGATTATACAAACCAGGCGCTGCCGTGGGAGTTGAGAGAAGGTGGAGACGATGAACGATGAGGACCAGCGGGACGAAGCGGACCTGCCGGCTCCCGCCGTGCCTGAAACTGCCCACCCGGCAACAGGCACACTGTCTCCCGAGCGAGTGGCTGCCAAGGCGCTCGAGGCCAGGCTGTTGGGCGGCGAACGGAAGCTGCGGCGCCGTGAGGTGGCCGCCGGGGCAGGGCTGTCCCTCCTGTCGGCGCGGAAGCTGTGGCGTGCCCTCGGCTTTCCGAACTTCGGCGACGAAGACGTCGCCTTCACCGAACGGGATCAGGCGGCGCTGTCCACGGTGGTTGACCTGGTCCGCACCGGGGTGCTGACCGAAGAAGCCGCCATCTCCGTGACCCGGTCCATCGGACAGATGACAGACCGCATGGTGGTCTGGCAGATCGAGGCTCTGGTGGAGGACATGGTCCACGAGCAGGGCGTCACGGACGCCGTGGCCCGCAAGCGCCTGGTGAAGGAACTGCCCTCCTTGCTGGACGCACTGGAGGAGATGCTGGTTTATTCGTGGCGGAGGCAACTCAATGCCGGCGTTCAACGCCTGGCCGTGCGGGCCGAGGCTGGCTTGCAGGCCAGCGAAGAAGGCCGCGATGGCGATGAAGACGATGCCCCGCTGCCGTTGGCCCGCGCCGTCGGTTTTGCTGACCTGGTGTCCTATACGAGTCTCTCCCGCCGGATGAACGAAAAGACCCTGGCCCGGCTGGTCCAGCGCTTTGAGAACAAATGCGCCGAAATCATTTCCGTGGGCGGCGGGCGGCTGGTCAAGACAGTAGGCGATGAAGTCCTGTATATCGCCGAAACGCCGGCAGCCGGAGCGGAGATCTCGCTGGCGCTGGCACAGGCGTTCACCGAAGACGAGATCCTGCCGGAAGCGCGGGTGGCGATGGTCTGGGGCCGGATACTGTCCCGGCTGGGTGACGTCTACGGCCCGACGGTCAACCTCGCCGCCCGGCTGACCACCTTGGCGGAGCCGGGAACGGTCCTGATCGACTCCATGACAGCTTCCGCGCTGGACCAGGACAAACGCTTCATTCTCGTTCCGAAGGCCGCCGAAAATGTCCGCGGGTTCGGCGAAATCCACCCGGTACTCCTGGCGCGCGGCCAAGGAAAAGGCCTGGTCCTCGACTAGGGCGTTGCCGCCCCCGCATTTATCCAGTTGTTGGCGTATCGCGCTATAGTCGACCGTGGCGGGCTCCCCGTCGCGCAGGACCAGGGGAGCGCTCCCCATCGCCGCAGCTGCAATGCTTCGGTAGGCTGACCCCGGGAACAGAGAGCCCGGTATCGGGTCCTTGGAGGGGGCGCCACGGGGGCAGCCACACAATTGAGGGAATAGTAACGCTGTGACATCACTGCTGGGGAAGTTCGGTCTCAAGAAACGCCACAATAAGATCGTGACGGGTTCGGCCTTTGCCGCGGCCGCCGCCGTGTTGGTCGCCGGCGCGATCATTTATCCGGGGTTCAAGACCACTGAGGTGGAGTTGAACGACGGCGGTGTGTGGGTAGTCAGCAAGTCCAAGAATGCGGTGGGGCGGCTGAATTATCCGTCGCGCGTACTCGATGGTGCCGTCACGCCGGCGAGTACTACTTTCGATATTCTCCAGAATGCCGGGGATGTGTTTGTGGATGATGAGACGGGTTCAACGCTGAACCAGGTTTCTCCGGCGAATATGCGCCTGGGCGGGGACAAGCAGTTGCCGGGTTCGGCGGATGTGAGCTTCGGCGCCAGCGTGATCTCGGTGACGGACGCGGCATCCGGCAAGGTCTGGGCCGTCTCGCCGACCACCGTTAACGGTTTTGACCAGGAAGCATCCGAACCTGTGATGGTCGGTTCCGAAGGTCTGGTCTCCGCGGTTGGCGCCGATGACCGGATCTACAGTGCCGACCCCAAATCTGGCGCGGTGACTGTAACGGCGGTGGACGCGAACGGCGAAGTCGTGTCCAGCGATTCCAGTACGTGGGGTGAGTTGAGGGGCGCTGGTGATCTGCAGATCACGGTGGTGGGGGATAAGCCGGTGGTGTTGGATGCTGCTGCGGGGAAGATGTTCCTGCCCGGTGGTAAGCGGTTGCAGTTGGATAATGCGCGGGATGCGAAGCTGCAGCAGGGCGGTCCGGCGAGTGATTTTGTGGCGGTTTCGACGCAGAAGGCGTTGTTGAAGCAGCCGTTGGATGGTTCGACGGCGAAGACGGTGGCCTTTGATGGTGAGGGTGTGCCGGCGGCTCCGGTGCAGCTGGCCGGGTGTGTGCACGCTGCGTGGTCCGGGGCGAACAAGTACGTCCGGGACTGTGTCAATGATGCTGATGATAAGAACGTTGATGTGCCTAAGGCGAGTGCGTCGCCGTCGTATGTTTTCCGGGTGAACCGGGACCTGGTGGTCCTGAACGATGTGAATTCCGGGAATGTGTGGCTGGTGAACCAGAACATGCAGCTCGTGAACAACTGGGACGATGTGGTTCCGCCAAAAAACGAATCCGACGAGCAGGACCAGGAATCGGCGGACAACAACACCGTCAACGTCCTGCCGGACCGTACCAAACCCAACCGGCCGCCGGAAACCAAACCTGACTCCCTGGGCGTTCGCCCGGGACGGACCACCATCCTCAGCGTCCTGGACAACGATTCGGATCCCGACGGCGACGTCCTGACCGCCGCGGTCGGCAGTTCAGGGCCCAAAGCCGGAACGCTGGAAAGCATCTACGGCGGCACCGCATTCCAGATCTCCGTTCCCGCGGACGCCAGGCCAGGCGCCGAGACATTCAGCTACAACGCCGCGGACGGGCGGGGACTTTCAGCCGGCGGACAGGTCACCCTCAACGTGGTGGGACCTGATGAGAATAAGGCGCCTGTCTTCAAGCGCGGGGGAGACTCCACCACCATGCTGGTGGAACAGGGCAAAACCGTCAGCCAGAACATCCTCACCGACTGGGTGGATCCCGACGGCGACGACCTCGTCCTGCTGGACGCCAAGGCAGACAACGACCAGGACCAAGTCAAAGTCCGCCGGGACGGGCTGCTCACGTTCCAGGACTCCGGCGCCACCGCCGGCAAGAAAAATGTCCAAGTCACCATCTGGGACGGCCGGGCAACTGTCACTGGCAAAGTTGTAGTGAACGTCCAGCCGCCGGGTGCCCTGGCACCTGTGGTCAACGCCGATCACGTCACTGCCGTGGTGGGCCAGGACCTGGTGATCGCGCCCCTGAAAAACGACGTCGATCCCAACGGCGGAGCCCTCCGCCTTGCACAGGTGGAGGCCAACGGTCCTGCCGAACTCGGCCCCGTCACCGACGGCGGCACGTTCACGTTCCGGAGCACCACTCCAGGACCCGTCTACCTGACCTACATCGCCAGTAACGGCCCGCAAAGCAGCCAGGGCCTGATCCGGGTTGACGTGGAGTCCGGCAAGGACGCCGGTGACCCCGTGGCCGTCCATGACGTTGCGCTTATGCCCACCGGAGGCAGCGTGCTGCTGGATCCGCTGGCCAACGACTCCGATCCTTCCGGCGGCGTGCTGGTGCTGCAGTCCGTGAAACTCCCGGACAACATCACGGCCTCGGTCAGCGTGATCGACCACAGCGTCCTGCGCATCACCGATGTGCTGGGCACCAAGGACCCGTTCCTTTTTGAGTACACCATGTCCAGCGGCAAGAAATCAGCCACCGGCAGCGTCTCGGTGGTCCCGGTCCCGGCTCCCGCCGTCGTTGAGGCGCCCCAGCCCAAACCCGACGAAGTGAACGTCCGGGTCAACGACGTCGTCACCATCCCGGTGCTAAACAACGACACGCACCCGCAGGGCCTGGAGCTGAGTGTGGACCCCGTGCTGCCGCAGGCCGTGGAAGCAGTGGACGGCAAGAGCTTCGTCTCGGAAAACACCCTGCGCTTTATCGCTGGCCCGCAGCCCAAGACAGTGCGGGCCATCTACAACGCCGTGGACCCGCAGGGCCAGAAGAGCGCCGCCGCCGTCACCATCCACATCCTTCCCTTGGAAGGCGCGGAGAACTCGCGGCCCCAGCCCCAGAATCTGACCGCCCGTGTGGTTGCCGCGGGAACGGTGCGCGTTCCCGTCCCGCTGGACGGCATCGATCCCGACGGTGACTCCGTGCAGCTGACCGGGGTCGACAGCACTCCCGCCATGGGAACCGCCACCGTGGGCAGCAACTTCATCGACTTCACCGCAGCCGGCGACGGCGCCGGAACCGACACCTTCCGCTACAAGGTGGTGGACCGCCAAGGTGCCGTCAACACCGGAACCGTGACCGTCGGCATCGCCCCGCGTGGCGAAACGAACCAGAACCCCACCCCCGTCGATGACGAGGTCAAGGTCCGGCCGGGACGGCAGATCGCCGTCGACGCCACCGGCAACGACACCGATCCCGACGGCGACATCATCCGCATCCTCACAGACGGTATCGAGGCTGACGATGCCCTCCAGGCCACCGTCAGCAAGACAAGCGGCCGCATCATCCTGACTGCTCCCGGCGCTGCCGGGACGGTCAACGTCCGCTACACCATCGCCGACGACCGCGACGCCACCGCCCAAGCCACCATCCGCGTGGTGGTGGACAACGAGGTTCCGCTCAAGGCACCCATTGCCCGCGACGACCGCGTCACCTCGGCCCAGGCGATGGGCAAAACTGCCGTGGACGTGCCGGTCCTCAAGAACGATGAAGACCCCGACGGTGTCGGCGAGAACCTCAAACTCAGTACCGAGTCACTCACCGCACGCCCGGGACCCGACGGGACCATGATCGTGGACCTGACCGAACAGCCGCAGCTGATCCCGTACACCGTCGAGGACGTGGACGGCCAGAAGTCCACCGCCATCATCTGGGCGCCAGGGCTGGGGCAGCAGGTTCCCACCCTTGCCAAGGACGAGGTTATTGAGGTCATTGCCGGCCAATCCGTGAACGTCGATCTCAAGGAATGGGTCAAGGTCCGGGAAGGCCGCACGCCGCGGTTGACCCAGACGGACCGGATCAAACTCATCGGTTCGGATGGCAGCAACCCGGTTTCCGGTGACGGAACGGCACTGAAGTACACGGCCGGCGCTGACTACGTTGGCCCGGGCTCGCTGAGCTTTGAGGTCACCGACGGCACCGCCGTCGACGATCCTGCCGGGCTGAAATCCACTCTGAGCATCCGCACGAAGGTGCTGCCTGACCCCAACCGGAACAACCCGCCGGAACTCCTGGGCGCGAACGTTGACGTGCCGAAGGGCGAGTCTGCGGACCTGGACCTGGGCAAACTGACCTCTGACCCGGACCGGGACGATCTGGAGAACATGAAGTACGAACTGGTCGGCGGCAGCCCGGCCAGTTTCAACGCCAGGATCGATGGCAAGGTGCTCAAGACATCCGTGGACGGCGCCACTGCCACCGGCACTACCGGTGCGGTCCAGGTGAAGGCCAAGGACTCCCGCGGGCTGGAGGCAACGGCCACCTTCCAGCTGGCCGTCACGGCCTCCAACCGGCCCAAGCCCATTGCCAACGACGACATTGAACCCAGCGCGGCCGCCGGGAAGCCGGTCACCGTAAAAGTCCTGGCCAACGACTCGAATCCGTTCCCCGAAACTGCCTTGAAGATCATTGCTGCCGGCACCGAAACCGGGAGCGGGAACGTGGATGTTTCCGGCGACTCAGTTGTAGTGACCCCCGCGCCCGGTTTCACCGGGACGATGGTGGTGTCCTACACAGTGGCTGACAAGACGGAGGAATCTTCGCGGCAGGCGACAGCCCGCATCCGGCTCACCGTCAAGGACAAGCCGCTGGCCCCGGCCACCCCGCAGGCCCAGAGCGTCGGAGACCGGACAGCACTTCTGAACTGGACCGCGCCTGCCGACCGAGGCTCACCCATCACCAAATACACGGTATACGGCGCGGGCTTCAGGCAGGAATGCCCCGCCAATACCTGCACGCTGACCGGACTGGTCAACAACACCAAATATCTGTTCGAGGTGACGGCCACCAACGAGTTCGGCGAGTCAGACCGTTCACCCGCCTCGGCGGAGGTCAGGCCCGACGTCAAACCGGATACACCCCTGGCGCCGACCCTTAAGTTCGGCGACAAGCAGCTTGCGGTGAACTGGGTGGCTCCGGCCAGCAAGGGATCGCCGGTGAAGTCCTACGACCTGGAGATTTCGCCCCCGCCCGCGGGACAGAACGCCCAGATCCAGAACCTGACTGCTGTCAGCTACGTCTGGAAAGGACTGCAAAACGGCGTTTCCTATAAAGTACGCGTCCTGGCCCGGAATGATGCCAAGGAACCGTCCGAATGGAGCGCATACTCGGCGGCGGAAGTACCTGCCGGTGTCCCGGCCACCCCGTCCGCGCCAACTGCGTCGCAGGCTGGGGCTGTGGGCGCGCAAAGCCAGCTCAAGGTCAGCTGGACCGCGCCGAACAACAACGGTGACGCGATCTCCTCGTACACCCTCACCACCCTGCACGGCGGCGCAGTAGTTGCCACCCAACCGGTACCTTCAGGTACGACGCAGAACGTCACCGTGGACAACTCAGAGTCCAACTACACCTTCACCGTCTCCGCCACCAATAAGGCCGGAACCAGTGGGACCAGTGCCCCTTCCGCAGCCATCCGGGCCGCGGGAAAACCCGGTCAGGTGAGCAGCGGGACGGTGGCTGACACCGGTACCAGCGGCCAGCTCCGGGTGACGTTTACGCCGCTGACGCAGGCTCAGCGGAACGGATCAACGGAGACGGAGATCCAGTACAGTTACAACGCGGACGGCAAGTCGGGAAGTATTGCCGCCGGCGGTGGGACCATCGGAGGACTTACCAATGGCCGGGACATCACGGTCACCATTATCGCCACGTCCACCAAGAACAACGTATCTGGGGACGCCAAAGCCATCGGTACCGGCAACCCCTACGGTCCGCCCAATGCACCCAACGTTGACGGAAAGACCTCGGCCAAGGGTGACGGCGACGTTCACTGGACCTGGAACAACCCGGCCGTCAATGGACGCCCGCTGGATCACTTCGAGATCAGCTACGAAGGCGGCGCCTGGACCAGTGTTGGCCTGGCAAACCGCTATGACCGTCCGGCCGGCGGCTGGGACCAGGTCCGAACCCTGAAAGTCCGTGCCGTCACTGCTGCAGTGGGTCCTGCCGGCCAGGCGAACTCGCGTTCCGGAGCGGACCCCACACCACCGCCGCCCACGTCGTGGTCCATCACGGCGTCACCCGTCCGAAGTTGCACTGAACCGCGCAAGGGCACTGACAGCTACCGCGAAGGTAACCCGTCCTCGTGCGTGGGCGAAGGTAAATGGCTTGACGCCGGCGCCGGCTCACAATCGGACCGCTACCAGGTCTGGTACAAGACGTCGGACAACCCGACGGGCATCTGGTATCACCTGACCAGCGGCATGGCCGCCGGCAACTGGCTCCGCTGCGACACGTCCAACCTGGGTTGTAACCCGCCGAACGGAATGCCCAACCGCTAGCGCAATACCGCCCGCACCAACACAGCGCCGGGGCTCCCGGCCCGACCAACCAGCACCAAATATTGAAAAGGATTCCCTTCATGACCATGACCACCGAGCAGGCCGAATGGTTTGCAGGCACTTTCGACAAGCTCGTCGCCAATGTGGGACAGGCGGTGCTCGGCAAGGACCACGTCATCCGGCTCACCTTCACCGCGATGCTGGCGGAGGGCCATGTGCTGTTCGAGGATGCTCCCGGCACTGGCAAGACCATGCTGGCCCGGGCCATGGCCGCCACGGTGCAGGGGTCCAATAACCGCATCCAGTTCACCCCCGACCTCCTCCCCTCGGACGTCACGGGCGTGACCATCTACGACCAGAAAACGCAGAAGTTCGAGTTCCACAAGGGACCGATCTTCAACAACATCGTCCTGGCCGACGAGATCAACCGTGCTTCGCCGAAGACCCAGTCGGCCCTGCTGGAGGTCATGGAGGAATCCCGGGTCACCGTGGACGGCGTCACCTACGAGGCCGGCCGGCCGTTTATGGTGATGGCCACCCAGAACCCGATCGAGCAGGCCGGTACGTACCGCCTGCCCGAAGCGCAGCTGGACCGCTTCCTGATCAAGACCTCCATCGGCTACCCGGACCACGCCTCCACGGTCCAGCTGCTCGGTGGCTCGAACCTGAAGGACCGCTCGAAAGAGATCTCCGCAGTGATCACCACCCAAGCCGTGGCGGACATGGCCGACCTCGCTGCCACCGTGCACGTGGACACGGCGGTCCTTGAATACATTTCCCGGCTCTGCGAGGAGACCCGCAGCGCGCCTGAGACCCGGCTGGGCGTTTCCGTTCGTGGCGCCATCGCCATGGTCCGCGCCGCCAAGGTATGGGCCGCGGGGCAGGGACGGAACTTCGTCCTGCCGGACGACATCAAGGAACTGGCGTCCGTTGTGTGGACGCACCGGTTTGTGATGGACGCGGAGGCTGAGTTCTCCGGCGCCACCGCCGAGGCTGTCCTGGCGCGGGTTCTCTCTGACCTCGCGGCACCGCAGCAGCGCGCCGCCGTCTGACGCTCCGACGGAGCTCCAGACCACCAACTGACCAGCGCGAACAAAGGCACGTTTATGTCCAGCAGCACTCCGTTGACCCGGCTTGCTGAACGTCTCCGGCAACCCTCCCACCGGAACGGCAGACCCACCAGGGTGCATCCCTCATCCGTCTGGGCCGAAGCCACCGGCACCGCCGCACTCGCCCTCACACCCGCATGGGAGAAGGTCCGCGGCCTGTGGCTGCGCTACGTGTGGCCGGTCCTGTCGGTGGTCAGTGTCCTGGGCTGGTCGGTTCTGGCCGCCTCCATCCTGCTGTGGATCGCCGGCCAGGCCTTCGGTTGGCAAGAGGCCAAAGCCGCGGCCATCGCGGCGTTTGTCCTTTTCCTGATTGCCATCGGGTTCATCCTGGGCCGGTCCTCGTACGGCGTGATCCTGGACCTTGCCCGGACCCGCGTAGCCGTGGGGGACAGTGCGGTCGGAAGCATCGCCGTCTCCAACACCTCGGCCCGGCCCCTGCTTCCGGCCGCCCTGGAACTGCCGGTGGGCAACGCCACCGCGGTCTTCCACCTGCCCAGGATGAAGCCCGCGCAGGTGCACGAGGACCTTTTCACCATTCCGACCGCCCGCCGCGCCGTCATCGTGGTGGGCCCTGTCCGCTCCGTCCGGGCCGACCCCCTGCACCTCCTCCGCCGCCAGGTGCTGTGGACGGAACCGGAGGACCTGTTTGTGCACCCGAAGACGGTGGCCCTGGCCGGTTCCGCCGCCGGATTCATCCGCGACCTCGAGGGCATGCCCACCACTGACTTGTCCAGCGCGGACGTGTCCTTCCATGCCCTCCGTGACTACGTACCGGGCGATGACCGGCGGCACATCCACTGGAAGACCACCGCCCGGACCAACAAGCTGATGGTGCGCCAGTTCGAGGAGACCCGGCGCGCCCACCTGGCCATCTCGCTGTCCATCAACACGGACGAGTACGCGTCAGAGCAGGAATTCGAAATGGCCATCTCCGCGGCTGCCTCGATCGGCCGGCAGGCCATCCGGGAACAGCGCGAACTGGACGTCCTGACCCAAAACGGGCCGCTACGCTGCGAAACCGGACGGAACATGCTGGACGACATGACGCGGATCGCCGGGGCACCCATGCGCCGGACCGCCGTCGACCTCGCCCGGACCCTGGCCGACACCGTCCCCAACGCGTCCGTAGTCTTTTTTGTTGTCGGCAGCAACGTGACACCCGCCCAGCTCCGTTCGGCCGCGGCCTCCGTGCCGCTCGGCGTCAGGAGTCTGGCCGTTCGCCTCCAAATCGGTGCCGCCCCGGGCCGCGCGAACATCGCGGACCTGACAGTGCTGACGCTCGGCGACCTCGCTGACCTCGCCATCGTCCTCAGAAAGGCGGCCGCATGAGCTCCGCACCGGATCTCCGGCCGCGCCCGCAGCAGCGGCAGTACGAATCATCGTTCGCCGACGGCCGTCCGGTCTGGCATTTTGTGCTCGACGCCGGCGCCCTCACCGTTCTGCTGGGGTTGGGCCTGTTGGGCTTCAGCCTCAGCTTCGGCGGTGACCCCTACTACTTGGTCTCGGGCTCCGGCGGTATCCTCCTGGGCCTCGGCATCGCCGCCGCCAACGCGCACCTTCGCCTGGGGTTACTGATCACCACGGCCCTCGCGCTCGGCGCATACCTCGTGTTCGGCACGCTCCTCGCAGTCCCGGATGCGGCGATCGCAGGCTTTGTTCCCAGCCTTGACTCCTTGCGGACCCTGCTCCTGGGCGTTGTGTTCGCCTGGAAGGACATGCTCACGGTGGGCGTTCCGGTGGGGTCTGCCGGCGGCGTCCTGATCGTCCCGTTCCTGAGTTCGCTGCTTACTGCATTGGTGTCCGGCATCCTCACATGGCGCCTGAAATCCCCATACTGGCCGCTGCTTCCCGTTCTGGTGCTATTCATTACAGGTATCGCGTTCAGCACCACCGCCGCCTTCCTCACGGTGGAACGCGGCATCGGGCTTACCGTCATAGGGATCGCCTGGGCCACGTTCCGCCGCGACGCGCTGCGGCGCAGCGACACCCGCAAAGTGTCGGTCAACCGTCCGCAGACCGATGCCGCCACGGCCCAGCGGGCCAAGCTCCGCCGGCTGGGCACCGCAGCCGCCGTGATCGCCGCAAGCGTCGCCGTTACCGCGGTGGCGGCGCCCCTGGTCACCGCCGGCGGTGACCGGAAGGTCCTGCGCAACGTGGTGGTCCCGCCGTTCGACCCCAAGGACTACATCACACCCCTGGCCAGCTTCCGGACGTTCGTCAAGGACAAAAAAGACGACACCCTGTTTGTAGTCAAAGGACTGCCCAGGGAAGGCCGGGTCAGGCTGGGGGCCCTGGATGCCTTCAACGGAACCAACTACAACATGGACCCCCACGGCTCCGGCAGCTTCAGCAAAGTGGGGGACACCGAATCCATCAACACCCTGGCCGACACCTCGGGCATCGTCCCGTCGAATGACTACTCCATTGACATCACCATCGGGGACTACCAGGGCTATTTTGTCCCGGGCGGCCGGAAGACCACCGGCCTGAGCTTTGACCAGAGTGCTTCCGCGGCGGCGTCGGGTCTCTACTTCAACGCTGGCACCGACACCGCTGTGACCACACAGGGCCTTTCCAAAGGCGACACCTACAGCGTCCAGGTGTCCGATCCGGTGAAGCTCGAACACGGCCAGCTGACCCAGTACGACTTCGCGAAGATCACGATGCCGGACGCCGTCGAGGTCCCTCCGGTGGTGGGGTCACAGGCCAACGACCTCTCAGCCGATGCGTCCACCGCGATTGACCGGGTCCGCCAGATCGAGGCACATTTCCAAAAGACGGGTGCCTTCAGCAACGGCCTGGTCGCTGACGGCCAGCTGCCCAGTGTGTCCGGCCACAGCTCGTCGCGGATCAGGAACCTCCTGACCGCCAAGCAGATGCTCGGCGATGACGAGCAGTATGCCGTGTCCATGTCGCTGATGCTCCGCCACCTGGGGATCCCGTCACGGGTGGTCATGGGCTTCTACCCCGATCCGACCAGCCCGGAGAACGGTGCCGGTGAGGTAAAGATCACCGGCAAGGACGTCCACGCCTGGGTTGAGGTGGCGTTCGACCGGGTGGGGTGGGTCAGCTTCGACCCCACGCCTCCCAAGGACAATGTCCCCATCCCGCCGGACCCCGAAAACAAGTCCAAACCCAAGCCGCAGGTGCTGCAGCCGCCGCCCCCGCCGCAGGAACCGGCCGACCTGCCGCCGGATTCCTCGCCGGACGCCCTGGACGCCGACGAAAAGAAGAATAATCCATGGCTCTTCTGGGGTGCCCTTCTGGGGGCCCTGGGCATTGCCCTTATCCCGCTGTCCATCCTGGCGCTGCCGCTGCTGCTGATCGCGCTCCTGAAATCACGGCGCCGGAAGGCCCGCCTCACCGAGGGGCACCCTGCACAGCGGGTGGGAGGCGGCTGGAACGAGATGGTGAGCCTCGCCACGGACATGGGTGCCGGCATCGACACGCGTGCAACCCGTCGTGAAAGCGCGGTGGTGCTCGCTGACTCGTTCCCGGCCACCGGTCAGACCACCACCATGCTCGCGCACCGTGCGGATGCCTCCATCTTCGGCGCCGGCCAGCCCAGCGAGGAGGAAGTTCAGGAATACTGGACCATCGTGGACGGCTCGCTGAAGGAGATGACCGGGACTGTAGGGTTCTGGCGGCGCCAGCAGGCCCGCTTCTCGCCCCGGTCGCTGCTGGCCGATGGCCGCAACGCCCTTAAGCTGCGTGGCGCCAGGCTTGGGATAGGTCCGCTGGTGCGTCCTTCCGGCCACGGTTCCACCGGATGGCGGTCCGCCACCGGTAGGGTGGAGACCGGTCCGGACACTGCCCAAAATCCGAATCCGGCAGTTCAGGAAAGCGGAGCCGGGACCGCGGCGTCTCAGCCTGATGAGTCCACCGTTCTCCGGAACCCTGGCAGGAAGAACCCCACTGAATCATGATGAACGAGGCCGAGCGCTGCCAGCGGTGCCAGCAACTGATCCGGGGCGGCGCCACGTTCTGCACGGCATGCGGTGCTCCGCTGCCCAACAGGGCGGCACGCAGCGGACTCAACGTGGACCACGCGCAGCGGGCTGTGATGGACCGTTCGGCGGCGCACGCCAGCCAGAATCCCGGTACTATCCCGGTAGTACAAACGGCTCCAGGGGGAGGAACGGGAATGGCAGCCAATCTTGAGCTTGCTCCGGCCACGGCGGGGAAACGGCTCGGCGCAGCAGTGCTCGACTGGCTGGCCCCCGTCGCGGTCCTGGTGGTGACTTTCGCCATCGGGTTCGCGGGAATCACCCGCACGCAAAGCAGCGGCTTCGTCATCTATGACACCGGCTCGCTGGTCCTGTTCGGCAGCATCGGCCTGGGGCTGACGCTGGTGTATTTGGTGGTGCTGATGGGCATGGAGGCCCGCTCCGGGAAGACCCTCGGCAACCATGTCATGGGCATCCGCAGCGCTGACAAGGATGGTTACGCCCCCGGCGGCGGAGGTGTGTTCCTGCGCGGCGTCATCACAGGCGCGGGCATCATCCTGGCGCTCCTGGCCGCACTGGCTGTCGTCATCTTCAAATGGTTCGATGTGGCCGTCTTCATCCTCGGCCCGCTGCTGTCGATCGGCGCCGTGTGGGCCGTACTTGTGGTGGTTTCCAACACGTGGGACCGCAACGGCAGGCTCCGCGGCTGGCATGACACCGCTGCCAAAACACTGGTGTTCGACGTCAAGGACGGCCGCAACCCCATCACCTCCGGCGGCATCCAGGGACCGTACAGTTTCGCGCCCCTGGACCTCCCTCCTGTCCAGCACGTCGCCTCGCCAGTCGCGGGGGCAGCAAAGCCGCCCCAGGTTGTGAACGCCCAGGCGCCCGTCGCCCAGCCACCGGTGCAGCCATGGCAGCCGCCGGCCCAACAACCCGTGCAGCCGTACGCGCCGCAGCCGTCCGCACAGCCGTCCTTCGCACCCCAGCCGTACGCGCCGCCGTCGTCCGCTCCTTTTCAGACGCCGCACGCGCAGACTGCCGCCCCGGCGGTTCCCACGACGGCCGCCCAGTCCCAACCCGATGACGACCTCGACCGTACGCAGATGCGCGGCGGCGCAATGTATGAGGCGCCCGTCGCCGTGCTGCGGATAAAGCTCGACGACGGCCGGGACTTCCAGCTCGACCGCAATGTCCTGGTGGGCAGGAACCCCGTGGGCCAGACAGGGGAGCAGCAGGCCCAGCTGCTGGCGATCAGTGATCCCGGCCGCTCGATCTCCAAGACACACCTCCACCTGCTAACCGACGGTGCCGGCATTTGGGTGACTGACCGGAACTCCACCAACGGCAGCGCCGTCACCACGCCGGACGGCCTGCGCACGCCGCTGCCGCCGGGTGTGCCCGCTTTTGTCAGCCCGGGATCCACTGTCCACTTTGGTGACCGTTCCTTCCACCTAGGACAGGCATGAACTCCCAGCCCGCCAGTGACCCAGCTGACGCAGACCACGGAACCGGCCTCAGCCTGAGTTACGGCTACGGTACGGACCGTGGGCTGCGCCGCGAATTGAACGAGGATTCCTTCATCGCCTCCGACCCCGTCTTCGCCGTGGCAGACGGCATGGGCGGACACGAAGCCGGCGAGATTGCCAGCGGCATGTGCGTGCGCGCCCTCGCTGCCATGCCGCAGCTCGCCACCGGGGAGCGGAGTGTCACGGCGGCAGTGCTCCAGCAATACCTGCTCCGCGCCGACAGCTCCATCCGGGAAGTGACCGGCGCCCGGGCCGGGACCACGCTCACCGGTGCCGTTGTGGTGGAACAGATGGGCATGCCGTACTGGCTGGTCATGAACATCGGGGATTCCCGCACGTACCGGCTGAGCCAAGGGCACTTTGAACAAGTCAGCGTGGACCATTCGGAGGTCCAGGAGCTCGTGGATGCCGGTGAAATCACGCCGGAGCAGGCCACCGTCCATCCCCGCCGCCACGTGGTGACGAGGGCGCTGGGCACCGGGGACGAGATCGAAGCTGATTACTGGCTCCTGCCCGTTGAGGAGGGCGACCGGATCATGGTCTGCTCCGACGGACTCAATGGCGAACTCACGGACGAGCACATCTCCCGGATCCTGGGCACCGTGGGACATCCGCAAGACGCCGTGGATGCCCTGATCCAGGCTGCGCTCCGCAATGGCGGAAGGGACAACGTCACCGTCATTGTGGTGGACGCCAGGAACGTGATGAACGACGGCGGCGTCGCGATCACTGCGCCCCGCCCCGCCGCTGATGCTGCGGAGGAAGTCACACTGCCCCGGGGACAGATTGTTGACGCCAGCCGGCCGGCCGGCCAGGACGACGGAAGGGGGGAACGCTGACATGGCAACAGCAACATACAGTGCGGGCACGTGGCTGGGCGTTGTCCGGGCCAACACAGTTGTCCTCCTGGGGCCCGGGACCCCGCCCGCCCTGGTCCAGTCCCTGTGGGAGCTGCTGGAGCATGCCCCGGAAGTCCACGAAGTACTTCACGCCGTCACCAGCAGTTTCGGCGTTTCGCTGGCGCAGATACCGTCGTTCGGGATAGTCGATTCGGGCGACGCGCTCCGGGTCTTCCTTCGCGGCGACCTGGACCTGACCGTGCAGTTGCCCGGCGGCTCCCTGGACCTGAACGGGCGGGACGTCACCACCTGGACGGAGCGCCGGCTGGACACCCCCGCGTGGTACCGCATCACTGTAGCCGGGGACGGCCAGCCCGGGGACGTGTTGCCGCTCAGCGAAGGAGTGGTCCTGCTGGAGTCGCTGACAGTGTCGCTCACTGGAAGTCCGGTGGATGAAGCCATGGCCCCGTCCGGCCTGCCCGCTGAGGACGGGGCACCCACCCTCGCCGTCGCCGTCGTCGTTGGAGCGGATGCTGAACCTGGGTCTGAACCAGCGCCCGTACATGGCCGGGAGGTCTCGACCGAAACCGTGATGGGGCTCATGGACGATGACGCCAACTTTGCTGCCGAAGCGCCGGAGCCCGGGCCGGACCAGGAGCCCGCTCCGGAGACCCCCGCCCATCCTGATCAGGTCCCGGCCCACGAAATGACCGGCAGCTATGACCACCTCTGGGAACGGACTGTTGTCCGCCGCATCGAGGACGCGGCGGTCCGGGACGAGCCCGAGGAAGATCACGGTGCCCCTGCGGCACCAGCCGACGCGGTGGTGGCACCGGTCGATGCGGCAGAGGCGAATGCACCAGGGCAGTTGGAGGCAGCGGCCAGCCTGGCCCCTGCACAGCCGGCCAGCGAACCGGCAGGTCCACCCGTCACGCCGGCAGCAGCCGCGCCGCCTGCAGCCGCAGCCGCCGCCCGGATGATCGGCGGGCTCATCGACTCGGTCCCGTGGCGGACCGGCGGGAGCACACCTGCGACCCAGGCACCGCTGCCGTCCAAGCTGCCGGAGTTGAATCTGCCGCCGTCGAATCTGTCCCCTTCGAATCCGCCCACGGCGGACGTGCCGGCAGAAGTCCAAGCGGCAGACCCGGCTGCCTTGGACGGGGACCACGACGGCCACACGATCATGAAGAGCGACCTCACCGGAATGGCCGCGCATCCGGCCCCCGTTCCCGGGCCGGATTCCGCCGCCGGCCCGCTGGTGCTGGCCCGGGTCTGCGACCAGGGACACGCCAACCCGCCCACCCATGCGCGGTGCACTGCCTGCGGTTCGCCGTTGCCCGCCGATGCCGTCCAGGTGGCCCGGCCACGACTGGGCCGGATGCGGGTCTCGACGGGTGCACTGGTGGAACTTGACCAGTCGCTGGTCATTGGGCGGCAGCCGTCCGTTTCCCGGGTGCACGGTGGTGTTATGCCGAGGCTGGTCCAGGTGGCCAGCCCCAGCGGAGACATCTCGCGCTCCCACGTGGAAGTGCGGCTGGAGGGCTGGCACGTGATGCTCTGCGATCTTAAGGCCACAAACGGCACGGTCCTGGTCCGCGATGGCCAGCAGCCCCGCCGCCTGGCCCAGAACGAGATGGCTATCCTGCTCGACGGCGACGTCGCCGAATTGGGTGACGACATCTCATTGCGTTTTGAGGAGATTCCTTGAGTTCCAAACGGCCGGTTGCGCCGCCGCCCCCCATCCCGGGGTTTACGTACATCAGCCTGCTCGGCTCCGGCGGGTTCTCAGACGTCTACCTCTACGAACAGGACCGGCCGCGCCGGAAAGTGGCCGTCAAGGTCCTTCTGTCGGACCTGAAGACCGAAGGTGCCCGGCGCAGGTTTGAGTCCGAGGCCAACCTGATGGCCCAGCTCTCCTCGCACCCGTACATCGTGACCATCTTCGAGGCGGAGGTCACCGAGGCAGGCCACTCCTACCTGGCCATGGAGTACTGCTCGAGGCCCAGCCTGGACGTCCGGTACCGCCGTCAGCGCTTCAGCGTTGATGAGGTTCTGGCCGTCGGCATCCAGGTGGCCTCCGCCGTCGAGACCGCGCACCGGGCCGGCATCGCCCACCGGGACATCAAGCCCGCGAACATCCTCGTGACCGACTACAACCGGCCGGCCCTGACGGACTTTGGGATCTCGGGCACCCTGGGCGGCGACGCCGACGACGACGCCGGGATGTCCATTCCGTGGTCCCCGCCGGAACAGTTCGCGGATGGCCCCGTGGACGGCGTGATGGTGGATGTCTGGGCACTGGGCGCCACGCTGTACACACTGCTGGCCGGCAGGTCGCCGTTCGTGATGCCCGGTACTGATAACTCCCAGCGCGAACTGATCTCGCGGATCACCAGCGCGGCATTGCCGCGCCTGGGCCGGGCCGACGTTCCAGAGTCACTGGAGCGGGCACTGTCCACGGCAATGGCCAAGTCTGCGGCGTCCCGGTACTCCTCAGCCCACGCGTTTGCCCTCGCCCTGCAGCGGATCCAGGCCGAACTGAACCTTTCGGTCACGCCCTTCGAGGTATTCGAAGAGCCGCAACTGGATGAAAACCACCCCGATGATGGCTTCGAGGAAACCCGCGTCCGGAGCATCGCGGCCATCGATCCGGAGCGGACCGGCAGCGCCCCTACTTTCCCGGCACGTACCCGGCCCCAGGTTCCGGCCAACCTCTTTGCCGGCCAGCTGGCCGGCCAACAGGAGGGCCAGCGGGTGGGCGGCAGCCCGGACGGTAGCAGCCCCGCGGGCGAGTGGGCCCAGGCCACGATGCTCCGCGGCAGTGCACCGGCGGCGGGATACGGGTCCGTGCCGGACGCAACTGTCCAGCGCCCAAGGCTCCTTCCTGCACATTCCGGACAGCAGTCCGGACAGCAGGCCGGCCTGTCGGCCGCGCCCGGCCACCGGGCGGCGGGGGCCGAGCCCGAGATCGACGCGACGATCAGCCGTCCCGCCCCGGTCGCCGAAGCCGCCCCCGAGGCGGCGCCCGACCACGGCAAGCGCAACGTGTGGCTCGCCGCGGCGGGCGGAACGCTGCTGGTCCTCGCCATCGTTGTCGGAATCGTGCTGGCGTCCTCAGCTCCGGCACCGAAGGTCGAAGAGCCCGGCCAAGTCAGCAAACCCCCGGCGGATGCCCTCGACAATGGGACAGTCCCCGACGTCGCGGACCTGGCGGGGACCGTGGACGCTACCGGCAAGGCGACGTTCAGGTGGACTAATCCGCAGCCGAAGTCGGGCGACGCCTATAAGTGGCGGGTCTACGCGTTGGGCAACAACGGCGAGTACCAGTCCGCTGCCGAGCCAACCGCCCAGGTTGCGTTGAATCCGACGGAACCCACCTGTATCCAGGTGATGATCGTCAGGAGCGACGGCGCGTTCTCGCCTTTGGAAGAAGACTCGATCGCCTGCATCCGCAAGTGACGGCAGAGCAGACCGGAAGCGGTAGTGAACGCGGGCACTGCCCAACGAGGAGGCACGGAAAATGGGGGATCTAGCAATAGATTTCTGTGGTGAATGGTACGAACCGTCCGATGAGGAAATCTTCAACATCGGCCGGGAAGGCGATCTTGAAGTGGACGACAACCCGTACCTTCACCGCCAGTTCCTGCAGGTGGCCCGCTACGACGGGATCTGGTGGCTGAGCAATGTGGGCGGGATGCTTTCCGCCACGGTTGCCGACGGTTCCGGCGGGATGCAGGCCTGGCTGTCGCCGGGTGCGCGGATCCCGCTGGTGTTCAGCCACACAAACGTCATTTTCACCGCCGGTCCCACCACATATGAGTTCGCCGTCCACCTCAAGACGCCGTCGTTCCGCCAGGAATCACGGGAGGACGACAGCAACGGCGACACCACAATCGGCCCCGTGGTCTTCACTGACTCCCAGCGGGCCCTCATTGTGGCTCTCGCCGAACCCATGCTCCGGCGGGAAGGGACCGGGTTCAGCGCCATCCCGTCCTCGGCTGCAGCGGCAAAGACCCTGGGCTGGGCACTCACCCGGTTCAACCGGAAGCTGGATAATGTCTGCGACAAACTTGACCGCGTGGGCGTGGTGGGCCTGCGCGGCGGCGGCGGGAAACTGGCCACCAACCGGCGCGCGAGGCTCGTCGAGCACGCCGTCACGTCCCACCTGGTCACGCCCGACGATTTGTACTTACTGGAAAAGATGAGGGGCGTGGACGAAGGATGAGGATCCGGCTGACACTCCGCCGGGACCCGGCGGAAACCAAGGACCTGGCCGTGACCGTCGACGGCCTGGCCACGGTGGCGGATATCGCCACCCAGCTTTGGGTCGCGGACCCCGACCGCAAGGGATCGCCGGCACCGGAGAACCTTTCGCTTCGCATCGACGAGGCATTTGTGGGCGGCGGCATGCGCGGCAGCGTCCTGACCCGCGCGGACAACCTCCTGGAATCGGGCCTGCGCCCGGGCTCCGTGGTGTCCCTGACCGAGGTCAGCGAACTTTTCAACGCCCCCGGCGCCCACCGCGGACCCGCCGCAGCCACCTTGCGGATCCTCTCCGGGCCCGACGTCGGCCAGGAGTTTTCGCTGCCTTCCGGCACCAGCTACATCGGCCGGGACCGGGACGTGGACATCCGGCTCACGGACCCGCTGACCTCCAAACGCCACGCGCGCATCACCGTGGGCGAGAGCGTGGAGATCGTGGACACGAACTCCGCCAACGGCCTCCTGATGGACGGCCTGCCGGTCACTCGGGCCACCCTGAACTCATCCGATACGGTGACGCTGGGGGAGACCACCGTCACGGTGGTGCCGCTGGGCCGCAACCAGGCGGCAGCACCGACGTCGCCCCTTGTCGATTTCAACCGCTCCCCGCGGGTGGTTCCCCGCTTTGAGGCGCCCAAGCGCGTGCCGCCGGCCGGACCCAAACGTCCGGACCACCAGCCGTTCCCGTACATCATGCTGATGGCGCCGCTGCTCATGGGCGGCATCATGTTCGCGGTCACGCGAAACATCCTGTCGGTGGTGTTCATGATGATGATGCCGCTGTTCATTGTGGGTCATTATGTTGACCACAAGATGCAGACCAGGCGCCAACAGAAGGAACAGCTCAAACAGTTCCGGGAGTCCATGGCTGCGTTCCGCCAGGACATCACCGAACTGCAGCACGTCGAACGCGCAGTCCGCCTGCAGGAAGCGCCTTCCGTCAGTGACACCGTGGATTCCATCTACAAACTCGGTCCGCTGCTGTGGACCCACCGCCCCGAGCACCCCGGTTTCCTGGGCCTGCGGTTCGGGCTCGGCACCGGTACATCGCGCATCCTGTTCGAGGAACCCAACAGCAACGACACCGAAGCTGAGTTCATGCGCGAGATCCAGGACTGCCTGAAGCAGTTCAGGGACATCGAGGGTGTCCCCGTGGTCTCCCAGCTGCGCACCGCCGGGTCCTTCGGCGTGGCCGGGGCCCGGGGCCTGGTGGACGACGTTGCCCGCGGCATGGTCCTGCAGTTTGTGGGGCTGCATTCGCCCGCGGAGGCCGTGGTGACAGCCATTACGTCGGCGCAGTCCCGGCAGCGCTGGGACTGGCTGCAGTGGCTGCCCCACGTGGGCTCCGGCCACAGCCCCCTCAACGGCGACCACCTCGCTGCCGGTTCAGCCAGCGGCTCCTCCCTCGTGGCCAGGCTCGAGGACCTGCTCGACGCACGCGAAGCCATGGCCAAGCGCTCCACCCCCGAACACCGCGGATCTGTGGACCCGGCCAAGGACGAAATCCCGGCGCCGGTGCTGCCGGCGGTCCTGGTCATCGTCGAGGACGACGCTCCGGTGGACCGGGGCAGGCTGACCCGCCTCGCCGAGCGAGGGCCGGATTCCGGCGTCCACGTCATGTGGGTGGCCACCGACATCCAGGCGCTCCCTGCCGCCTGCCGGGACTTTATGGTGGTGGACGGCGAAAACGGCACCACCACCGGGCAGGTGCGGCTGGGACGGCACACGTACCCCGTGAGCTGCGAAAGCCTCGACGCCGAAGTGGCCGCGCAGCTGGCCCGGATGCTGGCGCCCGTGGTGGACGTTGGCAAGCCTGTCAGCGACGACTCCGACCTGCCGCGTGCGGTGTCCTACGCCACCCTGATCGGCAAGGACTTCCTGGACAACCCGCAGGCCGTGGCGGAGCGCTGGGTCGAGAACAATTCAGTCCATGCCTCCGCGGTTCCCAACCGGAAGGACAACGGGACCCTCCGGGCGCTGGTGGGTTCCAAGGGGATAGAGCCGCTCTACCTGGACCTGAAGAACGAGGGCCCGCACGCGCTGGTCGGCGGCACCACCGGCGCCGGCAAATCAGAGTTCCTGCAGTCCTGGGTCATGGGCATGGCCGCCGCGTACAGCCCGGACCGCGTGAGCTTCCTGTTTGTGGACTACAAGGGCGGGGCGGCGTTCGCCGATTGCCTCAGCCTGCCCCACACCGTGGGCCTGGTCACCGACCTGTCCCAGCACCTGGTCCGCCGTGCCCTGACCTCCCTCCGTGCCGAGCTGCACTATCGCGAGCACCTGCTGAACCGCAAGAAGGCCAAGGACCTGCTCGGGCTCCAGCGCGAAGCCGACCCGGAAGCACCGCCCTACCTCATTATCGCTGTGGACGAATTTGCGGCGCTGGCCACCGAGGTCCCCGAATTTGTGGACGGCGTAGTGGATGTTGCTGCCCGTGGCCGGTCCCTGGGCCTGCACCTGATCCTGGCCACGCAGCGTCCCGCCGGTGTCATCAAGGACAGCCTGCGCGCCAACACCAACCTCCGGGTGGCCCTGCGCATGGCGGATGAGGATGACGCCACCGACATCCTCGGCGTGCCTGATGCGGCATACTTCGACCCGTCCATCCCGGGCCGCGGCGCCGCCAAGACCGGGCCCGGCCGCATCCAGGGGTTCCAGACCGGCTATGCCGGCGGCTGGACCACGGAGAAGCCCCAGCGTCCGCAGATCGACATCGTGGAAATGGCCTTCGGGTCAGGGCCCAGCTGGGAGGCTCCTGCGCCGGAAAAACCCGTCAAGGAAGCCCCGGCCGGCCCCAACGACATCGCCAGGATGACCACCAACATCGTCCGGGCAGCGGAATCGCTGGCCATCAGGCCGCCGCGCAAACCGTGGCTGGACGAGCTGGCCAAGACGTACGACTTCTCCAAGCTCCCGAACCCCCGGACGGACGAACGGCTGCTGCTGGGCGTGGCCGATGATCCTGCCCGCCAGGAACAGCCCACTGTGTTCTACGAGCCGGACCAGGACGGCAACATGGCCGTCTACGGCACGGGCGGCTCCGGAAAGTCCGCTGCCCTGCGCGGCATTGCGATTGCCGCCGCCGTCACGCCCCGGGGCGGGCCCGTGCACATCTACGGGATAGATTGCGGTTCCTCCGGACTGAAGATGCTCGAAGAGTTGCCGCACGTCGGCGAGATCATCAACGGTGACGACGTCGAACGCGTGGGCCGGCTGCTTCGCCTGCTCCGGGACATCGCCGACGAGAGGTCCGCCCGGTTCGCCGAGGTCAGGGCCTCCACCATCGTGGAATACCGGACCCTGGCCAACCGCCCGGACGAGAAGCGGATCTTCGTGCTGCTGGACGGCATCTCGGCGTTCCGCGAGACGTACGAATTCAGCCGCCTGTCCGCGCTCTGGGATATCTTCCTGCAGCTGGCCACCGACGGCCGTCCCCTGGGGATCCACCTGGTCGTCACCGGTGACCGGCCCAACGCTGTACCGGCGACGTTGCTGGCCTCCATCCAGCGCCGGCTGGTGCTGCGGCTGACGTCCGAGGACGACTACATGTCCATGGACGTCGCCAAGGACGTCCTCACCAGCTCCTCACCGCCCGGGCGCGGCATGCTGGGCGGCTACGAGGTCCAGCTGGCCGTCCTGGGAGGTAACTCCAACCTGGCGCTTCAGGCCCGCGAACTCCACAAGCTCAGCCAGGCGATGCTGCGCCAGGGGCTGGAATCGGCACCCAAAATCCAGCGGCTTCCCGAACTGGTGGACTTGGATGTGCTGCCTGCCGGCAGCCCGGACCTGCCCGTCATCGGTGTCGACGACGAAACCCTGCAGCCGGCCGGGATCATGGCCCAGGGACCGCTGCTGCTGGCCGGACCGCCAGGCGCCGGCAGGACGGTGGCGCTGGTGACCCTGGCGTACGCGCTGCGCCGCTCCAATCCGGACACAGAGCTGGTGTACATCGGCTCGCGCCGGTCCGCGGTGGCGTCGCTGCCGCTCTGGAACCGTTCGGTGGTGGGTGCCGATGACCTGGCCGAGATCATCGAGGACCTCACAGAGCACTCTTCCGGGAACCCCGGGAAGCTGGCGATCTTCATCGAGGGCCTGACCGAGTTCACGGATACCGTGGCGGAATCAGGCGTGTCGCAGCTCGTGTCGGCGTCCATCAAAGCCGATCAGTGGGTCATCGGGGAATCGGAAACGTCAACCTGGTCCTCGGCCTGGTCCCTGGCCCAGCCTTTCAAATCCGGACGCCGGGGCCTGCTCATCAACCCGGGCGACATCGAAGGGGACAGCCTGCTCAACACGTCGCTGGGGCGCGTCAGCCCGGAATTCATACCTGGCCGCGGCTACATCGTGGGACGCGGCAAGGCGCGGAAACTGCAGATCGCCCTGCCGCCGGAAAACAGGGGCTGAGCCGTTGCCTTACACGGGTCCGTAAATCCATTGGATTTGCGGGCCCGTGGGCGTTGTAGGAGACTACCGGAAACACTGTTCGCTGCGGCAAGGGGGTGCCGCGCGCTGTCGAAAAGGTGACCATGATCCGATCTTCATCCGTGCTCCGCGACGTGTCCGCTGCTGCGGCCGCTGCGGTGCTGGCGCTTCTGGTTGGCCTTTCTGCGGCGGCCCCGGCGCAGGCCGACAACGGTGAAAATGGCAAAATGCCCTGTTTGGTGCTGTGTGGCCCGGCCGACGACCCGACGCCGCCCAGTCCGGGCAAACCAACGGAGACGCCCTCGCCGCCGGCCCCAGTGATCGAGCCCCCGGCACCGCCGCCCGCGCCCGTGGTGCCCGCCCCGGAACCGGTTCCCACCCTCGCCCCGGAACCGAGCGTTTCGCCGGCTGAGGAATCGACGTCGGCCGCGCCCAGCACCACCATCGCCAGCCCGCCGTCGTCGTCCGCAGGCCCGTCCACGGAATCGAACTGGAACAAGCCCATCACCAAATCGGTTAAGCCCACGCAGGCCGCCGCTGTTTCCCGGAACGAGGGCTCCGGCCTCTTCGGCGGCCCCGGATTGCTGGCCATTATGGCGGGCGTGCTGCTGGTGGGAGTCTCAGGCCTGGCCTTCGCTTTGTGGAGCAGGAACCGCCTCGCCTCGCACTGACCAGGTCCCGCACGCCACCCACTTCCGTGGCGAACGGTCAGGCACGCACACCGCGGCGCATGGGCGTTTGGGCGCATTGTCGGGGCTGTAGGGCAAGATAGGTCTGTGAGCACAGCACCGGTCCCCGCAGAGAAAACAGCAAACAGTACTGAGGAACTTACCGAGCCGAACGCCGTCCCCGCCGGGTCAGTGCGCGAAGAATACGAAAACCTGACGGACCTGGTCAGGGAGTACCGGTTTGCGTACTACCAGGAGGACGAACCTCTGGTCTCGGACGCTGAATTCGACGAACTGTTCCGGCACCTGGAGGAGATCGAGGCACTGCATCCGGAGCTGGTAGCCAATGATTCGCCCACGCAGGAGGTTGGCGGGGAAGTCTCAGCCGCGTTCGCCGCCGTCGAACACCTGCAGCGGATGTACAGCCTCGAGGACGTCTTTTCCCTGGCGGAGCTGGAAGCGTGGATCACCAAGGCCGAGGCCGGCGTCAGCAAGCTGGGGGACACCGCCCAGCTGGCGTGGCTCACGGAACTGAAGATTGACGGCCTCGCGGTCAACCTGTTGTACCGCGACGGGAAACTGGTCCGTGCCGCCACCAGGGGTGACGGAACCACTGGTGAAGACATCACCCACAACGTCCTGACGATCAAGGAAATCCCGACGGAACTGACGGGCACCGGATTTCCCGCAGAGGTGGAAATCCGGGGTGAGGTCTTTATCCCCTCGAAGGCCTTTGCGGAATTCAATGAGGCACTGATCGAAGCCGGCAAGGCGCCACTGGCCAACCCCAGGAATGCTGCCGCCGGTTCGATCAGGCAGAAGGATCCTGCGGAAACCGCCAAGCGTCCGTTGCGGATGTTTGTCCACGGCATTGGTGCGCGCGAAGGGCTCGAAACCCTGAGCCAGTCCCAGACCTACGCCGTGCTGGAACAGTGGGGCCTTCCCGTCAGCCCGTACTTCGAGGTTCTCTGCGGCCTGCCGGAGATCCTTGCCTTCATCAAGCGCTATGGCGAGCAACGGCATACCCTGATGCACGAAATCGACGGCATCGTGGTCAAGATCGACGACTTCGCCACGCAGCGTGCCCTCGGCTACACCTCACGCGTTCCCCGCTGGGCCGTCGCCTACAAGTACCCGCCGGAAGAAGTCCACACCAAACTGCTGGACATCCAGGTCCAGGTGGGCCGTACCGGCCGGGTGACCCCGTTCGGGGTGCTGGAGCCGGTGAAGGTGGCCGGTTCCACCGTGGCCCGTGCCACGCTGCACAACCAGGACGTGGTCAAAGCCAAGGGCGTGCTGATCGGCGACGTCGTGGTGCTGCGCAAGGCCGGAGACGTCATCCCGGAGATCGTCGGCCCCGTGATGGCGCTGCGCATAGGCCGTGAGGACGAACTGCACGAGTTCGTGATGCCCGCCGAATGCCCGTCCTGCGGCACGGAGCTCGCCCCCTCCAAGGAGGGCGACATCGACATCCGCTGTCCCAATTCCAGGTCCTGCCCTATCCAGCTGACGGAGAGGGTCGCGCACCTGGCCGGCCGCGGGGCCTTCGACATCGAGGCCCTCGGCGGGGAAGCTGCCGTGGCACTTACCGATCCGGCGGAGCCCAGGCCCGGCCCGCTGGTAAGCGAATCGGAGCTCTTCTTCCTGACCGCGGCGGATCTGGAGCACGTGCGGATCCTGCGCGAGAAACGTTCCAAGGGCGTGGGCACCGGCGTCTTCGAGCTGGTCCCGTACTTCTGGACAAAGGCAACCGCCAAGACGCCGTCCAAGCCCACGGCGACCACCGCGAAGCTCTTAGCGGAGCTGGAGAAGGCAAAGGCCCAGCCACTGTGGCGGGTGCTGGTTGCCCTGTCCATCCGGCACGTTGGTCCGCGCGCCTCGAGGGCCCTGGCCACGGCGTTTGGCACCATGGACGGTATCCGGAAGGCCTCCGAGGAAGACCTGGCCCACGTGGACGGCGTTGGCCCAACCATTGCGGCCGCACTGAAGGAGTGGTTCGCCGAGGACTGGCACGTGGAAATCGTTGACCGCTGGGCCGCGGCCGGGGTCCGCATGGAGGACGAGCGCGACCAATCCATGCCGCGGACCCTGGAAGGGTTGACCCTTGTGGTTACCGGCTCCCTGCCGAACTTCAGCCGGGACGAGGCGAAGGAAGCGATCCTCATCCGCGGAGGCAAAGCCGCGGGCTCGGTCTCGAAAAACACCAGTTATGTGGTGGCCGGCGAAAGCGCAGGCACCAAACTGGATAAAGCCGAACAGCTCGGAATTCCCGTGCTGGACGAGGACGGCTTCCGGGAACTCCTTGCGAACGGTCCGGCGCCTGCCGGGGGAGCCACGCCCACACCGACATCCACAGAATCAGAAGAGGCAGCCGAATGAACCAGCAGGACCGCACCACCGAATTGCTTGCGGTGGCCCGGCAAGCAGCCGCCGCCGGCGCCGCCGTGCTGGCTTCCCGCAATGGCGAAACGCTGGATGTCAGCAACAAAGGCGACGCCGGGGACTGGGTTACGGCCTTTGATGTCGCCGCTGAGAATGCGGTTCGGGATGCCATCACGGCCGCCCGCCCGCAGGACACCATCACGGGCGAGGAACATGGGACCACCCGCCCCGCTGCCCCCACCGGCTATCGCTGGTCCATCGACCCGCTGGACGGTACCACCAACTTCATCCGGAACATCGTCTACTACGCCACCTCCGTGGCAGTGGCGGATTCCGACGGCGTCTGGCTGGCCGGCGTCGTCAACGCCCCGGCGCTGGGCCGTGTCTACTACGCTGCCCGCGGCCAGGGTGCGTGGCTGGAAGAGGGCGGCCGGGTGACCCGGCTCCAGGGCCCGGTGCCGGACCGTGCCGGGCAGATCCTCGCCACCGGCTTCAGTTACGACCCCGCCGTACGCTCCGAACAGGCTGCACTGCTGGGTAGCCTGATGGACGGATTCGCAGACGTCCGGCGGCTGGGCTCCGCGGCGCTGGACCTCTGCATGGTGGCTGACGGGACCCACGACGCCTACGGAGAACGCGGGCTCAACGAACATGACTTCTCCGCCGGTGCGCTGATTGCCGAGGAAGCCGGCTGCTGGGTCCGGCGTCCCCGGCTGGCCAGTCCGCTGGACGGCGGACCAGCCGACGAGGACAGGCTTGCCGCCTGGACCTGCGCCGGGACCTTGGCCTTGTCCGGGAAGTTTCCGCTGTGACGCCGTTGCGCCACTAGCATTGTCAGGTGCAATCGCAAATAACCATCCGACCGGCCGTTGAGGCAGACTTTCAGGCCATCGCCAGGATCACCGTGGACTCGTACCTGGCAGCAGGGTATTTCGACAGCGCGGACCATCCCTATATGCAGCAGATCCAGGACGTTGCCGCCCGTGCGGCGAAGGCCACCATCTGGGTTGCCGAGCGTGACCGGCAGGTCCTGGGATCCGTGACTCTCGCGCTGGCAGGTGAACCGTTCGCCGACATCGCCCTGCCGGATGAGCTGGAGTTCCGGATGCTGGTGGTGGATCCCGCGGTCCAGCGCAGCGGCGCAGGCAAGGCCATGGTGGAAGCCATCATTGAGCATGCCAAATCGCTGGAGGGGATCACCGGCGTGGCCCTCACCACCGGCGGGACCTGGGAGAGTGCCCATGGCCTCTACCGGAAGACAGGCTTCAAACGTGTCCCCGAGCGTGACTGGCTGATTCCGGGCACCGACATAAAGCTGCTGGTTTACCGGCTTGACGTCCAGTCAACCTAAAGTGGTGCCGACTCATTTTCGGCACTGAAAGGCCCACCATGCGCAAAACATTCGGCACCGGCTCCGTCTGGGAGCAGACCCTCGGCTACTCCCGCGCCGTCCAGGTGGACAACACGCTGTACATCTCCGCCACGGCCGCCAGCGGCGAGGACGGCATTGTGGGCGAGGACTTCTACACGCAGACCCAGTACATCCTGCAGAAGCTCGGCGTGGTCCTGGCCGATGCCGGTTTCAGCATCGACGACGTGGTCCAGTCCAAGCTGTACCTGACGGACATCAGCAAGTGGGAAGAAGCCGGCCGCGCCCATGGAGAGGTCTTCGGCGAGATCCGCCCCACCCTTGCCCTGGTGCACGTCCTGCCGTTCCTTGACCCGAAGATGCTCGTCGAGATCGAGCTCGTGGCGCAGAAGAGCGCCAACTAGGAAGCCTCCCGCAGTCCGTTCGCGCTCAAGGGGGCGCCGCTACTGGGCCGGGAGGCTGTAGCGGTGCTCCGGGCGTCCGGTGGTCCCGTAGCGCAGTTGGATGTCGACGGCGCCGTCGTCGGCCAGCGAGGACAGGTACCTTTGTGCCGTGGCCCGGGAAACCCCTACGCGGGTGGCCACTTCCACCGCCGAATACTGCTCGCCGGCCACCAGCGATTCCAGCACCGCGGCCTCGGTGACCGAGCGGGGCTTGGCCGATGGCGCCACGTCCCCGGGGATCAGTGCCCGCTTGGCCCGCTCCACGGAGCCCTGGTCCAGAGACCCGGGCTGGCCCAGCAGCCTGCGGTACCGGGCATACGAACGCAGCTGCTGCGACAGCGACTCGGCAGTAAAGGGCTTCAACAGGTAGCCAAGGGCGCCGCGGCGGAACGCTTTCCGCAGCGACTCGGTGTCCGACGCGGCACTGAGGATCATGGTGTCCACGTCGAGCTGCTGCAGCAGGTCGAGCCCTGAGGCGTCCGGCAGGTAGACATCCAGCAGCACCAGGTCCGGGCGGAGACTGTGGATCGCCTGCTGGGCCAGGGACGCCGACCCCACCGGCGCCAGCGCAAGGAAACCCGCCACCGAATCCACATACGCGGCATGCAGCTTGGCCACGTGGAAATCGTCATCCACAATCAGCACCCTGAAATCCTCAGGCATCATTGTCCTCTCCAGCCAAATCCGTGGTCCCCGAAGGTGTCCCGGCCGTTGTGCGTGGCAGGGAAGCCATAAACACGGCCCCGGGTCCGCCCGTTGTCCCCGGCTCAAGCAAGCGGACGTCCCCGCCGCGGCGCCGCGCCAGCTTCCGGGCGAGGGCCAGGCCCAGCCCCTGCCCGCCGCTGGTCCCGGCGGCAGCCGCCGAAGCCACCAATACAGGGCCGGCTGCGGTCGTAAATCCTTCTGCAAAGACCACTTCCGGATCCGTCCCGGCCGCGAGCCCGTCACCCGAATCGGCGACGACGATGTGCAGCGTCCCGCCGTCGTCGTGCGGTTCGTCCAGCACCTCCAGCTCCACCCAGCGCTCCGGGGAGGAACCGGCGACGGCGGCGTTTACGGCGTTGTCTATCAGGTTGCCCAGCACCGTGGTCACGTCCTGCGGCTCGGTGACCTGGCCGCGGACCAGGGTTTCGGGCCCGATCCGCAGCGTAACACCGCGCTCATCAGCCTCCACCCCCTTGGCACCCACAAAGGCCTGCAAGTACGGGTCCTGCAACAGTTCCGCCTGGTCCACCGGAAACTTCAGCGGCCCCTTCGCGACCAGCCCGGCCAGGTAATCGTGGACCTGCTGGTGCTGCCCGATGCTCATCAGGCCGGCGATGGTATGCAGCTGGTTGGCGAACTCGTGGCGCTGCGCGCGCAGGGCCGTGGACATGGTGCCCACGGCGTCGAGCTGCCGGGTGAGCTGCTGGAGTTCGGTGCGGTCCCGGAGCATCACCACCCAGCCCAGGTCCTCGCTTCGATGCAGGGCCTTGCGCGCGCTGGCCACCAGGACACTGCCGCCGGCCACCAGCGCAATGGCGTCCGCCTCCGCCGCGTCCGGCCGGGTCAGCGCCTTGAGCTGCCCGGGCACCGGAGCGTCGGCCCACGGCGTCCCGGAAAGGTCCGGCTGCTCGAGAAGGCGCTGCGCGGCTGCGTTGAACACGCTGATCCTGCCGTTGGACGAAACGCCGATGACGCCGTCGTCCACGCCCTGCAGAACGGCCACCTGGTCGTGAACCAGCGTGCTGATTTCCTCGGGCTCCAGCCCCAGGGTCAGCCGCTGGAGCCGCCGCCGCAGCAGGAACGAAGCCAGCACTCCCGTGAGCAGCGCTCCGCCTGCGGTGAGGACGATCGGGACGATGTCGCGGGCCAGGCTTTGGCCCAGCGATTCCATTGAGTAGCCAACGCTGACAATTCCCACCACGGTTGTGGAGGACTCTGGTGCATAGATGGGCACCTTGGCACCTGCTGACGGGCCGAGGGTCCCGGTGTTCCGCGTGGTCTCTTCCCGTCCGGCAAGCGCCACCGAGGGGTCAGTGCTCACGTGCTCGCCGAGGAGGGCAGGGTCCGGATGGGCCAGGCGAAGGCCGGTTTCGTCGGTGATCGCCACAAAGAAGGCGCCGGTGCGGAGGCGGGCGGCCTCTGCGGCGGCCTGCACGGGCCCGGCGGCCAGCACGGGAGCCGGCGGCGTGCCCTCTTCCTTGCTGATGGCCTCGACGGCGGAGCGTATGCCCGGATCCGAGGCCACAGTCCGGGCGAGGGTCAAAGCCTGGTTCTCGGCCTCGTTGCCGATCCGCCCGGACACCAGCCAGGCGTGGACGGCGCCGCTGAGCAGCACCACGAGCAGCACAACGCCCAGCTGCAGGAGCAGCGTCTGGGTGGAGAAGCGCATGGCGAGCCGTGGCATCCGGGCTCCTTCCGCCGTCGTGCGCGCCGGTATGTGCAGGGGCAGCCCGGGCGCTGGAAATCAAAGTGCTTCTGCCATCCTAGGGTGTGAGCACAATGCGCAAAATGCTCCGAATAAGCAGTATGCCAATCAATTGGGCCAAAGGCACGGCCGTGACGTCCACCACCCTAATGTCTGTAGCACGCGTCACACTGCGGTGGCGTTGTTCACATGAAGGAGCCGGCCGTGCTGGTATTACTTGGATTCGCAATGATCGCGGTATTCATGGTGCTGATCATGACGAAGAAGCTGACGCCAGTACTGGCGCTGATCATCGTCCCCACCGTTTTTGGCCTGTTCGCAGGTGCCGGACTGGGTATCGGGGACATGGTCCTGGAGTCCATGAAGTCCATGACGTCCACGGCGGCGCTCCTGATGTTCGCCATCATCTACTTCGGCCTGATGATCGACGTCGGACTGTTCGACCCGCTCGTGAAGTTCATCCTCCGCAAGCTCGGCAATGACCCCGCCAAGGTAGTGCTCGGCACCGCGATCCTCGCGGCCGCGGTCTCCCTGGACGGCGACGGCTCCACCACCTTCATCCTCACCACCGCCGCCATGCTCCCGGTCTACCTTCGCCTCAAGATGAGCCCCGTAGTCCTCACCTGCGTGGCCGGCCTGGCCAACGGCACCATGAACATCCTGCCGTGGGGCGGCCCCACCGCCCGCGCTGCCACCGCGCTGCACCTGGACGTCAACGACGTTTTTGTCCCCATGATCCCGTCCCTTATCGCCGGCCTCGTTGTGGTCTTCGGCTTCGCCTGGCTGCTGGGCCTGCAGGAACGCAACCGACTCCGCGCCATTGCACCGGAAATCTGGGGAACGCCGGACACAGCAGAGCCGTTCACCGCGGAAAAGTTCGACGGCGGCGCTTCCGACGGCGGTTCGGGAAGCAGCCGCGGACGCAAGGGAGGCGGCCCCGCCGGAGTAGCCCCCGCCGTCGTCGGTTCAGTGTCTGTCCTGGACCGCACCGGAACGCTGGTGGATGAACGGGATTCCGCCATGGCGGACACCGCCCTGGACCCGAACCGCAAGACGCTGCGTCCCAGGCTCTTCTGGTTCAACCTTGGACTGACTGTCGCGGTCATGTTGGTGCTCGTGGCCAACATCGTGCCGCTGCCGTTTGTCTTCATGGTGGGCTCCGCCATTGCACTGCTGGTGAACTTCCCCAAGGTCAAGGAACAGGGCGAGCAGCTGATCGCCCACGCACCGTCCATCGTGGCCGTGGTCAGCATGGTCATGGCCGCGGCCGTCCTCACCGGCGTCCTGAAGGGCACCGGCATGGTCGAGGCCATGTCCGCGTGGCTTGTCCAGATCATCCCCACGAGCATGGGCCCGTTCATGGCCGTCATCACCGGCGTCCTCAGCATCCCCATGACGTTCTTCATGAGCAACGACGCCTTCTACTTCGGCGTTCTGCCCGTACTCAGTGAGACCGCCGCGCACTACGGAATCAGCGCTGCGGACATGGCGCGTGCCTCCATCACCGGGCAGCCGTTCCACCTGCAGAGCCCGCTGGTTCCGGCCATTCTCCTGCTGGTCTCGCTGGCCAAGGTGGACCTCGGAGACCACCACAAAAAGGTCCTGTGGCGCACCGCAGTGGTTTCCCTCGTCATGCTGGGCGTGGGGATGCTGACGGGAGCCATCGGGATCGGTTAGTCTGTAGCTGCCTGTGGCTGGCCCTTGTGGCCGGGACCACGGCACCGATGTGCCCGTCTGACGCCCGCTGGGGGTCGTCAGACGGGCACTGACGTTTCCCCACTAGACTGGTTCGGAAAACAATCCGAACCTGCAGGGGAGATCCATGGCTGCGATCAACCGTGACGACGTGGCGCACCTCGCGCGGCTCGCTCACATCGAGATGAGTGCTGAAGAGCTGGACAGGATGGCCGGCGAACTCGCCGTCATCGTTGATTCAGTGAAGTCCGTGAGTGAAGCCGCCGGTGACGACGTCCCGGCAACTTCCCACCCGATCCCGCTGACCAACGTGTTCCGCGAGGACGTTGTGGGCCACACCTTCACCGCGGAGCAGGCACTCTCGGGAGCTCCGGATTCCGATGAGAACCGTTTCAAGGTCCCGGCAATCCTGGATGAGGCATAACCATGACTGACACCAACGAACTCATCCGCCTCTCCGCCGCGCAGTTGGCCGCCAAGCTGGCCGCCCGCGAGGTCACCTCCGTCGAGGTCACCCAGGCGTACCTGGACCGCATTGCTGCCGTGGACGGCGGCGAACGCGGGGTGAACGCTTTCCTGCACGTCAACACCGAGGAAGCGCTCGCCGTCGCCGCAGAGGTGGACGCCATCCGTGCCGCAGGAGGTGCCGCGGCCGGGGAACTCCACGAACTCGCCGGCGTGCCGATCGCGGTCAAGGACCTCATTGTCACCATCGGCCAGCCCACCACGGCGGGCTCCAAGATCCTCGAGGGCTGGCACAGCCCCTACGACGCCACGGTAGTCAAGCGCCTCCGTGCCGCCAAAATGCCCATCCTGGGCAAAACCAACCTGGACGAATTCGCCATGGGTTCCTCCACCGAGCACTCCGCGTACGGCCCCACCCGCAACCCGTGGGACCTGGACCGGATCCCCGGCGGGTCCGGCGGCGGTTCGGCCGCGGCCGTTGCCGCTTTCGAAGCCCCGCTGGCCCTCGGCACGGACACCGGCGGGTCCATTCGCCAGCCCGGCGCCGTCACAGGCACCGTGGGAGTCAAGCCCACCTACGGCGGTGTCTCCCGCTACGGTGCCATCGCCATGGCTTCCTCGCTGGACCAGATCGGCCCGGTTTCCCGCACCGTCCTGGACTCGGCACTGCTGCACCAGGTCATCGGCGGTCATGATCCCTTTGACTCCACGTCCCTGCCGGACCCCCTGGCAGACCTCGTCGCCGCAGCCCGCGTGGGCAATGTCGAAGGCATGCGGATCGGCATCATCAAGGAACTCCACGGCGAGGGCTACCAGGCCGGCGTCGAGAATCGCTTCAACGAATCCCTGGAGCTGCTGAAGCAGGCCGGTGCGGAAATCGTTGAGGTGTCCTGCCCTAACTTCCAGTACGCCCTCGGTGCCTACTACCTGATCATGCCGTCGGAGGCCTCCTCCAACCTGGCAAAGTTCGACGGCGTCCGGTACGGCCTGCGCGTCCTGCCCGAGGACGGACCCATGACGATCGAACGCGTTATGGGTGCCACCCGCGCCGCAGGATTCGGCGACGAGGTCAAACGCCGCATCATCCTTGGCACTTACGCCCTGAGCGCCGGCTACTACGACGCCTACTACGGTTCTGCCCAGAAGGTGCGCACCCTGGTCCAGCGTGACTTCGAGGCCGCGTTCGCGCAGGCCGACGTCCTGATCTCGCCCACGGCGCCCACTACGGCGTTCAAGCTCGGCGAGAAACTGAATGACCCGCTGGCAATGTACCTCAACGACGTCGCCACCATCCCCGCCAACCTGGCAGGCGTTCCCGGGCTGACACTGCCCGGTGGCCTGGCTGACGAGGACGGCCTTCCGGTCGGCATCCAGCTGCTGGCTCCGGCCCGCGAGGATGCCCGGCTCTACCGCGTGGGTGCTGTCCTGGAATCCCTGCTCGAGGCACAGTGGGGCGGACCGCTCCTGGACCGTGCACCGGCGTTGGTTGAGACCCTTGTTGAAGCCAAGGAGGCAAAATAATGAGCACTGACGCAACCCTGAGCTTTGAAGAGGCCATGGAGAAGTATGATCCCGTCCTGGGGTTCGAGGTCCACGTGGAACTCAATACCAGGACCAAGATGTTCTCCTCGGCGCCGAACGTCTTCGGCGACGAGCCGAACACCAACGTCAACGAGGTGGACCTGGGCATGCCCGGCGTGCTGCCGGTGGTCAACAGGATCGCGATCGAGTCCTCGATCAAGATCGGCCTTGCCTTGAACTGCAAAATCGCCGAATCCTGCACGTTCGCCCGGAAGCAGTACTTCTACCCGGACACTCCCAAAAACTTCCAGACGTCACAGTACGAGGACCCGATCGCGTACGACGGCTACCTGGACATCGAACTCTCGGACGGGACCATCTTCCGCGTCGAGATCGAGCGCGCCCACATGGAAGAGGACGCCGGCAAGCTGACCCACATGGGCGGGTCCGCCGGCCGTATCCAGGGTGCAGACTTCTCGCTGGTGGACTACAACCGATCCGGCGTTCCGCTGGTGGAGATTGTCACCAAGCCCATCGAGGGCGCCGGTTCCCGTGCCCCGGAGCTGGCCAAGGCCTACGTGGCGGCCGTCCGGGAGATCGTCAAGAACCTGGGCGTCTCGGACGCGAAGATGGAACGCGGCAACGTGCGCTGCGACGCGAACGTTTCGCTGCGCCCGCACGGCCGCGAACGCTTCGGCATCCGCTCTGAAACGAAGAACGTTAACTCGCTGCGCGCCGTCGAACACGCGGTCCGCTACGAGATCCAGCGGCACGCAGCTGTCCTGGACGCCGGCAACCCGGTCATCCAGGAAACGCGCCACTGGCACGAGGACACCCGCACCACCACCTCGGGCCGTCCCAAGTCGGACGCCGATGACTACCGCTACTTCCCGGAGCCTGACCTGGTTCCGATCGTTGCGTCCCGCGAATGGGTCGAGGAGCTCCGCGCCACCCTGCCCGAGCCGCCGGCGGCCCGCCGCAAGCGCCTGCAGGCCGACTGGGGCTACTCGGACCTGGAATTCCGCGACGTCGTCAACGCCGGCGTGATGGATGAGATCGAAGAAACCATCGCCGCAGGAGCCGCTGCCTCCGTGGCCCGGAAGTGGTGGATGGGCGAGATCGTTGGCCGTGCCAAGAACGCCGACGTCGATCCCGGCCAGCTGGGCGTGCAGCCCGCCACCATCGTGGAGCTGAACCGGATGGTCGAGGACGGCAGGATCAACAACAAGATGGCCACCGAGGTCCTGGACGGCGTGCTCGCCGGCGAAGGCACCCCGGCGGAGATTGTTGTGAAGCGCGGCCTCGCCGTTGTTTCCGACGACGGACCCCTGCTCGAAGCCATCGACGCCGCACTCGCCGCGCAGCCCGACGTCGCCGACAAGATCCGGGCCGGCAAACTCCAGGCGATCGGCGCGATCGTTGGCGGCGTAATGAAGGCCACCCGCGGGCAGGCCGACGCCGGCCGTGTCAAGGAGCTGATCCTGGCCAAGCTCGGCGTTGAAGGCTAGCCGAGGGCCGGGTCGCAGGCTTAGCCGCCTGATTTAACCCAACTGGGTCGCAGCTAATACTGTTGTGTGAGTACTCATGACGACGTCTACTGCGACCCAGTTGGGCTTTAAGTACTCGCTTCCCGCCCACAAAGTACGCGTGTTCAGTGTGGCTTACCGGTTCTAGACTGAAGATCCAGGGCACCGGAGCCCTGCCGGTGCTGTGGGAGGAATGGCCATGTCGGTCCAAGAACCGTTGAGATTCCGCAAGGTCCTGCTGGCCGGCGTAGTAGCGCTGGCGCTGACCGGCACCGGTGTCGCCATCG
This sequence comes from Pseudarthrobacter sp. NBSH8, assembly GCF_014217545.1. NCBI lineage: Bacteria > Bacillati > Actinomycetota > Actinomycetes > Micrococcales > Micrococcaceae > Pseudarthrobacter > Pseudarthrobacter sp. NBSH8. The sequence goes on from NZ_CP043178.1 coordinate 1,316,292, forward strand.
CCTGGTCCGCCACAGACTCGCCGTCCCCGTCACCGTCCGCCTCCGCGCCGGGGAAGGCGGACAAGGCGCCGGGCCAGGAGAAGCCGGCCAAGGCCCAGCGCCTGCAGCACCTGCACAGTGAAAGTGTGGTGAAGAAGGCGGACGGGACCTTCGAAACCGTGCTGACCCAGCAGGGCACCGTGGAGGCCGTCAGCGAAACCTCGGTCACCGTCAAGAGTGAGGACGGCTTCACCCAGACCTACGCCGTCAACGCGGAGACCAGAATCATCAAGTTCCCTGCCCCGGCCGCGGACGGTTCGCCGGCAACGGGCGACGACGGCAAGCGGCTGAAGCGGTCAGAGGTCACCATCGCGGAAATCGCCACGGGCGGGGCCGTCAGGGTCTCCGGCGTAAAGAGTGGCGACAACGCCACGGCGCGTCAGATCGTGGAGGGCGCCGGCACCGGCCCGGGCAACGGCCTTGGGAAAGGCTTAGGCAAGGGACACGGCAACGGGCTGGGCAAGGGACTCGGCCACGCCAAGCGGCTTGCCCCCAGGTAGTTGGCAGTCAACGTCGTCAAAACGCGGAGTGAGGACGTTAACTGCCACCCTGGTGGGCCTGGCCGCCCTGTTCCACCAGTCCCGTCATGATCGCCTGCAGCGCCTCGCACACAATCATCACGGAGCGGCGCTTCAGGTTCTCCGGGCGGGCCAGGATGTCGATCCGCCGCCGGGTGCTGATGCCCTCGAGCGGGCGCAGCACAATGCCCGGGTTGAGCACGGGCTGCGCCGTATGTCGCGGCAGCAGGCCCAGCACACCGCCCGCCGCGACCAGGGCGGCCACGGTGGAGTAGTCGTTAATCCGGTGGACGATGTTCAGTTCCCTGCTGGAGACGGCCGCAACGGCGGAGAGGACGTCCGCGGGGGAGTATCCGGTGTGGCTGGTCACCCACGGTTCGCCCACGACGTCGGCCGCGGTGACGGTGTCCCGGTCCGCCAGTGGATGCCCGGCCGGCAAGGCGACATCCAGCGGTTCATGTGCCAGTGGGATCACCGCCACACGCTCCTGGGGCCAGCGCGGGCTGTGGTCCATCCGGTGCGCCAGTACCAGGTCGTACCGCGCCGTCAGTGCCGGGAAATCCTGCTGCGCGACGTCCGCGTCGGAAAGCTGGACCCGCGGCTGGCCGGGCGCGTCCAGCATGCGTGCAAGCGGCGCGAACAGCGCCTGGCCCGCACTGTGGAAACCGCTGATGGTCACGGGCCCAACGGGCGAGCCGTGATAGGCGCCGATCGCGGTCCGGGCGTCCGCCATGGCACTGACGACGGCGGCACCTGCGTCGGCGAGAACCTGGCCGGCCTCCGTCAGCACCAGGTTGCGGCCCTCTTTCCGGGTCAGCGGAACGTCAATGTTGCGCTGCAGCAGGGCCAGTTGCTGGGACACGGCGGACGGCGTGACCATCAGCGTCTCCGCCACCGCCTTCACGCTGCCCAGAGCGCCCAGTTCGCGGAGGATTTCCAGCTGATGAATTTCCATCCGTCCAGTCTATGCATAAGCGAATGCTTCATCGTCGATTGAGAGAATTATGCTTGTGCTAATGCTTCGAAATGGCTCTAATAAAGGGAGACCACACCCGCAGGCCGCGGGTCGCTGCCAACAGTCAGGAAGCCAATGAAGGCACTCTACAAGTCCGGTGCACACGCCGGGTTCGAGCTGGTTGACCGCCCCGAGCCCGAGGCCGGCCCCAGCGACGTCAAGATCCGGGTCATGACCACCGGGATCTGCGGCACGGACCTGCACATCCAGTCCTGGGATGCCTGGGCACAAAGCATGATCGAGGCGCCACTCATCGCCGGCCATGAGTTCTACGGTGAAGTCGTGGAAATCGGCGACGGCGTCCGCGACGTCAAGGTAGGAGATCGGGTTTCCGGCGAAGGCCACGTGGTCTGCGGGATCTGCCGAAACTGCCGCGCGGGGCGCCGCCAGATGTGCATCCACACCCTTAGTGTCGGCGTGCAGCGGGATGGCGCCTTCGCCGAGTTCGTGGTTATCCCCGAGACCAACGTCTGGGTCCACCATGATCCCTCCATCACGCCGGAACTGGGCGCCATTTTCGATCCGTTCGGCAATGCCGTACACACCGCCCTCAGTTTCCCGTTGGTGGGCGAGGACGTGCTGATCACCGGGGCCGGTCCAATTGGCCTGATGGCCATCGCGGTGGCCCGCCACGCCGGCGCACGCAAGATCGCCATCACCGATGTCTCCAAGCCCCGGCTCGATCTGGCACGCCAGCTCGGCGTGGACCTGGCCATCGACGTCTCCACCACGCGCGTCAAGGATGCCCAGCGTGAACTCGGCATGCGGGAGGGCTTCGACATCGGGATGGAAATGTCCGGCCACCCCACCGCCCTGCCTGAGATGATCAACAACATGAACCACGGCGGCCGCATTGCCATGCTCGGCCTGCCCAGCCAGGACATCACCATCGACTGGGGCAAAGTAGTCACGCACATGCTGACCCTGAAGGGCATCTACGGCCGGGAAATGTATGAGACCTGGTATGCCATGAGCGCCATGCTTTCTTCCAACCCCGTGCTGCACGCCGGCATCTCAGCGGTGGTGACGGACAAGCTTCCCGCCGCAGAGTGGGAAAAGGGCTTCGAGACCGCCCGCGCCGGCGTCGGCGGAAAAGTTGTCCTCGACTGGACCGAACTCTAAGGAGCACCATGTACACCGCCATCAAGGACCAGCTGCAGGCTGAACTGGACCACATCCGCACCGCCGGGCTTTTCAAAACCGAACGCAGCATCAACTCCCCGCAGTCCAGCCACGTCACGGCCGGACAGATCGGCCAGCCGGGCGCCACCGTCCTGAACTTCTGCGCCAACAACTACCTGGGCCTCGCGGACCACCCGGACATCATCACCGCTGCCAAAGAGGCCATGGACTCACGGGGCTTCGGCATGGCCAGCGTCCGCTTCATCTGCGGTACCCAGGACCTGCACCTGGAACTGGAAGCCAGGGTCTCCAGGTTCCTCGGCACCGAGGACACCATCCTGTTCTCCAGCTGCTTCGATGCCAACGGCGGCGTCTTCGAATCCCTCTTCGGCCCCGAGGACGCCATCATCTCCGACGCCCTCAACCACGCCTCCATCATCGACGGCATCCGGCTCTGCAAGGCCCAGCGGTTCCGCTACGCCAACCAGGACATGGCGGACCTCGAGTCCAAGCTCGTTGAAGCGAAGAATGCACGCCGCAAGATCATCGTCACCGATGGGGTGTTCTCCATGGACGGCTACCTGGCACCGCTGGAAGCCATCTGCGACCTCGCCGAGAAGCACGACGCCCTGGTGATGGTGGACGATTCCCACGCCGTCGGTTTTATGGGTGCCACCGGCGCCGGAACCCCCGAGCACGCCGGCGTGTCCCAGCGCGTGGACATCTACACCGGAACGTTCGGCAAGGCCCTGGGCGGCGCGTCCGGCGGCTACGTGTCCGGCCGCAGTGAAGTGGTGGCCATGCTCCGCCAGAAAGCGCGCCCGTACCTGTTCTCCAACTCCCTGGCCCCCGCGATCGTCGCGGCGACTATTAAGGCCCTTGACCTGGTGGAGAACTCCGGTGACCTGCGGACCCGGCTGTTCGAGAATGCCCTGCTGTTCCGCCGCCGGATGACCGAGGAGGGCTTCGAACTCCTGGACGGCGAACACGCGATTGTTCCCGTGATGTTCGGGGATGCCGTGCTGGCCGCCAAGGTGGCGGACCAGATGCTCCAGCACGGCGTTTTCGTCACGGCGTTCAGCTTCCCGGTTGTTCCGCGCGGCGCGGCCCGGATCCGTGTGCAGCTTTCAGCGTCGCACTCAGCGGACGACGTCGAAGCCTGCGTGGGTGCGTTCGTCGCCAGCCGTGCGGCGGTAGCAGGCTGACCCGGCCGGGTTTAGCCCAGCAGGGCTAAACCCGGCGCGTGCCCGGCGCGGCCGCAGGGCAACTCTGCAAGGATGGAGCCATGGCAGCACACTACGACGTCCTGATTGTGGGCGGCGGCATCGCCGGCCTGTCCCTGGCCTCCGCGCTCGCGGGCAGCTGCAGCGTGGCGCTGGTGGAAGCGGAGCAGGAGCTGGCGTACCACACGTCCTCCCGCTCCGCCCGCCAGCTTATTCCGAGTTACGGCCCTGAGGTGGTCCAGGAACTCACGGTCCGGACCCTGCAGCTGATGGCGGCCCGGGACGCGCAACTGCCCGAACCTGTCCTGACACCGCGGAGTTTTATGCTCATCGGCACCGCCGAGTCCGTCCGCGCCGAGGCCAGCGGCCACATGAGTCCCATCACGCACCACCGGGCACTGGAGCTTTGCCCTGCGCTGGTCCCCGGGACTTTCTCCGCCGCAGGCCTGGACACCGGATCCTTCGGCTGCAACGCCCCGCTGCTGCTGGCCGACCACCGGCACTGTGCAGAAGCCGCCGGCGCCGACATCATCACTGGGGCACGGGTGCATTCCGCCCAACGGCTGGGCTCGGGCTGGGAGATCGGGGCCGGTCAGGAAGCCTTTGAGGCCGGTGTGCTGGTCAACGCGGCCGGCGCCTGGGCCGAGGAAATCGCCGTGATCAGCGGTGTGGAGAAGCTCGGGATGCAGCCGTACCGGCGCACTGCGGCGATTGTCGACGTCGAACATCCCCTGCCCGGGCACAGCCCCATGGTGGCGGCAGCGGACAACTCGTTCTATTTCCGCCGGGAGGGCACCGAGGTGCTGATCTCGCCGTCGGAAACGGTACCCAGCGGACCAGAGGACGCCCGGCCCCGGCCCGGTGATGTCGAGCGGCTGATCGTGAAGCTGAACGAGCTGACCACGTTGGGAATCCGCGGAGTCCGGAGGGCATGGACGGGGCTCCGGACCGAGGCGGCCGACGGCGTCCCGGTAGCCGGGTTCGACGCCGAAGCCCCGGGGTTCTACTGGCTTGCCGGTCAGGGCGGATACGGCTTCCAGACCTCATCGGCCATGGCGGAGCTCGCCGCTGCACAGATCCTGGCCGGGCAGGGCACCGGTCACGGTACCGTCCCGGACCACCATCCGGCATCCCGGACAGCGGAGGCGCTGGCGGCCACGCGCTGGTCCATCCGGCGCTGAACAATGGAACCCATGAGCACCCTGATCACCAATATCGCCGAGCTGATGACCCAGGACCTGGATCACCGCGTCCTAAAAAAGGCCGCCGTGGTGATCGAGGGCGAACGGATCGCCTGGCTCGGTTCCGCCGCGGATGCGCCGGCGGCCGATGACGCCGTGGACGCCGGCGGCCGGGCCGTTTTGCCGGGCTGGGTGGATTCGCACACGCACCTGGTCTTCGCTGGCGACCGCACCGCGGAGTTCGAGGCGCGGATGGCAGGGGAGTCGTATTCGGCCGGTGGTATCGCAGTCACCATGGACGCCACCCGGCGCGCGTCCGATTTCGACCTCACCCGGCTGGCCATGGCGCGTGTGTCCGAGGCCGTGTCGCAGGGTACCACCTACCTCGAAACCAAGACGGGGTACGGGCTGGACATTGAGCATGAGGCCCGGAGTGCCCGGATCGCCTCCACGGTCGCAGACGAAGTCACCTACCTGGGCGCCCACCTTGTCCCCGCGGGTACAGACGCGGAGGCCTACACCGATCTCGTCTGCGGGCCCATGCTCGACGCCGTCCGGCCCTACGTCCGGTGGGCGGACGTGTTCTGCGAGGAAGGCGCCTTCACTGCCGAGCAGTCCCGCCGTGTGCTGGAGGCGTGCCGCGCCTCGGGACTGGGGATCCGTGTCCACGGCAACCAGCTTGGCGAGGGGCCCGGCGTGCAGCTGGCGGTGGAACTCGGGGCAGCCAGCGTGGACCACGTGAACTACCTGTCGGCCCGTGACGTCGCGGCGCTCGCGGAAAGCTGGTCCGGCTGGAATCCGGACAGCGGTGCTGGTGACCGGGGCACCGTGGCAACCTGCCTACCCGCGTGCGATCTCTCCACCCGTCAGCCACTGGCCCCCGGGCGTGAACTTTTGGACGCAGGGGTGCAGGTGGCGCTGGCGTCCAATTGCAACCCGGGTACCTCGTACACCAGTTCCATGGCGTTCAACGTGGCGACGGCGGTGCTGCAGATGCGGCTCAGCGTCCACGAGGCGGTGCGGGCTGCAACCTATGGAGGCGCGCTGGCGCTGCACCGGGAGACAGGGCACGACGCCGACGGCGCACGGGCGGTGGGTTCGCTCGCCGTCGGGCACCGGGCAGACCTGCACATGCTCAACGCGCCCTCCGCCACGCACCTCGCCTACCGCCCGGGGATGCCGCTCACGTTCGCTGTGTGGCGGGCCGGTGCGCGGGCACGCTAACCAGGGTCCACGTATTTGTGATTGAGATGTGATCATTTGGGCCTGTTATGATCAGATAACGTCATATTCTGGTGACTGTTTGACGCCGACTTGTTTGACGCTGAGAGGCTCCCATGACCCGCACTGACCGCCTGACGGCCATTCTGGACATCCTCGCCAAGACCGGCCAGGTGGAGGTGGAGGAGATTGTCACGCAGCTTGCGGTCTCGCCAGCCACGGCACGGCGTGATCTGGACAGCCTGGCCAAGCGACGGCTGCTGACCCGCACCCGGGGCGGAGCCACCACCGGCGCCTTGGCCTACGACCTTCCTGGACGGTACAACCGTGACGACCACGCCGAAGCCAAGGAACAGATCGCCCAGGCCGCCGCCGCCCTGATTTTCCCCGGCGCGGTGATCGGGCTGTGCGGCGGCACCACCAGTACGGCCTTGGCGCAGATCCTGGCCACGCGCGAGGACCTCAACGCTCCCGGCCACCAGTCCACCCTGACGGTGGTCACTAACGCCATCAACATCGCTGCGCAGTTGGCTGTCCGCCCCAACATCAAGGTCATGGTGACCGGCGGCATCCTGAACCCCCGCTCGTACGAACTGGTGGGACCGTACACCGACATCATTATGCAGAAGGTGGTCATGGACATCGCCTTCATCGGCGTGAACGGCATCGACCCCGAGGTCGGTCCCACCAATACGGGGGAGGGCGAAGCGTCAGTCAATGCCCTGCTGGCCAGCCGGGCCCGGATCTCGTACGTGCTGGCCGACTCCTCGAAGGTGGGCGTCAGAGCCTTTGCCACCATGGATGGCTACGCGTTCACCCGCCTGATCACCGATTCCGGTATCTCCGCCGAGGACAAGGCGGCGTTCGAAGCCAATGGCACCGAAGTGATTGTGGCCCCGCACTAAGCGCACTAGGCGCCGGCAACAAACCCTAGAAGATCATCGGCGGCGCGTCCAGGACGGTCTCGTCCACGCGGCGGTCCACCCACTGGCTGAACGGAACGTCGAGTTCGTACTTGCCCAGGTCCGTTTGCAGAAGCGTCCGCACCGCGGCATTGTCCGGATTGTTTAGGGATTCGAAATACTCCACCGACCAGTGGAACCAGCGCATGCAGAACAGCCGCATGGTGAGCCCGTGGGTTACCAGCAAGGTGTTGGGGGCGTAGTCCGGTTTGGACCAGTGGCGGTAGAGCGTCTCCATAAAGGATGAGATCCGGTCGTAGACGTCGGAGCCGGATTCGCCCTCCCGGAACCGGTAGAAGAAATGGCCGTAGGCGTTGCGTAGTTCCTTCTGGTCTTCGATGTCGCCGGTGATCTGGAAATTGGCCCAGTCCTGCTCACGGAGGCGTGGCTCTTCGATCACCCGTTCCGTGAGATTGCCGAGATTCAGTGCCTCCAGGGTCTGGTGCGCCCGAAGGTACGGGGATACGTAGACGCAGACCTGCCGGCCGTCCAGCTCGCGGCGGATCCGTTCGCCGGCAGCCGTGGCCTGCGCCAGGCCCTGGGGAGTCAGCGGAATCCGGTAGTCCGGGACCCTGTTGTAGATGGACGTATCGACATTGGCCGCGGACTGGCCGTGCCGGATCATGAAGATTTTCCCTGGCGCGCTCATAAGCCCCAAGCATAGGTCCCGCCGCCGGCGCAGGGCCTCTCCGCGACCCGGGCCGTCGGGAATCGGCGAAGAACCAGAAACTACAGGCAAGATGGAACCATGTTGGTTCCCTCCCGCCGTCGGCTGCGGATCGAAGTCTGGATTGTGCTGGGTCTTTCCCTGGGGCAGTCCGCCGTCTACTCGGTGGTGCAGCTGCTGGACAAGATGACCCGGGCCCCGCTGGCCGAAGGCACGTCCACGCTGAACCGGTCACAGAGCCCGCGCGAATACTTCGACCTTACATACCAGCTGCTGGACATCATTTTCGCCCTGGTGCCCGTGCTGCTGGTTATCTACTTCCTCACGGACCAGCGGCAATCCAGTGCCGGCGTGAGCTCCCAGGGCGGTTCGGCTTTCCGGAAGCTGGGCTTCAACTTCGCCCGGCCGGGCCGTGACCTGTTGCAGGGCTTTGGCCTGGCGGCGCTGATCGGGATCCCGTCACTGGGCCTCTACGCAGCGGGGCGTGCGCTGGGGATCACCACGGCTATCATCCCCAGCGCACTCGACTCATACTGGTGGACAATTCCCGTCCTGATTCTTTCGGCGCTGCGGCACGCCGTGGTGGAGGAAGTCATCGTGGTGGGCTACCTCCTGGACCGCTTCGGCAAGTTCGGCTGGAGCGTGCCCCTGGCCATCTTCGCCAGCTCGATGCTCCGCGGCAGCTACCACCTGTACCAGGGCTTCGGGCCGTTCATCGGCAACGCCGTGATGGGTGTGATGTTCGCCTGGCTCTACACGAAGACCAAACGGGTGATGCCGCTGGTCATCGCGCACGCGCTGCTGGACATCGTGGCGTTCGTTGGCTTCAGCCTCTTTGGCCGGGCCGTGGGACTGGGGTAAGAGGTCCGTTGTTCCAGTGCCGCACTGGTGGACTGAATCAGGCCCGGCTTAAAGGGATTCGGCCGCCATCGGTGGGTGGCATCATTGGCACCCGCTGATGGCGGCCGAAGCTTTGAACGTGCAATCAGATGGTGACTGCACCGGTGGCGGTTTCGAAGGTCACTGACAGGATGCCCGGTGTTCCATGCGGAGCCACCCAGTCAACGGCGACGTCCTCCAGGGGCTTCTCGACGGGTTCACCCAGCCATTCCGTCACGCGTGCGGCGGAACCGGCTATGGTCAGGCAGCTCATCTTGACGTTGCTCTCATAGGCATTTGACGGGTGCAGGGCGGGATCGCCCTCCCACTTGAGCATGTACGGGACCTGCGGGTCTGCGATCAGGCCCAGGATGCCGATCTGCTTCCAGACCAGCTCGCGGCCGTCCGGGAACTTGCGGTTGCCGTTGACTGCGGCACGGCCCAGTCGGTCTTCGAACGGGGCGAGGTCGTCCACTTCGACGCACCAGCCCATCCAGCCGCCGCCGGCTTCGGACCGGGCCCGGACAGCTTGCCCGAAGGGTGCCTTGTCCGATGCCGGGTGGTTCAGGACCTCCACAACTTCCAGGTATTTGTGGCCGGCGAGGGGAATAATCATGTTCCGGGTTCCAAACCGGGGGTGCACCCCGCCCTTCACGGCTTCAACGCCGAGGGCGGACGAAATACGTTCGGTGGTGGCAACGAGGCCATCTTGTTCACAGGCGTAAGAGACGTGATCCATGCGCATGCCATCATCTTGGCACTTTGTGATCCGGCTCTCAGCTAAGGGTAGCCTTACCGGAATCCTTTGCGTCACGAGTGGACATTCCGCCGGAAAGCGGGAGGAGACCGGCCGGCTGACCACCTTCGTCACAATCCTGTTCCTGTCTGGGAAAGTCTTCCTACACTGAACGCAACCGAGCTGTGCCACACCACGTCAAGGAGCATTGAATGTCGAACGCATGGTCTTTCGAAACCCGCCAGATCCACGCTGGCCAGGAACCGGACAGCGCCACCGGCGCGCGGGCGCTCCCGATTTACCAAACGACGTCGTTCGTCTTCCCGAGCGCCGAAAGCGCCGCCAACCGGTTTGCCCTCGCGGAGCTCGCGCCGATCTACACTAGAATCGGCAACCCCACGCAGGATGCCGTGGAACAGCGGATTGCCAGCCTTGAGGGCGGGCTCGCTGCACTGCTGCTGAGCTCGGGACAGGCCGCTGAAGCCTTTGCCATCCTGAACATTGCCGAAGCCGGGGATCACGTCGTGGCCAGCCCCAGCCTGTACGGCGGGACGTACAACCTCCTGGCGCACACCCTCAAGAAGTTCGGCATATCCGTCACGTTTGTGGCTGACCCGGACAACCTAGACCAGTGGCGCGATGCCGTCCAGCCCAACACCAAGCTCTTCTTCGGCGAAGTGGTCTCCAACCCGCGTCAGGACGTGCTGGACATCGAAGGCGTGTCTGAGGTAGCTCACGACGCCGGCGTTCCCCTGATTGTGGACAACACCCTGTCCACCCCCTACCTCATCCGCCCGCTCGAATGGGGCGCGGACATTGTGGTCCACTCCGCCACCAAGTATCTGGGCGGGCATGGCTCGGCCATAGCCGGGGTGATTGTGGACTCGGGGAACTTCGACTTCGGCGCGGAGCCGGAACGGTTCCCGGGCTTCAGCACCCCGGACCCCACCTACAACGGGCTGGTGTATGCCCGGGACCTGGGGGCCGGCGGAGCCCTCGGTGCCAACCTGTCCTACATCCTCAAGGCCCGGGTGCAGCTGCTGCGCGACCTCGGCTCGGCAGTGTCACCGTTCAACGCATTCCTCATCGCCCAGGGCCTGGAGACCCTGAGCCTGCGGGTGGAGCGTCACGTGGCCAATGCCGTGGACGTTGCCCAGTGGCTTGAGGCAAGGGACGACGTCGAATCCGTCGCCTATGCAGGGCTGTCCTCCAGCCCCTGGTATGAGCGCGGCCGCAAATACGGCCCCAAAGGCACCGGTGCGGTGGTCTCATTCAACCTAGCCGGCGGCGCGGAGGCCGGGAAGCGCTTCGTGGATGCCTTGGAACTGCACTCCCACGTTGCGAACATCGGGGACGTCCGTTCACTGGTGATCCACCCGGCATCAACCACGCACAGCCAGCTCTCGCCGGAGCAGCAGGTCATCGCCGGGGTCACGCCGGGACTCGTCCGCCTGTCCGTGGGCATCGAACACATTGATGACATCCTGGCCGACCTGGAGGCCGGGTTCCGGGCGGCCAAGGGTGCGGCGGACCCTAACAAAGACGCGGCGGCCCCGCAGGAGTAGGGCTTCCGCGAAGTCACAACCAGTCACACGCTTAGCAATAGACCGGGGCTGTTCGTACACTCGAAGCAGGTCATGAGTGCCAGCGACAGCCCCGGCTTGCTGGCCGGCAACCCTCTTTTGCGGCGGGGTGCCCCGGGTGAGGACCTGGCCTGCTGGTCAATTGACGGTGGGCAAGCGCATAGAAAAGGTCCTTCCATGACGATTACGATTTCCCGTACTGCAGCCCCCGGAAACGGCGTGGTCCGTTACGCCAGCGTCGGCGGACTTGAGCTCGAAGCCGGCGGTTACCTCCCGGACGTCACCCTTGGCTATGAAACGTGGGGAACCCTCAACGCGGACGGCTCCAACGCCGTCCTGATTGAACACGCCCTGACCGGGAGCACGCACGTGACGCGCGGCGACAGCGACGAGCCCGGCTGGTGGGAGCAGCTGGCCGGACCAGGTGCGCCGGTGGACACCGACCGGTTCTTTGTGGTCTCCATCAACATTGTGGGTGGCTGTTACGGCTCCACCGGGCCATCCTCGATTGCCCCCGACGGCAAGCCATGGGGGTCGCGGTTTCCTTTGGTAACGCTGCGGGACACTACGGCGGCTGAGGCCAGGCTGGCTGACCAGCTGGGCATCCCGAGCTGGTACGCCGTGCTGGGCGGCTCCATGGGCGGCGCGCGGGCATTGGAATGGGCGGTCACCTACCCGGAACGGGTCCAGCGGTGCGCTGTTATCTCGATCGGTGCCGCCAGCACGGCCGAACAGATCGCGTTCGCCCAGGCGCAGACGCTCGCCATCCGCCAGGACAGCAATTTTAACGACGGCGACTATTATGGCGGTCCGCTGCCGGAGGACGGACTGGCCCTGGCACGGCGCATTGCGCACATCACCTATCGCTCCGCAGAGGAATTCGATGGGCGCTTCGGCCGGTCGGCCCAGCACCCGGAATCGCCGTTCCAGGCGGCAGCGCTGGGGGAGCGGGGCCGCTACCAGGTGGAAAGCTATCTGGACCACCAAGGCAAAAAGCTGGTGCGGCGCTTTGATGCCAACAGCTACATCGCCATCACCGACGCCCTTATGAGCCACGACGTCTGCCGCGGGCGGGGTTCCCTGAACGAGGCCTTGGGCCGGGCTACCGCCAGGTTCTTCGTGGCCGCCGTGGACAGTGACCGGCTGTATTTCCCGTCCCAGTCCCGTGAACTGGCTGACGCGCTCCCGGGTGACGTGGACGTGCACGTCATTGAGGCTCCGATCGGCCACGACGGCTTCCTGACCGAGATTGGCCAGCTGGGCCGCCAGCTCCGGAATACGTTCCTGATCTAAGCAGTTAGCCGTTCATGATGTCGGAGCGGCGCTTCATGTACTCCTCCATGGCCAGCTCGCCGCTGCTGTACTGCTGGTCGAGTTCGGCCAGTTTCCGGGCCCGGTATCCCTGCGGGCCCGACGGCGGCAGGGGAATGCCAGGGGCGGCAGGCTGCTTCGGTGCTTCCGCGCGCTGATCTGGCACCGACTGGCCGGTGGGCTGCGGCTGGCCGTACGGCGGGAACTGCTGGTCCGCGGAAGGAATCGGCTGCATGGGCGGCAGCGGCTGGCTCGGCGGCAGGGGCTGCGGGCTCATGATCTGGCGGAAGCCGCCACTCATGTAATCCTGCTGCGTGTAGCCATCACGGGGCTGTTTATTCTGCGGCCCAGGATACTGTTCGCTGCCTGGGTACTGCCCGCCGCCTGGAAACTGTTCGGGGTAGCGACCGGAAAAGCTCTGCTCCTGGTTCCGTTTGTTGACGGACTTCCGGTACATCCGCATCGCCATCGGTACTACGAACGACAGAATGATGATCCAGAAAAACAAGCTGTTCACGGTGTAGCGCCTCTCATATGTGTCCTTCCAGCTTAACCCCGGAGCTCACACGCACGGCCGGGATCCCCAGAAAGGCTCCATGCCGGTCCACGGCATCCTGCACGGCATCGCTGTTCCCTGGGCCACGCCGGGCCGCCTCTAGCGCCGGGCGTCGGTGGTGCCCGGGGGCCCCTCGCCGGATCCCAACGGAACGCCCGGGCCAAACACAGGGCCCGGCGTCGGACGTTTTGCGGTGATTCCGTCGCCGGAGGAACGGTTGCGCAGCCGCCGCACCACCCAGGGGACAAAGTACTCGCGGGCCCACACCAGGTCTTCGGAGCGGGCTGCCCGCCAGGTGCGGACGGGCAGGGGCTTGGGCCGGAGTGGCTCGAGGGTGTGGTTCACGTTCAGCGAATCCAGCACCATGGCGGCGATGGTGTGGTGTCCCAATGGCGAAAAGTGCAGGCGGTCCTCGTCCCACATCTGCGGATCGTTCAGCTGCTTGAGCGACCACATGTCAGCGATGATGGCGTCATGACGGGCGGCCACGGTGCGCAGGTTCTCGTTGTAGATGGCCACCTTGCTGCGGATCCGTCCCAGGACCGAGGAACCGGTATCCGGGCCGTTGAACAGCACCACCGTGGCACCGCCCATGGCCAGGATCTGGACCACTGAATCAAGTTTTTCGGCGAGGGCGTCGGGGTCTCCGCCGGGCCTGATGAGATCGTTGCCGCCGGCGGAAAGGGTTATCAGGTCCGGCTTCAGCGCCAGGCACGGAGCGAGCTGCTGGTCCACGATCTGCTGCAGGAGCCGGCCGCGGACGGCCAGGTTGGCGTAGGCGAAGTCCGACTGGCCCCGGCCCAGTTCCTCGGCCACCCGGTCAGCCCAGCCGCGGAATCCGCCGGGGCTGGTTGGGTCGGGGTCGCCGATGCCCTCGGTGAATGAATCTCCCATCGCTACATAGCGGCTCCAGGGGTGGGCTTCCGTGGCCCTGGGCGGGCTCTGCATGGCTTTCGCGTCATTCACGGTCCTATCCTGCCTCCTCCTTCACAAGCTACGCCACCGTAGGTAGTTACCACCGGGTAACTGTAAGAATGGAAACCATGACTGACGCCCAAGTATTTCCCGCTCCTGTTGTTCTGTGGTCCCGGCCGGAGGCCCAGCGCTCCGGGAAGCCGCTGCTGGTGCTGCTGCACGGCTACGGCGCCAACGAACAGGACCTGCTGAGCCTGGCGGATATGCTTCCCGAGAATTTTGTCGTTGCCTCACTTCGGGCACCCCTGGTGACCGGCCCCGGGTTTACCTGGTTCCCCCTGACGGCCTCCATCGAATACACGCTCGACGCCGTCAAGGCCGCAGCCATGTACGTGCAGGACTGGATTGACACCGTCAAAGCCGACCACCCGACGGTGACGCTGCTCGGCTTTTCCATGGGAATGGCCATGGCCACCACGCTGCTCCGGCAGCGCCCCGCTGACTACGCCGCCGTCGTCGGGCTTTCCGGTTTTGTGGTCAACGCGGACGGCGACCCCGCCTTCAAGGACGGCGAACTGGACGGCACAGTGCCGCTCTTCTGGGGCCGGGACCAGCAGGACCCCGTGATCACTGCCGACAAGATCGACTACACCATGGGCTGGGTGCGTGGGCACGTCAAGCTCACCAAGGTGCTGTATGCGGGCATGTGGCACGGCATCAACCAGCAGGAAATCGGGCACGTCTCCGAGTTTCTGACGCACGAGGTGCTGAACAAATAAACGTGCGACGACAGCGGCCGGCGGCACAGTGCCGCCGGCCGCTGACGTTTGTCAGGCTTCGGGGGCCACGACCTTCACGGTCTGCCCGTTGACGGTGACCGTGTCGCCGTTGTGCAGCTGGCGTCCGCGGCGGTCATCGATCGCGCCGTTGACCTTGACGAGGCCGTTTTTGATCAGCTCAGCGGCTTCCACACCGTCCTCCACAAGGCTGGCGAGCTTCAGGAGCTGGCCAAGACGGATCATGCTGTCGCGGATGGGGATCTCTTGAATGTCCTGGTTGCTCATACAAGTAATAATGCCTGACGTAAGGTGAATCCAATGACCCACACCCCCCGGCTGCCGCGGTTCGCGGGGCTCCCGCTGGCCGTCGTCGCGGGACTGGCCATTCCCGTCCAGGGCCGGATCAACGGCGCGCTCGGCGTCCGGCTCAACGACGGCATCGCCGCGGCCGTGGTGGGTTTCAGCACCGGCCTGGTGCTGATGATCCTGATGTCCCTGATCCTGCCCAGCGGCCGCGCCGGTCTCGCCAGGATCCTGCCGGCGGTCCGTACCCGGGCCTTCCCACCCGGGTATGTCCTGGCCGGCGGCATCGGCGCCCTTTTTGTATTCTCGCAGTCCTTCACCGTGGGCATCCTGGGCGTGGCACTGTTTACCGTCGCCGCCGTGACCGGGCAGACCCTGAGCGGGCTGCTGGTGGACCGGCTGGGCATCGGACCGGCCGGCAAGCGGGCCGTGACTCCCCTGCGGATCATCGGATGCGTGCTGACGGTGGCCGCCGTCGCCTGGGCGGTTTCGCCGCGGCTGGCCGGCCCGCCGGGTTCCCCGGGTGCACCCGCGGACGGAGCCGGCGGCCTGGAAACCTTGGTCCTGCCGTTGATCCTGCCTGTTCTGGCCGGGTTTCTGATGAGTTTCCAACAGGCCATGAACGGGACGGCGACGGTCCACTACGGTTCGCCCATCGCCGCTACGCTGGTGAACTTCGTGGCCGGCGCGGTGTTCCTGTGGATTGCCTTGGCCATCAAGGTGGCCGTTTTTGGGCCGGGCAATCCGTTGCCGGCGGAGTGGTGGTATTACCTGGGCGGGCCCATGGGCTGCGTGTTCATCGGCCTGGGTGCGCTGCTGGTCCGCAGCCTGGGAGTGCTGGTGACCGGGCTCGGCATGATCGCCGGACAGCTCCTGGGCTCCCTGGGGCTGGACCTGCTGGTGCCGGCCCCGGGGAGCATCGTGGCCCCGGCCACCGTCCTGGGCACACTGCTGACGCTGGCCGCCATCATCCTGGCCACCCTGCCGTGGCCGCGGGGTGCCGTCCGGAGGCAGGCAGTTTCCGGAGGCAGTGGCCGGTAGGCTAGGACACGCAGTTCTCTGCATCTTGTTCCTTCGCCCGCCCCGCCCGCACCCAGCGGTGATGCACCCACGTGCAGCGGGGCCAGATACCCGCGGACCGCACCCAGCGGCCCTGTAGAAATTGGAGTCCACCATGGCAGCAAAATCCGTACTCGACCAGGTCATTTCCCTTTCCAAGCGAAGGGGCTTTGTGTTCCAGGCCGGTGAAATCTACGGAGGCTCGCGCTCTGCCTGGGACTACGGACCCCTCGGTGCCGAGCTGAAGGAAAACATCAAGCGCCAGTGGTGGCAGTCCATGGTCCGCGGCCGCGAGGACGTGGTGGGCCTGGATTCCTCCGTCATCCTGCCCCGCCAGGTATGGGAAGCCTCCGGCCACGTTGACGTCTTCTCGGACCCGCTCGTTGAGTGCCTCTCCTGCCACAAGCGCTACCGTGCCGACCACCTCGAAGAAGAGTACGAGGAAAAGAAGGGCCGCCCCGCCGAGAACGGTCTCAAGGACATTGCCTGCGTCAACTGCGGCACCCGCGGCGAATGGACCGAACCCCAGGAATTCTCCGGCCTGCTCAAGACGTTCCTCGGCCCGGTGGCCAACGAGGAAGGCATGCACTACCTGCGCCCCGAAACGGCCCAGGGCATTTTTGTGAACTTCAGCAACGTGCTTACCACGTCCCGCAAGAAGCCGCCGTTCGGCATTGGCCAGATCGGCAAGTCCTTCCGCAACGAGATCACACCGGGCAACTTCATCTTCCGCACCCGTGAATTCGAGCAGATGGAGATGGAGTTCTTCGTCGAGCCCGGCACGGACGAAGAGTGGCACGAGTACTGGATGAAAGAGCGCATGTCCTGGTACACCGGCCTGGGCATCCGTGAAGAGAACCTGCGCTTCTTCGAACACCCGCTGGAAAAGCTGAGCCACTACTCCAAGGGCACCACGGACATCGAATACCGCTTCGGCTTCCAGGGCTCCGAATGGGGCGAGCTCGAAGGCATCGCCAACCGCACCGACTTCGACCTCTCCACGCACTCCAAGGCTTCCGGCCAGGACCTGAGCTACTTCAACCAGGCCACCAATGAGCGCTACACCCCGTACGTGATCGAGCCGGCCGCCGGCCTGACCCGTTCCTTCATGGCGTTCCTGGTGGATGCGTACACCGAAGACGAGGCGCCCAACGCCAAGGGCGGCGTCGACGTCCGTACCGTCCTGCGCCTTGACCCGCGGCTGGCTCCCGTCAAGGCCGCGGTGCTGCCGCTGAGCCGCAACGAGGACCTCTCGCCGAAGGCCAAGGACCTGGGCGCGCAGCTGCGCAAGAACTGGAACATCGACTTCGACGACGCCGGCGCGATCGGCCGCCGCTACCGCCGCCAGGATGAGATCGGCACCCCGTTCTGCATCACCGTGGACTTCGACACCCTTGAGGACCAGGCAGTGACCATCCGCGAACGCGACACCATGAGCCAGGAACGCGTCTCGCTGGACAAGGTGGAAGGCTACCTGGCCGCCCGCCTGATCGGCGCCTGAGCATGGCCATCGAATACCGCGAATGGCTTGAGGGCGATGATCTGACGCTGCTGGAAATCTGGGGCGGCCCGGAGACTGAACAGGCAAGGCAGTTCCGCGGAGCCCTGGCCGTCTCCTCGGGAGGCGCGGACGGCTCGCCGTGGCGCCGCTGCATCGTTGCCGAGGACGTCATTGACGGCGTTGGTATTCCGGTGGCGGCGGGCGTCGTCTACGAAGCCTCGCTGCACCCGGAACGGCTGTGGACCTACATCGAGGTAGCGCGCGATCACCGCCGCGCCGGCATCGGTGCCACGCTCCTGACCATGCTGCGCCGCGAAGCCGAGCAGGCGCCGTCAGGCGTTACCAGGCTGCGCGCGAAGGTGCAGCCGGGCACTGCCGGGGCCGCGTTCGCCGAGGCGTTCGGGCTCGCCCCCATCCAGCGTTCCCGTCTCGTGGTGGTGGAGCCGGGCGCCCTGAAGCTGCCCGTGTTCCCTGCGAAGAACGACGCCGGCGGGCTGGCCAACGACGAAAACGCCGGTTCCGACGTCGTGATGGACCTCGCTACCGGCTCCGTTGAGCTGACCGACGTCGTGGGACGGTACTACACTTCCATCCACGGCTGGGATTCGCCGGGCGTGCTGTCGGTGGGGCAGGTGCAGAAGCTGTTCCTGGATGACCTCACCGGCGCCCACGGGGCGCTTGTGCTGCGCGCCGAGCCGGGGTCAGCCTTCGGCACCGGTGTTTCGCCCAGCAAGAAGGGCCGGATCCGCGCCTTTGCGGTGAGCTATGCGGAGGCGGCCCAGGACCCGGCGGCGGACGCATCGGCCCAAGGCTCTAAGGCCACGGATGTGTTTGTGGGCCACGAACCCGCGCTGGACGCGGACGACGCCGCAGCCGCGGTCCGTGACCTGCTCTCGCTCCTCGCGTACCAGCACCCGGTCATGCTGGAACTGGACGATTCGATGGCCGCGCTGCGCGCCGCCGTCGAGCCCTTGCTGGAATCCGGCAAAGCGCGCCAGGCCGGCGCGGACACCGTGATCGTCAGCGACTAGCGTTTCGTTCCAGACGGACCCCGCCGTCTCCCCAACTGACCCGCAGTTAACGCTCCTTCAATCAGAGCGTTGCTACGACCATATGACTTTGCCGCGAAATGGCGACGTTAATTGCGAGTCAGGTTGGGGGCGGTCACCGGCGTTTGGGCGGCCACGGGATGAAGCCGCTGGTTGCTTCGACATATTCCCGGTAGCCGGGCCGGCCGGACATCGCCTTTTCCGCCAGGGGCTTCCCGGTCTTCCCCGCCAGCGTCCACACCATCAGCGCCGGTGACAGGATGGTCAGGATGCCCGGCCAGGAGTCTGCGGCGATGAGGAACAGCCCCGTCCAGATGGCTGCATCACCGAAATAGTTGGGATGCCGGGTGTATCGCCACAAACCGGTATCCAGCACCGTGCCGCGGCGGGACGGGTCCTTCTTGAACCGGGCCAGCTGCCAGTCGCCCACGGTTTCGAACACAAACCCCGTCATCCACAGCAGAACGCCGAGCAGGGCCACCCAGGCCACAGGCCCGGTGGCGAACATCCCCACCTGCAGCGTCAGGGACACAAAGAACATCACCGCACCCTGCGGCAGGTAGACACGGCGGAGCGCGTAGGCGTTCCTGGAACCGGGCGCAGGATCCAGCAGGGCCTTGTAACGCGGGTCTTCGTGTCCGTCGCGCGCCCGCCACCCAATGTGGCCACCGAGCCGCAACCCCCAAAGGGCCGACAGGAGAAGCAACAGAAACCTGCGGGTGTCATCGCCAGATCCGGCAGACAAGAACCAGGACACCACGGCCACCGCCACGAAGCCCGGGCCCCAGGCGACGTCCATCACCGAGTGCCGGCCCTGCCACACGGCCACACCAAACGTCAGCGCCAGGACCGCCAGGACCGCCAGCGCTGTCCAGGGCAGTGACGCCGCGAACTCCGGCCAGGGGAACGGGCTCACAGGGCCACTTCAGCGGAGGACATGGGCACCAGTTCAGCAAGCGTGCGCGAGGCGGGGTGTGTGAATCCGGTGCGCGCGGCGAACGCCATCATGACAAAGCCGGTGGCCAGCGTGTGCCACAGACGGCCGCGGCGGACCATAAAATGACCGGCACCGTGTAGCGAAACATACTGCATGGAGGCTGCTGTCCCGGTGGCTCGGCGCGCGAAGGCCAGGGACTGGGACGGGCTGGTCATGTGGTCTCCGGTGCCGTGGACAATCAGGACCTTGCGCCCAGTGAGCGCAATGGCAGGTGTCTCCGGGCTGAGCCAAGGGGCCAGCGCCACCACGGCGTCCACCTGCGGATCGTCCGCGGCACTCACGGCGGTGAGGCCGCCCATGGAGTGCCCCACCAGATACACGGGAACGCCAGGGTGCTGCGCACTGATCTGCTGGAGCGCCCAGTGGGCATCCTGCAGTGCAGACCTGTCCGGCCCGTTCCAGCCCCGCACGCTGTTCCGCAGGGACCACACGGCCATGCCATGGTCCTTCCCGGCACGGTGCAGGTGGCGGGCGAACGTGATCATGCGCAGCGGGCTCAGGTGGCGAGCCTCCACGGGCTCAAAGCTGTGTGCCTTGCCCCCGTGCAGGACCAGTGCCACGCCCTGCGTTTTCCCGGAGGCCGGCAGCACACTGAGCGCCGCCTCCCGCCTCGCAGCAGGTTCGTTGGTGTGGAATTCAGTGCTGCGGTCCGTCACGTGTGGTTCCTCTCGGTTCATGCCATTTATCAACCCTAAGGCGCCGCACGTAGAGTGCAAGGTATGAGGTTCAACTGCTGATGGGCTCCGGTCACTCCCACGTTTCAACAGATCATTCGGAGCCGACAGCCCAGGCGATTGCTGCCCGGCGGAAGGCAAACCGCATTCTGGCAGCTGTGCTAGTGCCGCTGACGCTTCTGACCCTGGTTGGCATGGCCATGCTGTGGCCGTCCGGGTCCCAAGAGGGGATATCCCTCGCCAGCCCTTACTCGGCGGCGCCGGGCGTTACGTTTGATACCGGCAAGATCCAGAGCGTCGTGGAAGAAAGCTGCTTGCAGGGCTCCACAGCCGCCAGCCGGCCCCCGGACACCAGCGGCCAGCCTGCCCCCGCCGGTTCCGAGTGCATGTTTGCTTTTACGGAACCGGACCAGGGCGGCAGCCCCGTCAAAGTCGTGATCAATCCTGACGTGGCGCAGTCACACGGCGTGAAGCCAGGTGACCAGATCAGGTACCTCAACCTTTCGAACGCCCAAGGCGCCGCGGCGTCGCAGGGGTCCCCGGCGTACATCTTCGTTGACTTCGTCCGGACCCTGCCCATCGTGATCCTGGCGCTCCTTTATGCCCTGGTGGTGATCGCGGTGGCGCGCTGGCGCGGACTCCGGGCACTGCTGGGGCTGGTGGGCGCGTATTTCGTCCTTGCCGGCTTTATGTTGCCCGGGCTGGTGGAGGGCAAACCTCCGCTGCTGCTGGCCCTGGTGGGGTCAACGGTGATCATGATCGGGGTCCTGTATTTTGCCCACGGATTCTCCGCGCGGACGTCCACGGCGCTGCTGGGCACCATGTTCGGCCTGGGCATCACGGCGCTGCTTGCGGCCTGGGCCACCGACGCCGCCAACCTCGCCGGCGTGGGCAGCCACGATGCCACCACCCTGATCAATACCTCGGCCAACATCTCCATTTCCGGGGTGATCCTCTGCGGCCTCATCATTTCCGGCCTTGGTGTCCTCAACGACGTCACCATCACGCAGTCGTCTGCCGTCTGGGAACTTTACGAGCTGGCACCCGGCACCAGCGCCCGGACGCTCTTCACCTCCGCCATGCGGATCGGCCGGGACCACATCGCCTCCACGGTCTACACCATCGCGTTTGCCTACGCCGGCGCAGCCCTGCCCATCCTGATCATTGTGATGCTCTATGACCGGCCGCTCGGGGACACGCTGACCAGCGCCGAGCTGTCCGAAGAAGTCATCCGCACACTCGTCGGCTCCATTGGCCTGGTCCTCGCCATCCCCGTGACCACCCTGATCGCCGTCCTGGTGGTCAAGGCCACCGGCGTCCGGACGGTGGGTCAGCCCGCCGTCGGCATCCCGGACGAAGACCGCCGACCAAACGGCACCCCGGGCGCCGACTCCATTAGCGCGGACGACGTCGGCGACAATGGTGCGCTCGCGGCGGCCGCCTTCGAGAGGCGGTCACGGCAGTCCACGGAAGACTCCGACGATCCTGTCCTCGCCCGGAGGGGGCGCCGCGCAGACCGCCGCTGAACGGCAGCTCGCCGCCCGGCGATGCCAGACAGTTCCAAGGGTGTCCAAATGGCCTGGCCCGCCGATTTGCCCGCCTTTGCGACAATGGACAGGTGACTGTTACCGCAACGCCTCCCGCCCCCAAGCTGGAACTCCCGCCCCTGAAGCTGGGCCCCATCACGGTGGACACTCCCGTGATCCTGGCTCCTATGGCGGGCATCACCAACTCCGCTTTTCGTCGTTTGTGCCGTGAATACGGCGGCGGCCTGTACGTGGCGGAGATGGTCACCTCGCGCGCCCTCGTGGAACGCACCCCCGAGTCGCTGCGCATCATCTCGCACGACGACGACGAAAAGGTGCGCTCCGTCCAGCTGTACGGCGTGGACCCCGTTACGGTGGGCCACGCAGTGCGCATGTTGGTCGAAGAGGACCGCGCGGACCACATCGACCTGAACTTCGGCTGTCCCGTTCCCAAGGTGACCCGGCGCGGCGGCGGGTCTGCCCTGCCCTGGAAGACCGATCTCTTCACCTCGATCGTCCAGACCGCGGTCAAGGAAGCGTCCAAGGGCAATGTCCCGCTCACCATCAAGATGCGCAAGGGCATTGACGAGGACCACCTGACGTACCTCGACGCCGGCCGGATCGCCCGCGATGCCGGGGTGGCCGCCGTCGCGCTTCACGGCCGCACCGCAGCGCAGTTCTATTCCGGCCAGGCGGACTGGTCTGCGATCGCCCGCCTGCGCGAAGCCCTGCCGGACATCCCTGTCCTCGGCAACGGCGACATCTGGTCTGCGGAGGACGCTGTCCGGATGGTCCGGGAAACCGGCGTGGACGGCGTGGTGGTTGGCCGCGGCTGCCAGGGACGCCCGTGGCTGTTCGGTGACCTCATGGCGGCCTTCGAAGGAAGCGACGTCCGCCACAAGCCGGACCTGCAGAAGGTGGCCGAGAGCGTCTACAGGCACGCTGAGCTGATGGTGGAAACCTTCGGTGACGAGGGCAAAGCCCTGCGGGAGATCCGCAAGCACATGGCCTGGTACTTCAAGGGTTATGTGGTGGGCAGCGAACTGCGGACCAAACTGGCCATGGTGTCCAGCCTGGAGGTACTGCGCGAGACCCTGGACCAGCTTGACCTGGACTCGCCGTACCCCGGCGTGGATGCCGAAGGCCCGCGCGGCAGGGCAGGGTCGCCCAAGAAGCCGGCGCTTCCCAAGGACTGGCTGGAATCCCGTGCCCTGAACACAGCGCAGTCCCGGGACATCTCTGCCGCGGAGCTGGATGTTTCCGGTGGCTGAGACGCGCACCACGGCACAGGCCCTGCCCGGCTACGAGGCCCACGATTCCGCCCGCTGGGTGGAGGAACCGGCCAAAAACAACTACCGGTCCGATTTTGAGCGGGACCGCGCCCGGGTGCTGCACTCCTCGGCCCTGCGCCGCCTCGGCGCGAAAACGCAGGTGGTGGCCCCGGATACGGATGACTTCGTCCGCACCCGCCTGACCCACAGCCTCGAAGTGGCCCAGGTTGGCCGCGAACTGGGCCGTGCCCTGGGGTGTGACCCGGATGTGGTGGACACCGCCTGCCTGAGCCATGACCTGGGGCACCCGCCGTTCGGCCACAACGGCGAGTCCGCCCTGAACGAGGTGGCTCATGCCATCGGCGGTTTCGAAGGCAATGCCCAGACCCTCAGGCTCCTCACCCGGCTGGAGCCCAAGGTCCTGGCCACCGACGGGCGCCCGGCCGGACTGAACCTCACGAGGGCCAGCCTGGACGCGGCGGCGAAATACCCCTGGTCCGCGCTGAACGCGCCGGTGATCCATGGGCAGCGCACCAGCAAGTTCGGCGCCTATGAGGACGATCTTCCCATCTTCGACTGGCTCAGGGAGGGTGCGCCGGAACGCCGATCATGCCTGGAGGCACAGGTCATGGACCTTGCCGACGACATTTCCTATTCCGTCCACGACGTCGAGGACGCGATCGTGGCCGGGCACTTCCAGCTGCGCTGGATGGATAACCCGGACCACCGGGCCCGTGTGGTGGGCTATGCCAAGCAGTGGTACCTTCCGCACAACGACCCCGCCGCGATCGACGCTGCCCTGGCACGGCTGGAAGCCACCGACGTGTGGGTCCGCGAGGCCGACGGCAGCCGCAAATCCATGGCCGCCCTGAAGAACATGACCAGCCAGCTGATCGGCCGGTTCTGCCAGAGCGCCCTGGAGGCCACCCGTGCCGTCTACGGCCCGGAAAACCTCACCCGGTACAGCGCCGAGCTGATGGTCCCGGACGAGACGGTCATGGAAATCGCGGTGATGAAGGGCCTGGCCACCACGTTTGTGATGACCACCGAACACCGCCAGCCCATCTACGAGCGCCAGCGCGAGGTGCTGCACGCTCTGGTCACTGCCCTGAACGCCACGGGGGACCGTCACCTGGAGCCGATGTTCGCGGCTGACTGGCGGGACGCGCCCGACGACGGCGCACGGCTCAGGGTGGTCATCGACCAGGTGGCGTCGCTGACAGACGGATCGGCGCTGGCAATGTACGAACGCCTCGTGGGGAGCCTGCCGTCGCTGTGGTGACAGACGCCGTAGGGCGGCCTTCACTGTTGTTCCCCGGGACTAGGATGGCTCTGTGGCTGGCCTGATCAAACGTGATGACATAGACGAAGTACGCCAGCGCACGGACATCAAGGAAGTGGTTGACGGCTACGTCACGCTCAAGGGTGCCGGGCTGGGAACGTATAAGGGCCTGTGCCCCTTCCACGACGAACGGTCGCCGTCGTTCACCGTGCGCCCCCAGGTGGGCAGGTACCACTGCTTCGGGTGCGGTGAAGACGGGGACGTCATCGCCTTCGTGCAGAAACAGGACCACACCTCATTTCATGAGGCCGTGGAAAAACTGGCTGCCCGCATCGGCTACGAACTGCGCTACGAAGACGGCGGCACCGGCCCCAACCGCGAGGAAGTGGGCAAGCGGCAGCGCCTGCTCGATGCCCACAAAATCGCCGATGAATTCTTCCGCGCCCAGCTGTTGACGCCCGGCGCCGCCGAAGGCCGGAACTTCCTGTTCGGCCGCGGTTTTGACCGCGCCGCTTCGGAGCAGTTCGGCGTGGGCTACGCGCCGCAGGGCTGGGACGCGCTCCTGAAGCACCTCCGCGGCCGCGGCTTCACGGACCAGGAGCTCAAGCTGACGGGGATGTTCTCCGAGGGGAACCGGGGCATTTATGACCGGTTCCGCGGCCGGCTCATTTGGCCCATCCGCGACATCGCCGGCGACACCATCGGCTTCGGCGCCCGCAAGCTGTATGAGGACGACCAGGGCCCCAAATACCTCAACACCCCGGAAACCACGCTCTACAAGAAGTCCCAGGTGCTTTACGGGATAGACCTCGCCAAGCGCAGTATCGCCAAAGACCGCCAGCTTGTGGTGGTTGAGGGATACACGGACGTGATGGCCTGCCACCTGGCGGGAATCCCGACGGCGGTGGCCACCTGCGGCACGGCGTTCGGCACCGAGCACATCAAGATCGCCCGCCGTCTGCTGTCGGACGACGGCACCGGGGGAGAGGTTATCTTCACCTTTGACGGTGACGCCGCCGGGCAGAAGGCGGCACTGCGCGCCTTCGAGGAAGACCAGCGCTTTACCGCCCAGACCTACGTGGCCGTGGAGCCCACCGGCGCCGACCCGTGCGACCTGCGCCAAAGCAGGGGCGACGCCGCCGTGCGGGACCTGATCGCCACGCGCCGGCCGCTGTTCGAGTTTGCCATCAAGGCCACGCTCAGGCGCCACAACCTGGACACCGTGGAGGGCCGGGTGGCCGCGCTGCGGGAATCGGCTCCGGTGGTGGCCCAGATCCGCGACGCAGCCATCAGGCCCGAGTATGCCCGGGAACTGGCCGGCTGGCTTGGGATCTCGGTTGAAGATGTCAGCCGGGCTGTTGGTGTTGCCATGAAGCGTGCCGCCGCAGGCGGGCCGGCTGCACCTGGGACGCCCTCAGGAGCCGGTACGGCGGCTCAGCTGGGGTCCGCCCGGGCGGGCGGGCCCGGCGTGGCTGCCGGTCCGACGTCGGGCGCTGTCCCTTCCTATCAGCGGCCCGACCCACGGGATCCCGTGGCCTCCATGGAACGGCAGGCCCTGGAGGTGGCGCTGCAGGAGCCCGCACTCCTGGGCGGCGGCATCTGGGAGCGCTTCTCCGGGGCCCGGTTCATCACGCCCGCCTTCCTGGCCGTGCACGATGCGATGCGCGCCTCCGGCCCCGAGCTGATCGGCGACCCCGCACGCTGGGTGGGCCAGGTGATGGAGGAAGTCCCGGAACCCCTGCGGCCGTTGGTGTCCGAACTGTCCGTGGTGCCGCTGCCCGCGAGCACCGCCGAGGGAGTCCAGAAGTACGGCAGAGGCATTCTCACTGCGCTGTTTGAACTCCAGATCACGCGTGTGAAGGCGGACAAGATGGGCCAGCTGCAGCGACTCGACCCAGGCTCCGAGCACGACCGGATCCAGCAGCTGCAGCGTGAACTGATGATGCTCGAAATGGAACGCCGGGCACTGCGCTCGGACGCCTGAAACGCGCCGATTCCACTCCGATTTCGTTTCCCCGCACGGTGTTTGCTAGGCTGGTACCCGCTTCATTCCTCCTTAGCTCAATTGGCAGAGCATTCGACTGTTAATCGAAGGGTTGCTGGTTCAAGTCCAGCAGGAGGAGCGCACAATCCCCGTTCCGGGTCTCCGGAACGGGGATTTTTTTATACCCGGGGCGGGTATGCGATGCTGTGCTGCCGCCGATTTCCCATTCCCGGGAAACCTTTGCTAATGTCATACCTGCTTCATTCCTCCTTAGCTCAATTGGCAGAGCATTCGACTGTTAATCGAAGGGTTGCTGGTTCAAGTCCAGCAGGAGGAGCAAACAAACAAAGATCCCCGTCCTCATCTCTGAGGGCGGGGATTTTTTGCATCAGACAAAGTCCATTTCCACTTGCAGGAAGCACTCCGCTTCGGCAATGGCCGCGCGGAAGGCGTCCTGCTCGGTTGGGAACTTGCGGGGCTCCCGCGGATGCCACTCATGGGCTGCTGAGTGCACCCGGACGAAGCCGGAGGCCGGCGGTGCGTAGAAGATGCCGAACCGCTGCACCGGCCATTCGGGCGACGTCTCCGGGGCCACCAGGAGGGCGGCGCTGAAGGCGGCGTTGAACCACTGCGCGATGGGCCGCCGTCGGTCGTCCGTGAAGAGTCCGGCGGCATAGAGGGCTGCGGACTGCTCGCCGGTTTGGGCGCACAGCCGGTCCCACCACAAGGGCAAAATGCCTGAGTCGCAACGTTGCCATGTGGCCGGGGGCGGCGGGGAGAACTGCCAACTGGGCACGGATCTATTTTATCGTGGGAAAGCACCCCAGCGGCAGGGGTTGGCCCCCTCCTCGGTGACCCGCGATTTGGCGCCCGGTCACAACGGCTCTCCAGACCCCCACAACTACGGGCGGTTCCAGGGGCCCGGGTTAACCCGGTACAGCAGGGCAGCACCGGCCAGCGCGCCCAGGATTATGCCTATGGCGCCACTGCCGAACACGCGCCCAAGGAAGTAACCGGCCACGCCGCCCAGCACTGCCCCGAGGAACAGTCCCCGGGGGTTGCGGTGCGGCTTGCGTGGCATGCGTTTCATCAGTGATCGACCGGTTCAGTGGATCGAGGGCACGGTGCGCGGCCTGACGATCAGCCAGAGGCCCGCTATCGCCATCAGTATGCAGGCGGCCTGCACGGCGCCCATGGGGGTGGAGCTGGTGATGCCCAGCCACCCCACCACCGGTGACACCAGGCCGGCCATCAGGAACGTCGCGGCACCCAGGAGGGACGCAGCCGTCCCGGCCTGTGCGCCGTGGCTGCTCAAAGCCAGCACCTGGACACAGGGGAACGTAAAGCCAGTGCCCATAATGTAGAACCAGAGCGGAACCATCGCGCCCCAAAGTCCCAGGCCGGCCTGGTCAAAGACCACAATCAGCAGGGCCATGAGGAACATCCAGGCTGTGGAACAGGCAAGGATCCACTGCGGGGGAACAATACGGATGAGCCTGGAGCTGATCTGGACGCCAGCCACAATGCCCAGGGAATTGATGCCGAACAACAGACCGTATTCCTGCGGCGAGAACCCGTAGATGTCCTGGAAGAGGAACGGCGACGCGGACAGGTAGGTAAAGAGGCCGGCGAAGTTCATGCCTCCCACCACCAAGAGGCCCACGAAGATCCGGTCCGTGAAAAGAACCTTGTACCGCTGGCTGGCGGTCATGCCGGTCAGCCCGCGCTTTTCCGGTGGCAATGTTTCGCGGACCAGGACGAGCGCGGCGATGATCACCAGCGTGCCGTAACCGGCCAGGAACACGAAGATTCCCGGCCACGGCATCACCAGGAGCAGCTGCGATCCGATCACCGGGGCCAGAATCGGAGCCAGTCCGTTCACCAGGGCCATGCGCGAGAACATCCGGACCATGGCATAGCCGGAGAACAGGTCCCGCACCATTGCCATGGCCACCACTCCGCCACCCGCAGCCCCCACTCCCATGAGGACACGGAAGAAGCCCAAGGTGGAGATGTCGGTGGACAGGGCTGCTCCCACGGAGGAGGCGATATGCAGGGCCGTGGCCAGGATCAGCGGGAGCCGGCGGCCGAACTTGTCGCTGAACGGGCCTACCACCAGCTGGCCGAGGGCAAAGCCCACGGTAGTGCCGGCCAAGGTCAGCTGGACCTGGGCCTCGGTGACCCCCAGGCTCGCTTCCAGTGCCGGGAACGCAGGCAGGTACAGGTCGATGGTGAAAGGGCCCAGCGCGGTGAGTGCACCGAGGAGGAGGATGTACAGCAGTTTCCGGCGTCGGGTCAGCGAATCGCCCGGATTCGAGTGGGTGGTCACGGAGATCAATCCTAGGCCCGGAAGTTCCATCTTTCCGGGGTTGCGGGCGCGCCGTGGGGCCAACCAGGAAGTTTGCCCCGGACCGGAATGATAGTTTTGGGGGCGGGACCGTGCTGCCGCGGGCTCCCACAGCACACGGATGCCGAATCGACCAGGCAGCAGACTACGCAACAAGTTAGGCGGGAACCGATGAGCGGACGTCACACCGGGCGCACCAGCCAGGGATTGCGGATCACCGCGCTGCCCAGGACGCTGAAACTACTCTTTCGCCTGGCCCCTCGCCAACTCAACGATGAAATCGCCTTCGCCAAGATCGAGCTCAAGCGCAAGGGCATCCAGGTCGGCGTCGCCGCCGCCTTCCTTGCCGTCGCGCTTATTTTTGTGGCGTTTCTTATGGTGGGCCTCATCGTAGCCGCCATAATGGGCCTGGCCACCATCATGCCGGCGTGGCTGGCCGCGCTGCTCGTCTGCGCCCTGTTCCTGGTCATCGCCCTCATCAGTGCACTGATCGGCCTCCGCAAATTCAAGCAGGCCATGCCCCTGGTCCCTGCCGAAACCATCCGCGGGATCAAACACGATCTCGGCATCGCCAAGGAAGGCTCGGGCTTCAACGCCGAACTGCTCGATCCCGCCAGCCCGGAGGCCAAGGCCGCGAAGGCTGCCAAGGACGAAGCAGCCGCGAAGGCCAAGGCCGAGAAGGAAGCCAAGGCCGAGGCGCATAAGACGGAGTTCCCGCACGCGTCCGAGCCCGAGCTTCACCGCCGCCTCGAACAGCGCCGGCGGCACTTGGCACAGGTCCGCGACGAGCTGGATACCGAGCTCGACATCAAGCCGCAGGCCATGTTCGTACTGGGCGCTGCCAGGGAGAAACTGGGGGAGGGCAAGGCCGCCGTTGAACACGGCGCGGCCGCGGCCAGCCAGAAGTTCGCTGCCTTCTCCGGCTCCCGGGACGGCGCCGGCGTGCGCTGGAAGCCGCTTGCCGCCCTTGCGGCCTCCGCGACGATCTTTGCGGTGCTCCTGCGCAGGCTGCTCCGGAACCCCTGACAACACACATCACACTGGGCACTATGGAAGGGGGGCGGAGTGAGGTTCATTGGCGCTGGCGCGCGACCCGGCCGCCCCCAAACTGACCACGACCGCGTTTTCACCCTCCCCAACGCCCTGACGGTGCTGCGCTTTATGGGCGTGCCGCTTTTTGTCTGGCTGGTCCTGGCCCAGAAGGAATATGGGGCCGCCGTGGTGGTTCTGGTGGTCATGGCGGGAACCGACTGGATTGACGGGTATGTGGCCCGCCGCTTCGACCAGGCGTCCAAGCTCGGCCGGGTCATGGACCCGCTGGCGGACCGGCTTGCCCTGATCGCGGTGGCGGTCACCCTGGTGATTGCCGGCGTCGTCCATTGGCTGTATCTGGCCGCACTCCTGGTGCCGGACGCCGTGCTCCTGGTGCTGACCCTCTCCTACTTCGGCGGCCATCCGGACCTGCCGGTGAGCCGTGTAGGCAAGGTTCGCACCGGATTCCTGCTTCTGGGCACACCGCTGCTGGTCCTGTCGCGTTTGGACACCCCGATTGCCGGGCCGCTGTACGTTGCCGCTTGGATCGTGCTGGGACTCGGGCTTGCCGGCCACTGGATTGCCGCCTACAACTATTTCTGGGCGATTCTGCGCAAGGGCCGTCAGCAGTCCCATCACGACGGCGGCACCGGCTGATGGTGTGGGTGGCCGTTCTGCTGGCGGTGCTTGGGGCATTCTGCCTGGCCTTCGGAGCGCAGAAGCAGGGGAGTGCAGTCAAAGCCGACACCGGCGGGCTGGCGCTGAGTTCTAACGGCTTCCTCCGTCTGCTCCGCAATCCGCGGTGGGTGCTGGGACTTCTCCTGCTGTGCGTCGGGATGGGAATGAACGCGGTGGCATTGGTCTCCGCGCCGCTGACGGTGGTACAGCCGATCGGCGCCATTGCGCTGGTCATTACCACGGTGGTGAACGCCCGGGACCAGGACATCACCATCAACCGGGCCACCATGGTGTCCATCGCGGCCTGCGTGACCGGCTCCGCATTCTTTGTCCTCCTCGCCGTCAACGTGACGCAGGAGAACCACCACGTGAACCAGGAGGACGAGCTCACCATCGTGTTGCTGCTGGCACTGGCCGTCGGCGTGTTCGGCACCCTCGCGGTCATGTTCCGGCACCGGATGGGCGCGTTTGTTTACATCCTCGGCGCCGGCGTGCTGTTCGGCTTCGTCGCGGTCCTGACACGTATCATCGGCAAACACCTGCTGGATCCGAACGGGCTGGCACTGCTCAATGTCCAGTGGTATTCGGTGGTGGCCATCGCTGCGGCCGGCGGCCTGGGTTCGTGGTTTGTGCAGAGCGCCTACTCGGGCGGCCCGCCGGACCTTGTCATCGCCGGGCTGACTGTCATCGACCCGATCGTTGGCATCGCCATCGGCATCGTGATCCTGGGTGAGCTGCGCCCGGACGTCCACGCCGTGATGGCGATTGCCATGGCTACGGCTGCTTCGCTTGCTATCGTGGGGGTGATCGCCCTTTCCAGGCACCATCCCGAGGTCGCCAAGCGCAGGAAAGATGCGCGGAAGGCGGCGGGCAGGGCGTCCCACTAGCCTGTTTACCCGACTAGCCCACTTCATGACCAGCCGATTTTCACTAATAGGCCCCGCGCTACCTTGCCGGCGGCCCACCGGTGCAGCCAGCGACAGCTGCCCGCACCGTGACCTTCAGGAGCTCTCCACGTGACAACGCCCTCTGACCAGCGACCCTTGACCGTACTGATTGCCGCGGATACCTATCCGCCCCACATCAACGGGGCCGCCCAGTTCAGCTACCGGCTCGCGAAGGGTATGACGGGCCGAGGCCACAATGTGCATGTGCTCGCCTGCCGCGCGGACAACGGCGCGAGCTTCACCGAGTTCCGCTCCGAGGCGACCGTGCACCGGCTCCGCTCGCACGGGGTCTTCACCCACGAATACTTCCGCATCTGTTTCCCTTGGGAAATCAAGAAGGAGATCGGCCTCCTTTTCGATCGGATCCAGCCCGATGTAGTGCATATCCAGAGCCACTACATGATCGGGGAGCACGTCCTCTATGAAGCGGCGAAGCGGGGCATCAGAATTGTGGCCACCAATCACTTCATGCCGGAGAACCTCAACCCGTTCCTGCCGTTCCCGCAGTGGTTCAAGGACATCATCGGCAAGATCTCCTGGAAGGACATGGGCAAGGTCATGGGCCAGGCCGACGTCGTCACCACGCCCACACCCCTGGCCGCCAAGGCCATGCACCAGCACGCTTTCCTGCACAAGGTACTGCCACTCTCCAACGGCATCGACTCCGCAGCCTACGAGCTGCAGCCAGGTGAAGTTATCGAACCGCACGCCCATCCCACAGTGGTCTTTGTGGGGCGCCTGGCCGAGGAAAAGCACGTGGACGTGCTGATCAATGCCGTGTCCAAAACGCCCGCGGATCTCAACGTCTGCCTGGAGATTGTGGGCGGCGGCGAAGTCCGTTCGGCTCTTGAATCGCAGGCGGAACGTCTCGGAATGGGGGAGCGGGTGAAGTTCCTGGGACTGGCCAGCGATGACGACCTCCGTGAGGCCTACATCAGGGCAGACCTGTTCTGCATGCCGGGGACCGCTGAGCTTCAGTCCCTGGTGACCCTTGAAGCTATGTCTGCCTCCACTCCCGTCCTGCTCGCGGATGCCATGGCACTGCCGCACCTGGTGCGCGATGGCGAGAATGGCTATCTTTTCACGCCCAACGACAGCGACGACCTCGCAGCCAAGATCACGAAGATCCTCCAGTTGCCGGCCGACGAACGGGCGGCAATGGGCCAGGCCAGCCGGCGGATGGTTGAACCGCATAGTATCGAGGGAACGCTGCAGACCTTCGAGGACCTCTACCGGGGTGCAAGCTACGACGACAAAGCAGTCTGACTGCGATCTGGCAACTGCTCGCTCCAGCCTGGCCGTGGCCCGGCGTCATGGCTGCGTGGTCTTCATGCCCGCCACTTTTTGCTAGAGTGTTTTTGCCCTGCTGAAGCTGAAGTCCTCCACGGACCACGCTGGGAAGGGCGGGGGGCTATAGCTCAGCTGGTTAGAGCGCGGGACTCATAATCCTAAGGTCCTCGGTTCAAGTCCGAGTAGCCCTACTGTGTGTGCCCTCCGGTCTGCGTTCACGCAAACCGGAGGGCATACGTGTCTCAGACGGATGCCTAATCAAGAATGGCTGTGGCGAGCTTTTGGCGGATCACGTGTTCTTCGCCGCTCCCGGTGGTTGGCAGCCGCAGGAGAGGAATGCCGTGCGCGAGGCAGATCGCATCCTTGAAGCCGTCCCGGACTCGTTGCAAAGGATCAGCCTCGTGGAAGGCAAAACCGTCAACTTCCACAGCGAGGACAGGCACATTGGTGATGCGGTTGTATATGACGAAGTCCACCGTGGCGCGGTTGCGCACGTAGGCCATCTGCTGGGCCGTGAGCCTGGACAGGTCGGGGAGCAGATTGCGTAAAACGACCTGCTGAGCAACGGCCAAATCCGTGTAGGTTGCCTCGGCAAGAATTTCGAGGAGCAGCGTCCACACGATGTTTTCGGAAGCGAACTTGGACGTGTTTTGAAGGCGGGCAGCCAAGGGCCGGAGCACCGCCGAGTACTCCTTGTAGAGGAGATCGAATACAGATACGACTGCGCTATCGAACACGCCGTGCTCGGGATCCTGGTACTG
Source organism: Pseudarthrobacter sp. NBSH8 (assembly GCF_014217545.1). Classification (NCBI taxonomy): domain Bacteria; kingdom Bacillati; phylum Actinomycetota; class Actinomycetes; order Micrococcales; family Micrococcaceae; genus Pseudarthrobacter; species Pseudarthrobacter sp. NBSH8. Next base: position 1,349,700 of record NZ_CP043178.1, read on the forward strand.
GATGAACTGGACCAGATCGCGAAGATGACGGCTGGCCGGCAGCATGTCGTAATTCGTCACCAATATGAACCGTTTGACCGCCCGGGATACCGCCACATTGACCAGTTGCGGGTTATCCACAAATTCAACCCCGAAACGTCCGTTTTTGGTCTCGTCCAGGACCGTGCTCATGATGATGACTTCCTTCTCGCGGCCCTGGAACTTGTGGACGGTGTCAGCCTGGATGGTGTTGACGAGGGCTTCCGCCACTTTGTCCACTTGCAGACGGTACGGTGTGACCACACCTATGTCTTCAGGCCGTGTGTCTGAGCAGAATTCTTGCAGGACTTCCTCTGCAATAACGTCCGCTTCCCGTTGGTTGGTGCGACCGCCCACGTGCTGCCGCATGTGGTTTCCCTTAGCTGTGCGTACCACTATGAGCGCCTTGTTGTCCGGGTCACTGACCGTGTACGGAACGAGTTGCCCACCGTAAAACTTCTTGTTGCAGAAATCGATGATGGCAGGGTCGCAGCGGTAGTGCTCCCGGAGCATTGTGCGGGGGAGGTCGGTGCCGAAGCGCTCGATGATTGAGGACAGGATACTGTGCCGCCCATAGTCGTAACTTGGCGCAGGTGCTGGCCGGGCGCGCTCGGATGCACCCTTCGCCGCTATGTGCTGTAGCTGCTGCAGGTCCCCCACCACGATGACGTTCCGTGCGCAGGAAAGCGCCACGCCCGCGACTAGAAGGTCCACCTGGGACGCTTCATCGATGATCAGGTAGTCCAGCAGGAAGCCAGCCGGGATGCTTCGCCGTAGCGAGTGGCAGGTACTCAAGATCACTGGATAATCGTTGGCAAAGTTCGTGAAGTCCCGGCGATAAGTGTCGTCCGAATAGCCTTGAGACCGGCCACCGGAATAGCGCTGGTACAGACTGGCGTCCAGCGCTTGTCGTGACAAGTGCCTTAGTTCGTCTTCGAGACCGGGGCAGTCGTTCTGATCGAGCTGCGCTTTCGCTCGCTCCATTTGCTGTTCCAACTCCGCAATTTTGCTGTCGTAGAAAGCAGCCTGGAGACGCAGGATTACGTCCGTGTTGTCTGGATCGATGTGCTTCGTGGATCCATATCGAAAACGGCCCTTGAACCGTCGAAAAACTCTTTTGAGGCGACTTTCATTCGCTGGAACGGCCGCTGTCTGGGCGAGGAATTCGAGGATACGGTTGGACGGCCGCTTCAGGAGTGTCAATGCCGGAAGCGGGGGCAGTTCGTGACTGTCGACATGTTGGCTGAAGTGACGCCGTTCAAGTTTGTAGGCATCCAGCTCCTGCCGCCGCATAGCCAGCTCCCGGGCCATCACCTGCAAGTGCTGGAGTTGCTTGTCGAGGTCCGAAATCCGACCGGCTGCTGGCAAGGACACAGTTGAGCGCCCGGCTTGGCGTTGCACCTCGACGTTTTCGGCGTGTTGTCCCGCGAAGAACTTACGTCTCACGTCGCTACGCCCCAAGTCTGCAACGACGTGGCCGAGCCCTTCCCGCGCGAGCTTGTCGCGGACGTTTTCCACCGCGGCATTATTGGAAGACACAATGCCCACAGTTGTCCCCGGGGAACGGATGATGTTGGCAACCAGGTTCAGTATTGTTTGCGTCTTTCCTGTTCCCGGCGGCCCGTCGATGACCGAGATACGGTGGGTGAGGCCTTTCATCAGAGCCTCGCGCTGGCTAAGGTTTGACGAAAATGGGAAAATAAGTTCCCCGATTTCCGCCGAGGCATCCAGGGCTTCGCCGCGAAGGTAGAGATCGAGGATGCTCCCCTGGGGGACGGCCCGAAAGTTCTTGTATAGGGGGCGCAATGGATCGTCCTGCCCGAGATGGGAAACGACGTGGTGCCAGTAGTTGAGGACGTCGTAAGCTTCGGTGGCGTCCTCCGCAGCGTGGACAATGCTGATCTCGTCCTGCCTGCATGTCCTATAGTCTTCGCGTCCGCTGGTTAAGGAGAAAACGCGCCACCAGGTCTGGCCTGGACCGTCAAAACGCCACACCTCCGTCACTCCCTGCACGGGATCTCCACGGATGCTGACACAGTCCCTATCCTCGATGGGTTCGCGTGTCGGGTTGCGCAGAATCATGACGTTCTGGGCCGAATACCTGTATTTCCGCGGGCTGCTGGCTGGCTGGAATGTAACGAAGGTGAAGTCGGCGGCGACAACGTAATCCAAAACTTGCGAGGTTTTGTCATGAAATCCGGGCTGGTCCCTGCTCCGGATGAGAACGGCCTCGCGGTGTGGGTCAGTCAATACAATTCCCCCAAGTAATAAGATGCAACATCCTTGCACCCGACGTTATCGAAGTTCTCTGCACCGATCGACCGCCTGGGCGTTAGCAGGTCCAGCTTCCTTCCATCGCCACCGTTGCGGAGGGTAAGGCCGATGCTGTAAGTTACTGACCAGTAACTTAATGAACTTCCGGGGATGTTCGCGCCTTGGAGCCGTCCATCAGCACTGATCCCTAGCGAGGAAAACCATGTCTAAGAAATCCATTGACATCAACAACCTTCCGTACGCCGACGGCGACTTCTTCGCCTTCGAGCAGCTTCTCACCGCCAAGGAGCAGGACCGGCTCGCCGAGATCCGTGGTTTCCTTGCCCGCGAAGTCCGGCCGATTGCCGTGGACTGCTGGAACCGAGGCGAGTTCCCCATGGAACTCATTCCCAAGCTGGCCGAAATTGACCTGGTGAGCCCGGTGCGGCGCCAGGGCTACTCCAACCTGTTTGCCGGCCTGGTCCACGCCGAGGCCACCCGCGCCGATACTTCCATCGCTACCTTCATGGGCGTGCACGACGGACTGTTCACCGGCTCCATCGAAGCCCTTGCCTCCCAGGAACAGCAGGACGCCTGGCTCCCGGATATCTATTCGCTGAAGAAGATCGGCGCATTCGGGCTCACCGAACCCCTGGGCGGTTCCGACGTGGCCGGCGGCACGCGCACCACAGCACAGCGCGACGGCGACACCTGGATCCTCAATGGCGACAAGCGCTGGATCGGCAACGCTACATTCTCGGATTGGGTGGTCATCTACGCCCGGGACCTCGCCGACAACCAGGTCAAGGGCTTCCTCGTAGATACGGCGCTGCCCGGGTTCAGCGCCACCAAGATCGAAAACAAGATCTCCCTCCGGACCGTCCAGAACGCAGACATAGTCCTGGAGAACGTCGTGGTTCCGGACTTCTTCAAGCTGGCAGGCGCCAACAGCTTCCGCGACACCAACAAGGTCCTGAAGGTCACTCGGCTGTCCGTCGGCTGGCAGGCTGTTGGCCAGCAGCTGGCAGCCTTTGACGTGGCCCGCCGCTACGCCGTGGAACGCCACCAGTTCGGCCGTCCGCTGGCGTCGTTCCAGCTCGTCCAAAGCCAGCTGGTGCAGATCCTGGGGAATGCGGTCAGCTCGATGGGCATGATGGTCCGGCTTTCCCAGCTGGAGGATGCCGGCCAGGCCAAGGACGAACAGTCCGCCCTGGCCAAGGCATTCACCACCGCCCGGATGCGCGAGAGTGTTGCGATCGGCCGCAGCCTCCTGGGCGGCAACGGCATCGTGACGGACTTCGAGATGGCCAAGATCTTTGCAGATGCCGAAGCCATCTACTCGTATGAGGGAACCCACGAGATCAACACCCTCGTGACCGGTCGAGCCATCACCGGGATCTCTGCCATCGTCTAGTGCCGTCAGCCGTCAGCCGTCAGCCGTCGTCCGTCAGCCGTCAGCCCGTGTCCGGCCCCAGGGGCAACAGGATGGACGGGCGGAGGTCCGTGACGAATTCCAGCGGATTGACGTAGGCGTCCCCGCGCCGGACGCCCCAGTGGACGCAGGCAATGGCGCCGCAGTGCCCGGGTTGCAGCGTTCCGATGGGTTCGCCCTTCGCCACCAGGGTTCCCGCCGTGAGCGGGCTGTGGACCGGCTCAAAACTGCTGCGGAGACCGCCTCCGTGATCGATGGTGATCACGGGGCGGTCCACTACCACTCCCACAAAACTGACGGTGCCGGACTCCGGCGAGGTGACCGGGACGCCGTCGTGCGTTGCCTCAAGGTCCACGCCACGATGCCCGCTCATCCACGGCTTGTCCGGAGGGTCAAAGGCGCGCAGCACCGCGGGCCTGGGGGAGAGCGGCCACTCCCAGGAATCGCGCGGCGCTGTACCTGCTGGGGCCGCCGTGGCTGGAAGCAGTAGCGCGGCGGCGAGGACGAGTGATGCTTTCATGAACCCAGCTTTACGTGCCGGATCCCTGATGGGGAGTGCCCACTTTGGCCATGTGGAAAACGCCCGCCGAGGGCCCCGGGTAGTCCAGCGGTTATTGGCTCCTGTAGTACACTTGGTGGAGCAGTTTGCTGTGCCCTCAACGCTTGCGTCGGCACGCCTCATTCAGGAATGCGGGGGAGCAGCAACTGACTACGCGTATCCAGCCCTCCAAATCTGAAGCCCCGGCTTTGTATAAGGAGGATTGTGTCTCTTGCGGTCAGGGCCTCGCGGTCCTGGTAAGGGTCGCAATGGATGCCAGGAGCACGGCCCGTCTTGGGCCACGCTAAATAACCGTCAACTATTGGCAGGGTAAGAGAGCCTGAAAAGGTTCTCTCATGAATGACCTGCCGGAAGGAGCGCCGGCATGCCCGTCGTAACTATGCGCCAGCTGCTTGACAGCGGCGTCCACTTTGGACACCAGACCCGCCGTTGGAACCCGAAGATGAAGCGATTCATCTTCACGGAGCGCAACGGCATCTACATCATTGACCTTCAGCAGTCGCTGTCCTACATCGACCGCGCCTACGAGTTCGTAAAGGCCACCGTTGCACACGGCGGCACCGTACTCTTCGTCGGCACCAAGAAGCAGGCCCAGGAATCCATCGCTGAGCAGGCTACCCGTGTTGGACAGCCCTACGTGAACCAGCGCTGGCTCGGCGGTATGCTGACCAACTTCCAGACTGTTTCCAAGCGCATCCAGCGCATGAAGGAACTGGAAGAGATCGACTTCGACGACGTCGCCGGTTCCGCGTACACGAAGAAGGAACTGCTGCTCCTTCGCCGTGAACTCACCAAGCTGGAAACCAACCTCGGCGGTATCCGCAACCTGACCAAGGCGCCGTCCGTGCTCTGGATCGTGGACACCAAGAAGGAACACCTGGCCGTTGACGAAGCCAAGAAGCTGAACATCCCGGTTGTGGCCATCCTGGACACCAACTGCGATCCTGACGAAGTTGACTTCCCGATCCCGGGCAACGACGACGCCATCCGCTCCGTCAACCTGCTGACCCGCGTTGTCGCCGACGCCGTTGCGGAGGGCCTCATCGCCCGCCACAACCGCGCCACGGGCACCACGGAAGCTCCGGAAGAGCCGCTGGCTGAGTGGGAGCGCGAACTCCTCGAAGGCAGCAAGACTGAAGAAGCTCCTGCTGCTGAGGCTGCTCCGGCTGCTGAAGAAGCTGCCGCTCCGGCAGCTGAAGAAGCAGCCCCGGTTGCCGAGGAAGCTCCGGCTGCCGCCGAGGCTCCTGCCGCCGACGCTGACAAGTAAGACAAGTAAATCCGGATTCTCCGGCGCTGCCCGCAGCGCCGGAGCACCTGACAGGATGGCGGCTCACCCGGTGAGCCGCTGTCCTGTCGGTCCGTACACCACATACATTTTCTAGACAGAGGGGTTCCCATGGCGAACTACACTGCCGCCGATATCAAGGCTCTGCGCGAGCGCACCGGCGCCGGCATGATGGATGTCAAGAAGGCTCTTGACGAAGCCAACGGTGACGCCGAAAAGGCCATCGAGATCATCCGCATCAAGGGCCTCAAGGGCGCTACGAAGCGCGAAGGCCGCTCCACCGCTGAAGGCCTGGTGGCCGCCAAGGTCAGCAACGGCGTCGGCGTTATGATCGAAGTCAACTGCGAGACCGACTTCGTGGCTAAGGCTGACAAGTTCATCCAGCTGGCTGACAAGGTCCTGGCCGTGGCTGTGGAGTCCGGCGCTGCCGATCTCGACACCCTCCTGGCCATCGAAGTTGACGGCAAGCCGCTGTCCGAGGTTGTCGTCGAAGAAGGCGCAATCCTCGGCGAGAAGGTTGTTGTCCGCAAGCTCTCCCGCATTGTGGGCGGCACTGTGGACGCTTACCTGCACAAGACGTCCAAGGATCTCCCGGCCCAGGTCGGCGTCCTGTTCGCTGTTGACGGTGAAGGCGAAGCCGCTGCCACCGCCGCACACGACATTGCAGTACACATCGCAGCGATGTCCCCGAACTACCTGACCCGGGAAGACGTACCGTCCGACCTGGTCGAGTCCGAGCGTCGCATTGCCGAAGAGACTGCCAAGGCTGAAGGCAAGCCCGAGGCGGCAATGACCAAGATTGTGGAAGGCCGCGTAACAGGCTTCTACAAGGGTGAGGTCCTGGTTGACCAGGCGTTCGCCAAGGACGCCAAGAAGTCTGTGGCGCAGGTTCTCGAAGAGGCCGGCGTCAAGGGCACGTCCTTCGCACGTTTCCGCGTCGGCTCCTAGCCGAATCCGCAAAGGGGTGGCCACTTCGGTGGCCGCCCCTTTTGCATGCACCGGCTAAACGTCCGATGAGACCTTTGGCCACCCGGCACGATAACCTTTTTCAGAGTTCACCAACGGGAAGGCACCCATGGAAGCCGTCAATTCTTCAAGCCAGCCAGAGAAAAGCAGGCGCCGCGTCCTCCTGAAGTTGTCCGGCGAGGTCTTCGGCGGCGGCAAGCTGGGCGTTGATCCCGACACCGTCCGCGATGTCGCCAAGCAGATCGCTGCGGCGGTCCCCGACGTCGAGGTCGCAATCGTCGTCGGCGGCGGTAACTTCTTCCGTGGTGCGGAACTGTCCCAGAGCGGCATGGACCGCTCGCGCGCGGACTATATGGGCATGCTCGGTACCGTCATGAACTGCCTGGCGCTGCAGGACTTCCTGGAGCAGGCCGGCGTGGAAACCCGCGTGCAGAGCGCCATCACTATGGGCCAGGTCGCCGAGGCGTACATTCCGCGCCGGGCCATCCGGCACATGGAAAAGGGCCGCGTGGTCATCTTCGGCGCCGGCGCCGGCCTGCCGTACTTCTCCACGGACACCGTTGCCGCCCAGCGCGCCCTGGAAGTCCACGCGGACGTTGTCCTGATGGCCAAGAGCGGCGTGGACGCCGTCTACACCGCGGATCCGAATAAGGACCCCACTGCCGAGAAGCTGGACACCCTGAGCTACGACGACGCCCTGCGCCGCGACATCCGGGTCATGGACCAGACGGCAATGACCATGTGCAAGGACAACAACCTGTCCATGGTGGTTTTCGGGATGGAAGGCGAAGGGAACGTCACCCGCGCCATCCTGGGTGAAAAGCTCGGTACCCTGGTGACCCCGTAGCTGCAGCTAGGATGATCTGAGTACGGTTCCATGGCCGCGGCCGGGCAACAATGGAACCAGGAACACTGAACCAAGATTGTGCAGGGAACCGGTATCCGGACTGCACTGATTTCTGAGGAGAGACCGTGATCGAAGAAACCTTGCTCGAAGCCGAAGAGAAGATGGACAAGGCAGTAGAGGTAGCCAAGGAAGACTTCGCCTCGATCCGCACCGGACGGGCAAACCCGGGCCTTTACAACAAGGTCCTGGTGGACTACTACGGTTCGCCCACCCCGCTGCAGCAGCTCGCTTCCTTCGCCATTCCGGATGCGCGCACCATCCTCATCACGCCGTTCGATAAGACCGCGCTGCGCGACATCGAGCGGGCCCTGAGTGATTCCGAGGTGGGTGCCAACCCCTCCAACGACGGCAACGTCATCAGAATCACCATCCCGGACCTGACCCAGGAACGCCGCAAGGAATACGTCAAGATCGTCAAGACCAAGGGCGAGGACGCGAAGATCTCCATCCGCAACATCCGGCGCAAGGCCAAAGAGACGCTGGACAAGCTGGTCAAGGACGGCGAAGCCGGCGAGGACGAAGGCAGCCGTGCCGAAAAGGAACTGGATGGCCTGACCAAAGCGCACGTGGACGGCATTGACGAGCTGCTTAAGCGCAAGGAAGCAGAGCTGCTCGAAGTCTGATGAGCCAGGCAGAGCAGGCCCCCACACAAAGGGCGCGCACCAAGGGGAAACAGTTGCGGAGTAATCCGACACCCAAGGCCGGCCGGAATCTTCCGGCAGCCATTGTGGTGGGTCTGGCTATGCTGATCGGCGTGCTGGGCGGACTTGTTTTCCTCCCGCTCGGATTCGTGGCCGTCACCACCGGGTTCGCGGTCTTCGGAGTCTGGGAGATCTTCCGCGCCCTGGAGGCGAACGGAACCAGGATGCCCATCGTCCCGGTCATGGTGGGTACAGTCGGTATGCCGTTTGCCGCCTATTTCGGCGGTCTTGAGAGCCTCCTTTTCGCCATGCTCCTGAGCTGCGTTGCAGTTCTCCTCTGGCGTTCAGTGGAGAGCCCGGCGGGATCAGCGAACAGCATCTTTGCCGGCGTGTTCACGCTGGGCTGGGTGCCGTTCTTCATCAGTTTCGCGGCGCTGCCGCTGCACGCCGTCGGTGTCGCCACCCCGGTGGGTCTCTGGCCTGGCGGGACCGTGCCACCCGGGGCCTGGCAGGTGGCCGTGATGCTCCTGCTGGTGGTTTCGAACGATACGTTCGGCTATCTCGTAGGCGCGTCGCTGGGCAAACATCCCATGGCCCCCAAAATCAGCCCCAAGAAATCGTGGGAGGGCTTCGCCGGATCCGTGGCGGGGGCCATGCTGATCGGCATCCTCGCCAGTATTTTCCTGCTGGACAAACCCTGGTGGGTGGGGGTGATCCTTGCGGTTGGCGTCGTTGCAGCGTCCACCGCAGGAGACCTGGCCGAGTCGATGGTCAAGCGGGAACTGGGAATCAAGGACATGAGCAGCATCCTGCCCGGACATGGGGGCGTCATGGACCGGCTGGATTCCATCGTCTTCGCCTGTCCCGTGGCATTTGTGCTGTTCGCACTGGTCGCGGGCGTCTGATACGACCTTAACTGCCCACCTCCGCCGGAGCACCGGCAGCGCCAATAGACTGGTGCGTAACCTGACCCAGCTGAAGAGCAACAAAGGAACAACAGTGGCATTGGACTTTCAAAGGAAAACTCCCGCGTCGTTTGAGCGCGTGCGGGGCAACGAATTCGGGTACAACGCTAAACAGGTGGACCAGTTCCTCCAGCGGGCCAGGGTGGCACTTGAAACGCCGAAGGCCACCGTCCATGCCGTCACCAGCGCCGATGTCCGGGGCGTCTCTTTTGACCCGGTCAAGGGCGGCTACGCTGCCGCCGTCGTCGACGCAGCGCTGGACCGGCTCGAAGACGCCTTCGCCCGCCGCGAACGGGACGAACTGATCGCCGCCAAGGGCGAGGATGCCTGGCTGCGGGAGATCGGCAGCCTCTCCGGAATCCTCCGAGGCCGCCTTCACCGGCCTGACGGTCAGCGCTTCCGGCGCCCGTCAAAAAAGAAGGCCCGCAGTTACAACATCCTGGATGTGGACAACCTTTGCTACGACCTGATCGGCTACCTCGAAGAGGACAAGCCGCTCAGCGTGGACAACGTCCGCCGGGTGGTCTTCCGTCCCGCCGTCGGCAAGGACGGCTACGAAGAGACGCAGGTCGATGCGTTCCTGGACCGCGTGGTTGAACTCATGGCGGCCATCGACTGAAAGCTTCCCGGCACACTGCCCGGACCAGGCTCAATGACTTTGCCTGGGCGTGGGGGACACAGGCGTGAATTGGCGCCAAACTGCCATATACGTCCTGTAGCCGTAGACCGACGAAACGGTGAAAAAAGCCACCGAACACTGCCCCTTCGGCGGCCGCACCAGCGACGCCGGTCCCGAAGAGGGATGTCAGCAGCCCTGCCATGATGGCGATGAGCGCCGAGTTCGCTGTGCTGATGAAAGTCATGCTGCTTCCTGCCACATGGCTCAGTGGGTTGCGGCTCCCCAGGAAGTCGTACGTCTGGACGGAAGCTGGCAGGTCGTCGTGCGCGGAGGTCATGAAGTACCGGGCGATGCCCGGGTCGAGGTCAACGTAGGCCGCCCGCAGTCGGTTCATCGCGAGCACATACATCAGGTCCTCGTACGCAACATTGAAAACCCGGACCTGCGTGAGGCAGCCGATGACGATGTCCACGAAGAGCACCACTCCGGCCAGGACCATGAACATGTCCGAGAACCTGGTGGCCTGACCCACCAGCGCCAGGCTGACCAGGCTGGCGGAGGTGAACATCAGGAACATGCTGATGCGGGTCAGCACCTCAGCCTGTGTAGTGCTGCGGGATGCGAGCAGGCTCCAATGCTCGGTGGCGAGCAGCTGCGCCCGGACCGACGGCGGGACGCCGTCCGCCTCGTTGGGGGTGCTTCCGTCCTGCGTGGACATGCCGCAATTGTCCTCCCTCCGGCCGCCCGGCGGGAAGCCCAGGACCGCTTGTGCGGGTAAGATCAGCGTTCGGTGGCCAACGGCCGCTCCGGCGTGTGCAGCCGGGTCATGACACGCGCCATGGTCCGCGGAATCCGATGTTTTGTTGCCCGGGAGACAAGCACTGTCACGGCAAAGGCGGCAGGCACCGTCCACGCCGCCGGCTGGGCTAGCCAGAACGGCGTGCCGGCGGCGCCCATAACGGTTCCCCACACCATGGCGCCACCGCAGAGGACGCCGCCGGTCACCATGCCGGCGATGGCGCCGGCATCGGTGAGCCCGCGCCACCAGATGCCCAGCAGGAGCACCGGGCAGACGGTGGAGGCCGTAAACGCGAACACCAGGCCCACGCTGCCGGCCAGGGCCAGGGAATCGGACATCACGGCAAATCCCAGCGGGACCACGGCCGAGACGACGGCGGCGAGCCGGAATCCCCGCACACCGCCGCCCAGCACGTCCTGGCTGATTACGCCCGCCAAGGAGACCACCAGGCCGGAGGTGGTGGACAGGAATGCGGCAAAGGCTCCGGCCACCACCAACGCGGAGAGCAGATCGCCGGCGGTTCCACCGATCAGCTGCCCCGGCAGCAGGAGAACCACGGCGTCCGGCTGCCCTGATCGGGCGAGTTCGGGCGCGAACATCCGCCCCACCAGCCCGTAGGCGGTGGGAAACAGGTAAAACACCGAGAGCAGCCCGAGCACGATCAGGGTGGTCCGCCGGGCCGAGTGTCCGTCCGGATTCGTGTAGAAGCGGACCAGGACGTGAGGGAGTCCCAGCGTGCCGAACAGCAGCGCCACCAGCAGCGAGATGTTCTGGTACGGCCCGGCCGGGGCCAGCCCGGTGGGATTCACGACGGCGGGGGCCACAGCGGCTTCCCCGTCACCGGCGAGCGTAAACACGATGAACAGGACGGGCACAGCAAGGGCTGTGAGCTTCAGCCAGAACTGGAAGGCCTGCACAAAGGTGATGGAGCGCATGCCGCCGGCCACAACGGTCAGGCACACCACAACCACCACTGCGGCGGAACCCACCCAGGCCGGCAGCCCCGTGCTGATCCGGATGGTCAGGGCCGCACCATGGAGCTGCGGCACGATGTAGAGCCAGCCCACCGCAACCACCACCACACTGGTTACACGTCGGACTGCGCGCGAATCCAGCCTGGCCTCGGTGAAGTCCGGGATTGTGTAGGCGCCGGACCGGCGCAGCGGTGCGGCTACAAAGAGCAACAGCATCAGGTAGCCGGCGGTGTAGCCCACGGGAAACCACAGTGCGTCGGTACCGGACAGCAGGATCAGCCCGGCTACGCCGAGGAAACTCGCCGCAGAGAGGTACTCTCCGCCGATGGCCGAGGCGTTCCACCATGGCCTGACAGTCCGGGAGGCCACGTAGAAATCTCCGGTGGTCCGGGAAATGCGCAGCCCGTAGAACCCGATGGCGGCTGTTGCCAGCGAAACAATAACAAGTGCCATCACACCCACGGCGGGATTCATCAGGCCATCACTTGTCCCCGGCCAGGTCCCGGTAGCGGGTCTCATTCCGTGCCGCGGCCCGGATAAAAAGCCAGGCGCTGAGGCCGATCACCGGATAGATGCCGACACCCAGCAGGATCCAGTCGAACGGGACACCCGCAATCCGGGTATCGGCCAAGCCCGGCACGGCTGCCAGCAACGGGAACGCAGACAGGATCAGCAGGAACCCGATGGCCACCACCAGGGCCAGCCGTAACTGGGAACGGATCAGGGAGCGGACGAAGACCTGTCCCACGTCTGATTCCTCCGCCGCCTCGCGGGATTCCCCTGCGGGCCGGGGCGCAGAGCGCGGGGCGGTGACGCGGACCCGGGTCATGCCTGCGGCCGGATGCGGGTGGCTTCCAGCTTTTCCCTGACCATGGGAAGGTGGCGGCGGCTGATGGGCAGGCCGGCGCCGGCCACCGAGACGCTGGGCTTGTCCGCCGCCAGCTTCATGGACTGCACATGCTTCAGCGCAACCAGGTAAGACCGGTGCGTCCGGATGAACCCGGCCTCCGCCCACTGCTGCTCCAGATCGGCCAGCGGCACACGGATCAGGTAGCTGGCATCCGCGGTGTGCAGCCGGGCGTAGTCTCCCTGCGCCTGGACGTACGTGACGTCGTCGCGCCTGATCATCCTGGTGGTGCCGCCCTGGTCAACGGTGATCATCTCAGGGGCGGCGGCGGCGGCGCCGTCGCGCAGCAGCTCGCTGATCCGGCCCACCGACCGGGAGAGCCGCTCGGCCCGGACGGGCTTGAGCAGATAGTCCACGGCGGCCAGTTCGAAGGCTTCCAGGGCGCAGTCCTCGTCCGCGGTCACAAACACCACCGCCGGAGGTTTGCTGCTGCGCGTGATGGCGCGTGCCACGTCAAGGCCGGACACGGCGGGCATATGGATATCCAGGAAGACGGCGTCAATCCTTTCGGTGTTCAGGGCCCGCAGTGCCTCGGCGCCGGACGTAGCCCGGTGGATGACCCCGATCCGGTCGTCCTTGCCCAGCAGGTAGGCCAGTTCCTCCACGGCGGGTAGCTCGTCGTCGGCGACGAGGACATTAATCATGGTCCTACATTATCCGCCGGAGGCGGCTGGGATCAGACTGCCGCGTTCAGGCGTCATGGCCGGGCTGGGACTTGGGCACGCGCATGGTGATCAGCGTTCCTTCTCCCGGGGCCGTCTCGATCACCAGGCCGTGCTGGTCACCGTAGACCTGCCGGAGCCGGGCGTCCACGTTGCGGAGCCCCACATGGTCGCCGTCGTGGTGCCCGGCCAGCATCGACTGGAGCTCGGCAGGGTCCATCCCCACGCCGTCGTCCTCGATGGTCACTTCCGCGTAGGCGCCCGAATCGTTGGCAGTGATGGTGATGTGGCCCGCCCCTTCCTTGGCTTCCAGGCCGTGCCTGACGGCGTTCTCCACGAGCGGCTGGAGGCTGAGGAATGGGATGACGGTGCTCAGGACTTCGGGCGCGATCCGCAGGCTGACCTGGACGCGCTCACCGAATCGGGCACGCTCCAGCAGCAGGTACCGGTCAATGCAGCGCAGTTCCTCCGCCAGCGTGGTGAAGTCTCCGTGGCGCCGGAACGAGTACCTGGTGAAATCGGCGAATTCCACCACGAGTTCGCGCGCCCGCTCCGGGTCCGTGTTGATGAAAGACGCGATGGCGTTCAGCGAGTTGTAGATGAAATGCGGACTGATCTGGGCGCGCAGCGCCCGCACCTCGGCTTCCATCAGCAGCGTCCGGGACGCGTCCAGCTCAGCCAGTTCCACCTGGACAGCCACCCAGTCCGCCACTTCACTGGTGGCACGGACCAGGCCAGCGCCGGCCGACGGGGCAAACGCCGCCACGACGCCCACCACCCTTGACCCGGCACGTACCGGAGCGATGACGGCGGCGAGGCTTCCGGAGGCCAGTCCCGCACCCAGGTCCCGCGCCTGGAGCACCGCGGTCCGGCCGCCGAGCAGGACGTCTGCAGCCAGGTCCATCAACCGCGGTTTCAGTTCCTCGGCGGCACCGTCCCAGGCGAGTACACCGGCCGTATCGGTGATGGCCAGCGCTTCACAGCCCAGCAAGTTCCGTAGCTGCCGGCTCGCTTTGGCCGCGCCTGCCGGGTTGAGGCCGGTACGAAGGTGCTGGCCGGCACTCGATGCAGCGTGGAGGGTGTTGTACGTGGCGCGCTCAGCGTCGGTGCCCAACTCACGGAAGGACCGGAGCAGCTTGATGCCAACGCCGACGACGACGGCGATCGCCAGTACAATCACCGCAACTGCGGCGGCGGTCAGGAGCGGGGAGTCTGGCATGGTGCCCAGCGTAGCGGCGGGTGCCGTTAGTCGCAGCATCGTAACCGTTGAGCGACCGTTCCGGCCATGGTTCTGGAATGGCTGCCCGCGGCAGCGCAGAGTGATTGCAGTCACATTGTCCGAATCCTGCCCGCAGGCCTCGGCCGGTGTGAACCAGGCAAGTCTCAATGAGGAGGAACGATGGGTAACGATGCCCACACTCCGGACGCAGCGGCGTCCGTGGACTTCGAACAGGTCCAGTCGACAGAGCGGTTCCAGGAACTGCGCAAACGTCACCGCAGCTTTGTATTCCCCATGGCCGTGGCATTCCTGCTGTGGTACTTCGCGTATGTCCTGCTGGCTGACTACGCCGTCGATTTTATGTCCACCAAAGTGTGGGGCAACATCAACGTCGGTCTGATCCTGGGCCTGCTGCAGTTCATCTCCACGTTCGCCATCACCGGCTGGTACGTCAGCTACTCCAACCGGAGGCTGGACCCCATCGCGGCGGAGATCCGCAACGAAATCGAAGGCCATGAGTTCGACAAAGGCGGCAACCGAGTGAGTGGAGTCACCAAATGATCGGAATTGCCACCGCGGTGGATGTGGCCGCGCTCAAGGACACTACGTTGCTGAACATGGGCATCTTCGGCCTTTTCGTTGCCGTCACCATGGTGATTGTGCTGCGCGCCAGCCGGAACAACAAAACCGCTGCGGACTACTACGCGGCCGGCCGCTCGTTCACCGGTTCCCAGAACGGAACGGCAATTGCCGGGGATTACCTGTCCGCCGCATCGTTCCTGGGCATCACCGGCGCCATCGCCATCAACGGCTACGACGGCTTTATGTATTCCATTGGCTTCCTGGTTGCCTGGCTCGTGGCCCTGCTGCTAGTCGCTGAGCTGCTCCGCAACACCGGAAAGTTCACCATGGCCGATGTCCTCTCCTTCCGGCTCAAGCAGCGGCCGGTCCGCATCGCTGCGGCCATCTCCACCCTCGCCGTCTGCTTCTTCTACCTGCTCGCGCAGATGGCCGGAGCCGGCAGCCTCATTTCGCTGCTGCTGGGCATCAGCGACTGGGGCGGACAGGCACTGGTGATCATCGTCGTCGGCGCCCTCATGATCATGTACGTACTGATCGGCGGGATGAAGGGCACCACCTGGGTCCAGATCATCAAGGCGATCCTGCTGATTGCCGGTGCTGCCGTGATGACCTTCTGGGTGCTGGCCATCTACGGGTTCAACCTCTCCGACCTGCTAGGCGGCGCCGTGGAAACCTCGGGCAACCCGAACATGCTCAACCCCGGCCTGCAGTACGGCAAGACCGAGACGTCCAAGCTGGACTTCATGTCCCTGGCCCTCGCCCTGGTCCTGGGAACGGCTGCCCTTCCCCATGTGCTGATGCGCTTCTACACGGTTCCGACCGCCAAGGAAGCCCGCAAATCCGTAGTCTGGTCCATCGGGCTGATCGGACTCTTCTACCTGTTCACCCTGGTCCTGGGTTACGGCGCTGCAGCGCTGGTGGGAGCCGAAACGATCAAGGCTGCCCCGGGCGGCGTCAATTCGGCGGCCCCGCTGCTGGCCTTCTATCTCGGTGGACCACTGCTCCTGGGCTTTATTTCCGCGGTGGCCTTCGCCACCATCCTGGCAGTGGTGGCCGGCCTGACCATCACCGCCGCAGCGTCCTTCGCCCACGACATCTACGCCAGCGTTATCTCCAAGGGCAAGGCCGACGCCGAGACAGAGGTCAAGGTGGCGCGGCGCACCGTGGTGGTCATCGGGGTGATGGCCATCCTTGGCGGCATCTTCGCCAACGGCCAGAACGTGGCTTTCCTGGTGGCGCTCGCCTTCGCCGTTGCGGCGTCGGCGAACCTCCCGACGATCGTCTACTCGTTGTTCTGGCGCCGGTTCACCACCCAGGGTGCGGTCTGGAGCATGTACGGCGGCCTGGGCTCGGCCATCATCCTGATCGCCTTCTCGCCTGTGGTTTCCGGCCTGAAGACCTCCATGATCCCTGGTGCCAACTTCGCCTTCTTCCCACTGAGCAACCCTGGCATTGTGTCCATCCCGCTGGCATTCCTGCTCGGCTGGCTGGGCACGGTGCTGGACAAGAAGCGCGAGGACACCGCCAAGCAGGCGGAAATGGAAGTTCGCTCCCTGACCGGTGTTGGCGCGGAGAAAGCCGTCGACCACTGACACCCTGAAAACGATCCTGCTGGCTGATCGTCGCAGCGGATCTTGAACCACAGAAAAGAGTCCCCGGGCCATAAGGCATGGGGACTCTTTTCTGCTCTGGTTCCCGGCGCTAGGCCGCGCTAGGCCTGGGGCTTGAGCTTGATGTTGATCATTCTCAGCTCGTCGGTGCCTTCGAAGCGGTAGGCGAGGTCGATCTTCTTGTCGCCGTCGCAGGTGATGAGGCCGGCCACGTCGGCCGCCTTCGTGCCGTTCTCGGTGCTGGCATTCACCTGGTTGTAGGCCGGCTTGCAGGTCTTATCCATCTTTAGCGTCTTGATGCCGGCGATGAATTCTTCCTTGGTCAGCTGTTCATGGAGTGCGGGGTCAAGGTAGTCGTCGTAGGCCTTGGAACTGTCGCCCGCAATGACCAGCTTAGTGAAGCCGTCAGCCAGGCCCCGGGCATGGTTGGTGGCTCCGTTGACAACGTTGACCAGGATGAGCACGCCGACCACCGCCAGCAGCAGGACACCGCCCACAATGCCGAGGATGGTCCACAGCTTCCGGCGGTTTCGCGCCGGTGGTTCCTGTCCGGGCAGGCCGAACGGTCCATCTGACGAGTACTGGCTAGGTGCCCCATACTGTCCCGGCGCACCATGCGGCGGGTTGCCCGGCAGCGGTGGCGCGCCGTGCTGCCCAGGGTTCCCGGGCTGCCCGGCTGGTTGTGCGGGCCAGGCCGCCGGCTGGACCGGCTGGTACGGTTCCTGAGGATTGCTCACGATGGAGCCTTTCCGGCAACGCACTGGCACTGCCTTATTGTAGGGACCCGCTGAACGGCACCCATGGATTCACCTTGGAACAGCCTATAACCCACCCCGCCGGGGCTGGGTATCGGAGTATTAGTAAGGGTTGCCAGGCCCTAGGCGTCTCCGGATCCCCGCTCAAGCAATGGCTGGATGCGGAAGGGAATGAGTTCGCCCATGGCCAGTGCGGTATCCGTCCGGTCCACTCCATCGCACGCCAGGATTTTCCCATTGATCCGGAAGAGATCTTCGGCGTCCAGGGCCACCACGCGGAGCAGGAGGTCAGCGGAGCCGGTGAGGCCGTAGCCTTCCAGGATTTCCGGAATGCCGGCAAGGTCATGGGCCAGCTGCCCCAGTTTCTGCTGCTGGACATGGACGGATATGAACGCCATCAGCGGATAGCCCAGTGACGCCGGGTTGATCCGCCGTTCAAAGGACAGAAAGACGTGCTTCTTCTCCAGTTGGGCCATGCGCGCCTGCACGGTGTTCCGGGACAGCCCCAGCTTCTGGGCCAACGCCACCACCGTCCGCCGGGGGTCGCGGGCCAGGGCCGAGAGCAGCCGCGTGTCTGTGCCATCCAAAGCGTGCATAATGCGCAACTTTAGCACGGTGACAACAGTCCAAACAGGGCATTTTGCGCAGTATCCGCTGCGGTGGTTGTACCCATTGAGCATTGTGAGTAGGGTCACAAATATCCGGGGCAACGGCGCCCGGGCGGCTGGCGGCGGGCGGGACCACAAGTCCCCAGGCCCCGGTCAAACGACGTGAGAAGGTTGCGTGCCATCGTGTCTACAGACAGGAACCTGATCCAGCTGATTACCCCGGCAGGGGAGCGGATCAGCCACCCGGAGTTTGATCCCTGGGTGAAGGACATAGGGGATGAGCAGTTATGTTCCCTCTACGAAGACCTCACGGTGATCCGACGGATCGATGTTGAGGCCACCGCCCTCCAGCGTCAGGGCGAACTCGGTCTTTGGCCCCCGTTGCTGGGGCAAGAGGCGGCGCAGGTCGGTTCCGGCAGGGCCCTGCGCGAGGACGACTTTGTTTTCTCCAGCTACCGGGAAAACGGTGTGGCATACTGCCGCGGCGTGGACCTGACGGACATCACCCGGGTTTGGCGTGGCACGGCCTCCTCCGGCTGGGACCCGTACACCGTGAATATGGCCACCCCGCAGATCATTATCGGCGCGCAGACGCTGCATGCCACCGGCTACGCCATGGGCATCCAGAACGACGGTGCGGACTCGGTGGCGGTGACGTACTTCGGCGACGGTGCCACCAGTGAAGGCGACGTCAACGAGGCCATGGTTTTTGCCGCCAGCTTCCAGGCGCCCGTGGTCTTCTTCTGCTCCAACAACCACTGGGCCATTTCGGAGCCTGTGCGCTTGCAGTCCCACATCCAGATCGCGGACCGGGCCACCGGATTCGGCATTCCCAGTCTCCGGGTGGACGGCAATGATGTGCTGGCCGTTATGGCAGCCACGCGCGTGGCCTTGGACCGTGCCCGGCATGGCGGCGGACCCACGTTCATCGAAGCAGTCACCTACCGCATGGGACCGCACACCACCGCTGACGATCCCACCCGCTACCGTGACGCCAACGAACTGGAGGACTGGGCCGCGAAGGACCCCATCCAGCGCGTCAAGGCCCTGCTGGAACGCAAGGGCCTCCTCACGGATCAGGTCAGGCAGCACGTTCACGACAAGGCAGAGGCCGTCGCCCGCGACATCCGTTCGGGCTGCATCGGCATGCCGGATCCGGAGCCGATGGACATCTTCAAGCATGTCTACAGCGGGCCCAACTCGTGGCTGGACCGGCAGCAGGACCACTACGCCCGTTACCTGGATTCCTTCGGCGATCCCGCGGGAGCCACTTCAGAAGAAGGTGCACGCTGATGACCCAGATGACCTTTGCCCGCGCCATTAATTCCGGCCTGCGCAAATCCTTGGAAAACGATCCAAAAGTCATCCTGATGGGCGAGGACATCGGCACCCTTGGCGGTGTTTTCCGGGTGACCGACGGCCTCCAGAAAGATTTCGGCACGCACCGTGTGGTGGACACCCCGCTGGCCGAATCGGCCATCATGGGTACCGCCGTCGGCCTCGCGTACCGCGGCTACCGCCCGGTGGTGGAGATCCAGTTCGACGGCTTCATCTACCCTGCCTTCGACCAGATTGTGAGCCAGGTGGCGAAGCTGCACTACCGCACGCAAGGGGCTGTCAAGATGCCCATCACCATCCGGGTCCCGTTCGGGGGAGGCATCGGCTCACCCGAGCACCACTCCGAATCGCCCGAGGCGTACTTCACACATACGTCGGGGCTTCGAGTGGTCAGCGTCTCCAACCCGCAGGACGCCTACACGGTGATCCAGCAGGCCATCCTGTCCGATGACCCGGTGCTGTACTTCGAACCCAAACGCCGGTACCACGACAAGGGTGAAGTGGATGAGGGCATCGATCCGGGCGCCGCTCTGCCGATGGACTCCGCCCGCGTTGTCACCGCGGGCACGGACGTGACGCTGGTGGCCTACGGGCCGTTGGTGAAGACGGCCAAGGACGCAGCAACCGCGGCCGCCGACGAAGGCATTTCCATCGAGGTGATCGACCTGCGCTCGCTGGCACCCGTGGACTACGCCACCGTTGAAGCGTCCGTCCGGAAAACAGGCAGGCTCGTGGTCACCCACGAGGCCGGCCAGTCCGGTGGCCTGGGCGCGGAAGTGGCAGCCAGCATTACAGAGAGGTGCTTCTACCACCTCGAAGCTGCCCCCGTCCGCATCACCGGGTTCGATATTCCCTACCCGTACTCCAAGCTCGAAATGCACCATCTGCCCGGCCTGGACCGGATCCTCGACGGTGTGGACCGCGCCCTCGGACGCCCGAACTCCCTCAGCGGGCTGGAAGGATGAGCGCCATCATGATCAAGGAATTCAGGCTCCCGGACCTCGGCGAAGGCCTCACGGAATCCGAAATCCTCAGCTGGAAAGTGGCTGTGGGGGACACTGTGACTCTGAACCAGGTCATCGCCGAGGTGGAAACCGCAAAAGCCGTAGTGGAGCTGCCCTCACCCTTCGCGGGCGTGATCACTGCCCTCCATGAAGAACCCGGAACAATCGTGGAGGTCGGCAAGCCGATTGTCTCCTTCGAAGTAGCGGACGACGGCGGCGGCTCACCTTCGGGGGTTGCGCCTGCGGGGGTTGCGCCCGCCGGGGCGACCAATGCTGTGGCGGGCGCCGCAAAACGTGAGCCGAACCTGGTGGGGTACGGTGCCGTCGTCGAAAGCTCAGGCCGTCCCGTTCGCCTGGCCCGCACCTTCACAACCGCGGTGGTTGAGCCTGCCCGTGGCTCGGTGGTTGAGCCTGTTAAAACAGTGCCTGCAGAAACGCAGCCCGCCGAAACCGACACTGCAGAGCGCCCACGCTCCACGCCGCCGGTCCGGAAGCTGGCCAAAGACCTTGGTGTCGAGCTGGCCGCGGTCGCGGGTACCGGCGCCGGCGGACTGATCACGCGGGAGGATGTCCGGAATTTTGTCGGCGGGGAACCGTCGGCGCCGGTGCGTCACCTTTCCGCGGTATCGGATTCGGTTTCTGCCGCGGGGCCGGGAGCGCAGGGCGGCCGGGAAGTCCGTACTCCCATCAGGGGCGTCCGCAAGTTCACGGCGGCCGCGATGGTGGCGAGTGCGTTCACGGCTCCCCATGCGACGGAATTCCTCACGGTGGATGTCACACCCACCATGGACCTGTTGGCCAAGCTGAAGACGAGCCGGGCTTTTTCCGGCTACAAGCTCACGCCGCTGACATTGGTGGCCAAGGCGGTGCTGATCGCGCTGCGGCGCAACCCGTCGCTGAACTCACGGTGGGAGGAGGCAAGCCAGGAGATTGTGCAGTTCAACTACGTGAACTTGGGCATCGCCGCGGCGACTCCCCGCGGGCTCACCGTGCCGAACATCAAGGACGCGGATACCTTGTCGCTGCTGGAACTCTCCGAAGCCCTGACCGGGCTGACCGAGATAGCGCGGGCGGGCAAGACTGCCCCGGCCGACCTCTCCGGCGGCACCATCTCCATCACGAACATCGGGGTCTTCGGCATCGACGCGGGCACGCCCATCCTGAACCCCGGTGAGGCAGCCATCCTGGCCATGGGGGCCGTGCGGAGAATGCCGTGGGAATTCCAGGATGAGGTTGCCCTGCGCCAGGTCATGACACTGAGCCTGTCTTTTGACCACCGCCTGGTGGACGGGGAGCAGGGCTCCCGGTTCCTTGCCGATGTTGGCGCCATCCTGGCCGAACCCGGCATGGTGCTCACGATGGTCTGACCCGTAGTTTTTGTCCAGATAATCCGGGTTTGGGGCGATCTAAACCGTTTTATCTGGACAAACCCTGGGGTCTGGGTCGCACCCGCCGCTCAGGCCCGCACCACCCGCAGGGCCTTTTTTGTCGCCCGGACCCTGGAGGCGCCGTGCCTGTGGTCAGGGGGCTTCGGGAACGTCCACCGTGAGTGCCGCCAACGCCATGCTCTCGAGAAGCGGCCGGGCTGTTTTGTGCGCGATCTTGCGTCCGTGGTTCCGTATGGAGTGCGGCGTGGAGTTGATCAGGCCGAAAGTAGCGTGGGCCCGCATCCGCAGTTCGACGGCGTCGGTGCCCGGGTGCAGCAGCGACAAGACCTCCACCCAAATCTCCACGTAATTCCGCTGCAGCGCCCGTACCTCGGACTGGTCCTTCTGGCTGAGGTTGCTGAAATCCCGGTCCTGCACCCGGATCACGTCCGGCTTTCCCAGTGCGAACTCCACCTGGAAGCCCACCAGCCTCCGGAGCGCAGCGAGTGGGTCCGTGGTCTCGGCAATGACGCGCCGGCCGCCGTCGAGCAGCTCGCGGCTGACGGTGAGCAGGAGGTCTCCCAACACCGCCTGCTTGCCCTGGAAGTGGCGATAGACGGCCGGGCCGCTGACACCAGCTGCGGCGCCCAGATCTTCCAACGACACCCGGTTGAACCCGTGCAGCGCAAAGAGCGCCGCGGCCGCGGCAAGAAGGGCCTGGCGGCGGTTCTCCTTCGCCTGGCTGCGGGGTGTTCCGGGAGTTACGTGGGCTGCCAGTGCCGGTGCGGACGGCTTGACCGGTGGGGGTGTGGGCATGCTTTTCCTCCTAGGAACAGCAGATTCTAACAATGTCCTGTTGTGTTGGACATCACAGTTAATAAAGACTAACCTGAATTCCAGTTATAAAGCATTAACCGGGCTGGCTTTTGCGGCTCTCGCCGGAGCCTTGGTGGCTTTCACAGGATGAGGAACGGACACCGTCGATGGAGACCCTTGCCAGCCGGCTTGATGCCGCAAGTGAAGTGTTTACTGCAAACAACTCTGCGCAACTCGCGCTGGCCGCCGAGCTCCGGACCAGGCTGGCCGACGCCGCGCTGGGAGGGCCGGAGAAGTCGCGGGAGCGCCATGTGGGCCGCGGCAAGCTGCTGCCCCGGGAACGCATCGACCGGCTGCTGGATGACGGCAGCCCGTTCCTGGAGATCGCGCCGCTGGCAGCCAATGGCATGTACAACAACGAGTCGCCGGGTGCCGGGGTGATTGCCGGAATCGGGATGGTGCACGGCCGCCAGGTCCTGGTGATTTCCAATGACGCCACGGTCAAGGGTGGCACGTACTATCCGATGACGGTGAAAAAACACCTCCGCGCCCAGGAGATCGCGCTGGAGAACCGTCTGCCGTGTATCTACCTGGTGGATTCGGGTGGGGCGTTCCTTCCGAAGCAGGACGAAGTGTTCCCGGACAAGGAGCACTTCGGCCGGATCTTCTTCAACCAGGCGAAGATGTCAGCAGCGAAGATCCCGCAGATCGCCTCAGTCATGGGTTCCTGCACGGCGGGCGGCGCTTACGTTCCGGCGATGAGCGATGAGACGGTGATCGTGCGGAACCAGGGCACCATCTTCCTGGGCGGTCCGCCGCTTGTAAAGGCCGCCATCGGCGAAATCGTTACCGCAGAGGAACTGGGCGGCGGTGACGTGCATTCGAGGATCTCGGGGGTCACGGACCATCTCGCCGAGAACGACGAACACGCACTGCAGATCGTCCGCGACATCGTGGCCACCCTGCCGAGGCCGGCAGCTCCCGCGTGGGATGTGGACACCGCCGTCGAGCCCTTGGCGGATCCGGGGGAGTTGTACGGCGCCGTCCCCACGGACGTCAACGCGCAGTACGACGTGCACGAGGTCGTTGCCCGGCTGGTGGACGGCAGCAGGTTCCACGAGTTCAAGAGGGAGTACGGCGCCACACTGGTCACGGGGTTCGCCAGGCTGCACGGGCACCCGGTGGGGATCGTGGCCAACAACGGCGTGCTCTTCAGCGAGTCCTCGCTCAAGGGCGCACACTTCATCGAGCTCTGCGACCAGCGCGGCATTCCCCTCATTTTCCTGCAGAACATTTCCGGGTTCATGGTGGGCAAGGACTCGGAACAGGGCGGCATCGCCAAGAACGGCGCGAAGATGGTCACCGCAGTGGCCACCGCCAGGGTTCCCAAGCTGACGGTGGTGATCGGCGGGTCCTTCGGCGCGGGCAACTACTCCATGTGCGGGCGGGCCTACTCGCCGCGCTTCCTGTGGATGTGGCCTGCGTCCCGCATCTCCGTCATGGGCGGGAACCAGGCTTCCGGCGTCCTGGCCACCGTCAAGCGCGACCAGTACGAAGCGGCGGGCCAGGAATGGTCCGCTGAGGACGAGGAAGCCTTCAAGGCCCCGATCAAACAGCAGTATGAAGACCAGGGCAGCCCCTACTACTCCACCGCCCGCCTTTGGGACGACGGCGTGATTGACCCCGCGGACACCCGCACCGTCCTGGGACTGGCGCTCGACGTCGTCTCCCGCAGCCCGCTGCCGGAGACCTCCTTCGGCCTTTTCCGGATGTGAGCCAGCCATGACCGTTTCCTCGCCCGACATTCGTTCCACCACGCCGCAGAAGCCGCTGTTCAACACCGTGCTGGTCGCCAACCGTGGGGAGATCGCCTGCCGCGTGATCCGTACCCTGCGCGCACTGGGCATCCGTTCCGTGGCCGTCTACAGCGACGCCGACGCCGGGGCCCGGCACGTGCACGAGGCTGACACTGCCGTGCGGATCGGCCCGGCCGCCGCGGCAGAGAGCTACCTCAAGATTGCGGCGATCATCCAGGCCTGCCGCGACACCGACGCCGAGGCTGTGCACCCCGGCTACGGCTTCCTCAGCGAGAACGTCGATTTTGCCCGCGCCCTTGAATCCGCCGGCTTCACCTTCATCGGCCCTGGCGTCGAATCCTTGAACGTCATGGGCGACAAGATCCGATCCAAGAACCACGTGGCCGGCTACGGTGTCCCGGTGGTGCCGGGCATCGCCGAACCGGGCATGACTGACGCGCAGCTGATCGAGTCCGCGGACGCCGTCGGATTCCCACTGCTCATCAAACCGTCAGCGGGCGGCGGCGGCAAAGGCATGCACATCGTGGAACGGGCCGCGGACCTGCCCGTCACCTTGGAAACCGCCCGCCGCGTCGCCGCCAGCGCCTTCGGCGACGACACGCTGTTCCTGGAGCGGCTGGTCCGCATGCCCCGACACATCGAAGTCCAGATCCTGGCCGACAACCACGGCAACGTCATCCATCTCGGGGAGCGCGAGTGCTCGCTGCAGCGCCGCCACCAGAAAGTCATCGAGGAAGCGCCCTCGCCGCTGCTGGAGTCCCTGCACGACGGCGGTGCCACCCGGGCACGGATCGGTGAGGCCGCTTGCCAGGCGGCACGGAGCGTCCACTACAGCGGCGCCGGAACTGTGGAGTTCCTCGTCTCCGACGAGGCCCCGGACGAGTTCTTCTTTATGGAGATGAACACGCGCCTTCAGGTGGAGCACCCGGTCACGGAAATGGTCACCGGCTTGGACCTGGTTGAATGGCAGGTCCGCATCGCCGCCGGTGAGGAACTGACCGTTCGCCAGGACGACGTCGACCTTAACGGGCACGCCGTCGAAGCCCGCGTCTACGCGGAAATCCCGGAGCGGAACTTCATGCCGTCCACCGGAACCGTACTCTTGCTCGACGAAATGCCCGAGCACGGAGCCGGCAGAATCCGCGTGGACTCAGCCCTCCTCGAGGGGCTGGAGATCTCGTCCAGCTACGACCCCATGATCTCCAAGGTCATCGCGTGGGGCCCGGACCGCACCGTTGCCCTGGACACCCTGGACGCGGCCCTCGCCGGCCACACAGCCCTTGGCATCGACACAAACGTTGAGTACCTGCGGCTGTTGATCAACGACGACGATGTCCGCGCAGGGCATCTCGACACCGGCCTGATCGAACGCAGGATGCCTAACTTCGCCTTCCGGCGGATTGACGACGCCGAACTGGTCGCGGCAGCCCTGTACGCCGTCGTGAGCGGGGAACAGGGCAACGCGGTGACACCCTCCGGTCCGTGGCAGGCAAGCAACGGCTGGCGGATCGGCGCTCCGGCGCCCCGGCGGATCAGCCTGGGAAGTCCCGACGGAGGGATCGCAACAGTCAGCGTCACAGGCCAAGCGGCTGCCGGCCCGGTTCAGGTCCGCGTTGGCGAAGGACCCTGGCGTACGGCCTCCCTGCGGCTGCCGGGCCGCGGGAGCCTGGTCCTCACCCTGGACGGCGAAACCACGGACTACTCGCTGGCGCCAACGGACGCGGGCCCGGACAGCCTCACCCCGGGCACCCCGGGCAACCCGGCCTTCGGAGTTCCCGCGGAGCTGTTCCTCGGCAACGGCGGCTGGTCCTGCCGGCTGGAGGTGCTGACACGGGAGTCGCGGCTCGTCCGGGTGCTCGCCGCCGTCGAGCGCGAGGAAGGCACCGCGGACCCGGAGGTGCGCTCACCCATGCCGGGCACGGTGGTGTCCGTTGCCGTCAGCAACGGCGACACCGTGGAAGCGGGCCAGGTCCTCCTCTCCGTGGAAGCGATGAAGATGGAACACCAGCTGGTGGCAGAGGTGGCAGGCACGGTCCACATCAGCATCAAGGCCGGCCAGCCGGTCAAAGCGGACCAGGTGCTGGCCACCATCCACCCGTCACCCGCCGATTCACCCGCCGATTCACCCGCCGATTCAGTCGCGGATGCACCCGCGGATTCACTTCAGGATTCCTACATGGAGTCGAACAACACAGGCAAGGGAGCCTAGCCATGGCAGATTTTGAGCTCAGCGAGGAATACCAGGACCTCAGCGACACCGTCCGGGATTTTGCGGACACCGTGGTGGCGCCGGTCTCGGCGAAGCACGACGAGGAGCACAGCTTCCCGTACGAAGTGGTGTCGCAGATGGCAGACATGGGCCTGTTCGGGCTTCCTTTCCCGGAGGAGCACGGCGGGATGGGCGGGGACTACTTCGCCCTGGCACTCGCCCTTGAGCAGCTTGGCCGGGTGGACCAGTCCGTGGCCATCACGCTGGAGGCAGGGGTTTCCCTCGGCGCGATGCCGGTGTACCGATTCGGCACCGAGGCGCAGAAGGAGGAGTGGCTGCCGCTGCTGGCCTCCGGCAAGGCGCTCGCCGGCTTCGGACTCACGGAGCCCGAAGCCGGCTCGGACGCCGGCGGCACCAAAACGCACGCCCATTGCGAGAACGGCGAGTGGGTGATCAACGGCAATAAGGAATTCATCACCAACTCCGGCACGGACATCACCCGCCTGGTCACGGTCACCGCGGTGACGGGTCAGAAGGAACGCAAGGACGGCAGCCTCAAGAAGGAGATCTCCACCATCCTGGTGCCCACCAACACTCCGGGTTTCAAGGCGGAAAAGGCCTACAACAAGGTGGGCTGGAACGCCTCGGACACGCACCCGTTGACGCTCAAGGACGTCCGGGTGCCGGAGGCGAACCTGCTCGGCGAAGAGGGGCGGGGTTACGCCAATTTCCTTTCCATCCTGGATGAGGGCCGGGTCGCCATCGCAGCACTGGCCACGGGGGCGGCGCAGGGCTGTGTTGATCTGTCGGTGAAGTACGCCAAGGAACGCAGCGCGTTCGGCCATCACATCGGCAAGTACCAGGCCATCTCGTTCAAGATCGCCCGCATGCAGGCGCGGGCCCATACAGCCCGCCTGGCCTACTACGACGCCGCATCGAGAATGCTGGCCGGCAAGCCGTTCAAGACGCAGGCCGCCATCGCTAAGATGGTCGCAGGCGAGGCGGCCATGGACAATGCGCGGGATGCCACCCAGGTATTCGGCGGCTATGGCTTCATCAACGAATTCACCGTGGCACGCCACTACCGCGACTCCAAGATCCTTGAAGTGGGGGAGGGCACCACGGAGGTCCAGCTGATGCTGATCGCCCGCGAACTCGGACTCTAACAAGCCCGCTGGTCGGGAAATTCCACGCGGTGGTCGAGCCTGTCGAGACCCTTGAAAGGACCAACGATGATCAACAAGGTTGTTGCCAGCGCCGAGGAAGCCATTGCGGACATTCCAGACGGCGCGTCCCTGGCGGTGGGAGGGTTCGGCCTCTGCGGAATCCCCGTTGCCCTGATCGATGCCCTGCACCGGCACGGCACCAAGGACCTCGAAACCGTGAGCAACAACTGCGGAGTGGACGACTGGGGCCTGGGCGTCCTCCTCCGCGACGGCAGGATCCGGCGGACCGTCAGCTCGTACGTCGGCGAAAACAAGGAGTTCGCGCGCCAGTACCTGTCCGGTGAACTTGAGGTGGTGCTGACCCCGCAGGGCACGCTTGCGGAGAAGCTCCGTGCCGGCGGCGCCGGGATCCCTGCGTTCTACACCAAGGCGGGGGTGGGCACTCAGGTGTCCGACGGCGGCCTGCCGCAGAAGTACGACGCCGACGGCGGCATCGCCATCGCGTCTTCCCCGAAGGAAGTGCGGGCGTTCAATGACGTGGACTATGTCCTCGAGGAATCCCTGACACCCGACTTCGGACTGGTCCACGCCTGGAAAGGCGACCGCCACGGCAACCTGGTTTTCCACGCCACCGCCATGAACTTCAACCCGCTCTGCGCCATGGCCGGAAAAATCACCATCGCCGAGGTGGAGGAACTGGTGGAGCCGGGCGAGCTGGACCCCGAGCACGTCCACACGCCTGGCATCTTTATCCAGCGGGTGGTGGTGGTGCCCGCCGGTGAGAAGCGGATCGAAAAGCGGACCGTCGCCCTTGCACAGGCTGCCGGAACCGAAAGCGCCACCGAACAGGCAGGAGCGTAGCCATGGAGTCCAGCAGCACGCAGGGAGCCCCTCCCCGCCCCGAAGCCGTCCGGCCCGAATACCGGCGTGCCGCCGTCGGTCATCCCGAAGGCACCAATCCGGAGGCCAAAGGGTGGACGCGCACCGAACTGGCCGCCCGGGTGGCCAGGGAACTCAGCAACGGGCAGTACGTCAACCTGGGCATCGGCATGCCGACGCTCATTCCCAACTACATCCCGGCAGACGTCGAGGTGGTGCTGCACTCGGAGAACGGGATCCTGGGCGTGGGACCGTACCCCGGCGAGGACGCAGTGGATCCGGACCTCATCAACGCCGGCAAGGAAACCGTCACGGTTAACCAGGGGGCCGCATTCTTCGATTCCGCCTCTTCGTTCGGCATGATCCGCGGCGGGCATGTGGACGTGGCCGTGCTCGGTGCCATGGAAGTGGCCCAGAACGGGGACCTGGCCAACTGGATGATCCCGGGCAAGATGGTCAAAGGCATGGGCGGGGCCATGGACCTGGTTTTCGGCGCCAAGAAGGTGATCGTGATGATGGAACACGTGGACCGCAACGGCAACCCCAAAATCGTGGAGAACTGCTCGCTGCCGCTGACCGGCAAGGCCTGCGTGGACCGGATCATCACCGACCTCGCCGTGATCGACGTGGTCACCGAAGGCGGGCGGTCCCGGTTGGTGCTCCGCGAGTTGGCCCCCAACGTCTCCGTGGAGGACGTGGCGGCGGCAACCGGCGCCGAACTGTTCGAAGAAGACCAGGAGCTCACCGTATGAACGGGGTTCCGCTCCCCGATGCCCCGGGCCCAACAACCGACGCCCCCCGGGTCATCGAACAGCGCGGCCTGTACTTTGACGAGCTCGAAGAAGGCGTTGTCTACGCGCACCGGCCCGGCCGCACAGTGACCGAGGCGGACAACGTCCTCTTCACCACGCTCACCATGAACACCCAGGCCCTGCACCTGGACGCCGCGTGGAGCGCCGGCCAGCCGTTCGGCCAGCGGCTGGTCAACTCCATGTTCACGCTGTCCACCCTGGTGGGACAGTCCGTATCGCAGCTCACCCAGGGCACCATCATCGCGCAGCTGGGCCTGACGGACGTCTCCTTCCCGCACCCGCTGTATCACGGGGACACGCTCTACACCGAGACCGTGATCACCGGGAAGCGCCTCTCGGGATCGCGTCCCGGCCAGGGGATCGTAACCATGCAGCACACCGGCAGGAACCAGATCGGCACCGTGGTGGCGCTGGCCACGCGGAGCTGCCTCATGTGGACCCGGGACGCCCATATGGCGCAGTCTTCCGGGCAACGGGTCCAGCCTGCAGGAGCTGAAAGGGGGAGCGTGCAGGGCCCCGAAAAGAGGACAATGTCCGTATGACATTTGTGATGGGTCCCGCCCTCCTCTTCTGCCCTGCCGACCGTCCCGAGCGTTTCCCTAAGGCCGCCCAACGCGCGGACGCTGTCATCGTGGACCTCGAGGACGCCGTGGCACCCGCGGACAAGCAGCGGGCGCGCGGCGCCATCCTGGCCCAGTTGGGCGCTGCCGGGGAGGGACCGGAGCTCGATCCCAGCCGCACCATCGTCAGGATCAACCCGGCCGGCACCGACGAGTTCGAGAAGGACCTGCACTGCCTGGCCCACACGCCGTACCGCACGGTGATGCTGGCTAAAGCAGAGAGCGCGGCCCAGCTCGAAGCCCTGACGGATTACCACGTCATCGCCCTGTGCGAGACCGCCGCCGGGGTCCTCAACGCACCTGCCATCGCTGCAGCCCCCAACGTGGTGGCACTGATGTGGGGCGCCGAAGACCTGCTGGCTTCCCTCAGCGGCACGTCCAGCAGAACGGACGACGGCGGCTACCGGGCCGTGGCACTGCACGCCCGGTCCGCGGTGCTGCTCGCCGCCCGGGCTTTCGGGAAAGAAGCCGTGGACGCAGTGTACGTCAACATCCCTGACCTTGACGGGCTGGCGCTGGAGGCGGCCGATGCCGCAGCGTCAGGATTCGGCTCCAAAGCCTGTATCCACCCCACTCAGGCGGCCATTGTCAGGGGAGCCTACGCACCGTCCGAGGCCGACGTCGCCGCCGCCACCGAACTGCTGCGGGTCGCCGCTGCTGCAGGATCCGGCGTGTTCCAGCACGGGGGCAAAATGATCGACGGACCCATCCTCAAGCACGCCGAAGCCACCATCCGCCGGGCCGGCATCCACTCCTAGGGTCACCGCGCAGAAACCGCCTGGGACAGAATCATCGCCGCCGTCCACGGGAACCGCGGAGGGACCGCGGCGGGATGGCCTCATAGAGCGGCGTCCGGACCCAGCGCTCGCCGGTCTCCCGGAACTCAGCCCTGGTGGCGAAACGGTACAGGTAACTGTTGACCCGCACCCAACGCGGCGGACCGCCGTCGAACGGGTCGGCACGGAGAAGCCGCAGCGTCTGCCGGTCCGCCTCCAGCAGCTTCGTGAGGAACGCGTAAAACCACTCCTCGTGGACCGTGCGCAACGGCAGGAACCACATCAGCCAGTCCAGCCGCAGGTGGTATGGCGCCCACTGCCGAGGCAGCCGGCGCACGTCACCGGGTTTGCCCCTGAACGCATATTCGCGCCAGTCCGCCGAGTCCCCAGGTTCCTTGTCCAGGGTGCCCTCCACCACGATCTCGACGCGGTGCTTCGTTACCGTGCCGAACGCGCCGTACGTGTTGGCCAGTTGCCAGCGGTTGAAGCTGGCATTCATCAACTGCCCTTTGGAGAGCAGGTTGCGCAGCGGCCAGTAGCTGAGCACCACCAGCAGGAAGGTGGCCACCAAAGTGATGGCAAGCCAGTACGGGGGATTGCCACGGACGTCCACCCGGGGATCCCCGGACAGCGGCAGGAACGGCAACACGGCGTGGGCCACGGGGTCGCTGACCGCGGCGAAGGCCAGCACAACGGCCATCCAGTTAAGCCACGCAAAATTGCCGCTGGCCACCAGCCACAGCTGGGTGAAGATGATGATGCCGGCTGCCGCGCTTGCCAGGGGCTGCGGTGCGAAGAGGAAGAACGGGACCACCAGCTGGGCGAAATGGTTCCCCAGGACCTCCAGCCGGTGGAAAGGTTTGGGCAGGAGATGCGCCTGGCGGCTCAACGGCCCCGGCATGGGCTGGGTTTCGTGGTGGAAATAGAGGGCCGTCAGGTCACGCCACTCCCGGCCGCCGCGGATCTTGATCATCCCGGCGCCGAACTCCAGCCGGAAGACGAGCCAAGCCAGCAGGATCAGGATGGTGCGCGGCGGCTCGGTCTGGTCCGAGCCAAGGAACGCCACCGTGAACCCGGCCTCCAGCAGCAGCATCTCCCAGCCGAAGCCATAAAACGTCTGCCCCACGTTGACGATCGACATGTACAGCAGCCACAGGGCCAGAAACGCGATCAGCGGAACCCACGGCGGGCCGAGCTGGGGGATACCGGCCACCAGGAGGGCTGAAATTGCCAGTCCGGTAGCGCAGACACCACGCAGCAGCCGGTCCGAATAACGCCAACGGAACAGCGTGGGCCGCCGGCGCGCGCTGAACCCTTCCAGATAGTCCGGTACCGGCAACAGACCGCGTTCGCCCAGCAGCGCAGGGAACTGGTTCAGGGAAGACAGGAACGCAACAAAGAACAGTGCCGCCACACCTCGCTGCAGCACCTGCCGGGCGAATCCGTACTCCGGCGCACCGAACCAGGAAACCCAGTCCACGCAATCCACGTTACGCCCGGCGTCGCCGTCCGCCCACTAGGATCGGATGGTGTTTGCATTGGTGCTCATTGCCGTCGTTGCGGGGGCACTGGCCCAGCGGCTGGCCGGCCTCGGATTCGGCCTCCTCGTCTCTCCCGTCCTGGTGGTGCTGCTCGGTCCCTTCGACGGCGTCATGATCATTAACCTCTGCGGCGCAGCCTCATCCCTGCTGATCCTCTCCAGGGTCTGGCGGCATGTGGAGTGGAAGCGCTACTCCGGACTGGCGCTCGCCGCACTCGCAGGGGTACTGCCGGGTGCCTGGCTGGCCAGCAATGTGGCCGAAGCGCCGCTGGAGATCTGCATCGGCGTCCTCCTCATCATCGCCCTGCTGGCCTCGCAGCGGCTGACGCGCAGCTCTTGGCATGCCAGTGGCCCCGTTCCCATGGTCTCCCTCGGCTTCACCAGCGGACTGATGAACGCGGCGGCGGGTGTCGGCGGACCGGCCATCACCGCGTACGCCATTGCCACCCGGTGGGAGCAGAAGAGTTTCGGCGCCACCCTCCAGCCCTATTTCGTGACCACCGGACTGTCTTCCCTGGCGATCAAGTACGTACTGTCGGGTGGACATGTTCCCGGCCTGGATGCTTGGCAGTGGCTCAGCATCCTGGCCGCCATGGTGGCGGGAATCATCGCGGGCGATCTGCTGTCCGGCAAGGTCAAACCTGCCGCTGTCCGCAGGATCGTGGTGGCCATCGCCTACATCGGAGCCGTGTCCACGCTGGCGAAGGGTTTCATCGAGCTGGCGGCGGCCTGACCTGCAGCCTGACCGGACCGCGGGCCGGGTGCGGGATACTTAACCAATGCAGCCTCGCAGAATCGTCCTCCTCGGATCCACCGGTTCCATCGGCACCCAGGCGATTGACGTCGTCGACGGCGCTCCGCACCTTTTTGAGGTGGTGGCGCTCAGCGCCGGCGGCGGAAACCTGGAGCTCCTGGCCCGCCAGGCCGTCCACACCGGTGCCGCCGCCGTGGGTATCGCCGCGGGGGATCCGCGGCAGCTGCGGGACCTGATCTCCGAGGCCGCCCGCCTCGCCGGACGGCAGGACTACCGCCCCGAAATCATCGCCGGCCCGGACGCCTCGGCCCGCATCGCCGCAGTAGCGGCGGACGTGGTGCTCAACGGCATCACCGGGTCCATCGGGCTTGCCCCGACTCTCGCCGCCCTGAAGTCAGGTGCAACACTGGCGCTGGCCAACAAGGAATCGCTCATCGTGGGCGGAGCGCTCGTCAAGGCGGCCGCCCGTGAGGGGCAGATCGTGCCGGTGGACTCCGAGCACTCAGCGATAGCGCAGTGCCTCCGCTCCGGGTCCGCGGCCGAAGTCGAGAAGCTTATCCTGACGGCATCGGGCGGGCCGTTCCGCGGCCGGACGCGCGAGCAGCTCCACGACGTAGCGCCGAAAGAGGCGCTGGCCCACCCCACCTGGGACATGGGCCTGATGGTCACCACCAACTCGGCCACGCTGGTCAACAAGGGCCTCGAGCTCATCGAAGCCCATTTGCTGTTCGACGTGCCGCTGGACCGGATCGACGTTGTGGTCCACCCGCAGTCGGTGGTCCACTCCATGGTCCAGTTCATCGACGGGTCCGTCATCGCCCAGGCGTCCCCGCCGGACATGCGCCTCCCCATTGCCTTAGGGCTGGGCTGGCCGGACAGAGTCCCCAAAGCGGCCTCCCCATGTGACTGGACCAAAGCCACCAGCTGGACGTTCGAACCGCTGGACACCGTCGCTTTCCCGGCCGTGGACCTGGCCAAGGACGCCGCCAAGCAGGGGAGTACCTTTCCCGCCGTTTTTAACGCAGCAAACGAGGAGGCGGTCATGGCGTTCCACGCGGGACGCATCCGCTTCACCGAAATCGTGGACACCATCGATGCTGTCCTCAGCGAACATTCAGGATCCTTAGGGCTGACGCTGGAGTCGGTACTGGATGCTGAAGACTGGGCACGTACGCGCGCCCACGAACGTTTAGCAGTCAGCAGTCTCTAGGAAGCAGCAGATCCACGCATGAGCCCCGTCCTCCTTTTCATCCTCGGCGTCGTCTTTGTGGCGATCGGCATTGCCGTGTCCATTGCGCTGCACGAAGTGGGGCACCTGTTGCCCGCCAAGCTGTTCAAAGTGCGCGTCACCAAGTACATGATCGGCTTCGGCCCCACCCTGTGGTCCAAACGGAAGGGCGAAACCGAATACGGCGTGAAGGCGATCCCGCTGGGTGGCTACGTGTCCATGATCGGCATGTATCCACCCAACAAGGAGGACGGAACCGTCCGCCCCTCGAGCACCGGCATGTTCCAGACCCTGGCCACGGAGGCCCGGTCCATGGCACACGAGGAAGTGGGTCCGGAGGACGCAAACCGCGTGTTCTACCGGCTGCCGGTGTGGAAGAAAATCATCGTGATGCTGGGCGGTCCGGCCATGAACCTGCTGATCGGCGTGGTCCTGACCGCCGTGCTGCTGATGGGCTTCGGCATGGCCACGGCCACCACCACCATCGCCGACGTCTCCAAATGCCAGGTGGCCGCCGGCCAAACGGTTGACCCCGATTCCCCGGACTGCCAGCTGACCCCCGCGGCCGCTGCCGGGCTCCTGCCCAACGACGTGGTCACCTCCTTTGACGGGAAAGCTGTCACCGGCTGGGACGAGCTGACCGAATGGATCCGGGCTTCCGCGGGCAGGGAAGTCAGCATCACCGTGGAGCGCGACGGCGCGCCTGTCACCACCGCAGTGACGCCGGTGCTCTCCGCCCGCCCCGTCGTCGGCGTGGACGGACGCCAGGCCAAGGACGACGCCGGCACCCTCCTGTACCAGGACGTCGGATTCCTGGGCATCGGCGCGCAGACCGAACTGGTTCCCCAGCCGGCGTCGTCCGTCCTGCCCATGGCGGGCGAAAACATCAAGCAAGTGGCTGGCGTTATCTTCAATCTGCCCGCCCGGGTGGTGGGCGTTGCGAAGGCGGCCTTCAGTGAGGAAGAGCGGGACCCCAACGGCCCCATCAGTGTGGTGGGCGTCGGGCGCGTGGCCGGTGAAGTGGCGGCCATGGAAGAAGTGCCGCTCCAGTCCAGGATTGGCGCCCTGGTAGGGCTGCTCGCCGGACTGAACTTTGCGCTCGCGGTCTTCAACCTGATCCCCCTGCTTCCGCTCGATGGTGGCCATGTGGCCGGAGCGCTGTACGAAGGGGCGCGGCGGCGGGTGGCCAACCTGTTCGGCAAACCGGATCCGGGCGCCTTCGACATTGCCAGACTGCTGCCCGTGACCTACGTGGTGGCTGTGTTGCTGATGGGCATGAGCGCGCTCCTGATCTATGCCGACATCGTCAAGCCGGTGAGCCTCTTCGGCTGACTCCTGCAGACGTCTGGCTCGACGGAGGCCCCGGATCCACCAGGAACTTGGCCTGCCTGCAGCAGGCCGTACCTGACCGAATCGGGTGAATCTGTTAAATCAGCCTTTATTGGCTGATATTAAATAATCAGCTGTTTTTGATTGATTATGCGTGATCACTTGGGTACGGTTAAGCCATGTACGTACTGACCATCGACCAGCGCGGCAGCACCGCCGACGTCGACCGTGTTCCCGATCTGATCACCGCGCTGCACAGCCTCGCGCCGGCGCCCTTTGAGCGCTCGGTGGGTGATGAACTCCAGGGCGTGGTGGAACATGCCGAGGACGTGGTGGAGATCGCCATGTACGCACTCCGGAGCGGGCACTGGTACGTCGGGATCGGCATCGGTGCCGTGCAGCTCACCCCGGGTGGCAGCCCACGGGAAGGTTCCGGGAGCGGCTTTGTGGCAGCGCGAAAGGCCGTGGAACTCGCCAAGGGGGCGGCTGGTCAGGTGCCATTGTCGGTGGTGTCCGGCAGTATCGGCCGTGGACGGGAGATGCCTCCCCGCGCCAAGGAAGGAGCCATGACCAGTGCAAATGCCCAGGCGGTGCTTCGCCTGATCGGACGGCTGGTGCAGCAGCGCACACCAGCCCAGTGGCGGGTGGTGGACCGGCTGCGCGCACTCCAGGGCGGCGATGGGAAGCACGGTAGCCAGAAACACGTGGCCCAGGAACTGGGAATCACGGAGCAGTCGGTGAGCCGTGCTGTGCTCAGGTCCGGCTGGCAGGAAGAATGGGCTGCCAGGCCCGCCGCGGCCATGCTCCTCGAGTACGCGCATTCCCAGATCGAAGGCGACCGGTGAACGCACTATGGATCGCAGTTGCCCTGCTGGTGGCCGGATTTGCCGGATGGCCGGTGACCGCACTGGTGTTCCGGCTCGCCAGGACCATTGACGACAAAGCGGACGCGGCCAGTAAACCGGCCCCGGATGCATCAGCCCAGGATCCTTCGGCCGATGTCACCGTGGACACCGTTTCGGAAGCCCCGAGGCCGGCAACGGGGCAAACCGTCGACGGCGAGCTGATGGCGCGTGGCGGCCAGCCGCCGTCGGACGTTCCCCAGCAGGCGCAAACGCTGCCGGCCCAGCGGATCCTGCGCGGCGGGGCAATCATTGGAGTCCTGGAACGCCTGGGCGTCTGTGTGGCCATCCTGACCGGACAGCCGGTGGCCATCGCCTACATTGTGGCCATCAAGGGCCTGGGCAGGTTCGCCGAATTGAAGGAGACCCCCGTGGCTGCGGAGCGGTTCATCATCGGAACGCTCACATCCATGCTGTGGGCCGCGGGAACGGCGGCAGTGATCAAGGTGGTGTTCCTGCAGTGAGTCTTCCTGGTGCCCGGATCGGCGCCAGCCCACCCCTGGGGATAGGGTGTCCTTATGACTGTTTTTGCCGTTGAGTATGTGTACGCCGCCGATTCCTCCGCCGTCCGTGATGACCACCGCCCCGCACACCGCGCCTGGCTGGCGGGTCTGGCGGATGAGGGCCAACTGCTGACCAGCGGACCTTACGGTGACGGGGCCGGCGCCCTGCTGATCTTCAAGGTCCAGGACGAAACCGAGCTGAACGACCTCCTCAAGCAGGACCCGTTCGCCGTCGCCGGTGCCATTGCCGGGATCCGGACCACCGAGTGGACTCCCGTGATCGGCCTCCTCGCCGCACACGCATCCTGATTCCCGGACCTATTTCACTACTGAAACACCTATTCAAGGAGTCCACGTGACCTCGGTCAGCCTGGGAATGCCGTCAGCACCGCCGCCCGTCCTCGCCCCCCGCCGCAAGACGCGGCAGATCAAAGTCGGTTCCGTCGGGGTCGGTTCGGACTCGCCCATCAGCGTGCAGTCCATGACCACCACGCCCACTACGGACATCAACGCCACCCTGCAGCAGATCGCGGAACTCACCGCTTCCGGCTGCGACATCGTACGGGTCGCCTGCCCGTCGGCCGATGATGCGGAGGCACTGCCCATCATCGCGCGCAAGTCCCAGATCCCCGTTATTGCGGACATCCACTTCCAGCCCAAATACGTCTTCGCGGCAATTGAGGCCGGCTGCGCGGCAGTGCGCGTGAACCCGGGCAATATCCGCAAGTTCGATGACCAGGTCAAGGAAATCGCCCGCGCCGCGAAGGACCACGGGACCTCCATCCGGATCGGCATCAACGCCGGATCCCTGGAGCCTGGAATCCTGAAGAAGTATGGCAAGGCCACGCCCGAGGCCCTCGTGGAATCGGCCGTCTGGGAAGCCTCGCTGTTCGAAGAGCACGGTTTCAACGACTTCAAGATCTCGGTCAAGCACAACGACCCCGTCATCATGGTTGCTGCCTACGAGATGCTTGCCGAGCAGGGCGACTGGCCCCTGCACCTGGGCGTGACCGAAGCCGGGCCCGCCTTCCAGGGAACCATCAAGTCCGCTACGGCCTTCGGGGCGCTCCTGGCCAAGGGCATCGGCGACACCATCCGGGTTTCCCTCTCGGCGCCGCCCGTCGAGGAAATCAAGGTGGGCAACCAGATCCTCCAGTCACTGAACCTGCGCCCGCGCAAACTGGAAATCGTCTCCTGCCCGTCATGCGGCCGCGCCCAGGTGGACGTTTATACCCTGGCCGAGCAGGTCACTGCCGGGCTCGAAGGCATGGAAATTCCGCTCCGCGTGGCAGTGATGGGCTGTGTTGTGAACGGGCCGGGCGAAGCCCGCGAAGCCGATCTGGGTGTGGCGTCGGGCAATGGCAAGGGCCAAATCTTTGTGAAGGGCCAAGTCATCAAGACTGTGCCTGAGAGCGAGATTGTTGAGACACTGATCGAAGAGGCCATGCGCATAGCTGAAGAGATGGGGGAGGCCGATGGCGAAGATGCTGTCAAGGGTAGCCCCGTGGTTAGCGTCTCATAAGGAGGACGCCGCGCTGGCGGGGATATCCGTCAGGACCCTCGCCGGTGCGGACACCGCTGCCCTGCGGCGCCTCGCGTCGCAGGACCCGGTGGCCAATGTATTTATCCTGGCGCACCTTCGGGCGGCTGGTTCGGCTGCGCCCACCACTGGTGGTGCTGCCGTCTTGGGAGTTTTCGACGACGGCATCCTGGCGGGCGCGTGCTGGGCAGGCGCCAACCTGGTCCCGGTCCAGCTTGACCCGGAATTCGCTGGGCTTGTCGCTGCGGCAGCAAGCACATCCGGCCGCCGCTTCGCCTCCGTCTTTGGCCCCGCAGATGCCGTCCTTGCACTTCATGCTGAGCTTGCCGAACTGGGGCATGCGGCCCACGAGGTGCGGGATGAACAGCCGCTGATGACGCTGTGCGGGCCGCCGTCGGTGGAGCCGAACGCGGACCTGGACCTTGGCCGGCTGGCCGATTTTGACCGGATCCTTCCCGCCTGCGCCGCCATGTTCGAAGAGGAAGTGGGCTATTCGCCGTTCCTCGGGGGCAAGGAGTTCTATAGCCGTCGGGTGGAAGGCCTCATCCGGCAAGGCCACTCATTGGCGCACGTCAACGAATCCGGCGATGTTGTGTTCAAGGCCGAGCTGGGAGCGGTGACAGCTGATGTCACGCAGATCCAGGGTGTATGGATGAACCCCGGCTACCGCGGACAGGGTCTGAGCGCAGGCTACATGGCTGCCGTAGTGGAGAAGGCGCGAACGCTTGCCCCGGTCACCAGCCTCTACGTTAACGGCTTCAACCTGCGGGCGCGGTCCACGTATGAGCGCGTGGGCTTCCGCCAGGTTGGCACCTTCGCCACGGTGCTGTTCTAGCCTCCAGGACGTCGCTTTAGGTCACCCCTCAGCTTTCAGGTCACCCGTCAGGTAGTGCTGGACGTTCGGCGCCACGAGCCGGACAACGTCGTCGGAGGAAGCGGACGCGAGCGGTTCCAGCCGAATGAGATACCGGACCAGCATCACGCCCATCATCTGCGTGGCCACGAGATTTCCGCGCATGGCGACTTCTGCGGGCGGTCCGGGGACTCCCGCCATGATCCGGCTGAGGATGGTGCGCTGTACCAGTTCCCGCAGCAGCAGGGTCTTCGCCTTCGAACCGATGGTTCCCCGGAGGAAGGCCACCAGGCTGTGCTGGGCAGGGCTCTCCCACAAGCGCAGCACCGCCCGCACAATCGCCTCGGCCCGGTCTTCCGGCGAGTAGCCGTTGACGCCCGCCAGGACTTTCTCCGGGTCGGCCGGCAGTGCCACGCTCAGCGCAAAGAGCTCGTCCTTGCCCTTGAAGAAGTGGTGCACCATGGCGGGGTCCACTCCGGTTTCCCGGGCGATCTGGCGCAGGCTGGTCCCCTCGAAACCGTGTTCGGCGAACAGTCTCCGGGCGGTGTCCAGGATCTGGTCCCTCGACTCGCTTGCCCCGCCGCGTCTGCCCCGCCGGCCCGGACCAGCCGCGCTGCCTGCGGGCTCCGCGGCGCCTGCGGGATCATGCTGTCCGTTCACGCAGTCCGCCGCCGTAGGGTCAACGACGCGAGGACCAGTACCGCCAGGACAATCGCCACCATGATGCCGGCGTCCATCCACAACTGATCTGTGGCCTCGGTGTTGGTGGCGATCTCCTGGAGCGCATCCACCGAAAAGGTCAGGGGCAGGACATTCGACACAGCCTCCAGGGCCTCGTTCATCCTCTCGCGGGCCACAAAGAGGCCGCAGAGCAGGATCTGCGGGACCACCACCACCGGCATAAACTGCACGGCCTGGAATTCTGTGCGGGCGAAGGCCGAACAGAGCAGCCCCAGGGCGACGCCAAGAACCGCATTGATCACGGCAATCATGACCACCAGACCCGGGCTACCTTGGATCTCGAGCCCGAATATCCAGTAGGCCACGGCGGTAGCCACCAGCGACTGCAGCGCGGCCATGATGGAAAATGCGAGCCCGTAGCCGAACAGCAGGTCTGCCTTGTGGATGGGAGTGGTCAGCAGCCGTTCCAGGGTCCCGGAGGTGCGTTCGCGCAGCATCGTAATGGACGTGACCAGGAACATCACCACAAACGGGAAGATCGCCAGCATCATCAGGCCTACGCGGTCAAAAGTCCTGGGCACGCCTGGCGGCAGTGTTTCATTTTCATAGAGAAAGTACACGGCGGTGAGCAGCAGCGCAGGAACCACCAGGATCAGCGCGATGCTTCGGTGGTCGTGCCGGAGTTGGTCCAGGACGCGCCGGGTGGTGGCCAACAGCATCAACAGGTTCATGACCGTACCGTCCCTTCGGTGGACCGGCCTTCGGCGGTGTCCTGGATGATATGCAGAAAGGCCTTCTCCAGATCGGCGCTGTGCCCGCGTTGACTCAATTCCGCCGGCGTCAGCTGCGCCAGGAGCTTCCCTTCCCGGATCAGGAGCAGCGATCCGCAATGGCTGGCTTCCTCCATCACATGGCTGGAAATCAGGAGCGTGGTCCCGGACTCGGCCATGGTCCGGAACCGGTCCCACAGGTCCGCACGGAGCACCGGGTCAAGGCCGACGGTGGGCTCGTCCAGGACGAGCAGGCTGGGACGGGCCACCAGGGCGCAGGCCAGTGAAACCCGGCTCAGCTGGCCGCCGGAGAGGTCGCCGGTTTTCTGCCTGGCCTGCGGTTCAAGCCCGACGGCGGCGATCGCCTCCGCGGCTTCGGCGCGGCCCCTGCGGTGCATGGCGCCGAAGTAGCGGACGTTGGCTTCGACGGTGAGGTCCGGATACACGCTGGGGGACTGGGTCACGTAGCCCACCCGGTGCCGCAGGTCAGGGTGCCCGGCGGGCAGCCCCAGTACTTGGACCGAGCCGGAGGTGAGTAGTTGGACGCCCATGATGGCCCGCATGAGGGTGGTCTTGCCGCTGCCGGACGGGCCCAACAGCCCGGTTATCTCGCCCCCGTGGATGGAAAAGTCCAGGCCGCGCAGGACGGGAACCTTTCCCCTGGTGACGTGCAGGGAGCTGGCGGCGACGGCCACCCCAGCCACGGGGCTGGCCGGGGCCGTTGCTGCTGAATGGGACATGTGTGCCCTCCGAAATGCTGGGAGTCCGCGCTGAATTCACCAGATGATGAATTCAACCTAGACCTGCCGAAGGTAGCCGTCAACAACTTCGAATGGAAAAAACCTTGTGCATGTGTCGGCTATCACATAGGTTCGATCTAGCTGCGCTGGAGTGGGTGGGCGGTCTCACCAGTCCTCACCAGTCCTCACCAGTACCTAGGCGTCAACGGCCATGGAGCCACGTCCGCATGTAATGACCAGCCGTTTACGGCCAGGGGCTTTGCACGCCGGGCGTGGCTCTATTGCGTTCCGCCCCGTCCAGTCCTCAGCAAAGCACCGCATCCGGCTCCGCGCCTGACTCTGGCCTGGCTCTGGTTCCGCCGCCGGGCGGGGCGTGGATTGCCGGTAGATTAGTACCCAGAAGAATTGCCCCGTCCTGCTTTTCCAGCAGCTATTCCCAGAAACGGATGCCCACCCGTGGTCACAAGAATGTCCCAGCTTTTCCTGCGCACCTTGCGTGAAGATCCCGCCGATGCCGAGGTGGCCAGCCACCGGCTCCTGATCCGGGCAGGCTACATCCGCCGGGCCGCGCCGGGTATCTACACCTGGCTGCCACTGGGGCTCAGCGTGCTGCGCAGAGTGGAGAAGGTCATCCGCGAGGAAATGGCAGCCATCGGTGCCCAGGAAGTCCACTTCCCGGCACTGCTGCCCAAGGAACCCTACGAGGCCACCAACCGCTGGAAGGAATACGGCGAGGGCATCTTCAGGCTCAAGGACCGTAAGGGCAACGACTACCTGCTGGCACCCACGCATGAGGAAA
This sequence comes from Pseudarthrobacter sp. NBSH8, assembly GCF_014217545.1. NCBI lineage: Bacteria > Bacillati > Actinomycetota > Actinomycetes > Micrococcales > Micrococcaceae > Pseudarthrobacter > Pseudarthrobacter sp. NBSH8. The sequence continues at coordinate 1,391,904 of NZ_CP043178.1, forward strand.
TGTTCGCCCTGCTGGTCAAGGACCTGTACTCGTCCTACAAGGACCTGCCGCTGAGCATTTACCAGATCCAGAACAAATACCGCGACGAAGCACGCCCCCGGGCGGGTTTGATCCGCGGCCGCGAATTCATCATGAAGGACTCCTACTCCTTCGACGTGGACGACGCCGGCCTGGACGCCAGTTACGCCGCACACCGCGTCGCCTACCTCAGGATTTTCGAGCGCCTGGGCCTGGAGGTTGTTCCTGTTGCGGCCACCGCCGGTGCCATGGGCGGGTCAAAGAGCGAGGAATTCCTGCACCCAACCGAGATCGGTGAGGACACGTTTGTGCGCTCCGCCGGAGGTTACGCGGCCAACGTTGAAGCCGTCACCACTGTGGTTCCCGCGGACATCGACTTCACCGGCGCCCCCGCCGCCGAGGTCCGGGACACCCCGGACACCCCCACGATCGACACGCTCGTCGAGGCCGCCAACGTCCTCGCTCCGCGGACAGAGGCCGACGGCGGCGCCTGGACCGCCGCTGACACGCTCAAGAACGTCGTCCTCGCCGTCACGCTGCCCACCGGGGAGCGCCAGCTCGTAGTCATCGGCCTCCCCGGCGACCGCGGCGTTGACCTCAAGCGCGTCGAAGCGAACATCGGGTCTTTCTTGCCGATTGCCGGCGAGATCACGCTCGAAGCCGCCAACGACGACGACCTCAAGAAGCAGCCCCTGATCGTGAAGGGCTATCTCGGCCCCGGCATGTCCCTGGACGCGCCGCTGCTGGGCACCGAGGGCGCCGCAAAGATGCTCTACCTCGTGGACCCCCGCGTCGTCAGCGGCTCCGCCTGGGTCACCGGCGCCAACGATGCCGGCAAGCACGTCTTCGGCCTCGTCGCCGGACGCGACTTCGGCTGGGACGGCGTCATCGAGTGCACCGACGTGCGCGCGGGTGACGAGGCTCCGGACGGCTCCGGTCCGCTCGAAACCGCCCGCGGCATCGAAATGGGCCACATATTCCAGCTGGGCCGCAAGTATGCCGCGGCCCTGGACCTGAAGGTCCTGGACCAGAACGGCAAGCAGGTCGTGGTGACCATGGGTTCCTATGGCGTCGGTGTCACCCGCGCCGTCGCCGCCCTCGCCGAGTCCAACCACGATGAGAAAGGCCTGATCTGGCCCCGCGCCGTCGCCCCGGCAGATGTCCACGTGGTGGCCGTCGGCCGCGGCGAGGAGATCTTTGCCGCCGCCGAGCAGCTGGCCCTGGAACTCGAGGCCGCCGGCCTGGACGTCATCTATGACGACCGGCCCAAGGTCTCCCCGGGCGTAAAGTTCGGCGATGCGGAACTCGTCGGCGTCCCCACTATCCTGGCCGTCGGCCGCGGCCTGGTGGACGGCGTTGTGGAAGTCAAGGACCGCCGCAGCGGCGAAGCCGAGAACGTGGCCGTGGACAAGGCCGTTGACTATGTGGTCACCGCCGTCCGCAGCTGACCTGCGGAGTTGATTTCCGGTTTCGAGTCAATCCAGCTCACCACAATCATCCTGATTGTGGTGGCTGGATTTGCTGCCGGCTGGGTGGATGCGGTGGTGGGCGGCGGGGGCCTGCTCCAGCTGCCGGCCATGCTGCTGGTACCGGGAATCACGCCGGTCCAGGCCCTGGCCACCAACAAGATGGGGTCTATTTTCGGCACCACCACGAGTGCGGTGACGTACTACGGGCGGGTGAAACCGGACCTTCGGACAGCCGTGCCCATGGCGCTGATCGCCCTTGCCGGCAGCTTCGCCGGGGCAGTTCTGGCCGCCACCCTGCCTGCGAGTGTCTTCAAACCGATCATCGTGGTGGCGCTGGTCGTCGTCGCGCTTTTTACGGCGCTGAAGCCCAACGTCGGCGACATCACCGTGCTGCGGCACGATGGCCGCGCGCACTACGTGGTGGCATGCCTGATCGGGGCCGTCATCGGCTTCTATGACGGCCTGATCGGTCCGGGCACCGGTTCCTTCCTCATCATCGCGCTCGTTTCGGCGATGGGCTATGCCTTCCTGGAGGCCAGCGCCAAAGCCAAGATCGTGAACATGGCCACCAACGCAGGCGCCCTGATCTTCTTCCTGCCCCACGGGTCAATCCTGTGGGGTGTTGGCCTGGTGCTGGGCCTGGCCAACATGGCCGGCGGCTACCTGGGCGCACGGACCGCGGTGAAGCAGGGCAGCCGCTTCATCCGTGTTGTATTCCTGCTGGTGGTGGGCACCCTGATCATCAAACTCGGCATCGATGTCTGGCTGGAAAACTTCGCCTGACAGGGTAGCCAAAGCCCTCGCAGTCCCCGGCCGGCCGGGCGTACCATGCAGGTATGTCCGCAGGCGGGGAGCCCTATTCGGAAGCATTGTCAGCTGCGGCACGCCGCGCCGCCGAGTGGCTGGCGAGCCTGCCGGACAGGCACGTCGGTCCTGCCCAAAGCGCCCACGATCTCGCGGCCGACTTCGGCGGCCCACTTCCCGAGCAGGGCATGCCTGCCGCAGCTGTGGTTGAGTACCTGGCGGACAAAGCCGAGCCGGGGCTGATGGCCATGCCCTCGGGGCGTTTTTTTGGCTGGGTGATCGGCGGGACGCTGCCTGCTGCCCTGGCCGCGGACTGGCTGGTCAGCGCCTGGGACCAGAACTCCGGCCTGCGCTACGCCACACCTGCCATAGCCGCCATCGAAGAGGGGGCCGGCCATTGGCTGCTGGACCTCCTGGGCCTCCCGGCGGAATCGGATGTCGGCTTCACCACGGGTGCCACCATGGCCAACTTCACCGGGCTGGCCGCTGCGCGGTGGCGGTTGCTGGCCGATGCCGGCTGGGACCTCGACGTCGGTGGCCTGGCAGGCGCCCCGCGGATCAGGTGCTTTGTGGGCCAGGAGCGCCACGAGACGATTGACCTGGGCCTGCGGTACCTCGGGCTCGGCCGGCCCACCGCGGTCCCCGCAGATGCCCAAGGCAGGCTGGTCGCCGCAGACCTGGACCGGCTGCTGTCGGAAGGGTCCGGGCCCGCGCTGGTTTGCCTCCAGGCAGGCAACCTCCACTCCGGAGCCTTCGACCCCTTCGATGCCGCCATCGAGGTTGCCCGGCGGCACGGTGCCTGGGTCCACGTGGACGGAGCGTTCGGGCTGTGGGCCGCCGCCGTGCCTGAATTCGCGGACCTCACCCGCGGCATGTCCCTGGCCGATTCGTGGGGGACCGACGCACACAAGACGCTCAACGTCCCGTACGACTGCGGTATTGCCATCGTCAGGGATTCAGCAGCGCTACGCAGCGCCATGGGGCTGCAGCACACCAGCTACCTGATCCACGACGTCGAAGGACCAGGCGACCCCTTCGAGAAAGCGCCGGAGCTGTCCCGGCGCGGCCGCGGGGTGCCGGTGTGGGCCGCCCTCCGCTCCCTGGGGCGGGACGGTGTGGCAGCCCAGGTCCGCGGGCTCGCCGACGCCGCTTCGAAGATCGGCAGCCGCCTGGCCGACGTGGACGGAGTCGAGGTGCTCAACACGGTGGATTACACCCAAGTTTCGCTGGCCTTCGGGGACGACGCCACCACGCGCGCAGTGACAGCCCGGGTGATCGAGGACGGCAAGGTCTGGATGTCCGGTTCACGCTGGCAGGGCAGGGATGTCCTGCGCGTCTCGGTCAGCAACTGGAGCACTGACGCGGACGACGTCGGCACTGCCGTCGAGGCAGTCAGTTCCGCTTTGGCGGCTGTGCGGGCTGTCGGCTGATCAACTGGAGGCACCGTTCCATCGGGGAGGCGCCCGTCGCTCAGATGTCGCCGTGGCCCGGCTCAGGCAGGGCGTGCGCCGAGGGGAGGCCGTCGAGGGTCCGCCCAGCGAGGGTACTGGCCACCCAGAGGGACCGGGTCAGATCGCCTTGGTGGCGCGGCATGGCCGCGTAGCAGAGGGCGTTCCCCACTTCGCGCGCCACGGCCCACTGGCGGGAAGCCTCGGCATCGAGTCCGGCCGCGGCGCTGAAGTCCTGGCAGCGCCGCCTCAACCCTCCTGCCGGATCGCTCCGGGGCAGGTCGCCGAGACGGTTCCACAGCAGCGGTGCCACCGCGAATTCCGGTTCGCCGATCATGGGCTGTGGGTCGATGGCTACGAAAGCCTGCCCGGTCTGCGCTCCGCTGTTGGCCAGAGGCCGGGCCAGGATGTTCAGGAAATGCAGGTCCGTATGGACCAGGACATCGCGGCCCGAGCGGCGGCCCACGGCACCGCGGGTCTGGCAGACCTCCAGGGCCGCCTCCAGGAGCCAGCGCGGGAATGGGCGGCCCTGCTGTTCCCAGTCGGCGGGGAGGTCATCGCTCCATTGTTCGGCCCGCCCGGCGATGTGGTCGAATTCCTGCCACTGCGGCCGTCCGTCCGGCACCAGGCCCAGCTGCCGCATGGTGCTGCCCCAGGCAACCGCCGCATCGTCCAGCGGAAGGGTCTGGAGTGAGGAGTCCGCATCCAGCCGCTCAAGGAGCATGGCGCACGTTCCGGCGTCGGATCCCAACAGCTGGACGGCGCCGGAGCCTCCCCACAGGGCCAGCGCATGGCGTTCCATCCGTGCCTCATCGTGGGGAAAGGCGATCTTGAGCGCGGCCGGAGTCCCGTCCGTCCGGCGGACAGGGACCACCACGCCGCCGTGGCCATGCCACGGGAGGGCGCCGGCTGCCAGGTCAACAGCCAGTTCCCAATGTTCCAGCCGGCCCTGCACGAGTCCCGGGAGGGAGGAAAGCCAGGCCCGTCCCGCACTGCTGTGGCTGTACCGCATGGTGAGGGCCGGCGGGATCGGCACGCCAATCCGGACGCTCATAGGACGCCGCTTGCGCCGAGCAGGTTGCCGATGGAGAACGTGGCAGCCAAGGCCAAAGCCCCGCCGGCCACTACCCTGGCGGCGGCCCGCACTTTCGAGCTGCCGCCGATCCAGGCGCCCAACGCTCCGGTGGCCGCGAGTGCCACGAGTACGGCCACGAAGGTCAGGGGAACCCTGATGTTCTCCGGAGGCAAGAGGATAGCGAGCATAGGAAGGATGGCGCCGATGAGGAATGCGACGGCGGAGGCAATGGCGGCGTGCCACGGACTGACGATGTCTGTCTCGTCGATGTTCAGTTCGGCGGACAGGTGCGCGCCCAGCGCGTCGTGGGCTGTCAGCTCCCGCGCTACTTTCCTTGCTGTGTCCAGGCTCAGTCCCTTGCCCTGGTAGATCGCAGTGAGTTCCTCCAGCTCTTCCTCCGGCTGGTCCTGCAACTCCAGGCGTTCCTTTTCGATCAGGGCCTGCTGGCTGTCCTTCTGGCTGCTGACGGACACGTATTCGCCCAAGGCCATGGAAACTGCACCACCCACCAGGCCGGCAGTGCCGGCGACAAGGATCGGGCCGGATTGTGTGGTGACACCGGCGACGCCCACCACGATTGCGGCGACCGAGACGATGCCGTCATTGGCGCCCAGAACCCCGGCGCGCAGCCAGTTCAGGCGCTGCGCGACGTCGTTCTGGTGTGGCTCATTCTCGTGAAGGGCGGGGGCGCCGGCACTGTCCATGCCTCCAGCAAAGCATTAGTGCCCGCGGCAAGCCAGTGCCGGGCCTTGGCTACGAATTGCCGTGGGCGCTGGTTGCGGAAGGTCCCGGGGTTGATACAGGCTCCGGCAGCGGAGGCAGGAGAGCTTCGTCCAGGACCATGCCGGGAACCGGGCCTGGCGATGCGCCCCAATGTGCGGTCCTCCGGGCCGCCGACTCAAGTGCAGAGAGGGCCCATTCACGATCGCGCCCCTCGCTGAGGGAAACCAGGTCGCCGAATACCGGAAGTATCCCCGCCTCCAGTGTTCCCAGCCCGGCTGCAGGGTCTGCCAGGAACACCTGGCTCAGGGCATAACCGGGCTGCCTCAGGGGTACCGCGGCGCAGTGGGACCTGCCTATGGCCTCTGCTTCGTTTCGGAGGGTGACGTGTTGGGCCAGGAAGTTCGACGCCGGAGCAGCTGACCCGGAGTTAAGCCGGGTCAGTGCGGCCTGGTACGCGTAGACCAGTTCCAGCTCGCCGGCAACGGCAGAGGCAATCGCCGGGCCGAGGTCCGCGCCAGTGCTTGCGTCGGCGACCGCTGCTTCGCTGGGACAGCTGGCGGCGGCTGAAGCCGTAGCAGGCGTGGGGGCCGCCGGCGATGCCAAGGAGGACGGTCCGGCAACCGGAAGCGGTGCCAATGCGATCCCGGCCGCCGAAGCCAGCTCCTCCGCGGCCAGAAGCTGGGCAGTGCCGGTGCCGGCGAGAAGGCGGGCCATGCCGCCGTCGGCCGTTTCGGCGTCCTGGAGCCGCTGAGCCCCGCTTGCCTGGAGGGCAGCGGCGAAGTCCGCGGTGGTCGACGGCGGCGTGATGCTGGCTAGCGCCGTCGCCGCCTCAGTAGCAGGGACGGTCTGGGCGCGATTGCCGGAAGCGACCGCCGGCAGCATCAGCGCCTGTGCCTGGACAGTCAGCAAAGTCACAACGCGGGCCAGGGCGGCCGCTAGTGGGGCCGGCGCGGTGGCGCCGGCAGCGCCGTCCAGGTCCAGGCCCACGACCCTCAGGGACAGGGAATCCGCGAACGCAGATGCCCTTGCCTGCTCGGAAAACGGCGGCGCCGCAGGCGGGGACGGTTCGCGGGGGATGAGTACCAATCCCAGGCTCACCACCAGGAGGGTGGCCAGCCCAAAAACGGCGTACTGGAAATAGCGCCGGCGGCGGCCGGTTTCCTGCGTGTCGTCTTTCACAACAGACCATGTTGTCACGCCTGATGCGAACCTTCGTGCACCACTGCGGCCGGAAAATCGTTACGCTAGTAGTCACAACATCATCTATTGGAAGGCGGCCGGCATCGTGAGTAATGCAGAAGCCACGACTTCATCAGACGCTACCGGAACGGGTACCGCTGTTGCTGCGCCCGCCAACAATCCCGAAGCCATCAGGCTCCGTGCACTGCTGGAACCGGCAGTGCAGGCCAACCGCCTGTACCTCGAGGACGTATCCATCATGGCGGGTTCGCACCGTGTGGTCCACGTGGTGGTTGACCTGCCGCAGGCGGAAACCGGCGGCGTGAACCTTGATGTCATTGCGGACATCTCCAGGATCCTCTCCGATGTCCTGGATAATGATCCAGCGGACGACGGGCGCCCCTACGACCTCGAGGTTTCCTCCCCGGGTGTCTCGCGTCCCCTCACCGAAGTCCGGCACTGGCACCGTGCCCGGGGCCGGATGGTTAAGGTCAACGTTATCCAGGGCGAAAATGTCACCGGCAGGGTCCAGTCAGTGGATGATTCCGGCGTCACCATCATCCCGGAGATCGCCGTCAAGAAGGGCATGAAGCCCAAGCAGGGCGAGCCCCAGATTCTTCCTTTCGACAGGATCCGTAACGGAAAAGTCGAGATCGAATTCAGCCACCTCGAAGGAGCTGGTCTGGAACCTGAGCACAATGGACCTTCTGAGGAGGCCTGATGGATATTGACATGAGCGCGCTGAGACTACTGGAGCGTGAGCGCGAAATCCCGCTGGACCTCCTGATCCCCACCATCGAGCAGGCGCTCTTGGTGGCGTACCACAAATCGCCCGGCGCCTTCGAGAAGGCCCGGGCCGAGTTGGACCGCAAGAGCGGCCACGTGACCATCTGGGCCGTGGAGATCGACGACGACGGTGACCCCATCGGCGAGTTCGAGGACACCCCTGCCGGTTTTGGCCGTATTGCAGCGAGCACCGCACGGCAGATCATCCTGCAGCGCCTGCGCGACGTCGAGGACGACGCCATTCTGGGTGAGTTCAAGGGCCGCGAGGGCGAACTTGTGGCCGGCCTGATCCAGCAGGGCAACAACCCGCATATGATCCAGGTCAACCTGGGTTCGGTGGAAGCCCTGCTGCCGCCGCCCGAGCAGGTGCCGGGGGAGAAGTACATCCACGGCAACCGACTCCGTGCCATCGTTATCGATGTCCATCGCGGCACCAAGGGCCCGTCCGTCACCCTGTCCCGCTCACACCCGGGCCTCGTCCGGAAGCTCTTCGAACTGGAGGTCCCGGAGATCGCGGACCGCTCCGTGGAGATCGTGGCCCTGGCCCGCGAGGCCGGCCACCGCACCAAGATCGCGGTCAAGGCCAACACCCAGGGCATCAACGCCAAGGGCGCCTGCATCGGTGAAATGGGTTCCCGCGTCCGCGCCGTAATGACGGAACTGAACGACGAAAAAATCGACATCGTCGACTTCAGCGAGGATCCGGCAACGTTCATTGCCAGCGCGCTTTCCCCGTCGCGTGTGAATTCTGTCACGATCGTGGATGAGGCCACCCGCTCCGCGCGTGTGGTGGTCCCGGACTACCAACTCTCGCTGGCCATTGGGAAAGAGGGCCAGAACGCCCGGCTGGCCGCCAAGCTGACCGGCTGGCGGATCGATATCGTCTCGGACGCTGCCCCGGCGCGCGAAAGCTGAACCCGTTCCGGGGCGACGGCCAACGGCGGATCCCGTCGGCCGATCCCCGGTTTCGGGCAGAACTGCCCCGAGGGGCTAGAATAGACATGACCGCGCCTAACGGCCGGTATTCGTGTGCCCTGAGTGTTCCCGTTCCGCCGATGTGCGGTGGGGCCTTAGGGCCGGCAGTTATGAACGTCAGGAAGATACTCACCGTGGCAGAAGTGCTTCACACCGAGGATCAACCGCAGCGTACCTGCATCGGATGCCGGAAAAAGGCTGCGCGGTCTGAGTTACTCCGGCTCGTCGCCGAAGGCAGCGGTTCCACCGCAGTGCTGGTAGACGAACGACGCCGGATGGCTGGCAGGGGCGCATGGCTGCACCCCAGCGAAGCGTGCCTGGCCCTGGCGGTCAAACGGCGAGCATTCGGAAGGGCCCTCAACGGCGCTACCGGGTCAACCGCCGTCGAACGCCGGATCATGGCAGGCAAGCGGGACGCCGGCCCGCTGCAGATACCCGTGGTAGCTGCAGCAAAAACCGTCCAACCTGAAAGCGGGTCAGAAAACTGATGGAAACCCGATGAGTTCCCAGCGATGAGTGCGCAACGATGACAACTTTGTTGCGCTCTGCAATGGGCCCCTATGTTGCAACCGCGGCTGGGGCCCGCAGTAAGAAGTAGACGGTTCGTGCCTGGCTCGGTGCGGACCGAGACAGGAGAAATGTGGCCAAGGTCCGCGTACATGAGCTTGCTAAAGAGCTCGGTATTACTTCCAAAGATGCAGTAACCAAACTGCAGGAACTGGGCGAATTCGTTCGCTCCGCCTCTTCAACCATTGAGGCCCCGGTGGTGCGGAAACTCCGCAACGCCTACCCCGACGCAGCTGCTAAGACCGCAGCTCCGGCAGCCGCGCCCAAGGCGCCTGCCCCGTCGGCCGACACACGACCCGCAGCACCCGCTCCGGGCCCCGCAGCTCCCTCAGCCCCGGCAGCACCAGCTGCTGCGGCGCCGGCTGCACCCGCTCCCGTTTCCGCAGCCCCGGCGGCACCAGCTGCTCCGGCTGCAAGTGCACCGTCCACCGGCGCCAAGCCCGGTGCCCGTCCGGCACCGAAGGCTGAAGCCCCGGCTGCACCGACCCGCTCCGGCGGATCAGCGCAGGGCGGTTCGCAGGGCGGCTCAGCACCGCGTCCCGGCGGTCCCCGCCCGGGCAACAACCCGTTCGCCACGTCCCAGGGCATGCCCCGCGGCCGCGGTGGCGACGGCGAGCGTGCTCCCCGTCCGGGTAACAACCCGTTCGCTCCTTCTCAGGGCATGCCCCGCGCCGGTGGCCGCCCCGACGGCGACCGTCCGGGTGGTCCGCGCCCCGCAGCCGGTGCCGGCGGCCCCCGTCCGGGTGGTCCGCGTCCCGCAGCCGGTGCAGGTGGCCCCCGTCCGGCTGCTGGCTCAGGTGGACCCCGCCCGGGTGCACCCCGTCCCGCGGGTGCCGGTGGAAACCGGCCCACGCCGGGGATGATGCCCAACCGCACCGAGCGTCCAGCACCGGCTGGTGCAGGACGTCCCGGTGGCGGCGCACGCGGTCCCGGACGTCCAGGTGGCGCACCGGGTACCGGTGGAGCTCCGGGTGCCGGTGGCGGCGCTCCGGCCGGCGGTGGCTTCGGCAAGGGTGGCCGCGGTCGCGGTGGCACCCAGGGTGCCTTCGGTAAGGGCGGCGCAGGCCGTGGCAAGCAGCGCAAGTCGAAGCGTGCCAAGCGCCAGGAACTCGAGCAGATGAGTGCTCCGTCGCTGGGTGGCGTGAGCGTACCCCGCGGCGACGGCAATACCGTAGTCCGGCTTCGCCGTGGCTCGTCCATCACGGACTTCGCCGACAAGATCGAGGCAAACCCCGCAGCACTGGTGACCGTCCTCTTCCACCTCGGCGAAATGGCCACGGCCACGCAGTCGCTGGATGAAGAGACCTTCGCGCTGCTCGGCGAGGAGCTTGGCTACAAGCTCCAGGTTGTGTCGCCGGAGGACGAGGAGCGCGAGCTGCTCTCCGGCTTCGACATCGACTTCGAAGCAGAGCTCGAAGCCGAAGGCGACGACGACCTCGAGGCACGTCCTCCGGTTGTCACCGTCATGGGCCACGTTGACCACGGTAAAACCCGCCTGCTCGATGCCATCCGCAAGTCCGACGTTATGGCGGGCGAACACGGCGGCATCACGCAGCACATCGGCGCTTACCAGGTCACGCACACCCACGAAGACATCGATCGTAAGATCACCTTCATCGATACTCCGGGCCACGAGGCGTTCACCGCCATGCGAGCCCGTGGTGCGAAGGTCACCGACATCGCCATCCTGGTGGTCGCAGCCGACGACGGCGTAATGCCGCAGACCGTTGAGGCACTCAACCACGCGCAGGCAGCCAATGTGCCGATCGTGGTGGCTGTGAACAAGATCGACAAGGAAGGCGCCAACCCGGAGAAGGTCCGCGGCCAGCTGACTGAGTACGGTCTGGTTCCCGAAGAATACGGTGGCGACACCATGTTCGTGGAGGTCTCTGCCCGCCAGGACCTCAACATCGACGAGCTGCTCGAGGCTGTCCTGCTCACCGCGGACGCTGCCCTGGACATGCGCGCCAACCCGAACAAGGACGCCCGCGGTATCGCGATCGAAGCCAACCTGGACAAGGGCCGCGGTTCCGTGGCAACCGTCCTGGTGCAGTCCGGCACCTTGCGTGTCGGTGACACGATCGTGGCCGGTACGGCCCACGGCCGCGTCCGCGCCATGTTCGACGACGACGGCAGTGTCCTGACCGAGGCTGGCCCGTCCCGCCCCGTGCAGGTGCTGGGTCTGTCCAACGTGCCGCGCGCCGGCGACACCTTCTTTGTGACCGCTGACGAGCGCACCGCCCGCCAGATCGCCGAGAAGCGTGAAGCAGCCGACCGCAACGCCGCCCTCGCCAAGCGCCGCAAGCGCATCAGCCTGGAAGACTTCGACCAGGCCGTGGCCGACGGCAAGATCGACACCCTCAACCTCATCCTCAAGGGTGACGTGTCCGGTGCCGTGGAAGCCCTCGAAGACGCACTGCTCAAGATCGACGTCGGCGAAGGCGTGCAGCTGCGCGTCATCCACCGCGGCGTTGGTGCTATCACGCAGAACGACGTCAACCTGGCAACGGTCGACAGCGCCGTTATCATCGGCTTCAACGTCAAGCCTGCCGAGCGGGTTGCCGAACTGGCAGACCGCGAAGGCGTGGACATGCGCTTCTACTCCGTCATCTACGCAGCAATTGATGACATCGAGATGGCCCTCAAGGGCATGCTCAAGCCGGAGTACGAAGAGGTCCAGCTGGGCACCGCCGAGGTCCGCGAAGTCTTCCGCTCTTCCAAGTTCGGAAACATCGCCGGTTCCATCGTTCGCTCGGGCATCATCCGACGCAACACGAAGGCCCGCATCAGCCGCGACGGCAAGACCATCGGTGACAACCTCACCGTTGAGACGCTCAAGCGCTTCAAGGACGACGCCACTGAGGTCCGCACGGACTTCGAGTGTGGTATTGGCCTTGGTTCGTTCAACGACATCACCGAGGGCGACATCATCGAGACCTTCGAAATGCGCGAAAAGCCGCGCGTCTAAGGTTCGTTGCTTGACGGGTCGGGGGCGTCGGATTTTTTCCGGCGGCCCCGCCCCTACGCTGGGCGGCATGGGATCTGCGATCCCTTGCCGCCCAGCTTCGGCAGCGGAACTGGCCGTCCCAACCCTCGCAAGCTCGGGTCGGGGCCCTCGGCCAGTTCCTTGGATGCCACTCCCTGGCCGCCGGAAAAAATCCAACGCGCGTCCGTCGTAGACTCGCCTTAGGTGCGTGGCATCAAAACCCAACAGTTGTGCGACAGCCGCTAGCGTGCCGTCGTACATCCAAAATTTTTAGGAGTGGAAATGGCTGATCCCGCACGGGCTGCCAAGTTGGCGCAGCGGATTAAGGTTGTTGTTGCGGAGGCTCTGGGCCGGAAGGTTAAGGATCCTCGGCTGGAGGGCATTACTGTTACCGATGCCCGGGTCACCAATGATCTGCAGCATGCCACGATCTACTACACCGTTTTCGGCGACCAGGCGATCCAGGCTGATGCTGCCAAGGGCCTGGAGAAGGCCAAGGGTGTGCTCCGCCAGGAGGTGGGGCGCAACGTGACCGTCCGCCTGACTCCGACGCTGGAATTTGTTGCAGACCAGATCCCTGTCGTTGCCTCGAACTTGGAGGAACTGCTCCGGGCCGCCAAGAAGCGTGACGCCGAGGTGGCTGCCTTGGCCGAAAACGCCAAACACGCCGGCGACGCTGATCCGTACAAGAGCGACATTCCCGCCGATGTGGAGATCGACGAGGACGACTTCGACGAAGAGGACATTGACCTCACCGACGACGAAGATCTCGATGAAGACGCCAATAAGTAATTGACACGAGGCGAAGGCCCGGACCCGCAACTGAACTGCGGTCCGGGCCTTCTCTCGTCTGCCGGACTGGGCCCGGCAGGATCTACCTGATGTGGGCCTTCAGCACGGTTCCAGTCGGTTGCCCGAAGCTGAAGCCCGGCCGTGGCGTAAAGGGTTTTCCCTCTGACTTCGACGGCCGCAGGACCGTCGACAGCCAGGAACTGTGAAGCCTCACGGGTCCAGGCGTCGATCTTCACAATCTCGTTGCCGAACAGCGAGGCTGCGTAGACATCCCCGCAGTCGGACACTGCGATGCTGCCGGTGAGGCTCAGGATATTCTCCGCCCACAGGCGTGATATGCCGGTCCAGGGGTTGATGCGGGAGATGGCACCGCGGGCGCCCAGGGAAGGATCCTCGGGACCGCCTGGGAGCGAGGAGACATACAGCCAGCCGTCGGGGCCGATCTCCACGTTCGTTGGCACCGGTTCAAACGCGTATTCGTGGCCAACGACGCATGCAGGGACTTCGACCGTTCCGCCCGCCATATCTATGGGGATCCTGGTGCCGGCAGGGACGACGGCAGGCCGTGGCGGCAAGAAAAGCAAGGTGGATATGGAATTAACAGCCCCGGGCGCCAGAATAGTCCTCCCGGCAGGCTTCGTCGACGGAAGTTTTCTTTTGTGTGCCCCCTATTTTGAACCGGAAATCCTGGGCCCTGGCTAGGATCTAGATATGACGCAGGCGAGCGACAACCACGAGGCCACCCGCTACCTGGAACAAGCCATTGAGCTGGCTGTCCGGAACGTCTCCGACGGCGGCGGGCCGTTTGGTGCGCTGGTGGTGACCCCGGATGGCCGGGTCCATGAAGGCATCAACCGGGTCACCCGGGACAACGACCCCACCGCGCATGCAGAAGTGGTGGCAATCCGCGCTGCCGCAAGGGCGGGGGCCACGTTCGATCTGAGGGGTGCCGTGCTCTACACCAGCTGCGAGCCGTGCCCGCTCTGCCTGTCCGCCGCGTTGTGGGCGCGGATCGATCGAGTCTATTTTGCGGCCGACCGCCATGGTGCAGCCGCTGCCGGTTTCGACGACGCCGTGTTCTACGAGTATTTCAACGGCACACGTCCGGAACTGCTGCCGGTCGCCCAAGCCGCCATTCCGACGTCGGACGCTCCGTTTCTTGCGTGGCGCCGCAACACGAAACGCAAAGACTACTGACCAGATGCCGGGTCAGGAGTCCTGACGATCCGGCAGCCTGCCGACGCCATTGACCAGATCCTCGCAGGCACCACACAGCGCGATCCGCACCCAGCCTTCGCCAATCGAGCCAAACGCGGTTCCCGGCGCGAACGCGACGCCGGAATCGGAGAGGAACCGTCGGGTCCAGCTCCGGACGTCCCCGTCGCTGACATGGGAGACGTCGGCCCAAAGATAGAAGGCTCCTTGGGCACTTAGGTACGGGATTCCTTTGGCGTCCAGCACTGCTGAGGCAGCGTCCCGGTTGGCCCGGTAGTGGTCATGGGCGTGGCGGACGTAATCCTGCGGGCCTGTCAGCGCCGCCAGCGCGGCATACTGCGACGGGGAGGCAACGCAGGAGACAATTGCCTCCATCACGTTGTTCATCTTCTGTTCCAGCCCCGGCGGACAGATCAGGGCACCGATCCTCAGCCCGGTCAGGCCGTACGTCTTGGAGAGAGTCAGTGACGTGAATACCCGCGCTTCGCCGGGGACGTCGCTGTCGAACCGGGCCGGGCTGACGTGGGGGACGTCGTAGGTGAAGGCCTCGTAGCATTCGTCGGAAATGATCCAGAGATCATACTTGCGGGCAAGGTCCACCAGCTGGCGGGTCAGGTCCTCGCCGAGGACGGCGCCCAGCGGGTTGGACGGGGAGTTCAGGATGAGCACCCGGGTCCGGTCCGTGACGAGCGCCTCAATGTCATGGATCCGCGGCTGGAAGTCATGCTCGGGATACAGCGGGTAGCCGACGGGTACGGCGTTCAGGAGCCGGCTGGTCATGGCGAATGTGGGGTAGCCGGGGTTGGGGATCAGGATCTCGTCGCCGGGGGAGAGCAGGAGGCTCATGGCGAAGTGCAGGCCCTGCTGCGCGCCGTCCACCACGTAGACACGCTCCGCTCCGAGGCTGGTATGGAGTCCGGCTCGTTCGCGGAACCTGGCGGCGAATGCGTCACGGAGGGCCGGGATGCCGGCGTTGGGCGTGTAGTTGGTCTCGTCCCGGTCGAGGCACGCCATGCCGGATTCCAGGATGTGGCGGGGGAGCGCGAAGCCCGGTTCGCCGATGCTCAAGACGATGGCCCCGGGGGTATGCCAGGCGGCCTCCGTGATTTCCCGGATCTGGTTGACGGGGACGTCGCGCGCGTGCGCCGCAAGCTCAGGCATGGATGCCATCCTAGCCGCCGGAGCCGGAGCCGGGGGCAGGGGGGCAGGAGCTGGGTGCAGGGCTTGTGGGCAGGGGTGGTGGTCAGCGCCGATATACTGGGAAGCGTGCTTTCTGGACTGGTGATAGTGGACAAACCGCAGGGATGGACCAGCCATGATGTGGTTGGTCGGATGCGGCGTCTCGCCGGGACCCGGAAAGTGGGGCATGCCGGCACCCTCGATCCCATGGCTACCGGCGTCCTGGTGGTCGGCATCAACAAGGCCACCCGGCTCCTTACCTACATCGTGGGCACGTCCAAGACGTACACGGCAACCATCAGGCTGGGCCAGTCCACCATCACGGACGACGCCGAAGGTGACGTGATTGCCGCCGTCAGTGCAGCCGCCGTCGCCGACGAAACAATCCACGACGGCGTCGCCGCCCTCACAGGTCAAATCCAGCAGGTGCCCAGCAGCGTCAGCGCCATCAAAGTCAATGGTGAACGTGCCTACGCCCGGGTCCGCTCGGGTGAAGAGGTAAAGCTCGCGGCGCGCCCGGTCACCATCCACCGCTTCGAAGTTCACGGCATCAACCGGGAATCCGGCGGCGACGTTGTGGACATTGATGTCACGGTGGAATGCTCCTCCGGCACCTACATCCGGGCCCTCGCCCGCGACCTCGGCGACGGGCTGGGAGTGGGCGGCCACTTGACCGCCCTCCGCCGGACCAACGTTGGCCCGTACTCTCTGGACCAGGCCCGGACGCTGGAACAGCTGGCCGAAGAGCTTAATGTCCTGGAAATGTCGCAGGCTGCCAGGGCACTGATGCCCAACCGTGAACTCACGGCAGAGGAGACCACCGAGATTTCCTTCGGACGCCGGATCGCAGCCGGAGCCGAAGCGGGCGATCCCGCGGCCGCCACCACTGAGCACCCAGCGGCGGCGTTCGCGCCCGACGGCAGCCTCGTGGCGCTTCTCGCGGACTCCGGAAACTTTGCCAAGCCCGTACTGGTGTTCGCGCCGGGCAATGGTGCGCCCGGAAAAGCAGCGGGCAGGGACGCCTAGGCATGGACGCCTACTTCTATATCATCCTGGTGGTCGGCCTGCTCTCCAGCGGAATCTGCCTCGGTGCCGGCATCCTCAAAAAGGCCCCCAACGATTTCACCATCCTGTCCGTTGCCGCCGTTGAGCTGGCACTGCTGGTTTATCTGGTGGGCTCGATTGTGAGGGTTATCGCGGGCGAACCGATTGCCGGCGAAGCCTGGGAATTCTGGGGATACCTGGCCACTGCGATGCTCCTGCCGCCGGCGGCCGTGTACTGGTCCATCCTGGAACGGACCCGCTGGAGCAACTTCGTCCTCGCCGCCGTCGGTGTCACGGCCTTGGTGATGGCCGCCCGCATGAACCAGATCTGGTACTGAAATGGAAGAAGCACGCAACGTGAAAGCACCTCGTTCGGAAGCAACCCGTGGCAAGGCAGATGCCAAGGCCGGCGGCAAGGACACCCGGAACACCGGCCCCGGACGTCTGCTCATCGCCGTCTATGCAGTGTTTGCCATTTCGGCTACCGCACGGGCCGGCTACCAGATCCTGACGAAGTTCTCCGAGGCTCCGCTCGCATACCTGCTGTCCGCCTTCGCGGCGCTGGTCTACGTGGTGGCAACCGTGTCGCTGGCCAAGCCCGGCCGCACCTGGTTCAGGATTTCCCTGGCTGCCGTCCTGGTGGAACTTGTCGGTGTGCTGGTGGTGGGGGCGTTGAGCGTCATCGATTCGGTGGCGTTCCCGCATGAGACCGTCTGGTCCCTTTTTGGCCGGGGCTACGCGTTCATTCCGCTGCTGTTGCCGATCCTGGGACTGGTGTGGCTTTACCGGCGCCGGCCGCGCGGGCAGTAATACCGCACCAGCGCTACACCGCACCGGCGATCGGTGGCTGCCGGCAAGCCTTCGGGTATGTCCGCGCGTGCCGTCCCGTTGGCCTGGCGGCGTGCGGAAGCCATCCTGAATGCGGGTAATCTTAGAGAGTTCCGGCGCCGGTGCGTTCGGAGAGATGTCAGTTTTAGGCAGTAAAAGGCGAGGGTGATGGTCTACATCTGGAACGATCCGGCCGAGGTCCCGGCGGACTTTGGTCCCTCCGTTGTCACTTTTGGCAACTTCGACGGCGTGCATCGCGGGCACCAGCAGGTGCTCTCGGAGCTCATCCGCTCGGCGCGGCTCAACAAGACCAAAGCCGTTGCCGTCACCTTTGACCCGCACCCGGCCCTGATCCACCGCCCGGAGTCCGCGCCTGAAATGATCATGGGCCTGCAGGACAAATTGGTGGCATTGGGGGAGCTGGGCCTGGATGCGATTTTGGTGATGAAGTACTCGCTGAACCTGGCCAGCCTGACCCCTGAGGAATTTGTCAGCCAGGTCCTGGTGGACAGCCTGCACGCCAGCCATGTGGTGATCGGTCACGATTCCCGGTTCGGCCGCGGCAACTCCGGTGACCTTGACACCATGAAGCAGTTGGGCGAAAAGTTCGACTTCGACGTCCAGGTCATCAGTGAGTTCGGTTCAGAAGGTTACCCGCTGCATAACGACGGCGGCACGGACCGCCGGTGTTCCTCCACCTGGGTGCGCGAAGCATTGCAGGAGGGCGATGTCGCCACCGCCGCCGCGGTGCTGGGACGACCGCACCGGATGCGCGGCGAGGTTGTCCACGGTGCCGCCCGCGGCCGTGTGCTCGGGTTCCCCACCGCCAACCTTGCCAACCAGGCCAGCGGGTTCATCCCAGCCGACGGAATCTACGCCGGCTGGCTGGTGGACCAGGCCGGCACGCGCTGGCCGGCGGCCATCTCGGTGGGGTCCAATCCCACGTTCGACGGCGTCAGCCGCCAGGTCGAAGCCCATGTGATCGACCGTCCGCACGAGGCCGTGGAGGATTTCGATCTGTACGGCCAGACAGTAGTGGTCGAATTTGTGGCGCGGCTCCGCGGCATGGTGGCATACCGTGGGCCGGAGGCGCTTGTTGACCAGATGCGTCTGGACGTTGTTCAGGCCCACGATCTCCTGGTGCGGCGCTGACCGGGTCCCACCCGCAACGAACAGCCAGGGAGGCAGCACAGTGGCCGTCGAGAAGAACACCCGCAAACTGGACAAAGGCATTGTCCGCGATTTCAGTTCCCGGATGAGCTACGCGTCCTATCTCCACCTGCCCACCCTGCTCAGTGCCCAGCAGCCGGTCAGCACACCCGAGCACCACGACGAGCTGCTGTTCATCATCCAGCACCAGACCACCGAGCTGTGGCTGAAGCTGGTCCTGCATGAGCTCCGCAGCGCCGCGGCCTGGCTGCGCGCAGACGATCTCGGCTCCGCACTCAAGGGCATCGCCCGGGTCAAACACATTCAGAGAACCCTGACGGAGCAGTGGTCGGTGCTGGCCACGCTGACGCCCACGGAGTACTCCCAGTTCCGCGGTTTCCTGGGCAACTCCTCCGGCTTCCAGTCCAGCCAATACCGGGCCGTCGAGTTCATCCTCGGCAACAAGAACCGCAAAATGCTGCCGGTGTTCGAATCGGACCCGGAAGCACACGCCATGCTGGAGGAGCTGCTGAACGCGCCCAGCATCTACGACGAGTTCCTGGCCTACTTGGCCCGGCAGGGTTTCGACGTCCCGCAGTCCATCCTGGAGCGGGACGTCACCCGCGCCCACGAGTTCTGCCCCGACCTGTTACCGCTGTTCAAGCACATCTACGAAAACGCCGCCGATAACTGGGGCGCCTACGAGGCCTGCGAGGAACTCGTGGACCTGGAAGATAATTTCCAGCTCTGGCGGTTCCGGCACTTCCGCACTGTCCAGCGGACCATCGGGATGAAAACGGGAACCGGGGGATCAAGCGGCGCTGCCTTCCTGCAGAAGGCCCTTGAGCTCACCTTCTTCCCTGAATTGTTTGCGGTACGGACGGAGATCGGCCAATGAGCAATGCGATGGACGCGAAGATTGAAACTCACGACGGCACCACCCTCCTTGAGCAGGCAGTGCGACTGGACGTCGCTGACCCGTTGGCACGCTACCGCGGCCTCTTCATCGGGACGGACACGGACCTTTCCTACCTCGACGGCAATTCCCTGGGCCGCCCGCTGAAGAGGACCCCGCGGGACATCAGCGCCTTTATCGAGGAAGGCTGGGGCGGCAGGCTCATTCGTGGGTGGGACGAGGAATGGCTGGACTTGCCACAGGCCATCGGCGACCAACTGGGCCGGGCTGTCCTCGGCGCAGCCCCGGGCCAGACCGTCATCGCCGACTCCACCACGGTGGTGCTCTACAAGCTGATCCGTGCTGCGCTGGCCACCGTTGCTGACGCGGCCCGCACCGAGATTGTTCTGGACACCGACAATTTCCCCACGGACCGCTACCTGGTCGAGGGCATCGCCCGCGAGGAAGGCCTGACCCTGCACTGGATCGAAGCCGATCCAGCGTCCGGGGTCACTATTGAACAGGTGCGGAACGCAACCGGTGCGGCCACCGCCGTCGTACTTTTAAGCCACGTGGCCTACCGCTCCGGCTTCCTGGCAGACCTTCCGGGTATTACGGAAGCTGCGCACGGCGCGGGGGCACTGGTGGTCTGGGATCTGTGCCATTCCGCCGGCTCGGTGGAGCTGGACCTGGACGGGGCGGATGTGGATTTTGCCGCGGGCTGCACCTACAAGTACCTCAACGGGGGACCGGGCTCGCCGGCGTTCGCCTACGTCAACCGCCGGCACCTGCCCGGACTCCAGCAGCCGATCTGGGGCTGGATGGGACGCAAGGACGCGTTCGAGCTGGCAGCGGGCTACGAGGCGGCGCCGGGCATCCGCAGTTTCCTGAGCGGCACGCCGGCCATCTTCGGGATGCTGGCCATGCGCGGGACCCTTGACCTCATCGAAGAGACCGGCATGGCTGCCATCCGGGAGAAGTCGCTGAAACTCACCGCCTACGCCGTGCAGCTGTATGAGGCCTGGCTGGAGCCGACGGGCGTGGAGCTTGCATCGCCGCGCGATCCGGAGCTTCGCGGGAGCCACATCACCCTGGATCATCCGGCGTTCCGGAACGTGACGGCGGCGCTGTGGGAACAGGACGTC
Source organism: Pseudarthrobacter sp. NBSH8 (assembly GCF_014217545.1). Classification (NCBI taxonomy): domain Bacteria; kingdom Bacillati; phylum Actinomycetota; class Actinomycetes; order Micrococcales; family Micrococcaceae; genus Pseudarthrobacter; species Pseudarthrobacter sp. NBSH8. The sequence goes on from NZ_CP043178.1 coordinate 1,412,181, forward strand.
ATCCCGGACTTCCGCGCACCACAAGGGATCCGCGTGGGGCTGTCGCCCCTGAGCACCAGCTTCGCTGAACTGTTCCGGGGGATGGCTGCCATTCGGGATCAGCTGCGCCGCTGAACTGCTGCCTTTTGCTGACGGTTTTTGGGGACGGCATTTGGTGACGGGGCTTGGCAACGGCGGGGGCTGTTTCGACAAGATTGCGGCGGGGCCGGTAAACTAAGGGTTGGTTCCGGCTGCAGTCCGTGGCGGCTGGTTCCTGTCATGTGTGGAAAGACCCTGGTTTCCGGGGAATTCCCGCGCGGGCAGACCCGGCAGTGAAGTACTGAATCGGGCCTCACGGCACATCTCTAGGAGTTATTGTGGCACTTGAAGCCGCTGTAAAGCAGTCCATCATCCAGGATTTCGCAACGTCCGAGGGCGACACCGGTTCACCGGAGGTCCAGGTTGCAGTCCTGACTCAGCGGATCAAGGATCTGACTGAGCACATGAAGGTGCACAAGCACGATTACCACACCCAGCGCGGTCTGCTGGCCATGGTTGGTCGGCGCAAGCGTATGCTCACCTACCTCAAGAACACTGACATCACCCGCTACCGTGCGCTCATCGAGCGTCTCGGCCTGCGCCGCTAGTCAGCTTTAAGGGGCGGCCCCTTCCGCGACGGAAAGGGCCGCCTTCTTCAGAACAAAATTAAACAGGAGGATCAACCGCATCACGCATTCGCGGTCCTCGGTAGTGATCCCCGGGAACGGCTTCGAAGAATGAAGCCCTCGGCCCGTGGGTCTCGATCGATGACCGGGTGCAGTGCAGGCCAGTAGACAGATGCTGGACTGGGTTGATGCGGCTGGACTCCGTGAAACAAGAAACGGAGGTGACTCTCTTGGAGGGTCCCGAAATCCAGTTCTCAGAAGCAGTCATTGACAATGGCCGCTTTGGCAAGCGTGTAATCCGCTTTGAAACCGGCCGCCTTGCCAAGCAGGCAGCCGGCGCAGCCATGGTGTACATCGACGAAGACACCGCGCTGCTGTCCGCCACCACCGCAGGCAAGCACCCGCGCGAAGGCTTCGACTTCTTCCCCCTGACGGTTGACGTTGAAGAGCGCATGTACGCCGCAGGCCGTATCCCGGGCTCGTTCTTCCGCCGCGAAGGCCGCCCGTCCACCGAGGCCATCCTGGCCTGCCGCCTCATGGACCGCCCGCTGCGTCCGGCCTTCGTCAAGGGCCTGCGCAACGAGGTCCAGATCGTGGTGACCGTCCTGGCCATCAACCCTGACGAGCTCTACGACGTGGTGGCCATCAACGCCTCCTCCATGTCCACCCAGCTCTCCGGCCTGCCGTTCTCCGGCCCGATCGGCGGCGTCCGCGTTGCCCTCGTCGCTGACGAGCACGGTTCGCAGTGGGTTGCTTTCCCCAAGCACTCCCAGCTCGAGAACTCCGTGTTCAACATGGTTGTAGCCGGCAGGACTGTGTCGGGAGCCGACGGAGACGACGTCGCCATCATGATGGTCGAAGCCGAAGCAACCGACAACTCCTGGAACCTCATCAAGGAACAGGGCGCCACGGCTCCCACCGAAGAGGTTGTCTCCGAGGGCCTCGAGGCTGCCAAGCCGTTCATCAAGGCACTCTGCGAGGCCCAGGCTGACCTGGCTGCACGCGCTGCCAAGCCCACCGTTGAGTTCCCGGTCTTCCTGGACTACCAGGATGACGTCTACGCTGCTGTTGAGTCCGCTGCCGCTGAGAAGCTGGCCGCTGTCTTCCAGATCGCTGACAAGCAGGAACGCGACGTTGCAACGGATGCGCTCAAGGACGAAGTCACGTCTTCCCTGGCCGGCCAGTTCGAAGGCCGCGACAAGGAGCTGTCCGCAGCATTCCGCTCGGTCACCAAGCACGTTGTGCGCCAGCGTATCCTCAAGGACCAGATCCGCATCGACGGCCGTGGCCTGACGGACATCCGCCAGCTCACCGCCGAGGTTGAAGTTCTGCCCCGCGTGCACGGCTCAGCAATCTTCGAGCGCGGCGAAACCCAGATCATGGGTGTCACCACGCTGAACATGCTCAAGATGGAACAGCAGATCGATTCGCTGTCGCCCGTCACGCGCAAGCGCTACATGCACAACTACAACTTCCCGCCGTACTCCACCGGTGAGACCGGCCGCGTGGGTTCGCCCAAGCGCCGCGAAATCGGCCATGGCGCCCTCGCAGAGCGCGCCATCATGCCGGTACTGCCGTCCCGCGAGGAATTCCCCTATGCGATCCGCCAGGTGTCTGAGGCTCTCAGCTCCAACGGTTCGACCTCGATGGGTTCCGTCTGCGCCTCTACGCTGTCCCTACTCAACGCCGGTGTGCCGCTGAAGGCTGCTGTTGCCGGTATCGCCATGGGCCTGGTCTCTGACCAGGTTGACGGCCAGACCCGCTACGCAGCCCTGACCGATATCCTCGGCGCCGAAGATGCTTTCGGCGACATGGACTTCAAGGTTGCCGGCACCGCCGAATTCGTGACAGCCATCCAGCTGGACACGAAGCTCGACGGCATCCCCGCTTCCGTGCTGGCAGCAGCGCTGAAGCAGGCCCGCGAAGCCCGTCTCCACATCCTGGACGTCCTGAACTCCGCGATTGACACCCCGGATGAGCTCTCCGAGTTCGCGCCGCGCGTCATCGCGGTCAAGATCCCGGTTGACAAGATCGGCGAGGTCATTGGGCCCAAGGGCAAGATGATCAACCAGATCCAGGAAGACACCGGCGCGGACATCTCCATCGAGGACGACGGCACGGTCTACATTGGCGCCACGAACGGTCCGTCTGCTGACGCAGCACGCTCCGCGATCAACGCCATTGCCAACCCGCAGATCCCGGAAATCGGCGAGCGCTACCTGGGTACGGTCGTTAAGACCACCACCTTCGGTGCCTTCATTTCGCTGACCCCGGGCAAGGATGGCCTGCTGCACATCTCCGAGCTGCGCAAGCTGGCCAACGGCAAGCGCGTGGACAACGTTGATGACGTGGTTTCCGTCGGCCAGAAGATCCAGGTGGAAATCACCAAAATCGATGACCGTGGCAAGCTGTCGCTGTCCCCCGTAGTGGCTGAAGAAGAAGGCGTCGAGCTTGTTGACGCTTCCGCCGCAGAGGGCGCTGCCGAAGCGGAGTAGCCCATTGGCGCGGAGTAACATCCTCCGTCACTCAGCATGAATCGACGGGGCCGGTGGATGATCCACCGGCCCCGCCGCTGTTACGATGGCAGCCAGATCCGGCTGCCTCTCCTGAAAGGCTTCAATGACTGTTGTACCCCTGCCGCTTGAGCAGAACCAGCCCGGCGACACCCTGGTCCACGGCTCCGACGGCGGCTCCGTTGTCCGGCGTTCAGTGCTGCCGGGCGGCGTGCGGGTACTCACCGAAGCGATGCCGGGCCAGCGTTCGGCGACCATCGGTTTCTGGGTGGGCGTCGGGTCACGCGATGAAGCCCCGGGCCAGCACGGCTCCACGCACTTCCTGGAGCACCTCCTGTTCAAGGGAACCAAGCGTCGCACCGCCCTGGAAATCGCCTCGGCCTTTGATGAAGTGGGTGGGGAGTCCAACGCCGCCACGGCCAAGGAGAGCACCTGCTACTTCGCACGCGTGCTGGACACGGACCTGCCGATGGCCATCGACGTCATTGCCGATATGATCACCGGTGCCGTCCTGGATCCGGCCGAAATGGAGCAGGAACGCGACGTCATCCTGGAGGAAATCGCCATGGACAGCGATGACCCCACGGACGTTGCGCACGAGAACTTTGTGGCTGCCGTCCTGGGCAGACACCCGTTGGGCCGCCCCATCGGCGGCACTCCAGCCGCGATCCGGGCCGTCGCCCGCGACTCTGTCTGGGAGCACTACCGCCGCTACTACCGCCCGGATGAGCTGGTCATCACCGCCGCCGGGGGCCTGGAGCACGACGTCGTCTGCCGCCTTGTGGTCAACGCCCTCCACACTGCCGGGTGGTCACTTCAGCCGGACGCCGCCCCGGTGGATCGCCGTTCCACAGCGCGGGCGGACATCACCGGCACTGCCGGGCTGCATGTGGTCAAGCGTGCAGTTGAGCAGGCGAACATCATCATGGGCTGCCCCACGATTGTGGCCACCGATGAACGGCGCTACGTCATGAGCGTCCTCAACGCCGTCCTGGGCGGCGGGATGTCCTCGCGGCTGTTCCAGGAGATCCGCGAAAAGCGTGGCCTGGTGTACTCCACATACTCCTTTGCCTCCTCTTACGCGGATGCCGGCTACTTCGGGATGTACGCAGGGTGCACTCCGTCCAAGGTCCGCCAGGTGTTGGACCTGCTGGGGCTGGAGCTGGACAAGCTTGCCGAAGGCGGGATCTCCGACGACGAACTGCGCAAGGCCGTAGGCCAGCTGTGCGGCGGAATTGTCCTGGCACTGGAGGACACGGGCTCCCGAATGTCCCGCCTGGGCCGCGCTGAACTGGTGTCCGGTGAATACCAGGACATAGACGAGACCCTGCGGCAGATCAAGGCGGTCACCGCGCAGGAGGTCCAGGACCTTGCCAGGGAACTGGCAGCCGCCCCGCGGACTGTCACCGTGGTGGGCCCGTTTGAGGAGACCGAAACCTTCGGTCTCTGAGCGGCAGGCCCGCGCCCGCAATAATGAACCTATGAACATTCCGCAGCCGGGCACGGTGCACGCCGTACTGGAGAACTTTCTGGGCCATTGGCGCGGCACCACCCGGCTGGACGCGTCGGCCTGGGGGCCCCAGCGCACGGCCGCGGCGGAAGTCAGTTACACCAGGGCTGCCGGGGGCTACGCCGTGGTGCAAAGTTACAGGCACACCGAAGCTGATGGCACGCACTTTGAGGGCCATGGTGTCTTTACTGTCGACCGTGACCACAACGACATCCTCTGGTACCACGTGGACAGCCTGGGCCTGCCGCCTGGAGCCCCGGCCCGGTGCACGTGGGTGGATGGTGTGCTGCGCGTCGAGCGCCACAATGACCGGAGGACAGCCCGCCATACCTTCCGTGTGGACAACGACGTGCTCATCCACACCGCAGAGTTGCGCCTCGGCGACGGCCAGGATTTTGTCCCGTTCATGACGTCCGAGTGCCGCCGCGTCTGACCCCATCCCGCCGTGCGTTCCACCGTGCTCACTGACACTGACGGCCCCTACCTCTGCGCGAACAGACACTTGCGGCCCTTCAGAATTCCGGCCGTCAGGCGGCTGATTCCAGAATCCTTGTCCGCGGCGCGCCGTTCAGGGCTGGCGCTGCGGAGGAAGAATTCCACACCCTGTCTTTCAGGGTCGCCAGCAATTGCTCGGCCTGGCCGCGTTCCGTGAAATCGAGTTCCACCACCACGTAGTGGGGGTCGTCCACCGGCTGGGAAATCCGGTGGCCGACGACCCCGGACGCCGCGCGGTCCACCGGATCCCGGTCGAAGGCCGCCTTCCACATGCCAAAGTCCTTGATGCCATGTTCTATCTGCAGTGTGTACATTGCTGATTCTCCTTAGTTGATCGCGTTAGTTGGTCGCACGTGTTGACTCCGTGCTCCGACCCTTTGCTCCGCTGCCGGGAGAGCCGCACGGTTCCGCCGCGTTGCGTACCGTCACGGTAACTGTTGGCCGCTGCCGCCGGTATCCCAGAAATCTGGGGTCCTGGGACGGAAGCGCCGGCGCCGGCCGCAGAGCGCATACTGGGGGAATGACCGCTGGCAGGCCCTGGCGCCGGAGCCTTGAACGGATCCGGCTGATCGGCGATTCCGCCCCGGATCACCACTCATTGCGCACCGCTGTGATTGCTGAGTTGGGCCGGGTGCTTCCGTTCAGCGCCTTCGTCTGGCCGATTTCAGATCCGCTGACGGCGACGGGCATCTCGCCCATTGCCCGGATTCCGTGCCCGGACGAACTGCCGTTGCTGATCCGGCTCAAGTACCTGACGCCGGCAGGTCGGTGGACGCGGTTGGCGATCAGTACGTCGCCGGCAACGACGCTGCTGCGAGAAACGGCCGGCAATCCATCCCGGAGCCTGGTCTGGAATGGCTTGATGAAGCGCTACGGGGTGACCGATGTCCTGTTCGCAGTGCTGGCGGATAAACACGGCTGCTGGGGTTGGCTTGACCTCTGGCGAACGGCGCAGGACGATCCCTTTACTGCCGAGGAAGTGGGATACATCGCCGCCGTGACGCGTGAGGTGATGCCCGCCCTGCGTCGTTCGATAGCCCGGCAGTTTCTTATGGAGGTGCCCGGCGGACGCGACCCCGTAGGACGCGACCCCGTAGGACAGGAGGTGGTCCGTGCGGGGGCGTCAGCCATCGACGGAGGTCCGAGGCCGGACTTGCCTCAGCAGGCTGTGCTGACTCTGGATGCGGATCTGGCCGTGGTGGGTGGAACGGCTTCGGTGGGGGAGTGGCTGGGGCTGCTTCAGCCTGGCCCGCGTCCCTTTCAACGCGTAGCGGCCGAGGTTTTCAACGTTGCTGCCCAGTTGCTGGCGCGTGAGGCGGGCGTGGATCGGCATCCTCCGTCCGCCCGTGTGCACATAGGGTCAGGCCAGTGGGCCCTGATCCAGGCCAGCCGGATGGACTCCACCGGCACAGCGGCCATTCCGCCATTGGCCGTGACCATCCAGGCATGCCCTCCGGGGGCGCGCCTTGATATGTTCGCCCGGAGCTTCGGGCTGACAACGCGGCAGCGGGAATTGTTTGAGCTTGCCGCCAGCGGCGCCGACACCAACGCCATGGCTGACGCCTTGGGGATCGGGGCCTACACCGTTCAGGATCAGTTCAAGCAGATTTTCGAGACATGCGGCGTCCATAGCCGCGCGACTTTGTTGGCCCTGGCGATGGGAACGGCCCAGTAACCGGACCGGCCGTCAACTCTGTGGCGGTGGCAGGCTTGTGTCCAGGTCCAGGTCCAGGTCCAGGTCCAGGTCCGGGTCGAGTGCCAGGTGCACGTCCAAGACCAAACCGGGGCTGATGCCAGTGCCAGTGCCGGAGCCGGGCATGGGGATGTCTGCTGGCCATTGGGGTGGTTCCCAGTCGGGTTGTTCGCTGGTGTAGTGGCGTCCGGTGGGTGATGTCCAGCCGGGCGGGTTATTTTTGGTAGCCGCGGTGGGTGTCCGGGCTGTGGTGTGGCGGAGTCTGTGGTGTTTGTGGCAGGGCTGGCCGAGATTTGAGATTCCGGTGGTGCCGCCGTGGGCCCAGGCGAGGATGTGGTCGGCTTCGTTGTCGAGGGAGTGGTTGCTGCAGCCGGGGAACGGGCACTTCCCGTCGCGCAGTCTGAGCCATTGGCGTTGGGCTTTTGTGAGCCGGTAGCTGGTCCGCCCGATCTCCAGCGGTGCACCGTCCCGGGGATCGGTCAGGACGCGGTGGAAGGACTCCGCGCCGTCGGCGATCAGTTGGCGGGCCATGGACGGCGGGATGGGCCCGTATCCGTCGAGCATGGCCGGTTCATCCGTGAGGCCCAACAGCGCAAACACCGGCACGGTGACGAGGACCTGCGCCCGCGGCGACGGAACACCAACACCCACAGCGATGCCACCGGTCTCGTGGTGGCTCGTTTCGCCGGTCGCGTCGCCGCTGTTTTCCCGACCCTCATCACCGGTTCCGGCGCCGGCGGTGGTGTTGGCGCCGAGGAGCCAGGTGGCAACGGTGTCTGCGCGGAGTTGGCTGAGGGTGCGGTCTTCATGGGGGCCTTGGAGGGCCCGGGCTGCGGTGGTGGTACGGTCCCAGATCCCGGCAGCCTGGACGGCGGGGAGGTAGGCGGAGAGCCAGGCCATCCCGTCGCGGTCCGGGGCGTACTCCACCCGACGGTCCTGGACCCCACGTAGGTGGCGTTGTTCGATGCTGACCGGGTGGTGGCGTTCCCGCCAGGTGCGGGCCTTGTGCCGGAACCGGCCGGGGATGAGCTCACCGGCCGGGCCATGTGCCGGGTTCATTGCGTGGGGGTCCAGGAAATGTGCCTCCAACGCCTGCGCTCCCGCGGGGTTTAGGTTCATGGTTTCGTCGACCATGATCCTCGCGTGCTGCCATGAAATCTGCCCGGCCTGCAACGCCGAGAACGTCAACGGCAGGGCCGTGGTCAGCGCGTGCGCCTCAGCGAGCAGAGCACTGGCGGAGCGTTCGCTGACCGTCAGAGCACAGGCGACTTCAGCGATCACGGCCATCTCCTGGCCCCTGTGGTCCTGCGGCGACTCAGCCGGGCCCGCCAGAGCCTCGGCAGCGGCGGCGTACACGGCGGCCGCATGCACCTTCAGGGCAGCCATCGTCGCCTCCCCGCAGGCGACGGCGGCCAAGGTCTTCAGGGCAACATCAGCCCTACGGCGAAGCGGATCAGCACACGCAGCGGAGCCTTCGGTAGCTTCACGGAGCACTGCAGCAAGCTCACCGAAAGACACCGAAAGGGCCTCCGCCGTCGCCACAGCTGCTCTGCTATCCATACCCAAATCATCCCCGGAGGGTCCGACAAAAGCGGTGAGGCTCAATGGCTATGTGCATAACTCCGCGGCCACGGCCTTGACGGCAGCCATCGCGACTACGAGCCCGGCCATTTCGGCGCGACGGACACTTACGGGGCCTCAGATCCCAGGGCTCAACTGTCCGCTCGCGCTCGGAGGCGAAGGATGGCCCCAGCTACGGGACCTCAAGTGTCCGTTCGCGCGGTCTGCGAGGTGTTCTACCCGCCCGCGAAGGGCGGCAGTACGTCAACCACATCGCCCGGATTTAACACAGTGGTGCGGTCCCGGACGGCCACCTCGTTGAGCAGGAAGCTGCTCCGGGACAGGATCCGTTGCAGGGGAGGAGTGCCGGCAGGCGGCTCGGCGCGGTCCACAGCCAGGACTGCCTGCAGCAAGCCGGCCACCGTAGTCCCGGACGCGAGATCAAAGGACTCCTCGTCCACACCCGCAGCGGCGCGTGCGGCAGCGAAGTAACGTACGTTCAAGAATTCAGCCTCCGATGGCGCTCATGCTGCGGTCCGGCTGGACAAAGTCCGGCGCGCCGAGACCTGTGTGGTCCATGCCGTGGGCCTTTGGCTTGACCCACATGGCGTCCTGCCAGCGTCCGGCCAGGGCTTCGTCGCTGGCGCCCTCCCGCAGCAGACCCAAAAGATCAAACTCCTCACGGGAGAACAGGCAGCTCATGATCTTGCCCTCGGCCGTGATCCGCGTCCGACGGCAGTCGGCGCAGAACGGCTCCGTGACGGACGCGATGATCCCCACGGTACCGAGCACCGGCCCCTCGGCGTCCGGCCCCTTGGCGTCAGGCCGGTCGGCGTCCGGCACCCCGGTACCCTGCCCCGGACCATCGGGCCCCGCAGACCCGGCCACCCGGCGTCGTACGTCAAAGCGTTCTGCCGGGGCTCCATCGCGGGCACGGGGATCGGGGCTCAACACAAAGTCGCGCGAGAGCAGGGAACGGATCTCGGCCGCCGTGATCATGTTCCGCCGCGTCCACCCGTGGTCCGCGTCAAGGGGCATCTGCTCGATGAAACGCAGTTCGTAGCCGCGGTCCAGTGCCCAGGCGAGCAGAGACGGCGACTCGGTGTCGTTGATGCCGCGCATCAGCACGGCGTTGAGCTTGACGGGGCCCAGCCCCGCGGCCCAGGCGGCATCGACGCCCGCGAGTACGCGGTCCAGGAACGGGCGCCGGGTCAGCTTGGTGAAGGTCTCTTCGTGCAGCGAATCGAGCGAGACATTGATGCGGGTCAGGCCCGCAGCTTTGAGCGCAGCGGCCTTTTTGTCCAGGCCCACGCCGTTGGTGGTCATTGAGATCGGCAGCTCCGGGTGATTGCTCCGCAGGGCCGCGATGATATCAATCAGGTCCGCCCTGACCAGCGGCTCCCCGCCCGTAAGCCGCAGTTCCCGGACGCCGAGCAGGTCCACGCCAATGCCGACAATCCGCACGATTTCCTCGGCCGACATCACAGCCTGTTTGGACAGCCACTCAAGCCCCTCGGCCGGCATGCAGTACGTACAGCGCAGATTGCACTTGTCCGTCAGCGACAGCCTCATGTCCGTGGCCCGGCGGCCGTACTGGTCCAGCAGCCCGGGCGGAGTGCCGGCCGGCCGGGCAGGCGGCAGGCCCGGCCCGGCATCTTCTCGGGGTTGCGGCATGCCTAGCTGAACACTCATGAAATCAGGCTACGCCACCTTTGGCCGCGTCGTGGCGCCGGTGCCGCAGGATGATCTTACGGAAGTCGTACAGAACTCCCGAAGACGGCCAAGTCCGGCGCTGCCGGGTCCCGGCGAACCTATGCTGGAGAGGTGAACAGCTCCCAGCCCCTGCAGGAAACGGCCGACGACGGCGCCACCTCTCCCGGGCGCTCGGGAACTGCGGGTGCCGCTCAGTTCAGCCGCCGCTGGGCAGCAGCCTCGGGGGCCGTGGCCGCCGGCGCCGCCCTCGTCATAGGGGAGTTGCTGGCAGGCCTGATCAGTCCGTCCCTCTCGCCCCTGACGGCAGTCGGCGGGGCCCTGATCGATGCCGTTCCGCCGGGTGTGAAGGACTGGGCCATCTCCTTGTTCGGCACCGCCGACAAGGCAGTATTCGTGGCCGGGATGCTGTTGGTTATCGCAGCAGTCGGGGCGTTGGCCGGAATTCTGGAACAGCGCAGGCGGTTTGCCGGTGCAGCGGTGATTGGTGTTTTTGGGCTCGTCGGGCTTACTGCGGTGCTTACCCGCGCCCAGATGACCCCAGCAGCGGCTGTGGTTCCATTGGTCGCAGCCCTGGCTGGAGCACTTCTGCTCGGATGGCTGAGCCGCCGGCTCCAGGAAGGACTACCGGCCGGCGCAGCGGGGACAGAAATGTCCGCGAGGACTGCACGAACCGCCGGGCGGCGCACGTTCCTGCAGGTCCTGGCTGCGAGCGCCGGGGCCACCGCCGTTGGTGGGATTGTCGCCGCGGTCTGGCGAGGAGCGGCCGCCGGCATCAGTACTGCCCGCGAAAAACTGACGTTGCCCGCTCCATCGTCTGAAGCGCCCGCGATCCCGGCCGGCGCCGAAGTAAGCCTGGACGGGATGCAGCCGCTGGTCACCCCGAACCGGGACTTCTACCGGATCGACACCGCCCTGATTGTCCCTTCCCTCGACCCCGAATCCTGGGTACTCCGCGTCACGGGAATGGTGGAACAGGAGATTGAGCTGAACCTGGCTGATCTGCTGTCCAAGCCCCTGATCGAACGTCATGTGACCATCGCCTGTGTGTCCAACGTGGTGGGCGGGGACCTGATTGGCAATGCACGCTGGCTTGGCTGGCCGGTGCGGGAACTCCTGGCCCTTGCCCGGCCGCAAGCCGGTGCCGATATGGTATTGTCCCGAAGCTCCGACGGCTGGACTGCGGGCACCCCGCTGGAGGTCCTCACCGGCGATCGCGACGCCCTGCTCGCGGTGGGGATGAACGGCGATCCGTTGCCGTTGGAACACGGCTTCCCGGTCCGGATGATCGTGCCTGGCCTCTACGGCTACGTTTCCGCCACCAAATGGCTCACCGAACTCCGTGTCACCAGGTTCGCGGACGACGTCGGCTATTGGACGCCGCGTGGTTGGTCCGACCGTGGCCCCATCAAAACGTCCTCACGGATCGACGTGCCGCGAACCGGCCGGCGGGTGAGTGCTGGAACGGTCATGTTTGGCGGCGTGGCCTGGGCACAGCACACCGGGATCGGCAAGGTGGAACTCCGCGTCAACCGCGGTCCGTGGCAGGCAGCCCGTCTCGCACCCGGGATTTCGCTGGACACCTGGTACCAGTGGCAGGTTGGCATCGAGCTTGCTCCTGGGCAGTACGAGGTCCAGGTCCGCGCGACGGACCTCAACGGCGAGCCGCAGGTCGAGGAACGCCGGCCGGTTGCTCCCGACGGGGCCACCGGCTTCCACACTATTAGAGTTGATGTGAATCCATGACCGCCCGGACCGAAGGCAGGACCATGCACAGCTCTCCGCACCAGCACGGCCAAACGACCCACCAGGCGCGGTCCGTCGCCCTGCACCGTGCCGCTGTCACCGAACTGCTGACACCCCTGTTCGCCCGGAAAAAGACGGAAAGGCTGGCACTTCGGGACGCGTTGGGCAAGGGGCTCGCCCAGGACATTACGGCCCCCCTGGGCCTCCCGCCGTTCGCCAACTCCCAAATGGACGGCTTTGCCGTCAACAGCGCGGACGTTCCCGAAAGCGGTGCGGTACTGCCTGTGGTGGTTGTCCCCATTCCGGCAGGCGCCGTGCCGGCGGCCCTGGGCGGTGGCACTGCCGCCGCCATCATGACGGGAGCCATGCTCCCCGCCGGCGCTGACGCCGTCGTGCCCGTGGAACGTGCCATCCCGGACCGGTTCCCCGCCGGAGGGGAAGCAAGTACCGTGTGGTTGCCGGCGACGCCGGCGGGCACCTTCGTGCGGTCGGCCGGGAGTGATATCGCGGTGGGGGAGCGGGCGTTGGCAGCGGGAACCTTCCTCGGCCCGGCTCAGCTGGGGCTGCTGGCGGCCCTGGGGATCGCCGAAGTTACTGTTCGCCGGCCGGTGACCGTCCTGCTGGCAACCACGGGCGACGAAGTGGTGGAACCCGGCCGGCCCTTGCCGGCCGGCAAGATTTATGATTCCAACGGAACGCTCCTCGAGAGTGCCATGCGGCAGGCGGGCCTGGCCGTGGTGCGCACGGCCATCGCCTCGGACCATCCTCGCGACTTCCGCTCATTGCTGCGCAGCCATGCCGGAGCGGTGGACATGATCGTTACCACGGGCGGGGTCAGCCAAGGAGCCTACGAAGTTGTCCGCCAGGCCATGGAGGGCAAGGGCGCCGAGTTCCTGCATGTCGCCATGCAGCCCGGTGGCCCGCAGGGCATCGGAACTTTCGACGGAGTACCCTTCCTGGGTTTCCCGGGAAATCCGGTCAGCTGCCTCGTTTCCTTCGAAATGTTCCTGCGGCCCGTGCTGGCCGAACTTTTTGGATCGCCTGCACCTCGGATCCCGGTCCGCGCACGGCTGGGCCACAGCCTGTCGTCGCCGGAACATAAGCATCAGGTCCGGCGCGGAACCCTCCAGGGGGACGGAACCGTCCGCTTGGAAGGTGGCGAAAGCTCCCACCTCATGCATGCCCTCGCCGGCTCCAACGCGCTGGTGCACGTACCGGTTGGAGTCTCGGCGCTCGCCGAGGGCGACGAGGTGGAAGTATGGATGCTGTGAATCCAGAACATAACCCGTCCGCGTTGACCCATCTGCGCCAGGACGGCAGCGCCCAGATGGTGGACGTGTCCGCGAAAGCCGAAACCACCCGGGAAGCCACAGCCACTGCCACGGTCCGCACCACTGACGAAGTGCTGGGCCTGCTCGGATCCGGCGGCCTGCCCAAGGGTGATGCCCTGGCCGTGGCGCGGGTTGCCGGCATCATGGCGGCAAAAAAGACGCCCGACCTCATCCCGCTCTGCCATCCCTTACCGCTCTCGAAAGTTACCGTGGACTTCGAGCTCGGAACCGATTCCGTGGCGATCCTGGCCACGGTCAAGACGCGCGGGGTCACCGGGGTGGAGATGGAAGCACTGACGGCGGCCTCTGTGGCCGCGCTCAGCGTGTACGACATGATCAAGGCCGTCGACAAGCACGCCGTGCTGACCGACATCAGAGTGCTGGCGAAAAGCGGCGGCAAGAGCGGGGACTGGACACTATGAGCACCGAGAGCACTATCCTGCCCGAGCCAAACAGCGGGCCGCTTGCACCTCAACCTCACCTGCCGGAGCCGCACACGCACGGCGAAGTGCAGGGGCGCAAGGCCGGGGTTGTCATTGCGTCCACCCGCGCGGCCGCAGGCATCTATGAGGATGAAACCGGTCCGGTCATCATCGACTGGCTCACCGAGCACGGCTTTGAGGCCTACCCTGCCATGGTGGTGCCGGACGGTGAGCCTGTTGGTGCCGCCATCAGGGCCCTCCTCACCCAGCATCCCGCCGTCGTGATCACCAGCGGCGGTACCGGGCTTAGCCCGGACGACCGCACACCCGACGTGACCCTGCCCCTCCTGGACCGGGAAATTCCGGGCATCATGGAGGCGATCCGGCGCGAAGGCGCAGTCAAGACGCCGCTCGCCGCGCTCAGCCGCGGGCACGCCGGAGCTGCGGGGCAGACCTTTATTGTCAACCTGCCCGGGTCGCCCAAGGGCGTTATGGACGGACTGTCGGTGCTCGATCCGCTAATCGGGCACCTGTGCGACCAGCTGGAGGGCGGACATGGGCACTGAATCGGTTTTCGAAGTGGTCCATGCGGTGCTGAGCGCAGAACCGATCTCCGTGGACCAGGCCATCGCTGCCGTGGAGTCTGACACAGCAGGGGCGGTGGTCAGCTTCAGCGGCGTGGTGAGGAATCACGACGGCGGCAAGGCAGTGGAGCGGCTCAGTTACAGCGCGCACCCCACGGCTCATCAGGTGATGGCCGACGTCGTCGCCCGCCTTGCCGCCGAACATGCCGGGGACGGATCCGCCACGCAGCCCGTGCGGATCTGGGCTGCCCACCGCATCGGAATGCTCAACATCGGTGATCCGGCGCTGGTCTGTGCGGTCTCCGCTGCGCACCGAGGACAGGCCTTTGCCGTGTGTTCCGAACTGGTGGACCGCATCAAGGAGCAGGTGCCCATCTGGAAGGAACAGTTCTTCGCCGACGGCACGGTGGAGTGGGTCGGCGCAGGCAGCTAGGGCGCACCGGCTTCCCTACGCCTTCCGGCGGCCGCGAGGTAACGCACACCTTTCGGTTCAATCCCGCACCCGGCCCGACGGTAGGGTTAACGGCATGATCGAACAACTCTCCGCGCCCACCCGCGTGGCTGTCCTGGGCGCCAACGGGCGCATGGGCGCCGAAGCCGTTAAGGCTGTTGAAGCGGCTCCTGACCTGCTGCTCGTAGCCGCCCTGGGACGCGGCGACTCGCTGGACCAGCTGGCCACGTCGGGTGCCCACATAGTGGTGGACCTCACCGTCCCCGAAAGCACCGAAGCAAACGTGCGCTACGCCGTCGAGCATGGCATGCATGCCGTCGTAGGGACCACCGGTTGGGACGCCACCAGGCTAGCCGCCCTGGAGGCACAGCTGGCGCAGCGCCCCGAAACCGGGGTGCTGATCGCCCCCAACTTTGCCCTTGGCTCCGTGCTGGCCTCGGCCTTTGCCGCCAAGGCCTCCAAGTATTTCGCATCCGTGGAAATCATTGAACTCCACCACCCGGAAAAGGTTGATGCCCCATCCGGGACGGCTGTCCGCACCGCCCAGCTCATCGCCGCCGAGCGCAAGGCGGCGGACGTTCCGGCCAGTCCTGACGCGACCACCAGTGAACTCGCCGGCGCGCGGGGTTGCGACGTTGAGGGAGTCCGCGTTCACAGCGTTCGGCTCCGCGGGCTCGTGGCCCACCAGGAGGTGCTGCTCGGCGGGCCGGGGGAGCAGTTAACCTTCCGGCACGATTCCTTTGACCGGGCCTCCTTTATGCCTGGAGTGCTGCTGGGCGTGCGGAATGTCGCCGCACATCCGGGACTGACGGTGGGCCTGGACGGCTACCTGGACCTGGGACTCTAGGCCGTGGGCGGGTTTTTTGCCGCGTTCCGGAAGAACCGCACGAAGATCTGGGTGGGTGCCGTAACCCTCCTGCTGGTCTTCTACCTGGTGGTGTCCTTCCAGCGCTCCATCCTCCTGTTGCTGGACAGCAACCCCGCCGCCAAGGCCATCGGAGCTGCCTACCTGGTCCTCCCGGCCATCGGCGCCTGGGCCATGATCCGTGAACTGCTGTTCGGCGCCCGCACGGAACAGATGGCCACGGTCCTGGAAGCCGAAGGCGGGCTCCCGGTGGACGAACTGCCGCGCACACCCGCCGGCCGGATCGTCCGCTCCGCGGCGGATCTGGAATTCGAAAAGTACAAGGCCGAGGCGGAAGCGGCGCCCGGTGACTGGCGTTCGTGGTTCCGGCTCAGCTGCGCCTATGACGCTGCCGGGGACCGCAAGCGAGCCCGCGCGTCCATGCGCGACGCCGTGAAGCTGTTCCGCGGCAAGGTTCCCGCTTAGAGCAGGCTGGCCCGGTCGCCGCGCCCCAGCCGGTTGGCCGCATGGCCCACCAACTCCAACGGGCCCCGCCACTTCAGGAGCACAAACACAATACCCACGGTGATGGCCGTCGCGGCATGCGCCCAGTACATCCCGTCCTCGGTCCAGCCCGCGGGCAGCGGCTTCAGGTAGAACGCCGAAACAACCCAAACATGCGCTGAGTAGAGCGTGAGCGTCATGGCACCCGCGCCCCGCAGCGGCAGCAGCAGGTCCAGGTCCAGCCAGTCAGCCAGCCTGCCGAGCAGGAGGAACACGCCCACCACGGCGGCTGCCACGCCGCAGGTGTGCAAAAGGTCCAGCGTGGTGGCCGAATGCGGCGCCGCGGCCGCCAGCCACCACCAGGATCCTTCCTGCCGGATTCCGGTGAGGTTGACCTGGAGGACGCTGTCCAGCGGGTAGCCGGGCGCGTTCAGGACTGCCTCCAGCGCGGCCCGGCCGCCCCAGTTCTCCATCGCCGCGGTACCCAAAGCCTTGGCCAGTGCGGCCACCGCCGCGCCGACGCAGAGCAGCAGGACAGGGACTATCGCTTTGGTGAGGGCCAGCCGGCCGATGACCAGGCCCACCAGCAGGTATGACAGCCACTGGAACACCGGGTAGTAGCCGGTCAGGAACAAGTCCCCCAGCAGGGGGAAAGGGGTAGAGAGGTCTTCCCAGGACGGGTTGTGGCCCAGGTTCAGGGGCGGGTTGGCCGCCATAAGCCAGGGGCGGAGCAGATAGGCGAGCAGGGGGGAAACCACGATCCAGCCGACTGCCCAGCCGCACAGCGCCCTCAGCTTCAGGCCCAGGAACGCCAGGATGCACAGGAACAAGAGGGCGTAGTGGACCAGGATGTTCGCAAGGTTTACTTCCAGCCCGCCCAATGAGAGCCCGACGGCGGCAATCACCAGTGCGCGCAGTGCGATGCCGCGGCGGGCTGCGTTCAAGGCAGTACCTTCCGGCGGTAGCTGCTTTCCGGTAGACAGCGCCAGTCCCACGCCCGCCAGTACGGCAAACAGGGCGGACGCCCTGCCGGAGAAGGTAAGGCCGATCCAGGTGGGCGTGAGATCGGCGTTTGCCTCGAAGGTGGGGAGCAGGTGCGTGGCCATCATGCCAAGGAGCGCCAGCCCCCTCGCGGCGTCGATACCGCGGAGGCGGCCCGCGGCCTGTGAGGTTCGAGGCACCCGCGAGGGTCTTGCCGGGGCACGGGACGTCATCAGGCGATGTTCTCACACCAACCTTTGTGGCGGCAGTCAAGGGCCCGGCAAACACGCGGCCTTAAAGACCTTGTGTTCGAATATATGTTCGAATAATATGGACACCATGCAAACCCCATCCCAGCCGCGGCCGTTTCCGGAATTCCCACTCGCCGGCGGATCGGTGCGCCCCGCCCGGGATGCCCAGGACGCCGCCCCGGCACATCCTGCAGGTTTGATGAAAGCGATGAGCCCAGGAGTGGTGGACTTTCTTTTCCGGCAGCTCGTGGCGGGTCGGCCTCCCGTGGACATCCAGTGGCAGGACGAAGGGGTGACACTCGCCGCCCAGCCGGCGGGGGCCGAGCTGGCCCGCAGGTTGGCCGAGAGCGACCTCGACGCCTTGACGCCCACGGAACTGTTCCACTACGTCCGGGCGGCCCAACGGCTTGCAGCCTGGGCCGAGGGGCTGCGGGAGGCTGCGGTGGACCGGTACTGCCAGCCGGGGAATACGCAGGATGGTGTGGCGAGGGCTGACGCGCATCCCTAGGATAATGAGGTGACTGATGCCCTGACCGTCTCCGCCGTGCAGTACCAGGCGCTGGAAGGCGGGATTGTCCCGAATGTGCAAGAACACGTCCGGCTGATCGAGGATGCAGAGTCCCACGGCGCTCGGCTGGTGGTGTTCCCGGAGCTGTCGTTGACGGGATACAAGCTGGCGCAGTTGGCCGATGATGGCTATTGGCTCCAGCACAAGGACCCGCGGCTGGGCGACATTTACGAAATCTGCCGCCGGACCGGGATCACCGCCGTGGCGGGTGCTGCCTATCGGGAACCTGATGGCACGCCGCGGCTCGCCAGCCTCGTGATCCACCCCGACGGCACTCTCGGACTCGGCTTCAAAACCCACCTCCACGGCCAGGAGCGGGAGGTCTTCGCCGCTGGCGACGGTGCACTTGTGATCGAGTTGGACGGCTGGAAGATCGCGCTGGCCATCTGCTTTGACGCCGCGGTTCCTGCCCACTCCACCGGGGCAGCCCAGGCCGGCGCGGATATCTATGCCGTATCGGCCCTGTACACGCTGGCCGAAGATCGACGGCTTGGCCTGCACCTGGGAGCCAGGGCCATGGACAACCGGATGTTCGCCATCCTGGCGAACCTTGGCGGATCCACTGCGTTGGGCCCTTCCTGCGGCCTCAGCGGGTTCTGGGGACCGGACGGCTTCGAACTAAAAAAGGCCGCCGGAACCGGCACGGAAGTGGTCACCACCGTCCTGCAACGGAGTGCCTTGCGGAAATTCCGCTGACGCTGCGGGTGTCGGACTTCCAGTGGGTGCGGACCTCAGTTCCAGGGGCATGGCAGCCCGCTATTTGACGTGTATCACGTCGCTCCCATTGTCCTAACCAGCTGCCGACAGGGTAACGTTTTTTCCATGCCTCACAAATCCGCCACCGCTCCTGCCCTTGGTACGCTCCTGACCGCCATGGTCACGCCATTCACCAAGGATGGCGCCGTGGACTACAAGCAGGCAGCCGAACTGGCCACCAAACTTGTGGACGATGGCTGCGACGGCCTGGTCGTCACCGGTACCACCGGCGAAACGTCCACCCTCTCGGATGAAGAAAACCTTGGCATGTTCCGCGCTGTCAAGGAGGCCGTGGGAGACCGCGCAGCCATCATCGCCGGCACCGGGACGAACGACACCGCACATTCGGTGCACCTCTCCCAGCAGGCGGCAGCGCTCGGCGTCGATGGCCTCCTGCTCGTCACGCCGTACTACAACAAGCCCAGCCAGGCCGGGGTCCGGGCACACTTCGAGGCTGTCGCCTCCGCAGCCGATGTGCCCGTCATGCTCTATGACATTCCGGGCCGTTCCTCCATCGCGATCGAGCCCGAAACCATGATCCGCCTGGCGCAGCACCCGAATATCGTCGCAGTCAAGGATGCCAAAGCCGATTTCGTTGCAGCCAGTCGCGTGATGGCAGAGACGGACCTGTACTTCTACTCGGGCGACGACGGACTGACCCTTCCGTGGATGTCCCTGGGCGCCGTCGGACTCGTGGGTGTTACAACCCACATCGCTACGCGCCGCTTCCGCGAACTGATCGACGCCATCAATGCGAACGACTTCGAAACCGCGCGTAAAATCAACTTCGAGCTGCTGCCCGTTGTAAGGGCAACGATGACCCGTATCCAGGGAGCCGTTGCAGCCAAACAAATTCTTAAATGGCAGGGAGTCCTGCCCAACTCGATTGTCCGTTTGCCCCTCGTGGAGCCGGACGAAGCCGAGATCGTATCCATCCGCGAGGATTTGGCGGAAGCGGGGCTGGTCTTTCCCTGAGGGCTAAGACCAGCACCCTTCCGCCTGGAAAGTAGTGCACTATGACCCAAACCGCCCTTACCGGCCTTGTCACGCCTCCACGTCTGCCGCAAGGCACCCTTCGGATCGTTCCGCTGGGCGGACTGGGGGAGATCGGCCGGAACATGGCCGTGTTCGAAATCGACGGCAAACTGCTCATCGTGGACTGTGGTGTCCTCTTCCCGGAGGAGACCCAGCCCGGCGTTGACCTGATCCTGCCCGATTTCTCCTACATCGAGAACCGTCTCGACGACATCGTGGCCGTTGTCCTGACCCACGGCCACGAGGACCACATCGGCGCTGTTCCGTACCTCCTGCGGCTGCGCGCTGACATCCCCCTGGTTGGCTCACAGCTGACGCTGGCCCTCATCGAGGCCAAGCTGCAGGAACACCGGATCCGTCCGTACACGATGACCGTTGAAGAGGGCCAGGTCGAAAAGTTTGGCCCCTTCGAGTGCGAGTTTGTCGCGGTCAACCACTCCATCCCCGACGCACTGGCCGTGTTCATCCGCACGGCCGCCGGCACTGTCCTGCACACGGGCGACTTCAAGATGGACCAACTGCCCCTGGACGGCAGGATCACCGACCTCCGGCACTTCGCCAAGCTCGGTGAAGAGGGCGTTGACCTCTTTATGTCAGACTCCACCAACGCCGACGTCCCGGGCTTCACCACCGCCGAAAAGGAAATCGGCCCCACGCTGGAACGGCTTTTCGGCCAGGCCACCAAGCGCATCATCGTGGCGTCCTTCTCCTCGCACGTCCACCGCGTCCAGCAGGTACTCGACGCCGCCGCCAAGCACAACCGCAAGGTGGCCTTCGTAGGCCGCTCCATGGTCCGCAACATGGCCATCGCCGCCAAGCTCGGCTACCTCGACGTTCCCGAGGGCCTCCTCGTGGACATCAAGAACATCGACAACCTGCCGGACAACCGCGTGGTCCTGATGTCCACGGGTTCCCAGGGCGAACCGATGGCCGCGCTTTCCCGCATGGCCAACGGCGACCACCGCGTAGTGGTGGGCGACGGCGACACCGTGATCCTGGCCTCCAGCCTCATCCCAGGCAACGAGAACGCCGTGTTCCGCATCATCAACGGCCTGCTCAAGCTCGGCGCGGACGTCATCCACAAGGGCAACGCCAAGGTGCACGTCTCCGGACACGCGGCCGCCGGCGAGCTGCTCTACTGCTACAACATCCTTGAGCCGCTCAACGCCATGCCCGTGCACGGCGAAACCCGCCACCTGATCGCCAACGGCAAGATCGCCATCGAGTCCGGCGTCCCCACCGCCAGCGTTATCCTTGCCGACAACGGCACCGTGATCGACCTCAAGGACCACCGCGCAGACGTAGTAGGCCAGGTTGAAGTGGGCTTTGTCTACGTGGACGGCTCCAGCGTCGGCGAAGTCACCGAAGCGGACCTCAAGGACCGCCAGACGCTCGGCGATGAAGGCTTCATCTCAATCATCACCGTCATCAACCGCACTACCGGCAAGGTGGTCTCCGGACCCGAGATCCATGCCCGCGGCGTGGCCGAGGACGATTCGGTCTTCGACGAGATTATCCCCAAGATCAACGCCGCCCTGGAAGAAGCCGTGCTCAACCGCACGGACCACACCACGCACCAGCTCCAGCAGGTTATCCGCCGCGTTGTCGGCACCTGGGTCAACCGCAAGCTGCGCCGCAAGCCCATGATCATCCCGGTGGTCCTCGAGGCGTAACAGCCCCGAAGGCAAGCGGAATGGCAAAGGCCCGGTTCTTATGGAACCGGGCCTTTCCCATCTGCAACATGAGGCCGGGAACAGCCGGAAATCCGCGGAAAACCACGCCAGTTCCGGTACCGTGGCACGTATGGCCACTCGTACTACTCCCGCGCCCCGAGGCACCGCTGGCGGCAAATCCAGCGCCAAATCCGGCAGCTCGGCGGGCCGCGGTGCAGGCGCCACAGGGTCCAGCCGCACCGGCGGCCGGGCCGGTTCATCGGCGGGCACCGCACGCACCCGCCAGCTTCCCGCCGTTGACCAGCGGCAGCCCTGGCTGCTGCGCATTGTGGCCGGCGCCTGGCTGGGCGTCGGCCATCTGGTTGGCGGCGGAGTCCGCAGGATCGGCTCCGATGTCAGCGACCTGCCGGCGGACGAACGCCGCGACGGCGCTGCCCTGTTCAACCTTGCCCTGGGCGTCTTCATCGCCACCTTCGCCTGGTGGGGAATGACCGGCTGGTTCCCGGACGCCGTCTACAGCGTGGTCAATGGCACTTTCGGCTGGATGTCGCTGCTTTTGCCGCTGATGCTTTTTGTGTGCGCCTTCCGGCTCTTCCGGCAGCCCGACGACGGCCGGGGAAACAACCGGGTGGGCATCGGTTTTCTCATCATGACCTTTGCGGGCTGCGGCCTTGCCCACGTCGTGGGTGGCCAGCCCACCGTAGCCGAAGGCTTCGACGGACTCCGCCAGGCAGGCGGCATGCTCGGCTTCCTGGCCGCCTCACCTCTCGCAGCCATCCATGCCGCGGTGCCCATTGCGGTCTACGGGCTGCTGGCCTTCGTCTCATTGCTCATCATTACCGCAACCCCCTTCAGCGCCATTCCACGCCGGCTCCGGGGGGCCTATGAGCACCTCATGGGCATCGACCTGCAGGAACCCGGCGACGACGGGGACAGCCACGACCGCAGCTACCTCGAGGAAACCCCGGCAACCCAGGCGCCACGGAAGAAGAAGCGACGCTTCTTCGGCAAGGACCACGAGTCCGACGCGGGGCTGGAAGGCTACGTGGGCGATGAAGCCTTCGAGCACGCCGTTATCGACGACGATGAGGCCGACGCGAAGCCAGACAGTGGATCGCGCCCCGCTCCCGGTGTGCGCCGCCCCACGAAGGCGGAGATCGCCGTCGAGAAAATCAAAGCCGCCCAGGGCATCGGCACCGCAGGGAGCGCCCCGGCAGAGGACAACGCCACCGAGGCCATCCCGCTGGTCACCCCCGGGATGGTCGCCGCCGGTTCACTCAATGCTGCAGCCGCCGCCGTCGCGCAGGTGCCGGCCAAGCCCGTCACACCCATGCCCCTGCCGGCTCCCATTCCGCAGCGGACCGAGCAGCTCTCACTGGCGGGCGACGTCACCTACACCCTGCCGCCGTCGGACGTTCTGACCCCGGGCTCCATCCCCAAGGAGCGCACCGAAGCCAACGACGCCATTGTGGCTTCGCTAACCGAGACCCTCAACCAGTTCAACGTGGAAGCGCAGGTCACCGGCTTCAGCCGCGGGCCCACCGTCACCCGGTATGAGATCGAGCTGTCCCCGGGCACCAAGGTGGAGCGGGTCACCGCCCTGTCCAAGAACATCTCCTACGCCGTGGCTTCCAGTGACGTCCGGATCCTCAGCCCCATCCCGGGCAAGTCCGCCATCGGTATCGAGATTCCCAACACGGACCGCGAGACCGTTTCCCTCGGTGACGTCCTCCGGAGCCAGAACGCGCGCCGGACCGACCACCCGATGGTGATGGGGGTCGGCAAGGACGTCGAAGGCGGTTATGTCGTGGCGAACCTCGCCAAGATGCCCCACCTGCTCGTCGCAGGTGCCACAGGCGCCGGTAAGTCCTCGTTCGTGAACTCCATGATCACCTCGATCCTTATGCGGGCAACCCCGGATGAGGTCCGCATGGTCATGGTGGACCCCAAGCGTGTGGAGCTGACCGCCTACGAAGGCGTCCCGCACCTGATCACTCCCATCATTACCAACCCGAAGAAGGCTGCCGAGGCCCTGCAGTGGGTAGTCCGCGAGATGGACGCCCGCTACGACGACCTCGCCAACTACGGGTTCAAGCACATCGATGACTTCAACAAGGCCGTCCGCGCCGGCAAGGTCCAGCCGCCCGTGGACTCCAAGCGCGTCATCCGGCCCTACCCGTACCTGCTGGTGATTGTTGACGAGCTCGCCGACCTGATGATGGTGGCCCCGCGCGACGTCGAAGACTCCATCGTCCGCATCACCCAGCTGGCCCGCGCCGCCGGCATCCACCTGGTCCTGGCCACCCAGCGGCCCTCCGTGGACGTCGTCACCGGCCTCATCAAGGCCAACGTGCCGTCCCGCATGGCCTTCGCCACGTCCTCCGTCACGGACTCCCGCGTGGTTCTGGACCAGCCCGGTGCCGAAAAACTCATCGGCCAGGGTGATGCTCTGTTCCTGCCGATGGGTGCCTCCAAAGCCATGCGTGTCCAGGGCGCCTGGGTCACGGAGTCTGAAATCCACAAGGTCGTGGAACACGTCAAGGGCCAGCTCAAAGTCGACTACCGCCACGATGTCGCCCCCGAGGCACCAAGGAAGCAGATCGACGACGACATCGGGGACGACCTCGAAGTGCTGCTGCAGGCCACCGAACTTGTGGTCACCACACAGTTCGGTTCGACGTCGATGCTCCAGCGCAAGCTCCGGGTGGGCTTCGCCAAGGCCGGACGGCTGATGGACCTCCTCGAGTCCAGGGGAGTGGTTGGCCCCTCCGAGGGGTCCAAGGCACGTGACGTCCTGGTCAAGCCGGACGACCTCGCGTCGGTGCTCGCAGCCATGAAGGGCCAGGACGCGCCCGCAGTTGCTGACTCGCAGACGGCGGCGCTCAGCGACAACGCCAACTCGAACATCGCCCAGGGCGGTTATGCGGAAGACCTCGTGCAGGCGGACCTGGACCAGCGCAGCCAGAAGATTGAGTACTTCGACGGCGCCGACAGCACCTCGGGCGACGACGAGGACGGTTCCGAAGACGCGTGGTCACTCACCGGACGGTAGCCTAGGAGTGTGACTAGCACAGAAGCAACTGCCGCCGGCTCCAGCAGCCCAGGAATCTGGAATCTTCCCAACATCCTGACCATGCTGCGCATCGCCCTGGTGCCGTTCTTCGTGTGGTTCCTCGTCGCCGATGCTCCCGGGCTGAACAGCGAGTCGGGGCCCTGGCGCTGGGCCGCGGTGGTGGTGTTCGCCGTCGCGATCTACACTGACAAGCTCGACGGCGACATCGCCAGGAGCCGCGGCCTCGTCACGAATTTCGGCAAAATTGCAGACCCCATCGCCGACAAGCTCCTCATCGGCTCAGCCTTGGTGATGCTTTCTGTCCTGAACGAACTGCCGTGGTGGGTCACCATCGTCATCCTCGTTCGAGAGTGGGGCATCACCGCCCTTCGCTTCTTTGTCATCCGGTACGGTGTCATCCCGGCCTCGCGCGGAGGCAAGCTCAAGACCGTCGTTCAGACGGCCGCGATCTTCCTGTACCTCCTGCCACTCGGCGCGCTGGCACCGTGGCTTGTATGGGTGGCTTTCGCCGTCATGATGGCGGCTGTCCTGATCACGGTCTGGACCGGCGTCGAGTACGTCATTGAAGCCCTGCGAATCCGGTCACAGGGCAAACGGGCCGGAACAACCACAGCTGGAAATTAGGGAGCCGACGTGACCAACCTTCACCACCTGGCGGAACAGGCAGTCAAAAAAGCCCTGGAAATGGGCCGCACCGTAGCGGCCGCGGAGTCGCTCACGGCTGGAATGGTCAGCGCCGTGCTCGCCGACACAGCCGGAGCTTCAGGCATGCTCCAGGGCGGCGTGGTGGCTTACCAGAACTCTGTCAAAGTGGACGTCCTCGGCGTTCCGGCAGAGCTTCTGGCCGCTGCCGGATCCGTTGACGGCGCCGTCGCAGCGGCCATGGCGGCCGGGGCAAGGACTGCACTGCGGGCTGACATCGGCATCGCCACCACGGGGGTAGCCGGCCCGGAGGAACATGACGGCAAAGCGGTGGGAACGGTGTATATCGGGATCGCCACAGCAGCCGGTGCCTCCTACCTCGAGTACGGCTTCACGGGTAACCGGGCCGAGATCCGCGGACAGGCTTGTGGTGCCGCGCTGGAAAGCCTGATAGCGGCCCTATCTTCCTGAAGCTACCGGGCGTAAAGTTGCCGGGAACAAATCCCGGTGTCCATTAGTTATTACATTGTGTCGCTTCCGGATAGCGGAGGCGCCTAGGATGAATAAACCACCACGGTTCGCTCCACGGCGGACCGCACTTATGAGGGAGCAAGGCGATACAGATGGTAAAGCAGCCCGTATCCATAAACGGCGTTGTCCGCTGGAAGGATGTGGGCCTCGCCGATCAGGCCAAGAGCGAACAGAAGGAGCGCAAGATGGTTGTACTTCGTCACGAAATCGGTGATGTCCTTCGCGATGTACGCCAGCGCCAGGGACGCACGCTCCGCGAAGTTTCGCACAGTGCCCGTGTTTCCTTGGGCTACCTCAGCGAAGTAGAACGCGGCCAGAAGGAAGCTTCATCAGAGCTCCTCTCGTCAATCTGCTCAGCCCTGGACGTGCCGCTGTCCAGCATGCTCAGGGAAGTCAGCGACCGTGTTGCCGTCGCCGAGGGCGTAGCCGTTCCGGACACCGTTCCCCAGGAATTCTCGCAGCGCTACGGCCGCGACCTTGATCGCGATCTCAACGCTGAACTCAACAACGAACTGTCCAAGGGCCTGCTTTCCGGCGCACGGTAAGCCGTCGCAGGAGCCAGACAGGAACTTCAACAAAGCCTCCGGCCACTGGCCCGGAGGCTTTGTTGTGTGCTGGCTATTTTGCCGTGTCGCCGGCGGACGGGTCCTTTGCGAAGCCGTCAATTTCAAACATGGAGTTAAGCTTTGCCATGTATTCGGCGAGGGTCTGCAGTTCCCCGACCGGCCACTCAGCCAGCCGTTCACGGAAGTCCTGGCGGCGCGCGTCCTGGACCTGGTGCATTTTTTCCTCGCCCTTTTCGGTCAGGCGGATCGACTGCGCCCTTCCGTCGAGGGGGTCAGCTTCCTTGAACACCAACCCGATGCTTTCCAGGAAGGCGATCTGGCGGCTGACGGAAGGCTTGCCCACGCCGATGTTCAGGGCCAGGTCTGTCAACCGGATGGGTCCCTCTCGCCGGATGACCGAAAGCAGACCGTAGGCCGCCGGTTCCATGTCCGGGTGCACCTGCCGCGAGAGCTGATGGGACACCGACCGGGCACGCCGCCAGAAGAGACTGATTTGGTGTTCCACGGTGTTCAGGGCTTCATCAACGGTGTCTTTGTCGGCGGCACCTGTCTCCGCAGGGGACGTCGCGGGAACGCCGGTCTCAGGAAGGCCTGTCGCAGGAGGGCCGTCGGCAGGGTTGCTCATGGCAACAATTCTAGGGTCCGGGACCGTGAGAGACTCTATTGGTGCGGATCAGTGACTATTGGCGGCTTATGGACGACGAATTCGGGGCCGGCTACTCCCGGGTCTTGAGCAGCACCCTGGTTCTGGCCGGCGCCGGCGGGCGCACAGCGGACCAGGCCCTCGCCGCCGGTGTGAGCCCCCGACAGGTGTGGTTGGCCGTCTGCGACGTCCAGGATGTACCGCCGGAGCGGCGTCTGGGACGCGACGTCAAACCACTGCGCGACTGACGCCGCCACCAGTGCGTCCGCGTTCCCACGCTGATGTGCGCTCCCTTCTGCGCTGACACGCCGCCCGATCTGTTCGAATATCTGTTCGGGTAAAGCTATGCTTTTCGTAGTGGGTTATCCACATAGGCGATGTCATCCGACCAGAATGTCAGTGGGTGCCATTAGCGTCAGAGATGACCAAGAAATGGCCGCTGAGGCCACTCCAAAGCGAGAAAGCATTAGAGGTGTGAACCATGGCGGCAGCCCCGGATCGGCAAAAGGCGCTCGA
Source organism: Pseudarthrobacter sp. NBSH8 (assembly GCF_014217545.1). NCBI lineage: Bacteria > Bacillati > Actinomycetota > Actinomycetes > Micrococcales > Micrococcaceae > Pseudarthrobacter > Pseudarthrobacter sp. NBSH8. The sequence continues at coordinate 1,439,423 of NZ_CP043178.1, forward strand.
CGCAGCGCTGGCACAGATCGACAAGCAGTTCGGCAAGGGCTCGGTTATGCGGCTGGGCGATGAAGTCCGCGCCCCCATCGAAGTCATTCCCACCGGATCCATCGCGCTGGACGTGGCTTTGGGAATTGGCGGCCTGCCCCGCGGCCGAGTAGTGGAGATCTACGGTCCGGAATCTTCGGGTAAGACCACCGTGGCCCTGCACGCCGTTGCCAACGCGCAGCGCCTGGGCGGCATTGCCGCCTTCATCGACGCCGAGCACGCCCTGGACCCCGAATACGCCGCCCGGCTGGGCGTGGATACGGACGCTCTCCTGGTCTCGCAGCCGGATACAGGCGAGCAGGCCTTGGAAATCATGGATATGCTGATCGGCTCCGGCTCGCTGGACGTCATCGTCATCGACTCCGTTGCTGCCCTGGTGCCGCGTGCGGAAATCGAGGGCGACATGGGCGACAGCCACGTGGGTCTGCAGGCCCGCCTCATGAGCCAGGCGCTGCGTAAGATTACCGGCCGCCTGAGCCAGACCAAAACCACCGCCATCTTCATCAACCAGCTCCGTGAAAAGATTGGCGTGTTCTTCGGCTCCCCGGAGACCACCACCGGCGGTAAGGCCCTGAAGTTCTACGCGTCCATTCGCATCGACGTCCGCCGGATCCAGACGCTCAAGGAAGGTGCCGACTCCGTCGGTAACCGCACCAAGGCCAAGATCGTCAAGAACAAGATGGCCCCGCCCTTCAAGATCGCCGAATTCGACATCATCTATGGCCAGGGCATCTCCCGCGAGGGCGGCATCATCGACATGGGCGTGGAGCACGGCATTATCAAGAAGTCGGGTTCGTGGTTCACGTACGACGGCGACCAGCTGGGCCAGGGCATGGAGAACTCCCGCAGGTTCCTGCGAGACAACCCGGAGCTGGCGACCGAACTGGAACGCTTGATCAAGGAGAAGCTTGGTGTCGGGGTAGTCAAGCCCGCCGAAGACGAAGCCAAAGACACACCGAAGCTGAAGGCTGTTGACGGCTTCTAGGAACGCCCCTGACCTGACGGCCGGTCAGAGCGCCGGATGGCGTGCGGCCGGGCAGGACGCCGGATCGGGGCGACGGCAGCGGAGACGGGGCGGCGAACGCCCCGGCTTCGGGCCGGATGGGCCAGTTCCGGATGCTGCCGTCGCAGCCGATGCAAACGCAGACGCCGAACCGGATCCCGCATCCGTGGCGCGGGCCATCGTGCTCCGGCAGCTGACCAGTTCGGCCAAGAGCCGGCTGCAGCTGGCGCGGAAACTGGCCGAGCGGAACATCCCGGAGGATGTGGCGGAAGCCGTGCTGGACCGCTTCCAGGAGGTCCGCCTCATTGACGACGCTGAGTTCGCCGACATGTGGGTGCGCAGCCGTTCGCAGTCCCGGAAGCTCGCCAAAGGGGCCCTCCGGCGCGAGCTGGCGGACAAGGGGATTGACGCGGATACCGCCGCCGTCGCGCTGGAACAGCTTTCCGACGCCGATGAGGAAGTGGCTGCCCGGCTCCTGGTGGAACGCAAGCTCCGGGCAGGCACGGATTTGTCGGACCGCGCCGAGCGGGACAAGATCACCCGGCGGTTGGCGTCCATGCTGGGCCGCAAGGGCTATCAGCGGTCGCAGGCGTTCCGGATCGTCGGAGAAGTGCTCGACGCACAGGCGGAGACCCAAACGGGCGCACCGGACGGCCCGCTGGACTCATAGGCCGCCGAAGCGGTTCCTCAGCCGATCCGGCAGCCAGGGCGATCCAGCAACCTGAGCGACCCGCTACCCTTAACAGGTGAGTTTGACCATTCCTTCCCCCGCATCCGGTACCGCCCCGTCAGCCGACCCTGCCCTTCAGCAGCCCCGTACCTATCAGGTACGAACCTTCGGCTGCCAGATGAATGTGCACGATTCGGAGCGGATGGCAGGCATGCTCGAGGCCGCGGGCTACGTGCCGGCCAGTGGCGAGCAAGCCGACGTCGTGGTGTTCAACACCTGCGCGGTACGGGAAAACGCGGACAACAAGCTCTACGGCAACCTGGGCATGCTGGCGCCCGTCAAGGCCGCCAACCCGGGGATGCAGATCGCCGTCGGCGGCTGCCTGGCGCAGAAGGACCGGGAGACCATCCTCAAGAAGGCTCCCTGGGTGGACGCTGTCTTCGGCACTCACAACGTCGGGGCGCTCCCGGTACTGTTGGACCGGGCCCGGCACAATAACGAAGCCCAGCTGGAGATCCTCGAATCCCTGGATGTTTTCCCCTCCACCCTGCCCACCAAGCGTGATTCGGTCTATTCCGGCTGGGTGTCCATCTCGGTCGGCTGCAACAACACCTGCACGTTCTGCATCGTCCCGGCCCTGCGCGGGAAGGAAAAGGACCGCCGCCCGGGGGACATCCTTGCGGAAATCCAGGCCCTGGTAGATGACGGCGCCATCGAAGTCACCCTGCTGGGCCAAAACGTGAACTCCTACGGCGTGGAGTTCGGTGACCGGCAGGCGTTCTCCAAACTCCTGCGCGCGTGCGGGGAAATTGAAGGCCTGGAACGGGTCCGCTTCACAAGTCCCCACCCAGCAGCCTTCACCGAGGACGTCATTGACGCCATGGCCGAAACCCCCAATGTCATGCCGCAGCTGCACATGCCGCTGCAGTCCGGATCCGACAAAGTCCTGAAGGACATGAAACGGTCCTACCGGTCCACCAAATTCCTCGGCATCCTGGACAAAGTCCGCGAGAAGATCCCGCACGCCGCCATCTCTACTGACATCATTGTCGGCTTCCCCGGCGAAACCGAGGAAGACTTCCAGGCCACCCTCGACGTTGTGGAGCAGTCGCGCTTCGCCACCGCTTTCACGTTCCAGTACTCGAAGCGTCCGGGTACCCCGGCCGCGGACCTGCCGGACCAGCTTCCCAAGGCCGTGGTCCAGGAGCGATTTGAACGCCTGACCGCACTGCAGGACAGGATTGCCGCCGAAGAGAACGCCACGCAGCTTGGCCGCCGGGTAGAGGTGATGGTCACTGCCCATTCAGGGCGCAAGTCCGAGGAAACCCACAGGCTGTCCGGCCGGTCCCAGGACCAGCGGCTGGTGCACTTCTCCGTTCCCGAGGGGGCAGAGACGCCGCGTCCCGGGGACCTGGTCACCGTGACCATCACCGAAGCTGCAGCCTTCCACCTCGTGGCCGACCCCTCTGTGCAGGACTACAGCCTGCGGCGCTCCCGCGCGGGGGACGCCTGGGACAGGTCCCAGGCCGACTCGTGCGGGGCTCCCGCGCCGGCTGCCGCAGGCGGCGCCGGCCGGAGCGGGGTCTCGCTGGGTATGCCCACGCTGCCGGTCCGGAGCCGCTGACCGGTGGCCCAGCCTCCGGTCATTGCCGTTGTTGGTCCCACGGGGTCAGGAAAGTCCGATCTATCCGTGAACCTTGCCCTGGAACTGGATGGCGAGGTCATCAACGCAGATGCCATGCAGTTCTATCGCGGGATGGACATAGGCACCGCCAAGATCACGCCGGCAGAACGCAAGGGCGTTCCCCATCACCTTCTGGACATCCTGGACGTCACGGAGGAGGCCAGCGTTTCAGTCTTCCAGCAGCAGGCCCGGAGCATCGTCAGCGGTATCCACGCACGCGGCAAGCGCGCCATTCTGGCGGGCGGTTCGGGTCTCTACGTTCGGGCTGCCCTCGACATCCTCGAATTCCCCGGCACAGATCCTGTCCTCCGGGGGCAGCTTGAGGCTGAGCTCGAGGAAGTCGGCCGGGATGTCCTCCTGGCGCGGCTCGGGGACGTGGACCCGGTGTCAGCGGCCCGTGTCTCCGATTCGCGCCGGATAATCAGGGCGCTCGAAGTCCACGAGCTCACCGGCCGGCCGTTCAGCTCCTTTATGCCCCAGCGGGAGTATTTCCAGCCTGCTGTCCAGATCGGGCTGGCGGTGGACCGAGACGTCCTCCGTGAACGGCTGGCCCAGCGCGTCCACACCATGGTGGACCAGGGGCTGCTGGCGGAAGTGCGCCGCCTGGATGCGGCCGGTCTGCGCGGCGGCAAGACTGCGCCGCGGGCCCTGGGCTATGCCCAGTTCCTGAAAGTGCTCGACGGCGGCTCAACAGTTGCCGAGGCAGCCGAGGACACCATCGTGGCCACCCGGCAGTTCGCCAGGCGTCAGCTCACGTGGTTCCGTGCCGATCCCCGCATCGGCTGGCTGGACTGGCGGGCGCCGGACCTTGCGGCCCAGGCCGTGGCTCTCAGCCGGTAATCTAGGACCATGGACGCAACCCCCGAAGAGACCACAGAGCCCGCCTTCCGCCCCCTGGGCGGACTCCGCTTCTCCAAGGGACACGGAACAGGCAACGACTTTGTGCTGATCGCTGACCCCGACGGCGTTCATACCATCGACGCGGGCCAGGTGGCGGCCCTCTGCGACCGTCACCGCGGAATCGGCGGCGACGGCCTGATCCGGGCCGTCCCGTCCCGGTACCTCTCCGAAGGCCGCGAACTCCTGCTCAGCAGCCCCGAGGCGGAGTGGTTCATGGACTACCGCAACGGCGACGGGTCCCTGTCGGAAATGTGCGGCAACGGGGTCCGTGTTTTTGTACACTTTCTGCGTGCCGAGGGACTGGTAGACCTGCCCGACGGCGGCGTACTCACCATCGGGACACGCGGCGGCGTCAAGACCGTGGTCCGGACAGGCGACAGCTATGCGGTGGACATGGGGCCGTGGGAATTCATTTTCCCCGGCGACGCGACCGCCAAAGCCATGGATTCGCTGGTCACCGCGGACGGCCTGGAAGTGCCCCGCCCGGCCCTGTCCGTCAGCATGGGCAACCCGCATACCGTGGTGGCGCTTGCTGAACTGTCCGAACTGGAATCCACCAGGCTTTACACGGCTCCGCAGGTCGATCCGGTGCCCGCCAATGGAACCAACGTCGAATTCGTCGTGCCTGCTGAACCCCTGGTCCACAACGGGACCGGCACGGTCACCATGCGCGTCCATGAGCGGGGCGTTGGAGAAACCCAGTCCTGCGGCACAGGTGCGTGCGCGGCCGCAGTGGCCATCCGGCACTGGGCAGGGGCGGAAGCACCGGACTCCTGGCAGGTCAACGTGCCGGGCGGCGTCGTGGGAGTCAAATTCTTCGCCGGGGCCGGCGGGCGCGAGCACGTCGAGCTCAGCGGGCCCGCCGTCATTGTGGCTACTGGAACGCTTTCCTGACCCGAAGGATCCGGAAGGACTTGGACGTGGACTCCCGGCTGACGGTGAACGATGAATCCAGTTCCGTCGAGAGCCAGCGCTGAAGCGAATCCGAGCCCAGGTTCTTTTGGACCACCAGCCACGCGGAGCCGCCCGGCGCCAGCCGGGGCAGCCACATCTTCAGGAGGCTGTGGAGTTCATCCTTGCCGATCCGGATGGGTGGGTTGGACCAGATCGTGTCGAAGCGCAGCTCCGGGTCCACGGCGTCAGGAGTGCTGGCCAGCACGTTGCCCAGGCTCAGCAGGGCCGCATTCTCGGTGGTCAGCGTGATGCAGCGTTCATTGACATCCACCGCGTACACCTTGGCATGCGGCGCGCGCAATGCGAGCGTCAGGGCAATGGGCCCCCAGCCGCAGCCGATGTCAAGGAGGTTGCCTGTGGGGTCCGGGGCCGGGACCTCGGCCAGGAGCACCGCCGTCCCCTTGTCAATACCGTCGGGACTGAAGATGCCGCCGGACGTCTGCAATGTGCGCGTCTCGCCGGCCAGTTCCACTGTGAGCGGTTTGCGGGCGAACGGCCCGGCGGGCGATGCGCTGAAATAGTGTGCGGACTCCATAACTGGCCAGATTAGTTGGCCGGGGTGGACAATGCGAAACCGCGGCCACCTCTTCTGCTAATCTTGAACCCATGTTCTTGATCTTCGAGTAGCCGGCACGGCCGGTGTCCCTCCCGGACGCCGCCTGTCCCGAAGCCGTGCCCCGCAGCGATGCAGGTATTAACCTTCCGCAAGTGCGCCACATGACAGGCCTTCGTAGCTGTTATGCCGCCGGGCAATACTCGAGTGATCTGCCGCTGCCGGTCCCTTGCAGTTTGCCCGCGCTTTCCACCACTCCCCGCATCTCCCGGATGCGCAGACTCCCTGCACGCCACGGTCCGGACCGGCGCGCGCAGCAGACCAGGAGGCCCGCATGACTGCAAGCCGTCAGCCCAGCGCGAATACTTCCCCACAGACCAACGATCCGCACTATTCTGAAAATGCCGAATCTTCAAAGGAGACCATGACCAGCCAGCCCAACACCGGTTCCGATCCAGCAGCCCAGGACATGAGTCCCGAGGAGATCCAAGCTGTCATCGACCGGATTCTCGCCAAGGACGTACCGGCCAGGAACCTCACCGCCGCAGACGGTGACAAAGCCGTGTTCGGCAGGGCTCAGGCGATTTCCCGCTTGGACGACGAACACACCAGCTACGACGGCGACCAGCAGGACCGGGAAGAACGCCGGGCACTACGGCGCGTGGCCGGTCTGTCCACCGAACTCGAAGATGTCACCGAAGTCGAATACCGGCAGCTGCGGCTCGAACGTGTGGTCCTGGCCGGGCTATGGTCCGAAGGCACCTTGGCGGACGCGGAAAATTCCCTGCGTGAACTTGCCGCCCTTGCTGAAACAGCAGGCTCGGAAGTCCTGGACGGTATGGTGCAGCGCCGTGCCAAACCGGACCCGGGCACGTTCCTCGGTTCCGGAAAGGCCCTTGAGCTCAAGGAAATCGTGATGGCCACCGGGGCTGACACGGTTGTGGTGGATGCCGAGTTGGCACCGTCCCAGCGCCGAAGCCTGGAGGACATCGTTAAGGTCAAGGTCATTGACCGCACGGCCCTGATCCTTGACATCTTCGCCCAGCACGCGAAGAGCCGTGAAGGCAAGGCCCAGGTGGAGTTGGCGCAGCTCGAATACCTCCTGCCACGCCTGCGCGGCTGGGGTGAGTCGATGTCCCGCCAGGCCGGTGGCCAGGTGGGCGGCGCCGGCGCCGGCATGGGTTCGCGCGGACCCGGTGAGACGAAAATCGAACTGGACCGTCGCCGGATCCGGACGCGCATGGCGAAACTGCGGCGCGAGATTGCGGCGATGAAGCCGGCACGGGAAACCAAGCGGGCCAACCGCCGTCGTAATTCAGTGCCTTCCGTTGCGATTGCCGGATACACGAACGCCGGGAAGTCATCGCTGCTGAACAGGCTGACCGACGCCGGTGTGCTGGTGGAGAACGCACTGTTCGCCACCCTGGATCCCACCGTGCGAAAGGCCGAAACCTCCGATGGCCTCGGCTACACCCTGGCGGACACCGTGGGTTTTGTGCGTTTACTGCCCACACAGTTGGTGGAGGCCTTCCGCTCCACGTTGGAGGAAGTGGCTGACGCGGATCTGATCCTGCACGTGGTGGACGTGTCCCATCCGGACCCGGAGGGCCAGATTGCCGCAGTCCGCAAGGTCTTCAGCGAAGTGGATGCCCGCAAGGTGCCGGAGATCATAGTCCTGAACAAGGCCGACGCCGCTGATCCGTTTGTAGTGGAGCGCCTTAAGCAGCGCGAGCCGCGCCACGTGGTGGTCTCGGCCCGCACCGGCCAGGGGATCGCCGAATTGCTGCAGGCCATCAGTGACGGGATTCCCCGGCCCGGCGTGAAGCTGGAACTCCTTATTCCCTACGACCGCGGTGACCTGATCAGCAAACTGCACGAGACCGACGCCGAGATCCTGAGCCTGGATCACGGCGAGCACGGTACCCGCGCTTTGGTGATGGTGCGTGAAGGCCTTGCGGCTGAACTGGAATCCTTCATCAACCATGACTGAGGTTGTGGCAGGGGAAGTCAAAGGTACGGCCGGCGAGCAGTTCGTGATCGAACTGCTCGACCGCGCCGTAACCGGCATGGGCGGTCAAAGCCGCAGCGGCCAGCACGAGATGGCAAGGCAGGTGGCCAGAGCCATCGAAAGCGGCGACCACCTCCTGGTGCAGGCCGGAACGGGGACCGGAAAGTCACTGGCCTACCTGATTCCGCTCATTGCTCACTCGCTCGTGAGCAACAAGCCCACGCTCGTGTCCACAGCCACACTTGCGCTGCAGACCCAGATTGTGGGGCGCGACCTTCCCCGGCTGCTGAAGACCATCACACCCGCCCTCGATCGCCCCGTCAAGGTGGCCCTTGTCAAGGGCCGCTCCAACTATGTGTGCCAGCATAAGCTCGTAGGCGGGTTCCCTTCTGAGGAACCCGCCGAGGGCCAGCTGTTCTCCCTCGGCGAGGACACCAGCGTCCCGCATTTCGCCGCCGCCTTGGGCGGGCCGTCGTCCCAGCTGGGGAAGGAAGTGGTGCGCCTGCGGGAGTGGGCGGAAAAGACCACCACGGGCGACCGTGATGAGCTGCTTCCCGGGGTAACGGACCGGGCCTGGCGGCAGGTGTCTGTGACGTCCATGGAATGCCTGGGCGCCCAAAAATGCCCCATGGCGGCCGAATGCTTCAGTGAACTGGCACGCCACGACGCCGCCGAGGCTGACGTGGTGGTCACCAACCATGCCATGCTCGCGGTCAGCGCCTTTGAAGGCCTCGCAGTGCTCCCCGAGTACGACGTTGTGGTGGTGGACGAGGCCCACGAATTGCAGGACCGTGTCACCGGTGCCGTGTCGGGGCAACTCTCCGTGGCAATGGTCCACGCTGCCGCGTCGGGCGCGCGCAAACACACGGCCATCACGGTGGATGCCCTCAACGCAGCTGCCGCCAACCTGGAACTCGCCCTGGCCGGGGTGCCCAACGGGCTGCTGCCCAACGGCCTCAACGACGAACAGCTGGACTGCGTGGACCAGTTGCGTGAGGCGTGCCGGGCTGCACTCTCTGATTCCAAGGGTGACGGCAGCCAAACGGCCGACGGCGGGCGGCAGCTCGCGCGCTCACGCCTGATGCTGATCCTCGAACTGTGTGAACGGCTCATTGTGGCCCGTGAGAACCGTGAAGTGGTGTGGTTTTCCCGCGCAAGTTCCTTCGACCCGCAACAGGGCTATGCCCAGCCCGACGAGTCTGCGCCAGCCCTGGTCAACATCGCGCCGCTCAGCGTTGCCGGAAAGCTCCGCGAAGGGCTGTTCGCCGGCCACACCGTGGTGCTGACCTCGGCCACGCTTGCCATCGGCTCAGCCTTTGAACCGGCCGCCGGCGGCCTGGGGCTGGTGGGGGAGGGCGCGCCGAGCTGGACCGGGATCGACGTCGGATCGCCGTTTGATTATCCCAAGCAGGGGATCCTCTACGTCGCAGGGCACCTGCCCAAGCCGGGCCGCGGGGCGTCGCCGGAGGCACTCGATGAACTTGAAGCGCTGATCCGGGCGTCCGGCGGCGGAGCCCTGTGTCTCTTTTCATCGCGCCGGGCCGCCGAGGAGGCCGCGGAGGCGATGCGTCCCAGGCTCGGCCTCAGCATTCTCTGCCAGGGCGACTCCACCATGACTGCCCTCGTGAAGCAGTTCGCGGACGAGCCCGATACCTGTCTCTTCGGAACCATGTCCCTCTGGCAGGGTGTGGATGTTCCGGGCGGATCATGCCGGCTCGTGGTGATCGACCGCATTCCGTTCCCGCGGCCGGACGATCCGCTGATGACAGCACGGTCCCGCGCCGTTGCGCAGGCCGGCGGAAACGGCTTTATGGCGGTATCGGCGACCCACGCGGCCATCCGCCTGGCCCAGGGCGCGGGCCGCCTGATCCGTTCCACCGGAGACAAAGGCGTGGTGGCCGTGCTTGATTCCCGGCTTGCCACCGAGCGCTACGCCGGATTCCTCCGCGCCGCGCTGCCGCCGTTCTGGCCCACCACGGACCGCAAGATAGCGTTTGCTGCCTTGGAAAGGCTGGCCGGGAAGGGCGCCTGACTGAACGTGGACACTGTGTGGTCCTGCAAAGGCAGGCCCCGCCCCTTGCTTGCCCTCGTCCTGGCCGAGGGGGCGTGGAGGCCCGCTGCGGGACCTAGAGCGAGCGCAGGACCGAGACGACCTTGCCCATGATTGTGGCGTGATCGCCCAGGATGGGTTCGTATTGCGTGTTCTGCGGCAACAGCCACGTGTGTCCATCGCGTTGGCGGAACGTCTTCACGGTGGCTTCATCGTCCAGCAGGGCCGCGACGATATCGCCGTTGGCGGCGTCGGCCTGGCGGCGGACCACTACCCAGTCGCCGTCGCAGATGGCAGCGTCCACCATGGAGTCGCCGGCCACGCGCAGCATAAAAAGTTCACCCTGGCCCACGAGCTGCCGCGGCAGGGGCATCACGTCTTCCACCACCTGGTCGGCAAGGATGGGCCCGCCCGCCGCGATCCGGCCCACCAGCGGCACCATGGCGGTGTCCATGGCGGAGGGAAGTTCGGTGACCGTTCCGCCGAGGCCGTGCAGGACTGAGGGCTTGGTAGTCCCCTTGGACTTAGTGGACCCGCCATCCAGCGTCAACGGCATGAGGACCTCCATGGCACGCGGACGTTTGGGGTCCCGGCGCAGGTATCCCAGCTTTTCCAGCTGCGACAGCTGGTGGGTCACGCTGGACAAACTCGCCAGGCCCACGGTGTCGCCGATTTCACGCATCGACGGCGGATAGCCGTTGTCATTCACCGAGCGCTGGATGGTCTCAAGGATCTTCTTCTGGCGGGCGGTGAGCCCCTTGGGGGTCCGTTGGGGCTGGCGGCGCGGTGTCGCCTTGCCCCCGGCGGCTGGTGCTGCCATGTTCGCCAATGCCTTTCGGTTGCCCGGATCCGCTCCGGCCGCTGGTGCCTGGAACGCCCCGGGGCTGGTGTCGGAGTTGATTGTCAGACCCTGCTGATCAACTACAGAGGTGGTTGTTCTTTGATCCAAACGTAGGCCAGCCACAGGGCTTTTTCAAACATTTGTTCTAGCGAGTCTCGACAATATTCGTTGATAAGTGCTAAAAATGAAGAAGCAAAGTTCGAACATGTGTTCTACTCGTTGCTTGCGGATTCGAATACTCGAATTTATGGACGGCCCAGGCCGGCACCGGCAAGTGGACGCGGAGGACGCGCCGGGCAGCACAGTATGGTCCAGGAGGGCTCATTTCATGTCAGCTATATCTGCTTCGCAGGACTCGCGTCCGCAGCTCGTTTCCGTGCAGGACCTCACCGCGCGGCAGTGGTCCGGGCCCCTGCCGGCTTCGGGTGCGGCGCCCAGGCAGCGCAGGGAATCTTTGCCGCCGCTGCGCCTGACCCGCAGGGGACGGATTGTCCTCATTGGCATCCCGCTGGTGATCCTGGCCGCAATCCTGCTTTCGCTGGCAGGTTTCCTCAACGCACCGGCGAAGGCTGCCGACTCTGCCGCCGACCTGTCCTTGACGCCAACTGTGTCGGTTACGGTCCAGGCCGGGCAGTCCCTCTGGGCCATCGCCAGTACCGTTGCGCCCGAGCGTGATCCCCGTGATGTCATCGCGGATATTGCTCAATTGAACAATCTTTCCGCCGGCGGCGTTGTCCCCGGACAGCAGCTCTTCGTCCCCACGAAGTAGGGAGGTTCCAGGCTCTGGAACGTGCCGCCGCAGGCCGTCACATTTTCCGGCCGTCTGCTTCGGACCTAAACTGTTCAGGTGAATGACCAGCTAGAGCGTCTGAACAGACTTCCCCTCCGGACCAACCTCCGCGGGCTAACCCCGTATGGTGCCCCGCAGTTGGATGTACCTATCCTGCTGAACGTCAACGAAAACACCCATGGGGTCCCGGCGGACGTCCGGGCCGCGATCAGTGTGGCCGTGACGGAGGCCGCGGCAGGACTCAACCGCTACCCGGACCGTGAGTTCACCGAACTCCGGGAAGCGCTGGCCGAATACCTCGGCCACGGTCTTGATGCCACCAATATTTGGGCAGCCAACGGATCCAATGAGGTCCTCCAGCAGATTCTCCAGGCGTTCGGCGGACCCGGGCGCACGGCCCTGGGATTCCCGCCCACGTATTCCATGTACCCGCTCCTGGCCAGCGGCACCGACACCGGGTACATTATTGGGCAGCGCGCCGATGACTACGGGCTCAGTGCAGAATCGGCTGCCTTGCAGGTCAAGGAGCTTCAGCCCAACATAGTTTTCCTGTGCTCACCGAACAACCCAACCGGCACCGGCCTGGGCCTGGATGTTGTGGAGGCCGTGTACGCGGCCGGCGAGGCCAGCCAGACCATTGTGATCGTTGACGAGGCCTACCACGAGTTCGCCCACGACGGAACGTACAGCGCCCTGACCCTGCTGCCCGGCAGGGAACGCCTCATTGTGTCCCGCACCATGAGCAAGGCGTTCGCCCTCGCGGGTGCACGCCTGGGCTACATGGCCGCCGCCCCCGAGGTCACGGACGCACTCCGCCTGGTTCGGCTGCCGTACCACCTCTCGGCCATCACCCAGGCAACAGCCCTTGCCGCCCTCCAGCACCGCACTGCCCTGATGGCCGATGTCGAGGACATCAAGGAACAGCGCGACCGCATCGTTTCGGAGCTGACCCGCATGGGCCTCAAACCTGCCGCCTCGGATTCGAACTATGTGTTCTTCGGCGGCCTCGACAACCCGCGTGATGTCTGGCAGCAGTTGCTGGACGACGGCGTGCTGATACGCGACGTCGGCATCCCCGGCCACCTGCGTGTCACGGCAGGCACTGAGACCGAGACCACATCGTTCCTGACGTCGCTGGAACGCATCCTGGCCAGCCAGGCCACGCTGCCAGCCTAAACTTGAAGTACCGCCGCCCCCGCGCGCCGGCACATTTCCTTCGCTACGCATTTCTGACTTCGCTTAAGGACATATGACCATGAGTTCCACCGGATCGAACGCTGCCGAGCCCCGGACCGCCCGCATGGAGCGTGCCACCAGTGAATCGTCAGTGCTCGTGGAGATCAACCTGGACGGCACAGGCGTATCGGACATCGATACGACTGTCCCGTTCTACGACCACATGCTGACGGCGCTGTGCAAGCACTCGCTCATTGACATGACGGTCAAGGCCACCGGTGACACCCACATCGATGTCCACCACACAGTGGAGGACGTTGCCATCACGTTCGGCGAAGTCCTGCGCACCGCCTTGGGCAACAAGGCCGGGATCCGCAGGTTCGGTGAGGCCACCGTGCCCCTTGACGAAGCACTGGCGCAAGCTGTGGTTGACGTCTCCGGCCGGCCCTACCTGGTGCACGGCGGCGAGCCTGCCGGGCAGGAATACCACCTGATTGGCGGCCACTTCACGGGATCACTGACCCGCCACGTTTTTGAGGCCATCACCCTTCATGCCGGCATCTGCCTCCACATGAACGTCATCGCGGGCCGCGATCCGCACCACATCGTGGAAGCGCAATTCAAGGCCTTCGCCCGCGCCCTGCGTGCTGCGGTCGAACCCGACCCCCGCGTTGAGGGGATTCCGTCCACAAAGGGTGCCTTGTGAGCGGCCAAATACTCCGGGATGGCGCCGTCATCGATCCGGCCGCCGGCCTGAAGCCCGTATCGCCCGAAGGCAAGCCCTCGGTCACCGTCCTGGACTATGGTTCCGGAAACGTCCGCTCCGCCGTGCGCGCCCTGGAGCGGGCCGGGGCCGAGGTTATCCTCAGCTCCAAGCCCGAGGACGTGCTTAATGCCGACGGCCTGGTAGTACCCGGGGTCGGTGCGTTTGAGACTGTTATGCGTGAGCTCCAGGTCGTGGACGGCATCCGCCTGATCGGCAGGCGCGTGGCCGGGGGCAGGCCGGTCCTGGCAATCTGCGTGGGCCTGCAGGTCCTATTCGAGGCCGGGGTAGAGCACGGGACAGAAGCCGAAGGCATGGGGGAGTGGCCCGGCAAGGTGGAGTTGCTTCCCGCAGAGGTGGTGCCACACATGGGCTGGAACACAGTGGACGTTCCGGAGGGATCCAAACTCTTCGCCGGCGTCGCGGACCAGCGCTTCTACTTCGTTCACTCCTATGGTGTCCAGGAGTGGAACTTCGACGTGATCCAGCCTCGGATGACCGCACCTCTGGTGACCTGGTCAGAGCACGGCGCGCGCTTTATCGCCGCTGTGGAAAACGGACCGCTCTGCGCTACCCAGTTCCACCCCGAAAAATCCGGCGACGCCGGTGCTCGGCTGCTACGCAACTGGGTGGACGGCCTTCGCAAGCCAGCTGCCACGGACGCCGCCTAGATGTGGTCGATTGTCCTGATGGGACTGGCCGGCGTCCTGGTGGGCGGCGCCCTGTCCTTCAGGCAGCAGCACAAACCAATGTGGACCCAGGTGGGCTTCTACGTCCTGGCCGGCATGGCGCTGCTGGCTGCCTACCTGCTGACGCTTCCTGGAACCTAGCCCCACACATGACCAGTTCCGTTTCCATGAGCAACCCATCACCCAAGAGGATTTGAGATGACAACCGCAACCGATCTGCCGGTTCTTGAACTGCTGCCCGCCGTCGACGTCGTAAACGGACAGGCCGTGCGGCTGGTCCAGGGAGAGGCGGGCAGCGAGACGAGCTACGGCACGCCGCTGGAGGCAGCCCTCAACTGGCAAGACCAGGGCGCCGAATGGGTGCACCTGGTGGACCTCGACGCCGCGTTCGGACGTGGCTCGAACGCCGGGCTGCTCCGTGAAGTGGTGGGCCGGCTGGACATCAAGGTGGAGCTCTCCGGCGGACTCCGGGACGACGAATCCCTCGAGGCGGCGCTTGCACTCGGTGTGGCCCGCGTCAACCTCGGCACGGCTGCGCTGGAAAACCCCGAGTGGACCCGCAGCGCCATCGACCGCTTCGGCGACAGGATCGCCGTCGGCCTCGACGTCCGCGGGACCACGCTGGCCGGCCGCGGCTGGACGAAGGAAGGCGGCGATCTCTGGGAGGTCCTGGGCCGGCTCGAAGAAGCCGGGTGCTCCCGGTATGTTGTCACTGACGTCACAAAAGACGGCACGCTGCAGGGTCCCAACGTTGAACTCCTGCGCCTGATGGTGGAGAAGACCGGCAAGCCGGTCGTCGCGTCCGGCGGCATCTCCAGCCTGGACGATCTGAAGGTGCTGCGCTCCCTGGTGCCGCTGGGCGTCGAAGGCGCGATCGTGGGCAAGGCGTTGTACGCCGGCGCCTTCACGCTCCCCGAAGCCCTCGACGTCGCCGGACGCCGCTAAGCAGTTTCCGTGGACAGCACGCACAACGCCGATCCGGCTGCGGAATCCCCGGCGCCGCGCCATCTGCCCGGACACATTGCCGCGGCGCTGGCGGGCGCGGGTGGCCGTACTGACTCGGCAGGCCAGCCGTGGGAAGGGCGGAGCCTCGCCGGCGATGACGGCCGGATCCACAACTTCGAGGACGACGACGGCACGGCCGACGCGGGCTACCTCGCCGCCGTCGAAGCCATGGTTGAAGGCGCCGGCGACGAAGCGGCCGTGGTGGCTTCGCTGGCCACCGCCCGCGTGTTTATCCCGATCATCGCGCAGCTTGGCGAAGAAGCGGAAGGCGTCGATGGCCTGACCGCGGACAAGCAGGCGGACATGGCCCTGGTCACCCTCAAGGCCGCGGACGGCCGGACGGCCATGCCGGCCTTCACCTCGGCGGCCGCCTTGGCCGCCTGGCACCCCGAAGCCCGGCCGGTGGCAGTATACGCCGCCCGGGCTGCCCTCTCGGCCGTGGCCGAGGGAGCGGAGCTGCTGGTGCTCGATCCGGGCTCGGAGGTCACATTTGTGGTCCGGCGGCCCGCCGTCTGGGCTCTGGCCCAGCAACAGGACTGGATCCCTTCCTACACTGATACAGCGCTGGAAGCCGAGATGGCTGAGGCAGCGGCCGCATTCCCGGCAGTGCGCCGGCTTGCCCTCCTCCCGGGTTCCGGTGTCACCGCCCGCACCGGCACGGGTGCCACACTTCCGGGGGGCGGTGCCGGACCGGAACTACAGGTACTGCTCCACCTTGAGGATGGCCTGGACGCCGCGGCGGTTCAGGACCTGGTGTCCGGCCTGCAACAGGCATGGTCCCGGAATGTATTGTTTGGAGAGCGCGTTGACTCGATCGAAATAAAGTTGCGGCGCGCGGCACATTAGCTGACGGTTGGCGCGGAGATCCCGGGCTGCCGTGGGCAGATCCAAAGGATTTTCCGTGAACTTCGCTCTATACCGGGAGCTGCTGGCCGTCCGGCCCATCCGGCGGCTGTTGCTTGTCGGCATGATCGCCCGCATTCCCCATTCGGCGGCAGGCATGCTGCTGACCCTGCACATCGTCCTCACCCTGGACCAGGGCTATGCAGCTGCCGGTGCCGCGGCGGCTGTCATGACCATCGGCATCGCAGTTGGCGCACCATGGCGCGGCCGGCGCGTGGACACTGTTGGCCTCCGCCGGGCTTTGATTCCGTCGGTGGTGTCCGAGGCGGTCATCTGGTCCGTGGTGCCGCACGTGTCCTACCAGTGGCTGCTTCCGCTGGTGTTCGTCGGTGGGCTGCTGACGTTGCCAATCTTCAGTGTTGTGCGCCAGTCCCTGGGCGTCCTCGCGGACGGGTACCAGCGGCGGACCGCTTATGCGCTGGACTCGATTGCCACGGAGGTGGTGTTCATGATCGGGCCGGCCGCCGGAGCCGTGGTGGCGACCAGCGGCTTCACTGTTCTGGGACTCACGGTGGTGGGTGTTTCCACGTCACTGGCCGGCTTGTTCCTCGTCTGGTTCAACCCGCCCACGCGAAGTGCCACGCAAACTCTGGAAAGCGAAGCGGACCAGCGCCATGCCGCGGAAGTGGCTGTGCTTTCCGCCGCACCGGCCCACCTCCAGGAAGCGGCGGCGGACCTCGTCCCGGCCGGGGCAGAACGCCTCGGAAGTGGGCCGGCGGGGCTGCGCGGTAAGGTGGCCCACAACTTCGCCTGGCTCACGGCCACTGTCGCGGCCGTCTTCGCCGTTGCTGCTGGAACCGGCATGGTGCTCAGCGGCACCGACGTTGGAATTGTTGCTGCCTTGGAAACCGGCGGCCACCAAGCCGAAATCGGCATTGTATTCCTCTTTTGGTGCGCCGCCTCTGTGGTCGGCGGGCTGGTGTATGGGGCCATGCACCGTCGCGTTTCGCCGATCCTCCTGCTGCTTGGCATGGCGGCCCTGACCATCCCGATGGGCTTCGCCCAAGACACCTGGACGCTGGCTTTCATCGCGATCCTTCCGGGCCTATTGTGCGCCCCCGTCCTGGCGGCCGCCTCCGAACAGGTGGCAGATCTGGTGGCGGAGAACCGCCGCGGCGAGGCAATGGGCTGGTACGGCTCTGCGCTGACTGCCGGCGTTGCGCTCGGGGCACCACTTGCCGGGATTTTCATAGACGGGATGGGGCCGTCCGGCGGGTTTGTCTCCGTAGGAGTGGCCGGCGTCCTGCTCTGCTTTGTGGGCCTGCTGCTCAAGGCAGTGCGGCGGCGCCGGGTGGCTGCCTGAACGATGACGGCGGCGGAGATCCGTGTGGACCGTCCGCCGCCGTCGTCGTTGTACTTTTTGAAGTTTGCTGTTTGGGTCTAGTTGACGGCGCCGGTGTACTTCTCGCCCGGGCCCTTGCCCGGGGCGTCGGGGATGATGGACTCCTCGCGGAACGCGAGCTGCAGGGACCGCAGGCCATCGCGCAACGGGCCGGCGTGCTGGGATCCGATTTCGGGGGCTGCTGAGGTCACCAGCCCGGCAAGGGCGGTGATGAGCTTGCGGGCCTCGTCCAGATCCTTGAGTTCCTCCGCATTGTCCTCCGCGGCGAGGCCCAGCTTGACGGCGGCTGCGCTCATCAAGTGCACTGCGGCGGTGGTGATGACCTCGATGGCCGGCACCTCCGAGATATCGCGGATTTGCTGGGTTACGTCAGCCTTGGCGGCGGGGGCCTCGAAAACGTGTGAATTGCTGTCTGGGGTGCTCATACTGGTAAGCTTGTCACAGACCGACTGGATGCCGTTATTTCGCTGTGGAAAGTCCCACCAACGCTTAGCTGCGTTTGGCGGGATTTGTTCTGTAGAATGACATGCAGTTTGCAAGCGGAGTTCTCTCCCACCCGCGTCAGCCGTTTTCCGGCCGGAAGTAATTCCTGAGGAAGCAAGGTTGCCGGGTACCGGTCGGACAGTTCTTTCAGGTGCCAAGCCTGGGGAAGTGCGCACTGCCTCTACTGAGGACCGTGCATCCGACCATCGAGGCCTTCGATTGCTCCGGCAATTGGGGGCCTTCTCTATTTGCCGGTGGAATACCACATCAATCACAGGAGCTTTAACATTAGCGAGCCAAGAATCAATGAGCGTATCCGCGTCCCCGAGGTGCGGTTGGTCGGTCCTGCAGGTGAACAGGTAGGAATCGTCCGTATTGACGATGCCCTGCGTTTGGCTGCCGAATCCGATCTTGATCTCGTTGAAGTTGCACCGCAGGCCAAGCCTCCGGTGTGCAAGCTGATGGACTTCGGCAAGTACAAGTACGAGGCCGCCGTCAAGGCACGTGAAGCACGGAAGAACCAGACCAACACTGTTCTGAAGGAAATCCGCTTCCGCCTCAAGATTGACACCCACGACTACGAGACCAAGCGCGGCCATGCACTGCGCTTCCTCGGTGCCGGTGACAAAGTCAAGGCCATGATCCAGTTCCGCGGCCGTGAGCAGCAGCGTCCGGAAATGGGCATCCGCCTGCTCCAGCGCTTCGCTGACGACGTCGCTGAAGTGGGCGTTGTTGAGTCCAGCCCCCGTATCGATGGCCGCAACATGGTCATGGTTGTGGGCCCGCTGAAGAACAAGGCCGAAGCCAAGGCTGAGGCACGTCGCGCATCGCAGCGTGCAGAGGCCAAGGCGCAGAACGAAGCGAAGGCTACGGGCGGTGGCCGCGTCGACGTCTCCGGCGACGACCAGGCACCGCTGACACAGTCGCTGGCTGACCTTCTTCCGGAAGGTTTCGCCATCACCACGGTGCCGGAACCTGAAGCCCCGGCCGAAGCTGAAACGCCTGTTGCGCCTGTTGAAGCAGCTCCGGAATCAGAAGCCCCGGTTAAGGAAGCTCCGGCAGAGGAAGTTCCCGTGAAGGAAGCTGCCCCGAAGGCAGCGCCCGTCAAGGAAGCAGCCGTCCAGGAGGCGCCCAAGCAGGCAGCCCCGAAGGCTGCTGCTCCCAAGCGTGAAGCTCCCAAGGCAGCTCCGGCTCCGGTCAAGGCTCCTGCCGCCGTCAAGCCCGCCGAAGCAGCTGCTCCGGCTCCGGCAGCTCCGAGGCCACCGGTGCCGATGCCTAAGCCGATCGCACGGCCGGCAGCGCCGAAGCCTGCTGCAAGGCCTGCCCCCAAGGCAGCTCCGAAGCCGGCTGCCAAGAAGACTACCTAGTTCACAGCTGCGGGAGGTTATCCTCCCGCAGTACGCAACCAGCATGCCGCCTGCAGGGGTGGCTGCTCGAAAGAACTGCAGACAATGTCTGTGGACACGTAAGGAGATCGGTTCCCATGCCGAAGATGAAGACCCACAGTGGTGCTAAGAAGCGCTTCAAGCTGACCGGCAGCGGCAAGCTGCGCCGCCAGCAGGCCAACCGCCGCCACTACCTTGAGCACAAGTCCTCCAGGCTGACTCGTCGCCTCGCCGGCGACAAGATTGTCTTCAAGGGTGACGCAAAGGTCATCCGGAAGATGCTCGGCATCTAAGTTCCAAGTTCTCTGACTGATGCCACCTGGCAGCAGTCAACTACCAATAAGGCTTCTCAGGCCAGCCGGTTGTTCCGGCAGTAGATGCTTGGGATCAGAATTTTCGAAGGAGTACGCACGTGGCACGTGTGAAGAGGGCGGTCAACGCCCACAAGAAGCGCCGGGTTATCCTTGAACGCGCGAAGGGCTACCGTGGACAGCGTTCACGCCTGTACCGCAAGGCCAAAGAGCAGCTGCTGCACTCGTTTGTGTACAGCTATGGCGACCGCAAAAAGAAGAAGGGCGACTTCCGCCGCCTGTGGATCCAGCGCATCAATGCTGCATCCCGCGCCAACGGCCTGACTTACAACCGTCTGATCCAGGGCCTGAAGGCCGCTGAGGTCGAGGTTGACCGCCGCATGCTTGCCGAGCTGGCCGTTTCGGATGCTAACGCATTCGCCGCGCTGGTGAAGATCGCCAAGGATTCCCTGCCTGCCGACACGTCCGCTCCGGCCGTCGAAGCCGCAGCCCCTAAGGCTGCCAAGGCACCGAAGGCCAAGGCTGCAAAGCCGGCCGCTGACGTGGCTGCCAAGTAGCACCCACGCCAGTTCGAGGACTGGTGGCTGAAGCCACTAAGGTTCTTACATGAACGAAACCGGGCGCCCGCAAGACTTTCCACTCTCCAATCCCCGAGCTGATCGGGTGAGGAAGGTGGCACAACTTGCCGGGCGCCCGGCGCGTTTAAAGCGCAGCGAGTTCCTGGCGGAGGGTCCGCAGGCTGTCCGCGAGGCCCTGACGCTGCACCAGAAACGAGTTGCCGCGGGGGAGCCCGGCGTCGTCTATGAGGTCTACGCGAGCGAGGCATGCCTTGACCGGCACCCGGACCTGGAGACACTAGCGGAGGGCATCGACGCATATCTCACTACGGATGAAGTCCTGGCCGCAATGGCGGACACCGTTACCCCGCAGGGCATTCTCGCAGTTTGTAGATTCCTGGACGTGAGCCTTGAGCAGGTCCTGGACGCCGGACCGCGGCTGCTTGCAGTGCTGTGTCAGGTCCGGGACCCTGGCAACGCGGGCACCGTTCTCCGGGCAGCTGACGCGGCCGGGGCGGACGCCGTCATCCTGACCGCCTCCAGCGTTGACATCTACAACCCCAAGGCGGTCCGTTCCACCGCCGGTTCCCTGTTCCACCTTCCCGTGGTCCTGGGCGCCGATATTGCGGAAGTGGCAGCAGCCTGCCGGGCTCGGGGGATCGGCATACTGGCTGCCGACGGCAACGGTGACGTCAACCTGGATACGCTCCAGGACGAAAACGCCGCCCGCCGGATCGCAGGCCCCGGCGTCGAATCGCTGTTCGCCCTGGAGAATCCCACAGCGTGGCTGTTCGGAAACGAGGCTCAGGGGCTCGCCGAGGATGAACTGGCGCTGGCCGATCACCGCGTGGCCGTGCCCGTTTACGGCGGAGCGGAAAGCCTGAACCTTGGCACGGCGGCAACGGTGTGCCTCTATGCGAGTGCCAGGTCCCAGAAGGCATGACCCACGTTCGGGCGTGGCTCAGGGAAAGCCAGGCTCGCCGGGACATATGAGCTAACTGGACACATGACTTAACAAGGCAGGGCCCCGGAAGTTCTCCGGGGCCCTTGCTGTATGAATCAGATGGGGTAGGGGTATCAGGGCGCCCGTGTGCTCTTGCTGCGTCCTGTGATGGCGCCGTAGACACCGGCGACTACCAGGCCGCCTACGATAGCCAGGATCCAAGTACCCAGATCAAAGAAGGCAAGGTCACCCTTGCCGAACAGGAGGCTGCCAATCCAGCCGCCTACAATCGCGCCGACCACGCCGAGCACGAGGCTCGTTACCCAGCCGCCGCCAACTTTGCCCGGCATAACGGCCTTGACGATGGCCCCTACGATGAGGCCGAGAATAATCCAAGCAAGAAAACCCATGTCTCCTCCTTCATATTCGTCGGGATTAAACGTCCCGATTAGTGTTCAAGCTAACATACGGCTCGTCTAATGTCAGCAGGCTTAGTGCATGTCAGAGGTGCGTCTTCTGGACCCGAAAAGGTACGGTGTTCGGGGGCGGAGCCGACTACGGCGCTGCGAAAATCCCTGTTTGGTTCTGAACCTGTGAAGAGGAGAAGCCTCTGTGGCTGCAAACGGCGGTACCAAGGCGATCGTCGCGGCCCTTGCCGCAAACCTGACCATCGCCGTCCTGAAATTCGTAGCCTTTTTCCTGACGGCATCCTCGTCGATGCTCGCCGAAGCGATCCACTCCATGGCCGACTCCGGCAACCAACTATTGCTGCTGATCGGCGGCAAACGCGCCAGAAAGGCAGCCAGCCCGGAGCATCCGTTCGGGTACGGCCGTGAACGCTACATTTACGCCTTCATCGTCTCGATCGTACTCTTCAGCGTGGGCGGGCTCTTTGCACTTTTCGAGGCGTGGGAGAAGCTGCAGCACCCAAACGCCATCGAGGGGGACTTCTGGTGGGTTCCGTTGGCGGTGCTGATCGGCGCCATCGTTGCCGAAGCGTTCTCGTTCCGGACGGCCATCATCGAGTCCAACCACATCCGCGGCAAGCAGGGCTGGGTGAGTTTTGTGCGCACAGCCAAGCAGCCGGAACTACCGGTCATCCTGCTGGAAGACCTCGGGGCGCTTCTGGGCTTGTTGTTCGCGCTCGTCGGTGTGAGCATGACAATCGTCACCGGCAACGGGATCTGGGATGCCGCGGGCACCGGCATCATCGGCCTGCTGCTCGTGGCCATCGCGGTTGTCCTGGCTATCGAAACCAAGTCCTTGCTGCTGGGCGAGTCTGCCACCCGGGATGATGTGGCCCGCATCAGCGAGGCCATCGAGGCAGGGGGACACAACCGCATCATCCACCTCAAGACCCTTCACCTCGGACCGGAGGAGTTGCTGGTGGCCGCCAAGATCTCCGTAGGTGCCGCGGAAACCGGCCGGGACATCGCCGCTGCGATTGATGGTGCCGAGTCCCGAATCCGCACGGCCGTTCCGATTGCCCGGGTGATCTACCTCGAACCGGATCTGCACCGCGAAGCCGGCCGCACGGACGAGATCTCCGGTGCAGGGCACGTTTCAGGCGCGGGCCACGTTTCAGCCGAAGCTGGGGCTCAGGACCCGCCGGCCTGACGTTACTGCTCCAGCGCACAGCATGTTGCGGTGAAGCCGCTGCCCGCCCGTTCCCCCAGATCAGGCGGCCAGCGGCTTCTTGCGTTCCAGGAGCCCGCTGGCCACAGCGATGCCAAAGCCAAGGACGGCCAACACGGCCCCCACGAGCGCGGGCGCCACGAAGCCCCAGCCCCAGGCGATCACTACGCCGCCCAGGAAAGCGCCCAAGGCATTGGCAACGTTGAGCGCTGCGTGGTTGAGCGAGGAAGCGAGGGAAGGGGCGTCCGGCGAGGCATCCAACAAGCGGGTCTGCAGGGCAGGGATCAGCATGGAGCCGGACGCCCCCACCACAAAGACCATCACAAGGGCTGACCAGGGCCAGTGCACAGCGACTGCGTAAACCACCAGGGCGACGGCGATGCCGGGCAGGACCCAGTACAGCGTGCCCATCACCGACTTGTCGGCAAGCCTGCCGCCGACGACAGTTCCCGCCACCATGCCCAGTCCGTACAGTGCGACCACAATGGGCAGCAGCGACGCCGGAATCCCGGCCACCAGGGTCATGGTGTGGGCAATGTAGGTGTAGGTCGCGAAGAAGCCGCCAAATCCCACGATGCCGATCAGGATGGCCAGCCACACCTGAAGCCGTTTGAGCGCACCCAGTTCGCGGCGGATGCTCGCGTCAGGATGGGGTGCCTGGTACGGAACATAGCGCCACAGCAGTACCAGCGTCAGCAAGCCAATTCCTCCTACCAGGAGGAACAGCAACCGCCAGCCGAAGGTCTGGCCCACCCAGGTGGCCGCCGGTACGCCGATAACGTTTGAAACGGACAAGCCTGCCATCACCATGGAGATGGCCCAACCGCGGCGGGTGGGCGAAACCAGGGAGGCGGCGATCACGGCGGCGACACCGAAGAATGCGCCGTGCGGCAGTCCGGCCGCAAACCGGGACACCAACATGCTGCCGTAATCGGGAGCAAGATAGGACGTCAGGTTGGCGAGGGTGAAGAACAGCATAAGGCCGAGCGCGAGGTGTTTGCGCGGCAGTTTGGCTCCGACTGCGGCCAGCAGGGGCGCGCCTACCACCACTCCGAGGGCATAAGCGGAGATGAGGTGCCCCGCCTCCGGGGTGCTGATACTGAGTCCTTGTTCCACTTCTTTGAGCAGGCCCATCATGGTGAATTCCGTGACGCCTATCCCGACGCCTCCCATGGCCAGCGCAAAGATCGCTGCGCCGACGTGCGGAGTCTTCGCCTTGGACGCGGTGGAGGTTCGGACGACGCTGCTCATGTGCCTGCTTTTCAAAGGGGATGTTGGGGGAAGGCCCGTAAACCATTCTCCCTCATAGACTGGGGCGGTGAGTGGACTGATACAGGTAGTTGGTGGAGCAATAGTGGACTCGTTGATGGAGCCCACGCGCATGCTGGTGGCCAGACGGACTGCTCCCGAGCAGCTCGCCGGGTTCTGGGAGTTCCCCGGCGGCAAGGTCGACGCCGGTGAGGAATGCGAGGCCGCGTTGCACCGGGAACTCAGGGAGGAGCTGGGCGTAGAGGTCCGCTTGGGGCCGGAACTCCCCGCCGGGACAGCGGCTGGCTGGCGGCTGAATGAGCGGGCCAGCATGCGGGTGTGGTTGGCGGAGATTACCAACGGTGATCCCCAGCCGCTCGAAGACCACGACCAGCTGAAATGGATCAGCACCACGAAGCGTGATGAAGCTCTCAGTCTTCCGTGGATCCCGGCCGATTTCCCGATTATCCGGGCACTTCTTGAGTCTTTGGGCACACCAGTGGGTTCAACCGCTACGCGCTGAAGTTTAGGACGTCCAGACGCCCCAAATTGAGCACCCAGGGTCCAGAAGCACTACAAAATCCTGACCACCCAGGACATGAAGGACTTCCTGCAGGAGAAGTACAAGGGCATTCCGGCCGGCTAGGAAGCTGCCCCTAGAACAGGGTGGGCTGCTGACGCGGCCCGGCGGCGGCCGGCTGGGATTCCCCAGCCGGCCGTTCCTGTGTGTCGACGGGGATGGACGGGATACTCCCGGCTGGATACTGGGCTTCCTCGCCGCGGGGATCGTCGTCGAGGTCACGGTGGCTGAAACCGTGGCCGCTGGTGAATCCGTGCCGCTGCTTGAAGTAGCGGACTTTCGCGGCCAGCCACGTGCGGTATTCCTTGGAGGCATAGGAGCCTGTGCCGTAGAGCCTCCGGTAGCGGCCTGCCAGTTCCGGGTGGTTCCCGGCAATCCACTGCATAAACCATTCCCGGGTACCCGGCTTCAGGTAAAGGGCGCCGGCGGTGACGCCCGTCGCCCCTGCGGCGGCCAGGGAACCGAACAGGGCATCAAGCGCTTCGTCACTGTCTGAGAGCCACGGCAGGATGGGCATCGCCATAACACCGCAGGGGAGCCCGGCATCGCGCAAGCGGGAGACCAGCTTCAGCCGCGCCCGCGGCCCTGGCGTGCCTGGTTCCACGGCTTCGGAGAGTGCCTCATCCGTCATGGCCAGGGAAATGCCCACACCTACCGGCACCTGGGCGGCAGCCCGCTTCAGCAGCGGAATGTCCCGGGCCAGCAACGTCCCCTTCGTGAGGATGGACAACGGCGTGCCTGAGTCAGCCAGCGCCGTGATGATTCCCGGCATCAGCTGGTAGCGGCCCTCGGCCCGCTGGTAGGGATCCGTGTTGGTGCCAAGGGCCACCTGATGGTGGCCCCAGGACGGTTTGGCCAGCTCCTTCCGGAGGACCTCGGCGGCATTTACCTTCACCACCACCTGGCTGTCAAAATCCAGCCCGGCGTCAAAGTCCAGGTACGTGTGGCTCTTGCGAGCAAAACAATAAACACAGGCATGGCTGCAGCCGCGGTACGGGTTGACGGTCCACTCAAACGGCATCCGCGACCCGGCCACCACCTTGTTGAGCACCGATTTGGCGGTGATCTCATGAAAGGTGATGCCGGCGAACTCGGGGGTGGTGACCGAACGGACCAACCCGGCAAGGGGGAGCAGGGCAGGTGACGGGCCGCTTCCGAGGACATCGGCGGGCCGGGGCATCAGTGCTTGCGCATCCCATCTCATGCCCTCTATTCGAAGATATGTTCGAAGTTAAGTCAAGGACCGGACGCTTGGGAAGTCCGCGCGCCGGGCTCGGCGCCGAGCCCGGCACCGGCCGTGGGAGGCGTCAGGCCTGCAGTTCCCACACCACGGTGACGCTGGCGCTAATGCTCGCGCGGCCCGCTTCCACGCTGATGGCTTCGCTGGCGGCGGCGCGTTGGATCCGGGCCACCGGAACCGGTCCGGGTGCATCGGGGTGCTCGGCAATTGAGGTCACCGCGCCAAGCCGCGCGGACGCCAGGGATGCAAACTGTTCGGCTCTGGCAGCGGCATCCTGCCAGGCAGCTTCCCGGGCAAGGGAGGCGACGGCCGACTCATCCGCGAAGCCCAGCCCCAGTCCGTTCAGGCGCACGTCATCGCCGCCGGCATCCACGACGGCGGCAATAACGCCGGACGCCGCAGTCACTTGGCGCAGGCGTACGGTAAGCCCGCTGGAGGCCACATAGCCGGTCACCTGCTGTCCGCCGCCGTCGCGCCAGACGAACTCCGGCCGGACGTTCAGCCCGGACGTCCGGATGTCCGCATCACCCACGCCGTGCCGGCGGAGCGCACCGGATACAGCCGCGGATACTGTTCCCGCGTCCGCATATGCGGTGCCCACGCTGTCCCGCCGGCATTCGACGCCCACGGAAATTGTCAGCAGGTCAGGTCGCGCCTCGGCCGTCCCCGTTCCGGTCACGGTGATGGTCCCGGAATTGGCCCTCGTGTTGGGTTCAACCGTCATTGTCAGACCTCGATTCCGCCGGCCCCAAGGGGCGCCGGCCTTGTTGTTGTCCTGCTGTCAACGTAGCCGCCGGCCGCCAGGCCGGCCTGCCGTTCGAAGAAATTCTCCGACGCCGGATCGCCCGTCCGAAGCACCGACCAGCCTGCAGCCAGGAAATACAGCGGAAGGAAGGGCAGTCCCAGGCAGCAGGCGTACTGGCTGCAGTGCACTTCCTCATGCCCCAGGAGTGCCGGATTGGAAGTCAGGTCTTCAGCGCGGATCCTGCAGATAACCACGTTGCCAAGGGTGAAGGCCCCCGCATACGGAATGCGCCACCGGTAACCGGACGCGATGAGCAGCCCTCTTGGGCCTTGGCTGACGGCGGTTCCCGCCGCTGCGGCAACGGCCAGGCCCAGCAGGGTGGTGCCGTTGGCCATGTTGGCAAGCTGCCGTACCCGCTGCCCTGCCGTCACCTGCCCTGCCGCGAGGGGCGCAGCCCTCGACTGCCCTGCCGTCACCAGATGCGCGGCTGCGCGGCCCTGCCCTTGTGTCATGAGGCCATGGTAGCCGGAGCCTTCACTTAGACTGGAGGATAGTGGCCGCCGGTTTTGACCGGTGTGCCCTGACCTGGTCATCGAGTGCATTCATCAAGCATGGATTCACGGAATGACCTGCCAGTGACGGATGCGCCGCCGGGAAACCGCGTGCGGCTGCACCCCTAACCGGCAGCCCCTACTCGTAGCTAAGAACAGTAGATGACTGAAACTTTGCCGGGCGCCGCCATCCCGAACCCTACGGATGAAGCCGCCATTACTGCCGCTGTAGACCAGGCCATCGCCGCCATTGCCGGCGCTGGCTCCCTTGACGAACTTAAGGCGGTGAGGCTGGCGCACACCGGCGAGAAATCGCCGCTCAGCCTGGCCAACCGGGAGATCGGCGGACTGCCGAAGGACCAGAAGGCCGTAGCCGGCAAGCTCATGGGTTCCTCCCGGGGCCGGGTCAATAAGGCGCTCGCGGACCGCACCGCCGAGCTGGAAGCACAAAACGATGCCCGGATCCTGCTGGAAGAGACAGTGGACGTCACTGCCGCGCCCCGGCGTCGTCGGGCAGGAGCCCGGCACCCGCTCTCCACGCTTCAGGACCGCGTGGCGGATATCTTCGTTGGCATGGGCTGGGAAATCGCCGAAGGCCCCGAAGTGGAATCCGAGTGGTTCAACTTCGATGCCCTGAACTTCAAGCCGGACCACCCGGCCCGCGAAATGCAGGACACCTTCTTCGTGGAGCCGCCCGAGGCCCACCTGGTGATGCGTACGCACACCTCCCCGGTGCAGGTCCGTTCCATGCTGGAACGCGAAGTGCCGATCTACGTGCTGTGCCCCGGCAAGGTGTTCCGAACCGATGAGCTGGACGCCACCCACACTCCGGTGTTCCATCAGTTCGAGGGCCTGGCCATCGACAAGAACCTGAGCATGGCCGACCTCCTGGGCACGCTGGAGCACTTCACCCGGCAGATGTTCGGTGACGAGGCCTCCGTCCGGCTGCGCCCGAATTACTTCCCCTTCACGGAGCCCTCCGCGGAACTGGACATCTGGCACCCGGGCGCCAAGGGCGGCCCCCGCTGGATCGAATGGGGCGGCTGCGGCATGGTCAACCCCAATGTCCTCCGGGCCGCGGGCATCGACCCGGACATATACTCCGGTTTCGCATTTGGCATGGGCATCGAGCGCGCGCTCATGTTCCGCAATGAAGTCGGCGACATGCGCGACATGATCGAAGGCGACGTACGTTTCAGCGAGCACTTCGGGATGGAGATCTAACAGTGCGTATCCCACTTTCCTGGCTGCGTGAATTCGCAGCAGTACCGGCCGGAGCAACGGCCGAAGACGTGATGGCCGAACTGGTCAAGGTCGGCTTTGAAGAAGAGGCCGTCCACCGCCCCACGGACACCCTGCAGGGTCCGGTTGTGGTGGGCCAGGTCCTGAGCATCGTCAAGGAACCCCAGACCAACGGCAAAACCATCAACTGGTGCCAGGTCCGGGTTGTCCCCGAAGGCCAGGAACAGACCCTCACCGGCGACGGAATCGACCAGTCCGGCGTGCAGGGGATCATCTGCGGCGCCCACAACTTCGTTGAGGGCGACAAAGTAGTGGTCACCCTGCCCGGAGCGGTCCTGCCCGGCGACTTCCACATTTCCGCCCGGAAGACGTACGGCCACCTCTCCGCAGGCATGATCGCCTCCGTTCGTGAGCTCGGCATCGGCGAAGACCACGACGGCATCCTGGTGCTGTCCCGCATCGGGCTTGATCCCGAAATCGGTACCGACGCCATGGAACTGCTGGGCCTCTATGACCAGGCAGCCGAGATCAACGTGACCCCGGACCGAGGCTACGCGTTCTCCATCCGTGGTGTGGCCCGCGAGTACGCCCACGCCACCGGAACCTCCTTCACGGACCCTGCGTCAGAGGTCCTGGCCCCGGCGGAGCTTTCCGGCGGCTACGGCGTCAAGCTCAACGACGACGCGCCCATCTACGGCAAGCCCGGCTGCGACCGTTTTGTGGCCCGCACCGTCCGCGGCGTCGACGCCACCAGGCCGACGCCCGCGTGGATGACCTCGCGGCTGCGGCTCGCCGGGATCCGCTCCATCTCCCTGCCGGTGGACATCTCCAACTACGTGATGCTCGAACTTGGCCAGCCCACGCACTGCTATGACCTGGACAAACTGTCCGGCGACATTGTGGTCCGGCGCGCCGTTGCAGGGGAGAAAATCACCACCCTGGACGCCAAGGAGCGCGCGCTCGACGTCGAAGACCTCCTCATCACCGACGGTTCCGGCGCGATCGGCATTGCCGGCGTGATGGGCGGTGCAGCCACGGAGGTGAGCGATGCGACGTCGAACGTCCTGGTGGAGGCGGCCCACTTCGACGAGGTGTCCATTGGCCGATCCCGCCGCCGGCACAAGCTGCCGTCCGAGGCGTCCAAGCGCTTCGAGCGCGGCGTCGACTGGCACGTGGCGGACATCGCTGCCCAGCGTGTTGTTGACCTCCTGGTGGAACTCGCCGATGGGATTGCCGACCAGGCGGGGACCGACGTCGGGACCGCGCCGGACGCCCTAACCATCGCGCTGCCGGCAGCCTTCGCCGCCC
This sequence comes from Pseudarthrobacter sp. NBSH8, assembly GCF_014217545.1. Classification (NCBI taxonomy): domain Bacteria; kingdom Bacillati; phylum Actinomycetota; class Actinomycetes; order Micrococcales; family Micrococcaceae; genus Pseudarthrobacter; species Pseudarthrobacter sp. NBSH8. The sequence goes on from NZ_CP043178.1 coordinate 1,469,021, forward strand.
AACGGATCGGCATCGATTTCACCGAGGAACAGATCACCACCGCTCTGGTGGACCTCGGTGCCGTGGTGGAAAAATCCGACGGCGGCTGGACCGTGACCGCCCCGAGCTGGCGCAGCGACCTGGAAACCAAGGAAGACCTCTCCGAGGAAATCGCGCGGCTGGTGGGCTACGAGAACATCCCCGCCACCCTTCCCGTGGCCCCTCCGGGACGTGGCCTGACCCGCGTGCAGCAGCAGCGCCGTCGGCTCATCCAAGCACTGGCTGACGCCGGGCTGACCGAAGTTCTGGCCTACCCGTTCGTCTCCAAGGCCGCCAACGACACGTTCGGCGTCGCCGAGCACGGTGCTGCCCGGAGCGCGGTCAAGCTGGCGAATCCCATCAGCGAGGAACACGGCTTCCTGCGTACATCCATCCTCCCCGGGCTCATCGAGGTGGCCAAGCGGAACCACTCCCGCGGCTTCCGCGACCTGGCGATCTTCGAGTCCGGCCTGGTGTTCCTGCCGAGCGGGACTATAGGTACACCGTCCATCCCGCCGCTGGGCGTCAAGCCGTCCGACGAGGTGCTGGATGCACTGTACGACGGCGTTCCGGGCCAGCCGCTGCACGTCGCCGCTGTCCTCACTGGCCACGATTCACCCGCTGCGGCGAGCCACACACCGCGCTTGTGGGACTGGTCCGACGCGCTGGATATTGCCCGGTTTGCCGGGGACGTCCTGGGCGTGGAGATCGTGGTCAGCCAGGGCGCGCACCAGGCGTTCCACCCGGGCCGGGCCGCGCAGCTCTCACTGCGGACCGGTGAGATGGTGGGTTACGCAGGCGAGCTCCACCCGAAGCTCCTGGCCGCGCACGACATGCCCGCCCGTTCGGTGGCGCTGGAATTCAACGCGGATGCGTTGTTCGAGGCAGCCGCGGATGTGATTGTGGCCCGCCACATCTCAACGTTCCCGGTAGCCACCCAGGACGTTGCGCTCGTTGTGCCGCAGGATATTCCGGCGGACCAGGTCCTCGAGGCGCTTCGCGAAGGCGCCGGCGAACTGCTGGAGGACGTGGCGCTGTTCGATGTCTACGCCGGCAAGGGCATTGAAGAAGGCAAGAAATCGCTCGCCTTCGGCCTGCGTTTCCGGGCAACGGACCGGACACTGACGGCCGATGAAGCCTCGGCTGCGCGCGAAAGCGCTGTGGCCCTGGCTGCAGAGCGCTTCGGCGCCGCCCAGCGCTAAGCGCGGATCCGGATGGCGGGGCCGGTGAGGGCGGGGCCGGCCCAAGAGATGGCGGAGCCCGGCTCTATAGTGCCGGTCCTGCGTTCCTGCCCTCCCGGATTACCGGGAGGGCGGCCCCCGACTGCGGGAGGCCAGCCGGCAGTGCTGGGGCCTGCCGAGCTGGCCCGCGCCGCCGCCCTGGCGCCCGGCCCACGGGCCGTTTTTGTGGCGGGCCGGCGTTGCCTGCGAACGTTCGCGGCAGAACTGTTGGACGTCCCGGCGTCGGACCTCACCACGCACTTCAGCTGCCCCCGGTGCGGCGCCGGCCCCGGGCTGTCGCACGGCAGGCCCGGGTATTCACTCAAGGGCGAGCCGGTGCCCCTGGCGCTGAGCCTGTCCCGGAGTTCCGGCTGGATCCTGTTGGGCGCCGTGATGGATCCGGCGGTCGGAGTCACCATGGGCGTGGATCTGGAGGACCCGTCCGGCATGGCCTTTGACGGGTTCGACGGCGTGGCCCTCACCGCCGCTGAGCGCGCGGCCCTCGCCGGGCTGGCCCGGCCTCAGCTGCTGCAGGAGCGGGCACGGCTCTGGGCGCGCAAGGAAGCCTGGCTCAAGATGACGGGAGACGGACTCGTTACCGCCCCGGACACCCTTGATGTTTTGTCCCGCCCGGAAATCAGGGACCTGGCCGCCGGAGAAGCGGGCCTCCCGCTCAACTTCCGCGCCGCCGTCGCGGTTTCGCGAACCGGCGGGTAGGGCGCCGGCCGGTAGGAGAGCTGCTGCCTGTCAGCGCACCGGACTATAAGCGCACAGGCAGGGGCGGAAGGGCTGTCTCGAGCAGCCACGGGTGCAGGAGAGCCTCAGTGTCCAGGCCGGTGGCACGGTCCGCGGCGAGGATAAAGGCCGCCGTGGACACTGAACCGTGACGGTGGGTATCCGTCCAGTCATGCAAGAGGGCAAAAAATGCCAGGTCGCCGCACCGGATCCGCAGGGCATGCAGGGCAAGGGCTCCGCGCTTGTAAACGCGGTCATCAAACATCAGCTCCGGCCCGGGGTCGCCCACGATGATGTCCTGGCTGCCAGCGGCCAGCTTCCGCCAGGCTGCGGCGGCCCGGTCCGCAATGGGCAGGACGCCCGCTTCCTCGGACCAGATCCACTCCGCGTAGCAGGCGAAGCCCTCGTGGAGCCAAATGTCCGCCCAGGATGAGGCAGTGAGAGAGTTCCCGAACCACTGGTGCGCGAGCTCGTGGGCGATGAGCCGCTGGGACTCCCACTCCTGCGTCAGGTGGTTCCGGCCCAGGATGGACAGCGTCTGCGCCTCAAGCGGTATTTCCAGCTCGTCTTCGGTCACCACCACGGAATATTCCGGAAACGGGTAGGGCCCGAAGCAGTTGGCAAAGGTGCGCATCATTTCCGGCTGCCTCGCCAGGCCGTCGCGGGCCGCGTCGACCAACAGCGCCGGGACGGCTGCGAACTGAGGAACCTGGCCATCCACGGGGAAGGGAGTCAGCGTGAGGAACTCATACCGGCCGATCTGGACCGTGGCAAGGTAGGTGGCCATGGGCTCCGCCTGCTCGTAGACCCAGGTCTCGCGGCTGGCCCTGCTGGTATGGGAAATCAGCGTCCCGTTGCACACAGCCCGGTAGTTGGCGTCGGTGGTCACGCTGATTTTGTAGCTGGCCTTGTCGCCGGGGTGATCGTTGCAGGGGAACCAGGAGGCGGCGCCGTTCGGCTGGCCAGCCACCAGAACGCCGTCGGTGAGTTCCTCCCAGCCCACCTCGCCCCAGAACCCGCGCCGGGGGGCAGGGTTGCCTTCATAGCGGATGTCCAGGGTAAATTCCTCGCCCGCCGGCAGTGCGGCTTCGGGCACAATGACCAACTGTCCCGCGCGCTGGCTGAACTTCTTAACCCGCCGCCCGCTGAGCTGGATCTTCGTGGCCCGGAGCCCGGTCAGGTCCAGCACCACGGCCGCCGTTGCATACCGGGTGACGGCGTTGAGGACAGCGCGCCCGCTCAGGCGGTTGCTGCTGAGCTTGTAGTCAAGGTCAAGTTCGTAGCGGCTGACTTTGTACGCGTTCGTGCCATGGCCCGGCATGTAGGGATCAGGTGCTGAAGCATCCTGCTCCGACGTGCGGGCGGGGCCGGTACTCGCGGCCGTCGGGCTCGGTACGGGGGAACTCATAAGACGGTCTTTCCGATCAGCGTAGGCGGCGGGACAGCTGGTACTGCGGGCTACCGTGGTTTGGGAGCGGACCCTGCGGGACCCCTCCAGGGGCTCACCGGGTTACCCATCCAATAGGTCGCGGCTGGAACCGATTCGCCCCGCATCACCAGTGACGCCGGTCCAACGGTTCCGCCGGCTCCGATGCTGGCCTGCGGCAGGATGACACCATGCGGCCCCATGGTTGCACCGTCTTCGAGGGTAACAGTGTCCAGGCTCATGACGCGGTCGTGGAACAGGTGCGTCTGGACCACGCAGCCCCGGTTGACGGTGGAGTTCCGCCCAAGGGATACGAGGTCAGCTTCAGGGAGCCAGTAGCTTTCGCACCACGTGCCGCGGCCGATCCGTGCGCCAAGCGCCCGGAGCCACCAGACCAGGGCCGGCGTCCCGGTGGCTGCACGCGCGAACCAGGGGGCGCTGACCATTTCGATAAACGTGTCCACCACCTCGTTGCGCCAGATGAAGGAGCTCCAGAGCGGGTGCTCGCCGGCACGGATCCGTCCCACGAGGACCCATTTGGCGACGACGGCGCTGCCCGCGGCCATCGCGCCCGCCAGCAGCATCACGATCCCGCCGAAGGCTGCGGCAATCCCGTAGTTGTATGCGGCGGCCAGCCAGTCAAAGGCCAGCATCACGCCTGCGGCGATCGCCACAGTGGCCACCACGGGAATGAAACGGCCCAGTTCCCAGAGGCAGCGGGCAAACCTGAGCCGCAGCGGCGGCTGGAAGGTACGTGTGTCATCAGAGGCGATGGCGGTACGCCGGAGCCGCACGGGTGGGCTGCCCAGCCATGACGTCCCTGCTTTGGCCTTGGCCGGGGTGGCCGACAGGACGGCCACGAGTGAGTTCTTGGGGACGTTCCGGCCGGCAGCGGTCATGCCGGAGTTGCCCAGGAAGGAGCGCTTGCCGATCTTCGCGGGCGCGATCCGCAGCCACCCGCCGTCGAGCTCGTAGGACGCCACCATGGTGTCGTCGGCCAGGAAGGCGCCCTCGCCCACGGTGGTCATTTTGGGGATTAGCAGGACGGTGGAGGCTTCGACGTTCTTGCCGATCTTGGCACCGAGGAGGCGCAGCCAGACCGGAGTGAAGAGACTGGCATAGATGGGGAATAACAGGTCACGGGCCAGATCCAGTACGCGTTCCGTGGCCCAGACCTGCCAGCCGATCCGGCTGCGGACGCGATAGTATCCCTCGGCCAGGCCGATGCCGAGCAGCCGGGTGGTGACCAAAATGAGCAGCAGGTTGACGACGAACCACACAAGGGCCGCGGGTGCGAGGGCGAGCAGGATCTGCGGCATGGCGGCGGAGAGCGAAGCGCTGCCCCGGATGAAGCCAAAGACCACCAGCGCTGCGGCGGCGGCGGAGACGTAGGGGATCAGGGCCAGCACGGCCGAAGCCGCGGCGAATCCGGCGAACCAGAGCCGGCCAATCAGCCGATGTTCTGCGGGAGTGTCCGGCAGCGAGTGCTTGGCCTTGCCCCGGCGTTCGGCCGGGGACCCGGCAACGTGGTGGCCGGCCGTGACCTTGCCGAGGACCGCCGAGCCTGGTTCCACCTGGGCTCCGGCGCCGATGGAAGCGCCGGGCATCAGCGTGCTGCGCGCCCCTACGCTGGCTCCTGCCCCGATGTGGACGGCTCCGATGTGGACGATGTCCCCGTCGATCCACCAACCGGAAAGGTCCACTTCAGGCTCAATGTTGGAGCCACTGCCGAGGGAAAGCAGTCCTGTAACCGGGGGAAGCGAGTGCAGCTGGACGTTGCTGCCGATCCTGGCGCCCAGCGCCCGGGCGTAGTAGGGCACCCATGGTGCGCTGGCGAGGCTGATAGCACCGGCGAGGTCCTGGATTTGTTCTGCCAGCCACAGGCGCAGGTGCACGCGCCCTGAGCGCGGGTACGCTCCCGGCTCCACTTTCCGGAGCAGGATCCGGGCCGCGGTCACGGAAATCAGCATCCGGCCGGCCGGAGAGACGAAGACCAGCCAGGACGCGGCCACCCACCACCAGGAAACTGTGGGTGCGGCGCTGAACCCTGCCAAGAAGGCCAGTACGTTGTTGGCCGCCATGACGTAGGTCAGCCAGCGCATCCCCACCAGGATGTGCAAGGGAATGCCCATCAGCGTCTGGAAGACCTGGGACTTGAACGCGGTGGGGCGCACAGTCCTGGACGGCGCCGGCCCGGCGGTCACGCCGTCGGGAAGCGTCTGGCGGGCCGCATCAATCAGGGCCCCGATCCTGGGTGTGGCATAGATGTCGGCGACCGTGATTGTCGGGTACCGGCCCCTGAGGGCGGAGACCAGCTGGGCAGCGGACAGGGAGCCGCCGCCGTAGGCGAAGAAGTCGGCGTCGAGGCTTGATACGGGGCTGCCAAGGACGGCCGTCCACTGTTCGGCGATCCAGGCGGCATCTTCCGGCAGGTTCAACGGGGCCGCGTCAGCCTCCGCCGCGCCGCTCCCGGTCAACGGCCAGGGCAGGGCATGACGGTCCACTTTGCCGCTGGTTTTCGTCGGCATGGACTCGACGACGGTCAGCAGCGGAATGAGGGGGGCGGGGAGGCTCGCCGCCAGGAGTTCACGGGCTGCCACCAGATCCAGGTCCGCATCAGCGGCGGCCAGGTATCCCACCAGGATCTGGTTGCCGGCCGCGGTTGTCTGGACGGCTGCCGCCGCTCCGGCGACGTGGGGGAGGGCCTGCAGGGCGGCGTCAATTTCGCCCAGTTCGATCCGTCGTCCACCGAGCTTGACCTGTTCGTCCGCACGGCCCATAAAGATCAGGCCGGCGGCTTCGTAGCGGACCAGATCGCCGGAACGGTAAGCGCGGTCCCAGCCGAAGGACGGCATGGGTGCGTACTTCTCCCGGTCCTTGTCCGGGTCAAGGTAACGGGCAAGCCCGACGCCGCCGATGATCAGCTCGCCGATGTCCCCTTCGCTGACGGGCAGTCCGTCGGCGTCCACCACGGCCAGGTCCCAGCCGTCCAGCGGCAGCCCGATCCGGACCGGGCCGGGACCACCTAGGGGAGCAGCGCAGGCCACGACCGTGGTCTCCGTGGGGCCGTAGGTATTCCATACCTCCCGGCCCGGGATGGCAAGCCGTTCGACGAGCTCGGGCGGGCAGGCTTCGCCGCCAAAAATCAGGAGCCGGACACTCTCCAGGGACTCGGCGGGCCAGAGTGCCGCAAGGGTAGGAACAGTGGATACTGCGGTGATGCCGTGGCTGATGAGCCAGGGGCCAAGGTCCGTTCCCGTCCTGACCAGGGCTCGCGGCGCGGGCACCAGGCAGGCGCCATGACGCCAGGCAAGCCACATTTCCTCGCACGAGGCATCAAAGGCGACGGAGAGCCCTGCCAACACCCGGTCCTGCGGTCCCAGTGGTTCCTCTTGCAGGAAGATCCGGGCTTCGGCGTCAATAAAGGCGGCGGCGGAGCGGTGCCGGACGGCGACGCCCTTGGGCGTGCCGGTGGACCCGGAGGTAAAGATCACCCAGGCGTCATCGCCGGGCTCGGCAGCACGGCTTTCGGCTTCACGGCGCTCGGCAGAAGGGTGCTCAGCGCCACGGCCGTCTTCGTTTGGCCGGGAGGCCAGGACAATGACCGCGGCCCCACCGGTGAGGACTGTGGCCACGCGTGCCTCGCCGAAGACGAGCCGTGCACGTTCCTCGGGGTCGTCGGCGTCCACGGGCACGTAGGCGGCGCCGATGTGCAGGATCGCGAGAATTGAGATGTAGAGCTCATTGGTCCCAGACGGAATCCGCACGCCGATCCTGTCGCCGGCGCCCAGTCCGGCGGCCCGGAGCTCCCGCCCTTTGGCCCGGACCGCGGCCATCAGGTCGGCGTAGCTCAGGGACCGCCGGCCGTCGTCGAGCGCCGATGCCTCCGGGAAGCGGGTGGCCGATTCCGCCAGGATGGCCATGAGCGTCCGCTCGGGCGGGGCCAGGGGCAAACCGGCCAGCTGGGGGCGGTAGAGATCTTCCGGCCGGGATGCCACGACGTTTGACTGATGCTCACTCACGGACGGATTCTGCCTGAGGAAAGTGAACGGAAGGTGTCCTTGATTGGTTGAAGGTTCATATTCCGTTCATCCGTAGGCGGGCGCCATCAGGGAACCAAGAGGACCTTGCCCGTGGTGCGCCGGCCCTCGAGATCCTCGTGGGCACGTCGCGCCTCGGCCAGGGGGTACGTGGCACCGATCCGGACCTTCAGGCTTCCGTCGGCTACCGCCCCAAAGACCTCGCTGGAACGCCACCGCCGTTCCTGCGGGTTGGCCAGGAAATGCGCCAGTGTCGGCCGCGTGAGGGAAAGCGAGCCGCCCGCGTTGAGCCGCTGCGGATCCACCGGCGGCACAGCGCCGGAGGCGGCCCCGAACAGGACGAGGAAGCCGCGGGTGCACAGACTGGCAAGCGAGCCGTCGAACGTGTCTTTCCCGACGCCGTCGTACACCACCTGGACGCCGGCGCCGTCGGTGAGATCGCGGACAGCTTCAGGGAATCCGTCATAGCGGAGCACAACGTCCGCGCCGGCTCCCTTGGCCAGCGCTTCCTTCTCGTCGGTGGACACTGTGGTGATAACCCGGGCTCCGCGTGCCTTCAGGAGCTGGGTAATCAGCAGGCCCACACCGCCGGCACCGGCGTGGACCAGGACCGTTTGGCCAGGTTCCACCTTGAAGGATGAGTTGATCAGGTAATGGGCGGTCATGCCCTGAAGGGGTAACGCCGCCGCCGTCAAGAGGTCCACGCCATCCGGTACCGGGAGGGCTTTCGCGGCGTCCAGCACGGTGTAGCCTGCGTAGCATTGCTGGCCCTCGGCCGTTGCAACCCGGCTCCCCACGGTGAAGCCCTCAACGCCCTCGCCGATTGCCTCCACGACGCCCGCTGCTTCGGCGCCCGGTATGAATGGATGGGCAACCTTGTACATGCCGCCGCGCTGGTACGTCTCAATGAAATTGACGCCCGTGGCCGCGACTTTGATGAGCAACTGGCCGGGGCCCGGCGTCGGACGGTCCACCTCAGCGAGCTCGAGGACTTCCGGGCCTCCGGGCTGGCGGACAACGATGGCATGCATAAAGGGTCTCCTCTCCGGGCAGGGATTTCCCGCAGCCGGTGTCTCTGACCATCCTAGGGATACCGCTACCGACGACGAAGCGACGGCCGGTAGCCGGCCGTCGCTTCGGGTCATAAGGGGGGGAAGAGCCAAGCGGGGGAGCAGCGTGACTCGGGGTGTGCATGCTAGAACCGCCGGGTCACCGTTGCCATGGGGCACTCGAAGTGGCGTCCTGCGGCAAGGCCCACGTCGTTGAGGTAACGGACGATGATGCCGTAGGACTGCAGCAGCGTGGTCTCCGTGTAGGGCACCTGGTGCTTCTTGCAGTACTCGCGGACGATCTTGGCAGCCTTGTCCAGCTGGGGGCGCGCCATGTCCGGGAAGAGGTGGTGCTCAGCCTGGCGGTTCAGGCCGCCGAGCAGGATGTCCATAAACCGGCCGCCGGAGATATTCCGTGAGGTCAGGACCTGGCGGCTGAAGAAGTCCACGCGGCTGTCCGCGGGCAGGACCGGCATGCCCTTGTGGTTCGGTGCGAAGGAAGCACCCATGTAGAAACCGAAGACGGCAAGCTGCACGCCGATGAAGGCGAACGCCATTCCCAGCGGAAGGAATGTAAAGGCGAGCGCGGGGAGGAGACTGAGCCGGACCAGCAAAATGGGAAGCTCTACCCAGCGGTGCGTCACCTTGGCCCGGCGGAAGACGAACTTCACGGAATCGATCTGCAGGCCCAGGCCAACAAGGAACAACAACGGGAAGAAGAACCAACCCTGCTTGCGGGTCAGGAAGGAAAACCGGCCCTGCCGCGTGGCGGCACCTTCGGTGTGGAAGGCGATGGCCCCGGTGGCAATGTCCGGATCCTTGGAAATGACGTTGGGGTGGTTGTGGTGGGCGCCGTGCTTCTGCTCCCACCAGGAGTAGCTCATGCCTGCCACCGAGGTGGCCAGGATCCGGGCGGTCCAGTCGTTGGCCCGGCGCGACGCGAAGATCTGGCGGTGCCCGGCCTCGTGGGCCAGGAAACTCAGCTGAGTGCATAGAACTCCGACAGCCGCGGCAATGAGGAGCTGGAACCAGCTGGCGCCGATCAGGGCGAAGCCGAACCAAGTGGCGGCCATCAGGAGCACCAAGCTGGCGAAGAGCGTGATGTAGAAACCGACGCGACGTTCCAGCAGGCCTTCAGCCTTGACGCTCTTCAACAGTTCCGAATAGCTCAGGACAACGGCGTTGGGCTGCCGGACACGCGATTTGGGGCGCTCTGACGTGGGGAAGGTGGTGGTCATGGAGCGGGGCCTCGTAACTGTTTCGGGCAACGCTGCAGCCGACATTCGGACTGCACGGTCAGGATCACCCTCATCCCAGCTTACGCCTGCCTGTCCAGCGGTACTTGGAATCGGGGGGATCATCGAATGCATAAATATCGGGCACACTGAATACTTTTGCTGTAAGATTCAGGGCATGACTATTTCTGTTGCCGTCTCCGGAGCCAGCGGGTACGCCGGGGGAGAAGTCCTGCGCCTCCTGGCGGGGCATCCGGACGTGACCATCGGTGCCATCACCGCGCACAGCAATGCAGGCTCCCGCCTCGGCGAACTTCAACCGCATCTGCATGGACTGGCCAGCCGCATCCTGGAAGACACCACGGTGGAGAATCTTTCCGGGCACGATGTGGTGTTCCTGGCGCTCCCGCATGGCGCTTCCGCCGAGATCGCGGCACAGCTTCCGGAGGGCACCGTAGTGATCGACGCCGGCGCAGACCACCGCCTCGAAGATCCGGCCGCGTGGGAAAAGTTCTACGGCTCGGCCCACGCCGGGACGTGGCCCTACGGCCTGCCGGAGCTCCCTGGCCAGCGCGAAGCCCTCAAGGGCGCCACCCGGATCGCCGTCCCGGGCTGCTACCCGACCTCGGCCCTCCTGGCCCTGACGCCCGGGTTCGCCGCCAAGCTGCTCCAGCCCGACGACGTCGTGATCGTTTCCGCCTCCGGCACCTCGGGTGCGGGCAAGGCCGCGAAGGTGAACCTTATCGGCTCTGAGGTGATGGGCTCCATGAGCCCCTACGGAGTGGGCGGCGGCCATCGCCACACCCCCGAGATTGAGCAGGGGCTCTCTAACGCTGCCGGTGAGAGTGTCACGGTGTCCTTCACTCCGACGCTCGCGCCGATGAGCCGCGGCATCCTCACCACCGCCACGGCGAAGGTCAAGCCCGGCACCACCGCGGCGGACCTCCGGCAGACGTGGGCGGATGCCTACGACGACGAACCGTTTGTCCACCTCCTGCCTGAAGGGCAATGGCCCGCCACCAAATCGGTCCAGGGCTCCAACCACGCCGCCATGCAGCTGGCATTGGACGAACACACCGGCCGCGTGATTGTGACGTGCGTCATTGATAACCTCACCAAGGGGACTGCCGGCGGCGCCGTGCAGTCCATGAATATTGCGCTTGGCCTGGCGGAAACCGCCGGCCTCAACCTGCAGGGAGTTGCACCGTGACCGTTACCGCCCCCCTGGGATTCCGCGCCGCTGGCGTCACCGCCGGCCTGAAGACCTCCGGCAAGCCGGACTTCGCCCTGGTCGTCAACGATGGCCCGTCCAAGACGGCCGCCGCCGTTTTTACCAGCAACCGTGTGGCCGCGGCTCCCGTCCATTGGTCCCGCCAGGTGGTCTCGGACGGCCGTGTGGACGCAGTGGTCCTCAACTCCGGCGGTGCCAACGCCTGTACCGGTCCCCAGGGGTTCCAGAACACCCACAGCACGGCCGAAAAAGTGGCCGCTGTCCTGGGCATCTCGGCAACGGACGTTTTTGTCTGTTCCACCGGCCTGATCGGCGAACAGCTGCCCATGGACAAGATCCTCCCGGGCGTCGAAGCTGCCTCGGCCGCGCTGAGCACGGACGGCGGGCCGGCTGCGGCTACCGCCATCATGACCACGGACTCGGTGCCCAAGTCCGCGCTGTTCATCGGCACGGACGCCGACGGCCAGGAGTTCACCATCGGCGGCATCGCCAAGGGCGCCGGCATGCTGGCACCAGGCCTGGCCACCATGCTGGTGGTCCTCACCACTGACGCCGACGTCGAAGCGGAAATGCTCGACGTCGTCCTCCGCGATGCCACGCGCGTCACCTTCGACCGGGCTGATTCGGACGGCTGCATGTCCACCAACGACACCGTGGTACTGCTGTCTTCCGGCGCGTCCGGCGCCGTCCCGTCCGCCGAAGCCTTTGGTGCCGGGCTGACCCAGGTGTGCGCCGAACTGGCTCGCAAGCTGATCGGGGACGCCGAAGGCGCCAGCCATGACATCGCCATCCGCACGTTCAACGCGGCCAGCGAGCGGGACGCCGAAACCGTCAGCCGCTCCGTGGCCCGGTCCAACCTGTTCAAAGCAGCCATCTTTGGCAAGGACCCAAACTGGGGCCGCGTGCTGTCCGCCGTGGGCACCACGGATGCCGTGTTCGAACCGGATCAGCTCAATGTCGCCATCAACGGCATCCAGATCTGCCGCAACGGAAGCATCGGCGACGACCGCAACCTGGTGGACCTGGAACCCCGCGAAGTTCTGGTGGAAATTGACCTGCAGTCCGGTGACGCCGAAGCTACCATCTGGACTAACGACCTCACCCACGACTACGTCCACGAGAACAGCGCCTACTCCAGCTGATCCTCACGCCTGATCCGACCAGCAACCCTGGAGATACTGCACGCATGAACACCCAGACCCGTGAAACGACGTCCATGAGTGATGCCCAGAGCAAGGCCGGCACGCTGATCGAGGCGCTGCCCTGGATCCAGCGGTTCGCCGGCTCCACCATGGTGATCAAATACGGCGGCAACGCCATGGTTAATGACGAACTGCGCCGTGCTTTCGCCGAAGACGTGGTGTTCCTGCACCATGTGGGCATCCACCCCGTCGTGGTCCACGGAGGCGGTCCGCAGATCAATTCCATGCTGGCGCGGCTGGGTATCGAGTCCGAGTTCAAAGGCGGCCTCCGTGTCACCACCCCCGAAGCCATGGACGTGGTCCGGATGGTCCTCACCGGCCAGGTAGGCCGCGAACTGGTGGGCCTGATCAACTCCCACGGCCCCTACGCCGTGGGAATGTCCGGCGAAGACGGTGGCCTGCTCCGCGCCGTCCGGACCGGCACTGTCATTGACGGGGAGGAAGTTGACCTGGGCCTGGTAGGCGAAGTCGTCGGCGTCAACCCGGAGGGCATCCTGGACATCCTGGCCGCCGGCCGCATCCCGGTCATCTCCACGGTGGCGCCGGAAATCGAGTCCGACGGCGTCGAGACGGCAGCCGGAGAGGTCCAGACCACAGGCCAGGTCCTGAACGTCAACGCCGACACCGCCGCGGCGGCCCTGGCCGAAGCGTTGGGGGCCTCCAAACTGGTGATCCTCACCGACATCGAAGGACTGTACGCCAACTGGCCGGACCGGTCCTCCCTCATCTCCTCCCTCACGGCCTCGGAGCTGCGCCAGCTCCTGCCGTCACTTGAATCAGGCATGATCCCGAAGATGGAGGCATGCCTCAAGGCGATTGACGGCGGAGTGGAACGCGCGCACATCGTGGACGGCCGCCTGCCGCACTCGATGCTCCTGGAAACATTCACGACGGCGGGCATCGGCACGCAGGTTGTGCCCGACGAAGACGCAGACAGCGAAGAACAGGGAGCCACCCCATGAACGCGGTAAAAACAGGAAGCCACGCGGCCAGCACACTCGAGAAGACTCCGGTAGGAGACCTGGTTGAAGGCCAAGGCCACAGCAGCGGGGCTGAGTGGCTCACGCGCTACTCCGCGTCCCTGATGGGCGTTTTTGGTACCCCGCAGCGGGTCCTGGTCCGCGGTGCCGGCTGCCTGGTCTGGGACGCCGACGGCAAGGAATACCTGGACCTGCTCGGCGGTATTGCCGTTAATGCCCTGGGCCACGCCCACCCGTTTGTGACGTCCGTGATTTCGAGCCAGCTGGCCACCCTTGGCCATGTCTCCAACTTCTTCACCAGCCCTACGCAGATCGCACTGGCCGAAAAGCTGCTGGCACTGACGCACGCCCCTGCGGGCTCCAAGGTGTTCTTTACAAACTCCGGCACCGAAGCCAACGAAGCCGCCTTTAAGCTGGCACGGCGCAACGGAGCCAGCCCGGACGGCACCACGGGCAAGCGGACCAAGATCATCGCCCTGGAAGGAGCCTTCCACGGGCGCACCATGGGTGCCCTGGCCCTGACCGCCAAGGAAGCCTACCGCGCACCGTTCGAGCCGTTGCCCGGCGGTGTGGTCCACCTCCCGTTCGGCGACGTCGCAGCCCTGGAAGCAGCCATCGACGAGACCGTGGCCGCGGTCTTCCTGGAGCCCATCCAGGGCGAAGCCGGAGTGCGGCCACTGCCTCCTGGGTTCCTGTTGGCAGCCCGCGAAGCGACCACAAAGGCCGGCGCCCTGCTGATCCTGGACGAGGTCCAGACCGGAATCGGCCGGACCGGCAAATGGCTCGCGACGGAGGACGCCGGGATCGTTCCGGACGCCATCACCCTGGCAAAGGGCCTCGGCGGCGGTTTCCCCATCGGCGCGCTCCTGACGTTCGGTGAGCAGACGTCGTCGCTGCTGACTGCTGGCCAGCACGGCACCACGTTCGGCGGCAACCCGGTGGCCACGGCGGCCGCGCTGGCCACGCTGCACGCGATCGAAAGCCAGCGGGTCCTGGAAAATGTTGCTGCCGTGGGGGACTACCTCCGCGCCGGAATTGCCGCCGTCGACGGCGTCACCGAAGTCCGCGGCGAAGGCCTGCTCATCGGCTTCGACCTGGACGCCGACATGGCCCCCGCTGTGGTCACCGCGGGCCTCGACGCCGGCTTCATCATCAACAGCCCCGGCCCGCACACCATCCGGCTTGCCCCGCCCCTGGTCCTCACCAGGGACCAGGCCGGCACCTTCCTCGCCGCCCTCCCGGCAATCCTCCAGACAGCTAAGGACGCGCAGTGACCCCCGTAGTTTCTTCCGCCGGCACAGCCAGCACCACCCGCCACTTCCTGAAGGACACGGACCTCAGCCCCGCCGAGCAGGCGGAGGTGCTGGACCTGGCCGTCCGGATGAAGGCCGCGCCGTACAGCGTGCAGCCCTTCGCCGCGGAGGGCAACGGCCGCAAAACCGTGGCCGTCATCTTCGACAAGACCTCAACCCGTACCAGGGTTTCCTTTGCCACGGGCATCGCTGACATGGGCGGCAACGCCCTGATCATCAACCCGGGCGAGGCCCAGATCGGCCATAAAGAGTCGGTCGAGGACACCGCCAAGGTCCTGGAGCGAATGGTCTCCACCATTGTGTGGCGCACCGGCGCGCACTCGGGCCTGGTGGCCATGGCGGAGAACTCCAAGGTGCCCGTCATTAACGCCTTGTGCGACGACTACCACCCGTGCCAGCTCCTCGCGGACCTGCTCGCGGTCAAGGAACACAAGGGCGAACTGGCGGGCCTCACCATGAGCTACCTTGGCGACGCCGCCAACAACATGGCCAACTCCTACCTGCTGGCCGGAGTCACCGCCGGGATGCACGTCCGCATCGCCGGGCCGGAAGGCTACCTCCCGGCAGCCGAGATCGTTGCCGCGGCCGAGGAGCGCGCCGCCCAGACCGGTGGTTCTGTCCTGATCACCACCGACGCGGCCGTGGCACTCAAGGGCGCTGACGTTGTGGCCACGGATACCTGGGTCTCCATGGGCCAGGAAACCGAGAAGGAAGCCCGGATGCAGCTGTTCCGGGAGTACTCCGTCGATGAGGCGGCCATGGAACATGCGGCGGACGACGCCGTCGTGCTTCACTGCCTGCCCGCCTACCGCGGCTATGAGATTTCTGCCGGCGTCATCGACGGCCCGCAATCCATTGTGTGGGACGAAGCCGAGAACCGGCTGCACGCACAGAAGGCCCTGATGGCCTGGCTGATGCACCGCTCGGGCCTGGCAGTGGTTGAAGGACTGCCGCCCTTAGAGGTCGGGCTGGCGCCGGAGGTTGGCAACTAGTGTCCGTCCCGCCGGCAGCGCCGGGCTCCAGCCCTGCCACCAAAACGGCCCGCCAGGCGCGCATCACCTCGATCCTGACGGGTGAATCGGTGCGCTCCCAGGCGGAGCTGGCCGCTTTGCTGGCGGACGACGGCGTCCAGGTCACCCAGGCCACGCTGTCCCGGGACCTCGTGGAACTCGGCGCGGTCCGGGTCCGCGGTAAGGAAGGCGTGCTGGTCTACGCCGTCCCCGGCGAGGGCGGCGAACGTACGGCCAAAACCGGCGTCAGCCAGGAGATCCTGGATGCCCGGCTTGCCCGGCTGTGCAGCGAGCTCCTGGTCACGGCGGAAGCCTCGGCCAACATCGCCGTGCTCCGGACCCCGCCCGGTGCGGCCAACTTCCTGGCACTGGCCATCGACCACTCGGTGATGCCCTCCATTTTGGGGACCATTGCCGGTGACGACACCGTGCTGCTGGTTTCCCGGGATCCGCAGGGCGGGCAGGACCTCGCGGTCCGGTTTCTGCAGCTCGCCGAGGAAGCCGGCGGCAGCCAGTAATCCCACGCCGCCCGAACGCCTTCCCGGTGTGACAGGCTTTCCCCAGAACGTTTTTCCCTGAAGAATTTCCCCCGACAATATCTACAACCCCAATTAGGAGCATTCTCGTGACTGAGCGCATTGTTCTGGCCTACTCCGGTGGCCTCGATACTTCCGTAGCCATCGGCTGGATCGGTGAAGCCACCGGTGCCGAGGTCATCGCCGTGGCGGTCGACGTCGGACAGGGCGGCGAGTCGCTGGAGACCATCCGCCAGCGTGCACTGGGCTGCGGCGCCGTCGAGGCTTACGTGGCCGACGCGTCCGACGAGTTCGCCAACGAATACTGCATGCCCACCCTGAAGGCCAACGCCCTCTACCAGGGCCACTACCCGCTGGTTTCGGCCATCTCCCGGCCGGTCATCGTCAAGCACCTGGTCAAGGCCGCCCGCGAATTCGGCGCCACCACGGTGGCCCATGGCTGCACCGGCAAGGGCAACGACCAGGTCCGCTTCGAGGTGGGCATCCAGACGCTCGGCCCGGACCTGAAGTGCATCGCCCCTGTCCGCGACCTCGCCCTGACCCGCGACAAGGCCATCGCCTTCGCCGAGGAAAAGGGACTGCCGATCGAGACCACCAAGAAGAACCCGTACTCGATCGACCAGAACGTCTGGGGTCGCGCCGTCGAAACCGGCTACCTCGAGGACATCTGGAACGCGCCCACCAAGGACATCTACGACTACACCGCCACGCCTGAGTTCCCGCCGGCCCCGGATGAGGTCACCATTTCCTTCGAAGGCGGCGTGCCGGTAGCGATCGACGGCGTCCGGGTCACCCCGCTGCAGGCCATCAAGGAACTGAACCGCCGTGCCGGAGCGCAGGGTGTGGGCCGGATCGACGTCGTCGAGGACCGCCTCGTGGGCATCAAGTCCCGCGAAATCTACGAAGCCCCGGGTGCGATGGCGCTGATCACCGCGCACAAGCACCTCGAGGACATCACCGTCGAGCGCGAGCAGGCCCGCTTCAAGGCCACTGTTGGCCAGCGCTGGGCCGAACTGGTCTATGACGGCCAGTGGTTCTCGCCGCTCAAGCGCTCCCTGGACGCTTTCATCGAAGACACCCAGCAGTACGTCACCGGTGACATCCGCATGGTGCTGCACGGCGGACAGGCGATCGTCAACGGCCGCCGTTCCGGGACCTCGCTCTACGACTTCGACCTCGCCACCTACGACACCGGCGACACGTTCGACCAGTCCATGGCACGCGGCTTCATCGAGCTGTGGGGCATGTCCGCCAAGGTTGCCTCCGGCCGCGATATCCGCGTCGCAGGAAAGTAAGCCGTTGGCTGAGCAGACCCCGGTTTCGACAGGCTCAACCACCGGCTCCACGAACACCGGCGCCTTGTGGGGCGGCCGGTTCGCTGGCGGCCCCGCGGATGCCCTCGCGGCGCTGAGCAAGTCCACGCACTTTGACTGGCGCCTGGCCCGCTACGACATCGCCGGTTCGAAGGCGCACGCCCGCGTGCTGCACAAGGCCGGGCTGCTGGACGGCGCCGAGCTCGAAGGCATGCTGGACGCCCTGAGCCGGCTGGATGACGATGTCGCCTCGGGTGCGTATCTGCCGGCGGAATCCGATGAGGACGTGCACGGGTCACTGGAACGCGGCCTGATCGAGCGCGCCGGCACGCAACTGGGCGGCAAGCTCCGCGCCGGCCGGTCCCGCAACGACCAGGTGGCCACGCTGGGCCGCATGTTCCTGCGTGACCACGCCCGGATCATCGCGCGCGGCGTGCTGGCAACCATCGAGGCGCTGGTGGGGCAGGCGAAGGCGCACCAGGGTGTGGCCATGCCAGGCCGCACCCACCTGCAGCATGCCCAGCCCATCCTGCTCAGCCACCACCTGCTTGCCCATGCCTGGGCGCTGCTGCGCGATGTGCAGCGGCTCCAGGACTGGGACAAGCGCGCGGGGGTTTCGCCTTACGGCTCCGGTGCCCTCGCAGGCTCGTCGCTGGGCCTCGACCCGGAGGCCGTCGCGGCGGACCTGGGCTTCTTCTCCGCCACCCACAACTCGATTGACGGCACCGCCTCCCGCGATGTCTTCGCCGAGTTCGCGTGGGTGACGGCCATGATCGGCGTGGACCTGTCCCGCGTCTCGGAGGAAGTCATCCTGTGGGCCACTAAGGAGTTCTCCTTTGTGACCCTGCACGATTCCTACTCCACCGGTTCCTCGATCATGCCGCAGAAGAAAAACCCGGACGTCGCTGAGTTGGCCCGCGGCAAGGCAGGACGCCTGATCGGCAACTTGACCGGGCTGCTGGCCACGCTCAAAGGCCTGCCGCTCGCGTACAACCGCGACCTGCAGGAGGACAAGGAACCGGTCTTCGACGCCGCCGATACCCTGGAGCTGCTGCTCCCGGCTGTCTCGGGCATGATCGCGACGCTGAAGTTCAACACGGAACGGATGGAGTCGCTGGCACCGCAGGGCTTCGCTTTGGCCACGGACATTGCTGAGTGGCTGGTCCGCCAGGGCGTTCCGTTCCGCGAGGCACACGAGCTCTCCGGGGCGGCCGTGAGGCAGGCCGAAAGCCGCGACGTGGAGCTGTGGGACCTGACGGATGAGGAGTACCTTGCCATCTCGGGGCACCTGACTCCGGAGGTCCGCACGGTCCTGTCCACCGAGGGGTCGCTCAAGAGCCGCAACTCCCAGGGCGGTACCGCACCGGCCGCCGTCGAACGCCAGCTGCTTGCCCTCGAAGGCGAGCTTGCCGGCGTCCGCGGGTACGCGGGGTAGCCACAAAACGCTCTATCACTTGTTGCAGCTTTTGGTCCGATGCTCTCTCACTTTCCTCAAGAAAGTGAGAGAGCGTTGTGCGTTGCCCGCCGAGGACTCACCGCTACCATTGCGCCATGAGTGAATCCTTCCGCCAATTGCTGCGTGCCCTGCCGGACTTCCCCGAAAACCTGCCGGACTTCGACCCCGCCAAAGCCCCCACGGATCCGGTGGCGCTGTTCAAGCTGTGGCTGGATGAGGCCCTCGTTGCCGGCGTGCTGCAGCCGCATGCCTGCAGCCTGGCCACGGCGGACGGAAACGGCCGGCCCTCTGCGAGGATGCTGATCCTGAAGAACCTCGACGACGACGGCTGGCACTTCGCCACGTCCCGCACGTCCCGGAAGGGCAGGGAGCTGTCCGCCAACCCGAGCGCGGCGCTGAACTTCTACTGGCCGCAGCTGGGCCGGCAGGTCCGGGTCGCCGGCCCGGTGGTTGAGCTGTCAGCCGAAGCATCGGCGGACGACTGGCGTGCGCGCCCGGCAGCCGATGGCAGCGACAATCCGGACTGGCAGCTCTACGCGGTCAGGCCGACGGAACTGGAGTTCTGGCAGGCCCGCCACGACCGCCGGCACATTCGGCACCGCTGCGGACCGGACGGTACCCCGCTCAGCTAGGATGGGCGCCATGACAGCTCCCGCACCTGCTGACCTGCTCGCCGAACTGCACAAGGCCGCCGACGCCATGGCCTCCACCGCTGCGAAGTTCACCGATGAAGACGTCAAGGCACCATCAGGACTGCCCGGCTGGACCCGCGGGCACGTCCTGGCGCATCTCGCGGGAATCTCCAACGCCATGGCACGGCAGCTGGAACATGCTGCCCGCGGTGCCACTGTTGAGCTGTACGACGGAGGTCAGGACGGACGCACCAAGGCCATCGAGATGGCGGCAGGCCACCCCGCAGATGCGCACCGGGCGGACCTGCAGGCCGCTCTGGACCGGGCACTGGAGGCCTTTGACTCGCTGGAATCCGACTCCGGCTGGCAGGCACCCATTACCTACCGTGGCGGAGTGGTCTTCGACGGCGGCCTCGCGCTCTGGCGGGAACTGGTGATCCACACGGCCGATCTGGATGCTGGGCTTGGCCCCGAGACGTGGAGCCGGAAATTCTGTGAGCACCTCTTCGACTTCCTGGCTGCCCGCGTGCCGGCAGGGGAGAAACTGGTGCTGCAGCCACTAGGGCTGCCTCCCGTGACCCTGGGCGGCGGCCGGTCCACCGTCATCAGCGGCATGATCACGGACATTGCCGCCTGGCTGGCCGGACGCGAACCATCGCTCGGCAGCCTGCGCGCCTCAGCCGCCGCGGACGGTGTGGATCTCCCGGAACTGCTGCCGTGGCCAGCCGGGACACCCACAGTGCGGTAGCCCCCTAACCGGCCTCCCGGGCCAGCAGGCTTTCCGTGGCCTCGCGGGCGAGCAGGCTCTCTTTGATGGCCAGGCCCCAGCGGAAACCGCCCAGGGAACCGTCGGTGCGGATGACCCGGTGGCACGGCACAAACAAGGCCGCTGCGTTGAAGGCACAGGCGCTGGCCGCGGCCCGGACCGCTTTCGGATTTCCGGAAAGTTCGGCGTACTCGGTGTACGTCACCGGCGACCCGGGGCGGACGGTCCTCAGCACATCCCAGGCGTGGGACCGGAACGGACCCGACTTCTGCCGGACCGGAACGGCCATGGCCGGTGCGGGGTCGCCGGCATAGAACGCTTCCACGGCCCCGGAGATGCTGCCCAGATCCGTCACCGCCTCAACGTCGCCCGGACGCAGCTCGGGGTGGATCTGGCCCGTCAGCTCGCCCGGCCCGGCGGTCCAGCCCGACGCGAGGACCACGCCGTCCTGGGCCAGGATGGTGAACGGACCGTCCGGCGTGGACATCACTAACAGCTGGGCTTTCATAGCATCGCTTTCTCTGGAACGGCTTGGGTTCGTCTGGGGGATTTGGGCGCCGCGGCGGCACGCCACAGGTGCATGGTGGCATAGGACCGCCACGGGCTGACCTCGCGGAAGTCCGGGCCGGGCGCAAGGCCGGGCGAGTCAGTACCGCGGACGTCGTGGCGGTTGTGTGCTGGGGCGAGCGCCTTGATGCCATTTCGGACGGCGGCGTCGTTGGCGAGGAACACGTCCGGCGCGCCGAGTACCCGCATTGCCACATAGCCGACGGTCCACGGCCCCACCCCGGGAAGGGGAAGCAGCTTGGCGCCGAGTCCGGGCAGATCGTCCCCGTAGCCAAAATACAGGTCGCCGCCAGCGAGGGCCGAAGCGGCTGAACGGATGGCGTCAATCCGGCGTTGCGGCCCGCGCAGCAGCGAGTAGCCGGCCTCGGCTATTTCGGCCGAGGTGGGAAACAGCCGTTCGAGTCCCTCGCCGGGAACCAGGCTGGGACTGCCTGCGGCGGCCAGCTGGGTCAGTGCGGTCCGGGCCGCGGCCACCGTGATTTGCTGCCCGATCATCGCCCGGATGAGCAGCTCCTGTGGATCCACAGCTCCGGGCATCCTGATGCCCGGAGCGCCGGCTACAGATGCGGCCAGGCGCGGCTCCTGCGACAGGGCACTGTCGATGGCTACCGGGTCGGCGTCAAGATCGAAGAGCCGGCGTACCCTGCTCAGCAGGACGGGCAGGTCCCGGAGGTCCACCGCGCCGATGGTGAGGGTCAGCGGCCGCCCGGGCGCGCCGCCGTCGTACGTCACGCTGAAACGGGCACCACCATGCGGAAGCTGCAAAGTACGGGCGTACGACGTCGGCGTCCCCGCCTCGATCCCGGGGATCGCCCGGACAGCCAGGAAGGAAAAGATACCGGGATCGAACGGTTCTCGGTACGGCAGGCTCAACGTCAGGGACGTCGCGGCGGCGGCGGAGTGGCGGTGCCTGGCGGTCGCGCGAAGGGCAGTGGGAGTCATGGCGAAGACCTCCACCATGGTGTCGTTGAACTGGCGGACGCTGCTGAAGCCGGACGCGAACGCGATGTCCGCCAGCTTCATCGCCGTGGACACCAGCAGGGTGCGGGCGGTCTGGGCACGGCTGGCCCGGGCCAGGGAGAGCGGGCCGGCGCCGAGCTCGTGGCTGAGGATACGGTTCAACTGCCGGGAGGAATATCCCAGCCGGGCGGCGAGGCCCTCCACCCCGTCCCGGTTGATCACGCCGTCGTTGATCAGGCGCATCGCGCGGCCCGCCAGGTCCTGCCGGGTGTTCCACGCAGGAGTGCCGGGCACCGCCTCGGGGAGGCAGCGCTTGCACGCCCGGTAGCCAGCGTCGTGCGCTGCGGCAGATGTTTCGTAGAAGGTGACGTTGACAGATTTCGGGGTCCGGGCGGGGCAGGACGGACGGCAGTAGATGCCGGTGGTCCGGACAGCGGTGTAGAACTGCCCGTCGAACCGGGTGTCCCGCGCGTCAATTGCGCGGTAGCGCTGCCAGAAGTCCATGACCTCCATCCTGCCAGCCGGCGACGGGGACTGCTAGCGGAAATCGGACACGGCCGTGACGTTCGGTAGAGTCGGACCATGACCGTCAGCAGCAGCCCCGTGGCTCCGGAGCAGCTCCGTGAACTGCTGTCGGGCGATGCCCGGAGGATCGCTCCGCTTCTGCTGGGATCCGTACTGACACACCACAGCCGCGAGGGAACCGTGGCCGTGCGGATCACCGAGGTGGAGGCGTACATGGGTCCCGGCGACTCGTCGCACCCTGATCCGGGCTCCCACACATTCCGCGGCCCCACGGCTCGCAACGCGCCCATGTTCGGCCCGGTCGGCCACCTCTACGTCTATTTCACGTATGGCATGCACTACTGCGCCAACATCGTCTGCGGTCCGGCGGGAGCCGCATCAGCGGTCCTGCTGCGGGCGGGCGAGGTGGTGGAGGGGCAACACCTCGCACTTGTGCGGCGTCCGACGTCGAAATCGGCCCTTGACCTGGCGAGCGGCCCGGCCCGGCTGGCCACCACGCTGGCCCTGACCACGGCCGATAGCGGCCGGGATGCCCTTGCCGAACCCTTCGAGCTGCGGCTGCCCTCGGCGCCGGCTACGGTGTTCAGTTCCGGGCCGAGGGTGGGCGTCTCCGGCGACGGCGGCTCCGAAGAGTATCCGTGGCGCTTCTGGCTGCCAGGCGATCCCACCGTGTCCCGTTACAAGGCGGCGAAGGTGCGCCGGGCATAATCCGTCCCGCATGTTTTGGTCGTCCGCCGGAAAATGAACATCGGAGGACTTCCGGGGCAGGGGAGCGGCGGGCGCGTTAACCGAAATGGTTGTAGAATGGACGGTCTGTCTTTTGCGATAGGGGAACGTTTAATGCTCGACGCCGATTTGGCCCACGAACGGAACTATGTTGCCGGCCTGTACGCGCGGCTGGAAGAGCTCCGCGCGGAAAAGCGACTGCAGTTGGCACAGGTCCGCCGGGCCGGTGCCGTGGGCACCATGCAGAATGTCTCCGAACGCGACGCCTTCGCCGCGCTCTATGAGGACCGCCTCGCCCAGCTCGACGCCGTCGATGACCGCTTGGTCTTTGGCCGCCTTGACCTGGATTCCGGTGAGGCCCAGTACATTGGGCGCATCGGACTGACCACCGATGACCTCCAGCGGCTCATGGTGGACTGGCGCGCGCCCGAGGCCGGCCACTTTTATCAGGCAACGGCGTTCGACCGGCAGGGCGTCCGCCGCCGGCGGCACCTGATTCTGCAAGGCCGGGAAGTCAAGGCCATCGAGGATGACGTCCTTGATGCGGACTTGCTCGCGGACGACGCATCGCTGCAGGGTGAAGGCGCATTGCTGGCGGCTCTGGATTCCAAGCGCACCGGCCGGATGTCCGACATCGTTGGCACCATCCAGTCGGAGCAGGACCGCATTATCCGGTCCTCCATGTCCGGCGCCCTCGTGGTGCAGGGTGGTCCCGGTACCGGCAAGACAGCTGTGGCGCTGCACCGGGCCGCGTACCTGCTCTACACGCACCGGGAACGGCTGAAGACTGCCGGTGTGCTCCTGGTGGGCCCGTCGTCGTCGTTTATGAAGTACATCGAGCGTGTTCTGCCCTCACTCGGTGAGACCGGCGTGGTCATGGCCAGCGTGGGCCGCCTGATGCCGGGAATCAAGGCGGTTGCTGAACCCGAGGCCGAGGTCGCGGCCATCAAGGGGCGGCTGGACATGGTGAAGGTTGTGGCCAATGCGGTGGCGAACCGGCAGCGGATCCCTGCCGAAGACCGCGTCCTGGACGTCGACGGCCGCAAGCTGGTGCTGACGCGGCGGCAGGTAAGCCGTGCGCGCGAACGTGCCCGGTCCACCGGCAAACCGCACAACGAGGCACGCCTGACGTTCATCAAGATTCTGCTCCGCGAACTGACCGAGCAAATGACCGATCTCGTGGAAGCCGGGAGCATCGGCAACAACGCCGACCGCTCGTATCTGGCCGAAGATGTCCGCACGGCCCGCGACGTCCGGATCGTCCTGAACCTCTGCTGGATGCCGCTGACTCCGGAGAAGCTGATCACCGAGCTTCTGAGCAGGCCAGCAGTACTGGCGGCCTGCACACCGCACCTGTCCTTTAAGGAGCAGTCACTGCTGCTGCGCCCCGCGGATGCTCCCTGGACCGAGGCTGATGTCCCGCTGCTGGATGAAGCGGCCGAGCTCCTTGGCGACCTGGACCCGGCAGCCGGCCGTGGACTTGCACAGCAGGAGCACGACCGGGCCCGTGACCTTGCCAACGCCAAGCAGACGCTGGTGAACATGGGGGACATGGGTGTGGACGTCCTCATCACCGCCGAGGAACTCGCCGACCAGAACCAGGAGCGCGAGAACCGCCAAACTGCCGCCGAGCGTGCCACCAGCGACCGCACGTGGGCCTTCGGCCACATCGTGGTGGATGAGGCGCAGGAGCTTTCCCCGATGCAATGGCGCCTGCTGGTCCGGCGCTGCCCGCTGAAGTCCTTCACCATCGTGGGCGATATTGCGCAGACCAGTTCTGTTGCCGGTGCCAACTCGTGGCAGGGGGCCCTGGCACCGATGTTCGGTGACCGCTGGCAGCTGGAGGAGCTGACGGTCAACTACCGGACGCCGTCCCAGATCGCCGAGGCGGCCGCCCGTATGGCCAACGCTGCCGGACTGGTGGTTTCCGCGCCGAAGGCCGTCCGCGAGGGGCGGTGGGCCCCGGTCATCGACAAGGTTGACCACGGACAGGTGGTGAGCCGTTTGGTGGAGGTGCTCCCCGAGGAACTGACAGCGCTCGACGGCGGACTCCTGGCCGTGATTGCCGACGGCGACCATCTGCCCGCAGCAACGTCAGCCCTTCGCGCCGTGTATGGCCGGCGGATCGGCAACGGGGCAGGCAGCTACGAGCAGGACATCGTGGTCATCAGCCCGCGCGAGGCCAAGGGCCTGGAGTTCGACGGCGTTGTGGTCCTCGAGCCCTCCGTCATGCTCAACCACGAGCACGGCCGCGTGGGCGATCTGTATGTCGCTATGACCCGGCCCACGCAGCGGCTCCGGCTGATCGCCGCGGAAGGTATTCCGGCCGGCATAGAAGGCTGAGCCGGTGCGCTATGCCCCTTGACGCCCGGCGCCGTTCATTTCGGCGCCGGGCTTCGTCGATCCTGCTAACTTAGAAGTCGTGTCAGAACTCAACGATTTCGAATCCCAGCAGAACGACCCCACCTTCGCCAATGTCTGGCAGGAGCTGAAGTGGCGCGGCCTGGTCCACGTCTCCACCGATGAAGAGGAACTGGAGAAGCTCCTCGCCGGTGATCCGATCACCTATTACTGCGGATTCGACCCCACTGCGCCGAGCCTGCACCTGGGCAACCTGGTCCAGCTCCTCGTGATGCGCCGGCTGCAGCTTGCCGGGCACAAGCCGCTGGGCCTGGTGGGCGGATCCACGGGACTGATCGGCGATCCGCGGCCCACGGCCGAGCGAACGCTGAACACCAAGGACACGGTCAATGAATGGGTGGGCTATCTCCAGGCCCAGGTCCGCCGCTTCCTCAGCTTCGATGGCCCCAGTGCGGCGCGCATGGTCAACAACCTTGACTGGACAGCGCCGTTGAGCGCCATCGACTTCCTGCGCGAGATCGGCAAGCACTACCGGGTCGGCACCATGCTGCGCAAGGATGCTGTCGCGTCCCGCCTCAGCTCGGACGAGGGCATTAGCTACACGGAATTCAGCTACCAGATCCTGCAGGGCATGGACTACCTCCAGCTGTTCCGCGACTACAGCTGCATGCTGCAGACCGGCGGCTCGGACCAGTGGGGCAACCTCACCAGCGGCACTGAACTCATCCGCAAGGTTGAGGGTAAGAGTGTGCACGCCCTGGGCACGCCGCTGATCACCAACTCGGACGGCACGAAGTTCGGCAAGAGCGAAGGCAACGCCATCTGGCTCGACGCCGGCATGTGCAGCCCGTACGCCTTCTACCAGTTCTGGCTGAACACCGCCGACTCTGACGTGGTGGACCGGCTCAAGGTCTTCACCTTCCTGAGCCGCGCAGAGATCGAAACGTTGGCAGCGGCCGTGGCAGAACGTCCCTTTGCACGGGAAGGCCAGCGGAAGCTGGCGTTCGAAGTAACCTCCCTGGTCCATAGTGTGGAGGCAACGGAGAAAGTCATCGCGGCGTCCGCTGCCCTCTTTGGCAACGGTGACCTTGCCGCCCTGGATCGGCCAACGCTGGAAGCAGCCACATCGGAGCTTCCGTCCGCACGCATCCAGGTGGATGGCCTCGGGATCATTGACCTGCTGGTGGCATCTGGCCTGTCGGAGAGCAAATCCGCGGCCCGGCGGACTGTCGGTGAAGGCGGCGCTTACGTAAACAACGAGAAGGTGTCCGACCCGGAAGCTGTCATCTCCGAGTCGGAGCTGCTGCATGGCCAGTACTTGCTCCTGCGCCGCGGCAAGAAGAATCTCGCGACTGTCGAAGTCCTGGTTCCTTAGCCTTCCAAAACCCTAATTCGCGCTTCTCCGCAGCCGATTTGCAAGGCGGCGGGGGAGCGTGTATTGTTTTCTGAGTCGCCGCCGCTGAGTGGCGATAAACCCCCTTCACAAAAGAAGCGATTCATCGTGTGCAAAGCACGATAATGATGAAAAGCTTCAATTTTTGATGGGCGGATTCGTTCC
This sequence comes from Pseudarthrobacter sp. NBSH8, assembly GCF_014217545.1. NCBI lineage: Bacteria > Bacillati > Actinomycetota > Actinomycetes > Micrococcales > Micrococcaceae > Pseudarthrobacter > Pseudarthrobacter sp. NBSH8. Next base: position 1,495,880 of record NZ_CP043178.1, read on the forward strand.
ACAGAGTGAATATCGGGAAAATAACCTGGATTTGCAAAGTGAATAAGAGTGAAATAAGCTATAAACATCGCAGCGAAGAAAGCGAAACAAAAGAATTCATTGAATATGAATTGTTTCGAGAATTATTCGAATGTGTCTGTTGTTTGAGAACTCAATAGTGTGCCAAGTTTGTTGATACCAATTTATTGTATTGAATTGGTTGAATTGACTGGATTATGCCACCCCGTGGTGTGGTCTGGTTTTTACAGCTGGTTTCAAATTTTGTGCAACCATTTTATCCTGTTATTTCCGGGGTTGGTGGTTGTGTCTGTTTTACTTCAACGGAGAGTTTGATCCTGGCTCAGGATGAACGCTGGCGGCGTGCTTAACACATGCAAGTCGAACGATGAACCTCACTTGTGGGGGGATTAGTGGCGAACGGGTGAGTAACACGTGAGTAACCTGCCCTTAACTCTGGGATAAGCCTGGGAAACTGGGTCTAATACCGGATATGACTCCTCATCGCATGGTGGGGGGTGGAAAGCTTTATTGTGGTTTTGGATGGACTCGCGGCCTATCAGCTTGTTGGTGAGGTAATGGCTCACCAAGGCGACGACGGGTAGCCGGCCTGAGAGGGTGACCGGCCACACTGGGACTGAGACACGGCCCAGACTCCTACGGGAGGCAGCAGTGGGGAATATTGCACAATGGGCGAAAGCCTGATGCAGCGACGCCGCGTGAGGGATGACGGCCTTCGGGTTGTAAACCTCTTTCAGTAGGGAAGAAGCGAAAGTGACGGTACCTGCAGAAGAAGCGCCGGCTAACTACGTGCCAGCAGCCGCGGTAATACGTAGGGCGCAAGCGTTATCCGGAATTATTGGGCGTAAAGAGCTCGTAGGCGGTTTGTCGCGTCTGCCGTGAAAGTCCGGGGCTCAACTCCGGATCTGCGGTGGGTACGGGCAGACTAGAGTGATGTAGGGGAGACTGGAATTCCTGGTGTAGCGGTGAAATGCGCAGATATCAGGAGGAACACCGATGGCGAAGGCAGGTCTCTGGGCATTAACTGACGCTGAGGAGCGAAAGCATGGGGAGCGAACAGGATTAGATACCCTGGTAGTCCATGCCGTAAACGTTGGGCACTAGGTGTGGGGGACATTCCACGTTTTCCGCGCCGTAGCTAACGCATTAAGTGCCCCGCCTGGGGAGTACGGCCGCAAGGCTAAAACTCAAAGGAATTGACGGGGGCCCGCACAAGCGGCGGAGCATGCGGATTAATTCGATGCAACGCGAAGAACCTTACCAAGGCTTGACATGAACCGGTAATACCTGGAAACAGGTGCCCCGCTTGCGGTCGGTTTACAGGTGGTGCATGGTTGTCGTCAGCTCGTGTCGTGAGATGTTGGGTTAAGTCCCGCAACGAGCGCAACCCTCGTTCTATGTTGCCAGCGCGTTATGGCGGGGACTCATAGGAGACTGCCGGGGTCAACTCGGAGGAAGGTGGGGACGACGTCAAATCATCATGCCCCTTATGTCTTGGGCTTCACGCATGCTACAATGGCCGGTACAAAGGGTTGCGATACTGTGAGGTGGAGCTAATCCCAAAAAGCCGGTCTCAGTTCGGATTGGGGTCTGCAACTCGACCCCATGAAGTCGGAGTCGCTAGTAATCGCAGATCAGCAACGCTGCGGTGAATACGTTCCCGGGCCTTGTACACACCGCCCGTCAAGTCACGAAAGTTGGTAACACCCGAAGCCGGTGGCCTAACCCCTTGTGGGAGGGAGCTGTCGAAGGTGGGACTGGCGATTGGGACTAAGTCGTAACAAGGTAGCCGTACCGGAAGGTGCGGCTGGATCACCTCCTTTCTAAGGAGCACCTACAGTCACCTTGCCCCGTGTATGCGGGTGTGGAGGGGTTGTCAGGAGTATATGCCCGTTGCGCAGACGCTAGTTCTGCGGCGGGTGCTCAAGGGTGGAATATCAATGAATAGCGGCCGCTTGTTTTGTGCCTCGTCTAGTACGGTGGTGGGTTGTCCTTCGGGATTCTCTTCTGCTTGGAACGGTGTGGGTGTGGATGTGGGTGGTTTAGTGTTTGGCACACTGTTGGGTCCTGAGGCAACAGGGCCGGTGGGATGTGCTGCGGCTTACGGGTTGTGGTGTGTTTTGTCGGGTTTGTTTGTTTCTGGTTTCCTGGCTGCATCGATCACGTACTTTTTGTGTGTGGGGTGTGTGGTTTGGGGTTGTTGTTTGAGAACTACATAGTGGACGCGAGCATCTTTTATAAGAAGCAATTTCCAAGAATATATGAACCTGGATCTGTCCGGGCGTTCGTTGCTGTGGCCTTTGGGTTGTGGTGGTGGTGTCCGGGTGGTTTTCGTGGTTCTCTCGAAAATTAGCGTTTTGATCTTTTGTGGTCAAGTTTTTAAGAGCACACGGTGGATGCCTTGGCATTAGGAGCCGAAGAAGGACGTAGGAATCTGCGATAAGCCTGGGGGAGTCGATAACCGGACTTTGATCCCAGGGTCTCCGAATGGGGAAACCCCGCCAGGGGCGCGAGCCACCTGGTGACCCGCATCTGAACACATAGGGTGTGTGGAGGGAACGCGGGGAAGTGAAACATCTCAGTACCCGCAGGAAGAGAAAACAATAGTGATTCCGTTAGTAGTGGCGAGCGAACGCGGATCAGGCTAAACCGTTCCATGTGTGATAGCCGGCGGGCGTTGCATGGGCGGGGTTGTGGGACTTTCCGTATCAGTTCTGCCGGACTGGTGAGGTGTGATGTGCAGGCATAGGTGAACGGTCTTGAAAGGCCGGCCAGAGAGGGTGTGAGCCCCGTAACCGAAATGTTTTGTGCCGCCTGGAGAGTATCCCAAGTAGCACGGGGCCCGAGAAATCCCGTGTGAATCTGTCAGGACCACCTGATAAGCCTAAATACTCCCTAATGACCGATAGCGGACCAGTACCGTGAGGGAAAGGTGAAAAGTACCCCGGGAGGGGAGTGAAACAGTACCTGAAACCGTGTGCTTACAATCCGTCGGAGCATCTGCAGCTTGTCTGTATGGGTGTGACGGCGTGCCTTTTGAAGAATGAGCCTGCGAGTTAGTGTTACGTCGCGAGGTTAACCCGTGTGGGGAAGCCGTAGCGAAAGCGAGTCTGAATAGGGCGTTGCAGTGGCGTGATCTAGACCCGAAGCGAAGTGATCTACCCATGGCCAGGTTGAAGCGACGGTAAGACGTCGTGGAGGACCGAACCCACTTCAGTTGAAAATGGAGGGGATGAGCTGTGGGTAGGGGTGAAAGGCCAATCAAACTTCGTGATAGCTGGTTCTCCCCGAAATGCATTTAGGTGCAGCGTTGCGTGTTTCTTGCTGGAGGTAGAGCTACTGGATGGCTAATGGGCCCTACAAGGTTACTGACGTCAGCCAAACTCCGAATGCCGGTAAGTGAGAGCGCAGCAGTGAGACTGTGGGGGATAAGCTTCATAGTCGAGAGGGAAACAGCCCAGACCACCAACTAAGGCCCCTAAGCGTGTGCTAAGTGGGAAAGGATGTGGAGTTGCGAAGACAACCAGGAGGTTGGCTTAGAAGCAGCCATCCTTAAAAGAGTGCGTAATAGCTCACTGGTCAAGTGATTCCGCGCCGACAATGTAGCGGGGCTCAAGTACACCGCCGAAGTTGTGGATTTCAGATATTAGCTAAGCCGCCCCTTTGCGGGGTTGGTTCAGGCGTCTGGAGTGGTAGGGGAGCGTCGTGTGGGCAGTGAAGTCGCGGTGTAAACCAGCGGTGGAGCCTACACGAGTGAGAATGCAGGCATGAGTAGCGAAAGACGGGTGAGAAACCCGTCCGCCGAATGATCAAGGGTTCCAGGGTCAAGCTAATCTGCCCTGGGTAAGTCGGGACCTAAGGCGAGGCCGACAGGCGTAGTCGATGGACAACGGGTTGATATTCCCGTACCGGCGAAAAACCGTCCATGTTGAACAGGGGATACTAACCGCCCGATACCTGCCCGCCCACCCTTCGGGGTGATGTGGGTTTTGGTGGAGCGCGGGACCTGATCCTGGGAGGCAAGCGTATTAACAGGTGTGACGCAGGAAGGTAGCCAAGCCGGGCGATGGTTGTCCCGGTCTAAGGATGTAGGGCGAACGGTAGGCAAATCCGCCGTTCATGATGCCTGAGATCTGATGGGACCCCCTCACGGGGGGATTTGGTGATCCTATGCTGCCGAGAAAAGCATCGACGCGAGGTTTTAGCCGCCCGTACCCCAAACCGACACAGGTGATCAGGTAGAGAATACTAAGGCGATCGAGAGAATTATGGTTAAGGAACTCGGCAAAATGCCCCCGTAACTTCGGGAGAAGGGGGGCCCCAACCTTGAACACCACTTGCTGGTGGGAGGGGATCGGGGCCGCAGAGACCAGGGGGAAGCGACTGTTTACTAAAAACACAGGTCCGTGCGAAGTCGCAAGACGATGTATACGGACTGACTCCTGCCCGGTGCTGGAAGGTTAAGAGGACCGGTTAGCCTTACGGCGAAGCTGAGAATTCAAGCCCCAGTAAACGGCGGTGGTAACTATAACCATCCTAAGGTAGCGAAATTCCTTGTCGGGTAAGTTCCGACCTGCACGAATGGAGTAACGACTTCCCCGCTGTCTCAACCATAAACTCGGCGAAATTGCAGTACGAGTAAAGATGCTCGTTACGCGCAGCAGGACGGAAAGACCCCGAGACCTTTACTATAGTTTGGTATTGGTGTTCGGAGTGGCTTGTGTAGGATAGGTGGGAGACGTTGAAGCCCGGACGCCAGTTCGGGTGGAGTCATCGTTGAAATACCACTCTGGTCACTTTGGACATCTAACTTCGGCCCGTAATCCGGGTCAGGGACAGTGCCTGATGGGTAGTTTAACTGGGGCGGTTGCCTCCTAAAAAGTAACGGAGGCGCCCAAAGGTTCCCTCAGCCTGGTTGGCAATCAGGTGTCGAGTGTAAGTGCACAAGGGAGCTTGACTGTGAGAGAGACATCTCGAGCAGGGACGAAAGTCGGGACTAGTGATCCGGCGGTACATTGTGGAATGGCCGTCGCTCAACGGATAAAAGGTACCTCGGGGATAACAGGCTGATCTTGCCCAAGAGTCCATATCGACGGCATGGTTTGGCACCTCGATGTCGGCTCGTCGCATCCTGGGGCTGGAGTAGGTCCCAAGGGTTGGGCTGTTCGCCCATTAAAGCGGTACGCGAGCTGGGTTTAGAACGTCGTGAGACAGTTCGGTCCCTATCCGCTGCGCGCGCAGGAAATTTGAGAAGGGCTGTCCTTAGTACGAGAGGACCGGGACGGACGAACCTCTGGTGTGTCAGTTGTACTGCCAAGTGCACCGCTGATTAGCTACGTTCGGATGGGATAACCGCTGAAAGCATCTAAGCGGGAAGCTCGCTTCGAGATGAGATTTCCATACACCTTGTGTGTGAGAGGCCCCCAGCCAGACCACTGGGTTGATAGGCCGGATGTGGAAGCGAGGACTAACGACTCGTGAAGCTGACCGGTACTAATAGGCCGATAACTTACACCACACACCACCCCTGCAAACGGTTCAAAAGCGTTTGCAACCCGGGGTGGTAAAAAGATAACAAGACTGCTTGCGTCCACTATGTGGTTCCCAAACAACAAACCCGTCACACGGGCCGTTGCACAGGAACACAACACAACAACATAACAACACCACAATGTTGTAACCAGATTTCCCACCCGTACAGGCACGCCTGAACGGGCCGGGTAGAAGGGTTACGGCGGTCATAGCGTGGGGGAAACGCCCGGTCCCATTCCGAACCCGGAAGCTAAGACCCACAGCGCCGATGGTACTGCACCCGGGAGGGTGTGGGAGAGTAGGTCACCGCCGGAACATCATTACAGGTCGAGAGCCCCCCAACCACCAGGTTGGGGGGCTCTCCCACGTTAACCACCCAACCCACAAAACACACCCAACCAGAACCACAAACCCGTCCCGGGAACCCCGCAGAAACTGTGCGGGCGGCCGCTGGGAGTGTGAACATTCCCACGACGGTGGCCTGTAGACGGATCCATGTCATCTGTCGGTGGGCTCTCGCCTAGAATTGACTGAGATGTACGGACTTCGAAGCGCTTGATTTCGGGTTGCGTAGGATAACGAAACACGGAACGAGCGGCTGCGATTGCGCCAGTGGTCGGCTCATAACAGGAGGAATCCCCATGGCTGAGCACAACGGCGGCAACCGCGGCGGTAACGACCGCGGTCCTTTCCGCGGCAACAACAATTCCGGCGGCGATCCGCGTGGATTCCGTTCCCGGGAAGACCGTAACTCCGAGGCTCCGAAGCGTGCGCCTGGTTCCGGTGAGCGTAAGCCCTTTAGTGGTGGCGGGGAGCGTAAGCCGTACGGCGACCGCGACAACAAGTCCTTTGGCGATCGTCCCCGTCGTGAGGGTGACGGTGAGCGTCGTACCTTCGGCGGTGGTGAGCGTAAGCCGTTCAGTGGTGGCGGGGAGCGTAAGCCGTACGGCGACCGCGACAACAAGTCCTTTGGCGATCGTCCCCGTCGTGAGGGTGACGGTGAGCGTCGTACCTTCGGCGGTGGTGAGCGTAAGCCGTTCAGTGGTGGCGGGGAGCGTAAGCCGTACGGCGACCGCGACAACAAGTCCTTCGGTGATCGTCCCCGTCGTGAGGGTGACGGTGAGCGTCGTACCTTCGGTGGCGGGGAGCGTAAGCCGTACGGCGACCGCGACAACAAGTCCTTCGGTGATCGTCCCCGTCGTGAGGGTGACGGTGAGCGTCGTACCTTCGGCGGTGGTGAGCGTAAGCCGTTCAGTGGTGGCGGGGACCGTAAGCCGTACGGCGACCGCGACAACAAGTCCTTCGGTGATCGTCCCCGTCGTGAGGGTGACGGTGAGCGTCGTACCTTCGGTGGCGGGGAGCGTAAGCCGTACGGCGACCGTCAGGACCGTGCCCCACGCAGCTTCGACCGTGGAGACTCCGGCCCCCGCCAGTTTGGCGGGGAACGTGCCGACGACCGCCCGGTCCGTGTACCCAACGCGCGTGATCTTCGCAGCGCCAACCGCCCGGACCGCGAGCGTTCGCCGGAAATCGATGAGGATGTCACGGGCAAGGAGCTCGACCGCGCTACGCAGCACCAGATCAAGACCCTTGAGGACAAGAGCGCCGAGTGGGTGGCCCGCCACCTGGTAATGGCCGGACGCCTGATCGACGAAGAGCCCGAGCTGGCCTTCCAGCACGCCCTCGCCGCGAGCCGGCGTGGTGGCCGCCTGGCTGCCGTCCGTGAAGCCGTCGGACTTACCGCTTACGCGGCAGGACACTACGGCGAAGCACTGCGCGAGTTCCGGACCTACCGCCGCATCAGCGGTTCGAACGTCCACCTGCCCGTGATGGCAGACTGCGAACGCGGACTGGGCCGGCCTGACCGCGCCCTCGACGTGGTGCGGTCCGAGGAAGCCAACGATCTGGACGCGCCCGGCAAAGTCGAGCTGGCCATCGTTGCGGCCGGGGCACGGTCTGACCTCGTCCAGTTGGACGCTGCCGTGGCGGAACTTGAAATTGCCCAGTTGGACATAAACCGTGCGTTCTCCTACAGCCCAAGGCTCTTCCGGGCCTACGCAAACGCCCTGGCCGCCGTCGGCCGCGAAGATGAGGCGGCAAAATGGCAGAGGCAGGCCGTCGTGGCTGAAAATGCCTTGGGTATTGGTGCCGATGAGGAACCGGACATCGTGGACCTGGGCTGGGACGAGGAAGAGGAAGCCCGCGAGGAAGCTCAGCGCCGGCACCTGCTGGAGCGCGCTGCCGCAGGTCCCGAGGCCAGTGACTCCACGCTTGCTGCCCGTTCCGAGGTAGCCGCGGACAAGACTGTCGTTGAGACCGCCGGCGTGGATGAAGCCATCGACGACGTGGAATCGGATTTTTTCGAGTCCGATGACGCCGAGTCTGACGAGGATTCCGTCGAAGCAGACGAGCTGGAAGCCGGTGACGCCGAGCAGGATGAAGAAGAGCGCGACGCCGAGCCCACCGACATAGACAACAGCACCAACGGCAGCGATGCCCACTCTGAAGGACGGGATAACTAGCCGCTATGACTGAAGTTCCACTGATTTCCCTGTTCGACGCCCTTTTGGCGGACCTGGACGGCGTGGTCTACGCCGGACAGCACGCCATCCCCGGCGCCGTGGACTCGCTACGGCAACTGGAGGGTTTGGGCATTGGCCTCGGCTATGTCACCAACAATGCTTCCCGCACTCCGGCGCAGGTAGCGGCGCATCTTCGTGAACTGGGTGCGCCGGCCGACGACGAACAGGTGGTCAGTTCCTCGCAAGCCGCGGCAGAGCTCCTGGCATCGCTCGTCGCCCCCGGCGCGCGGGTGCTGATCACCGGCAGCCCCGCTCTGGCACAGGAAATCGAGCTCGTGGGACTGACTCCTGTCTACAGCCAGGATGAGAATCCGGTCGCCGTGGTCCAGGGATTCAATCCCGGGATCGGCTGGAAGGATCTGGCCGAGGCATCGTTCGTCGTGTCGGCCGGAGCCCTGTGGATCGCTACCAACACCGATATGTCCATCCCGCAGGCTCGCGGCATGGCCCCGGGAAACGGCACGCTGGTGGCAGCAGTAGCCGCCGCTACCGGACAGACTCCGAGGGTTGCCGGCAAGCCGGAGGCTCCGCTGTTCCACGCCGCCGCCAAACGGCTCGCGGCTGACCGCCCCCTGGTGGTGGGCGACCGCCTGGACACGGACATCCTCGGCGGCAACAACGCCGGGTTTGCCACGGTGGCGGTGCTGACCGGCGTCGACACCACGGCCAGCATCCTGGCCGCACGTACGGCCGAGCGTCCGGACTACATCATCAATTCCCTTAGCGACCTTCACCGTCCCTACCCGGCCGTGGACCACACTGACGGCACACACCGCTGCGGGGCGTCCGCCGCGCGGGTCAGCGGTGACACCATCCAGATCAGCGGCAGCGAGGGTGACCTGGATTCGTGGCGGGCTGCCTGCGCCGCGTGGTGGACTGCGGTCCCTGACGCGGCCCGGGCCACCGAGCCCAAACTCGAGTGGCGCAATCATTAGACTGGTCCGATGACTGAGCTGAACGAAGTGCACCATCCGGAAGCAGCCCAGCCAACCCCGGAATGGCCGGACACGGCTGCGCCGGCAACCACCGATCCGTCCATTGCGGCCCTTGTGGCCGCGCTGGACGGCGTCCAGGTGCTGCCTGTATCCGAGCACGAAGCCGTTTACAGCGACCTCCACGATGCCCTGCTGCATGCGTTGAACGAAGAGGCCCCAAACGGCGAAGGAGAAGCTTGAGCATGGCACGACTTGACCAGGCGCTAGTCGCCCGCGGCCTGGCCAGGTCCCGGACCCACGCAGCATCGTTGATTGCCGAGCGCAAGGTGAGCTCGGCCGGCCAGATCCTCTCCAAGGCATCCCTGCAGGTCGACGACGGCAAGGACCTTTCGGTCGAGCACACGGAAGCGGACAGCTACGTCAGCCGGGCCGGGCACAAGCTGGCAGGCGCTTTGGACGTATTCCCGGAGGTCACCGTTGCGGGCAAACGGTGCCTCGACGCCGGGGCCTCCACCGGCGGTTTCACCGAGGTGCTCCTGCGGCGCGGCGCGGCACACGTGGTGGCGGTCGACGTCGGCCATGACCAGCTGGTCCCCCAGCTCCGCGCCGATGACCGGGTAGCCGTGCACGAGGGCCTCAACGTGCGGTACATGGCGCCTGCGGACATCGGCGGACAAGCCGAACTCACGGTGGCCGACCTCTCTTTCATCTCCCTGACCCTGGTGGTCCTGCCTCTGGCGCTGTGCACGCAGCCGGGCGGTGACCTGGTGCTGATGGTGAAGCCCCAGTTCGAGATCGGCAAGGACCGGCTGGGCCGCACCGGCGTGGTCACCTCCGAGCGCGAACGCCGGATGGCGGTGGAAAAAGTTGCCAATGCAGCGCTCGACGCCGGACTGGACTTATGCGGCTTAGCGGCCAGTCCGCTGCCGGGCCAGGACGGAAACGTCGAATACTTCCTGTGGATAAAGCGCAGGATGACCCAAGAACTGCCTAAGATCGAAGAGCGCCTCGCAGCCATTGACGGATTGCTTGGCGGAATCTGGCCGAACCACTAGAAAGCGGAACCCGATGAGCAGGCGAGTACTTGTCCTTGCCCACACTGGCCGCGAGGAATCACTGAAGGCCGCCTGGGAAGCCTGCGCCCAACTGCATGACTCCGGCATTGTTCCCGTCATGCAGGAGTCTGAGCTGCGTGACATGGAAAGATTCTTCGGGCAGCTCACCCAGCCGGTGGAGATCCTGCACGACCGCGTACAGTTGCCGGACGTTGAGCTTGTCATGGTCCTGGGCGGTGACGGCACCATCCTGCGCGCCGCAGAGCTGGTGCGCGAGGTGGACGTTCCCTTGCTGGGCGTCAACCTTGGCCACGTCGGCTTCCTGGCCGAGAGCGAGCGGGCGGACCTGGCCCAAACGGTGGAATGGATTGCCCGCCGCGACTACACGGTGGAAGAACGCATGACCATCGACGTCCAGGTCTGGATCCGCGGCCAGAAAATCTGGCACACCTGGGCCCTGAATGAGGCCGCGATTGAAAAAGGCAACCGCGAACGCATGATCGAAGTGGTGACCGAAGTGGACGAGCGTCCGCTGACTTCCTTCGGCTGCGACGGTGTGGTGGTGGCCACCCCCACAGGATCCACCGCGTACGCGTTCTCTGCTGGCGGGCCCGTCGTCTGGCCGGAGGTGGAGGCCCTGGTGATTGTTCCCATCAGCGCCCACGCGCTCTTCGCCAAACCGCTGGTGGTATCGCCTCGGTCCCGCCTGGCCGTGGAAGTCCTCACCCGCACCGGTGCCCAGGGCGTGCTCTGGTGTGATGGCCGGCGTTCCGTGGATTTGCCGCCCGGCGCCCGCATTGAAGTGACCAAGTCCGCCACGCCGGTGCGGCTGGCCAGGACGCACCAGACGCCCTTTTCAGCGCGGCTGGTCCGCAAATTTGAACTTCCCATCCATGGCTGGCGCGGGCCCGTGCCGCAGTCGGAGACCATCCACACCGGACCCATCCCGATCGTCCGGACGCCGCGGCCCAGGCCGCCGCTCCAGCTTGCCTCCGGCGGCCAGCCGGAGGACGAAACCGATCCCGCGACCGCAAAGTGAACCATGCTTGAAGAACTGAGAATCCGCGATCTGGGCGTCATCACCGACGCCACGCTGCCGCTGGGCCCCGGGCTGAGCGTCGTTACCGGCGAAACCGGTGCCGGCAAAACGATGGTGGTCACCGCCGTCGGCCTCCTGCTCGGGGCGAGATCCGATGCCGGGGCGGTCCGGAGCGGCGCGAAGAGCGCCACTGCGGAGGCTGTCCTCAAGCTCGACGCCGGGCATCCGGCGATTGCCCGGGCCGTGGAAGCGGGTGCCGACGTGGAGGAGTTCGACGGCGGCGCCGAGCTCATCCTTGCGCGTCGCCTCGGTGCCGACGGGCGCAGCCGGGCCTTCCTGGGCGGGCGGGCAGCCCCTGTGGGCGTCCTCGCAGAGATCGGAGAAACCCTCGTGGTGGTCCACGGCCAGTCGGACCAGATCAGGCTGAAAGGCGCGGCGGCCCAGCGCGGCGCGCTGGACAAATTTGCCGGCGATGCGCTGGCGGGCCCACTGACCTCCTACCAGTCGCTGTACAGCCATTGGAAGGCCAGCCAGGCGGAGCTGGAAACCCTGCGCAGCGCCGCCCGCGACAGGCTCCGCGAAGCCGAATCGCTGGAAGTGGCCCTAGCCGAAATCAGCACCGTGGATCCGCAGCCGGGGGAGGACGAGTCACTCAAAGCTGAGGCCGTGAAACTGGCCAACGTCGAAGAGCTCAGGATTGCCGCGAACACGGCTCACCAGGCGCTCATCGCGGAGGACTACGGTGACTCAGGTGATGCCACCACCCTCGTGGACGTGGCGAAAAGAACCCTGGAGCACGTGGCCGAGCACGACGCCGAGCTGGGGTCCGCCGCAACGCGGTTGGCCGAAGTGGGCTTTCTCCTCAACGACATCGCTACGGAGCTGGCCAGCTACCAGGCCGGCCTGGACTCGGAGGGCCCCGAACGCCTGGCCGAGATCGAGGACCGGCGGTCCGTACTGGCCACTTTGGTCCGCAAGTATGCCCCCAGCATCGACGAAGTCCTGGTGTGGGCGGAAAATGCCCGGGTCCGTTTCGACGAGCTGCAGGACGACTCCACCAGGATTGAAGCCCTGGATGCCGACGTGGTCCGGACCGAAGCGGAACTGCAGAAGCAGGCAGCCGCCGTCAGCAAAATCCGGGCCAATGCCGCCAAGGACCTGTCCGGCAGGGTCAGCGCGGAGCTGAAGGCACTCGCCATGGCCGACGCCACGCTGGTCATCACCCGTGAGGCGGCCGCTCAGTTGACACCGCATGGAGCGGATGAGATTACGTTCCTGCTCCAGCCGCACGCCGGAGCCCCGGCCCGTCCGCTGGGCAAGGGCGCCTCCGGCGGCGAACTGTCCCGCGTGATGCTGGCCATCGAAGTGGTGCTGGCCGCAGTGGATCCGGTGCCCACATTTGTGTTCGATGAGGTGGACGCCGGCGTCGGCGGGCGCGCCGCCGTCGAAATTGGACGCCGGCTGGCCATGCTGGCACAGCACGTACAGGTCCTGGTGGTCACGCACCTGCCGCAGGTGGCAGCCTTTGCGGACCAGCACATCACCGTCACCAAGACATCCGTCAGAGGGTCCGACGGCGGCACCGCCACCGGGTTCACGTCCAGTGATGTTCGCCTCCTTGACGGCCCGGAGCGGGTGCGGGAGCTCGCCCGGATGCTGGCTGGCCAGGAGGATTCAGAATCGGCCCAGGCCCACGCCCAGGAGCTGCTGGACGACGCAAAACTGCTGCCGCAGCGGGCCTGACGGCGGATGCCCCTTGCTCGGAGGGCGCCTCGCCCTGCACACTGGATCATTTGGGGAGACAGTTCCTGATCGGGGAAAGGCTCAATTGATGATAGGCTCGAATTCCGTGGTGCAGCGATCAAATTCCCGTGTAAATTCCCGGTTCCCGGGCTCGTCCAAGACGACCAAACACATCTTCGTAACCGGTGGTGTGGCGTCCTCGCTCGGTAAGGGACTGACGGCTTCGAGCCTCGGTCACCTCCTGCGGGCACGCGGCCTGTCTGTAACTATGCAGAAGCTTGATCCCTATCTGAACGTGGATCCTGGCACGATGAACCCCTTTCAGCACGGCGAGGTCTTCGTCACTGACGATGGCGCCGAAACGGACCTGGACATCGGGCACTACGAGCGGTTCCTCGACGAAAACCTCGAGGGCTCAGCCAACGTGACCACCGGCCAGGTCTACTCCACGGTGATCGCCAAGGAACGCCGCGGCGAATACCTCGGCGATACCGTCCAGGTCATCCCGCACATTACCGATGAGATCAAGCGGCGGATGCGGCTTCCGTCCGAAGGCAAAAACGCGCCGGATGTCATCATCACCGAAATCGGCGGCACCGTGGGCGACATCGAGTCGCAGCCCTTCCTCGAGTCGGCCCGCCAGGTCCGCCAGGACATCGGCCGCGGCAACGTCTTCTTCGTCCACGTCTCCCTGGTGCCCTACATCGGACCCTCACAGGAACTGAAGACCAAACCGACGCAGCACTCCGTGGCGGCCCTGCGCTCCATCGGCATCCAGCCCGAGGCAATCGTGATCCGCTCGGACCGCGAAGTCCCCGAACCCATGCGCGCCAAGATCGGCCGCATGTGCGACGTCGATATCGAGGCCGTCATCGGATGCCCGGATGCCCCCAGCATCTACGACATCCCCAAGACCCTGCACACGCAGGGACTTGACTCTTACATCGTCCGTGCCCTGGACCTGCCGTTCAAGGACGTTGACTGGACCAGCTGGGACAGGCTGCTCGAAGCAGTCCACAACCCCAAGCACCACGTCGAAATCGCGCTGGTGGGCAAGTACATCGACCTGCCGGACGCCTACCTGTCCGTGACCGAGGCCCTGCGTGCCGGCGGCTTCGCCAACGACACCAAGGTCAAGATCCGCTGGGTACCGTCGGATGAGTGCGAAACCCATGAAGGCGCCGTGGCGTCCCTGGACGGCGTGGACGCCATCTGCGTTCCCGGTGGCTTCGGCATCCGCGGCCTCGAAGGCAAGCTGGGCGCCCTGAAGTACGCCCGCGAAACCAAGCTGCCGGTCCTGGGCCTGTGCCTGGGCCTGCAGTGCATGGTGATCGAATACGCACGCAACGTGGTGGGCCTGGAAGGCGCTTCCTCGAGCGAGTTCGAACCGGATTCTAAATACCCAGTGATTGCCACCATGGAAGAGCAGTTGGACATCGTGGACGGCAAGGGCGATCTTGGCGGTACCATGCGCCTGGGTCTGTACGAAGCCAAGCTCGACGACGGCTCGGTCATCGCAGAGACCTACGGCAAGACCACGGTCAGCGAACGGCACCGGCACCGCTACGAGGTCAACAACAAGTACCGCGACCAGATCGCCGCCGAGGGCTTGGTGTTCTCCGGAACGTCGCCGGACGGCAAGCTCGTGGAATTCGTTGAGCTGCCCCGCGAGGTCCACCCGTTCTACGTGGCAACACAGGCGCACCCCGAACTGAGCTCACGGCCCACGCGGCCGCACCCGCTCTTCGCCGGGCTCGTCAAGGCCGCCCTGGACCACCAGAACGCACAGGACGCGCCGGCAGCCAAGCCGTTGCGTACGGTTGCCGCGAAATAGAACCTAATAAGTAGAGGACGGCGCGATGCCCGGCACACCTGAAACCCCCCAAGCTGCACGGCAGGTTTCGGATGCACCGAGCCCGCGCCGTCTTTTGTCTACGGAGAAGGTCTATAAAGGCCGGATCTGGGATGTGGTCAGCGACAGCTTCCAGCTGAGCGAGACGGGGGAGTCCCTGACCCGCGACTACATCGACCATCCTGGCGCCGTGGCCGTCCTGCCCATGAACGACGCCGGTGAGGTTCTGCTGATCAGGCAGTACCGGCACCCCGTGGGCATGGACCTTTGGGAAATTCCTGCCGGCCTTCTGGACGTGGAAGGCGAGGATTTTGTGGCGGGGGCTGCCCGCGAACTCGCCGAGGAGGCGGACCTCGCGGCCGGCGAATGGAATGTCCTGGTGGACTTCTTCAATTCGCCAGGCTCCTCCAGCGAGGCCATCCGCATCTATCTCGCCCGCGGCCTCACCGAGGTGCCTCACCACGAACGCCATGAGCGGACCGATGAGGAAGCCGAGATTGAGTTCCACTGGATCGCTTTGGACGACGCCGTGGCCTCGGTGCTGGAAGGCAGGCTGCACAACCCGTCCGCCGTCGTCGGAATCCTGGCAGTCGCCGCGGCGAAGGCTGACGGCTTTGGCGGGCTGCGTCCCGCGGATGCACCCTGGCCTGCGCACCCCAGCCAGCGTTGATGACGGCGACTACTGAGGCAGAAGCCCCGACCCCGCCGTTCCGGCCACAGACTGCCATCGACCTCGCCATCACCGAGTATCTTCAACATATAGGCGTGGAACGCGGCCTGGCCGCCAACACGCTCTCCGCCTACCGCCGTGACCTGGCGCGGTACTCCCGCTACGTGACCTCGGAGGGTTGCCACAGCCCCGGCCAGATCACCCGCCACCACGTGACGGGGTTCGTTATGGCACTCAACGACGGATCCGACGGCGGCACAGCCCTGGGCGTTAGGTCTGCCGCCAGAACCGTGGTCGCGGTCCGGGGGCTCCACAAGTTCTGGGCCCTGGAGGGGATCACCACGACGGACCCCGCCAGCGATGTCCACCCGCCGATGCCGGGCAAGCGGCTGCCCAAGGCCATCAGCGTGGACGAAGTCACGCGGATCCTTGAAGCCGTAGGAGAGGACACCGCGACAGGGCTCAGGGACCGCGCCCTGCTCGAATTTCTCTATTCCACGGGGGCGCGGATCAGCGAGGCCGTGGGCCTGGACGTAGATGATATTGCCGTGCAGGACGCCGAAGCCGGTCCCGCCGTAGTCCGCCTGTTCGGCAAGGGATCCAAGGAACGGCTGGTGCCGCTGGGATCCTATGGGGCGCGGGCTGTGGACGCCTACCTGGTCCGCGGACGTCCGCTGCTTGCGGCGAAGGGCAAGGGGACTCCCGCCCTGTTCCTGAACGCCCGCGGCGGAAGGATCAGCCGGCAAAGCGCTTGGACCATCCTGAAGGCGGCCGCGGATAAAGCCAACATCACGAAGGATGTTTCCCCGCACACACTGCGGCACTCCTTCGCGACGCACCTGCTCGAAGGCGGAGCGGATGTCCGCGTTGTGCAGGAGCTGCTGGGGCACGCCTCGGTCACCACAACGCAGGTCTACACCCTGGTCACCGCTGAGACGCTCAGGGAAATTTACGCAGCAGCCCACCCCCGGGCGCTGGGCTGACGCCTGGGGCCAGGCTATAAGGTTGGGGGCATGACGTTTACCCCTGTCACGCTGTGCTTCCTCACCCGTGATTCCGCCGGTGTGCCACAGGTTCTGCTTGGCCTGAAGAAGACCGGCTTCGGCCGCGGCAAGGTGGTTGGGCTCGGCGGGCATGTTGAGCCGGGGGAGACGGATGAAGAGGCTGCCTGCCGCGAAGTCCATGAGGAAGCCGGCATTGCAGTCCGGCAGGAGGATCTGCGCGACGCCGGTGTGGTGGCCTTCGATTTCCCGTCCCGCCCGGAATGGAACATGAGCACCCGGCTTTTTGTCGCCGCGCGTTGGACCGGGCAGCCGGCCGAAAGTGCCGAGATACGGCCGGAATGGTTCGACGTCGGCGCCTTGCCGGTTGACAGGATGTGGCAGGACGCAGCGCACTGGCTGCCGCTGGTCCTTGGCGGCTCCAGGCTGCGCCTCACCATAGTCCTGAACCCGGACAACGAAACCGTCCGCGAAGTGCTGGACTACTCGAGCCGCTGAGTTTTTGTCCACTTATCGCCGGTCTAAGGGCTGACTGGATGGATTATCTGGACAAAAACTCCGAGAACGGCCGACGGCGGGCCGGTCACTTTCAAAGGTGACCCGGCCCGCCGTCGTGCGTCCGTTGGGAGCCGGTTGGGCCCACGCCGGCGAGGGACCCGAGCCGAGCTTGCGAGGTTTGGGAGCCGGTGGGGAGGATTAGGGTACGTGCCGTTCTTCCGGTCCGTTGTATTCGCTGAGCGGGCGGATCAGGGAGTTGCTGGCCGCCTGTTCCATGATGTGGGCGGTCCAGCCGGTGATGCGGCTGGCCACGAACAGGGGTGTGAACGTGGGGGTGTCGAAACCCATGAGGTGGTAGGTGGGGCCGGCCGGGTAGTCGAGGTTCGGTTTGATGGCCTTGGCCTCGTCCATGGCCTGCTCGAGGCCGTTGTAGAGTCCCAGCAGTTCGGGGCGGCCGTAGTGCGCGATCATCTTGTCCAGCGCGGCCTTCATCGTGGGGACGCGGGAGTCACCGTGCTTGTAGACGCGGTGGCCGAAGCCCATGACTTTTTTCTTCTGGGCCAGGGCGTCCTCCATCCAGGCCTTGGCCCGGGTGGCGGCTTCGTCCAGTGATTCCTCGGGCCGGATGCCGATCTCGTCGAAGGTGTGCATCACGGCTTCGTTGGCGCCGCCATGCAGCGGGCCCTTGAGGGCGCCGATCGCACCGGTCACTGCCGAGTGCAGGTCGGACAGGCTGGAGGTGATGACCCGGGCGGTGAAGGTGGAGGCGTTGAAGGAGTGCTCGGCGTACAGGATCATCGAGACGTTGAAGGCGTCCACAACTTCCGGAACCTGGTCTTCGCCGAAAGCCATCCACAGGAAGTTTTCCGAGTAGCCCAGGTCATCGCGGGGCTCCACGACTTCCTGGCCGCGCCGGCGTCGCTGGTCGTAGGCAACAACGGCGGGCATGGCGGCGAAGAGATCCACGGCCTTGGCCATGTTGGCCTCGGGTGAGGAGTCTTCGGCCAGAGGGTGCCGGGCGCCCATGACCGAGGCCGCGGTCCGGCAGACATCCATCGGGTGGGCGCTGGTGGGAATTGTGTCGACGATCTGCTTTACCACGGGATCAAGGGCACGGCCGGCGCGCTCGCGGGCAGAGAACGCGGAGAGCTCATCGGGGGTGGGCAGTTCGCCGTTCCACAAAAGGAATGCCACTTCCTCGAAGCTGCATTTGGCGGCGAGCTCCTGGACGGGATAGCCGCGGTACAGCAGCGAATTGGTGTCCGGGTTGACCTTCGAAACCGCGGTGTAGTCCACCACGACGCCGGCCAGGCCCTTCTTGATATCAACAGCTTCCATGCTGTCCTCCTTCGTTCATTGGGCAAGCCCGGGTGTGCCGGAATGCTTGCAGTCTCCTTGGTGGCTCCCGGGTCCTAGCGGACGCCGGGAACGTGGAAGTTGAAAACGCCGGTATCGAAGTGGTTGTAGGCCTCGTAGTCCACAAGGTCATATAGCCGCGCACGGGTGAGCATGTTCTCCACCTGGGCTTCCTGCGACCCTGTTGCCTTGATCGATTCCAGAGTACGCTCTGCTGCGCCCATGGCAATGCGTAGCAGCGTGACAGGGTAAATGACCATGTTGACGCCGACTCCCTGCAGCTCGTCCACGGTGAACAGGTCGCTCTTGCCGAACTCGGTCATGTTGGCCAGGATGGGCACGTCCACGGCGTCGCGGATGGCCTGGAACTCGGACAGGTCCTTCATCGCTTCCGGGAAGATGGCGTCCGCTCCGGCATCAACCAGGGCCCGTGCCCTGTCCGTGGCGGCTTCGATCCCCTCCACGGCCCGGATGTCGGTCCGGGCCATGATGAGGAAGTTCGGATCCCGGCGGGCATCAGCGGCGGCGCGGATGCGCTTGGTTGCCGTTTCCAGGTCCACCACGTTTTTGCCGTCCAGGTGCCCGCAGCGTTTGGGGTTGAACTGGTCTTCGATGTGGCAGCCGGCCAGGCCGGCGTTCTCCAGTTCCTGGATGCTGCGGGCTATGTTCATGGGCTCGCCGAAGCCGGTGTCCGCGTCCACCAGCGTGGGTAGGTCGGTCATGCGGGCGATCTGCCCGGCACGGGTGGCCACCTCGGTGAGGGTGGTCAGTCCGATGTCCGGCAGGCCAAGGTCATTGGCCAGGACCGCGCCGGAGACGTAGACACCGGCAAAGCCCTTTTCCTCGATCAGCCGGGCCGAGAGGGGGTTGAACGCGCCCGGGAACTGCTGGATGGTGCCGGACGCGAGCATGTCGCGCAGCGCGATCCTCTTCTGTTCCGGGGTTGTCTTGGAATACAGCATCTGGTTCTCCTGTGCGGGGTGGGTAGGCAGAGCTTAGAAGAGGCCGGCGGGTGAGTTGCTGAGGTCGATGACGCCCGGAGCGGCCGTGATGTTCAGCTGGTCCAGTTCGCCCGGGCCCAGGTCCGGGAGGCTTTCGGCGGCGGCGAGGAAACGCTCGATTTCCTCTTCGGTAACCAGGCCGGCCGCCAGGGTGCGGAACTTGTTGATGTACTGCTGGCGGGCGAACGGGCGGGCGCCGAGCGGGTGGGCGTCGGCTACGGCGATCTCATCGGTGATGACCGTGCCATCGTTCAGGGTGATCTCCACGGATCCGCCGAAGGCCTTCTCGGCGATGTCCAGGGAGTGGTAGCGGCGGGTCCATTCAGGGTCTTCCACGGTACTGACCTTGTTCCACAGCTCCACGGTGTCGGCGCGGCCGGCACGCTCGGAGCTGTAGGAGTCCGCATGGTGCCAGGAGCCGTCCTGAAGTGCCACGGTGAAGATGTACGGGATGGAGTGGTCAAGGGTTTCGCGGCTTGCCGTGGGGCTGTACTTCTGGGGATCGTTGGCACCGGAACCGATCACGTAGTGCGTGTGGTGGCTGGTCTTGATCAGGACTGAGGCCACGTTGGCCGGGTCGGTGGCCTCCGGGTGCTCGGTGTGCAGCTTGCGGGCCAGGTCGATCCAGGCCTGGGCCTGGTATTCCGCGGAGTGTTCTTTGGTATACGTGTCCATGATGGCGCGCTTGGCTTCGCCGGCCTCGGGCAGCGGGACCTCGTAGGAGGCGTCCGGGCCATCCAGCATCCAGGCGATCACGCCGTCCTCGCCTTCGTAGATCGGCACGGGGGAAGTCTGGCCACGCATGGAGCGGTCCACCGCTTCGACGGCCATCTTGCCTGCAAACGCCGGGGCGTGGGCCTTCCAAGTGGAGATTTCGCCCTTGCGGGACTGGCGGGTGGCAGTGGTGGTGTGCAGGGCCTGGCCCACCGACTGGAAGATCGTCTCGACGTCCAGGCCCAGGAGGGTGCCGATACCGGCCGCGGCAGACGGGCCGAGGTGCGCAACGTGATCGATCTTGTGCTTGTGCAGGCAGATCGCCTTCACGAGGTTGACCTGGATTTCATAGCCTGTGGCGATGCCCCGGATCAGGTCCTTGCCACCTGCGCCGACGTGCTGCGCAACGGCGAGAATGGGAGGGATGTTGTCGCCCGGGTGGGAATATTCCGCGGCCAGGAAGGTGTCGTGGTAGTCCAGCTCGCGGACGGCCACGCCGTTCGCCCAGGCTGCCCACTCGGGGGAGACCCTGTCCGTGATGCCGAAAACGCCGGAGCCCTTGCCGTTGGTGGTCGGTGCGTGGGTCAGTGCCTGGGCCCGGGCAGCGACAATCGGTGCTCGGTTCAGTGAAGCGATGGCCACGGAAGCATTGTCGATGATACGGTTGATGACCATCTCGGTGACCTCGGGCGTGACCTCGACGGCGTCGGCGGCGACGACCGCGATCTTGTGTGCCAGCTGGTCTTCACGGGCGAGGTTTTCTTCGCTCTTGTAGACGCGGACGTGGTTAAGCTTAACCATGGGGCTCCTTCTTAGTGCTGTGGGTGGGTAGCTTTGACGTGGGAAAGGCTGCGGTGCAGGTGCAGGGTGGTGGCTGCTTCGGCGAGCCTGGCGTTGCCTGCGGCGATGGCCTCGGCAATGGCCGCGTGCTCGACGGCGGCCGCGTACAGTCGCGGTGCGTCATCGGCAGCGAGGCGGCGGACCCGGACCAGATGGACCCGCAGGCTGCGCATCGCCTGTGCGAGGTAGGAGTTTGAGATGGCAGCGTCGATCGCCTCATCCAGCCGGCCCACCAGTGCGTAGTACTCATGGCGGGCAGGATCGGTGTCGCTGATCAGCTCCTGCGCCCGCAGGAGATCGGTGTGGAGATTCGCAAAGACAGCGCGCTCGCCGCGTTCGGCAGCGAGGGCAGCAGCCTTGCCCTCCAGGGTTTCGCGGAGCTCGAACATCTCATCGATGTCCTCCAGCGAGATATCGGTGACGACGACGCCGCGGCCGCCTGCCGCCGTCGTCAGCCCTTCTGCGCTGAGCCGGCTCAGCGCCTCCCGGACCGGAGTGCGTGAGACGCCCAGGCGCTCCGACTGCTCCACTTCGGCGAGGACCGTTCCGGGCGTCAGGCGCCATTCGATAATGTCTTCGCGAAGTGTTGCATAGGCTTTGTCGCTGGCCCGCAGGGTGCCTCCCGTCAATCTGCTCATGGGCCCTAGTGTATACACGAATTGCCGAATAGCCCAGCAAAAGCCGGTTCAGCAGCGGCATGGCCGCATGTATGTATACATGGGTCTTGTCTGGGGCGGGCTGCCCGCATAGCATGGTGGCAACACAGCGACGTGAACGGGAGCCCATGACGGTCAGCGGAAATTACCGGGAAGCATATTCGCGCAGCATCGAACACAAGGAAGCCTTCTGGCTCGAGGCAGCAGGCGGCGTGACCTGGACCAGGACTCCGGAAGCCGCGCTTGATGGATCGGCCGCCCCGCTGTTCCGCTGGTTTCCCGATGGCATCCTCAACACGAGCTACAACGCCCTGGACCGCCACGTTGAGGCCGGCCGCGGGGACCAGGCTGCCCTCATCTACGACTCCGCGATGCTGGGGATCAAGCGCACGTACAGTTACGCCGAACTGACGGACCTAGTGGCGCGGTTCGCGGGTGTGCTGCGCTCGCAGGGAGTCCTCAAGGGGGACAGGGTGGTCATCTACATGCCCATGATTCCCGAGGCCGCCATTGCAATGCTGGCGACGGCGCGGCTCGGGGCCGTGCATTCGGTGGTCTTCGGCGGGTTCGCGCCCAAGGAACTCGCCGCCCGCATCAAGGACGCCGGTCCGGCCGCGATTGTGACGGCATCGGGAGGAATTGAGCCTTCGCGCAGGGTGGAGTATCTTCCGGCGGTCGCCGAAGCGCTCGAACTCGCCGGTGCCGGGCAGACGCCCGTCATCGTCAAGGACCGGGAAGGCTTTGTGCACCCGGCCTCCGGGTATCCGGACTGGTTGGACTGGGAGGTGTGCATGGCGGATGCCGCCCCGGCGGCAGCAGTGGACGTCGCAGCAGCCGATCCCCTCTACATCCTCTACACCTCGGGCACCACCGGCACACCGAAGGGCGTCGTGCGCGACAACGGTGGTCATGCTGTCGCGCTCAGCTGGACCATGGCAAACATCTACGACGTCGGTCCGGGTGACGTGATGTGGACCGCCTCCGACGTCGGCTGGGTGGTGGGGCATTCCTACATTGTTTATGGCCCGCTTCTGGCCGGTGCCACCACGGTCCTCTACGAGGGCAAGCCCGTGGGGACCCCTGATGCGGGAGCGTTCTGGCGCGTCGTGCAGGACCACAAGGTCAACGTCCTCTTTACCGCGCCCACCGCCCTGCGCGCGATCCGCAAAGCCGACCCCCAGGCGGCAGAGCTGGGCCGGTACGACATCTCCACCCTGCGCACACTGTTTGCCGCCGGCGAGCGGCTGGACACGGACACCTACCGCTGGGCAGGTGAGGTCCTGGGCGTTCCTGTGGTGGACCACTGGTGGCAGACCGAAACCGGCTGGGCCATCTGCGCCAACCCGCGCGGGCTGGAGGACCTTCCCTTCAAGCCCGGGTCACCGACGGTGCCCATGCCCGGCTTCGAGCTGAAGATTGTGGACGGCTCCGGGGCTGCCGTGCAGCCGGGGGAGGAAGGCAACATTGTCCTGCAGCTTCCCTTGCCTCCCGGTACCCTGACCACCCTCTGGCAGAACGACGACCGTTATGTGTCCTCGTACCTTGCGGCCTTTGAAGGCAGCTACGCCACAGGCGACAGCGGCTACCGGGACGCCGACGGCTACGTCTTTGTGATGGGCCGGACCGACGACATCATCAACGTGGCCGGACACCGGCTGTCCACGGGTGCGATTGAGCAGGTCATCGCCAGCCACCCCGCCGTCGCCGAATGTGCCGTGATCGGTGTGGCGGATCCCCTCAAGGGTCAGCGCCCCAGCGGCTTCGTGGTACTCAAGGCAGGTGTGACCGCCAACGCGACCGAGGTGGTCCGCGAGCTGATCGCCCTTGTCAGGAAGGACATCGGGCCGGTGGCTGACTTCAAGCACGCCACGGTGGTCGAAGCACTCCCCAAGACCAGGTCAGGGAAGATCCTGCGCAAGACCATGCGCCAGATCGCCGACGGCGACGAGTACATTGTGCCCTCAACGATTGAGGATCCCGAGGTGATCGGGCAGTTGCTGGGCGTGCTCCGGCCGGACGGCGCCGTCTAGTACCCGCGGTAATAACTGATGGGTCCCAACGCAAACGCCGCGTCAGTGGCCCTGGTGCTGGGGGCTCAGAAGGAAGCCATCTCCTCTGCTTAGCCTCGGGCTCCACGGAAAACACGCCTGTAGTATCAGGGCCGCTTCCAGGCGTACTCGTTTTCCGGCCGGCCGGGCGTTCCGTAGCGGGGCGCCCGGGAGGCGATGCCGGCGTCGGCGAGGTATTCGAGGTAACGGCGGGCCGTCACGCGGGACATTCCAAGCGCCGCCATGACCTCTGTGGCCGAAACGGATCCCGCATGGTGTTTCAGGTAGTCCCGGACTGTGCCCAACGTGGAGACGGAAAGGCCCTTCGGGAGGGGCATTTCCGACGGCGCCCGGAGGCTTGCGAAGGCCTGGTCAACCTCGCTCTGGGATGCGCCGGTCCTCCCGGCTCCGGACCCAGGGGTTGCCAGCTGCTGCCGGAACAACCGGTAGCTCGAGAGTTTGTCTTCGAACGTGGCAAAGGTGAAGGGCTTTATCAGGTACTGCACCACACCGATGGCCACCGCGCTCCGGACAATCGCCACTTCCCGGACCGCGGTGATGGCAATAATGTCCGCCAGGATTCCTGCAGCACGCATCCGCCGGGCGATGTCCAGGCCGTGCAGGTCCGGCAGGTTCATGTCGAGCAGGACCAGTTCCACCGGCTCGCCGGCAGCGGCGAGCTCGCCCAGCAGCCTGAGCGCGGACTGGCCGTCCGGGGCCGTTCCGGCCAGCATAAATCCTGTCATCCTGCCCACGTAGGCTGCGTGCGCGGCCGACGCCACCGGCTCGTCTTCCACCACGAGGACGCGGATATCGGTCACTGGAACTGCTCCTCTTTGTCGGTTCCGGCGGCCATGGCCGGCAGGAAGACCTGGAAGCGCGCGCCGTCCGTGCCTGTGATGCTCATGGTACCGTCCAGGCGCTGCACGGCCTGGCGGACGAGGGCCAGGCCAATGCCGCGTCCGAAGGGGCCGGATGCCTTGGTGCTGAAGCCGTGCCGGAAAATATCCTCCACGGCTGCGGGGTCCACGCCCGATCCGGAATCCTCCACGGTGATGTCCAGCCCCTCGGCGTCGGACTCCACAGTCAGTTCCACAGTTCTGGGGGCCGCGCCGTCCGCGGCGGCGTCGATCGCGTTGTCCAGGAGGTTTCCCAGGATGGTGACGAGGTCCTGGACGGCCAGGCCCGCGACGGACGCGGACCCCTCGGTGGAGAGCGTCAGCTTCACCCCGCGCTCATTCGCTTCCGCAGCTTTGCCCATGATCAGGGCGCTCAGGACGGGCTCGTCCACGGAGCTCACCATCTCGTCAGTCAGCTGCTGGCTCAGTTCGAGATCCTTGGTGGCGAATTCCAGGGCCTCCCGGGTCCGCCCCAGCTCCAGCAGGGAAACCATGGTGTGCAGCCGGTTGGCGTGCTCGTGGGTCTGGGCGCGGAGGGCGTCGGACAGCGTCCGCATCGTTTCCAGCTCGCTGCCCAGTGATTCGATCTCTGTCCGGTCGCGAATGGTGGCCACGGTGCCGAACACCGGCGGCCGGCGGAGGCCGGGGGAGTCGGGCCCGACGGCCGGGCCCTGGTTCACCACCACAATCCGCGGGCCTGTCAGGTGAATTTCATCGTGGGCTGCGCGGCCGGATTCAAACAGTTCTTTCAGGCTGGGGGCCAGCGGAAGGTTCGTCAGGAAGGGCGGCCGCGACGGGTCGTCTGCCGAATCGCGGGGCTGCAGTCCCAGCAGCTCGGCTGCCTGGTCGTTGTACATCACCACCCGGCCTTTGGTGTCGATCAGGATCAGTCCCTCACGCACGGAATGCAGGACCGATTCGTAGTAGGCGAACAGCTGCGCCAGCTGCTCCGGACCCCACCCCCTGGTCACCCGGCTCAGGTAGCGGCCCAGCAGCCAGGAAGCCAGGGATCCGCCCACCAGCAGGGCCAGGCCGGGGGCCAGCAGGGCGGGCAGTCGGCCGGAGAGCGCCACGTCCACGGTCCGGACCGTAACGCCGGCAGCGACCAGTGCCTTGACGTTGCCCGCCGCATCCTTATACCGGAACAACCGTGCGTACCGACGGGCCAAGCGTTCCTGCTGTGACCTCGGTGAACACCTCCCCGCGCAGGGAAGCCTCAATCGAGCCGATGTACGGCCTGCCCAGCTCCTCGTTCCGGGGATGCGTCCAGCGCGTCCTGTCCGGCGCCATGATGGTGAGGAAGTCCACCCCTGACCCGGCCATAACGTCCAGGGCGTAGGGCTGGAGCAACGCTGACGGATCCGTCTGGTCCGAGGCCTGGAGGACCAGCGGATTAGCGGCGACGGCGGCAGCAACACCCGTCATCCGCCGACCTGCTTCCTCATAGCTCCGGTCCCTGGCGTCGACGAATGCAACGGTGCCCGCAATCGCAATGAAGGCCAGCACAATGAGCAGATTCGCCACAAACAGCCGGCGGGCGATACTCCAGCGGTGGATCATCAAGCACCTCCCATGACCAATATGAACGCAACCGTGAGCTAAGTCACGGTATGGCCAATGATGGATATCACACCGGACCGACGCGAAGAGCCCAGAGAATGCGCCGCAGCGTCTACCAGATTATCCATATATCAAGGAGACACATCATGGCTTCTCAACGAGGAGAGTCGCTCGGCACCGTGAAAACGCGGCGCAAGGGCCTGGACAAATCCCATTACCTATACATTGCCGTTATTGCCGCCGTTATCCTGGGCGCCGTCGTCGGCCTGCTGTTCCCCGAGGTTGGCAAATCACTGAAGCCGCTCGGCGACGGCTTTATCAAGCTCATCAAGATGATGATTGCACCGATCATCTTCTGCACCATCGTCCTGGGTATCGGCTCCATCGCCAAAGCCGCGACGGTCGGCAAGGTGGGCGGCCTGGCGCTTGGCTATTTCTTGCTGATGTCCACGTTCGCGCTCGGCATCGGCCTGGTAGTGGGCAACCTGATCCACCCGGGTGAGGGTTTGAAGCTGGCGGCGTACGACCCCAACAAGAAGGCGGAAGTCGACAGCACCGTTGCCTTCCTCCTGGGCATCATTCCGGGCGACATTCCGGTTCTGCCCACGCTCTTCGCCGCCATCCTCGTAGGCTTCGCCCTCCAAAAGATGGGCCCGCAGGGCGCTCCTATCCTCAAGGCCATCGGCCACGGCCAAGTGCTGGTATTCCGCATCCTCATCATGATCATGTGGCTCGCCCCCGTGGGTGCCTTCGGCGCCATCGCCGCCGTGGTCGGTGCGACTGGCTTCCAGGCGATCGTCAGCATGTTCACCCTGATGATGGCCTTCTACATCACCTGCGCCCTGTTCATTGTCGTCATCCTCGGCGGACTCCTGCGGCTGGTTGCCGGTGTCAACATCTTCAAGCTCATGAAGTACCTGGCCCGCGAGTATCTCCTGATCTTCTCGACTTCCTCTTCGGAAGCAGCTCTGCCGCGCCTGATCGCCAAGATGGAACACCTGGGCGTCTCCAAGCCCGTTGTAGGCGTCACCGTCCCCACCGGCTACTCGTTCAACCTGGACGGCACGGCCATCTACCTGACCATGGCCGCCCTGTTCGTAGCCAACGCGATGGGTACCCCACTGGATCTGGGCGCCCAGATTTCCCTGCTGGTCTTTATGATCATCGCCTCCAAGGGCGCCGCCGGCGTCACCGGTGCCGGCCTGGCCACCCTTGCTGCAGGCCTCCAAGCGCACGCGCCGCAGCTGCTGGGCGGCGTCGGCATGATCGTGGGCATCGACAGGTTCATGTCCGAGGCACGTGCGTTGACCAACTTCACCGGCAACGCCGTCGCCACCGTACTGATCGGCACCTGGGTCAAGGAAATCGACAACCAGCAGGTCGGCAAAGTCCTCTCGGGCCAGGCCCCCTTCGACGAGCAGACCATGATCGCAGGACACGGCGAGCCGTTCTCCGATTCCGCCAAGGCGCCGGCGCTGGCCAACGCGTAAGCAGCCATCGGCACCGAATCATGAACACGCAGGAATGCCCGCACAGCCCTGGCTTGCGCGGGCATTTCCTGCGTCCGGAAGCCTAACCTTCGACTTCTAGTAGAAGGTAAAGGCTCAGATTCCCGCTAAAGTCAAGTTCCCTCGAATACCGTGTCGAGGCCTGTAGCCTAGGTTGAAAGCAGGATCAGCGCTGGAGCTCCAGCGGCAGGAAAATCACCGTCATCGAAAGTGTGGATAGATACGTGAGCAGCGAACAGGGTTCGGCAACTCTGGAAGGCACGGAACTCGATCTGGAAGACGCCGTGATGGGCCCCACCGGGCGCCCCCACCGCGAATTTCCGGAACCCGCTCCGCTGTCGTCCCACGGTCCCGCGCGCGTGATCGCAATGGTCAACCAAAAGGGCGGCGTTGGCAAGACCACGTCCACCATCAACCTGGCAGCGGCCCTTGCCGAATACGGCCGCAAGGTACTGCTGGTTGACTTCGATCCGCAGGGTGCGCTTTCCGCGGGCCTCGGCATCAACCCGCACGAACTGGACCTGACGGTGTACAACGTCCTCATGGACCGCAAGGTGGACATCCGCGACGCCATCCACCGGACCGGCGTCGAAAACGTGGACCTGCTGCCGGCCAACATCGACCTCTCCGCCGCAGAA
Source organism: Pseudarthrobacter sp. NBSH8 (assembly GCF_014217545.1). Lineage (NCBI taxonomy): Bacteria > Bacillati > Actinomycetota > Actinomycetes > Micrococcales > Micrococcaceae > Pseudarthrobacter > Pseudarthrobacter sp. NBSH8. The sequence goes on from NZ_CP043178.1 coordinate 1,524,025, forward strand.
GTGCAGCTGGTCAACGAAGTAGCCCGTGAGCAGGTCCTGGACAGGGCGCTGAAAAAAGTCGAAGACGATTACGACGTTGTTCTGATTGACTGCCAGCCCTCCCTCGGCCTGCTGACGGTCAACGCCCTGACCGCCGCCCACGGCGTGATCATTCCGCTGATCTGCGAGTTTTTCGCCCTCCGGGCAGTAGCCCTGCTGGTAGAAACCATCGACAAGGTCCAGGACCGGCTGAACCCTGGCCTGCAGGTTGATGGTGTCCTTGCCACGATGTATGACGCCCGTACGCTCCACAGTCGCGAAGTCATCACCCGTCTGGTGGAAGCCTTCGGTGACAAAGTCTTCGAGACCGTCATCAAACGCTCCATCAAGTTCGCGGACGCCACCGTCGCGGCCGAGCCGATCACCAGTTACGCCGGCAGCCACATCGGTGCCGATGCCTACCGCCGCCTGGCCAAAGAGCTGATTTCGCGCGGCGGAGCGCCCTAGCCAGGCCGTGGCCGAGTCCAAACCCGGCTTTGAGGTGCGGCTGGCCAACTTCACCGGCCCGTTCGACCTCTTGCTGGGCCTGATCGCCAAGCACCAGCTGGATATCACCGAGGTGGCCATTGGCACCGTCACTGATGAGTTCATCAAGTACATCAGGAAGCTCCAGAAGCTCGGCGAGGAATGGGCACTGGACGAAGCCAGTGAATTCCTGGTCATCGCCGCCACCCTCCTGGACCTCAAGGCGGCGCGGCTCCTGCCCGCCGGCGAAGTGGAGGACGATGAAGACATCGCCCTGCTGGAAGCACGGGACCTCCTTTTTGCGAGGCTTCTCCAATACAAGGCATTCAAACAGGTGGCGGCTCTGATGGCTGGAACCCTTGAACAGGAAGCCGGCCGGTTTCCGCGTCAGGTGGCCTTGGAGGAGCACTTTGCCGCCATGCTCCCGGAACTGGTGTGGAAGCACTCGCCGGAACAGTTCGCCCGCCTGGCCGAGTCCGCTCTGAAGCCCAAGGCGCCGCGGCCCACCGAGGTGGGCGTTGCCCACCTGCATGGGAGTGCCGTCAGCGTGAAGGAACAGGCCGAGATCCTGGGGCTCCGGCTCCAGCTGGGGAAGCCCCTGTCTTTCCGCGCGCTGATCGCCGACGCCGATTCCACATTGGTAGTGGTGGCCAGGTTCCTGGCCCTGCTGGAGATGTTCCGGGACAGGGCAGTGTCCTTTGACCAGGTGACGCCGCTTGGTGATCTCACCGTGCACTGGACAGTGGATGGCCGGGAATGGTCAACAGAAAACCTAAGCGAAGAATACGAGGAACTGCCGTGAGCCGAGAACTTCCGGAGCCGGGCGTCGACGTCCGGGATCTTCCCGGCGGCGCAAAGGCTGCACTCGAGGCGGTCCTGATGGTCCTGGACCAGCCGGCCACCGCCATCGAACTGGCCGCCGGCCTTAACCTGACCGTCGCTGTCGTCGATGAGTTACTGGCGGAACTGCAGCAGGAGTATAGCGGCTATACTGTTAAAGCCCCGGACATGGACGATGCCAGCGATTTTGGTTTCAGTGCCAGCCCCCGGGGTTTCGAATTGCGGAACATCGCCGGTGGCTGGCGGATCTACTCCCGCGCAGACTTCGCCGAGATCGTCGGACGGTTTGTGCTTGAGGGTCAGACGGCCAGGCTCACACAGGCGGCACTGGAAACACTGGCTGTCATCGCGTACCGCCAGCCTGTCTCCAGGGCCAGGGTGTCTGCAATTCGAGGAGTCAATGTCGATTCTGTCGTACGGACATTGACCCAGCGCGGGCTGATCGAAGATTCGGGACATGATCCTGAGTCGGGCGCCATCCTCTACCGGACCACGTCGTATTTCCTGGAACGGATGGGAATCGGCTCCGCAGCGGAACTGCCTCAGCTTTCACCCCATCTTCCGGGGCTTGAGGGCATCTCGGAGTTCTACGACGCCGACAGAATGTAGGCGGGAAATCCCGCGTACGCACACGAATATTCATAAGGGCAGATAATTTCTGCATGGCTGGCTAGGGTTGTTCTTGGACAACCAGCCGGCCAAATAACGAAGGACGGGTCATGACACAGGCGGGACGCCAGGGTTCACCACGTAACAGTTCGGGACGCAACAGTTCAGAACGCAATGCCGGACAGGGCGGCGCCAGCCGTAACCCTGCACAGGGCGGCAGCGGCCGCCCCAGCGCGGCAGGCGGCGGTTTCCGCGGCGGCGCTGGCAAGCGTAACGCCGGATTCGGCGGCGGCGACCGGCCGTTCAAGGCCCCGAGGCCGCGCGAGGAGCCTTTTGTGGATCCCGGCGATGCCCCGGCGTCGCCGCCGGCCAGCCGCGGTGCCTCCGACTGGAAGCCCGCCGCCTCGGCGCGCAAGCCTGCCGCCCGCAAGCCGGGCGCCAACAAAGCTCCCGGCACTCCGGGCGCACTCAAGCCCAAGCCACGCACCGGCCGGCCCGGAGCCGCGGCCTCTCGCGCCTTTGGCAGCGAACGTTTCGGCCAGAACCTTGGCCCCGTGCGCAAGCCTGCCCGCCAGCGCGGACCCCGCGGTTCTGTTCCGCAGTCTGAAATGCACGACGCCGATGGCACCCGCCTCCAGAAGGTCATGGCACAGGCGGGCGTGGCTTCGCGCCGCGTCTGCGAAGAGATGATCTCCGAAGGCCGGGTGGAAGTCGACGGCCAGGTGGTCACTGAGCTTGGTGTCCGTGTGGACCCCAAGACTGCGGTCATCCACGTTGATGGCCTGCGCATCCAGCTGGATGAAAACCTCGTGTACATGGTCTTCAACAAGCCCAAGGGTGTGGTGTCCACCATGGAGGACCCCGATGGCCGCCCCTGCATCAGCGATTTTGTGCGGAAGACCCACCAGGGCGAACGCCTGTTCCATGTGGGCCGGCTGGACGTCGCCACCGAGGGCCTGCTGCTGCTGACGAACGACGGCGAACTGGCCAACCGGCTGACCCACCCGTCCTATGAGGTCCCCAAGACCTACCTGGTCCAGGTCCGCGGCCCGTTCCCGCAGGGAGTCGGCGCCCAGCTCAGGGAAGGTGTGGAGCTTGAGGATGGCTTTGCCTCCGTTGATTCCTTCAAGCTGGTGGACTCCACCCCGGGCCACGTGCTGATCGAAGTAATCCTGCACTCGGGCAAGAACCGGATTGTCCGGCGTTTGTTCGACGCCGTCGGGTTCCCGGTCCTGCGCCTCGTGCGCGTCAAGGTGGGTCCCATCGGTCTGGGCGACCAGCGCCAGGGCAGCATCCGCAACCTTGGCAAGCAGGAAGTCGGCCACCTGCTGGCATCCGTAGGACTCTGACGCATGTCCGCATTTCGCTCCCACGGGCGGGGACACCTCAACGGACCGGTCGTGGTGATTGGCACCGGCCTGCTCGGTGCCAGCATCGGGCTGGGCCTGCGTGGCCGCGGCGTGCCCGTATTCCTGTCTGACCCGTCGCCTACCAACCAGGCGGTTGCCGTGGACATCGGTGCCGGCCAGCCCCTGGACCAGCTCCGGGACGGGACGCCGGAGCTTGTGGTGGTGGCAGCACCGCCGGACGTGACCGCCGACGTCGTGGCCCGTGCGCTTGCCGACTACCCGGACTCCGTGGTGGTTGACATCGCCAGCGTCAAGGCTGCCATCCTGGCGGAGTTGCGCGGCCGCGGCGCGGACCTCACCCGCTATGTGGGCACCCATCCGATGGCCGGGCGTGAAAAGTCCGGGCCCGTAGCGGCCCGCGGTGAGCTCTTCACGTCCATGCCGTGGGTGGTTTGTCCGGGCCCGGAATCATCCGCGGCGGCCGTGCAGACCGCGCGCTCCCTGGCGACCGACCTGGGAGCTGTGGTTTCCCAATTCACTGCCGACGAACACGACGAAGCCGTTGCCCTGGTGTCGCACCTGCCCCAGATCATGTCCTCCCTGCTGGCCAGCAGGCTGCAGGGGACGCCGCTTAACGCGCTGTCCCTCGCCGGCAACGGGCTGCGGGACGTCACGAGGATTGCCGCCAGCGATCCCACGCTGTGGGTCCAGATCCTGGGCGGCAACGCGGCGAAGGTTGTAGAGATCCTTTACGGCGTCCGCGAGGACCTGAACCGGCTCATCGGCACGCTGGAGGAACCGTTGGCGCCAGGTGCCAGGCTTGACCTTGCCCAGCTCATCAGCGAAGGCAACGCCGGGCAGGCCCGTATTCCGGGCAAGCACGGTGGCCCGCCGCAGGCCTACTCATGGCTGACGGTCCTCGTGGATGACCGGCCGGGACAGATCGCGCTGCTGCTCACCGAAATCGGTGAGATCGGCGTCAACGTGGAGGACCTTCGGCTGGACCATTCTTCGGGTCAGAACGTGGGCATGGTGGAACTGTCCGTGCTGCCGAACAAGCATGACCATCTGATCGAAGCACTCAACGACCGCGGATGGCGGGTATTGCAGTAATGACACAAGAACTTCTTGACACCTTTCCGGCCTTACGCGTCGGCAGGCCCCTGGTGGTTGCCATCGACGGACCATCAGGCTCCGGCAAGTCCAGTGTGAGCAAGGAAGTGGCCCGACGGCTGCATCTTGCCTACCTGGACACCGGCGCCATGTACCGGGCCCTGACCTGGTTCTGCGTCACCACCGGAATCGACCTCAGCGATGCCGCCGCCGTGGAGCAGGCTTCCCGGGACCTGGTCCTGGAACTGAGCACCACGCCGCGGGAGGACTACGTGCGCGTGGACGGGACCTACGTCACGGACGCCATCCGCGAACCGGCAATTTCTTCAGCGGTCAGTACGGTGGCCACCACCCTTGGTGCCCGGACCGAACTGATCCGCCGGCAGCGTGAGCTAATTGAAAAGCACCACCGCCGCATCGTGGTGGAGGGCCGGGACATCACCACGGTCGTCGCGCCGGGCGCTGAAGTCCGCATGCTGCTGACGGCCAGTGAGGAAGCCCGGCTTCGCCGCCGCGGCATCCAGCTGGGCGGCACGCAGAATGCGGAGCAGCTCGCCGCCCAGGTCACCCAGCGCGACGCCAAGGATTCCACGGTGGTGAACTTCACCCAGGCTGCGGACGGTGTTGTCACCCTGGATTCGTCCGATCTGGACTTCGCCGAGACCGTGGATGCGGCACTCGTGATCGTCACGAAGGTGCTTAACCGTGACTGACGGCGGCGTGCGCCTTCCCTTGGGTTTGACCATGACCTGGAGCCGGCCCGTCGGCTGGCTCCTTGACCATGTGGTGTACCGGACGTCCGTCACTGGCCGGGACAACGTGCCTACAGGCGGGCCGGTGATTTTTGCCGGCAACCACATCAGTTTCCTGGACGGGCCGGTGATGTTCGGTGCGTCGCCGCGTGCCATGCACATTCTGGTTAAGAAGGAGATGTTCAAGGGAGTGCTGGGACGGGTCCTTCGGGCCTCAGGCCAGCTGCCGGTGGACCGCTCCGGGGACCGGGCAGCGCTGCTGCTGAGCAAAAACATGCTCGACGCCGGCCGTTGCATCGGGATTCTTCCGGAAGGTACTCGGGGGAGCGGCCAGGCAACGGACATCAACAACGGGGTGGCCTGGCTGGCGCTGAACTCCGGCGCCCCAGTGGTTCCCGTGGCGATCCTCGGCACCCGGACCGGCAACGAACACCTCGACACAGTACCCAGGCCGGGGCGGCGGTTCCACGTCAGCTTCGGCGACGCGCTGACCCTCAGCCGAAACCCCGGCGAAACGGGCCGTGCTTCAATGGACAGGGCGGGAATGGAAATCCGCGCTGCGCTTTCGGGGCACGTCCAGGAGACCATCCAACACAGTGGGCAGCCTTTGCCCCACGCGGATTTCCGCACGAACTTCACAGCAGTAGCCGGGACGCCGGCAGATGACCACTAAGGAAAGTGCAATGAGCGATACGACTCAAACCTCCGGCCACTCCGGCGCCGGCGAAGACGAATACACGCCCACCGGCACGGACCAGGTGGCCGAGCGGCTGGCCGCCATGGACGACGACGAAGCGGAGCTGCGTGCCGCGTCGCTCCGCGCCGGCCTGGCCGACTACGAACTCGACGACGAAGACGCCGCCCTTCTGAGCGGGGAATTCGACGACGAGGACTTTGACGGACCGGTCAAGCTCGATCCCGTGCTGGCCATCATCGGCCGTCCCAACGTGGGCAAATCCACTCTCGTGAACCGTATCCTGGGCCGCCGCGAAGCCGTGGTCGAGGATACTCCCGGCGTGACGCGGGACCGGGTGATGTACTCGGCACACTGGAACGGGCGCAACTTCACGGTCGTGGACACCGGCGGCTGGGAGCACGATGCCCGCGGCATCCACGCCCGGGTGGCCGAACAGGCGGAAATGGCCGTGGAACTGGCCGACGCCGTGCTCTTCGTCGTCGACTCCGCGGTGGGCGCCACCGCAACGGACGAGGGCGTTATGAAAATGCTCCGCCGCAGCAAGAAGCCGGTCATCATGGTGGCCAACAAGGTGGACGACTTCGCCCAGGAAGCGGACTCCGCCACCCTGTGGGGCCTCGGCTTCGGCGAGCCTTACCCCGTTTCCGCCCTGCACGGGCGCGGCGTCGCCGACCTTCTGGACCACGTGATGGACACCCTGCCGGAGTTCTCCACGATTGAGGGCCTGGAACGCTCGGGCGGCCCGCGCCGCATCGCACTGATCGGCCGCCCGAACGTGGGCAAGTCATCGCTGCTGAACAAGCTGGCAGGGTCCGAGCGTGTAGTAGTGGACAACACCGCCGGTACCACCCGTGATCCGGTGGATGAGTTCATTGAACTCGGCGACCGCACCTGGCGCTTTGTGGACACGGCGGGCATCCGGCGCCGCCAGCACATGGCGCAGGGCGCCGACTACTACGCCTCCCTCCGGACGCAGGCCGCGCTCGAGAAGGCGGAGGTCGCCGTCGTTCTTCTCGCTGTTGACGAGGTGCTCAGCGAGCAGGACGTCCGCATCCTGCAGCTGGCCATCGAGTCGGGCCGTGCCCTGGTGCTGGCCTTCAACAAGTGGGACCTGCTCGACGACGAACGCCGCACCTATCTGGAGCGTGAAATCGAGCAGGACCTGGCCCACGTGGCCTGGGCGCCGCGGGTCAATATATCCGCGCTGACCGGCTGGCACAAGGACCGCCTGGTTCCCGCCCTTGACCTGGCGCTGGAGAACTGGGACCGGCGCATCCCCACCGGCAAGCTCAATGCCTTCCTCGGCGAGCTTGTGGCAGCGCACCCGCACCCGGTCCGCGGCGGAAAGCAGCCGCGCATCCTGTACGGCACGCAGGCGTCCAGCCGGCCGCCGAAGTTTGTGCTGTTCACCACCGGGTTCCTGGACCCGGGCTACCGCCGTTTCATCACCCGCAGGCTCCGCGAAACGTTCGGTTTCGAGGGCACGCCCATCGAGGTCAACATGCGCGTCCGCGAAAAGCGTGGCAAGAAGCGTTAATTAGGTCACGCCGGGGGCGTGCAGGCGGCAAAGTGTCACTTGCACCCTCCGGAATCGTGTAAGCTTTTCAAGGTGGTTCGGCCGGACTGCTGAGTTGAAATCCTGGCTAACATCAGGAGTAAACGCAGCGGAGAACGGCGGAACTAACGGGCTGTAGCGCAGCTTGGTAGCGCACTTGACTGGGGGTCAAGGGGTCGCAGGTTCAAATCCTGTCAGCCCGACCAAAACAGAAGCGTCCCGGAGAATTTTCTCCGGGACGCTTCTGTTTTGTGCCGTCCTTTTTGCATGTTTCGTCACCCGGCCTATTTCAGGAACTTCGATGTCCTGCGGTCCGCCAGGATCTTTCCCTTGGTCTGGCACGTGGGACAGTACTGCAGGGACGTATCGGCGAAAGACACCTCCCGGACGGTGTCACCGCACACCGGGCAAGCCTCGCCGGTCCGGGCATGGACCCGCATGTGGCCGCGTTTGACGTCCTTGAGCTCGCTGGGTGGTTTCCCCTCGGCTTCAGCCAGGGCGGTTCCGAGCACGCTGTGGATGGCGTTGTACAGCGACTGCACTGTGTCGCGGTCCAAGGACTTGGCGGTAGCAAAAGGGGAGATTCTTGCAGCATGCAGGATCTCGTCGCTGTAGGCGTTTCCGATCCCCGCGATCACGCTCTGGCTCCGCAGGACGCCCTTGATCTGCTGGGACGTGGAGCCAAGAATTTCCACCAGCATGTCGGCGTCGAACGCTGCGCTGAACGGGTCCGGCCCAAGGGCCGCGATGCCCTGCACATCCTGGGGATCGCTCACCACGTACACGGCCAGGCTCTTTTTGGTCCCCGCCTCGGTGAGATCCATGCCATGGTCACCGTCCGGCCCGCTGAACGCCAGCCGGGCAGCGATGTAGCCCTTTCCCATCCGGAGCTGGGTGCCGGTGGGGGAGTCCGTGAAACGTACCCATCCTGCCCGGGCGAGGTGGAAGACAAACGAAGGTCCGTCGGTGTCAAGGCTGACAAACTTTCCGAACCGGCGGACGCCGCTGATGGTGCACTCCTCCAACGCGGTGAAGGGCGGATCCGCTGTCTTCAGCACCGCAAAGGAAACGATCTGGATCTTCCGCACCACCGCTCCGCGCAAGTGCTCGTCCAGGAAACCGGCCAGGCCTGCAACCTCGGGTAGCTCCGGCACGGCTTTACCTGCGGTCAGCCTGGCTGTCGGTGGCGGCAGGTGCCTCAGGAACAGGTGAGCTGGCCGCGGTGTCATTGGCCGCCTTCGCCGCCATGATGCGCTCGGCATCTGCCTTCCTGCGCGCCCTCATCTTCTTGCCGCGCTGCCGCCAGACCCTCCACAGGACCAGGCCAACAACAAAGCTGACAGCGGCGGCGATGGCCGAGATTTGCGTCCACATAGGGAACCAGGTGGCCTCGGTGCCAAGGATCCGCTGTCCGTTGTGGGCGGCCTGCGAGCTGCCGAACATGATTCCGGCGGTCAGCAAATTAGGGGACGCGAGGGCCACGGCGGCGGCGAGGATGGCCAGCTTCCAGGGCCAGTTCAAGGATTTGCGCGTTGCCTGCCAGGCCACCAGGAGGGGGACGAACGTGAAAACGAACCCGTAGAACATCCCCACCAGGATGCCTGCCCCGAGGTTGCCCTGGACCTGGTTGCGGATGACATTCGCCCACCAGACCGGGAGGATCGCCGCAAAGGCAAAGTAGGCGGCAGTGAGGACCACCAGCGCCACCACAACGAGGATGATCCGCGCAGCCCAGTTCGCCTGTTTCGCGGGCGATTCCTGTGAGTGTGTTCTCATGCGTCTCATCATGTCAGAATCCTCCTCGAACGCCCGTGGAGTTGTGCCTATACTTTCAGCGGCGGCTTGTTTTCCAGGCCCCGTTGACATTGGTGATTGACCCGATGAAAGGCCCCTGATGAGCAACATTCCCGAAGACCTGTCCTACACTGCCGAGCACGAGTGGGTATCCGCACCGAGCGCCGACGGCGTGGTCCGGGTGGGCATCACCGACTTCGCGCAGGACGCACTCGGAGATGTTGTCTACGCCCAGCTGCCGGAAGCGGGTACTAAAGTCACCGCTAACGAAGTCGTTGGCGAAGTCGAATCCACCAAGAGCGTCAGCGATATCTATGCTCCGGTGAGCGGCGAAGTGGTCGCACGCAACGAATCCCTCGATACCGATTCGGCCTTGATCAACTCCGATCCGTACGGCGACGGCTGGCTGATCGAGATCCGGCTTGCCGAAGCAGACGCTGTGGAATCCTTGCTCAGTGCATCCGAGTACGAACAGCAGGTAGGCTGAAGCTACCGGGTTCATCCGGTCCGGCCAGCGGGCGTCTTCGCACGTCAGCGGCCGGATCGGTGCCCGGCAACGGATCCGCGAGGCGGGTCCGTCAGGGCAAATGTTGATTGCAGGCCTGAGAGCTGCAGCGAAAGAGGAGGAATCCATGGTTGGCCACGAACAGGTCCCTGCCGAAGGCGAGCACGGCACAGGTGCAGCCAGGGCTTCGGAGACCACCTCGATCCATCTCACCCCCGTCACGGACGAGCCCACGATCGCCCCCAAGCTGTCCATGGACGAGCGTTCATCCGTGGAGGCACTGCCGGCCGGTTCCGCGCTCCTGGTTGCCCACAGCGGCCCGAACGCGGGTGCCCGCTTCCTGCTTGACACGGACACCACCACGGCCGGCCGTCATCCCGACGCGGACATCTTCCTGGATGACGTCACCGTATCGCGGCGCCACGTCGAGTTCCGCCGCACAGCGCGGAGCTTTGAAGTGGTGGATACCGGCAGCCTCAACGGCACGTACGTTAACCACGACCGCGTGGACAGTGTTGAGCTGAAGTCCGGAAACGAAGTCCAGATCGGCAAGTTCCGTCTTACCTTCTACCTGAGCCCTGCCCGCGCAGCAGGCCGCGCCTGATCCCGGGACACTTGCCTGTGGCAATGGCACAACCGGAACGCCGGGGGCCCCAAGTTCTGAACATCGGGGAAGTCCTCGCGCAGCTCAGCGGCGACTTTCCGGGTATGACCGCGTCGAAAATCAGATTCCTGGAGGAAAAAGGCCTGATTAATCCGCGCCGCACTCCGGCCGGATACCGGCAGTACTCGGACGGTGACGTCGAGCGTCTCCGTTTTGTGTTGGCGCTGCAGCGGGACCAGTACCTGCCACTGAAAGTCATCAAGGACTACCTTGATGCGATTGACAGGGGAGAACGGCCGGAGAACCTGCCGCCCGGCGTCGTGGTTTCCCCTCGGATCGTTTCGGATGAACTGGCCGTGGAGCTTCAGAACCGCGGCCGGAAATTCAGCGAGGAACAGCTGCGGACTGAATCCGGTGCCAGCATTCCGTTGCTTCAATCCCTGCTGAGCTTCGGACTGGTCAGCCACAGCAACGGCAAGTTCGACGAGCACGCCCTCCAGGTTGCCCGTGCCTGCGTGCAACTGGAGAGCCACGGCCTTGAACCGCGCCACCTGCGTCCGTTCCAGGCCGCTGCTGAACGTGAATTCGGGCTCGTGGAGCGGGCAGTTGCGCCGCTCGCGTCCCGGCGCGATTCCGCGTCACAGGCGCGGGCTGCGGAAGCCGCCCGCGAAATCAGCGACCTCTGCCTGGTCCTGCACCGGGCTCTGGTCCAGGACCGCATCTCACGTATGGACATCTGATGATCGAAGTGGAGATCGTCGGCGTTCGCATCGAACTGCCGTCCAACCAGCCGCTCGTCCTGCTGCGCGAGATCCACGGCGAACGCCACGTGCCCATCTGGATCGGGACTCCTGAGGCAAGTGCCATCGCCCTGGCCCAGCAAGGGGTAGTGCCTCCGCGCCCGATGACCCACGACCTCCTGGTGGACGTGGTGGAATCCCTGGGCCACTCGGTTGTCAGCGTCAACATTGTGGCCGTTGAGGACAACATTTTTTATGGCCAGCTCCAGTTCGACAACGGCACCACCGTGAGCTCACGCGCATCGGACGCCCTCGCGGTCGCGTTGCGGGCCAAGTGCCGGATCTGGTGTGCCGACTCCGTGATGGATGAAGCCGGCGTCCGCATCACCGAGCATGACGAGGGTGAAGACACTGACCCGGGCCCCACTGTGGACGAGGAGCGCGAACTGCGGCGGTTCCGTGAGTTCCTGGACGATGTTGAGCCGGAAGACTTCGACGGCTGAGGTCACGTTAAGGTTAAAGTTGAGCCTGAAAGTTCCGACACGCCTGCACCAAGAGACCTACATCTTTGACCTAGGGGCGCGGCGGGCCTAACGTCGAAGGTATCAAGCTCCCATTGCTAACAGCAGCCGCGCAAGTCACACTGTAAAAGTAGGACCCCCGCGAAATTACATGCATGGACTTCATGCGTGCACCGGCTGATGCAGTGGTCCCCCGGGAGCTTATCGAAGGAGGATCCAGGTGAGTCCCAAAGGCGAAGCAGGCGGGCTGAAACAGCCCACAACGGCTGGTGTGGCTGTGCCCGCGAGCGGTGCCCAGGGCCTCCTGTTTACCGAAGACCTTCCCGTCCTTGATGAGGACGCCGGATACCGCGGCCCCACCGCCTGCAAGGCGGCCGGGATAACGTACCGCCAGCTGGACTACTGGGCACGGACCGGGCTCGTTGAGCCCGCAGTCCGCGGCGCCGCCGGCTCGGGCTCACAGCGGCTCTACGGTTTCCGGGACATTCTCGTCCTCAAGGTAGTCAAACGGCTCCTGGACACTGGCGTGTCCCTTCAGCAGATCCGCACCGCGGTGGAACACCTGCGCGAACGCGGAGTGGAGGACCTGGCGCAGATCACCCTTATGAGCGATGGTGCGAGCGTCTACGAATGCACGTCCGCTGACGAGGTCATCGATCTTGTCCAGGGCGGCCAAGGTGTTTTCGGCATCGCCGTAGGCAGGGTCTGGCGCGAAGTCGAAGGCAGCCTGGCTTCCCTGCCGAGCGAACACGCCATCGAACAGTCCTTTCCCGACGACGAACTGAGCAAGCGGCGCGCCGCCCGCACGATCGGCTGACACCACAGCCTGACACATAGCAACGAGAAGAGGCCGCCCCGACGGGTGGCCTCTTCTCGTTGTCCGCGGAACCTGTGGCTGCAGCGGGACGCTGCAGCCGGGGGAGTTACCGCTGGGTTCGGTTCCGCAGGCCGCTTCCAGTCGCCAAGAGGTTGGCAAGGAGTGCGTCGAACAGTGCAGCGGACGACTTCGCCGATTCGCCGGGCCAGTGGTGCACCGGGTGGGCCGCGCCCTGGATCTGCTGCCAGTTCGCCTGTTCGGGGATGCGCGGGCTCAACAGGAGGTCACCGAACATCGATTCCATTTCCGCGAGCCGGTAGGTGTGTTCGGAGGAGCCCGTGCGCACGCGGTTGGCCACGATGCCGGCGGGGGACAGGTTCGGCGCAAATTCCTGCTTGAACAGCTGGATGGCGCGCATGGTCCGCTCCGTTCCCGCCACCGAGAAAAGTCCGGGCTCGGCCACCAAGGCCACCTTGTCACTCGCGGACCAGGCCATCCGGGTCAGCCCGTTCAGCGACGGCGGGCAGTCTATGAGGACCAGATCGTAGCGGTCGGCGCCGGCCAGGACTGTGGAAAGCCTGCGGAGGTCGCGGCGGCCAAGGTCGGGACGGTCGTAGATGCCGGTGTAGGCCGAACCCACAGCGACGTCCAGTACGGCCGGTCCGGACCCGTTGGTGTGCGCCCGTGCAGTCCAGGAGCTGCCTGCGACATTGTCCGCCAGTTTGGCGCGGCGGGGGCTCTTGAGCATCCTGCCGATGTCCAGCTGATCGCCGGCCAGGACGCCCAGGGCCGTGGTCGCGTCCGCATGCGGATCGAGGTCCACCACCAGGGTGGGGATTCCTGCGGCAAGCGCCGCAGACGCCAATCCTGTGGTGACGGAAGTCTTGCCGACTCCGCCCTTGAGGCTGCTGATGCTGACTACTTGCACTTGTGAGACCAAAACCTAACGCCGGCTGCCGTGTTGGGGGTAATGTTTGCTCCGGCACTGCCGAAGCCGGCGGCTCGAGCCGCCTTACTCATCATATGTGGCTGCGCCTGTGAATCCCGCCTTATGGGGACGCGGCATGGCACGGGGATGGTATGGGTGGCAGGTTCTGCCAGCCTCCGTTGATGCACGCGGGACATGACGGAGGTTTCTGTGACTGTGGCCACAGTGATTTGTGTTTCTAAGCGCGGGTCTTAGACACTGTGACCACTTACCGATACACCCGCAAAGATGCAGGAGAATTATGTTTTCCAAGATTCTGGTGGCCAACCGCGGCGAAATCGCGATCCGGGCCTTCCGTGCCAGCTACGAGCTCGGCGCCAAGACCGTTGCTGTCTTCCCCAATGAGGACCGAAATTCGATCCACCGCCAGAAGGCCGATGAGGCATATCTGATCGGCGAAGTGGGGCATCCCGTCCGGGCCTACCTCGATGTTGCCGAAGTGGTACGCGTTGCCAAGGAGTCCGGCGCCGACGCGATCTACCCCGGCTACGGCTTCCTGTCGGAAAACCCGGACCTCGCCCGCGCGGCAGAGGAAGCGGGCATCACCTTTGTTGGCCCGCCGGCTGAAGTGCTTGAGCTGGCCGGCAACAAGGTGGCAGCACTGAAGGCTGCCCGTGAGGCCGGTGTGCCGGTCCTGAAATCGAGTGAACCCTCGAAGGACATGGATGAGCTGATCGCCGCGGCCGACGAGATCGGGTTCCCCATCTTCGCGAAGGCCGTCGCCGGTGGCGGCGGACGTGGCATGCGCCGTGTTGATACCCGGGAAGGCCTTCCTGAGGCCCTGCAGGCCGCCATGCGTGAAGCCGATGCCGCCTTCGGTGACCCCACCATGTTCCTCGAGCAGGCAGTGCTACGCCCGCGCCACATCGAGGTCCAGATCCTGGCCGACGCCGAGGGCAACGTCATCCACCTCTTCGAACGGGACTGCTCCATCCAGCGCCGGCACCAGAAGGTCATCGAGATTGCCCCGGCACCCAACCTGGACGAAGGCATCCGCCAGGCGCTTTACCGCGACGCGGTGAAGTTCGCAAAGGCCCTGAACTACGTCAACGCCGGAACTGTGGAGTTCCTTGTGGACACCGTCGGCGAACGCGCAGGCCAGCACGTCTTCATCGAAATGAATCCCCGTATCCAGGTGGAGCACACAGTTACTGAGGAAGTGACGGACGTTGACCTGGTGCAGGCACAGCTTCGGATCGCCTCCGGCGAGACCCTCCCGGACCTTGGCCTTTCCCAGGAGACGGTCCAGCTCAAGGGTGCAGCGCTGCAGTGCCGCATCACCACCGAGGACCCGGCCAACGGGTTCCGGCCCGACGTCGGGAAGATCACCGGCTACCGCTCCGCCGGCGGTGCGGGTGTAAGGCTCGACGGCGGCACCGTCTACTCGGGTGCCGAGATCAGTCCCCACTTTGACTCAATGCTCGTGAAGCTGAGCTGCCGCGGCCGTGACTACCCTGCCGCCGTGGCCCGCGCCCGCCGGGCCCTCGCGGAGTTCCGCATCCGAGGTGTGTCGACCAACATTTCCTTCCTCCAGGCCGTCCTCGATGATGCCGACTTCATTGCCGGCAACGTTGCCACGAACTTCATCGACGAGCGACCCCAGCTGTTGAAGGCCCGGGTCTCCGCCGACCGCGGCACCAAGCTCCTGACCTGGCTGGCCGAAGTCACCGTCAACAAGCCCAACGGCGAGCTGAAGGTGCACTCGGATCCGGCTGCCAAACTCCCCGCCGTTGGCGATCGGCAGGCCGTGCCCGGATCACGCCAGCGCCTGCTGGAGCTTGGCCCTGAAGGATTCGCCAAGGCCCTGCGTGAGCAGACCGCCGTGGCCGTCACCGACACCACCTTCCGCGACGCCCACCAGTCCCTGCTGGCCACCCGCGTGCGTACCCGGGACCTCGTGGCCGCCGGACCCGCGGTCACGGCCCTCCTTCCGGAACTCCTTTCCGTTGAGGCCTGGGGCGGCGCAACCTATGACGTTGCGCTGCGCTTCCTCGGCGAGGACCCCTGGGACCGCCTGGCCGCCCTGCGGAAGGCGCTGCCCAACGTCTGCCTGCAGATGCTGCTGCGCGGCCGGAACACGGTGGGCTACACGCCGTACCCGGAGGAGGTGACGGTGGCTTTCGTCAACGAGGCCGCCGCCACCGGTATCGATATTTTCCGCATCTTCGATGCCCTGAACGACGTGAACCAGATGGCCCCCGCCATCCGCGCTGTCCGGGCCACCGGCACAGCTGTAGCCGAAGTGGCCCTGTGCTACACGGGCGACATGCTGAACCCGGACGAGAAGCTGTACACGCTGGACTACTACCTGGAACTGGCCCAGCGGATTGTGGATGCCGGCGCGCACATCCTTGCCATTAAGGACATGGCCGGGCTGCTCCGCCCGGCAGCGGCCGCCAAACTGGTCGCCGCACTGCGCGAACGCTTCGACCTCCCGGTCCACCTCCACACCCATGACACGGCCGGCGGTCAGCTGGCCACCCTGCTGGCGGCCGTCGACGCCGGCGTGGATGCTGTTGACGTTGCCTCCGCCTCGCTGGCCGGGACCACCAGCCAGCCGTCCGCCTCCGCCCTTGTGGCGGCGCTGGCGCACACCCCGCGGGACACCGGCTTGAGCCTTGACGCCGTCAGCTCCCTTGAGCCGTACTGGGAAGCCGTGCGCCGCGTCTACGCGCCGTTCGAGTCAGGCCTTCCGGGCCCCACCGGCCGTGTCTACCAGCACGAAATCCCGGGCGGCCAGCTCTCCAACCTGCGCCAGCAGGCCATGGCTCTGGGGCTGGGGGAGCGCTTCGAAGCGATCGAGGACATGTACACCGCGGCGGACCGGATCCTGGGCCGCCTGGTGAAGGTCACGCCGTCGTCCAAGGTGGTGGGAGACCTCGCCCTGCACCTCGTGGGCCTCAACGCAGATCCGGCGGACTTCAACGAAAACCCGCAGAACTACGACATCCCCGACTCCGTCATCGGCTTCCTGTCCGGCGAACTTGGGGACCCGCCCGGAGGATGGCCGGAGCCCTTCCGCACGAAGGCGCTCAAGGGCCGCAGCATCAAGGTCCGCGATGCTGACCTCAGCCCCGAGGACAGCGCCGCGCTCCAGGGTGATTCCAAGACCCGCCAGAACACGCTGAACCGCCTGCTCTTCGAGGGCCCCACCAAGGATTACCTCAAGAGCGTGGAGACTTACGGCAACATTTCCGTCCTCGACACCCGCGATTACCTTTACGGCCTTCAGCGCGGCGCCGAGCACGAGATCCAGTTGGAGAAGGGTGTCCGGCTGATCGCCTCGCTGGAAGCCGTTTCCGAGCCCGACGAGAAGGGCATGCGCACGGTGATGTGCACGCTCAACGGCCAGTCCCGCCCTGTTGTGGTCCGTGACCGCTCCGTGGTGAGCAACGTCAAAGCCGCCGAGAAGGCAGACCCGGCCCAGCCCGGCCACGTTGCCGCGCCGTTCGCCGGCGCCGTCACCGTGACCGTGAAGGCCGGCGACACGGTCAATGCCGGCGACACGGTGGCCACCATCGAAGCGATGAAGATGGAAGCCTCCATTACGACGCCGGTGGCGGGCAAAGTCTCGCGGCTCGCCATCTCCGCCGTGGAGCAGGTCCAGGGCGGGGACCTCCTCCTGGTCGTAGAGCAGGGCTAAGGAATCCAGGCTTAAAGGGAGGGGCCCTCCCGGCGGAAGTTTCCACTTCCGCCGGGAGGGCCCCTCATTTTGCAGTGCCGCTTAGACGCGCGGCGCGCCGTACATTTCCTCGATGACCGTCTCGAAGTCCTTCATCACCTGCGCCCGCTTCACCTTCATGGACGGCGTCAGATGGCCGGACGCTTCCGTGAAGTCCGAAGCGACGATCCGGAATGACTTGATGGCCTCCGCCTGCGACACCGAGGCGTTGGCCTGCGTGATGAGGTCCTGCACGGCGGCCTTGACCACAGGGCTCTCGACCGCCTCGTCAAGCGTGGTGGTGGCGGGCAGCCCGTGCCGCTGGAGCCAGCCCGGCAGGGCTTCCTGGTCCAGGGTCACCAGGGCGCCGATGAACGGCCGGTTGTCGCCCACCACCAGGACCTGGGAGACCAGTGCATCCGCCCGGATCTGGTCCTCCAGCAGGGCCGGAACCACGTTCTTGCCGCCCGCCGTGACAATGATTTCCTTCTTGCGGCCGGTGATCCACAGGAAGCCGTTCTCGTCGAGCCTTCCGATGTCGCCGGTGCGGAACCAGTCATCGGCAAACGTATCGGCCATCAGGTCTTCGCGTTGGTAGTAGCCGCGCATCACGCAGACACCCTTGGCCAGGATCTCGCCGTCTTCGGCGATCTTGACGGAGTTGCCCGGCAGCGGCTTGCCGACGGAGCCGATCTTGATCAGGGCGGGGGTGTTGACCGAAATGGGGGCGGTGGTCTCGGTAAGGCCATACCCTTCAAGGATCTGCAGGCCGATGCCCTGGAAGAAGTGCCCCAGCCGTTCCCCAAGCGGGCCGCCGCCGGACACGGCATGGGCCACGTTGCCGCCCATGGCCGCGCGCAGCTTGCCGTAGACGAGTTTGTCGAACACCGTGTGCTTGAGTTTCAGCCCCAGGCCAACGTGCCCGGCCTGGCGGGCTTTGGAGAACGCGATGGCGGTCTCCGTGGCCTTGTGGAAGATGGCACCCTTGCCGCCGTCCTCTGCCTTTGTCAGGGCCGAGTTGTAGACCTTTTCGAAGACGCGCGGCACGGCCAGGATGAACGTGGGCTGATAGCTCTGCAGATCGGCCAGCAGGTTCTTGATGTCCGGGGTGTGCGCCACCGTGGCGCCGGCGGCCACTGCCAGCACCGAAATGAACCGTGCAAAGACGTGGGCCAACGGCAGGAACATGATGGTTTTGGCCTGCTCGTTGACCACGTCGCCAAGCAGCGCCAGGGCGTTGTCGGACAGTTCAACGAAGTTGCCGTGGGTCAGCTCGCAGCCCTTCGGCCGGCCGGTGGTGCCCGAAGTGTAGATGAGGGTGGCCACGTCGCTGAGCTGTGCCGTTGAGCGGCGGGCCTCCAGGTCGGCGTCGCTGACGTCCCGGCCCGCCTCACGGACGGCGTCCAGTCCGCTGCCTTCGAGTTGCCAGACGTGCTGGAGGGCGGTGAGGCCTTCGGACGTGGCAGCCTGCCGGATGATGTCCTCATGGTGGGCGGCCTCGCCGAATGCGGCAACCGCCCCGGAGTCACCGAGGTTCCAGGCAACCTGCGACGGCGATGAGGTCTCGTAGATGGGCACCGAGACGGCGCCGGCGAACCAGATGGCAAAGTCGATGAGCGCCCACTCGTAGCGTGTGCGGGACATGATGCCCACCCGGTCGCCGGCTCCCACGCCACTGGCCATCAGGCCCTTGGCAAGGGCTTGGACATCCGCCAGGAAATCCGTGGCCGAGACGTCCCGCCACGCGCCTGCGGAGTCCAGCCGCGAGAAGAGTGCCGGGTTGCTGGGCTTGGCTGCCTGCCGAAGCACAAGATCGGTGATGTTGGTTTCCGGTGGGACAACAACCAGAGGCGGAACACTGAATTCGCGCACTATAGCTCCTTTGATATCCATAGACCCGCACAGGGTATGCCTAAAGACTAATACGCCCTGTAGCTTGGCCGTGCAGAAACAAACCTACTGGCCAGTAACATAGGAGTCAAAGAGGAGTGCGAAGGCCATGGGCCCGGCCTCCGGTGCTGCCTGCCCCGGGCGCCCTAGAATGAAGCACTATGTATGCAACGCCCCCCGGCGAGCCCGCCGATCCGCTCCGACGTCCAGCCCCTTGGCGGCGGCGGCCGCCGCTGGGATTGAGGGCCCGGCCCAGGCAGGTGGAAACGTTCCGGGAGCACCTGCGGCTCGGGCGCAAGGGGCTGGCGATCGGCATCGATATCGGCGGCACCAAGGTCGCCGCCGGCGTGGTAGACGCCGACGGTAGGATTCTGAGCGAGGCCCGGCGGTCGACCCCAGGCAGCGACCCGCGCGCTGTGGAGCAGGTCATCGTCGAGCTCGTGGACGAATTGGGAGCCGGCCACAGGGTCTGGTCGGTGGGCATCGGTGCGGCCGGTTGGATGGATCTGGATGGCGGAACAGTGCTTTTCAGTCCGCACCTCGCCTGGCGCAACGAGCCGTTGCGGGCAAACCTTGAGCGCCTCCTGCGACGCCCTGTGCTACTGACGAACGACGCCGACGCCGCGGCCTGGGCGGAATGGCGCTTTGGTGCGGGGCAGGGGGAGGACCGGCTGGTGTGCATCACCCTCGGCACCGGTATCGGCGGCGCCATGGTGATGGACGGGCGGGTGGAGCGCGGCCGGTTTGGTGTAGCCGGCGAATTCGGCCACCAGATCATCATGCCCGGCGGGCAGCGTTGCGAGTGCGGGAACCGGGGCTGCTGGGAGCAGTACGCTTCGGGTAACGCCTTGGGCCGGGAAGCGAGGATCCTGGCGCGTGCCAATTCGCCGGTTGCCCAGGAACTGCTGGCCACCGTCGGCGGCGACGCAGAGCAGATCACCGGGACGATTGTCACCGAACTGGCACTCGCCGGTGACGCGGCCTGCCGCGAACTCCTTGATGAAGTGGGCGAATGGCTGGGCCTGGGACTGGCGAACCTGGCAGCATCGTTGGATCCCGGACTGTTTGTGATCGGCGGGGGACTCTGCTCGGCAGGTGACCTGCTGGTGGAGCCCGCCCGTAAAGCCTTCGCCCGGAATCTTACCGGCCGGGGCTTCCGTCCGGCGGCCGGAATCGAGCTGGCAGCGCTCGGGCCAAACGCGGGGCTCATCGGAGCGGCCGATCTGTCCCGGGTCAGCAGCCGCATGCGGTGACGGACGCTTCTTAGACGCGGGCGCCGTCGTCGTTCTCGTCTTTTTCCTGGGGCAGCTTCATGATCAGGTAAACAACGGCGAGGATGAACGCTGCCACCATGCCCACAATCGCAAGCAGTGGCGCGGACCGCCAGAACATAGCGGCCAGGAGCAAGGCAAGGGGCGCACCGATGGCACCGAGCCAGGCCAGCATGGTCAGGGGATCCGTCCCGGCAAGGCTTGGCGGTTCTTCCGGCACGAAGTCCCCGGCGTCGTCCTCCACGGCATAGTCACGCGGGCCGAAGGCCTCGTTGCCACCCTCGCCGTAACCAGCGGTACCTTCGCCGGCCTGCGCACCGTCACCGGCGCCGGACGTTGCCGCCTGCCGTTCGGCTGCGGTCAGTTCGGTAGGGGCTGTGCCCGCCAGGCCCAGCGGATCAAAGTCGCGGAACGTCGCGGACCTGCCAGCCCCGGCCGCGGCGTCCGGGCCTGGTAAATCAGGAGTTTTCGCGTCAGGGTCCGGGGCATTCGGGCCGGGGGAGCTGGCACCCGCCGGGACTGTGCCGGTAGGTGCTCCGGGCTTTTCTTCGAGCCGGGCCACCAGGTCCAGCCACACTGCATCGTCCTGGTTTGCGCTTTGGTCCTGTGAACCGGAGTCGGGCCTATTCATGGGCGGTACCCTCCTGGACCCGGGCTGCTGCCGTGCCGGCAACCACTGCCCGGATGAAGTCGGCAGATCCTCGGAAAATCTCCTCAGCGTCGTTATCAAGCGTTGCCACGTGGTAGCTGTTCTCCAGCGTGGTCAGTGTCAGCGGTGCGTTTGTCAGGCCGCGGCGCAGCGCTGCCACACTGGTGTCCGATACGACGTGGTCCACGGTGGAGCGGAAGACCCGTACGGGCGCGGTGACGCGGGGGAGCAACCGGATGGTGTCCTTGAACATCTTGTTCAGCTCATGGGCCGCAGCCACGGGCGTACGGGGGTAGGCGCCCTCGTCCATCCCGGGTTTGAGGATGTCGTTGGCGATGGCCGGAGTACTCTTCAGGACCAGTTTCAGGATGCCGGCCAAGGGCGCTCGGGGATCATCGATAACGAGGCCGGGGTTCACCACGATCACCCCGGCCACGGGCCGGCTGGCCGCAATTCTCAGGGCCAGCGCGCCGCCCATGCTCAGCCCGGCGACGAAGACGTGGTCGCAGTGGGAGTCAAGCTCCAGGTAGGCGTCGTCCAGTGCGCCGTGCCACTGCGGCCAGCGCGTGCGCGCCAGGTCCTGCCAGCTGGTGCCGTGCCCGGGCAGCAGCGGCATGCGTACGGCGAACCCGGCGTCGGCGAACGACTGCGCCCACGCGCGCAGGCCGTGCGGACTGCCCGTAAATCCGTGGGAGAGGGCCACCCCGATCCGGGCTCCGGCGCCGTTGAAGGTGCTGCTGAAAGGGCTGTGGTCCGGTACGCCGGTCATGAAGTCTCCGAGGTGGTGTGAGGTGTGGCCGCGGTTCGGGCTGACGGGGCAGCGGCGGGTGTATGGGCAAGGAAGAAGGCGCTGGAACGGGCAAATATCTCTGGCGCATCAACATCGAGCGTGGCCACATGTCCGCTGTTGTGCAGGTCCACTACTTCCACCAAGTGTGGGCCCAAACGCTGCCGCAGCGTCAGGAGCGAGGTGGCCGGCACCACGACGTCCGACTGGGACTTGAAGACCTGCACCGGGGTGCTGACCTGGTGCAGCCCCCGCGTGGCTGTGCCGAAAAGCTTCTTGAGCTCATGTACGGCTGCCAAAGGCGTCCGCGAATAGTCGCCGTCATTGGTGACGCCCGCCGTCGGCTGTTCCTCCTGGATGGGCAAGGTAGTGCGCTGGAAATACTTGAGCACTCCGATGACATGCACGCGGCGGTCATAGAAGCTAAGGCCGGGATTCACCAGAGAGACGCCAGCTGCGGGATGCCTGGCGGCCGTCAGCAACGCAATGGCGCCGCCCATCGAGAGGCCGGCCACAAAACACTGCTCCGTCCGGGCGCTCAGCTCCAGGTACGCCGATTCGAAAGTCCCGTACCAGTCGCGCCAATTTGAGCGCGCGAGCTGACGCCAATCTGTCCCGTGGCCGGGAAGAAGCGGTACCGACACCGCGAATCCCTGGGCGGCGAGGTGCTCTGCCCAGGGCAAGACGCTCAGGGGGCTGCCGGTGAAGCCGTGGCAGATGGCAATCCCGGTGGTGGCATTGGGTCCGTGGCCGGGGTAGCTGAAAGCGGCAGGCCGGGGCGCGATGCTGCTTTCTGTCATGGCACCATCGTGTCATTGTTCGGGACAAATCTCACTAGAGTAGGGTTGCATTGAAGTGCCCGCCCGGCCCGACGAAGGAGCTGGCCGGCCGGCTTCCGGAGAGGTTCATCACGTGTTCTATTGGGTCATTAAGCGGATCTTCCTGGGGCCGGTGCTACGGCTTCTTTTCCGCCCCTGGGTCAAAGGCCTGGACAATGTTCCGGCGCAGGGGGCGGCCATTATCGCCTCGAACCATCTGTCTTTCTCCGACTCCATCTTCATGCCGCTGATGGTTCGAAGGCCGGTGGTTTTCCTGGCCAAGTCCGAGTACTTCACCGGCACGGGCCTCAAGGGCAGGCTGACGGCCCTCTTCTTCAGGCTCACCAACCAGTTGCCCATGGACAGGTCCGGCGGCGCGGCATCGGCCGTATCGCTCAATGCCGGCATGGATGTCCTGACCGGCGGTGGACTGCTGGGCATCTACCCTGAAGGCACCCGCAGCCCCGACGCACGCCTGTACCGGGGAAAGGTGGGAGTCGCCAGGCTCGCCCTGGAGGCTGGAGTGCCCGTGATTCCCGTGGCAATGATCGGCACGGACAAGGTTCAGCCCATCGGCAAACGGATGCCGAATATCCGGCGGATCGGCATGATTTTCGGTGCTCCGCTGGATTTCAGCCAATTCTCCGACCAGGCGGAGGACCGGCTGGTCCAGCGCAAGGTCACCGACGAGATCATGTTCGAGCTGATGCGCCTCTCCGGCCAGGAGTACGTGGACGAGTACGCCGCCGTGGTTAAGCTCCGCCTTGCGGGAGCAGCGGCGACCGGGGCTGGCGGTGCCTCCGCGAAACGGGCTGAATCTGACGGCGGTGCCGAGGGCACTGAGACCGAGGGTAAGGACCCGGCAGCCGGCTGACTGTGACGCCGCTCTCGGGACGCGTGACGGTCAGGTGTCCTGAAGCCAGCCGCGCACATTAGTCTTAGATAGTGACTGAGCTATCTGCAAAACCTGCCTTTTCGCTGTCCAGCACCGCCCAGAGCGGAGCAGCCAATTATCCTGGCCTGGATGTTTGGCGTGACCTTCCCGTTTCCCAGCAGCCCAGCTGGCAGGACAAGGACGTTTTCGACGCATCTGTCGGGGAACTTTCCGTGCTGCCGCCGCTGGTTTTCGCCGGCGAAGTGGACGTTCTCCGTGAACGGCTGGCAGCTGCCGCGGAGGGCAAAGCCTTCCTGCTGCAAGGTGGCGACTGTGCTGAGACCTTTGAAGCGGCAACGGCGGACAAGATCAGCGCCCGGGTCAAGACCATCCTGCAGATGGCAGTGGTGCTCACTTACGGCGCGGCGATGCCGGTCATCAAGATGGGCCGGATGGCCGGCCAGTTCGCCAAGCCCCGCTCGTCCAACGACGAGACCCGCGACGGCGTGACCCTGCCGGCGTACCGAGGCGACATCGTCAACGGCTACGAGTTCACTCCCGAGTCCCGTGGCCATGACGCCGCCCGGATGCTCAAGGCCTACCACACGTCCGCCTCCACGCTGAACCTCATCAGGGCCTTCACGCAGGGCGGCTTCGCGGACCTGCGCTCCGTGCACCAGTGGAACAAGGGTTTCACCGAAAACCCGGCGCACGCCCGTTACGAATCCCTCGCCCGAGACATCGACCGTGCCATCAAGTTCATGGCCTCCTGCGGCGCTGATTTCGAAGCACTCAAGCGGGTGGAATTCTTCGCCAGCCACGAGGCCCTGCTGCTGGACTACGAGCGTGCACTGACCCGCATCGATTCGCGTACCGGTTTCCCGTATGACACCTCGGCGCATTTCCTGTGGATCGGGGAGCGTACGCGCGAACTTGACCACGCGCACGTTGACTTCCTCTCACGCGTCCGGAATCCCATTGGCGTGAAGCTGGGCCCGTCGACAACCGGCGACGACGCCCTCCGCCTCATCGACAAGCTGGACCCCGAGCGGGAGCCGGGCAGGCTGACGTTCATCACGCGCATGGGAGCGGGCAATATCCGCGAGAAGCTTCCTGCCATTGTGGAGAAGGTCACGGCCTCCGGCGCTAAGGTTCTCTGGGTCACCGATCCGATGCACGGCAACACGGTTACGTCGCCGAACGGCTACAAGACCCGCAACTTCGACGACGTCATTGATGAAGTACGCGGTTTCTTCGAAGTGCACCAGGCCCTGGGCACGGTTCCCGGTGGCCTCCATGTGGAGATGACCGGTGACGACGTCGCGGAATGCCTGGGCGGTGCCGATCCGGTGGACCAGGAATCGTTCCTCGACAAGTACGAGTCGGTCTGCGATCCGCGACTGAACCACATGCAGTCCCTCGAAATGGCGTTCCTCGTGGCCGGAGCACTGGCCAAGCACTGACCGCCCGATGCGGAGTCAGGCTTCCACGGTGGTGTGGCCGGCAGACCGCCGGCTACACCACGGTGAGGGTAACAACGGAGCCTTCAGGCACCTTCTTCTTCACCGGGTCCTGATCACGAACCGTGCCGAAGAAGCCGCCGAGGATATTGTTTACCCGTACCTCGAAGCCCAGCGCACGCAGCGCTGCTTCGGCTTCTTTGGCTTGTTTGCCGATGAAGCTGGGGACTTCAACGAGTTTGGGTCCGTCGGAAATGGTCAGCGTCACTGCGCCGCCCTTGGTCAGGGTGCCGGTCGCGGGCGACTGTGCGGCAACTGAGCCCTTGGGCACCTTGGGATCGTTGACTTCGTCCTTCGCGACATCGGCCTTGAGGCCGGCAGCTTCGATGGCGTCGACGGCGGCGTTCTTCGCCAGTCCCACCACTGACGGGACCGGGATCGGCTGCGGCCCCTTGGAGACCAGAAGATTGACCGGGGTGCCGTGGCGCGCGGGGGCCGCGGCAGCCGGTTCCTGGGAGAGCACGACGCCGGCGGCAACGGCGCCGTCAAATTGTTCAGTGACGGTGCCGAGCGCCATTTCAGCCTGGTTCAGTGCATTTTTCGCGTCGTCAAGCGTTCCGCCGGTCAGTTTCGGGAGTTCATAGAGTTGCGGGCCCTGGGAAACAAACAAGGACACCGGCTGATACTTCCGAGTCTCCGTTCCGGCAGTCGGGTCGGAGCCCACCACGAGGCCGGAGGGAACGTCGTCGTCAAAGACATCGTTGGTCCGTGACTGGAACCCCGCCTCGCTCAGCAGTTGCTGCGCCTGGGCCACCGACTTGTTGGCGACCACCGGAATGGTGCCCGGGGACCCGGGACCCATGCCGAAGAACCAGCCGGCTCCTGTGGCAAGCAATGCGATGATGACCAGGACCACCACCCAGAGGACGCCGCGGCGCCGCGGGTTGCCCTCCCGCAGGCTCCGGACCGGGGTGGCCGCAGCCCGCGCCCTTGCCTTCTCGTCCTCCCTGTCGAGCCTGCGCCGGGCGCGTTTGCTGATGGGAATCGCTGCCGGGACGGCGTCTTGAGCTTCAAGCCTGTAATGCGCTTCCGGCCGGTACTGTTCGCCTGGCCGGAAGTTGGCGTCGGCCGGATACAGGGCTTGCGGACCCTGCGGTGAGTGCTGTGGCTGGGGCCGGGAGAAGGACGACATTACGGCTGTGGGATTGTTGGTGCGGGCGATGACCTCGGTGTGGTTCTGCTGTCCTGCGGGGGCTGCTGCCGGTGGCATGAGGTCCAGTTCGGCGTCCGTGAGATTGGTCCTGATGTGGCGCAGTTCCTGCAGCAGGGCGTTGCCGTCGACGGGGCGGTTCTCGGGATCGTTTGCGGTGCACCACTGGACGAGTTCATCCACTTCGGCGGCGAGGCCGGGCACCAAGGCCGAGGGCGGACTGACTGTTTCATTCACGTGCTTGTACGCAACCTGGATGGGGACCTCGCCGTCGTACGGCTGCTGGCCGGTCAACATCTCAAAGAGCATGATGCCCACGGAGTAGATATCGCTCCGGGTATCAGCCTGTTTTCCGAGCACAAGCTCGGGCGAGAGGTAACCCACGGTACCGATGAGTGTCCCGGTGCTCGTGGACGTCGTCACCGCACGGGCCAGCCCGAAGTCGCCGATCTTGATCCGGCCGTCGTCCGCGATCAGGACGTTCTCCGGTTTCACATCCCGGTGGATCAGCCCCGCAGCGTGGGCCGCGCCGAGGCCTTGCACTACCGGATCAATCAGGGCGAGGGCCAGCCGGGGAGGCAGTGCACCTCTGGATCTGATGACGTCCCGGAGGGTGTGGCCCTTGATGTGTTCCATTACCAGATAGGCCGTCTGGCCGTCGTTGCCCTGGTCCAGGACTCCCACAACGTGGGCGTGGGACAGCTTCGCGGCGGCCTTCGCCTCGCGGCCCAGCCGGTCCAGGAACGTCTCGTCGGTGGCGAGGTGGGGATGGAGGACCTTCAGGGCAACATCGCGTTCCAGCCGGAGGTCCGTTGCCAGATATACCGTCGACATGCCGCCGCGCGCAAGTTTAGAGCGGACGGCGTAGCGGTTGTCCACCAGCGTTCCAACGAGAAGGTCTGACACTTGTTCCTGCACCCTACGATACTAATCCCGCATGGAAAAGGGTCCGAACCGACGTGCGGTCCGGACCCTTATCGTTATCCCCGGGCTGGCTTCAGCAAGCCCGCGGGGGAGCTGTTATGCGGTGGTTTAGCCGAAGTTCTTTTGGTGCGCCTTGATCGCAGCTACGTAGGCCTTGGTGTCGTCGTACATACCGTATTTGCTGACCGAGTACTGGCCCTGGTAGTACCCCGCTATGGCTGTGTCCTCGTCCTTGCTGGTGGCGATGAGGCGCTTGATGATCGCCACGCCGGCCGTTGCGTTGTCGTAGGGGTCCAGCAGGTTGAGCTTCCGCCCTACGAGGTCTGACGCCCACTGCCCGGAGGAGGGGATGACCTGCATGGTGCCGATCGCGTTGGCCGGTGACACCGCTCGCTGGTCAAAGCCGGACTCCTGTTGCGCGAAGGCCAGAGCCAGGGTGGGGTCTACCCCCAACTGGCGGGCCGTGTCGGCCACAATTGCGCGCATCTCAGCCCGGGACGGTACGGGAGAGGCGTTCAGCAAGGCCTTGTTTTCGTTGGCGGAGCTCACAACGGCCGCGGGGTAGGTGAAGCCCAGGAAGGAGCTCGCTACCAGTGGAGCGGCGGGGGCCGCGGGGGCAGCCGGGGTGGAGGAAGCGGGCTGGATGGAGGCGCCCGGAATGACCAGCTTGTTGCCGGGGTAGATGACAGTACTCATGCTCAGCTGGTTGGCCGCCAGGATGTCCGAGAGCTTGACGCCGTGCCGGGAGGCGATCGCTGACAGGGTGTCCCCGGCCTTGATCGTGTATGAACCGCCGGGAGCTGGTGCGGGAGCTGGTGCGACGGGAGCGGAAGTAGGCTGGACTGCTGCAGCCGGTGCTGCAGCAGCACCCGCGCCCACGTTGATCTTCTGGCCCGGGTAGATGATGGAGCGCATGTTCAGGCCGTTCCAGCTGAAAACATCGGACAAGCTGACGTTGTGCCGGGCCGCGATGGCGCCGAGTGTATCGCCGGCTTTTACCGTGTAGCTGCCTCCGGCATTGGCCGGAGCGGCCGCGGTGGGGGCCGCCGGGGCCGGAGCAGGCGCAGCGGGGGAACCCGAGCCGGACAGCTTGATCTTCTGGCCGGGGTAAATAATGGTGTTCGTCTGGAGGTTGTTGAGCTTGAGGACTTCGTACGTGTCCAGCCCGAACTTGCCGGCAATTCCGCTGATGGTGTCGCCGCGGGCGATGGTGTATTCCGCGGGCGCCGCCGGCTGCATGGGCTGGAAGGCAGCCGGAATAGTAGTGGAGACGGAAGCCGCCGGGATCAGGCCAACTTTCGTTTCGGCCGCTTGGGCTTTCATCGCGGCGGCAAGGGTTGCCGGGATTGCGCGTGCAGGTGCCTCTGCCGCAGCAGGCTGGGCGAGGGCCAACGACGACAAGACAACCGCAGGGAGGGCCGCCGTGGTGACAGCAATCATGGGCAGGCTCTGCCTCGGGGGCTGTTTTGGCGAGCGGGACGTCGTCATGGAAAGATTCCTCTTCTTCAACTGCCGTGGGCGGGAGATGCTATGTGACTATTGATACTAATGTTACTCAAGTTATTAGTGTTACAAATGTGATCTATGTGAATCTCTCATGAAATGTCCCTTAGCACAAGAATTCCGACGCAACTGGGATAAAGAGTTTTGTGGAGTGTTGCATAATTCGCGGCAATGGCAGCCAAGGCCGACTAGGCGGCAGGGGTCCGGCCGTGGCAACCTTGATCCGTGAGTAACGTAGAAAGCCTTGTGGGCGAGTGGCTGCCCCTGCCGGATGTCGCGCAGATGTTGGACGTTTCTATTACGAGAGTCCATGGCCTTATTGATGAACGCGCCTTGGCGGCCCTGCGGGTCGGGGAACGGCGAATACGGTCAGTTCCAGCCGCGTTTATCCTGGACGGCCAGGTTGTTGACAGCCTCAAGGGGACCATTGTGGTCCTGGCGGACGCCGGCTATTCCGACGAGGACCTGATCGTCTGGCTGTTCACCCCCGACGAGTCGCTCCGGGGACGGCCAATTGATGCCTTGCGGGAAGGCCGCAAGACGGAAATCAGGCGCCGGGCTCAGACTCTGGCCTGGTAAACAACACAACGGGCCCGGTCGACGCCGGGCCCGCAGCTGCTGCAAAGACCAGGACCGATGTCAGGACGCGCGGCTGACCGTGGCTTCCGCCAGCTTCCGCAGTGCGGTCTTGGGCAGTTCGTCCAGCGGCAGCTGTTCCAGCGCGTTATACGCCGCGGCGCCGAATTCGTTGATCAGCACTTCCGTCGCCTGAAGCGCCCCCGACTCTTCGATGATCCGCCGGATCTCTGACACGTCAGCGTCGCCGAGGTCAGGGCTGCCCAGCTTCGCGTCGATAAATTCCGATTCTGACGTTGATGCCTGGCCCAGCGCGAGGGCAATGAGCACTGTCCGCTTACCTTCGCGGAGATCGTCGCCTGCCGGCTTGCCCGTAGTGACAGGGTCCCCGAAGACCCCCAGGACGTCGTCGCGCAGTTGGAACGCTTCGCCCAGCGGCAGCGCGAAGGCCGAGTAGCCCCGGAGCAAGTCGTCCGGAGCGCCCGCCAAGGCGCCGCCAAGCGCCAGCGGGTGCTCCGTGGAGTATTTGGCGGACTTGAACCTGATGATGGACCGTGCCCTCGTCACCGCTCCGGCCCGGTCCCGGACAGGACCTGCCACTTCCTCCAGGATGTCAAGATACTGACCCGCCATAACCTCGGCACGCATGAGGTTGAAGATCAGACGCGCCCTGCTGCCTGCAGCCGCCTGTTCGCCGATGTCCGTGAAGGCCTCCTCGCTGAAGGAGAGGCATAGATCCCCGGTGAGGATCGCGGCTGCCTGCCCAAACCGCTCGCTGTCCAGGGCCCAGCCTTGCGCGTGGTGCAGCTGGCTGAAGCGGCGATGCACGCTGGGCCCGCCACGCCGCGTGTCCGAGCGGTCAATGATGTCGTCATGGATCAGGGCAGCTGCCTGGAAAAGTTCCAGGGCCGATCCCGCCGTCACGATTTCCTCGGCCGCCGGATCGCCGCCCGCGCCGCGCCACCCCCAGTAACACATCAGGGCGCGGAGCCTCTTGCCGCCCGTCACCAGGTTGGAAATGGAACCCATGATGGGATCGATATCGGGTGAAATGGCAGTCATGAGCGTTTGCCGGGTGGTGAGGAAGTCTGTCAGCTCACCGGCAACGGCGGCGACGAATGCAGTCTGCTCAATCCTTAACTGCTCCGAAACACTCACTTGGCAAACTCAGCAGCCACGTTTGCGCCGATGGTGAAAGTAGAAAGGCCGGCCGCTTCGACGGCGGCGATGTTGACCGTCTCGGAGTCGTTCCGGACGAAGTCTTTGGAAGCGACAGCGCCCACAGCGTCGCCGGGGACGGCTTTGAATCCCTGCGCTTCCAGGTGCTTTGTGTAGAAATCCACGACGGTGGCGGTCGGGGCGTTGATGCTGGCCACGAGGGCCGCCGTGGCGGGCGTTGATGTCTTATCAAAGCTGCTCGAAATCACCGTGGCCCCGGGCATCAGTGGGAGCAGGGTTTCCGGGAATCCCGCGACAATTGTCCCTACAGTGGCGGACGTTCCCGGCGACGCCGTCGGGCTCGCGGACGCGGTTATGCTGGCGCTGCCAGATGCTGGTGAGGATGTAACTGAGGAGGATGATGCCGCTCCGGGCTCTGCGGGGCTGCAGGCAGCGAGAGCCAGAATGGCGCCCGCGGCCAGTGCCGCTAATCCTGTTGGCTTAAGACTTTTCATGACGGTCACGGGGACTGTCCTCCTGGTGTTGATGCCGGATTCAGCCTCCAGTTTAGTCAGTACCAGCCGATACAATTGCCGGTGTGGGACCTGAGCGGAACAACCAGTACACCGAAGCGGGTCTTCGTGAGCTCCGGCGTAACTGCATCATGCACGTGGACATGGACGCATTCTTCGTCGCAGTGGAGCTTCGCACCCGGCCAGAACTCCGCGGCAAACCGGTGATCGTCGGGTTCCCTGCGGACCGCTCGGTAGTACTCTCGGCGTCGTATGAAGCCCGGGCCTTCGGAGTGAAGTCCGCCATGCCCATGGTGGTCGCAGCCAGGATGTGCCCCAAGGCCGTCATCATTGAACCGCGCCACAAGCTGTACCACGACGTTTCCGCCCGGCTGATGGAAATCTTCGCGTCCATCACCGATCTGGTGGAGCCGCTGAGCGTCGACGAAGCTTTTCTGGACGTCGGTGGCGCCATCCGGCGGTTGGGGCCCCCGCGCGAAATAGGTGAACTGATCCGGCGCCGGGTGGCTGCCGAATTGGGCATTACAGCCTCCGTGGGCATAGCAGCCAGTAAGTTCGTAGCCAAGATTGCTTCCACGCGTTGCAAACCTGACGGGCTGTTGCAGATCGGACCCGACGAGACAGTGCCCTACCTCCACAGCCTGCCCGTCGGGGCGTTGTGGGGCATCGGCGCCAAGACCGCGGACGTCCTTGCCCGGATGGGCATCAGGACGGTGGCGGACGTGGCTGCCACTCCGGTGTCCTCCCTGAAGAAAATGCTCGGTGCCACCGGTGAACACGTCTACCGCCTGTCGTGGGGGATCGATCCGCGGCCCGTAACCCCCGTGAGGCCTGAGAAGAGCATCGGCGCTGAAGAGACCTTCGCCGTGGATACCGGCGACAACGCCCTGATCGCACGGGAGCTGCTGCGGCTTTCCCACAGGACGGCAGGACGGCTGCGGAGTTCGGGGATGGTGGCACGGACGGTGGCGTTGAAACTCCGGTATGCCGATTTTTCCACCATCACCAGGAGCCGCACTGTCCACGCACCTGTAGACAGTGCCCAACTGATTTATGCCGTGGCCATCCAACTCCTGGAATCGTTGGGGAGCCGGCCCATGACCGTGCGGCTTGTTGGCATCCGGGCCGAGCAGCTGGAAGACGCTGCTCACACGTCCCTTCAGCTGAGCTTTGACCGCCGGGATGACAACTGGCGGGCAGCAGAACAGGCACTGGACGAGGTCAGCCGGAAGTTCGGAAACAAATCGATTCTCCCCGCCAGCCTGCTGGATTCCGGAAACGGGTCTTAGCCGGACGCCGCCACGTTGCGTGTTTGGTTCCGGGAGGTGATGGCCGTCTTTCAGAACGGCCCCCGACAAACTATCCTTATATGTACATAGTTCTCAGTTATTGCCGGACTTCTTGGACATGCTGCAGTTCCGAAGCCCCGCATGCCGGTGTTCGCTTTCCGCCATCGTCGGCGGGGCGGGAACCTCCCGGCCATGCCGGTCGTTATCGAAGCAGTAGTACGGGATGGGACCAGCCCGGACGTTGGCCTACTTAAGGAGGTCGTGATGCCGCTTTCGGAGCACGAACAGAAGCTGCTGGAGCAGCTGGAGAAGCAGCTGCACGAAGACGATCCGAAATTCGCCAATTCCATGGGCTCGGATCCCGGCCGAACGTGGTCCACCCGTCACATCGTGATTGGTGTGCTCTGCACCCTTGCGGGCATCGCCCTGCTCCTGGTCGGGGTCACAGTCCAGAACATCTTTGTCGGTGTCCTGGGCTTCGTAGTTATGGGTGGCGGTGTGTACTTCGCCACAATGCGCAACGCTGCCGGCGGCAAGCAGCGCTCCGCACCTGGTGCAGGTAAGTCCGGAAAGCCCAGGAGTTCATTTATGTCCAGCCTGGAAGAGCGCTGGGACGAGCGCCGCCGCGACGAATCCTAAGGCAGCGCCTGTAAGTCCGGTGCCATGGCCTTAGGTTCAGGCCTGCCCTCCATTTCGCTCCCCACGGTCAGGATGACCGCAGCAGAAGACCCGCCACGGCGGGTCTTCTGCGTTTAACCGCAGCAAGTAGCAGCCGGTGCCCTTTTGCGCGCTCAAAACGACCCCTGCTGCGGCCTGGATGGGCGGCCGGACGCCCGCGGATGCGCCGGCTGGGCCCGTTTTGAGCCTGGCGGCGGCAGGGCACCGCCGTCGGGCACTTATGGTTCCAGCCGATACGGCCACGGACCCTCCACTTCCATCCACCTCCAGCTCGCACGCCATTTGGGGGACAGTGGCCTGAAAGGGGGGAATATTGGCCTGATTCGCGTTGACTGTGGTGGAAAGTGGAGTAATGTGGAGGACATAAGAGGGTAGTTGCAACACAGGGGATATTGCAGTTCCTGACGGCAGACGGGCGGTGGGCCAGTGTTTCTGGGCACACACTCGCCACGTCTGGACGAAAAGGGCCGAATTATCCTCCCCGCGAAGTTCCGTGAGGAGCTTGCCAGCGGACTTGTTCTCACCAGGGGACAGGAACGTTGCATTTACGTCTTCAGTGAGCAGGAATTTGCACGTGTCCACGAGCAAATGCGGGAGGCGCCCATTTCCTCCAAGCAGGCCCGGGACTACATCCGCGTCTTTCTCTCTGGAGCCTCTGACGAGGTACCTGACAAGCAGGGGCGCATAACCATTCCGGCCGCGCTCCGGGAGTACGCAGGCCTCGGCCGGGAACTGGCCGTCATCGGTGCAGGAACCCGGGCCGAGATCTGGGATGCCCAGGCCTGGAACGAGTACCTCGCGGAGAAGGAAACCGCCTTCTCCGAAACCGACGACGCCATTCCGGGAATCCTGTGATCCCCTGAACGGCCCGGCGGAATCGCTTCTTGAACGAGATCTCCAGCCGCCCATCAGACAGTCAACCTGGCCTCACTTCCCCGGAGCCAGGCCGGCAGGATGATAGGCGCGGATGGGGATCTGGCTCAAGAAGCTGCACACCAACACTCACGGCAAGAAAGGACGAAGGCATGAACGATGACCCGAAGCCAACGTCCGAACGCCATGTGCCGGTCCTCAAGGACCGGTGCATTAATTTGTTGGCCCCCGGCTTCGAAGCTGCCCGCCGCCGAGGTGAAACCCCCATCGCCATTGATGCGACCCTCGGCATGGGCGGCCACTCCGAAGCCATGCTGGAGCGTTTCCCTGATCTGCACCTGATCGGCATCGACCGTGACGAGGAAGCCCTGGCGCTGGCAGGGGAGCGGCTGGGGCGCTTTGCTTCCCGGACGGATCTGGTCCACGCCGTCTACGACGAAATCGACGACGTCCTCGAAGACCTGGGTGTCGCGCAGGTCCACGGCATCCTCATGGACCTGGGCGTGTCGTCGCTGCAGCTGGACGAGCGCGAGCGTGGCTTCGCCTACTCCTTCGACGCTCCGCTGGACATGCGGATGGACACCAGCCGCGGGCAGACCGCAGCG
Organism: Pseudarthrobacter sp. NBSH8; assembly: GCF_014217545.1. NCBI lineage: Bacteria > Bacillati > Actinomycetota > Actinomycetes > Micrococcales > Micrococcaceae > Pseudarthrobacter > Pseudarthrobacter sp. NBSH8. The sequence goes on from NZ_CP043178.1 coordinate 1,558,172, forward strand.
GATGTGGTCAACAACTACAGCGAAGAGGATCTCGTCAGGATCATCCGGAAGTGGGGCGAGGAGAAGTTCGCTGGCCGGATCGCCAACAGGATTGTCGCGGCAAGGACTGCCAAGCCTTTCGCCACCACGGGGGAACTGGTGGAACAGATCCGCTCCGTGGTTCCGGCCGCAGCCGCCAAATCGGGCGGCCACCCCGCCAAACGGACATTCCAGGCACTGCGCATCGAAGTCAATGAGGAGCTGGACGTGCTGGAGCGCGCCGTTCCGGCAGCCGTGGCAGCAACGGCCCTGGGCGGACGCATCGTGGTCATGTCCTACCACTCCCTCGAAGACAAGATCGTCAAGTCATTTTTCCAGGCCGGCTCCAAGTCCTCCGCGCCGCTCGGATTTCCGGTGGAACTTGAGGAACACAAGGCCTTCCTCAAAACCCTGACCAAGGGCACCGAGGTACCCACCGCCGTCGAGATTGCAGAAAATCCACGCGCGGCCTCCGCCAGGTTGCGGGCCGTGGAACGTATCAGAGCCAGGAGAGAAGCATGAGCACTGCCGCCGTCAAGAACTTTCCGGTCGTCTCCGGCAGCAGCGCCCCGGCGATCAGGTCGCTTCCGTCTGGCGCTGGCCGCAGGGAACGCACACCTCTGTCTGTGGTCCGTTCCGCCCCCAAGAAGCGCCGGGCGCCGTTTGTCGTCATGTGTTTTGCCCTGCTCGCTGTTGCGCTCGTCACCGTGCTGGTCCTGAACATCTCCGTCTCCACCTCCCAGTACCAGCTGGTGGAACTGAGGGGTAAGCAGAGCACGCTGACCAAGCAGAACCAGGACCTGACACAGCAGGTCCAAAACTTCGAGGCTCCCCAGAACCTGGCAGCTAAAGCCTCAGACCTGGGAATGGTCGCTTCGACGGTCAAAGGCCAGATCGATCTCTCCACCCTTGCCGTTACGGGCAAGGCAACTCCGGCTGTGAAGGGTGGCGCGGCTGGAGCTGTCATCCCTGCCCCGGCCGTCGAGGGAATGCTCATTGTGGTTCCCCCGGCAACGTCTGGGGAGCCGCTGGCGAACCGTAAACCGGCTACCGAGGAACCGGCACCTGCCGCGGCGGCCCCGCCGGTTGAAGCACCCGCTCCGCCGGCACCTGCCGTGGAGCTCCACGGCGGTTCGGTGCCGGCACCCGAACAGAAGGTGCCCGGGCTCTAACCGGTAGCCGCTGAAAGACAGCCAGTCGGGCACTAAACAGGCAACAATGGCGAGCAGCAAGGGAATCACGGTGGCGCAGAGGACCGGCAAGGCAAATAGCGGTAAGGCCCCTAACGCCACAAAACGGCTGCGCCTCGGCCTGGGCATTATGCTGACGCTGCTGTTAGTGGTGGGCGGCAAGCTCTTCTTCGTCCAAGGGCTCGACGTCGGCGGGATGGCCGCCGCTGCGCTCGATTACCGGATGCGCGCGACTTCGCTCCCCGCCGAACGCGGCAGCATCCTGGACGCCGCCGGGACAGTCCTGGCGAACAGCGTGATCCGCTACAACATTGTGGTGGACCAGACCACCAACACAAAGACCGATAAGTTCTGGCGCCTGGAGGAAGGCGCCGACAAGCTGGTTGAAGTCAGCCGGGAGCAGGGCATCAGCGAACTCGCGGCTGTCCTGGGCATGGACACTGAAGACCTCAGGAACGCCGTTACGGGCGAATCGAAGTACCACATCGTCGCTAAGGACCTGAAACCAGACGTTGAGCTCAGGGTCTCGGATCTTAGTATTCCCGGCATCGTCACCGAGGGCGTCAGTAAACGCGTGTACCCCAACGGTTCCGTGGCCGGGGGCATTATCGGCTTCCTCCAGGACGGAAGTACCGGCCAGGCGGGGATCGAACAGACCCAGGATGGGCTGCTGCGGGGCAAGGACGGCAAGCGGCTTTTCGAGATCGGCGCGGACGGTCTTCGGATTCCCGTCGGCGTGGATGAGCTGACACCCCCGGAGGACGGCAAGGACGTGAAGCTCACCCTCAATTCCGATCTCCAGTATTTCGCCCAGCAAGCCATCCAGAGCCAGTCGGATAAGCTCGGCGCCGAGTGGGGTGTCATCATCGTGATGGACGCCAAGACCGGCAACCTGATCGCGATGGCCGACACCAACGCGCCGGACCCGAACGATCCCGGCCGGGTGGCCGCCAAGGACCGCGGCGTGCGCTCCGTGACTGCTGCGTACGAGCCCGGATCGGTACAGAAGATGATCACCGCGGCCGCCCTGATTGAGGAAGGAAAATCCAGCCCGCTGGACACCTTCACGCTCGGCCCGTCGTACACGGTGGACGGCCAGACGTTCACGGACTCCTTTACCCATGGCACAGAAGAGCGCACGCTCGCCGGCATCCTGGGTTGGTCCATGAACACCGGCACCGTGGCGGCCGGCTCCCGGCTCACCAAGGACCAAAGGCACGACTGGCTGAAGAAATTCGGCATCGGCGAAGCGCCGGACATCGGGCTGCCTGCCACCGCGTCCGGCATTCTTACCCCGGCAGACCAATGGGACGGACGCCAGGAGTACACAGTGCTTTTCGGCCAGGGCGTGGCGCAGTCGACGCTGCAGACGGTCCGCGCTTTCCAGACGATCGCCAACAATGGTGTGATGCTCCAGCCGCGCCTGATTGATGCGTACGTTTCACCGGACGGAACAGAAGAGGCGGTTGCCCCGCAGCCTTCCCGCCAGGTGGTGTCTGACGGGACGGCGCAACAGGTCCAGGACATCCTGGAAAGCGCGGTGACCGAAGGCCAGATCAAGGACGCCGCGATCGACGGGTACCGGGTGGGGGCAAAGACCGGAACGTCTGAATCTCCATGCGACGACGGGAAGTCAGGGTTCTGCGGCTACACCGCTTCCATCGTGGGGATGGCACCGATGGACGACCCGCGGTTTATTGTTGAGGTGGTACTGCAACGTCCGAAGGGCAGCATCTACGGCATCACGCAGGGGCCGGTGTTCCGTTCGGTCATGAGCCAGACCCTGCGCACCTACAACGTCCAGCCGTCCACGGGTGAACCGGCCAGGTTGCCGCAGTACGCCAAGTAGCATCAAGCCAGGCAGCAGTTCCCCCCCCGACGCCCGCAGCGGAAGCAGTATCCCGCGGGCATGATCCACTAGCACCACCATCGGAGATTCCCTTGTCAGACCAGAACGCATCAGCCAGCAACGCGGGGCCGGCAGGGGAACCAGCCCCCGCGCGGTTCAGGCCTACGGCCGTTGCTGCGGTCCGCCTGGACGCGATCGGAGACGCGATCGGTGTGCAGGTCCCGGGTGCCTCCGCTGCCGTCAGTGTCATGGGAATTTCACTGAACTCGCGAACCGTGGAACCGGGAGACCTCTACGTGGCGCTGCCCGGCGCCTCCCGCCATGGCGCTGACTTCGTTTCGCAGGCGGTCGGCAGGGGAGCGGCGGCGGTCCTGACAGACGACGCCGGCGCCCGCCTTCTCGCGCTGTCAGAGGACACTGCCGTTCCCGTCCTCGTGGTGGACGGACCGCGCAACGTGGTGGGGCCGCTGTCCGCCATGATCTACCAGAGCCAACCAACAGCCGGGCGGACGCCGCGCTTGTACGGTGTGACGGGAACCAACGGCAAGACCACCACCACGTACTTCATTAACGCCCTGCTCCGTGCGCTCGGGCAGCAGACCGGCCTGATCGGAACCATCGAAATCCTGGCCGGCGGAGAGCCGGTTCCCAGCCTCCTGACCACACCCGAGTCACCGGATCTCCACGGCTTGCTCGCCCTCATGCGGGAACGGGGGCTGGACGCCGCGTCCATGGAAGTCTCCTCCCACGCCGTATCCTTCCAGCGGGTGGACGGCGTCCTCTTCGACGTTGCCGGTTTCACGAACCTGACGCAGGACCATCTGGACCTGCACGGCACCATGGAGGACTACTTCGCCACCAAGGCGGAACTGTTCACACCGGGCCGTGCCCGCCGGGCTGTGGTGACGGTCGACGACGAATGGGGCCGCAGGCTTGCCGCCACGGCACCGATCCCGGTCACCACACTCTCGATGGCACCCGGCGCAGCTCCCACCGACTGGACGGTCACCGCCACGGCCGCGCGGGGGCTGGGTACCGACTTCAGCCTCGAGGGACCCGACGGCGTCACCCTGAACGTACACACCGGCCTGCCTGGCGCTTTCAACGTCGCCAACGCCGCGCTGGCCACGGTAATGGTCATCGCCAGCGGAATGGACGCCGCTACCGTGCAGGCCGGCCTGGACCACCACGACCCCTTCACCGTGGCCGTTCCGGGACGCATGCAGCTCGTCTCCGAGGAACCGGCGGCTGTGGTGGATTTCGCCCACAACACGGATGCCCTGGCACGCGCACTGGAAGCAGTCAGGTCACCGCTTCCGGGCTCCCGGGTGATCGTGGTTTTCGGAGCCACAGGACAGCGCGACCAGGGCAAGCGACCCGCCATGGGGGCCGTCGCCGCGAAGATGGCCGATATCGTCATCGTCACGGATGACGACCCCCACGACGAGGACCCTGCGGCCATCAGGGCAGATGTGCTGGCGGGCGCACGGTCAGCCCGCGAACAGGAATCACCAGAGTGTGTCATCGAAGAGGTTTATCCCCGCGCCGCCGCCATCCGACGGGCCGTTGAACTGGCAGGTCCGAGCGACACCATCCTGGTGGCAGGCCGGGGGCATGAGGTCTGGCAGGAAGTCAAGGGCGTCAACCTGGCGCTCGACGACCGGGTGGAACTGCGGAACGCCTTGACAGCCAGGGGATTCACCGTTCTTCGAGACGACCGGATAGAGTCCTAGACCGAGATGATTGCACTTACTGCGGCGGAAATCGCCGATATCACACACGGCCGCCTGGACGCCGATCCGGGGATTGCACCCCTGTCAGTGGTCACTGATTCGCGGGAGGCTGCCCCCGGGTCCTTGTACGTGGCGAAACCCGGCGAGCACGCCGACGGCCACGACTTCGTTGCCGCGGCCGTCAGCCGCGGCGCGGTGCTGGTTCTGGCTGAGCGCCCCGTGACGGGGCCGGATGGCGTTAACTATCCGGCTGTCCTGGTCGATGATGTCGTGCTGGCCATGGGCGCACTGGCATCCGAAGCGGTACGTCGGATCCGGCTGGCCCGGTCTGCTGCAGGTGAGGCCCTGACCGTCATCGGGATCACCGGTTCCGCCGGGAAAACCACTACTAAGGACCTCCTCGCCGGCATCCTCACCGAGCAGGGCGCCACCGTTGCCCCGCAAGGGTCCTACAACGGCGAGGTGGGCGTGCCCCTGACGGTCTTCCGGGCCGACACCCAAACGCGGTATCTGGTGATCGAGATGGGCGCCACGGGCATCGGGCACATCCGCTACCTGGCCAACATGGTGAAGCCTGACATCGGCGTCGTCCTGGGCGTCGGCACTGCCCACGCCGGAGAGTTCGGCGGCGTGGACAACATTGCCCGGGCCAAGGGCGAGCTGGTGGAGGCCCTCACGGCCGGCGGCACTGCCGTCATCAACCTCGACGACGACCGCGTCGCCGCCATGCGCAGCCGCACCGGCGCCAGCGTGCTGGGCTTCTCGGCCGAAGGGCGCCCTGACGCGACCGTTCGGGCCCTGAATCCGGACACTAACGCCCAGGGCAACCCGGAATTCGAGCTCGTCCTGCCCGGCGGTGAAACAGGCGTGCACGTCAGCAGCCGCCTCATCGGCGCCCACCACACAGGCAACCTCCTCGCCGCAGCAGCTGCCGCGCACGCGGCCGGAGTTTCCGGCAAGGACATCGCCGCATCGCTGAGCACACAGTCAGCAGCAAGCCGTTGGCGGATGGAACGCACGGAACGTGCTGACGGAGTGACCGTCATCAACGACGCCTACAATGCGAACCCGGAGTCCATGCGGGCGGCCCTGCGCACCCTGGCCGACCTGGGCCGCGGGCGCCGCACCTGGGCGGTCCTGGGCGCCATGCTGGAACTGGGACCTGATTCAATCCGTGAACACACTGTTGTGGGCACCCAGGTGGTCCGCCTGAACATTTCCCGGCTGGTCGTCGTCGGCCGCGAAGCCCGCGCACTTTACGTTTCCGCCGTCCAGGAGGGTTCCTGGGGCGACGAATGTGTATTTGCCGAAACCGCCGAGGACGCATACGCGCTTCTGAACGCCGAGCTTCAACCCGGTGACCTGGTGCTTTTCAAGTCGTCCAACAGCGTTGGACTGCGGCACCTGGGCGATCGGATAGCATTACCCCCACAATCCACCGAACCCACCGATGAAGGGAGCGAACTGCTGTGATTGCACTCTTGATCGGCGCAGGACTTGCCCTGCTGTTTGCCTTGGTGGGAACGCCGCTGTTTATCCGCTTGCTTGTCCGCAAGAGCTACGGCCAATTCATTCGTGATGACGGACCCACCTCCCACCACACTAAACGCGGTACTCCCACCATGGGCGGCACCGTGGTGGTGGGCGCGGTCCTGCTCAGCTATGGCCTGACCCACCTGATTATGTGGATGATGAACCCGGATTCGGCAGGCCCCTCCGCCTCGGCCCTGATCCTGTTGTTCCTGATGGTCGGCATGGGGCTGGTGGGCTTCCTGGACGATTTCATCAAGATCTCGCGGCAGCGGAGCCTTGGCCTCGATGCGAAGGCCAAGCTCATCCTCCAGGCTGCCGTGGGAATAGTCTTCGCTATCCTGGCGCTGAACTTTCCCGATGCGGACGGCCTGACGCCGGCCTCGACCAAAATTTCCCTGGTCCGTGACATTCCCTGGCTGGATCTGGCTTTCGCCGGCACGGTGGTCGGCGCGATCCTCTTTGTGTTGTGGTCCAACCTGATCGTCACCGCCGCGACCAACGGCGTGAACCTCACTGACGGACTGGACGGGCTAGCGGCCGGTGCGTCGGTCATGGTGTTCGGTGCCTACACGCTGATGGGCATCTGGCAGAACAACCAGGGCTGCGGGTCACCGCGCGAGACCGGCAGCGGCTGCTACTCCGTCCGGGACCCCCTGGACCTGGCGCTCCTGGCCGCTATCCTGAGCGCAGCCTTGGTGGGGTTCCTCTGGTGGAACACGTCCCCGGCGAAGATCTTTATGGGCGACACCGGGTCATTGGCCATCGGCGGCGCGATCGCAGGCTTTGCCATCCTCTCGCGCACGGAACTGTTGCTGGGAATCATCGGCGGCCTGTTCGTCCTGATCACGCTGTCCGTGATCATCCAGGTGGGCTACTTCAAAGCCACCGGCGGGAAACGCGTCTTCAAGATGGCGCCGCTGCAGCACCACTTCGAGCTCAAGGGCTGGGCAGAAGTCACGGTGGTGGTCCGGTTCTGGATCCTGGGCGGGCTCTTCGTGGCCGTGGGCCTGGGTGTCTTCTACGCTGAATGGGTTGTGCTCCTGTGACTGTTTCTCCCCGCCTGCAAAACCTGGTCAGTTGGGATTCGGATTGGGCAGGGCTGCGCGTTGCAGTGACCGGCATCGGAGTGTCCGGGTTCGCCGCTGCAGATACCCTCATCGAACTCGGGGCCCGGGTGGTGGTGGTTGATGCCGCCACCAGCGATACAGCCAAGGCACAGGCCGACACCCTGAAGATCGTCGGTGCCGTGGACGTGCTCCTGGGCGAGGAGGCTGTAAACCGGATCCCTAAAATCGATGGCGGCTTCCCCGAACTCATCGTGACCTCCCCGGGCTGGCGTCCCGACCAGGCGCTCCTGGCAGCCGCTGCACGTGCGCACATTCCGGTCTGGGGCGACGTCGAGCTTGCCTGGCGCCTGCGCGTCCGGGCCGGGCACAAAACCGCTGATTGGCTGGCCATCACCGGCACCAACGGCAAAACCACCACGGTGGGCCTGACCGCGTCGATGCTGCAGGCTGCCGGACTTAAAGCCATCGCGGTGGGCAACGTGGGCACCCCCATCCTGGACGCCCTCCGCGACCCCGTGGAGTACGACGCCTTCGCCGTTGAACTTTCCAGTTTCCAGCTGCACTGGGCTGAATCGCTGTCGCCGGTGGCCAGCGTCTGCCTGAATGTTGCCGAGGACCACGTTGACTGGCATGGATCCTACAGTTCCTACCTCGCGGACAAAGCAAAGGTCTACGCGCGGACCCAGAAGGCGTGCATCTTCAACGCGGAGCAGATCGAGACCGAACGGATGGTTGAAGACGCCGACGTCGTCGACGGCTGCCGTGCCGTCGGGGTCACCACGCTCACCCCGGCCATCAGCATGCTCGGCGTGGTGGAGGGCCTGCTGGTGGACCGTGCGTTTATCGAGGAACGCAAGGACAGCGCAGCCGAGCTGGCCTCGATGAGCGACCTGGGCCAGTTTGCGCCCCGGCACATGGTGGCCAACGCTCTTGCGGCGGCTGCCCTGGTCCGGGCCTACGGTGTGGATGCGAAGGCAGTGCGCCAGGGAATCCAGGACTATGTGCCCGGCAACCATCGCATCCAGCCGGTCGCCAAGCAGGACGGCGTGCTCTGGGTCAACGATTCCAAGGCCACCAACCCACACGCAGCAGCAGCTTCACTGGCCACCTTTGAGAACGTCATCTGGATCGCGGGCGGCCTGTCCAAGGGCGTCAGCTACGACCACCTGGTCCGGGACCACGCGGCCCGGCTCAAGGCCGTGGTGCTCATCGGCACGGATACCGCCGCGCTGGCGGACGCCTTGCAGCGACACGCGCCGGATGTCCAAGTGATTACGACGCCGGCGGGCGACACTGAAAATATGCAGACTGCCGCAACGGGCGGGGCCACCACGGGCAGCTCGCCGGATTCCGGTGCGGCCGTGATGTCCCGGGCCGTTGCGTCAGCGGCGCAGCTGGCTGCATCAGGCGACACCGTGCTGATGGCCCCGGCAGCTGCTTCCATGGATCAGTTCTCTTCCTATGCTCACCGCGGCGACGCCTTTATTGAAGCTGTCCGCGAGCTGGTGGAAGGGCAGGCCCAGACCGGCGAGGAGTAACAATGGTCAGCACGCCCACCCGGTCGCCGGACTCACGGCCGCACTCCGGGAAAACCGCTTCGCCCTTAAAGTCCACCATCACCCTGCCGGACCGGATCCGGGGCATGTACCGGGCCTTCTGGTCGATGCTGGAAGGAACCGGTACTTCCAAGAACGGCTCAACGTATTACCTGATCCTTGGTTCCACGCTGGCCCTGACCGCAATCGGCATCATGATGGTGCTGTCGGCCTCAAGCGTCGAATCCATCGCTGCCGGAAAATCGCCGTACGGCGACGCCCTCAAGCAGGGTATGTTCGCGGCCATCGGCATTTTCACCATGTTTGTCCTCTCGCGGATCAACGTGGCCTGGCTGAAGCGCCTGGCCTGGCCCGGCCTGGGCGTGGCCCTTCTCCTCCTGGTCCTGGTGCAGCTGATCGGTGACGAAGTCAACGGAAACAAGAACTGGATCGACCTCGGCGGCGTCACCTTCCAGCCGTCCGAGGCGTCCAAGCTGACACTGGCGCTGTGGATGGCCACAGTCCTGGCCAGGAAAGGGAAGCTGCTGCGGCGCTGGCTCCACGTGCTGATCCCGGCCGTGCCGCTCGCGGGTGCGGTGATCGGCCTGGTCCTGCTGGGCAATGACCTGGGGACAGCCATGATCATCATGATGATCACCGCCGCCGCCCTCTTCTTCGCCGGAGTACCGCTGTACCTGTTCGGGTTCGCCGCCCTGGCAGCCGCAGCCGGCACAGCTGTCATGGCCATCACCAGCTCAAACCGCATGTGCCGCATCACCTCGTGGTGGACCGGCCAGTCCTGTGCCGACGGCATTGACGCCAACTACCAGGCCACCAACGGGCTCTACGGGCTCGCCTCCGGAGGCTGGTTCGGCGTCGGCCTCGGCCAAAGCCGGCAGAAGTACAGCTGGATCCCGGAAGCCCACAACGACTTCATTTTCGCCATTATCGGCGAGGAACTCGGCCTCGTGGGCACCGTCGTCGTGCTTGTCCTCTTTGCCATCCTCGGGGCCGCCATCTACCGCGTAGTGGTGGCTCAGGCAGACATGTTCCACCGGGTCCTGGCGGGCACCATCATGGTGTGGCTGCTGGGGCAGGCGACGGTCAACATGGCCGTGGTGACAGGGCTGATGCCTGTGATCGGCGTGCCGCTGCCGTTCATTTCCTACGGCGGTTCGGCACTTCTGATGTCGCTCTGCGCCGTGGGGGTGGTGCTGTCGCTCGCCCGCGATCAGATGGCGCCGGCCCTCCGGCCGAAGAAACTGCTCAATTTCGGCGCCCGGAAGGCCGGGGGAGTCCCTGGCCGAACAGTTCCCGGCCGCAAAACAACAGGCACCAACACCGCCGGCCGCAAAAAAACCGCCGGCCCCAAAACAACCGCAAGAAAGCGTACGTAGCTCCAGATGACTTCCCAGAACCTGTCCATTGTCCTGGCGGGCGGCGGAACCGCCGGCCACATCAGCCCCCTGCTGGCCATCGCGGCCGCCCTGCGTGCGGCTGCGCCCGGTGCCAGGCTGCTCGCCGTGGGCACACCTGCCGGCATGGAAACCCGGCTGGTGCCCGCCGCCGGCCTGGAACTGGCCACCATCGACCGCGTGCCGTTTCCGCGGAAACCTTCCGTTGACCTGCTCAGGCTGCCTGCACGGCTGGCCGGGGCGGTCAGGCAGTCGGGACGCATCCTCGATGAAGCCTCGGCCGACGTCCTGGTGGGTGTCGGCGGCTACGTCTGCACACCGCTGTACCTCGCCGCCCGGCGCCGGGGCATCCCCATCGTGATCCACGAAGCCAACACCAGGCCAGGACTGGCCAACCGGGTGGGATCGTTCCTGACACGCCACGTGGCCACCGCGTTCGACACCACGCGCCTGCGCCACGCCCGCCATGTGGGCATGCCCATGCGGACCGAAATCTCCAGCCTGGACCGGGGCGCTGCCCGGGCCGCCGCCCGCGAAGCCCTGGGCCTGGATCCCACCTCGCCCACCCTGATTGTGACCGGCGGTTCCTCCGGGGCCCAAAGCATCAACCGTGGGGTGGCCGCCGCCGTCCAGGACCTTGGCGCGGCAGGAATCCAGACCTTCCACATCACCGGCCGCGGCAAGACGGTTTTGGGTCCCGACGGCGGCCCCCTCGCGGTACCGGGCTATCGGCAGGTGGAATACGTGGACGGCATGGAGCAGGTGTACGCCGCCGCGGATGTGCTGCTTGCGCGGTCCGGCGCAGCCACCGTCTGCGAAGTGGCCGCCGTCGGAGTGCCTGCGGTGTTTGTCCCGCTGCCAATCGGCAACGGGGAACAGGCGCTCAACGCGGCGGGGCTCGTGAACGCCGGCGGCGCACTTCTGGTCCCGGATAAGGACTTCACCGCGAAGTGGGTGGCGAGCCAGCTGATTCCCCTGGTCACCGACCCCGGTCGCCTTGCCACCATGGCCGCCAGCTCGCGCCGCCTTGGCATCAGAAACGCCGATCAGCGCATGGCTGATCTTGTCCTGGAAGCGGTATCCGCATGATCCCCGCAAGCATCCGCAGCCAGGAGTCCCTGGGCCGCGTCCATTTCATCGGCATCGGCGGGGTGGGAATGTCCGCCGTGGCCCGCATTATGGTCGCCCGCGGGGTCGCCGTCAGTGGATCGGACGCGAAGGACCTTCCGGTCATGGCGGAGCTGGCAGCCGCCGGCGCGAGGATCGCCGTGGGATACGCCACAGCCAACCTGGGCGATGCCCAGACCGTGGTGGCCGGCTCGGCGATCCGTGCGGACAACCCCGAACTCGTGGCCGCGCGTGCGGCCGGCCTGCCGGTGCTGCACCGCTCGGAGGCGCTGGCGGCCACCATGGGGGACGACCTCGTGGTGACTGTGGCAGGTACCCACGGAAAGTCCACCACCACCTCCATGATCACCGTCCTGCTCCAGGGTGCCGGGGTGGATCCGTCGTTTGCCATTGGCGCCAACGTGCCTGCGCTCGGCGTCAATGCCGCCCACGGCACCTCACCGGTCTTTGTGGCCGAAGCGGACGAATCCGACGGGTCCTTCCTGAACTACAGGCCCAGGATTGCCGTGGTTACCAATGTCGAGCCCGACCATCTGGACCACTATGGCACCGCCGAGGCCGTCTACGAGTCCTTCGACCGCTTTACGGCGCTGCTCCCGGCCGACGGGGTCCTGATTGCCTGCGCCGATGACGCGGGTGCCGCGGCCCTCGCAGAGCGCACGCTCGCGCGCGGCAATACCCGGGTGGTGTTGTACGGCACCTCGGGCGGGTCGGACCTGGTACTGCACGACGCCGGCCCGGGGGACGTTGCGGTCTCCTCACCCGCCGGACGGTTCGCCCTGGACCTGCAGGTCCCGGGCCGACACAACGCGCTGAACGCCGCCGCCGCCGTAGCCGTCGCGCTGGAGCTGGGGGTCGACGCCGAAGCTGCCGCAGGTGCCCTGGCGCATTTCTCGGGCGCTTCCCGGCGCTTTGAACTGAAAGGGGAGGTGCGCGGCGTGCGCGTCTATGACGACTATGCCCACCATCCCACCGAGGTCCGGGCCGCCCTGACGGCTGCCCGGTCCGTGGCCGGCGGGCACCGCGTCCATGTCCTGTTCCAGCCGCACCTGTTCTCCCGCACCAGGGAGTTTGCCAAGGAGTTCGCGGCAGCGCTGAACCTTGCCGACACCGCCCTGGTCCTGGACATCTACCCCGCGCGCGAAGATCCCATCCCAGGCGTCACCAGCCAGCTCATCGCCGAACATCTGGCCGCCGGCGGACGGCTGGTGGAGTCGGGCAGAGCGGTCGCTGCCCTTACGGACGTGGCCGGTCCCGGCGACATCATCCTGACCGTCGGGGCAGGGGACGTGACGGCCTACGGGCCGCAGATAGTGCAGGCCCTCGGTGGGTAGTCCGCGCCGGCCTACCTACGCTTCACCGGGCAGGCGGCAGCCACCCGCGCCAGCGGAACCGGAGGTCATCTCGGCGTCCAAAAACGCCCCGGAAGCGGATACGCCCTGTTTGCCTGGCCGCAAGAAAGTGAAGGACGCCGGCCGCAAGCGGTCAGCGGACGAGGCGCCAGCGGGCCCTGACAAGGCACCGGCAGGCACTGACAATGTGCTGGTATTCCCGGAGCCGCCCGGAAAGCGCCGCAAACGGAACATCCTGGTGACGCTGGGCATTGTCTTGGCGCTGGTCTGCGCGCTGCTGGCCGCCGCAATCTTCTCGCCGGTCCTTGCCGTAGGCACTGTATCGGTGTCCGGGACGCGGCTCGTCACGACGGAGCAGGTCCAGGCCGCGCTGGAACCGCTGAAGGGCAAGCCCCTGCCCCAGATCAGCGATGAGGAGGTCAGCCGCCTCCTGGCGCCCCTCGTTCAGATTAAATCCGTCTCAACCCAGGCGCGGCCGCCGTCAGGATTGGTGGTCCAGGTGCTGGAGCGGATTCCGGTGGCACTGGTCAAGCAGGGGGAGCAGTACCAGTTGGTGGATGTGGACGGCGTGGTGCTGGCCAGCCCCGCGGACCCGGCCGGGGTTGCCCTGCCCGTGATCGACGGCGGCGCCGGAGCCATCGGCAAGGACCTTTTCCAGGCCACTGCAACGGTCCTCGGTGCACTCCCGCTGGACGTGCTGTCGAGGCTGTCCAACGCATCCGCGCAGTCCGTGGATGCCGTGGAGCTCAAATTGGTGGACGGCCAGACCATCATTTGGGGGAATGCGGGGGAGAAGGAGCTCAAGGCCAAGGTGCTTGAAGCCTTGCTCAAGGTTCCCGCAGACCCGAAGAACCCCGTCCGTGTGTACGATGTGAGCGCGCCACGGCATCCGGTGACGCGGTGAACGCTTTATTTACCCGGTATTCCCGCGACACGCGGCTCCGGTTATTGAATGTCCGAACCATAGGAAATAGCGTTCCAACATGAGTTACTTGACATAACTATAACCTTCAACTCGAAGGTTAAGGTTCGAAGCTTCAAGCCCGACTCCACAGTTTTCGCAATAGGACACGAACAAGGGACACGTAACGTGGCAGCTCCGCAGAATTACTTGGCCGTCATCAAGGTCGTCGGCATCGGCGGCGGTGGCGTGAACGCAGTCAACCGCATGATCGAGGTCGGTCTTCGCGGCGTCGAATTCATTGCTGTCAACACCGATGCGCAGGCATTGTTGATGAGCGATGCAGACGTCAAGCTCGACATCGGGCGTGAGCTGACGCGCGGCCTGGGAGCCGGTGCGAACCCGGAGGTCGGCAAGCAGGCTGCCGAGGACCACGCCGAGGAAATCGAAGAGGTCATCCGCGGCGCGGACATGGTCTTCGTCACCGCCGGCGAAGGCGGCGGCACCGGCACCGGCGGCGCGCCCGTCGTCGCCCGCATCGCCCGCTCGCTTGGCGCGCTGACCATCGGCGTTGTCACCCGCCCGTTCACGTTTGAGGGCCGCCGTCGTGCGGGTTCTGCAGAGGCGGGCATCGACGCCCTCCGCGACGAAGTGGACACCCTGATCGTTATCCCGAACGACAGGCTTCTGTCCATCAGCGACCGCAACGTCTCCGTCCTGGACGCTTTCCGTTCCGCTGACCAGGTCCTGCTGTCCGGTGTCCAGGGCATCACGGACCTCATCACCACCCCCGGCCTGATCAACCTCGACTTCGCGGACGTCAAGTCCGTGATGCAGGGCGCGGGCTCCGCGCTGATGGGCATCGGCTCCGCCCGCGGTGAAGACCGTGCGGTGAAGGCTGCTGAGCTCGCCATTGCGTCGCCGTTGCTGGAAGCCTCCATCGACGGCGCCCATGGTGTCCTGCTCTCCATCCAGGGTGGTTCAGATCTTGGCCTGTTCGAAATCAATGAAGCTGCCCGCCTGGTCCAGGAAGTGGCCCACCCCGAAGCCAACATCATCTTCGGTGCCGTGATCGACGACGCACTCGGCGACGAGGCCCGTGTCACGGTCATCGCAGCCGGTTTCGACGACGTCAAGGCCACCTCTCCCTCCATGGACCAGTCGCAGCCGCAGGTTGCACCGCAGCGGCCTGCCGCGGCGCCCGCGCCGGCTCAGGCGCCCACCTCGGGCGGTAGCCACCAGCACAACGTCCAGCCGGTCCACGCCGGAGTCGGCGCGTCAGGCCTGAGCAACTGGGGCCAGCAGCGCCCGTCGGCGGTCCCCGCCGATTCAGGTTTCGACGTCGATCTGCCCTCCGTAGTGGAGCCGGACCTCTCGGGGAACCGCGCCGATGACCTGGATGTCCCCGACTTCCTGAAGTAGGCCCCGGGTTGTTCTATTGGCGGGCCGAAGTCTCTGCTGGCGTGAGTGTGGCGTTTACAGACACCCAGGCCGGCAATCTCGCCCTGCACGTCGGGGACGACGCCGCTGGCGTTCTCCAGCGCCGCGAGGCGTTGGAGAGCGCGGCCGGCATAACCCGTGGTTCCCTCCGGTTCATGGAACAGATCCACGGCACAGCCGTCGAAATGATGGAGCCGGCCACGCCGGCGCCAACCGCCGACGCCATGGTGTCGCGGGGACTGCCGCTGGCGGTCATGGTGGCCGACTGCATCCCCGCGGTGCTGGTGGGTCAGGGGCCGGGCGGTCCGGTCCTCGCCGCCGTGCACGCAGGCCGGCCGGGGATAGAAAACGGAATTCTCCCGGCGGCAGCGGAGCGGATGCGCTCAGCCGGGGCCACCGGCATCCGCGCCTGGCTGGGCCCGTCAATCTGCGGACGCTGCTATGAAGTGCCCGCGGACCTGCGCGGCCACGTGGCAGCGAAGGTGCCTGCAACGTGGGCCGCCACATCCTGGGGCACACCGGCACTTGATCTCCCGGCGGGGGCGAAAAGCCAGCTTGAAGCAGCCGGGGTTGTCATTGAATATGCGGGCCCGTGCACGCTCGAGTCCGACGATCTTTTCTCCTACCGCAGGTCCCACACCACCGGGCGCTTTGCCGGACTGGTGTGGTCGCATGAATGAGGATGTAGTGGAGGACAACCCGGCGCGGATGGCTGATCTGGCGGAACGCCTCGCCGCCGTGCAGCGTCGCATTGAAGCCGCCGTCCAGGATTCAGGCCGGGCGGGGGAACGGCCCACGCTGATTGTGGTCACCAAGTTCCACCCGGCCGCGGACATCAGGCGCCTCGCCGCGCTGGGCGTCCGCGACGTCGGCGAGAACCGGGATCAGGAAGCCTCTTCGAAGGCGGCCGAACTGGCAGGCCTCGGCCTCAACTGGCACTTCGTCGGGCAGTTGCAGAGCAAAAAAGCGAAATCCGTGGCCAAATATGCCCACGCGCTCCATTCGGTGGATCGGCTGGCCCTGGTGGATGGCCTGGAGCGCGCCATGGCGGTGGAACAGGAGCGGACGGGCCGGGGAGCCCTGGAATGCTTCATCCAAGTCAGCCTCGACGACGACGCCGGCGCCCACCGCGGCGGCGCGGCTGCGGCGGAGGTGCCGCTCCTGGCCGAGCGGTTGGCGGCTGCGGCAGGACTGGAACTGGCGGGTGTTATGGCCGTCGCCCCGTTGGGCACCGGCCCGGCTGCAGCCTTCGAAAAGCTGGCAGCCATCTCGACGCGCTTGGTGGCCGAGCATCCCGGCGCAACGGCCATCTCGGCCGGCATGAGCCAGGACCTGGAAGCGGCCATCCGTTTCGGTGCGACACACCTGCGGATCGGTTCCGATATTCTCGGATCGCGTCCTGACGTGGGGTAGCGTCGAACCCATAGGAAGTGAGTGGCGGGGGATTCAAGGCTGTCAAGTCATTGGGCGGCCCGCCTACGGACACGATTAGGAGTCGACCATGGCCGGCGCTCTGCGCAAGACAATGATCTATCTTGGGCTCGCCGATGGCGATGAACACTACGAGTCCGAGCACACCACAACACGTAAGGACGAGGACGATTCGATGGAAGTTGACCGCGAGGAACGCCGTGCACCGGCACCCGTCCGCGATGTCAGCCGCGAGTCATCTCACGCCCCCGAAGAGGAATACCGCGCACCAGTGACCCCCATCAAGCGTGCGGCCTCGAGCCGCGAAGAACCGTCCGGGCTTCGGCAGATCACCACGATCCACCCGCGGTCCTACAATGACGCCAAGCTCATCGGTGAGAGTTTCCGGGACGGCATCCCCGTCATCATGAACGTGACCGACATGGGCGAAGCGGACGCCAAGCGTCTCGTCGATTTCTCGGCCGGTCTGGTTTTCGGACTCCGGGGCAGCATCGAACGCGTCACCAACAAGGTTTTCCTGCTGTCGCCGTCGTACATTGAAGTCATTGGCGATGACAAAAAGGTCAGCGAGACCCAGGCCAGCTTCTTCAATCAAAGTTAGCCCTGAGCATATTCCAGATGCCAGACAGGTACACCTGTCTGGCATCTGTGCTGAAATAGACAAGAAACATCGGCAAGGCACCGCGGTATCGGGAATGGACATGGAGATATGAGTTAAGTCATGGGAATTATTTTCGGACTTGTCTATATCGCCCTTTTGCTGTTCTTCGTGGCGTTGATCATCCGGCTGGTTTTTGACTGGGTCCAGATGTTTGCCAAGGGATGGCGTCCGCGTGGTATCGCCCTTGTGGTGGCCCACACTGTGTATTCGATCACCGATCCGCCGCTGAAGGGGCTCCGTAGGCTGATCCCGCCGTTGAGGCTCGGAGGGGTGACCTTGGACCTCGGGTTCCTGGTCCTGTTCATCGGCGTCAGCATCGCGATGGCGGTCACCAGGGGTTTCGCGTAATCTTCGACAAGACCTAGCAGAGCGGGCGGAGTTCCTGGAATTGGAACTCCCTCTGAGCCGCGAAGAAATCTCCGGTTTGACACTCAGTGTTGAATTAGAGGAACCAGACAATATTTAGGTACCGTAGTTTTGACGGCCGGAAGGCCTACTGACTAACTAGACCAATGAGGTGACCAGATGGCTTTGACGCCAGAAGACGTTGTCAACAAGCGCTTTCAGCCGACCAAGTTCCGCGAAGGCTACGACCAGGATGAAGTTGACGACTTCCTGGACGAGATCGTTGTGGAACTCAGGCGCCTGAACCAGGAGAACGACGAGCTCCGCAAGAAGCTTGCAGAATCAGGTTCCGGCGTGCCGGCCAGCTCCGCTGCGTCCGCCCCCGTGGTCGAGAAGGTTCCCGCCCCCGTCAAGGCTGACAAAGTTGAGTCCCCGGCGAAGGCTGAAGTCGAGACTAAAACTCCCGACGCTGCCAAGAAGAAGGAAGCCGAGCCGGCCGCACCTGTTGCCGCCGTTCCGGCTGCTGCGCCCGCCGCAGCCGCTGGGAGCACGGTTTCGGCCGAGTCCGCTGCAGGATTGCTCGCCATGGCGCAGCAGATGCACGACCGTCACGTCGCCGACGGTCAGTCTCAGAAGGACAAGATCATCGCCGAGGCCCAGATCGAGGCCAGCAGCCTGGTCAACGATGCCCAGGAGAAGTCCCGGAAGATCCTCGGTGCCCTCGAGCAGCAGCGCTCCGTCCTGGAACGCAAGGTAGAGCAGCTCCGCGGCTTCGAACGCGACTACCGCTCACGCCTGAAGGCCTACATTGAAGGCCAGCTTCGCGACCTTGACGCCCGCGGTTCCGTAGCGGCCCCTGAGGTTGAAGCGAACTAGTCCGCCAAGCACGTATTCTGAGAACCGGTGGCTGAGGATTCCTCGGCTGCCGGTTTTTGGGATTTAACATCGGTTTCACAAAATGAAAGCACCATGACTGACCACCTCGCCGCTGACGCCGCAAACCCTTCTCCCTCATCGGCCCGCCCCCGGCAGGCACTCCTGCTCTCGCTCTTCGCCGGCTTCGCCGTCTTTGCGTACGTCCTGGACCAGCTGACAAAACTGTGGGTGACGTCCTCGATGGTGGAGGGTGAACGTATCCCGGTGTTGCCGCCGCTCCTGCACTGGTACTTCATCCGAAATTCCGGAGCCGCATTTTCGATCGGTGAAAATGTCACATGGTTGTTCTCCATCATCATGGCCGGCGTCGCCATCGCCATCCTGTTCCAGGTGCGCAAGCTGGGTTCGGCTTGGTGGTCGCTGGCACTGGGACTTCTCCTGGGCGGAGCCCTGGGCAACCTGACGGACAGGCTCTTCCGGGAGCCCTCGTTCGGCATGGGGCATGTGGTGGACTTCATCCAACTGCCGAATTTTGCGATCTTCAACATCGCCGATTCCGCCGTGGTTTCAGCAGTAGTCATCATCTGCATCCTGACGTTGCGGGGGACCGCCCTTGATGGCTCACGGCACGTCACGGCGCCACGGAAAGAGGCGGCCCAGCCGAAGGACACGGACGGTGTCTGAGCGTGTGGTGGTCGCCGACGAAGTCGGCGGAACACGGGCGGACGCCGGGCTGGCCAAGCTGATGGGGATTTCCCGGTCGATGGCCGCGACCCTCATCGCCGAGGGCAACGTGGTGAGCCGCGGCAAGAAGCTCGGCAAGTCCGCGCGGTTGGTTACCGGCGATGTCCTGGAAGTGACGGTGCCTGAACGACGGGACCCGCTCGAAGTGGTGGAGGAAGTTGTGGAAGGCCTGAAAATCCTGCTGGACGACGACGAATTTGTTGTTGTGGACAAGCCAGTGGGCGTTGCCGCGCATCCTTCCCCCGGCTGGGTAGGCCCCACCGTGGTTGGCGGTCTCGCCGGAGCCGGCTTCCGGATCTCGACGTCGGGTTCCCCCGAGCGGGTGGGGATCGTGCACCGGCTCGACGTCGGCACGTCCGGGGTAATGGTGGTGGCCAAAACGGAGCGCGCCTATACGGCCCTGAAGCGGGCCTTCAAGGAGCGCACCGTGGACAAGGTCTACCACGCGGTGGTCCAGGGGCTACCGGACCCGCTGGAGGGCACCATCGACGCGCCAATCGGGCGCCACCCCGGACACGACTGGCGCTTTGCCGTGATCGAAGACGGCAGGCCGTCGATCACGCACTATGAGGTGTTGGAGGCGTTTGGCAAGGCCACCCTGGTGGAGGTGCACCTTGAGACCGGGCGCACACACCAGATCCGTGTCCACTTTTCGGCGTTGCGGCACCCATGCGCCGGAGATCTTACCTACGGGGCGGATCCTCGGCTCGCCGCCACCCTGGGCCTGACCCGGCAATGGCTCCATGCCCGGCAGCTCGGCTTCGACCACCCGGCCACGGGGGAACGCGTCACCGTGACCAGCGAATACCCGCAGGATCTGGCCTTTGCCCTCGCAGTCCTGGAGTCGGGGGAAGCCTAGCGGCGGGGTCGCTGGGCCTTGGGCGGCCGGCCAGCGCTTAGAATGGTGCGGTGACTTCCAGCAATGCCTCGTTCGTCCACCTCCATAACCACACCGAATACTCCATGTTGGACGGCGCAGCCCGCCTGGGTGAGCTCTTCAACGAGACTGAACGCCTCGGGATGCCGGCACTGGCCACCACCGACCACGGATACCTGTTCGGGGCTTTCGATTTCTGGAAGCGCGCCACGGACCAGGGGATCAAGCCGATTATCGGTGTGGAAGCCTACGTAACCCCCGGTACTGCGCGCACGGACAAAAGCCGTGTCCGCTGGGGCGAGGAACACCAGCGCAAGGACGACATCTCCGGCGGTGGTTCCTACACGCACATGACGCTGTTGAGCTATAACAACGTCGGCATGCGCAACCTCTTCCGGGCTTCGTCCATCGGCTCGCTGGACGCAGTTTTCGGCAAATGGCCGCGTTTGGACCGTGAGCTCCTCAACACATACTCCGAGGGCCTGATCGCCACCACGGGCTGCCCTTCGGGGGAGGTCCAGACCCGGCTGCGGCTGGGCCAGTACCGCGAGGCCTTGGAAGCCGCCTCGGAATTCCGTGATATTTTCGGTGCGGAGAACTATTTCTGCGAACTGATGGACCACGGCCTGGACATCGAACGACGGGTCACGGGAGACCTGCTGCGGCTGGCCAAGGACCTGAACCTGCCGCTGGTGGCCACCAACGACCTTCACTACACGCACGAACATGACGCCAAGGCACACGAGGCCCTGCTTGCCATCCAGTCAGGTTCCACGCTGCTGGAGCCGTCCTATGACAACGGCGGCTCTCGCTTCGCTTTCTCGGGCAGCGGCTACTACCTCAAATCCCCGCAGGAGATGCGGGAGCTGTTCAGGGACCACCCGGACGCTTGCGACAACACCCTGCTGATCGCCGAGCGCTGCGATGTCTCATTCAACACCGGCGCAAACTACATGCCGAGGTTTCCGTGCCCGCCGGGCGAGGACGAAACATCCTGGCTGGTCAAGGAAGTTGCCACGGGACTGGAATACCGGTACCCGGGCGGTGTCCCGGACAAAGTCCGCACCCAGGCCGACTACGAGCTCGAAGTCATCACCTCCATGGGGTTCCCGGGATACTTCCTGGTGGTGGCCGACTTCATCAACTGGGCGAAGAAGAACGGTATCCGCGTCGGTCCCGGCCGTGGCTCCGGCGCCGGCTCCATGGTGGCGTACGCCATGCGAATCACGGACCTTGATCCGCTCCTTCACGGCCTGATCTTCGAGCGGTTCCTCAACCCTGACCGGGTGTCCATGCCTGACTTCGACGTTGACTTCGATGACCGGCGCCGGTCCGAAGTCATTGACTATGTGACCCGGAAATACGGCGACGAGCGCGTGGCAATGATTGTCACGTACGGCACCATCAAAACCAAGCAGGCGCTGAAGGACTCCTCCCGTGTGCTGGGCTACCCGTTCAGCATGGGGGAGCAGCTGACCAAGGCGCTCCCGCCGGCAGTGATGGCCAAGGACATCCCGCTCGCCGACATCCAGAACAAGGACTCAAAGCGCTACAGCGAGGCGGGTGACTTCCGCCAGCTGATCGCTTCCGATCCAGAGGCCGCGAAGGTCTTCGAGACTGCCCTCGGCATTGAGGGGCTGAAGCGCCAGTGGGGCGTGCACGCCGCTGGCGTCATTATGTCCTCGGATCCCATCATCGACGTCATCCCGGTCATGCGCCGTATCCAGGACGGCCAGGTGATCACGCAGTTCGACTACCCCACGTGTGAGGGCCTGGGGCTGATCAAGATGGACTTCCTCGGCCTGCGGAACCTGACGATCATTTCCGACGCCCTGGAGAACATCAAGTTCAACCGCGGCATGGACCTGGACCTGGACAGCCTGGCCCTGGATGACGTGGCCTCGTATGAACTGCTGGCCCGGGGCGACACCCTGGGTGTGTTCCAGCTTGATGGCGGTCCCATGCGGTCCCTGCTGAAGCTGATGAAGCCTGACAACTTCGAGGACATCTCCGCCGTGCTGGCTCTTTATCGGCCCGGTCCGATGGGCGCGAACGCGCACACCGACTACGCGCTGCGCAAGAACGGGATCCAAGAAGTCATCCCTATCCACCCCGAGCTCAAGGAACCGCTTGCTGAAATCCTTGGCGGGACCTACGGCCTGATCGTATATCAGGAGCAGGTGATGGCCGTAGCCCAGAAACTCGCCGGCTATTCGCTCGGGCAGGCAGACATCCTGCGGCGCGCCATGGGCAAAAAGAAGAAATCCGAGCTGGACAAGCAGTTCGCCGGATTCTCCCAGGGCATGCAGGACAACGGCTACTCCATGGCCGCAGTGAAGACCCTGTGGGACATCCTGCTGCCGTTCTCCGACTACGCCTTCAACAAGGCCCACTCGGCCGCGTATGGCGTGATCTCCTACTGGACCGCGTACCTGAAGGCGCACTTTGCGCCGGAGTACATGGCTGCCCTGCTGACGTCGGTCGGTGACGACAAGGACAAATCGGCAATCTACCTCAACGAATGCCGGCGCATGGGAATCACCGTGCTGCCGCCGGACGTGAACGAATCCGCGCTGAACTTCACTCCGGTAGGCACCGACATCCGATTCGGCATGGGTGCCATCCGCAACGTGGGCGTCAATGCCGTCGAAGCGATGGTGGCCGCGCGCGAGAAGGAAGGTGCCTACACGTCCTTCAAGGACTACCTCATGAAGGTCCCCGCGGTGGTCTGCAACAAGCGGACCATTGAATCCCTGATCAAGGCCGGAGCCTTCGATTCCCTCAACCACCACCGGCGTGCCCTGGCGATGATCCATGAAGAGGCCATCGACTCCGTGATCACCCTCAAGCGAAACGAAGCAATCGGCCAGTTCGATCTCTTCGCCGGTTTCGAGGAGGTCGAATCCGAAGCGTCGCTGAGCATCGAGATCCCCGACCTGCCGGAATGGGAGAAGAAGGACAAGCTCTCCTTTGAGCGCGACATGCTTGGCCTGTATGTGTCAGACCACCCGCTGCAAGGCCTGGAAGGACTCCTCAGCCAGCACGCGGACCAGTCCATCACCTCGATCATCGGCGAAGACGGGCCGCACGACGGCGCCATCATCACCATCTCCGGCATGATCACCTCGCTCAGCCGCAGGATCGCCAAGGCGAGTGGCAACGCCTATGCCCGGGCCGAAATCGAAGACCTCGGCGGTTCGATGGAGGTGATGTTCTTCGGCCAGGTCTACGGCCCCATCGCGTCGGTCCTTGCCGAGGACCTGATCGTCGTGGTCAAGGGCCGCCTGCAGCGGCGGGACGACGGTGCCGTGGCGCTGAACTGCATGGAACTGTCCGTTCCGGACCTCAGTGAAGGAACCAACGGCCCCGTGCTCATTTCGATGCCCACCCACAAGGCAACCCAGGCTGTTGTCACCGAACTGGGCGATGTCCTTCGGAACCATCGGGGGAACTCGGAAGTCAGGCTCCACCTGCAGGGTGACACCCGGACGGAAGTCATGGGGCTGCCCGTCCATCTCAGGGTCAACCCCAGCCCGTCACTGTTCGGTGACCTGAAGGTGCTCCTGGGCCCAACCTGCCTGGATAACTAGGTTCCGGTAGTCAGATCTGGTAGTCCAGGGGGACCGGCTGGCCATAGCCGCCGGCGTGGTACAGGAGCGGCGAGCCGTCGTCGCCCAATTCGCCGTCCACAACCTCGACAACCACCACGGCATTGTTCTCGAAGGAGAGCCGCATCTGGATCTTACCGATCAGCCAGCCGGCGACGTCTTTGAGGATCGGGACCTCGTGCGGGCCAAGTTTCCAGTGGTCCCCGCCGAACCTGTCCTTGGTGCGCGCGAAACGGTCTGCAAGCGCCTGGTTTTCCAGGCCCAGCATGTGGACACCGAGGTGGGTGGCGTTGGCCACGGCCGGCCAGGAACTTGAACTGCGGGCCATATTGAACGTGAACCGCGGCGGCTGTGCGGAAAGTGACGCCACGGACGTGGCGGTGAAGCCGTAGGGCTCGCCCTGGTAGTTCACGGTGATGATGGCGACCCCCGCCGCATGCCGCCGGAACATTTCCTTGAAAGTGCCCTCGAACGGCGTTTTGTCTGTCATCGTAAAATTTGCTCCCTGGAAAGCAGGCTGAAATGGACTCTTCCTTAAGGGTATTAGTCCCCGCCGGACAGGGAGCAATCCCTGGGCCCGGCACGTCATCTGTCAAGACTGCCCACGTCATCTGACCGGACACGCCGAGATTTGTTAAGGTTTGTTTCATGAGAGAACACATCAGCCGCCGGTCCTCCCGGCTGCCGTGGAAATGCTTTGCCGCTGCTGCTGCCGGTGGTGTTCCTGTCGGCCTGTTGTGGTGGCTGCTTGCCCCAGGTGGCTTGAACCTGATCACGCGCGACCCCGCCCTGGCAGCCGGGACCAATCCGGACGTATGGCTGCCCAGGGACCTCACCCTTGCTGGACTTTGTGTGTTCGCAGGGTGCCTGGTTGCCGTGTTCCTGGCCGATAAGGGCGGCCGCGATGCGCAGGCGGCCTTTCTCCTGGGCCTGGCCGGCGGACTGGGCGGGGCCCTGATCGCGTGGCTGACCGGCGTCCTTGCGGGCCAGCTATGGGGCGGACCCGCAGACACGTCGGTCAATGCCAGCGTCGCGTTCTCGCTCCGGTCTCTGCCCGTGCTTATTTTGTGGCCGGCCGCGACCGCCGCGTCCGTGTTTGTCCTAAGCCTGGTGAACCTGCTCAAGAGCGGGCCCGGGATCGCGGCACGCCGGTAGCCGAAGGCAGTGCGCCCGGCGCGTAAAATGGACCGGTGACCATTTCTCCTGAATTTCCAGCCACACCCGCTGCCGCCGCTGTCAGCTTCCGGACAGTCGACCTTCGCGGCAGGGGTCTGACCCTCGCCGGTTTGCGCGCCGCCGTTCCCCGGGCGCGGCAGCACACCGTGGCGGATGCGGAACAAAAGGTACTGGACATCATCAAGGCCGTCCGGACGGACGGCTTCACCGCCCTCAGCGACCTGGCACTCCGTTTCGACGGAGTCCAGCAGATCCACCCGCGGGTCCCGTCAGCATCCCTGGCCCGGGCGCTCGCGGAGCTGGATCCGGCGGTCCGCGGCGCGCTGGAAGAATCGATCAGCCGCGCCCGGCGCTTCGCGGACGGGCAGCGGCCGCGTGATCTCGACGTTGAACTCGGCGACGGCGCGCTGGTGAGCCAGAATTGGGTTCCGGTTTCTCGGGTGGGTTTATACGTGCCTGGTGGCCTCGCCGTCTATCCGTCGTCGGTCATCATGAATGTTGTTCCGGCCCTGGCTGCGGGAGTGCAGTCCATCGCTCTGGCATCGCCGCCGCAGAAAGATTTCGGCGGCCTCCCGCACCCCACCATCCTCGCGGCAGCGGCCCTGCTCGGCATCGACGAGGTCTACGCGATCGGCGGTGCACAGGCAATCGCTGCCTTCGCCTACGGCGTGGAGGCAAATGACGCCGGGCCCGCTTTGGAACCCGTTGATGTAGTTACGGGTCCGGGAAACATTTTTGTGGCGACGGCGAAGCGTCTGGTCAAGGGTGTGGTGGGGATCGATTCCGAGGCGGGAACCACCGAAATCGCCATCCTGGCTGATTCAACGGCGCAACCTGACCTTGTGGCAGCAGACCTGATCAGCCAGGCGGAGCATGACCCCCAGGCGGCTTCCGTGCTCATCACGGACTCGGAGGACCTTGCCGCGGCAGTCCGCATCGAACTGGACCGGCAGGCGGCCGGCACCAAGCACTCCGCGCGCGTATGTGAGGCGCTGTCCGGCCCGCAGTCGGGAGTGGTCCTGGTGGAGGACCTGGAACAAGGCATCGCCGCATGCGACGCCTACGCTGCTGAACACCTTGAAATCATGACCGCGGATGCGCCGGCGGTAGCTGCCCGGATCCGGAACGCCGGGGCGATCTTTGTGGGGGACTACAGTCCTGTCAGCCTGGGCGACTACTGCGCCGGCTCCAACCACGTCCTGCCCACCAGCGGGACGGCGGCATTTTCCTCCGGTCTGAACGTGACCACCTTCCTGCGCGCCATCCAGGTCATCAACTACAGCCGCGCCGCGCTGCAGGAAGTCAGCGGCCACATTGTGAGCCTGTCCGGCGCCGAAGACCTGCCGGCGCACGGTGAAGCTGTCACGGCACGCTTCCGTCATGCCCGCTGATACAGACGGTCTGCGGCGCAGGCTGCAGGCACCACTACATGTGGTAATTACAGGATTGTTATTCCGCAACATGTAGTCGTAAACTGAGAGACGGAGAGGTCTGCCGGGGCCGGAAACATCGGCGCCGGAAGACATCGAGGGAGGGGACACCATGTATTGTCCATTTTGCCGTAATCCGGACTCCCGCGTCGTGGACAGCCGCATGGCCGATGACGGCTCGGCCATCCGCCGCCGCCGGCAGTGCCCGGAATGCGGTCGCAGGTTTACCACCGTGGAAACCACCAGCCTTTCGGTGATCAAGCGCTCCGGAGTGGGTGAACCCTTCAGCCGCAGCAAGGTTATCAACGGCGTGCGTAAGGCATGCCAGGGCAGGCCGGTCAGCGAAGATGACCTGGCGCTCCTGGCCCAGGAGGTGGAGGAGCAGATCCGTGCTTCTGGCGCGGCCGAGATCGACGCCCATGAAGTTGGCCTGATCATCCTTGGTCCGCTGCAGAAGCTTGACCAGGTGGCCTACCTTCGCTTTGCGAGCGTGTACCAGGCGTTCGAATCCCTGGAGGATTTCGAGACCGCCATTGCACTGCTCCGCCATGAATCAGTGGAAGAAGGCACGCAACGCACGGCGGCGGCCGCCAAGAGCTCCGAAAAGAGCCCCCTGTAAACTCCGGTGGTGGCCGCGGAGGGGAAGCCGCCGCCACCACCGGCACCGGCTGCCCCTCGGGCGCCGGTCAGCCACCGGTTATTTTGTGAGCTTGTGCTTCACGGCAATTTCGACGGCCGCGCCGACGATCCCGGCCTCATTCTTGAGTTCGGCCGGCACAATCGGGGTCCGCAGTTTCATGTGCGGCAGGTATTCGTCGGCGCGCTTGGAGATGCCGCCGCCCACGATGAACAGTTCAGGTGAGAAGAGGAATTCCACGTGGGAGAAGTAGCGCTGCAGCAGCACGCTGTATTCCTCCCAGGTCAGTCCGTCCCGTTCACGGGCCACCGCTGAGGCCTTGCTTTCGGCGTCAAAGCCGTCGATCTCCAGGTGCCCCAGTTCCGCGTTGGGGACGAGCCGTCCGTCGAAGATGAAGGCCGAGCCGATTCCGGTGCCCAGGGTGATGACCAGGACGGTTCCGTCCACACCCTTGCCCGCGCCATAACGGGCTTCCGCCAGCCCGGCGGCGTCGGCGTCGTTGATGACCTCCACCGGGCGGCCAAGCCGTGCGGTGAGCAACGCGTCAATGTCGGTGTTGAGCCAGCTCTTGTCAACGTTAGCCGCCGAATGGACCACGCCATGCTGGATGATGCCGGGGAAGGTGACCCCCACGGGCGAGTCGGCGGCCGGAGCCTCCGGGCGGCTTGAAAGCTCGGCAACCACCTGCGCCACAACGTCCGCTACGGCGTCAGGGGTGGCGGGCTGGGGCGTAGGCACGCGGAACCGCTCACCCAGGAGCTTGCCTTTTTTCAGGTCGACGATGCCGCCCTTGATTCCCGTGCCGCCGATGTCAATGCCGATCAGCGGGGCGTTCTTGTGCGACTTCTCGTCCTTCTTGGCCAATGTTGTTCCGTTCGTGGCTGGGCGGGCTGGTCGGCCGGACGGCTGACCGGGAAATTTCAGGGGAGCGTGAGGATTTCGGCGCCGGACTCTGTTACCAGCAGGGTGTGCTCAAACTGGGCGGTCCGCTTGTGGTCCCGGGTGACAACTGTCCAGTCGTCTTCCCACATGTCCCATTCGATGGTGCCGAGTGTCAGCATGGGTTCGATGGTGAACACCATGCCGGTCTCGATCACGGTGTTGTAGGCCGGCGCCGCATCATAGTGCGGGATGATCAGGCCCGTATGGAACGCTTCGCCGACGCCATGGCCGGTGAAGTCCCGCACCACGCCGTAGCCGAACCGCTTGGCGTAGGACTGGATGGCGCGGCCGATCACGTTGATCTCCCGGCCGGGGGCCACTGCTTTGACGGCGCGGTTGAGGGATTCCCGGGTGCGCTCCACCAGCAGGCGCGATTCGTCGTCCACGGCGCCCACCAGGAAGGTGTGGTTCGTGTCGCCGTGTACTCCGTTAATAAATGCCGTGATGTCGATATTAAGGATGTCGCCGTCCTGGACCACGGTGCTGTCCGGGATGCCGTGGCAGATCACTTCATTCAGCGACGAGCACAGGGATTTCGGGAACCCGCGGTAGCCCAGTGTGGACGGGTAGGCCTTGTGGTCCAGCAGGAATTCGTGACCCACCTTGTCCAGCTGGTCGGTGGTTACACCGGGCCTGATGTGGTTGCCCACCTCAACAATGGCCTGTGCGGCGATCCGGCTGGCGATCCGGATTTTCTCTACGGTCTCGGCGGACTTGATTTCGGAGCCGGTGAACTTGGCCGGGCCGGGCTTGCCCACGTATTCCGGGCGCGTGATGGACGCTGGAACGGGGAGCTGCGGGCTTACGGTTCCCCGGGTAAGGGTGCCGGTGGGTGCAGTCGAGGCTAGGGAAGGCATAGATTGATCATATAAGGCACCGCATTAGGCCAAGTAACTGGAAGCCCCAAGCTGTCCGCATCGACGTTTAAGTTACGTGGATCACGGCCGGGCCTCCGCCAGCCGGAACGAGGAGCACCGATGACTGAGTACTGGTACAACGTGAACACCCACGAGGTGGAAGAAGACGCACTCTCGGACTGGAGCCAGCTGATCGGCCCCTACAAAACGCGGGAAGAGGCCGAACACGCCCTCGAAAAGGTCCGGGCCCGGAATGAGTCGTGGGAAAAGGGCGATGACGACTGAACCGCACTCATCTGCCGGCCCGTGACGTGCCAGCGCCCAGAACGGCCCCGCGTCCCGCCGAGGCCTAGAAAGAGTGTTCCGGGCCGGGGAACGCACCTGTTCGGACCTCGTCGCCGTACGCCTTCGCCGCGTCACTGAGCGCCGTGCGCAGGTCGGCGTACTGTTTGACGAACTTCGCCATCCTGCCGCCGCGGAACCCGGCCATGTCCTGCCACACCAGCACCTGCCCGGTGGTGGCATTGCCGGCGCCGATCCCGACCGTCGGCACGCTGACCGCCGCGTCAACGGCGGCTGCCGTGTCCGCCGGAACCATTTCCATCAGGACGGCGAACGCCCCCGCCTCAACCAGCGCCACCGCGTCGTCAATCAGGCGCTGCGCATCCTCCCCGCGGCCCTGGACCCGGTAACCGCCCAGCGCGTGTTCACTCTGGGGGGTGAAGCCGATATGGGCCATGACCGGGACGCCGGCCTGGACCATAGCGTGGACGGTTTCCGCGTAGTATTTTCCGCCCTCGATCTTGACGGCGTGGGCCAGCCCTTCCTTGAGGAACCGGACGCCTGTTTCGACACCCTGCTGCGCCGAAACTTCGTAACTGCCGAACGGCAGGTCTGCCACCACCAGGGCGCGCTTAGCGGACCGCGCCACGGCGCGGCAGAGAGGGAGGAGTTCATCCACCGTGACGGGCAGGCTGGTCTCGTTGCCGAAAACGTTGTTGGATGCCGAATCGCCCACCAGGAGGACCTCGATGCCGGCCTGGTCGAAGATCTCCGCGCTGTACTGCTCATAGGCGGTCAGCATGGCGAAGCGCTTACCGTCCCGCTTGGCCTGCTGCAGGTGGTGAATGCGCACCCTGGGCGCGGGCTTCGCGTTAATTTCCGACGACGGTGCCTGCACCGGTGCAGGTCCGGTTCCGTAGGGTGCGTGTACTTCAGCGGACGCGCTTGACTCAGAGCTATTGGTGGAGTCCATGGCAAGAGCGTAATGCGGCACGGGCAGTCCTAGCCACCGCAGACGGGCCAACGGACCGTGATCCGTGTCATATTCAAGTGCCCGTCGAGGGCATATTTGCCACCGGCGGGCTCGGCCGGCCATGGTTGCCGTGTTAACGCTGTGTTACGCGCGGTGCGGTCGCCCGCATTGGAGCCGATTGCTTAGTAAAGTAATGGTGAACTGCTGCCGGTCGCCGCTTCCGCGGGCCCGGGGCATGAACGATTGACCGGAGAAGAGGCCATCATGGACCGCCAGCAAGAGTTTGTCCTGCGCACAATCGAGGAGCGCGACGTACGGTTCGTACGTTTGTGGTTCACCGACGTCGTGGGTTCACTCAAATCGGTGGCACTTGCCCCGGCCGAGGTTGAAGGGGCCTTTGAGGAGGGACTCGGTTTCGACGGTTCAGCCATCGAAGGACTGGCGCGCGTGTTCGAATCGGACATGCTGGCGCAACCGGATCCGTCCACATTCCAGATCCTGCCGTGGCGTGGCGAGACGGAACAGACGTCGAGGATGTTCTGCGACATCCTGACTCCGGACGGCGAACCGTCGGCCGCGGATCCCCGCAATGTCCTCAAGCGCACGCTGGCCAAGGCCGCGGACATGGGGTTTACGTGCTACACCCACCCGGAGATCGAGTTCTACCTCCTCAAATCCCAGCAGCCCGGGCCCGACGGCGCGCCCATACCCGTTGACGAGGGCGGCTACTTCGACCACGTTCCCGGCGGCGTGGCGCAGGACTTCCGCCGCACGGCCGTGACCATGCTGGAATCCGTGGGTATTTCGGTGGAGTTCAGCCACCATGAAGCCGGTCCCGGCCAGAACGAGATCGACCTGCGCTACGCGGACGCCCTGCAGACCGCGGACAACATCATGACGTTCCGCACGGTGATCAAGGAAGTGGCCCTCCAGCAGGGCACCTACGCCACGTTTATGCCCAAGCCCTTCACCGACCACCCCGGCTCCGGGATGCACACGCACTTCTCGCTGTTCGAGGGCGACACTAACGCTTTTTATGAGGCGGGCGCCGAATTCCAGCTCTCCAAAACCGCCCGCCAATTCATCGCAGGCATCCTGAAGCACGCCCCCGAGTTCACCGCTGTGACCAACCAGTTCGTGAACTCCTACAAGCGGCTCTGGGGTGGCGGCGAAGCACCGAGCTACCTCAGCTGGGGGCACAACAACCGTTCTGCCCTGGTCCGGGTCCCGCTGTACAAGCCCGGCAAGGGCCAGTCGGCCCGGATCGAATACCGCGGCATTGATTCAGCGGCGAACCCCTACCTTGCCTATGCCGTCCTGCTGGGGGCCGGACTGAAGGGGATCGAAGAAGGCTACGAGCTGCCCGCCGCAGCAGAGGACGACGTCTGGTCACTCAGCTCCGCCGAGCGTCGTGCCATGGGCCACGATCCCCTGCCCGCCAGCCTTCACGATGCCATCAGGTCCATGGAGGATTCCGAGCTGATGCCGCAGATCCTTGGTGAGCAGGTCTTCGAGCACTTCCTGCGCAACAAGCGTGCCGAATGGCAGGACTACCGGCTCCAGGTGACGCCCTACGAACTGCAGCGCAACCTCGGCATTCTTTAGGCGGCGGTGAGCCTCGCACGCCGCCTCATCTCAGCCGGCTTCAGTGACCTGGAGAAGGGTGAGCGCTTCCTTGCTGCCCCGGAGCTGGTTGGCCTGGACCCGGACAGGATTTTCGCCGGCCTGCAGCTGGCCGCCAACCCCGACACCGCCCTGCAGTCACTGGTGCGGCTGATTGAAAAGCACCCGGGTCTCCGGGAGCTGGCGGCGGCCGATCCGGAGATCAGCGAGCCGCTCTACAGGGTGCTCGGGGCCTCCGAAGCGCTGGGGGAATTCCTTATCCGGCACCCGGAACACCTCGATGCCTTCGAAGTCACCACCAGTCCCGAGCCACTGCAGGCAGATCCGGAGCAGCTCCGCTCTGTCCTCCTGAAATCTGTCCGCGCGGAACCCGCTTCAGCCCGGCCCGTGGCAGGAATGACCGGAACCGAGGCTTATGCGGCGCTGCGGTCGGCGTACCGCCGCGGGGTGGTGGACCTGGCGGTCAAGGACATGTGCGCCGCTGACCCGCTGGACTTTATGCCCGCCGTCGGGGCTGAGCTCGCTGATCTGGCGGGGGCCGCGATCGAAGCTGCGCTGGCAGTTTCCCGTGCCGAGGCTGCTGAGCAGTTCAGCGCCAGGGAAGTGGCCGCCGTCGGCTTGGCTGTCATCGGGATGGGCAAATGCGGAGCGCGGGAACTGAACTATATTTCCGACGTCGACGTCATTTACGTGATCGACGCCGGCGACCTCGACGACGCCCGTGCCAACACCATCGGCACAGCCTTGGCCGCCGGCATTTCCCGGGCCATCTCGTCGGTGGCACGTGAGCCCGGCCTCTGGGAAGTGGACGCCAACCTGCGGCCGGAGGGCAAGTCCGGCCCCCTGGTCCGAACCCTCGCGTCGCACGAAAGCTACTACGCGCGCTGGGCGGAAAGCTGGGAATTCCAGGCACTCCTGAAGGCCCGGACCATCGCCGGCGACAGGGACCTGGGGGAGCGCTACGAAAAGGCCGTAGCCCCACTGATCTGGAGCTCCGCGGGCCGTGAAGGGTTCGTGGAGTCTGTGCAGGCGATGCGCCGCAGGGTCACCGAACATATCCCGGCGGCGGAGGAACAGCGGCAGATCAAGCTTGGCCGGGGCGGCCTCCGGGACGTCGAGTTCACCGTGCAGCTGCTTCAGCTGGTGCACGGAAAATCCGACGAAACCCTCCGCCGCAGGGATACCACCGCAGCCATTGCGGCCCTGTCCGCCGGGGGCTACATCGGCAGGACCGACGCCGCCGCTTTCGACCACGCCTACCGATACCTGCGGCTCCTGGAGCACCGCATCCAGCTGTTCCAGCTCCGGCGGACGCACCTGATGCCCGTCAGTGAGGCGGCACAGCGAGCCCTTGCAAAGGCAGTCCTTAGCCCTTTCTCCAATGACAGGCCACCACCGGCTTCGCTGCTGGCCACCTGGCAGAAGACCAAACGCTCTGTCCGTGAACTGCACGAGCGTATTTTCTACCGGCCGCTGCTTAACACGGCAGCCAAACTCAGCACCGAAGACGCCAGGCTGACGCCGGAGGCCGCCCAGGGCCGCCTTGCCGCACTGGGCTATCGCGATCCGAGGGGAGCGATGCGGCACATTGAGGCGTTGACCGCCGGTGTCAGCCGGCGCGCGGCATTGCAACGCCAGCTGCTGCCCATCCTGCTGGACTGGCTCGCCGAAGGCGTTGATCCCGACGCCGGGCTGCTCGCGTTCCGGCGCGTCAGTGAGGCCCTTGGCACCACCCACTGGTACCTGGGCATGCTCCGCGATTCCACCGCCGCGGCCGAACGGTTATGCAATGTGCTCTCCAACTCACGGCTGATCGCTGACCTGTTGGAAGTGTCGCCGGAATCGGTGGCATGGCTGGGCACCAACAAGGACCTTGTGCCATTGAACTTCGAAGCCCAATGGCAGGAAATCACGGCCAAAATGTCGCGGCACGCGGACCCGGAAAACGCCATGAGGCTGATCCGGCTGATCAGGCGCCGGGAGATCCTCCGGATCGCGATCGCCGATTCTGCCGGGCTGCTCAAGCAGGACCAGGTGGGCGCGGCGCTGGCGGACACCGACCGGGCAGCGGTGCTGGGCGCCCTGCGTGTGGCCGAAGGAATCGTCACCGCTGAGGGACCGCTGAAGACCGCGATGCTGGTGGTGGCCATGGGCCGGCAGGGCGGCCGCGAGATCGGCTACGGCTCCGATGCCGACGTAATGTACGTGCACCGCGCGCTGCCGGGCTATACCGACGAGGAGGCGCAGGATCAGGCGGCCCGGATTGTGGCCAAGGTCTCCAGCCTGCTCACGCAGCCACTCAAACCGGCCATTATGGCCGAGCGTGTGCTGCAGATGGACGCCGATCTTCGGCCCGAAGGCAAGAACGGCGCCATGGTCCGCTCCCTCGATTCGTTTGCCGAATATTACCGCCGCTGGTCGTTGATCTGGGAAGCGCAGGCGCTGCTGCGGGCCCGGCCCATGGCGGGCGACGACGCCCTGGCCGAAGACTTTCTTTCACTCATCGACCCGATCAGGTACCCGGCATCGATTTCGGAGCAGGATGTCCGGGAGGTGCGCAGGGTCAAGGCGCGGGTGGAATCGGAGCGATTGCCGCGCGGCGCGGACCCCGCACGCCACCTGAAGCTTGGCCGCGGGGGACTGAGCGACGTCGAGTGGCTGGTACAGCTGCTCCAGCTCCAGCACGCTGCCAAGCATCCGGAACTGCGGACAACGTCCACGGTGGAGGCCCTTGACGCCGCGGCTTCGCTGAACCTGCTCACGGCTGCCGACGCGAAGCTGCTGGCCGAGGCGTGGCGGCTCGCCAGCAGGATCCGGTCCGCCAACGTCATTTGGAGCGGCAGGGCTTCGGACCTGCTGCCATCTGCGCGGGGGGACCTGGAGGCGGTGGCCCGCTGGTGTGGCTACGAACCAGGCCACGCGGCCGCCTTGGAAGAGGACTACCTCCGGCTGAGCCGGCGTGCGCGGGGCGTGTTCGAGAAAGCCTTCTACGGACATTAGCGGCTGTTTGGGTCCTCCCCGGAGGGCTGCAGACAGCCGCAGAGGCGCGGTGCTAGGTTGGGGGCCATGGCAACGCAACTTTACGTGAACCTGCCCGTTAAGGACCTGAAGCGGTCCGTCGATTTCTTCACCGCCCTGGGCTTCTCGTTCAACCCGGACTACACCGACGAAAACGCGACCTGCATGATCATCAACGACAACGCCTTTGTCATGCTCCTGGTAGAGGGATTCTTCAAGACCTTCACCTCCAGGGACGTGGCCGACGCCACCAGTCCCACCGAAGCCATCATGGCCTTTTCGGTGGACACTAAGGAAGACGTCGACGCAACCGTACGCAAGGCGTTGGCCGCTGGCGGCGCCCGGTCGCAGGAGGTCCAGGACTACGGCTTTATGTACAACCACAGTTTCCAGGACCTGGACGGGCACCTGTGGGAGGTCCTATGGATGGACGCTGCCGGTCCACCGGCCGACGACGGGGCTCCCGCCGGATCAGACGGACAGCCGACCTGAAAACCCGGGTCGATTCTGTCTGGCTGATCGCCCTGGATGACCTCGACGGTGACGCCCTTGCCATCCAGCTGGGTGAGGTAGCCAACCTTGAACTGGGCCCTGGACAAAGCAGCTTCGTTGGTGACCCGCTCCGCATGGTCCTGGCCGGACTGGAGGAGGATTCGCGGTTCCCTTATGTCGTGGAGGCTGCGGGCTACGCCGTCGGCGTGCTGACCCTCCAGGCCGGTGCCGCGCGCCTGGCCGGCTGGCCGGACGAGGATTCCGCGTGGCTGCTACGCGGTTTACTGATCGACAGGCGCCACCAGGGGCAAGGCCTCGGACCGCTGGCGGCCACGTCCGCAGTGGACGCCGCCGCGAAACTGACCGCCAGATGCGGAACCCACGAGGCCGGCGTCGTGCTTTCCGTCAACGAAACCAACCCGGCCGGGCTGGCCGCATACCGGACCGCCGGCTTTGTGGACCAGGGGCAGTACCTGGGCGGCAGTTCCGGACCGCAACGGACCATGTACCGGAGCTTCACAAAGTAATGTTCGGCGGTTTGCATTGCCTCCGGTTCAACATTGACCGATCATGTGGATTGGCGGTGTTCTTCAAACCTTGTTGGGGGGAAGGCTTGAAAAGTCTTCGTCTCGGGGAGCACATGTCAGGGGGCTGGCTCCTGGTCTCAGCACGTCTGGAGGCAGCCCCCACCTTAAGGGACAAAAAAGTCCGCCCGGGCTGCAGCACTTTTGCTGGCAGCCCGGGCGGACTTTTTGGCGGACTGAACCGGGTTCAGCCGCGAATCTTGCTAGACGCCGTAGTAGAGCTCGAACTCGTACGGGTTCGGGCGCAGGGACAGCGGGCGGATCTCGTACTCGTACTTGTACTCGATCCAGGTGTCGATCAGGTCCTGGGTGAACACGCCACCGGCCTGCAAGAACTCGTTGTCCTCGCGCAGGGCCTCCAGCGCCTCTTCCAGCGAACCCGGAGCCTTCGGGATGTCCTTGGCTTCCTCGGCAGGCAGCTCGTAGAGGTCCTTGTCGATCGGAGCCGGCGGTTCGATGCGGTTCCGGATGCCGTCAATGCCGGCCATCAGCTGGGCAGCGAAGGCCAGGTACGGGTTGGACGAGGGGTCCGGAGCGCGGAACTCGATGCGCTTGGCCTTGGGGTTGGAGCCCGTGATGGGGATACGGATTCCGGCGGAGCGGTTGCCCTGCGAGTAGACCATGTTGACCGGAGCTTCGAAGCCCTTGACCAGGCGGCGGTAGGAGTTCACCGTCGGGTTGGTGAAGGCGAGGACGGCCGAGGAGTGCTTCAGCAGGCCGCCAATGTACCAGCGGGCCATGTCGGACAGGCCGGCGTAGCCCTTTTCGTCGTAAAACAGCGGCTCGCCGTTGGTCCACAGCGACTGGTGGCAGTGCATGCCCGAACCGTTGTCGCCAAAGACCGGCTTCGGCATGAAGGTCACGGACTTGCCCCAGGAATCGGCCGTGTTCTTGATGACGTACTTGAACTTCTGCAGGTCGTCTGCGGCGTGGGTCAGGGTGGTGAACTTGTAGTTGATTTCAGCCTGGCCGGCGGAGCCTACCTCATGGTGGCTGCGCTCGACCTCGAGGCCTGCCTCATCCAGGGCGATGCACATGGCGTCGCGGAGGTCGGCCTGCTTGTCGGTGGGGGAAACGGGGAAGTAGCCGCCCTTGATGGGGGTCTTGTAGCCGAGGTTTCCCCCTTCTTCTTCGCGGCCGGTGTTCCAGTGTGCTTCTTCGGAGTCGATCTTGTAGAAGCTGCCCTCGGGGGAGGACTGGTACTGGACGTTGTCGAAGACGAAGAATTCGGCTTCCGGAGCAAAGAACGCGGTGTCGGCGATGCCTGTGGAGGCGAGGTAGGCCTCAGCCTTCTCGGCCACGCCGCGGGGGTCGCGGTGGTACGGGTCTCCGGTGCGGGGGTTCACGATGGAGAAGTTCAGCGCAAGGGTCTTCTCCATGCGGAAGGTGTCCAGGAATGCGGTGGTAACGTCCGGGATCAGCTGCATGTCGGATTCGGCGATACCCTGGAACCCGCGGATGGAGGAACCGTCGAAGAGCTGGCCGTTGATGAAGAAGTCCGCGTCGACGCTCTTTGCCGGCACGTTGAAGTGCTGCTGCACACCCGGGAGGTCGGTGAAGCGGATATCGACGAATTTAATATCTTCGTCCTTGATGAACTTGAGGACTTCGTCCGCAGTCTTGAACATCTATGCTCCTTACGCATATGTAATATCTGGCTGGCAAGCCAACTGATCCAGCGCAATCCGAAGGGCAGGGAAACCTTGTTTCCCTGCTTGGGAGGTATTGCTTGAAACTGCTATCAGCCTATGGACACGTCATTTCCCGTCAGTGTCCACATTGTTTCGGGCAGGTTACAGAATGCCCTGATCAGGTTACAGAATTGTCCTGAACAGCTAACGCTATCCGGTGTCCACAGTGTGGTCCAACGGTTTCCACTCTGTGGTCGGCGGTGAGTCGGTAAGCTTGGATGGTGGTAGATCGCAATGACATTGGTTCCTGGCTCAGCGGACCGGACACGTCCGGCATCTCAAGGTACCCGGGGGAGCGCTTGGGAATGCCTGAATCCGGTTCCGGCTCCATGGCCAGGGCAGGCAGGCGAATCCTCGCTATCGTCCTTGACTGGGGGATTGCCCTGCTGATCAGCAATTTTGCCTTTGGCGGTGACTCCTGGGCCACGTTGGCGGTATTTGCCGCGGAACAGATGCTGCTCGTGGGCACCCTTGGTTACAGCATCGGCCACCGCGTGGCCGGGATCCATGTGCTGCGCCTGGGCGGCGGACCCGCTGGTCCGATGGCCGCCGTGGTGAGGTCAGTGTTGCTGTGCCTGGTGATTCCTGCCGTAATTTTCGATCCGGACCAGCGGGGACTGCACGACAAGGCGATGAATACGGTCCTCGTCAGACGCTAGCAGGGTCCATGCACCTGGCGAAGGCGGTATGCCGGCACCTCGCGGCGCGCCAATACAGTGCCGTGCCGGGTCAGACCCCCGCCGTTTCCTTCGTCCCGGCAGGAACGCCCGTGCGTGGCGTCAGGTAGCCGCGCTTTCCGGCCCAGCGTTCGAACGCGACCGTGGCGAACGGGAACACCGCCGACAGGCCCGCGAACAGGGCCACCACGAAGGGCCACCGCTGGAGCCGCCACAAGGCGAGGGCAGCGATGCCGTAGCCCACAAACAGCGCACCATGGATAGGGCCGGCGATCTCCACGCCCAGTTCGGTGGTCTTGGCGATCCACTTGAAGTACATGCCCGCCAGGAGTGCAGCCCAGCTGACGCCTTCGGCAACCGCCAGGACGCGGAAGGTCCGGACAACGAGGGTTCTTGCGGGGATCGCCATGTAGCTGCTTCCAATCAATGTACCGGCCTGGGTGGCCGGCGTCGGTCAGACAAAAACTGCCCTGGTTCCGGCGTGGCCGGAACCAGGGCAGTTCAAGTGTCTTAGCGTCCGCGGTTGGGACGAGCTTTGTAAGGGTCGATTCCCTTGGGAATCGGGAGTCGGTTGCCCAGCGAGGAAATGCGTTTGGATACCGCATTCACCTCAAGCTTGGTCAGCTCGTTCTTGAGCTTGCCCATCTTCTTGGCTACCTGGCTGATAGGGACCTGGCCCTCGTCGCGGCCGCTTTCGATCATGTGGACCGTGACGTTTGGGAGGATGCGCGCGAGGCGCTTACGCTCGGCGTCGAGCATCGGCTTGACGCGGATGGTGGGGCCTTCGCTGACGAGGACGACGCCGGGACGGCCGACGGCGCGGAACACGGCGTCCTGCGTGCGTGGGTTTACGGCGACCGGCTGGTCCTCGGTGATCCAGCCGCGCTTCAGCGTGCCCAGTGCAGCGCCCGAAGCTCCCGGCTGGTTCTCGATCTGGGCGAAGGCGGCGCGTTCGGCACGACGCGAGAGGATCAGGGTGGCGCCGAGGAGGCCCAGCGGAATGCCGATGAGAAGGCCAGTGATCCAGTTTTCCAGCCAATAACCCACCAGGAAGCTGACAGCCACAACACCCAGGAACACCAGCAGCATCAGCCACGGGACCATGGGATCATGGCGGCGGGTCATGTTAAAGACTTCGCCGATCTGCTTGAGCCGGCTGGGCTTCTTGACCTTTGCTTCTTTTGGCTTGCGCGAGAAGAGGCCACGTTTCGGGGCGCCAGAGGCCGCCGGAGTGCTGTTACTGGAATCAGGGGTGTTCGCCATAGTTCTTCAATTCTACGTGATTTATGCCTGAGGACCGGACACCGGAGAATGTCCGGTGCCGGCCCCCAGGGATACCAAACTACGCCTTAGGAACGGGCTGCCAGCAGTGAGCTGGCTTCCTGGCGGGTGCTGCCGGAGGACTCGATGTGGGCGAGCTGGGCGGGGATTTCCCAGCCCTTCTTGCGCATCGCGGTGGCCCAGAGCCGGCCGGCCCGGTAGGAGGAACGGACCAGGGGTCCGGACATGACGCCGAGGAAGCCGATCTCCTTGGCCTCGTCCTGGAGGTCCACGAACTCCTGCGGCTTGACCCAGCGGTCCACCGGCAGGTGCCGCTCGGATGGGCGAAGGTACTGGGTGATGGTGATCAGGTCACAGCCGGCCTCGTGCAGGTCCCGCAGCGCCTCGGAGATCTCCTCGCGGGTCTCACCCATGCCCAGGATCAGGTTGGACTTGGTCACCATGCCCAGGTTCCGGCCCTGGGTGATGACATCCAGGGACCGGTCATACCGGAACGCGGGCCGGATCCGCTTGAAGATCCGGGGCACGGTTTCGACGTTGTGCGCGAAGACCTCCGGCTTCGAAGCGCAGATCGCCTCGATGTGCTCGGGCTTGCCGGAAAAGTCAGGGATCAACAGTTCGACGCCGGTGCCCGGGTTCAGCTCGTGGATCTTCCTCACCGTCTCGGCATAGAGCCACACACCCTCATCGGCCAGGTCATCCCGGGCCACCCCGGTGACGGTGGCGTAGCGCAGCTGCATGGCCAGAACCGAGCGGGCCACCTTCGTGGGCTCAAACACGTCAACCGGGGACGGCTTACCCGTATCGATCTGGCAGAAATCACAGCGCCGGGTGCATTCGGAGCCACCGATCAGGAACGTCGCTTCCTTGTCTTCCCAGCACTCAAAAATGTTCGGGCAGCCAGCCTCCTCACACACCGTGTGCAGGCCTTCCTTCTTAACCAGGTTCTTGAGCTGGACATACTCCGGACCCATCTGGACCTTCGCCTTGATCCACTCCGGCTTCCGCTCCACAGGTACTGCAGAGTTACGCTGCTCAACGCGCAGCAGCTTCCGGCCTTCTGGTGCCAGTGTCACAGGTGTGCTCCCTCAGGGATTGAAACGAGTGCTTCTTCGTGCTTGCGAAATTCTTCCACGAACCGGTCCGCGATATCGCCGGGGGCGATGTTCCTGCCGGTTTCGATGGACATTGTGGTGACGCTGGCGTCGGTGATGCCACAGGCGATGATCTGGGCATAAGGCGCCAGATCATTGTTGCAGTTAATGGCAACGCCGTGCATTGTGACCCCGTCCAGGACGCGGATGCCGATCGCTGCAATCTTCCGGTCCGGGCCTTTGCTGTCAGCGGTGATCCACACGCCGGCCCGTCCCTTGATGCGCTCAGCGTGGATGCCATAGTCGGCCATAACGGCGATCATGACCGCTTCAAGCCGCTCAACATAGTCTCGGATGCCTGACCGGTTCTTCAGCCTGAGAATCGGATACACGATCAGCTGGCCGGGGCCGTGCCAGGTCAGCTTGCCGCCGCGGTCCACCGCCACAACAGGCGTACCGTCCAACGGACGCTCGTGCTCTTCTGTGAGCTTCCCGGCCGTATAGACGGCGGCATGTTCAAGGATCAGGACAGTGCTGGGCGCCTCGGCTGCTACGACCTTGCCGTGGATCACGCGCTGAAGATCCCAGCCGCGTGTGTAGTCAACGAAATCCGGGGCGAGACCCACCTGTGAAAACTCAAGAGTCATGCCGTCCAGCTTAGACCCCGATCCGCGAGCAATCCGGCTATAGTGTCGGACCTCTCATGCCACCGGCGGATCCAGTGCAGGCCCGTCGGCTGTGGATAACTTCTGCAGGCATTCCGGGATTCCGCTAGACATGAGTCATGGATGATTTCACTGCCCCGGTGGTTCCAGGTTTCCTTGTGGGCCGCATGTTGGGCCGCGGCGGTAGTTCAACAGTATGGCTGGTAACCGAAGAAAGGTCCGGCCGCGAGTTCGCCCTGAAATGCCTTGGTGAAGGGCACCCCGAGGTGGCTGGTCCCTGCGAAGGCACGGAGCGCGGGGGCGAGGCCGATGCGGCCATCCGCCGTGAAATCCGTATTCTTTCTGTCCTCGACCACCAGCACCTCATCAAGGCACACGACGCCCTCCGTCTTCACTGTCCGGCGGGTTCAGCAGTGACGGGAGGAGGGACCATAGGGCTGCTGCTGGATTACGCGCCCGGCGGTTCCCTCGGAGACCTGGTCGGCAGCAGGGCCAAGCTCACCATCGGAGAGACGGTCACCGTGCTCACCCCGATTGCCCAGGCACTTGGCTACCTGCACGGCCAGGGGTTCACCCACGGTGACGTATCGGCCGGGAACGTGCTGTTTACAGGGCACGGCAAGCCAATGCTCGCCGACGTCGGAATTGCACGGATGGTTGGTGATGTTTCAGCGGTGCCTGATCACGGAACCGCTGGGTTTATGGATCCGGCACCCGTGGACGCCGTAAGGGTCGGGCTGCAGCCGGAACGTGACGTCTACTCGGTGGCGGCACTGGGGTGGTACTGCCTCACGGGCCAGCCGCCACGCCGGACTGCCGATCGCCCGCCCCTCTCGCTCCTGCTCCCTGACGTTCCAGCCGAGCTGGCCGCTGCCCTGGAGGCGGGACTCAATGAGGACAGGCGGCTGCGACCCACAGCTGTTGAGCTGGCGACGGCGGTC
This sequence comes from Pseudarthrobacter sp. NBSH8, assembly GCF_014217545.1. Taxonomy (NCBI): domain Bacteria; kingdom Bacillati; phylum Actinomycetota; class Actinomycetes; order Micrococcales; family Micrococcaceae; genus Pseudarthrobacter; species Pseudarthrobacter sp. NBSH8. Next base: position 1,600,238 of record NZ_CP043178.1, read on the forward strand.
TACCGCAGCGCCCCGCCGCTGCCGGTGGACCTCGCGTCCTCGGTCCACGCCACGGTCATTCCGCAACTGCTGACACGGCGCCGCGTCCCGGAACGTCCCGGCGGCGCGCTCCGTCGTAGTCTCCAGGCCTGGCGGCGCCGGATCTCGACGTCGCGCTGGTCCGGGCTGGTGGGGGCGCGGCAGATCCTCCCGTTCCCGGCCGCGGACGAAAGGGAGATGCCAGCGGTTCCCGGGCCAAGGCTCCGCGAACCGGAGGCCAGAGCACCGCTCCAACCGGTAAACAGTGAAAAGCCGGCTCCGCGTGGCAGGCATGCCGTGGAAGCCGGGCCCAGGGATCACGAAACAATCCTCGGGGCGAAACGTCGGACTGTGGTGTCCCGGAAGCCGGTGGACCCCGGCCCGAACCGGCGCGCCGGGCGTGCAGGGACGGCCGGCCGCAACCGGGGCACCGTGTTGCTGGCGTCGGGAGCCTGTGCCACGCTGGCAGGCGCGATCTGGGCCGCTGGCGCCTTTGGGCCGGGCGGACCGTGGGCTGTACCCGTTGCACCAGGGGCGGTGGCTGCCGCTGACAGGACCCGTGGACAGGCGGAGGCGGAAAATGCGGATCCCGGCGAGGCGGACACCCTGATCGCCGAGCCAGGAGTCCCGGCCGCCGCCGCGGCGCAGCTGGACTCGGCGGATCCGCTCGACGCAGTCCAGGGACTGGCTGCCGTCAGGTCCCTGGCCTTCAGTTCCGGGCGGCTGGAGCTGCTGGATCTGGTTAATGCCCCGGGATCGGCTGCCTCTGCCGCGGATGCTGGCCTCAAGGCTGAGCTCCTGGAGTCCGGCCACGTCCTGGCAGGATTCACCAATTCCGTATCGAACCTGCAGGTCGAGCCCGGCAGCACATCCGGCAGGGTTGTTGTTGGCGTCATTTCAGCTACGGCGCCCTATGAGGAAAGGGACGCGTCCGGAACAGCCGTGGCAACTGGTGCGCCGGTCGCGGCACGGAACCTCCGGCTGGTGCTGATCTCCGTTAACGGCCGCTGGCGGATTACGGACGTCCTGCCGGGTTCCTGACTGGTTGCCTCAGCACGTTGGATCCGGCCATTGACTAGGCTCAGTGCTTGCCGGCCACCCAGGCTGCGGCCTCGGCCAGCGACGGGTGCTGCCACTGGAAGCCGGCGGCTTCAAGTACCGCCGGTTCCATGCGCTGGCTGGCCAGGATGAGTTCGTCGGCCAACTTCCACATGACCAGGCGCAGGGCCGGCGAAGGTACCCGGAAAAATGCCGGCCGGTGGAGCGCGGATGCCAACGCGCCGATCAAGGCGTTCACGTCCGCGCTTTCCGGGGCGCACACATTGACCGGTCCGTGCAACCCGGCGCCAGCGAGGAACATGAATGCTGCGGCGACGTCCGGAAGGGTGATCCACGGCCAGTACTGCCTGCCGTGTCCCAGTGGACCGCCCAGTCCGAGGCGAAGCAACGGCATCATCGGACCCAGAGCGCCACCTGCGGGGCTGAGGACGACTCCGGTGCGTGGGGTGACCACGCGGACACCGGCCGGCGCCTGATGCGCGGCGGCCTCCCACTCGACGCACAGGCGGGCCAGAATACCCGAGCCCGGCGACGCGCTCTCCCGCAGCGAGGCGGAACCCGAGTCGCCATAGTAGTTGGATCCCGACTGGCTGATAAGCGTCCGCGGAGGGTCGTCGAGTTTGCCCATGGCGGCGGTCAGGGTTCTGGTGGCAGCCAACCGCGACGTCAACAGCTCGTCGATTCGGCGCCTGGTCCAGGGTCTGTCCCCGATCCCGGCACCCGAGAGGTTGATCACGGCGTCCGCGCCCGCCAAGGCCTGGGGGTCCAGCCGTTGCGCCTCCGGGTCCCAGCTGATTTCGGCCGCGGACGCAGGCTCGCGTCGGACGAGCGTGGTCACATCGTGGCCGGCCTCTCGCAGCGTGGCGGACAAGTGGGTCCCGATCAGCCCTGAGGCCCCGGCGATGACTATGCGCATGATCCATCACACCACGGTCCGCTCGCTCCCGGTACCTCCCCCGGACGGTTCCGGGAGTTGACTATGATCGAACGATGACTTCTTCGAGCTACTTCCGGTTTCCGCATGTCCACGGCGAGCTGGTCACGTTTGTGGCAGAGGACGACGTGTGGATCGCACCGCTCAGCGGCGGCCGTGCATGGCGGGTGTCGTCGCTGCAGCTGCCTGCCCGCAATCCGCGGTTTACGCCTGACGGCAAGCGCCTGGTCTGGACTGTTATCCAGGGAACCGCCCCGGAAGTGGTTTCGGCAGAGGTGGACGGCGGGGGCTACCGGCAGCTGACGTATTTCGGCCACGCCACAACCAGGGTCAAAGGCTTCACCGCAGCTGGCGACGTAGTGGTGACCAGCGCGTTCCGCCAGGCTGAAAGCCGGCATACCTATGCTTACAGCGTCCCGGTCGACGGCGGGTCGGCTGAGGAACTCCCCTTCGGGCCGGTCGAATCCGTGGCCTTCGGCCCGGAAGTGGGGGACGAGCGGCCGGTTGTCCTGGCCAGCGTGCTCTCCCGTGAACCGGCCTGGTGGAAGCGGTACCGCGGCGGCACCGCGGGCAAGCTCTGGATTGACACCGACGGAAACGGGGAGTTCGAGCGCCTGGTTCCCGGCCTCGACGGAAACCTCGCGGATCCGCTGTGGGTGGACGGGCGCATTGCGTTCCTGTCGGACCATGAGGGTTACGGAAACCTGTACTCGGTGCTGCCCGGCGGCGGCGATCTGCGACGCCACACCGACCACGAGGACTTCTACGTCCGGCACGCGTCCACTGACGGTGAGCGGGTCATCTTCGAATCTGCCGGTGAGCTCTGGATCCTGCACGATCTGTCCTCTGCCGCGGTACGGCTCGACATCTCGCTGGGCTCCGCGTCGCAATCGCGCCGCCCGGGTCTGCTGAAAACCTCCAAACACCTAGGCACGGTGGTGCCGGATGACAGCGGCTCCGCCAGCGTGGTGGAGGCGCATGGCACCCTTCACTGGCTCCGCCACAAGGACGGCCCGTCCCGGATCGTCGAGGCCACCCCGGGTGTCCGGGCACGGCTCCCGAGACCGCTCGACGGCGGCCGCCTCGCTTACGTCGCAGATCACGACGGCGTGGAAGCGATCTACATCAGGGAGATTGCCGCGCCGGTCCCCGACACTGAGGTTCCTGCCGTCACGGCAACCCCGGTCGCCGTGACTCCCGCCGCCGATCGGAACCAACAGGAAGCGCCACTGCCCCGGCCGGTTCCGGCGGCGGCATCATCCGCAGCGGTGGCTGCCGACGTCGTGGTCCCTGTGCCGGATGACTCCCCGGCCGACGAATCCCCGGCCGGGGAATCCCGGGCCGATGCGGCCCACAGCCCGGCGGAATCCGACGTCAACGCCGGACCGTCCGGCCTCCCGGCCCGCATTGCCTTCCCCAAGCCGTCACGCGCCAGCGCCCTGGAAGCGAGCCCCGATGGCCGGTGGATTGCCGTGGGAACCTCTTTCGGCGACATTTATGTGGCGGACACAGCCACCGGGGCCCTGTCCCTGGTCACCAGCATCGGCGAGGGGACCATCGCGGAACTCGCGTGGTCGCCAGACTCGCAGTGGCTGACCTGGTCTGAACCCGTCACCTCGTTCGGCTCCCGGAGCCGGCTCCGGCTGGCCAACGCCACGGACCTGGCGGGCGGCATCGTCGAGGTCACGGACGGCCGTTTCTGCGACATGTCCCCAAGTTTCACGCCGGACGGAAAGTTCCTGGCCTTCCTGTCCAACCGGAGCTTTGATCCGGTCTACGACGGGCACTCGTTCGACCTGTCCTTCCCGAGCCCCATCAAGCCGTACCTGGTGGCGCTGGCGGCCACGACGCCGTCGCCGTTTGGCCCTGCTGTTGACCTGGCCCCTGCCGCAAGCGCGGACAGCTCGGACGGCCCGGATGCAGACGCCGCGGCAGGTCCGGCGGTCCGTGTGGATCCGGCCGGGTTGGCGCACCGTGTCATCGGCGTTCCCGTTCCCCAGGGCAACTACACGGCACTGACGTCAACGGAGGGCGCACTGCTGTGGCTGGACTGGGCCCTGGCCGGGGTCACCGGCGACGGCAAAGCCAGCCAGGACGACAAGGATGCCCGCCCCAGCCTGGTCCGGTTCGACCTGGCCCGCCGGAAGTCCGCCACGCTGGTGGAAGCCCTGGACAGCTACCGGCTCTCCGGCGACGGCAAAAAGGTGGTGCTCGTCAACGACAAACAGGTCAGCGTGGTTCCCTCTGCCGCCAAGGCCGATGAGGAATCCGGCCAGCTGGTCAAGGTGGATCTGGGCCGTATCCGCGTGATGATGGATCCCCTCAGCGTCTGGGGCCAGGCGTTCGACGAAGCCTGGCGCCTGCAGCGCGACTTCTTCTGGGCCGAAGACATGGCAGGACAGGATTGGGAATCCATCCACAAACGGTACCGTCCGATCGTTGACCGGCTGGGGTCCCACGACGACCTGGTGGACCTGCTCTGGGAGCTGCACGGGGAACTGGGCACCTCGCACGCCTACGTCCGGCCCGCAGCAGTCACGGAAAACGGCAGCAGTAGCCAGGGACGGCTCGGCGCAGACTTTGCCTTGACAGCGGCCGGCTGGGAGATCACCCGGATTCTTGCCGGGGAGTCCTCGGACCCGCTGGCCACCTCGCCGCTGACCCGGCCCGGTGCTGCCGCGATGGCCGGGGACGCCATCCTGGCCATCGACGGTGTGCCGCTGTCCGCCACTGTGAGCCCCGCGATGCAGCTGGTGGGCGCTGCCGGACGGGCGGTGGAGCTGACACTGCGCAACGGAACGGGGCATGGCGCCGAGGCAGGGGAGCAGCGGCGGATCGCCGTGATCCCGGTCAAGGACGAGGAACGGCTGCGCTATCAGGAGTGGGTGGCCGCCAACCGCGGGATCGTCCGGGAGGCCTCCGGCGGCCGCTACGGGTACCTGCACATCCCGGACATGATGGCCAACGGCTGGGCGCAGCTGCACCGCGACCTCGACACCGAGACTGCCCTGGACGGACTCATCGTGGATGTCCGCCGGAACCGTGGCGGCCACACGTCCCAGCTGGTGGCGGAGCTGATTGGCCGGAAGGTCACCGGCTGGAGCATGCCCCGCGGCGAACGTCCGCGGACCTACCCGCACCACGCGCCGCGTGGTCCGGTGATCATCCTCGCCGATGAATTTGCCGGCTCCGACGGCGACATCATCACCCAGGTCTCCAAGCTGCGGGGGATCGGCCCGGTGATCGGCACGCGCACGTGGGGCGGTGTGGTGGGGATCGACAACAGGTTTTCCCTGGCCGACGGCACCGGCGTGACCCAGCCGCGGTACGCCACCTGGTTCGGTGGCGGTGTGGGCTGGTCCGTGGAAAACTACGGCGTGGACCCCGACATCGAAGTGCTCTACCCGCCGCACGCTTATGCCGCCGGCAGGGACCCCCAGCTGGAATACGGGATCGGTGCGCTTAAGGAAATGATTCAGGAGCTGCCCACGGACAAGCCCCCGGTCCGCGAAGGTTACCGCCGACTGAAGCCTGAGCCGCTTCCTGCCCGCCGGCATGGCGGCTAACACCGTACGGCGACAATAGACTAAAGAAGCCCTGCCCCTCCCGGTAGTCCGGGCGGGGCAGGGCCTTCTCCGTTTCAGGAGCAGCCAGCGTCACTAGCGACCGCGGCTGCCGCGAGGGTGGATCAGGACTGCAGGGTAGCGTCCAAGGTGATCTCGATGCTCGCCAGCGCGCCGGATACCGGGCAGCCGGTCTTGGCCTCGCCGGCGATCCGCTGGAACTCCTCTTCGGAGATGCCGGGGATCTTGGCGGACACCGTCAGGTGGCTCCCCGTGATGCCGGTGCCGGGAACGAACGTCACGTCGGCTTTGGTGTTGACTTCTTCCGGAGCATGTCCGGCCTGGGCGAGCATGTTGCTGAATGCCATCGAGAAGCAGCTCGCGTGCGCTGCGGCGATGAGTTCTTCCGGGCTGGTCTTGCCCCCGGCCGCTTCGGTGCGTGCCTTCCAGGTAACCTCAAATGTGCCCAGGCCGGAGCTGTCCAGCGTGGTCTGACCCGACCCTGTCATCAGGTCGCCGTTCCATACTGTGTGCGCGGTGCGTATTGCTGCCATGTCCACTCCTCAAAGTCGGTTCGAACCGGGACCGGCCGTTGCCCGGCCCCGCCGGTTCCAATCCTAGGGATTGAGCGGCGGCCGTGCACAGGGTGTCCGCTCTCAGTGGATTGTGACTGTGCGCCCGGCCGCCTGGCGACTGACGCAGGGCGGTCACCGCTTGGCCGTTAAACAGCGACGGCGCCGCTCCCGGATGAGGGGAGCGGCGCGGTCGTGCGTGGTTCAGTTCGCGATCAGTTCCAGAGTGTGGCGATGGCCACGTTGAGCAGCGCAAGTCCGCCGACTCCGTGGGACACGCCAGTGGAAACCGGTTCACCCTTCTTGACCTTACGGGAGCCGATCACGGCCAGCACGGCAACAGCGACACCGATTGCGAACTTGATGCCAAGCTTGAAATAGTTGGCATGCATGTTCAGTTCCGGAATCGTTATCATGCCCATCATGGCGACGCCGGTCAGCAGTTGCAGGAAGGCGCCGTCACGCTGGCGTGGGTGGACGGTCGGCTCTTTGATCGTGGCGATCCAGTAGCCCACGATCATTGCTGCGCCGACGATATGCAAGAACACCAGGATGCTGAACACGATAGTCATGGCACCAGCTTAGCCAGTAGATTCTACGTCGCGTAGCAAAGCCACGCGGGGCCCGAATGCACCGCGCCTTAAACCACGACGGCGGTGCTCGCGTTCCAGTGGTTTCCCACCGGTGCGTGCACCGCCGTCGTTTGGTTCTGCTGGGGGATTAGAGTCCCAGGTCGGCCTCGAAGGCGCCTTCTTCAAGGCGGGCCTTCAGGGTCTGGAGGAAGCGTCCTGCGTCCGCGCCGTCCACCAGACGGTGGTCGTATGTGAGTGACAGGTACATCATGGAGCGGATGGCGATCGAGTCGTCACCGTTCTCATCGGCCACCACCACGGGGCGCTTGACGATCGCGCCGGTGCCCAGGATGCCAACCTGCGGCTGGTTGATGATCGGGGTGTCGAACAGGGCGCCGACCGAACCGATGTTGGTGATGCTGAACGTTCCGCCGGACAGTTCGTCCGGGCCGATCTTGCCGTCGCGGGTGCGGCCGGCAACGTCGGCGATCTTGGCGGCCAGCCCGGCCAGGTTCAGGTTGCCGGCATCGGAGACGACCGGAACCAGCAGGCCCTTGTCCGTGTCCACTGCGATCGCCAGGTGCTCGGCGTTGTGGTAGGTGATCTCCTGCTTGTCCTCGTCGTACGCAGCGTTGAGCTTGGGGTGCTGCTTGAGGGCCTCGGCCACGGCCTTGGCGATGAACGGCAGGAAGGTGAGCTTGACGCCGTTCTGGGCCAGGAACGAGTTCTTGGCCTTCAGGCGGAGCTTGGCCACCTTGGTCATGTCCACTTCATGCACCTGCGTGAGCTGCGTGGAGATTTCGAGGGATTCGCGCATGCGGCGGGCGATGACCTGGCGGATGCGTGGTGCCTTCTGCGTGGTGCCGCGCAGGGAGGAGGCTGCCGGGCCGGCCGGAGCGGCGGACGGCTTGGCCGGTGCAGCGGCGGGGGGAGCAGCCTTGGCTTCTGCCGCAGCGAGGACGTCCTGCTTGCGGATGCGTCCACCAACGCCGGTGCCGGACAGTGATGCGACGTCCACGCCGTGCTGGTTGGCCAGCTTCCGGACCAGGGGCGTCACGTAGCCGGATTCGCCGCCGGCAGCAGGCTCGGCTGCGGGTGCCGGGGCCGAAACGGGAGCAGGTGCTGCTGCCGCGGCCGGTGCCGCCGGAGCGGCCTCTGCCTTGGGTGCAACGGGAGCAGGTGCCGCGGCGGGCGCTGGTGCAGCAGGCTCGGCGGCGGGTGCCGGAGCTGCTGCCGGAGCGGAGGCTCCGGGGTCAGCCGCGCCGGAGCCGATGACGGCGAGGACTGCGCCAACTTCGGCGGTTTCGTCTTCGTTGACCCGGATTTCCTGCAGTGTTCCCGCGACGGGGGACGGGATTTCGGTGTCAACCTTGTCCGTGGAAACCTCGAGCAGCGGCTCATCCACTGCAACGGTGTCGCCCACGGCCTTCAGCCAGCGGGTGACGGTTCCTTCAGTGACGCTTTCGCCCAGTGCCGGGAGGGTGACGTCGTGGGTTTCGCCGTCCGATGCGGCGGGTGCTGCCGCTGCGGGAGCTTCTTCAGCGGGTGCTTCGGCGGCCGGAGCCTCTTCGGCGGGGGCTTCTGCAGCCTCTTCGGCGGGTGCTTCTTCGGCCGGCGCTGCTGCTTCGGGGGCTGCGCCGCCGCCGGAGCCGTCGCCGATGCGGACCAAGGGAGCGCCTACTTCGGCGGTCTCGTCTTCGGCAACGAGGATTTCCTCGATGATGCCGGCAATCGGAGAGGGGATTTCGGTGTCTACTTTGTCGGTGGAAACCTCGAGCAGCGGTTCGTCCACCTCTACCCGGTCACCTACCTGCTTGAGCCAGCGGGTGACGGTTCCTTCGGTGACGCTCTCACCGAGGGCGGGCAAGTTAACGGATTCAGACATGTCGTCCCCGTTCTCCTTATTGATCTTTTGTGCGGATGATGGCTGGCTTGTTCGAGCTTAGTGCACCCGGCGGATCACGCCGGGTGCACTAAGCCCTGTTGTCTTGCGGTGGTGCGGGCGAAACTGCTAGCCGTGCAGAGGCTTGCCGGCCAGGGCCAGGTGGGCCTCGCCCAGGGACTCGTTCTGGGTCGGGTGTGCGTGGACCAGCTGGGCCACGTCCTCCGGGTAGGCTTCCCAGTTCACGATCAGCTGGGCCTCGCCGATCTGCTCGCCCATGCGGGCGCCGATCATGTGGACGCCGACCACGGGGCCGTCTTTCTGGCGGACCAGCTTGACAAGGCCGCCGGTGCCCAGGATGGAGCTTTTGCCGTTGCCGGCGAGGTTGTATTCCTGGATCTGGATCTGGTCGTCACCGAACTTGGCCTTGGCGGCCTTTTCCGTGTAGCCCACCGTGGCGATTTCGGGCTCGGAGTAGGTGACCTTGGGGATGTTGACGTCTTCGACGACGACGGGCTTCAGGCCGGCGATTTCCTCGGCGACGAAAATGCCCTGCTGGTAGCCGCGGTGTGCCAACTGGACGCCGGGGACGATGTCGCCAACGGCATAGACGTTGCCGACACCGGTGTGCAGACGCTCGTTGGTGATGACGAAGCCGCGGTCGATGGTCAGACCGGCCTCTTCGTAGCCGAGGTTGGCCGTGACCGGGCCGCGGCCGACGGCCACAAGCATCAGGTCTGCTTCGAAGGTCTTGCCGTCCACGAGGGTGACCTTCACGCCGTCGGCGTTCTGCTCAACGCCTTGGAAGAAGGTGCCGGTGGAGAACTTGATGCCGCGCTTCTTGAAGGCGCGCTCGAAGGCCTTGACGATTGTCGCGTCCTCGTTCGGGACCAGCGAAGGCAGGCCCTCGATGATGGTGACGTCGACGCCGAAGGACTTCCAAACCGAAGCGAACTCGACGCCGATCACGCCGCCGCCCAGGATGATCGCGCTCTTGGGGATGAAATCCATGGTGAGGGCTTCGTCGGAGGTGATGACCTTGCCGCCGATTTCCAGGCCCGGCAGCGACCGGGAGTAGGAGCCGGTCGCGAGGACAATGTTCTTGCCCTTGTACGCGGTGCCGTTCACGACTACGGTGTCGGTGCCCTGGAGCTTGCCTTCGCCTTCGATGACGGTGATGCCTTTTTTGCCCTTGATGAGACCCTGCAGGCCTTTGAACTTGCCGGCGATGATCCCGTCTTTGTAGGCGTTGACAGCCGTGATGTCAATGCTGTCAAGGGTGACGTTGACGCCGTACTTTGCCGAGTCGCGGGCGTGGTCGGCCAGTTCAGCGGAGTGCAGCAAGGCCTTGGTGGGGATACAGCCGTTGTGCAGGCAGGTGCCGCCTAGCTTGCCCTTTTCGATCAGGCCAACGGTGAGGCCAAGCTGAACGGCACGCAGGGCAGTTGCGTAGCCGCCGCTGCCGCCGCCGAGTACCAGGATGTCGAATTCTTGCGCAGTTGCCTGATCGGCCACTAAAACGCTCCCTCGCGTGAACGATGACACGAGAGTACGCATCATCTGGTCTTGGAACTTCCCTGCCGTGATTATGCCAGCAGAACAGTTCCCTTTCATTTGTGACTACCGGAGTTCACCTTAGCGAACCACTAATACATGCTCCACCTTGCCGTGGCGTTTGTGGGGCGCTTGTGGTGAGTGTCACGCGGCTTTGTGTCCAAGGATTCACGGTGGTGTCACAAAGCCGCGTGACAGTTCAAAAGCTGGTCAGGCGGCAGCGGCCAGGATGTCCTCGACGTAAGCCACCAGTGTGCGGACGGTGCAGCCTGTGCCCTGCTTGTGCGTGTAGCCGTAAGGGCTTCCGTTGTTGAAGGACGGGCCGGCGATGTCGATGTGCGCCCAGGGGATCTGCTCCCCGTCCTTGCCCTTGCCCACAAACTCGCGCAGGAAAACAGCTGCGGTCATCATGCCGCCGTGGCGTTCGCCGATGTTGGCGAGGTCGGCCACCTGGGAGTCGATGCTCGGGCGCAGTTCCTCCGGCAGCGGCATGGGCCACACCAGTTCGCCCGCACGATCTGCGGCGGCCTTGATCGGTCCGGTGACGCTGTCAGAGCCCATGACGCCCGCAGTCCTGTTGCCGAGGGCGATGAGTTGCGCGCCCGTGAGGGTGGCGACGTCGATGATGGCGTCAGGGTATTCACGGCTCGCCGCGACGATGCCGTCTGCCATCACCAAGCGGCCCTCGGCGTCGGTGTTCAGCACTTCCACGGTCTTGCCGCCGAACATGGTGAGCACATCAGCAGGCCGTGAAGCTGCACCGGAGGGCATGTTTTCAGCGATGCAGAGCCAGGCGGTCGCCTTCACCGGCAGACCCAGTCCTGCGATCGCCAGCACGGTGTTAAGGACGACGGCGGCGCCTGCCATGTCGCTCTTCATGTCACCCATGCCAAGGGCCGGCTTAATGGAAATGCCGCCGGTGTCGAACGTGATGCCCTTGCCGACGAGGGCGATTTTTGCGGTGGCCTTTGCGGGCGCGTATTCGACCTTCACCAGGCGGGGCTGGCGGGTGGAGCCCTTGCCCACGCCCATGATGCCGCCGAAGCCTTCCCTTTCGAGGCGCTTTTCGTCCCAGACCGTCACCTTGACCGGCAGGCCCTTGGCCAGTTCCCTGGCGGCCTCGGCGAAGGATTCGGGGTACAGGTGGCTGGGCGGCTGGTTGACCAGGGAGCGCGTGGCGTTGACGGCTTTACCGATCAGGCCAGCACGCGTCAGCGCGGCGCGAAGCGCATCGTTGGGGGCAAGGTCCGTGTAGATCAACGCGTTGCGGACCGGTTCCTTCAGCCCGTCGTTGGACGACCGGTACTCGGTGAAGGAATAGGCGCCCAGGGCCGCACCCTCGGCGACCGCCGCGACGTCGGCGACGCCCGCCGTCGGGAGCGCGAGGACAACAGTGGGCAGACCGCCGAGCTGGCGGACGGCGGAACCCGCGGCACGCCGCAGGGCCTCTTCGGTGAGGGGACGGCCAGCGGCCACCTTGCCGACACCGGCGAGAACCAGAACACCGGCACCCGTTTCCGGGAGGCCGGGCAGCCGGACGACCTGGTCAGCGGCGCCGGTGACACCCAGAACCTTGAGGGAATCGGTCAGCGCTTCCGCCGATTTTGCGGTCAGCGGATTCGCCAGCAGGATAGGGCCGTCCGATCCCTGTCCCACGCCGATGACGACGGCGTCACTGGGGGTCCTGTTCAGGTCCTTGGCGAGGGTACTAAGGTTGATTTCAGTATTCTTGACCACGGGGTAAGTCCTCAATTCTCGAAAAGGCTGTTCGCGCTGGTATGGATGTCAGGCGCGGCCATGGAAATCCGGGGGCCGTCCGATCGGGACGACGCCGGGGTGCCGGTAGTCCCGTCCGGCGGGCCATTCACGATCGTAGCCGCTGCGGGCCGCGGCAGCGGAATCCCCTGAGACCTGCGCCACACCGGCTGGCGGAATTCCCGGGTGCCTGGCCGCGTTGTACAAGATATTCACCCGACTCCTTGAAAGGACGACGCCGTGCTTGAACGGATTTCCGGTTCCCTGCTGGACCCCGATGCGCTCTATGCGAGCAACATCGAGCTGTTCCACAGCCCGGCGCTCAGCGGGCTGAACCTGGTGATGGGCTTCACCGGCTTTGCCGATGCCGGCCACGTGGTGAGGCAGATCAATGCGGAGCTCCTGGACACCCTCGACGCCGAGCCGGTGGCAGTGTTCGACGCTGACCAGCTCATCGACTACCGTTCGCGGCGGCCCCACATCTCCTTCGTGGAGGATCATCTGCAGGACTATCAGCAGCCGAAGCTGGCGCTGTACAAGCTGACGGACGGGCTCGGCAGCCCCTTCCTGCTTCTGGCCGGTTTTGAACCCGACCTTCAATGGGAGCGGTTCGCGCGCGCCGTCGTTGGCATTGTGGAAAAGCTCGACGTGAACCTGGTGACCTGGATTCACTCCATTCCCATGCCTGTGCCGCACACGCGCCCTGTGGGCGTGACCGTCCACGGCAACCGTCCGGAACTGATCGAGGGCATTTCCGTCTGGAAGCCCACCGTTGACGTTCCGGCTGCCGTAGGGCACATTCTGGAGCTGCGACTCATGGAGGCTGAGCGCAATGTTGCCGGCTACGTGATCCACGTTCCGCACTACCTTGCCGACGCGGAATACCCGCCGGCCGCAGTAGCCGGACTTGAATTCCTCGGTGCCGCGACGTCCCTGATGTTGCCGGCGGACCGGCTGCGCGAGGCGGGCCGGGAAGTGGGCCGCCAGATCGCTGAACAGGTCGCAGCCTCGGAAGATGTGCAGCAGGTTGTCTCCCGGCTGGAAGAGCGGTACGACGAGAAGGCTGAGGGTACCGTCCGGCGCTCGCTCCTGGCCGATGAAAATGACGAACTTCCGAACGGTGACGAGCTGGGCGCGGCAGTGGAGGCCTACCTGGCCCGCGAGAACCCGCACCCGTAGCCGGCCCCACGGCGTCCGCCTGGCAGACGCCTGCCCGGGGCGGGGCAGCAGCCCGGGCATAATGAGGGGGTGACTGCACCCCGAGCCTGGCTGATCTGGACCATCGGCATCTTCGCCTACCTTGTGGCCGTCTCCCAGCGCACCTCATTCGGTGTGGTGGGGCTGGAAGCCACCGAGCGGTTCCATGCCGGCGCGTCCGCCATCTCCTTCTTCACGGTGCTGCAGCTGCTGGTCTACGCAGGACTGCAGATCCCCGTCGGCCTCCTGGTGGACAGGTTCGGCTCGCGCATCATGATCGCCGGTGGAGCCGTCCTCATGGGACTTGGGCAGCTCCAGCTGGCCTTCGCCGACACCATCCCCGGCGGTGTGGCGGGGCGGGTTCTTGTGGGCGCCGGCGACGCCATGACCTTTATTTCCGTGATCCGGCTCATTCCCCTGTGGTTCGCGCCTGCCCGGGTTCCCCTGGTCACGCAGCTGACGGGCATGTCGGGCCAGTTGGGGCAGCTGTTCAGTGTGCTGCCGTTCGCCTTTGTCCTGCATTCCTTTGGCTGGACCCCCGGCTTCCTGATGCTCGCCGGCATGGCGGGCCTGGCGGTGGTGCTGGTGCTGGTCCTGTTGAAGGACCACCCGCCCGGTGTGCCCGCCCCCCAAGCGCAGCAAGGGTTGAAGGCCACGGGCGCCTCGCTCGCGCGGGCCTGGCGACAGCCGGGTACCCGGCTGGGGATGTGGAGCCACTTCACCATCCAGTTCAGCGGCACGGTGTTCGCCATGACCTGGGGATATCCGTTCCTGATCTCGGGACAGGGCCTGGATGCCGCAACCGTGGCCGGCCTGATGACCCTGTACGTTGCGGCGGCGATGGCCGTGGGCCCTTTCATCGGGCAGTTCGTTTCCCGCCACCCACTTCGCCGATCAACCATGGTGCTGCTCATCGCCGGGGCCACGGCCGTTGCCTGGGCCGCGGTGCTGGTGACGCCTGGCCGCTCCCCGCTGTGGTTGCTGGCGTGCCTGGTGGTGGTCCTGGCCATCGGGGGGCCAGGATCGATGATCGGGTTTGATTTCGCGCGGACGTTCAATCCGGCGCACAGGATCGGAACCGCAACGGGCATCGTGAATGTGGGCGGTTTCATCGCGGCCCTCGTGGCGATCTTCCTGGTCGGCCTCGTGCTGGACGTCCTGCTGGCCAGCGGCTATTCCGACGGCGTCCTGTACGGGCTCGAGCCGTTCCGGATCGCACTTAGCGTTCAGTTCCTTTTGCTGGGCTTCGGCGCCGCCATGACGCTCGTCTGCCGGCGCAAAGTACGGCGACAGATGGCCGCGCAGGGTGTTGTGGTGCCGCCGCTCCTCCGGGCCATGGCGCAGCAGCGGCGGGCGAACCTGGCCCGGCGGCGCCAGCCGTCCGAGTCCAAGGACCGCTGAGACTCTTCCTCCACACCTGGTCGCTTGTCCACATGGCCCAGGTTTTTTCGGGCGCGCGCCACCGGCTGAGCCAAGACTTGAACTATGAAACCTTCAGAACACCTGACCGTCCGAGGCCCTGAAGACATCCTCGGCTTCATCCCGCATTCCCTGGGCTACTGGCCGGCAGGCAGCCTGGTTGCGATGACCCTGCACGGTAACCGGCTGGGAGCAACCCTGAGGCTGGATCTTCCAGGGCCGGAAACCCTCTCGGACCCGAGAGACTACGCCGACTCGGTGCTCGGCTATCTCCAGGCTGACGGGGATGCCGACGGTGCCCTGCTGGCCTGCTTCACCAACGACGGCTGGATGGAACCTCCGGGAACCTACCGCGGGCTACTGGACGCACTGCAGTCGGTCTTAGGGGCCGCGGGGATGCCGGTACGGGACGCCTGGTATGTCGGTGACGCCTTCTGGCGTGATGCCTATTGCACCGAGCCGTCCTGCTGCCCCTCGCCGGGCCGGTCCGTCCAAGCGATCCGGGACAGCATGCTGAACGCCGAGATGGTTTTCCGCGGCAGCAGCGTCGGGCCCGCACCGGAGGACGGTGCCCATCCTCCGCCCACGCTTTCCGGCGAGGACCGGACAGCCATCCTTGCCTACGAGGAAACGTGGGCGGAGCAACTGGACCGGCGCCGGGGGAGCAGGGACCAGTTTGGCCAGCTGATGGTCCAGTGGGAGGCACTGCTGGCCAACGTGCCTGGTCAGGTGCTGCCGGTCAACGAGGTTGCCTACCTTCGCGCGTCGCTCCGTGTCCCGGCCTGGCGTGACGCCGTCCTGGTGATGGCCGCGGCCGGTCAGGCGGCTGCCCTGGCGGGTGCCGCGAAATTCGGTATCTTCGACGCCGGCTGCATCCTGGCTCCGGTGGGGCCTGCGCTCCTGGGCTTCGCCCCTTCCGGACCAGCGTCCGGAGCCGGAGGGGCAGGATGGGAGCCAGCCGGACCAGGTATCCCAGGCATTCCGGGGTATGGCGAAGTCCTGTTGGGGCTGGAGCCTGTGGTTCCTGCCTGGCACACCCTTAACAGCCTTGACGCAGTGCTGGAACAGCTGACGGCGTGCGGCGGTCAGGCCGGTGCGGCCGCGCTGACCGGACGAGGGTGGATCGCATGGTGCAGGGGACGGGGGTCGTACGCTGCCGCGTACCTCGGCCGTGCCCTTGAGGAGGAACCAGGCTACCGGCTCGCTGAACTCATGCTTGAGCTGGTGCGGCGCGGCAACCTCTGCGGCTGGGCTGCACGGAAGGAAGCCGCCTGGCGGAAATTCGAACCGGATGCAGCCTGAGCCGTTGTAGCCTCACCAGTGGGACCTGGATGCGCCAGCCTTGAGGTCGGGTTTGGGAAAACCATGAGACAATGGTTGCCGAGACCCGGTTGGGTCCGTGAATCAAGTGCATGTGATGAAGCCCAGCAGGGAACATTATGGCCGCCCCGGCAGTTCTACTTGTAGACTCTGCCGGCCGTGGTTGCACCTGATATTCATCACGGACTTGACAGGGTCATAGTGGTGTTGCCCGTATGGTGATTCCACAGACCGCCGCTAGAAAGGTTTTCTGTGACCCCGTCTTCCGCGAAGAAGGAACCCGCCGCCCAGGACGATTTGTCCCCTGAGGCGAAGCAGGCTGCAACGAACGCCAAGCGAGCAGCGACGCGGGCAGCCAACAAAGCCATCAAGGATGCCTCCGGTGACACCGGTTTGGACGGCAAGCCTGAGCCCAAGAAGCGCGGGCCCAAGCCCGGCGCCAAAGCCGCTGCCGAAGCAGCCGGAAAATCCGCGCGCGGCGACGATGATGAGGACGTTGAGGAGGACCTCGACGACATCAACATCGCCGATGACAGCGAGATCAACGCAGCCAAGGCCGCCTCAGCAGCAACGGGCAAGGGCTTTGTCTACTCGGATGCCGATGACGACGATGCCCCTGTCCAGCAGGTGATGTCGGCCGGTGCCACGGCTGACCCCGTCAAGGATTACCTCAAGCAGATCGGTAAGGTTGCGCTGCTCAACGCCGAGCAGGAAGTCGACCTCGCGCTCCGGATCGAAGCCGGACTCTTCGCCGAAGAGAAGATCAACGCAGACGACGGCTCGATGGAACCCAAGTTCAAGCGTGAACTTGAATTCGTCATCCACGACGGCAAGCGCGCCAAGAACCACCTGCTCGAAGCCAACCTCCGCCTGGTGGTTTCACTGGCTAAGCGCTACACCGGCCGAGGCATGCTGTTTCTGGACCTCATCCAGGAAGGCAACCTGGGTCTGATCCGCGCTGTCGAGAAGTTCGACTACACGAAGGGCTTCAAGTTCTCCACGTACGCCACGTGGTGGATCCGCCAGGCCATCACCCGCGCTATGGCAGACCAGGCCCGCACCATCCGCATCCCGGTGCACATGGTCGAAGTCATCAACAAACTGGCCCGCGTGCAGCGCCAGATGCTCCAGGACCTGGGCCGCGAACCCACGCCCGAAGAACTGGCCCTCGAACTGGACATGACTCCTGAAAAGGTCGTCGAGGTCCAGAAGTACGGCCGCGAACCGATCTCCCTGCACACCCCGCTGGGTGAAGACGGTGACTCCGAGTTCGGCGACCTCATCGAGGACTCCGAGGCCGTGGTTCCCGCTGATGCCGTGAGCTTTACGCTCTTGCAGGAACAGCTGCATTCCGTTCTGGACACCCTGTCCGAGCGCGAAGCCGGCGTGGTGGCTATGCGTTTCGGCCTGACGGACGGCCAGCCGAAGACTTTAGACGAAATCGGCAAGGTCTACGGCGTTACGCGTGAGCGTATCCGCCAGATCGAATCCAAGACCATGTCCAAGCTCCGCCACCCGTCACGGTCGCAGGTGCTGCGGGACTACCTGGACTAGATCGGGACTCAGGCAGCGCGGGTCACCTTCCGCCCATCATCTTCGGATTGAGGGGTGAGAAGGGGACCCGCGTTTTCCTCTCTGGGATTCAACGCGTGGTCTCCACAACAAAGAATGCGTGGTCTCCATAACAAAGAAGAGGACCCCTCCGGCTGGAGGAGTCCTCTTCTTTGGTGTGTCAGGTTGGGGTGCGTCCGGTCAGTCGATGGCTACGGGAGCCTTCTCGTGAAGCCTGCCCGTCTCGTCGTGCCAGTCGGAGCTCAGCGGCCTCAGCGTAGCCTCGATTGCACGGGCATGGTGGCCGCAGAACAGCAGCTCACCGCCGGAGGACTCGAGTACAACGCGGACATATGCCTGAGCTCCGCAGCGATCGCACCGGTCCAGTGCGTTGAGTGTGCGGTCTGCCACTGCTGTTGTCATGTCGGCCTCCTTAGTAGATCTGTATGTCTATATAACCAGTATTCGTACCAATCCCATCGCAAGGACGGGTCAAGTTCGCTGTCCGCGTAGCCACAAGAATTGATCAAGGCGCAGGATTCCGTCACGGAAGGATAACGAGTGGCCCGGCCCACAGCCTTGGCCACGTGTGGCAGCCACCCGTCTGCTGCCGCGCCGACTAGGCTCGATGGAGCGCCCGCAGCGCCAGCTGTTCCGTCACTGAAGGAGTTCACAACCCGTGGCACCAAGTTCCGATTACACCGCCCGGCACCTTTCTGTCCTGGAGGGCCTCGAAGCCGTCCGCAAGCGCCCCGGCATGTATATCGGTTCCACCGATTCGCGTGGGCTGATGCACTGCCTGTGGGAGATCATCGACAACTCGGTGGACGAAGCGCTTGCCGGTTTTGGCCACGACATCAAGATCATCCTGCACGCGGACAACTCGGTGGAAATTCACGACGACGGCCGTGGCATCCCCGTGGACGTGGAACCGAAGACGGGACTCACCGGCGTCGAGGTGGTCTTCACCAAACTCCATGCGGGCGGCAAGTTCGGCGGCGGGTCCTATACGGCCTCCGGCGGCCTGCACGGCGTGGGCGCCTCCGTGGTGAACGCCCTGTCTGCCCGCCTGGACGTTGAAGTAGACCGCGGCAGCAAAACCTACAAAATGTCGTTCCGGCGCGGCGAGCCGGGGCGCTTCAAGGACCAGGGATCCAGGCTGGACCCGTCGGCAGTGTTCGCCCCGTTTGTGGACGGCTCCGTGCTGGACGTGGTGGGCAAGGCGAAGCGTGGTGTGACCGGGACCCGGATCCGCTACTGGGCAGACCGCCAGATTTTCACGCCGGACGCCAAGTTCTCCTATGACGAACTGGCCGCGCGGGCCCGGCAGACCTCCTTCCTGGTGCCGGGGCTCAAGCTCACCGTCCGCGATGAGCGGAGGCTGGCAGGGACCCCCGGTGAAGCGGCGGGCCACGAAGAGGTGTTCCACCACGACGGCGGCCTGTCCGAGTTCGTCGAGTTCCTCGCCGCCGATCCCGCCGTCACCGACGTCTGGCGGCTGCACGGTTCGGGTAAGTTCAAGGAAACCGTCCCGGTACTTGACGAGCGCGGGCACAGCCAGCTTGCCGAGGTTGAACGTGACTGTGAAGTGGACGTGGCGCTCCGCTGGGGCATCGGCTATGACAGCACCGTCCGCAGCTTCGTCAACATCATCGCGACGCCCAAGGGCGGAACCCACCAGTCAGGTTTCGAGCAGGCGCTGGTCAAGACGTTCCGGAAAGCAGTGGAGGCCAACGCCCGCAAGCTGAAGGCAGGAAACGACAAAATTGAGAAGGACGACATCTTCGCCGGGCTGACGGCTGTGCTGACGGTCCGGTTGGCCGAGCCGCAGTTTGAGGGCCAGACCAAAGAGATCCTGGGCACCTCCGCGGTCCGCGCCATCGTCGCGAAGGTGGTGGAGCAGGAGATCACCGCGAAGCTGAACTCAGCCAACCGGAACGACAAGGCCCACTCAGCGCTGCTCCTGGAAAAAATCGTCAGCGAGATGAAGTCCCGGATTTCCGCGCGGGTGCACAAGGAGACC
This sequence comes from Pseudarthrobacter sp. NBSH8, assembly GCF_014217545.1. Classification (NCBI taxonomy): domain Bacteria; kingdom Bacillati; phylum Actinomycetota; class Actinomycetes; order Micrococcales; family Micrococcaceae; genus Pseudarthrobacter; species Pseudarthrobacter sp. NBSH8. The sequence goes on from NZ_CP043178.1 coordinate 1,619,657, forward strand.
CAGCGGCGCAAGAACGCCCTGGAAACCTCGTCCATGCCCACCAAGCTCGCCGACTGCCGGACGGACGACGTCGACCGTTCCGAACTGTTCATCGTGGAAGGCGACTCGGCGCTGGGAACTGCCAAGCTGGCGCGGTCCTCTGACTTTCAGGCGCTGCTGCCCATCCGCGGCAAGATCCTGAACGTGCAGAAGGCGTCCGTGGGAGACATGCTGTCCAACGCGGAATGCGCTGCGCTGATCCAGGTGGTGGGCGCCGGTTCGGGCCGCAGCTTCGACATCAACGCGGCCCGGTACGGCAAGGTCATCCTGATGACCGACGCCGACGTGGACGGCGCCCACATCCGGACGCTGCTGTTGACGCTCTTCTTCCGGTACATGCGCCCCATGATCGACGCCGGACGGGTCTATGCTGCCGTGCCGCCGCTGCACCGGGTGGAGGTCATCAACGCCGGGCAGAAGGCCAACGACATGATCTACACCTACTCGGAGACGGAACTGCACGTGCTCCTGGCCCGGCTGGCCGAGGAAGGCAAACGCTACAAGGAGCCGATCCAGCGGTACAAGGGCCTGGGCGAGATGGACGCCGGGCAGCTGGCCGAAACCACCATGGATCCGCGGCACCGGACACTGCGCAAAGTGGGCATCGAGAATGCCAAGCACGCGGAGGACACGTTCGACCTGCTGATGGGATCCGATGTCGCCCCCCGTAAAGACTTCATCATCGCCGGCGCCTCCAGCCTGGACCGGGAGCGGATCGATGCTTGACAACCGGTGACGGCCCGGCCCAGGACGGCACAGCCCACAGCGGCAATTCAGTCCGTGACGGGATTCAGCCGATGCGGGGCTTCCGTCGCCGCGCTTCAACCGAGCAGGCCAGGCACGATCAGCAGGGCGGTGGGCAGGGCCAGGAGCAGGGCGCAGCCGGCAAGCACTAGCCCGCGGGCGGCGGCAGGCAGTTGCGGCTGAGGGGATAGCAGCCGGCTGACCCGGGACATCGTGGTCCGCGCAGAACCTGAGACGGCGCCGGCGGGTGCCTCAAGCCCATCCAGGGCAAGGCCGGGGTGCGCGGACGGCACGGCGGCGGACGCCATGCCCGTTGCCATACCAGCGGCCATACCTCCGGTGGGGCCGCTGGCCACTATGGCGATCGCCTTGATGAGCGTGGCGTTGCTTTCTGTCTTGAGCGCTACGTCGTCAGCCAGCATTTCGATCAGCGAGTTCACCGCCTCCTGCGCGAGGCGGGTGGTGGGCAGCCATGGGAGCGCTTGGCGCCATGCGGCAAACGCCCAGAGCAGGAGATGGTGGCGCTGGTTGAGGTGGGCATTCTCGTGGCTCAGGACCGCCCTTAATTCAGCCGGCTCCAGGGCCGCCATCAGGCCATCCGAGAGCACCGTGACGGAGCGGGCCCCGCCCGGCAGGCAATAGGCAACAGGTGAATCGTGGCTGATGACCACTGTTCGGTCTGCGTCGACGGACGGGGCGGCCAACAAGGCCAGGAGCTCCCGGTGCCGACGCCGCTGCCGTTCAATCCTGTAGTACGTCAGCAAGAGGGTGAAGACCAGGTGGGCGGTGAGCAGCGCCGCGGCGGACAGGGCGAAGAGATGCCAGAAGCCCAGTGCCGTGGTGGGCGCGTTGAAGAGGACCATGGCCGCCAGCCCGCGCAGCCCGGAAATGAGGCTGTCTCCGATCGGTTCGAGCCCATAGACCAGCATGGCGCCGATCATGGACAGTCCACCCGCGAGTGCTATTGCCTGCCACAGCAGCATGGCCGTGAACGGTGACCGTGCAGGCCACGAGGCACGGGAAAGCAGGATAGGCACTGGCCACGCCAGGACTATCGCGAGGACCGCCAGCAGGTACGAGGTCCAGAACATGGTCCCCTAGATGTTGCCAAGCAGTTTGCGCAGGGTTTCCGCTTCACTGTCCGTCACGGAGCCGATGAAACGTGCCAGCACGGCTTCGCGGTCGGGCGCTGAGCCCAGGACTTCATGCATCAGTTCCGCCGTGTGGTCTTCCCTGCTCGAAACGGCCTGGTAGCGGTGCGGCCGCGTACCGCGTTCCCGCTCCACCAGGCCCTTCTTTTCGAGCCGCGAGAGGACGGTCAGGACTGTTGTGACGGCAAGCTCCTTGCCCTCATGCCCTGCGGCATCCCCGTTTGCTTCAGTGGTTGTTGCCAGTCTGTCGCGCAGGGTATTCGCGGTGGCTGCTTCGTGGCCCGCCCAGAGCAGATCCATCACTGCCCGTTCCAGTTCGCCAAGACTTGCCATTGCCATACATCCTTCGATTTTCCCCGCACCGGGCCGTTGGCGGCCGCGGTGACTGCACCAGCGCTACATATACAAGAACAAATTTACCTGTTTTTCGGCTGAGTTTCTACGTACGGTAGAACAGTCGGCGCGCCGCGGCCTTGTGGGCGCCACTTCCGCATGGAACTGTTGGTTTACAGTGCTCGCCGCATTGTTCTACACTCTGTAGAAGTCAAAGTTCTACGAACCGTAGAAAAGTCGCACCGCCAACCCGAGGGACTGCTGTGGAAGCTCTGGAAATCGCCCGCTGGCAATTCGGCATCACCACCGTGTACCACTTCATGATGGTGCCCCTCACCATCGGACTCGGCCTGGTGGTCGCCGTGATGCAGACGCTCTGGCACCGCACCGGCAAGGAGGAATACCTCCGGATGACCAAATTCTGGGGCAAGCTCTTCCTGATCAACTTCATCATGGGCGTGGCCACCGGCATTGTGCAGGAGTTCCAGTTCGGCATGGCCTGGAGCGAGTACAGCCGCTTCGTTGGAGACGTCTTCGGGGCGCCGCTGGCGCTGGAGTCGCTGCTGGCCTTCTTCGTTGAGTCCACGTTCCTGGGCCTGTGGATCTTCGGCTGGAAGCAGCTGAAGCCGGCAATCCACCTGGCCTGCCTCTGGGTGGCCGTGGTGGGATCGGTGTTCTCCGCGTACTTCATCATCGTAGCCAACAGCTGGATGCAGCATCCCGTGGGCGCGAAGATTATCGACGGCCGGCCGGTCATGACGGACGCCTGGGCAGTCTTCACCAACAACACCGCACTCGTGGCCTTCCCGCACACCCTGATGGGCGCACTGGCCGTTGCTGGCGGCTTCCTCCTCGGCATTGCCTGGTACCACCTCTGGCGCAGGCGCACCGACGGCATCGACACCGTCGGCGCCGACGGGAAGGTGATTCCCGGCGAAGCAGCCATCCCCGGCCGTGACCGGACCGATTACAAAGTCTGGATCCGCTCCCTGCGGATCGGCGCCGTCGTCGCCATGATCTCGTTCGCGGGCACCGCACTGACCGGAGACCTCCAGGGAAAGCTGATGTTTGAGCAGCAACCCATGAAGATGGCCGCGGCCGAGGCCGCCTGCCACGACGGTACGGGCTTCTCCGTGCTGAGCATCGGGAACCTGGGCTCCATGAACTGCGATGACATCAAGGCCGTGATCGAAGTACCCGGCATACTGTCCTTCCTCGCCAAGGGCGACTTCACCACCGAGGTCAAGGGTGTCAACAGCCTCTTGGACCAGTACAAGGCCGACTACGGAACCCACCTGCCCAACAACCCGATCTACGGCGAGAGGGCAGGCCAGGAGATCCAGTACGTCCCGGTCATGGAAGTCACGTACTGGGGCTTCCGGATGATGATCGGCTTCGGCGGTATAGCGGCGCTTGCCGCGCTCCTGGCGCTCTGGGTGACAAGAACGGGCACGGTCCCGGCATCGCGCTGGCTGATGCGCCTCGCGGTGTTCGGCATCCTGGCCCCGTTCGGCGCCAACGCGGCCGGGTGGATCTTCACCGAGATGGGCCGGCAGCCGTTTGTGGTGGCCCCCAACCCGGACCTGAACGGCATCGACCAGGTGTTTATGTTCACCGCGGCGGCCGTCTCGCCTGGAGTGTCGGCCGGTGAACTGCTGACGTCACTGATCGTTCTGACCGCGGTCTATGCGGCGCTGCTTGTGGTTGAGGTCAAACTCCTGGTCAAGTTCATCCGGGGCGGTGTGGTGTCCGCGATGCCGGAACTGGCCCATACCCCGGCCGACGAAAACGGGGACGCCAACAAGGGCCCTGGCACCGGCAAACCCGCCGGCGACGTCCTGGCATTCGCCTACTAAGAAGAGCAGAGGATACTCGAGCATGGAACTGCTGCCCACCATCTGGTTCATCGTCATCGCGGTGCTTTGGACCGGCTACCTCTTCCTTGAAGGATTTGACCTCGGCGTGGGAATGCTGATGAAGCTGTTCGCGCGGAACAACACCGAGCGTCGCGTACTGCTGAACACCGTCGGCCCGGTCTGGGACGGCAACGAGGTCTGGCTCATCACGGCCGGGGCCGCAACGTTTGCGGCGTTCCCGCTGTGGTACGCCTCGCTGTTTTCCGCCCTCTACCTCCCCCTCCTGGTAGTGCTGGTAGCCCTCATCTTCCGTGCCGTGGCGTTCGAATACCGTGGCAAGGGTGACACCGACACGTGGCGGGCGCGCTGGGACTGGGCCATTGCCCTGGGCTCCTTCTTTGCCGCGTTCGGTGTCGGCGCCGCCCTGGCACTGACCACCACCGGCCTGCCGCTGAACGCGAACGGCGACCGCGAAGGCGGTGCGTTCGCCTGGTTCAGCGGTTACGCCGTGCTGGGCGGGCTGGCCGTGGTCGGGTTCTCCCTGCTCCACGCGCTGGCGTTCCTTGCATTGAAGACCGACGGCGACATCCGCCACCGTGCGCGCCGCTGGTTCGTCCGGCTGCTTCCGGTCCTGCTGCTGCCCCTGGCCGGCTGGGCACTCGTCCTCCAGTTCCTGGAGGGCAAGCCATGGACCTGGGCAGCGGTGATCGTGGCCGTGATGGCCGCAGCAGCCGCATGGTTCCTGGCCCGGCGCGGATCCGAAGGCAAGGCATTTATGGCGATGGGGGCCTTCCTCCTCCTCGGCAGCGCGTCCATTTTCGGCGCCGTTTTCCCCGTGGTGCTGCCCTCCACCCTGGACCCTGCGTTTGATCTCACCGTTGCCAACGCGTCGTCGTCCGATTACACGCTTGGGCTCATGAGCGTGGTGGCAGCCGTTGGCCTGCCCCTGGTGATCACCTACCAGGCGTGGACCTACTGGGTGTTCCGGCGCCGAGTCAGCGCGTCCCAGATCCCCGCGGCCCACAGCTTCCTGCCGGCCATTGCCGTCAGGGCGTTCACCACGAAGGGCTGACCGGCCGTGCGCCCGGATGTTCCGGCCGGACCGGCTACCCGTTCCGCAATTTACTGGCTTGGCCTGCTGGCAGCGCTGAAGGCGCTGTCGCTGGTTCTGATGGGGCAGGCCGTGGCTGCCATGCTGGCCGGCCTGGCCACCGGGAACGGGACCTGGCCCGAGCAGTTGCCCTGGGGCCTGGCGGGCGTTGTCCTGAGGTCCGCCACCGTGTGGGCCCAGGGCATGGCTGCGCGCCGCGCCGCGCTGGGCATCAAGGAGGAGCTCCGCGCCGAACTGCTGGCCCGGGCCCTGCGGAACGGTGCACGCAGCACCGGCCCGGCCGACGGCGGGCTGGCCGTGCTGGCCACGCGCGGACTGGATGCGCTGGACAGCTACTACACGCAGTTCCTGCCCGCCCTCGTGAACTGCGCCGCGATCCCGCTGCTGCTCGGGGCGCGCATCCTGTTCGCCGATTGGGTCAGCGCGGTGGTGATTGTCCTGACAGTTCCGCTCGTCCCGCTGTTTATGGTGCTGATTGGCCGGTACACCGAGGACCATGTCCGTGCGGCCCAGGAAAGCCTGACCCGGCTGTCCGGCCACATGCTTGAGCTCGCCAAGGGCCTGCCGGTCCTGGTGGGACTGGGCCGTGCCGCCGCCCAGCGCAGAGCCCTTGAGGAGATCTCGGAGGAATACCGCGCCAGGACCATGGGGACACTGCGCACCGCGTTCCTGTCCGCACTGGCGCTCGAACTCATCGCCACGATTTCCGTCGCAGTGGTCGCCGTGTTCATCGGCGTCCGCCTGGTGCACGGCGAGATGCCGCTCGAAGCCGGCCTGCTGGCATTGATCCTCGCCCCGGACTGCTACCTGCCGCTCCGGGAGCTGGGCACGGCCCACCACGCCAGCGATGACGGCCGGGCCGCCCTGGCCGAGACCAGGAAGGTCACTGAAGCACCCGAGCCGCGCCCGCTGCCCGCGCCGGGACACGAAGCTGCCGCGTCCGACGGCGGCTGCCGGGGTTCCGTGCCCGGGTCCGGGGGAGTGAGAGTCACCGGCCTCACCGTCACCTACTCCGGACGCTCCGCTCCCGCCGTCGGGCCCTTAACCTTCACCGCCCCGCACGGGCGCATCACCGCCCTGGACGGCCCCAGCGGCGCCGGCAAAAGCACTGTCCTTGGCGTGCTGGCCGGGACCGTCGGGGACGGCGGCGGAACCACAGTGTCCGGCCGCCTCGCCGGCCTGCAGCGCGACGCCGTCGCCTGGGTTCCGCAGCATCCGGTGATGGTGTCTGACTCCGTGCTCGGGGAGGTCATGCTGTATCTCGGTGGCGGAATGGGACCCGATACTCCGGCGGCAGCCGAGGCGGCAAGGGATTGCCTGGTGGCGGCGGCGGCCGGGCACCTCGCCGGCCACCATCCGGCCGAACTGAGCCCGGGCGAGCTGCGGCGCGTTGCGTTGGCTCGTGGCCTGGCCCGCATCAGGTCCGGTGCCACCGTTCTGCTGCTCGACGAGCCCACTGCACACCTTGACGGGGTGTCGGCGGCGCTGGTGCAGGACTCGATCCGTGCGCTCCGGGGCCAGGTCACCGTCATTCTGGTGGCCCACGACCAACAGACCCGCGAGCTGGCTGACCATCTGGTGCCTGTATCGGCCCACGGCATCACCGTTCCCTCCGGCGGAGCCGTGGTGTTGGCCGGGACCCGGCCCACCGGGACAACCGCGGCGCAGGAGCATGTCCTGGAAACTGTCGGGCGTCACCTGGCGGGGACACAGAACCCTGCCGCCGGGGATCCCCGGCCCGGCGGGACTCCCCGCCTTCTGTCCGGCCTGCTGTCCCCGGTGTCCGGCCGGTTCGCCGGTGCCGCCGTGGTGGGCACCTTTGCCGCCATTTTCGCCGTGGCCCTGTCCGGCCTGTCCGGCTGGCTCATCATCAGGGCGAGCGAACAGCCACCCATCCTGTACCTGCTCACCGCCATCGTCGGCGTGCGGTTCTTCGGTATCGGACGCGCAGTCCTCCGCTACTGGGAACGGCTCCTGCTCCACGACGCCGTCTTCGGCGCCCTCACCCGGCTGCGCGGCAGGCTCTGGGAATCACTGAGCCGCAGGGCACTCTCGCTTCGGCGGCTCCTGCAGGGCGGCAACGTCCTGGGCACGGTGATTGACGACGTCGACACCGTCCGGGACCTGCTGCCGCGGGTTGTCCTGCCGCCCGTCACGGCGCTTGCCGTCGCCGGTTCAGCGCTGGTGGCAACCGTCCTGGTGGCGCCTGCCGCGCTGCTGGCCGTTGCCTTGGCAGCAGCTGTCAGCCTGTTCGTGGCGCCGGCCGCCGCCCTGTGGGGAGGCCGCCGCTCGGCCACAGCGGAACAAAGCCTGCGGGCAGGCGTCCTGCGGCGCACGTCTGCTGCGCTGGATGCCCGGGCGGAGCTGCACGCGAACGGCATTGCTGCAACCGTCCTGGACGCGCTGCGCTCCGAGGACCGATTGGCCACCCGGGCATCGCAGCGTTCCGCCTGGGCCGAAGGCCTCGGCCAAGCCATTACGGTCGCCGCCTGCGGAAGTGCCGCTTTGGCTGCTGCCGTGCTGGCTGCACCCCAGGTGCTGGCCGGCACCATGGAGCCCGCCACTGCCGCGGTTGTGGTTCTGCTGCAGCTGGCGTTGGTGGAACCGTACGCGGCGATGACGACGGCGGTGCGCCAGTACCCGGCGCTTCGCAGCGTTATGCGCCGGGTCGGTGAGTCCGGCGTGCTGGATGGCGGCGCCACCGAAACCGGGGACGGCGACGGCCTGCACGTTGTCCCCGCCCGTTCCGGCGCAGCCGCGGGGGTTGAACTGGAAAACGTCGGGGCGGCGTGGCCCTGCGGGGAACCTGTGTTCTCCGGGATCTCAGCAACTGCCGGACCCGGCACCTGGCTGGCGGTCACCGGACCGTCCGGCGCGGGGAAATCCACGTTGCTCGCTGTCCTGCTGGGATTCCTGCCGGCCGCTACCGGCCGCGCAGCGGTGACCGGGACGGCGGCCTGGTGCCCGCAGGAGGCGCATCTGTTCGATTCGACGCTGCGGGGCAACCTCATGCTGGGCGTCCCAGCCGCGGACGCGGTGACGGGCGCTTCCGCTGCTCACGGCCATGGTACGCCTGCCGACGGTACGCCTGCGGCCGGTGACGCCGAGCTGGAAGCGGCACTGACCGCCGTCGGCCTCAGCGCCATGCTCTCGCGGCTGCCGGCCGGGCTTGACACCCGGATCGGGCCGGGCGGTTCCTTCCTCAGCGGCGGAGAGCGGCAACGCCTGGCTGTGGCGCGGACCCTGCTGACGGGGGCAGAGGTCATCCTGCTCGACGAGCCCACGGCTCATCTGGACGCGCAGGCGGGACGGGAAATGCTGGCAGATCTCCGCGCTGGCCTGAAGGACCGCACGGTGGTCATGGTCACCCACAATCCGGCCGACATCCAGTTGGCTGACGCCCGGCTGGAGCTCCCGGCAGCGTCCCGGGCGGGCATGGCTGCTTCGCTGGTGGGTTGAGTCCCCTCAGCCGTCCACATCGTGGAGGTGATGGACGACGTCGTGCAGGAAATACTGGGCCAGCGTCAGGACGGTAAATTCGGAACCGTTGCTGCGCAGGCCGCGCCGCCCCCACTCCGCCTCCCGGACGCCGGCGAAGGACTCCGCGATCTGTTCACCCTCCGCCGTCAGTTCTGCACTGACCACGGCGGGATCGGCGTTGGCGTAGTCCGCTTCGACGGCAGTGAGGTCCTGGTCCCAGTTCTCAAATTGGGCGCCGTCGGCGTCAAGCATGAGGTTCAGCCGCTGGTCAAACAGCGTAAAGACGTCACGGACGTGGCAGGCGTATTCGAGGGCCGACCACGTCCTGTCATCCGGGCGTTCGGCCACCTCAGGCCTGCGGAGGACAGCCCGCCAGCGTGGCAGCATGTTTTCCACGCTGCCCGGCACCGTGGCCGGCGTGACGGTGGAAGCGTCGAAGGAGCACTCGGGGCATGGCCGGGACAGGACCCAGGTCCAGTCCTTTTCATCAGGAATGATAGGCATGGCAGCAGTCTAGGACGGATCGCTCCACGCCATGGCCGGACCCACTGCGTCCACTGCCTGGGACAGCGGAATCCCGGAACCGTCACGCCGGCCGTGCTCCTGCGGCAGCGACCTGGCTATGCCGGCCAGCGATGAGGCCTTCGCAGGTCCGTGCCCGGCCCACGCCAGCAGCAGCGTGTCTTCGCCTTTGAGGAATCTGTGCGCGCGGACGCCTGCTGTGGCACGGCCCTTGGCAGGGTATTCGGCGAAGGACGTGACCTTCGCCGCCCCCGGCGCGGTGCCCGGCAGGGCGCCGTTGGTGCCGGCAATGGTGACCACCACGGCGGCGTCGTCGGCGGCGGTGACAGCCCCGAAGAACAGCACCTGGTCCCCGGCGGCCAGCTTGATGCCCACCATGCCGCCGGCCGTCCTGCCCTGGGCCCGGACGTTGGCGGCGCTGAAACGGAGCAATTGCGCCTCACGGGTCAGGAACACCAGATCGGTCTCCTCAGACCCGGCCGGCGCCACACCCACCACTTCATCCTTGTCCTTGAGCGCAATGACTTCCCAGTCCTCGCGGTTCAGGGGGTAATCGGGCTGGACCCGCTTGACCACGCCCTGGGCGGTGCCGATGGCCAGCACTTCATCCAGCGGGGCGAACGCCACCAGCGTTTCACCCTTCAGCAGTGTGATGAAGTCCTTGGCCGGGACACCGCCGGCGAGGTTGGGCAGCCCGGACATGGGTGGCAGTACCGGCATGTCCATGACCTGAAGCCGAAGCATCCTGCCTTGTGAGGTGACCGCGGCTATTTCCCCACGGGCCGAGGTCTTGACCACGGAACGGAAAACGTCGTGCTTGGCACGCGGCCCGGACTCGGCGAGGGGCTCCTGGTTGGACGTCCGCGCGATCTGTCCCGACGCCGTCAGGATGGCCCAGCAGGGATCGTCCGAGATTTCCAGGGCCAGCGGCGCGGCCTTGCCCTTGGCGTTGGGGGTGGCCGCCAGGGCTGCGGCCACGGTGGGGGAGACGGCCTCGGATTCGAGCAGGACGGTGCGCCGCGGCGTACCGTATTTTTCGGCGATTTCGCCGAGCTCGGAGGACACAAGTCCGCGCAACCGCTCCTCGGAGCCGAGGATGGCTTCGAGCTCCGCGATCTCGCGGCGCAGCTCCTCCTGTTCCTTTTCAAGCTCGATCCGGGAGTACTTGGTCAGCTGCCGCAGCCGCAGTTCCAGGATGTAGTTGGCCTGGATTTCGGAAAGATCGTAGATGGACATCAGGCGGACCCTGGCGGCCGCCACCTCATCCGAAGAACGGATGATCTGGATGACCTCATCGATGTCCACGATGGCGATCAGCAGGCCCTCCACCAGGTGGAGGCGGTCCTTCTTCTTGCCCAGCCGGAAGGCCGTCCGCCGGCGCACCACATCGATCCGGTGCTCCACGTAGACGGAGAGCAGCTTCACCAGGCCGAGGGTCTGCGGCTGGCCATCCACCAGGGTCACGTTGTTGATGCCGAAGGAATCCTCCATCGGCGAGTAGCGGTAGAGCTGTTGGAGGACGGCGTTCGGGTTGAACCCGTTCTTCAGCTCGATGACCAGGCGCAGGCCATGCTGGCGGTCCGTCAGGTCGACGATGTCACTTATCCCGGTCAGCTTTTTGCTGTTGACCGCGTCCTTGATCTTCTCGATCACCTTTTCGGGGCCTACCATGTACGGCAGCTCGGTGACCACCAGGCCGGTGCGCCGGGCCGAGAGCTGCTCGATCTCCACCTTTGCCCGGGTCTTGAAGGAACCGCGTCCGGTGGCGTAGGCGTCCCGGATTCCGTCCAGGCCCACGATCCGGCCGCCCGTTGGCAGGTCCGGTCCGGGCACAAAGCGCATCAGGTCATCGAGGGTCGCGTCCGGGTGGGCGATCAGGTGCCGCGCCGCGGAGATGACCTCAACGAGGTTGTGTGGGGCCATGTTGGTGGCCATCCCGACCGCGATGCCCGTGGCGCCGTTGACCAGCAGGTTGGGGAACGCGGCCGGCAGGACGTCCGGCTGGGTCAGCTGGTTGTCGTAGTTGGGGACAAAGTCCACTACGTCTTCGTCGAGGTGGTCGGTGAGCGTCAGGGCCGCCGCCGCGAGCCTGGCCTCCGTGTACCGGGGTGCCGCGGGACCGTCGTCGAGGGAGCCGAAGTTTCCGTGGCCGTCAATCAGCGGCAGGCGCAGCGAGAAGTCCTGGGCCATCCGGACCATGGCGTCATAGATGGCGGTATCGCCGTGGGGGTGGAGCTTGCCCATGACCTCGCCCACCACGCGCGCGCTCTTGACGTGGCCGCGGTCCGGACGCAGGCCCATCTCGCTCATCATGTACAGGATCCGGCGCTGGACCGGCTTGAGCCCGTCCCGGGCATCAGGCAGGGCCCTGGAGTAGATCACCGAATACGCGTACTCCAGGAAGGAGCCTTCCATCTCGGACGTTACATCAATGTCCACGATGTTCTCGACGAAATCCTGGGGAGCGTCCCCGGCAGGGGCTGGGCTTTGGCGGCGGGCCATGGGGCTGGTGGATCCTTCTGCGTGACTGGTCATGCTGTGGTCTGGGTGCAGGTGTGGAGGATGATCTCCGGGCACACGGCCTGCGCCGTCAGTTTGTGGTTAGGCTAAGCCTATGGTGGATCAGCCCGGGGACGGCGAATATCCGGAACATTGGGAAGCTGATGTCGTACTCCGTGACGGTGGCACCGCCCATCTGAGGCCCATCCACCCCAGCGATGCGGACGCAGTCCAGGCTTTCCATACCGGGCAGTCGCAGAACTCAATCTACATGCGCTTTTTCGCGTTCAAGGCCCGGCTGTCCGGCAAGGAGCTCAAGCGCTTCACCGAAGTGGACTACAAGGATCGGGTTGCGCTGGTGATTACGTTCGGCGGCGAAATCCTGGGAATCGGCCGCTACGACAGGCTGAATGACCCCCTCGAAGCCGAAGTCGCGTTCAACATCGCCGACGCCCACCAGGGCCGGGGTATCGGCTCAATCCTGCTCGAACACCTTGCCACGGCGGCCCACGAAAACGGGATCCGTCGCTTCAGCGCCGAGGTGCTGCCGGAAAACCGCAAAATGCTGATGGTGTTCGCCGATGCCGGCTACGACGTCAAACGCCATTTCGACGACGGCGTGGTCAGCCTGGAGTTCAACATCGACCCCACCGAAAAGTCCCGTGCAGTGATGGAATCACGCGAGCACCGCGCCGAGGCGAGAAGCGTCCGGGACCTGCTGGCGCCGTCGTCCATTGCCGTCATCGGGGCGAGCCGCAAATGGGGGACCGTGGGGTACCAGCTGCTGGAACACATCATCGAAGGCGGCTACTTCGGGCAGGTCTACGCCATCAACCCGGAGGCGCTGGAGCTCGCCGGAATGTTGTCCTTCGGCAGGATTTCCGAGGTTCCGGAGCCGGTGGGGCTCGCAGTGATCGCCGTTCCGTATGAGGAAGTGGCCACGGTCGTCGATCAGTGCGCCGCGGCGGGGGTCAAGGGTCTGGTGATCGCCTCAGCGGGCTTCGAGGACGACGGCGAACGCGGCCTCGCCAGCCAGCGAAACCTCGTGCGCAAGGCCAGGGCCAACGGCATGCGGGTGATCGGGCCCGCATCCCTGGGGATCGTTAACACCCATCCCGACGTGAGGCTGAACGCCTCCATGGCGCCCTCACTGCCGAGCCGCGGTGGCCTGGGCCTGTTCAGCCAGTCAGCGGCGATCGGTGTTTCGCTCTACGCGGCGTCACGCCGCCGCCGGCTGGGCGTTTCCACGGTCCTGTCGGCCGGCAACCGCGCGGACGTCTCAGGTAACGACATGATGCAGTTCTGGGAGGACGACGCCGACACCACCGCGGTGGGCCTCTACCTGGAGTCGATCGGGAACCCCCGCAAATTCTCCCGGATCGCCCGGCGGCTTGCCCGCAGCAAGCCCGTGGTGGTGGCCAAGTCGGAAACCATGGGCCTGCGGCTGCCGCCTGGCCACGCCGTCCGTACCACCCAGGCGCCCGCCGGTGCACTGGACGCCATGATGCGCCAGGCCGGCGTCATCCGGGTAGAGACCATCGAACAGCTGATGGACATCACCCAGATAGTGTCCGGGCAGCCGCTCCCGGCGGGGCCCGGACTGGCCATCTTCAGCAATTCCCTGGCGCTGGGCAAAGTGGTGGCGGACAGCGCCGAAGCGCACGGCCTGACCGTGAATGGCATCGTCACCGACGTGGATCTCGACGCCGGCATGTCCCTGGCACTGCCGGCCCTCCGCCGCAGCCTCCAGGACACCCTCGCGTCCGACGCCGTCCATGCCGTGGTGGCCGCGCTGTTGCCGGTGCGCGGCCTGACGGTGGACCACATCGCCGAGGTCCTGGCCGAATGCTCGGCCGCCGCCGGGAAACCGGTCGTCGCTGCCTTCACCGGTATCCTTGACCCCTCCATCTATGTGGAGGGCATGGTGGGGGCCGAACAGCAGACAGTGCCGTGCTTCTCGAACGCCGGTGCGGCTGTGGCTGCGCTCGCGGCCGTGGTGCGCTACGCGGAATGGGTGGCACGGGACCCTGGTCACTTTGTTCAGCCCGAAGGCTGCGATCCGGAAGGCGCACGGATCCTGCTGGATCAGCTTCTGCACGATGTCCATGAGGAGCAACTCAAGACCCTGGAACCGGCGTCAGCGGCAGAGCTGCTGGCGCACTACGGCATTGCGGTGCTGCCATCCGCCGGGTTCGACTCAGAAGATGAGGCCATAGCTGCCGCCGGAAGGCTGGGCTGGCCGGTCGCGCTGAAAACCACGGACCCGGCACTTCGCCACCGCCTCGACCTGGGGGGAGTCCGCCTCGATATCGAGGATCCGGATTCCCTGCGCCGCAACATCGTGCAGATGCGGCGCTCGCTGGCACCTTACGGTTCCCGGGCACTGGAGGTGCAGTCCATGGCTCCCGTGGGGCAGGCGTGCACGTTCCGGGCCATTGAGGATCCACTGTTGGGGCCGGTGGTCTCCTTCGGGCTGGCCGGGGACGCCGTCAATCTGCTGGATGACTGGGCGCACCGCGTGCCTCCGCTGTCCGCCGGGGACGTGAAGGACTTCATCCGCGGACCCCGGGCCGCCCGCAAACTCTTCGGCTACCAGGGTCTTCCCGCCGTGGATATTGCCGCTTTGGAGGAGGTCGCCGGGCGGCTGGCCTGGATGAAGGACAACCATCCGGAGATCGCGCTGGTGGAATTCAACCCGGTTCTCTGCGGGACTCAGGGCGTGTCCATCCTGGCCGCAGATATCCGGATCGGCAACGCGGCCCAGCGCACTGACAGTGCCCGCCGGGCCATGCTTGGCTGACCGCGGTTAGCATGTCCCCGGCCGATCTGTGAAAATGGGGGAATGAGCTCACAGCCTTCCCCGTCGACGCCTTCCACCTCCGGCAGTGACAACCAGGCAACCCGCCCGCACAGCTCACACAGCCATACGCCCCAGGGACAGAGCCTGGACGGTGCGCTCCAGAAGGCCGGTTTCTACCCCCGACTGGTGTCCGACGTCGTTGACGACGCCCTGGACGGCCGCGAATGCGTGGCCCACCTGGTCCACCTGGAAACCCACTTTGACCGGGCCGAGGTCCGCCGCCACATCACGGTGCTGGTCCTGACCGCAGACATGCTGGTGATCACCCACGTGGACGACCAGCAGCTCGACGACGCCGGCGAACAGATCGTGGCCCAGATTTCCACCGAATCCGTGCCCGTCGCGCAGATCCGTTCCGTGGTCCTGAGCTACATGTACTCCCAGCCGCAGGACTACAAGCCCTCGGATCCGGTCCGGGAAGTCACCCTCGCCATCGCCTGGTCCGGCGGGCAGCGGCTGGACATGGGGCCCGCGAGCTGCGGAGACCCGCAATGCGAGGCAGACCACGGTTACAGCGGCACCATTGCCCAGGAGGACATCGTCCTGCGGATCAGCGCTGAAGCCGACGGTGCACAAGCCGTCCAGGACGCCAAACTCTTCGCCCGCGCCCTGCGGGCCGTGAACACCGGCTCCACCGCTCCGGTGGCGCTCGCCGGCCAGACGCTCCAGCCCCGGCCCCGGACCGGTGTGTTCGGAAACAGGCTCAGCCGCGGGCATCAGCAGCGCTGATGCCGGACCAAGGGAAAGCAACGGTCTCCTCAGCCACTTCCGCAGCGGTTTCCCAAGGGGCTTCCGCGCAACTGAGCATGCCGCCCGCGCCCGCCTTTGGCCAGCGGTCCATCGCGGACGTCCTCACCAGTGCAGCCGCAAGCCTCGGAGTGGAAGGTTTCACTAACACCCTGGGCCTTCCGCCGGCGTCTCGCGTCTGCGTGGTCCTGGCCGACGGCCTGGGCCGGAACCTGCTGAAACAGAAGTCCGCCCACACACCGTTCCTGCGCTCCGTTATGCAGTCCGGTCAGGGGGAAGTTCCGGTATGGCTGGACTCCACGTTCCCATCTACCACGGCCGCTGCCCTGGCCAGCTTCGGCACAGGTCTCCCGCCCGGCCAGCACGGAATGGTGGGCTACGACGTCCTGGACCCGGGCCAGGACAAGGTGGTCAACATGCTCGGCAACTGGGATGCCAAGGTGGACCCCGCCGAGTGGCAGCCGTTCCCTACCGTCCTCGAACGGGCCGCCGAATCAGTTAATGTGACCACCGTCAGCCTGCCGCAGTTCGGCGACTCGCCCATGACCCAGGCGGCCCTCCGCGGCGGGAATTTCGTCCCAGGAGTGACTGCCCACGCCCGCACGGCTGCCGCCGCTGAAGCCATGGACACCGCCGGAAAGTCCCTGATGTACTTCTACGTCAACGAACTGGATAAGGCAGGCCACCGGCACGGCTGCCAGTCTGAACAGTGGGAACACCAGCTCGAAGAACTCGACGCAACCGTCAAACGGCTGCACGCCTCGCTTCCGGCCGGGACCACAGTACTGCTCACGGCGGACCATGGGATGCTCGACGTCCCGGAACAACAGCGGATCGACTTCTCCGCGGACGCGTCGCTTGTTGATGGCGTGCGGCATACAGCGGGGGAGCCGCGGATGGTCCACCTGTACCTTGAGGATCCGGCGGATGCCGCAGGCCGGGAGCGCTTGTTGCGTGCGTGGCGTGCCCGTTTCGGCGATAGGATCTGGGCTTTTACCCGGGAGGATGCCGTCGCCGCCGGACTGTTCGGGACGCTGCGCCCCGCCGTCGGGCCCCGGATTGGCGACATCATGATTGCCGCGCGTGACGCCCTGGCGCTCTACGACACTCGCCGCGGGCGTCCCGCCGCCATGGAAGTGGTGGGCCAGCACGGCTCGCTGACCAAAGCGGAACGCGAAGTACCTTTGCTGTGCTTTGCGGCCGAAGGCAGGCCACGGCGACGCTGAGGCCTTAGTCCCGTTTGGTCCCGAAGACGATCTCGTCCCAGCTGGGAACCGTGGAGCGCTTCGGTTTCGCGGGCTGCCGTTCAGGCTGGTCCGCGTCATGCTCGTGGTACGGGCCGGATCCTGCGTCATCGGGGCCGGCCGTGTAGGCTGCCCGGCGTGGGCTTCCGCCGCCCAGCAGTTCGTCAAGGCCCACGTTCGGCGCAGGACGCCCCGACCCTGGTTCTGAGGGGGCCCCGTGTCCTGCGGCACGGGGCGGGGACGCCACGATGGTGATTTCCCTCGTATCGGTGCTGACGCCGTCGTGCAGTTTCAGGACGTCATCATCGTCAGAGTCCCGGTGCGGCGGGATGAGGCTGAGCCTGGACAGCATTGATGGCCGGGCGTCCCGCTTGCGGGTGAGAGGATCTGCTGCGGCAGCGGGCCCGGCTTCGTCTGGCACGCCGGACTCGGTGGGAGCCGCCTCCCGTGTTTGCGGCTCGCGGTATTTCTGGTCCCGGGATTCCGGTTCCGGGACCACCTCCGAAGGGCGCGGATGGGCGGCCGGCACACCGTGGGTCAGGAGCAGGGCCAGGGCGTCGTCGGCGTCTTCGTCGACTCCGAGGCGCTGGCCGCGGCGTGAACGGAGCATATCGAGGAGACCGTCGGATTCCCTGGCCGGCGTGACGGCTTGCGGACCGGTCGAATTGCGGGCGGCCGCAGCTGCAGCATCGGTTTCGAAGTCAAACGGCCGGTCCGAGACCGCAGTGAGGCGGCGGGCCGGGACGGGACCGTCCAGCGGCTCCAGCTCACTGAGTTGCTGAGCCCAACGGTTGGCGTTCTGCAGCGACTTGCGCACCGGACTGAACGTCCATTGCGCAGGCGGCTCCTCGCCGATGCCGGAGGTGCCGTCCGTTTTGGTTTCAAAACGGGCCACCACGGTCCAGTTGCCGTCCTGGCGACGCCAGGAATCCCATTCCACGGTGGAAGGCTCAACCCCGTGGGCTGAAAGCCGGTGGTTGACCATGTCCTGGAGGGACGCCGGGTTGTCGCCAAAAACGGAGCGGTAGGTATCGTGGCCGGGGGAGGGCGAGGCGACTTCCACCTTCCGCGCCTGCTGCGCTACATACTCCCGCTCGGCAAGGACAGGGCCCTCATACCGCTCGACTTTTGCGAGGGGCAGCCCGGAAAGCTCAGCTACGTCCGCAGCGGTGGCGCCGCTGCGGATCCGTGACTGGATGTCCCGAGGGGACATGGCAATGGGCGCGGTTGCGGAAGCGGTCTTCGCCGAAGACCGGCTGGCCGCCCGCAGTGCTTCATCGATCGGCAGCTGGAACATCTCGCCGCCGGCACCGCTCAACAGGAGATGCTCCCCGTCGTCGTGTACGCCTACAAGCCGTAGATCCTGCATACAAATCCTCCACCCTGGCATTACTATCAATCGAAACTCTGCCACTCACCGGCACCTATTTGGGTTAGGAGCGAGGGCGCGCCGCGATATTCCGGCACTTTCGGACACCCTCGCGGCCAGCGGCACGCGTTTCAGGGGTACTGGCCGTCCGGACCCGCGCAGAAGTCCGGATATTGGAACCCGCCCGGCGAAAGTTGTGCCCGCGCCGGGCACCTGGGCGCCACTATCCTCCGGGCTGCTATTTCCGCGAAAGCGCGGCTGTGAGTTCCTCGGGCCGCTTGGACGACGTCAGCCAATAGGGGGTCCGGTCTGACGGGTCAGTAATTTCGATCCGAACCACCGGGTCGATCCAGCCACGGATGCACAGGTAGGCGAGGCCATTGAGCCGGGTCCCCCGCTGGGCCGTGGCGTCCTTGCCGCGAAACGCAGCCACTTCGCCAACATAGCGGCGCTCGATCGTGGCACGACCTACCGTCAACCCGTCACTGGTGACAACGATGGCTGGGGTGGACAGCACCAGCAGGACAGCCATGATCGTGAACAGGACGCCGGCGGCCGTGTAGCCCGCAGCCATGCTGATCGGGGCGAAAACGAGGATCCCGGCGCCGGAGATTCCCGCCGCGATAACCCAGATCCAGACGTTCGGCCACAGCCTCTCCCGGAAAACAGCCGGGGTGCCGGCAGTGGGGGCGTCAGGGACGGGCGCGGTGGAGCTGGATTCGGGCATGCCACCAGCTTTCCACCTTTGGCTGGCTATTTCATCTTGGCCTCACCCTGCCTGGGCCTAGCGTCCCATCGAATCTAGGACGGAACTGCGGCTGGGCGTTAGAGTGAGTGACTGTGACTGACGAATTTGCCACTGTTGAAACCGTTCCTGACAATGAGCTGTCCGGCTCTGCGCCGGATACGGCCGCAGCCTACGGGGCCCCGACGCTGCAGGTGCAGCTGAAAATGCTCGACGTCGGGCTGGAGGCACCGTCGTATGCCCACCCGGGCGATGCGGGGGCGGACCTGCGGGCCCGCGAAGATCTGGTCCTGGCGCCCGGAGAGCGGAAGCTGGTGGCTACCGGTGTTTCCATCGCGTTGCCGGACGGCTTCGTTGCCCTGATCCACCCGCGCTCCGGGCTGGCCACGAAGCACGGGCTGACCATCGTTAACGCGCCGGGCACCGTGGATGCCGGTTATCGCGGGGAGATTTCGGTGACTCTCCTCAACACCGATTCCAGGAACGCCATCGAGCTCCGGCGCGGCGATAGAATTGCACAGATGGTGATCCAGCGGGTGGAATATGCCCAGTTTGTCCCCGTCAACGAATTGAGTGAATCGGTGCGGGGAGCCGGCGGATTCGGATCCACCGGCGGCTTCACCCCGCCAAACGCCTGACACCCGCCGACGGCGGCAACCAGCGGTGGTTGCCCGCGGCAGCTAAGACTTCCGACGGGACCTCCGGGCCGGCGAGTCACTTTCACAACTAAGGAGACAAACCCCATGGTTTTTGGGCTCGGCAGGAAATCCAAGAAGGACCAATCGGCCGACCCGGCTGAATCCCGGGCCTCAGGGGAATCGACGGATTCCGCTGACGTGGCTTCGGCGGTCGCCGGGCGTCGGGACGAAGGCCCCTTTGATGTTTCCGAGGTCTCCAGCCGTGACGGCTACGTTGATCTTGGTGCACTGCTGATCGCCCCGAGCGAGGGGCTCCAGCTCCGGCTCGAAGTTGAAGAAGCCACCCAGCGCGTGGTCGCGGTGACCATGGACCTGAACGGCTCCAGCCTTCAGCTGCAGGCGTTCGCTGCACCCAAGACCGAGGGACTGTGGGACGAAATCCGCGAACAGATCGGTCAGTCCGTGGGAAGCCAGGGTGGTCAGGTTGAAGAAGTCGAGGGTGGCTTCGGAACTGAACTGATCGCCAAACTGCCCGCCGGTACGCCGGACGGCAGCCAAGGCTACCGGGTGGCGCGTTTCATCGGCATCGACGGTCCTCGGTGGTTCCTGCGTGGCGTCCTGGGCGGCCCGGCAGCGATGGAGCGCGAGGCTGCGGCACCGCTTGAGTCACTGTTCCGCCAGATTGTGGTTATCCGGGGCGACAGCCCCATGCCGCCCCGGGACCTGCTGCAGCTGCGCCTGCCCAAGGACGCCAGCGCCACCCCGGCGCCTGGTGCCCCGGAATTCAATGCCCCCGAGTTCAAAGGCCCCGAACGTGGTCCGGAAACCACACAGATTGGCTGATTCCCGCCAAGACCGCCTGGAATCATCCCCGGACGCTGGAATGCCGGTCAGCCGACTGCCCGAACGGGGGAGGGTGGTGTGCCAGGGGCACATCGAATCGGTCACCTACATGCCCGCAGACCAGAACGCGGCCTTCACTGCCATCGTCTCGGACCCCGACATTCGCGAGACCGGTGCCAAGCGGGCCCAGGGAAAGGGCGGCCGCCTTCGCGTGGTCTGGCTGGGGCGGCGCAGAGTGCCGGGCATCGCCGCCGGAACGGAAGTACGCCTCGAGGGCATGCTGTCCCAAAGCCACGGCCTGCCCACCATGTTCAATCCACGCTATGAAATACTTTCCCGCCAGGAGAACGAATGACCTCGCCCCAGCAGCCCGAGCCGTCCGAACAGCCCGAGCCGTCCGCAGTGCAGGGTTTTGCGGAGGGCTATGCAGCCAAGGCCGGCCTGCACCGCACGCATGACGGCCGGATCGATGTCCTGAAGAGCGCCGGCGGAATCCAGGGCATCGCCGAGAGCATTGTGCCAGGCATGGTCTTCCTGATCGCCTTTACTATCAGCCGGGACCTGACGCCGTCGCTGGTGGCGGCGCTGGCCTCCGCCGCGGTCTTTACGGTGGTCCGCCTCGTCCAGCGGCGTCCGCTGACCCAGGCCCTCGCCGGCGTGGTGGGGGTGGGCATCTCGGCCTGGCTCGCCAACACCACGGGCAAGGCCGAGGATTTCTACCTCCCGGGCTTCTTCACCAACACCGCTTACATCCTCGCCATGGTGATTTCCATCGCGATCAAGTGGCCGGTGGCCGGCCTGCTGTTCGGGATCATCCGCACCGAAGGCCTGGACTGGCGCAAAGACCCCGCGCGGCTCAAGGCGTACCGCCTGGGCACGTGGATCATCGTGGCGGTCCTGGTACTTCGGCTGGTGGTCCAGGTTCCCCTGTACCTGATGGGCGCGGACGGACTGGCCGCCTTGGCCACGACCCGCCTGATCATGGGTGCGCCGCTCTATATCCTGGGCGTCTGGATCGCATGGCTGGTCACCCGGCCGGTACCGGCCGCCGCCGATGCGCGGACGTCGGATCAGCCGTCGAAGCCGTCGTCCTCCGACGCCTGAGTTCCGGCAGGCTGCACGCCTTCGGGCTCATGGGAGGCCGCCGCCGGCTCGTCTGCTGATTCGGTCGACAGCAGCGCACGCAAGTGGTCCTCTGCCGCGATGGTGGTGACAAAAAACAGTTCGTCCCCGCCATCAATGACGTCGTCACGGCTGGGAGTGATGGGCGCGTGGTCCCGGAGGATTGCCACCAGTGTGGCGTCCTCGGGCCACTGGATGTCGCCTACCGTCAAGCCAATGACGTGGGAATCGTGCGGGACCGTGAACTCCACCAGTGAAGCGACGCCGGTCTGCAGCGTCAGGAGCCGGACCAGGTCGCCGATCTCCACCGCTTCCTCCACAAGGGCCGTCATCAGCTGGGGGGTGTTGACGGCGACGTCGACGCCCCACGAGTCGTTGAACATCCAGTCGTTCTTGGGGTTGTTGACCCGGCCCACTGTGCGGCCCACCCCGAATTCGGTCTTGGCCAGGAGCGAGACCACAAGGTTCACCTTGTCATCGCCAGTGGCTGAAACAACGACGTCGGCATCCTCCACTTTCGCTCCCTGCAGGGTGCTGAGCTCGCAGGCGTCGCCCACCAGCCAGTGCGCGCCGCGCAGCCCGCTGCGCCCGATGACCTCAGGTTTGAGGTCGATCAGCAGGATTTCGTGCTTGTGGGCCAGCAGTTCCCGGGCGATCGAAGACCCGACGCTGCCGGCACCGACGATAACTACTTTCACTACAACTCCTTGGCAGGTGCTTTGGCCAGGATCTGGGCGACCTGGGAACTGCGGTCCACCGGCAGCATGGCATGGACGGTGTCGCCGTCCTGGTAGGAAGTCCCGGTTTCGGGAAGCATGCCCTCGCCGAACCTGGTGAGGTACGCCACCCGGATTTCGGCAGCCCTTTCGACCTCGCTGATCCGGTGGCCGATCCAGCCGGCGTCCAAGTCCACTTCGGCGAGGACCAGCCGGCCGGAAGGTTCGCGGAAATCGCCGGCGAGGTGCTGCTCGGGCAGGATGCGGCGCAATACCTGGTCTGCGCTCCAGCGGACGGCTGCAACGGTGGGGATGCCGAGCCGCTGGTAGATTTCGGCGCGGCCGGGGTCGTAGATCCTGGCCACAACGTGGGGGACATGGAACGTTTCGCGCGCCACGCGGGTGGCCAGGATATTGGAGTTATCGCCGCTGGAAACGGCGGCGAAGGCGTAAGCCTCGGCCACTCCGGCCTGCTGGAGCGTGTCCCGGTCGAAGCCCACCCCAGTGACTTTCCGGCCTGTAAAGCCCTGCCGAAGCCGGCGGAACGCGCGGTCGTCCTGGTCGATGATGGCGACGGAATGACCGGCGTCCTCCAGCGTATGCGCCAGAGTGGCCCCTACCCGGCCACATCCCATGATCACGAAATGCGCCACCGTATCTCCTCAACTTCCGTAGCCTGTTCCTGCTGCTAGAACTCTACCGGCACGGCGCTGGCTCCAGCCGCCCGGACGCCGTCATGACATGGGCGGGGAATCAGACTAGCTTTGTGGAGTGCTGACAATATTGAATGCCGTGAAACGGGTGCTGGTGGGCAGGCCCTTCAGGAATGACAGGCTCGCCCATACGCTGCTCCCCAAACGGATAGCACTCCCGGTCTTCGCCTCGGACGCGCTGTCGTCCGTGGCCTACGCGCCCGATGAAATCCTGCTCACCCTGGCCCTTGCCGGCGTCAGTGCAGTGGCCTTTTCGCCGTGGGTGGGCCTGGCCGTCATGGTTGTCCTCCTCACGGTGGTGGCGTCGTACCGGCAGAACGTCCACGCCTACCCTTCAGGCGGCGGAGACTACGAGATCGCCAACGAGAACCTGGGCAAGTTTTCCGGGCTGACTGTGGCCTCGGCGCTCCTGGTGGACTACGTCCTGACGGTGGCCGTCTCAATGTCCTCGGCGGCCACCTACCTCACCACGGCAGTGCCGTCCCTTCACGGGCAACAAGCCCTGTTCGCCACCATCGGCGTCGTGATCCTTGCCCTGGTCAACCTCCGCGGTATCAAGGAGGCCGGCAGTGTTTTTGCCGTCCCCACCTACATTTTTATGGCGACGATCCTCGGGATGACGGCGGTGGGCGTCTTCCAGGCCGCCACCGGCCAGCTGGGCGAAGCCCCGTCAGCGGCCTTCGAGATTGTGCCGGCCCCCGGATTCGACGAAGGGCTGGTGGGCCTGGCCGGAGCCTTCCTGCTGCTGCGGGCGTTCTCCTCCGGCGCTGCCGCCCTGACGGGGGTCGAGGCCATCAGCAACGGTGTACCCAACTTCAAGGCGCCCAAGAGTAAAAACGCGGCCACCACCTTGCTGCTGCTCGGCTCCATCGGCGCCGCGATGCTGGCGGGCATCATGTACCTCGCCAACGCCACCAAGGTCCACATTGTGCTGGACCCGGCCACGGAGTTCCTCCTGGACGGCCTGCCGCTGCCCGAAGGTTACATCCAGAGCCCGGCCATCAGCCAGATCGCGCAGACGGTCTTCGGGCCTGGCTCCATCCCCTTTTTCATTGTGGTGGCCGCCACAGGCGTGATCCTGGTGTTTGCCTCGAACACCGCCTTCAACGGGTTCCCGGTACTGGGCTCCATCCTTGCCCAGGACGGTTACCTGCCGCGCCAGCTGCGGACCAGAGGGGACCGCCTGGCGTTCAGCAACGGTGTCCTTGCCCTGGCCGCCGGAGCGCTGGTGCTGATCCTCGCGTTCAACGCCGACGTCACCAAACTGATCCAGCTCTACATCGTGGGCGTCTTTATCTCCTTCACCCTCAGCCAGCTGGGCATGATCCGGCACTGGGGGAGGCACCTTAAGCTCGCCAAGGACAAAACCGCCCGACGCCGAATGGTTAAGTCCCGCACCATCAACACCATTGGGTTCGGCATGACGGCCCTCGTGCTGGTGATCGTCCTGATCACCAAGTTCCAGCAAGGGGCGTGGATTGCGCTGCTGGCCATGCTGGTGCTGTTCCTCATCATGTGGAGCATCCGGGCGCACTATGACAACGTCGCCAAGGAGCTGGCCGTGGATGAGGACTCCTCGCCGCGGGCCCTGCCAACTAGGGTGCACGCTGTACTGTTGGTGTCCCATGTGCGCAAGCCTGTGCTGCGCGCCCTGGCTTACGCACGGGCCTCGCGGCCATCGCGCCTGGACGCCATCACGGTGGACATCAACGCTGAGGAGACCGCGCACACGGTTGCCGACTGGGAAAAGCTGGAGATCCCCGTGCCGCTGACCGTGCTTGCCAGCCCCTACCGCGAAACCATTACACCCATCATGGAATACGTAAAGAACATGCGCCGTGATTCCCCCCGCGACCTGATTGTGGTCTACATCCCCGAATACGTTGTCGGAAAATGGTGGGAACAGCTGGTTCACAACCAGACAGCATTGCGCATCAAAACCCGGCTGCACTTCGAACCTGGCGTGATGGTGGCCAGCGTTCCGTGGCAGCTCAAATCGTCCGAAGAAGCCAAAAACATGCAGGATATCCGATGAACCCCCAGACCCAGACCCCCTCCGCAGCTGCCACGGCAGCCCCCACCGAGCTGGTGCTCGACGTCGGTCCGGTGGCCCACGGCGGCCATTGCGTGGCCCGCCACGAGGGCAGGGTGATCTTTGTCCGGCACGGCATCCCCGGCGAAAAAGTACGCGCCCGCCTCACAGACGCGGGGGAGTCGGCCAAGTTCTGGCGCGCCGACGTTGTTGAGGTGCTGGAGGCCTCCCCGGACCGGGTGGAGCACTTCTGGCGACCGGCGGACTCCCTCCGCGCCTGGGCCCACGGGCATCCGCCGGTGGGCGGCGCCGAATTCGGCCACGTCTCACTGACCCGCCAGCGTGCGCTCAAGTCGGCGGTACTGGCCGAACAGCTTCAGCGGCTCGCCGCCGTCGAACGCCTGCCCGACGGGCTGGACCTCGGAAACGTAGTTGAAGCCGTGAACGCGGGCGGGGCCGATTCCAGCCAGGAGACGGCGCCAACGTCCGACGCCGGCATTGGCCTGGGGTGGCGGACGCGCGCCAGCTTCTCGGTGACCCCGGGCGGCAAACTTGGCATGCACGCGCACCGGTCCGACCACATCATTGCTGTCCGGGAGATGCCGCTCGCATCGGAGGGCATCAACCGGCTGCGCTTATGGGACCTCGACCTGACAGGCATCGAACGCGTGGAGGTGGCGGCACCGTCGAACGGTTCACGCCCCTTGGTGCTGCTGGCTCCTGCTCCCGGCACCAAGCCCAAACGGCTCAGCGCCATCGCGGCCCAGCTTCCGGATGACGTTTCGGTGGCCACTTTCGACCCCCTGACCGGGGAAGTTGCGCAGCTTCGGGGCCGGACCTGGGTCCAGGAGACCGCAGCCGGCCACGACTACCGGGTCACCGGCGCAGGTTTCTGGCAGATCCACCGCGACGCGCCCGGGACGCTTGTGGGGGCCGTCACAGAATTCCTCCATACCGGTGGATTCCTGGAACCGGGTTCCGTAGTGGCTGACCTCTACGCCGGCGCCGGGCTGTTCACGGCCCCGCTGGCTGACGCGGTGGGGGAGACCGGCTCCGTTCTCTCGGTCGAAGGTGCACCGGGAACCAGCCGGGACGCCCGGAAGAACCTTCACGGTGCGCCGCAGGTGGAGATCGAACACGGACGCGTGGAACGTGTCCTCCGCCAAAAGCCGCGGAATTTCGACGCTATCTTGCTGGATCCTCCCCGGGCCGGCGCCGGGAAGCCCGTGGTCAGCCAACTGGTCGCTGCCGGCCCCCGCGCTATCGCCTACGTATCCTGTGATCCGGCATCGTTTGCCCGGGACGTGGGGTACTTCCAGCAGGCAGGGTGGTCCCTGGCCGGCTTGCGGGCCTTCGATCTCTATCCGCACACCCACCACGTGGAGACGGTGGCGTTACTGACGCCGGGTCCGTGATGCTACTAGGATGGCGGTAGTAATCCCACGTCGCGCCCCGTATTCACGGCTGACCTCCTGCAGTTTTTGTGGCCAGCACTAATTAGGCCTGCCTAACTAGAAAGCGGTCTACCGCGCGACAAAGATGAAACTGTTGCGAGAGGAGTCCTGCGATGAGCACTGTGGACAGCTTCGGTTCAAAAGGCAAACTTAATGTAGCCGGAACCGAATACGAAATTTTCCGGTTGAACTCCGTTGAAGGTGCAGAAAACCTTCCGTTCAGCCTCAAGGTATTGCTTGAAAACCTGTTGAGGACCGAGGACGGCGCGAACATCACGGCCGATCACGTGCGAGCCTTGGCTGGCTGGGATCCTAATGCCCAGCCCGATACAGAAATCCAGTTCACGCCTGCCCGCGTGATCATGCAGGACTTCACCGGCGTCCCCTGCGTGGTGGACCTGGCGACAATGCGTGAAGCGGTCAAGGAACTCGGCGGCGACCCCAAGCGGGTCAACCCCCTCGCTCCGGCGGAAATGGTCATTGACCACTCCGTGCAGATCGACGTCTTCGGTAACTCCGGCGCGCTGGAGCGCAACATGGAGATCGAATACCAGCGCAACGGCGAGCGTTACCAGTTCCTGCGTTGGGGCCAGACCGCATTCGATGACTTCAAGGTTGTTCCCCCGGGAACCGGCATTGTGCACCAGGTCAACATCGAGTACCTGGCGCGCACCGTCATGACCCGCGAAATCGACGGCGTTCTCCGGGCGTACCCGGACACCTGCGTCGGCACCGACTCGCACACCACCATGGTCAACGGACTGGGTGTCCTGGGCTGGGGCGTTGGCGGCATCGAAGCCGAAGCGGCCATGCTGGGACAGCCTGTCTCGATGCTCATCCCGCGTGTTGTGGGCTTCAAGCTGACCGGGTCCATTCCGGCTGGCGCCACCGCCACGGACGTGGTGCTGACCATCACCGAGCAGCTGCGCAAGCACGGTGTTGTGGGCAAGTTCGTCGAATTCTACGGCGAAGGTGTCGCGGCCGTGCCGCTGGCCAACCGCGCCACCATCGGCAACATGAGCCCGGAATTCGGCTCCACCGCCGCAATGTTCCCCATCGATGACGTCACATTGGACTACCTGCGCCTCACCGGCCGCTCGGACGAAAATGTGGCGCTCGTGGAGTCCTACGCCAAGGAGCAGGGCCTCTGGCACGATGCTTCCCGCGAGATCAAGTTCTCCGAGTACCTCGAGCTGGACCTGTCCACGGTTGTTCCCTCCATCTCCGGCCCCAAGCGTCCCCAGGACCGCATTGAGCTGGCGGATGCCAAGGAACAGTTCCGCAAGGACATCCACAACTACGTCGCCATCGAAGACGGCAGCGTGGACGAGTCCCTGGACGAGTCCTTCCCCGCATCGGATGCCCCGTCGTTCACGCACCCCGACTCGCACACCACCGAGACCAGCCGTGTTGTGTCCGCAGCGAACGGCGCCCACGGGCGTCCGTCCAACCCGGTGCACATCAAGACTGAAGACGGCCGCGAGTTCGAGCTGGACCACGGAGCGGTATCCATCGCCTCGATCACGTCCTGCACCAACACGTCCAACCCTTCGGTGATGCTGGCCGCAGCCCTGCTGGCCCGCAACGCCGTCGACAAGGGCCTTACCTCGAAGCCGTGGGTCAAGACCTCCGTGGCCCCCGGGTCCAAGGTTGTCACCGACTACTACAACAAGTCTGGCCTGACCCCGTACCTTGAGAAGCTTGGCTTCTACATCGTGGGTTACGGCTGCGCCACCTGCATCGGTAACTCCGGACCGCTGGACGCCGAAATCTCCGAGGCCATCCAGGCCAACGACCTTTCCGTCACCGCGGTGCTTTCCGGTAACCGCAACTTCGAAGGCCGGATCAACCCGGACGTGAAGATGAACTACCTGGCGTCCCCGCCGCTGGTCATCGCGTACGCCCTGGCCGGTTCCATGGACTTCGACTTCGACACCGATTCCCTGGGCAAGGATGAAGCAGGCAACGACGTCTTCCTGAAGGACATCTGGCCCAACCCGGTTGAGGTCCAGCAGGTCATCGATTCCTCGATCGACAAGGACATGTTCGCCCGCGGCTATGAAGGCGTCTTTGACGGCGACGAGCGCTGGAAGGCGCTCGACACCCCGGCCGGCGATACCTTCGCCTGGGATCCGAACTCCACCTACGTCCGGAAGCCCCCGTACTTCGATGGCATCAAGGCGCAGCCGGAACCCGTCCAGGACATCTCCGGCGCACGCGTGCTGCTGAAGCTGGGCGATTCGGTCACCACCGACCACATCTCCCCGGCCGGTTCCTTCAAGTCGGACACGCCCGCCGGCCAGTACCTGCTGGCCAACGGCGTGGAGCGCAAGGACTTCAACTCCTATGGCTCACGCCGTGGCAACCACGAAGTCATGATCCGCGGCACCTTCGCGAACATCCGCATCAAGAACCAGATCCTGGACGGCGTCGAAGGTGGCTTCACCCGCGACTTCACCCAGGCTGACGGCCCGCAGGCATATGTCTACGACGCCGCGCAGAACTACCAGGCAGCCGGCACCCCGCTGGTGGTCCTGGCGGGCAAGGAATACGGTTCCGGATCCTCGCGTGACTGGGCAGCGAAGGGCACCGCTCTGCTGGGCGTCAAGGCCGTCGTCGCCGAGAGCTACGAGCGTATCCACCGCTCCAACCTGATCGGCATGGGCGTCCTTCCCCTGCAGTTCCCGGCTGGAGAATCCGCAGCCACCCTGGGCCTGACCGGCACGGAAACCTTCGCGGTTGAGGGCGTCATTGCCCTGAACGAAGGCACCACGCCTAAGACGCTCAAGGTCACCGCCACAGCAGAAGACGGCTCCGCAAAGTCCTTCGATGCAGTGCTCCGCATCGATACCCCGGGCGAAGCCGACTACTACCGCAACGGCGGCATCCTGCAGTACGTCCTGCGCCAGATCTCCGCCAACTAGCCGGAATCTGAACCCACGCAGCACTCCTTCGAAGCCCCGGCCGGTCACCGACCAGCCGGGGCTTCGGCTTTGCATTTCCGCGAGGCGCTAGAGTTAACAGGCACGTCTACCACCCGAAGGAGGGGTCATTGGGAATCTTGGACACCATCCGGAATCCGCAGGACCTGAACCAGCTGTCTCACGGGCAGCTCGAAGAGTTGGCCGCTGAGGTCAGGAGTTTCCTGATCACCAACGTCTCCCAGACAGGTGGGCACCTCGGGCCCAACCTCGGCGTTGTGGAACTGACCCTTGCAGTGCACCGCATCTTCGATTCGCCCCGGGACAGCATCGTGTTCGACACGGGCCACCAGTCCTACGTGCACAAGCTCCTCACCGGCCGCCAGGACTTCAGTACCCTGCGCCAGCAGGGCGGCATGTCCGGCTACCCGTCCCGCGCCGAGTCCGAGCATGACATTGTGGAAAGCTCCCACGCGTCCTCCTCCCTCTCCTGGGCGGACGGCATCTCCCGGGCACGGCAGCTAACCGGGGAGGGCGACCGCTACACCGTCGCGGTTGTGGGCGACGGCGCCCTGACCGGCGGCATGGCCTGGGAAGCCATCAACAACATTGCGGCAGACAAGCGCCGCCGCGTGGTGATCGTCGTCAACGACAACGGCCGCTCCTATGCCCCCACGGTGGGCGGCTTCGCGGACTACCTCGCCTCGTTGCGTCCCACGATCGACTCGTTCCGCGCAGCCCCTGCCTATGAGGGCACGCTGGACTGGTGGAAGAAGAAGCTCCAGAACGGCGGCCCCGTAGGCCAGTTCACTTACAAGAGCCTGCACGCCATGAAAAAGGGCATCAAGGACTGGTGGGCGCCGCAGGGCATGTTCGAAGACCTCGGCATGAAGTACATCGGCCCGGTTGACGGCCACAACCTGCAGGCCATGGAGCACGCTCTATCCACGGCCAGGAACTACGCCGGCCCGGTGATTGTCCACGCCATGACCGAAAAAGGGCATGGCTACGCCCCGGCCCGGGCCCATGAAGCGGACCAGTTCCACGCCGTCGGTATTATCGATCCGGAAACTGGCGAACCGACGGGAGTTTCCGGGGCACAGTCCTGGACGTCTGTTTTTGCCGACGAGATCGCGAAGATCGCAGACGAACGCCCCGACATTGTGGGCATCACCGGCGCCATGCTTATTCCCGTGGGCCTGCACAAGTTTGCGGCCAAGCACCCGAACCGGGTGATCGACGTCGGCATCGCCGAGCAGCATGCGCTGACGTCCGCCGCCGGCATGGCTTTCGGCGGGCTCCACCCCGTGGTGGCCGTGTATGCAACCTTCCTGAACCGCGCCTTTGACCAGCTCCTGATGGACGTGGCACTGCATAAAGCCGGTGTCACCATCGTCCTGGACCGTGCCGGTGTCACCGGCCCGGACGGGGCCAGCCATCATGGTATGTGGGACATGGCAATGGTTCAGATCGTGCCCGGACTTCACCTCGCCGCGCCCCGTGACGCCTCCAGGCTGCGGGAAGGGCTGCGCGAGGCCGTGGCCATCAACGACGCCCCCACCGTGGTTCGTTTCTCCAAGGGAACCGTGGGGGCCGAAGTGGAGGCCATCGAACGGCTGGGCGACGGTGTTGACGTGCTGGCGCGCCGGCCGGCCGGGTCCACCGAAAACGATGTCCTCATCGTCAGCGTCGGAGCCATGTCCGAACTGGCGCTCGACGTCTCCAACCGCCTGGGCGCCCAAGGCATCAGCACCACCGTGGTGGACCCGCGCTGGGTGCTGCCCGTACGGCGTTCCATAATTGCGCTGGCCTCCCACCACCGGCTGGTCATCTGCATCGAGGACGGTGTCAGGGCAGGCGGCGTCGGATCGCGCATCCGCCAGGAAATGCGGGCAGCCGGCGTTGACACCGCGCTGAACGAGGTTGGGCTCCCTGCGGAGTTCCTGGACCACGGCACGCGGAGCCAGGTGCTGGAGCGCGTCGGGCTGACGGCCCAGCAGATCACGCACGACGTCGTCGCCCAGGTTTTGGGCACAAAGGTCCCCTTCGCGCGCCCGCTGCCGGGCCAGGAGCACCCCACCACCGGCAGCCTGCCCATCCTGTGAGGGAAGAAGACGCACTGAAGTATCCGGCCGCCGTCGGGGATTCACACCCGGCGAGGCACACCAGCACCACCCGCGTCCCCGCGGGACTGCAGCCGGGCCAGCTGGTGGTGGCCCGGAACCGGAAATGGAACGGAAAAGCCCACTGGGTGGTCCCGGGGCGGTACCTTGGCGAAGACCGGCACGGCTGGTGGATCTTCCAGGGAACCAACGAATTCTGTTCGCGCCCGGGTGCTGCCTTCTACACAGCGTCCGACGCCGTGCTCCTGGTACCGCGGTCCGGAGACTGGGTTGCCACATTCTATGACGACGCCCATCCCAGCGGGGTCAGGGTCTACGTTGACCTCGCCGTCGCCCACGAGTGGACGGACATCCGGCCCGCGGTCACCGAGTTCCACGTGATCGACATGGACTTGGACGTGATCCGCATGGCCGGCCGGGGCGTCTTTATCGATGACCAGGACGAGTTCGCCGAGCACCGCATCGCCATGAATTACCCGGACCGGCTGGTGGATGACATCCAGGCCGCCGCGGATGAGCTATATCAGGCCGTCAAGGCACAGCACGCACCATTCGACGGAACAGACGTTGAATGGTTCACGAAGGGACGGTCATGAGCGGAATCATCAGGGTCTACAAACGGGACGACGAAGGAACACTGCACTTCCGTGAAGGCTGGTTCGACGAGGACTACAGCCAGTTTGTGATGAACTACGGCGTGGTTGGGCACCAGAGCAAAACCGAAGAGACCGATGTGGCTGATGCCGCGGCGGTGGAGGGCCTCATGGATGCCTTTGCCGTGCAGTGTGCGGAGGACGGCTTCGCCGAAATCCCCGACGAGGACCAGTTCTGGGTGGTGGCTCAGTTCGCCCTGAAAACCAAGGAGGGTACCGACCGTGACCGCTACCTTGAGGAAAAGGCGAAAGACGCCCTCATCAGCCACCTGGCCTGGCGCGGCCTGGGAACCGTGGAACGCTCAGAGTTCAGCGATTACAAGCTGAACATCTTCTGCCTCTGCCCCGATGTTAACAAGGCCGTCAGCGCCATCAAGGTCTGCAGCCGCGGCGAAGACCTCGACTTTACCAAGCTGAGCATCGGGGCAGCCTCGTATGGCGAACCGGACAACTTCAAACTCAAGCACTCCGCGAAGCCTGCCAACACCTTTAGCCTCTAGAGGGGGAAAACATGCCTGACTACCGACGCCTGGGAAACTCCGGGCTGACCGTCTCCGTGGTGGGACTCGGTTGCAACAACCTGGGCCGCGCCAATACGGTGACCGAATCGCAGGCGGGGACTGACGCCGTCGTCCATGCCGCGCTTGACGCCGGCGTGACGCTTTTCGACGTCGCCGACAACTACGGGCGCGAGCCCGGACTCAGCGAGACGATGCTGGGCAAGGCACTGGCAGGCAAGCGGGATGATGTTCTGGT
The DNA here is from genome assembly GCF_014217545.1 of Pseudarthrobacter sp. NBSH8. NCBI lineage: Bacteria > Bacillati > Actinomycetota > Actinomycetes > Micrococcales > Micrococcaceae > Pseudarthrobacter > Pseudarthrobacter sp. NBSH8. The sequence continues at coordinate 1,652,328 of NZ_CP043178.1, forward strand.
GGCCACCAAGTTCGGCATGGACGTCCGGGGTGCCAACGGGAACGACTTTGGGGCCCGGGGGTCCCGGCGCTACATCGTCCGGGCGGTGGAGGCCTCGCTGCGGCGGCTGGGCACGGACTGGATCGACCTTTACCAGTTCCACACCCCCGACCCACTGACTCCCATCGAGGAGACGCTGAGCGCCCTGGATGCCCTGGTCACCGGCGGCAAGGTCCGCTACATCGGCCACTCCAACCGCGCCGGCTGGCAGATTGCCGAGGCCGAATTTGTGGCCAGGGCCGCCGGCGGCACGCGGTTCATCTCCACCCAGAACCACTACAACCTCCTGGACCGTCGAGCCGAGCAGGAGGTCACGCCCGCGGCAGAAGCGTACGGCCTGGGTGTCCTGCCGTACTTCCCGCTGGCCAACGGCCTGCTGACGGGCAAATATTCGCCGGGCTCGGCTCCGGCTGGCTCGAGGTTGAGCCATACACGCACCAACATGGTGCACGACGCCGACTGGGACCAGCTCCAGCGTTTCAGTTCCTTCGCTGCAGTTCGCGACCTGACCGAGGTCCAGGTGGCCTTCTCCTGGCTCGCGGCCCAGCCTGCCGTCAGCAGCGTGATCGCCGGAGCCACCAGGCCGGAGCAGATTCGCGAAAATGCGGCCGCTGTCGCCTGGGTGCCGTCACCGGCGGAGCTCGCGGAACTGGATGCGATCTTCCCGAAGGTCCCCCAGGTCGCTCTCTTCTAGGAAACCCCGCCGATGACCAGGCTGCTGCTGGACGTGGATACCGGGATCGACGACGCCCTGGCGCTGGCCTATCTGGCGTCCTTGCCGGACGTGGAGTTCGTGGCCGTGACGGCGTCCCCGGGAAACGTGGATGCCCACCAGGTGGCGAGAAACACCATCGCGCTGCTGGAGCTGTGCGACAGGCCCAACGTGGAGGTCGCCGTCGGCGCCCTGAACCCACTGGGTATCCCGCTGGTGACAACGCCGGAAACCCACGGCCCGCAGGGGCTGGGACACGCAGTCCTGCCCCCGCCGGCGGGCACGGTGTCTCCACGGCACGCCGCCGACGTCTGGGTAGAGGCCGCCCGCGCCCATCCGGGAGAGCTGACAGCCCTGATCACCGCGCCGCTGACCAATTTCGCCCTCGCCATCCGGCGCGAACCCCGGCTGCCCGAACTGCTGGGACGTGTGGTGATCATGGGAGGAAGCTTCTACCACCAGGGAAACACCACACCCACGGCAGAGTGGAACACGCACGTTGATCCGCATGCGGCCAAGGAAGTCTATGCCGCCTACCGGGGCCTGCCGGCAGACCGGCTGCCCATCGTCTGCTCCCTGGACACCACGGAGCGGATGGAGATGCGCCCGGAGCATGTACGGCGGCTGGCCGCGGCGGCAGGCTGCGCCGTGGAGGAACTTGTGCTGCCGGAACAGGCCGAAGGGCTCAGGAGTACGTCCGAGAACACCCTGGTGCGGCACCTGTCCGATGCGCTGCGCTTCTACTTCGAATTCCACCGGAACTATGACCAAGGCTACCTGGCGCACGTCCACGACTATTTCGCCGCCGGCGTGGCAGCCGGCACCTTGGAATACAGCACCCGGCCTGCCACGGTGGACGTGGAGGTTGAGTCGGCCATGCTGATGGGGACCACCGTGGCGGACTACCGGAACCTGTGGAACCGGCCGCACAATGCCCGGATCGTCTCCGACAACAACCCCGCGCAGGCTTTCGACGAACTGGTGGGTTCCCTCGGGCGCCTTGCCCGCAGGGTCGGCTGAAGACCAGCCCTACAATGGCGCGTCTTCGGGCACCTCAACGTCCAAGGCAAGCAGGGCGTTCTCCACCACTTCCGTCAGGGCCGGGTGGATCCAGTACGGGCCACGTGCGAGCTGGTGGACAGATACGTCAGTGGCCATCGCCTGGACCAGCGGCTGGATCAGGAGCGAGGCCTCGTGGCCCATGATGTGCGCGCCGAGCAGCCGGCCGGTGGAACGTTCCGCCACCAGCTTGACCACACCTTCTTCGTCCTCCATGGCCCAGCCGTACGCGGTGGAGCCGTAATCCTGGACTGCGGTGACAATGTCCGACCCTGCTGCGGCCTGCTCCCGGGCATCATCCTCAGTCAGGCCCACGGAGGCCACCTGCGGATTGCTGAACACGGCAAACGGCACCGCGGTGTAGTCGATGGTCCGGAGCTGGTCCGGGTGTTCCAGGTTGTGCGCCACTACCCGGGCCTCCCGGTTGGCGACATGCTTGAGCTGGTAGCTGTTGGCGATGTCGCCCAAAGCATAAACACCGTCAACGGGTGTGCCGCCGGCGAGGACCCTAAGGCTCGCGTCCACGGACAGTGTATGGTCCTCGTCCACGTCAAAGCCGGCGGCGTCCACACCCAGCCGGTCCGTATTCGGCACCCGCCCGGTGGCCATCAGGACGATGTCCGCTGCGACCCGCAGCCATTTGCCGTCGTTGTCCGCAAAAAATGCGGTGACGCTGCCGTCGCCGTTGTCCTCCACCGCCTGGAGCGAGTAGCCAAGCTTGAGCTTCCAGCGGCCGGCCGCGGCCGCGGCGAAGCGTTCGGCGATCTCGGCGTCGTTCCCGCGCAGCAGCCGCTGCGAACGGTTCACCTGGGTCACCTCGGCCCCGAAACCGTGGAATACGGCAGCGAACTCGGCGGCGATGTACCCGCCGCCAACCACCACCACCCGTTCGGGCGGACCATCGATGCGCATCACGGTGTCCGAGGTGTGCACTTGTGGAAGGCCAATGCCGGGCACATCGGGGAGCACAGCCCGGGAGCCCGCGGCCACCACTACCCGGTCCGCGGTGAGCTCCACGCCGGAATCAGTGCTGAGCGTCCGGGGACCGGTGAACCGGATGTGCTCCTGGTACAGGTCCACATGGGCGAGTTCATCGGCCCGGTACCGCCGGCCGGACTCGGAAATCGCGTCGATCCGGCCAAAGATCCTGTCCTGCAGTTCATTCCAGTGGACCTTGTCCAGGCTCAGGTCCACACCCAGACGGGCGGCTTCCCTGGGCGCGGCGGCCAGGGAGGCCGGGTAGACAAACATCTTCGTGGGGATGCAGCCGACGTTCAGGCAGGTCCCGCCGAACACGCCGCCGTCGATCATGGCCACCTTCCTGTCGTCCCAGAACGGGGTGATCAGCGAATTGCCGGATCCGGATCCGATGATGGCCAGGTCGTAGTGGGGCATTTGTGCCTTTCGGAAGGTCAGCAGGGCGGGCAGCGGCTTGCGCGCCCACTCCACATCGTACGGCCGGGTTACGGCGCGGTGGCTCCTTGCAGTTGGTCTTCCCCATAGTCCAATCCGGTGGGACGATGCCCTATGTGCGACAAACACGAAGAAGACCTGCGGGACGGGAGGCCGCATCAGCGCGCGCATGCAGCAGCGCCAACCACCCAGCTGATGCGAACTGTCGAGCTGCGGCGGCGGGCAGCGGAGGAATAGCAGGAACACCACCTCTAGGAAGCACGCCACAAAGGTGACCACGACACCACCCGCCGGGAAGAGGCGACGGGAGACGGACGGTAGACTGATGCCGGACCCGGGCCGGCGCAGACGCCCCCGGCTGCCGCCGAGGTGACATAGGCGGCGTTCCGCACCGCCCGGGCCATCCGGGCGCCACAGCCCGCATCCCCAGAAGGAACGCCATGTCATCGCTCACGCTGCCGCCGCAAACGCCGGCCACCGCCCGCAACCGCCGACTGCTGGAAATCCTCGGAGCGGTGGCCATAGCCGGCACGTACATCTACCTGGTCCTGAACCAGCCCGCGGACATCACCGGTGGCCCGGGCAGCGCCTCGGCTCTGATCGCCCTGTCCGGCTTCCTCGTGGGCGCCGTGCTGCTGATCATCGGCGTCCTGCCCACGCTGCCCGTCTCCACGCTGGTGCTGATCCCGGTGGCCCTGGTGTTGAACATTGTCCTGGGACAGTTCGTAGGCAGCACGTTGGTGCCGTTCTACCTCGACGCCATCGGCACCGTCCTGATCGCCGTTCTCGCCGGTCCCGCCGCCGGGGCCGCCACCGGTGCCCTCAGCAGCATTATCTGGTCCTTTTTCAACCCGACCGTCCTGCCCTTCGCCGCCGGTGCGGCCCTGATCGGCTGCCTGGCCGGCCTCGCCGCACGCTATGGCCTGTTCCGGCGCTTCTATTTGGCCCCGGTGGCGGGATTCCTGACCGGTATCGTCGGCGGTGTGGTCTCCGCTCCCGTTGCCGCTTTCGTCTTCGGCGGCACCTCCGGCCTCGCCACCGGCGCCATTGTCAGCGCCTTCCGCTCCATGGGGGACAGCCTGCTCGCCGCCATCACCAAGCAGGCCCTGATCTCGGACCCCATGGACAAGGCCATCGTCTTTACCCTCGTCGCCGTCCTGGTCTACGCCCTCCCTCGCCGCACGCGCCTGCAATTCCCTTTTGTCCGGCAGTACCGCGTGCTGGCCGGCACAGACTCCAACCACCCCGGCAACCAGCCCACCGGCCACTCAACCGGCCAGGACGACTGACGCACCCCTGATGCGCCTTCACCCCCTGACGTCGCTGGCGGCTGCCGGCAGCACGGCAGTGATAACGACGGCGGCTGCCAGCTGGCCGATGTCCCTCACCGTGATCGCAGCGGCCGTGGGCCTGTCGGTCGCCGGGGGAGCGGCGCGCCGGATGCTGCCGGCCGCGGCGGTCATTCTGGTTCCGTTGGTACTGTCGCTGTTGGCCCTGCACGGACTGTTCTTTCCTGAGGGCACCACCGTGCTGGCGCAGTGGGGACCGGCGCGTGTCACAGCACAAGGCCTCCAGTTTGCGCTCGAGCGGGCGGCGCAGCTTTCCGCGGCCGTGCTTGTGCTGCTGCTGTGTTCCTTCACCGTCAGCGTTCCGGACCTGGTGGCCGCCCTGTCCACCCGCGGTGTCAACGCGCGGTTCGCGTTTGTGCTTGCCTCCACGTTGACGCTGCTGCCGGCCATCAGTTCACGGCTGGGGCGGATCAGGCAGGCCCAGGAAGCGCGTGGCCTGGTGATCAGGCCTGGAATTCCCGGGCGGGCTGCCGCGTTCCGGTGGCAGGCGGTTCCCCTGCTGCTGTCCCTCGTGGAGGAAGCAGGCACCCGCGCTGCGGCCCTGCAGGCCCGCGGTTTCGGTAGTGCCGGTCCAATCACCAGTTACCGTCAGGTGCTGGATTCTCCGGTCCAGCGGTGGGCGCGCGTGGTTCTGCTGCTCGCGGCGCTGGCGGCCGTCGCCGCCCGCCTCTGGCAGCCGACGGCGGGTGCTTAGCAATGGTGCAGACCCCACCGCCGGCCTTGGCTGCCGGCATCGAAAAATTCGTCTTCCCCGGCGAAACGGAACCCGTCCTGGCGGGCATAAGCCTGACCTTGGCCCCAGGATCGCTGACAGCGGTCCTGGGCGGTTCCGGCAGCGGCAAATCAACATTGGGACGCGTCCTCGCCGGCTGGTTGCTGCCCGGCGACTGCGGGACACTCACGGGTTTTTTTGAGCTCGCCGGCACGTCCGTCACGTTCACCGGAACAGCTGCCGATCCGCAGATCGATCCCGGCCGCTGGGGCCGCCAGGTGGGCCTTGTGCCGCAGGATCCGGCCGGCGCTTTGTCCACGGTCCGGGTCACGGTGGCCGAGGAGCTGGCCTTCGGCCTGGAAAACGCGGGGGTTGACCGTGCGAGTATGGCCGGCGCCGTCCGGGACACAGCAGCCCTGACCGGCCTGGCCCATCTGCTGGACCGGGATCCCGCCACGCTTTCCGGCGGTCAGCTCCGCCGCCTGGCCATCGGCTGCGCGGTTATTCAGCGCCCCGCAGTTCTCGTGATGGACGAACCCTTCGCCTCCCTCGACACGGACGGAGCCGAAGTCCTCGCTGCCCTGGTGCGGAACCTGGTACGAGACGGCACCGCCGTCGTGATCATGAGCCAGCGTGCCGAGGCCTTCCTGCACAACGCCGATACGTGGCTGGTCCTCGCCGGAGGTACCGTAGCTGCGACTGGCACGCCGGCAGAACTTGTGGCTGCCGGGGCTCTGGAAATGGCTGGCGTGGTCCGGCCCCGCCCGATTACAGCTCCCCGGCCGCTGAAAGGATCCGAGTATCAATCCGCTGTCGACAGTCCGCCGGCCCTGGAACTGCGTGACGTCTCGTTCACGTACCGGCGGACTCGGCGCCGAGGCTGGTTCAAGACACAGCCGGGCCCGCCGGTTGACCCTGTCCTGCACGGACTCAGCCTGACCCTCAACGCGGGCGAGATCCTGGCCGTGGCGGGTCCCAACGGCTCCGGAAAGTCCACGCTGCTGAGGCACCTCAATGGCTTGCTCCAACCAACCGCGGGCAGCGTGCTGGTCCATGGGCGGAACATCGGCGGGCACCCGGCGGGACAGGTGGCCCGCGACGTTGGGCTCCTCTTCCAGCAGCCCCGGGACCAGCTGTTTGAGCGGACCGTGGATCGGGAAGTACGCTTCGGACTCGAACGCGACGGGCTCGCGGCGGACCAGGCGGTGCAGCGCGCCCTTGCCGCCGTTGGCCTGGATCACCTTGCCGGGCGGCACCCGGCGGAACTGCCGGCGTCCCAGCAGCGCCTGCTGGCCCTGGCGACGGTACTGGCCCGGGGTCCCTCAGTGCTTGCACTGGACGAGCCAACCGTTTCCCTGGATGGCCCCGGGCTGGACCGGCTGGACCGGGTGGTGCGCAGCACGACGGCGGATGGCACCGCCGTCGTGCTGGTCACCCACGACCTGGACTACGCCCGGTCCATCGCGCACCGGCTGGTGTGCCTCGAGGCCGGCCGCCTGCGGAGTCTTTGAGGGCCAGTGCCAAACGTTGGAGTTTTTGGTCAGATAATGCGGCTTTCAGGGCCCTCAGGCGGCGTTATCTGACCAAAAACTCTTCAGGCGCGGGTCAGGCTGGTTTCGGGGACACCGACGCGGCGGACGCGACTCCGGGAGCCAGGAACCGCTTGCCGTTGACCCGCTCTGAGGCGCCCACCCGGTCCAGGTACGGCGTGATGCCGCCCAGGAACATCGGCCAGCCCGCGCCGAGGATCATGCAGAGGTCGATGTCTTCAGGACCGGCCACCACACCGTCGTCCAGCATCAGCCCGATCTCCTCTGCCAGGGCATCCTGGACACGGCGCAGGACGTCGTCCCCGCTGGACGGCGACGTGCCGAAGGACATCAGCGACAGCGTGGACTCCGGGATCTCCTGGGAGCCGTCGGCCGCCGGGGCCCAGAGCGATTTCACGCCGTTCTCGATCAGTTTCTGCAGGTTCGTGGACACGGCGAAGCGGTCTCCGAAGGCGGCGTGCAGGGACTCCTGGACATGCTGCGCCACTGGCAGGCCCACCATGGCACCCAGCGTGAACGGGGTCATCGGCAGGCCCATGGGCCGCAGCGACGTGTCGGCAACGTCGGCAGGGGTTCCTTCGTCGAAGGCAGCCGTCACTTCGCCCATCAGCCGCAGCAGGATCCGGTTGACCACAAAGGCCGGCGCATCCTTGACCAGGACCGCGCTCTTCTTCAGGCCCTTGGCGAGCTCAAAAGCGGTGGCCAGCACGGCGTCGTCGGTCTTGGGCGCGCGCACGATTTCGAGCAGAGGCATCACGGCCACCGGGTTGAAGAAGTGGAAGCCCACCAGCCGTTCCGGGTGCGCGAGGTCTTCGGCCATGGCCGTGACGGACAGCGAGGACGTGTTGGTGGCGAGGATGCACTCTGGGGAGACGATCGCTTCCACCTCGGCGAAGACCTGCTTCTTGACGTTCAGCTCTTCGAAAACAGCCTCGATGACAAAGTCGGCGTCCGCGAAGGCCTCCTTGGAGACCGATCCCGTGACCAGCGCCTTGGTGCGGTTGGCTGCGTCCTGGCTGATCCGTTTTTTGCCGAGGAGCTTGTCCACCTCGGCGTGGACGTAGCCCACGCCCTTGTCCACGCGGGCCTGGTCGATGTCCGTCATCACCACGGGGACCTTGAGCTGGCGGGCGAACAACAGGGCCAGCTGGCTGGCCATAAGGCCCGCCCCCACAACGCCGACCTTGGTGACCGGACGGGCGAGCTTCCGGTCCGGGGCGCCGGCAGGGCGCTTGGAACGCTTCTGGACCAGGTCCAGGAAGGCGTAGACGGTGGCGCGGAACTCGTCTGTCTGCATCAGACCGGCGAGGGTTTTGCACTCGAGGGCGGCGGATTCTGCCTGCGACATGGTCCGGTTGGCTTCGAGGATGTCCAGGACCTTGGCCGGGGCAGGGGAGGCGTTGGAGGTCTTGGCCTCCACGAATGTCCGGCCGGCGGCGACGGCTGCGGACCAGCGCCCGGCAACAGCGGAATCAGCAGGGTCCACGGCGTTGGCCCGCTCCGGGACCGTCTCGCCGGTGATGACCGTGGCCGCCCAGGCGAGCGACTGTTCCAGGAAGTCTGCCGGTTCGAACAGGGCGTCGGCGATGCCCAGCTGGAAGGCCTGTGGCCCGTTAAGCGTCCGATTGTTGCTGAGCGGGTTCTCGATCATCACCCTGACCGCGTTCTCCGGCCCGATCAGGCGCGGCAGGATGTAGACGCCGCCCCAGCCGGGGACCAGGCCGATGAAGGCCTCCGGAAGCGCCAGCGCACCGGCGCCGGTGGATACCGTTCTGTACGTGGACTGCAGGGCGATCTCCAGGCCGCCGCCCAGGGCAACGCCGTTGATGAACGCGAAGCTGGGGACGCCGAGGTTGGCCAGAGTGGCATAAACGTGATGCCCGAGCTGCGCCATCCACAGTCCATGATCGCGGTTCTCCAGCGACTTCACTGCGGACAGGTCGGCGCCGGCTACGAGGAAGTAGGGCTTGCCGGTCACGCCTACGCCAACGATCTCGGCGCGGGCCGCACGCGCTTTCAGGCCCTCGAGGACCGTGCCCAGTTCCACCAGGGTATTGGGGCCCAAGGTGGTGGGTTTGGAATGATCCAGGCCGTTGTCCAGGGTGATCAGCGCGAACACCCCAGGGCTCTGCTGGCCGGGGGCAGCTGGCAGCGTGATGTCCTGGACGTACGAGTGGGTGATGGTTTCGTCGGGGAAGAGTCCGGCAAGCTTGGTGAAATCGGCGGCGCTCATGCGGCGGCTCCTTCGGTGGTTGCTACTGTGATTGCTTCGTGGTCGTCTGCTGCGACGGCACCGCTGTAATCGGCGTGACGCGGGTTTTCCCAGATGACAGTGGCGCCCATGCCCAAGCCTATGCACATGGTGGTGATCCCGTACCGGACGGAGGGGTCTTCTTCGAACTGCCGGGCAAGCTGGTTCATTAGCCTGACCCCGGAGGAGGCGAGGGGGTGGCCCACGGCGATGGCGCCGCCGTAGCGGTTGACCCGGGGGTCGTCGTCGGAAATTCCAAAGTGGTCCAGGAAACTCAGGACCTGCACGGCAAACGCCTCATTGATCTCGAAAAGTCCGATGTCCTCAATGCTGAGGCCGGCGTTCTTCAGGGCCTTTTCGGTGGCGGGCACGGGGCCGATGCCCATGACCTCCGGTTCGACGCCGGCGTAGGCGTAGCTGACCAGCCGCATCTTGACTGGCAGGCCCAGTTCCGCAGCCACTTCCGAGGAAGCGAGGACGGCGGCCGTGGCGCCGTCGTTCAGGCCGGCCGCGTTGCCTGCCGTCACGCGGCCGTGGGCGCGGAACGGCGTCCGCAGGGCCGCCAGGTCCTCGAGCGTGGTGCCCGGGCGGGGCGGCTCATCGACGCTGTTCACCGTCCAGCCCTGTCCCGGCTTCAGGGTAGCGACCGGAACGAGGTCGGGCTGGATCTGGCCCTGTGCGTAGGCGGCTGCGAGTTTGTCCTGCGAGGCAATGGCGTAGGCGTCCGAGCGTTCCTTGGTTATGGCGGGAAAACGGTCGTGCAGGTTTTCGGCCGTGTTGCCCATGTTCAGGGCGGCGGGGTCAACCAGGCGCTCGGACATAAAACGCGGGTTTGGATCGGCGCCGGAGCCCATCGGGTGGTTGCCCATGTGCTCCACTCCGCCGGCGATCACGACGTCGTAGGCACCGAAACCGATGCCGCTCGCCGTTGTGGTGACTGCGGTCATGGCGCCGGCGCACATGCGGTCGATGGCGAATCCGGGGACGGTGCGGGGGAGCCCTGCCAGAAGGGCGGCCGTGCGGCCGAGGGTCAGTCCCTGGTCGCCTGTCTGGGTGGTGGCGGCAACGGCGACTTCGTCGATCCGGGCCGGGGGCAGGGTGGGGTTGCGGCGCAGAAGTTCGCGGATGCACTTCACCATCAGGTCATCGGCACGGGTTCCGGCGTAGATGCCTTTCTCGCCGGCCCGGCCGAAGGGTGTGCGGACGCCGTCAACAAAAACGACGTCGCGGACAGTTCGCGGGGATCCGCTGCTTCCGTGGTGGCTCACGTTTACTCCTCATCGAGACGTTGGCGCCGTCCGGAGGCCAACGGGCAGCGCTCGGCAGGACGGCAGTGCACACCATGTTACTCGTCAGTAACATGGTGTGCAAGGCTCGGTGAAGGGGCGTTTACTCCGGCGCCGCGGTTGCCTTGACTTCCTTGGACGGCAGCGGTTGCGGGTTGAGGAACGCGTCCGTAAGAAGCGGTGCCACCACGCCGATCTGCCATTCGCGGGCACCGAGGGTGCGCAGGTCAGCGGACACTGCTTGTTCGGTAATGTCCGACGGCGGACGCCACGCCACGCGGCGCAGGAAGTCCGGCGTCAGCAGGTTCTCCACGGGAAGGTTCAGTTCCTCCGCCTTCGCCTGCAGCAGGGGGCGGGCAGTGGACAGGCGTGCCGCGGCCTCGGGGTCGCGATCGGACCACACCCGCGGCGGGGGCGGTGCGTTGGTTGGCAGGTGCAGCGGCGGGAGGTCCTGAAGGTCGCGGGCAGCGGCGATGCACCGGAGCCACCGGGGTGCCTCACGCTGAGCCGCACGGCCGTGGAAGCCCTTGGTGCCGAGCAGCTGGGGAACGGTGGACGGCATGGCTTTGGCGGCGGACACCAGTGCGGAATCGGGGATCAGCCGGCCCGGCGCCACATCGCGCTTCTGTGCCAGGGAATCGCGCTCCAGCCACATTTCGCGGACGGCCGCCAGCTGGCGCCGGTCGCGGATCTGGTGCAGGCCCGATGTCTTGCGCCACGGGTCAACCCGGGGCGGGGCCACTCCGGCGGCAAGGATCGCGGCAAATTCCTGCTCTGCGTAGTCCAGCTTGCCGTCGGCCTGCAGCAGCTCGATGAGTTCTTCGCGCAGGTCGGTCAGGACTTCCACGTCCAGGGCGGCGTAGCGCAGCCATGGCTCGGGGAGGGGTCGGGTGGACCAGTCTGCGGCCGAATGTTCCTTCGCCAGGCCAAAGCCGAGCAGTTGTTCGATAACGGCGGCCAGGCCAACTCGGGGCAGTCCGGCCAGCCGGGCAGCGAGTTCCGTGTCAAAGAGCCTGTCCGGCCACATGCCCAGCTCGAGCAGGCAGGGCAGGTCCTGGCTGGCTGCGTGCAGGATCCATTCCACCCCCTGTAGCGCATCGTTGATGATGGACAGGTTCTCGAACGGTTCAGGATCGATCAGCCAGGTGCCGGAGCCTTCGCGCCGGATCTGCACCAGGAACGCGCGCTGGCCGTACCGGAATCCCGAGGCCCGTTCTGCGTCAACCCCTGCGGGACCTGTTCCGGCGGCGATGGCTGCCGCACACCGCTCCAGGCCGGACTGCGATTCGATAACCAGCGGCACGCCGTCGCGCGGTGCATTGAGGTCAATGACTACGGGGACCTGGCTATCGAAGCCTTCCACCGTGATGTGGGGAGTCGTATCAGCAGCCGGAGCGCCGGCCGTGGTGTTTTCCGGAATATGAGGGGTCATGATGCCTTCAGTTTACCGACAAGGGACAGCCCTAGTTCCGGCGCCGGCGCGGAAGGGCCTCGACGCCGTCGGGCAGAGGGGGGAGGCCGGCGAACGTGCAGACCATGTCGGACCACGCCTCCAGATGGGCAGTGACGTCCGAAGACGCCGGAGTCCAGGAGGCGCGCAGCTCGATATCGATCGACCCGGGCCGGCCGGAAAGTGTTCCAAAGCTCTCCGAGAGGACCCGCGTGGCGGTCCCGCCGGCCGCCCGGTACGGGGCCTCGTGATTCTCCAGGGCCTCCACCAGCCAGGTCCAGGCGACGGTCCCCAGCATTTCGTCGTTGCCCATTTCGGGCTCAAGTTGGGCCCGGATGTAGGTGACAATCCGGAATTCGCCGTCCCAGACTGCTGAGCCGTCGGGGTCGTGCAGCAGGATGAATCGGCCAGTGGCCAGCTCGGTGTCGTCGTCGTCCTCGGTGCCGGACGCCGCGGCCAGGGCCATGGCGGCAGGTCCGTGGACGGGCGTGGTGCCGCTGCCCGCTCCGGATGCCATGACTTCTGCCCCGAGTGCCACTGCGAACGGTGCCAGGCGCGCCGGGGCGGGAATTTCCGCCAGGCGCAGCTCACCCCGGCATTGGGCCTTCCTGAGGGTTCCCAAGGCGTGGAGAAATTCCTGGGGAACCTGGGCTAGTGCGTTCACCTTCGCAGATTACGCAACAGCAGGGGGCTCGCAGTGCAGGCTCGCCGTGGGCCGGTCCATGCTATCCGGCTTCCGTGCCCGCGTGGTGGGCCGCAAGTTCCCGTCGGATCGCGGCCACAAAGGCGTCGACATCGTCTTCACTCGTGTCGAAGGAGCACATCCAACGGACCTCGCGGGCGGCTTCATCCCAGTCGTAGAACCGGAAGGACTCCCGCAGCCGGTCAGCTACTCCGGCAGGCAGGACGGCAAACACGCCGTTGGACTCCGTCTTCTGCGTGGGATCCACGCCCTCGATTGTGTCCACCGCGGTGCGGAGGCGGGCGGCCATGGCGTTGGCGTGCGACGCCGAACGGAGCCACAGGTCGCCTTCCAGCAGGGCTATGAACTGGGCGGACAGGAAGCGCATTTTGGAGGCAAGCTGCATGTTCATCTTGCGCAGGAATATCAGGCCGTGGGCCGCTTCGGGGTTCAGGGCAACCACCACTTCGCCGTACAGCAGTCCGTTCTTGGTGCCGCCGAAGGAGAGGATGTCCACGCCGGCGTCGCGCGTGAAAGCCCGCAGCGGCACGTTCAGGTGCGCAGCGGCGTTCGCCAGCCGGGCGCCGTCCATATGCAGTTTCATGCCTTTGGCGTGTGCATGATCGGCGATCGCCCGGACTTCATCCGGGGTGTAGCACGTGCCGAGCTCGGTGGTCTGGGTGATGGACACGGCAAGCGGCTGCGCCCGGTGTTCATCGCCCCAGCCCCACGCCTCGCGGTCAATCAGCTTCGGTGTCAGCTTGCCGTCGGGGGTGGGGACATGCAGGAGTTTGATGCCGCCGATCCGTTCCGGAGCACCGTTTTCGTCCATGTTGATATGCGCCGTCGAAGCGCACACCACAGCACCCCAGCGCGGGAGCAGCGACTGCAGGGACAGCACGTTGGCCCCCGTGCCGTTGAACACGGGGAAACATTCGATGCCGGGGCCGAAGTGCTCCTCCATCAGACCCTGCAGCCGGGCCGTGTAGTCGTCTTCGCCGTAGGAGACCTGGTGGCCCTCGTTGGCGGCCGCGAGAGCGGCCAGGACCTCGGGGTGCACACCGGAGTAGTTGTCCGATGCGAAACCGCGGACGGACGCGTCATGCAGCCGGGCTGCGGGAATTTCAAGCCGGGGGGCGGCATCTGCCGTTGTCATTGCTTTGCTCACGTTCTCAGTCTAGGGAGGTCGGGTCCGGCCGGTCAGGCGCCAGTATGCAGAGGGGAGTTGCGGTCAGGGATTTTGCGGTCACGGGGTAAGGAGCAGGCGCCGGCCGTTCAGCTCGGCTGCCGGGCGGCTGAACAGTCCGACGACGGCGGCGGCCAGGTCCACGACGTCGGTGGCACCGGGGAACGTCCGTTCCGGGTGCGCCGTCCGGAGTTCCGCGTCCACCAGCGCTTTCACCACCAGGACGACGGCGGCGCCGCGCAAGGCGGTGCCGTCATCCGCGGCCCCGCGGCCCAGTCCCTCCGCCATCGCAAGCGTCCAGGTCTCGGCGGCGGCCTTCGCCGCCACGTAGCTGGCCGTCGTGGCAGTGGGCTTGTCCACCGCGGTGGAGGACACCATGGCAAACCGTCCGGTTCCGGCGGCGGCCAGGTCGGCGTAGAAGGCCCGGGAGACGTTCCTGAGCGTGGTGATGGCGCCGCGCTCCAGGAAGTCCCAGTCGGCGTCGCTCTGGTCCGTGATGCCCTTGGCACCACGCCAGCCGCCCACGAGGTGGATGACTCCGTCCATCGCTCCGGCGGTGCCCGCCAGGGCCGTCCGGAGGCCCTGGACGTCAGCGGGATCCGCGAGATCGCACACCAGGGGAGTGACGCCGTCGCCCGCTTTTGTTGCGGCGGCATCGATGCGCGTCCTGTCCGAGCCGACCGTGAAGACCCGGAACCCCGCCTGGCGCAGGGCCCGGGCCACCGCGATCCCGGACGGTCCGCTACCGCCGGTGACCAGGACGTTCAGCCCTGGGGTAAGGTCCGGAGCACGGACAACGCGCGGGCCGCCGGGTTCGCTCACAGCGCGGACGCTCCGGTAATGCCGGCAGTGGATTCGATGACCGGTCGCATTTTCTTCTCCAAGGCTTCGTAGAACATGGACAGCGGAAATTCGTCATCCAGCACCTGGTCCGTCAGGCCACGCGGCGGACCGGCAACCGGAAGCGCGTCGGGACCCTTGGCCCAGATTGATGCAGGGTTGGGCGTGACTGTGGCGGAGATCAGCTGGTACGCGGCAAGCCAATGGGCCATCTTTGGCCGGTCAATGGAGCGCCAGTAGAGCTCGTCGATCGAGGCGCCGAGGGCGATCACCGCGTCCGCCACCAGGTCCCAGTCGATGCTGAGCCGGCTGTCGGTCCAGTGCAGGGCGTGGTGCTGGTGCAGCCAGGCGAAGAGCAGCTGCCCGCCGAGGCCGTCGTAGTTGCGCACCCGGTTGCCGGTGATCGCGAAGCGGAAGATCCGGTCGAAGATGATGGCGTACTGCACCAGTTTCGCGTGCCGGCGTGCTTCCGGCTCGGCGTCTTCGTCGTGTTCGATCCTGACCGATTCGCGGAAGGCTGTGAGATCGCAGCGAAGTTCTTCGAGCGAGTACAGGAAGTAGGGCATCCGCTGCTTGATCATGAACGGGTCAAAGGGCAGGTCGCCGCGCATGTGGGTCCGGTCATGGATCAGGTCCCACATCACAAACGTGGCCTCGGTCAGTTCCTGGTCGGCCAGGAGTTCCGCGGCGCCCGCGGGCAGGTCCAGGGAGGTGATGTCCGCGGCCGCGCGCAGGACCCTCCGGAAGCGGGCAGCTTCGCGGTCCGCAAAAATGGCGCCCCAGGTGAACATGGGTGTTTCCCGGACGGCCACGGTTTCGGGGAACAGCACCGCCGAGTTGGTGTCATAGCCGCGGGTGAAGTCCAGGAACCTAATCGGCACAAACAGCTTGTTGGAATAGTCCCCTGCCTCAAGGCCGGCCACAAAATCGGGCCAGATGACCTCGATCAGCACGGCCTCCACCAGCCGGCTGGTGCTTCCGTTCTGGGTGTACATGGGGAAGATGACCACATGCTGCAGGCCATCCCGGCGCTGCTGTTGGGGCTGGAACGCCAGCAGCGACGCCAGGAAGTCCGGCACACCGAAGCCCGTTTTGGCCCACGCTTGGAAATCAGCGACGACGGCGTCAAGGTAGGCCGCGTCATGCGGGAACAGCGGTGCCAGTTCGGTGAGCGACTCTGTAATCTCGGCAACTTCGGCCGCTGCGGCTGGGTGGTGGCCCGCGTCGGGTACGGAGCCGTCCTGGATCTGCAGCTCCTGCAGGGACTCGGCGGCGCTCCGAAGGCGGAGCCAGGCGGGATTTTCGGCGGTGATCCTCGGTGGGGCGCCGGTCACGGTGACGGTCATGGTGCGACTGCCTTTCTCATTGCTTGGGGCATCTACGGTGAGCGTAGCAAGCAACCAGAGTCCCTAACTCAAATAGAGCCTGAGCATAAGAGACTCTCGGGCTCGAGGCGCCCCGTGGGTCCGCCAGACATAGGCCGAACCACGGCTGGCGGACTCAGGACTCCGTGGATTCTTCCCCGGCACCCCCGCGCGGCACCAGCTTCAGGGACGCCGAATTAATGCAAAAGCGCTGGTCCGTGGGCGTTCCGTAGCCCTCGCCTTCAAACACGTGGCCCAGGTGGGAGTCACAGTTCCCGCACCGGACCTCCACCCGCTTCATACCGAGCGTACGGTCGTGGATGTAGCGGACGGTGCCTTTGGCGAGCGGTGCCCAGAACGACGGCCAGCCGCAATGCGAGTCGAATTTTTCGTTGCTCCTGAAGAGCTCGGTTCCACAGGCGCGGCATTGGTAGACACCCTCCGTATGGGTGTCCACATACTCTCCCGTAAAGGGGCGCTCCGTACCCGCCTGCCGCAGCACGTGATACTCCTCCGGCGTGAGTTCCTGCCGCCACTCGGCGTCGGATTTCCGGTATGCAGGTTCCGCAGCGACTCCGTCGGCGGCCGGATCCGGGACCGAATCCGTGGCCTTGTTGTCGAATATGTTCTTACCAAAGATGCTCATATCAGCTCAACGCTCAGGAGTCGCCGATAAATCCCGAACCGGCGTACAGGTGGAGCACGGGGAGCCCTAGCTGGTCCTGGGCCTTGTTGGCCCAGTCCGTGTGGAACGTATCCGCCACTGCGTGCGGACGGGTGACCACCACCGCCTGGGCTGCGCCAAGCTCCTTGACCTTGGCCACGAGGCCGTTGACGGCTCCACCGTCCACCACCTCGCCTGTGACTCCTGCGCCCAGCCCCGCCAGGGCAGCCAGCGAGACGGCCAGCGTCTCCGCAGCCTCTGCCCGTTCAGCGGAGGGGTCCGGGGCGTGGGCGGTCAGTTCGCGGAACGCTTTAGCGACGTCCAGCAGGGAGAGATTTTCGAGAAAATCCACCAGCAGATGCCGTTCAGTGTTTCCCGGAACCAGCAGGACAAGGGGCGTGTCCTGCCCGTCCACCAGTCGTTCTATGTTGACGCGGTCGTCCGCGCCTAGGGGTTCTTCGGTCAGGATGACGATTGGATCGCTCATGGCATCAGCCTAGTCGTGCGTACCGGCGCCTGCATCCATTTGGGGCCGCATGGTGGTTGTGGTCTTATACGCGCGGAGTCCTCGGGGCCGGCAGAATTCCGGCGCCACGGGCCGGACGGAATATGGTCAACCCGCCTGCGGCAGTAAGAATGGTTCCATGGCACCTTCCACGCGCACCCCCACGTTGACGGCGGCAGTTCCGATCCAGGCTGACGGCCGTATGTCGCAGCGCGCCAAATGGGCGCTCGGCGGCGTCATTGGCGGCGGGGCGCTTGCCGGACTGCTGGCCACAGGGTCCTCCGCGCTGGCCCTCTATTTTGCCAGGCGTGTGATTACTCCCGTCCGGCAGCGGACGGCGGACCAGGAAGTCCTCGCTGTGCTCCGGGAAGGCGGCGGCCGGCAGGTCATCCTGACAGCAACTCCGGAGACCACAGTGGAGGGCGTCTATGGGTTGTTTTTCGACGGCGGCAAGGGGCACGCCCGGATCGGGCGGATTGTGTCCTATTCGCCGGCGGACGGCACGGTGCTGCGCGAAGTGGAAGCCGTCTATGCCGGCGATCTCGATACGGCCCGCCGCGGATGGTGGAGCGGTGCGCTTTACCCGGATCCCGCCACCGCCGGCTTTACGGCCGAGGACGTGCTGATTGAGGTCGACGGCGGCACGGCACCGGCATGGCTGGTCCGGGCCGGCGGGACGTCCAGGACCTGGGCAATCATGGTTCACGGCCGCGGGGCCACCCGCCAGGAGGCCCTCCGGGCGGTCGGCCCCGCCCTCGAACTGGGGCTCACCAGCCTGCTTGTCTCGTACCGAAATGACGGGTTGGCACCATCGGCCGAGGACGGCAGGTACGGCCTGGGCTCCACGGAATGGCATGACGTGGAGGCCGCCATTGAGTTCGCCCTGGCCAACGGCGCAGAGGAAATTGTTCTCTTCGGCTGGTCCATGGGCGGCGCCATCTGCCTGCAGACGGCCGATCTCTCGCCGCACCGTCACCTGATCCGGGCCATGGTCCTGGACGCGCCTGTCATCAACTGGGTCAATGTGCTGGCCCACCACGCGCAGATCAACCGTATTCCGTCCCTGGTGGGCCGTTATGGGCAGCTGATGCTGGGCCACCCCGTGGGCCGGAGGCTCACCGGTTTGGCCGCACCCGTGGACCTCAAGGCCATGGACTGGGTGGCGCGCGCCGTGGAAGTCCGGACGCCCACCCTGATCATCCACAGCGTTGATGACGAGTATGTTCCCTATGAACCCTCCGCCCTCCTGGCCGAGCGGAATCCGGACATGGTCACGTTCGAGACGTTCAATCACGCCAGGCACACGAAGGAATGGAACGTCGATCCCGGGCGCTGGGAGAACCTGATCAAGGCGTGGCTTCGGCCCCAGTTGGCTCCGCGTCTCAATCCCGGGCAGAACCGCTAAGGCGTGCGGGTGCCGATGGCGGCTGTCACCGCGGACGTCAGCCGGATGAGGTCCCCCGGCGCAAGCTCGACGTCCAGACCACGCTTACCACCGGAAACCAGCATCGTTCCCAGATCAAGGGCGCTGCTGTCCACCACGGTGGGCGATGACTGCCGCTGGCCAAGCGGCGAGATCCCGCCGAGGACGTAGCCGCTGCGGCGTTCCGCAACTGCGGGGTCTGCCATCGAAGCCTTCTTGGCACCCAGGGCGGTGGCGAATGCCTTGAGGTCAAGGTTTCCGCTGACCGGGACAACCCCGACAGCCAGCCGGCCCTCCACGTCGACCATGAGGGTTTTGAAGACCTTTTCGGGAGCGATGCCCAGGGCCTCGGCGGCTTCCATTCCGTAGCTGGCCGCGGTGGGATCGTGGGCATACGGATGCAGCACAAAGGGAACGCCGGCTCCAGCCAGTGCGGCTGTGGCCGGCGTTCCGTTTGAAGAACTCTTGCGTGCCAAAGCGTTCAGTTCCCTGTCAGGGGATCAGGACACGGGCCGGGAACCAGCAGCGACCTTGCGCTTGATCCGTCCCAGCATGGCGGTCATGCCGCGCATCCGCAGTGGCGTGATGGCCCTCGTCAGGCCCAGCAGCTCCGGCATGTCGTCCGGCACACCCAGGATTTCGGCGGCGCTGAGTCCGTCGAGTCCCTCATGGAGCACACCGGCGAAACCCCGCGTGGTGGGGGCTTCCGGTGGCGCCTTGAAATAGAGCCGAATGGCGCCGGCCGGGCCGGCGTCGTTCTTTTCCGTCTCAATAGCAAGGAACAGCGGCGACTGGCATTCCACCACCTGCTCCAGGAGTTCGGGGTGGTCCTTCAGCCGGTCCGGCAGCTCCGGCAGTTCGCGCGAGAACTCCAGCAGCAACTGAAGCCGGTCAGGTTCGGTCAGGGCCTGGAAGTCGTCAACGATTTCCGCCAATGCGGCGGGCAGGTCATGTGTAGTCATCTGTTCCAGTTTACGCCGGGACCGTGCCGCGTTCGGTGCCCTTCGCGATCGGAACCCGGACGGCGTTGCCCCACTCGGTCCAGGAACCGTCGTAGTTCCGGACAGTTTCAAAACCCAGCAAGTACTTGAGCGCGAACCAGGTGTGGCTGGAACGCTCGCCGATGCGGCAGTACGCCACCACGTCATCGCCAGCGGTCAGGCCGGCCTCGCCCAAGTAAAGGGCTTCGAGCTCTTCCCGGCTGCGGTACGTGCCGTCCGGTGCGGCGGCGCGTGCCCAGGGAATGGATGCTGCCGTGGGAATGTGGCCGCCGCGGAGCGCACCTTCTTCCGGGTAGGCCGGCATGTGGGTCCGCTGGCCGGTGTATTCCTCGGGCGAGCGTACGTCGATCAGAGGCTTGCCGAAATGTGCCAGCACATCGTCCTTGAACGCGCGGATGGGGGCGTCGTTGCGCTCCACCAGCGGGTAGTCGCCGGGCGCCGGGGCAGTCCGGTCCGTGGTCAGGTCGCGGCCCTCGGCGATCCACTTGTCCCGGCCGCCGTCGAGCAGCCGGACGTCCTCGTGCCCGAACAGGGTGAAGACCCAGAGGGCATAGGCCGCCCACCAGTTGGACTTGTCCCCATAGATGACAACCGTGGTGTCGCGGGAGATGCCCTTGGCAGCGGCCAGGGCCGCGAAGGCCTCGCCGTTCACGTAATCGCGCGTCACTTCATCGTTAAGGTCCGTGTGCCAATCGATTTTCACGGCTCCGGGGATGTGGCCGGTCTCGTAAAGGAGGACGTCCTCGTCGGACTCGACCACCACAAGCTTTCCATCCGCAAGGGCGCCGGACTCAAGTGCGGCGGCAAGCCACTCGGTGGATACCAGACGCTCCGGGTTGGCGTAGGCGGCGAACTTCTCGTTTTGTTCAACTGCGTAGGACATGGTGTTGGCCTTTCACTGAGACACAGGGCGGATCTGCTGAAGAAGGAAAACCTGCCTCCCACCCTAGCCACGGCCGGCCGCCCTGTCCGTCACCTTGTTAACAGTGGGAAATATGGCCTTCGTCACGCCATGGCCCCGTGCCGGCCGGATGGCGGGGGGCGCCCGGGCCATTGCCGGTATTCTTTCTGGGGACAACCCACCAGCAGAACGGACCACCTTGGTACAGATCGAACAGCTTGCCGCCCGCACTCCGGCGGTTTCGGTGGATGAGCTCCTCAAAGGGTTTTATCCGTCCCCACGGTTTGGCCAGGTCTCCTTTGCCAGCTACCGGCCGGACCCGAACCAGCCGTCCCAGACGGCGGCGGTCAAGGCCCTGGAAGCGTTCGCCGGGGGAGTTGGAGCCGGTGACGGTGACGGCCTGTTCAAGAAGCTCTTCACCAAGAAGGTCGCAACCAGGGCGGGGATCTACCTCGACGGCGGATTCGGCGTCGGCAAAACCCACCTCCTGGCTTCGCTGTGGCATGCCGCGCCGGGCCCCAAAGCCTTTGGCACGTTTGTGGAATACACCAACCTCGTGGGGGCACTGTCCTTCCGCAAGACTGTTGAAGCCCTGAGCCACTACAAGCTGGTGTGCATTGACGAATTCGAGCTGGATGATCCGGGCGACACAGTGCTGATGTCCCGTTTGATGCGTGAGCTGGCCGACGCCGGCGTCAAGCTGGCTGCGACGTCCAACACCCTGCCGGGTTCGCTGGGTGACGGCCGCTTTGCCGCCGTCGACTTTGCCCGTGAAATCCAGGTTCTGGCGGACCAGTTCGACGTCATCAGGATCGACGGCGAGGACTTCCGCCACCGTGGCCTGCCAGACGCTCCGGCACCGCTGAAGAACAGCCAGCTCGCTGCGCAGATGAGGGCCGAGTTCGACGGCAAGACCGTGGCGGAGGACGAATTCAGTTCACTGATCGGCCACCTTGCCGGTGTCCATCCGAGCCGTTACCGGCAGCTCATCGACGGCATCGACGGCGTCGTGTGGCGCAATGTGGAGACCATCACCGAGCAGGCCGTGGCGCTTCGGTTCGTAGTGTTGGCGGA
The DNA here is from genome assembly GCF_014217545.1 of Pseudarthrobacter sp. NBSH8. NCBI lineage: Bacteria > Bacillati > Actinomycetota > Actinomycetes > Micrococcales > Micrococcaceae > Pseudarthrobacter > Pseudarthrobacter sp. NBSH8. Next base: position 1,673,789 of record NZ_CP043178.1, read on the forward strand.
CCGGCTGTACGACAAGGATGTGCCCATCCTGGCCAGCGGCGTCCCCTTCGACAAGCTCTTTACGGACGAGATGATGCACGGCGGGTACACCAAGAAGTATTTCCGTGCGGTGTCCCGCCTGACCGCACTGGCCCGCGAGGGCCAGAACCACGAGCCGTCCTAGGCATCGGCCGCGGAGGCCGGGCCGCCAGTTAAACGACAAAGGCGCGGGTGCCGCCTCCCGGCGGGACCCGCGCCCCCTTGACGTGCTAGGGCAATGCCCTGGCCAAATCCTTGTTACGGAGCCTTGTCAACCGGCGGAACCGGGGTGACTGGCGGAGCCTGCTCGGTGGCAGGTGCATCGCCGGGTGTTCCGTCATTTGCGTCAACGAATTTGGAAGCGCCCTCCTGGACTTTGTCCACGTGACCGGTGTACTTGCCGCCAGTCTTTGAGTCGACGAAATCGCCGGCTTTCGTGATGCCGTCCTTGATGGCCTGCTCGTTGCCGCGGATGAGACCCTGAGCCTTGCCCTTAAGATCGTCAATCAGTCCCACGAGCACCTCCCTTCAATCGCGGAGCCAGTTGGCTCCTCCGCAACCGATCCTAGACCTGTCTGCAGGGCGTGCCAAGGGCTGTGACAAATGCTGTAAAGTCGCGGCCGGCCTTTTCGGGCAACAAAAAAGCAGCTCACGGGGAGCTGCTGTGTGTGGGCGATACTGGGATCGAACCAGTGACCTCTTCCGTGTCAGGGAAGCGCGCTACCGCTGCGCCAATCGCCCGGAACCGGAAGCCCGGCCATTTCGGATTTATTACTGGGGTAGAGAGCGGACGACGAGATTCGAACTCGCGACATCCACCTTGGCAAGGTGGTGCTCTACCAGCTGAGCTACGTCCGCGTATGAAGTACAGCCCGGCGGGTGGCCTGGCGTACTGCATGAAGCAAGTTTCCTTGCTTGGTGGGCGATACTGGGATCGAACCAGTGACCTCTTCCGTGTCAGGGAAGCGCGCTACCGCTGCGCCAATCGCCCATTTCGTCCGGCCCGAACCGGAATCCATGGTTTTCACCGAGGTGGGTACGGGATTCGAACCCGTGTGAACGGCTTTGCAGGCCGCTGCCTCGCCTCTCGGCCAACCCACCGTGTAAGCTCCGATTTCGAAAAACCTTTGCCGTGACAGTGTCCTGCGAGCGGACGACGAGATTCGAACTCGCGACATCCACCTTGGCAAGGTGGTGCTCTACCAGCTGAGCTACGTCCGCATTTGGGCCGCAGAATCCCTGCCGTTTCGGGCATTTCCTCGCGTTCCAACGAGTAAGAACTCTATAGGAGGTTCATTGATTCTCCAAATCGAACGTGCCGCAACGGCGGAAATGCCCCTGGATCCCTGCAATCTAGGGGATTTTTCTAATTACAGGCGTGTAATTCGAGGCTGGTCCCGGCTCGATTTCCATAAACCCCGCCGGGTCGGCTAGCATTCAAAAGCATCGGGGCGATTGGCGCAGTGGTAGCGCGCTTCGTTCACACCGAAGAGGTCACTGGTTCGAACCCAGTATCGCCCACCGAGGAATCTGGTCCGTTTCCGCTCAGCCGAGCGGAAACGGACCTTTTTTGTGTGTGCGCCATTCTGTCAGCCCCCTGTGAAAGAGTCTTGGTATGACTGATCCACTCCTTGCCCACGCCACGGAATACGGCCGGATGTATGCGCGGTCCACCTCCGAGCAGTTTTCCGTTCCGTCCATTACCACCGTCATCGGCCAGCAGCCGCACGGACTGGACGGCTGGTTCGGTTACATGGGGGCCAGCAGCCTGGCGAAGGATCCGCTGCTGGCCGATTGCCTGGGCAGTCCGGCGAAAATCCGGCAGGCCGTCAACCGGGCCTCCAAGGCAGCGGAAAAATACCGCGACGAAGCAGCCAAGCGCGGTGACCGCGTCCATAACTACTGCGAGCAGGTTGCGCTCCGTGCCCTGGGCCGGCCCCACACCATGAGGGAAACGCGCGAGGCCCTGGCAGCCAATGGCGAGGAAGGCTTTGCCCTGCGGTTCGATGAATGGTGGGAGCTCTACGGGGTGGAGCCCATCGCCCCGGAGATCACCGTCTGGAACAAGTCAGTGGGCTACGCGGGGACGCTGGACCTCGTGGCCAAAATCAACGGCCGGATCTGCGTCATTGACTACAAGACCAAAGGCACCACGAGGGACGGCACCGTCAAGCCGCTGGACGACAAAGTGGTCATGCAACTGGTGGCGGGCATGAAGGCCGAAGAAAGCCTTGTGGATGCCGTGGCCGGGGAATGGGAGCCCTGGAAGTACGGCGAGAACCCGCTGCTGCTGGCTGTGGCCATCGGTGAGACGGAAGTCCGTCCGGTCCGCGCCAACCCCGACGTCCTCAAGCACCACTGGTGGAAGTTCTGCGCCCTGCGACGGGTCTGGGAGCTGTCGGCCGATACGCTCGCCGCCGGTTCCGCGCTTCTTCCGGTTGCTCCGCCCGTCTCCGCGCAGGCCCGCAGCGCCTAGCGGGGCACGCATGTCCGGAGTCCGCCTGTCCCCAGTCCCGCGACTGGTGCCCCTGCACCTAAACTGGATAGGTTCGCCATTAACGCCCACCGTGAGGAAAGACAGCACATGGCCATTCTGAATATCCGCATCATTGGTGATCCCGTGCTCCGCACAGTGGCCGATCCCGTGACGGAATTCGGTCCTGAGCTCGCCAAGCTGGTTGCGGACATGACGGAAACCATGGAGGACGTCGACGGCGCCGGCCTCGCTGCCCCGCAGATTGGCGTCAGCCAGAGGGTCTTCACCTACCGGATCGACGGCGTGGAGGGCCACATCATCAATCCGGTCCTGGAAAACAGCGAGGACTTCCAGACGGACCACGTTGAAGGTTGCCTGTCGATTCCTGGCCTGGCGTTCCCGGTCCGGCGTTTCCGCGCCACCCGCGCCACTGGCGTCGACCTTAACGGGAATCCTGTCGCTGTGGAGGGGGAGGGCATGCTGGCCCGTTGCTTCCAGCACGAGACGGACCACCTGGACGGCATCCTGTTCACCGACAGGCTGGAAGGCGTGGACCGGAAGACGGCGCTGCGCTCCATCCGCAATGCAAACTATGACGCCATCACGGAACGCACGACGACGAAGCGCGCCAAGACGGTCGGGTCCAGTTTCGGGGGCGCCAGCTTCGGCGGCGGCACCACCACATGAGGGTACTCTTTGCCGGCACCCCCGCCGTGGCGGTCCCCTCCCTCGAGGCCCTGATTGCGGCCGGCTTTGACATCGTTGCGGTCCTGACCCGTCCCGACGCGCCGATAGGGCGCAAACGGGTGCTTACGCCGTCGCCCGTTGCAGCCCGCGCTGTCGAGCTGGGAATCGACATCATCCACGCCACCCGCGTGGACGAGGCCGTAACGGCGAAGATCGAAGCGGCCAAACCTGACGTTGCTGCCATCGTGGCCTACGGCGGCCTGATTCCGCGCGCCGCCCTGGATGTTCCCCCGCACGGTTGGATCAACCTGCACTTTTCTTTGCTTCCCGCGTGGCGTGGCGCTGCCCCCGTGCAGCGGGCAGTGATGGCCGGCGACGACGTCACAGGTGCTGTCACCTTCCTGTTGGAAGAAGGTTTGGACACCGGCCCGGTCTTAGGAACGCTGACCGAGGGCGTTGGCCCGCAAGACACCGCCGGAGCACTGCTGGAGCGGCTGTCCCACAGCGGGGCTGTGCTCCTCGCCCAGACGCTGTCCGCCGTCGAGGCCGGGAGGGCAGCTGCGCAGCCGCAGGTCGGCGACGTTTCGCTGGCCCCCAAACTGACCATCGATGACGGCCGGCTCGACTGGAAGCAGCCCGCCCTGGCGATCGGCAGGCGCGCCCGCGGCGTAACCCCCGAGCCGGGTGCCTGGACCACCCTGGACGGACAGCGCGTCAAACTCGAACCCGTCCGGCTCCGGCCCGGTGACATTGACCTGCAGCCCGGCGCGGTATTCCTCGACGGGAAGAGCGTCCTGGTGGGCACCGGATCCCATGCCGTGGAGCTTACGAGGATCCAGCCTTCGGGCAAAAAGATGATGGCCGCCGCCGATTGGGCGCGTGGCATGGCAACACTGGAAAGCGTGGTCTTCGAATGAGCGAATCCGGCGGTAATGCAGGCGGCAGGGGCGGCAGCGGAAGCGGCGCCCCAGGCGGCGGACGGGGCAACAGCGGGCGGGGCAAGGGCGGGCCACGAGACTCCAGCCAGCGCAACGCCCAGGGCCGCGAACGTAACCGCCCCTCCCAGCGGAGCTTCACCGAAAACGCCCCGGCGCAGCGGACCCGCCGGGCGGACCCGGCGAGGCTGGTGGCTTTTGAAGTCCTTCGCGCGGTAGCCGCCGAGGACGCCTATGCCAACCTGGTCCTCCCGTCCCGCATCCGCCATCACGGCCTGGACAAGCGCGACGCCGGCTTCGCCACCGAGCTCAGCTACGGGGCCTTGCGTGGCCAGGGCACCTACGATGCCATCCTGGCCCGCTGCGTTGACCGGCCGCTGGACCAGCTTGACCCGGCCATTCTCGACGCCCTGCGGATCGGCACCCATCAGCTGCTGGCCATGCGCGTCCCGGCCCACGCCGCCCTGGATCAGACCGTTGGTCTGGCCCGCGCCGTTATCGGCGCCGGACCCTCCGCCCTGATCAATGCGGTGCTGCGGAAGGTCACGGCGCACACGCTGGCGGAATGGCTGGAGGCCCTTGTCGCCGGTGAAAGCGACGAAACCACCATCGCGTCCCTTCGCTACGCCCACCCCGAATGGATTGTCCGGGCGATGCGCCAGTCCTTGGTGGCCCACGGGCGGTCAGCGACCGAAATCAACGACCTGCTGGAAGCCGATAACGAAGCTCCGGTGGTCAACCTCGTTGCCCTGCCAGGCCTGGGCAGCCTGGATGAAGCCCTGGAAGGCGGGGCCACACTGGGTGAACTTGTTGAAGGCTCGGCGCTCTCCAGCGGCGGAGACCTGGGCCGGCTCGCCTCCATTCGGGAGGGCAGCACGCGCGTCCAGGATGTCGGCTCCCAGCTGGTGGCCCGAGCAATGGCCGCCGTCGACCTTGGTACCGGCAGCGACGGGTCAGGCGAACGCTGGCTCGATCTCTGCGCCGGTCCCGGCGGCAAAGCCGCGCTGCTCGGCGCCCTCGCCCGCCAGCAGGGCGCGACCCTGCTGGCTAACGAGCCCGCACCGCACCGCGCCAAGCTGGTCAGGCAGGCTTTGGCCGCCGTTCCGCACGAGATCTGGCATGTTCGCACCGGCGACGGCCGCGAGGTCGGCACGGAGATGGCGGAGAGCTTTGACCGTGTACTCGTCGACGCGCCCTGCACCGGGCTCGGCGCCCTGCGCCGCCGCCCGGAGTCGCGCTGGCGGCGCACCCCCAAGGACCTGACGGACCTCGGACCGCTGCAGCGCGAACTGCTCAAGTCCGCGCTTGCTGCTGTCAAGCCCGGCGGCGTTGTGGCCTACGTGACGTGCTCACCGCACCCCGCAGAGACCACCGCCGTCGTCAGCGATGTGCTGCGCAAGCGCGACGACCTCGAACTGATCGACGCCGGCGCTGTGCTGGACGGCGTCAGCCTGACGGGCCACCTGGACGCCGGGCACGAACACACCGCGCAACTCTGGCCGCACATCCACAGCACCGATGCCATGTTCCTGGCCCTCATCCGGAAGAAAGGCTGACCCGTGAAAAGTTCCCCCATCCCGCAATGCTGCATCAACCCCAGCATCCTGTCCGCCGACTTCGTCAACCTCGAAGCCGAACTGCAGCGCATCAGCAACGCTGACGCCGTGCACGTGGATGTTATGGACAACCACTTCGTCCCCAACCTCACCTTGGGCCTGCCCGTGGTCCAACGGATCCAGGCGGTCAGCCCCGTCCCGCTGGACGCCCACCTGATGATCTCCGACGCCGACCGCTGGGCGCCGGGGTTCGCCGACGCCGGGCTGGCCTCCGTGACTTTCCACGCTGAGGCCTCCATTGCACCGGTCAAACTGGCCCGCGAACTGAGGGCCCGGGGCTCCAAAGCCGGCATGGCACTGCGCCCTGCCACGGCCGTGGAACCCTACCTGGACATGCTCGAGGAACTGGACATGCTCCTGATCATGACCGTGGAGCCGGGGTTCGGCGGCCAGGCGTTCCTGGACTTCACCCTGCCCAAGATCCGCAGGGCCCGGGCAGCCATTGACGGCTCCGAAATCAATGTCGCTATCCAGGTGGACGGCGGCATTACCGAGGAAACCATTCTGCGGGCGGCCGACGCAGGCGCGAACGTCTTTGTGGCGGGTTCGGCTGTTTACGGCGCGGCGGACCCGGCTGCAGCCATCGGACGGCTCCGCGAAGCCGGCAGCATAAAATTACGTGCTGCGTCCGCGGAATAGTCGGGGACACCTTGTGGTTATGGCACAATAGCAACACACATTACGTGCTCCGGGGTCGGTGTAAGTCCGAACCGGCGGTGATAGTCCGCGACCCGCGAGCCGGCGCTTTCCCCTTCAGGGAAGGAACCGGCGGACGGTTGAACTGGTGAAATTCCGGTACCGACAGTTAAAGTCTGGATGAGAGAAGCACGTACAGCTGTATCTGCGGCGCCCTTTGGCGCTGCGGTCTTCTGCTGTCGTATACCCCCGGAGCCATCGCGGTTCTAGAGGGAAGGAACGACAACACACATGAACCCCTTGCGATGGCTCTTTGAAGCCAGGATTTCCCATGGTCCGGAAACCGAAGCCGCCGAACCGGTTGCTGCCCCATGACCGGGATCGAAAACGTCATGGCGTTCAGCGCCGCCGAAACCGCCGCCATGGACGGAGCGCTCGAAGCAGCCCTGAAGGGTCCTCGCGGGGCGAATCCGCTGGTGGGCGCCGTCGTCATCGATGGTGCCGGCCGCCAGCTGGTGACGGGCTATCACCGCGGCGCCGGCACACCTCACGCGGAAGCGGACGCCATCACACAGGCTGAGGCCGCCGGGCTGGACCTGAGCGGCTGCACAATGGTGATTACGCTGGAACCCTGCGACCACAGCGGCCGCACGGGGCCCTGCACCCAGGCGATCATCCGTGCCGGAATCGCGGAAGTGGTCTACGCCGTCGACGACCCGCATGACCCTGCGGCGGGCGGCGCGGCTACCCTCCGGAACGCCGGGGTGCAGGTCCGCAGCGGACTCGCTGCCGGCGCGTCGTTCGAGTTGAACCGTCAGTGGTTCCTGGGCGTGGCCGCACAACGGCCGTTTGTGACGCTGCACATCGCCCAGACACTGGACAGCCGGATCGCCGCCGAGGACGGCACGAGCCAGTGGATCTCCTCGCCGGAGTCGCTCGCTGACAACCACGGGCTCAGGCGGCGGATTGACGCCATCCTCGTGGGGACCCAGACCGTTCTGGTGGACAACCCCCGGCTGTCAGCCCGGGACGAGTCCGGAGCGACATCGGGCAAGCAGCCGCTGCGTGCCGTGATGGGCCTGCGCGACATTCCGGCCGACGCCGCCGTCCGCGGTGATGACGGTAACGTGCTCCACCTCGCCACGCGGGATCCCCGGGAGGCGCTCTCGCTCCTTTACGCAGAGGGAGTCCGCCACGTCATGGTGGAAGGCGGCTCACGCATCCTCAGTTCATTCCTGGCTGCCGGACTTGTGGACGAACTCATTGTCTACGTTGCCCCCACCCTGCTGGGCTCCGGAACTCCCGCCCTCAACGGACTCGGAATCACCACCCTCGCGGATGCCCGGCACTGGGACTGGGATCCCTGCGACGGCGGCTCCGTCCTGGCTCTGGGCCGGGATCTGAGACTGCACCTCCGACCAGAACCAACCGAAGCTTTTGAACCACAACTATCCCGCACTGCCGCGGAACCAGCCATGGGAGGCTACTGATGTTTACCGGAATTATTGCCGAGCAGGGACAGGTCCTGTCCGTGGAGCGGGACGGCGATGCCAGCGCAACGCTCCGCCTTCGCGCGCCCGGCACCACCGAAGGTCTCGGACTGGGCGGCTCCATCGCTGTCAACGGAGTCTGCCTGACGGCCACCGCAATCGACGGCAAAGAATTCAGTGTTGACGTGATGGGCGAAACCCTCGTCCGCAGCACCATCGGCGAACTTGCCGCCGGTGACCCGGTGAACCTTGAGCGTTGTGTCCCCGCCGGCGGCCGGCTGGACGGCCACGTCGTCCAGGGCCACGTCGACGGCGTCGGGCAGCTGCTGGAGCGCGAGCCGCTCGGCAACTGGGAGCGCCTCCGCTTCGGTGTGCCGGCCAACCTCGCCCGCTATATCGCGGAGAAGGGCTCCATCGCGATAGACGGCGTCTCGCTCACCGTCACGGCAGTCAGCCCGGCCGTGGAGCCGGAGCCCTGGTTCGAAGTGGGGCTGATCCCCACCACGCTGGCGGAGACCGGCCTGGGGGCCAAGAACACCGGCAGCAGGGTCAACCTTGAAGTCGACGTGCTGGCCAAATACACCGAACGGTTGCTGGCATTCAGCACCGGCGCAACCACCGGGGGCGAACGATGAACGCCACCGTCCGGCTGGAACCGGCCGTGGACGCCGGCCCGGTGCCGAGCGCAACCTTCGGACTTGATCCCGTGGAAGATGCCATCCGCGCCATGGCCGCCGGCCGACCCGTGCTGGTGGTGGACAACGAGGACCGCGAAAACGAGGGCGACATCATCTTCGCCGCACAGCATGCCACCCCCGCCCTCATGGGATGGACCATCCGCTACAGCTCCGGCGTCATCTGCGTCCCCCTGCCGGGGGAGCGCGCCGACGCCCTGGCACTGCCGCCAATGGTGGCCGTGAACCAGGATGCGAAGGGCACCGCGTACACCGTTTCCTGCGACGCGGCGGTGGGTGTCAGCACCGGAATCTCCGCCACGGACCGGGCCCTCACGGCCCGTGTCCTCTCAGACCCCGGCGCCGGACCGTCGGCCGTGACCCGGCCCGGGCATATTTTCCCGCTCCGGGCAGTTGACGGAGGAGTGCGGGAACGCCCCGGCCATACCGAAGCGGCCGTGGACCTCTGCCGGCTCGCCGGATTGGAGCCCGTGGGCGTGATCGCCGAGGTTGTGTACGACGACGGTGAAATGATGCGGCTCGACGGGCTGCGCGGATTCGCCGCTGAACATGGGTGCCCCCTGATCTCGATTGAGGATCTGGTGGCTTACCTTGAATCAGGGGTCGGGTCTTCCGCCGACAGTGACACCGGGCCGGACGCCCGGGCGGAGTAGAGGAGTAATGATGACGGCTTCCGGAGTTTCGGACGACAGCCACCAGAACGGCCACCATCAGGGGGCGGCCGGCAATGGCCGGGCCCACCACCCCGTGAGCGGCGGTCCGATTGTGCAGCTGCCCACGGCCTTTGGCGATTTCATTACCCAAGCGTGGACAGACCTGGTCACGGGCGCCGAGCACCTGGCGGTGAGCTCGCCCAACGCGCCCAAGGGTGGCATTGCTCCGCTGGTCAGGTTGCATTCCGAGTGCCTGACCGGCGATGTCTTCGGCTCCTACCGTTGTGACTGCGGCGAACAGCTGGCCTATGCCCTGGAGCTGATCAACGAGTTCGGCGGCACCCTGCTGTACCTGCGCGGGCAGGAAGGCCGGGGGATCGGCCTGGCCAACAAAATCAAGGCCTACGCCCTCCAGGAAGCGGGCTTTGACACCGTGGAGGCCAACGAACAGCTGGGACTGCCGGTGGACGCCCGCTGCTACAAGGCCGCCGCCCAGATCCTGGCCGAGATGGGCCTCCACGAGATCCGGCTCCTGAGCAACAACCCGGACAAAAAGAACAGGCTCGCCAAAGCCGGCGTGAAGGTGGTGGAAATGGTGCCCACCGAGGTGCCGTCCCGCGACCAGAACATCCGCTACCTGCAGACCAAAAAGGACCGCATGGAGCACCGGCTGACGTTGGACACACATATTGTCACGGTGCCGAGCGGCGCCGCCGACGATTTCGACCACGACCAAAACTGAACGGACCAGATTTACGCATGAGCGGACACGGCGCACCAGATATTGACCTCACCACCCTCAACCCTGCGGAAACATCGAAGCTGCGGTTGGCCATTGTGGCAGCTAGCTGGCACACCCAGATCATGGACGGACTGCTGGGCGGTGCCCTGCGCGCCGCCAAAGATGCAGGCATCAGCCAACCCACGGTACTGCGCGTTCCCGGTGCCTTCGAGCTTCCCGTCGCTGCCGCGCGGCTGGCACCGCACTTTGACGCAGTGGTGGCCCTCGGCGTCGTGATCCGTGGCGGTACGCCGCACTTTGAATACGTCTGCCAGGCGGCGACGTCGGGACTGACCGATGTCAGTGTCTCCACCGGCGTGCCGGTGGGCTTCGGCGTGCTGACCTGCGATACGGAGCAGCAGGGACTGGACCGTGCCGGCCTGCCGGGCTCCAGCGAGGACAAGGGCCACGAGGCAGTGACGGCAGCCCTGGCCACCGCAGTGCTCCTCAAGCAGTACAAGTAGCACCGGTTGTTGGCAGCAAGCGGACGGGTGCGGTGTGTGTTCGCTCACATTGCGCCCGTCATGCTGCGGCCCGAAAGGCGCCCCCGGGCCGGCAGCAAGTAGGCTGTAGGGCGTGAAGAATTTCGAGACGCTGTTCGCTGAACTGAGTGAGAAGGCAGCCACCCGCCCGGCAGGCTCCCGCACCGTCGCTGAATTGGAGTCCGGAGTCCACGGCATTGGCAAGAAAGTCGTGGAGGAAGCAGCCGAAGTCTGGATGGCCGCTGAGTACGAATCCGACGAGGCCACGGCCGAGGAAATCTCCCAGCTGCTCTACCACCTGCAGGTTCTGATGCTCGCTAAAGGACTGACCCTGGAAGACGTCTACAAGCATCTGTAGCCACTGCGGCACCCGGCGGCCAACACCTGCCTGCCCGTGCCCTGCGTGGCTCGTTTGCCTGATCCATAGACCTCCCAACCAAGAAAGACCCCCATGCTGCGAGTAGCCGTACCCAACAAGGGCTCCCTGTCCGAAGCCGCCTCCGCCATGCTGTCCGAAGCGGGCTACCGCCAGCGCCGCGACACCCGCGAGCTGGTCATGATGGACCCGGACAACGATATCGAGTTCTTCTTCCTCCGCCCGCGCGACATCGCCGTGTACGTCGGACGCGGAACCCTCGACGTCGGCATCACCGGCCGCGACCTGCTGCTGGACGCCGAGGTGGAGGCCGAGGAGCTGCTGCCCCTGGGCTTCGCTGCGTCCACGTTCCGCTTCGCCGGACCCGTAGGTGACTTCGCCGCCGCGGAAGAGCTGGAAGGCAAGCGCCTCGCCACCAGCTACGACGGGCTGCTCCGCGGCTACCTCGCCGAGCGGGGCATCAACGCCAAGGTAGTCCGGCTTGACGGCGCCGTGGAGTCTTCCGTTCGCCTCGGCGTAGCGGACGCCATCGCCGACGTCGTGGAAACGGGCAACACCCTCAAGGCCGCCGGGATGGAAATCTTCGGCGAGCCCATCCTCAAGTCCGAAGCTGTCCTGATCCGCCGCACCGGCGATGGCGGCGCCGCGAACGGCACGGTCAAGGAGATTGAAGTCCTGATCCGCCGCCTGCAGGGCGTCCTCGTGGCGCGCCAGTACGTGCTGATGGACTACGATATCCGCAAGGAACTCGTGGAACAGGCCGCCGCGCTGACTCCCGGCCTGGAATCGCCCACCGTCTCGCCGCTGCGCGATTCCGACTGGGTGGCTGTCCGGTCCATGGTTCCGAAGAAGGAAACCAACCGGATCATGGATGAGCTCTACGACCTCGGCGCCCGCGCCATCCTGGTCAGCAGCATCCACGCCTGCCGTATCTGAGCGTCCCTCCCGGTTCACGCCGCGCCGCAGAATCCACCCGAGAAGTCCAGGAGTCCCCATGGCTGTAGCTGTACGAGTCATCCCCTGCCTCGATGTCGACGCCGGGCGCGTTGTGAAGGGCATCAACTTCGAGGGGCTCCGCGACGCGGGGGACCCGGTGGGGCTGGCCCACCGCTACGACAATGCGGGCGCCGACGAACTGACGTTCCTGGACGTCACGGCATCCTCCGGGAACCGCGAAACCACCTTCGATGTGGTCCGCCGCACGGCCGAGGAAGTCTTCATCCCCCTGACCGTGGGCGGCGGTGTCCGCGGCGTCGCCGAGGTGGACAAGCTCCTGCGTTTCGGCGCGGACAAGGCCTCCATCAACACGGCCGCCGTTGCCCGGCCGGACGTCATCAACGAAATCAGCCGGCACTTCGGTTCGCAGGTGCTGGTCCTGTCCGTGGACGCCCGCCGGACCCGCCCGGGGTCCCGGCCCACGCCGTCGGGGTTTGAAGTGACCACCCACGGTGGGCGTACGGGTACAGGGATCGACGCCATCGAGTGGGCCAGGGAGGCCGCCGACCGCGGCATCGGCGAAATCCTGCTCAACTCCATCGATGCCGACGGCACGAAGGACGGCTTCGACCTGGAACTGATCCGCATGGTCCGGGCAGCGGTGAAAGTGCCGATCATTGCCTCAGGCGGCGCCGGGGAACCGGCGCATTTCCCGCCTGCCGTTGCCGCAGGAGCGGATGCCGTGCTGGCCGCGTCGATCTTCCACTGGGGACCGGACAACATGATGTCCCAGGTCAAGCAGGCCATCCGCGAAGCGGGCTTCGAAGTCCGTTAGTCCCCATCCGCTCCCTATCCTCGCAAGCTCGGACAGGGAACCCTGCAGGCGTGGGCCCAACAACGCGGGGTCACTTAGCGCCCATAATCCCTTCCGGGATGGGCGCTAAGTGACCCCGCGTTGCTTTAGTTAGAGGCCGACTTCTGCTGACTGCAGCAGGGCGACGGCGTCTGGCTGGCCTTCGAAGGTGACCAAAGCGTGGCGGGTCCGTCCGTGGGCGTGCATGAGCAGTTCGCCGGGCTCACCAACGATCGCCACCGAAACGGGTGCCCGCTTGGCGACGTGCCGCGGCCCGGATGGGCGCACCAGCACAATTCCCAGGTCGACGCCGCGGTAAAGAATGGCTGCCCGTTTGATCAGCTCGTCCCAGAGGGCGTCCGAATAGGCCTCGTCGAGGGCGCGCGGCGCCCAGCGGTCCACGGCCCGGCGGATGTCCTCGGTGTGGACGAAATATTCGATCAGGTTGGAGCTCTCGTCCAATGCCTTGATGTTCATGGGGGAGAGCGCCGGCGGGCCGCCGCGGAAGGTGTTCACCAGGCCGGTGTAGTCGTCAGAAGTTTTCAGCTTCGCCGCGAGCCTGGCGGTGGCCTTGTCAGAAGCCTTGGACAGGCTCTTGATGATGAGGCCCAGCCCCACGGCCGCCTTGCGTTCGCGCAGGTAAAGGTGCGCGGCAAGGTCCCTGGTGCGCCAGCCTCGGCAGAGGGTAGGGGCATCAGGACCGGCCGCCAGCAGGGTTTCGGCCAGGACTTCTCGGGATGGTTCGACGAAATGCATCACTTGTGAAACTAGCACGAGAGCAGCGAAGTTGGGCAGCAGAACCGCCAGCCGGGGGTGCCCTTGTTCACACACTGGTTATATGCCCGCTTGTGCATACTCAGAGGCCGCTGATCAGGCACTAGACTTGGTCTGATGTCTGAGCAGCCCGCCTTCGCCCCCGTCATTGTCCCGGCCCCCGCCACAAGCCCGCTTCCGCCCGCAGTCGCGGACGCATTGAAGCGTGACGGCGCCGGACTCGTGGCCGCCGTCGTACAGCAGTTCGATACGAACGAAGTGCTGATGCTGGGCTGGATGGACGACGAAGCACTGCACCGCACCATGACCAGCGGCCGGGTTACGTTCTATTCCCGCTCCCGCCAGGAGTATTGGCGCAAGGGAGACACCTCCGGCCACGTCCAGTGGGTCAAATCCGTTGCTGCGGACTGCGACGGCGATGCCCTCCTGATCCGCGTAGACCAGGTCGGCGCGGCATGCCACACCGGCACCCGGACCTGCTTCGACGGCAGGGACCTGGAAGTCCAGACCGGCGAGGCACTCTGATCCATGGCCCATGGGCACATGACCGCCCCGCGGACACACACTTTTTGGCAGCAGAAACTCGCGCCGTTCCACACCCGGCGGCAGTCACGAGGCGACACAAGAACAGGCGGCGAAGCATAGCCATGCAGGACCTTGGAATCATCAGCCCGGGCCTCGAGGAGTTCCGCGAACTCGCCGGCAACAGCCGGGTCATCCCCGTCACGCTCAAAGTGCTGGCGGACGCGGAAACCCCTATCGGCCTCTACCGGAAGCTGGCCCAAGGCCAGCCCGGCACGTTCCTGATGGAGTCCGCGGCGGTTGGTGGCACGTGGTCGCGGTATTCCTTCATCGGCGCGAAGTCCCGGGCAACCCTGACCACCAGGAACGGCCAGGCGCACTGGCTGGGCCAGCCACCTGCGGGCGTCCCCCTGGACGGCAACCCCGTGGACGCCATCCGCGACACCATCGAAGCACTGCGGACCAGCAGGTTTGACGGCCTGCCGCCCTTCACCTCCGGACTCGTCGGCTTCCTGGGCTGGGAGACTGTCCGCCACTGGGAACGGCTGACCAGCCCGCCGGAGGATGACCTCCACCTGCCCGAGATGGCGCTGAACCTGGTCACCGACATGGCAGTGCACGACAACCATGACGGCACCGTGCTGCTGATCGCCAACGCCATCAACTTCGATGGAAGCTCCGACCGTGTGGACGAGGCCTGGGCAGATGCCGTAGCACGTGTCAAGGCCCTCCTCACCCGGATCAGCACGCCCGTGGCCCAGCCGGTCTCCGTCCTGGAACCCGCCGCCCTGGATTTCGCCGCCAGCGTCGAAGAACGGTGGGACGAACCCTCCTACCTGGCCGCCCTTGACCGCGGCAAGGAAGCCATTGTGGACGGCGAAGTGTTCCAGGTGGTGATTTCACGCCGCTTCGAGATGGAGTGCGGGGCCTCCCCGCTTGACGTGTACCGGGTCCTGCGGAACACCAACCCCAGTCCGTACATGTACATCTTCAGCCTCGAGGACGCCGACGGGCGGGAGTACTCGATCGTGGGGTCCTCGCCCGAGGCTCTGGTGACGGTGACCGGCGAGGAAGTCATCACCCACCCGATCGCCGGTTCACGGCCCCGCGGCAAAACCGTGGAGGGAGACAAAGCCCTCGCCGAGGAACTGCTGGCCGACCAGAAGGAACGCGCCGAACACCTGATGCTCGTGGACCTGTCCCGCAACGATCTGTCCAAGGTCTGCGTCGCGGGAACCGTGGACGTCACCCAGTTTATGGAGGTGGAGCGCTTCAGCCACATCATGCACCTGGTCTCCACCGTGGTGGGCAAGCTGTCCCCGGCCGCCAACGCCTACGACGTCCTGAAAGCGACCTTCCCCGCGGGCACCCTGTCCGGTGCCCCGAAGCCCCGGGCACTGCGCCTGCTGGACGAGCTTGAACCGCACCGCCGCGGCATCTACGGCGGGGTGGTGGGCTACCTCGACTTCGCCGGCGACATGGATATGGCCATTGCCATCCGCTCGGCCCTTCTCCGCGAAGGACGCGCCTATGTCCAGGCCGGCGGAGGCATCGTGGCGGACTCGGTGAACCCCACAGAAGCGCTGGAGACCGTGAACAAGGCGGCCGCTCCACTCCGGGCCGTGCACACCGCCGGATCGTTGCACAACATTGCGGCGGAATCGCTCCCCGGCACCTCTCAGACCAGCGACGCCGGCACCCCCTCCGGTGAAAGCCAGGGCGGCGAATGACGCCGGCCTGGGCCAGGAAATCCACGCTGGTACTGCTGATTGCCGTCCTTGCCCTGGCCGTGTTCGGAGCCACCACCCAGACCTGGATCACTGTCAGCCTGGACGCCAACCAGATGGGCCAGGCCGCGGGGGACCAGAACACCCTTCCGGTCCAGGGCAGCAAAGCCGCCACTGCGGTGACAGCCCTGGCCGTCGTTGCCCTGGCAGGAGGACTGGCAGCATCCATCGCCGGAAAATTCGCGCGGTGGGTCATCACCGCCCTCATCATATTGGCCTCCGTAGGCATCATCGCTGCGGCCGCCACCGTGCTGGCTGACCCGCTGGGCGCCGCGCAGGGTTCGATCGCCGCTGCCACCGGGGTCACGGGCGGCCACGCGGACGTGGCTATTACCGCCTTCCCTGTCCTCGCCGTCGTCGCCGGTGCCCTGCTGGCGCTGGCCGCCCTGCTGATCATCCCCGCTGGCCGGCACTGGAAGTCGCGGACCAAATATGACGCGGCCACCTATGGGGCGCCCGCCGCCAGCGCGGCGGCCGCCACCGGTCCTGTGGACGAGATCGACAGCTGGGACCGGCTCTCGCGCGGCGACGACCCCACCTGAACCCCGCTCGCAGCTAAAGCCGTGCAGCCCGCTAAAACCTGAGCCCGGTCTGCCGATGGGCAGGTCGCGGCCAAAAAATGGCAGAATGTAAGCAGTATTCATCCCGAGGAGATTCACATGAGCAAAGCACCCGCTTCCGTATCGAGATCAGGCACCCGGACCGTTGCCCCCGGCGTCGTTGACCACAGCCAGGAACTTGGCCACGGCAACAGCCCCGCGGCTTGGACCTGCGTGATCGTTATGCTGGTCGGCGCCCTCATTGCGTCCATCGCCTTTGTCATTGCCAACACCCCCATCTTCATCGCGGGCGCGGCCGTGATGGTCCTCGGCCTCATCCTTGGCTACATCATGCGCAAGGCCGGCTACGGTGTCGAAGGCAGCAAGCTGAAGAGCTCCGGCCACTGATGGCGACTGTTCTCGATGACATCAATGCCGGTGTCAGGGAGGATATGGAGGCCAGGAAGCGTCTCGTTCCGCTGGCGGAACTGAAGGACGTGGCTGCGGCCGCGGCACCCGCCCGGGACGCCTGGGCGGCCCTCGGCGGCACCGCCGTGCAGCGGGACCAGCTGAAGGTCATCGCGGAAATCAAGCGGCGCAGCCCGTCCAAGGGTGACCTCGCCACAATTGTGGATCCGGCATCGCTGGCAGAGCAGTACGCCGACGGCGGCGCAGCCGTGATCAGCGTCCTCACCGAACAGCGGCGCTTCAACGGTTCCCTTGCGGACCTGGACGCCGTGCGTGCCCGCGTGGACATTCCGCTGCTCCGCAAGGACTTCACGCTCGACGAGTACCAGGTCTGGGAGGCCCGCGCCCACGGCGCGGACCTGATCCTGCTCATCGTGGCGTCGCTCTCCGACAGCGAGCTCCGGGACTTCAGCGCGCTCAGCCGCGAACTCGGCATGAACGTGCTGGTGGAGACGCACACGGAAGCGGAAATCGAACGGGCAGTGGCGGCTGAGGCGCGCATCATCGGCGTCAACGTGCGCAACCTGAAGACGCTCGACGTCGACCGTTCAGTTTTCGCCTCCCTCGCCGGACTGATTCCGGCCGAAGCGCTGGTCATCGCCGAATCCGGTGTGCGCGGCGTGGACGACGTGACGCACTACGCCGCCAACGGTGCCAACGCCATCCTGGTGGGCGAGGCCCTGGTCAGCGACGCAACGCCGCGGGACCGGATCGCCGAATTCTCGGCAGCCGGCGCTGCCGCCATCGCCGCCCGGGCCTAGTCCGGGCACCCGCCGGCCCTGGCGCCGACGGCACAACACTTCCGAACGATCAACTGGAACAGGACGGTGAGACTGATGGTTGACGCACCCTCAGAAAACGCTGACAACAACGCTGCGGATGCTTTCCTGCAGGGCGGCTCGCTGAAGCACGCCCCCGGGCCATACTTCGGCGGCTACGGCGGGCGCTGGATGCCGGAATCGCTCATCGCCGCCCTGGACGAGCTCGAAGACACCTTTGAAAAGGCCAAGGCAGATCCCGACTTCCTGGCCCAGCTCGCCGACCTGAACAAGAACTACTCCGGCCGCCCCTCGCTGCTGACCGAAGCCAAGCGGTTTTCCGAGCACGCCGGCGGCGCACGGATCTTCCTCAAGCGGGAAGATCTCAACCACACCGGATCCCACAAGATCAACAACGTCCTGGGCCAGGCCCTGCTCGCCAAGCGCATGGGTAAGACCCGCGTCATCGCCGAGACCGGTGCCGGGCAGCACGGTGTTGCCAGCGCCACCGCCGCCGCGCTCCTTGGCCTGGAATGCGTTGTGTACATGGGCGCCGAAGACTGCCGCCGGCAGGCGCTGAATGTCGCCCGGATGCAGCTGCTGGGCGCCACCGTGGTGCCGGTGGTGAACGGTTCGCAGACCCTCAAGGACGCCATCAACGATGCCCTCCGGGACTGGGTCAGCAACGTGGACAACACGCACTACCTGCTGGGCACCGCCGCCGGGGCGCACCCGTTCCCGGCCATGGTCCGTTTCTTCCACGAGGTCATCGGCGAGGAAGCCCGCGCCCAGATCCTGGAGCAGACCGGCAAACTGCCCGACGCCGTCTGCGCCTGCATCGGCGGCGGTTCCAACGCAATCGGCATCTTCCACGGATTCCTGGATGATCCGTCCGTGAAGATCTACGGCTTTGAAGCCGGCGGCGACGGCGTGGACACCGGCCGGCACGCAGCCACGATCACCCTTGGCAAGCCCGGCGTCCTGCACGGCGCACGCTCCTACCTCATGCAGGACGACGACGGCCAGACCATCGAGTCGCACTCGATTTCGGCAGGCCTGGACTACCCGGGTGTTGGCCCGGAGCACGCCTATCTGGCCGATATTGGACGCGTCAGCTATGAGCCCATCACCGACAGCGAAGCAATGGATGCGTTCAAGCTGCTGTGCCGGACGGAGGGAATCATTCCCGCCATCGAGTCCTCACACGCCCTCGCGGGTGCCATCAAGGTTGGCAAGCGCCTCACCGAAGGCACTGCCAACCCGTCCGAAACGGTGATTATCGTGAACCTTTCCGGCCGCGGAGACAAGGACGTTGAGACCGCCGCTGAATGGTTTGACATGCTCGATGAGGAGGGCAAGGTTAAGGGCACCAACCTGTCCACCCGTAAGCCCAAGGGCCCTGCCGACCGGGCAGAGACTGAAGCCGTGCCCACCACAGCCGCTCCTGCCGGCAGCGCCGCGGACAACAACGAGGACAAGAACTGATGACTGAACAGACGGCCAGCAAGTCCGCCGCTGCCATCGACCGAGCACGGGACGCCGGACGCTCAGCGCTCGTCTGCTATCTTCCTGCCGGGTACCCGGACGTCCAGGCCACCATCGACGCCGGCATTGCCATGGCGAAAAACGGTGCCGACCTGATCGAAATCGGTATTCCCTACTCGGATCCGGTCATGGACGGCCCGGTCATCCAGGCCGCCACCACCGAGGCGATAGCCAACGGATTCCGGGTCGAAAGCGTCTTTGACGTGGTCGCCGGCATCACGGCAGCCACAGACGTCGCCGTGCTGGTGATGACCTACTGGAACCCCGTGGTCCGGCTGGGTGTGGACGAGTTCTCCCGCCGGCTGGCCGAGGCCGGGGGAGCAGGGCTCATCACGCCCGACCTCATCCCGGACGAAGCATCGGAATGGTTCGCTGCGTCGGACAAGTACGGACTGGACCGCGTGTTCCTCGTGGCGCCGTCCTCCACCCCCGAACGCCTGGCCATGACGGTCAAGGCAAGCAGGGGCTTTGTGTACGCGGTCTCCATCATGGGCGTGACGGGTACCCGCCAGGCCGTCAGCAGCAGCGCAGAGAAGCTCGTCGCCGACACGCATGCCGCCGGTGCCGAACGCGTGTGCGTGGGACTCGGTGTCTCCAACGCCAGCCACGTCCGCGAGATCGCAGCGTACGCGGACGGTGTCATCGTGGGCACCGCGCTCGTTGCTGCCATCCGCGACGGGGGAGTAGCCGCCGTCGCGGACCTCACCCGGGACCTGAGCGCCGGACTCGCCAGGGAAGAAGCCTAACCACCATGCAGATCCTCCTTCAGGCCGCCGCCCTGGTGCCGGCCAGCATCCCCAGCCCGGACTGGTCCGGCTTCGACATCCCGCTGCCGTGGGGGACTCTGCGGATCCACGCTTATGCCCTGTGCATCCTCGCCGGGATCATCGCCGGCCTGTGGCTCACGTCCGTCAGGTGGGCCCGCCGCGGTGCGCCTGAAGGCAGCGTCTGGGACATCGTCATCTGGGCTATTCCTTTTGGCATCATCGGCGGCCGGCTCTATCACGTGGTTTCTTCGCCGGACGCCTACTTCGGGCCCGGCTTCGACGGGACCGGGGACCTGGGGCTCATCCCGCAGATCCAGCGCGGCGGCCTCGGAATCTGGGGTGCCGTGGTGCTGGGCGTCCTGGGCGCCTGGATCGGCTGCCGCCGATCCGGCGTGAAACTCACCGCCTTCCTGGACGCCGCGGCGCCCGGACTGCTGCTGGCCCAGGCCATTGGCCGATGGGGAAACTACTTCAACCAGGAACTCTTCGGCGGGCCCACCACCCTGCCGTGGGGCCTGCAGATTGATGCGGACAACGCCAACTTCCCCGCCGGTATGCCGGCGGATACACTTTTCCACCCCACATTTCTGTATGAGTCGCTCTGGAACGTGGCCGGCGTGCTCATCCTGTTGGCACTGGACCGCCGATTCAACTTCCGCCGTGCCCGGCTCTTCTGGATCTACGCCATGTACTACACACTGGGCCGGGTCTGGATCGAAGCGATGCGGATCGACGATGCCGAACAGATCAACCTCTTCGGCATCACCACAAGGCTCAACGTCTGGACCAGCATTTTTGTCTTTGTGGCAGCACTTATCGTGTTCGTCCTCCTGGGATTGAAAGGCCGCCCGGAACCGGACACACCGTTCCTGGCGGGCCGTGAACCGGCAGCAGACGATGCCATGGACGCCTCGGGAGCAGTCAAGGCACCGGTCCGCGATGCGGACTCTTCTGTCTCAGATAGTGAATCGCGTGATAATCTCCCAGATAACCAAAATGGTGCCCGGATCCCTTCCGCCCCAACGGAAGAGGAACCGGCATTCCGGGACGGCGACCAGCCAATTCCGGAATCGCCGGTAACCGGAACTTCCGGCCACAAGGCAACGGAATCCGCGCCGGAGGCAGGCACGAGCAAGTAGTACGCCAGCACGGCAGGGTAGCAGAGTCAACACTCGGAGCGCCCACACACCACAGCGTCGTGGCAATAGGGCCCATCCGGTCGGCAGACAGCAGCTGGCCGGTCAAGCCCGGGTCAGGGACCTGCGTAACTGTTCAGTCAGCAGGCCGGTCTGGCCTACAATTTCCTGTAAATAACACTTTGTTGTGCCCATCACAGAGGCGCTGACGAGTGGGGCCAACGGTGTCCCTTCCATACGCACGATCAGGAGGAAGGACGTCTCCCATGAGCCAAACTCTTCACACTCCCAGCTGGTCCGAACCGGACCAGCCTGAGGCTGCCATGTCCCCGTTCAAGCGCTTTGCCGCGCTGCCCGAGGCCCGGGGTCTATACAACCCGGAGAACGAAAAAGACGCATGCGGCCTGGCGATCATCGCCACGCTCCGCGGCGAGCCCGGCTACGACATTGTGGACGCCGCCCTGACTGCGCTCCGCAACCTGGAGCACCGTGGAGCTGTGGGTGCCGACGAGGGAACCGGTGACGGCGCCGGTCTGCTGATGCAGATCCCGGACGAGTTCTTCCGCGCCGTCACAGAATTCGAACTCCCCGCACCGGGCCAGTTCGTTGCCGGTACCGCGTTCCTCCCTGCCGAGCAGCGCGAAGCCGACGCCGCCAAGGCCGGCATTGAAGGCCTTGCCGCCGATGAAGGCCTGACCGTGCTCGGCTGGCGCGAAGTGCCCATCGTCGCTGACCTCGTGGGCGCCATGGCCCGTGCCTGCATGCCCTACTTCTCACAGCCCTTCCTGGCCTCGGCAACCGGCGAGGAACTGGACCGCAACGAGCTGGACTCACGCGCCTGGCGGGTCCGCAAGCGCGCGCAGAACAAGTTCGGCGTGTACTTCCCGTCGCTGTCCTCCCGGACCATCGTCTACAAGGGCATGCTCACTACCGCGCAGCTCGAACCGTTCTACCCGGACCTTTCGGACAAGCGTTTCAAGACCAAGCTGGCAATCGTCCACTCCCGCTTCTCCACCAACACCTTCCCGTCGTGGCCGCTGGCACAGCCGTTCCGGACGATCGCACACAACGGTGAAATCAACACCGTCAAGGGCAACCGCAACTGGATGCGCGCCCGCCAGTCGCAGCTCGCGAACCCGCTGCTCGGTGAGTCCCCGGAAGAGCTGTACCCCATCTGCACTCCTGGTGCGTCAGACTCCGCGTCCTTCGACGAAGTCGCCGAGCTGCTCTGGCTCTCCGGCCGCCCCATCACGCACTCGATCATGATGATGATCCCCGAGGCCTGGGAAAACCACGCCACCATGGATCCGGCGCGGCGTGCGTTTTACGAATACCACTCCCTGCTGATGGAGCCGTGGGACGGCCCCGCGGCCGTCTCCTTCACCGACGGCAACCTTGTCGGTGCCACCCTGGACCGCAACGGCCTGCGCCCCGGACGTTACTGGATCACCGAAGACGGGCTGATCATCTTCGCCTCCGAGGTGGGCGTGATCGACGTCGAACCAGCCAAGGTGGTCAAAAAGGGCAGGGTTTCCCCGGGCAAGATGTTCCTGGTGGACACCGAGGCCGGCCGCATCATCGATGACGAAGAGGTCAAGGCCGAGGTCGCTGCCGCGAACCCGTGGTCCGAGTGGGTCAAGGACAACCTGATTGACCTCAAGGACCTCCCCGAGCGCGAGCACGTGGTCCACACCGCAGCGTCCGTCAACATCCGCCAGCGGACCTTCGGGTACACCACCGAAGAGCTCAAGATCCTGCTCGGGCCGATGGCCCGCACCGGCGCCGAGCCGCTGGGTGCCATGGGTTCGGACACCCCGATTGCAGTGCTGTCAAAGCGTCCCCGGCTGCTGTTCGACTACTTTGTGCAGTCCTTCGCGCAGGTCACCAACCCGCCGCTGGATGCCATCCGGGAAGAGCTGGTCACGTCGCTGACGTGCGCCATTGGCCCGAACGGCAACCTGCTGGACACGAAGCAGGTCCGCCAGCCGCAGGTCATGCTGCCGTTCCCGGTGATCAACAACGACCAGCTCGCCAAGATCGCCAACATCGAAACGCCTGACGGCGACCGGGTAGCCATGAAGGTCCGCGGCCTTTACCGCCCCGAAGGCGGCGAGAACGCGCTGCGTGCCCGGCTCACCGAGATCTGCGAGCAGGTGTCCGGCGCGATCAACCGCGGCGTGCAGTACGTTGTGTTGTCCGACCGTGACTCGAACGCGCAGTGGGCCCCGATTCCTTCGTTGCTGCTGGTCAGCGCCGTGCACCACCACCTGCTGCGCAGCGCCAACCGCACGAAGACCGCACTGGTGGTCGAGGCCGGCGACGTCCGCGAGACGCACCACGTGGCTGTCCTGATCGGCTACGGCGCCTCTGCCGTGAACCCGTACCTGGCCATGGAGTCAGTGGAGCAGCTCATCACCGCCGGTGACGTTGTTGGGGTCACGCCGCAGGACGGCGTCTACAACCTGATCAAGGGCCTTGGTAAGGGCGTCCTGAAGATCATGTCCAAGATGGGCATCTCCACGGTTGCGTCCTACACTGGCGCGCAGACGTTCGAGGCCCTGGGCCTCGGACAGGAACTGGTGGACGAGTTCTTCGCCGGCACGCATTCCCAGCTGGGCGGCGTGGGCCTGGATGTCATCGCCGCCGAGGTTTCGGCTCGGCACCAGATGGCCTACCCCGAAGGCGGCATCGAAATGCCGCACCGCCCGCTCCTGGGCGGCGGCGAATACCAGTGGCGCCGCGACGGTGAGCCGCACCTGTTCAACCCGGAGACCGTCTTCCGGCTCCAGCACGCCACGCGTGAGCGCCGCTATGACATTTTCAAGGCGTACACCAAGGGCGTGGATGACCAGTCCGAGAACCTGATGACCCTGCGCGGGCTGCTCAAGTTCAAGAACGACCGTCCCGCGGTTCCGTTGGAGGAAGTGGAGCCCGTCTCCAGCGTTGTGAAGCGCTTCTCCACCGGCGCCATGAGCTACGGGTCCATCTCCAAGGAAGCCCACGAGACCCTCGCGATCGCCATGAACCAGTTGGGCGGCAAGTCCAACACCGGGGAAGGCGGCGAGGACGTGGACCGCTTGCTCGACCCGAAGCGCCGCTCTGCCGTCAAGCAGATCGCGTCGGGCCGGTTCGGCGTCACCAGCCTGTACCTGACCAACGCTGATGACATCCAGATCAAGATGGCCCAGGGTGCCAAGCCCGGCGAGGGCGGCCAGCTGATGGCGCAGAAGGTGTACCCCTGGGTTGCCCGGACACGCCACTCGACACCCGGCGTCGGCCTGATTTCGCCGCCGCCGCACCACGACATCTACTCGATCGAGGACCTCGCGCAGCTCATCTACGATGCGAAGCGCGCCAACCCCTCGGCCCGTGTGCACGTCAAGCTCGTCTCCGAAGTGGGGATCGGCACTGTGGCATCGGGTGTCACCAAAGCGAAGGCCGACGTCGTACTCGTCTCCGGCCACGACGGCGGAACCGGCGCGTCCCCACTGAACTCGCTCAAGCACGCGGGTGTGCCGTGGGAGCTCGGACTCGCAGAGACGCAGCAGACGCTGATGCTCAACGGGCTGCGCGACCGTGTGGTGGTCCAGGTGGACGGCCAGCTCAAGACCGGCCGCGACGTTGTTATCGCCGCGCTGCTCGGCGGCGAGGAATTCGGTTTCGCCACAGCCCCGCTGGTGGTGGAAGGCTGCATCATGATGCGCGTCTGCCACCTGGACACCTGCCCGGTGGGCGTCGCTACACAGAACCCCGAACTTCGGGCCCGCTTCACCGGCAAGCCCGAATTTGTGGTCAACTTCTTCGAATTCCTGGCTGAGGAAGTCCGCGAGATCCTCGCGGAACTCGGTTTCCGGAGCATCGAGGAGGCCATCGGCCACGCCGAGGTCCTGGATGCCCGCGAAGCGATCAACCACTGGAAGGCCGACGGACTGGACCTGGACCCGATCCTGCACGGGCTCGAGTTCGACGACGACGCTCCGCTGCGCAACATGACCTCGCAGAACCACGAGCTGGACAAGCACTTTGACCAGCGGCTGATCACCATGGCCACGGAGGCGCTGACCGACCGCAGCCCGGTGAAGATCGCGGTGGACGTGATCAACACGGACCGCTCGGTAGGCACCATGCTGGGCCACACGGTGACCAAGACGTTCAGCACGGACGTGCTGGCGACGGACACCATCGACATCACCCTGACCGGTACCGCGGGACAGTCGCTGGGCGCCTTCCTGCCCGCTGGCATCACGCTGCGCCTCTTCGGTGACTCGAACGACTACGTGGGCAAAGGCCTTTCCGGCGGACGGATCATCGTCCGGCCGGACCGCACCAACGTGTTCAAGGCCGAAAGCAACGTCATTGCCGGCAACGTGATCGGCTACGGCGCCACCAGCGGCGAGATGTTCCTGCGCGGCCAGGTGGGCGAACGTTTCCTGGTCCGCAACTCCGGAGCCACCGCAGTTGTTGAAGGCATCGGCGACCACGGCTGCGAGTACATGACCGGCGGGCAGACGCTGATCATCGGCCGCACCGGCCGAAACTTCGGCGCCGGCATGTCCGGCGGCACCGCCTATGTGCTGGACCTGCAGACCACTCAGGTCAACAAGGACGCCCTGCAGTCCGGCGAACTCCAGCTCGTTGAACTCGACGCCGAAGACCGGGACATTGTTCACGGCCTCCTGGCGAAGCATGTCGAGGAAACGGAATCGCTCCACGCGGCACGGTTGCTGGAGAACTTCGACGACACGGCTGCCCGCATTACCAAAGTGCTGCCGCGCGATTACGCGGCAGTCCTGCAAACCCGACTGGACGCCATCGAAGAGGGCCTTGACCCCGATGGCGAAGAAGTATGGGCTCGAATCCTGGAGGTAACCGGTGGCTGATCCACGCGGATTTCTTAAAGTACGCCAGCGTGAAACCCAGCCGCGCCGCCCCGTTCCGGTCCGCATCATGGATTGGAAGGAAGTCTACGAGGCGCAGGAAAAGGGCGTCCTGAAGGCCCAGGCCGGACGCTGCATGGACTGCGGCGTGCCTTTCTGCCACCAGGGCTGCCCGCTCGGCAACCTGATCCCCGAGTGGAACGACCTCACCTGGCGGGACAAGGGCGAGGAAGCGATTGAGCGGCTGCACGCCACTAACAACTTCCCCGAGTGGACCGGCCGGCTTTGCCCGGCACCCTGTGAGGCGTCCTGCGTGCTGGGGATCAACCAGCCTGCTGTGACCATCAAGCAGGTTGAAGTCTCCATCATCGACGAAGCGTTCGAAAACGGCTGGGTCAACCCGCTGCCTCCGACGCGCCTGACCGGAAAGACCGTTGCCGTCGTCGGCTCCGGCCCTGCCGGCCTGGCCGTGGCGCAGCAGCTGACCCGGGTGGGGCACACCGTTGCGGTGTACGAGCGTGACGACAAGATCGGCGGCCTCCTCCGCTACGGCATCCCCGACTTCAAGATGGAGAAGGAGCAGGTGGACCGCCGCGTTGAGCAGATGAAGGCCGAAGGCACCCGCTTCCGCACCGGCGTCGCTGTAGGCACCGACGTGACGTGGGAGCAGCTGCGACGCCGCTACGACGCCGTCGTGGTTGCCACTGGCGCTACCGTCCCGCGGGACCTGCCCATCCCGGGCCGCGACTTTGAGGGCGTGCACTTTGCCATGGATTACCTGGTGCCGGCCAACCGTGTTGTCGCGGGGGAGACGGTGGAGAACCAGATCCACGCGAAGGGGAAGCACGTGGTGATCCTGGGCGGCGGCGATACCGGTGCTGACTGCCTCGGTACTGCGCATCGGCATGGAGCCGCATCGGTGACCACCCTGGCCATCGGCAAGCAGCCATCGGCGGAACGTGCCGGGCACCAGCCCTGGCCCACGTTCCCCACCCTGTTCGAAATGGCCAGCGCCCACGAGGAAGGCGGCGAACGTACGTACCTCGCCTCCACCGTGGAGTTTGTCGGAGAGAACGGCAAGCTCACGGGCGTCAAGGTTGCCGAAACGGAATTCGTTGACGGCAAGCGGCTCCCCAAAGCCGGCACCGAACGGATCATCCCGGCGGACCTGGTCTTCCTGTCGCTGGGCTTCACCGGAGCGGAGCCTGCGGGCATCACCGAGCAGGTCAGTGCCGAGTTCGACGGGCGCGGCAACGTGACCCGCGACGGGTACTACATGACCAACACGGAGGGCATTTTTGTGGCCGGTGACGCCGGCCGCGGGCAGTCGCTCATTGTGTGGGCCATCGCCGAAGGCCGTGCCTGTGCCGCCGCCGTGGACAATTTCCTCATGGGCAGCACCATCCTGCCGGCGCCGGTGGCTCCGACGGACCGGGCCATCACGGTTCTCTGATACCCGTCAGTTCGCCGGGGATTAACCCCCACAACAACTTAACCAATGCAGGACACTACTAGGGTAGGTATATGAGACGCGCTAAGATTGTGGCCACTTTTGGCCCGGCAATTGCCAGCTTTGAGAACACGCTCGCGGTGTTGGAAGCCGGTGTGGATGTTGCTCGGATGAACATGAGTCACGGCGACTACGCCGTGCACGACAACACCTACGAGAATGTCCGCAAGGCAGCAGCCCAGCTGAGCAAGCCTGTGGCAATCATGGCTGACCTCCAGGGCCCGAAGATCCGTCTTGGGCGCTTTGTGGACGGCCCCCACGCCCTGGCGGAGGGTGACATCTTCACCATCACCACCGAAGACGTGCCGGGCACCAAGGACATCTGCTCCACCACGCTGAAGAGCCTTACCGAGGACGTCAACGTGGGGGATGCACTGCTGATCGACGACGGCAAGGTGGCCCTGCGGGCGACCGAGGTCGACGCCGTGAAGGTTGTCACCGTCGTAACCGTCGGCGGAATGGTGTCCAACAACAAGGGCATCAACCTTCCCGGCGTTGCGGTCAACGTGCCGGCACTGAGCGAAAAGGACGAGGATGATCTCCGCTGGGCCATGCGCCGCGGCGTTGACCTGATTGCCTTGTCGTTCGTCCGTGACGCCTCGGACATCGTCCGCGTGCACGAGATCATGGACGAAGAGGGCCGACGTGTGCCGGTCATCGCCAAGATCGAAAAGCCGCAGGCAGTGGAGCAGCTCCACGAGATCATCGACGCCTTTGACGCCATCATGGTGGCCCGTGGCGACCTCGGTGTGGAACTTCCGCTGGAGGAAGTGCCGATCGTGCAGAAGCGCGCCATCGAACTGGCTCGCCGCTGGGCGAAGCCGGTCATCGTGGCCACGCAGGTCCTCGAATCGATGATCGACAACCCGCGCCCCACCCGCGCAGAAGCTTCGGACTGCGCCAACGCCGTGCTCGACGGTGCAGACGCCGTCATGCTGTCCGGCGAGACCAGTGTGGGCAAGTACCCGATCGAAACCGTCAAGGTCATGGCCAGGATCATTGAATCCACCGAGGTCCACGGCCTGGAACGCGTTCCGCCGCTGGGCACCAAGCCAAAGACCCGTGGTGGTGCCATCACGCGGGCCGCCGTCGAAATCGCCGACCAGCTGGAAGCAAAGTACATCTGTACTTTCACCCAGTCCGGTGATTCCGCACGCCGCCTGTCACGCCTGCGTCCCATCCGGCCGGTGTTCGCTTTTACCCCGGTGGAGCACGTGTGGAACCAGCTGGCACTGACCTGGGGCATCCAGCCGGTGCTGGTCCCCATGGTGGGCCACACCGACGAGATGACCGCGCAGGTTGACCGCAGCCTGCTCGAAATGAAGCTCGTCGAGGACGGTGACCTGGTGATCATTGCCGCCGGGTCCCCTCCCGGAAAGGCCGGTTCCACCAACTCGCTGAAGGCGCACAGGGTGGGCGACTTTGCAGACGCCGGCAGCTTGGGCGACGCCAGCGAAGGTGCTCCCAGGGAGAAGCTCGGGCCCTGGCCGACGGCATAGCAGCCTAAAAAGGAAGGACCCCTGCCGGCTGGCAGGGGTCCTTCCTTTTAAGAGCTAGTGGCTTAGTTGACCTGGTTGATGATGGTTTCGGCAACCTCGCGCATGCTGAGGCGGCGGTCCATGGAGGTTTTCTGGATCCAGCGGAACGCTTCCGGCTCCGTCAGGCCCATCTTGGTGGTCAGCAGGCTCTTGGCGCGCTCGACGAGCTTGCGGGTGGCGAACTGCTCCTGCAGGTCCGACACTTCGCTTTCGAGGGCCTTGATTTCCTCGTGGCGGGAGAGCGCGATTTCCAGGGCAGGGATGAGGTCTGCCGGGGTGAAGGGCTTGACCACGTAGGCCATCGCGCCAGCGTCACGGGCGCGCTCCACGAGTTCCTTCTGGCTGAAAGCAGTCAACAGCACTACGGGGGCGATACGGGCCTTGACGATCTTCTCGGCCGCGGTGATGCCATCCATGATGGGCATCTTGACGTCCATCAGAACGAGATCCGGCTTGAGTTCCTCGGCCAGCTGCACGGCCTTCTCGCCGTTGTCGGCTTCGCCCACCACGTCATAGCCTTCGCCGCGCAGGATCTCGATGATGTCGAGTCGAATGAGGGTTTCATCCTCGGCCACAATGACGCGGCGCGCCGGCTGGGACGTGGGTTTTGACTCCGTTTGTTCAGTCACGGGATCTCCTTGGAAATGTACGGCGAGGACATCACCATCTTAGGCGCGCCATCGGCCGTACTTTGATCTGCATGGTCTATTGCGGCGTCAGCGGCGCGATTCTGGAATTCAGCCTATCTGCATGTAGAGTAAATCCGCGTACGTGAAGCGATCGCGTTGCTCACAATCAGCTGTGGGCGTACCGGTTTGCACAACGTATTCCGCGCCCGAGTGGCGGAATTGGCAGACGCGCCGCACTCAAAATGCGGTATCGAAAGGTGTGTGGGTTCGAGTCCCACCTCGGGCACAGTGTTACCGCAGGTCGGTGGCCTTTTTTGTGTTTTTTTCGTGTGGACAGTGTCCACACTCTTGCCTCTGATCTGATGTTCCGGGTGTGTGGGGTCCCGTATAGACCTATTCGGTTGTGTGGGGGAGTTGCTGGCTACGGCGGACCGGGTACCGCCCTGCGGTCCCTCCTGGGTGTTCATCCTCGTTCGTCCTTCCGTCGGGTTTCGCGTTCACTACTTCATGATGGCTAGAGCCGCGTACAACATGACTTGCTGATTATTCTTTAGATGGACCTGGGCTTGCGGCCCGTCCAGCATTCCCGCTCTGATACGTGTTCATGCAGGACTGCGGTCGCAACGGCCTGACCTGGCAACTGGTCCGGAGCTGATCATGAGGACGCTGGTTCTGGCCAGTTGGCAGGCGGGGCCGGCTTCGAGGGCGATTTGCAGGAACTGGTGGGCCTTGCTGCCGCTGTCTTCCCAACAGCTATCCGGCCGCCGCTGCCATCATTTTCCCGTCATTGCCACATCCGGCTTCTGGGTATCCGGCGTTGCTGTTCTCGCTGCTTTGGCGGTGGGAGCTGGCAACGCTGCCCTCAACCAGATCCCGACGATCTCGGCCTCCCCGGCGCCAACGCATGCTGGGCGAGCAGCGCGGCGACGACCCAGACCGGATCTTTACCGATCGCCCGCGTGCGATTGCAGCGGTCGTTCGTGGGATACGAGGGCGTATCTCCGCACTCCGCCAGGCCGGTCTAATCCACCAGTACTACACCGGAACCTCACGCCTGGACGTTCTGCGGCGCCGCGACCTAGACACAGCCTTCCTGGGCTTCCTGGACTCCGTCATCAGCGCCGCGGCGGAGACTTCAACGTCTGCTCGCTGAGAAAACGACAGCTGCGCCATAATCACGGCTGTCGGCGGCGTTGCGACAGACCTTACAGACTGCTCGGTCGCCGACTCGAAGGGTCGCGGGAGAGCGTGCCCTTGTGCATCCCCTGTCTAGGAGTCAGTTGGTCGCCTTCTTTAACCCCGCATCGGGATGGCCCCCAAACTGTCCGTCGGTGGTACCGCCTAAACGTAGAAGCGGGCGAGGAATTCGGCCACGACGGCGGGTCTTTCCTGGCCCTCGATCTCTATCGTGTTCGCGACCTTGATCTGGGCGCCGCCCTTGACCTCGGTGACTTCGGCGATGGTGGCCTG
Organism: Pseudarthrobacter sp. NBSH8; assembly: GCF_014217545.1. Classification (NCBI taxonomy): domain Bacteria; kingdom Bacillati; phylum Actinomycetota; class Actinomycetes; order Micrococcales; family Micrococcaceae; genus Pseudarthrobacter; species Pseudarthrobacter sp. NBSH8. Next base: position 1,704,743 of record NZ_CP043178.1, read on the forward strand.
CATCCGGATGCGCGAGCCTACCTTGACAGGTGAGGTGAAGCGGACCTTGTCCAGGCCGTAGTTGACCTTGGCGGTGACGCCGTCGACGTCGAACAACTCGCCCCAGAGCGGGATGATCAGGGAAAGGGTGAGGAAGCCGTGGGCGATCGGGGCTCCGAACGGTCCGTCCTTGGCGCGCTCGGGGTCGACGTGGATCCACTGGTCGTCGCTGGTGGCGTCAGCAAATTTGTTGATCTGTTCCTGGGTGATTTCGACGTAGTCAGTGACGCCGAGGTCGGTGCCGGCGAGGGTGAGCAGTTTGTCGAAATCGACGACAAGATTGGGCATAGTGTCCTCCTGCGGTTGGATGGGGGTTTCTTGTGACTTCCTGCTCACTAAGCCGCAACGTCGATGTCGAGTTCGAAGCGGCTTGATGAGCAGCGATGGCCACGTCAGCCGATCTTTGCCGGCTGCTCGGTGTTCAGCTCCTCCGGGAGCGGGAGGAAGTCCTCGCCGACGCTCTGGAGCTTGTCACCGAAGAGCGTGCCGAAGTCCTCCACCAGGTCCTGGTAGCCCCAGCCGCCCTCGCGGTATTCGGTGACGGCAGCCTCGGGGTGGGTCCAGAGCTGCAGCCGGTCACCGCCGGCGCCGATGACCTGGCCGGTGATCCCGGCGGCCGAGTCTGAGGCGAGGAAGGCGATGAGTCCGGCGACGTCGTCGGCGGTGCCGAAGCCGAGCTCGTGGCGGAAGAAGGCGGGCATGGTCTCGCCGCGTTCGTCCGCTTCGACGGCCTTTTGGAAGTACGGGACGGTTTTGGTCATGGCGGTGGCGGCGACGGGGATGACGGCGTTTGCGGTGACGCCGGCCTTTTTCATTTCGAGCGCCCAGGTGCGGACCATGCCGACGATCCCGGCCTTGGCTGCAGCATAGTTGGTCTGGCCGAAGTTGCCGCGCTGGCCGGTGGGGGAGCCGATGGTGATGATGCGGCCAGCGATGCCGTTCTCCTTGAAGTAACCGAACGCTTCCCGGACACAGGTGAAGGTCCCCTTGAGGTGGACGTTGATCACGTCGTCGAAGTCCTCGTCGGTCATCTTCAGCAGGGATTTGTCCCGCAGGATGCCAGCATTGGTGACCAGGATGTCCAGCCGGCCGAAGGTCTCCACCGCTGTCTGCACCAGCAGCCGGGCGGATTTGGTGCTGCCCACCGGTACGACGACTCCGACAGCACGGCCGCCGTCGGCCTCGACGGTCCGGACGGCGTCAGTCACCGACTCGGTGCCTTGGCCATTGATGACCACGGCAGCGCCCTGGCGGGCGAGCTCCCGGGCGTAGGCGAGGCCGAGGCCTCGTCCGCTTCCGGTGACGATCGCTACTTTTCCTGACAGGTTCATCTCGAGCTCTCTAATAGGGGCGTCTAGACCGGCTGATACGGGCTACCAACCGGTTTAGGTGCAGGTCCGGCAGCTGTCGGCTTCTACGGCGCCAGAGGCTATGCGACCCGGGCGCCGGAGGCGAGCTGAACGGCGACGTCGACGATCATGTCTTCCTGTCCGCCGACGTAGCCGGCGCGGCCGATTTCCTCGAGGATCTGCCAGGCCGGGACGCCGTAGCGTTCGGCGGCACGTTCGGCGTGGATGAGGAAGGAGGAGTACACCCCGGCGTAGCCCTGCATGATGGAGGCGCGGTCCATGATGGGCATGCGGGTGATGATGGGCTTGACGATGTCATCAGCGGCGGCCATGACGGCGTGGACGTCAACGCCGGTCTCGATGCCGAGGCGTTCGAAGGCTGCAGCGAGGACTTCGGTGGGTGAGTTGCCGGCCCCGGCGCCAAGGGCCAACAGGGTCCCGTCGATCTGCTTGGCCCCGGCTCGGGCGGCAAAGACGGAGTTCGCGACGCCGAAGCTGAGGTTCTGGTGGCCGTGGAAACCAACCTGCGCGTCGTTGCCGAGTTCGGCGACGAGGGCGGAGACGCGGTCGGAGACGTCTTCGAGGATGAGGGCTCCGGCGGAGTCCACGACGTAGACGCACTGGCAGCCGGCGTCTGTCATGATCCGGGCCTGTTCGGCGAGTTTTTCCGGGGTGGCGCGGTGGGAGAGCATCAGGAACCCGACGGTCTCCATGCCGAGTTTGCGGGCGTGCTGGAAGTGCTGGATGGAGACGTCGGCCTCGGTGCAGTGGGTGGCGATCCGGGCCACCGATGCGCCGGCCTCGTGGGCCTGGTTCAGGTCGTGGATGGTGCCCAGGCCGGGCAGCATGAGTACGGCGATTTTTGCGTTGCGGGATTCGTCGACGGCGGCCCGGACCAGGTCCAGTTCGGGGGTGAGCGAGAAGCCGTAGTTGAAGGATGACCCGCCGAGGCCGTCGCCGTGGGTGACTTCGATGATTTCGACTTTGGCGTCGTCGAGGGCGCGGACGACGGAGCGGACGTGGTCTTCGGTGAACCGGTGGCTCATGGCGTGGGAGCCGTCGCGCAGCGTGGTGTCGGTCAGCCGGACGCTGAGTTTCTGTGCTGTGGTGGCGGAGATGGGGGTCATGGTTATGCTCCTACGGGTGTGGCGGAAAGGGCGGCGTCCATGCGCTCGGCCAGCAGGTCTGCCGTCCGGGTGGCGGCGGCGGTGATGATGTCCAAGTTGCCGGCGTATTCGGGCAGGTAATCGGCTGCACCCTTGACCTGGATCCAGATCCCGACCCGGCCATTGCCGCTCCAGTCCTCGCGGGCTGCGTCGAACTGGGGCTCGACGCGCAGCGAATAGCCGGGCACGTAATCCTGGATCTTCACAACGGCCTCGTCGATGGCGGCACGGATTTTGTCCTGCAACTGCCCGGGTTCGGCGGCTGCGGCCGGGATGGCGCAGTAGACGGTGTTGCGCATGATCATGGGCGGTTCCACCGGGTTGATGATGATGATGGCCTTGCCGCGCTTGGCTCCACCAACCACTTCCAGGGCTTTGGCCGTGGTCTCGGTGAACTCGTCGACGTTGGCGCGGGTGCCCGGGCCGGCGGATTTGGAGGCGATGGAGGCGACGATCTCGGCGTAGTCGACCGGGACCACGGAGGAGACCGCGGCGACGATCGGCGTGGTGGCCTGGCCGGCGCAGGTGATCATGTTGACGTTCAGGACGTCCTCGAGGGCGTCCAGGTTCACCACCGGGCATAGGTAGGGGCCGACAGCGGCCGGGGTCAGGTCGATCGCGTGGATCCCCGCGGCCTTGTACTTCGGGGCATTGATCTGGTGGGCCTTCGCGGAGGTGCATTCGAACACGAAGTCCGGGAGCTCGTCCTGGGCCAGGAGCCAGTCCACGCCCTCGGCGGAGGTGGTCAGGCCGAGCCGGGCGGCGCGGGCGAGCCCGTCAGAGGCCGGGTCGACGCCGATCATGTATTTGACTTCGACGTTTTTGCTGCGGCGCATCAGCTTGAACATCAGGTCGGTGCCGATGTTTCCTGAGCCGACGATGGCTGCTGTTTTCTTTGCCATGGTGGGGGTCCTTAGTCTGTGAAGTGAAGGGTCAGTGAGCCCAGCAGGCCGAAGTCCGCGACGGCGGTGCTTCCGGCGGTCACGGGCTCGGCCTTGGTGAAGGAACCGGGGAGAATTAGCTGGCCGGCTTCAAGCGCAACGCCCTCTTCGCCGAGGACGTTGGCCAGCCAGGCCAGCGGTGCCACGGGGTTGCCCATCACGTCGGAGCCCGTGCCGGAGCCGGTAACCTCGCCATCGATCACCAGCGAGCAGGGGACGTCCAGCAGCGCCGTGGGGTCGACGTCGAGCGGGGTTGAGCCGACGGCGATCGCGCCGCAGGAGGCGTTGTCCGCGACCGTGTCCACGAGCTTGATGTCCCAGTTTGTGATGCGGGAATCGATGATCTCGATCGCCGGGTACACTGCGGCAATGGCGGCAGCGGCCTGTTCCAGGGTGACGCCCGGGCCCTGCAGGGAGTGCTTCAAAACAAAGCCGAATTCCGGCTCCACTTTGGGCTGGATAAATCCGGACGCCGGGATGTTGGCGCCGTCGTAGTGGACCATGTCCTTGAAGAAGAACCCGAAGTCCGGCGAATCAACGCCGAGCTGTTTCTGCATGGCCAGCGAGGTCAGGCCCACCTTGCGGCCGGCCAGCACACGCCCGGCAGCCGTGTGGTGCTCAAGCTGCACGGTCTGCACGCGGTAGGCGTCCGCGAGGGTCAGCCCTTCGAGCCTGTCGCGCAGCGGCGCAACCGGTACGAGGGACTCGGTGGCGGCCAGCAGTTCCTGGCCGAATTTCTCCAGCTGTTGCTGGCGGGCCTCCGGGGCAGCGGGGGCAGCGGCGGTGTCTGCCGGGGCAGTGGTTCCGCTCGTCATCAGCGCAGCACCGCCGTCGTCACGCCAAATCCGGCGATGTATTCCTTGATCGGCTTGTAGAACTCGTAGGTGACGTCGTATTCGCCGCAGGCGCGGAGGGCAGAATAGGCCGCCACCCAGGTGCGGACCTCGTGGGAGGAGTGGCCGGCTACGCGGGACATCTCTTCCGGGTCGTAGGCGTCGAAGCCCGTGACATCGCCTGACCTGCAGACGTCAAGGAACGCGCGGTCCCACTCGGGATTAAGTTCCATGATGTCTGCCTCGCCCCGGGCGAAAGCCTCCGCTGTGGCGATGGTGCGGGCCTGGCGTGCGGCGCGCGCCTCCGCAGTGGGGCGGCGTCCGTCGGTGAGGAACTGGCGCTGTTCGTCGGTGGCAGTGGCGATCTGCGGCACCGGCGGATCATGGGAGAGCCCGCCGGAACCGATGAACAGCACCTTTTTGTCCGAGTTCTTGAAGTACTCGCCGATGGCCGCGCCGAACTGGCGGACGCGGCGCACCTTGGAGAAGGGCGGGGCCACAGAGTTGATGAAGACCGGAATGAGCGGCTTGGCGGCAGCGTCGCCGCTGTAGAGAATCTCCATGGGCTGCACGGCTCCGTGATCCACCTCCATCCTGCGGGAGATCGCAGTGTCGATGTCCTGGGTGATGACGTACTGGGCCAGTTCTTCGGCGATCACGGTGGGGACGTCCAGTTTCCCGGCAAACGAGTCGTAGTCGCCGGTCCCGTGGGCTTCATAGCCGATGCAGAACGGGGGCATCAGGTCGTAGAAGAACCCGTTGTAGTGGTCGGGGCCGAAGTTGACGACCAAGTCCGGATCAAAATCCTTGACGAAGGCGCGGACCTGGTCGAAGGCGGACTCGACGGCGGCTTTTACCTCGGCCGGAGGGTTGGCGTGTTCGAGCAAAGGGCTGTGGGACATGCACACCAGTGCCTGGGTCATGAGGGGGCTCCTTCTTGATGGGCGTGTGGCCGGGGAGGCGCTTGCTGACTTCCATTCCAATCCCGGCGCTGCCGGTGAGTCAGGTCTGTGTTCCGTACGGCGGGACAGAAAAAGTCGGGCTACTACTTGTTGCCGACCGCGCGCTCTTTGATGGCGTACGTGAACGTGGAGTGAAGCAGCTGCTTGCCGTCGGCGTCGGCCACCGACACTTCTGCCACGGCCACGGTGTTGCCGCCGCGCAGGATGCGGGCGGTAGCGATGGCGGGGGATGCCTTCGAATTGGACATGAAGTTGATGTTCGACTGGACGGCCAGGGGAAACTGCCCGCTGCCGGCATACGTCTGCATGGCAAGGAACGTGCCGGTGATGTCTGCGGCGCCGAAGAGCGCTGCGGCGGAGAACATCCCCGAGGCTTGGGCATACGCGTCCTGCAGCGGCATGGACATGCTCACGGTGGAGTCCGTCACGGCGTGCGGTTCAAGGCCAAGTGTTGCTGCGATGTCATCGAAGCCGCGCTTTGCGGTGAACTTCTCAACGAATGCGCTGAATTCCTCAAGGGAGGAGGGGTGAGCCATCTGATTGCTCCTGGGCTTAATGCGGAAGGGTTCGGAATCAGGCTAACGACGCCGGCACCCGCCCAGGAAGGGCGAGTGCCGGTGTGCGGAACGTGATTCTTCTACAGGCTGGCAGCCTGCTCCTGGACTTCCCGTTCGGCCGTGGCTGCGCGATGTGCCTTGCTCCGGGTCTCCTTGGAGAGAAACACCGAAAGTGCGGCGATGGCGATCAGCACGATGAAGTACCAGGCGATGTTGCTGGTCTTGCCGCCGTTGGGCAGGCCCATGAGCATCGTGGCCATGAGCGGGGCGGTGCCGGCGCCGATGACGGAACCCAGTTGGAAAGTCAGGGACACGCCGGTGTACCGGTCCTGCGTTTCGAACTTCTCGGCCAGGAAGGCGCCGATGGGTCCATACATCGAGGCCTGGATGATCGGATTTCCCACAATGAAAGCCAGGGCGATCAGCCAGAAGTTGCCGGAGTTCAGCAGGGCGAACATGGGGAACACCAAAACCACGGAGACCGCTGCTCCGGCGAGCATGACCGGCCGCCGGCCGAACTTGTCAGAGAGCCAGGCGAAGAAGGGGATCGCGAAAATGTGCAGCACTGACGAGACTGTCAGCATCATCAGTGCGTCCTGGCGGGAAACCACACCCTGCGCAGCGACATAGGGCACAGCCCAGATGGCGAGGAGGGCCTGCATGAAGAGCGGACCGGCTACTGCGAGGGTGCCGAAGAGCGCGGACAGCGGGTACTTTTTCAGCACCCGCACGATCGGTACGCCGGTGTGTACTTCGCCGGCGGCGCGGGCCCTCTCAAAGTCGGGTGATTCGGTGACCTTGTACCGCAGGTACAAACCGATGATCACGAGGGTGGCGGAGAGCAGGAACGGGACGCGCCAGCCCCACGTAAGGAACTGCGTGTCCGGCAATCCCGCGAACAGGCCCAAGACCAGGGTGGCGAAAACCGAGCCCGTGGGACCGCCGGTGACAGCGATCGACGCCGCGAACCCGCGGTTCTTCTCCTTGACGTGCTCGGCCGCCATGAGGGTGGCGCCGGCCCACTCGCCGCCCACAGCGAGTCCCTGGATGACCCGGAGCAGGACCAGGATCAGCGGGGCGGCAATACCGATGGTCTGGTACGTGGGCATGAGCCCGATCGCCACGGACACGATACCCATCATCATCAGCGTGATGAAGAGCATATTCTTGCGGCCAAACTTGTCACCGAAGTGGCCGAACAGAATACCGCCCACCGGGCGGGAGACGTAACCGGCCAGCAGGATGACAAAGGAAAGGGACGTGCCAAGCACCGGATCCATACCGGCAGGGAAGAACAGTTTGGGGAAGACCAGTCCGGCGGCGGCGCCGTACAGCAGGAAGTCGTAGTACTCCACGGTTGAGCCGAGGAAGCTGGACACCAGGGCGCGGCGGGTGTCCTTCTTGGTGCCCGCCGTCGAATCTGCGGCGAGAGGGGATTGCGTCATTGCATGCTCCAAAAGGGGTGCGGTTGCGTCGGGAGATGGACGAACGTATGCGCTGAGAATGTCCCGCCCCCGCGCCTGTGACCAATGACATGTTCCGTACCGCGGAACGGTTTCGTTCCCAGGCCTGACTCTTTCGGGCCCGCGCCTGTGACAATGAGGCCCTTCGCAGTCCACGAAAGGAAACGCATGTCCGGGAAATCCGCTAATGTCCTCACCAAGCGCCACGGCCCCGTGCTGGTGGTGACGATCAATCGGCCTGATGTCCTCAACGTCATTGATACCGAGACGGCCACGGCACTGGGCGAAGCCTGGGAATCGGCCGCCGATCCCGGGGTCAGGGCCTTGATCCTCACGGGAGCCGGGGACAGGGCGTTCTGTGCCGGCGCGGACATGGACGCCCTGGCCCGCGGTGAACTTCTTCGCTCCACCGCCCCGGGAGGAAACGAGTGGGGTTTTGCGGGGGTCGTCCGCCACGAAGTCACCGTCCCCGTCATCGCGGCGGTCAATGGCGTTTGCCTGGGCGGCGGAATGGAGTTGGTGCTGGCAGCAGACCTGGCGGTCGCGGCGCCACGTGCCCGGTTTGGCCTTCCCGAGGGCAAAATCGGTGTGTACGCGGGCGGCGGAGGGGCATTCAGGCTCCCGGCCCAGATTCCTTCGAAGGTGGCCATGGAGATCCTGCTCACCGGACGCATGGTGGAAGCTGACGAGGCCGTCCGCTGGGGACTGGTCAACGCGGTGGCCGAAGATCCCCTGGCCGGCGCCCTGGAACTGGCGGGGCGTGTGGCCGCCTGCGCGCCCTTGAGCGTGGCCGCCACCAAACGGATCGCACGAGGCCTCGATTCCCGGCCGGACGGGACCCTGATACGACAGGGCGAGGACCCGCATTGGCAACGCAACGAAGGGGAGGGACCGGGTGTCCTGGGGTCGGCTGACTGTGCTGAAGGAGTGGCCGCATTCAGGGCCCGGCGGGCGCCGGTCTGGAGCGGAAGATAGCCCTGCTTGAGGCGATTGACAGACCCTAGTGTTCCGAGGTTCGGCACAGCGGCTGGCGGCAGGGCCCGGCTGGGGTGTCCTATGAGACTCAGGAACACCAGCACCCCGAATTGAATGGAGGGTCCCGCACATGACCACCACGGACTCCTGCCCCCCGCAGGCCAACCCCGCCATCGGCAGGATGCCCCGGCCCGCGACAATGACCACCAACATCGACGTCGCCACGCTCGTTGATGCCGACGGCGGACTCATCGACCGGTCGATCTACTCGCACCCCGGCATCTACCAGCAGGAACTGCGCCGGGTCTTCGCGCGCAGCTGGCTGTTCCTCGCCCACACCAGCCAGTTCAGCAAGCCCGGGGATTTCTTCACGACGTTCATGGGGGAGGACCCCGTCATTGTCACGATGGACAAGGGCAAGAACATCAAGGCCTACCTGAACTCATGCCGTCACCGCGGGGTGCGGCTCTGCCGGGCCGACGCCGGTGCCACTAAAATGTTTACCTGCTCCTACCACGGCTGGTCCTTCGACTTGGCGGGAGCCCTGCAGTCCGTGCCCAACGAGCAGGCCTATCCCGAGGACTTCGAAAAGAAGGACTGGAGCCTCCTCGAGGTTCCCAACGTGGCCTCCTACAAGGGATTGATCTTCGGCAACTGGGATCCGAACGCAGCGCCGCTGGAGGAAACGCTTGGCGACATGCGCTACTACATGGACGCGATGCTGGACCGCGACCCCGAGGGCACCGAAGTCATCGGCGGAGTCATGAAGTGGGAGCTTGAGGGAAACTGGAAGCTGGCGGCCGAGCAGTTCGCCACCGACTGGTATCACGTGAACATGTCCCACGCCTCAGCGCTGATGGTCATGTCCCCGACGGGCCGCGGACCCAAGCCGGACATCGCAGCTACCCCGGGCCGCCAGTTCCTCGCACCGAACGGCCATGGCGCAGGATTCCCCACCCACCCCAAATCACGTTTCGACTCCCGCGCCGTCCACGAGTACTACGACTACACCGCCCTTCGGGAGCGGCTGGGTGACGCGGCTGTTGAAGGCCCCATGACCACCGGACACGCCACCGTCTTTCCGAACTTCTCCTACCTGCCGGTCAACGGCTCCATCCGGGTTTGGCACCCTAAGGGACCCAACAAGATTGAAGTCTGGGCCTGGATCTTGGTGGACAAGTCAATGCCGGATGACGTGAAGGACGCTCAGCGCCTCTACAACCTGCGCACCTTTGGCCCCTCCGGCATCTTCGAAGCCGACGACGGCGAGAACTGGTCGGAAATCCAAGCCATCTCAGGTGGCTTCGTCACCAACCAGGTTCCCCTGAACTTCCAGATGGGAATCGGCAGCGAGAAGGAAGACGGAACGTACCCCGGCCAGACGAGCGAACTGTATTCGGACGCCGCCGGACGCTCCTTCTACCGCCACTGGGCCAACGTGATGAACGACCCCGCGTGGCACGAGAACACCGCAAAGACCAACACCCCAGGAGATACCCCGTGAGCGAATCCATCAACATCGGAACCGTCGAGGACATCGACGAGGGCGAAGCCACAGTAATTTCAGCCGAGGAAAACGGTACCGGCGAAGACATTGCGGTCTTCCACGCCGAGGACGGCAATTTCTACGCGCTGAACGACAACTGCACCCACGAGACCGCGTCCCTGGCAGATGGCTGGATCGAAGGCACAGAGGTCGAATGCCCCGTCCATTCCGCCAAGTTCTGCCTCAAGTCCGGCACGGCCCTGTGCATGCCCGCCACCATCGCAGCCCGCACCCACAAGGTGGCGGTCCAGGACGGCCACGTCATGCTCTACCCCAATGTCAGCGCAGTCGTCTAATGGCACCCGCCAACGACGTGACGCCGCTGAACTCCATCACGATAGTGGGAGGCGGCATGTCCGGGTTCTCCCTGGCCAAGGAGCTCCGCAGCCGCGGTTTCCAGGGAGAGCTGACCATCATCGACCCCGCCGGCATCCCGTACGACCGCCCGCCGCTCAGCAAGGATTACCTGCTCGGCTCACGCGGCGCGAAGGACATCGAGCTCGCGGCAGCAGAGTGGTTTACCGAAAACCGGGTGACGGTGGTCACCGGGCGTGCCACGGCACTCCGCCCTGACGAGGCCACAGTGGTTCTCGACGACGGGCGGGAGATCACCGGCGACAAGGTTGTCCTCGCCACCGGTGGAGCCGCCCGGCGGCTCGCCATCCCCGGCGGGGACCTTGATTCGGTGCTCGAGTTGCGGACCCGCGAGGATGCCGACAAACTGCGCTCAGCCCTCAAACCCGGTGCCCGGCTGGCGATTATCGGAGCCGGCCTCATCGGTGCGGAGGTCGCTTCGTCTGCCCTGCCGTTCGGCGCCGAAGTAGTCCTCATCGATCCCGTGGATCCGCCCCTCGTGCCGGCCGTCGGCCACGAACTGGCCCGCCTGCTACACGACATGCATCCGGAACGCGGTGTCGAGGTCGTCACGGGCGTTCCCACCTCCATTACCCGGGACAGCCAGGGCCATCATGTTGCCATGGCCTCGGGCGAAACCATTGACGCGGACGCCGTGCTGGTCGGCATCGGAATTATTCCGGAAACCGGTCTGGCCGAAGATGCCGGCCTGGCGACGGACAACGGCACCCTGGTTGACGAGTCACAGCGCACCGCCCACCCCAACGTCTACGCAGTGGGCGACAGTTCCCGCATCCGACTGGCCGACGGTACCCTGCTCCGCCGTGCCGAGCACTGGGAGCATGCTGTGAACACAGGCGCGACCGCCGCCGCTGCCCTTCTGGGGCAGGAGCTACCGAAGCACGGAGCCAGCTGGTTCTGGTCGGACCGCCACGGCGTTCACGTGGAGGGAGTCGGCAGCATGACCGGGGAAGGGACCACCATCGTCCGCGAAAAGGACGGGGAGCCCTCAGTGGTGTTCCGGCTCGACCCCAGCGGTTATCTGGCCGGCTGCGCCGCCGTCGACGGAGGGCTGTCCGTCAGGGCCGCGCGCCGCCTCATCGACCGCCGGATCCTGGTGGAGCCCCAGAAGCTCGCAGATCCGACTATCGACCTGAAAAAGCTCACGAAGTAACAGGACCGGCTCCAAGGAAGGAACCATGACAGAACATGTTGTTGCCGGGGCCGCCGCCACGGCCGTGGACGAAATCGAAGGCAGGCTCGCCGACGCTGAGCTCGCCTACCGGGTCCAGCAGTTTTACTTCTACGAGGCTGAACTGCTCGACGACGGGCGGTTCGCGGACTGGCTGGAAATCTTCGCCGAGGACCTGACGTACTGGGCCCCGCTCCGTACCAACAGGCTCCGGCGCCAGGCCGCACTGGCCATCGGCGCCCGCGGTGAAGCTGCGTACTTCGACGAGACCAAGGAATCCCTGGCGTGGCGCATCCGGCGATACGATTCGGGCATGGCCTGGGCAGAGGATCCGCCCTCCAGAACACGCCATCTGGTCTCCAACGTCACCGTCCGCCACAGCGGCACGGACCAGCTCAAGGTTCGCTCGGCATTACTTGTCTACCGGAACCGGCTCCAGACCGAAACCGACATCTATGCCGGCGGCCGCACGGACATCATCCGCGTCGAGGCGGACGGCAGCTTCCGTGTCGCCCAGCGCGAACTGCTGTTTGACGCCAACGTCCTGCAAGCGAAAAATCTCAGTACATTCTTCTAGCAAAAACGCTCCTGATGCCATTCCATTTCCAGCATCAGCCGCGATAGAGAGGTAACTATGAGCGGAAATTCTTCCGCAGGGTGGCTCAACAGTGACGTCGCCCTCATAACCGGCGGCGGTTCCGGCATCGGCCGCGCCGTGGCAGAGCGATTCCTCGCCGAAGGCGCCTCTGTCGTCCTGTTCGGCCGTGACCACGACAAGCTCAAAGCCGTCGCAGAACAAACCGGCGCAGCAGACCGGGTGTTGACTATAGCCGGTGACGTCCGCGAGCCGGAGTCAATTCGGGCGGCGGTCCAGGAAACGGTTGATCACTTCGGCAAGCTGGACATCCTCGTGCCCAACGCGGGCATCTGGGACTACAACCGCTCGGTCACAAGGCTCACCGGGACGCAACTGTCGGAGGCCTTCGATGAGCTGTTCTCCATCAACGTCAAGGGCTACCTCCTGACTGTTGAGGCGGCCTGGCGCGAACTTGTGAAGTCCCGCGGATCCATCGTCATGACCCTGTCGAACTCCTCCTTCCATCCGGCCGGCGGCGGAATCGTCTACACTGCCTCGAAATTCGCCTGCCGCGGCCTGGTGACCCAGCTCGCCTACGAACTGGCCCCCAAAGTGCGCGTGAACGGCGTGGCCATCGGCGGAATGAACACCGACCTGAGAGGCCCGGAATCGCTCGGACTCAACGACCGTTCCATCTCCGATTCCTTCGCCCGCTCGGAGATCACCGGCCACAATCCCCTGATCCCGCTGCACGACTCCTCGGTTGAGCCCAAGGACTTCACCGGCTCCTACGTGCTGCTGGCTTCACGGTCGAACGCCAGCAACATCACCGGGGCCATCATCCCCGCGGACGGCGGCATCGCCGTCCGCGGTTTCGGCAGCAACGCTGCGGGAGGCGACGACCTTTGACGCGCTCAATCGACATCAATCCGGCCGCCGGCGTCCTTCGCCAAGCGCGGTACTTTCCCCGCAACACCGCCCTGATCTATGAGGGCGAGGAGCTTGACTACGCGGCGCTGGCAGCACGGATCGAGGAGTATGCCCGGGCCTTTGCCGCCAGCGGTGTCAGACGCGGTGACCGGATCGGCTACCTGGGGCTAAACAGCAGCACCTTTATCATGACCATGATGGCGGCCTGGTGGATTGGGGCCGTTTTTCAGCCGTTCAACTTCCGTCTGGCGCCCCGGGAGATCGAAAGCCTCATCGCCACGTCCAAGCCGCGCTTGCTGATCGTGGAACCCGGGCATCAGGACGTCATCGATCGCGCGGACGGGCTGGACACCAACTCGCTCCAGCTGGTGCTGGTGGACAACGATTCGGCTGCACCCGCTCCGGTTCAAGCGCAGCTCGAGGACAACTGGACGCCTCTGAGCCGTTTTCTGGCATCTGGCAGCGGCGCGGAGACGCCCGAGCCGGCGACTGCGCACGACGACGACCTGGCCATCCTGATGTTCACCTCCGGAACTACCGGGGAGCCCAAGGGCGTGCAGTTGACGTTTGGAAATATCTGGTGGAATTCCGTCAACGTCGACTCACTCGTCGACACCCGTCGCGGTGACGTCAATCTGGCGGTGGCACCGCTGTTTCATATTGGCGCGCTGAACGCCCTGACCATCCGCCTGCTCGTGCGCGGTGGCACAACGATAGTCCGACGCAACTTTGATCCCCGACAAACTCTCCGGGACATCGAAGAGTACCGCGTAACCCAGGCCTTCCTGGTTCCGGCCCAGCTCTCGGCGATGCAGCAGACGGACGAATTCCAGCAACACGACATCTCCGGCCTGCGTGCCCTGATCTGCGCCGGCGCCCCGGTCCCGCCGATACTGCTAAAGCAGTACGAAGGCAAAGGAGTTCCCGTGCAGCAAGCCTGGGGACTGACGGAGACATCACCGTTCGCGACCTACCTGCCCGTTGAACTCACGTACGCCAAGGCGGGCTCCTGCGGCATCCCGATGCCGCACACCGACATCCGGATCGTCGATCCCTTCACCCTGGAAGACGTAGAGAAAGCCGGCGAAACCGGCGAAATGTGGGTCAAGGGGCCCAACGTCACCAGCGGATACTGGAACAACCCCGAGGCCACGGCGTCCGCTTTCCACGCTGGCTGGTTCCGTACCGGAGACATCGGTTACCGCGACGAGGACGGATTCTTCTTCATCGTCGACCGGCTGAAGGACATGATCATCACCGGCGGCGAAAACGTCTATCCCGCCGAGGTGGAGCGGGCGCTGATGGAATTCCCCGGCGTCCTCGACGTGGCCGTCGTCGGCGTCGAAGATTCAAAGTGGGGTGAGTCCGTAGTGGCCGTCATGAGCTGCAAGGACGGCCAGGTTCCCACAGTGGAAGAGGTCAGGGAATTCACCAGCAAATACCTTGCCCGCTACAAACTGCCCAAGCGTTTGGTCATCACCGGCGCAGTGCCCCGCAACGGCTCGGGCAAGCTGGACAAACTCAGCATCCGGCAGCTCGTCAACAAGGAAGGGTAATCCGAATGTCTTCCGAAGATGTGGACCTGCTCAAATGGCCCGAACCGCTGCCGCCGTCGTGGCAGTGCGTTCCGGAGCCCCCGGTCACGGGCTGGGACGCGGTCTTCAGCGTGACCGAGAACGGCAGGCCGGCCGGCACGGTCAGCGTTGCCTTTGTGGTCTCGACACCGATCGCCGCGGCCTATCCTGCCGGATTACGGGACCGGCTCATCCATCCCGATGCGGAGGCCGGCGCGCCGGTTATTCAGCTGGTCTCGGAGCGGGTCATGGCCGCGGATCCAACCTGCCGCAGGCTGGTACTGGCCGTTGATGAGGGCGATGTCGCCGGAATTGCCCGCGGCGAGGCGGCAGGATTCCGCTACGTCCTCGACGTCGATGTGCCCGGCAGGTCCTTGTCATTGCTCGCCGCCGAACCGGAATCAGTACTTGAGGACTCACGCCACCTAGACGACGTGCCCACGAAGTAGGTCCACAACGTAAGATCCTGCACATCTTGTGCCTGCACAGGAAGGGCGGCGTCAGGCGCCCTGCACCAGCCGTAGTTGATGCTGCCGCTGTGCGCTTGCCGCTGCCACGGCACGGCCGGCCGCGTAGCAGACCTTCCGCAGCGCGGTGGCCTGGGAATCGGGAATAAACTTTCCAGCGGGACCGGAAACCGACAACGCAGCCACCGGCCTGCCGTTGGCCCCCATGACCGGAGCTGCGATGCAGTTCAGCCCCACAAGGATTTCCTCGCGGTCGTAGGCGAGGTTGGTTTCCCGCACTCTGGCCAGTTCAGCGCGGAAGGCGTCCGGCTCCGTAATCGTAGCTGGTGTCCAGGCGGACAACTGCGACTGCAGGACCTGCTCGGTGGCATCCGGGTCATAGGACAGCAGCATTTTGCCCACCGCGGTGCAGTAGGCGGGGGCTTGGCCGCCGATGCGTGAGGGGCTGCGGACCTGCAGGTGGCCGTAGAGCTTGTTCAGGTAGACCACTTCGGTGCCCACCAGAACCGCAAGGTGGACCGTCTGGCGGCTCATCTCATACAGGTCAGCGAGGTAGGGCGTGAGCGCATCCCGGATCCGGCCATGGGCCGCGCTCTCATTGTTGGCACCGAGGTTATGGATCAGTTTGCCAAGCCGGTAGGCGTTGCCTGCCCGTTCCACGGCGCCGCTGCGCTGCAGCATCGCCAGAACCCGGAAGGCCGTGGACTTGGACATGTCCGCCCGGCGGGCAAGTTCACTGACGCCGGCACCGGTGAAGGCATCATTGCCAAAGGCGCTGAGCAGTGCCATGGCCTTGTCGACGGCGGCGCGGTCATCGCGCCCTGCGGCAGCAACACTGGATGCCATATTAATCCTTTAGCAGGGGGTCGCGCCCGTCCACGGACCGTATCCCAATTGGCTTGGGCCGGCTTCGATGACCGGCTCTTCCAGTTTGCGTCCAACACTGGAGTATGTCAAACATGACTAAACGTCATTTATAAGTGACAATGGAGTGTGTCGCTTAACGATCTCGTATCCAGGAACGTCCGCCGCTTCCGGGCGGAGCGGAACCTCACTCTCGGGGAGCTTGCCCGCAGGGCTTCGCTGTCCAAACAGACGCTGTCCAAAATCGAACAGGGTGGGGGAAACCCTACCGTCGGCACACTAGAGGCGATCGGCGAGGCGCTGGGACTGAGCTACCGCGGGCTGCTGACTGAGTGGGGAACCAAGACCCTTGTTTCCCGTGCGATGGACGCTGCTTGGGTCCGCACGCTCGTCGGTGAAGAACGCAATCTGGACCGCATTTACGGCTCGGGCTATGTCCGCACACAGGTTGTCACCGTGGAGCAGACCCAGCGCGTGAGACTCGTTACAGCGCAGACCCTGGGCACCCTGCATCAGCTCTACGTCATCGAGGGCAGGCTGGAAGCCGGCCCGGAGAACGAGATGCTCGTCCTCAGCATGGGGGACTTCGCGCGATTCCCCGGCGACGTGGACCACGGCTACCGCAGCCTCGGCGGACGGGCCATGTTCCACCTGACAACCACAACCCCCGAGGTGCCGCAGTTCACTGCATCCAAATGACGGGCCGGTGAACGGCTCAGCGACCCCCCTCCGGCACCCGGCCACGCTCCTCCGGAACGGCATAACCGCTCGGTACCTCCAGAACGGCGAGAGTGCATCGGGAAATGCACACCAAAGCGCCGGCGTCGTTGGTGATCCGCACCTCCCAGACGTGGGCACGCCGACCGACGTTGACAGGACTCGCCGCACCATGGACCCAGCCCGTCGATGCCGGGCGGATGTGATTGGCATTGATTTCCTGGCCGACCAC
This sequence comes from Pseudarthrobacter sp. NBSH8, assembly GCF_014217545.1. Lineage (NCBI taxonomy): Bacteria > Bacillati > Actinomycetota > Actinomycetes > Micrococcales > Micrococcaceae > Pseudarthrobacter > Pseudarthrobacter sp. NBSH8. The sequence goes on from NZ_CP043178.1 coordinate 1,721,481, forward strand.
GTGGAACCGGGTACGGTCCACCGCGAGGTATCCCGCCCAGGAGGCCAGCGTCTCGGCAAAGGCCACGGAGGCGCCGCCGTGCAGGACCCCTGCAGGCTGGACCGTCCGGCCGTCGACGGGCATTCGTCCGTGCAGCGCGGTGTCCGTTACCTCCGTAATTTCGATGCCGAGGTTCGAATTGAGGCTCTGCGCGCCCCTTCCATTGAGGTCTGCCAGGTCGACCGCGCCGTGCCAGAGTGTCATCCGATGCTGTTCCTTCCGAGAGCGGCCTTTTCGTTGAAACGCCGCCCACCACGCTAAGACCCCGATACCGGCGGTGTGCCCGTGCATTCCGCCTGACGGCACGCTTTGTGGCCCATGACACCAAGGCTTGCCACCATGGATGCATAACCAGCGACAGCCCGCCCTCTGGTGCTGTCCGCGACATCCGAGGAGCCCGGAAACCACATGCTTGCCGCTGTTGCTGTCCGCCAGAATGCTGACGATCCGCTGTCCGGACTTGAGTTGCGTGACGTCCCGGTGCCCCAGGCGGGGCCCGGGTGGACGCGAGTGAAGGTTAAGGCCTCATCCCTGAACATGCATGATGTCTGGACGCTCCGGGGCATCGGGCACGATCCCAAGAACATTCCCATCATTCTTGGCTGTGATGTCGCAGGGGTCACCGACAAGGGCCGCGAAGTGGTGGTGCATCCGATCATTGCCGATCCCGACGCCGGCCGCGGCGACGAAACGCTGGACCCCAACCGGGCGCTGCTCTCGGAGCGGCACGACGGCGGGTTCGCCGAGTACATCGTGGTGCCGGACCGCTGCCTCGTGGACAAACCGGCCCACCTGAGCTTCGAGGAGGCGGCCTGCCTGCCCGTGGCCTGGTCCACCGCGTACCGGATGCTCTTCACCCAGGCCAGCGTCACCGCGGGCGACAAGGTCCTGGTCCAGGGAGCCGGCGGCGGGGTGGCCTCTGCTGCCATTGCCATGGCGGCGGCCGCAGGAGTCACCGTCTACGCCACCAGCCGAACCGAAGCCAAACGCCAGCTGGCACTTGAGCTCGGCGCCCATGCCGCCTTCGAATCCGGTGCACGCCTGCCTGAGCGGGTGGACGCCGTCATCGAAACCGTCGGCGAAGCAACCTGGGCACACTCGCTGCGGTGCCTTCGCCCGGGCGGCGCGATCGTCATCGCCGGGGCAACGAGCGGCACGGCACCCGACGCCGACCTTGGCCGGGTGTTCTACCAGCAGCTGCGCGTCCTGGGTTCGACCGGCTCGACCCGGCACGAAACCGCCGCGATGCTGCGTCTTCTGGCCAGCACCGGGCTCCGTCCCCGGATCGACCGTGTCCTACCCCTGGAGCGGATCCATGAAGGCTTCCAGGCAATGATCGATGGCGAGCTACACGGGAAGGTTGTCATCAGCGTCCCCTGAGAACGTTCAGCCCCGACGGATGACGGGCCAACCACCCAGAAGTAATTCCAGCGACCCTGGCAACGCCGCCAGGAGATTAGGTGAAGATGAAAGCCACCCACGAAAGTGAAGTCCTCATCATTGGTGCCGGCCCGTCAGGGCTGGCACTCGCAAACATCCTGGGCATGTACGGACACTCTGTGACTGTTCTTGAAACCCTGGACCGGCTGATCGACTACCCCCGCGGGGTAGGCCTGGACGACGAATCCTTTCGCACCATTCAGACCCTCGGCCTCGCGGAACAGGTCAAGCCGCACACCACTCCGCAGCACATCATGCGGCTGGTCAACGGCGCCGGCAAGACCATCCTGGAAAACAATCCGGAGACCATGGAGTTCGGCTGGCACCGCAAACACAGCTTCATCCAGCCCGAAGTCGACCGGGTGCTGCACGAGGGGCTCTCACGTTTCGACAACGTGCGCGTGCTGTTCGGCCACACGGTTGAAACTGTCGAGGAGGACTCCGACGGCGTCACTGCCGTCGCGCTGTTTGCCGGCGCCGAAGGGGCAGAGGAACGGCGTTTCTCGGCGCAGTATCTGGTGGGCTGCGAGGGCGGAAAATCCCCCACCCGGAAGCGGCTGGGTGTCAGCTTCGAAGGTGAATCGCCGTCAACGCGGTGGCTCGTTGTCGACGTCAACAATGATCCGCTCGGCACCCCGAACGTTTTCCTCGGTGCTGACCCGAAGCGGCCCTACGTCTCCATCGGCCTTCCGCATGCCGTGCGTCGTTTCGAGTTCATGTTGCACGACGGGGAAACGGAAGAACAGGCGACAGACCCAGACTTTGTGAACCGGATGCTCAAGGACCACGTTCCGGATCCGTCTAGCCTGCAGTTCATCCGCCGTCGCGTCTTCACCCACCACGGACGCGTGGCGGGCTCCTTCCGAGGGGGGCGACAGCTCATTGCTGGCGACGCCGCCCACCTGATGCCTGTGTGGCTGGGACAGGGGTGGAACTCCGGAATGCGTGACGCCACGAACCTGGGCTGGAAATTGTCCACCATTCTTCGCGGCGCTGCCTCGGACCGGCTGCTGGACACATACACCTCGGAACGCAAGGAACACGCCAAGGCGATGGTTGACCTTTCGCTGACCTTCGGCGCCGCCATCAAGCTGACCAATCCGGTCGCCGTCGCGGCCCGCGACGCCGCCTCCGCGGTCCTCAACCTGTTGCCCCAGGTCAAGAGCTACTTCACGGACATGCGGTTCAAACCGATGCCGCGCTACACCGTCGGCGTGCTCGCGGACCCCACCACCCTGGAGCCTGGTCATGCCGCCGCAAAGCTGACCAGCCGGCTGATTCCGGTGCGGACGGCCAAGAACAAGGTGTCGCCAGTCGGGGTCCAGTTTCCGCAGCCGTGGGTGACTTCCAAAGCGGGGACCAACATCCTGCTCGATGACGCGATCGGGAACTGGTGGTCCGTCCTGGTCTGGGGCAACAGCCCCACCGATGTCCTGCCTGCGGAGTCCCTTGCCCAGCTCAAGCTGATGGGCGCCCGCCTGGTCTGCCTGCTTCCCGAGACCCAGCGCACTTGGGCCGAAGAGAACATGGATAAGGATGTCCTGGTCCTCGGAGACCACACCGGGCAGATCAAGAAGTGGTTTGATGACCGGCCCACCCCCCTCGTGTTCCTCCGCCCGGACCGATTCGTCGCCGGTGCCTGCCTCGTGCAGAATGCACCGGCCACCTTGAATGCCATCCTGCAGTCGCTGGAGTTCACCGCTGACGGCCCGGCTGTCCCGGCGTCCGACGTCGCGACACCTCTCGTGGGTGTCACTGCCTGAATCCAGGCAAACAAAAACTGGTGGCCGGCTTCCCTGAAGGGGAACCGGCCACCAGCGTTTGGCGGCTGTGCGGTTTAGCGGGTGACGCCGCGGGCAGCCAGGTACTGCTTGATGATCGTGTTGAACTCCTCGGCGCGCTCCACCTGCGACCAGTGTCCACACTGGCTGAAGATGTGCGCATCGGCTGTGGGGATGATATTTAGCAGCTCCCAGGTGCGGGAAACCGGGATCACCACATCTTGGACCCCATGGACGAGCAGTACGGGAATATCCAGTCTGGAAAGAACGTCAAAGTCGAGCGGCAGCTCAGTGCGATCACGGTCACGCGCCGCAACGACATCGGCCAAACGATCGGAGGCTGTATCGTTCAACGCCGCCTGGTAACGCAGTGCGACCAGTTCGTCGGTGACCAGGGACTTGTCCACAACGAACAGCTCCAGCGTCCTGCGGATGCCGGCTTCGGAAAGGTCTGGCTTGGAGTGTCCGGCAAGGGCGCCGGTGAGCTTGGCGCCGCCCGTGCCCATGGAAATGATGCCGAGCAGCCGCTCCGGGTAGTCGATGGCGAACTGGAAGGCCAGCCAGCCACCTAGGGAGTTCCCCACGATCCACGTTTTCTCAATGCCCAGCGCGTCGAGGACGCGAACCGCATGGCGGACCCATTCCTTGATGCCGTACTGGGTGCCTTCGGCCACTACCGACTGTCCATAGCCAATGGAGTCGATCGCGATGCAGCGCGCCTGTTCGCTGATCTCCGGCAGGTTCAGCCACCAGTTGGCTGCAGCGGTGACTCCGGTGCCGGAACCGTGTAGGAAAAGAATCGGTGTGCCCTCGCCGATGTCGTGGTAGTGGGTGATCTCGCCCTCAGCGGTCTCAACCCACTTGTCTTCCAAACCAAAGAACGGGGCGGTGACATAGTTGGGGACTTGAGTTTGTGTCGTCATATCTGTGGCTCCTGAACTGACGGCGGCTAGCCGCGGGAATGGCAAGGCAGGCCCTGCATGGGGTTCCATATCACGTTAGGCATATCCGGCACCTGTATGTGGCTGGCGTTCCGCCATGCGGCACACGGGCTCAGGTTGTCTTTGTCCCGGGCGCAGCCCTGATGGCTACATGTTTAGTAAGGCAGCGGCCAAACGCGCCGGCACCCGGGAACTAGTTGTCGGTCGTAGTCGGCGATGAATGATCGTTTGTAGCGTAAGTTACGTGGCTTCGCTTGAAAACCTCGAAGCCGCCGTGGCCCGTTTGGGGAAGACCTGATCAACAACGGCCTGGACAGGCTTCCTTTCAGATGACCCCGCCGCAGGCTTCCGCGCACACGGGATCTCGCCCGATCGCCCAGAAGTAGTTCATGAGATTTTCGTGGAAGACGATGAGAGCGGTTCCCTCCCATGCCCGGGAGGGCCGGCATAGGCCTGCGCCAGGTTGGCCCACGTTTCCGCAACTTCCCCGGTGGTCTTGAGGGAAACATCGTCGATATGCCGTCGGCGAGTGGCCAGCAGTGCGAACTCCAGCGCATCCCCGATCACCCGCTGGGTTGCATGCTCCGGTCCCCACGACCAAGTTTCGCCTTCGAAGGTTAGTTCGACGCGGATCTCGTCGGGGGGGACGGGCAGTCCGTTGACCTTGAAGCTGTAACCGCGCGCGGCCACGGCCAAATGGGCGATGTGGCGCAGCCGTGAGGAACGTGGGGGTTTAAGGCCCAGGGCGTCCCGGATGTCTTGGCCGTGAGCGAAGGTTTCCATGATCCGGGCGCTGATGGCTGCCGCGGCGCCCATAGGCGGTCCGAACCACGGCATTCGGCTGGAGGGGTCGGAGCCTTCCAGGATTTCCGCAGCGCGGCGCTGCCCTGAGACCCAGCGCCGCATAATGACTTCCGGGGCCTTGGTCGCGCCTGATGCGGCGGCTTCGTTGACGACACCTTCGGGATCGGCGAGAACGCGGTTGCGCAAGGCGTCAAACTCGTCCGGCGAGCATAGGGCCAGCGCGAGGGCTTCGTCAGTCCAGGTTAGGTGGGCGACTTGATGCCTGATATCCCAGCCAGGGGCCGGGGTAGCGAGCTCCCAGTCTTCAGGGGAGAGAGGGGACAGGTCCGCTTCCAAGGCCTGAGTCTCGTCGACCCAGTCTCGGATCAGGCCCCTGATGGATACGGCCATCAGGCGGCCAGCTTTTTCAGTTCATTCTTCATGATCTTTCCTGTGGCGTTCCGCGGCATGTCAGACAGGAACTCGAAACTGGCCGGAACCTTGAATGCAGCCAATCTCTGCCGGCACCAGGACCGAAGCTCGTCTGAAGTGCACGCGTCTGCATTGACGACGACGAATGCTTTGCCGACCTCCCCCCATTTCCCGTCAGGGACGCCGATCACGGACACCAGCACCACAGCGGGATGCTGGTAGATGACGTTCTCTACCTCGGCGGGGTAGACGTTCTCACCGCCGGATATATACATGTCCTTCCACCGGTCCACTATGTGGAAGATGCCGGCAGCGTCGAAACTGGCTGCATCCCCGGTGCGCAGCCATCCGTCGGGCCGGATGGCTGCGGCCGATTCCTCGGGCTTGTTCCAATAACCGCGCATCAGCATCGGCCCGCGGAGCCACAGTTCACCGATGGAACCGGCGGGCAACGGAGAGCCATCTGCACCGCGCACGCTCGCTTCTGCGTGCATCGCCGGGACGCCGACCGCAGACTTGCCATCGCTGCCGCGGGGCGGCATGGCCAGCAGCGACGAGCCCGCCTCCGTGACCCCGTAGATTGACATGACGTTAACGCCGCGTTCCTTCCAGAGGTCGACCAAAGCTCGCGGCACGGGTGAGCCCCCTACGGTGGCATTGACGGGCAGGAACTCGGCTTCCGCAAAGCCCGGCTGTGTCGCCATGAATTGGAAGTTGGCCGGTACACCGCAGAAATGCGTGACTCCAGTCTTCCGGTCTTGGAATAGACGCAACGTTTCGGCGACGTCGAATGACTGCATGATCAGCGCGGTGCCGCCGTGCATCAACAGCGCGTTGGCATAAAGATGCAATCCCGCCACATGGAAAGTCGGCAAGACCGTGAGCCCCACCGATTCCGAACTCACGTCGCCCGCGTAGGCCGAGTTCTCGATGTTGGCTCGCACGCTGCGAAAGGTGTGGACGGCGCCCTTTGGCAGCCCCGTTGTGCCGGACGTGTACACGATGACCCAATCGTCGTCCTCCGTCAGGTCTTGCCGCCACGCGGTTGCCGGAGCGGACGCGACCGCCTGCTCGTATCGGCCTTCCGGGCCCTCTCCCCAGCTCAGCCGGCTGACAAGCGTCTGACCCCCGGCAAGTTCCTGGGCCAGTGCATCGTTGGCGCCGTCGTGGACGAGAAGCTTTGGACTAAAATCCTCCATGATGGCCTTTAACTCATGGGGGGAAAGGCGCCAGTTCATCGGCACCATGATCGCCCCCACTCGGGCACATGCGTAGAGGATCTCAAAGACCCGCGGATTGTTCTGAGCCAACACGGCAACCCGGTCGCCCTTACGGATACCAATGGCCTCCAGATGCCCAGCCAGACGGCTAGTGCGTTCCACCAACTCCGCGTACGTCGTTGTCTGGCCGGTGCTTAGATCCCGGAGTGCAGCTTTGTCCGGAACGCGTGAGGCTTGAAATTCCAGCCACGGGACGGGGTTGCCCATTGATCCTCCTTGATATGGGTTCGCACGATCGAAGACCACTGTATGCATGTGACAATGCGCAAGGGAACGTGAATAAAGCGGCATCCTTCGTTGGAAATAAAGGTTTGACCCGTCGTGATCGTCCACGACACGATCTGTTGAGCGTAAGTGACCGCCGTCACGACGCCCCTCTACCAAATCGAAGGAGCCAATGGTGGCCACTTCTGCAACCACACCAATGCTTACGCCCCAACGCGTCCGCCCCCGAACAGCCCGCGACATGGTCGCCGTAAACATCGGCAACGCGATCGAATGGTTCGACTGGAACGTTTACGCCATCTTCACCCCGTTCTTCGCCGCACAGATCTTCCGCGCCCAGGATCCCGTGTCAGCCACGCTATCGACGCTGGCGATCTTCGCCGTCGGGTTCCTCATGCGCCCTATCGGTGGTTGGGTGTTTGGTCTGATCGCCGACCGTAAAGGACGACGCTTCAGCCTGACGCTCGCTATCATGCTGGCAGCAGTAGGCAGCCTCATGATCGCTGTAGCCCCAACGTTCAATCAGGCCGGCGTATGGGCATCTGTCGTACTGCTGCTGGCCCGCTTAGTACAGGGCTTCTCCCACGGAGGTGAGACCGGCTCAGCGTTCACATATCTGGCGGAAATCGCGCCGCACAACAAACGTGGACTCTGGGCATCCACCCCGTGGATCGGGGTCGCCCTAGGCACAATGCTTGCCACTGGGTTCGGCGTCCTGCTCACCAGCGTGCTGGATAAGCAGCAGATGTCGGAATTCGGGTGGAGGATCCCGTTCGTGATGGGCGCTGTGCTGGGTCTCTACGGGTTGTTCCTGCGGTTCCGCATGGCCGAGTCAGAGGTCTATGAAGCCAACAAGGAAGAGGATGGACACAGCCAATCCCTGCGTGACACTTGGCGTGTGTTGGTCGAGAACCGCCGGGCCGTGCTCAACATCGCGATCCTGTCGTCCAGCGGCGTGGTCATCTTCTACACCTGGTTCATTTTCGCCCCCTCTTACGCCACCACGGTTTATGGCGTTCCAGCGAGCCAAGCCCTACTCGCCGGCTTGGCAGGTCAGGCCGTGTTCCTCCTCGCGATCCCGATAGCGGGAGCGATTTCTGACCGAGTCGGTCGTCGCCCGATGGTGATCGCCTACACGCTTGGATTCGCCATACTCGCCTTCCCGCTGGAATGGATCCTTGGACCATCCGCCCTGCGCGTATTCCTGGCGATGGCCCTGGCATCGTTGATCCTCGCCACGTGCTGCGCCCCGCTTGGGGCCATCTTCACGGAACTCGTTCCGACTCGGATCCGGGCAACGGTCGTCGGAATGACGTACGGCGGATTCTCAGCTATCTTCGGCGGCACGGCCCCCTACCTGAACACCTGGCTTTCGAGTATCGGTCTCCACGCAGTGTTCGTCTGCTTCGCGATCGTGCTTTGCATGCTTACCTTGATCGTGTGCCTGCGGTTGCCAGAGACCAGAGGCATGAAGATGGAGTAGTAACAGAAGAAACCCCCAGCACAGGAGGCGGCGTCGATGCCGAAGTTCACATTCAGGCAGCTCGAGTATTTTCGGACTATCGCGATGAACGGCAGCATCAGCGCCGCCTCTGAGCAGGATCATGTGTCTCGTTCGGCGCTGGCCGCTGCCATGGACGAGCTGGAGCGGTCCCTCGAGTGCCAACTATTCGTCCGGCACAAATCACAAGGCATGGTGCTGACGCCGGCTGGCGAACAGGTGCTGGGCATGGCCCATGATTTGCTCAATGCCGCTTCTGACTTGGAAACAACCGCCCGTGGAGGGAACCTAAACGGCAATCTTGCCTTTGGATGCTTCACCTCACTAGGCCCAACACTGATTCCGCGGCTCTTCGACTACTTTCGGCAGCAACACCCCGGCGTCACTCTGCGTTCCTACACCGAGCCACTCGATAAGCTCCTGGATCTCTTACGCACGGGCGAGATCGAGATGGCGGTCAGCTACAACCTCGACGCCGACCCCATTCTGCAGACCGAGCCCCTCTACAACGCCCGGCTTCACGCCATATTGCCTGTCTCGCACCCCCTTGCATCGGCGGATGTTGTCGATGCCGCCACGCTTGCGGCCGAACCACTTATCCTCCTAGATACACCGCCGAGCCCGGAGTTCGTTCGCAGCTACTTCGCCGTCCAAGGACTCACTCCTAACATTCAGCACCGCTTCAAGAACTTCGAGGTCATCCGCTCCCTCGTTGCCCGCGGCGTAGGATATTCCTTAGTCATCCAGCGACCGGCAATAGACCTGTCCTACGAGGGACTCGAATTGGTTGCCCGTCCGCTAAATCCTCGACCACGAGAAGAAACTGTCTCCTGTGCGTGGCCGTCGAACAGAAAACTCTCACCAAACGCACGGGCCGCCCTTGACGGACTGCGTGCGGTCGCACGTCCTGTCCATAGCTTGGACCCCTACAGCCCCTAGTGTCGGCGCAGAGGTTATATAGGCTTCAGGATCACCGGCGCGCTGGATTTCCCGAACGCGCCATCACCATTCCCAACCTTTGGAAACCTCACCTGCGGTTCCAGGAACGACCGCAGCGTCCGGTACAGCCTGAGTTCTCTTCACCAATGGCCGTCGCGCTGTCGCAGGAGGCGCGCCTCCAATGTCGGACCTTCTGTCGCGTTACCGCCCAAAACTAATGACGCACCCGAGAAACCCGAGGGTTTGCGCGACTCCAAGTGAGACGTGCGGGAGCTGTAGCCTGAGGCTCACAATGCCTCGCCAGCGCTGACACACGCATTTCAAGTCTCCGAGAGAGCGGTACTTAGTGGAAGTTGCGAGGATCCTGCCGTGGTGGTCGGCGGTATCACTGGCATCGGAACTGCTGCGATCCGACGGACACGTCACGCAGACCTGCCCGTAACTCCCGGAGTCAGATTTGACTGTTTCGACGGGAAAGAATTTGAAAAAATGAGCCCGCACCGGGTGTCGGGACAGCCCTCCCGGTTAAGCACCTACTCATACCGCCCACGCGTTCAGAAGGCCAGCGGAGCTGACATCACAAGACTCTCAAAGGAGGGGCGTGCGAAGGCGGGCTCAACGGACAGCTCCTGCCGGACGAGATCGTCCGAGCCGCCGGGGACTGCCTCAGCCGACGGATGAACCAAGCCGAACAAGACCTCTATGGCAGCGGCGAAGTCGTCCTGACGGCCGGCTTCGGCTAGCTCCCGGGCGCGGACGGTTGGTACATGAAGCAACTGCCTGAGCATGCGACGAAGGGCCAACTCCACTTCCTCTGCATTTGCCTCACTGCCCTGCGTTACTCTGACACGCTCCATTTCAGTGCTGAGGGTTTGCTGAGCGTGTCGGCGAAGGGCAACGATGGCCCAATAAATGGAGCGGCGCTTCTGCTGTTCCTCGAATCGGCGGACCGCTTCCTGGATAAGATCGCGGGCGTTTCGAAGGTCGTCCGAGAAGGCACAAACGCTGAATGATCAGAAAGAGGACAACGCTATGCCGTCGTCGGCCAGCTGGACGCGCGTTCGGGGCGCGGCCCTGATCGTTGGCACCTGTGGCTGCGGCTTGTGGCGCCGCCGGGATTCCGTCGTTTCGTGTGGCTCTGTCAGTCCGCGGTCGGCGTCTGGGCACTGCCCGGTCATGCAGCGGAACGCCTATCGGATCATGAATGGTTTGAAGGGAGATGACCTCGTAAAGCAGAGCCTTGAACCTCAGAGCGCCGTGCGGCCTGCCGGAGACTCGGCAACGAGCGCGGGCAGGACCCGTTTGCAGCCGCGGTTGAACTTCTCGAGCAGGATCAAGTTGTTCAGGGCAAAAGAAGCGCCGCACCCTATCGATGCGGGGTGCGGCTGTTTGGGGGAGGCGTTTGGTGGGGAGAATTGGGGGTGTGGACAGTGTCCACACTTTGGGTCACGGACTGGGCCGTACCGGTGCCGGACTGGGCCGTACCGGTGCCGGACTGGGCCGGATTGCGGAGGTTTTCGGGGGAGTGGCGGAAATTCAAGGGCTGGAACCCGGTTCGAGTCCCACCTCGGGCACGTGTTTTCCCTGGTCAGGGGCTTTTTGGTGTTTTTTGGTGTGCACATTGTGCACACTCTTTCCTCTGACTTGATTTTCCGGGGTGTGTGGGTCCCGGAGGCCCTGTTCGGTTGTGGGGGAGCGGCTCACTACGGCGGGCCGGGTCCCGCCTGGATGGGCTTCTTCTGGGAGTTCATCCTCGTTCGTCCTTCCGTTGGGTTTTTGCCTTCACCACTTCATGATGGCTAAGGCCGCATACAACATGACTTGCTTATTACTCTTTAGATCGACCTGGGGTGCTCTTTTAGGACGACATACTTCTTGACCTCGTCGGGGGTGGCCAAGCCCACCAGCAGGTGCCGTCGTCGGTGACCTTGTGCGGTGACACGCAGAAACGCGCCCTGCCTTGGGGCCTGGGTGCATAATCGGGTGAGGTGTACTACTGATGTGAGACACAGTTTGAAAGGATTGTGCCCATGTCTTCCCGTCCCACTTATTCCGATGAGTTCAAGGCCGATGCCGTGAATCTCGTCATCTCCTCCGGCCGTTCGCCCGCCTCGGTGGCCCCCGAGCTGGGGATCTCCGTGACCGCGCTGAAGCGGTGGGTCCAGCTGCATCGGGAAGGAGAGGCCGGCTCCGGCGGCAAGCCTGATGACCCCGTGGATCCCGCGAAATACAAGGCGTTGGAGGCCCGGCTGCGGGAGCTGGAACGGGAGAATGATTTCCTGAAAAAAGTTTCGGCGTTCTTCGCCAAAGAACAACGGTAGAGGACCTCTACCGGCTTGTTCAGGAGAAGAACGCCGAATCCCTATCACCTGGATGTGCGCCCGGCTGGGCGTCCCGCGGGCCTCGTACTACCGGTGGCTGGACCACGAGGAATCACCGACGGCTGCCCGGCACCGGGAGCTGACCGGACTGGTAAAGGCGATGTTCGATTCCTCCGACGGGATCTTCGGCCACCGCATGGTCCACACCAAACTCTCCGCCGCCGGTGTGGAGATTTCCGTAGGGACGGTCGCTGCCATCATGGCGGAGAACGGCTGGGCGGCCAAGCGGATGCGCGCCTTCAAACGCACGACCATCCCCTCGGACCCGGACAAGGTCTTCGCGGACCTCATCGGCCGGGACTTCACCTCAGATACCCCCGGCACGAAGCTCGTCGGTGACATCACTTACCTGCGCACCGGCGAGGGCTGGCTGTACCTGGCCACCGTCATCGACCTGTGCACCCGCATGGTCGTCGGCTGGGCCATGGCCGATCACATGCGCGCCTCCCTGGTCACTGGCGCGCTGGCGATGGCCAGGGACCGCGGACACCTGGCCCCGGATGCCATTTTCCACAGCGACCGCGGCACCCAATACACCTCCCGGGAAATGGGCGCCTGGTGCACCGGCAACAGAGTCCGCCAGTCCATGGGGGCCACCGGGGCTGGGACAATGCCGTCGCCGAGTCGGCGTTCTCATCCCTGAAGAACGAGTTCTACCACCACCACAGCTTCGCCACCCGCCAGGACGCCCGCCGGGCAACCATGCGCTACATCGAGGTGTTCTACAACCGCTGGCGGCCCCACACCAACAATGAGGGGCTGCCGCCGGCCACAGCAATGGCCAACTTCAAGACCAAAAACCAGCCGCTACCCGCGGCCGCCTAACCCCCAATAGAAACCAACCGGCTGTCTCACATCCTTGACACACCTCATTGTTCTTGGTGGGGTGCTGCTGTGTGTATGGGTCCTTGTTGAACGCCGGGTCGAATTTCCGCTGGTCGACCTGACTCTGATCCGGCGCGGTGGGATCGGCCTCCCGATCATCGTTGCACTTCTCTTTGGCGCACAATTGTTCGGGTCCCAGACCCCTAGCGCTCTGTTTCTCCGGGCCGATCCTGCGACCCTGCATTACGGCCTTGGCATGAGTTCGTCCGCGGCGGGTCTGGTCCTGGCCATCTTTGCCTTTGCCGCTTTCTTGGGGGGCGACTGTGAGCGACCGTGTGGCGAAATGGTTCGGGGGACCCAAAGCCATCATGCTTGCTGGCTTCTTGGGTGCAGCGGCCTACATACTGATGATTTTCGTGCGGGGGAACGCCCTGACTTTTACCGTATGGCTTGGTCTGTCCGGATTCAGTGGCGGAGTAATTATCGGCGCCTTGCCCACCATTGTGGTGAACCGGGCACCGGCAGACTCCGTCGGCATAGACTCGGCTGTATATAACACCGCAAGGACAGTCGCCGGGGCGGTCGCGGGTGCAGTCTTTGCCTTGGTGATGTCCTCACTTATGACCACCAGCACCGCGGGCGGGATCACGGTCCCTGTTTCATCCCACCTGTCGTATCAGGCAGTGTGGGGGATCTGCGCGGTGATTTGCGTTGTTCTCGCCATTTTTGGCCGGCCGGATGGGCCAGCCACTTGCCAGCCCTCCGGCTGACCTGGATGCCGGTGCGGAATCTACAGCAGTAAAAGAACCAGCGGCCACCTGACCGTCGTCGATCCTGGAGACGGGATCCGCGCACCCATCGTCGCGTCCCACTGACGGGCTCCGTGCGAGGCGGCTCATTAGCTGCCTCGGGCGGAGTTCGTCCCTGTGTCAGGGAGTCCCAGCGGCGTCACTGGATCATGGGGATGTATTCGCCCGTATGCCGTTCGGAATCGTCGAAGAAATGCCCCAGACGTTTGGGCGTACGGAGCACAACCTGCCTGCGGACGCTCATGCTTGCCCGGAGCATGCTCTGAATCTTGGCTTCCAGTTGATGCACGGCGGAGAGGCTGCGCAGCCAGACGTCGAACACCGGGTGGCCCGCCGCTGGCGTTGGCTGACCGTGCATTTACCTGTTGGCAAGCGAACTCTATTTGTCCGACGCTTCGGCGTAGGCTCCGAATCCCGGCACATGTATCCCGCCGGCGAGGATCCACCAATAGGAGTCGCTGGCATCCAAGCGCTTGCCTATGCTCTGCCGGCTGGTCTCCTGCTCGGGAACATCCCGGCGCTGTGCCCTGCTCCCGGGCCGGTCCACACACGCCGGCTAAGAATCTGCCACACCGGGACCACAACCACGGCTACGCCTCCCGCCGGCCGTCCACCAGCCGAGGCACCCCAAGGGGATTATCCCCGCGGAGTGCCTCCGGCAGGAGGTGCTGGGGGAAGCCTTGGTAAGCGACCGGCCGCAGGAAGCGTTCGATCGCGGCCGTGCCCACGGACGTGCTTCCGGCGGCGGTGGTGGCGGGGTACGGTCCGCCATGCTGCTGCGCATATGTGACCGAAACACCTGTTGGCCACTGGTTCCAGACCACCCGACCCGCCTTGCGGGCCAGGATCTCCACAAGTTCGGCCACCTGGCAGGAATCAGTTCCATGGACGGTGGCGGTCAGTTGACCTTCGAAGGTCTCGGCGAGCTCGGGGAGTTGGGACTCGTCGTCGTACGTGATGACTACGGCGGTGGGTCCGAAGCATTCGGTTTGGAGGGCATGCGGCTCCGACAGCATGTCCGCGGCAGTGGTGAGGAGGAGCGTCGGACCCGGGGGATCGGCCAGTGGGCCTGCTCCCTGGGCCAGCACCGTGAGGCGCGGGTTTGACTGCAGGTTCGCCAGGACGTCGGTGTAGCCGGACTGGATCCGTTCATTAAGCAGGGGCGCGGCCGGTGGCAGGGCGGCGTCGCGCAGGGCCTCCACCATCCCGTATCCAGCCGGAACAAAAAGCGTCCCGGGCTTGGTGCAGAATTGCCCGGCCCCCATGGTGAAGGAGCCCACGAACCCCTGGGCGATCTCCGCACCACGCTGGCTTGCTGCGGCTTCGGTGACGAAGGCCGGGTTGTTGCTGCCCAGTTCCCCGAAGAAGGGGATCGGTTCCGGCCGGGAATTCGCGATATCGAACAGTGCGCGGCCGCCAGGGATGGACCCCGTGAAGGCGCCGGCTTTGACCCGAGGGTCGCGCAGGGCTGCGGCTCCCGCGGCAGTCCCGGCGATGAGGGCGAACGTGCCGTCCGGAGCGCCAGCCTCGCGAAGCGCGGAGGTCACCACCTCGGCTGTGAGCCGGGACAGTCCGGGGTGGCCGGAGTGGGCCTTGAGCAGCACCGGGCTGCCTGCAGCCAGGGCTGAAGCGGTGTCGCCGCCGGCAACGGAGAACGCGAAGGGAAAGTTGCTGGCCGCGAACACTACTACGGGGCCCACGGGCACGCGAACTCGCCGCAGGTCCGGTCGCGGCGCGCCCATTGGCCACTCGGCGTCGGCGTGGTCGATGCGGGCGTCAAGGTAGCCGCCGTCGCGCAGCTCTTCCCCGAAGAGGCGCAGCTGGAAGGTAGTGCGTTTGAGCTCTCCGCGCAGGCGCGCCCCGGGCAGGTGGGTTTCCTGTTCGGCTTCGGGAATGAGCTGGTCGGCTGCGGCATCCAAGCGGTCCGCGACGGCGTCGAGCAGCCGGGCGCGCTCGGCGGGACGGAGTGCGGCCAGTGGCGCCGCGGCCGTTTGGGCCGCTGCCAGCAGTTGTTCCAGCTCGGCGTCGGTGGTGGGCTGGAGTGCGACGGCGGAGGCCGGGGCGATCGTGGTCATGCGCAGTCTCCTTTCGGGAGGCAGGGTCAGAAGGGGAAGTTCAGTCGTCCGTAGTTTGGAGGGCGGCGAGTTCGCCGATCCCCACGGGTGCAGCCAATGGTCGTTTTGCGGCGGCGGACAGGCTTTCAATGGTGGGAGCACCACCCGGGCCTGCGCCCAGGCAGGCGGCCGCGAAACCGCAGACGCGGCCCTGGCACCAGCCCATTCCGGCGCGGGTGAAGGATTTGAGTGTGCGGGCGTCGCGGGCTCCCAGGTCGTCCCGGGCCCCGGTGATCTCGCCGGCCGTGACCTCTTCGCAGCGGCATACGGTGGTCTGCGGAGCGAGCCAGTCCTGCCAGGCGGCGGGCACAGGGTGGGCACGGTGCATGGCCTCGGCGAAGCGCCGGTGCCGCACCATGGCACGCAGGCCCTGCAGTGCCGCGGCGGGTTCCGGAGCGGCTGCTGCGGAGGTGCCGGCAGTGAGGCCCTCGAGCACCGCCAGGGTAGCGCCTCCGACACCGGTGACCTCCCCGGCAAGGAACAGGCCGGGAATGCTGGATTCCTGGCGGTCGGTGACGACGCCGACCAGGGAGCCATCGGCATCCAGGCGGGTTTCAACTCCGAGGGACAGGGGCAGCTCCATCTGCGGCGTGAAACCCCAGCCGAAGCCGATGACGTCCACGTCCCGGTAAACGCGCTCCGTGCCGGGCCGGACCCGGCCGGCGGCGTCCACCTTGGCTGTGCGCACGCCGGAGGCGCGGCCGTCTCCCAGCACCTCCGTGACGATGGTCCGGATGCGGTACGGGATCCGGTGCCGGGCGAACACGGCCGCGTACTCCACTCCCTCGACGGCCTTCTCGGGCACACCCGCGGCTGCCTTGAGGTGCGGCAGCCAGGCCTTGGGTGAGGACGATTCGAGCACTGCGGGGACCTGTCCGCCGGCTTCGGCAATGCCCGCCGCCACCGGTAAAAGGAACGGGCCGGTGCCGGCGATGACGAAGCGCTTCCCCGGCAGGGCTCCGTTGCCCTTGATGAACGCCTGGATTCCGCCGGCGGCCATCACGCCGGGCAGGTTCCAGCCGGGAACCGGCAGCTGGCGGTCGTAGCCGCCGGGGCACAAGACCAGGCGGCGGGCGACGACGGTGCTGCCGCCGTCGGCCGTTCCGGACATCGGGCCGGCCGTCACGGTGGGCGTTGTGCGGACAACGAATCCGGCGTCGACCTTTTCCGCCATCCAGACCTGTTGGCCGGGCACGTACGTGATCCGGCCCGTGTGGCTGGCGGCGTCGAAACGGGCACGGAGGTCCCTGTAGGTCCGCCAACCATGGTGGCCTTTACCATCGGGGTTGGGCTCGACGGTTTCGGGGCGGTGCCGCCAGAACTGGCCGCCTGGTTGGGGGCCGGCATCCACAACCACGACGGCGGCTCCGGCCTCGGCTGCCGAAACGGCCGCTCCCAGCCCCGCCGGCCCCGCACCCACGACGGCAACATCCGCTTCAACGATGCCCGGAACCGCGGCACTCATTCCCGTCCCCCTTCGGATCCAGCCAATGGACGTACGTTGGGCTCGCAGGAACCCTTGATGTCCATGCCCTCGCGCACTTCCACCAGGCAGGCGCGCTGGTTCGGTACGCCGTCGACCGCGACGAGACAGTCGAAGCACACGCCGATGCCGCAGAACAGCCCGCGGGGACGTGCGTGCTTGCGCGTATCGCGCCAGGCGGTGATGCCGTTGGTGACCAGCGCCGAGCCAACGCTTTGGCCCGCAGATGTCCTGATCGGACGGCCGTCAAAGCTGAGGGTTATCTCGCCCGGCGTGCCAGGCAAGTTGTCTCCTGATGTGTAGGCGCTCATGCTGTGGCCTCCTCTCGGTGTGTTGTGCTGTTGGGGGCTTGTTCGCCGAACCGGGCCGGGGCAAACGGGGCCAGGTCAAGATCCGGAGACTGGCCGGCCAGGGCCTGTGCCAGGAGCTTGCCCGTTCCCGCGGAAAGGCCAATGCCGGCACCCTCATGGCCGGCCGCATGCCACAGTCCGGGGGCGCGATCGTCATGGCCTATCACCGGGAGGTGATCCGGGCAGTAGGGCCGGAAACCGTGGTAGTGGCGGATGGCCTTAACGTGTTCGAGGAAAGGAAAGAGCGCCACGGCGTTACCCGCCAGGAGCCGGAGCGCGTCGGTGCTCACCGTGCGGTCGAAGCCGACGCGTTCGCGGGTGGAGCCGATGAGGATGGTGCCGCTGGGGGTTCCTTCGACCACTGGTGAGGCCTGGAGTCCGGCGTCGGAACTGCCCACGTTGTCGATGTACTCGGCCGCATAGACCTTGTGGTGGACCATGGGCGGCAACGGCTCGGTGACCATAACGAAGCCGCGGCGGGGGAGGAAAGGTACGCTCACCCCGGCCAGCGCGGCGAGTTGGCCGGCCCACGTCCCGGTGCAGTTGACTACGGCCGCGGCGGAGAAGTCGCCGCGCGGAGTCTGGACGCCGGTGACGCGGTCTCCGCTCCTAAGGAAGCCGCTAACGGGCGTATCCGCAACGAAACGTGCCCCGGCCTGAGTCGCCAGCCGGACCAGGTGCCCAGCAACCAGCATGGGCTGCACCTGGCAGTCCTCCGGGTAGAACGCTCCGCCCACGGCGTCCGGTGTGATGTGCGGTTCGGCTTTCCGCAGCTCATCCGGGTCCAGCCTGTCCACAAGAACGCCGTAGCCGGACTGGGAGGCCATCACACGGTTGAGCGATGCCAGACTGCTTTCGCGGGAGGCCACGATGATGCCGCCCTTGGACTCGAATTCCCAGAGCCGCTTGTGCTCAGCCAGGTCGCCATGCCACACGTCCAGGGAGTAGCGGGTCAGTTCAAGCTCGGGGCCGAGTTCCTTGTCAGAGACGAGGATGTTTCCTTCGCAGGCCGACGACGTGCCGCTGGCGGGGAGCCCCTTGTCCAGGACGGTCACGGTGAGGCCCTGTTGCGTTGCGAAATAGGCAGTGGCGGCCCCGATTACGCCTGCGCCGATGACAAGCACATCGCTCGCTGCGTTCATGTCTGCTGCTCCTCGGCTGTCTCGGTCTCTCCGGTGGCCCAAAGGCCACGGGCGTGGCTGATGTGTTGGCGCATCAATTCAGTCGCCGCGGCTCCATCTCCGGCCTCGATGAGGTCCAGCAGGACGTGGTGTTCCTGGGCGGAATCGGCCAGCCGGTTGCTCTCGCTCAGGATCTTGAGGCCGTACAGGCGGGTTCGGGACCGGAGGCTGGTGGCCAATTCAACAAGCTGGCCGTTGCCGGCGTACCGCAGAAGCTCCGCGTGGAAGATGCGGTCCGCGGAAAGGTAGGCAGTGAGGTCGCCCTGCCGCGCAGCATCAACAATGTCGTCGGCCATGGACCGCAGGACCTTGACTCCGGATGGTGGAACAGTGCCGGCCACGTCGCCAACAACCGGCGGCTCGAGGAGCAGGCGGATCTCCGTAAGCTCGTCCAGCTCCCGGTCGCTCATGGTGGTGATCCGGAAGCCTTTGTTTTTGACTGTCTCCACCAGGCCTTCGCGCGTCAGGTCCATCATTGCCTCGCGCACGGGTGTGGCTGAGACACCGAAAGCGGCGGCAAGTGCCGGTGCGGAATAGAGGGTGCCCTCCTCCAACGTGCCGGCGATGATCGCTGTGCGCAGGGAATCGGTCACTGACTCGCGCAGGCTGTGCTGGCGGCCGAGCGGGGCGATCGGAAGCTGGTTGTTGGTTGGCACGGTGAGCACTCCTTGTACGGGATTCATGATCGAGTGCCTCCTTCATACACCAGGCTGGCGATCACGAGGTCTTCCCATGCCATCCCCACCCCGGCGTACAGGCAGGGCTTTCCTGCCGAGCGCCCGAAGTCGCCTTTCACAAGATCGCGGAGGTTGGCGGGACGGATCGCTTGCCACTCCTCTGCAGACCGTGCAGGTATCAGGTCCCCGGCTTCGCGCAGCGCCGAGGCCCGTCCCTCGACCACGACGTCGCTGCGCCGCACAAGGGCGGCATCGACCTCCCGGGCATCCAGGCCGTGCTGGCCCACCGCTGCCACTACGGCACCGGGGGCAACCAAGCCGCCGTCGAACAGCGGCGTACGGGAGGAGGTTGCGCAGATCACCACATCGGCGTCGGGCACCTCCGCAGGGGTTCCGGGGCGGACTTCGATGCCCTCTGCGTCCAGCTGTTCGATCAGCGCCGACACCCGCTCCGGGCGCCGGCCGACGACGGCGAGGCTCGCCTCCGGGAGCACGGCGTGCGCGGCGCGAAGATGGTTGAGCGCTTGTACGCCGGTGCCGAACACGAGCACCCGGGTCGGGCCGGGGTGACGGGGAGCGGCGGGGCGGGGCGCCGAGGCAAGGATGTGCTTGATGGCCAGCAGCGTGGTGGCCGGTGTCCGGATGGCCGTGAGTTCGTTGCCATCCATCGTGGCCAAAGGGGTTGACGTGTCTGAATGGAAGAGAATATAGACCCCCTGGATCTTTTCCAGCCCCCGTGCCGGGTTGGCTGGGGCCACGGTGAGCGCCTTGATCCCGCTGTACTCGCGGTTTGTTGCAGGCATGAGCAGGAATTCGCCGTTTGGCGCGGGGCTGAACAACCGCGGGCTGTCGTCCTCAGGGTCAACCACGTTCAGGAGCGCCTGCTCAATGGCATCGATGGCCGTTGTCCAGGGAGCAGCAGCCCGCACCGACGCCGAATCAAAGTAAGGAATGTTCACAGCAGGAACCCCGCAGGAAAGGGATCGGTGGGATCGAGGAAATACTGTGCGGTGCCGGTCAGCCAGGCCCGTCCTGTGACGGTGGGGATCACCGCTGGACGGCCGGCGACTTCCGTCTCCTCGACTAGGCGGCCGATGAAACGCGAACCTATGTAGGACTCGTTGACGAAGTCCGTGCCCAAGGCCAGCTCGCCGCGGGCGTGCAGCTGGGCCATCCGGGCGCTTGTTCCTGTGCCGCAGGGTGAGCGGTCGAACCAACCAGGGTGGATGGCCATCGCGTGGCGGGAATGCTCCGCTGTGGACCCCTGCGCCTTGAGATACACGTGATGGCAGCCGCGGATGTCGTCGCGCTCCGGGTGGACCGGTTCGTCCGTGGCGTTGATCGCGTCCATGATCGCCAGTCCGGCCTTGAGCAGGTCATCCTTGCGTCCGCGCTCGAACGGCAAATTCAGGCTGTCTAGGTCTACGATCGCGTAGAAGTTTCCGCCGAACGCCAGGTCGTAGGACACCGGACGGAACCCGGGCACTTCGACCTTGGCGTCGAGCCGCTCAACGAACGATGGCACGTTGCGGATGGTCACGGACTCGGCCTGCCCGTCTTTGACTGCCACCTCTGCGATCACCAGGCCGGCAGGAGTGTCGAGCCGTACGGTGGTAACGGGCTCGACGACGTCGACCATGCCGGTCTCCACCAGGACGGTTGCGACCCCGATGGTGCCGTGGCCGCACATCGGCAGCAGACCGGAAACCTCGATAAACAGCACGCCGAAGTCCGCGTCCGGACGCGTGGATGGCTGGAGGATGGCCCCGCTCATCGAGGCGTGGCCGCGCGGCTCGGTCATCAGGAGGGTACGGATCCAATCGCTGTTCTCCATGAACCACAAGCGGCGCTCAGCCATCGTGTCACCGGGGATCGTCCCGATTCCGCCGGTGATGACCCGCGTGGGCATGCCTTCGGTGTGCGAGTCCACGGCGTGGAAGATGCGGCTGGTTCTCATGGAATACTCCCTCTTTGTTCCATCTGTTGCTCCGTAACTGCCCCTTGGCGTCCCAAGGGGCAGTTACGGAACTGGCGGTGAGCTGGTCGGTTATTTGTAGCCCTTGGCGAGTGCTGCTTCGGTGTCACGGATGACGGCGTCGCGCACGGCCGGGGTGAGCGGACCGCGCGGCGGGCGGCAGGCGCCGCCGCGGAGGCCAACGACGTCCATGGACAGCTTGATGGCCTGGACGAACTCCGTCTTGCTGTCCCAGCGGAGCAGCGAGTGCAGGTCGCGATAGATTTCGCGGGCCCGCTCGAGGTCTGCGACATCGCCGGAGGTGGAGAGCCGGTAGAGCTCGAGGGTGGCTTCCGGAATGGCGTTCGGGTAGCCCGCCACCCAGCCCACGGCACCTGCCAGGCCCATTTCGACGACGGTATCGTCGGTCCCGATCAGGAGGTCCACTTCGGGAGCGAGTTCCTTGATCTCGTAGGCGCGGCGGACATCGCCGGTGAACTCCTTGACGCCGACGATCAGGCCTTCGCCGTGCAACCGGGCGATCAGCTGCGGGGTCAGGTCCACCTTCGTGTCGATCGGGTTGTTGTACGCCACGATGGGCAGCCCGACGGCGGCCGCGAGGCGGTAGTGGTCCACTACCTCGTCATCGGTGGCCCGGTAGGAGTTCGGGGGGAGCAGCATCAGGGCGCCGGCGCCGGCTTCGGCGGCCTGTTCCGCCCATTTGCGGGTTTGCAGGCCACCGTAGGCGCCCACGCCGGCCATGACGGTAAAGCCTTCGGGGGCGGCGTCGACTGCCGTGGTGATTACCCGGGCGCGTTCTTCTTCGCTGAGGGTCTGGTATTCACCCAATGAACCATTCGGGGCCACACCGTGGCAGCCTGCGTTTGCCAGGAATCGGACGTGCTCGGCGTAGGCGTCGTAGTCCACACTCAAGTCGTCATTGAACGGCAGTGAGGTAGCGACGAGCACTCCATGCCACGGCTTACGGGTTTCAGTCATGATGGATGATCCTTTCGGTTGGCACGCTTGGCGCGTGTGCTGCAGCCGTGACGTACCTCACGGCCAAACTTACCATGTGACATTGCACAGGTTGCTAAAAATGGGTGATGGATTTCGTTGAGGTCAGGTTCCGATGCGATCGGGCACCGGGGCTAGCTGGCCGGAACCACGTACTGTTCGGCGGCGACCTTGCCAAGCCCCTCGGACAGGCCGGCGTCGATCAGTAGTTTCGCGATCGTTCCGTCTTCGCGCTGGGCGACAATTCCGGCGTCGAGCGCTTCCTTAAGGCTTGTGTTGCCTTTGGTGATCGGGAAGGCAGCCTCGGGGGCATTCTTGATGGCGCCGACGCGCGGATCCGGCTTCTCGTTGGAAAGGGCCACGGTCACACCCTGGGCATCCTTGAACTGGAGCACCTGCACGCCATAGGCGTCGACGTCAGCGTCGAGCCGACCGGCGTCGAAATCGGCCTTCAGCTCCACGCTGCTGGGGTACGTCACCAGGCGGTCGCCCAGGATCTTCTTGAGGTCCTCGACCCAGAGGTAGCCGTCGATGGTGCCGACCTTGTTCATCTTTTCAAGGTCGGTCACTGTGGTGGCGCCGGACTTGGAGACGATGCCCATGCCGTCAAGGTACGTGGAGGCGGAGAAATCAACAGCCTTGAGACGCTTCTCGGTGGCGTCGATCGTGCCGAGGGCGAGGTCGATGTTTCCGCCCGAGATGGACTGGACGGCGTCGGCATAGGTGGCCTGCTGGTACACCGGGGTCAGGCACTCATCCGTGGCGATCTTGTTGACGATCTGGATGTCGATGCCTGTCGGGGTGCCCGAGCCATAGCTGCTGAACGGCGGGATATCGATGACTCCGATAGTGAGCTTTCCCGGGGCGACGGTATGGATGTCTGTGTGCTTAGGCGTGCACCCTGAATTGCTGGCATCCGAGGTCCCTCCGCAGGCAGAGAGGCTGAGGCCCAGTGTGAGTGCGCTCGCGGTCAGGAGTCCGGCTGTCTTGATGCGATTGTTGATCATGATTGCTCCCGTGGTGGTTGGTTGGGGGACTGATGGAACGTTGACGATGATGCGGGAAAACGGTCAGGCGTGGCGGGCCATGCGTTTTTCGAAGAAGACGGTGATCCAGGTGGCGGGCATTGAGATGGCGGCGTAGCAAAGACCGGCGAGGGCGAAGATCTGCAGGTAATTGAAGTCCTGGCTGCCGATGTTGTAGGCGGACTTCATCAGCTCGGGGACTGCGATGGCGTATGCCAGGGACGTTCCTTGGAACATTTGAATGGCAACACCCATGAGCCCGGGGATTGCCGAGCGCATGCCTTGGGGCATGATGACCCGCCAGAAGGTGTGCCGCTGGGCGAGCCCCAGGGCGCTGGAAGCCTCGAGCTGTCCGCGGCCCACAGACTGGATGCCGGCCCGCATGATCTCGGACGAGTAAGCGGCCGAGTTCCAGATCAGTGCCAGGCACGCGGCGGTGATGCTTTCGAAGGCGATGCCGAACTTCGGCAGGCCGTAGTAGAAGAGGTAGAGGATCACCAATGCCGGTGCCCCCCGGCCGATTTCGACGACGGCAAGCGCCAGGGTGCGGACGGCCAGATTATTTGCGCTCACCATGACGCTGAGGACCAGGCCCAGCGGGTAGCCGGCGACGATTGATACCCCTGCGATCAGAAGGCTGACGCCAAGGCCGGACATCATCTGCGGCAGGTATGCTGCCCATTCGGTAAGCCAGGTCATGCGTAAACAGCCTTCCTCATGCGGGAATCGAGTCTGCGGGACAGGTAGGCGACCGGCAGGCTGAGCACGATGTAGAGAATGCCCACCAGCATGTAGGGCAGGATCCCCTCGACGGTGGGGTGCTGCCGGGCGAAGGACTGGGACTGGAAGACCATCTCGGCAACGATGATCGTCGAGGCGATCGAGGAGTCCTTGAGTAGACCGGTCAGGTAGGTGGCGATGGACGGCGACACTATCCGGAAGGCCTGGGGGACCATCACGCCGTAGAACGTGGTTCCGCGGGTCAGGCCCAGTGCGTGGGCAGCTTCGCCCTGTCCACGCGGAACTGCTTGGAGTCCGCCACGATAGATTTCGGCGAGATAGGCCATGGAAACCACACCCAGTCCGACTATCGCTGCGGCAACGGGGTTGAACTTGAAGGTTCCGATCTGGATGCCGAACTTGAGCAGGAACAGCCAAACGATGATCGGCACACCCCGGACCAGGTCGACGAAGAGCCGCGACGCCAGCCGGATAAGCATGTTCGACGACGACAGGCCTACGGCCAGTGGGACGGCGCCTACTATGCCGATGGCGAATGCCGACAGGGTCAGCGCGATGGTCATGGGCAAGCCTTGGAGTACTGCTGAAAGGGCGTCCATATCAGCGCTCCAGCACAGCTCGCAGGAAGCGGCGGGTCCGGGCCTCCCGCGGGTCGCTCATGATGGCGTCCGGGTCGCCCTGTTCGATGATCTTGCAATCGGCCATGACCACGAGCGTGTCGGAAACGTCCCGGGCGAACTGCATCTCATGCGTGACCACGATCATCGTCATTCCATCGGCCGCCAGTTCGCGCATGACGGCCAGGACCTCGAGCCCCACTTCGGGGTCCAATGCCGACGTCGGCTCATCGAACAGCATGATGCTCGGATCAAGTGCCAGGGCGCGGGCGATGGCGATGCGTTGTTGCTGGCCGCCGGAGCACCTCCCCGGGTGTTGGTTCGCCTTCTCCCTGAGGCCAACCCGTTCCAGCAGCTCCAACGAGCGCGCGTCGGCCGCTTCCTTGGTGCGCCCCAGTACTTTCTGCTGCGGAAAGCTGATGTTTTTCATTGCGGACATGTGCGGGAACAGGTTGAAGGACTGGAACACCATGCCCACAGTGCTGCGCAGGGCGGCAAGGTCCTTGTTGTTGACCACCTTGCCCGGTTCGATGGTGTGCCCGGCAACCTGGATGGTGCCGGAATCGGGACGCTCCAAGAGGTTGATGCACCTCAGGAACGTGCTCTTGCCGGCACCCGAGGGGCCGATAAGTGCTGTGACCGTACCCGGCTCGACGTGCAGGGACACGTCGTCGAGGACAGTGTGGTCGCCGTAGCGCTTGGAAATGTTGTCTAACTTGATGCCCGTACGGGGCGCGAGCTTGCCGTCTGCAATTTCTGAAAGGGTCATAGCGATCTTCCATGTGGGGACCAAAGGGCCATCGGTCGATGTGGGCCATGTCACGTGATATGTGAAATGGTACATGTCACAGGGTCTCAATGGAAGAGGGGTTTTCGAATTTACGGACGCGCGGGTCGACGGCCCTCGCTATGGCGCTCCGCCGGTAGGGAGCGACAATCGTGCTGGAAGCATTCAGCGTAGCGTCCCACGAGGTTCTCTTAAATTTGCAGTACGGGTTGGCCTGCCGACCCTGACTGCACACCGCGCCGGTCCCGAGATGACGATTCCAAGGCCCATTAGGATCCCAGAGGAGCCGACAGCACTCCTTTTCGTCAGCCTGCAGGAGAAGTAATCCTGACCACTGAATACGGCCACGCAGGGCGGTTGCCCGCGCAAGGGGCGGAAACCAAAACGAACGGTCCAGGACGTGGGACTGGACACCCAAATCATGAAGGGATAGTGACCTGCCGATAACAATGATTCGTCATGGCGGCCCCCGTCGCGGTAACGCCTGGCTGCGCGCGGGTTTCGCCCAAGGTCCTGGGTTCCGCGATGGCAAGGGCGGATCATACTTGTCAGTCAGGGGTGGTTTTGGCAAACCGGCAAGGCAGCGGTCGGTCGGCGCCGGTGCTCATGGTGTTCAGCGTCTGGCCTCCTCGTGTTTGATCAGGCGTGGTCCGACTCCTTAAGGCATGGCATGTTCGGAGGGAGGGACAAGCCGCGATGTCGTTTTCCATTCCCAGCCTGCGAGTTGCCCCGTATTGGGGGTACTCGATGGCGGCCGTCGGCGGGGCCACGCCGCGGCGCTGGAACAACGTATTCAGAACGGTATAAGCGCACGCACACGACAGAACTGCCTCGGCCGGAGGGTCGCGGCAGTCGCTTGGAAGAGCAGCAAAGTGGGCAAAAAAGAAGTGTGGACACTGTCCACACATTCGGCTTCGGACTGGGCCGTACCGCTGCCGGACTAGGCCGGATTCCGTATGTTTCCGCGGGAGCCCAGTGTTTGCAAGGGTTGGAATGCAGTTCGAGTCCCACCTCGGGCACGTGTTTCCCCTGTTCAGGGGCCGGTGGGCCTCTGAGTGTGCACAAGCTGTTCACTTACGGGCCCCTTCGGGGGCCTTTTTTGGTGGTGGCCGTCGCGGCTCCTACGTTGCTTGCGAGTGGTGTTGCTTGTCACTTGTTCATGGCAGGAGGCGCCAGGAACTGCATGACCGGTCGGTCCCGTGCGGGCGGTTTGCCTTGGATGTACCCATTCCTGATGTCACGACTGCTCATGGGGGAGTTTCAAGGTGACTGCATGACCGAATGACTCAGCCTGCGGAAAGTTGTGGCGTGGCGGGTTCTGGAAGAGTCCTTATGACTCGCTCAGGGCTGTTGCCAATGGTGATTTCTGCCGCTGCCCGAGGTGGACCTGCTGTAGTCGAGGCACGGACCCCGCTCGGTTTAGAGCCATCGCCGTCTTCCAGTCAAGGAAGAAAAAGACTCTGGCCTGCCGGATGACACGCTCGGTGACCTCATCAACGATGCCGATGCCGTCAACTCGGGTCAGGATGCCGCGCTCGGCGGATGTGGCCACCACGGCTTCCGTTTGCTCGTGGTAGAGGCCGAGGCGGTGGCGCATGACGGCTTCGTTGT
The DNA here is from genome assembly GCF_014217545.1 of Pseudarthrobacter sp. NBSH8. Lineage (NCBI taxonomy): Bacteria > Bacillati > Actinomycetota > Actinomycetes > Micrococcales > Micrococcaceae > Pseudarthrobacter > Pseudarthrobacter sp. NBSH8. The sequence continues at coordinate 1,748,414 of NZ_CP043178.1, forward strand.
CGTCGCTGCGGCCCTGCTGGCTATTATGCCGCCGGATTCATGTCCATCAAGGTCTGGGGAAACATCAACATCGGGCTCATCATGGGCCTTCTTCAGTTTGTTTCCACCTTCGCCATTACGGGCTGGTATGTCAGCTACTCCAACCGGAAACTGGACCCCATCGCCGCCGAAATCCGCCACGAAATCGAAGGCCACGAGTTCGACCAATCCGGCAACCGAGTGGACGGAGCGGCGAAATGAGAGGGACCCGGTTCCTGTGAGAAGCCGTGTCTTACGGCTTGAGAGGCGGAATCCCGGCTTTTCCAGGGGTCTGCCCTTTCGCCTTGGAGCCCTTCCACAGATGATGGGAGCGGTGGCTGCTTTCGGCATGCAGCACCAAGACGGGGCAGTCCGCGTGGGCAACACACGCAGAGCTCACAGAGCCGAGGTGCATGCCAAGGAAACCCCCATGGCCCCGGCGTCCAACCACCAGCAATGAAGCGCCGGCCGCCACTTCCACGAGCTTCGCCGCAGCCGGTCCGCGGACCAGTTGCGAGGTCAGTCTTTCCGGAGTCTCCTCACCGAACGCCTTTTCCAAGGCGTCCGCAAGAGTCTTCGCCGCAGCCGCTTCAAACCGGGCGAAATCGGGTGGAACATATCCGGCGTAAATCTCCGGAAAATCCCAACAGGCAATAGCGACAATGGTGGCGTTCAGGGCCGGCGCCAGCTGTGCCCCCAGACGGAGCGCCTGGATGGACGATTCCGAACCGTCCACACCGACAAGAACGTTGGCTTCCGCATCCATGATCATTCTCCTTCGAAGGTGAATCCCCTGGGTTGTTCCTAGTCTGCAGCTCCCATTAGCGGTAGCTGTGTGCCGAGCATATGCGCACCCGCAGGCGAACGGAACTGCCTACGGATGTTTCTCGGGTCTGTCCGGGAATCCGATGCTATTTAGGTCCAATCACCGAAGGAGCCGCATGGGCTAAAGCAGTGTCCACGGGTCCGTCCAAACCGTGTAACCACTCGCCTTATCGACAAATTCGCGGGAGCAAGAGCCTTGAGCTGCTATCCAGAGACCGGACGAGTCGGGCATGACATCTTCGACCATGCCCCGTCGGTGAAGGTCATTGTCGAGATGAACGTCCACCACCCTTCCGGCCATGGATTCCCATTCATCCCTGCGGCGCATCTTTGGGATTGCAACGCGTCTGTTAATCATTCTGTGTACGTCCTAAGTAGGGCCGGGTTCAATTCCTGCTGGCGTTGTGCGTGGGTGAGGAGTCCGTCCGTGCCCAGGCGGCTGGCTTCAGCTAAGCGTTTTTGAGGGTTGGGTGGGGCTATTTTTTCAGTGATTGGGCGATCTGGGTCATGACGGTGTTGTCGGCCAGGGTGGTGGCGTCACCGGATTCGCGGCTCTCAGCGATGTCCTTGAGGAGGCGGCGGACGATCTTGCCGGAGCGGGTTTTGGGCAGTTCCGGGACCACGAGGATGGTTTTGGGTTTGGCGATGGGCCCGATTTCCTTGCCCACGTGGTTGCGGAGTTCGGCGATGGTGGCGTCGCCGGTGTCCACGGCGTCGCCGCGCAGGATAACAAACGCGACGACGGCCTGGCCGGTGGTTTCGTCCGCGGCGCCCACAACGGCGGCTTCGGCCACGGAGGGGTGGGACACCAGGGCGGATTCGATCTCGGTGGTGGAGAGCCGGTGCCCGGAGATGTTCATAACGTCATCCACGCGGCCCAGGAGCCAGATGTCGCCGTCCTCGTCCTTCTTGGCGCCGTCGCCGGCGAAGTACATGCCTTCGAAGCGGGACCAGTAGGTCTCCTTGAAACGTTCGGGGTCGCCCCAGATGCCGCGGAGCATGGCCGGCCAGGGTTCCCGGATCACCAGGAAGCCGCCATGGCCGTCCGGCACGGATTCGCCCTGCTCATCGACGACGTCCACGGCGATGCCGGGCAGCGGGACCTGGGCGGAGCCGGGCTTTAATGTGTGGACATTGACCCTTCTCGGGTCCCTCTGACACTGGCCGCGGGCGGTGCCTGGCGCCGCGGTGGCCTATGAAGTGATGTGGGTGACGGGTTGAGGGCTCTGGCTGGTGGGCGCTTCGCTGCTGGGATGTGGGGCGAATTGGTCTCCTTTCTAACCTTTTGATGTCCGTGGTTGGCCTTCACCTATTCATGTCCCGGCGTTGTGGTGAGGACATTACTTGAGGGAACTTTCTTGAGGATTTTTCTCTTCGGTTCGCTTCTTTCTGTCGCCGCAAGGGGAGGACTTGGGGCCGTTTGTCCGTCCACAGGGGTGTCGACGGTGTCCACACTTGGCTGCTAAGGCAAAAATGGTGTGCACAATGTGCACGCCCTGGACCTCGGCCACCGCTTAGACGTTGGCGGGGGAGAGTATGACCCCGAACCGGTAACGGCCCCAGGCCTGGTCGCCAAGGTCCGGGCCGTCGGGGGATGGGGTTCCGGCTGGCTGCGGTTCGAAGCGTTTGCCACCATCGGCGTCCTTGCACTTTTCTGCTCTCGCAGCCTCGTCTGCAAGTACCCCGGGCTCTGGGGGCGGCGAGCGGGGGCGCACGTCTTCTTCCGCGGTGAGTCGAGGTGCCACAAAGCTTCGGGCTGCCGATCGGATGGTGTCAAGCCTTATCGTTTTGCCATTTGCAACAACCCGATCCTGACATATGGTGTTACGAACCACACGATTTTCGCGGGGTATTAAAGGAGACTCTCATGCTGCTCTGGATAGCTATCGTTATCGCAGTTCTCTGGCTTCTCGGCCTGCTCGGAAACATAGGCGGCGGGTTAATTCACATACTTTTGGTCATCGCCGTGGTCGTATTGGTCATCCACTTCATTCGCGGCAGGTCACGCGTTTAATACGAAACTGTGGTCCGCCGATGCGGGACGGCGAGATGATCTGCCGCCGCGTTCTCGGGTAAGGCTCGGAAGTTGAACACATCCTTCAATCATTGCTGCCGGAGGGGTCCCGGCTCTCTACGTAAGGGCTGGATCGGGCCCTTCCGGGCTCCTTCTGCAACGCCGATAATGGACCCTTCGTCATCTGCCGGTACGCAGCAGAGGTGTTCTCCGAACAGTTTGATACCCTGAGGCGTCGGTACTGGTTTGGTACCATAAATGTATGGCTATGAATCTGCGTGTTCCCGCGGAGCTGGACCGGCGATTGGACCTGCTGGCTGACGAGGAACATACCTCTAAGTCTGCGTTGCTGCTTCAGGGTGCAGAGCTTGTGCTGCAGCGCCACCGGAGCCGTCGGGACATCAGCGAGGGGCTGGATTTCGTTATGAGCCATGACGCGGAGCTCCTGACCCGCCTTGAGGATGCGTGACCGCGAACCTCGAGATTGCGGATGCGCTGCAGGTCGTTGAACGGTACGGGTTCCATATCCGCGACATTGGGCTACTTGCCTCGGCTTAGGCCCGGCCGGCAACAACTGTCTTGGGTGCGGAGGCCTATCCGCAGTTGCCGACGAAGGCAGCTGTCCTCCTGGATTCGGTGGCCCGGTTCCATCCTCTAATCGACGGCAACAAACGCACGGCGTGGACGCTGATGGTTCTGATGCTCTGGATCAACGCTGCCGGCATGACTTCACCACTGATACGGCATTTGATCTCGTGGTGGGGGTGGCCGCCGGCGATGTCTCACTTGAAGTCAGCGCCGGGCTGATTGCCATGCATCTCGTCAGGCGCTAGTCGACGGTTTCGTGCGCTTGCCGGTTGCGTGGTTCCTGAGCCGTCATGTGATTCTGTACCCGTCGGGTCATGAGATGACTGACGCGCTCCTGGCGGCTCCCGGGCGGGTCGGCCGTTCCCCCAGGTCAGTGGAGCAGGAGCCGGCCGCGTCGGCGGGCGGCTTACATCCGCGCGACTTTGGCCTTAACCATCAGGTAGACGCCATAACAGATCAGACCGGCGCCGACGGCGGTCAGCATATAAACTCCGTAGGGCTGCTCGCGCAGGGCCTTCAATCCTCCGTCCAAGCCGGTGGACTCCTGAGGGTGGGCGTTAACTGTGGCAATGATGACCAGCAGTCCCACCAGAAACAGTGCGATGCCCTCTGCTACGTAGCCGACCACGCCCAGCCCCGTCACAACGGACCGGCCGGTGCCCGAGGACGGCAGCCGCAGATCCTTCCTGAACGATGCCTTGCATCCGAGGACCACGAAGACAATGCCGACGACGGCGACCGCGGCCCCGATGGCGATCAGCAGGAACGCACCCCCGGGTGCTTTCATTATTGAGACCGTGAAATCGCTGGTGGATTGTCCGCTGTTCTTGCTGTTTCCGCTTGCCGAGGCAGCGAACGTCAGCGCGATGACGGCGAACACCACCGCCTTGCCTGAGGCGGCAAGTTTGTTCCCCACCTTCTTCTTGGCTTCCAGCTGACCGTAGGCGAACACGGCGTTACCGGTTTGCCAGAGCGCCAGCGCCACACAGGCAGCGAATCCGGTCCACAGCAGCAGCAGTCCGCCGGGCTGGCCGGCGAGCTGGGCGACGGCCCCGCCCTGGTCCGCCTCTCCAGCCTTGCCGGAGGCCAACTGGATAGCGACGGACCCGGTCAGAACGTGCAACACGCCGCTGACGGCAAAACCTGCCCTGGCGGCGATCACGAGAGCCCTGGAGTTCGATGCGTCCTCCACCGCGTCCGCGGCGTCCTTCAGCTCTTTCTTCATTTTCCGATCCTCAGTGCCAGCGCGAGCAAATGCGGTGGTGTGCAACACGCCTATTTTCCCACGGGAACCCACGCTCAAACAGGCCCGGTCTGAGCCGGCGAAGACGAACTGACCCGGAGCCGGCTCAGGGGCCGGTGCGCATGCGCTCGCGCGCGCAATTCACAACGGCGGACAAGTCGAGCCCGTAGGACGGCCCGTCGCCGGAACCGTACTCCTCGAGTCGGGCCGCACCGCGCTCGAAGAGCCGGTGCCCGCCAACACTGTTACCCCGGGCGGCGTGGGTGAGCCCGACGCAGATTTGGGCGAGTCCTTGCCAAAGGTTGCGTTCTTCGGCCGGTCCGGCTTTCCAGCGGGCCTCGAGTACCTCACTGGCGGCGAAGGGCCGGCCAGCTTCCACCAGGCTCCGGGCCGAGACCAACGTCTGCGCCGGTGGCAGCGGCTCCTCCGAGACCGGTTCGACGCCAGCGCTTCCGTACGGCAGCGGCCGTCCAAGAGCGTCACGTGGCAGGGCCTGCCGGGGGCGCCTTGAAGCGTCCCGATCCCTGTCGCCGGTCATTGCAGTTTCCGCCCTGGGCGTCCGTGGACCTTACTAACCTTCATCCGCCCAATCCTAAGACCCCGGTCCTTCGAACATTCGTCACCGCGCTAAAGTCCGCTGGGTGGTCTCGTCGGCGTGTTCATCCACCAGACGCGAGGTGTCGCCACGGTCCATACCCAAAGCCGACTGCGCGGAATATACTTTAGCTCCCACCCCACACTGGGAGAGAAGTGATGATGCGCGGATTTGGCAGACGCAGATTGGGCGGACGCGGACTAGGTCTTATCGGGGTGATCTATCTGGTCATCGGACTGCTGGTTGCTGGAACTCACGGCTACCTCGTGGCCTGGAACATCCCGGGCAATGTTTTGGAAGGTCTGGCTGCCATACTTCTCTGGCCGCTCGTCGCGTTCTTCGCCGTCGATCTGCATGCCCTAATCGCTTGAACCCAACAAGAATCAAGCCGCACGACGACAGGACGTACGCAGCTACGCTTCGGTTGAGGTGAGGTGTATGAGGTGTACTACTGATGTGAGACACAGTTTGAAAGGATTGTGCCCATGTCTTCCCGTCCCACTTATTCCGATGAGTTCAAGGCCGATGCCGTGAATCTCGTCATCTCCTCCGGCCGTTCGCCCGCCTCGGTGGCCCCCGAGCTGGGGATCTCCGTGACCGCGCTGAAGCGGTGGGTCCAGCTGCATCGGGAAGGAGAGGCCGGCTCCGGCGGCAAGCCTGATGACCCCGTGGATCCCGCGAAATACAAGGCGTTGGAGGCCCGGCTGCGGGAGCTGGAACGGGAGAATGATTTCCTGAAAAAAGTTTCGGCGTTCTTCGCCAAAGAACAATGGTAGAGGACCTCTACCGGCTTGTTCAGGAGAAGAACGCCGAATCCCTATCACCTGGATGTGCGCCCGGCTGGGCGTCCCGCGGGCCTCGTACTACCGGTGGCTGGACCACGAGGAATCACCGACGGCTGCCCGGCACCGGGAGCTGACCGGACTGGTAAAGGCGATGTTCGATTCCTCCGACGGGATCTTCGGCCACCGCATGGTCCACACCAAACTCTCCGCCGCCGGTGTGGAGATTTCCGTAGGGACGGTCGCTGCCATCATGGCGGAGAACGGCTGGGCGGCCAAGCGGATGCGCGCCTTCAAACGCACGACCATCCCCTCGGACCCGGACAAGGTCTTCGCGGACCTCATCGGCCGGGACTTCACCTCAGATACCCCCGGCACGAAGCTCGTCGGTGACATCACTTACCTGCGCACCGGCGAGGGCTGGCTGTACCTGGCCACCGTCATCGACCTGTGCACCCGCATGGTCGTCGGCTGGGCCATGGCCGATCACATGCGCGCCTCCCTGGTCACTGGCGCGCTGGCGATGGCCAGGGACCGCGGACACCTGGCCCCGGATGCCATTTTCCACAGCGACCGCGGCACCCAATACACCTCCCGGGAAATGGGCGCCTGGTGCACCGGCAACAGAGTCCGCCAGTCCATGGGGGCCACCGGGGTGTGCTGGGACAATGCCGTCGCCGAGTCGGCGTTCTCATCCCTGAAGAACGAGTTCTACCACCACCACAGCTTCGCCACCCGCCAGGACGCCCGCCGGGCAACCATGCGCTACATCGAGGTGTTCTACAACCGCTGGCGGCCCCACACCAACAATGAGGGGCTGCCGCCGGCCACAGCAATGGCCAACTTCAAGACCAAAAACCAGCCGCTACCCGCGGCCGCCTAACCCCCAATAGAAACCAACCGGCTGTCTCACATCCTTGACACACCTCAATTCAAGGTGAGACCCTTCCGACGGACAAGCCGGGCACACTCTCGATGACGGTGCGACAGCCCGCAGGCGTTGTTGTCAGCATGGCGCCCTGGAATGGAGCCGGCGTGCTCGCAGCCCGGGCCATTGCCTACCCCATCGTTTGCGGCAACACCGTGGTCTTCCGCGCTTCGGAAACCAGCCCGAAGACCCATGCGATCATTGCGGAGGTCCTGCACGAGGCCGGTGTACCTGCCGGTGTCCTGAACTTTCTGACAAGCACGGCCGAGGACTCTGACCGGGTGGTGGAAGCCATCATCGCGCACCCGGCGGTCCGCCGGATCAACTTCACCGGCTCAACAGCAGTGGGACGCATCATTGCCGAAAAAGCTGCCCGCTATCTTAAGCCGGTACTGCTTGAACTCGGCGGCAAGGCACCGTTTGTCGTCCTTGATGACGCCGACATTGATGGCGCCGTCAACGCGGCTGTCTTCGGGTCGTTCCTTTACCAGGGCCAGATCTGTATGTCGACCGAACGATTTGTGGTCGATGAGAGTGTCGCCGACGAGTTTGTTACGAAGTTTGCGGCCCGCGCAGCGCAGCTGACCGCCGGAGACCCCGTCACGGACGAAACCTGCATCGTCGGACCGATGATCCGCGAAGAGTCTGGCGCGCGCATCAATGCATTGATCGATGATGCACTCGCGAAGGGCGGAGAACTTGTTGTCGGGGAGCGTGCCGATGGTGCTTCGATGCCTGCCACCATCATCGACAAAGTGCGGCCCGAGATGTCCATCTACGATCAGGAAACGTTCGGCCCGATCACCACGGTAGTCCGCGTTTCCGGCGTTGAAGAGGCAGTCCAGGTGGCCAATGACACCGAATACGGTCTCGCGGCCGCGGTCTTCGGGGCCGACAGCACGCGTGCTCTGCAGGTAGCCATGCGCATCCAGGCCGGGCATGTTCATGTCAACGGAGCAACTGTACAGAATGAGGCCCAGGCTCCGTACGGCGGGATGAAGAACAGCGGGTTCGGCCGGTTCGATGGCAGGGCAGTTATCAACGAGTTCACGGAACTGAAGTGGATCACGGTGGAGCAGCCGGACCAGCAGTACCCGTTCTGAATCCAACCCCTGACCCATCCTTGAGGAAAGACATGACTATGCAGGTAACCGCAGCAGTGGCCCGTGAACCCCGGCAGCCGCTCACGATTGAAAAACTCGAGCTGGACGATCTCCGTCCGAATGAAGTGCTAGTACGGATGGTGGCCACGGGTGTGTGCCACACGGACGCGATTGTGCGTGACCTAGTCTATCCGACACCCTTGCCCGCCGTGCTTGGACACGAGGGCGCCGGAGTCGTGGAGAAGATCGGGGCTTCCGTCACGACCGTGCAACCGGGCGACCATGTCCTGCTCGCAGCCGCCTACTGCGGAAAGTGTGACCGCTGCCGCTCCGGCGAGATGGCGTACTGCGAGAACCTCTTCGCGGCAGACTTCGGTGGCAGGAGGCCCGACGGAACAACAGCGCTGAGCAAGGACGGCGAAGTGATTTCCTCCCACTTCTTTGGCCAGTCGTCGTTTGCCTCGTACGCCAACGTCGTTGAGGAAAGCGTCGTCCGTGTCGGTTCCGACGTCCCGCTCGAGGTTGTTGCACCCCTGGGGTGCGGCATCCAGACCGGGGCCGGCGCCGTCCTCAACGAACTCAAACCCGCCCTGAACAGCACGCTCGTGGTCATCGGTACCGGCGCCGTGGGATCCGGGGCCATAATGGCCGGTGGGGTTGCGGGGTGCGGCCGCATTATCGCAGTGGACGTCCACACTTCCCGGCTCGACCTCGCCAAAGAACTGGGGGCGACGGACACCATCAACACCCAGGACGTGGACCTCACGGAAGAGATTCTTCGCCTGACGGATGGCCGCGGAGCTGATTACGTCGTTGATACAACAGCCCGGCCGGAGTTGCTCCGCAAGGCAGCTGACGCTCTAGCTCTCCGCGGCACCTTGGCCCTGGTCGCCGCCGCCAAGCCCGGAACAGAGGTCTCCTTTGAGATCGGTCTTTCCCTGGTCAAGGGCTGGACGTTCAAAACCGTGATCCAAGGCAGCTCCGTGCCCCAGGTGTTCATTCCCAAGCTCATCGAGTTGTGGAAGGAAGGCCGTTTCCCCATGGACAAGCTGATGAGCAACTACAGCCTGGACGAGATCAATCAGGGCTTCGAGGACTCCGCCAATGGAACGGTCGTCAAGCCTGTCATTGTCTTCTAGCAGTCTGGTAGTCACCTGACGGCGAGGATTCGTGAACCTCACGCAGGAAGAGGACGACGGCGGGTGCGTACCCGCCGTCGTCCTCTTCCTGTGTCCGGGGGCTGTCGTCCGGTTAAACTACTTGGTGACCAAGAGGCCAGTGTCCCAGTTGAAATCGGCGAACTCGGGGTTTGCCTGCATGGTCATGAGCACGAACTGGAAGCCCTCGAGTTCCCTTGCGCGTTTGAGTGGACCGACGACGAGCGGGCGCATGCCGCCGCCGCTGACGAGGTTGCTGACGGCCGCGTTGGCACCCGCATTGTCTCCGGCGATGAAGACATCCAGCGGCTGTCTACCTGACTCGCCGGCAACCAGGGTGCCCGCAGAGGTCGTGTTGAAGGCCTTCACGACGTTCGAACCTACCGGCGTGAGTTGGGCGATTTCTTCGGCGGCTGAGTTGCCGGGTTCCACAACGAGGGAATCGAAGGTATCGAAGTTCACGGGGTTGGTGATGTCCACGATGGTCTTGCCGGCCAAAGCTTCGCCATAGGCGCTGACGACCGACTTGGCGGCGTCGAAGGGCACGGCCAACACCACGATGTCACCCTGGGGGCATCGTCCGTCGTGCCGAAGGTGACGCCGGTGCCAAGCTCGGTGGCAAGCTTCCGCGCTTTGGTCCCGTCTTGTCCGAGGATCTCAATAGTGTGGCCGCCGGCGAGGGCGCGGGTGGCAATGCCACGAGCCATGGTGCCGTTTCCAACGGTCCGACCGGGCATATCGGAGGGCAGTGGTCTTCGTGACGGCCTTGCGTTCGCTCATCGAAACCTCCATGGCTCACAGTGCCGGGCCAGCGGATACCACCCCAGCAGACGCGCCGCTACGCGGGCATTACCAAATGATTCTTCGATAGCAGCTACGCGGGCATCTTTGATGAGTCAACGCGGGTACTGGTGCCAAATTTCGGATACAGCTAATCTGCTGGTGACGGCTAGAGCACGACGCTGGTCTGGTATCCGATCATCCCGGCAGCGGCGACGATGTCTCTCAGTACAGCGGGGGATTTCAAGGGGGCGGAGAACTCCGGGGCTGCGGGCATTGGATTGTCAGTCCAGAGCGCTGTGACCGGCCGGCCGCCGGCAATTGCGGACGGAGCTACGACGCCGTCCAGGTCCGACCAGGCTTCATGAATGGCTCGGGCCCAGGCCCGGGTGCGGTCTTTCTGCTGCAGGGCGATCTGCGCTGATGCTCCGGCCCTGGTGAGCCACAGCCCTCGAAGGTCGGCGATCTCCACGTCACGGGTCGTCTTGAGTGCCGTCACGTATGGGTCGTCCCGGTCCACGTCGACGAACCTGGTTTGCTGGAACACCTCCGCCAGGCACGTCAGCACGTCGTCGCCGAGGTAGGCGGCTCCAAGAGGTGCGTGGTCGGCCTCGGGAAGAGGATGCGGTTCCCATCGGGCGCTTACGACCGGACCCCAGGTTCGGACCCTGTTCCAGGGTGTGATGAACGCCGATGAGGTGAAGTGCACACGCCACAGGATACTGCCGGCAGGCAGAACCGCGGTCTCGCAGCCGAGTGTCCTGAGGTCATCAACGGAGGGCGGGTACTGGTCTGCCATCAATATCCGGCCGCCAGTGCGGCGGCCATGTTGACGACCGGTTCTGCGGAGCCGCCGGCCTCCAGCCACACCTTCACTGTGACAGGCTCTCCGTCGAGCTGGAGGTCAGGTTGTGGCGTGAGGAAAAACCCTGCCACGGCCTGCGGGTGCAGGTCTTCCGGAAGGGCTCTTAGGACCACGTCAAGGCGAGGCGTGGCTTTGCCGGCGGGGGTGAACTGCCAGTCCGGGAAAACGAGGCGCCCGTTGACCAGATAGGAGTACAGCTTCCGTTCCGCCCTGTAGTGCCTGACGGTGGACGGCGACAGGCCAAGTCTGTCTGCGACGTCCGTGGCAGAGTGTGACGTGGCATCCGTCAGCACCCGGGCCGCGGTGCTGTTCGCCGAGGAGCGTGCCACGTCCTTCTGAGTGGCGGAAATCCCCGAATGAGTCTCCCAGAAGGTGCGGTCCCGCGCTGGCAGGTCGGCGCCCGAGAGCTTATTCTGCATGTCCTCCAGGGCGTCGATCAGTTCAGCGGGGGAAAACGAGAGGGACGTGTGTGAGAACCACTCCTCCACGCTTTGCGTGCGGGCATTTCCTTTGGTCCGGGTCTTCGAGTCCTTGACGGTCATCGCGGCTCCTTTCACTTAACGCACAGTATATGCCAGTGCCGCTAATTGTGGGAAGGAGTCGCCCCTCCGCAGTGCGTCCTCGGGGGACTTAGTCATTGGGAAAACCTCAGGGGCGTAGTTGTAGAAGTCCACTAATTCGGTCAGCTGGGCAGCGCCCGTCATGCAGTGGTTCGGGCGCAGGCTAATGAATGTTGGAGGAGGTGATCTGTTGATGAAATGTGACCAGAGCTTGGCACTGGACGGGGTTCGCCGGCTTCCCGTGGGATCGGACATGGGCATGTGCACTGCGCCTGGGCTGGAGCCTGACCGCCGGCAACGGTGGAAAGAAAAGAGGGTGTGCACAATGTGCACACCCTGGGCTTCGGATCGGGTCGTCCCGGGTTCGGTTCGGGACGGATTGGTGATGTTTTCGGGGGAGTTCAGTGTTTGCAGGGGCTGGAATGCAGTTCGAGTCCCACCTCGGGCACGTGTTTTCCCTGTTCAGAGGCTTGCGGGCCTCTAAGTGTGCACAAACTGTTCACATTTGGGCCCCTCCGGGGACCCTTTTTTGTTGGTGGCCGTTGCTGTCGCCGGCGGCTGCTTGCCTACTTGGTCGATGGTTTTGGTGCGTGTTACCACTTCATTGTCGTTCACGGAGTGGGCTACATGACCGCTTCCTGCAGGGACAAGACTGTGTGCGAACCGATGTACCTGGTGCCACCTGTGACCAGAAATTTCATGTACATCCTCATTGGGCGAAGACTACCCCGACGTTCCGGCGGCTCCGGACATCGGGGAACGTCGGGGCAGTCATTCCCATTGCTACAGGGCGATGATTTTAAGCAGCAGTGCGTGTTCCGGGTTGAGGGCGGGCATGGGCAGGCCCACTTCGGCCAGGAATCGGCCGCGGGCTACTGCGCCGTCCGCTAGCCAGGCCGGGGGCTGGACCTGGGTGAAGGTGTTGGCGTAGTCTGCATCTGCCGGGGCTGGGAAGATGGCTTCCACCCGGTAGTCCCGGTCAGGTTCCAGGCCGGGGATGGCGATCCGTCCCGGCTGTTCTGCGAAGGCGGTGCCGGTGCTGACCAGGGCGAACAGGGCCGCCGTCGTTCCCTGTGTGGCACCACTGGGGGCCACCACACCGTGCAGCATCAGGGAATCGTCGGACATGTCCGCGCGGACCATGCGCCCGGAGTGGATCAGGGCGCGGTGTTCCTTGTAGAGGGCGATGAAGCGTTTGAGTTCCTCGCGCTCGGCGCCCTGGACGCTGCGGACGTCCCATTCCATGCCGAAGTGGCCGAACAGGGCGGTGATGGCGCGGAAGGACAGGTCGTGGGTACGGGCCGTGGTGTGCGAGGTGGTGGGGCCGATGTGTCCGCCCACCAGCTCAGGCGGAACCACGACGCCGGTCCAGCGCTGGATGGTCTGGCGTTCCAGGGCGTCGTTGCAGTCCGAGGCCCAGATGCGGTCGGTGCGTTCCAGGATGCCGAGGTCCACCCGGGCGCCGCCGGAGGAGCAGCTTTCAATCTCGACGCCGGGATGCGCCTTGCGGAGTTCGTCGAAGAGCCGGTAGGCGGCAAGGGTCTGTTCGTGGACGGAGGAGCGGCCGCCGTGGCCGTGTTCGAGGAGGTCCCGGTTCTGGTCCCATTTGAGGTAGCTGATGTTGTTCTCGCGCAGCAGGGCGTCGACACGGTCGTAAATGTACTGCCATGCGTCCGGGTTCACGAGGTCGATCACATGCTGGTTCCGCCATTCAAGGGGCAGGCGGCCGCCGTCCTTGTAGCTGTGGACGGATGGACCAACGATCCATTCGGGGTGTGCGCGGGCAATATCGGAGTCCAGGTTGACCATTTCGGGTTCCACCCAGAGCCCGAATTCCATTCCGCGCGAGGTTACGGCGTCGATCAGGGGCGTGAGGCCGTCGGGCCAGAGGGTTTCGTCGACGTACCAGTCGCCGAGGCCGGCGTGGTCGTCGCGGCGGCCGCGGAACCAGCCGTCGTCGAGGACAAAGCGCTCGACGCCGAGTTCGGCGGCGGAGTCGGCCAGTTCGATCAGGGTGGACAGGTTGTGGTCGAAGTAGACCGCTTCCCAGACATTGAGCACTGCGGGGCGGGGCTTGCCGGCGGGCAGGCCGGTGGTGGCTGCGGGGAGCACGTGGTGGGGGCGGGATCGGAACCAGGTGTAGAACGCCTCGCTGATGCCGTCCAGGCCGTGGTCCGAGTACGCGGCAAAGAGCGCCGGTGTGGTGTAGCTGGCACCGGGTGCGAGGATGACCTCGGCCGGGCCCAGGAGTTCGGAGCCGCCGATCATGGTGCGGCCATCGCCAATGCTGTCCGCGAACTGTTCGTGGTTGCCGCTCCAGGCCAGGTGCGTGGCCCAGACTTTCCCGTGGCGGTTGCCGAACCCTGCGGTGCCGGCGGCGAAGAGCAGTGAGGAATCGTGTCCGGTGCGGCCGTGCCGGCCGGTGCGGACCCAGGTGCCCTGCTGGATGGGGCGGCGCTGCGGGTGGCGTTCCCGGCACCAGCGCCCGGTCAGGTCAAGGAGTTCGACGGCGTCGGGCGCCACCGGGAGGACGGTGGCCAGTTCGTCGAGTTGATAGGGTGTGGCGCCGTCGTTGGTGAGGGTGTGGCGCAGCTCCAGCAGGCCGCCGTCGTGCAGTGTCAGTGCGGACGAGACGGTGAGGCCGGCGTCGGCATCGGTCTGGACGATGATGGCGGAAGTCCCCTGGGCACCGGCGCTCACGACGCGGAGGCGGGCTGAGAAATCGAGGCCGGAGACGCCGTCGGTGATGCGGTGGCCGCGGAGGGCGGGACGGCCGCGCCAACTGGACGATGCCTGCGGCAGGAGGCCGGCAGGCACATTGGCGTCGATGGATGACGGCGGGATAGCGGCCGTGAGGATAGCGAGGTCCGGCAGCGTGCTGCCAAGATCCGCGCCCCAGTGGATGACCTCGGCCTCCCGGCTGTCGAAGCTGATCACCAGGCTGGTGCCGGCGGAACGGAGATGCAGGGGGTCCATAAATACAGTCCTTCTAAAGGGTGGGAGTAATAAAAACTAGGCTGTGCGCCGCGGGCAAGACGATGCCCGCGGCGCACAGCCGGTCACGCGGGTGGCCTACTTGAAGAGGGCGTTGACCTTTTCGTTGGCCTGGGTGAGGGAACTGGCCGGGGCCTTGCCGGAGATCACTGCGTCCATGGCGGGGTTCATGATGCCGTCAACTTTGGCAGCATTGTCCGCGATCGGGAACAGGAACGTCGTGCCGTCCTTGACATGCGTTGTGAAGGCGCTGACGTCGATGCCCTTTTCCTTGAAGGCCGCGGCGGCCTTTTCGGACGAGGAAGTGATGGCGGGGAAGACGACGGCCTTGGAGGCCACGACGTCCTGGCAGTCAGTCGAGGCGAGGTACTCGACCCATTTGACGGATGCGGCCGGGTTCTTGGTGCCGGCGTAGATGGAGTCGGCCAGGCCGTTGAACATGGACGCGCGTTTGCCGTCCGGTCCCGTCGGGGTGGGGGCGATGCCTGTGTCCACTCCCTTGTAGCTGGTGTACTGGCCGGTCGTCCAGTCGCCCGACGTGTTGATGGCGGCCTTTCCTGCGCCAAAGTTGTCCTGCATGCTGGCGCCTACCGTTGTTTCAAGTTTGGGCATGTAGCCCTTGTCCGCCAGCCCGGCCCACCAGGCGATGGTTTCCTGGAACTTGGGGTCGTCGTAGTTGAACTTTGTGCCCCAGGGGTTTTTGTCCGTGTGGGTCCAGCCGGTGGTGGCCGTCAGGAAGCTCCACTGTGTCTGGCCCTGGCCCGAGCCCGAGGACTCCAAACCCAGGCCGTAGACGGCCACTTGGTTTTTGTCGAAGCCGGCTTCGTCTCCGCGTTTACCGTTCTTGTCAACGGTCAGGTGGGCGATGGCCTTTTCGTAGCTGCCACCATCCGTGGGGTTCCAGTTCAGGGTGGCCATCTGTTCGGCCGTGATGCCGGCGGCGTCGGTCATGGCCTTGTTGTAGAACAGGCCCACGGTGTCCCAGTCCTTGGGCAGGCCGTAGCGCTTACCGTCCTGGCCCACCCACAGATCGGCGAGGCCCTTGTTATAGATGTCCACGTCGATCTTGTCGTTCTTGACGGCGTCGTCGAGGGCGAGGAGCTGCTTCTTGTCGGCGTGCTCGGGGTACTTGGAGAGGTGGTTCGTGAAGACATCAGGGGCGTTTCCGGCGACGAATCCGTTGGTCAGGGTGGTCCAGTAGTCACCCCAGCCGCGCTGGGTGATCTTGACCTTGATGTCCGGGTTGGCCTTGGTGAAGTCTTCCGCGCACTGCTCGTAGGCGGGCAGCTGATTGGAATCCCACAGCCAATAGTCGATTTCGCCTTTGGCGTCACCGGCGGTGGTGGATCCGCCGCCGCAGGCGGAGAGGGAGATGGCGATGGCTGCGGCGGCAGCGACTGCGCCGAGGGATTTTTTCATGTTGGACCTTTCGAACAGGGCATGAGGTTGCCCGGAGGGGAGTTGGTAAGGGTGAGTGGTTGGGGTTGGCGGTTTATTTGATGCCGGAGAATCCGATGGAGTTGACCACCTTCTTGCCGAACGCGATGAACAGGATGAGGATGGGCACTGCCGCAACGATGGTGGCGGCCATGAGTCCGGACCAGTCCGGGGCGCCCTGGGGGGACTGGGACTTGAAGACGCTAAGGCCCACGGTGAGGACGCGGATGCTCTCGTCGTTGCCGACCAGCAGGGGCCAGAAGTATTCGTTCCACTGGCCGATGAACGTCAGCAGCGCGAGCGTTGCCATGGGCGCGGCGGCGTTGGGCAAGACGATCTGGAAGAAGATACGCAGGCTCTTGGCCCCGTCGAGCATGGCTGCCTCTTCCACTTCGCGGGACATGCTCAGGAAGAACTGCCGCAGGAAGAAGATGGCGAACGCGGACATGAACAGGAAGGGCAGTGTCAAGCCGGCGAACGTGTTCAGCAGACCCAGGTTCTTGATCATGAGGAAGTTGGGCAGCGCGGTGAAGATCCCCGGAATCATCATGGTGGCCAGGAACACGGAGAAGACCACGTCACGCCCGGGCCAGCGGAGCCGGGCGAAGGCGTAGGCGGCAAGTGCGCTGAAAAAGACCTGGCCTGCGGTAGTCACTGTGGAAAAAAGTATCGAGTTGCGCAGGTACAGCCAGAAGTCGATCGCTGCCCCGGAACCTCCTTCGGCGATGGCCTCTTCTGTGGTCTGCATTCCAAAGACACGCTTGAAGGCGCCCCAGGAGAAGTCGGCCGGCAGGAGATTAGCCGAGTTGGAGGCCAGCGAGTGGTTGCTGGAGAGGGCCGTTCGGAGCATCCAGAGGAACGGGAAAATGGTGAGGGCCAGTGCGAGGGCGATGACGGCCCACGCACCGATGCGGTGCCAGTCGAGGGCTTTTCGTGTGGTGAGTGTTTGAGTGGTCATGGCTGGGGTTCCTTAGTCCAGATCCGATTCGTTGCCTTTGAGGAACTTCATCTGGAGGAAGGCCACGAGTGCAAGGATCACGAAGAGAATGACGGACAGGGCGGAGGCGTAGCCGAAGTCCGATTCGCCGAAGGCTTTTTGGTAGATGTACATCTGGATGACGCGGGTGGCGTTGACCGGACCGCCGCCGGTGGTGACTGCGACGGTGTCGAAGACCTGGAAAGATCCGATGACGGTGACCACCAGGACCAGTGCCAGGACCGGACGAAGGAGCGGCATCGTGATGGACCAGAACGTCCTGGTTGGGGAAGCCCCGTCGAGTGAGGCGACCTCGTAGACGTGGTGGGGGATGGACTGGAGGCCGGCGAAGATCAGCAGAGCGGTGTAGCCCATATGGCGCCAGACGTTGACGAATGCGATGGTGGGAATGGCCCACTGCTCGCTTCCGAAGAACGCGATCCGAGGACCGCCTAGCCAGCTGATGATTTCGTTGACGATGCCCAGCTGGTAGTCGAGCATCCAGAACCACAGGAGAGCGACAATCACGTTGGCCACCAGGAATGGCAGCAGCAGCGCTCCCCGGATGAACGTGGATTTAGCCACGCGGTGCATCAGCACCGCCAGGCCGAGGGCGATGACTGTCTGGAAGACGATGTTGATTGCGACGTACTGGATGGTCACAGCCATCGCATTCCAGAAGAGCTCATCCTTGAAGATCGCCGTGTAGTTGTCGACGCCGACCCATTTGGGCTCTCCGAGGATGCTGTACTCGGTGAAACTCAGGTAGACGCCGCGGACGGTGGGAACCAAGCTAAAGGCCACGAGGCCGATCATCGCCGGCAGGATGAACAGAAACGCGATCCTGACGTCACGCAGTTTGGCCCTGCGACGGCCCCGGCTTGAACCCTGGGGCGCCTTGTGAGTGGCGCCGGGTGGGTGCTTGGTAATTGTGGTCATCTTTGATCCCTCTCCTGTGAGGTAGGTAACAATTGACCGCAACTCTACGCGCGTTGCAACGGAAAATGCAATACCCATTCGCTGGAATACGCAGGTTTACTGCTGGGCCAAAGAAAGACCTTGACGCGCGTAGATTCCATGCGCATACTTTCTTCCATGACTTCTTCAATTGGAATCGTTGGTGCAGGACAGTTCGCAGGCGTGTTCGCCAAGCTCTTCGCTGCCCACCCGGGAATCTCAGACATCTATTTCACCGACCTCATCACTGATCGTGCAGAGACCCAAAGCAGCAGCGCCGGCGCGGCAGGGACGTTCGAGAGTTTCGAGGCAATGCTTGAAAGCGACGTCGACGCCGTTGCGATCTTCACCCAGCGCTGGACCCACGGACCCCTGGTGGTGCAGGCGCTGCGCGCCGGCAAGCACGTCTACTCCGCCGTGCCCATGGCGATCTCCGAAGAGGAGATCGCAGAAATTATCGAAGCAGTCCGGGAGACCGGGCTGACGTACATGATGGGCGAGACCAGCTACTACAACCCCGCCACAGTATTCGCCCGCAAGAAGAATGCCGAGGGTGCCTTTGGCCGAATCTTCTACGCGGAGGGCGACTACGTCCACGACATGGACCTCGGCTTCTACGACGCCTACCAGTACAGCGGCGGAGATAACTGGAAGCGCACCGCCAGCTACCCGCCCATGCTCTACCCCACCCACTCCGTGGGCGGGGTGCTCGGAGCAACCGGCTCCCACGCCGTCAGCGTCAGCTGCATCGGCTACCGGGATGAGCGCGGCGATGGCGTCTTCGACCGCGAGGTAAGCATGTTCGACAACGACTTCTCCAACGCCAGCGCCCTGTTCGAACTCGCCGGCGGCGGGTCCATGCGCATCAACGAGTTCCGCAGGGTGGGCTACCCCTCCCACCTGCGCGAGAGCCGCTTCCGCTACTTCGGCACCGAGGCAAGCATGGAACAGCTCGCCCTGGTCAGCGTCTGGCAGGACAAACACGCCGTGACCGACATCAGTGACCAGCTCGAGACCCAGGCCACCATGGACGTGGATGACCCCATGCTGGCCGACGTCGCCCCCGCACTGCGTGATGCCTTTATCTCCGGCATGGCATCCGTGCACGACGCCGGACGCCTGCCGGCAGAGTTCCGCGGCCTGCCCAACGGCCACGAGGGCAGCCACCACTTCCTCGTGGACGACTTCGTCACCGCCATGAACACCGGCACCCTGCCTCCGGTCAACGCCTGGGAAGCCGCCCGCTATACCCTTCCCGGCATCGTTGCCCACCAGTCCGCCCTGCGCGGCGGCGAACGCCTGCCGGTGTCCGACTTCGGCGACGCCCCGGCAGGGCTGCCCCGCCCGGTACTTCGCGAGTCCGCCAACTGAAACGCCGCTAGCATGGTTGTCATGCCGCACCCGACCTCACAAGCCAAGCCGATCACACGCGACGATGTCGCCAGGCTGGCAGGGGTCAGCCCCGCCGTCGTCAGTTACGTGGTCAACGGCGGGCCCAGGGCCGTTTCTCCTGCGAACGAGGCCAAGGTGCGGCAGGCAATCAGGGCGCTGGGTTACCGGCCCAACGCGGCAGCCCGGGCACTTGCCTTGGGCTCCAGTGAGATGCTCGCCATGATCGTCCCCGATGCCATAAATCCGTTCTACGCCTCGCTCGCCCGCGCCGTCGAAAACGCCGCGGCCGAGCGGGGCTACACCCTCCTGCTGGCGGATTCCCAGGACTCGCTGCGCACAGAGCGCCGCCTGATCAAGAACTTCGCCGCACGGAGGGTGGACGGCCTGTTCCTCTCCAGTGTGCTGTTCGAACCTGATCTGATGGACCTTGAACAGTCAGACATTCCCGTTGTGCTCCTGAACCACCCCGCCGACCTCGCCACGGCAGGCAGTCCCGCTGTGAAGAAAGACGGTGCGGGGGGCCGCGGTCCTTATGCCGTTGGAGTGGCCTTCCGGGAGGGGGCACGCATGGCGGTCGAGCACCTCATCAGCCACGGCCACGAACGGATCGGGCTGGTCATAGGCGGCAATGCCGACAGTGAGCTTGACGCACGCGAGGTCGGATGGCAGCAGGGCATCCAGGCTGCCGGCCTCACGGAGGGCCCGATCATTCGGGTGCCGTTTACCCGCGAGGGCGGGTACCGTGCCGGACAGGAGCTGCTGGCCCGCAGCGAGCGGCCCACCGCCGTATTCGTAAGCTCCGACCAGCAGGCTGCGGGCCTGCTCTGCGCCCTCCACGAGGGCGGCCTCCGGCTACCGGAGGACCTCGCCGTGTTCTCCTTCGACGGCGCACCCGAATCTGAATACACCTGGCCCCGGCTCAGCACAGTCGCCCAGCCCTTGAAGGACTTGGCACAGGGCGCCCTGAACGCCCTCCTAGCCTCGGGGCCCGGACAAGAACCCCACACCAAAATCTTCCCCGCCGAACTGGTATTCCGCGCATCCTGCGGCTGCCACACGCCCGCGGCGTACCCCACCGATTACCCATTAAGGCACCCAACGTCATGACTGCCACTTCCGCCCACGAGGATGACATCTTCAGGCCCGCCATCCACTACACGGCCAAAAACACCTGGCTGAACGACCCGAACGGACTGGTCTACCACGAGGGCATTTATCACCTCTACTACCAGAACAACCCCTTCGGGAACGTTTGGGGCAACATGTCCTGGGGCCACGCCACCTCGGTGGACCTGGTCAACTGGGACGAGCAGCCCGTGGCCATCCTCTGCGACGCGGAAGAGGACATCTTCTCCGGCAGCATCGTCATCGACCAGCACAACACCAGCGGCCTCGGCAACGGGCAGACCGCCCCACTGGTGGCAATTTACACCAGTGCCTACAAAGACAGCTCAGCCCGCAGGGGCACACAGGCCCAGTCCCTGGCCTGGAGCTCCGACGGCGGCTACACCTGGGCCAAGCACCAGGGCAACCCCGTCCTCGACAGGAACTCCGCAGACTTCCGCGATCCGAAGGTGTTCCGCTACGACGGGCCTCCGGGCAGCTATTGGGTCATGGTGGCCGTCGAAGCAAACGAGCACAAGGTGGTCATCTATGGCTCCGATAACCTTAGGGACTGGCACTACCTCAGCAGCTTCGGACCCGCCAACGCCACCGGCGGCGTCTGGGAGTGCCCTGACCTTTTCCCTTTGCCGTTAGACGGCGATGAAGAGCAGACCAAGTGGATTCTCACCGTGAATCTCAACCCCGGCGGGCCCAATGGCGGGTCAGGGGGCCAATACTTTGTCGGCCAATTCGACGGTGTGGCCTTCACATCCGAAACAACCGTCACCGACGGCGGCAGCCAAGCGGGCGAGCTCGACGCCTATCACTGGCTCGATTGGGGACGGGACTACTACGCGGCCGTGTCTTTCAACAACGCACCCGACGGGCGCCGTCTTATGGTCGGCTGGATGAACAACTGGCAATATGGGGCCGTCATCCCGACTTGGCCGTGGCGCAGTTCGATGTCTCTCGTACGCGAAATGTCCCTGGTCACAGACCACGGCCAGCCCCGGCTGTCCCAACGGGTCGCCGACGAATATCGAAAGGGCAACTCACAGTTGGTGAGCGCCTGGTCTGATCTTGAAATAGATGAAGGAACGTGCCAGCTGGACGCCGGAGCACCGGTAGACATAATCGACGTGACCTTCATCCCGGGAGCCGCAGAGGAATTCGGACTCATCATTCGAGGCAAGGGCACCGACGGAACACGCATCGGCATCCGCCCCTCCGAGAACCGGCTCATCATGGACCGGACAAGCTCCGGCAACACGGAATTCCATGACGCCTTTGCCTCCACCGATACGGCCCCACTGAAACCGGCCTCCGACGGGTCATACACTCTCAGCCTCTTCATCGATCGCTGTTCAGTGGAAGTCTTCGCCCAAAACGGCCAGGTCACCATGACAGGGCTTATATTTCCCAGGCCGGACAGCACCAGCCTGTCGCTTTACGCAAAAGGGGGGACCGCCGCCGCCCCCTTTCTGAAAGTGACACGACCCGCGGAGCCACCGGTGCGAATCGCAGAGCCACTGGTCATGAGCCGGTAGCGCCTAACTGACCAAGGAGTAAGGCTTGCCAAGGTTCAGAGTGTGTCTTCGTGGATGTCGGCCGCCCACCCCGAAACAGACACCGTGTGGACAATGTCCACCCCCTTGACCTGCAGGGTCTGCCGGCACCACTTCATGCGTCTGGACGTTCCATGCGACATGACCTGGAGGGAATCGGGCGTCCCTCGCCTCGTGACGGTTTGATCGGCTGCCCAACTGGCCATCTCGTTGGTCCTTTCCTCTGCTCGTCCGGATTGTGATGGCACGTATCCATGTTCTGCGTCGACGATTCTGATATGACCTGCTGGGGGAGGCCGGGCGTGGAAGCTCATTTCGGATTGTGCTCCGCGACCTCGCGCTGTCACCTCTCCATGCCATCCGCCCGCGGTTCCGACATGACCCTGCGAAGAGATGTTCGCGAAGCCCTGCGGTGGACGCATGCGCTATGGGGCTGTGGGATCGCCACGTCGATCAATGCCCTGTCGGCGTGGCTGCTTGCCGGCACAGGCCTGGCATGCAGCCCGAGGGCACAGCCGACAGAGTCCCGACACGGCGTCGGAGGGATGTGGGACCGCGCCACGCCTGCAGCTGAGCAGTGTTGTCACAGCTCAGGAGCATTTGAACCCCTGTGTGCGGACAAATTTCCGAAGAAAGTGCGGACACGCGCACGGTCTTCGGCAAGTCACCAAACGCATCACGCAAATGTGCGGGTTCGCGCGCTTTCGCCTCCGGCCGCGGGCAAACGACATCTTCGAGTTGTCGGATGCCGCCACCGGCGTCCAGTCGTCCTGGGCTGAGTCGGTTGTTACCATCCCCTGTCTGTCTGGGTTTTGGCGGTCTTAGCTAGGCCCACCGGTACTGACGGGGTCGAATCGTGGCCTTGCCTTGAAATTACGACGGCCAGCACCCTTCGCAGCTTCAAGGGCCGTCTGGTTGGAGCGTTGGGGCTACCACGGCGTGATTCCGGTGATGGGCCGAGGGGGTTCTGCGGCTACCACGACCGCGTCAGGTCGCGGCGTGGTCCTGTCGCTCGAGCAGGCGGGACAAGGCGTAGCCGATGAGCACACCCCAGAAAGCGGCATGGATGTTGAACAGATCCAGGCCGGAGATGGTTACGACGAAAGTCACTAAAGCTCCCAGGGTGAAGTTCGTGGCAAAAGCGGTCACGAAGGCCTGTTGGAGGGCACGCATCATGGCGATTCCCCCCAGGGCCAGAACGAAAGCTTCGGGGGTGGCCAGCATGAGGCGGGTGAGTGTGGGCGCTAGTAGGGCGCAGACCAGGGATAGCAGTGCGTAGATCACCGCGGCCGTGTACTGGCGGTTTTTCTGTCCGGAGGCGGTCAACAGGGCGTTGGTGGGCCCAGTGACACAGGCGGAGACCGCGCCGAGTGTGGCGTTGAGCAGTGAGAAGACGCCCGAGATCATGGCGAAGGCATTGATCGGAGGCTGGTGTCCTGCGGCCCGGAGCACAGCTGTGCCTTGTCCGTTCTGTACCACCAGGACCGTGAGCGCCAACGGGATCACGAGTTCCAGTTGTGCGGCCCACGTGAACGCGGGGGCTGTGAACACGGGCATGGCCAGGATCGGTCCGCCCTGGGACATCGCGAACCGGCCACTGAGCACGACGGCTACGACGCCTGCCGCCAAACTACCCAGTACCGGAGGGAGGCGTCGGCCCAGGGAGGGCACGGCGGTGAGAACAAGGAACGCCACCACCATGGGTGCCGCCACTGCGGGGTCGGCCCGTGTGGAGGAGACGATGTCCGTCCCGAACCGCAGGAACACGGCGGCAACCATGGCCATGACGATCGGAACGGGGATCGCGGCCATGATTGGACGGACTACTCCGGATAAGCCGAGGGCGAGAATCAGCACTCCGGCGGAGAAGAACGCCCCTACGACTTCGGGAAACGACAGATGCTGCAGCGACGGCCCCAACAGCACGGTCCCTGGGATGGACCAGGCGAAGCCCAACGGCTGGCGATAGATCAGCGACATGACCAGGGTCGCCGCGCCGGCGGAGAGGAAGATGGCGAAGACCCAGGATGCGAGCTGGGCCTCTGTCAGTCCGCCGAGCGAGCCGACGGTAAGAGTGACTGCTACGGGCCCGGATGCGGAGAATGCCAGTCCGACGACGCCGTTCGAGGCGTAGTGTGGGCCGATGTCCCGCAGGATGTCCCGCAGGATGTCGCGCAGGCCGGCCGGACGGAGCGTGGGCCGTTCGAAGCGTGGGTGGGCTCCATGGCCCGGGCCGGTTCGCGATCCGATGGTCAGAGGTGCGGCCCTTGGGGCGCGGGGCATGAGGTCTCCTGAGCGATGACGGGGGTGGAGCTTCGTGAGCAAGGTCGCTGTAGTGCCTTAGAATCCTCAGCGGATGGAGTTCGGGTGCTTGGCCAACGGTGTGACCTTAATTTTCATGAAGGGGTACATCGGGAAGCTGCTCAGGATCTGGTGCAGCTCGTCGTTGGATTCGACGTCGAACACCGAACAGTTCGCGTACTCGCCGACCACTCGCCAGATTGAGGCAAGGCGCCCTTCCTGTTGCAGGGCCTGGGAATATTCTTTCTCCAACCCCTGCATGCGGGTGACGTCCTCAGCGGAGAGGTGCGCTGGGAAGTGCACGTCCATACGGGCCAAAAACAACATTTTTCTCCTTGATGGTCGGGTTAGGACAGGCGGTAGGCCGCGAGTTTGTCCTCGTCGACCTCTGCTCCGACCCCGGGCAGATCGCGCACGGAGATCGTGCCGTCGACTATCCGGAGCGGATCAGCCAACAGGTCATCGGCCATATCGAGAAAGTTGGACAGTTCCCCGGCTCGACGGCTTGTGGCCTCGTGGGCGGCGCCGAAGGTTACAGTCGCAAGGGAGCCGATCTGGGTGTCGATCTGGTTGCCCATGGTCACGTCCACACCGAGACCAGTGCACAGTCCCAGTATCTCGGTGGCCTCGGTGAAGCCGGAACGGGCGGTTTTGATACAGATGGCATTGCAGCCGCCGGAAAGCAGTTCCCGGGATACGTCCCCGGCTGTGGGGACGGATTCATCGCCCACCACCGGGATTGGCGATTTATCGACCAGGCGGCGGCGGCTCAAGGCTTCCTTGGCATCGCACGGTTCCTCGAGCATGGTAAGCCCAAGCCCCTCCGTCCTCCGGAGCACCTCGAGGGCTTCGTTAGCGGTCCAGCCGCGGTTCGCGTCAAGGTAAATCTCCACGTCTTCGCCCAGTCCCTCGCGCAGCACATGGCAGGCCTCCACGTCCAGAGACAGCGGCCGACGGCCCACTTTAAGCTTGAAAGTCGTGATGCCATACTCCTGACCGAAACGCAGGGCCTCGTCGAGAAGTTCCTGCGCCGGCCGGAAGCCGAGCATGTGACTGACCCGCATTCTGTCGGTATACCCACCCAGTAGCTTGTGCACAGGAGTGGCGAGCGTCTTGCCGATCGCATCCCATACGGCGATGTCTACGGCGCCTTTGGCCACCTGGTTGTGAATGGTCCTGCGCATCACTGCCTGGATCTGCTCCCGGTCCACAATCTCGAGTCCGGTCAGCTGTGGGGCGAATGTCTTCTCGATGATCGTCCCGATGGACTCTTGCGTCTCGCCGTAGGTATAAGGACGGGGAGGTGCGTCCGCAACTCCTACGACGCCGTCGTCGGTGTACACGCGAACCAGAACGTGGTCAGCGTTTGCCACCTCGCCGCTGGCGAACTTCAGCGGGTGCGTGTACGGGATGGAGTACGGGATCACTTCGATCCGCTCGATCTTCAACGGCTCGGTTCCTTTCGATTGTGCCAGGCAGTCCAGTAGTACAGGGAGAACGGTGCCCCAGGGCTCATTGCCCTGGGGCACCTCAGTGGACGGAAATCATGAACCCGACCATGTCAAAGGAGCCACTATTTGGACTGTCCCACTTTGGCGAGGACATAGTCATATGAGGCTTCTTCGCCGGCAGCGCCGTCTGCCCGCGGTGTGGTGTTGAGCATCAGTTCCGGCTTGACAGCCGAAGCAATGTCATCCGCATTGTGCGGGTCGCCGGGGAAGTAGAGCTGCTGGGTTACAGACTGGTAGCCGGGCGCTGAAACCTTGATGTGAATGTGGGCCGGGCGCCAGGCGTGCCAGCCCGCAGCACTGATCAGCTGCCCACAGGCTCCATCAGTGGGGATCTGGTACGGAGCCGGGCGCATGGTGTGGACGACGAATTGTCCATTGCTGTCGGCCTGCACGTTGGCGCGGAACAGCCAGTCCGGCAGGCCTGGGGCGTATTGGGAGTAGAAGCCCGCCGAGTCCGCATGCCAAATCTCGAGCTGTGCACCTTGGATCGGGTGGCCGTCGGTGTCGGTGAACTGGCCGCTGAACTGCAACGGAACGCCACCTTCGTCATCACGCATCTCAACCGTGGCGGGGGAATCCAGCACAGGGGAGTTCGGGACGTAATAGGGTCCCTCGATGGTGCCTTTCGTACCGGGCCGGTCCTGGGAGTTGACATCCTCCACGGTGTGCTCGAGCCACACATCGAGGAATAGCGGCCACTCGCCGTCGTTGCCCACCTTGATTAGCCAGGCTTTCAGGGCGTTGTACTCCTCGTAGGTGACTTCGTGTTGGACGATAATGTCGTTAGCCGCTTTGATGAGGGCACCGGCGAGCAAGCTCACACGCTCCATGGGTACTCCCGTTCCCGTGGGCTTGCCCGAAGCGGCGAAGCGCTCGGTCGCCTTCGAGCCGGCCTCCACAGCGCTACCCTGATTCTCCTGGCGGGTGTCCAACTGATTCTCAGTCATAGTGATCTCCACACTCCTCTGTGCATTGGGAACGCGAGATATCCCGTTCCTTGAACGCGCCGGCCGCGGGCTGTGCACCCGCAGGTTCACCGACTTCGCGTGACGTCCATCTCATGCTAGTCACAGGATAAGGACGAAACAAGGACATATATTGCACTCATTATGTCGCCTAGGGTACATAAAAGAACCCTTGGGCGGCACTAGGGTTTTGCCTGATGTGAGCACTGTCACCTTGCGGCAGACTGGGTGGGACACATTCATTCCGCCGAGGGATTCAGATGTGGCCGCACAGTCGCTGCCCGCCTCCCGCACCCTCTCCAAAGAAGGAGCACACCATGACCGAGCATCTGACGCGGGTCCGTGAGGTCCTGGCTGACGCCGTCGTTGACGATCGAGAGAACGGCGTTATCCGGGCGAAGCGTGAAATCTTCACCGACCAGGAGATCTTTGAATTGGAGATGAAGCACATCTTCGAGGGCAACTGGGTTTACCTTGCCCATGAGTCCCAGATCCCCAACGTGGGGGACTATTTCACCACGTATATTGGCCGGACCCCCGTCGTCCTTACCCGGGACAGGGACGAGAAGATCAACTGCATTGTCAACGCCTGCTCCCACCGTGGCGCCATGCTGTGCAGGCGCAAGACCGATAACAGGACCACCTTCACATGTCCTTTCCACGGCTGGACATTCAAGAACTCCGGAGAGCTCCTTAAGGTCAAGGATTCACGCAATGCCGGCTACCCGGAATCCTTCAACAAGGAGGGCTCGCACGACCTCACCAAGGTGGCCCGCTTCGACTCCTACCGTGGCTTCCTGTTCGGCTCATTGAATGCTGACGTCCTCCCGCTGGAAGAGCATTTGGGAGATGCCACCAAGGTCATCGATTCGATTGTGGACCAGTCCCCGGAGGGGCTCGAGGTCCTGCGCGGGGCTTCCACCTACACCTATGACGGCAACTGGAAGGTCCAGGCGGAGAACGGCGCCGACGGCTACCACGTCACCGCCGTGCACTGGAACTACGCCGCGACAACCGCCCGCCGCACCGCCGGTGACTCCGCTAACAAGACCAAGGCCATGGACGCCGGCAAATGGGGCAAGGTCAAAGGCGGCTTCTATTCCTACGATCACGGGCACCTGCTGCTGTGGCAGGAGTGGACCAACCCCGAGGACCGTCCCCTGTGGGACCGCCGCGACGAGCTCGTCGAAAAGTACGGCGAGGAAATGGCTAACTTCATGATCAACATCTCACGCAACCTCTGCCTGTACCCGAACGTGTACATCATGGACCAGTTCTCGTCGCAGATCCGTCACTTCCGCCCCATTTCAGCGGACCAGACCGAGGTGACGATCTACTGCATCGCGCCGAAGGGTGAATCGCAGGAAAACCGCTCAAAGCGCATCCGCCAGTATGAGGACTTCTTCAACGCAACCGGCATGGCCACGCCGGACGACCTCGAGGAGTTCCGATCCTGCAACAAGACCTACTGGGCCACCTCCGCCCCGTGGAACGACATGACGCGCGGCTCCACCCATGAGATTGCGGGTCCTGACGAGCAGGCTACCGCGCTGGGCATGTCGCGGGTGATCGCCTCCGGTGTGCGCACCGAAGACGAGGGTCTCTACCCGATCCAGCACGGGTACTGGAAGGAAGTAATGGATAAGGCCCTCGCCGAGGCGGAATCCGTTGCCCAGGAATCCGTCCCGGTCACGGCGTAATCGATCCTTACAGAGAGTGCTGAACCAATGGCCAACTTCATTAACTCCTTGATCGCGCTCAAGAGCGCCGATGAAATCGCGACCCTTGAGACTGTTCGCGCCTTCCTTTACCGGGAAGCCCGGCTGCTGGACGACCGGCAGTTCGACGAGTGGCTCCAGTGCTACCACCCGGACTCCGAGTACTGGATGCCGGCGTGGGACGTCGATGACCGGCTCACTGTGGACCCTCAGAACGAGATCTCGCTCATCTATTACGACAACCGTGGCGGCATCGAGGACCGGGTATTCCGGATCAAGACTGACCGCTCCTCCGCTACCTCCCTCCCGGAGCCGCGCACCGGGCACAACATCACGGACGTTGAAGTCCTGGAGCACGACGGCGGCCAGGTCAAGGTCCGTTTCAACTGGTTCACCCTGTACTTCCGGTACAACACCACCGACACCTATTTCGGCACGAGCTTCTACACCATCGATCTCTCCGGCGAGCAGCCGGTGATCCTGAAAAAGAAGGTCGTACTGAAGAACGACTACATCCACCATGTGGTGGATGTCTACATGATCTGACGGCACCCCGGCACCCCGGCACCCCGCCACGCCGGCACGCGTACGGCGCGGCCGTAGCGGCGTCGCACGGCCCGCCGCCAGATCTGCTCGCAAGAGATATCCGCACTAACTTTCCGGGGGTTGCGAGGATGCGACCCCCAACCAGGAGGAATCATGGGCCATCAGGTAGCCCTCAGTTTCGAAGATGGCGTCACCAAAGTCATCAAAGTCGGCGACTATGAGACCGTCATGGACGCGGCGTACAAGGCGCGCATCAACATCCCTTCCGACTGTCGGGATGGCGCCTGCGGCACGTGTAAGGCGTTTTGCGACTCCGGCTCGTTCGACCCGGGCGACTATATCGACGACGCCATGACCGAAGAGGAGCTTGAGAAGGGCTACCTGCTCACCTGCCAGGCCGTTCCGGAATCGGACCTCGCCATCCAGATCCCGGCGACCTCCGAATCCGCGAAAACCTCAGCTGCCACTTTTGCTTCCACGCTGAAGGAACTCGACAAGCACTCGGAGTCCACCATCTCCTTCGCCCTGGAGGTGCAGAACCGGGAAGCACTGGCTTTCCTGCCCGGCCAGTACGTCAACATCAAGGTCCCGGGCACCGACGCGGAGCGCTCGTACTCGTTCAGCAACGGCCCCGAAGGGATGGATGCATCCTTCATGGTGCGCATCACGCCGCAGGGCGCGATGTCCGAGTACCTGCGTGACCGCGCTGCAGTAGGGGACGCCATCGAGTTCACAGGCCCGTACGGCTCCTTCTTCCTTCGCGACCCCAAGCGCCCCCTGCTCCTGCTGGCAGGCGGCACCGGCTTGGCCCCGCTCCTGTCCATTCTGGAGAAGTTGTCCGGGAACCCCCCGGCCACGCCGGTCCACCTGATTTATGGCGTCTCCCGTGAAGCCGACATCGTAGGACTGGACTGGCTGCGCACCTACGCAGCGAAGTTGCCGACCTTCACCTGGGATTACATTGCCTCCGATTCGGATACCTCCGCCCCGCACACGGGATACGTCACACAGATCATCCAGCCGTCCCACCTCAACGATGGCGACGTCGATATCTACCTCTGCGGGCCGCCGCCCATGGTCAATGCCGTCTCCAAGTGGCTGGACACCGAGGGCATCCAGCCAGCCAACTTCTACTTTGAACGTTTCGCTCCCAAGGAAACCACCGGCGGGGACGCCGAGACGGGCGCGCCCGCCACAGCGGACAAGGTGGAGACCGCAGGCGACACCATCAGCCGGGTGGAAGCCATTTCATCCATGGAAACCGGCCGGCTCGAGTTCCGTACCGAAGACAGCTTCGCGCACCTGGACGCCCGCATGGGCCTTGAACTTGCCGTGACCGAGCTGATGTTGGACCGCCTGAGCACAGAGCAGTTGCACCAGTTCCGTCGCATTGCCGAAGCGACCACCCGGGCGGTGGACGCCGGAAGGGTTCTCGACCCGGAAGAGTATGTCAGGACCAATGAAGAGTTCCACGAGTACCTGTTCATGATCTCCGACAACCCCATGCTGCTGGAGTCCTACCGTCGGCTCGACGTCCACGCCCAAATGGCAGCCACTTTTGCAGAGGGCACGCATATCTTTGACCGGGTCGCCCAGGACCACCTTGATGTCGTGGACGCGTTTGAACGCGGCGACAAAGAGCGGGCCCGGGAAGTGATCATGGCTCACACCCGCGATGCAAAAGGAACCATGGCCGAAGCGATCAACGCCACGGTCAAGGGCTTCTGACGGTGGCGGCGTACTCAGGTCAGTTCATCACGCCCGGCCGCTTCGCCGGCAAAGTGGCCGTGGTCACTGGCGCGGCCCAGGGAATCGGGCAGAAAGTCGCGGAGAGGATCGGGGCTGAAGGAGGCTCGGTGGTCCTGGTTGACCGCGCCGACCTTGTTCAGGACGTTGCAAAGGGAATCCAGGAAGCCGCCCAGGGGGCTGGCTGCGGCGGGTCAGCCAGCTCCGTCACGGCGGACCTGGAAAGCTTCGCCGGAGCAGAACAGGCAGTGAACGCCGCCTTGGCCCTCCACGGAAGGGTTGACGTGCTCGTCAATAACGTGGGAGGAACCATTTGGGCCCGCCCTTTCGAAGAATACGACGAGGAGAAGATTGAGCGGGAGATCCGCCGTTCGCTGTTTCCCACCCTGTGGTCCTGCCGCGCCGTCCTCCCGGCGATGCTCGCCCAGGGCTCGGGCACCATCGTGAACGTCTCCTCAGTGGCCACCCGCGGAATGCACCGCGTCCCCTACGCCGCAGCGAAGGGCGGTGTCAACGCATTGACCCAGTCCCTGGCCATGGAGGTTGCCGTGCGCGGCATCCGCGTGGTTGCTACCGCCCCGGGCGGCACTGAGGCTCCGCCACGAATGGTCAAGCGCGGACCGGAAGCCGAGTCAGCTACCGAAAAGGCGTGGCACCAGGCCATTGTGGACCAGACCGTTGAATCATCCTTTTTAAAGCGGTACGGCACACTGGATGAACAGGCTGCGCCTATCGTATTCCTGGCCTCCGACGAAGCATCGTATGTCACTGGCAGCATCCTTCCGGTGGCAGGCGGAGACCTGGGCTGAGCCCCCTGTGACTGCAACCCGCTGGGGTGGCCGTGACCCGCGGTCGAGTAAGCTTGCCAGCATGATTCCGGGCCACCACCACGGCAACCCCGAGGAGGACTTGGCGCTGCTCGGCCATGCCGAGGTCTTCGAGGAGTTGCTGGAGACGCTCCGCACTGTGCGTAAAGGCAACGTACGTACGGTGGTACTCAGCGGCCCCCGGGGATCCGGGAAAACGGCGGTGTTGGACTTTTTCCTGGAGCACTGCCGGGGCGTCACGCGTGGCGTGCGGGTGCTGTCCGCCACGGGCGATGAATGGGAAGCGCAGCTCCCGCTTGCCGGCTACTCCCAGCTCATGGTCACCCCGCCGCTGCGCTCGGCAAAGGACCCTGGCAGAGGAAACGGCAGTTCCGGGGAGCTAGGCGGCATACTCAACCCCGCCCAGGCCGCCAACTATGCGTCGACTCTGGGTGCACACCTCGACGGGCTTCAATTGCACGGGAGCGTGGTGGTTGCCGTTGACGACGTTCAGCATCTGGACGCAGAAACTCTCCACGTCCTCGTCTTCGTCATGCGCCGGCTGCGCAGCAAAAGAGTCCTGTTCCTGGTCACCTTGGATCCCGCTCAGGCCCGGCTGGTGCCAGCCGGCGTATTGGCCTTCCTCACTGGGCATCAGGTTTCCCGTCTTCCACTGGATCCCCTGTCACCGCAGCGGGTCCAGGAGCTCGCACGACGGTGGTTTGGCATCGACCTGAACGCGACTGCCGCCCACGAGATCGTGCGGCATACCGGCGGATGGCCGCAGCCGGTTGTCGAACTTCTCGGCGAGCTTCCACCGGAAACCTGGCAGACATGGTTCTCGTCCTTGCCTCCGAGTTCACGCGTGCGGGCCCAAGTGCGTAGCCTCCTCGCTGCCGCGTCCCCCGACCTGGTAGCTGTGGCTGAGGCCACGTCCGTACTCGGCCGCAATGCCGGGATGGCTGAGGTTGCCCGTGTCAGCGGGGTCGAATACGTGATGGATGCCCTCGACGAGGGCCACCGGGCCGGACTGCTGGGCCTCTCAGTGGACCAGGCCAACTCGCTGGTGACATTCTTCGAAACGGGAACGACCGAGTCCGTCTACGAGCAGATTGCACCCAGCCAGCGCATGCGCCTGCACCGCAGGGCTGCGGACTCGGTGCAGAATGAGGGCGACCGCCTGGGTCACCGGGTGTCGGCTACCCCGGGACCAGACGAGGCCCTGGCCTCCGAGCTTGAAGAGTACGCCCGGCAACAGGCCCTCGTAGGTGCCTGGCACGATGTCTCGACCGCATTGTTTTCCGCGTCCCGGCTCTCGGGTGATGTCCGGGTCGGCAACGATCGCCAGCTGAGAGCAGTAGATGCCCTCGTGGGGTCCGGCAACATTGCCCAGGCCCAAATGTGGGCCGCCGCCGTCGACGCCATGGCACCCTCGCCACTGCGTTCCTCCGTTCTTGGCTACCTCTCCACTGCGTCCGGACAGAACCACAGCGCCCAAAGCCAGTTGGAAATGGCCTGGCGAACAAGCAACCCACAACGGGACCCGACTGCCGCGGCCCAAGTGGCCCAGCGCCTGGTCCTGCACGGGGTGGCCTCCTGGGATGGCCCTGTCATCACCCGTTGGGCGGAGCAGGCCATGTCACTGACAACGGCGGGCACCCCCGCCTACATCGAATCCGAAGCCATCTACGGGCTGGGACTTTACGCCCAAGGCAGGCTGGCTGAAGCCGAGGCCTCCTATCGCCAGGCTTTCGAACGCGCTTCCGAAAACGCCCAAAAGCAACGTGTGCAGATGGGAGCCGGATGGCTGGCCCTGCGGCTGGATGACGCGGAGACAGCGCTTGTAAATTTCGAAGCCGCTGCCCCGACTGAGTTCCGCGGTGGCTCGTTGCGGATCTCGCTGTGGGCAGAGGCGTGGTTGGCCCGCACCCAACTCGTGCTCGGCAACTGGGACGCGGCCGCGGACACGGTTGCACGCGCCTCGGTTCGGCTGGAGACCTCCCGGATGCCGCTGATCCGCCCCTTGCTGTATTGGACTGCCGCTGAGCTGTGGTCCATGCGTGGGGATTGGGACCGTGCACGGTACTACGTCTCCCAGGCGGCGGTGCAGCCGGGCACCTACCGCGCCATGCAGGTACCTGCCAGCCTTGCCCGGGCGCGCTTCCATGAGGCGCGGGCGGACTATGAAAGCGCTTTGGCTGTGCTGCAGCCACTGACGGAGCTGGACCCCTGGACAGAGAACAGGGTGTCGTTTTGGCCGTGGCAGGACTCCTACGTTAACGCTTTGGTCATGACCGACCAGCTGGATACGGCCGACGCTTTCCTTACCGCCTTCGAGCAGGTGCCGCGGGAGCGGGCCGTGCCGTCAGATCTGGCAAGAATGGCGTGGGCGCGGGGCCGGCTCGTTGCCGCGCAGGGGGATCCAGACACAGCCCGTGAGCATTTCGAGATGTCGCTGGGACATCTGCGGGGTCTCAACCGGCCATATCTGCGGGCCCGGGTGAGCTTTGCCTTCGGGCAAAGCATGCGGCGCGCCGGAAAAAGACGCCTGGCATCCTCCGTGCTGCGCGTAGCGAGGGATCTCTATGATTCCCTGGGCGCTGCCACGTACGTCGACAGGTGCGATCGAGAGCTGAAGGCGACAGGCCTTGACGTCGGCAACATGCCCGATCCATCTGACGCAGTGCTCGTAGCCGTAACAGGACCGCAGGTCCAGCTCACGGCCCAGGAGCAGTCAGTGGCGGAACTCGTGGCGGCCGGGGCCACCAACAAGGAGGCTGCCCGTGCACTGTTCCTGGCCGACAAGACTGTCCAATACCACCTGACCCGCATCTATGGGAAGTTCGGGATCCGCTCCCGGAGCGAACTGGCCGCACGTTTCCGCCCCAAGGACTGAGGCGCATGCAACCTGGCACTAAACCGGCGGCGGCCCTAATCAGGATCCGGGCGGGCTGGGAGTGCGGTTGGGCAGGTCCTTGGTAGCAGCGCCGACGACATCCAAGAAGCTTTGGAGCAGTGATGACCGGTCCTCACGTCGCCACGCCACGGCCAGCTCCACCTCGGGGGCCTGTTCGATATCGCGGTAAACGACGCCCTCAAGCTGCAGGGCACGGACGCTCGCCGGAAGGATGGCAACTCCACTACCGGCAGCCACAAAGGAGAGCATCGTGGACGTCTCACTGATGACTTGGGTGATGCGTGGCTGGAAGCCGGCCTCGCGGCAAAGTCCTGCGGTGGTGCGGTAAAGCACCGACTCCGGTGGATAGGAGATAAATTCCTGGTCCTGGAGTTCGTGCACGGCCACTGGCCGGTCCAGCGCCAGGGCGCTGAAGGACGGCAACGCCACGATGAGCGCCTCGCGTGTCACGATGCGGTATTCGATGTCCTGGGAGGCAATGGGCGGGCGCAATAGGGCCGCATCCAAGGTGCCGTCCCTTAGACCGGCCTCCATGGCCGGGGTGAGCATCTCGCCATGTAGATTCAGCGACAGCCCAGGGAGTACCTGCTTGGCGCGTCGAACGATCGGGGGCATGACTCCGTAGGTCGCTGAGCCGGAGAAGCCCACGCGCAGAACACCCGACGCGCCCTGTCCCACCTGATATACGTCAGCCCGGAGTGTTCCGACCGCATTGACGATCTGCCGGCCCCGGTCCAGCAGCGCCTGCCCCGCGGCCGTGAGTTCCACTCGGCGGGTGGTGCGGTTCAGCAGGCGCACACCCAGTTGCTCTTCCAGCTGGCGGATCTGCTGGGACAGGGGTGGCTGGGCCATATGCAGGCGTTTGGCGGCACGGCCGAAGTGGCGCTCCTCCGCTACGGCAATAAAGTAGTTCAGCTGCCTGATCTCCATTGGTTGTGCCGTCCCTCCGTATGGCGCTTCCGGTCGCGCGCCGTATTGATTCAGAAATCAAGTATAAAGCGCACCACTCGTGTCAGCGTCAGACATAATGGCAGGCTTCGCAGGGCTAACTGTCCGACGACGGCTGGCCGGGTGCCCAGGCCTGGCCTGGGCACCCTCTCCGTGGATCGGCTCATTTCTGGCAGCCGCCAACCGGGCTGCGTCAGAGGCGCACCGGGGGAGTGGCGGTGCTAAGTTCCTCTTCCACGGGCCGCTCCACGATTTCCTCGGCCCTGTGCTCGGCTTCTTCCAGTTTGCGCTGACGGGGGACCAAGACCGTGACAATTGCACCCAGCAGGGCGACGCCGCCGTAGATGTAAAACGCGGTGGCTCCGCCGATTCCCGCCGCCGCCAGCCAGCCGCCGATGATTGGTCCGAGAATGCCGCCCAAGCGGCCCACGCTGGCACACCAGGCCACACCGGCCGCCCGGGCGTTAGTGGTGAAGTAGTTGGACTGGAAACCGTAAACCAGCACCTGGGTGCCGAGGGTGCCCACTCCGGCGATGGCGATGCACAGGAACAACATCGGCAGGGGGAAGCCGAAGGTCATCAGCACCAGTGAGATAGTGGCCAGGACGAAGGTGCTGGCAATGACCCGCTGGGGACCGGCCTTGTCGGCGTAGCGCGAGAGCAGCAAACCTCCCGCCACCGCACCGAGGTTCAACGCCAGGGGAAAGAACAGGGCGTATGTCCGCCCGTAGCCGTATCCCTCCATGATCTTCGGCAGCCACGTGTTCAAGCCGTAGGTCAACAGCAGGCCGGAGAAGGACATCAAGCCCAGAAGGACGGAAGCCACCGCGAATTGTTTGGAAAATACGGCCGCGAAGCCAGTCTTCTGCGGGGCCGCGCCTGTCTGCCGAATGACCTGTTCTTCAAGGAGCGAGACGCCGGTCCGCTGCGAAGCAGCCAGGGCCTCATCCTCACGGCCGCGGGCCAGCAACCAGCGGGGGGACTCCGGAAGTTTGAACCAGGCGATGGGCACGAGCAGGACGAGGGGCAGGGCACCGATCATGAAGAGTCCGCGCCATCCAATGTTATTGAGGAGCAGTATGCCCATGACGGAGGCGAACACACCGCCAGCGGGGACGCCAGAGTAGACGATCGCGTTGTAGAACTGTCGCCGGCCGGCTGGCGCGAATTCTGCCATCGTGGCGCCTGCGGTGGCGATGACGACACCGAGGCCCACGCCCGTGATGAAACGCAAAGCGCCGAAGGACGCCACGGTTGTGGTCAGGGCCGTGACGAACATCCCCACCGAGAACCAGGCGATGCCCAGGAGCATAAGACGGCGGCGGCCGAAGAAGTCGCCGACCGCGCCGCAGATCAATGATCCGACCAGCACGCCAACGAGCGCCCACGAGCCCAAGAGGCCGGCGGTAGCGGCGTCGAAGGCACCAATCTGGCTTGGGTCGGCCAGCAGTCCCGGCAGGACGGTGCCGTAGACAACAAGATCGTAGCCATCGAATAACAGTGCGGTGCAGATGACGAAGGCCACCCAGTTTGCGGTGCGCGCCTCTTTGCGCGGGTCTTCGGCGATGACGGTGTGGAGCGTAGCCATATACCTGTCCTCTCTGACGGAGCATGGAAGTAGTGCCGTGGGGTGAACCTGCGTCCCTTGGCCTTGCTCCAGTGTTCCAGAGGTGTGATGTCCGCCATATGCGGTAAATGCCCGGGTTTGGGCCGGGGTGCGATCCATACTTATCAGATATCAGTCGGACGTGGATATGAGAATTTTTGAAAAAGTAGCAGCAAGTGCCGGTACAGGCATGCGCCCGCAGTGAGGAAGCGCGAGCGGTTTAGCTTTCCGCTGCGGAGGATTTGCGGAACTCCGACGGCGCCATGCCAAACTCGGACTTGAAAGCCTTGGCGAGCCACTGGGCGTCATGGATGCACCATCTCGCCGCTACTTCCGCGATGGTGAGATGGGCGGTGCGGTTAGCAGCAAGGTCACGACGGACGGCCTGCAAGCGTCTCTGCCGTACCAGGCCGGTCAGCCCCATCCCGCTTCCTACGAATAGCCGCTGAACCGTTCGCACGGAGACGTGGTGCGAGGATGCGATCTGCTGCAGGCCCAGGTTCGGGTCCTGTAGGTTTCGATTGACATATCGCGAGGGTGTTCGAGGAAGCGGGATGGCGACCCGGAGTGCTCAACGTGGTGGTGGGCGCCGGATCCGAGATCGGTGATGACTTCGTCACCCATCCTGTCCCTGGCTTGATTTCGTTCACGGGGTCGACGCCGATCGGGCAGAACGTTGGCAAACTTGCCGCCGGTGGAAAGCACCTCAAGCACGTTGCCTTGGAACTCGGCGGTAACGCGACCCTGGTGGTCCTTGCGGATGCCAATCTGGATGCTGCAGTGGAGGCTGCCGTCATGGGCAAGTTCCTGCATCAGGGACAGATCTGCATGGCGGTCAACCGCATCATTGTTGAGGCCCCGCTCTACGATGAGTTTGTGGAGCGTTTCACCGCAGCGGCCTCCGGAGTAGCCTTCGGCGACCCTGCTTCTGAGCAGACCCTGGTGGGTCCGGTGGTTAACGACAGCCAGCTTGAAGGGCTTAAAACGAAAATCGCAACAGCCAAGGCTGAGGGCGCCCGCACCGTCCTTGACGGCGAAATCACAGGCGGGTCGTCCCGCCGCATGTACTCGCCGACGTCAGTCCCGACATGGAGATTGCCCGCGAGGAGATCTTTGGACCGTTGGTGGGAATCCTCAAGGCCAACGCCGACGCCCACGCCCTGGAATTGGCCAACGCCACCGAATTCGGGCTTTCCAGTTCCGTGTTCACACAGGACCTCGATCTCGGCGTGCAGTTCGGACTTGGCATCAAGGCCGGCATGACGCATATCAATGAGATGCCTGTCCATGACGAATCACACGTGCCTTTCGGCGGCGAGGCAACTCCGGGCTGGGCCGGTTCAACGGCGACTGGGCTACTGCCGAATTCACCACCGACCACACGGTTGGAGTCAAGCGACTCTAACGCCGGGTGCCCCGCCGATGCACGGTTAGCGTGCATCGGCAGGGCACTTCCGTTTCCATCGTGCCGCTTACAGCCATCACGGACGGTATGGATCGGTACGATTTCGATATGAATCATTGGCCCGGAGTGTCCGCCGGCATCCGGGCCAATGGATAAGGTGAATTTATGATCAATCCCGCACGCCTGCACTCGGACCTGTCCCGCCTGGGCCGGGAGACCGATATGTTCATGGCCACCGTAGAGTCGCTGTCCGACGACGAAATGGCCGCCCCATCCTTGTGTAAGGGTTGGACCCGGGCAGATGTCATCGCCCACATCGCCTCGAACGGTGTGGCCTTGGTCAAGCTCATCGACTGGGCAACCTCCGGCGAAGAGCAGCAGCTCTATGCCTCGCAGGAGGCCCGCGTCCAGGAAATAGCCGAGCTGGCCAGCCTGCCCCGCCAGGAACTGCTGGGCAAAGTCCGCCAGTCCTCCGCCTATTTCGCCGAACGGGCCCTTCGGCTCGGCGGGGAGATCGCCGTCGAGGAAGTGCACTTACACGGTAAGCAGATTCCCGCGACGTCCATTGTGGCGTTGCGGATCGCCGAGGTCGTGGTGCACCACCACGACCTCGACACCGCATGGACCATAGAGGAGGCAGACCCGGACTCTGTGCTCAACGCCCTGGAAGCCGCCGTGCGCACCATGCGCGCCCAGGGGGCGCCGGGGATGACCCTGGTGACCGAGGAACGCGACGAGTGGGTGATCGGTGACGGCGCATTGCGCGTCATTTCCGACAGAGAGGGACTGCTCGAATGGCTGGCCCGCGGTGTCACCGACAACGTCGACGCTGACGGTCCGCTGCCCGTACTGCCATCCTGGTAAGCTCTGTACCCTTCGCGCCGGCTTTCCGCAGGACCCACGAAATGAGGGGCCGCAGGTTCCTCGTGTTACCTGGACGCAGCAAGCCGTGCATCCAGCAAGCCGGCCGCGACTGCTGGAGCAAGCCCTGGTGCCAGTGGAAGTCGCGGGACCACCAGGCAGTGCCAGAGGTGATAGATGTCCGCCTTGCCTGACCACACGGTCGAGGTGACATTGCCATTCTCGTCCAGTTCCTGCTTCCAGGACCCGTGCTCGTAGTCGATGAACCAATCGCGGGCGTGGTCCCAGATTCGCTCGTACCAGTCCGCGTACTTCTGGTCACCGGTGGCGATGTAGAGGGCTGCCGCGCCTCCAATTGCCTCGGCGGGAACCCAGCGGATGCGGGTGGTGACAACCGGCTTGCCGTCCCAGTCGACGGTGTATACAAATCCCGGATGACCGTCCGGTTGCCAGGCGTCGCGAATTGCGGCGTCGAACAAGCCCCGTGCATCGTCCAGCAGCCAGGGCGGAACCTCCATGCCGCGGGCTTCGAGCCCGGCACGGACATGCAGGAGCAGGCGTGCCCACTCAACCCAGTGGCCGGGGGTTCCGCCGTACGCGCGGAACTGGCTGGCCCGGTCATCGGTGTTGTACTCCGGCATGGGGTTCCACTCCGGGTCGAAGTGCTCGAAAACCCGGTAGTTGTTGTTGCGCGCAAATTCGTGGATGAGCACCTCGGCGATATGGAGGGCCCGTTCGAGCCAGCGGTTCTCCCCGGTCACATCGGCGACGATGAGGTACGCCTCGACGGAGTGCATGCTCGCGTTCCCACCACGGTAGGCTTCGGTTTCCGTGAACTCCCGGTTCCAGGAGTCGAAGCACATGCCGGCGTCGTGGTCCCAGAACCTCGTGTCAGCGATTCGCAGCGCCTCGTCGAGCAATTCCCTGGCGCCCGGGCGCTTGGCGGCGACGGCGCTGGCAGCAGCGAGCAGCACGAATGAGTGCTGGTAGCCGGACTTGGTGTCGTTTACCGGTCCGTTCCCGTCTATCTCGGCATACCAACCGCCGAACTCATCATCGTGGAAGACTCCGTTGAGCGCAGTGATGCCGTGGTCGACGAGCGCCGCAGCACCAGGTCGTCCCATGAGGGCAGCGACGGCGAAACTATGGATCATGCGCGCAGTAATCCAGAGGTGGGTCGGCTTGTCGGTGAACACGGCGCCGTTGTTGTCGAGCCAGCCGAATCCTGTGGGCACCTTTGAACCCGCGGCGAAATTGATCAGCCGATCGGTTTCGGCCTCGAGCCATCGTGCGTGAGCGGCACTGTTCAGCCACGTCATGTTATTTCCTCTCCATGGTGCGGGTGCAATTGAGAATGATGCCTGATTAGCGGGTGCCGAAGTCGGAATCTGTGTAGGCGCCTGCGCCACGGGCAGCGCCCCGGCAGTTGCATTGGTCTCCTACTTCGAGCTGGATGGTCACCGGAGCGCCCGCATCAATCGTCAGGGAGACGGTCTCGCCCTTTATGGTGGACACGCGCAGGAGGTTTTCTTGCGGAGAAACGACTGTCATAGCCGGCCTTTCGTTGGTGGTTCGGTGGATGGGATGGGGGGATGGGTGCCGCAGCGGCTGCTAGACGACGACATCGAGCACGCCGCGGATGATGGTGGCAGCCGCTCCGAGGTACGCCAGGACGATCAGCAGGACCTGGGCGGTCCGGGCCGGGACGTACCGGGCAGCGACGTCGCCCAGCACCAGGCCTGCGAGGCAGGCCACGGCGACGGCCACCCACATTCCCCATGGCAGCGCGGGGAACGTCTCCGGGGCAGTGAGGGCTTTGGAGATCAGGGAGAACACGCCGATGGTGAAAAAGTACGGTTGCATGGTGGCAGCGAACGATTTGTGCTGCCACCGGGTGGCGATGGAGTACATGCTGACGGCAGGCCCGCCCACCCCGGCCGCCGTATTCATAAACCCGCTCAGGCCGCCGGCCGTGAAAAGGTAGCGGCGGCGTGGAGTGAGCGTGGCGGACTTGAGGCCAAGTAAAATGGTGAGCCCAACGGCGAGGAGCACCCCGATGGAGATCTCCAGCACCGCCGGCGGGATGAGCCGGATCAGGAAGGCCGCCGGGATGATCCCCAGCAGCGCCGACGCCGCCAACGCCACGTACCGCTTCCAGTCGATGTCCCGCGCCACCCGGAAGATGATGGCTCCCGCCGTCACGGCGCCGCAGAGGTTCACCAGCACCACCCCTTCCACCGGGCCAAGGAGCAGGACCAGGAAGGGAGCAGCCACCAGCGCGAAGCCCATGCCGGTGATGCGCTGCATCCCGGCTCCCATGACGACGGCGCCCAGCACCAATCCGGTGGTCAGCATTTACGGCTTCCAGGCCACGTACTGGACCTCCTCGAACTCCTCGAGCCCGAGGCTTGATCCTTCGCGGCCCAGGCCGGACTGCTTGGCACCGCCCATGGGAGCGAAGGCCACGGAGGGGAGGGGATCGTTGACCCCTACGATGCCGGCTTCCAGGCGTTCGGGGATGTCCCAGGCGCGCTTGGGATCGCGGCTCCAGAGGTACGCGGCGAGGCCCATCTCGGTGGCGTTCGCCTTGCGGATGGCGTCCCCATCCGAGGTGAAGGTCACGACGCCGGCCGCCGGGCCGAACACTTCTTCGCTCACCAGGGGTGCGTCGTCGGGGACGTCCGTGAGCAGTGTGGGGGCCATGAACGCGCCGCGCGCCGGAACCTCGGTCCGCTGCGTGACGCGGCGGGCGCCGCGCGCGAGGGCGTCGTCCACCAGGGCCTGGACGGCGGCTACCCGATCGGCCTCGATCATGGGGCCGAGGTCCGGAACGTCCGAACCGTCGTCGGGAACGCCGTGGCCGATGCTCATGGCGTCGAACCGTGCCGCCAGTTTCTGTGAAAATTCCTCGGCGATGCTGTCCTGGACCAGGAACCGGTTGGCGGCCACGCAGGACTGGCCGGTGTTGCGGAGCCGGCCCAGGACCGCGCCGTCGACGGCTGCGTCCAGGTCCGCGTCCTCAAAGACGATGAACGGTGCGTTGCCGCCCAGTTCAAGCAGCGGACGGACCACGCGTTCTGCGGCGGAGGCCATGATCTGCTGGCCCACGCCGGTGGATCCGGTGAAGCTGACGGCCCGCACGGCGGGGTGCTGGAGCAGGGCGGCGGTGATTTCGCGCGAGGGTCCGTGAACCAGGTTGACGACGCCGGCGGGGAACCCGGCGTCGTGCAGGACCTCGAACAGGCCGGCGGCGGCGAGTGGCGCCTTTTCGGACACCCGGCCCACCACGGTGCAGCCTGCGGCCAGCATTGCGGCGAGCTTGCGGGCCTGGATGGATACGGGAAAGTTCCAAGGGGTGAGGCTCAGTGCAACGCCGATGGGTTTGCGGAGGCTGAGGTGGCGCCGGCCGTGGAGTTCGGGCGGGCTGACGGTGCCGGTGGAGCGGCGGGCTTCCTCGGCGAACCAGCGGAAGTACTCCACCGAGAAGTCCACCTCACCCTGGGCTTCCGGGAGCCGTTTTCCGGCTTCCAGGGCCAGGGTGTGGGCCAGTTCGTCGCGGCGTTCGGCCAGCAGGCCGGCGGCGTTCAGGAGCAGGTCTGCCCGGTTGCGCGCGGTGGTCCGGGACCAGGAACCGAAGGCGTCGGCCGCGGCGTCTGCGGCCGCAGTGGCATCGTCGGCGGTGCCCCAGGCCACTTCGCCGACCGTGCTGCCGTTTCCGGGGTCGGTCACGTCCTTGGAACTGCCGGCTGAGAGCCAGGTTCCGTTCACCAGGTGTCGGGCTGATTTCAGGTTCACGTGTGTTGCCTTTCGTTGGGCTGGTGGAGGTCCGGAACCGCCGGACGGGCGAAGCGGTCCTCCGTCCAGGAGGGCGTCGCCGGAACAGTCATGGCTGCTGCCTCATCCCTTGCTTGCTCCGGCGGTGATCCCGGCAACGAAGTAGCGCTGCAGGAAGACGTAGGCCACCACCACGGGCAGGGATGCCAGGATGACTCCGGCGAACAGCAGCGGGT
This sequence comes from Pseudarthrobacter sp. NBSH8, assembly GCF_014217545.1. NCBI lineage: Bacteria > Bacillati > Actinomycetota > Actinomycetes > Micrococcales > Micrococcaceae > Pseudarthrobacter > Pseudarthrobacter sp. NBSH8. The sequence goes on from NZ_CP043178.1 coordinate 1,791,637, forward strand.
AGTTGGTCTGGAACTCGCCCTGGAAGCTGAGCAGTGCCAGCGGCAGGGTCCGGTTGCCCGGGGACTGGATGAACAGCAGCGGGTAGAGCAGTTCGTTCCAGTGGATCACGAACAGGAAGATGGCCGCGGCAGCAACGGACGGGGCGGACAGGGGGAGCGCGATGGACACGTACGTCCGCCACGGGCCGGTGCCGTCAATGGAGGATGCCTCGTACAGCTCCTTGGGCAGGGTCCGCATGAACCCACCGAGGATAAAGACGGCGATGGGCAGGGTGGACACGACATTGGCCAGCACCAGGCCTGCCAGGCTGTCCAGCAGACCCAGCCGGCCGAACAGGACATACAAAGGCACCATGTTGGCCTGCGCCGGGATGGCCATGCCCAGGACCAGGAAGCCGAAGATGGCCCAGCCCATGAACCCCTTGAGCCGGGAGATGGCGTATCCGGCGAGGCTGGCCAGGAACAGGGTGAGCGGCACGGAGATGGCGGTGACAATCACGCTGTTCGTGAAGGACGAGCCCAGGTCCTGGCCTCCGATCACCTCGGCGTAGTTGGCCGGGGAGAGGGACTGCGGCAGGCTGAACGGTCCGGCGAAGAGTTCCTGCGTGGACTTGAAGCTGCCGAACCCAACCACGGTCAGCGGAACGATGATGATGACCGCGTAGATTCCAAGAATTGCGCGGCGGCTTAGTGAAGCGAGCATGCTGTCATTCCCCCTTCGGGGTCAGCCGGAGCAACCGGCGCTGGAGCCAGGTGACCAGGGCGATCATCGCCATGAAGATGATCGACTGGGCGGCGGCGTAGCCGAACTCCGAGTTGGCAAAGGTGCTGTAGATGCGGGTGGAGAGGATGTCCAGGGACTGCTTGGGCGGGTTCCCCGCGATGCCCAGGATCAGGTCGAAGGCCTTGAACGACTGGACGGTGGTGTAGGCCACCACGATGGACGTTGCCGGGGCCACAAACGGCCAGGTGATGGATTTGAACTGCTGCCATTTGCCGGCGCCGTCCATTTCCGCCGCCTCGTAAAGTTCCCGGGGGATGGCCTGCAGGCCGGCGATATAGACCACCATCATCTGCCCGGCGTGGAACCAGACCTGCGTCACGGCCACCCAGGACAGGGCCTGGGCATTGTTGCCGAGGTAGGAACCCTGCAGGGCTTCGAGCCCCACGCCGCCCAGGACCGCGTTGGCGAGGCCGAAGTTGGGGTCGTAAATGAACTTCCAGATGAAGGCCACGGAGACGGAGGACAGGATGGTGGGGAAGAAGAACAGGGCCCGGAGCAGGATGCTGCCGCGCGAGTTCTTCGTCAGGAGCAGGGCCAGCACCAGCGAAAAAGCGGTCTGCGCGATCACCACCAAAAGCACAAACTTCAGGTTGTTGGTCAGCGCGTTGGTGAAGAGCGAGTCCTTGGTGAAGGCACGGACGAAGTTGTCCAGCCCCACGTAGTTGAACGCCGCCGAGAAGCCGTTCCAATCCGTGATGGCGTACTGAAACGCCTGCAGGGTGGGCATCACCAGGAAGAACGCAATGATGGCGACGGCGGGAAGCGGGAAGAGGTACAGTGCTGGATTCACCCGCGTGGGGGAGCGGCGGCGCCCCTTCGCGGCGCCGGTTTCAGTCCCGCCGTCCGGGGCCTTCCGTTCGTCAGCCATTTTGGTGTGGGTGCTCATAGCCGTTCGTCAACGATCTTCTGGGCGGCTTCGGCGGCCTGCTCGGGGCTGGTGCCCGAGATGACAGCCGTGGCGCTGGCCTCCACCGCGTTGCGGACATCGAGGTTCTGGAACTGGAAGCGGGCGGCCAGCGCGGTCTTTTTGTCCAGCCAGGGGCTGAGGCGCTTTAGGTCCGGGTTGGTGTACTCCACGTTGCTCACGGCCACGTGCTGGGCTGTTTTGTTGGCGTAGTAGCCGGCGTTCTCGGGCTCGGAGAGGAAGTCGATCCACGCCGCGGAGGCGGCCTGGTTCTTGCTTGCTGAGTTGACGCCCAGGATGAACGTCGCGTTGTAGGCGCCCTCGAACTTGCCGCTGCCGTCGGAGGTGTTGGGGAACACCAGCTCGATGGGGAACGTCGCGCCCAGGCCGCGGACGGCGGCGATGTGGTACGAACCGGTGGCCAGCATGGCGGCCTTCCCCTGGGAGAACAGGTTCTGCGCCGGCTCCACGGCGGTGCCTGTGGCGTTGGGCTGCAAGTACGGGACCAGTTCCTTGTACTGGCCCAGCATTCTCAGGAACCAGTCGTCGGTGCACTTGAGCTTGCCCTGCTCAATCTGGGCGCACATGTCGTCCACGGGGGCGTTGTTGGCGATCATGCAGTTGAACAGCTGGCCGCCATTTCCGACGTCGCCGCCCGGCCAGGAGATGGGAATGACGCCGGAGGCCGCGAGCTTCTCGCACATGGCCAGGAAGCCGTCCCAGTCCTTCGGCGCGATCTCCGCGCCGGCCTTATCGAACAGGTCGGCGTTGGCCATGGGCATGGGGAAGACCACCTGGTATGGCAGGCCCAGTTGGCTGTCACCGGACTGCCCGGCGGTCAGCAGGCCCGGCTGGTAGCTGGCGGCGGCCTTGCTGCCTTTGAGTTCGGCGTAGATCCCGGCCTCGGTGAAGTTCTTGAACTGGGCGCCACGGAAGGTAGCGAACGCGTCGCCGATGGCTGCACCGCGGACCTTCTGAAGGCCCTGGGCGTTGTAGTCGTTGGAGGTGGAGATGTCCTGGACCACCTCCACGCCGTCGTGCAGCGCCGCGAAGCGCTTGATCAGTTCGTCGAATACCACCTTGTCCTCGCCGCGCCAGTGGGCGAAGGAGACCTTTCCCGTGACGGCGCCTGTGGAGGGGGCCGCCGGTCCAGTGGCGCCACCGGGGGCCGTGCTGCCGCCCGGCCCGGCGCACGCTGCCGCGGTTGCTCCGAAGCCCAGGGCTCCGAGAATCGCGATGGCCTGCCTGCGTGAAATCTGACTCACAATATTCTCCTCGTTGAGTGTGTTGCTGTGCCTTGCTTGTTGCCTACGGAATGGCTGTCACCAGGAAGCGCTTGGCGCGTCGGGACTGCTCATGCACTGGTCTTTTGCGCCGAGACAACGTCGTCCACCACGGCGCAGAGGCGCTGCAGCCGCCGGACGGCGTCCATGGAGAGGGATTCGACGACGTCGGGGGCACCGATGCAGGACGCCCAGACGGCGCGTCCGGAGAGGAAGCCGCTGGCGCCTTCGAGGCAGGCCCACCGGACCGCGTCGGGGAAAACATCTTCGGGGACGCCGGAGGAGAGGACCACCCACGGGCCGTCGATGGCCCGGGTCAGGTCGGCGCAGGCTGCGCGCACCTCGGCTTCGGGGGCTTGGCCGTGGAAGGGGACCTCGGCCTTGTAGAGGTCCGCTCCGAGGCTGCCGAGTTCCTGCGCGGCGGCGAGGATGCCTGCGTTCCAGTCAAAGTCATCGCCGGAGAGCGGTTTGCGCGAAACAGGCTCGATAATGCTGATGAGCCCGGCGGATCGGCAGATCTCCACGAATTCGCGCACCATGGCCACGCGGCCGTCGGCGGGCTCGTCCGGGCGGTATAGCACCAGCAGCTTGAGGGCCTTGACGCCCAGCGCGGCGTATTTGTGCGGGTCCACCAGCCGGTCGATGGTGACCTCGCCCACCAGCTCGCCGTGCGCGGATTCAAAGTGGTCGGCGGAGGCGATGAGCCCGCAGCCGGGGTCCACCACGTCGTCCTCGATGGCCTGGTCCAGCGCGAACTGCCGGTCGATCAGGACGCCGGAGGCGTACGGGGTGAGGATTCTGGCGGCCTGGAGCTTGAAGTCCTGGAGGTCCTGGTCCGTGACGGGGGCATCCTGGTGTTCGGCGATCATGTTGCGCATCGCCTCGCGCTGGTCGACGGCGAGCATCGCGAAGGCGCCTGACGGGCGCTGCAGGGGTGAAAGATCGGTGGAGGTCATGGGTTGCTTCTTTCAGCTAGGGGTGAGGTTGGAGGCAAGGGCGGGGGTGATGTTCTGGTGTGGGATGCCGGAGCGGCCGTCCAGTCGCCCGCAGGAGGCGGCTGCGGTGCGGCCGGCGAAGGCTGCCGCGTCCACCAGCGGCAGGCCGGCGGCAACGGCGGCGAGCAGGGCGCCGTGGTAAACGTCGCCCGCGCCCAGGGTGGACACGATGGTGGCGGGCGTCGCGGGCACGTGCACGGTGTCGGTGTGGCCGGTTTTGACCCAGGCCCCTTCGGACCCGGCGGTCGCGACGACGGCGGAGGCGCCGTCGTCGATGGCTTTCTGGAGCAGCGCCGCAACACTGTGGTGGTCGCCGTAGTCGGCGCGGAGCCGCTCGATGGTGGGGACATACAGGGCGACGCCGCGCGGACTGAAGGACGGGATGGGGTTGCCGGCGTCCACACTGAGGTTCAGGTTTCCGTGGTTGAGCCCGGGGAGGTTGGCGACGGCGCTCCAGCCCAGGTGGTCCACGTGCACCCACGCCGAGGAGTCCAGGAGTTCGCGGAAGCGCCCCTCGGCAGGGAAGCTGACCGGCGGCACCGGGCGGGTGACGATGGCGCGGCTTTCGGTGGCCTTGCTGACCACGATGACGCTGGCTCCGGTTTTGACGCCGGGATCGCGGACCACGGCTGAGGTGTCCACGCCTTCAGCCTGCAGACCGCTGATGATACGGTCGCCTTCCTCGTCGGTGCCGATGACTCCGGCGAAAGCGGCCTGCGCGCCTGCCCTGGCGGCAGCAACGGCGGCGGTGGCAGCCGGCCCGCCTCCCGCCGTCGTAAAGTCTGTGGCGACAGTGCGGCTGTCTGCAGCGGGATAATCCTGAACCAGGGCTATGGAGTCCAGGGTGGCGGAGCCTATAAAGAGTAGGGTTCCGGTTGATGGTTGGGACACGTTCCACCTCGTTGTAGTCGGCTTGTACTGAAGAAATATACACACGCTATGTTGGAATAACAACACTTTCTGTATAGTTCTGTTTGGGATGCAACGCCGCGGTCCCACACTCAACGTAGAGAAACGGAGCAGCTCATGTCATTGCCTTCTGCGGAATCGGTCCGGACCATTCGTTACGGCCTTATCGGTGCCGGCCACATGGCCCGCGAACACGTCCGGAACCTTGCCCTGATCCCGGGAAGCCACATCACCGCCGTCTCCGATCCCCAGCCGTCATCGCTGGCGGAGACCGTTGCGGAAATCGGCTACGAGGTACAAACCTTCTCCCGCCACCAGGACCTGCTCGCGTCCGGACTGGTCGATGCCTTGGTGATCGCCAGCCCCAACGACACGCACCTGGCCATCCTCAAAGACATCTTCGCGAGCGGCACCAACCTGCCCGTGCTGGTGGAAAAGCCCGTGTGCACCACGGCTGAACAGGCGGACGAGCTTGAATCGCTGGCAGCTGACTACACCGCGCCGGTGTGGGTTGCCATGGAGTACCGCTACATGCCGCCGGTGCAGGAGATCATCCAGGCAGCCCACGGCGGCAGGCTCGGCAACGTGTACATGCTCTCCATCGTGGAGCACCGCTTCCCATTCCTGCACAAGGTGGACGCCTGGAACCGCTTCACGGAGCGGACCGGAGGCACGCTGGTGGAGAAGTGCTGCCACTTCTTTGACCTGATGCGGCTGATCCTGCAGGACGAACCCGTCCGGGTCTACGCCAGCGGCGGCCACGACGTCAACCACATGGACGAGATGTACAACGGCAGGGTGTCGGACATGCTCGACAACGCGTACGTAATTGTGGACTTCAAGGGCGGGCGCCGGGCCATGTTGGAGCTGTCCATGTTCGCCGAGGGTTCCAAGTTCCAGGAGCGGATCTCCATTGTGGGCGACGCCGCCAAGATCGAGACCCTCATCCCGGTGGCAGCCAACCACTGGATTGAAGGCGACGAGGCCGAGGCGACGGTGGAATTCAGCCCGCGCTCGCCGCTGGGGCCGGAAATGCACGAGGTTCCGGTGGACGAGGCCGTCCTCGCTGCCGGCGCCCACCACGGCTCCACATACTATGAACACCTTGGCTACCGCAAGGCCATCCTGGGTGACGGGCCGGTGGAAGTTACGGTTGCCGACGGCCTGCAGTCCGTGCGCATGGGCCTGGCGGCCGAGCGCTCCATCATCGAAGGACGCCCCGTAGAGCTGACGAATGCGGGTGCCGGGCTCAGCCACTGAGTAGATTTGTGTTGGAATTGCAACACCCCGGCAGGCCAAATTCGCCCGGTTAAGGGAAGCAGGAGAAGGGTTTATGAGCAGCTCACCGAAAGAGGCGCCGTTGACGCCCCGCCAGCGCACCATCCTGGACCAGCTCGAGCAGCGGGGCTTCATCTCCACGATGGACCTCGCCGAAACGTTCGCGGTCTCGGACATGACGGTGCGCCGGGACACCCGAGTGCTGTCCCAAAAGGGGCTGGCGCGGGTGGTTCACGGCGGCGTCAGCGCCGTCAACGCCAGCGGGCAGAACGCGGACTTCGCGGCCCGGGCCCGGGAGGATGCTGACGCCAAGCAGCGGGTGGCCCGGGCCTGCGTGTCCATGATCGGCGAGCGGGACGCCATCATCTTGGACGCCGGGACCACCACGTACCAGATTGCTCTGGAGCTGCCGCCGACGTTCGCGGGCACCATCATCACCCACTCCGCGCCCGCCATCCAGCGCTGCCTGCAACTGTCGGCGGCGCGGACCATCTGCCTCGGCGGTGAGCTGCTCCTGGACAGCCAGGCGTTCAATGGCCCCATGACGGTGAGTGCCGCCGCCGGCCTCCGGGCCAAAACGGCGTTTATAGGGGTCAGCGGGCTCCACGACGAGGCGTTCTACATTGAGCGGGACGTGGAGCGCGCCACCAAGAACGCCCTTATGGACGCAGCCGAACAGGTGGTGGTGGTGGCAACGCACCAGAAAATGCTGCGGTACGCGCTGGCGCGGCTCGCCGCATTCGACGCCGTGGACGTGCTGGTGACGGACGCGCCGCCGCCCCGGGAGATCGAGGACGCACTGCGTGCCGCCAACGTCAAGGTCGTGGTGGCCGCGTGAGCGCGCCGCTCCGGGTGGCCCTACCCGACCGGAAGATGCTGGACGCGCTCGAGCCGATTGCCGGCGTCGAGTTTGTCCTGTGGGACCTCAGCGGCCCGCCGCCGTCGGGCCGTTTCGACCTGCTGGTGCCTCCCTACATGGGCAAGCCTGCGGCGCTGGCCGCGCTGGACTGCGTTGAGGTGGGGCTGGTGCAGAGCCAGTCGATCGGGTACGACGGCGTAGCTGCAGTTCTGCCCGGCGGCTGCCTTTTCGCCAACGCGGCCGGGGTCCATGAGACGTCGACGGCGGAACTCGCGTTGGGCATGATGATCGCCAGCCAGCGCGGGATGCCAGACTTTGCCCGGAACCAGGTGTCCGGGACGTGGGACAACAGCCATCGGCCCAGCCTCGCGGACCGGCGCGTGCTGCTGGTGGGCTACGGGGGAGTGGGGAAGGCCATCGAGGCCAGGCTCCTGCCGTTCGAAACCCACGTGACGCGGATGGCCAGCCGGGAACGCGACGACCAGCGGGGCCGGATCCACGGGATCGACGCACTCTACGAACAGTTGCCGCTGCACGACATCGTGGTGATCAGCGTCCCCCTGAGTGAGCGCACACACCAGCTGGTGGACCGGAAGTTCCTGGCCGCGATGCCGGACGGAGCGCTGCTGGTGAATGTGGCCCGAGGCCCCGTGGCGAACACGGATGCCCTGCGGGCCGAGACGTCGTCCGGGCGGCTGCGGGCCGCACTGGACGTCACCGACCCCGAGCCGTTGCCGGCCAGCCACCCGCTGTGGACTACTCCCGGCGTGCTCATCACCCCGCACGTGGGCGGGGCAAGCTCGGCGATGTTCCCGCGGATGGTCCGGCTGGTCAGGCAGCAGATCTCGCTGCTGCTGGCGGGCGGGGAACCGGTGAACGTGGTGCTGGGCCGCTAGGCCCGGATCTGCTGCAGGACGGCGTCGCGCACCTGGGCCATGGTGGCGGCGTCGGTGGCTTCGACGTTAAGCCGCAGCAGTTCCTCCGTGTTGGAGGCCCTCAGGTTGAACCACCAGTCCCCGCCCTTGCTGCTGACGCTGAGCCCGTCGAGTTCGTCGATCACGGCACCGTTCGCGTAGCTGGCCCGCACGTCCGCCACCTTGCCGTCGACGCCGTCCACGGATGAGTTGATTTCGCCGCTGGCTGCGTACGGGTCGAACTCGCGAACCAGTTCGGACAGGGGCAGCTCCTGCTCGCCGAGGGCGGCCAGGACGTGCATTGCGGCAAGCATGCCCGTGTCCGCGTTGTAGAAGTCGCGGAAGTAGTAGTGGGCCGAGTGTTCGCCGCCGAACACGGCGCCCTCCTCGGCCATCCGGGCCTTGATAAAGGAATGCCCCACCCGGGTCCGGACCGGCCATCCGCCCGCGGCGGCAATAATTTCCGGCACTGCGCGCGACGTGATCAGGTTGTGGATGATCACCGGCTTGGCTTCCCCGGCGGCCTGGGCGCGGCGGATCTCCCGGACGGCAATCAATGCCGTAACGGCCGACGGCGTCACTGGCCTTCCGTTCTCGTCGATCACGAAGCAGCGGTCGGCGTCGCCGTCGAAGGCCAGGCCAATGTCAGCGCCGTGGGCGATGACGGCGGCCTGCAGGTCGCGGAGGTTCTCCGGCTCGAGGGGGTTGGCAGGATGGTTGGGGAACGTCCCGTCGAGCTCGAAGTACAGCGGCACAACAGTGAGCGGCAACGCTGGGTGGAACTGGTCCCCAAGGACCGCGGGAACGGTCAGGCCCGCCATGCCGTTGCCGGCGTCCACAACCACCTTTAGCGGCCGGACGGCATCCAAGGGCACCAGCGAGCGGAGCTTTTCGGCGTAACCGGCGAGCACGTCAAGCGTGGACACGGTGCCCTGGGCCGCGGCTGCGGGGATCCCGCAGTCGACATACTGCTGGGCCAGGTCCCGTATGGCCGTGAGCCCGGTTTCGGCGGAGACCGGCACGGCGCCGGCCTTGGCCATCTTGATCCCGTTGTATTCCGCGGGGTTATGGCTGGCGGTGAAAATGGCTCCGGCCATGTCCAGGGCGCCGCACACGTAGTAAAGCTCATCTGTGGAGATAAGGCCCAGGGACTTCACGTCCGCACCGCGCCGGGCAGCGCCCGCCGCAAAGGCGCCGCTGAAGCCGGGTGAAGAGGGCCGCATGTCCCCCCCGCAGGCGATGGTTTGGCCGGACAGGCCCAGCACGTCCACAAACGCGGCGCCCACGGCTTCGGCGCTTTCCGCGCTGATGGAAACGCCGACGAGGCCCCTCACGTCATAGGCCTTGAAGGAGGGTGTCAGGTCCATGTTGCTCCTGGGAAGTCGTGGCCATGCGCATTAGTAGCTATGCGAACATGGAATGTTGGAATTTCAACACAACTCTAGCAGGTGAAGGTGACATTGCACGGAAACGGCTCAGCAACAATTTTCCCGTTTGGCTGGGCTGTCCAGCCGCCGGACTGGCCCGGATCCCGCATGTTTCCGCACGTGCCCAGTATCCACCGGGGTTGAAATGCAGCCCGAGTCCCACGTCGGGCACGTGTTTTCCCTGCTCAGGGTCCTTTGAACCGCTCACTTGAGGTCGTAAATTCTGGGTCCCCGGGGCCTAGTCTTGTTGGACGAGGGTTTCCTTATTGTACCGGCCGCTGCCGGTTAGAGGAGACTGAGGCACGCAACTGAGCCGCCGTGCAAGGTCCGCAAGACAGCAGGGGAGAACCGCCATGATCCAGACCGTCCAGTCCGCTGACGGAACCACCATCGCCTATGAGTTGGCGGGGTCCGGGCCGGCGCTTATCCTCGTGGGCGGGGCGCTGAACAACCGGCATTCCGCTGCCAGCCTGGTCCCCTTGCTGGCGGACGCGTTCACAGTGGTCAGCTACGATCGCCGCGGGCGTGGTGACAGCACGAACACGCCGCCCTATGCCGTCGACCGCGAAGTCGAAGACCTGCAAGCACTCGCGGCCGCAGCGGACGGCCCCGTGCATCTGTATGGACACTCCTCGGGAGGGATTCTGTCCCTGGAGGCGGCCGCTGTGGGAATCCGGGTCGGGAAGGTCGCCGTCTACGAACCGCCCTACCTGACCGGCGGCGGCGATGACTGGCAGGCTTTTGTGGACAAAGTACGTTCCCTGGCGGACAGCGGCCGCGGTAGTGAAGCGGTCGAGGCATTTTTCCGGCACGCCGGTGCCGGCTTTGACCCCGGAATGACCAGGGCGCCCTGGTGGCCGGCGTTGGTGTCCCTGGCACACACGTTGCCCTACGACCTGACGCTCTCGGCCGACGGCGGTGTGCCGGCAGACCGGTTTGCGGGCATCGCCGCCCCCGTCCTTGCCCTGCATGGTGGCTCCAGTGATTCCTGGGCAGCGGCAGCGGCCACCGCAGTGGCCGCTGCCGTGCAGGACGGGCGGAAGAACGTCATCGACGGCCAGGCCCACGCGGTGGCGCCCGACGCCGTCGCTCCCGTCCTGCTGGAATTCTTCCGCTGACACTCAATTACGGTCATTGCCCATCGCGGGCGGTGTTTAACCCCTCGGTCAGTGACGGAAGTGGATGCTCCACTGTAGCTGCCAGGCCTGGGCTGGGCCGAGCCAGCGCAGCCCTTCACCGCTGTTGAACGCATCGGGGGGAGCGGTCATCGGTTCCACCGCGACCGCGGTAACCATCCCGTTCTCCGTTGGGAAGCGCTTAGTGGTGAATGCCTGGACATACCCGAATGAGGCGTCCATGTGCAAACGTACCTGTCGCCCGTCCGGCGCCTCCAAGTAGTGGGCGGAGCCGCCGGAGCGGTCCCGGCGAACATCTGCCCAGGCATCGTCCAGGTTCACTGTCCCGATGGTCTGTCCGGCCCGTAAATCGTGCCGGGTTCCGGCGACGCTGGTCGTAGTTCCAGTGGGGTTTTGCCTGTCGTCGACTTCAATGTGGGTTTCGGCATCGATGAACAGTTTCAGTTCATCCGTGGCCACCGTTCCCAAACAGAGGAATGGGTGGGCGCCCACTGCCACGGGAGCCGGATGGGTACCGCTGTTCTTCAGAAGGTGGGTGACGGTTATGCCGTCCTCTGTCAGCTCGTAATGGACGGATGTTTTCAGTTCGAAGGGATAACCGGGCTGTGCTGAGATGTCGGCGGCCAGGGTGATGCTGCTTTGGGTCCTACGCGCGGTGCGATAGGCCGAATGTGAGAGGAGTCCATGCATGGCGTTGTGGTTCTCCGGCTCCGTTATATCCAGCTGCAGGCTCTCGCCTCCATAGGTCCAGCAGCCGTCGGCCACCCGGTTGGGCCACGGGACGAGCACCCATCCGGCGCAAAATGGCGGCTCCGCATCGACGGGGTATTCCTGGATCAGGGCGACACCATCCACGGTGAGGCTGCGCAGGCTTGCGGCGACTTCCGTCACGACGGCGTGCTGGTGGCGGCCGCCGATGGTGGCCGTGAGGTCAAAGAATGCGCCCATGGGCGAGGTGTTCGGGACGGGCATGTCAGCCTTCCGGGAGGGCGGGCGCGGGCAGGGTGCCCAAGCTTGCGGGATCGGCCAGGAACCGGGTGAAGGCGAGCTCGGCGGCGCCGATCATCATCAGGTCAGGACCCAGTGCTGAGCGGTGGATTTTGACCTCGTCGGCAGGACCGTCGAGGGCTTGGGATCGGATGAGTCGCTCCAAGGCGCCGGGGGAGAGCCCGTGCAGGACGCCCAGGAAGCCGTCCAGGACCAGTGCCTCCGGGTTGAACATGTTGACGGTGTTCCGCAGCGCGATGGCCAGGTACTCCAGCTGCCGGTCAACTTCCTCCGTTACCCCGGTGCCGCCGGTGTTCCGGAGCGCGCGTTCCAGCTCGGTGGCGTCGCCGCCGTCGAGCCCGGCAAGGTCGAAAAGCCGGGACTGGGAGACCTCCGTCTCCAGGCACCCGGTGGCGCCGCAGTGGCAGGTCGATCCGGACGTCCGGACGAAGGTGTGGCCCAGTTCGCCGGCGTAGCCAGAGGCGCCGCGTAGCAGCACGCCGTCGCAGATAACTCCGCCGCCGATGCCGGACGCGCCGCCGTTGACGTAGACCAGGTTTTCCCGGCCGGCGCCGGCGCCGAAGATGAGTTCGGCTTCGGCGGCGAGGGAGGCGTCGTTGGCAGCGCTGCAGTCAAAGCCGGTTGCGTCGCTGAGCATTTGGGCCACGGGTTCGTTGCGCCAGCCCAGATGGGGGGCGTGCCGGACGACGCCGTCCGCCCGGTTGACCAGTCCCGGAACGGCAATGCCGATGCCGGTGATCCGGTAGGAGGCCTCGAGCTCGGAGCGCATCCCCTCGATGACCGCCGCGGCGCTGTTGACGGCTTCCCGGGCGGTGGGGATCCGCTCCGTAGCGAAACGGATCCTCCGCTGGACTTTCCCGCCGAGGCTCACCAGCCCGATCGTCACAGCATCGATTTCCGGGTTGACTGCAAGGGCCGCCGTGGACCGGCTCGGGTGCACCTCGGGGCTGGGCCGGCCCACCTGGGCCTCACCGGTGGGGGCAGTCTCATAAACCAGCCCCCAAGCCACAAGCTGACCGATCAGGGTTCCCACCGTGGACCGGTTCAGCCCGGTCCGCTTGGTCAGCTGGGCCCGGCTGAGGACGCCGTGGTGGTGGATGAGGGAGGTGAGCAGCGCCAGGTTGTTTCGCCGTGACGGATCCGGCTCGGCGGACGGCGGGGCGGGGCGCGGGATTGAGGTGGGCATCATCGCGAGATTATCAGCTGCCGAACACAGTGCGGTCCAGGAAGCTGTTCCGGAACTTCCCGGCCGGATCCAGGCGGTCCGCTAGGGCGGTGAAGTCACCGAAACGCGGGTAGAGCGGCGCGAGGGTGCCGGCGCCGGCGTCGAACAGTTTGCCCCAGTGCGGGCGGGCCCCGAACGGTGCCAGTTCCGCTTCGATCAGCGGCAGGATGGCCTCAACGGCCGGCTGGTCCGGGCGCCAGGTGAAGTGCAGTGCGATGCCGTCGCGGCCGTAGTTGGGACTCATCCACAGCCTGTCCGCGGCGACGGTGCGGATTTCGCCGACCAGCAGCAGCGGGGTGACCACGTCCGAGAGCCGGCGCATGGTGCGGAGCGCGTCAGCGGCGTGCTCGCGGGGGAGGAGGTATTCGCTCTGCAGCTCATCGCCGTTGCTGGGGGTGAATTCCAACCGGAAATGGGCCAGCCGGTCCGACCACGGGCCCGGCACGCCGAGCTGTTGGGTGCAGATACTGCCGGAGGCCGCGGGCAGCGGGTGCAGGGCCGCCGTGGCGGGGGTGCCGCCGAAGAACCCTGCTTGGTCCGGGACGGGATCGCCGGTGCGGCTTTTGAGCCAGGCCTGCCCGATGGTTGATCCGCTCCAGTCGGTGAAGAGGCTCACGCTGTAGGCGGCGGATGTTACGGCGTCGAAGTTCGCCAGGACCTGGTCCCAATCGAGATTTTCAAACACCCGCTGGCTGACTTCGAAGCTGGGTTCGATGTCCAGGGTAAGGCGGGTGACGATGCCGAGGGCTCCGAGTCCCGCCACCATGCCGTCGAAGTAGGCGTCGCCCCGGCGGGCGGAAAGGAGTGTGCCGTCGGCGGTGACCAGTTCCAGTGCCCGGACGGCGGTGGCGAGGTTGCCGTTGGCATCCCCGGAGCCGTGTGTGGCCGTGGCGACGGCGCCGGCTACGGAAATGTGCGGCAGGGACGCCAGGTTGTGCAGGGCGAAGCCCTGACGCTGCAGCTCGGCGGCGAGGGTTCCGTAGCGGACGCCCGCGCCGACCGTCACGGACATGCTGACCGGGTCCACGCTGATCCCGGCGTCCGGCCGGCCCGCATCCAGGCGGTCCAAGACTGCCAGGGTGCCGGAGGTGTCCGCAATGTCATTGAACGAATGCCGGGAGCCCAGCGCCCGCACCCTATCCGCGCCGGCCACCAGTTCCTGCAGCTCCTCCACGCTGGCCGGGTGGGCGATCCGGGGCGCCCGGTACGTGTGATTCCGGGCCCAGTTGCGTTCGGTCACGAGCTGCTCCATTACAGGCCATCCTTTAATTTTGAGCCTCAGGGGCCCAAATTTGGTGTTTTCTAAAACATAACCCTACCTGTAGGCGGGTTCAGCGGAAAGACTTTTCTGCGGAGGGTTGGTACAGCAGAAGATTTTTCCGGAAGTGGTTGACATCACCACGATTTCGAATATGTTTGATTGCAGAACAATTTGCGCGGGTCGCTACCAAACGGCCCGAACCGGCACCATCCACCACAACACTCTTTGGAGCTTTCAATGGCGATTCAGCCCACCCGTGAAGACAAGTTCTCGTTCGGCCTCTGGACCGTGGGCTGGCAGGCCCAGGACCAGTTCGGGTCCGCCACCCGCCCGCCGCTGGACACCGTTGAGGCCGTCAACCGGCTCAGCGACCTCGGCGCCTATGGCATCACCTTCCACGACGATGACCTCTTCCCCTTCGGCTGCTCCGCGGCTGACCGCCAGCGGGAAATCGACCGCCTCACCGGTGCGCTGAAATCCACCGGCATGGTGGTCCCCATGGTCACCACCAACCTGTTCAGCCACCCCGTGTTCAAAGACGGCGGCTTCACCAGCAACGACCGCGGCGTGCGCCGCTTCGCCCTGCGCAAGGTGCTGGACAACATCGACCTCGCCGCTGAACTGGGCGCCGAGACGTTCGTGATGTGGGGCGGCCGCGAAGGCAGCGAGTACGACGCGGCCAAGGACATCCGCGGCGCCCTGGAACGCTACCGCGAGGCTGTGAACCTGCTGGGCGACTACGTCACGGACAAGGGCTACAACATCCGGTTCGCGATTGAGCCAAAGCCGAACGAACCCCGCGGCGACATCCTCCTCCCCACCCTGGGCCACGCGCTCGCGTTCATCGAGACCCTGGAACGCCCCGAACTGGTAGGCGTCAACCCCGAAACCGGGCACGAGCAGATGGCCGGGCTGAACTTCACCCACGGCATCGCCCAGGCTCTGTACCAGGGCAAGCTCTTCCACATCGACCTCAATGGCCAGCGCAGCATCAAGTTCGACCAGGACCTGGTGTTCGGCCACGGCGACCTGCAGAACGCGTTCTCGCTGGTGGACCTGCTCGAAAACGGCGGGCCCGACGGTGGCCCCTCCTACACGGGCCCGCGCCACTTCGACTACAAGCCGAGCCGCACCGAGGACATGGACGGCGTCTGGGACTCCGCGGCCGCCAACATTCAGACCTACCTGCTGCTCAAGGAACGCGCCAAGGCATTCCGCGCCGACCCCGAGGTCCAGGCAGCCCTGCTGGCCTCCCGGGTGGCCCAGATCAACGAGCCCACGCTCAACGCTGGCGAAGGCTACGAGCAGCTCCGGGCCGACCGGTCCTCCTATGAGGACTTCGACTCCGGCGCGTACTTCGGCGGCAAGGGCTTCGGCTTCGTGAAGCTGCAGCAGCTCTTCATCGAGCACCTGCTCGGCGCGCGCTGAACCCATGACACTGGTTGCCGGGGTGGACTCATCCACACAAAGCTGCAAGATTGTCGTTCTGGATGCCGTGAGCGGCGCCCTGGTCCGCGAGGGCCGCGCCGGGCATCCGGACGGCACGGAGGTCCACCCCGACCACTGGTGGCAGGCCTTGTCAGAGGCCATCAACGACGCCGGCGGGCTGGGCGGCATCAGTGCCCTCTCTGTCGGCGGGCAGCAGCACGGCATGGTGCTGCTCGACGCCGAGGGCAACGTGGTGCGGCCGGCACTGCTCTGGAACGACACCCGCTCGGCGCAGTCCGCCGCGGACCTCACCGCCGAAGTCGGCGCCGAGGACTTCTCGCGGCGGACCGGGCTGGTCCCGGTGGCGTCCTTCACCGTCACGAAGGTCCGGTGGGTACGCGATCACGAACCGGAATCCGTAGCCCGGGTCGCCGCCGTCGCCCTGCCGCACGACTGGCTCATGTGGCGCCTGCGCGGCTACGGCCCGGCCGGGTCCAGCCCGCTGGGCCCGGACCTGGAACAGCTGACCACTGACCGTTCCGATGCCAGCGGCACCGGCTACTGGAGTCCTTTCTCCGGCAGCTACGACCTGGACCTGTTCAAGCTGGCATTCGGGCGCGACGCCCGGGAAGCCGGGGCAGCAGGGGAGCACGGCGCGGCGGTGATCCTCCCGCGGGTCCTGGCCCCCGGCGCGTCCGCCGGGCCCGTCCAACCGGAATGCTTCGGCGCCCAGGGCAGCACATTGCCGGGCGGCGCGGACGGTTCCGGGGACGAGGGCATCATCCTCGGCCCCGGTGCCGGTGACAATGCCGCTGCCGCCCTCGGGCTCGGCGCCGGACCGGGGGACGTGGTGGTCTCGGTAGGGACCAGCGGCACGGTCTTCGCCGTCGCCGCCGAGCTGCACTCCGACACCACCGGTACCGTGGCGGGATTCGCCGACGCCGGCGGAGCGTACCTGCCCATCGCGGTGACCCTGAACGCTGCCCGGGTCCTGAGCTCCATCGCAGGACTGCTGGCCGTGGATTTCGCGGAAATGGCAAAACTCGCGCTGGAGGCCGAACCCGGCGCCGGCGGCGTCGTCCTGATCCCGTATTTCGAGGGCGAGCGGACCCCCAACCTCCCGCACGCCAAGGCAAGCTTCCACGGGCTGAGCATTGAGTCCACCACCCGGCCGAACCTGGCGCGCGCCGCGATCGAAGGCATGCTGTGCGGACTGTCCGGAGGCCTGGACGCGCTGCGGGAGCTCGGCTACCCGGCCGGGCGGCTGCTGCTGATCGGCGGGGCGGTACAGAACCCTGCCGTGCAGCGGATCGCCGCGCAGGTCTTCGACGTCCCGGTGGTCATCCCCACCCCCGGCGAGTATGTGGCCCGGGGCGCCGCTGTACAGGCGGCCTGGGCGCTCACCGGCAACCGTCCCGGTTGGGACGTGGCCCTGGACGCGACCCCAGAGCCGGACTTCCAGGCGCTCATCAGCGCCAACTACAAAAGGGCGGCCACCCACATTGATGCCGGCAACTGAACCGCTGCTAGTTCGGACACCGTTGCTGGCAGCAGGTCTCGACGACCCGCTGCCGGCCTCCGGCCGTCCGCTGCGCTGGGGGGTCATTGCCACCGGACGGATCGCGTCCATTGTGGTCAGTGACCTGGCCCTGCTGCCGGACGCGGTCCTTCAGGCCGTGAGCTCGCGGACGCAGGCCGGCGCCGAGGCCTTCGCCGCCGAATTCGGCTTCGTGAGCGCTTACGGTGACCGGGCAGACAGCGGTGAACGGGCCGGCGTCGGGCTGTCCGGCTACCAGCGGCTGCTTCAGGACCCCAACGTGGATGTTGTGTATGTGGCCACGCCGCATGCCAGCCACTACCCGGTGGCCCTGGAAGCTTTGAACGCCGGCAAACACGTCTTGTGCGAGAAGCCGCTGACCCTGAACGCGGGGCAAGCGGAGCACCTCGCCAGCGTCGCCCGGGACAAGGGCCTGTTTCTCATGGAAGCCGTCTGGACCCGGTTCCTGCCCAGCGTGCAGCGGGCGGCGGAGATTGTGGCGTCCGGTGAACTGGGCGAGGTCCGCTGGATCCAGGCCGACCTTGGTTTCCCCGCGCCCTTCGACCCGGAGGCCCGGCTGTGGAAGCGGGAGGAGGGCGGCGGTGCGGTCATGGACCTTGGTGTTTACCTGCTGACCTGGGCACTGACGGCCCTGGGCCGGCCCAGGTCGCTGACGGCCACCGCCCACCTGAACAGCGACGGCGTCGACACCACCACCGCCATGACGCTGCAATACCCCTCGGGAGCGCAGGCACAGCTGCTCGCATCGTTGACTACGGTCTCCACGCAGGCGGCCACCGTCGCCGGCACCCGGGGCATGCTGCGCTGCGGCGCGCCGCTGTTTAACCCCCGCCAGCTGACAATCACGCTGGCTTCGGGCGAGCAGCGCGTGGAGGACTTCCCTGCGGCCGGCCACGGTTACACGTACCAACTGCGCGAAGTGACCCGGTGCATCCAGCAGGGGCAGAGGGAGAGCCCCACCCTGCCGCTGGCCGACACCCTGGCCACCATGTCCCTCCTGGACGAGGTGCGGAGCCAAGCCGGAATCCGGTACCCGGGCGATTAGCTCCACCCCGTTCCCGGATGCAATGGCAGCTCCAGAGGCTCAGTGGTCGACAGACCCTCATGGAAGGATCGTCTAGCGGTCGTGATGGGAAGTCTGGACGACAAACTTCCTCATCGCCACCCAGTGGAAGAGTCCGCCCAAGGCGGCACCGAAGAGCCATGCGAATCCGCTGAGCTGTGCAAGCTGGGGCAACCACACGGCCAAGATCGAGAACACTGCAGCCACGCCGAAGACCACGAGTGCCCTGCGGTTCCATCCACCGGTGAAGTGGTAGGCGCCTTTGGGGTCGGTTGAGTACAGGTCGTGAAGGTTGAGGCGTTGTTTCCGCACGAAATAGTAGTCGGCGATGATGATGCCGTAGAGCGGCGCGAGCACAGCACCGAGCGTGTCCACGAACTTGGGAAGGCCGATGCTTGAAATGACAGCGACCCACAGTGCACCGATGATGAACCCGGCGACGGCTGTGATCATGCCCGCCTTGCGGAAGGAGATCCTGGCGGGGTTGATGTTCGACAACGAGTAGGACGGGGGAATGAAGTTGGCCACCACGTTGATGCCGAGGGTCGCGACCAGGAATGTCGCTGCAGCCAGGACGGTCAGGGGAACGTTGTCCACGAGGCCGACGATGTCGGCGGGATTGGTCAGTGGTTCCCCCTGCCCGCCCTGGTACAGGAGGTAGGCGCCCGCCGTGATAAACACGGAAAGAAAGGTGAACAGGGCCAGGCTGATCGGCAGGCCCGTCAGGTTGCCGAAGCGCATGGCCTTCTCCGTGCGGACGTTGCGGGCAAAGTCACCAAAGTTGATAACGACGGCGGCGAAGTAGGCCACCATGGTGCCCGTGACCCCCGCAAAAGCGGAGAAGGCGGCCCACCCTGTGACGTCGGCGCGGGAGAAAATGGTGCCGACCGCCTGAGGCAGTTCAGCACCCACCTGCACCCAGATAGCCACGAGAAGTGCGATCATCACCAGGTAAACGGCTGGGCCTGCGATGTTGAGGAAGCCTGCAATGCGTTCGATGCCGCCAAGGAAGAGCGCCACCTGCAGGGCAGATGCGATCACGTAGGAAGCCCAGGACACCCAGTCCATCCCGAGGAACTCGGCGCCTCCCGGCCTCCCCAGCAGAGCGTTTATCGCCAGTGAAATCGCCGTCGAAGCGAAATATGTCTGGGCGCCGTACCAGAAAATGGCGACCACGGCACGGATAATGGCCGGGAACTGGGCCCCCCGCACGCCCATCGACGCCCGGGCAAGCACCGGGAACGGAAAGCCGTACTTGACGCTTGGCCGGCCGCTCAGGTCCACGAGGACCTTGATGATGAAGCCGGAGAGCAGGATGGCGGCAAAAACGAACCAGCCATTGATGCCGGCGGTAATGAACAGGCTGGCGGCCAGCGTGTAGCCCGCCAGGCTCTGGATGTCGTTTGACCAGACGTTGAAAATGGCAAACCATCCCCAGGTTCGTCTGGACGCCGGCAGCGGGGCGAGGTCCTCGTTGTACAACGAAGGATCGGCGTCAGAGACCGCCAGATCGGCATCCGTCAGGTCGTTGTTGCGAATGGTCACGACAGCCTCTATTCATGGTCGCCGGTGCGCAGTTTACGCATCGTGGAAGTATTCTTCCAAAAACAGAGTATGACGCAGATCACTTGAGGTCAATGGGTAATTAACGCCCGGCACCTTAACGAACGGCGGCCGGTTACGGAAGTTATCCGTGACCGGCCGCCGATTCAGGTCCTGCTAGGCAGTGACTTCCTGCACCTGTTCTTCCGTCCTGGCGTCTGCCAGGACGGTCAGTTCCACCAGGGCCGGCCGGGCTGCGGTGCTACGGATCTGAACAGCCGCTCCGCTGCGGGCTGACTCCAGCACGGATTCCATGACCTCGAGCGCATGGTAGGCCAGCTGCCCGCCGGCCCGCGGTTCTGATCCGGCCGGGGTGGCGGCCAGGTCCGCGATGCCGAAGCCGCGGCCGGACTCAACATAGCCGGCGGAGACCGGGAGGGTCTCCCACGCGTCGGCGCCCAGGGTGAAGAGTTCCACGGCGCCTTCGAAGTAGTTGGGGTCCGGAACCACCAGGGAGCCGAGCTCGCCGTGGATCTCGATGTTCGAGGATTTGGTGTTCACTGCGTCGAAGCTCATCACCAGGGTGGAGAGAGCCCCCGAGGCGTGGACCAGGATCCCGGTCACGTGCGAGTCTGTGGCGACCGGAATCACCTCGCCTTCGCGCGGGCCCGAGCCGATGGTGCGCTCGGTCCGGGTGTGGCTGGCGGCGCCGATGACCGAGACCACCGGACCCAGCATGTTGACCAGGGCGCTGACGTAGTAGGGGCCCATATCCAGCAGCGGGCCGCCGCCGGGCTGGTAGTAGAAGTCCGGGTGGGGGTGCCAGCGTTCGTGGCCGGGGGTGACCATGGTGGCCGTCGCCGAGATCGGGGCCCCGATCAGGCCATCGTCAATGGCCTTGCGGGCCGTCTGCACCCCGGTCCCCAGGACGGTGTCCGGCGCGCAGCCGACGGCGACCCCGGCCTCGCGTGCCGCGTCCAGGACCTGGCGTGCTTCGGCCGTCGTGGCCGCCAGCGGCTTCTCGCCGTACACGCTCTTGCCGGCGGCAATCGCCTTGAGGGCGACGTCGGCGTGCGCGGCCGGGATGGTCAGGTTCAGGACCAGGTCCACGTCCTCGGCGGCCAGCAGGTCCTCAACCGAGACGGCACGGACGCCGTCGTAGCCGTCGGCCACGGCCTGGGCGCGGGCCGGATCAAGGTCCGCGACGGCCACCAGTTTGAGGGTTTCGAGGCGGGGGATATTGGCCAGGTACTGGGCGATGATTGCGCCGCAGCCGATGATTCCTACATTTAACGGCTTGCCCACAGCAGGCCCCTTTCGATGATGGTGCGGACGTTGCTGTCCTGGAGGATTTCGATGTTGTGGCCGGGAGTGGCGACAAAAATGCGGCCCTTGCCCCACTGCCGGGTCCAGATGGCGGGCGAGGTCACTTCACGGTTCCAGGGGTCCCATTCGCGGACCTTCTGCGTGGTGGTGGCCAGGACGTTGATGTAGTCGTCGGTGAGGACCCAGTACTGTTCGGTGACGAGGTCGAAGTCGCCGATGCCCTGGGTGATCGGGTGGTCTGCGGCGGCCGGGAGCATGTTGACCGTGTAGGGAACGTAATTGTCCGGCTGCTCGCCCGTGAGCTCGTCGGGGTGCTTGCCGGGGTGGCAGGCGAACTGGCCGCCGATCAGGTGGAGGTAGTCCGAGGTGTTCCGGTAGGAATCGGCGATCCCGCCGTGCCAGCCGGCCATGCCGGTGCCGTTCTCAACGGCCGTGCGCAGGCCTTCGAATTCGTCTTTTTCGATGGTGGTCATGGTCATGCACTGCATGATGAGGTCCACGCCGGCCATGTACTCGGCGTCGGCATAGATTTTGGTGGATTCCTCGACCCGGACGTCGTAGCCGTTGTCCTTGAGGAACGGGATGAACAGTTCCGTGGCCTCCAGGGGCTGGTGGCCGTCCCACCCGCCCCGGACCACGAGTGCGGTCTTGTTCTCTGTCATGGCATTTCCTTTGTTTGGATTGCGGTCCGGAGACCGGAAGTGGTGGTCAGCGGCTCGCGAAGGCGGAGTCGAAGGCGGCAACGGGAGGGGCGATGCGGGCGAGTTCCTGGACCATGGCCAGGGCCTGGGGCGCTCCGATCATCCGGTCCATGCCCGCGTCTTCCCATTCGATGCTGGTGGGTCCGCTGTAGCCGATCGCGTTGAGGGTGCGGAAGATGGGTTCCCACTTCACGTCACCGTGACCGGCCGTGACGAAGTCCCAGCCCCGGCGCGGATCCGCCCAGGGCAGATGCGATCCCAGCCGGCCGTTGCGGCCATCGAGCTGCCGGATGGATTCCTTGACATGTACGTGGAAGATCTTCTCGGCGAAGTCCTGCAGGAACATGACCGGGTCCAGGTCCTGCCAGATGAAGTGGGAGGGATCGAAGTTCAGGCCGAAGTTTTCCCGGTGGCCGATTGCCTCCAGGGTGCGCTTGGCGGTCCAGTAGTCGTAGGCGATTTCGGAGGGGTGGACCTCCAGGGCGAAGCGGACTCCGGCGTCGTCGAAGACGTCCATGATGGGGTTCCAGCGGTCCGCGAAATCCTGGTAGCCGCGGTCGATCATGGCTGCGGAGGCCGGCGGGAACATGGCCACGGCCTTCCAAATGGAGGACCCGGTGAATCCGGTGACGGTGGTGGCGCCCAGGCGGGCCGCGGCCCGGGCCGTGTCCTTCATGGCCTCGGCGGCCCGGGTGCGGACGCCCTCCGGGTCGCCGTCGCCCCACACGCCGTCCGGGAGGATGTCCCGGTGTCGCTCGTCGATGGGGTCGTCGCAGACAGCCTGGCCGGTGAGGTGATTGGCGATGGCAAAGACCTTGAGGTTGTTCTTTTCCAGGATGTCCAGCCGGCCCTGGAGGTAGAGATCGTCTTCGACGACGCGCCGGGGGTCAAGGTGGTCGCCCCAGCAGGCGATTTCCAGGCCTTCGAAGCCCCACTCGCCGGCGAGGCGGGCCACCTCCTCGAAGGGCAGGTCAGCCCATTGGCCGGTGAAGAGGGTGATAGGTCGTGTCATGGAGCGTGCCTCGTTTTCGCGTACAGGTCTGGTTTTGGGTTCCGGCATTTGTCTCAGGCGTTTTGCCATTGGCTGGAGTTCGCGGCGCTGGTTTCCACGGCGGCCAGCACGCGCTGAACCTGCAGGGCATCGGCAAACGACGGTTCCGGCTGGCGCTGTTCCGCGACGGCGTTCACCAGGTCGACAACCTGGTGGGTGAAGCCGTGCTCGTAACCGAGGCCGTGGCCGGTGGGCCACCAGTTGGCTGCGTAGGGGTGTTCGGGTTCGGTGACGAAGATCCGGCGGAAGCCGGCATCGGGGGATTCGGCGGCGTCGTAAAAGGACAGGACGTTCATCTCTTCGAAGTCGAAGGCCAGGGATCCCTTGGTGCCGTTGATCTCGATCCGCATGGCGTTCTTGCGGCCCAGCGCGTAGCGCGTGGCCTCGAACACGCCGATCGGGCCGCCGTCGAAGCGTGCGGTGAAGATTGCTGCGTCGTCCACGGTGACACTTCCGCGCGGCGCGTCTGCTCCGACGTCGCCGTGGCCGCCCAGGCCTACCATGTCTCCGGCAAGCGGGCGTTGCTGCACGAAGGTTTCGAGGAGGGCTGAAACACCGGTGATGTTCTGGCCGGTGATCCACTGGGCGGCATCGATGATGTGCGCTCCGATGTCCCCCAGGGATCCGGACCCGGACTTGGACCTGTCCAGCCGCCAGGTCATCGGGGCATTTTCGTCGCTCAGCCAGTCCTGCAGGTACTGGGCCCTTACGTGGCGCACAGTCCCCAGCCGGCCCTGCTGGACAAAGCGCCGGGCCAGCGCGAGTGCCGGAGTCCGGCGGTAGCTGAATCCGCACATCGAGAACACCCCGCGCTTGGCAGCAGCGTCTGCGACCGCTGTCATGCGCTCGGCCTCGGCGACCGAGTTGGCCAGCGGCTTTTCGCACAGCACGTGCTTGCCGGCCTCGAGGGCTGCAATTGCGATCTCCGCGTGGGTGTTACCCGGGGTGCAGATGTCGATCAGGTCGATGTCGTCGCGTTCGATCAGGCGCCGCCAGTCCGTCTCGGTGGAGGCCCAGCCAAGCTTGGCCGCCGCCGCCCGGACGCCGTTGTGATTGCGGCCGGCGACGGCGGTGAGGTGCGGTTCCAGCGGCAGGTCAAAGAACCGGGGGGCGGTCCGCCAGGCGTGGGAGTGGGCGGCGCCCATGAAGGCGTAGCCGACCATCCCGACCCGGAGGGGCTGGGCGGTTGTCATAATGATTCCTTTCGGGGCGTGGGCCGGTTACTTGCTGAACCCGGCGGTGAGTCCGCTGATCAGTTGGCGGCGGGCCACCACATAGAGGACCAGCAGCGGCAGGGTGGCGAGCACCACGGAGGCCAGGACGGCGGGGATGTTGACGCTGAATTCGCCTTGGAAGGTCCACAGGGACAACGGAAGCACCCGGGTGGAAGGGCTCTGGGTCAGGATGAGCGGGAACAGGAAGCCGTTCCAGACGCCCAGTGCGTTGTAGATACCGACGGTCACCACGGCCGGGCGGGTCATCGGCAGCGCCAGGCGCCACATCATGGCCCAGTCCGAGCACCCGTCGAGGCGCATGGATTCGAACAGCTCATTGGGCACGTCACGCATGAAGTTGGAGAGGATAAGGACGGAGATCGGGATGGCAAAGGCGATCGAGGGCAGGATGAGCGCCAGCAGCGTGTCATACAGGTGTGCCTTGGTGATCATCCAGTAGATCGGGATGATCGTGGCGTGCAGCGGAACGGCCAGGCCAAGGAGGAAGAGGTTGTTGGTCCAGCTCAGGAACCGGGACTTGCCCCGCACGATGGCGTAGGCGGCCATGAACGAGACCAGGAGGGCCGGGATAACGCTGCCGATCGTGACGATCAGGGAGTTCGTGAAGTATTTAACGAAGTCGTTTTCCAGAACCAGCTTGTAGTTGTCCAGGGTCGGCTCGGTGGGCGGCAGCATCGGATTCGAGGTGAAAAAGCCCGCCTGGTTCTTCAGGCTCGTCACCACGACGTAGTAGATAGGCACGATGATGACCGCGAGCCAGATCCACCCGGCCGCTCCGCCGATGAGGTTAGGCCGGCTGCGTCCCGGGCCCTTCGCGCGCCGGCGGGGCGTTCCGCCGTCGTCCGTGGGTGCTGCGGGCCGGGCGGGAAGCTGGGTTGTGGAAGCCATCAGGCACCTTCCATTTGGCTGTCGTTGCGGTTCTTGCCGCCGAGGCGCTGCAGTATCAGGGCCAGCGCAAGGCCGATCACCACGAGGATGACGCCAAGGGCGCTGGCAGCGCCCATGTCATTGGCCTTGAAGCCGGTCAGGTACATATGAAGGGGCAGCAGGCGCGTGGCGTACCCCGGCCCCCCGCCGGTCAGGACAAAAATGAGGTCGAAGTAGGCGAGCGAGCCGACCACCATGAGGGTGGAGGAAGTTATGATCGTGTACTTCAGCTGCGGCAGCGTGATGCTGAAGAACTGCTGCATGCGTCCTGCACCGTCGATCTGTGCCGCCTCATACAGCGACGTGGGAATCTGGCGGACACCGCCCTGGTAAATGAGGGTGTGGAACGGAACGAACTGCCACGCAATCACGAACACCACCACGAAGAGCACGAGGTCGGAATTGCCGAGCCAGTCCTGGGTGAGGATGGGCAGGCCCAGCCCCGCGCCCAGGCCGAAGTTCGGGTCCAGCAGGGCCTTGAAGGCGATCGCGACTGCTGCGGAGGACAGCAGCAGCGGCACGAAGTACAGGACAGCCAGGGCCGCCCGGTATTTGTGGCCGGCGGAGGTGAATACGCCCAGCAACAGGCTGATCGGCGCCTGGACGATGAAGGAGAAGAACATGATCTTCGCCGTCACCACGAGGGCGTTGGCGGTGATCGGGTCCGTCAGCGCCGTGATCCAGCTGGAGAACCCTTCAAGCTGGATCTCGCCGAGCCCGTTCCATTTCGTGAAGCTGAGGAAGAGGACGCCGAACAAGGGAATGATCGCGAAGGCGAGGAAGAAGACGAGGGCTGGGACGGCCAGCCACCCCGACGGGCCCGTTTCAAGGGCCCGTCGGGAGGTTCCGGTTGAGGCAGACACTGGCTATTTTCCGATCGTGGCGTTCATGGTGTCGATGAACTGCTCGGGGCTGATCTTCTTCAGAAAGATCTGGTCCAGGTTGGAGAGCATTGCGTCGCCCTGGGCGGGGCTCAGCGCCTGGTCCCAGGACATCGTGAAGTCCGGAGCGTCCTTGGCCATGCTGTAGACGAAGGTCAGGAAGTCCTTGTCCGGGGAGGCAGCCAGTTTGCTTTCGATGCCGGTGGTCACGGGGACGGCTCCGGAGTCGATCAGGGCCTGGGTGTCGGCCCCGGTGAACATCCCGCTCTTGACGTAGTCGAGGGCGGCTTTCTTCTGGCTGTCGGTGGCCTTGGAAGAGATGGACCAGAAGTTGGAGGGGTTGCCCACCACGTTCGCGGGGTCGCCCTTACCGCCGGCAACGGTCGGGAACGTGGTGAAGCCGAGCTTGCCGCTGGAGACGAAGTCCGCAGCGTCCTTCTTCATGCCCTGGTAGATCCAGCCGCCCTGCAGGACCATGGCGGCCTTCCCGGTGTACAGCAGGGCCTGGTCGGCGTTGCTGTCGGCGGCGATGGAGGAGAATCCGTTGATGAATCCGCCCGCGTCCACGAGTTCCTGGATTTTGGTGAGAGCCTCCTTCACGGCGGGGTCCGACCATGCGCCGGGCTTGTCCGCGGCGATGTTCGCGAAGACCTCCGGGCCGCCGATCCGGTCAACGAGGTACTCGAGCCACATCAGGTCCGGCCATTTGGACTGACCGCCCAGGGAGAACGGTGCCACGCCGGCTTCTTTGAACTTGGGCACCAGCGCCATGAGTTCATCCCACGTCTTGGGCGGCTGAGCGCCGACCTTTTCGAAGACTTCCTTGTTGAAGTACAGGACGACGGGCTGGACGTTGTTGTTGGGCACCGCGTACATCTTGCCGTCGATCTTGCCGTTTTCCAGGATGGACGGCAGGTAACGGTCCGCGACGTCGGGGTTTTCCTTGAGGAAGTCCGTCAGGTCGGTCACCTGGCCAGCGTCCACGTAGGACTTCAGGACCCCGCCGCCCCACCCGTAGATGAACGTGGGGCCCTGGCCGGCGCCGACGGCGGTGCGGACCTTGGTCTTGTAGGCATCGTTCGCGAAGAAGTCGAGTTTTATTGTCTGGTCGGAGTGCGCTGTGTTCCAGGCATCCACCGACTGCTGCAGGACGGGCTGGTTGCCGCCGGTGAGGCCCCACATGGTGGCCGAGTCCGCGCTGGCGGTCGTTCCGGCGGGGCCGCTGGAGCCGCAGGCGGCGAGGGAGAGCGAGAGCGCCGCGGCGGAGAGAGCCATCGCGGCTGAGCGCAGTTTACGATTAGTCATTTGCATTCCATTCATCCTTCGGGCTCGACGCTGGTGGCCCGTTGTGTGTTCGGAAGTCCGGCCTTTGGATCAGGCAGCACTGCCGGGGTAGTGGTCGGTCAAACTATTCAAACCAAAGTTTTCGAAATATTTCGCTAAAACTTGCGATCTGTTTAGATAAAGCTAGCGGCGCGGGGAACGGCCGTCAAGCTTTTTTAGTGAGAGTCATCACATATTTCTCGGTCGCAGGTTGACTTAGCAAGTAAATGCACCGAAGCTGATGGCAGCGAAATATTTCGAAAACATAAGGGAGCCAAATGTCCGCCGCTGAACACCAGGAAAAGTTGACGCTGGCTGCTGTTGCCCGTGAGGCCGGCGTTTCAGCGCCGACAGTCTCGAAGGTCATCAACGGGAGGGACGACGTTTCCGCTGACACCCGGGCCAAAGTCATGACCGTGCTCGCCCGGACCGGGTACAAATCGCCGCTGCAGCAACGCAAGAATCTCTCCGGCCGGCAGGCCGTGGAAATCGTCTTCGACTCGCTCAACTCGGCCTACGCCGTTGAGGTGCTCAACGGCGTCCTGGAGTATGCGGCTGAATCCGACATTGAGGTGCTACTCAACGTCACGGGCAAGCAGGGCGCCTCGACCCTGACGGCGGAGCAGCGGGCACAGCGCATTATCGACGAAGGACGCTGCGGGATGATCGTGGTGACCTCGGCGTTCGGTGCGGCCCAGCTGGATGCCTTCCACCGCCGGGGGATTCCCGTGGTGGTCATCGACCCGCTCAATCCGCCGCCGGGGGATGTGGTCAGCGTCGGAACTACCAACTGGGCCGGCGGCAAAGACGCCACCTCACACCTGCTGGGACTGGGCCACCGTCGGATTGCCTATATCGGCGGGCCTGATGCGGCCGAATGCAATCAGGCACGGCTGCATGGATACCTGGCTGCCCTGAGGGCGGAGGGAGTACCGGTCCAAGACCAATACATCATCTCCGGTCACTTCCGGTCCGAGCACGGCGCCAACGGCATGAAGGCCCTGCTCCAGCTCGAGCAGCGGCCGACGGCCATCTTTGCGGCAAGCGACAGCATCGCCCTGGGCGTCCTTGCCGAGGCGCGCCGGCAGAAAATCCGGGTTCCCGAGGACATGAGCCTGGTGGGATTCGACGGCACCTACCAGGCCGAGGAATCCGTGCCTGCCCTCACCTCCGTGACCCAGCCGCTGCAGGAGATGGGCCGGGCCGCGCTACGGTTTATCCTCCGACAGATGCGTGGGGAAGTGCTGGATTCCCGCAGGGTGGAACTCGTCACGCGGCTGGTCGTCCGGGAATCCACCGCCCCGCCCCGGGACTACCAGCGCGAGTGAAGGGCCCCGCGGAAGTTTCTGTCGTAAATCTCCTGCACACCGTCGCTGAAGTCCCGGCCAATGGACTCCATCACCGCTGCCGCGGCGGCGTTGGAGCGGGCCTGTTCCGGGCTCCTGGCCCCGGGGATGACAGTGCTGACGCCGTCCTGTGCTGCGATCCAGGCAATGGCGGCCTGGGCCGTTGTTGCCCCGGCAGGAACGAGTTTCCCGAAGTCCGCCACAGCCTCCAGCCCCTGCTCGAAGTCGACGCCGGAGAACGTCTCGCCCACGTCGAAGGCCGCACCGCTGCGGTTGTAATTGCGGTGGTCGTCCGCGGCGAAAGAGGTGTCACGGGAGTACTTTCCGGACAGCAGTCCGGAGGCCAGCGGGACCCTGGCGATGATCCCAACACCAGCGGCCTGCGCCGCCGGGAGGACCTCCTCCAGCGGTTTGAGCCGGAAGGCGTTCAGGATGATCTGCACGGTCGCTGTACCGTCATGGCTGATGGCTTCCAACGCTTCGTCTGTACGTTCGACGCTGACGCCGTAGTTCCTGATGACGCCTTCGCTGACCAGAGTGTCCAACGCCTCGTAGACTTCCGGGCGGCTGTAGACCGAGGTCGGGGGACAGTGCAGCTGCACCAGGTCCAGACAGTCGGTCTGCAGGTTCCGCCGCGAACGGTCCACCCACTGCCGGAAATTGGCCAGCGTGTAGTTCTCAGGCTGCTGTTCCATGCGCCGGCCCATCTTTGTGGCCACCGTGATGTCCAGGCCGGGGTTCGCGGCGAGGTAGGCCCCGATGGTCTGCTCGCTCCGCCCGTCGCCGTAGACGTCTGCGGTATCAAAAAACGACACTCCGGCGTCCGCCGCGGCTGCCAGGATCCGGCCGGCCTCGGCTTGGTCCACGCTGCCCCAGTCGGCTCCCAGCTGCCACGTACCCAGACCCACCACAGAGACCGTACGCCCTGTCTTGCCTAATATTCGTTGCTCCATTCTTCGACTATAGGTGTAGCTCGGAGAGGTCCGCCGACGGGAAGGGGGTTCTGTGAGTCCTAGGAACGCCGGCCGCGGCATGAACCGGCGGCCTGCACTGGGGGAGCAGTCCTATAGGAGCTGAACCAAGCAACCAGCCTCCCGGGGCGGCCGCCCGGCAGCGTGTAGCGTCAGCCGCCAGGTCCTCGCAGACCACGTCTATGAATAACTTCTGGCATCGCTGATGGACGGCCGGATGGAGCCCGGCACCGTGGTGAGCATCGACGGAACGGCGTGGGAACTCGACGGAGACGACACCATGATTGCCCGCAAGGTCCGGTTCGCCCCTATTGCCGGGCTCACACCGATGCTCTGCGTTGGGGAGCCCGACGGCGGCACGACAGCAGATGCCGCGGACTTTGTATTTCGTGTCTCCGGATCTTTTCTGGGCTGCTTTGCGCACGATCCAACGAATTTCGGCAGGGTCCTGGACGAGGCACTCGCCCTGGGGGCAGCTGGTTGCCCGGCGTCGATGCCCGGCAGGTCAGCCGGATTGGAGTTCAAGGCGGGCGCCTATCATAATGAGCGCACCATAGAGATCAGGGACACCCCACCATTCGACGGCGAGGCCGTCCTCAAAGCGGAGGATGTGAATGGAGACCACCGTCACCGGTTTGCCGGTAGCTGCCAGACCAAGGAAAGGCCCGGTGTGCGTCCCACGCCACGTCACGCGACCGGCAACTTTGTCCCCCTCTACTACTGTGTCCTCGACGCTTCCCGTGAAGTCGGACAGGCTGGCATGGAATCCCCGCATCCAGAAGACAATTCCGGCCAGACCTGGAGGCTGGCCTGGACCGGCACTGTGGTCCACGATGCCCGCGCTGACGATTCCGGCCAGCGCATCCTCGTCGTTGGCTGCGACGGCCCCTATTAGCTGGCGGTACGCTCGCCGCAGCTCATCACTGTTGCCCATTGTTCCTCCTTGAACGGAGCCCTCGCAGCCAGAACGGCTGCTACGAACTAGTTTGGACGCCGCCTGGGACGCAGACAAGGGAGCCTGTTGCGGCCCGGAGGGGACAGCTCATTCCTCATGCGGCCTAGGTAGCCGACTGATGGTGCGGCCGGGGCTTAGGACGGGAGCGAACGCTGGACGTCCTGCTCCGGCGTTACCCTCGCCAGCAGGGTCCGGGCGGCCGTCTGGGCCATCTTGCGGGTCGCGGGGGAGAGATACGCACCCTCCCGCTGAATCAAGGCGATCGTGTCATACAACGGCTCGGCAAAAGGAACTGCACGAAGGTTCTTCGGAAAACCCGGCGCCTTGGTGGTTGCTTGGGGGACAAAGGTGTCGACCGCTCCGGTTGCCGCAAGTCCTAAGGCGGTATCAACATGTTCGACCTCGATTGCGGGGTCGATTTTAAGTCCCTTGAGTCGGGCTCGCTCCAGGACTTGCCGCCTCGTCGGGTCTTGCCAGCCGGCGAAGGCGTCGTATAGGACCAGCTTTGATTCCGTCAGTTCCTCAATGGTCACCGGACCACGCGTTGGACTCCGGGTGGCTGATACGTAAAAAACTTCGTCACGGAACAGGGGCCGGACCTGAAGGCCAGCTTCTGCCACGGGCAGGACGATCAGCCCCGCTTCAATTTCTCCCGACAGTACTGATTCCGCCACGGCCAAGGAATTCAGCCCGACGAGGCGCACCTTTACCTTGGGATACCGCCGGTGGAAGTGGTTGGGTCCCCGGAAAGTAGTCCAGTGTTTGTGTGAGTTTCGTGTCCGAGAATGGACACAGGAGGAAATTCACGAATCATGGCACGCAGACACACCCCCGAGCAGGTCATCGCCAAAGTCCGGCAGGGCCAGAAAATGCTCAATGACGGGCGCCCGATGGTCGAGGTCATCAAGGAGCTCCAGGTCACCGAGGCGACCTGGTACCGGTGGCTGAACCAGTACGGGTCCGAGAGGAACGCCGAGGCGTCCAAGCGGACCAGGGAGCTGGAGAAGGAGAACGCCCGACTCAAGCGCCTCCTGGCAGAGAAGGAACTGGCCATCGACATCCTCAATGAGGTGGCCAAGGGAAAATTCTGAGCCCCGAACCCCGCCGCCGTGCCGTGCGCATGGCGGTGGAGAAGTTCGGGGCATCCGAGCGTTTCGCGTGCGCGCTCCTGGGCCAGAACCGGTCCGCGTTCCGCAAGAAGAAACCCGACATGGGCTTCGAGGAAGCCCAGCTCCGGGCAGCCCTGCGCGCCGTCGCCGGGAAGCACCCCGCTTGGGGCTGGCGGAAGGCCCGCTGGCACCTGCTGGCCCAGCCGGACTGGGACGGCGTGGCGCTGAACAGGAAGCGGGTGCGACGGCTCTGGCGCGAGGAAGGGCTGACCTGTAAACCCAGGGCGCGGAAGAAGCGCCGCACGGGGCCCGGCGCCGGAGAGCAGAAGCGCCTCACAGCGGAGTACCCGATGCATGTGGTCAGCTTCGACTTCCAGTCCGATGTGACCTCCTGCGGCCGGCACATCCGGTTCTTCAACGTCATCGACGAATACACCCGCACCGCGCTGGCCATCATCCCGCGGCGGTCATTCAAAGCCACCGACGTCGTCGCGGTACTGGAGAACATCATCGCCGAAACCGGCACCGCGCCGACCTACATCCGGTGTGACAACGGGCCGGAATTCACCGCGGCCGCACTGGTCGACTGGTGCAACACCGCCGGGGTCGACACCGCATTCATCGACCCGGGATCACCATGGCAGAACGGCTTCATCGAATCCTTCAACGCCCAATTCAGAAGGAACAACTCGCCGGAGAAATCATGGACACCATGGCCGAAGCGAAGTATTTGGCCGACGAATGGAAAGCTATCTACAATCATGAACGGCCCCACGGATCCCTGGACGGCATGACGCCGAAAGACTACTGGGAAAACTGGACGCAAGAAAACCAATTAGCTATCGCATAGACGCCGGACTGCTAACGGGGGCCCAACCAGAAGCGCTGCACCAGGTCGTAGTGGGCGCCGTACCGCAGGACACCGAACGTGCAGACGCCTCCTTCGAGTGATGACATGGATTTCAGGGCCTCCACGCCGCTGTCGAACGAGGTGACGGACTGCAGCGCATGCACCTGCAGTTCGACGGCGGCCGTGGTGGGTAAAAGACGCCGCCCGCCCCGGGTAAAGAGCCTGTGTTCAAGCTCGTGCTCCAGCCTGCCGATGAGTTCGGACACGGAGGCTTGACTTGTTTCCAGTTTTTGCGCCGCGGCCGACGTGTCGCCGCCGAGGTTTAGAACGCGCAGGCCGGCTCGACTGCGGAGTTCGTCGGCGAAGGCGAGCATGTTCTGTGTGGATCGTCCGAGCCTGTCCAGCGTGGTGATGACGAGGGTGTCGCCATCGATCAGCGCGTCGAGTGCCCGATCGAACTGGGGTCGTGAATTTCGCGCCCCGGACACGCCGTGATCGATGTAGAAGTCATCGCGCCGGACGCCAGCGGCAAGAAGGTCCGCCTTGTTGTCGGTCGGTGGATTGCTGTCGCGTGGAAACGCGTGCATAGCCAATCAGTTTGGCCATAGGCTGCTCCGATGTGCCTCATAACTAATGGTGGATAAAGCGCTTCAACCAAAATGTTTCGAGACATAGTTACGAGAATCGCCTATGGCGAAGTAACTCGGACAATGTCATTTTCCGTACTCGTCTGCACAACTCATCCACACCGACGTCGACCCTTGCTGCCGTCGCATTTGGGGAACCCTTTGCGGGCGTTCTGTACGAGACTGCGTTCTCATGCAGTGGCAACGAGCTCAACTTCGAAGCCTTCGGAGTTCACGAGGTAAGCGGCGTAGTGTTCGGGCCCGCCAGCGTTCGGGTATTGTCTACGAACAACGGACGCTGGCCGTGATGTGCATTCTCTCCAGCCACGGCATCTGCACAGTCTCTCCTAATACGGACAGCAGGCCGGTGGTGAGCTTGGAATTGCTCACCACCGGACCGTGGGTCCGCGGGCAAGCCTTCGGGGTTCACATTGATGGTCATCGGCCAATGTCGGTGGAGACAGCGTCCTTCCGCAGGGCGCCCTGGAGGAAGCGGTGTTGGTTTGGTGTTGGATACTGCGACGCTGCGTGTCGCTTTCGCCATTGTGGCTGTAGTACTCGTCGTCCTGTTCCTGGGCGGCTTCCTCCGGACACGGTCCTCTTACAGCGGCTGGTGGTGCATCGCGTTGATGAACTTCCTCACCGGCTCGCTGCTGTTCCTCCTCAACGGCACGGCTCACCAGCCATGGGCCAACCCCCTGGGTAACACCCTTCTGGTGCTTGGCTCAGCCAGCGTATGGGCCGGGGCGCGTTCGCTTCTGGGCCGCCGGCTGGGGATCCCGCTGCTTATCGTCGCTCCGGCAGTTACAGCCGCAGCTTCCGTCCTGGACCAGCGCCCCGATACATGGTCAGGAGGGCTCGTCTTCCTTGCCATGATGTCCCTCATGATCGCCATGGCTTCAAGGGACATGTGGAGGCCAGGACAGGAACCGGTCATCGAACGCAGGACCCTTGCTATCGCGGCAGCCTTGTTCGCGGCCTACTACGCAGCCCGGTGCCTCGTATTCGCCCTGCAGGGGCCCCACAGCCAACTGTTTGAAACCTACTTCGGCTCCGCGGTCACGACAATCGCCACCCTTGTCCTTATGGTCATCGTGTCCCACAGCATGACCGCACTGAGCAATGTCCAGCTAATAACAACACTGCACCACCTCGCCTCCAGGGACGCGCTAACCGGCCTGCTCAACAAAGGCGCCTTTTTGGAGCTCGCCACGACCGAACTTGGCAGACTATCGCAAACCGGATCGCCCGCAGTGCTGATCATGGCCGACCTTGATGACTTCAAAGCCGTCAATGACAACCACGGGCACTTGGCAGGAGACCAGATTCTGCGTGACTTCGCGGCAGCGTGCTCCAACGCACTCCGAAAAGAGGACCTCATCGGGCGATTCGGCGGAGAGGAGTTCATCCTGCTCCTACCCGGCGCGTCCGAAAGCAAAGCACTGGAAGCGATCTCACGAATCAACAACGGCATGCTCCGCTCCCAAAAAAACACGGCCCCGCAACCCACTGCCAGCTACGGCATCGCCCCAATACCGAACGCGGCCCCGCAGAACCTCAACGAGCTGATCCAAGCAGCCGACGCAGCTCTGTATGAAGCAAAATTCCGTGGCCGAAACCAAGCCGTAGCAGCATCCACAATCAAACCTCAACAATAGATAACCGCCACCCACACTATGACGCACCACCAAATCCGGCCGACCCGGAATTTTTCAAGCTGAACGGTACCAGCGGGAGTTAGGCGGCTAACTGTTCGGTGATTTCCTTGGGCTGGTTGATCCATGCGGGTCCTGGGAGCGCGAGGATTTTGGGGTCACTGGTGGTGGTGAAGCGTTCGGGGTATTTCTCGCGGGCTGCAGCGAGGGTTGCCGAGCGTTCTTTGGCCACCGCCGCGGCATGGCCATAGTGGACGTTCGCGGGCGTGTGGAAGCCAATGCCTGAGTGCTGATGGTAATGGTTGTACCAGTCCACGAAACCGCTGATGAATGCCCCGGCGTCGTGGACAGATGCGAACCGTTCGGGGAATTCCGGACCGTATTTCAGGGTCTTGAACAGCGCCTCCGAGTAGGGATTGTCATTCGATACCCGGGGTCTGGAGTGGGATCTGGTGACTTCCAGATCCGAAAGCAGCGCAGCGACGGTTTTGGAGGTCATGGACGTTCCCCGGTCCGCGTGCACGACCTGGGGGATGCCGTTGGTTGGGTCCCCAGGTAGAAGTCCAGTGTCTGTGTGAGTTTCGTGTCCGAGAATGGACACAGGAGGAAATTCACGAATCATGGCACGCAGACACACCCCCGATCAGGTCATCGCCAAAGTCCGGCAGGGCCAGAAAATGCTCAATGACGGGCGCCCGATGGTCGAAGTCATCAAGGAGCTCCAGGTCACCGAGGCGACCTGGTACCGCTGGCTGAACCAGTACGGCTCCGAAAAGAACGCCGAGGCGTCCAAACGGACCAAGGAGCTGGAGAAGGAGAACGCCCGACTCAAGCGCCTCCTGGCAGAGAAGGAACTGGCCATCGACATCCTCAATGAGGTGGCCAAGGGAAAATTCTGAGCCCCGAACCCCGCCGCCGTGCCGTGCGCATGGCGGTGGAGAAGTTCGGGGCATCCGAGCGTTTCGCGTGCGCGCTCCTGGGCCAGAACCGGTCCGCGTTCCGCAAGAAGAAACCCGACATGGGCTTCGAGGAAGCCCAGCTCCGGGCAGCCCTGCGCGCCGTCGCCGGGAAGCACCCCGCTTGGGGCTGGCGGAAGGCCCGCTGGCACCTGCTGGCCCAGCCCGAGTGGGACGGCGTGGCGCTGAACAGGAAGCGGGTGCGACGGCTCTGGCGCGACGAAGGGCTGACCTGTAAACCCAGGGCGCGGAAGAAGCGCCGCACCGGGCCCGGCGCCGGAGAGCAGAAACGGCTCACGGCCGAGTACCCGATGCACGTGGTCAGCTTCGACTTCCAGTCCGATGTGACCTCCTGCGGCCGGCACATCCGGTTCTTCAACGTCATCGACGAATACACCCGCACCGCGCTGGCCATCATCCCGCGGCGGTCATTCAAAGCCACCGACGTCGTCGCGGTACTGGAGAACATCATCGCCGAAACCGGCACCGCGCCGACCTACATCCGGTGCGACAACGGGCCCGAATTCACCGCGGCCGCCCTGATCGACTGGTGCAACACCGCCGGGGTCGACACCGCATTCATCGACCCGGGATCACCCTGGCAGAACGGCTTCATCGAATCCTTCAACGCCCAATTCAGAAGGGAACAACTCTCCGGAGAAATCATGGACACCATGGCCGAAGCGAAGTATTTGGCCGACGAATGGAAAGCTATCTACAATCATGAACGGCCCCACGGATCCCTGAACGGCATGACGCCGAAACGCTACTGGGAAACGTGGACCGAAAAAACCACATTAGCTATCGCATAGACGCTGGACTGCTAACGGGGGCCCAACCACCGTGGACCCCGAAGATTCCCTTCATCATTTCCACCGCCAGCGCACCGGATTCGGTGGCGTGAACGTGCGCACCGACGATGAACCTGGAATGGATATCGACCATCATGTAGCAGTCGAAATACTTGCCCCTGACCGGGCCGGCGAGCTTGGTAATATCCCACGTGAACACCTGGCCCGGGGCTGTGGCGACCAGTTCAGGAACCGTCCGGGGCGGGTGTTTGGCCAGCCGGCGGCGTTCTTTGACCTGATTGTTTTCCTCCAGCACCCGGTAAAAGGTCGACAGGGATCCCAGATAGATTCCCTGGTCCAGCAGCTTCGTGTAGACCTGCATGGGTGCCAGGTCCACGAACTCCCGTGAGTTCAGCGCCGCCAGGATCTCCGCCCGCTCGGCAGCGCTGAGCTTGTTCTGCGGCACCACCGCCTGCTGGTCCCGCGGCGGTGCCGGTTTGCGGTTCGCGGTCGTCCGGGACACACCGGTCAATGATGCTGCCTTCCGCGTGGGGATTTTCAGTTCCAGCATCGACCGGTACGTTGCCATCAGCGTTTCTTGGACCGGGGCCCGTCCGGCATATCCTCTGAGGCGCTCTCTAAGAACGCCTGTAGTTTTCCCATCAGGTCCAGGGCTGCCTCGGTCTTCTTCAACCGGCTCTCGCTCACCTCTAACTGGCGGCGCAAACGCGCGTTCTCGGCCTGGTCCGCCGACAGTTTCCCGATCGATTCCCCGGCCTTCTTCCCGGCCAGGACGCCGGCGTCACGCAGTCGGCGCCACTCGGTCATCTGCGAGGAATACAGCCCCTCACGACGCAGGAACGCGCCGCCCTCACTGTTCTCGCACGCCCTCTCGTAACCGGCCAAAAACTCAAGCTTCTGCACCGGCGTGAACGACCGACGGGACCGCGGACCACCAGCCCGCGGCCCGGAACCACCACTACTACTACTACTACTACTACTCACAGATCTATCTTCGCGTACTGCACTCAAAACTGGACTGGACATGATTACTAGATTCCTGGTTCTCGCCCCACGCGATTAAGCGGACTTGCTATGAGCCCCTGGTACCGTTCCAGCCTGACACGTAGGGGCCGGGTGACAAATAGCGCTGCGAAAACACCGCCATTTAGCGCTGCGAGTCACACAGAGTTTGGGGAAGACACCGGCCGAGCGTGTCAGCGTCAAGTGTGTCAGCCTAAAGAAGTGCCGCGCCCGGTAGGTGTGGGGCGCGGCCGGCGGCTGTAACTGCTCTGGGGAGAGACAGTGGATCGTCATCCTGGCGAACGCGCCGCCGGCTGTACTCAGGGAAACCGGTGGAAACCCTGGACGACGAACCCTTACGCTTCAGGGAGTTAGCTCTGCCGCTGATTCGTAGCCAGCATGTTCAAGGCACCCATGCACAGGTTGGAGTGCGCGCCTATGGCCCGGCCGCCCAATGACGATGCCTCACCGGTATGAACCCGCATCCAGCACCGGATACGAATCGCGGAACGGGGCTGGCCCTGCGGCAAAGTAACACCGCAGGGCAACCCACCTCTCCATAGCGGGCCTCCCAATAACGCGGCGGTAACGCCGTGGGCGTCTACTGGAAACACTGCATGAGCCCATCCGAGTGAGGCGATATGACCTGCGTGAGCGCTTGGCGCGTCCCACTTCCTGAACCGGGCGATTCGAACCTCCGGACCGGGCCGGACCCACTTAACCCCCGCTGCTCGAGGCTGCTTACCGCCTCGAAGCCGGCCCCGAGCGCTGCCGGCGTTGTTGGAAAACCAAGCAAATGAGACAGGAAATCCAATGACTGAAACCACGCCTACGCTGAACCTTCTGGATCGACCGGAGATTCCCGAGGACGTCAAGATGCTGCTCAGGGTGATTCCGGGACAAGAACAGACCGAACAGGGTCCCCCTGAAACGGCGCCTGATGAAGGGCAAACGACGGAGCCGTACTGTCCACCGTGGGCTACCGTCACCGACCCGGCTTCTGATGAGTCATTCTCGGTGGAGGGGCAGCGGTTCATCGCGCCTGCGGTGCACGAAGAGCCTAATCCCATGCTGTACCCGATGTGCACTGTCGGAATCGTCTATAACAGCAACGGCCGCCGGGGGAGTGGCGTACTCGTGGGACCGAATCTGCTGTTGACGGCCGGTCACGTTGCGCCGCGGGGAGCCGCCAGTTGGAGCATGGAGTTCGTTCCCGCCTACCGAAACGGCGCCCGGCCCTTCGGCAGCTCATTCGTTCAGACCTATCACGGCTATAACACGAACGGAAGCGTCACCGGGTACGACTACATCATCTGCAAGCTGTTCAACCCGCTGGGCAGGGCTTTGGGGTGGATGGGGGCGGCGTCGTTCGGCAACGAAGACGAGTACTACAATAAGCGGTTCGTCTCTTCCGGTTACCCTGGCACCTACGGTGATAGGCCCGCGGTGGAACTCGACATGGGTGTTCGCGACATCGACAACGACAGCCCCGGCAAAGAGATTGAATTCGCCCTGCGTGCTGATCTCGGTCCAGGTTGGTCCGGTGGTCCGTTGTGGCACCACACCGCTAACCCCTACTGCGTCGGGGTTCTGAGCGGTCAGGAAAAGGACGGCTTGGACCCTACGCGCCTGGTTTACGCGGGCGGTGGAGCGCTCGTGGACCTGGTCCGACACGGCCAAAGCAACTGGCCCGGGTGACCCATTATTGGAAGGAACGTGTTCGCATATCTGAGGAGTCCCGCACGTGGATGAAGATGCGATCCTGGACACCATCCGTCATCATGCGGCAGAGGCGGCCGGCGCCCTCCTCGCGGTCCAGTCCGGAGACAGCCCGCTGACTGTCGAGGCGATCAATGTCGTGGCTGCCCGCGTGAACAAGGATCCAGCCAAGTTCTGGCTGGAACAACTTGAGGCCATGGGACTCGTGGCGTCATTCGTCGGTGCCCTTCGCGCCCGGGGCCTTCAGCTCGAAGACACCGTCCTGGACGATCCCGTCGGCGTCATACCCACTGAGGAGCTGCGTCGGTTCCTCGCCCAGGCCCAGGCCTTCCGCTGCAGGGTACTTAAGAATAATCGTGTGGCCGGTAGCGGCGTGCTCGTTGGACCGAGCCTGGTCCTTACGTCCTGGCATGTCATCGCCGTCGCTGGACCGGGGAAACCGCAGGAGCCCGCACCGAACTTGGAGGTCCTGCTTGCCGACAACATGAAGTTCGCCATTAAGGTCCCCACAATATTTCAGTCAGAATGCGGCGATGCTGAGTATGAGAGCCGCGCACCCCTCAAGGACTCGGATGTCAATGACCGCTACGATGTAGCCCTGCTGAAGATGGTTCTGCCTGCTGCGACCCACCTCGGGCACGTAAGACTCATGTCGCCCCCGCCCCTGCCCAGAAACAGGGGCCGCGTTGTCCTGATCCACTTCCCGGGTGGGACGGACCATGTCATCGACTTCGGCTTCGCGGCCAAGATCAGTAACGTCACAGCCCGATGGCGTCACAACGTCCCTACGGCAGGTGGCTCGTCGGGCGGAGCGTGCTTTGACAAAGACCTCCAGTTCATTGGGATCCATCAAGGTGAGTTCGACGCCAGGGCACGATTTATCCCCGCCGGGAGCTTCATCAATTCGATTGTGGACCACATCCGTAACGATGTAGCACCACCGACGCTCTGGTCGCTGGATGGGACGGTCAGCGGACCTCTCGTCATCGGCCGCAACCAGTTCTTCCAAGCCATCGCCGAGGCCGGCCACGCCGCCGGTCGCGTCCGCGGCGTGCGGATCAAGCGGGCCGTCATCGAATCCACCTCGACGGGTCTCGGATTCAGCCACGACATCCTTCAACAACTCCTCGTCCGCCGAGGCCCCGAGCATTGCCTGGTCCGCATCATGCAGGATCAGATCGTGGATGACCTGGTGGCCGACATCCGCCGCAGAGTGCGGCTCGGAGGACTGGACCTTCCCGAACCCCTTCCCGAACAAGCCAGCGCGGCAGCAGGTCAGGCGCCACCGGAAGCGGCTGCCAGGGAACGGGCAGAGAATCTTGCTGCAGCAATAGAAGCGGCAGCGGCCAAGGCAGGAAGGACAGTGTGGTTATTTATCGACAATCCCACGGTGCCATTGACGGAAGCTGCCCGCGTCACAATCGAAGGCCTCGTCGGCGCATCCCTCACCAAACCCCGGCTGCGGCTCGTCATCGCAGGACTCGAGACGCTTACCCTTCCAGGTCCCGAATTCGCAGGTTTGCCGGCCACTGAGACCGACCGTTCGCCCGGCCTCGTCGTCGAGTTCATCGGAGACTTCCGCCGCGCCGACATCCTCGATCTGCTCACCGTCGCATCGATGGATTTGACCGGCGCCGTCGAGGAGGGCCGGGTCGCGTACGCGACCGATCGTGCATTGTTTGACCTCCCTCACGTCAACGGTCTCTACGCTCAGGAACTGCTCGCTACCGTCAGCGAACGCCTTAGGGCCGACCTGCGACTCATCGCGGGCGGCGGCGGATGAGCATCGAAGAGGGCCGCCCATTCATCGAACGCGCCCGGAGGCTTGCTGCGCTCTCCGGTCCCTTCGATCCGGGAGCGCTGCTGAACATGCTCGGTGATGTCTCAGCAGACGCCGCCCTGGCTGTCACCGTCAACCTGGCCAACGCGTGTGACACGAGCAAACCGAGCGGGTGGTTGATGCGCGGCACCGTGCGCCGTCGCGAACTTGCGGCGTTGGAAGCCGGAGGGACCCTCGACTCGGAGATCCGTTTGCGGCGCCAATATCCGCGGGATCCCGCTACCGAGGCACTACTCGACGCCCTCGCGGGAGTCTCCCCCTACACTGGAGCAGGAATCACACACCTGCTGGAGCCACCGCTGGACCGTGACTCGCTCGCGCGTGTGGCCACGGCGCTTGATCGCGCTGGCCCGCAGGCGGCCGCCCACCAGGCCCTGGCATCCGTCCGCTCTGCGCTGGGGCGTTTTGATGCGGACGCCCGTGCGCAGCTGATGCAGGACAGAGGTTTCTACGGCCGGCACGCCGAGATTGCGCAGGCCGAACGCTGGCTCAGCCGACCGTTCACAGATGGGCCGGTAGCCGCCCTTTACATCACCGGACTTCCCGGAATCGGGAAATCGACGCTCATCGACGAGACGGCCCGCCGCGCAGGCATCCAGGCCCCGCCGTGGCTGGTCGTCCGGCTCGACTTCGACCGTGGGGGACTGGACATTCAGGACCAGGTCGGTCTCACTGTAGAGATAAGCCGCCAAGTCGCGCTTGAGTCGGGTCCGACCACGTCGCCGCTTCGTCAAGCCCGCTTGGCAGCGGCGGGAGCCGGGTCGTCTCCGGACGGAAACATCAAGGGTTCCGGGCGCCAGCACATTCCCCAGGAACTGTCGCGGGTGCTCGGCGAGACCGTCCGCGCCGTCGGCCGCCCGGTCCTGCTGATCCTCGACACGGTTGAGGTGCTTGGGGGCCGGGGAGAGACGCACCCGCTTCGCCTATTCGAGACTATCGACGAATTGTGCAGACAAGGGCTGCGCCCGCTGGCGGTCATCGCGGCCGGCCGGGGGCCAGCACTCGAGAGTGTGCCGGAACGAGTGGGCGAACGGATCGAGCTGGGCGGACTCGACGACGAGAACGCCGACCGCCTGCTCAGCCGCTACGACGCGGGGTCCGACATGTTCCAGCGCATACGTGAAGTATCCGATGGAATCCCGCTCCTGCTCCGGCTGGCTGCCTTGGCTGTCCGCCAGTCCGGACCGATGGCGCTAGAGGGCGTCTCCGGACAAGGAGACCTCGCGGCCGTCTATCTCTACCGCTTCCTGCTGTCCCGAACCGGTGATGAGAACCTGCGCCTACTCGCGCAGCCCGGCCTCCTGATACGCAGGCTCAACCCCGACGTCATCGCCGAGGTGCTGGCGCCGCACGTAGGGCTGGATGACATGCGGGCGCCCGATGCAGTCGCCGCTTTCGAGGCGCTGGCCACTCAGCACTGGCTGGTTGAGCCTGACGCCGTGCCAGGCTGGGTC
The DNA here is from genome assembly GCF_014217545.1 of Pseudarthrobacter sp. NBSH8. Lineage (NCBI taxonomy): Bacteria > Bacillati > Actinomycetota > Actinomycetes > Micrococcales > Micrococcaceae > Pseudarthrobacter > Pseudarthrobacter sp. NBSH8. The sequence goes on from NZ_CP043178.1 coordinate 1,833,950, forward strand.
CGCCACCGGCCGGACGTGCGGGCCTCCTTGCTCGAACTGCTGTACAACGCCGGGGAACCTTCCACAACGGCCGGCCTGAACCTGAGGGCCGCGAGATGGTTTGAGCGACGCCCCGAACCGTTCGCGCAGCTCGAGGCCGCCTACCACCGCCTTCAAGCGATGCGCTCGGGCGGACGGCCTCCTCGTATCGCACCGGAGATTCTTCAACAGCTGGACCGCCAATCCGTCTCGGAACTGCCCGCGGCCGCACAGGACCTCGTACGGGACTCCATCGGCCTGCGAACGTCGAAGTTCCGGCGCGGCTCGAAATCTGCTCTCTCTGTGGACCACGAGGGTGCCGCCCGCGAACTCGAAGCGACCCTTGAGCGTGGGGATGTCCGGGAAGCCGCCTATGTTTACGGGAGGTCCTTCGGCCAAAGCCCTGGTGCCCCTCACTCACCGGCCTTAGACGTGGCCCGCTCCTTCTTGTGGCGCGCGGGCCGCTGGTCAGATGCCCTGCACGGGTTCGATCCGCACCGGTACTTCGATGGCCGCTTTCGCGAGAGGGCGCCGACAACTACCCTTGCCCACCTCGAGATGTGGGCCGAGTCGGGATTCGCAGCCCTCGAGAGTGCATTCACGGCGGACCCGGGGCTGGCTGAACTCGCCACCGAGCTGCGTGAACGGGGGTTCAACGGTTCGCTGGCCAACGGAGCCCTCGGGTTCGCACTGGTGCATACCGGCGCACCAGAACTGCGATCTTCATGGGGTGTGAGCGATCCCGTCGATGCCGCGGCCGTGGTTTGGTCGCCGACGACGACGTGGGTGTCCGGCGTGCAGTCACCGCAAGTGCTCGATTCGCTGGCGGTGCAGGCCAGCCGGTTCGCGGCGAACGTGTCTTCACCGACCACCACGGTCAGGGAGACGAACTTGCCGGTCCCAAGGGCACCCGACCTTGCCACGCCGGCCGGGGCAGCACGTGTCCTCGCCAGTGCGACGCCCTACGGTCCGGTCACAGAGACGATGCAGCAGTTGGATCCGGGCGATGCCATGCTCCGTCATCTCGCGCGCACGGACTTTGAGCTGGCCGAGGCCGGCGGCCTGCCGCCCAGGGGTGCGGGGGACTGGAGTATCTCTCCTGCGGCTTCCCCGGGCGGGTCAATCCAGAACCTTGCCGCGCTCGGTCTGCTCGCCGAGTGGCTAGGGGCAGCCGCCGTCGCGCTCCGTCGTCCAGACCTCCGGCTGCTCGCTCGAAGTTCCGAACGATGGCGACGCACGTCAGCGGGCCAATGGGCCTATCCATCACGGCTGACCAGCCACCCTCCGTCTTGGACGCGACGCCCGGACGAAACAATGGTGGACCGTATCGCCCAGCTCGACTCGGAAGAGGCCTGCCTCGAACAAATCCGGATCTGGTCAGGCGCAGTGAACCCTGGGAAAGCCTGGGAAGAGTTCCAACGCCTGCGCCGGCGCTACCCGGCCGCCGATCGAGAAGCGCGACGCTCGGCGCCGGACGATGCCGCGGCGGCTCTGCTCGCGCGCCATGTCCCCTCTGCATTCGTGCCACCCATGGCGGTTCTCTATTCGTTCGAAAGGAAATGGTCACTATGACAACGGCGCAACAGCGGCTGCAGGAATCCCCAATGCTGAGGGCCGCCCTCGAAAAACAGGTCGCCGGCGGCCTCCTCGCACGAATGGGGCTCTCTAGCCTCGCCGTAACCGGCCTTGGCAGCCACCCGGCCAGAAGCACGGCCGACCAACTCGAAAACGTCAGCTCAATGGACGACCTCGAAGCGATTGTGCAGCGCGTGGGCCGTCCACCCCTGCTGATCAAGAACAACCAAGTGGTCCTCGGCGCGGGGCAGGACGACAGCCTGGACGATTTCCCGCCCGGAACGGACGCCCGGATCCGCGGCACGGAGAAGACCATCCCATCGGTCGGCCGGGTTGAGTTCGCCAATTTCCGCTTGGCCTGGGGCGGAACAGGTTGGGTCATTGCGGCGGAAGGCGCCGATCGGATCGTGGTCACCAACCGTCATGTGGCCGCGCTTGTGGCACGTCGCACGGCCGACGGGCAGGGGATCTTCATGCGCGACCCATCCCAGATTCGCTATGGAGCGTCGCTCGACTTCAACGAAGAGTTCGGCAGCCTCGCCAGCGAGGCGACGCCCTTCACTGTTGTCGACGTCCCCTACCTCGCCGACACAACGTCTCCCGATGTGGCGTTCCTGCGGATCACGGGGAAGAACCTGCCATCACCGTTGGCGCTCGCGGACAGTGATGCCGCCGTCGGCGATCTCGTTGCACTTGTTGGCTACCCTGCGTATGACGACCGCAATGACGCCTCTGACATGGCGAGGTATTTCCGCGATCTGTACGACGTTACGCGATATGCACCCGGGAAGATCCTGCAGGCCCTGGCGCCCGGGGTTGCCTTGCGTTACGACTGCACCAGCCTCGGGGGCAACTCAGGCTCGCCGCTGATCCGTCTGGTGGATGGCAAGGTGGTGGGCCTGCACTACTCCGGAATTTATGGGCGCTTCAACAGCGCGGTGGGGGTTGGGACGCTGCGGGACCTGCTCGACGGCAGGCGTCCCATTTCGATCACTGCCGCCGACGCGGGGACTGCCGAGGCACGCCGGGACGGAATCCATAACCCAACAGACCTTGCGGGTCGCGCCGGCTACGATCCCCATTTCCTGGGTACGGGTGACCTCGCGGCTCCGTGGCCGGTCATATCGAGTACCCTCGCCGCCGATCTGGCAACGCCGAGCGACGAACTCCCGAGCCAGCCGTCCGAGATCCGTTACACACACTTCGGGGTGAAGTTCTCCCGCAGCCGCAGCCAGCCGGCAATGACGGCGGTCAACATCGACGGACAGCATCACGTTGCCATCAAGCGCGGGGACGATAGATGGTTCCAGGACGGGCGGATCCCCCTCACCATCCAGCTTCGCAAGGAGGATTACGCCCACCCGGACATTGACCGCGGTCATCTGGTCCGGCGCGAGGATCCGAACTGGGACGACACACCGCCGGCCGGTGGCCCCGGGGAGGAAGCGAACGGGCTCGCCCGGAGGGCCAACGACGACACTTTCCACTATACGAACGCCGCCGTCCAGCACGGTGACTTCAATTCCAGTTCCCAGCTTTGGCTCGGACTTGAAAATTACATCCTGACGAGCATCAAGACGCACGGCTTCAAGGCGTGCGTCTTCACAGGGCCGGTGATGCGGGAAGACGACCAACAGATCGCACCGGGCGTGATCGCGCCACGGGAGTTCTGGAAGCTTGTGGTCATGGAGGCCTCCGGGACGCGCGCGCTGCATGCGACGGCCTACGTGATCAGCCAAGGAGAAATGATTCGGGAGTTGCTCGAACGTCGCGCGCGGACGGAGGCCGTGGAGGGATTCGTCCTTGGCGCGTACCGCACGTTCCAAATCGCGATCGCCGACCTCGCCGAATCGACCGGACACGACTTCTCCCGGTATGTGCCGTTTGATCCGTTAGGAGCGGTGGCCGCCCAAGAAGAAGCAGCCCACGTCGAGCCGCGCTACCTCCCGCTCGACGCAGTCCACCAAATAGTGCTGTGACCCTGCTCAGTCGGCGACTGCCGAGTGGGCTGTAAGGAGTTCTACGAGCCGATCGTTGAACACGGAAGCGGAGTTACGCTGGCTTTCCGAATTGACGATCTCCAGTCCACGGAGCGACTGCTCAGCCATCTTGGCTACCTCTTCGGCGGCCTCCGGGTAGAGCAAATGAAGCCCTCGTTTGTCGCCCGCCGACAGATCATTCCCGGGGCCAGCGGGAGCGCACGCGCTGGGACTCGACTTGTAGAAGAACGGAGCGAAGCGATAGAGCATCACCGAAGAGGAATCGAATTCGCCCATCACCGAATTTGGGTCATTCGTTGTGCGAAGGTTGTGGTCCACCTTGGCCTTCGACCACCTGTTGGGCGGTCCGGCGAGGTAGGTGTAGATACCTGGCCTTTTGCCTGCAACATCGGGGACGAACACGCCCCTTGGGTCGGTCGTCGGTACGTATCCGGGGTCGTTTTCCCAGCGGAAGTCCGCCTCGCAGGGGCCGCGGAAGTTCTGGTGTTCGTGCTTGAACGCCAGAGCGTGCATGAACTCGTGCCGGACGGTTCCCTCCCAGCCCTGGGGCTTGGACACCTTATAGCCGCCCAGGTTCAGGCTTCGCTGATTCGGCATGCCGCCGATCGGCCCACCGGACGGGTCTATCGTGCTGTCAGTGCTGTCGGTGCCCACCAGCGACCAGTAGCCGTTCGTGTCGAAGCTCACTCTGATCTCAGCCTTCAGCTGGGTATCGCTCAGCGTCCATCGTCTGTACGTTCCGGCGTCGAACCCGAAATCGAGTGTGAGATTCATGGCGGCGGAAAGTTGTTCTGTCGCTGTTGCGACATCGGCGTGGAGTGCGGAGTCTCCGTCGAGGAACGCGACCCGCACCACCGATCCCACCGGCCACCTCTGCAGATCTGCAACTATGAACTCAAGAGCTTCGATGTTCTCTGCCAATTCCCGACGCCAGGCATCCCGGACTTCAAGGGCAGCCACCACCCCGTCCGGAAGCGCTTCGAGCGTCTCGCCCAGCCTGCGAGTGTCAATGTCGAGGCCCTCGCTGAGGCGGTCTGCTACGCCATCTTTGGCTACCGCTGTGCGTCCGTCCCGTGGTCCAGCCATCATGCACCATCCGTTTCCTGGTTGAGTCTTCGCATCATTAAGGGCGATGAATCGTATCCGCCTTCGGCCGCAGTATGGTCCGGGAGGCGTTACGGAGCCGTTACTGCGTCGTGGTGCTTCTCAACCATCAGCTCACGCTCGTCCCGCCAACGCGCCGGGCGTAAGGGGTAGTCGCGGGGGCGGATGACCATCGATGAGGGAGCGTCTTCCTCGTGGCAGTTCAGCCAGATACCGGTGATTTCAGCTGAAGGACCGGTCATGGCTCTCACCGCCCGGCTGGAGTCATCATCCACCCGTAGTGTTGACGCTGTCACCGTTGAGCGCGGCCCGGATGTCATCCAGCATCAACATCGCGTTGTGTTTGTCTTGGCGGAGCCGTTCGACCGTGCCGGAGACGGAGCAACTCCCTTTCCCCGTGGGGCTTAGGCGAAGCAGCCGCGGCCCGGCAGCCAGTTCCGGCGTGGAAGGGTGCGGGGACGGCGTTACTGTGGGGGCCGCCGTGGTTGATGCGGGAGCAGGCCCTGTTCCGGCGCGCGTCAGCGCGAAGGCCGGTGCGGCCAGGAAGGAAGCCCGGGCACGCTCCATGCATGCGTCCATCCGCCTCGACTGGCCCTTGGTGAACATCAACATGGCAACGTCGTCGGGGTAGTCCATGTAGTTCAAGAACCCAACGCATGAAGCATTCGCCGTCGGCTGCTCCGTCCTCAATCTCGGGCATCGCGCGTTACCCGGGCGTTACTGCTGTCCCGAAGTGGCAGGTAGGCGCCCCGTCGCAGGGGACTGCTGATCCGCCGTCGGACTTTCAAGAGGGTGCGGTAATAATAGACCGCTAACGCATCGGCCGGCGTTCGCGAACCTATTTGCGTGAGCGGATTAGGCGTCGCCTGCATTGGATGTATATATCCAGAACGGATTCCCAGCCGTTAGGCCCCTTGGCGACCGCGGGACATCATCCATTTCCGTTGACTGGCTTGAAGATGGTTTTTTCGGATAGTCAGCTCTCGACAATAAAAATTGGAAGCCAAGCATATTGACATTATCCAGCGTTTTGGGGATCCTCGTTTTACCTGCTCTAAACACTTCAGACCGAACCGGAATCAGGCTTCCATGGGCGACGACGGCTATGGAGAATTGAAATTGGATCTACTTGGGTCGTGGCGGCTTCGCCGGGGCGCGGTGGTCCTCCATGTTGCAACACGTCAGCAACGCCTTATCGCGGCGCTGGCCATCCGGGGTCCGAGCCTCCGCAGTTATCTCGTTGGTCAGTTGTGGCCGGAGTATCCTGATGCCCGGGCGCTGGAGAGTCTGCGTGTGACTGTTCACCTGATTTCACGGCAGGTGCCCGGTTTGATGGTCAATGCGGGCGCGATGCTGTCCCTGACCGATCACGTTGAGGTGGACCTGCATCGGATCCGCGCCCGGATCCGTGCCCTGGGCCAGGCCGGGTTTGACGGCGACGTTGCCTCCTCGTTGCATGAGTTGCGTGATGCGGAGGTGCTTCCGGGCTGGTATGAGGACTGGGTGATTTTTGAACAGAGCAGGCTGCGGCAAGATCGGCTTCGCGCTTTCACGGCAATTTCGCGTCTGTCACTCGCCCGGGGTAATTCTGAGGTGGCAGGGGCAGCTGCAGAAGCCGCGTTGGAAATTGAGCCGCTATATGAGAAAGCGGTAGGGCTTCTCATCGCTGCGGAGATGCGGCAGGGCAATCCCGCCGCTGCGCTTAGCGCCTACGAACGGTACCGGGGGAAACTTGAGGAGGACATGGGTCTCCTGCCTTCCGATTCCGTCAAAAGTCTCATAGCTGGCGCCCTTGACCGCCAAGCCCGGGCAAGGGAGGAGCGCCTACCGGCCAGCGTTTCCTGGCTGACCGGCGAGCCAGCCTTGCACCACTCGTAGGACCTCGTCGGGGTCAGCGGTGGACACCGCGCTTTGGGCAATACCCGGAGTTTCTCTGTAAGTTATTCTCGCCCGGAAACTCTTAGTGTGACCGGACTCAAGCCATTTGCTGATGATCATCGTTTGTACTTCCGGCATATCGGGGTAGGGGTCACCAGCTTCATCAGCGGAGCCTGACCATCGGTCGTCTTTGATCATGATAGCCATCCACTCCCCGTCTTTACCCTCATCCATTTGGAGCGTCCGGACTTTCAGGCACCCAAACCAATCCCTACCAGCCTGCGAGATGCCTGACCGGTTCAAAGTAGTGCACTTCTTCTGGTTGTTACGATCCTGCTGCAGAAGTATCAGGAGTTGGCCCACCTTTACGAAATAATGGCTCAAGATTCAGCTGAGCTCACCCTTGAACCCAGTACAGCGTGACCTCGTTATTGCTGCGTTACGACCCTGAGCTGGAGACACGTCTTGTGGCAGGGTTCACGGTTCATTAACGCTGCCCCCAAGGTCTGCCGGTAACGCCGCCGTAACGCCTCCATGATCGACTCACCACATAAGCGTGCACCTCAGTGCTTCCTGGCAGGTGCATCCGTTTTTGGATAAGGAATACAAGATGGGCTACCCGGGCGACGACGGCAGGCTCCCAGTGATTTATGTCCGGGGCTTCGCAGGCAGCGGATCGGCTATAAACAGCGCCGTGGACGATCCCTTTTATGGCTTCAGCCAGGGATCGGTACACGTCCGTGCTGACAGCAACGGAAGGGCGAAATTCCACCAGTTTGAATCCCCGATGCTGCGGCTGGTAACGGACCACAAATATGAGGTACCCGTTCACGGGGATCAGTGGGCTTTCCTGAACAGCGTGGAAGCCGGCACTGTGAATTCGGCGTCCGTGTGGATCCATCGTTTTTATGATGGATCCGCCGATTCGTTTTCTGAAGAGCCGGAGAGTTTTTCATTCGAGAACGCCGCCCGCAGCCTGTTCAACCTGATCAAACTCGTGTTGGAGAAGACGGGTGCGCCAAAGGTCTTTCTTGTTGCGCACTCCATGGGTGGGCTGATCTGCCGCTCACTCCTGCAGCGGGTCATCCCAGAAGCCCTCGTAGACGTAGGCGGGGAGATCGACCCCGCCGCAGGGAACAGGTATGTGGCAAGGGTGTTCACGTACGCCACGCCGCATGGGGGAATCCGCTTCGCAATAGGTTTCGGGATTTTTGAGCGCATCCGCGACGCCACAGGAATCCAGGGGACAGACGTCTTCGGCCCCGACCGGATGTATGACTACCTCACACCGGCAGCATTGAGACTGGCGCGGACGCGCGACGACTTCAAACCGACTGAGCTCCCAGATGACGGGTTTCCGGTGGACGAACTGTTCTGTCTGGTCGGTTCGAATCCAGAGGACTATGACGTGGCGTTCGGTCTGTCCTCTAAGGCGGTAGGAGCCCGCAGCGACGGCCTCGTCCAGATCGACAACGCCGCCGTTCGCGGGGCACCGCTGGCCGTGGTGCATCGCAGCCACAGCGGACGCTACGGCATCGTTAACTCAGAGGAGGGCTACCAGAACCTTCAGCGGTTCCTCTTCGGGGACCTCAAAATCCAGGTGGAGCTCGTGGGCTTTACTGTCGGCAGGGCCGCCCCACCCGAGGTCGAGTTCCAGCTCGACGTCGGACTGGCCATAAGGGGTCTACCCGTCCTGGTCCATGAGCAAAGCGCCGCCCACTTCTGTCCCGTCCAGATCGAGCACTGGAAAGAAGGGGACCCCATAGACTCACCCGTGCCGCTGCTGACGACCTTCCTTTCGTCGAAAGCACCCCGTCCGCGCGTGGGAGGCAAGGAAGTGCCCCGGTTGCGTCATGCGCTCAAACTCCGGCTGATGTCCATCACCGAAAAGGAAGGACGCTTCTTCTTTGACGACCATATGGAACAGACCGAGGACTGGCAGGACACCCTGCTAGTTGACATCGAAGCGCCCTCGGCAGGCCGGCCGCTGCCCAAAGCATGGGCCGCGTGGAACAGTACCATTCCTACCGCTCTCCGTGACTGGGACCCCGGCCACGATGATCAGCTGAAGGACACCGACAGCACACCCGAACGCTGGCAAGGACGCATCGACGTCCCGGAATTCGCTAAAGCCCTGCTTGGAGTCCACGCAGGCATCCGCCTCACCGTTACCCCACGGAAGCTCATCCTCTCAAAGTAGCTGGCGAGTTTGAGTGGGTGGCGGGTTCAAAACCCCGGGGGTTGGTCAGCGGCTAAAAGCCGATGCCTGCCTAATGTCGCGGAGTTCCGTTTGCATGGCGTCGATCGCCGCGCCCGCCGCTTTGCGCCAATCTTCGATTTGTTGGGATGTTGTCCCCTGGGGTGGACTATCGGAGCTGCCGGATGGGGCAAGAATGTTCATCAGTTCATACAACCTGTCCAGAGGCCGGCTGCGGCGGTCCGGCGTCATTGTCGATGTGTAGCTCGACAGCCGCCCAAGAGTGTCCTTCACCTGCACAGCGGTATCGCGGGCGCTTGCAGAGCCGAATATCAGGCCAGAGTCGAGGTCTCTGACATGCGCTCTTAGTAATCCGACGTCGCGCATTGCATCAGTAATCCACGGCGCAGTACTCCTGGTTGTTTCCATCAACGACAGGTAGCGTCCTAAATCGGGTGTATCCGACAGAGTCTGCGCCTCGCCGGACCGAAGGAAACTAGAGAATTCATGGGGTAATACTCCGACGTCGGGCCAGATGTCTTCGAAAGCGGTATCCTCACCTGATCGGAACCTCTTCAGCGTGTCGACAAATACATCTGGTTCAGCCAGTACCACCTCTTCATAGATCTGCTCCCAGTCGCCGCGGAAGTCAATTGTCTGAAGTGCGAGCATCGTGTCGGGCTCCAGATCCGGGCGGACCATTCGGTTGAGCGTGTAGGCATTGATGTAGCGCTTGACTTCTCGGGGATTGATTCGACCTTCTGTGGCTACATACCTCAGATATTTGCGTACCCGTACGTTGAGGTCGATCTGTTGCTCAGGAGCCAGCTTGCCGTGAACGATGAGCCACTGCAGAAGGTCGTCCAGCTGGCCAGCCATCAAAGGGGGAAGTGTGTATGGGACTTGGAACATTTTCTTCAGGTAGTCCCGCTCCAGCTGTCGATCAATGTTCAGTCCTCCAGGTTGCCCTGCGAACTTTGTCCTGACCGCCGATTCGACCACGCGTTCATCAAGCCCAACGACAAAGATGAAGCCTGGCATGTCGAAGAATAGCTTCATCGACTCCAAGACAGTTAGTGATTGCTGCGGGAGGCAGCGGTCGAGGTCATCGACAAACACGACAATCCGCGACAGCCCAGCTTCCCGCACTTCAGAAAAAGCCGACGTCAGCTGTTGAAAGGCTCCAAAGTAGAGGGACTGTGCGGTGGCGCCAATATCGTCAGGATGAGTCACGAACTCGTCTAGGGCTTTTCCCGGATCAAGGGAGAACGTGGGTCCACTGGGAACGCCAATTTCAATTCTTGTTGAGCGAACGAGGGCCCTCACAACCTGCCCGATCTGCCGCGTAATTTCCCTCATTTTGGTTTGCTGCGCTGCGTGCTCCACCTGGGTTGCCCATTCAGCGAGAGATGACCTTATCGTGTCGAGGAGCGGAACGATGAGATGCGATTCGCGTTCATATCGCCAGGCGTTGAATCGGACGATGATCGCAGTCTCATCTTGCGCAATGAGCTGTTCGATCTCATCCATAAGCGTGCTCTTACCAGAACCCCAGCCGCCGAAGATGCCAACGGCGAAACGAGGCTCACTGGTTTGAACGATCTGGGAAAGTGCCTGCGCAATCTGAGTGAATCCGAGGGATGGATTCTTCGCGGGCACATCGAGGAGGATGTGGCCGACGTATGTCATCGCGACTCCATTGGTCAAGTGGAAGCGGAAATCGTCGGGGCCACGAAATTCAGCAGCGATTCTGAAATCGCAGCGACCCCAGCACTATCCCGATCACTCCATCTTTGGGATAGGGGTCCTGCCACGTTGGCCGTCCAGCCTCCGTTGTCGATAGCCCCAGGGCCAGAAGCGAGAGCGACGTCCCGCCTGAAGCGACGGAGCCGCGCGGTGGACCGGACGGCCCAGACGCGCCTGTTGTCCTGAGCATGACGACCGCGGTTCTCATACTGACGAAGGCTCCTGAGCTTACTTTCTACAGTGTTTGCTGACTCGATTCTGCTACCGCAGCGTTATCAGCGCGTTACAGGGCCACGAGGCTGGCTGGACTGGCGATGTGACCAATACCTCCCGATCGCGGTGACAACACCGAACTGATCTTCGTCCGGCATGCCTGGACGCCGGTGGCCGTCCCACTGGCGGCCACCGGTCGATCACGCCGGAGGGTCGTGGAGGTCGTTGGCTGCAAAGGAAACCGTTCCGGAATGATGAGTTACATAGCTGCTGCTACGGCATCCATTTCAATGCGCTTTTCCCCACGGAACCGCGAAACCTCCACGGTGGTGCGTGGCGGGAGCGTGCAATCGCCGAAACGTTCCAGATAGGCCGCGTTGTATTCATCAAATTCGTCCAAATCCGCAAGGAAGACTGTGATCTTCAGGATGCTGGACAGATTGGCCCCGGCATCGGCGAGGACCCTTTCCAAGTTGTCGAACACTACGTTCACTTGGTCACGCAGGGACTCGGGAGTAGATCCGTCGGCCTTGGTGGGGACCTGTCCGCAGGCCCAGACGATTCCTCCGTAGGTTGCGGTTGCCGTGTAGGGGCGTGGTTTTCCGTCTTCGTGCCAACGACGCTGTATCCCGCTCATGCGTCGGCCACCAGGTAGGCTGCCGCCACGGTGCGGACTTCTGCCCAGGTTTTGGCGTTTACGTGTATCCCGTCCCGGGCCGTTTCGGTCCTCTTCAGGGTCCGTTCGGATGCTGTCGACACGATAAATACGCCCTCGGGCGCGTTATTGGCCGTGTAGAAGCGCGAACCATACCCGGTCGCCGGTGCTGTGTGGGGCGCGGATTGGCCGGGCGTGCTGAATCCGATGCCCAGGTCTCCTGCGGGCGTGGCAAACGTGGTCTGGTTCCGGTCCCCAGCGGTACGGTGCACCACGGTGAGGCCGGAGCCCAGGGCGGCGTTGAGCAGGGCCTCGTCAAGCAGGTGGGATTCGTTTTCCACGGCGTTGCACAACACTTCGCTGCCGGCTCCGGTGCTGGCGACGTCGACCAGCAGGACCCCGTGTACCAGAGCATTGCAGGGTGCACCGGGGCCTACCAGATAGCTCAGCCCGGCCGGAGTGGTGGACTTGGTGTAGTCGAGGGGTTTCGGCGCCCAGGACTTGTCACGCAGCCACGAGGACAGGGCTTGCAGCCCGGTGCCATGGTGCATCTCGGCGAAAAGCACCTGCCTGGCGGCGGCTTGGGCCTCGGAATTACTTGCTCCGCGGGCCATCAGTGCGCGGTATGCGGCCTCACGCACTTCCCGCATAGCCAGACGCACCACGGGCGTCGAACCCCTGCTTTCCATGTTTGCTACTTTCTCGGTGATAACGGTCATCAGATTTTCCTTCCGGGGAATACATCGTCGAAGAGGCTCAGCCAGTTCTCGCCGAGCACACCGCGGATGGTTTTTTCGTCGAGTCCTACCTTGACCAGGCCATCGGTCAAGCGGGGGAAGTCCTCGGGTCCCACAAACCACTCGGGCCACTCGGGCCAAGCGGCCTTGTGCTCCCCCGGTGGTTGCCAGCGGCCGTTGCGTAACCAGCCAACATACTCGTTGTCCCAGTTGCGCGTGCAGTCACTGCCCAAACCAACCCGCCCGGGTCCGAGGTCATCAACCAGGCGCGCGATCATCTGGCAGAACTGTTCCAGGGTCGTCTTCTTCCCGCCGATGACCAGCGGGTAAAGGCAGCAGCCCAGCATCCCGCCCTTGTCGGTAACCGCACGGATAACCTCGTCGGGCTTGTTGCGCGGATTCTCCACAAACCAGGTGGGGTTCGAGTGGGTGATTGCCACTGGGGCAATCGAAGCCTCGACCGCGTCCAGGGAGGTCCGGTTACCCACGTGTGAGAGGTCGATGAGCATGCCCACACGGTTCATTTCGGACACGATGGTTCGACCGAACCGAGTCAGCCCGGAATCCTCGGGTTCATAGCAGGCTCCACCGACCAGGTTCTGGATGTTGTAGGTCAGTTGGGCAACCTTCACTCCCAGCTTGTGGAAGACCTCCACCAGGCGGAAGTCGTCCCCGAAGGAGCTCGTGTTCTGGAATCCCAGCAGCACCGCGACACGCTGGTCCAGTTTCGCCTGGCGGATATCCTGGCTGTTCTGCGCCAGCACCATCAGGTCGGGATTCTGTACGGCAAGCTGATACCAGTCCCCGATGGCCTTCAGGGTATCGGCCGGCCCTTCCCAGACCGCGCAGGTGGCGTTGACGCCGCTGATCCCGCCAGCGCGCAATTCCTCCAGGACGCCTCGGTCCCAATTGTTAATCTGTAGGCCGTCGACGATGGTGGCCGCGGCATGGAGTTCAGCAACGTTCTGCCCGCTCCCCGGGTTCAACGCCGAAGAGCTCTGAACCGTTTCGATTTGTGGCCCGTCAACGACAGTGGCCGGACCTTGGAAGCTAGACATGATCTGCCGCCCCCCGAGGACGACGGGTGAACATCCACGAATCATCGGCAGTCCCGGAAGCCAGGTCTGCGATGCGCGGAGCCCCGGCCATCAATGTCACGCGCAGCCAGTCGGTGGACTGGGGGGTGTAATTCTCCATGCCGTAGACCGCCAGCTGGAATCGCTGGAGATTCAGCGGCAGGAATTCGGCGGCCAACAGGTTGTCCCGCACCTCACCATAGGTCAGCTTGCCGACCTTCTGCACGCGAGCCACGGTGGCACGATGCCAAGGATGGGACAGCAGGAACTCGCCCACGCTGATGGTTCCATCGGCACCGGCCAAATCCGCGCGCAGTTTGGCGACGGCCCGGGCAATATCCACGGGGTGTTGGACGTTTTCTCCCGGGGCCGCTCCCAGCCGTGCGCGCCGGGGCTCCTCGTTGTCCGCTGAGGAGAACCAGAAGTGCTGCTGCGCCGAAGGGTCTGAGAAGTCGAACGAACCGGTCCAGGAGTATTCGTCCTCCATCCTCTCGATCAGGCGGGCGCAGGTGTCACCCGCGGCGATGCAGCGGGACTCATCGCAGCGCAGCAGCGCTTCTACTGTTTCATCCAGGTCCTCGCTGAGTTCGGTAAGCACGGAGGCCACCATGCCGCGGCACCCCGGTCCACGCAGGGCCGCCGCATCATGCAGATCTCTCCAAATGTGGCTGGTTTTGTTCCCCGCGAAGCGCCCTGTCAGGGCCCATGAGCGCAGCTCAACCAGCAGTTCCTCAAGCTGTACGGCCAACTCGGGGCCGGCCGCGAAGGGCGCGCTCTGAATGTCTGCCTGCTCGGCCAGATAGTCGATTGACTCGCGCAGTAGGTCCACGACGCGCTGTACCGCCGCCTCGGCGGGTGCCACGGTCCGGGAGATGACCGAAGCCAACGGGAGCTCCCGCAGCAGCGCCCAGGAGTTGATGACCTCGGGGTGATTGATGGCGTAGGGCACCATGCCCAGTCCGGTGGCATTGCCCATGCCCAGGTAGCGGCGCCAGGGTCCGCTGAGCCTTGCCGCCTTCGGGTTGCGGGCCGCGGCGCAGGCCTCCACCAAGTCATAGCTGAATTCGCGCATCAGCCAGGCCGTGAGCATGTGTGCCCGGTAGGGAACCGCCAGCGGGTGGCCGTCCGCAAAACCTTCGTAGTCGGCCAGTCCGCATTTACCGTTGCTGTAGAACGCCGTGCTGCGAATGATGTAAGGCGATCCGCCGAACTTTTCGCTCTCGGGTTGCTCTCCCCGGGCCAAGCGGTCCGTGACGTATTCAAAGAAACGTTCGCTCCGGTTGGCGCGCGTCCAGATCAGGGATCCCTGCTCGGCGCGGCCGGCTTCCTGCAGCGGCACCTGGGTCCGCATCCGGGCCAGACGATCCGCATCCACGCTGCCTTCGACCAGTGCAGCGGTGATGTCCCAGGCCTTCGCGATCACCCGGTCGGTGCGCTCTGCCTCGCTCAGACGCTGCGAGAATGCCACAAAGCTCCACAGGTGGGTTTCTGCACGGACCTCATAGATTGCCTCGCCGCGGCCTTGGACGTCGACATCAAAGTAGGTGCGCTCGATCTGCCAGCCGGCACGCACCGCACGGCGGATCATCGAACGGATGAAGCTGTGCCGGGTTGCCCGGGCACCGCCCATGTCCGCCGGATCCATCACGGTGTTTGGCGGGCGCAACATCGATTGCGTGGTCATCTCAATGCCTTTGGTCATTGCAGGTGCGCTCACGAGACACGCCCCTGCGGTGCGACGCGTACGTAGGCGGTCTTGGTCTCGGTAAAGAAGTCCGCGACAACATCGCTGTTTTGTTCGCGCGGGGCCGGGAAGGAGGAATCGCGAAGTCCGCCAAACGGCGCATGGACCTCTGAACCGGTGGAAGGTGCGTTGACCTTGATCAATCCGGCGACCACTTCGTTGAGGCAGCGGCGGATGGCGTGCTCGTCGCGGGTGAAGACCGATGCGGTCAGGCCGAAGTCGGTGGCATTGGCCAAAGTGATGGCCTCATCGAGGTCCGCGACGCGCATCAGCGTCACGATCGGACCGAACACTTCTTCGTGGGTGATGGTCAAGGCATCGGTTCCGGCGAGCAGCGTGGGCAGGACGTAGTGCCCCGGAGCGTCCGACTTTGATCCTTGCGCCAAAACCGTTGCACCCTCGGCTTGGGCCTGGGACAGTGCGGCTTCGATGTCGCTTCGGGCGCGGTCTGAGACAACCGGGCCCATGTCCGATGTTGCTTCGGTTCCCGGGCCGGCGACCAGGGCGTTGACCAGCGGCACCAGGGCTTCGACCAGACGGTCGTGGACGTCCCCGACGGCGATGATGCGGCGGGTGGCAGTGCATTTCTGGCCGGTGCTGCTCATGGCGGCCGCCACAATGGCGGCCGCGGCACTGGCGACGTCCGCATCCGGCATGACGATGGCGGCATTGTGCCCGCCCAGTTCCATCTGCAGCTTCGCGCCACGAAGCACCACTCGTTCGCGGATCTGGTGGCCCACCGGAACGGAGCCCGTAAAGGTCACTGCGGCGATTCCCTCGTGTTCGACCAGACTCGATCCCAAGGAGCCCGGGCCCAGGACCAGGTTCAGGACACCGGCGGGAACGCCGGCTTCAACAAGGATCTCGGCGAAGGCCAGGGCGACGGCGGGGGTATCGCTGGCCGGCTTCCACACGACTGTGTTGCCCCAGAGCAGCGCCGGTGCGATTTTCCAGGCCGGAATCTGCAGCGGGAAGTTCCAGGGGGTGATGACCCCGACCACGCCTACCGGGCGGCGGATGGTACGGACGAGTTCATCGGCATTGCCCGACGGGTAGGTGACGCCGTCGGCGCGGCGGGCCGAGCCGGCCTGGTAGTACAGGGTCTCCACGGTGGCACCGACTTCGCCTCGGGAGTCGGCCAGGGTCTTGCCCTGTTCGCGGGTCATCAGCACAGCAATGTCTTCGCCGCGCTCCTCCAGGAGCTGTGCAGCACGCCGCAGCACGCGTCCGCGGCCCAGGATTCCCACCCGGTCCCAGCCGGCCAGCGCGGCACGGCCGGCGGCGATGGCTGCTTCCAGCGTTTGAGTGGTGGCTGTGGCGTAGCGGGCAACCACTTCGCCGGGGTCGGCCGGGTTGAAACTTTGGGCTTCGGCTCCGGTTGCGCTGTCCCACTGGCCGTTGATGAGCTGTTTGAGTTCCAGGGTTTGGGTGGTTGTGGTGTTCACGGTGTGGTTCCTGCTTTCTAGCTGCGGTGTATCGAATCTGTGATCCACGATACGGGGGTCGCTTATCATAGAGAAGTATTTATTGCCTATTGATTCATAAGCAGAGACACTTAGTATTTATGGAACTGAGACAGCTTCGCTACTTCATCGCGGTCGCCGAGGAAATGCATTTCAACCGGGCCGCTGCGCGCCTGCACATCGCCCAACCGGCGCTGAGCCAGCAGATCCAGCGCCTGGAAAGAAACCTGAAAACCCAGCTCTTCGTCCGCACCACCCGATCGGTGGAGATCACGGACACAGGCCGCGTGCTCCTCGAGGCAGCCCGTCGGGTCATCTCCGAAGCGGAGCGCGCAGAAAGCCAAGTGGAACTGGCCACCCGTGGCAGCACGGGGCTTCTCAGGGTTGGATTTGTCAGCTCCGCTGCCCTGTTCTTGTTGCCGGGCATGGTCAACAGCATGCATGAGCAGTGGCCGCAGGTGCAGTTCCAGCTCCAGGAAAACACCACCGAACGGCAAATCCAGGGGGTACTCGAGGGCCAGCTGGATGTCGGCATCGTTCGGGAAATCGAGCCCATCGAAGGAATTCATGTCACCGCGCTGAGGCGTGAACCGCTGATCGTTGCGGTGCCGCATTCCCATCCTCTGGCCCAGCGGGCAAGCGTCCCGTTGAAGGAACTCGCGGGGCAGGATTTCGTGGTTTTCCCGCGCCATCAGGTCTCGCGGCTTTACGACCTGATTTCCGCCCTGTGCATCCAGGCGGGGTTTCATATCAGGGTCGCCCAGGAAGCCATTCAGTTCCCCACCATCCTGGGGCTCGTGGCGGCCCGCACAGGGATCGCTATCGTCCCGGAGTCGCTGCGCGCGCTGCAGATCCCCGGCGTGGCCTATCTCGACCTAACCGACGCCGCTGCCTATTCACGGGTATCGCTGATTTGTGCCGAGGGCCGGCAGGATTCGGCGCTCGTGGAACGATTCATGGAAGCCGGCGGCGTGTGAGACTGCCACGCGCCGAGACAGGCGATGGGGCCCCGGCACCGATGCCGGGGCCCCATCGCCTGCTCACAGGAAAGGGCGTGTCGGGTACCGCCTTTAGGGCCTCACTCCACGGGGCTTCCGGTCGAGGACTCCCTGCTCCAGCGCCATGCGCCGGACGAACACCGGGGCCGCGAACAAGGACGGCAGGATGATGAAGCCCACGGGAACCGCAGTGATGACAATGAATGATTGCAGCGCGCTGATTCCACCGTCGCCAATGGAGATCAGCACCGCGGCTGCCACGCCCATGGTCACAGCCCAGGCGGCACGCAGCTTCGTCGAAGGCTCGCCCTCAATGGTGCACGATTGGGCAATGCTGAAGGACATCGAGTCCGCCGTGGTCGCCACAAACATGATGGTCAGGACCAGGAACGCTGTGGCAATGATTCCGGAGAAGGGCAACTGCTCGGCGATGGTCATCACCACGGCCGGCAGGCCGTCACTGGCCAGAGGCCCGGAAATGGAGCCAGGATTCTGCTGCTCGAACATAATGCCGGTGCCACCGAGCACGGTAAACCAGAAGCAAGTGACGATCGGCGGCAGGACCGCCGTAAACAGGATGAGTTCACGAACTGTGCGGCCGCGGGAAATGGTGGCCACGAAGATGGCCATCAACGGCGCGTAGCCCAGGAACCAGGCGAAGAAGAAGACCGTCCAGCCTGAGACCCACCCCTGGTCCCCCTGGTAGAGCGAGGTGCCCACAAAGTTCTGAAGGTACACGCCGAAACCGCCGACGAAGGACTTGAATATGTAGGCGGCCGAGCCCAATACCAACACGGCGGCCATGAGACCCAGGGCCAGCCAGACATTGAGCCGGCTCATCAGCTGGATGCCCTTGCTCAAGCCGGAGGAGACCGAAAGGGCGGCAAGTCCGGTGAGCACCGCGATGATGATCAGCTGCGTGCCGTAGTTGTTGGGAACCCCGAAGAGCCTGGAAAGTCCGTAGGAGACCTGGAGCCCCAGGAAGCCGATCGGACCAACCGTCCCGGCCACCACGGCGATGATGCAGACCACGTCGGCCACGGTGCCGATCCAGCTTTTGAGTACCCTGCGCCCCATGACGGGGTAGAGCAGCGTTCGCGGCCGCAGCGGCATGCCTTTGGATACGGCATGGGTCATAACAATGGCCCCAAGCGAACCCAAAATGGCCCAGGCCAGGAAGCCCCAGTGCACAAAAGTCTGTCCCAGCGCGATGTGTGCCGCTTCGGTCGGATCTCCACTGGGCTCACCGTAATACGGTGGACTGGCGATGTAGTGGGAGATCGGCTCCGCAGCGGCCCAGAAGACGCCGCCGCCGGCCAGGAGGGTGCACATGATCATCGCAACCCACTTGAAGCGACCGTAGTCCGGAGAAACGTGTCCTCCAAGCCTGGCCTTTGCATAAGGCGTCAACGCCAGCGCAATGGAACACACGAAGGTTGCCAGCAAAAGCGCTTGCCAGTAGAAGCCCACCCATTTCGCGGAGAAGGAAAATCCCTCGCTGATTGCGTCGGATGACTGCTTCGGGAAGATGAGGGTGGCGAGCACGAAGACGGCCAGTATCCCGAGGCTGGCAATCGTGACCTTTCGATCTGCGACGGGCTTGAATTGTTCGCCGACTGCGCGGCTGGGGGTTTCCTCGGAAGCCATGGGGAGGCGTTCTTCCTGCTCCAGAGATTGGATTCGGTTCTTCATCGTGTGCTCGACAACTTTCCTGTTAGCCGGATCACGCAGACTGCGTAGAAATGAGATTAGCCTCACATCATTCACGGGGTCCAAGACTTAGTTGATCATTATTGATAACCTGTTGATATAGATGCTCGCGATGAACTACATACTCTGACCGGCCTGTCTCGAGCCGCGGCCCACGCGGGGGAGACCGGCACCGGCTAACTCGCGGATCATCTCTTGTGTGTTCCGGATCGCAGAACCCGGACGAGCATCGCACCTAGAGTCGTGGGGACAACGGTTTCACCACGAAAGGGTCGCCCTCATGAAGGCAGTACTTAACGGCACCGTGCTTGCGGAAGCACCGCGGGACGAGCTGATCAAGATCGAAGGGAACTGGTACTTCCCGCCCCAGAGCGTCGACTCCGCACTGCTTATTGCCAGTGCAACACCGTATACCTGCGGGTGGAAGGGCCGGTGCCAGTACTTCAGTGTCAAGGACAGCGGCGGGAACCTGCTGCCGGACCGCGCTTTCAGTTACCCAGACCCGTATCCCACGTCGCTGGAGCGGGTAGGCCGGGATTACAGCAACTACGTCGCCTTCTGGAGAGAAATCCACATCACCGAATAGCAATGGCCGAGGTCCTCCGCCGGTATGGTCCCCTCCTCTGAGGGGATCCCGGCCAGAGGCCGGGCTGCGCGCCCGCTTGGGAGGTAGCGGTCAGATCTGGCCTACCGGTGAGCGTCCACCCGGCCGGAGGCACAGGGTCCCAGCGCTCCCGGGCCTGGCAGGGGCCAGACTTTTCAGAAGGATCGGATTGATGATGGTAAGGAGATTTCGTGGCTGAAGAAGTTGATGTTGTTGTTATTGGGATGGGTCCGGGAGGTGAGGCCGCCGCCGGCGAGCTCGCCGAAGGGGGTCTCTCGGTCGTGGGAATCGAAGGGCGCCTGGTCGGTGGGGAGTGTCCCTACTACGGCTGCATTCCGAGCAAGATGATGATCCGGGCCGGTAACTCCCTGGCGGAGGGCCGAAGGATCCACGGCCTCGCCGGAGATGCCGATGTCCGCCCGGACTGGGCGCCGGTGGCGGACCGGATCCGCTCGGAAGCCACCGATGACTGGGACGACACCGTCGCCGTGGACCGTTTCACCGGCAAAGGCGGCCGCTTTGTCCGTGGCCGGGGCAGAATTACGGGGCCGCGGACGGTCAGCGCCGCCGGCCGGGAGTTCACCGCCCGCCGCGCCATCGTGATCAATACCGGGACGGAACCAATGCTTCCCCCGATCCCGGGTCTGGCCGACGTGCCGTACTGGACCAACAGGGAGGCCATAGCCGCGACCGAGGTCCCGGAATCCCTGATTATCATCGGGGGAGGTGCGATCGGCGCGGAACTGGCGCAGGCCTTCGCGCGCTTCGGCACCCGGGTTACCGTACTGGAAGCGGCGCCGGGCCTGCTGCCTCCGGAAGAGCCGGAGGCCGGCAGGCTCCTTGAGAGCGTGCTGCGCGGAGAGGGCATTGACGTCCACGCCGGGGCACGAATTGAAAGGATCCAGCACTCCATGGGCACCTTCACGGTAGACCTCGGCGGTTCAACCCTTCGTGCCGGACGGCTTCTGGTCGCGGCGGGACGAACCACCAACCTCGAGCCTCTCGGCGTTGCCGCCCTGGGCCTGGATCCTGCCGCCCGCTTCCTGGACCCCGATGGGCACATGCGGATCGCCGACGGCGTCTACGCCGTCGGCGATATCACCGGCAAGGGCGCCTTTACCCACGTGTCCATGTACCAGGCATCCATCGCCGCCGCGCACATCCTGGGCCAGGACCCGGCCCCGGCCGAATACCATGCGGTTCCGCGGGTGACGTTCACCGACCCCGAGATCGGTTCCGTCGGCATCACCGAGGCCCAGGCCCGTGGGAAAGGCCTGAACGTGCGTGTCGGTCTCACCGACCTGGCCACGTCCGCCCGCGGCTGGCTCCACAAGTCCGGCAATCAGGGATTCATCAAACTCGTCGAAGACGCCGATCAAGGGGTGCTGGTCGGTGCGACATCCGCCGGGCCCGCCGGGGGAGAGGTGCTCTCTGCCCTGGCTCTTGCCGTCCACGCCAGGATTCCGGTCAGCACACTGCGGCGGATGATCTACGCTTATCCGACGTTCCACCGCGCCATTGAAGACGCACTGGACCGTCTTGAGTGAATCAGGCAGGTGTCCCGATGACCAGTGAGCCCATCGCCAACTACGCCATGCTCTCCGATTGCCGCTCAGCCGCGCTCGTGAGCGCCGCAGGTTCCGTGGACTGGCTGTGTTTCCCCCGTTTTGATAGCCCCTCGGTGTTCGGACGGATCCTGGGCGAGGACGCGGGTTATTGGTCGATCCGGCCCGCGGGCCCGCACACTTCGAAGCGGAGGTACCTCGGGCCGACGATGGTGTTGGAAACACTCCACACCACAGCCGGCGGGACCGTGAAAGTCACCGACGCCCTGGTGTTGGGAGACGGGAACCGGGGCCACGAACTCGGCGCCGGGGCTCCAGGCACGCTGCTGCGGCAGGTGGACTGTGTCGACGGCGAAGTCGAGATGGAGGTGGTCTTCGCGCCGCGGCCGGACTACGGCCTCGTCCTGCCGCTCCTTGAGGACACCGCCGGCGGAGTCCTCGTCCACGGCGGGGCCGACATGCTGGCCTTCTCCACCCCGGTCCCCTTCGAATTCGAGGATGGCGAAGCGCGTGCGAAGCCGGTTCTCCAGGCCGGAGACGTTCTGGGATTCGCGCTTCACCACCGCAACGCCGGGCCGGTACCGCCAGCGTTCTGGAGCCAGGCGGACATCGCGCGCCGGCTTGAGGACACGCTGGAGGGCTGGGGCAGCTGGTCCCGGATGCATCAAAGCTACGACGGACCCTGGCAGGAGCTGGTCGCTTCCAGCGGCAGGATCCTGCAGGCGTTGACTTTCTATCCGACCGGCGCGATCGTCGCCGCCCCGACGACCTCCCTGCCCGAGGTCGCCGGCGGCACCCGGAACTGGGACTACCGGTACACCTGGATCCGGGACGCCAGCATGACCCTACAGGCCCTGTGGGTGGCCGCCTGCCCGGATGAGGCCGGAAAGTTTTTCCAGTTCCTCGCCTCGGCAGCCGCTGGCCGGCTGAGCAGCGGCGACGAACTGCAGATCATGTACGGCGTCGGCGGGGAACGCGACCTGTCCGAACGCGAACTGGCCCACCTTCCGGGCTGGCGCGACAGCGCCCCGGTCCGGGTGGGCAACGGCGCTTGGGACCAGCGCCAGCTCGATGTCTACGGCGAACTCCTCGACGCCGCCGCCACCCTCCCGGAGTATCTGAACGATCTGGAGCCCGGGACGCGGCAGTTCCTTGCCGACGCGGCCGACGCGGCAGCATCACGCTGGCAGTCCACGGACCAGGGCATCTGGGAGGTCCGCGGTGCTCCCCGGCACTACCTTCACTCAAAGCTGATGTGCTGGGTGGCCGTGGATCGGGCCATCGGCCTCGCCGGGGTCCTGAACGCCGAAGACCGGGTTCCCCGCTGGGAACAGACCCGGGCACAGCTCGCCAACTCGATCCGGATGAACGGTTGGAACGAAACAGTCAACGCCTACACCCAGGCCTACGGCTCCGAAGACCTCGACGCGTCGGTCCTGGTGCTTTCCATCGTGGGGTTCGTGCCCGCCGATGATCCCCGGATGCTCGCGACGATCGATGCCATCGAAGAAAGGCTCACCGACAGCCGGGGCCTGGTGTACCGGTACCTGGCCGACGACGGGCTCTCGGGTGAGGAAGGGACCTTCCTGCTGTGCACGTTCTGGCTGGCCCACGCCCTGGCCCTGGCCGGGCGGACTGAGCGCGCCCGCGCTGTCTTCGAGCATGCCGCAGGCTACGCCACGGACCTGGGACTGCTGGCCGAAGAGGTTGCCCCGGACAGCAACGAGCTGCTCGGCAACTTTCCGCAGGCCTTCAGCCACATCGGCCTCGTCAATGCCGCCTGGGCCATCCGCACCGCCGAGGACAAAACCCGGGCCACTGCCGCCGTCGGGGGTAACGCCCCGTGACGGGTTCTGTCCCGGGCAGCAGACGCAGGGCCGTGATTCGGCTCGGAATCCTGCTGGTTCTCGTCGTCGCCGCCGCCGTGGTGGCGCTGGTTTTTCCGCTTCCGCCGGTCGAGGACATCCGGAGCTATTTCGGAACCGCCGGCGGGTGGGGGCTGGCGGCCTTCATCCTGGGCTACGCCGTGCTGACGCTGGCGCCGGTGCCCAAAAACGTCCTCTCAGTAGCCGCGGGGCTGGTCTTTGGGTTCGCCGGCGGCATCGCCGTCGTCTTTATCGCCGCGATCCTGGGGTCTGTCGCCGCGTTCTGGCTGGGCCGCTGGCTGGGCCGGGAGGCGGTGGAGAAATTCACCGGGGCGCGGGTGGAGAAAGTCGATGAGCTGCTGCGGCGCCGCGGCCTGGCGGCCATGATCGGTGTCCGGCTGGTACCCGTGCTGCCGTTTACGGCCATCAACTATACCGCCGGGCTGACCTCCATCCGGTGGTGGCCCTACTTCCTCGGGACCGCCATCGGCATCCTTCCGGGAACGGTGAGTTTCGTGACCCTGGGTGCGTTCGGCCTGCAGCCGGGATGGCAGCTCAACCTTGCCCTCGTGGCACTCGGCATTCTCACGGTGGCCGGGCTGGCGGTCGCGGTCCGGCGACGCCGGAAGGGCAGGGCCACCGATGTTTGATGCCCGGTTGCGGCGGGTCATGGAGCCAGCTCTGGGGCGGACCGCCGGCTGGCTGGACCGGCCGTGGATCACTCCGGACCGGCTGACGGGCCTGAACCTGGTTCTTGGCCTTGCCAGCGCGGTCCTTGCGGCGGTGCAATGGTGGCTGCCGGCCCTGGCCGCGTGGCTGCTCTGCCGGGTGGCCGACGGCCTCGACGGCCCCCTGGCCCGGCGCCGGAACGCCCGCGCGGGGACTGAAGACAACGGGCGGGGCGGATTCTGGGACATCTGCGCCGATTTCATCGTCTACGGCGCCACGGTGGTCGGCGTCGGGATCGGCGCGACCGCGGGCTTCAGTGCCCCGTGGCTGCCGTTCCTGCTGGTCCTTTTCGCCTACTACATCAACGGTACGGCGTTCCTGGCCTTCTCCTCCATCGCCGAAAAGACCGGCCGCCAGCTCCGGGACGGCCGGTCCTTGTCGTTCCTGGGCGGCCTGACCGAAGGCGCCGAGACCGTGGCCGTGCACAGCCTCTGGCTGGTCTTGCCGGGTGCCGCCTGGGAAATCGCGGCTGTCTGGGCGCTTTTCGTGACCGCCAGCGGCGTCCAGCGGATCATCGCCGGCTACCGGTCCCTAGGCGAGGTACGGGCCGGTCCAGCCAGCGGCGCCGGAACCAGACCAGCCCCGCCATTGCCCCGCGCATGATTGGCGAGGCCAGACGCTCCCTGACGTCGGCGACGGCGGCATTCCACACCCCGTCCGAAAAGGTCGGATAGGGGTGGGTCGTTCCGGCAATGTCAGACGTCGTCATCCCCCTTTGGACGGCCAGGGTCAGTTCAGCAAGGGATTCCCCCGCCCGCGGGCCGACGATCGTGCCGCCCAGGATTTTTCCCCGCCGGTCCACGATCAGCCGGGTGAACCCGCCCGTCGAGTCCTCCGTGACGGCCCGGTCGACATGGGTATGGCGGACAGTCCGGGCGCGGTGCTGCAGACCGCCGTCGGGGGTGGTGAGCCCGACGGCGGCCACCTCCGGGGAGGTGAACGTCACCCGGGGCACGGTGCTGCTGACCTGGCGTTTGAGCCCGAGCACCGCGTTCGACGCCGCCACAGACGCGTGGACTCCGGCCAGGTGGGTGAACTGGGGGTTCGCGGTTACATCTCCCGCGGCCCAGATGTGCGGGTTGGAGGTCATCATCCGGGTGTCCGTGATCACCTGGCCGTCCTTGTCCAGGCCTACCCCGATCCGTTCCAGGCCCAGACCCGCGGTGCGGGGCGCGCGTCCGGTTGCCAGCAGGACCGTGTCGGTGTCAACGGAAGCGCCGTCCGCCAGCAGGAGCCGGGATCCGCTGTCCGTGGTGACCGCGTTCTCGACGGTGGCGTTCTCCAGGATGCGGACACCGTCGGATGCCAGGCTCTCCCGGACGAGGTCGGCGGCGTCGGGATCTTCCTTGGAGAGGATCCGGGAGCGGACGATCATGGTGACCTCGGATCCGAGGCGGGCAAAGGCTTGTCCGAGTTCGCAGGCGATCGGGCCGCCGCCAACAATCGCCAGCCGCCCCGGAAGAGTGTCGAGTTCCCAGATCGTGTCCGAGGTCACGGCGGCCCCCGGGTCCAGGCCCGGGATGCCGGTGTTGACCGGGGCCCCGCCGGTGGCGATCAGTGCTTGCCGGAAGCGGATCATCCTGCCATCAACCTCGGCCACCCCGGGCGAGCGGAACGTCAGCGCGCCCTTGAGGACTTCAACGCCGGCGGCTTCGAGTGCCTCCGGGGAGTCGACAGGTTCGATGGTGTTGATCGCGGCAAAGATGCGCTTGCGCACCGCGGCGAATTCCGGGGGGCGGCCGGTCAGTGCGCGGGCTGTCGTGGCGTGTTCGGCTGCCGAGAGGAGGGTCTTGGACGGCACACATCCGGTCCACAGGCAGTCACCGCCGGTGCGGGCCTGTTCGACCAGCAGGGTTTGCGCTCCGAACCCGGCCGCCGTTTTGGCGCCCACGATTCCCGCGGTTCCCCCGCCCACGACCAGGAGGTCAACGATCGTGTTCTCGACTGCCATGATGGACTCCTCGTAAGTGATGTTCAATGCCGAACAAAAGCGCCCGGCGGTGCGGTCTACCGGGACCGTGCCGGCGGATCGAACCAGAAGGAGCCCGCCATCCGCGATAAATACACGCTGTTCGCCCCGTTTTATGATCTGTTCTCGGGCGAATACCCTGTCTATCATGCCGGACGGGTGCTGGGCATCGACGCCCTGGCCCCCACAACGGGCCAGCAGGTGCTGGACATCGGCTGCGGAACCGGGTTGAATTTTTCCCTGCTGCAGGAGCGCGTTGGTTCTTCCGGGACCATCGTCGGCATCGACCGCAGCGCCGAAATGCTCCACCAGGCGCGGCGCCGCGCCCAGGCCCGCGGCTGGGAGAACGTGATCCTGCTCCAGGCCGACATGGTGCTGCTCGATCCCGGGACCATCGCTGCCCGCATTGAAGAAGGCGGGGGAGCCGAGGTTTCGGATGCAGCCCTGGCGACCTATTCGTTGTCCCTGATGGGGGACTGGGAGCAGGCGTGGACGAACATGACAAGGCTGCTGGCCACACACGCGCGCGTCGGTGTTGTGGACCTGCAGGAACCGGAGGGATGGGCGCGGTGGTTGACTCCGCTGGCGCGGCTGGCGTGCGCGGTCGGCGGATCCGACATCACCGCCGCCCCCTGGCAGGCCGTGGAGGAACGGTGCGTCGACGTCGTGCGCGCCTCCGCCCGGGGCGGACACCTCCAGATCCGGGCAGGGAAGACGACACGCGACAAATAAGGGCAGCTGCCGCCCACGATCCCATCCCGGCTTTGCAGGGCGCAATGCACCGCTGCCGCCATTAGTTTCTGCTGTGTAGTTCAGATTACTGAACGGTGTCCCGGCCCGGGCCTACCTTGAAGACGTCAGCAAAACCTCTTCCATGGAAGGTCGCCGTCATGGCTTCTGCATCAGCTATTTCCCGTCCCACCTCAGCTACCGGCATTGGACGGCGCGTCCTCGCCGGGGTCGCCGGAGGCATCGCCGGCGGTATCGTCTTCGGCATGCTCATGGCCGTGATGGGCATGCTGCCCGTCATCGCGTCCATGGTCGGCTCCACCTCCGCGGTGATCGGGTTCGGCGTCCATCTGATGATTTCGGTGATGATCGGCCTCGGCCTGACGGTGCTCTTCGGCAACCGGTTTCTCACCGGGTACGGCCGCGGCGCCCTCGTCGGACTCGGCTACGGGGCCATCTGGTGGGTCCTGGGCCCGCTGATGATCATGCCGGCCATGATGGGCATGCCCCTTTTTGCTATTGATCTCACCGCCCTGATGAGTCTCATGGGCCACATGATTTATGGCGTTATTCTGGGAGTGGTGGCGGTCCGCGTCCTCAAGAGCCGGGCATGACCGATTCCTGCCGGGTCGATGTGGGGGCCACCGTCTCCGGAGACCTGCGACCGTGGGCCCCGCGGCAACGAGAGGCCGACCCCCTCATGGCAGGACCCACTGACCCGTTCAGTTGTTTGAATGAAGTTGATCTGTTCGCTGACCTCAGTGCACAGGAGATCGAGGCCATGGACCTTATGGCCCCGGCCCGGCTGTTCCGCCGCGGCGAGTTGTTGTTCAGCCAAAGTCAGCCCGTCACGGCCCTGTTCATCCTCAAGTCCGGCCGGGTGCGTGTTTTCCGGGTGGCCGAGGATGGCAAGGCCCTGACCATGGCCATCCTGGAGCCGGGCGCGGTGTTCGGGGAAATGATGCTCGTGGGCCAGCGGATGTATGACAACTACGCCGAGGCCATCGAAGACGCAGCGATCTGCCAGCTCAGCGTGGACGAGGTGGAACGGTTCCTGCTCTCGGATCCGCGCATCGCTATCCGGATCTCGCGGCTCCTGGGCGAACAGGTCGCCCGCCTTGAAGAACGCCTCACCGACCTGGCATTGCGGCCGCTCTCGGCCCAAGTGGCGTCCACCCTGCTCAAACTCGGTGACGCCGCGGGGCCGCCGCGCTTCGGGCAGGCCCGGACCATCCACCTGACCCACGAACAGCTCGCCGGCCTCCTCGGCGCCTCACGGGAGGCCACCAGCAAGATCATGGGTGACCTCACAGCTAAAAAAGCCATCCGCCAGGGCCGCGGACGCATCGTCATCCAGGACCGCGACGTCCTGCGCACACTGGCCCGGAGCTCCTCATGATCACCGCCACGTTTTACGGCCAGGTGATCGCCCGCTCCGGCCAGACGGTGTATCTGGAGGGCAACCATTACTTCCCCCGGGAGTCGCTGGTGCCGGGCACGCTGGAAAACAGCTGGGTCCGCACCCTGTGCTTCTGGAAGGGGGTTGCCCGCTACCACCACGTCCGCGCGGGGGACCACCGGGCACCGAACGCCGCCTGGTCCTACCCGCGGCCGACGCCCCTGGCCCGGATGATCAAAGGCCATGTGGCCTTCGCCCCCGGCGGGGGCGTCATCGTCAGCGGCGCCCGGCCCTGACCGGTCGCCTCTGCCGCTTCCTCCGCCCTGCATTTTTGTCCTGTCAGTCCCAATAGATAAGAGAGTTTCCGCATGCCACGCATTCCCGCCCACACCGTTGCCACGGCCCCCGAAGCGTCCCAAGGCAACGCCCGGAAACTGGAGCAGAAGATGGGCAAACTGCTCAACATCCACGCCGGGATGGCCCACTCACCGGCCGTGATCGCCTCCTACATGGGGATGTCCGCCGCTATCGCCGAACACGGCAGCTATGACGCCCGCACCCGCGAAGCGATTGCCCTGGCCGTCGGAAACCAGAACGGCTGCGACTACTGCCAGGCCGCCCACACCCTCGCGGCACGCCGGGCAGGGCTGGACGATGAGCAAATCATCGCGATCCGCGCCGGCGAAGTGAACTTCGACGACAAACTCGAAGCGATCTCCTCGGTCGCCCGCGAAGCCGCGGCCAGGACCGGGAACGTCTCCGACGCGACCTGGCAGGCCGCCCTAAACGCCGGCTGGAGCGCCGAGGAACTCTCGGAGGCGTTCGCCCACATCGCGGCCAATCTGTTCACCAACTATTTCAACCACTACGCCGGAACCGAACTGGACCTGCCAGCCGTCCCGGAACTGACCGCCTAAGACACCTCACACCAGCACAGCAGGAGAACCATGAAGATCGCAGCCCTCCTCCGGAGCGTCGAGCTCCTCACACGCCCGGTCCACCCGGAGAGCAGGGCCGCGATGGATCAGCGCTGGGCCGGGCTCCCCGGACACGTGAAGACACCGGCGCAGCTGCTGGGACGAAGCGCCGTCGGGTGCGAAGGCACCCACGGCGTGTTTCCCAAATGCAATCTGACCTGCTCACCGTGCTACCACTCAGCGGACGCGAACAAAGTCCGGATCGACGGCGAACACACCATCACAGCCGTCACACAACAAATGGAGTTCCTGCGCCGGGTCCGCGGCCCCCGCGCCCACGCCCAGCTGATCGGCGGAGAAGTCAGCCTGCTCCCGGCCAACGACCACGCCGCAGCACTGCAAGCCATGCACGCTAACGGCCGCGAACCCATGTCCATGACCCACGGCGATTTCGACTACGACTACCTCCTGGACGTCGTCCTGGACGACGAGGGCCGCCCCCGGTTCCGGAAAGTGTCCTTTGCCGCCCACTTCGATTCCCTGATGCGGGGACGTCGCGGGGCCGTACGCCCCCGTAATGAAGCCGAACTGAACCCGTTCCGTGCCCGGTTCGCGGAAATGTTCGTTGCCCTTAAACACGACCACGGCGTCAGCTCCTATATTGCCCACAACATGACCGTTACCCCCGCCAATGTCGACCAGGTCGCCGAGGTGACCCACGCGGTGCTGGGCATGCCGTACGACATGCTCTCCTTCCAGCCGGCTGCTTACATCGGGGATGACCGGAGATGGTCCGAGGACTTCGAGGAGATCACCATCGACGCCGTCTGGTCCCGCATCGAAGCAGGCGCCGGCCAACCCATTCCCTGGCAGGGAACCCAGTTCGGGGACACCCGGTGCAACCGGACCGCCGTCGCCCTCAGCACCGGATCCGTGCTCACCCCACTGCTGGACCCGGACGATCCCCGGGACCTCGCCGCGCGCGACAGGCTCCTGAATCACCACGGCGGCATGTATTTCGGCGGCACCCCTGCGTGGATCGTCGGCACCAAAATCCTCCGGGCACTCCTGGCCCACCCGGACGACCTTCCCGTCATCGTGTCCTTTGCCCGCCGCCTCGTGCGCCGGGCCGGCGGCCTGGGTGCGGTGGCGTCCGCTGCCTGGAGCCGCCGGCTGTCGTTCAAAACGTTCGTGGTGCACAACTTCATGGACGCCGCAGACGTCGCACCGGCATGGGCGCTAATGGAGCGCGGCGTGACCAGCGCTGACCCGAAGATCCGGGAAACCCAGGAACGCCTCGGCTCCTGCATGTACGCGATGAGCCACCCCGAAACCGGGCGCCTCGTCCCGGCCTGCGTCCAGCATTCGAGCCTGGACGCGGCAGAAAACGCCGGGCTGCGAAAAATGCTCCCTCTCCGCCCCGTCACACCGGCGGCCGCGGAGCCGCAGCCGTGAGAACAGCCAACACCCGGCGAAGAGGCCCCGCCGTAGCCGATCACCACCCTGACAGGACCGTCACACCGCCCATGACTTTTACCCTCCGCGCCAGAAATATGCTCACCGGTGCGGCCGCGATCGCGGTCGCTGCGCTGGCCCTGGCCGGCTGCGCCGCCCCACCGGCGGCGCAGACCGACTTCACAGGCTGGGACCAGGTCACCGCAGCTGCCCAGGGCCAGACCGTGCGCCTTTGGATGTATGGCGGCGACGAGCAGGCCAATTCCTACGTCGATAACACCCTGACACCCGCGGCGGCGAAAGAAGGGGTCACGCTTCAACGCGTCCCGGTCGCCGACACGAAAGATGCCCTGAACCGTGTCCTGACCGAAGTGCAGGCCGGAACAAGAGAGGGCGGCGTCGACCTTGTCTGGGTCAACGGCGATAACTTCGGCACCGGCAAGCAGGCCGGGGCATGGTGGTGCGGCTGGACCCCGATGCTGCCCAATATGAAACTCACCGCGCCGTCGGATCCGCTGCTGGCCAACGATTTCGGGACACCGGTTGAGGGCTGCGAAGCGCCGTGGAGCAAGGCCCAGTTCAGCTTCGCGTACAACTCCGCCACCGTCACCGACCCGCCGAAGACCCTGGCAGGGCTGCTGGACTGGGCCCGGACGCACCCGGGCCGCTTCACGTACCCGGCACCGCCGGACTTCACCGGCTCCGTCTTCACCCGGCAGGTGCTTTACAGCGTCTCCGGCGGATACACCAACGTGCCGCTGGGCTTCGACCGGGCCTCATTCGACAGGCTCACCCCGGCCCTGTTCGACACGCTCACCGGCCTTGCCCCGTCGCTGTGGCGCGAAGGGAAGACATACCCGAAAACATCCGGGGAACTGAACGCCCTGTTCGCCGGCGGACAGGTCGATTTCACCATGACCTACGGCCCGGCCACCCTGACCAAACTCGTCGCCGACGGCACCTACCCGGCGGCCACGAAAGTCCTCACCCTGGACGAAGGTACGGTGGGGAACGCGAGCTTCCTGGCGATCCCGTCAACCTCCGGGCACCAGGCGGGGGCAATGGTCGTCGCGAACCTGGCGCTCTCCCCGGAACAGCAGGCCGCCAAAGCGGACCCGCGAGTCTGGGGGCAGTTCCCGGTTCTTGACCCGGCCGCGCTCAGCGCTCCTCAGCGGGCCATGTTCGATGCCCTGCCGCCATCGCCGGTGGTTCCCGCCTACGATGTGCTGTCGAAAAGCGCCAACCCGGAACTTTCGGCCGCATGGGTGCCGGAACTCGACGAGGCCTGGCGGCGTCAGATCCTCACGGGCCGGTGACGCAGTGGTCTCCAGCCGTGCCCCGCTGAGCCCGCGCAGACCCCTGCCGCCGGCGCTGATGACTGCCCCGGCGGTGCTGATGGCATCCTTCGTCGTTTTGGGCGGGCTGCTGACCGCAGCCGCCCAAAGCCTGGGCCTGCTGCCCCTGGCCGGCAGCCCGTCACTGACCCTCGGGGCATACACCGCGGTGGCCCCGGACCTTCCAGCCGCTATCGGCCTGTCCCTGGCCATCGCGTCGGCGTCAACCATCGCCGCTTCCGTCGTGGGGTTCACGGCGGCCCTGGTCATGGTCCAGGGCCGCTGGTGCGGCCGGGTCGTTGCCGCCGTCAGTACCCTCACGATCCCTTTTCCGCACATCGTCGGGGCCGCGTCCGTCGGGTTGCTGCTCTCGGACTCCGGCCTGCTGTCCCGGCTGACCGGGGCGGGGGAGGCCTGGCCGCGGCTGGTCGGAGGCCCCTGGTGGATCGCGGTCATTGCCGACTACAGCTGGAAGGAATCAGCCTTCGTCGCCCTGGTCGTCACCGGCGCCCTGATCACCCGCTCAACGGGCTATGACGAAACGGCGGCCCTCCTGGGAGCCGGCCGCATCCGGCGCATCCGGCACGTCTTGGTGCCGCTGAGCCTTCCGGCGCTGACTGTTTCCGCAACGATCGTCTTCGTTTACACCTTCGGCTCCTACGAGGTCGCCTGGCTCCTCGGCCGGCCCTATCCCGAACCTCTTCCGGTGATGGCGCTGCGGGTTTTCGGCTCCGCGTCGTTGACGTCCCGGCCCGAGGCCGCAGCCCTCGCGATGGTGACCACGATCGTGTCCTTCGGGGCCGCCACCGCAGCGTTCGCCCTCCTGAGGAGGATTCCGCTATGGCGGTGACGCTTCCTGCGGGCCCGCGGACACCCTGGACGCCGCCGCGCGGGGACGGCTCGGCCCTGAGGGCCTCCCGCGCCCCGGGCCGGGCGGGACGCACAGTGCTGACCCTGGCGCTGGCGTCGTGGTTCCTCCTTCCCCTGGCACCGCTGGGACTGTGGCTCTTCGCGGACCGCTGGTCCTATCCGGCCGCCATGCCCGATGTCTGGGGCTTCGACGGCGTCCGGTCGGCCTTGGCCCAGGGCGCGGTCCCGGCCTGCGCCCGTTCCCTGGGCCTGGGACTGGCGGTCAGCGCCGTCGCCACCCCGCTCGGCGCGCTGGCCGCCCGGGCCCTGGCCTACCACCGGGTCCCCTTCCCCGCGGCCGTCAACGCCGTGCTGTTTGCACCGTTGGCGCTCCCGGCGTTCGCGGCGGCCTTCGGGCTCAACGTGCTGCTCCTGAGGCTGCAGGTCCCGCCCCTGGCCGGGGTGATCCTCATCCTCAGCGCCTACGCCCTGCCGTACACGACGTACACCATGCGTGTGGCCTACGGGGCGCATGACCGTGGCTTTGAAGACGAGGCCCGCACCCTGGGAGCCACCCGGTGGCAGGTCCTTACCCGGGTGCAGGTGCCGCTGCTGGCCCCGGCACTGGCACGCAGTGCGTTCCTGGCCTTCCTGGTCGGCTGGAGCGACTACCTCATCACGCTTCTGGTCGGCGGCGGCGCATTTACCACCGTTCCGCTTCTCGTCGCTTCGGCCGCCTCGGGCACGGGCAACGATTCCGTCGTTGCGGTGCTGTCAGCGACGGCAGTCCTTCCACCGCTGATCGTGCTGCTGGGTCTTGGCTTCTTCGCACGCAAACCCCCGGGAGATCTATCATGAGCGACACGTTGGTTATCGAAGGACTTTCGAAGTCTTTCAGTAGCTCATCAGCGCAGGTCCTGAAGGACGTGCACCTCACTCTGGAGGGCGGTTCATGCACTGCCGTCCTGGGGCCGTCCGGGTCAGGGAAAAGTACGCTGCTGCGCGCCGTGGCCGGACTCGAAGCCACGGACGCCGGACGGATCGTTCTTCGTGGCACCGATCTGGCCCGGGTCAGCCCCGAACACCGCGGCATGGCCCTGGTCTCCCAGCGCCCGCTGCTGTTCCCCCACCTGAGCGTCCTGGACAATGTGGCCTTCGCTGCTGCCGTCCGCGGTGTCCGCCGCCGGGCCGCCCGCGCCGATGCCGCCCATTTCCTGGACCTGGTGCAGCTTGAAGGGTACGGCAGCCGTCCCGTGACGGCCCTCTCCGGCGGGCAAGCCCAGCGGGTGGCCATCGCACGGGCCCTGGCCGCCCGGCCTGCCATCCTGCTCCTGGACGAGCCGTTCAGCGCCCTTGACCAGGAACTGCGCTCCACCATGCACGAGCTGCTGGCACAGCTGCGGGAGCGGCTGGCCCCCACCATCCTCATGGTCACCCATGACCGCGACGAAGCGGCCGCCGTCGCCGACCACATCGCGCTCCTCAGCCGCGGCAGGCTGCTCCAGCACGACCGCGTCGACCTCGTATACTCCCGGCCCGCGTCCCTGGAAGTCCACCGGCTCATGGGCGGCACAAACGAAGTTACAGGAACTGTCCGGGACGGAGTCCACTACTCGGCCCTGGGCGACCTTGACCTGCCGGCGGACACCGACTGGCCCGACGGCCCTGGCGTGATGGTCATCCGCCAGGAAAGCATCGGCATCCAGGAGAATGCCCGGGGCCCCGCAGGGCACGGCGTGCCCGCGATCGTGACGGACATCCGGGTGCTGGGACCCCGCCGGCTGGTCACCGTCGATGTGTCCGGTATCGCCCTCCAGGCAGAGGCGCCCTGGGGCCGTCTGCTGGGCGTCGGTGATGCCATTCGTCTCACGATCCCGATCTCCGCGCGGGCGTTCATCCCCGACCCGCCGGGCACCAACGGACCCACCACGGGCGACACCGCCGCCGCAGTCATGGCCACCGGGAGAACCTGACGGTCCGGCGCCCACGGTCGACGTCTCCGAACATCCCGCCCGGGAACTGCCGGGGTAAGAAAACGAACATGACCATGAGACCTCCCCTGACACGGACCGTTGCCCCGGCAGCAGGGACCCTACTCACGCTCGGGCTGGCCGCCCGCGGCGCCGGCGCGGACCCCGCTGAACAACCCTCTGCCCTCCGGCCAGCCCAGCTCCGGAGGCGCCCTGGTCATCGGCTCGGCCTGCTTCCCCGAGCGCGAGACGCTGGCCGAGATCCGAGCCGGCAGGGGAGGCAGCAGCGTCCACGCCAGGCCGCACGAACGGCGAACACACAATAGAGGGACAGGTCCTGAGCAGATTCATCTTTATCAAGAGGGGCCGGCCATTCCTTCGTGGCAGCCGAGGACCTCACTGCGGCTCAAGCCCTGGACTACGGCACCGGTTCCTGTCCGACGAGGACGGGAAGTTCACCCTCCCGGATGTGCATCGACTTGAGCTCGCGGCAGAGCGTACGTCGATGCCCATATGGTCCTGATGCTCGGCGTGCCAGCAGCGCAAGGTCTCCGGGGCCAGTGCGTTATGCGGTGGAGGGGGAATGGGAAGTCCTGGGGGCCTCTCGAAAAGGTCGTCGGTGTATAACCTGCTGAGTATTATAGATACCCCAGTGGGTATGCGAAACACCCGAGGGGGTATATAGTGAATGGCAACATGCTCACGTTATTGGAGACTTCATGCAACTCGATTCGACTGAACTGACCCCAGTGGTCAACCGCCTCAAGCGCGCCCAGGGCCAGCTCGCTGCTGTCACGCGCATGCTGGAGGAGGGGAAGGACTGCAAGGACATCGTCACGCAACTGGCTGCCGTCTCGAAGGCCCTGGACAGGGCCGGCTTCGCGATCATCGCCAGCGGGCTGGAGCAGTGCATCGTCCGCGAAGACACCACCATGGACAAAAAAGAACTGGAAAAGCTCTTCCTCTCCCTCGCCTGACAGGCAGGACCCCAAGACCCCGGTGCCGGGGAGTTCCCCCAAACTGTCACGGCCACGGACTGGCCCGGACCCGAACATGTCACGACACATTAGGAGCAAACCGATGAGCTACACGCATACCGTTACCGTCCCGCTGTCCTGGGAGGACGCAGTCCAGCGCACGCGTGCGGTGCTCGGTGAACAGGGCTTTGGCATCCTTACCGAAATTGATGTCCGCTCCACTTTTGAGTCCAAACTCGGGATCGACGCCGGGGATGCCGTCGGTGACTACATAATCCTCGGGGCCTGCAACCCCATGCTGGCGAGCCGTGCCCTCGCAGCCGATCCGGCGCTCGGAGCATTGCTGCCGTGCAATGTCGTTGTCCGGCGAGGCAAGGACGCGCGCGAAACCACCGTCGAAGCCATAGACCCACAAACCATGGTCCAGCTCAGCGACAGCCTCGTCGTCCGCGCCGTCGCCGACGAAGCCGACGCCAAACTCCGCGAAGCCCTCCACAGGCTGGCCGATGCCGCGGGCGCAAGGCCAGCGACCCTCTAAAACCGCCCCGACACCGTCCGCGCCGGAAAATCACTGTTCCCGCCGCTGCACGTCGAAGCGGCGGCGAAATCTTACGGTACGGGTCTAGTAGTACTTAGTTTGGTCGGCGTGGCGGCTTTTAATCCTGATCGATCCTCATATTTTTCGAGGCATGAAACCCGATGAGTTTGCCGAGACCAGGACTGAGACTGCCCCGTGCTGCCAACCACAAGGCACGACCTAATTAAGTCCTACTAGGTCCGGGCTGCCCGGTTGTTCCCGGTCCCGGCACGGCCTGCGGCTGGCTGTGACGGTGGCGGGACTGGCTTCTCAGCTGGAGGATCCGCGCTTCTCCGGCAACGGCCACCAGAATCCCGCCAGCCACCGCGGCGATGAACAGCGACATGCCCACGGAAAGCTCCCCGGCCACGCCAAGGTAGTGTACGGTCACTCGGTCCTGGTTCTGCAGGATGAAGATGATCAGCAATATCAGAAGGATCAGCCCGGTGCTGACCGCAACCCAGATCGTCCCGGCCCGCGCCTCGGACCCGGGCCGAGGACGGGGAATGGACTCCGAGGGGCACGCTTCGGCTTGGAAGGTACGGATCTGTTGATCGCGTGCGGGAGGTGGTCTGGGCCGGTTGAAGGATTCGACGCTGGGTTAGCAGCCACGGCTTCATCCCCTTAAATCCGGAGTAGTCCGTCCCGTACCTGACGGATATCTCACACCGTACTCCTTCCGCAGACACTCGTCCTCTATGCCGGCACTCTCACGGCCAGCGGGTATGCGGGTATAAAAGCGTTGGTGGCCGCGGCGCGGTCCCGGGTACGGCCGGTCCCTACATGGTTCCCGTATACCGTTGGAGGCCGGCCAAGGTCCAGTGTGCGTCAGTGACCATTACAAAATGTGTAGACTTACTGGAGGTGAGCCGGGAAGTCTGGTCGGCACGTTCTTTGTCGCCCCAAAGTTTAGGACACCTTCATGAGTAAAAACCCTTCTGCTCCTCCGCGTTCCTCCGTTTTGGGACGGGGGAGCTACGGCGAAGTGCTGCGAATCGGTGAAATCCTGCGGAAGGAAACCGTTGGCGGGATCTTACTGGTCGCCGCAGCAGTCATTGCCCTGATCTGGGCCAATTCCCCGGTCTCCGATAGCTATTTCGCGTTGCGGGACTTCCGCGTCGGGTTCGAGCCCTGGCATCTGGAACTCAGCTTGGGGGCCTGGGCTTCAGACGGGTTGTTGGCGATCTTTTTCTTTCTTGTGGGGCTGGAACTCAAACGTGAGTTCGTGGCCGGAGACCTTCGCCAGTTCAGTAAATCCGTGGTGCCCATCGCAGCGGCTGTCGGCGGTGTAGCAGTTCCTGCCGTTATTTATGCGCTGATCAATCTGGCCAGTCCTGAGACCCTGCGGGGCTGGGCCATCCCTACGGCAACCGACATTGCTTTCGCAGTGGCTGTGCTGGCGATCATCGGGTCGCACCTGCCCAGTGCGCTGCGGATCTTCCTGCTGACTTTGGCCGTGGTCGATGACCTTCTGGCCATCAGCATCATCGCGGTGTTCTACTCCTCCGATATCCAGGTCGGGCCGCTGCTGCTGGCCCTCCTTCCGCTGGCGGTTTACACGTTCCTGGCTCAGAAGTACCGCCGGTTCTTTGGCACCAGACCCGCCGCGGCGTGGGTAATCCTTCTCCCTCTGGGCGTAATCACCTGGGCGTTGGTGCATGCCTCCGGTATCCACGCCACCGTCGCCGGTGTACTCCTGGGGTTCGCTATCCCTGTCATCCGGTCCCAGGCCAGCGGCGGCCCCGCTGCCGGACCTGGCCTCTCTGAGATCTTCGAACACCGGTTCCGGCCTATTTCCGCCGGCATCGCAGTCCCGGTTTTCGCTTTCTTCGCCGCCGGTGTCGCCGTGGGTGGCTGGGACGGTCTGATCTCGGCTCTGACCGATCCTGTAGCCATCGGCATCATCGTGGCGTTGGTGCTGGGCAAACCAATCGGAATCCTGGGCACCACCTGGCTCCTCACCAAGGCCACCCGCGCGTCTCTGGACAAGTCCCTGAAGTGGATCGATGTATTCGGAGTCTCGCTTTTGGCTGGGATCGGCTTCACGGTTTCACTCCTCGTGGCCGAGCTGAGCTTCGGACAGGGCAGCGCCCACGATGACCACGCCAAGGTCGGAATCCTAGCCGCGTCGCTGCTGGCCGCCCTCCTGGCGGCGGCAGTACTGGTCACGCGGAACCGTCAGTACCGAGCCGTGCAGGCCGAGGAAGCCATCGATACAGACCAAGACGGCATCCCGGACGTTTACCAGGAAGACAGCCACCGGTGACCTGACCCGATCCACGCACCTGAAGGGTCCCCTACCGGCTATGCGGTAGGGGACCCTGCACGTAAGGGCGGCCGTGAGGGGTCAGTGGCCGCCGAGTTTGCCTCCGAGGCGTTCACGCATCAGGATGCTGGCATCGTTGAGTCCGATGATTTTCACGTCAATAGCGTGGTGGCGGTACTTCTCGGTGATCGCGTCCAGGGCCGCAATCGTGGACGCGTCCCAGAGATGGGAGGCGTGCATATCGATGATCACGTGTGCCGGGTCCAGAGCGTATTCGAACTGAGTGTAGAGGTCGTTCGAGGAGGCAAAGAACAGCTCCCCGTCCACCACATAGGTCGCGGTTTCGTGCCCGCCAACGGAGCTGACGGTGCGCTCGACTGTGACGAGGTGTGCGACCCTGCGGGCGAAGAGCACCATCGCCACAAGGACACCGACGCCGACGCCGATGGCTAGGTTGTGGGTGGCGACGACCACGATGACAGTGGCGACCATGACCAGGGTTTCGCTCTTGGGCATCATCTTTAGGGTCCGGGGGTGGATGCTGTGCCAGTCGAAGGTGGCCCAGGAAACGAAGATCATGACCGCGACGAGGGCGGCCATCGGTATTACGGAGACGAAATCCCCGAGGGCGACGACGAGGATGAGCAGGAAAACGCCGGCGAGGAAGGTGGAGATCCGGGTACGGGCGCCGGAGGCTTTGACGTTGATCATGGTCTGGCCGATCATCGCGCAGCCGCCCATGCCGCCGGTGAACCCGGTGACGATGTTTGCCACGCCCTGGCCCCAGGCCTCGCGGGTCTTGTGCGAGCGGGTATCGGTTACGTCGTCAACCAGTTTGGCGGTCATCAGGGATTCGAGCAGGCCCACGAAGGCCATGGCGAGGGCGAAGGGGAAGATGATCTGTAGGGTCTCCAGGTTGATCGGCACGTTCGGGATGAACAGGGTCGGCAACGACTCGGGGAGTTCTCCCTTATCTCCCACGGTCGGGACACCCACGGAGACGAAAACCGTGATGAGTGTCAGCACGACGATGGCGACCAACGGGGCCGGCACAGCCTTGGTCAGCTTCGGCAGGCCGAACACGATCACGAGCGCCAACACAACGAGGGGGTAGACCAGCCACGGAACATTGATGAGTTCGGGAACCTGGGACATGAAGATCAGGATGGCCAGGGCGTTGACGAAGCCCACCATCACCGAGCGGGGAATAAAGCGCATCAGCTTCGCCACACCTGATAGACCGAGAATGATCTGGAAGACTCCGGCCAGGATGACGGCGGCGACGAAATAGTCCAGGCCGTGGGACTTCACCAGCGGCGCGATCACCAAAGCAATCGCTCCGGTCGCCGCCGAGATCATGGCCGGACGGCCGCCGACGAAGGCAATCGTCACGGCCATGGTGAAGGAGGCAAAGAGCCCGATCCGCGGATCGACGCCGGCGATGATCGAGAAGGCGATCGCTTCAGGGATCAGCGCGAGGGCGACGACCAGTCCGGCGAGGACTTCGGTCTTTAGCCGGCGCGGAGACTTGAGGGTTTCCCGGACAGACTGCAGTTGTTCAGGGGTAAAGGCCGGGTTATCCCCGGCGGTCTTGACGGCCATTGCTGGCTCCGTTCATGGTCAGGAAGACGCGCGCATGCGGCTTCGCTTTGTCGAAGAATGTAGGGGCGCAACGCCGCGCCGGGAAGAGCGGGAACTGCCCTTGCAGGTCTCACCACTCACCAGAAACTCTACCCTAACGTGATGGTAGGGTTTGAAATCAGAACAGGACGGAGGCCCCTGATGACGGCAAAAACAAGCACGGGCACGATGCACATTGGTGAACTGGCAGAACGGACGGGTCTGTCCCTGCGGACCATTCGCCACTACGACGACGTCGGTCTGTTGCCGGCCACTGCGCGGACCGACGGGGGCTTCCGGGTCTATTCGGAGGCTGATTTCGAGCGCCTCATGGTCATCAAGCAGATGAAGCCGCTGGGGTTTTCGCTGGAGGAAATGGCCGGGATCCTCGGCATCCTGGCCCCGGACGAGGCCATGGGCGCCACGGAGGAGGCGCACGCCCGACTCTGCGGGTTCTTGGAGAAAGCGGTCCATCAACGGGCCAAGATAGCCCGGAACCTGGCCCAAGCGGACGAGTTCATCCAGAGGCTCAGCGCACGGCCCTAGACAATATGAAGTGTGGTGCTGAACTTGCCCGTCCGGGCCGGCCATTATCGCCGGGCGGTCCCTCAGCGCCGGCTTGGTGTGATCCGTTTCCTGTCTCAGGAATGCGGCGCTGCGGGGCCTGATCCCCGGCGGTGATGTCCTTTATCCCGGACGGGCAGGTGACGTCAGGGAGAAGTGTGAGGGGGGCGGGGCCTTCTGTTTCACAGAGGTCCGTGGGTTGCCATTGACGGTTCCCTTGGCTCGACGGCTCGTCGGGGGTGCAATGGTAGTGCCACATGTGAAGTTTGGGAGGTCCCGGCTATGTATCAGCATACTTTCATCGGTCTGGATGTTCACGCGGTCAACGTCGTGGGCCCTCCACTGAACCCGGCCACCGGCGAAATCAGCAACTGCACCATGCCCGCTGACCCGGCCATGGTGCTGGAGTGGGTCCGCCGGTTTAAGCCGCCGGTCACGGTCGTCTACGAATCCGGTCCCACCGGGTTCGTCCTGGCCCGATACCTGCAGACCGCAGGTATCAACTGCGTGATCACGGCGTCCTCGAAACTGCTCCGCGCACCCGGGGACCGGATTAAAACCGACCGGCGC
This sequence comes from Pseudarthrobacter sp. NBSH8, assembly GCF_014217545.1. Taxonomy (NCBI): domain Bacteria; kingdom Bacillati; phylum Actinomycetota; class Actinomycetes; order Micrococcales; family Micrococcaceae; genus Pseudarthrobacter; species Pseudarthrobacter sp. NBSH8. The sequence continues at coordinate 1,875,023 of NZ_CP043178.1, forward strand.
GACGCCCGGGTGCTGGCCGAAATGCTCGCGGTCGGCACGGTCACCGAGGTGCGGATCCCTGACCCCGAGGAAGAAGCCCTCCGGGACCTGTCCCGGCTGCGTTCCGGCACGGCCAGGGACCTCGCGCACGCCCGCCGGCACCTGAACGCCATCTTGCTGCGCCACGGCATCCGCTACCCCAAAGAGACCAGATGGACGAAAGAACACAGCCTGTGGCTGCACCGCCAGCGCTTTGAAGAACCGGCGCTGCAGTTCACCCATCAGGCCGATCTCGAGCAGGCCGAACTGCTCGCCGGGCACCTTAAGCGGATCGACAAGCAGGTCGCCGCCAAAGAAGTCCATCATGTAGCCATCGGGGCGCGGAGCGGCCGATTTCTCGAGGAGCTCGACATCCCAACCGGCCACGCCGAGCTGGCGGGCAGCGACCAGGCCCGCAATGCCTGCCCCGGCAACCACCGCCTTCATGTCCTGCCTCCACCGATCAGATATGGCAGGCTGAAGAGGGCCGGGAGCAAGCTCAGGAGCACCGCCAACACCCGGCGGATCATTCCTTACTCCTTCCCCGCGGGCGGTCCCGCCCGAACGTCACACCATCAGCGACCGGGCAGGAGCCTCCTGCAACCATGGCCGCTGAACACCGGCCCGGTCAGTCCCGCCGTTGATCGAATCTAAACCCGCACACGCACCTGTACGTCAGCAGGCCGCCGTCATTCCTTCCTGGGGACCCAATAGGCAGGCCCGGGTCCACGGTTACCGGCTGCATGGGCTCACCGCAGTGGATGTGTGTGATCAGCATCCGGCGCAGTTGCGGATCCTCTGAGAGCCCGCCCCGCGCTGCGGTGCTTGGCCGCGCCTTCTGCCGGGCACCACGATCCGCCCGGGAAATCTGTGAATGTGTCATTATTACCCCCTCAGCCCAAAGAGGTGAGCAGATCAGCGCACGCCTGCTCGCAGCGGCGACAGACTTCGGCGCACACCTCGCAGTGGCGGTGCATCGACGCATGCTGCCCGCATTCATCGGCGCACGCCTTGCAGACGGTACGGCACGCTTCCAGCACTGCGCGGGTGATGTCAGCGTCGTAGCTGCCGTGGCGCGAGAGAATCTTCCCGGTCGCCACGCAGATATCGACGCAGTCAAGATTGGTGCGGATGCACATGGTCAGCTCGGCGACCATCTCTTCACTGAGGCAGGCGTCGGCGCACGCGGTGCACGTCTGAGCGCACTCAAAGCACGCCTGGATGCATTCCACGAGCTTGGCTTTATCAATGTTTCCGAGGTCCTCAGGATGGGCGTCCAGCATGGACTGTACATGTGTCATTGGTTTCTCTTTCCGGATCTGAACAGCGGGTCGTGACGGAGTGGAACAGCGAACCGTTTCTACGTCCTGCTGATGGAAAGCTTGACCACCGTCAGCGCCGGCAAAGCCGGTTCCGAAGGTACAACGCTATAAAGAATTCCGTCACCGGGCTCCTGGTGCGTCAAGGACGGCGGGTCCACTGCGCCAGTCCTCACCGGTGCCGGTTCGCTCCGGGGAGCCAGACGCCGTTCACAGCATTCCTGATCCAGATCCTCAGGCTCAACGGACGGGCCGGCCTCGAGGACGACGCTGACGGGCTGGGACGCCGATGCCGAAGCGCCGGCATGGCTGGCTGCGGTTTCCGGCGGCATTGCCTCAACGTCCCGTTTCTCCATTGACTGTAAGGAACTGTGACCCGGGACGATGGCGTACCGGCTGCCGTGAGTGTAGGAGGCAGCCCCCGCGAGGAGGAGGGCCAGAAGGAACCACACGAATACGCCCCGCACCGGGAACGGGCAGCGAAGCATTCCTCGTGAAGACCAACTCAGCGCGGCCATTTCCACTTCCTGGTGGACACCATCTGTCCAGACTAATCTCCGGCCACCGTTCAAACCATCACACGTGCATTACTTTTTGCGTCGGCTTGGAAGGCCACGCTGCGGGACGCGCCTTGCCAGCATGCCAAGGCTGCGACGAGTACCGCTGCCGCCTTCGCAATCTCAAGCGCAGGGCACCAAGCCCCGGCCGGGCACTGATTGTCCCGTTCCGGGCCGGGAATCTCACGGGCTCTCCTTTTTGCCGGGGTGCAGGTTCTCTGTCTGCAAGAGGTTTATGGAGTCTGCCTGCTCCAGCAGGCTCCGCCGTTCTCCCGGCGAATAGTCAGCGGCACCGATCGCGTTGCGCATTCGGCCCAGATGCTCTCGGATAGCCATCCGGTATTTGTCCTTCCGGTCGCACCAGGTGAGTTCCCGAAGCAAGCCCAGGAGCCGGCCTGCAACGGCCGGATCTGCCGCTCCGTATTGCCTGGGCTGGTTCATCGCCATGTCGAGAAGGTCCTCGAGTTCCGGAAGCGAAACCACAACCCTCACCCGCCCGTCGTCGTCACTGAGATGCTCAGGGCCAGGGTTTCGCTCCGCCAGCCGGCACAGGAGAACGGAAAGGTGCCCGATGACGTGCACTGCGGTGGTGGGGTCGTTGATACCTGGGGAGAGTGCACGGGCAGCGACGTCGACCAGCTGGCGGAATCCGAATCCGACGTCCTGGACGTTGGTGCGTTCAAACCCGGTGGCCACAGCGGCGTTAACCGCCTCAGTCAGCCTTTCCCGGGCTGAGGATGTGAGCGTTGCGCCCGGTTGAACGGGCCAGGCAGTGGCGAAGGGAACACCAGCCACCAGGGAACTGCCAGGTTCCCGGTCAATCCTTATCACTGCCCCCGCATCTTCGGCGGCCCGCTTCAGTGCGCCCTTGTCAACGGAGGTCAGGAATCCGGAACTGGTGGAGTTGATAAGGATCTTCCCCTCTGCCGGGACCGGATCCGGTGCCGGCAGGGAGCGGTCCGCCGGGAAGACACGGTCGATGGTCTCCTGGGTTTCCACGTTGACCCTGCGCATCATGGTTTCCACCCGGATCTCCCGGGTGAGATGCGCCAAAAAGAGCACCAGCCCGATAACACTGCCTATGGCGAGAACGAACGCGACAGTGACGGAAATTTCAGGTACGAACGGGCTGCTTCCGCTGCCTTCGCCGCGGACGCTTCGAAGGACGGTCAACGCGAAAGCAAAGGCAGCCAGAAAGAGGGCCAGCGTCCCGTGGACGAACCGATCCGAGGTAAAAGTCCGCAGCAGCCGCGGGGAAAACTGGCTGCTGGCCAGCTGCAACGTGACCACGGTGAGTGAAAACGTCAGGGACGTCACCGTGATCAGGGAACCCGAGATCGCCTGCAATACAGACCTGGCCGCCTCCGGCCCTCCACTGAAGAGAACAACTGTGACACTTTCTGGCAACTTGCCGTCAACTGCAGCATCCAGGGCAGGCACCGCCGTCCCGAGACCCACAGCCAGCGCAACCGCTAACACCGGAAGAGGCCACAGCTGTGTCCGCAACGCATCCATCCAATGATCGACACGCCCAGTCATCGGGAACATGCCCCCAGCCTTACAGGTGCTTCAGTCATTGTCTTCACTCCCATCAGAGGATCAGATACGGAGAGTCCTTTTCTTCGTTACCAGTACCCTGGGTACTGGCTCGAAGCTCGCCGAACCGTAAATATTAAGCGTACTGTCCGCTACGTCCCGGTGTCCGTATAAAGCACCCCAAAACCCTCCAACGCCACAGGAGTACCCATGCCATTAGAAGCCCGAACAGTGCTGGAGACCGGGCAGGAAGCGCATGTGGCTTGACTCCCGGGCGGAGATCTTGCGGGTCATGATCATCGGCTCGGTGTAGTACGGGGCCTTGGTGGCCCTCCTGGGGGCCTCGGGCAAGAGGACCCTGGGGCAGCTGAACGCTTTCGACTTCATCGTCACCGTCGCCTTCTTTGAAGGGTCGGCGGCGCATAACCAGCTGCGCAGGAACCGCCTCAGCGAGTCCGAGGTGCTGCAGGCCACGGCACCACCGGCACGGTCCCGAAGCGTCGCTACGTGCCAAATGTATCCAAACATCGCAGCAGCGATTTCCCGCCGCGAACCTTCCTGACTATGTGTTGCGGCCGAAACCCTCCAGTAGGCGCGTCGGGTCAGGTCACGGGTGGCGGTCTTCCCGGTAAACATCCGGGATGCCAGATTGATCAGCGCATACATAACGGCAGGAACTGCTACGCCGCCGACAGACGCTTCGATGGGCACCATAGATTTACTGAACTGCCACATCCGCGCCCATCCGGTCCGCGTGTTGCTCCGAAGTACCCGTGCCCCCTTCTTCGGGGGCACCAACATCACACTCGCGTGTATGAGGAGATCTTCCAATGAATAAGACACTTCGCTTTATGGCCGTCCCCACCCTGGCTTTGGCCGCACTGGCCCTTTCCAGTTCCCCCGCGATGGCAGCGGACCAGTCCTACCAGTCGACCCTGGGCCAGATCAACGGCAGCACAGGTTCGGGCACCGTCACGGTTGATGTCACCGGCAATCAGGCCCACGTTGTCCTGAACGTTTCGGGCCTGGCCTCGACGTTTATGGACGCACCGTACCCGCACGTCCAGCATATCCACGGCGGAGCCCAGGGCACCTGCCCGGCACCGTCGGCGGATAAGGACGGCGACCAGGTCATCTCCACCACCGAAGGTGCCCCGTTCTACGGCGGTATCGTGACCACTCTCTCCACCAGCGGGGACACCAGCCCGGCAGCGGGCTTGGACCTTAAGGTCGCCGGGCAGGGCGCCTCCTACACTGTTGACCGCACGTTCGAGCTGAACGCCGAGACCAAGACCGCCCTGGCTGCCGGTACGGCCGTTGTTGTGGTCCACGGCCTTGACCCCGCCACCCTCAGCGCGGCCGGCCAGGCTGCCAAGTCAGACCTGGCACCGACCCTGCCGCTGGCCGCGACGTCCCCTGCCCTGTGCGGGACCTTGACGGCCGGGCAGATGAAGATGCCCGCCGGCGGCGCTGACACCGGTGTCAGCCAGGAGACAGGGAACGACGCCGGAGCCCTCGCCCTGGGCGGTGGCCTGGTCCTGGTCGCTCTCGCCGGCGGAGCCTACGCAGTGCGCCGCCGCAACGCCAACGCAGCAGCCTAAGCCCAGGCTGAGCGGATCAATACTGTGAGAACCACGGACCACGGCCGCCGCGGGGGCTTCCTGGCCCCCGCGGCGGCCGGGGTTCTGCTCCTGCTGGCCCTGGCCGGCTGCGCCGCCGGAACATCGGGAACTCCCGACGCCGGCGCCATGCCTTCGGCCTCTGCCTCGTCTTCGGTGCCGGCCAGCCCGCCGTCGGCCCCGTCCCCACCCACCGCGCCTCCAGCGGCTGCCCCGGCGGCGGCCGCCCAACAGCTTCCGGTGTTGGGTGCGTCAGCTCCGGTCACCCTGAGCATTGCCTCGATCGGGGTCCGGACCGACCTGCTCCACCTGGGCCTGCGGGAGAACGGCTCCCTGGAAGTCCCGCAGGACACCGGCAGCGGCGCACCAGCGAGCTGGTACAACGGCTCACCAACCCCCGGGGAACGCGGGCCCTCCGTGATGCTGGGCCACGTCAACGCGCTCGGCAGCAACCAGGGTGTTTTCGCGGACCTCCGCAAACTCACACCCGGTACCGAGATCAACGTCTCCCGAACCGACGGCAGCACAGCCGTGTTCACCGTTGACCGCGGAGCCCTCTACAGCAAAAACGGGTTCCCCACCCTCGAGGTCTACGGCAACACCCCAGGCGCCGAACTCCGCCTGATCACCTGCGACGGCTACGACCCCGCCACCGGGCTCTTCGACGACAACTACGTCATCTACGCCAAACTCAAAGCCTGAAATAGACCTCTCCTACGGAGCGGAAAACAATCAAGGATGGACAAAAAATGAAACACCGAGCCCACGCGCTGGCAGCCTTGGCCATCGCATCCGTGCTGCTCTCCGGCTGCGCTGCTGCGGCGGGATCGGTGGACGCGGTGTCCGCCCCGCCGTCGGACGTTTCAGCGCCGGCCTCACCGGGAACTACGCCGAGCGTTGGACATTCCGGCAGCGCCAACGGACACCATGGCGGCGCAACGGCAACGTCCGGCGCAAGCCCGGCCGGACCCAGCGACGCCGCCCTGATGGTGTGCGGGGATCAGCCGATGGCCAGGCTCACCTCCATCCTTGACCTGAAGGAGGACCCGCACACCGTCAACCACTGGGCGGACAGCACCTTCACCTGCACCTACCACCTGCAGGAAGGTGGGCTGGACATTTCCGTGCAGGAAGCTACAGACCCAGCGTCCGCACGCAAATACTTCGACGCCATGCAGGCCCTCGCAAAGGACGCCACCCCCATCAAAGGCCTGGCCAACCTGGGATTCCCCGCTTATGAAACCGCAGACGGCTCGGCCGTGTTCCAGAAAGACAACTTCGTCCTGCACGTCGATGCCTCGGACCTGCCGGATACCTTGGGCCCGGAAAGCATCAGCCGAAACGCCTTGGCCTACCAGCTCTCCACCACCATCCTCGCCTGCTGGGTCGAGCACCCATGACATAACGCATTTCTTGTTGCTGTCGCTATCGTTCGTCGTGGCGGAAACAGCCATGTGGCCGCGTTTCCAAGCCATGAAGGTCCCACCACCTCAGCCCGTGGAACGCCGTTGTCTCACGACTGTGGCAACCACAATAAGTGCGACGGCGGCGCCCAGTCCCAGCCGGGCCACCAGCTGGCCGTATGGTTCGGCGCCCGTAAAATACATCATTGCCAGCACGGGGGCGATGGCGGTGAACTCGTAGCGCCGGCTGAGGACCACGAACGGCAGGAGCAGCAAGGCGTACCAGGGGTAGCTGGGCGAGACGAGCAGCAGCGTCCCGCCGACCATGAAAACCTGCCCGTCCCACGGCCGGGCGGCGTTGGTGGTCCGCCAGACATACACGGCCAAACCCAGCAGCAGCACCAGGGCCGCCGGCATCGCCCAGCTGGCCGGGAGCACCAGCTTCAACAGTGTGAAGCGCGGGCTGTCCTGCCCGTCGTACCCCTCCGATTTGAGGTAGGTGGGCAGATAGCCCAGTACCGTCCAGCCGCTGGCGAGGACATACGGAACGTACGCCGCGGCGAAAGTGGCAGCTGCCGCAGCGACGAAGCGGACCGGCTGGCGGTAGAGCAGTGCCGGGGCGCTGATGGCGGGAATAAGCTTGGTGGCCACCGCCGCCCCGAAGGCCATCCCGGAACCCAGCGTGCGCTGGCCCACCAGCAGCAGCGCAGCGGCCAGCGCCAACGCCGCGCAGAGGGTGTCCACGTGGGCGCCGTTGATGGCTTCGAAGGCCACCAGCGGGGACCACGCCCACCACACTGCCTGGTGTGCCGGACGGCCTGTGCGGCGCAGGAACGTCAGCAACAGCACCGTCACGGCCAGGCTCAGCAGCAGCCCGACCAGCTGAAAGGCAATGAACCCAACGTCTGCGCCGGGAATGAGCCGGACGGCGAGGAAATACAGCTCCGCCACTGCCGGATAGACAGTGGGAACGGAGGGCCGGTTGATGGCCGTGCACAGGGTGCCGCCGCCGGGAATGCTGGTGGTGGTCTCCGTACCGGACGAAAAGGGGTTGGTGTGGCAGGTTCCGTCCGGTCCGGCGTCCTGGAACAGCCATTCCGGTCGCAGCTGCCGAAGCGCCTCATCGGCCGGCACATATCGGTAGGGGCTAATTCCCTCCTTCTGGACGATGCCGTCCCAGGCGTAACGGGCGGAGTCATTGCTCGTGGCAGGCGCTGCAGAAATTGCCGCGGTGCCCAGCAGTAAGGAGCCCAGCAGCACGACGGCGGCCGCATGCCGGGCGGGCATCCGGCGCGCCATCAGGGCGGCCGGGAGAAAGAATACCCATGCCGCCAGCGCGCCAAGGGGGGACACCCACTCCGCTGACGGATCGGTGGTGACGGTCCACCAGACGGAGCCGGCCAACAATGCCACCAGAGCCAACGCCGCCATGGTGGCGCCAGCGTGCCGCGGCCCGCTTCCCGCCGAGCTGTTCCCCGCTGGCCCGGGCGCCTGGCCGGCCCGCGCGCGGCGGGGGGTTAATTCATTCACCCCTTGATCCTGCACCGCGTGCAGGCCCGCTGGCCATGGAACCAAAGGAGCGTTCGAGTTTTGTAAGGTCTGGCCCGGGACTGGGTACGGGCCTCAGTGGTCTGATGTGAGTATGGACAGATTGACCACCCTCCTCCAGCAGCGGATGGATGCGGTGAACGGACGGTTTTCCTCCCGCTTGCGGAGCAAACGCCTGACGGTGGTGCTGGGCCGCTGGCTCGGCATGGCGTTCACGGTCTGCTTCTTGACCGGACTCTTCAGCCACCTCCTGCAGGATCCGCCCGGCTGGATGTTATTCCCGACCCGTCCAGTGTGGGTGTACGCTGCCACGCAGGGCATTCACGTCACCACCGGGATTGCTTCCATCCCGCTGCTGGCAGCCAAGCTTTGGTCCGCATTTCCAGAACTCTTGCGTTGGCCGCCGCTGAAATCCGTGGTGCACGCCCTCGAGCGGGCCTCGATTGCGCTCTTCGTGTCCGCCTCCCTGGTGGAAGTCACCATCGGATTGCTCAACACCTTCCAGTGGTATCCCTGGCCGTTTTCCTTCAAGGACGTCCACTACTGGCTGGGCTGGGTGATCATTGGGTCGCTGGCCTTGCACATCGCAGTCAAGCTGCCGCTCATCCGGGCGCACTGGAGCCGCCGGTCGGAGGCTTCCGCCATCGCGGGTGAGGCTGCTGAAGCAGCGCCGGAGCGCGAAACGGTTCCGGCTGCCATGGCGCCTGCCACCAGGCCCGGGTGGAGCCGCAGGGGGTTCCTGGCGGCAATGACCGCCGGCACCGGCGTCGTCGTTCTGACGACGGCGGGCCAGTCGTTCGCGTGGCTGGCGGGCCTGAACCTCTTCGCACCGCGCCGGATGGACGCGGGGCCGCAGGGGGTACCGATCAACCGGACAGCGGCCCAGGCCGGTGTCGAGGGCGCTGCGCTGGCCCCCGACTGGGTGCTGACCGTGGCCTCGGGATCGGTGCACAAGACGTTGACGCTGTCCCAGCTGACCGCCCTGCCCCAGCACAGCTACGGACTTCCCATCGCCTGCGTGGAGGGGTGGAGCCAGGGCGCCCAATGGCGCGGTGTCCGGATCCGGGACCTGATGGCCCTGGTGGGCGCGCCAGCGGATGCCGGTCTGCAGATTTCCAGTCTGGAGCAGGGCGGCGTCTACGGGCGCTCCTTCATGCCCGCCGCGTACAGCCAGGACGAGAAGACATTGCTAGCGCTCGAACTCAACGGCGCGCCGCTGGACCTTGACCACGGTTATCCGGCACGGATCATCGCTCCCGGCCGGCCGGGGGTACTGCAGACCAAATGGGTCCACAGGGTGGAGGTGATCTGATGCGGCTGCCATTGATGGGTCCCCCGGTTACCGTGGAGCGCGGACCGTTTTGGTGGATGCGGGCAGCTCTGGGGGCCCTGGGCACGGCGGCCCTCGGCTATGCCGTCTTCGGATTCCTGGCCAATGTGCCGCTGGCCCAGTTGATCGGCGTGGCAGCCTGGCTTGCGGCAGCACTGGTGGTGCACGACGGCGTGCTGGTCCCCTTGACAACGCTGGCCGGCGGCGGACTGTCGCGGCTTACGTACGGGCTGCGCCCCGTCCAGCAGGGGATAGTGCGCGGCGCCCTGCTGGTAGGGGCGGTGGTGACCTTGCTGGCAGCCCCGCTGATTCGCGCCCAGCAGGTGCTCCAGCCAAGCGGCCCGGGAAGCGGGGCCAACCATACAGTCCTGCAGGGGGACTATGTGCAGGCCTTGGGCATCCTCTGGCTGGTTCTGGTGGTGGCCGCTGCGGGGTTCGTGGCCGCCGTCGGACTTTACACCCGACGTTCCAGCGTCAAAAAGACCCGGCCCTGAACAGTCCGGGTGGCGACGGAGACCAGCCCCGCCCGGGCCGCATGGGCGGCCAGCGCTTTCGCACCGGCGCGGGCCCAGGGAAAGGCAGCGCTGGCCCGTCCGGCCGAATCCTCCAACACGGCCAGATACGCCACATCAAGGGAATCGGAGATTTCGGCCTCTGCCAACGCCTGCCCGCACGGCGCCAGCAGTGCGGCAACACGCTCCAGCAGCACCCGTATGTTCCCGCCGATGCCGATGTTCCCATCCAGCAGCAGCGCCGACGCCCAACCGCCCTCGTGCGGCACCGGGTCGAAGATGGAGCTATGAATCGCGACTGCGCCACGGCTGGTGGCCGCCCGCACCGCGGGAGCGCTCGCGTCAACGCCCATTGCCACCAAGCCCAGTTCACCGGCAGCGGCAAGCATCCGGCCAGGGCCGCAGCCCACATCAAGAACCGGTCCGCGAAGGGTCCGCAGCAGCTCGCGTTCGCAGGCGGTGGCCGGTGCGGACCAGCCTTGCATGCTGAAGTGGACCGGCCCGATGGGTTCCGGGCGGGCGGATTCCGGGCGGAGGGTCAGGTGCCCCAGGCCGAGGGACAGGCTGCCTGCGTACGGCTCGTGTCCTCCTTGGCCAAATAAGGCGACCGGGATGCTGCCGCCAGCAGATCCGCCGCCTGCCCAGGGGCCGGTATTGGTGGAGGCTGTCTGGGTGCTCATCGCTGGGCCGCCCCGCCGGTTGCTGCGCCGGTCGGCACCGGAACGGGCACCTTTGCCGTCGGCAGCCCCAGGGCCAGGCGGTCAACCGCGCGGGCAAACGGTGTGCCGGAACAAGCGCGGGCGACGGCCAGGGCATCGGCAAAGTGGTCCACGTCCGTCAATGTGGGCAACAGCCCCACCGCCAGGCCGGCGCTGGCCAGCCGGGCCAACTGGTGCGCCCCGGTCTGCGGGGTGGACATTTCCACGCCCCGGACCAGGCTGCCGTAGGGCCGGTGCAGGCCCAGGGCCCAAAAGCCGCCGTCCGTTGCCGGTCCGATCCAGGCGTCGTGGCGGGGCGTCGGGGCGGACCAGTCCGCCACCAGCCTTGCGAGTGGTGCAAGGGAAAACTGGGGCGTGTCCATGCCCAGAATCAGCAGCGGGCCGGTGACCAACGAACAGATGACCGCCAGCCGTTCGTCCAGCCGGCCGCCACCCTGGGCAACCACGTCAAAACCCGCAGCGTCCCTGCGGTGCGGCGTCCCCTCAAACACCAGCAACCGCCTGGCCGCGGGGAAGGACCGCACCGTCTCCAGCGTCTGGCTGAGGCTGGTTTGGGCCAGGGCTGCGGCCTGCGCAGGCGTGAGCGGTGGCGTGAGGCGCGTCTTGGCTTTGCCTGGGATGCATTCTTTGGCGATGACCGCGATGGTGAGGGTCACGGCGTCGCTCCCCGGGCCTCGGGCGGGGGTCCGCCCGCAGTCGGTCTACCGGCGCCTGTCGCTGGCGTCCACCGCGATGCGGCGGCCAGCTGCGCCCTCATGTCCTTGAGTGCTGTCAGGGTTCCACGCACCGTGCCGGTCACCTTGGACTTGCCCAGGCGCGGCGCATAAGCGACCGGGATCTCGGCCACGCGCCAGCCGTCGCGGTGGGCTTTGAGGAACATCTCCAGCGGATAACCGCTGCGCCGGTCGGTGAGGTCCAGCCCGAGCAACGCAGTTCGCCGGGCAAGGCGAAGCGGGCCCAAGTCCGTGACGGGGATTCCCGTCAACCGGCGCAGCCGCCTGCTCAGGACGATGTTGGCCAGCCGGGCATGGACCGGCCAGGCGCCGCGGGCTGGCCGCCGGGCACCCAGGACCAGATCGGCACGCCCGGCGCGCACCAGCTCCAGCATCGGGGCCAGTTGTGCAGGATCCAGCGAACCGTCGCAATCGCAGAAGGCCACAAACTCCGCCGTGGCAGCCACCAGGCCAGCATGGGCTGCCGCACCAAAGCCGCGCCGCGGTTCATGAACGACGGCGGCCCCCAGACTGGCGGCGAGCTTTCCGGAGCCATCGGTACAGCCGTTGTCCACCACTATTGCCCGGTATCCGGGCGGCAGGGCCGCCAGTACGTGGGGGAGGGCCGAAAGCTCGTTGAGGCAGGGCAGCACGACATCCACCAGCACGGCGGGTGCGCCGCCGGCGTCGTCGTCCGCTGTGCAGGGGGCGCTGGCCGTGCCGGTTCCATCGTGCGAACTGCTCTGTCTTTTCTCCACCCTTCGACCGTAGAATCCGCGGGCCCGGCGCGGCAGGTGGAAATCCTTACGGAACCGGGACGCTTGCCCTCCGGCAGCCCTCTACAGACCCAAAGTGGCGTCCACGAACCTATGCTGGGAACGTGAATAGTGTCCAGCCCGACGCGGACGCCCGGGACGTTGGCAACCGGCGCATCCTGCTCGTTGAAGACGAGGCCACCATCGCCCAGGTGGTGCACGACTATTTGGTGCTGGCTGGTTTCCAGGTGGATATGGCAGGTGACGGATTCAGTGCCCTGCACCTGGCCCGGACGCACAAACCGGACCTGATCATCCTGGACCGTATGCTGCCTGGTTTGGACGGGGCGGAGGTATGCCGGCGGATCCGGCTCACCCAGTCCATGCCCATCATCATGCTCACCGCGCTGGGCACCGAGGACGACCGCATCCTGGGCCTGGAAATGGGCGCTGATGACTACGTCACCAAGCCCTTCTCGCCCCGAGAGCTGGTGCTCCGGGTGAAGTCCGTGCTGCGCCGCAGCGTCAAGGAATTCACCCCGGAACCGCCCGTGGAGCTGGCCGGCTTTGCCCTCAACCCGGCCTCGCGCATCGTCAGATACCGCGATACGAACCTCACACTGACAGCTAGGGAATTCGATCTTCTGGCGTTCTTTTTGCGCCGCCCCAACCAGGTCTTCAGCCGCGACGTACTCATCAAGGCCGTTTGGGGCTGGGACTTTGGCGATCTGTCAACGGTGACAGTGCACGTGCGCCGGCTGCGCGAAAAAATCGAGGCCAACCCCACCACGCCCGTGCTGCTGAAAACGGTGTGGGGCGTGGGGTACAGGTTCGACGACGGCACGGAGCCGGCCAGCCATGACTAGCGGCGATCTGTTCATCATTGTCACGGTTGTGCTGTCATGGGCATTGGCCATCGGCGCTGTGACTGTGGTGCTGCAGCGGCTGCTCGGCAGGACCTCCATTGTGGTGCAAATCCTGCTCGTGGTCCTGGCCACCATCGCCATCCTGGTGGCAGGGATGGTGAGCGCCTTCAACGCCATGTTCATCTCGGAGGCGGATCTTCAGGTGATGTGGTTCATCCTGGCGATCGCCTCGGTCGTTGCCACGGTGGTCGCAGTGCTCCTGGGAGTAGGGCTGGCAAGGAACACCAACCGCCTGGCCGGGGACGCGGCCAGAATCGGCCGCGGAGAGCCCGTGGCACCGCAAAGGAAAATGACCTCGGAACTGTCCGCGTTGGCCGCCGAGCTTGCTGCCACCAGCCACAAACTCGAAGAATCCAGACAACGGGAACAGGCAGTGGAGGCTGCACGGCGCGAACTGGTGGCCTGGGTTTCCCACGATTTGCGCACCCCGCTGGCCAGTATGCGCGCCATGGCCGAGGCGCTGGAGGATGGCATTGCCGAGGATGTTTCCGGCTACCACCAGCGAATAATCGGCCAGACCGACCAGATGGCCGTGCTGGTGAATGACCTGCTCGAGCTCTCCAAGATCCAGGCCGGAACCTTGGTGCTGGACCACCGGCCCTTGGACCTGTACGACGTCGTCAGCGACGCAATTGCCGACCTCGCCCCTGTCGCGGCAGGCCGGGCCATTGCCATCAACGGCGACGCTGTCGCCCCCACCTTGGTGGCTGCCGACGGCGCGTCGTTGTCCCGGGCCATCCGCAATGTGGTCCTCAACGGCATTCTGTACAGCGCTCATGGCAGCACCGTGTCCATTGCCGTGACCTCCGCCGCCGGCGAGGCGGTAGTAGAGGTGCGAGACGGCTGCGGCGGGATCCCGGCGGAGGACCTGCCCCGGATGCTCACCGCGGGCTGGCAGAAGGACGCCGGTCGCACCAAATCGCGCTACAGCGGCGCAGGGGTAGGCCTAAGCATTGTCCACGGCATCCTCCAGGCCCACGGTGGCGCCCTGGAGGTTGCCAACGTTGAGGGAGGGTGCCGGTTTCGGTTGCGGATCCCCACCGGCCAGGAGGGTCTGGGACCGGCCGTCTAGGGCAGTTCCCCACGCAGCGGGGCGGTGGCGAACTCGCGCATGCCGTCCTCGAAACTGCGCCGCGGAGCCCAACCCAGTTCGGCTTTGGCCCGTGCAGAGCTCGCGGTGATGTGCCGGACGTCGCCCAACCGGAATTCGCCTGTGAACACAGGGACCGGGCCGCCGCCAACAGTGCTCAGGACCCCCGCCACCTGACCAATAGTATGGACCTCCGAGGCTCCCACGTTGTAAGCCCTCATACTGCCTGCCGCCATGACCCCGCCTGCCGCCAGCGCCTCAACGGCGCACAGGTTTGCCTCCGCCACATCCGCCACATGGATGAAGCTGCGGCGTTGGCCGCCGTCCTCGAACACCCGCGGCGCCGCCCCGCGGGCCAGGGCCGAGCGGAACAGGCTGGCCACGCCCGCATAGGGTGTGTCTTTGGGCATCCATGGCCCATACACGTTGTGGTACCGCAGGGCGGCGGCAGTGCCTCCCGTTGTACGGGCCCACGCCGATGCCAGGTTTTCCTGGGCCAGTTTGGAGGCAGCATAGACGTTCCGCGGGTCCAGCACCGCGCCTTCGGTGACCAGTGTGGGCAGCAGGAGCTCGCCGGTGACAGGGTCCCGGGGGTCAAAGATTCCGTGCTCCATGTCCTCCGCCCGGCGCGGGCCTGGTCGCACCAGCCGGCCGGATGAGTCCGTATACGCGCCCTCGCCGTAGACCACCATGGAAGAGGCCAGCACCAGCTTGTCCCTGCCGGCCGAGGCCATGCCTGCCAGGAGTACGGCCGTGGCCAGGTCATTGTTGCGGACATAGTCCGGCGCATCGGAGAAGTCGACGCCGAGGCCCACCTTGGCGCTCTGATGGACAACGACGTCGATCCCCTCCAAAGCCGCAGCAACGGTGGATGCATCGCCAACGTCGCCCACCAGCAAGGACGCGCCGGGATTTACTGCCGGCCTGACCGGATGCACAACCGGATCCAGCGAATCCAGGGTCCGGACCTCCCAGCCGCGGGCCAGGGCGACCTCGACGATGTGGCCGCCAATGAAACCGGCTCCGCCCGTGACCAGAATCCTCACGGCGCGCTCCTTCCAGTACCGGGGCGGACTGGGCTGGCGGCGCCCATCACAGTGGCCACGGCGTCGGCGGGCATAAGGGCCATCCGAGGGAATCCGCCGCCGTCCGCCGTTTCCACGCAGGCCAGCCCCGCGGATACCCTCCTCACCGCATCGGATAGCACGGCCAGAATCCGCGGCTGCGCGGCCGCCAGGCGGCCGAGTACCAGCTCCGCGGTTACGGGCCTGGAACCGTCATGGCCGGTGTCGGCGTCAGTGATGAACGCCAGCGCCGCGAAATGCATGTTCAGCTCCGCCGCCAGCACCGGCTCGGGGTATTGGGTCATGCTGACCAGATGCGCACCTGCCCGGACCAGGGCTGCCGACTCGGCCTTGGTGGAAAAGCGTGGCCCGTTGATGACAGCCATGGTTGCAGCCGGTGCGAAGTGCTCGCGCTGCAACTCCAGAGCGGCGATGAGTGCGGCGCGAAGCGGGGCACTGTAGGGCTCGGCGGCGGGCAGGTGCTGCACGCCGGTGGGCAGCGAGCCGTCGTAGAAAGTGTCCGCCCGGCCCCAGGTCCTGTCCAGAAACTGGTCGGGTACGGCAAAGGTTCCGGTTCCGTGGCTCGGAACCAGTCCGCCCACTGCCGCGGACGAGATGACAGCCTCCACACCCATGCTCTTGAGTGCCCAGAAGTTGGCACGGTGGTTGATCTGCTGCGGGGCAATGCTGTGTCCGCGGCCGTGCCGGCTCAGGAACACGACCACCGGGCCGTCCGCACCTCCGGGACCGTCCCCTGCAGCCAGCCGGGCAACGGTGACTGGGCTGGACGGCGGGCCAAAAGGCGTCGCGGCATCCAGCGTCTCCAGCACGGCGGCGCCGGGCAGCTGGTACAGGCCGGTGCCGCCAATGATGCCGACGCGGGCCCGGGGTTCCGAGGGATAGTCCATGACCCCATCATGCCAACCCCTGCAGCAGCCGACGCGGGTCGAATCCTTACAAGTCCCGAACGAGCTGCACCGCAGTTCCCCCTTCGGGGGCGGCCTGAATACTAGCAATATCTACTGATTGCCTCAGTCAGATTTGGTTGGCCCCGGTAATACGGTTGTAAGTTCCGTCGCGGCCGTAAAGTCCACAAACATGGTGCCCCGCAGTCCTGTTGTTGTTGGCTCATGGCTGTACACGTGGTCCAGGAATCGACAAAGGTCGCGGGCCATTTTCGATCGTCGGGCCTTGCTTAATACGTTAGCCACAACTAACGTATTAAGTGTGTTGGATGCCTTGGAGATCGCTGCGGAGCCGAACCGGCGGCTGCTGCTGCGCCTCCTGGCACGTCAGGAACAGTCCGTGGGGGAGTTGGCCGCCCACTTCACAGTCAGCCGCTCGGCTGTCTCCCAGCACCTGCTGCTACTGGAACAGGCAGGCCTGGTAATTGCGCGCAAGGAAGGGCGGAACAGGTATTACCGGCTCGACCCCGAGGGCATGGGCCGTCTCCGTGGGCTGGTCGAGCAGTTCTGGACCGACGAGCTGGATCTGCTGGCCGCGGACGCGGCAGCGTTGGCAGCAGGCCGGCACGGTCCAGGCAAGTCGGCACCACCCCGCTAGTTACTTCGCTCCAAGACAAAGGACCGCTCTCATGAGCTTCGACAAAACCATCCACCTGCCCGTCGACGCTGACGAGGCCTTCGCCCTGATCACGCAGCCGGAACGCCTTCGCCGCTGGAAGACGGTGGCCGCCCGTGTGGACCTTCGCGTAGGCGGCGAATACCGCTGGACCATCATCCCTGGCCACCACGCCGCCGGCACGTTCCAGGAAATCGAGCCGGGCAAGCGCATCGTGTTCACCTGGGGCTGGGAGTCGGCCACGGACCTGCCGCCGGGAGCGTCCACGGTCACCATTACGCTGGAGCCCGTCGACGGCGGCACGTCGCTTCGCCTGGTGCATGAGGGCCTTACGCCCGAGCAGTCCACGGCACACGCCGAGGGCTGGAACCACTTTCTGGGACGCCTGGTCGCGGAGGCGTCGTCAGATTCGGGTGCCGGCCCGGACGAATGGTCGGCCGCCCCGGACCCCATCGACCACCTCATCTCCGCCGACGCGTCGCTGGCAGTCCTGCTGGGTGTCCTGCGGAAGCTCACCCCGGAAGACCGTGAGAAGCCGACGCCGTGCGAGGACTTCACTGCCCATGAACTCCTCGAGCACCTGGCTGGGTCGCTGAAGAACATCGGCACTGCCTTGGGCGCCGACGTCACGAACCGCGCCGATGCGGCTCCCGAGGTCCGCATCGCCGAACTCGCCCAGCCCACGCTGG
Organism: Pseudarthrobacter sp. NBSH8; assembly: GCF_014217545.1. Taxonomy (NCBI): domain Bacteria; kingdom Bacillati; phylum Actinomycetota; class Actinomycetes; order Micrococcales; family Micrococcaceae; genus Pseudarthrobacter; species Pseudarthrobacter sp. NBSH8. The sequence goes on from NZ_CP043178.1 coordinate 1,892,402, forward strand.
AAGCGTTCGCCCGCCGCGGCCTTGATGGCACGATCGACATGGGCTTCGCCAAACTTCCCGCCACCATGGTGGCCAGCATCCTGAACCTGGAGCTGATGGTCCATGCGTGGGACTTCGCGAAGGCGAGTGGCCAGGACCTGACCGTGTCCGACGTCGTCACGGACTACGTGGAGGGCCTTGCCCTGGTGACCATCTCCGAGCAGGTCCGCTCCGGCGGCAGCTTCGCGCCGGCCCAGCCCGTCGCGGAGACCGCAGGCAGCCTTGAACGCCTCATTGCGTTTACCGGCCGGACCGTCACCGTCTGACCGTTTCGCCCCGCACAACAAAAACAATAATCACGAAAGAAGGAACGAAAATGTCCAAGTTTCTCTTTATCTATCACTCTCCGATGACACCCGCCGAGGCCGCGCCGCCGGCGCCGGAAGACATGGAAGCTGCTATGGGGGAGTGGAACGCCTGGGGTGCCAAAGTGGGCGACGGGCTGATCGACTTCGGAACCCCTTTGGCCAACGGCGTCCGCGTTTCGCCGGGTGGAGCCACAGCGCCGAGCCAGCTCGAGGTCTCCGGATATAGCCTCATCGAAGCCGAGACGTCTGAGGCAGCCCTGGAACTCGCTAAGCAGCACCCGCACCTGAATATGCCGGGCAGCGAACTCGAGGTCCACGAGGCCCAGCAGATTCCCGGAATGTAGCTGAGGACCTTCTCGTCATATCCTGCCGGGGTCGCCGCGCCACCAGGGCGGCGGCCCCGGCACCCCTCTGAATCAGGAATTCCCATGCCGCGTGGAAACCAGCCCGGCCTCCGGACGCAACCGGTTCAAATCCCTGGCCGAGCACAGTCACCTCACCGTCCGGGCGTGAACGTCGGCCCTCGGGTCCACAAACCGGACCTGCGGTGGTTTCTGGAAGTCGAATTGCCGAGTTTTTGACAATACGCGAATAAATGAACTTCTTTCCATGGATTTCTCTGGAAAGCCTCTTGGAAGTACTGAAAAGTAGTGTCCAAGGAAAGATTTACCGCATCGGGACAGCCGGTCGGGACTGCAGCGAGGCATTCCGGCAGCGTGTGGTGGCCTGACTCTGGTTCGAGTTTGGTCCGTTCCATGGCTCCGCACGCGGAGTCTCGGTGCTGAGAATTACTGCCCTCAAGTCAGCGCCAGACATCGCAGGGCCGCGAGACGGGTCCTCCGGGACCGCGGCCCCGTAACCCGAGATGCCCGACGGTCAACGTCTGCAGGCCCCCCGGGGATTATTCACAAGTCGGCACGCCCGGGCGGCGGATTCCCCGTCCCGGGCATATTCATGATGAAAGAGAGCAGCAAATGACGCGTATTGGGATCGTGGCCGAGTTAGGCCGAGAGACGAGGGTGGCGGCGACGCCCACCACGGTGAAGCAGATATTGGATTTGGGCTACGAGGTTGTGGTCGAGAAGGGTGCGGGGGAGTCCGCTTCCTTCAGGGACGAAGACTACGCTGCGGCGGGTGCCCTGATTGTTGGGGCCGACGAGGCGTGGGGCAGTGAGGTGGTGCTGCGGATCAATCCGCCCACCGAGGATGAGATCGGCCGTTTGGCCGAGGGGGCGACGTTGATCGGTTCGCTGAGCCCGGGGCTGCGGCCGGAGCTGGTGGAGGCTTTGGCGGCGCGGCCGATCACGGCGTTGGCCCTGGATGCGGTGCCTAGGATTTCGCGGGCGCAGTCGATGGATGTGCTCAGTTCGATGGCGAACATTGCCGGGTACCGGGGAGTGATTGAAGCGGCGCATGAGTTTGGCAGGTTTTTCACCGGTCAGGTGACGGCGGCGGGCAAGGTCCCGCCGGCTAAGGTTCTGGTTGCCGGTGCCGGTGTGGCGGGGTTGGCGGCGATCGGGGCGGCGAGCAGCCTGGGTGCGATTGTGCGTGCGACGGACCCGCGGCCTGAGGTCGCTGACCAGGTGAAGTCGATCGGCGGGACCTACCTCAAGGTTGAGGTGTCCGAGGAGATGCAGTCCTCGGACGGGTACGCGAAGGCCACGTCTGAGGCGTATAACGCCCGCGCCGCGGAGATCTACTCCGAACAGGCACGGGATGTGGACATCATCATCACCACGGCGCTGATTCCGGGGCGTCCGGCGCCGAGGCTGCTTACGGCAGAGGATGTGGCCGGTATGAAGCCGGGCAGCGTGATCGTGGATATGGCTGCCGGGCAGGGCGGGAACGTCGAAGGCTCGGTGGCCGGGCAACGCATCGTCACCGATAACGGTGTGGTGATCCTGGGTTACACGGATCTCCCGGCGCGGCTGCCGGCCCAGGCCTCCCAGCTGTACGGGACGAACATGCTGAACCTGCTCAAGCTCCTGACCAAGGACAAGGACGGCCAGCTCAGGATCGATTTCGACGACGTGGTGCAGCGCTCGGTAACGGTGGTGCGGGACGGGGAGAAGACGTGGCCGCCACCCCCGGTCCAGGTCTCCGCCGCACCCGCCGCCAAAACCCAGACCGACGTCGCCAGCCGCGCCGGGGAACGCTCCGCCGATAAGGCGTCGAAGAAGAAGCAGGGGCTCAGTCCCGCCGGTAAGGCCGGGCTCTTTGCCGCGGGCGTCGCGGTGTTGTTCGGAGTCAACGCGGTTGCCCCCGCGCCGCTGCCCCAGCATTTCACGGTCCTGATGCTTTCGGTCGTGGTCGGCTTCTACGTGATCGGGAAAGTCCATCACGCCCTGCACACCCCGCTGATGTCCGTCACGAACGCGATCTCCGGGATCATCGTCGTCGGGGCTCTGCTGCAGGTCACCTCTGACAACATCGTCATGCAGGTGCTCGCCGCCGTCGCGGTCCTGCTGGCCAGCATCAACATCTTCGGCGGCTTCGCCGTCACCCGGCGCATGCTCGCGATGTTCTCCCGCGAAGAACGGGCACGTTCATGAGCGCCATCACCGAAGCAACGCAAATCATTATCAGGAGCTCAACTGTGTCTGACACCGTCTCCGGTCCGTTGACCGCCGATTCCATCGCCGGCGCGGCCTATATCGTCGCGGCCCTGCTGTTCATCCTCAGCCTCGCCGGGCTGAGTAAGCACGAGAAAGCCCGGGCAGGGGTCATCTACGGCATCACCGGGATGATCATCGCCCTCGCTGCTACCATCTGGCTGACACTCCAGGACGCCTGGGGCACCGGGGCGGGACTCACCGGCCTGGTGCTGCTCGTGGCCGCCGTGCTGGTCGGCGGGGCCATCGGGCTCTGGCGTGCCCGGGTCGTGGAAATGACGGGTATGCCGGAGCTGATCGCGTTGCTGCACAGCTTCGTTGGCCTCGCCGCCGTGCTGGTGGGCTGGAACGGGCACTTGGAAGCCCCGGACCTGTCCCCGGACCTGATGGCTGTCCACCATGCCGAGGTCTTCATCGGCGTCTTCATCGGCGCGGTGACCTTCACCGGCTCGATCGTGGCGTTCCTGAAACTCTCCGCAAGGATGAAGTCCTCACCGCTGATGCTGCCGGGTAAGAACGCGATCAACCTTGGCGCCCTTGCCGGGTTCGTTGCCCTGACCGTCTGGTACGTCAACGACTCCCAGCTCTGGCTCCTCGTTGTGGTGACCGTCCTGGCCCTGGGGTTGGGCTGGCACCTCGTGGCCTCCATCGGCGGCGGCGACATGCCCGTCGTCGTGTCCATGCTCAACAGCTACTCCGGCTGGGCCGCAGCCGCCGCTGGTTTCCTGCTGAACAACGACCTGCTCATCATCACCGGCGCCCTCGTCGGTTCCTCCGGTGCGTACCTGTCCTACATCATGTGCAAGGCCATGAACCGGTCCTTCATTTCCGTGATCGCCGGCGGCTTCGGCATCGCCGCCCCCGCCGCGGCGGACGCGGAGTATGGTGAGCACCGCGAAATCACCGCCCAGGCCACCGCGGACATGCTGACCAACGCCTCCAGCGTTGTCATCACCCCGGGCTATGGCATGGCCGTGGCACAGGCCCAATACCCCGTCGCCGAACTCGCCCACCAGCTCCGCGAACGCGGCGTGAACGTCCGGTTCGGCATCCACCCCGTCGCCGGGCGCCTGCCCGGACACATGAACGTGCTCCTCGCCGAAGCCAAGGTCCCCTACGACATCGTCCTGGAAATGGACGAAATCAACGAAGACCTCGGCGACACCTCGGTAGTCCTCGTCATCGGCGCGAACGACACCGTGAACCCCTCCGCGGCCGAAGACCCGGGAAGCCCGATCGCCGGGATGCCCGTCCTGCGGGTCTGGGAAGCAGAGAACGTCGTGGTGTTCAAACGCTCCATGGCCGCCGGCTACGCAGGAGTCCAAAACCCCTTGTTCTACCGGGACAACTCCCAAATGCTCTTCGGCGACGCCAAACAACGCGTCGAAGACATCCTCAAAGCGTTCTAGACGAAAACCTCTCCTCCTGACGTACCCCGTTAGCTGATACGTAGAAGCTGAGATCCGCCCGTTCGGTGCGCTGCAGGCTGAAACTGCTCAAGAACGAGAAGCCGACCAGCAGCCTGCAGCGCAGGGGTCCTATGACGAATCACTGGTGTGGCGGTCCGCCTGTTTCGCGAGGAACACCGATCGCAGACCACCCCCGTGGTCGAGGTGAGGGCCGGGGCAGCAGGTCTCACCGGTCTTGCACTTCCAGCAGCCCGGGTACTTACTAGTGGGAGGAGGCGTAGCCTCCCAAGTCTGCCGCCAACAGCTCGTGTGGCTTGGAGGCCTAACCAACGGCTATCAGAGGACGAAACGCAATGTTCGCTCGCGTCAGCACGTACCGACCCGCTCCTGACAGTACGGGAGCGCCTTCAGGAGAAACCGTCAACCAGGTGCTTGCCCTGCCGGGATGCAGGGGGATCTATTACCTTCTGGGAAAAGCAAACACGTCACTCTCGATAACGCTGTGGGATGACGAGGAGGCGCTTGCGGGCAGCCGTCAGGAAGCGGATCGGATCCGCTCCGAGACCAGCGCGGAGCAACACATGGAGGTCCTTGGAGTGGACGAATTTGATGTGCTCGTCCAGCACCTCAAGGAATAGTTCAAGGCGGAGTTCCCATGCTGAGACAAGCTGTCGTAAATTTCAGCCCGAGTTCACCGCCCAGCCCGTTCAAACCTGTCACTGCCGGCGGCCACGCCACGGCGTGAGCCGCGGCCACCACCCCGGGACATCGGATTGCGCACGAACCGGTAGATACCTGTCACGACGAGAGCCTGGGTCGGAGCGATCGGCACGACGACCCACGCCGCGCCGCCCCCGTCGTACCGCTGCCAGCCGGAAAAGAGCCACGGGATGAGGCCCGCGACGACGCCGGGCGCGAGGAAAAGGAAAATGATCGTCCCGATCCACGCGCGTGCGTGCGAGGCTGCCTTGGCCATGTTCGTCAGGCTACCCCAGATTATCGTTGGTCCAACACATCGAAATCAGGAGGGCGCATGCCGTACGTTGTCGACTTCAAGGACGTTTCCATTGTTGGCCTGGAATCGTCTCCGGTCGCCGAGGCGATCGCTGGGTTGCGCGCCAACGAGGGGCGCTACTACCGCAATAAATACGACCACGTCTTCACCGTCAGTCCTGCAAGCGAGGTTCCGGACGTGGTCGAGCGGGTGAGCCGGATCCTAGCGGACGAGCGCGATATCGTGATCGGCTCCCGCCCCCTCGAAGCTACGGCCTTCGAAGTTGACGGTTTGCGGATGGACTACGTGTTCTACGAGTCGGGGCTGTCGATCAACGTCATGTACAGCATCGGGGACGGCGGGAAGCGGGCGGTCGGATTCAAACTGGCTGAAGGCATGGAGATTCCGGAGGAACTCGCATCACGTTTCAAGTTTGCTCGCCAGAAATCAAAGCTGGCAGGCGTTATCCGCGGTTCCTACTTCGTGATTAAGGGCGAGTACTGATCAGCTGACTTCCGCGCCCGGGAGCATGCCGAGTGCGGCTCCCGCCGTCTCGATTGAGAGTGGATGCCTGCCGGGGATGTTTAGGGCAGACTGTTGGCGTGAGCGGAATCCGGTGGGTGCTGCACGTCGATCTTGACCAGTTCATCGCGGCGGTCGAAGTGCTGCGGCGGCCGGAGCTTGCGGGCAAGCCCATCATTGTGGGCGGTCGCGGCGATCCCACGGAACGGGCTGTGGTGTCGACTGCATCCTATGAAGCCAGGGCGTTCGGTGTGGGTTCCGGGATGCCCTTGCGCGTTGCGGCCCGGAAAGTGCCCGACGCTGTGATCCTGCCCGTCGATCATGAGGCTTACCTCGCGGCGTCTAAAACGGTGATGGCTACCCTGCGCGCGCTGCCCGGCGCCACCGTGCAGGTGCTGGGTTGGGATGAAGCCTTTGTAGGCACCGAGGCGGAGGTTCCGGAAGCCTACGCCCGGCAGGTGCAGGCAGCTGTCCTGGAGCGAACGCAGCTGCATTGCAGCGTGGGCATCGGCGACACATTGGTCCGGGCCAAGGTCGCCACCGGTTTCGGCAAGCCGGCCGGTGTCTTCCGTCTTACTGCCGGGAACTGGCTCGACGTCATGGGCAGCCGGCCCACCAAGGACCTGTGGGGCGTCGGAACCAAAGTGTCGGGCCGGCTGGCCAAGCTCAGCATCAACACAGTGGCCGAGCTCGCCGCGTCCGACCCGCAGGACCTGGTCCCGGAGTTCGGCCCCAGGATGGGTCCGTGGTATGCGGAGCTCGGGCGCGGGGACGGCACCAGCGTTGTGGACGACACCCCGTGGGTTGCCCGCGGGCATAGCCGGGAGACCACCTTCCAGCGGGACCTGACCGGGCCCGCCCAGGTGGACGAGGCCGTGCGGGAGCTGACAGCGCGTGTCCTTGAGGATGTTGTGGCCGAAGGGCGGCCCGTCGTTGGGCTGACCCTGAAGGTTCGGTACGCACCGTTCGTCACCAAGACCCACGCGAAGAAGATTCCTGAAACCTTCGACCGGAACGACATCCTCGCGCGGGCCTTGGACCTCGCAGCCGGAATCGAAGCGGGCCGTCCGATCCGGCTCCTGGGCCTGCGGGCCGAGATGGCAATGCCCGACGAGGCCCGAAAGGGACATACGCCTACGCGCGGCGGTTGGTAACGGCGTCGCTCCCGTTCTCACCAGCGCGGAAGAATCGCTTCGATGACTGTGGTGCCGCCGACCTGCACGATCACCCACGTGACTCCGGGTCAGCCCAGTGCCAGGCGCATCGACACCTGGTACCGGTCCGAGCGGTACGTGGAGATGGCGTACTCAATGGGAGTTCCCGGTTCTTCGGTCCCGGTGAAGGACCGGCGCTTGAAGAGCAGGACGGGTGCTCCCGGCGCGATGCCCAGCAGGGCAGCCGTTTCCACCGACGCCGCGGCGGCCTCCACGGTCTGCTCCGCCTGCTCGACCGGGTGCCCGGCGGCTCCCAAAGCCCGGTACAGGGAACCGGTCAGATCTGACGAGAGCAGGTCCGGCAGCAGGTGCGGCGGCAGCCACGACTCATCGACGCTGACTGGTGCTCCGTTGGCCAGGCGGGGCCGCCTCGTTACCGGCCACCCAGGTGGCGCAGTCATTGACGACGGCACCGTGGTGATGGCCGGGGGAACCATCCAGTGGTGCGGCCCGACGTCGGACCTGCCGGCAGGACTCGACACCGAGGTCCGGCAGGTGCCGCTGATCCTGCCCGGGCTCGTGGACGTGCACTGCCACGGTGCCGTGGGGCACACCTTCTCCGCCGACGCTGACGGGGCCAGACTGACCGCCGCCCATCACGCCTCGGAAGGCACGACGTCGGTACTCGCCTCGCTCGTTTCGGCGCCGTCGCACGTGCTGCTGGAGCAGATCGCGGCGCTGCGGGACGTGGTGGCAGACGGCGCCCTGGCCGGCTTGCACCTGGAAGGGCCGTTCATCACCAAGAGCATGTGCGGGGCCCAGGACCCTGCAGCCATCATCGACGGCGATCCGGCGCTCCTGAAGCAGTGGCTTGAAACGGGGCGAGGGACCGTGCGGTCACTGACCCTGGCCCCCGAAACCCCGCACTTTGCTGAGCTGGTGCAGCTCTGCCGGGAACACGGCGTCGTGCCTTCCCTTGGCCACACCGCCGCAACGGCTTCCCGCACCCGGGAAGTCCTGGGCGCTGATGGCGGTGCTGGGGGCGTTGACCGCCAGTGGTCGGCCACGCACCTGTCCCCCCGCTCCGTTGCCCTCATCACGGATGCGATGGCCGCGGCGGGAATGTCCGATGGGCACTACACCCTCGGCAGCCTGGACGTCCTGGTCCAGGACCGGGTGGCGCGGCTGGCGCCGGCGGGCAGGACCCAATCCGGGGAAGGGCAGGAAACCGGAGCGATCGCCGGGGCCACGAGTTTCCTGCTGGAAAACGAGCGCCGCTGCGTCGAATGGGGGATTCCGCTCGCCGACGCCGTGGCGGCGGCTTCGTCCACTCCGGCCCGGCTGATGGGCCTTGACCGGGGCCCCACCAGGGTTGGCGCCATCGCCGCGGGATACCGCGCGGACGTACTGGTGGCCACCGGCGAACTTGAACTCGTGCAGGCCTATCGTGCCGGCACATCACAAACGCAGGAAAGGAAAGACCGTGCAGATAGTTCTGTGTGAGTCCGTCGATCACGTAGGAGCCCGGGCGGCAGACATCATCGAGGCCAGGGTGCGGAGGGGACCGGCGGTCCTGGGCCTGGCCACCGGAGGCTCCCCGAGTTCCACCTACCAGGAGCTCATCCGGCGGCACCGCGAGGAACAGCTCAGCTTCGGCCAAGTCACCGGCTTCACGCTCGACGAGTACGCAGGACTGCCGAAGGAACATGGGCAGTCGTACTACTCCACCATCCGGCGCGAGTTCGTTGACCAGGTTGGCCTGCCCCTGGAACGGCTCTTCACCCCGCAGGGCGACGCGGCGGACCTCGTGGCCGAGGCAGAACGCTACGACGCAGCGATTGCGGCGGCCGGGGGAGTGGACATCCAGATCCTGGGCATCGGCGCGAACGGCCACATCGGGTTCAACGAGCCGACGTCGTCACTTGCCTCGCGGACCCGGGTAAAGACCCTGGCGGGGGCCACCCGCACTGACAACGCCCGGTTCTTCCCGGACGGCAGCGTTCCGCGGTTGTGCCTGACCCAGGGGCTGGGGACCATCCTCGAGGCGAAGCTGGCCGTCCTCGTGGCGATGGGGGAGAACAAGGCCGCCGCCGTCCAGGCGATGGTGGAGGGCCCGGTCAGCGCCAACTGTCCGGCGTCGGTGCTGCAGCTTCACCGGAGAGCCGTGGTCCTCCTTGACCCGGCGGCCGCGTCCCGGCTCTCCATGCTCGAGTACTACCGGGACGCGCAGGAGTTCAACGACCAGCTCGGCCAGACCCCTACCAGACCGTGGCTGATCAGCTCTTCAACCTGAAGACGGATGCCGAGGCTGGCGTTCGCCACTCATGGTGCGAGCACTCCGTGGCGGGAGCATTCGGCGGTCCAGCCCAGCGGCGTCACCTGGACTTTCATGCGCCGCCGGCAGGCGGCGCAGTAACGCGGCGGCTCCATTGCGAGGCGTTCGCCGCAGCGGTGGTGAACGTCCGACGCCGGGCTGTCGCCGCCGTCGGACGGTACGCCGCAGTGCCCACAGAACGCAGCGGTGGAGCCGGTGGTTGAGCCCGTCGAGCCTGGGGAGTTGGGGATCATAATGTCTTCTGGAGTTCCTTGATAGGCATGTTCAGCTCGACGAGCAGGTTCAGGTCGGCGTCTGCCGGGCGGCCCAGTGTGGTCAAGTAGTTGCCCACGATGACGGCGTTGATGCCGCCCATGAGGCCTTGGCGGGTGCCGAGGTCGCCGAGGGTCAGCTCGCGTCCGCCGGCGTAGCGGAGCACGGTGCGTGGCATCGCCAGCCGGAACGCGGCGATGGCGCGGAGGGCGTCCTTGCCATCCATGATGCCCTGGTTTTCCAGCGGGGTCCCGGGGCGGGGGTTGAGGAAGTTCAGCGGGACTTCGTGGGGTTCCAGGGCCGCGAGCTGGGCTGCGAGTTCCGCTCGCTGTTCCAGGGATTCGCCCATGCCGATCAGGGCGCCGCAGCACAGTTCCATGCCTGCGGCCTTGACCATGTTGCAGGTGTCCAGGCGCTCCTCGTAGCTGTGCGTGGTGACGACCTCGGGGAAGTAGCTGCGCGCGGTTTCGAGGTTGTGGTTGTAGCGGTGGACGCCCCATGCGGCGAGCTGGTCCACCTGGCGCTGGGTCAGCATGCCCAATGAGCAGGCGATGTTGATGTCTACTGCCTCGTTGATCCTGTCGATGGCGAACTTGATCTGGTTCATGAGCTTGATGTCCGGGCCGCGGACGGCGGCGACGATGCAGAATTCGGTGGCTCCCGTCGCAGCGGTCTCTTTCGCGGTCTTGACCAGCTCGGGGATGTCCAGCCAGACGCCGCGGACGGGGGAGTCGAACAGGCCGGACTGGCTGCAGAAATGGCAGTCTTCGGGGCAGCCGCCGGTCTTGATGGAAATGATGCCCTCCACCTCGACGTCCTCACCGCAGTGCCGCAGCCGGACCTCGTGGGCGAGCTGCAGGGCGGCGGGCAGATCCCGGTCCGGCAGCCTCAGGATTTCCACCAGCTGGCTTTCGGAGAGGCCGATCCCCTGCTCCAGGACCTGTGTCCTGGCGGTTCCGAGGATAGTGCCGGGGTTGGCCTGGAGGTCTGGCTGTATCGTCATCAATAGTCCTTTTTGGGGGTGCTTAGCTGCGGATATTGCCTCGGAACAAACGCTAGTTCTCAGTTCGGTGCGGGATTTTGTCGGGTTTCGACAAAGCGATGAAGCTGAAATTGGACCCCGGATTCTGGTGTGCGGCCCTTGTGGTGGCCACCACAATGGGGCGCCGCATGGACCAGCAGCCCGAGAACTACACCCTGGCCAACTTCCGCCAGTGGGTGGACCGGTCGCGTAAGAACCTGGGCACGGACCGTGATTATGGCAGTTTGATTGGAGACCACTTCTGCAGTTTGGTTGGAGCCCACTTGGCGGCTCGCCGGTCGATGAATCGCAGTTTGACTTGAGCCCACCCCAGCGTTGATTTCATCAGGGTTGTTTTTCCGACGGTGGAAGGCAGTGATGGAGTTGAGGGTGGAGCTATTTGCGAGGATCCGGCGGGACGCCCGGGTCCATGGATCATCAATCCGTGCCCTGGCAAAGGAGTACCGGGTTTCCCGCAGGACTGTCCGTCAGGCCCTCGCTGCAGCTGAACCACCAGCCCGAAGAGTCTCTGCCCGCGCGGCTCCGAAGCTGGACCGTTTCAGGTCCGTCATTGATGACATGCTCGTCGTGGATCTTGATGCTCCACGGAAGCAACGCCATACCGCGCAGCGTGTTTTCGATCGTCTGGTTGATGGGCATCAGGCTGTGATCTCGTACTCGACGGTCCGTCAGTATGTGAAGGCCCGCCGTGCAGAGGTTGCGTTCGAGGCCGGGAAAGCAGCGGTTGAAGTGTTCATCTCTCAGGAACACGCGCCCGGCGCTGAAGCCGAGGTCGATTTTGGGGACGTGTGGGTGGATCTGGGCGGGGTTAGGACCCGGTGCTACATGTTCGCGTTCCGGCTTTCGAACTCGGGTAAATCTGTCCATGGTGTCTGCCCCACCTGCGGGCAGGAAGCATTGCTGGAAGGCCATATCGAAGCGTTTAGCGCTATCGGCGGGATCCCGAGGAAGCATATCCGGTACGACAACCTGACCAGCGCGGTCACGAAAGTCATCTATGGTGCCGGCCGTCAACGTATCGAGAACGAACGCTGGGTGCTATTCAAATCTCACTTCGGGCTCGATGCTTTCTACTGCGAGCCAGGACTGCACGGCGTTCATGAAAAGGGCGGGGTTGAAGGTGAAGTGGGAAAGTTCCGGCGGAATTTCCTGACCCCCGTCCCGGCCGTGGATAGCCTAGTGAAGCTCAATGACCGGATCCGGGTCTGGGACGAGAATGGGAACCGCCGCCGGATTTCCCAGCGTCTGCGCACTATTGGGCAGGACTTCGCTGTTGAACAGCCCTTGCTGGCTCCGTTGCCGGCAGAAGACTTCGATCCGGGCCTGATTCTCACGCCCAGGGTGGAACGTTCCGCGTTGGTGACGGTCCGTTCAGCGAAGTATTCGGTGCCGGTGCGGTTCATCAACCGTAAAGTTCGGGTGTCCCTGCGCGCTACCGAGGTGCGGATCTTCGATGGCAGGGCCCTGATCGCGGCCCATCCCAGGACTGTTGCCCGGGGCGGGCAAAGCGTGAAGCTGGACCACTACCTGGAAGTCCTCAGGATAAAACCGGGTGCGTTGCCCGGGTCCACGGCACTGGCCCAGGCCCGGGAATCCGGAAGGTTCACCCCCGCCCACGACGCTTTCTGGGCTGCGGCCAGAAAGACCGATGGCGATGCCGAAGCCACCCGGCAACTCATCGACGTCCTTCTCCTGCACCGGGCCATGGAAGCCGAAGACGTCATCGCCGGGATCACCGCAGCCTTGCATGTCGGGGCCGTCCGTGCGGACGTCGTCGCCGTTGAAGCCAGGCGCATGGCCACCGAAAGGCAAACAGGGCGGGTCCGGCCAGATTGCCATTCCGGTGCAAAAGAGAATGTTCCCGAGCACCGCTGTGACTGTTACTTCGTTATGGACTGTGGATGCTTTTTGTTGTGCAGTATTGGGTCAGTGGTGTTCGACCCAGCAGGCGAGGATGGTGGTGGACAGCTGGTAGGCCAGGGCGTTGCGGGTGATGTTCTCCGGTCCCAGACTCGCGGGGAGGTCCGTAGCGTCCACATGAAGGACGAAGCTGTCTTTTTGGAAAACTGCTGACCCGTCCGCGGTTTCGTAGGCCGGGAACCCCAGGTTGGCGAGTCCCTGAATGGGCGTAGCGTTTTCAGCCAGGGCCTGCAGGGCGTCAAAGTAGGTCAGTGCCGTGGCCTGGTCCTTCGCTTCCATAACCGAAATAACCAGGTCGCCTTCGTCCAGGTGGTAGGTGCAGGTGAAGGTGCTGTCGGCCCAATTGTTGACTGTGTGGGTGTCCTCTTTCAGGTCCAGGATGGAGGTGAGCCGGTCCATGGGCTGGTCCCCGCAGACCATTTTCGCGGCCTCGCTCGGTCCCTCGACGGTGGGGTCGGGGGAGGAGTCCCCTTCGTTGTGGTGCCCGCCGCCGTGGCTGCCGGCTGCGGCCGTGTCACCTGATGGTGAAGTATCCGTTGGCGAGGAGACGGTTGAGGTAGGTGCCGGCGCTGTTCCTGATGATCCGGTTGCAGCGGTGCAGCCGGTGAGCAGGAGGGTGGACAGGGCCAGGGAGGCCAGCAGGGGGTTGGGGTGTTTCATTCCTCGTCCGTCCTTGCCGCCGTCCAGATAAGGGGGACCGGCGGAGGGGTTGTCAGGCTTTGAGTTTGGCGTAGATGACGTAGTTGTCATCGAAGAGTCCGGTGGCGGGGTCGTACCCGTCGCAGGTGATGAGCCGGAGCTCGGGGCCTGGTGTGTTGCCATAGACCTCGAAGGTGGGGAAGCTGTTCTTGCTGTAGAGGGCCCCGCGGTCAACGGTGAACACAGCCGTGCTGCCATCGGTGCGGGAAACGCTGATCTCGTCACCGGTTTTGAGCTTTTGGAGGTCCGCGAAGACACCTTTGTTTCCGCCCAAAGCGTTGACGTGGCCCAGTATTACGGAGGGTCCGCGCTCACCAGGGGTGGGGGAGCCGCCGTACCAGGACGCCGGGGTGCCGTCGCCGGTATCCTCGGGGACTTCCAATGACCCGTTCTCCCGCAACCCCAGATGCAGCAGGTCAGTGCGCACATCGATCACGGGGATACTCAGCGTGACCGGAGGCGATGCAGGCATCACCGGACCGGCCGGGGCCGCCGGGGTTCTCACCGGCAGGGAAGGCTGGGCGGTGGCGGCTGCTGCCGACGGCGGTGCAGGAGCAGTGGCCCGTTGTGTGCCGGTGCTGCAGCCGGTCAGGGCCAGGGCGAGCAGAAGCCCGGCTGCCGTGGTGGCCTTCAGACCTCCACGGCGGCCGGGCTTCATGTGTCTCACAGTGTTTAACCGATCAGCGGTGTTTAGGCGGTTGATTCTGCGGTGCGACGACGGACAACGTAAGCGCCGCCGGCCAAAGCGATGAGGGCCAGCCCCCCGCCGATGGCGAGTGCTCCGGTGTCGGTGCCGGTTTCCTGGGCGATGCCGGTTTCAGCGCCACCTGCGGGCATCTTCATCTGTCCGGCCGTCAGGGTTCCGCACAGTGCCGGCGACGTTGCTGCCAGGGGCAGTTCGGGGATGAGGTCGGACTTGGCTGCCGCGCCGGCCGGGCTGAGGGTGGCCGGGTCAAGGCCATGGACGACGACGACGGCGGTGCCGGCTTCGAGGGCTGCCTTGGTCTCAGCATTCAGTTCGAACGTACGGTCAATCGTGTAAGCGGCGCCCTGGCCGGCGGCTTTGATGTCAAGGCCAGCTGCGGGGCTGGTGTCACCGCTGGTGGAGAGGGTGGTGACGATGCCGCCATAGCTGGGTGCGCCTTCGGTCGTGGAGATAACCTGGTCACCATCCTTGTCGGCCGAAGGATCCGGACAGGTACCCTGCGCTCCACCGTGGATGTGCTGGACGTGCGGGTAGGGCATGTCCATGAACGTCGCGGGCATACCCGAAACGTTCAGCAGGACATGAGCCTGGTTGCCCGTGACGTGAAGTTCGATGGTGGCTGAACCGGAGCTGCCGTTGAGCTGGCCCAGGGTGGACTGGTAGGACTGGTCAGCGGCCATGGCCGGCGATCCAGATAGGGCAAGTGCGGCCAAAGCGAGGGTAGGTACTGCCATAAAGCGGAGTGTCTTGTTCACTAGAAAATCTCCTCATACACGCGCGAGTGACGGTGACTCCCCAAGGAAGGGACACCAGTACTTCGAAGCAGACCATCCCACCGCTGAATGAGGATGTGTCTTATACCACAGTGTAGGGGCGTAAGGCCGGTGCGTAACCTTGAAAGGGTTCTTTATTTCGGGACTACTTTCGGGACGGTTGCGACCGTCATAGTGCTGATGGGCGCCTGCCCCGGGGTTGTATCCACGGTCCACGGCGGGTCTTTCGCTGCAGCAAAGCGAGGCCTGTCAGTGCCAGTCCGCCGGCTATGGCTTCGGCGACCGCTGTCGCCGGTCGATCCACGCAGTATCAAGGCCGTCATCCGTGACGTCTGGCGGCGTTTGAGCTCAGAGGAATCCGGACCGGTCGTCAAGCCTCAGGTGCTGGGCTGCGGGCTCGAGCGCTACTGAGGGTCTCCCGCAGCGTCTGGCTCCTCGGCGTACTCGTCGCGCGCGCTGATCAGCAGACCCAGCGCCGCGCCCACCACACACACGATCGCGGTGATCGAGAAGATCTCGCCGTACTGCAGGGCGTACGCCTCGCGGACCCGGCCGGCCTCGGCTGACAACCGTTCCGCGAGTGTGTCGCCGCCCGTACTGGCGGGCAGGCTGGCCAGATGCTGGTTGAACCGGTAGAGGCCCCATGCGCTCAGCGCCGCGATGCCGAGCAGCATGCCGATCATGCGGGCGAGCACAACCGCTGCCGACCCGATCCCGTGCTGGGCGGCGGGAACCACCCGAAGTGTCGCCGACGTCAGCGGGCCGATCACCAGGCCGAGACCGAGTCCGGCGATCGCCAGGTCGGTGTCCAGTGTCGGCAGGGTGAACAGTCCGAGATCATGTCGTGCCGTCAGCACATCCACGGGCCATTTCGAGATCAGCAGATAGCCCACGGCGGCGACGAACAGGCCGGTGAACGCGACGATCCGGTCGCCGATCCGGGTGGCCAGCCATCCGCCGAGTAGCGCCGCAACCGGCAGCGCGACGAGGAAGCGCAGCAGCAGGAATGCGGCCTGGTTCTGGTCCTGACCCAGGACACCCTGACCGAACAGCTCGACGTTGACCAGCGTCACCATGAGCGCTGCGCCGGCGGCCATCGACGCGCCAATTGCCGCCAGGAACGGTCTGACGTGCACTCCCGCCGGTTCCAGCAGGCGGGTGCGGGCGAACCTCTCCCAGACGAAGAACGCGACGGTCGCCACGGCGGCGGCGATCAGCGTCGGCATTCCCCAGCTGGGCAGCACCAGCTTGCCGTCGGGCTTGGGGTTGTAAAGCCCGATCACGGTCAGGCCCAGGGCGATGGCCAGCAGCAGACCGCCGAGCACGTCGACCTTCTGGGGATCATCGGTTCTCTGCCGGCCGGGCAGGCTGAAGTGGATCATCACCATCGCGATCACCGCAAGCGGCACGTTGACCCAGAAAACGGCCTGCCAATGCTGGAACAGCCCGACCAGGGCGATGCCGTACACCGGGCCGAGCACGCTGCCCAGTTCCTGTGCGGCACCGACACCGCCGAGCACAGCTGCGCGCTTGCGCGCAGCCCACAGTCCGGCGGCCAAGGCCATCGTCACCGGCAGCAGCGCGCCACTGGCGGCGCCCTGGAGAGTACGGCCGAGGACCAACACGGTGAGATCAGTCGACAGTGCCGTGACCACCGATCCGAGCGCGAAGCCGGCCAAACTGACCTGGATGAGCATCTTCCGCCCGAACCGGTCCGACGCCCGACCCAGTAGCGGCATCGCCGCGATGTAGCCGAGCAGGTAGCCGGTGATGATCGGGGTGACCCGTTGGAGCTGATTCACTCCGATGCCGACGTCGCGCATGATGTCGGTCATGATCGTGACGACGACGTAGGTGTCGAGCGCGCCCAGCGCTACTGCGAGACTGGCCGCGCTGATCGCGATGCGGCGGTTGGTCGACACCCGCCCGGTGGCAGGGGGCGGGCCCAGGATCACATTGCCGGTTTGTCGACGGTAACCGGTTCGCCCCACTTGGACAGGGTCATTGTGACGCTGTTACCAGGGCTGGGCTCCAACCGGGCCTGCATCAGCTCGCGGTTGCCGCCCTCAGAGATCCAGACGGTGCCAGGCACGGGTCCCGTCGCCCCGATCTGCGGGGAGATTTTGTTGACCGCGTCCGCGGTGACGTTGCCCGTGATGCGTACAGAGTCCACGCCCTCGACGGTCTCGCGGCCGTCGATCTTGGCATCGGAGAAGTTGGCGAGCACGTTGGCCAGCCCCACGTCGGGGTCCAGGATCGTCGCGACGTCGTAGATGTTGGATGCCGGCCCGAAGTTCGACAGGCGGCCTCCCGACGTGATCGCGGCCCAGAGGTTGCCGTCGGAGACCACGAACTCGACCCCTTTGAGCCGCTGGCCAAGGTGCATCATGTCGAGTGTGCCCTTGGCGGCGACCGCGGGAGTCTGTGTGAGATCGCCCTCGATGAACTCGACCGGCAATCCGGCGATCTGGCCCTCAACCGCGAGCTTGAGATGCGCGCTGGTCTGCCCCTTGGTGGTCTCACTCGACTCTTTCAACAGGGCAACGGGGTCGGGAGAGGCCTCCGGCGATGGGGAGGGGGAGGGGGCGGTGCACCCTGCAACGAGGGCGACGACGACGATGAGGGGCGCGAAGATCGCCCCAAGGCGGGCCTGCAGGGCTGCATTATACATGGATGCATCATACATGGCTGCATCATAGTGGGGGACCCCTAAGAGAGTGTTGCACTGAACCTTCCCCGTAAGGACACGTAGTGGGCCGTGCAGACGACTTCGGAAAATGACATAAAAAATTCCATACACACTCGATTTTTGTAGCGAAACTCAGTGCCGGTTTCTACGTGCCGGTTCTTCTGATGGTTGACGGGTATTGGTACATTTGCGCGCATGGGACATCTGTTGGTGTCACTTTCCGAACTCGTCTGCACAAATTTCCATACTCGCTGCACAGCTGCGAAAGACATGGTCGACGACCTCACGCTCCGTGAAGTGGAGCTCAGTATTGGCGGTTCCGTTGACGACCCGACTGACCCGGTCGGCAGGCTGCTGTTCAATTTGTTGGCGATAGTCGCTGAGTTCGAGGCGGACTTGATCCGTTCACGAACTCGCGAAGGGATGCAGGTCGCGAAAGCGGCCGGTCGGCTCCCGGTAAGCAGCCCAACCTGTCCAAGGCGCAGGAGAAGCACCTGGTCGAGGTCTACCAGCGGGGCGAACACACCACTGCGCAGATCGCTGAACTCTTCAGCGTAGCGAGGTCCACGCTCTACCGGGCAATCGAGCGCTCCGGTGACACTGCCGCCTAAGTGTTCATTGTGCAGAGGAGTACGGAACAAATGGGCGCCTTGTGCAGAGGAGTACGGAAAAGCCAGTGTTCACACTCAGCTGCACAACCCCGAAAACTCAAGGACCGTTGTGCAGACGACTTCGGAAAATGACAAGACAAAACGTTAGTCAGTGCGGCTCTATGACTAGACGTATCATTTTTCGAAGTCGTCTGCACGGAATTTCATAAGTCCTCTGCACTCGTCTCCGGTTGGAGTGATTTTCAACGTGGTCAGCGTCCTTGGACCTGTAAATAAGTGCTTGTTCTTTACCCGCAGTAGGCGCCTGTGCTGGCGCTGTGGACCAGTTTGGCGTACTTGGCGAGCACGCCCTTGGTGAACTTGGCAGGGAGGGGCTCCCAGCCAATCTTGCGGGATTCGAGTTCGGCGTCGTCGACCAGCAGGTCGAAGCTTCGGGCGGCGATGTCGACCCGGATCCGGTCGCCGTCCTTGACGAAGGCGATGGGGCCGCCGTCGACAGCTTCCGGTGCCACGTGGCCAATGCACAGGCCTGTGGTTCCACCGGAAAAGCGGCCGTCGGTGAGGAGCAGGACGTCCTTGCCCAGCCCGGCGCCCTTGATGGCGCCGGTGATGGCGAGCATCTCGCGCATGCCCGGGCCGCCCTTGGGGCCCTCGTAACGGATGACCACAACGTCGCCGGCCTTGATCAGGCCCAGGTCCAGTGCGGCCAGGGCGCCCTGCTCACGCTCGAACACACGGGCGGTGCCTTCGAAGACGTCGGCGTCGAAGCCGGCGCTCTTCACGACCGCACCTTCAGGCGCCATGGAGCCGTGCAGGATGGTGATGCCGCCGGTCTTGTGGATCGGGTTGTCCATGGCACGCAGGATCTTGCCGTCCAGGTCCGGCGGGTTGATCGCGGCGAGGTTCTCGGCAACGGTCTTGCCGGTGACCGTGAGGCAGTCGCCGTGCAGCAGCCCGGCGTCGAGCAGTGCCCGCATGATGACCGGCACACCGCCGATCTTGTCAACGTCAGTCATGACGTAGCGGCCGAACGGCTTCAGGTCACCCAGGTGCGGGATCTTGTCGCCGATGCGGTTGAAGTCCTCCAGGTTCAGCTCGACTTCTGCTTCGCGGGCGATGGCCAGCAGGTGCAGGACGGCGTTGGTGGAGCCACCGAAGGCCATGGTGACGGCGATGGCGTTTTCGAACGCCTTCTTGGTCATGATGTCCCGGGCGGTGATGCCGAGGCGGAGCAGGTTCACCACCGCTTCGCCGGACTTGCGCGCAAATTCATCACGACGGCGGTCTGCCGAGGGCGGGGCGGCCGAGCCGGGGAGGGACATGCCCAGGGCTTCGCCGATGCACGCCATGGTGTTGGCGGTGTACATACCGCCGCAGGCGCCTTCGCCGGGGCAGATGGCCTTTTCAATGCGGGTCAGGTCTTCGAGGCTCATCTTGCCGGCGGCGCAGGCGCCCACGGCTTCGAAGGCGTCAATCAGGGTGACTTCTTTTTCGGAGCCGTCCTCGAGCTTGACCCAGCCCGGCATGATGGAGCCGGCGTACAGGAAGACGCTGGCGAGGTCCAGGCGGGCGGCAGCCATGAGCATGCCCGGCAGGGACTTGTCACAGCCGGCGAGCAGGACGGAGCCGTCGATGCGCTCGGCCTGCATCACGGTTTCCACGGAGTCGGCAATGACTTCACGGGAAACCAGGGAGAAGTGCATGCCTTCGTGGCCCATGGAGATGCCGTCGGAGACGGAGATGGTGCCGAACTGCATCGGGAAACCGCCGCCTGCGTGGACGCCTTCCTTGGCTCCCTGGGCCAGCCGGTTCAGGGAGAGGTTGCAGGGAGTGATTTCATTCCAGGAACTGGCAACGCCGATCTGGGGCTTGGCGAAGTCATCGTCCCCCATACCGACAGCCCGGAACATACCGCGCGCGGGGGCAGCATGGATCCCGTCGGTGACAGCCCGACTCCGCGGCTTGAGGTCCACTGATTGTGATGGTTGCATATCTTTCCTCCGGTGTTGATTTGAAGCTACGTATCGCCCTGAACGCGTTGGGCAATGGGACGCGTCCAGGTTTGGGCAGGGTCAAGGGTTGCAATATCCGCAAAAACGCGGGTCAGCGCGTGGTGGGTCGGTTACGTAGCGGGTGGAGCGGTGCCCGCAGGTGAGGCATCCATGAATCTCGGCGCGGGTCTCGCTCGTTGGCTCGCCGCAGCCCGTGCACGGGAGTCCTGCCACCCGCTCCACTTTCCAGAATCCCGGGGTGTCGCAGGACGGACATCTGGAGCGAAGTTTCTGTGCGAGGTTTTCGGCCGCGAGACGGATTGTTTCCATGCGCGTCGGATTGGCGTTGGCGCGCATGTCGGTCTCGAGAAAAACCTTGCCGTTGGCCAATCGGGCCAGCGCCCTCGAAAAGGCGAGCTCCAGCTCGGGCCAGGCGGCGATTCCTTTATGCATGCGGGGGTCGTGCTCGCCGTCCGGGCGAACGACCAGGTGGTGTTCGGGGAACTTCGATTCGCGGGCGAACGTTTGGGCCTCCGCCCAGTCCGCGGTCAGTAGGTGGAAGAAGTTCGTCTTGCCTTCGGCTGTTCCAACGACCTCCAGTTCGCGCTCACTGTCGATCCAGATCATGAGTTCGATGTTCCAGGGGAACATCCCCATGGCCGGATCCGGGCCAAACGAGCCCTCGTTGGCGATACCCAGCGGCAAACCCGACAATTCCATGCCCACCTGCGCCTTCTTGCGCGCAGCCTCGAGCTGTGAGCCGGCGCGGGGGACCTCGCGGGTGAAAGTACCGAGCAGATCCGTGTCGTAGCCCGTGACGTGTTCGAGCCGGCAGCCGAGCGCACGCTCGAGCACCGGGACGATCACCCGCTCCTTGCCATGCTGGGTAAGCAGAGAAATCCGTTCACCGGAATAGACGGAAGGCGGGGTTGAATTGCCGGACTCAGTGCTGATCACAACTGACCTTTCACTCCAGGGGGAACGACTGGGAACCGCAGGTTTGCGGGATGAGTGGCACATCCGGTGACGGCTGCTGCTCCTGCAATTCTCCTCACCCCTTGCCGACGTTTTCACAGCACACCTGTCATGTGCACGCGATGAGGTGGAAAAGTCCCTGTGGCCGTCCCGCAACCGCAGATGTTACGTACCAGAATACATGAAGTTTGTCTCATGAATCATATAGCGTGTATTAATGGGACTGTCGGCCTACCGGTGGCGTCGAAGGGATTACAGCCAAACGATGCAGGTATGGGCCGTTGACCGCGCTCCGGTTTCACAACAGCCGGAAACGAACAAGAGAGTCACCGCATGATCGATCCCATCATCCTTTTCTTCCTGCTCGGTGCCACGGCGGGCCTGCTGCGTTCGGAGCTGCGTCTGCCGGCTGCGATCTACGAGTTCGTCAGCATTGTGCTGTTGCTGGCCATCGGCCTCAAGGGCGGTATCGAACTGGCCAGGCAGCCTTTCGGCAGCCTGCTGCCGCAAATGCTGGCCGTGGTGGCACTGGGGTTCTTCCTCTCACTGGCCGCCTTCCCCGTGCTGCGCTACCTGGGCCGTTTCAAACGCGCGGATGCCGCTTCCATCGCCGCCCACTACGGATCGGTGAGCGTAGGCACCTACGCGGTGGCCATCGCGTATCTTGGCAGCCGTCAGATCGCCTTCGAAGAACACATGCCGCTGCTCCTGGTACTCCTAGAAGTGCCGGCCATCATCGTGGGAGTTGTCCTCGCCCGGGGCCTCTCACGCGAAACCCGGTGGAGGTCGGTCGCCCACGAAGTGTTCCTGGGCAAAAGCATTGTGCTGCTACTGGGCGGGCTGCTCATCGGCTGGGCAGCCGGGCCGGACGGTTTATCGTCGATCGAGCCGCTGTTCTTCGATCTGTTCAAGGGGATCCTGGCCCTGTTCCTGCTGGAGATGGGGCTGATCACCGCGACCCAGATCGGAAGCCTGCGCCGGTACGGACCATTCCTGATGGCCTTTGGAATTGGCATGCCGCTTTTTTCCGCCCTGGTAGGGACCGGACTGGGCTGGGCCCTTGGACTATCCATCGGCGGCACCGCGGTTCTTGCGACACTGGCGGCGAGTGCCTCATACATCGCGGTCCCGGCGGCCATGCGCATCTCCGTACCCGAGGCCAACCCCACCCTGTCGCTGGCAGCCTCGCTGGGGATCACTTTCCCGTTCAATGTACTGTTTGGTATCCCGATCTACCATGCACTGGCCGTGTGGGCACACACATTCGCGAAAGGATAGGGCAGATGCAAAGCCATACGCGCAAGCTATTGACAGTCATCACCGAAGCAGCACTCGAGGCCACCCTCACCCGTGACATCGACAGGCTCAATGCCCACGGATACACCATTACCGATGCCCGCGGAAAAGGCCACCGCGGCGTCCGGAGTGCGGGCTGGGACGCGAACAGCAACATCCGCATCGAGGTGGTGTGCGACGACCAGACAGCCGGCGCGATTGCCGACTACCTCCGGGAGCACTACTACCAGGACTACGCCATGATCCTGTTCGTGAGCGACATCGAAGTCCTGCGCCCGGAGAAATTCTAGACCCCGACCGCACCGGGCCCGCACAGGATCCAGCGAAAGGCCTGAGCGCAGGGGCTTCAGCTGCGGGGACGCACCACCAGGACCGGACAGACCGCATGCCGGACACACTGGTCACTTACGGAGCCGAGCAACATCCCGGCAAGCCCGCCACGACCCCGCGATCCGACAACCAGCATGCGGGCGTCCCGTGAGATATCGATGAGGCTCTTGGCCGTGCCGGAGTGAACTGCCCTGTAGCTAATGGCGACCCTGGGATATTGGTCCATGATCATGCGTGCATCCCGCACGAGTTCCCCATGCACCGCCGCAGCGTACTCATCAAAGGACGACACGTATCCGAACTTCCACCCGGGTGGCTGCGGGGCGGTAGCGATGGACCAGGCCCGCACGATGACGATGACAGCGGCTGCCCGCAGCTGATCAGCAAGTCCAAGCGCCGTGTCCAAGGCATAATCTGCGCAGTAAGATCCATCATGCCCGACCACAATGCTGTTGCCTGGCGCCGGTTCCAACCCGTGACCCGGGCTTTCCCGGGTCACCGATGGTTCTCCTTGCCGAGGGACGCAACTGCACCGGGGGTCGGCCACCGGACGGCACCACGGCCGCGGCACAGGCGATCCAATGCTGCGGCCACACGGCGGGCCTGCCCCGATGCAGAGCCGCCGCCCCGGTAGGTCATCAGGACAGTTTCAAACGTGACCCCGGTATCGCCCAAGACCCGGCGCCCAAGACGGTCCAACCGGAGTACCTCCTGCGTCCTGTGCGCACTGACGGACCGAACCAGGGCGGCGTCGGTCGTGAAGCCCAAACGGGGCCGGACAAGAGCGATCAGCAAGTGGGCCCCAACGGCGCGCGCCTGCGGGGCCGCAGCTAACAGAACATCGGCACCGTCCGACTCAGCGGCGATGACGATGAGATAGACCGGCACCGCGGAACCAGCTACGCCGGCGGGAACACCGCCCGGAGGCCTGGGCCCGGAACGAGCCTCTCGATTATTCAAGAGCGGGCTCCTTCCAAACCGCCGCCCGGCCGTGCCGCAGACACTCCAGCCAGCCAACCCCATCACCCCGTGCGGTAGCGTATGATTCAACCAATGAAATTAGATTAGCGAATTTCAGTTCAGGTGTCTATGATGCGGGAGGTGGGTTCAGGGACGAGGACCGCGAGGAGCTCGTCCAGTTCGTGACCGGCATCAACGGGATGGCGGAAGGGGCGGCCGGTGGCGACGGTGTAGCTGTTGCGCCGCCCGGTACGCGTCCTGGTGATATAGCCGGCCTCGACAAGTTCAGCTGCGATCTTCTGCGCCGCGCGCTCCGTCACACCCACCCGGGCGGCGACGTCGCGCATGCGGATCTGCGGGTCACGGGCGATGGTAAGAAGGACGTGGGCGTGGTTGGTGAGGAACGTCCACCGCGTCTCGCCGGCGGGCACGGCGGGTGTCCCTGAGTCAAAATCATTGGTTGCCATTTCAAGGACAATAGTCGATCGGGCCCGCAGACGCCCGGTCGGCGGCAGGGAGCGCAGGGAAAGCAATCAGTCAGTTTCAGATGATGACAAGAAAGGCCACCAATGCTCGAAGTCAGTGCACTTCGCTGGATGCTCACCATCGGACTTATTCTCGGGCTGCTCGCCCTGGACCTTGGACTGGCTGCCGCTCGGCCGCACGCTGTCAAGTTCCTCGAGGCCGTAATTTCATCCGTGCTGTAAATTGCCGTGGCCGTTGCGTTCGGACTGGTCTTCGCAATACAGGTGGGCTGGGACTACGGCGCGGAATACTTCGCCGGCTACATCGTCGAAAAAAGCCTCTCCATCGATAACCTCTTCGTCTTCGTGATCATCATGTCGACCTTCGCCGTGCCCGAGAAGTACCAGCAGAAGGTCCTGATCTTCGGAATAGCAATGGCCCTGGTCCTGCGGGCGACCTTCATCGCCCTGGGCGCAGCACTGCTCCAGCTGTTCTCCTTCATGTTCCTGATCTTCGGCCTGGTCCTGATTGTGACGGCTGTGCAGCTTTACCGGCACCGCAACGCCGACCCGGATGTCCATGACAACGTGCTGGTCCGTGTGGCCCGCCGCGCGCTCACCGTCACAAAGGACTACGAGGGTGGCAGGATGTTCACGCGCAGCGCCGGACGCCGGGCAGTGACGCCCCTGTTCATTGTGCTGCTCGCAATCGGCAGCACAGACCTGCTGTTCGCGCTCGACTCAATCCCGGCCATTTTCGGCATCACCGCCGAACCCTACAATGTCTTCACCGCGAACGCCTTCGCCCTGCTCGGGCTGCGGGCACTGTTCTTCCTCGTCAAGGGGCTCCTGGACCGCCTGGTCTACCTCTCCACCGGCCTGGCGCTCATCCTGGCATTCATCGGCGTGAAACTCGTCCTGCACTGGGGCCATGGCCTCGACGGCCGGGTACCGGAAATCAGCACCAACACCAGCCTCATCGTCATCGCAGCCGCCCTGACAGTGACCACCATCGCAAGCCTGATCAAAGTCCACAGAGACCCCACAGCCCGTGCCCACGCAGGATCTCTCACAGCGGAGGATACTTCCGACTCGGGGCCTGAGCAACATTGGAACGGTCAGTGGCGGCAGCGAGGGTTAGTGGCCCGCTTGGCGATCAGGCTGAGGACTTCGACCGTCTCCGCTCGATGGTGACGAATATCCTGGGAACAGACGTCGGGGTGCACGATCCACGATGGCTCTCGCGCTTCGGCAGCTACGAATGCGTTGCCTCCCATGGTTGGGCCCCCGTTAGCAGTCCAGCGTCTATGCGATAGCTAATGTGGTTTTTTCGGTCCACGTTTCCCAGTAGCGTTTCGGCGTCATGCCGTTCAGGGATCCGTGGGGCCGTTCATGATTGTAGATAGCTTTCCATTCGTCGGCCAAATACTTCGCTTCGGCCATGGTGTCCATGATTTCTCCGGAGAGTTGTTCCTTCTGAATTGGGCGTTGAAGGATTCGATGAAGCCGTTCTGCCAGGGTGATCCCGGGTCGATGAATGCGGTGTCGACCCCGGCGGTGTTGCACCAGTCGATCAGGGCGGCCGCGGTGAATTCGGGCCCGTTGTCGCACCGGATGTAGGTCGGGGCGGTGCCGGTTTCGGCGATGATGTTCTCCAGTACCGCGACGACGTCGGTGGCTTTGAATGACCGCCGCGGGATGATGGCCAGCGCGGTGCGGGTGTATTCGTCGATGACGTTGAAGAACCGGATGTGCCGGCCGCAGGAGGTCACGTCGGACTGGAAGTCGAAGCTGACCACGTGCATCGGGTACTCGGCCGTGAGCCGTTTCTGCTCCCCGGCGCCGGGCCCGGTGCGGCGCTTCTTCCGCGCCCTGGGTTTACAGGTCAGCCCTTCGTCGCGCCAGAGCCGTTGCACCCGCTTCCTGTTCAGCGCCACGCCGTCCCAGTCCGGCTGGGCCAGCAGGTGCCAGCGGGCCTTCCGCCAGCCCCAAGCGGGGTGCTTCCCGGCGACGGCGCGCAGGGCTGCCCGGAGCTGGGCTTCCTCGAAGCCCATGTCGGGTTTCTTCTTGCGGAACGCGGACCGGTTCTGGCCCAGGAGCGCGCAGGCGAAGCGTTCGGATGCCCCGAACTTCTCCACCGCCATGCGCACGGCACGGCGGCGGGGTTCGGGGCTCAGAATTTTCCCTTGGCCACCTCATTGAGGATGTCGATGGCCAGTTCCTTCTCTGCCAGGAGGCGCTTGAGTCGGGCGTTCTCCTTCTCCAGCTCCTTGGTCCGTTTGGACGCCTCGGCGTTCTTTTCGGAGCCGTACTGGTTCAGCCAGCGGTACCAGGTCGCCTCGGTGACCTGGAGCTCCTTGATGACTTCGACCATCGGGCGCCCGTCATTGAGCATTTTCTGGCCCTGCCGGACTTTGGCGATGACCTGATCGGGGGTGTGTCTGCGTGCCATGATTCGTGAATTTCCTCCTGTGTCCATTCTCGGACACGAAACTCACACAGACACTGGACTTCTACCTGGGGACCCAACCAGTCGCCTTGTCGGACGGGTCGGGGGAAAGTTGCGGTCCAGTACCACACGTCCCGGTTCCGGCTTGTGCCCTCGTTGGCGAAGGCTTTGAGTGTTCCGACATTGCCGGCTCGCCGGCCGGGGTCGGTTTGGGTCGAGTTGCCGCGCCCGGTCGCAGCCGATGCCGCGCCGGCGGGGCATGTGCGCATCGGGTATGCCCGTGCCTCGACCGTGCGGCAGTCGCTGGACGCCCAGCTCGACTCGCTCAAGCGGGCCGGGGTTGCCCGGGTGTTTTCGGAGAAGATCTCGACCAGGGCGACGAAGCGGCCCGAGCTCGAGCGTGCGGTGGCCCTGGCTGGGGAAATGCGGGTTTCCGGTGTGGCAGCCACCATCGTGGTACACGAGCACAAGCGGCTCGGCCGCGGCCTGGAACTGGCGATGCTCGCCGAGCGGTTGAAGGCGTCCGGTATCGGCTTGGAGTTCCTCTCCGGGGAGTTGCAGGGCCTGCACGACCCGTCGGGGGTCGTGTTCACGGTGCTTGCGGCGTTGTCGGGAATGGAACGTGAGTACATTCGTACCCGCACCTTGGAGGGGCACGAGTCTGCCCGGGCGCGGGGCAAGACGATTGGCGGGGCATCGGTGACCGACGAGGCGATGCTCGCCCTCGCGTTGTACTTGCGCGAGCAGCAGCATAGTCTGCGCGATATCGCAGGCCGGCTGGTCATTGCAACGGGCAGGAGGAAGGGTGGGCACCCATCGCCGGCGACGGTGCTGCGTATGTTCCGTGAGCACGGCGAGAAGGCCGTGCCATCGGAGGAATGAGCCACCACGCCCGCTCATTCGTCGTCTTCGTCGGTGGCGTCCGGGTCCCGCAGTTCGCGGATGGTTCCTGGTTCCATGTCGGGCAGAACAAAGCTGTAGGTTCCATGCACGCTCAAATGGGTTCGGACGAACGGGGACAATCGGGCCATGTCCTCCTCACGTACGGGGTAGCCCTGGGCTTTGAGTTGTCGCACGGCGGCGTCGAGATAGACGCTCGTCCACAGCACGACGCAATTCAGGACCAGGCCCAGGGCCCCGAGCTGGTTCTCCAGACCGCGTTCGTACCGGTGGTACAGCTCGCCTTTGCGTCCGTGGCAGATCCTGCGGGCCAGATCGTGGCGGCCTTCCTGGAGGTTGCGCACGCCTTTGATGTCGCGGCGGTAAGACTCGTCGACGTCGATATAGGCCAGGATGTGCAGGGATTTGAAGATCCGGCCATAGGAGGCGATCGCCTCACCCAGGGCGGTAGGATGCCCGTCTCGCTGAAGCATCGTCACCACGTCGTAGGCGCGCACGGTGCCGGTATAGATCGAGGCGACCACGCGCAGGATGTCGTCCCAGTTCCGACGGACCTTCTCCAGATCGATGCGGCCCCTCGCGAAGGTGTTCAGCGGGCCGTAGTCGGCCTCGGGACGGATGCGCCAGCCTTTCTGGTCGGGCAGGTCAGCCAGAGCCGGCCGGTAGGAGATACCGAGCAGTTCGAGCAACCCGAACACCAGATCCGAGTAGGACCCGGTATCGGAAACGACGATCTCGGGCAGACTGCCGCCGTCCATACCGAAGATGACATCGACCATGTGCAGGGAGTCCCGCACGGTCCCCGCCACGATTTTCGCGCCGCGGCCCATGCCCCGCTCGCTCATCGCATTCAGCCACGTCATGCCACGTTTGGGACCGAAGTACTTACGGTTGGGGCGGGCGAACACGGCCGGCACCGGGACCACGAAACGCATCCCGTCGACCGCGGCGACCATGCCGCCACCCCACGCCTGGGCAAGCTCAAGACCGGCCTGCCGGGCGAGCAGCGGGACGTTCGCGGCCGCAAGAGTTTCAGGGCGCACGTAGTTCTGGAACACGTGCGATAGGCGCGAGCGTTCCAGTGCCGGCACGCCTTTCTTCGCGATCGGCCGGTACCCGACGTTCATCGAGTGGGCTGCCAGGCACGCGGCCAGCGACGTCGGTAAGTCCTCCAGCCGGGACCGTCCCCCGGAGACGGCCGTGAAGGCCGCGGGCAGCTCAGGGACCCACGTCATGACCTCCAGAATGGCTTCCGGAAGATCGATGCGCGGAAGCATCGCCGTGCTTCTGGTACGCAGGTCAACCAGCGACGGCGGTTCCTCGAGCGCCTTCAGGCCGGTCAGGTGGATCTTCCCGTCATCGTCGATACGGACCTCGCTGTTGACGATGAGGCGGCCGCCGACCTCCCGGTAAGCTTCCTCCAGCGCCTGGGCGTGCCCGGCCAGGAGCACGTCCGGGTCCTCGGGCAGACTCAAGGTGGTCAGCACATCGGCACGGATCGCCGCCCACCGGGCACCCTCGAGCAGCTGCGCCTGCGGGTTGCGCCACTTCGTCGAGGCCTCGGCGTAGATCTCGCGGCGCTTCAAGTGCCGCCAGAACTGCTCCAACACGCAAAAAGCGTAGGCATGGCGGTTCACCGCACCGTCCTCGTGGGCCCCGAATACCAGGTGCCGCCACGGCCCGTTCACTACCTCGGCGTTGATCAACCGTCCGGGGATCAATGGTGCAGGCAGGCGGCCCCTGTACGCCAACACTTCGGGCAGGGCCTGCATCGCGTCCAACACGGGCGTACCCTCAGCATTCGCCGCGAACTCGATCGTCTGCGGCAGCATCTTCACAAACCCCGAAATGCTGGCGTACCGCCCCGTCAACTCCGCCCGCCAGTCATCGGGGTCCGGGCCGTTGACCGGCGGAACATCCTCACCCACCACGACAAGGGCCGCGCGCAGTTCGGCCCGGGAAACAACCGATTCGATGGCCTCCCACACCTTCGACACCCGCGGCGGCTCCGATTCCGAGACGGCCCACTGATCGGATTCAAACAACGCCTGCACTGCTACCGCCAAACGGGCTGAAGCCCTCGCCAGGCGCGGGTGCTTACGGACCTTCGCCCTGTCCGAAGCACTATGAGCCTTGTTCAACAGCTCGGCTGTCATCAACAAATCCAGCAGCTCCAGGGCGTTATCGACCGACGCGCCCTCCAGATGCCGGACCGTGGCCAACAATGTCGCCAGCCGACGCCCCGGCGGGTGCCTGCGGATCAGCGAGGCATCCGCGCTCATCCCGTACCTGGCAAGCCCTCCCAGACGACGCGGCGGCACCAGCTTCTCAGCGTCGATGTCCGCCAGTCCCAGTCCCATGATCTCGGACACCTGATCCAAAGCCTTGATGATCACCAGCCCGCTCCCGCGCGGCGGCGGACCCTTACGCCAACGCTCCAGATCCGAAACCCGCGCTCCCGGCCTGACCTCCAGCAGCCGGTCCAGGGCAAGCCGCTGACCGGGCGTGAGCAGGAGTTCGAGCTCGTTCCACAGCCGCTGGTTCGTGTCCTCGCGGACCTTCGCAACCAGCCGCGTCAGCGTCGTCACCCCGGGCAGCAGCACCTTGCGTTCCCTCAGCCACGACACACCGTCGTGGAAGATCGCCTTCGGCCCGTCCCCGGACGTCCACGACCGGGCCGCGATCCACTCAACGAACTGTTCCTCGACGTCCGCGAAGTCCTTCCACCCGAACGCCTGCCGGATCTCCCACTGGTGCTCGAACCGGGTTTTCTCCCGCTCTACATACCTTTTAAGGCACGACGGATCGGCCACGCCAACCTGCCCGGCAACGAAATCGACGACAGCGGTTGGAACATCCAGGGGATCTTCCAGGAAAGCACCCAAATGACGAACAGTCGCAAGCTGGAGTCCAAACCCGAGCCTCATATGCTCGCCTCGACGCCGTCCTATCAGCACCAGGTCCGCGTCGTCGAGGAAGAACACCCGATCCAGATCCGCCTGCGCCACCGTCGCAGCGTACCGACCATAGGCCCCAGCTTCAGCATCACTCAGAAACTCCACCGGCATGAAGTGAGGGTATCCCACGACACCGTCCACAACCCCGAAAAACCCACCAACATTGGCACGGTCAGTGGCGCCAAGCAGGCGACTAAACCCTCACTACCGCCACTGACCGTTCCGATGTTGCTCAAGCCCCGACTCCGACCGGTCCGGCTGACCAGACATTTCTAGGCTTTAAGCAGCTTTGCGCCGTCAGGGCGTAGTTCCCCGTTGGGTGATACGTGCCGGTACAGGGTCTGGCGGGTGACGCCGAGTTCGGCGCAGAGATCGCTCACTTTTGTATCGTCCTTCCCCATGGAGGCCATAGCGAGCCGGAGCTTTGCGGGGGTCATCTTGAACGGGCGTCCACCCTTCCGGCCACGCGCATGCGCGGAAGCTAGGCCGGCCAGGGTGCGTTTGGAGATCAGCTCACGTTCGAACTCGGCTAGGGCTGCGAAGATCCCGAAGACGAGCTTCCCGGAAGCGGTGGTTGTATCAATTGCGGCCCCTTGGCCGGTGAGGACCTTCAGCCCGATGCCGCGTTCGGTCAGATCGTGGACGATGTTGACCAGATGGCGGAGGTCCCGGCCGAGCCGGTCGAGTTTCCAGACGAGCAGGGTATCCCCGCGGCGCAGCGCTTTGAGGCAGGCGGCCAGCTGCGGCCGGTCATCCTTCTTCCCCGAGGCCCTGTCCTCGTAGAGGGAATCCGCATCTATTCCGGCGGCCAGGAGCGCGTCGCACTGCAGGTCCGTGGTCTGGGAGCCGTCTGCCTTTGAGACGCGCATGTATTCGCCCCTGAAACACTCAACCTGGCGACGAAAACACCAACACCGCGCACGGTATTGGCATTACAAAGCCCGCGGACACACCCCATAAACGCGACTGTAGTACTAGGACACCGCTGCCGGGCCGGCAAGCCTCTAACGACTATCATTGAATGGAAGAGAAGGCGACAGTACGGGGGAGTCGATCGTGGCCAATTCAGGATCCGGTGATTCTGTGGTGGACCGTGTGGTCCGGGTCATCGCGGCCTTCCCGGAGAGGGTCACCGGTCTGCAGCTGTCCGAACTCGCGGAGCGGGCGGAGCTGCCCCTGAGCAGTGCGCATCGGCTGGTCCGGCAGCTCGCGGACCACGGATTCCTGGACCTCGGTGCCGGCGGGAACGTGCGCCTGGGGCTGCGGCTGTGGGAGCTCGTCAACCGTAATGCGCCCACACTGGCGCTCCGTCAGGCTGCCCTGCCGTTTATGGAGGACATCCAGCAGGTCCTGAAGCAGAACGTGAATCTGGCCGTGCTGGATGGCTGGGAAGCGCTCTTTGTGGAGCGGCTCTCGCGTCGTGGTTCTGTGGCCAACCGGGCCCGGGTTGCCGGGCGCATGCCGGTCCATATCTCTTCCGCCGGCCTGGCGTTGATGTCCCATCAATCGCGTGAGCTGCAGGCCGAGTACCTCGGGCAGTTCAGCGACCAGCGCGGCAAGGTGAGCGTCGGCGTCGTACGCCAACTGCTTGCTGAAACCGCGCAGCAGGGCTACGCGCAACTCGCCGGCGTGGTGGACCCTGATACCTGGGGCATCGCGGTGCCGGTCATGGACGGCAAGCGCCGCACGGTGGCTGCACTGGGGGTTGTGGTCCCCTTGGCAGAGATGCGGCTTCAGGCCCTGGTGCCCGCAATTCAGACGGCGGCGCGGGGGATCGGGCGCCAACTCAGCGCCATGCCGACCGACTGAACCCGGCTTCCATTCAACGGGATTCTTGTAACGCCTTTCGTTCGGCGCGGGTGACACTGATGGTAGAAGCCCACCGCAACCGCGGCGCCGACGCCGCCGGGCCCGCAACGAAGCGAGGAACACCATGGCACGCACCACCATCACCACCCAAGTCGCCATCATGGGCGCAGGCCCTGCCGGCCTCATGCTCTCTCACCTGCTCGCCACGCAGGGCCTTGAATCGATTGTGGTGGAGATCCGCAGTCGCCAGGAAATCCAGGAAACCGTCCGCGCAGGCATCCTGGAACACGGCACGGTGAACCTGCTGGTGGACTCCGGCGTTTCGGACCGTGTGCTGCGCGAAGGCGACCGCCACGATGGCATCGAGCTGCGCTTCAACGGGGAGAGCCACCGGATCGACTTCAAGGACCTCGTGGGCGAGTCCGTCTGGCTCTATCCGCAGACGGACGTGTTCGCAGATCTCGCCGCGCGTCGGGCCGCCGACGGCGGCGACGTCCGCTACAGCGTCACGGACACCTCCGTTCAGGACCTCGAAGGCAAGCCGAAGGTCTGGTTCGCCGATGCCGATGGCGAGGAATTCGAGATCCAGGCGGACTTCCTTGTGGGTGCCGACGGTTCCCGAAGTTACTGCCGGCGCCAGGTGCCGGAGGCCTTACGGACCCAGTATTTCCATGAGTACCCGTTCGCCTGGTTCGGCATTCTGGCTGAGGCTCCGCGGAGCTCGGATGAGCTGATCTACGCCAACTCCGCGCACGGCTTCGCCCTGATCAGCCAGCGCACCGAGAAGGTCCAGCGGATGTACTTCCAGTGCGACCCCAAGGAAAACGTGGCTGAGTGGGAGGACGAGCGCATCTGGTCCGAGTTCGGCAAGCGTGTCAACGGGAACGGCTTCGAACTCAAGGAAGGCCCGGTCCTGGAAAAGATGGTCCTGCCGTTCCGCAGCTCCGTGCACACGCCCATGCGCCACGGCAACCTTTTCCTGGCCGGCGACGCCGCCCACACCGTTCCGCCCACCGGTGCCAAGGGCCTCAACCTCGCCATCCACGACGTCAAGGTCCTATTCGAAGGCCTCGACTCGTTCTACTCCACCAGCTCCACCGCGCTGCTTGACTCCTACAGCGACCGTGCCCTGGAACGGGTGTGGAAGGCCCAGCATTTCTCTTACTGGATGACGTCCATGCTTCATACGGTGCCTGGCGCCGACGACTTCGACCGCGCCCGCCAACTCGGCGAGCTGCACTCCGTGGTCTCCTCCCGGCACGCCAGAGCATACCTGGCAGAGTCCTACACCGGCTGGCCGGGCGCGCTCTGAGCCGCGCGGACCGCTTCGTGGGTCTCCTATGGGAATTCCTGCTGGACAAGCCCTGCTCTCCTTCACCGCATAACGGCGGCCACCGCGCCGATCTCGACGAGTGCGCCGGGCACGCCCAGCCCGGCGACAAGTGCCGCGGTCACCAAGGCCGGTTCGTCGGACGCGAGTTCGGATGCGACCGCCCCGTACCCTGCTGCGAGGTCGACGCCATCGACGAAGAGCACAGTCCACTGCACGACGTCGGCGAGGGTCGCGCCGGCCGCGGCGAGAGCGGTCCGCGCGTTCTCGAGGGCGCGGACAGACTGGACGGCCACGTCGCCCTCTCCAACGAGTGCGCCGTTGGCGTCGACGGCGTTCTGTCCGCCGACGTAGATGGTGGTGGCGCCTGGTGGCACGATGGCGACGTGGCTGAAGGCCGGGCTCGAGACGAGGCCTTGGGGGCGGATGCGCTGTATGGATGCCATGCCTGTATGGTCTCACCGACCGTCGGCGAGGGGGAGGCCTCTCCGATGGACGTATCGGCTGTGAAAGGAAAGAACATGACGGAGCATTTTTTGATCTCACCCCCCAGCGCCTGCGGCACGCCCCTGGCCACTTTGCGCCCGGGCTGACGGTGATCACCGCGCTATCAAATGGGGTACTCGGAGGCGGGCCGGCGCCCGCTCGCTGCACCACTGCTACCGGTAAAAGCACATAGACGCAGAGTACGACGGCGGGGATCCTCCGCCGTCGTACTCTGCTGTCAGGCGCCGATGCAGCCCGGCCGCAACCTCCGGATCAGTAGCATCGGGCCAGGACGAAGACGTCCATATAGGCAGCAAGGAGTATTGAATGACGAGAATGCTGATTATGGGTCCGCCCGGCTCGGGCAAGGGGACGCAGGCGGAACGGATTTCGGAACGCCTCGGCGTTGTGGCCATTTCAACCGGCGATATCTTCCGCGCCAACGTCAAAGGCGGAACGCCACTGGGTTTGGAGGCCCGGAAGTACATGGATAACGGAGACTTCGTGCCGGACAGCGTCACGAATGAGATGGTGCGCAACCGGCTCAGCCAGGACGACGCCAAGGAGGGATTTCTGCTGGACGGCTACCCTCGCACGGTCGCGCAGGTGGACTACCTCGACGGAATCCTCGCTGCCGGCGAACAGAAACTCGGCGTGGTCCTGCAGTTGACCGCGGTCGACGAGGAACTTGTCTCGCGCCTTTTGGGCCGGGCCAGGGAAACGGGCCGGAGCGATGACAACGAGAGCGTCATCCGTCACCGGCTGGACCTTTACCACCAGCAGACGGAGGCCGTGGTGGCCAGGTATGCCGGCCGCGGGATCCTTGCCGAGGTAGACGGGATGGGCGGGATCGAGGACGTCACGGACAGTGTCATGGGCAGGATCGACGACGTGCTGAGCGCGCCCGCCCGCGGAGTGTAGGAGGCGCAACAGCGTGTGAACGACGGCGGTCCCTCCCGCCGTCGTTCGCCCGTGGGCGACTCCGAATGATGCGTCCCGGCCCGTCTGGACCTGATTGGACGTCCGCCCGGTACTGGCCCGGCCTGAGGTCGACGGCGGGTCCCGGCGATCGAGTTGGTCGAGATCCTGGCCATGTTCAGTAGCTCGCGGGGGTTTCGCCGGCACCAGCCGGGATGTATTCGACGGCGAGTGCCTCGGAGCCGCGGGCCAGGAGGGCGACGTCGGCGCCCACCAGGACAAAGGCGGCGCCTGCCGCCAGGTAGTGGCGGGCTGTGTCGGGGTTGAAGGCGTTGACACCCGCGGGCTTCGCGGCTGCCTTGGCGGCGGCGAGGCAGTGTTCGACGGCGGCGCGTACCTTGGGGTGTTCCTGCTGTCCCAGCAGGCCCATGGAGGCGGCGAGGTCGGATGGTCCCAGGAAGATGGCGTCCACACCGTCCACGGCCAGGATCTCCTCGACGGTCTCAACTGCCGCCTTCGATTCGATCTGCACCGTGAGGCTGATGGTTTCTGACGCGCGGGCGAGATAGTCCGGGATACGGTTCCAGCGTGAGGCCCGGGCGAGGGCGGACCCTACGCCGCGGACGCCGTGCGGCGGGTAGCGGGTGGCGTCGACGGCGGCCTCCGCTTCGGCAACAGAGTTGACCATGGGAATCAGCAGGTTCTGCACTCCAATGTCGAGGTATTGCTTGATCAGCACGGTGTCGTTGACCGGCGGCCGGACCAGCACCTGGACCGGGTAGCCGCTAACGGCCTGCAGCTGCGCCAGGATGGATTCGAGGCTGTTGGGGCTGTGTTCGGCGTCGACCAGGAGCCAGTCCAGGCCGGATCCGGCGCACAGTTCGGCGATGAGCGGGCTGCCGGAGCAGACCCACATCCCGGCCAGTGGACGGCCGGCAGCGCCGGTGTGGTTGCGCAGCGCATCGCGGAAAGTGTTGTCCGGTTCTATTCGAAGCGGCATGTGATGGCTCCCAGGGGTCCGTAGTCGGCGTGGACGGTGTCGCCCTTGGACACCCACAGTGGGCGGGTGAAGGACCCGGCGAGGATGATGTCCCCGGCTTTCATACTGTCCCCGTGGGCGGCTATTTTGTTGGCGAGCCAGTGCACCCCGTTGGCGGGGTGGTCCAGGACGCCGGCGGCCACGCCGGTCTCTTCGACGGTCTGGTTTTTGTAGAGGATTGCCGAGACCCAGCGGAGGTCGACGGCGTCGGGCTTGACCGGGTTGCCGCCGATCACCATGGCGCCCATCGCGGCGTTGTCCGCGATGGTGTCCACGATGGTCCGGCCCTCCATTTCGATGCGGGAGTCCAGGATCTCCAGGGCCGGGACCACGTAGTCGGTCGCGTCCAGGACGTCGAAGATGGTGCAGCCGGGTCCGGCCAGGTCCTTTTTCAGCACGAAAGCCAGCTCCACTTCCACCCGTGGATGGGTGTACTGGTCCCCCTGAACCGAGCAGCCGGTCCCTAGCACCATGTCATCGAAGATGGCGCCGTAGTCCGGTTCGGTGATGCCAGTGGCGGCCTGCATGGCCTTGGACGTCAGGCCGATCTTGCGGCCCACCAGCTTGCGGCCGGCGTCCTCGTTGCGCCGCCGCCACAGCTGCTGCACCGCGTAGGAGTCCTCCACGGTCATGTCCGGGTAGCGGGCCGTGAGGCGGGGGACAGGGGTCCGGGTCCGGGCGGCCGCCAGGAGTTCATCGGCGATGGCCTCAATCGTCTTCGCGTCCAGCATGGCTACAACTGCGCCCCGAGCTTGAAGCCCTTTTTCTGTTCAACGGCGCCGGCGCCTTCTCCTTCTGTTTTTCGCGTGTAGGAGAAGCCGTCGGCGCCGACGGTGACGGCCATTTCGGAGGCGTCGGTGCGTTCGATGACGGGCTGGGGGTTGCCGTCCAGGTCCAGGACCAGGGAGGCCTCGGTGTACCAGGACGGGACGACGGGGTTGCCCCACCAGTCGCGGCGCTGGTTGTCGTGGACGTCCCAGGTGATGGTGGGGTTGTCCGGGTCGCCGGTGTAGTAGTCCTGGGTGTAGATCTCGATGCGGTGCCCGTCGGGGTCCAGGATGTAGAGGTAGAAGGCGTTGGAGACGCCGTGCCGGCCGGGGCCGCGTTCGATCCGGTCGCTGATGCGCAGGGCGCCCATCTTGTCGCAGATTTGGATGATGTTGTGTTTTTCGTGG
The DNA here is from genome assembly GCF_014217545.1 of Pseudarthrobacter sp. NBSH8. Taxonomy (NCBI): domain Bacteria; kingdom Bacillati; phylum Actinomycetota; class Actinomycetes; order Micrococcales; family Micrococcaceae; genus Pseudarthrobacter; species Pseudarthrobacter sp. NBSH8. Next base: position 1,929,546 of record NZ_CP043178.1, read on the forward strand.
GTGGCGAAGGCGACGTGGTGCATGCGCGGGCCGTTGCCGCCGGTCAGGGCGGTGTCGTGGACGGTCTGTTTGCGGTGCATCCACGCAGCGTACGTGACGCCGTCGGAGTCCTTGATGTCCTCGGAGACGCGGAAGCCGAGGTCTTCGAGGTATTTGCGGCCCTTGGGGACGTCGGGGGTGACCTGGTTGAAGTGGTCCAGGCGGACCAGTTCACCGGCGGAGTAGAGGTCGTAGCGCTGGGTGAGGCGTTCGACGTGCTCGGTCTCGTAGAAGAATTCGTAGGGGAAGCCCAGGGGGTCTTCGACGCGGACGGAGTCGCCGATGCCCTTGGTGAAGCCTTCCTTGCGGCGCTCAACCCGGCAGCCCAGTTCCTTGTAGTAGGCCTCGGCGGCGTCCACTTCGGCGGGGGACTTCACCCGGTAGGCGAAGGCGGCGACGGCGGCGATGGGTCCCTTGCGGAGCACCAGGTTGTGGTGGATGAACTCCTCGAAGGAGCGCAGGTAGATGTTGGTCTCGTCTTCTTCGGTGACGTGCAGGCCGAGGAGATCAACGTAGAACGCGCGGGACGTGGCGAGGTCGGTGACCACAATTTCCATGTAGGCGCAGCGGACAATGTCCGGGGCCGGGACCGTGGGGGTGGGAACGAATTTTGTCATCGGGTTCTCTCTTCTTTGAAAGGGTTTTAGGGGAAGGGTTAGCTGTCGCCGGCTGCCGCGGCGTCGTCAATGCTGCCGAATTTTGGTGTGTGGACCGTGCCGAGGCTGATGTGCACGGCTTGCTGGTCGGTGTAGAAATCGATGGAGCGGTAGCCGCCCTCGTGGCCAAGGCCGGAGGCTTTCACACCGCCGAACGGGGTGCGGAGGTCGCGGACGTTGTGGCTGTTCAGCCACACCATGCCGGCCTCGACGTTCTGGGAGAAGTTGTGCGCCCGGGTCAGGTTCTGGGTCCAGATGTAGGCGGCCAGCCCGTAGCGGGTGTTGTTCGCCAAGACGAGGGCTTCCTCGTCCGAGTCGAAGGGGGTGATGGCGACGACGGGGCCGAAGATCTCCTCCTGGAAGATCCGCGCGTCAGGGGCGACGTCGGCGAATACGGTGGGTGCGATGTAGTTGCCTTCGGGGAGGTGGTCAGGCCGTCCGCCGCCGGCGAGGAGCCGGCCTTCGGACTTGCCGATCTCCACGTAGGAGGCGACCTTGTCGTAGTGCTCGGGGTGGACCAGGGCGCCGACTTCGGTTTTGGGGTCGTGCGGGTCCCCGACCACGATCTTCTTGGCCCGGGCGGCGTACTTTTCGCAGAACGCGTCATAGATGGCACGTTCGACGAGGATGCGGGAGCCGGCGGTGCAGCGTTCGCCGTTGAGCGAGAAGACCCCGAACAGGGCGGAGTCGATCGCGGCGTCGAGGTCGGCGTCGGCGAACACCACGCACGGGGACTTGCCGCCGAGTTCCATGGACAGGCCCTTAAGGTTGGCGGCGGCGTTGCGGAAGATCGTCTGCCCGGTGGTGGTCTCGCCGGTGAAGGAGATCAGCGGGACGTCCGGGTGCTTGACGAGGGCATCACCGGCTTCCTCGCCGAGGCCGTTGACCAGGTTGAAGACACCGTCCGGCAGGCCGGCGTCCTTGAAGATCTGCGCCCACAGCGAGGCCGAGAGCGGGGTGAACTCGGCCGGCTTCAGGACCACGGTGTTGCCGGTGGCCAGGGCCGGGGCGAGCTTCCAGGACTCGAGCATAAACGGGGTGTTCCACGGGGTGATGAGGCCGGCGACACCGATCGGCTTGCGGTTGACGTAGTTGATCTGGGCGCCGGGGACCTTCATGGCGTCATCGAACTGGGCCACGATCAGGTCCGCGAAGAAGCGGAAGTTCTCCGCCGCGCGCAGCGCCTGGCCCTTGGCCTGGGTGATGGGCAGTCCCGTGTCAAAGGTCTCGAGTTCCGCAAGCCGTGCTTCCTGGGCCTCGACGGCATCGGCAATCCTGTTCAGGACGCGGGCACGTTCGCGCGGCTTCATCTTCGGCCACGGGCCGTTGGTGAACGCTTCACGGGCGGCGGCGACAGCGAGGTCGATGTCCTCTTTCTGGCCGGCCGCGGCAGTGGCGTAATTCCGGTTGGAAACTGGGTCCAGGACATCAAAGGTCCCGCCACCCACGGAGTCAACGAACCGGCCGTTGATGTAGTGCTGGATGTGCGTGGGAAGGTCCTGCGGAACATAGTGGGTGGTGGTAACAGGAGCAGTGAACGTCATTGTTGTCTTCCTTACTGATCTTGCAACGCGGGGTCACTTACGGCCCATGCGGCGGCTGCTAACGGGCGCTAAGTGACCCCGCGTTGCGTTGTGGGAGGGGCTGAGCCTGGGCGAGGTAGGCGTCCAGGGTGGCGGAGCGGTGCCGGCGGGCGGACTTCTCGATCACGTCCGCGTCTGCGCCGGCTTCGAGGAGCCGCAGCAGTGCTTCGTGTTCGTCCACCGATTCGTGGGCGCGGCCGGGAACGAACCGGAACGTCGAAGACCGCAGTGAGGCGAGCCGGTTCCAGCCCCGGTGGACCAGGTCCAGGATGTGCGGGTTGGGGCAGTGCTCAAAGAGGATGCTGTGGAAGTCCTGGTTCAGCCGCGTGAAGCGGACGGGATCGAAGTGCTCCAGGCATTCGCGCATGTCCTCGTTCACGGCCCGGGCGCGGGCGATCGCCACGGAATCGATCAGCGGCGCGGACAACGCGGTGGCGGCGCCTTCGACGATGCTCAGGGTCTGCATGGTGTACAGGTACTCGGTGGGGTCGATGCCGGAGACGGTGGCGCCGACGTTCCGCTCGAACGTCACCAGCCCTTCGGCTTCGAGGCGCCGGATTGCTTCACGGACCGGGACCACGCTGACGCCCAGGTATTTGGCGATGGCGGCCAGGACCAGCCGGTAGCCGGGGGAGTACGTCCCGTCCACGATCCGGGCCTTGACGGCCGCGTAGGCCTGTTCGGACTTGCTGGCCGTCGCCCCGCTCTCGGACGCGATTCCGGCTGCGGTGGCCGTTTCAGTCATTGGCTGTGCCCATGGCTTCCCAGGCCTCGTACCTGAGGCGCCATTCGGTGTTCAGCGGGTAGAGGCCGTCCACGCTGTGGCCCTGTGCCACCATTTCCGCGATGAACGTCTCCTCGCGCTCCTGGCTGATGGAGTCGTCCGCGAGCTCCCCGGCGAGGGCCGGCGGGATCACCAGGATGCCGTCGGCGTCAGCCACGATGATGTCCCCGGGCTGCACGGTGGTGCCGCCGCAGGCGATGGTGATGTCCGTGTCCCAGGGGATGTGACGGCGGCCCAGGACGGCGGGGTGCGGACTGGCGTAATAGGTCGGCATGTCCATGGCGGCCACGGCGGCGAAGTCCCGGACGCCGCCGTCGGTGATGATCGCCGCAGCACCCCGGACCTGGGCGCGCAGGGCCAGGATGTCACCGATGGTGCCCGTGCCTTTCTCGCCGCGCGCTTCCATGACCAGGATCTCGCCCTCGTTCACGGAATCGATAGCCTTCTTCTGGGCATTGAAGCCGCCGCCGTGGGTTTTGAACAGGTCCTCGCGGTTGGGCACATACCGCAGTGTCCGGGCCAGGCCCACGATCCGCTTTTCCGGGTGGGTGGAGGTCAGGCCGTCGATGCTGACGTTGTTCAGGCCGCGCTTGCGCAGCTGGGAGGACAGCGTGGCGGTGCAGACGCTTTCCAGCTTCGCTTTCAGCTCCAGAGTCAGGACATGCCCGACGGCGGCGCTTTCGTCAGGTGAAAGGCCCGCCGCTTCCCGCGAACCATACGCTTCCTCCCGCTGAAAATCATCAGCCTTGGGCCGGGCACCGAAATCAGCGAACGCCGTCGTGCCTTCCTCCACCCGCGTGACCAGCCGCCCGGTAGAGAGTGCAGCGCTGCCGGCGGCGCCCGTCCTCGTACTCACTTCAACCTCGACGACGTCGCCCGGCTTGGCCACGGAGGCGCCGGCCGGGGTGCCGGTCAGGATGATGTCGCCCTCCTCGAGGGTGAGCAGTTGGGACAGATCCGCCACCAGCCGCGCGAACGGGAAAAGCAGGTCCTCCGTATTGTCGTCCTGGACGAGTTCGCTGTTGTGCCAGGTACGGATCCGCAGTTTGGCGGGGTCCACGGCGTCTGCGGGGATCAGGTGGGGGCCGATCGGGGTGAAGCCATCGCCGCCTTTGGACCGGAGGTTGGAACCCTTGTCTGCGTAGCGGAGATCGTGGACGCCGAGGTCATTGCTCGCGGTCACCCATTCGATGTGGCTCCAGGCGTCCTCCAGCCCGACCCGCCGGGCGGGCTTGCCGATGACCAGCGCGATCTCGCCCTCAAAACCGAGCAGTTCACAGCCGGCCGGACGCTCCACAACGGAAGGGGCATCTGCCGAACCGAACGCCAGGGAGGACGGCGGCTTCAGGAAGTAGGAAGGCTGCTCCGGCGTGCGGCCGCGCTGCGCTGCCCGGCTGGGGTAGTTAATGTGCACCGCGATGACCTTGCGGGCCGCGGCCAGGGTGTGGTCGGTGACCTGTTCCAAAAATTACTCCTCATCGAGTACGAAATCGTATATGAAGCAATATTCCAGATAACTCGGGCGGCGTCAATGGGCGTGTCCCTTGCAGGGTTTTGCCGGTCGGTGGAGGCGCGCGGTACGGCACGCTCGCCGCGGAGCTGCTGCGGCAAGGATTCGGCCTGCACAATCTGGCCACCGCCGTCAACGGTTTGAAGCTGGTGACGGCCGACGGCGGCGTCCTCACCGCCGGGCGCGGGGAGACGGCGGACTTCGACGGCATGCTGGTGGGGCTAGGCGCCCTGGGAATCGTCAGCAGCGTGACGCTGGAAATCGAGCCCGCTTTCCAGGTTGCCCAGCACGTTTTGAGGACCTGGACTGGGGGCAGGTTCTGGAGAACCTCAACGACGTCACTTCCCCGGCGTGCAGCGTCAGTCTTATTCACCGACTGGAGCGGCAGCAACGTCCCACTCATCCAACGGCGCAGGTCCGGCCCGCAGATAGGGGTGCGGGCACACGCCGTAAGGGGTTGTTCCTCGAGGTTACGCCGGACCGGCTGCTGCCGGTCACCACACGGACGGTGCACGGCCATCAGTTCGATTTCCGTGCGCCGCGGGCAATCGGCGCCACGCAGATCGACCACGCCTTCACGGACCTTGAGTTCGACGACGGCGGCCGCACGCAGCTGATTGCCAGGGACCCCGGCGGAACCGGAGTAGGCATGGCCTGGGACCGGGCCTGCCCTTGGCTGCAGGTACACGCCGCAGACAAGCCTGCTCCCGCGGCCAACCGGCTGGGCCTGGCGGTTGAGCCGATGACCTGTCCACCGGATGCCTTCAACAGCGGCCAGGACCTCGTGCAGCTGGGGCCGGGCAGCAGCCACCAGGCCGGCTGGAGCATCTTCGTCGCCTGATGTCTGATGCCTCGTGGTTGTGGCGTTGACACGCGCTCAAGCGGCTGCCCCGGCGTGTGCCGGTGTCCTGAGGGTGGACGGAATCTCCCACAACGAACTTCCAGGGTGTGGAGGACCCCGCGCAGATCGTGATCCTGGAGCGCAGGACCATCCAAACCCTCGAGGTTACGGCGGGCGCCTGGGTTCTCAGCCCTGGGCTGTAGCCACTACGCGTTCACCGTTGAAGTATTCGAGGTGCCAGCCCTCGGTGGCATGGTGGTGGGCCAGATTCAGCACCGCGTTGTCGATCCTGTGCAGGGTGCGGCCGATAGCGCGGTTGAGGGCGACCCGAAGGAGCGTGCCGTGGGCGACCACCAGGACGCGGCGGCCGGGGAATTCATGGGCCAGTGCTTCCAGTGCCCCCAACCCGCGAGCGGCCGCGTCATCCTCGGTTTCGGCGCCGCGGTAACCGCCGGGGATGCGCACGGCCTCCAACTCGAGGCCGGCCTGCAGGCCCTCGGCGTGTCCGAAGCTGCGTTCGGCGAGCGACGGAATATGCCGGGTAACGCTCAGCCCCAACCCGTCTGCTATCACCTTGGCCGTTTCCGCGGCACGGCTAAGCGGCGAGGACACGATCGCGTCCCACTCATAGTCAGACAGGACGCCAACGGCGTCGCGCGCCTGGCCACGGCCGACGTCGTTCAGCGGAATGTCGGTGGCCCCCTGGAGCCGACGCTGCGCATTCCAGTCTGTCTGGCCGTGACGGATCAGGGCGAATGTCGTAAGGGTCATGCTGTCTATTCTCCCTGACGGCGGGCACGGACCGGGCAGCCGGATGGGCGGGATCAATGAGGTGCCCACCCGGGACCAGACAATGCAATAGCCCTGCGGTGGTGAGGAAGCTGGGCGTTCCATGCCTTGTCCTGGCTGCACGGCGAGGTGGCACGGGGCCCTGCTGATAGCCGGGCAGCTGCTTCCGTGTCAGGATCAGGTATGCCACACCGCCTGATGCTGCTTGATACCGCGTCCCTGTACTTTCGCGCGTTTTATGGCTTGCCGGACACGATCCGACGCGCTGACGGAACGCCGGTGAACGCGGTTCGCGGCCTCCTGGACATGATCGCCCGCCTCACCACGGATTACGGGGCAACGCACCTGATTGCTTGCTGGGACGACGACTGGCGTCCACAGTGGCGCGTGGACCTGATCCCGACCTACAAGTCGCACCGGGTCGCCGAACGTGTAAAGGATGCCCCCGACGTTGAAGTGGTCCCGGACGCGCTTGAGGCGCAGCTTCCGATGATCCGCCGCGTCCTTGAACTCGCCGGCATCGCAATCGTGGGGGCCGCGGAACACGAAGCTGACGACGTCGTCGGCACCTACGCCAGCCACGCGGACCTTCCCGTCGATGTGGTCACGGGCGACCGCGATCTTTTCCAGACAGTCGATGATGACCGCCAGGTGCGGGTGATCTACACAGCGCGCGGCATGAGGAACCTCGAAGTCGTGACGGACGCCGTCGTCGTCGGGAAGTACCGCGTGCTGCCCGAACAATATGCCGATTACGCGACCCTCCGCGGGGATGCCTCCGACGGGCTGCCAGGTGTTGCCGGCATCGGTGAGAAGACCGCTGCGTCGCTCCTGGGCGAGTACGGCACCCTGGAGAATTTGCTCGCCGCCGCCTCGGACGGGGGAGGCGGGGTTTCCGCGCCCGTGCGGTCCAAGCTCGCCGCGGCCGCGGACTACCTGACAGTCGCGCCAACAGTGGTGAAAATCGTGCGCGACCTCAAGCTTCCCACCCTCGAGGAAGCGGGAGCACAGCTGCACCCGGTCGACGGCGGATCGCGCGCCGAACTGGAGCGTCTCGCCCTCGAATGGAACCTTGGAGGCTCGGTCAAACGGCTGCTTGACGCGTTTGACCAACAATAGCGGTCACTGCGCATTCGCCCTGCTAGACCGGCTGGGGGACGCTCCACTCCGGCCATGGTTCGTCGACGGGTGCCTGTTGCCGGATCCAAGCCGGAAAGGGATCTTGAGGCATGGCCGGGCCAAGACCTTGTTCCAGGTCGTCAGGCGGGAGTTCGTCCAGGTCAGGATCGTCGGTCGGCCACTGCAGCCAGGCCCACTCCGGCAAGGGATCTACCGGGCACAGATCCTCAGGCGGCGGTTCGCCGGGCAGGATGTCTTCGGGCACGGCCGGGCCAAGTTCCCGGTGTCTTAGTTGGTTCATGATTTGGGGTGGCCAGTGGGGTTGTTCCCAATCCTGTTGTTCGCTGGTGTACTGGCGGCCGGAGGGGGAGATCCAGCCGGGAGGCTTGCCGGCGCTCGCCTCGGTGGGTTTCCATGCGGTGGTGTGTTTCAGCCTGTGGTGTTTGTGGCATGGCTGGCCTAGGTTGCTGACGCCTGTGGTGCCGCCGTCTGCCCATGAGAGAAGGTGGTCGGCTTCGTTGTCCAGGGATTGGTTGGTGCAGCCGGGGAACGGGCATTTCCCGTCCCGCAGACGGAGCCACTGCCGCATGCTGACGGGGATCCGGTAGCTGGTCCGCCCGATCTCCAGCGGTGCCCCGTCGCGGGGATCAGTCAAGACCCGGTGGAACGAGTTGGAACTTTCGGCCACGAGCCGGCTGGCGACGGATGCCGGGATGGGCCCGTATCCGTCGAGCATGGCGGGTTCGTCGGTGAGGCCCATGAGGGCGAACACCGGCACGGTCACGAGGACCTGCGCGGACGGTGAGGGCACGTGCTCGGCGCTACCGCCCAGGAGCCAGGCCGCGGCGGTGTCGGCGCGGAGTTGGCTCAGCGTCCGGTCCTCATCGGGGCCTTGGAGGGCGCGCGCTGCGGTGGTGGTGCGATCCCAGATCCCGGCGGCCTGGTCCGCGGGCAGGTACGCGCTCAGCCAGGCCATGCCGTCCCGGTGCGGGGCGAACTCCACCCGGCGATCCGCAATGCTGCGAGTGTGGCGTTTTTCGATACTGTCCGGGTGATGGCGTTCGCACAAGGTCCGGGCTTTGGCGCGGAACCGTGACGGGGTCATCTCCCCGGCCGGGCAGCCCCGTGCCGGGTTCGGTGCGTCGGGATCCAGGAAGTGCGCCTCCAACGCCGCCGCACCGGTGGGATCCAGATTGACCGTTTCGTCGACCATGGCCCGGGCATGCTGCCACGAGATGTCTCCGGCCTGCAGGGCGGCCAGCGTCAGCGGCAGGGTGGTGGTCAGTTCGTGGGCCTCGGATAGGAGCACACCGGCCGTCCGCTCGCTGACCGTCAGCACGCACGCTACTTCTGCGACCACGGACATGTCCTGGGCCAGGCGGTCCTGCGGCAGTGCTTTCGGGGAGGCCATCGCCCGTGTGGTGTCTGTGAATCCCGCGGCGGCCTGGACCACCAGGGCAGCCGTCGCAGCTTGCAGCCGTGCAGCCTCCGCGAGGGTGTCCAGCCAGCCGTCAGACTGCTGCCGCAGCGGATCCTGATCCCCTGGACCGGTGAAGCCTGCGCCAGGGATCATCGCAGCAAGCGCAGAGACAGACGCATTGATGGCCTCCAAAGCCTCCACCGCCGTTGTCCTTTTCATATTTACATCATCTTGCGAGGCACTGACATTTAAGGGTTCCCGCGGGCCTGTCCCGAGGAACCCGGCGAAAGAACTTCGGCTACCCGCTGGCTGGGGGCCGATCCGCCATGCTGTGGCGGGCCTGGAACGGCGCCGCCATGCAACGACGCGCTTGCTGCTCAGTCAGGGGCCGTGAGGAACCGGCCGTTCCTGATCCGCGACGGGCCAAAGGCGACAGTAAGCGGGGAAATGGTCCGCGGTCCGCGTTCCCGCGACAGTGGACGGCCGACGGCGACATGGGGGACCCAGTGCGCGTAGCGGTAGCCCAGCGCCGGTGAGCTGAGGATGAAGTCGTCCACATTGTCCACGAGGAGCCGTTCCAGCAGATCATGCAGGCCCTGCACCAGGGACACCTGGTAGTCGTGCACCCGACCGGGTACGTCCACTTCGAGTCCGGAGATTCCTCCGCCGCCCAGCACGATCAGTTGTTCCGAGGTCCCCGTAAACCCGTCCAGCACGGGCAGCTCTTGCAACCAGCCCGCGGTGTGCCGGACGGCGTCACCGGCAGTGGTGGTCCCCTTGGTCCAGTCCGCGACGTCCTGTGCAAAATCCGCCAGGATGCCTATATGCAGCAGCGTCAGGTGCAGCCCCTGCGGACTGCGCAGGGCGTTGACATACCTGCCCAGGCCCTCATAGTCAGAGGGTGCTGATCCCACGGCCAGGACCGGAACCTCCACGGTGATGCGCGGCAGCGGCTGCACGAGGACCTCCTCACAGTGGCACTTTGGGCTCTGGCTGCAATTGTCCACCCAGTGGCCGTCGCGTCCGGTGGTTGCTCTTGCCCTTGCGCCCGCTAGGGTGTCGAATCAAAGAACACGATTAGGCCCGGTGCATGGCAAAGATGCCAGGAGGTTCCCATGTCAGTGAAAGGCGCAAAGGAAACGGCGCGGACACCGGGGCGTGGAGGGCCGGAAGTGCGCCGGGCTGATGCTGCCAACGGCATCGCGGCAACGGATTCCAAGCAGGTACGCAACGTGGCGCTGGTGGGGCATTCGGGCGCCGGCAAAACCCTGCTGATCGAGGCGTTGCTGGCCGCCCACGGCATGATTACGCGCAAAGGCTCCATCGCGGAGGGCACCACCGTGAGCGACTCCGACCCGTCAGCGGTGCGGCAGCAGCGGTCGGTCACGCTGTCCCTGGTTCCGCTGCTCATCAACGGCGTTAAGGTGAACCTCCTGGATACGCCGGGGTATCCGGACTTTATCGGCGAACTTCGGGCGGGGCTGCGTGCTGCGGACTCCGCCCTCTTTGTTGTCTCCGGCGTGGACGGTATCGACGCCACCACTACGGCGCTCTGGGGCGAATGCGAACGCCTCGGCACGCCGCGGGCCGTGGTCATCTCCCGCCTTGACCACCCCCGGGCAGATTACGACGGCGTCCTGGCCGCCTGCCAGGAGGCGTTCGGCGAATCGGTGCTCCCGCTGTACGTCCCGGTCAGGTCCGGTGGCGAAACCACCGGGCTGCTGGGATTGCTGACGGGCACGGTCTCGGACTACTCCGCCGGCGAGGCGGACGCCGGTTCCCGGGACGCTGACCCCGGCGAGCGCGCGGGTTCCGAGGGCGGCGCCCGCGGCCGCCTTATCGAGGGGATCATCGCCGAAAGCGAGGACGAGACCCTGATGGACCGGTATCTGGGTGGTGAGGACGTCGATACTGATGTCCTCATCGCCGACCTGGAAACCGCCGTCGCCCGTGGTTCCTTCTTTCCGGTCCTGCCCACCTCGGCTGTCACCGGGCTCGGCACGGCGGAACTCCTGGAAATCCTGACCAGGGGCTTCCCATCGCCGGTGGAAGGCGGCCTCCCGGCGGTGACTGACCTGGCCGGCGCTCCCGCGGCGGCTCTGGCCTGTGACCCGGACGGGCCGCTGGCGGCTGAGGTGGTCCGCACCACCATTGATCCGTTCCTGGGCCGGGTCTGCCTGACGCGGGTGTTTTCCGGCACGTTGCGTGCGGACACTTCCGTGCACGTCGGCGGGCACGGGCTCGCGGACCGCGGCCACCAGGACCATGACACCGACGATCGCCTCACCCACCTGTATTCGCCGCTGGGCCCCAACCTGCGTCCTGTGGCGCACTGTGTGGCCGGCGACATCTGCGCGGTGGCGAAACTGGGGAGCGCCGAAACCGGGGACACCATCTCGGCCAAGGACCAGCCACTGCTGCTGGACACCTGGGAGATGCCGGAACCGCTGATGCCGGTGGCAGTCGAGGCGGACTCGCGCAGTGACGAGGATGCGCTGGCCCGGAGCCTGGCGAAGGTGGCCGCCGGCGATCCCACCCTGAGTGTGGAGCGGAACGCGGAAACACACCAGCTGATCCTCTGGTGCATGGGGGAGGCGCATGCCGAGGTGGTGCTGGACAGGCTGCGCGACCAGGGCGTGAAGCTGCACACTGTTGGCGTGGTGACGCCGCTGCGGGAAACGTTCGCCGCCCCGGCAACGGGCCACGGCCGGCATGTCAAACAATCCGGCGGACACGGGCAGTATGCCGTCTGCGACATCGACGTGGAGCCGCTGGACCGTGGCGGCGGGTTCGAATTCGTCGACAAAACGGTGGGCGGAGTGATCCCCGGAACATTTATCTCCTCGGTGGAGAAGGGGGTGCGGGCGCAGATGCAGAAAGGGCTGGCCGCCGGGTTCCCCGTGGTGGACCTGCGCGTCACCCTGGTGGGCGGCAAGGCCCACAGCGTTGACTCATCCGACGCCGCTTTCCAGGCTGCCGGCGCGCTGGCGCTCCGGGAGGCCGCCGCGGCCGGTCGCATCCAGCTGCTCGAGCCGGTTTCCTCGGTCAGCATCACAGTGTCCGAGGCGCACGTGGGTGCCGTGATGAGTGACCTCTCGGCACGCCGCGGCAGGCTCACGGGTACGGCCACCTCCGGGAGCGAGCTGACCGAGATCAGCGCGGAAGTCCCTGACCAGGAACTGCTGAAGTACGCCGTGGAACTTCGTGCGCTGACTGCTGGGACCGGCCGGTTCCGGCGCCGGTACCTCCGGCATGACCCGGTACCCAGCGGTTCATGAGCGCCATGTCATGAACGCCGCCGCGCGGAAGATCCAGCGCATCTATCTCACCCTAACGCTGGGCAATACCCTTGCGGCCTCCTTCATCTGGGGAATCAATACGCTTTTTCTGTTGGATGCCGGGCTGAGCAACCTCGAAGCCTTCGCGGCCAACGCCTTCTTCACGGCCGGCATGGTCCTCTTCGAAGTGCCCACCGGGGTCATCGCGGACGGATGGGGTCGCCGGGTCTCATTCCTGCTCGGTACGGTGACGCTGGCGGCCTCCACCTACCTGTACTACCTGCTCTGGCAGTTGTCCGCTCCCTTCTGGGCCTGGGCGGCGGTGTCCGTCCTGCTGGGCCTGGGATTCACGTTCTTCTCCGGGGCCGTGGAGGCCTGGCTGGTGGATGCGTTGCGTTTCTCCGGCTACGACGGTGAGCTGGAAGCAGTGTTCGGGCGGGCACTGATGGTCTCGGGCGTCGCAATGCTTGTGGGTTCGACGGCCGGCGGCGTGATTGCCCAGGCCACTGACCTGGGCGTACCGTTCCTGTTGCGTGTGGGCGTGCTCTTGGCCATGTTCGGGGTGGCCTTCTGGCTGATGCGTGATGTGGGTTTCACCCCGGAGCGGTCTCCCCATCCGCTCAAGGCGAGCCGGGACGTGCTGTCCGCCTCCATCGACAACGGCCTGAAAAACCCGCCCGTGCGGTACATCATGCTGGCCGCTCCGTTCAGCGCCGGCGTCGGGATTTATGTTTTCTATGCCCTGCAGCCCTACCTGCTGGAGCTCTTCGGCGACCCGCACGCCTACTCGGTCGCCGGACTCGCCGCGGGCATTGTGGCCGGGGCGCAGGTGGTGGGCGGCTGGCTGGCACCGATGGTCCGCCGTCTGGTCCGCAAACGCACCACCGTGCTTGTGGTGAGCAGCATCATGGGCGCCTTGATCCTGGTGGCGCTCGGCATCACGCGCGTGTTCTGGGTGGCCCTGCTGCTGCTGGTGCTCTGGGCGCTCGTCTCCGCGGCGGGCACCCCGGTACGGCAGGCCTATTTGAACGACATGATCGACTCAAAACAGCGGGCAACGCTGCTCAGCTTCGATTCGCTGATGGGATCCAGCGGTGGAATCGTGGTGCAGCCGCTCATGGGCCGGGCAGCGGACGTGTACGGCTATCCCACCTCGCTTGCCATCAGCGGTGTGATCGAACTGTTCGCCGTGCCGTTCCTGCTGGCCAGCCGGCGGCGGCGCTCGCCGGCCGACACAGCAACTACCGAAGCCGGTACACCGGCCTGAAGCCATGGCACTGGCCCATGGCACTGGCACAAAAAACTGAGCCTTGAGAGTCCCTACCCGGCGGAGTATCGTGGCGCAAACCCACCTTGCGCAACACCCTGACCCGGGAGAGATCATGCCTAGTGTGCGACGTCGATTGGCGGCTGTGACGGCTGTCCTGGCCTTGAGCGTAACGGGTGGGGCGGTGACTAGTCCCGCGTTTGCAGACCCCCGTGCGACGGACAAGACCCCGACAGCCACCGGGTACGGCGGGGCGGTGAGCACCGTTGACCCGGACGCGTCCGCTGCCGCAATCGAGATCCTCCGGAACGGCGGCAATGCGGCGGATGCGGCGGTCGCCGCGGCCGCGACCCTGGGTGTGACTGAGCCCTACAGTGCGGGCATCGGAGGCGGCGGATACTTCGTGTTCTACGACGCGAAAACCGGCAAAGTAGGAACCATCGACGGCCGCGAAACGGCTCCGGCAACGATGCCGACGGACGCGTTCATCAACCCGGCGTCCAGCCTGGCCTATACATTTCCCGAGCTCGTCTCCAGCGGCGTCTCCGTCGGCACGCCGGGCACGCCAGCCACGTGGGAACGGGCCTTGGAACGGTGGGGAACGCTGGACCTTGCCGAGGCCCTCAAGCCCGCCATCAAGGTGGCCAACCGCGGCTTCGTAGTTGACGAAACCTTCCGCCAGCAGACACTCGACAATAAGGTCCGGTTCTCGGCCTTCCCCGCCACGGCGAGTCTGTTCCTTCCCGGCGGTGACGCTCCCGTCGTCGGCAGTATTCTCCACAACCAGGACCTCGCCAAGACGTACCGGCTCCTCGCGAAGGAGGGAACGGCTGCCTTCTACGGCGGAAAGCTCGCGGCCGAGATCGCGGCCACCGTGCAAGACCCGCCGAAGGACCCCGCCTGGGTGCCTCCTGTGACGGACCCGCCCACCAGCATCCCGGCACTTCCCGGCTATCTGACGACGGCGGATCTCGCCGCATACCGGACTCTGGACCGGGAGCCCACGCATGTTGAGTACCGCGGCTACGACGTTTACGGCATGGCGCCGTCCAGCAGCGGTGGCACCACAGTCGGCGAAGCCCTGAATATCCTGGCGCCTTTCAACCTCCGTGAGATGACCACGCCGGACGCGTTGCATCACTACCTTGAGGCGAGCGCACTCGCTTTCGCGGACCGTGCCAAGTACCTGGGCGACCCGGCGTTCGTCGACGTCCCTACCGAGGCCCTCACCGACCCGCTGTTTGGGAAGGAACGGGCGTGCGCCGTTGACCCCGCGACGGCGGCAACAAAGCCGGTACCGGCCGGGAACGCGTCAGACTACAGCGGCGTGTGCACGCTGGCACCTGCCGCAGCGGCGGACGAAAAAGACACCGAAAACATCTCCACGACCAACCTGACTGTGGCTGACAAGTGGGGGAACGTGGTGGAGTACACGCTCACCATCGAGCAGACCGGCGGTTCCGGCATTGTGGTTCCCGGCCGCGGGTTCCTGCTCAACAACGAGCTCACCGACTTCTCTACCGTTTATGTCCCCACCGACCCGAACCGGCTCGAACCCGGCAAGCGCCCACGGTCCTCGATGTCGCCCACCATCATCCTCAAGGACGAAAAGCCGTTCCTGGCGCTCGGTTCGCCCGGCGGTTCGACCATCATCACCACGGTGCTGCAAACCATCCTGAACAGGGTGGACCTGGATATGAGTATTTTGGATTCGCTGGCGGCCCCGCGTGCGTCCCAGCGCAACACCCCCAATGTCACCGCCGAACCGGACTTCATCACGCAGTACGGAGACGCCTTGGCAGCATACGGTCATAAGCTGGTCCCCGCAGGTGACGCCTTGACCTCAGCGGCCGAGATTGGTGCGGCGACCGCCATCGAGTTCGGGCCCGGCAAGAGCGTGACCGCCGTTGCCGAGCCCGTGCGGCGCGGTGGCGGCTCGGCGATGGTGGTCAAACCCGCGCGGTGACCAGCTTGCCACCGCCAGCTTCGAGGGGGCAGTGACCCGGGTTACTGCCCCATGCCGGGCTGGACGGGGACAAACTCGATGGTGGTTTGGACCTTTTTCTGCGGACCACGGGAAAAACCCTTGGCATCAAGCTGGTTTTGGGCGCGGTACAAGGCCAGGGCGTCGTCGTAGAGCTCGTTGAGGCGGCGGCCGGAGACGTCCTCCTGGGAGCCGTCACTGAATGTGACAGTCACGGTGGCACTGGCGGGAAAGTGCCGCTTCATACGGATGTAGCCTTCGGAGTCCTGCTGGAGATTGATCAAGGGAAATCCTGCTTTCAAGGTCGACGACCTCCAGTCTGACCTATCCAGGCGCACCTGCGCTGACGCCCGTGCGGGATTGCGGCGACAATGGACGGGTGACATTGCCAACCAACTCCACCGCCGTCCCTGCGGAGACCTCTGACGCCAGGACCTCTGCCGCGGGGACCTTTGACCTGGCGGCCATCGGTACCGGCCTGGCCTTTGCTGAATCGCTCGGGGAGTTGTCCTCCGTGCTGCGCGCCGGCGGTGCGGCGGGCACGGCCGTGGTGCAGGCCCCGCCAGGCACCGGTAAGACAACGCTGGTCCCGCCTCTTCTGGCCAACCTTGCCGCGCCCGCAGGAAAGCCCCGGCGCGTGGTAGTCACCCAGCCCCGGCGGGTGGCCGCCCGCGCAGCTGCCCGCCGCCTGGCCGCCTTGGACGGCAGCCGGATCGGAGACCGAGTGGGGTACACCGTCCGCGGTGAACGCCAGGCCGGGCCCGCCACCCTGGTGGAATTTGTCACGCCGGGGATCCTGCTGCGGCGCCTGCTCGATGATCCCGGTCTGGAGAGCATCGGCGCGGTCATCCTGGACGAGGTCCATGAACGCGGCCTCGAAACCGACCTGCTGCTGGGCATGCTCACTGAAGTGCGGCAGCTGCGCGGCGACCTCACACTGGTGGCCATGTCCGCCACACTGGACGCGCCCCGCTTCGCAGCCCTGATAGGGGGCGCAGCCTCGAATGCGGGGACAGGAGACGCCGGGACCGCGGACGACGGCGGCGGGCCGGCTCCCGTGGTCGACTGCCCCTCAGCCATGTACCCCCTCGAGGTGGAGTGGGTGCCCGCCGCCGTGCCGCGGCTTGACGACCGTGGGGTCACGCGCGGGTTCCTGGACCACATTGCCGATACGGCCGCGCAGGCCCACACTGCCGCGGTGTTGCAGGACGCGGGCACCGATGCGCTGGTGTTTGTCCCGGGCGCCTGGGAGGTGTCCTATGTGGCGGCCCGCCTCCGCGGCCGGTCTTCCCCCGGAACAGAGGTGCTGGAACTCCATGGCCAGGTCAGCCCAGCCGAGCAGGACCAGGCAGTGTCGGGGCGCCGGCCGGCCGGTCCTGCACGGATCATCGTGTCCACGGACCTGGCAGAGTCCTCCCTGACCGTCCCCGGGGTGCGTCTGGTGATCGACTCCGGGCTGACCCGCGAACCCCGCCGCGACGCAAACCGCGGCATGTCCGGGCTGGTGACTGTTTCCTGCTCCCGGGCCTCAGCGGAGCAACGGGCCGGACGCGCCGCGCGGCAGGGTCCGGGCCGGGTGGTGCGGTGTTACGACCAGAGGGCTTATGGTGCCGCGCCGGCGCATGTGACGCCCGAGATCGCCGTCGCGGATCTGACCGGTGCCGCGCTGGTTCTGGCCTGCTGGGGATCACCGGGCGCAGCCGGGCTGGCGCTTCCGGATGCACCTCCCGCCGCTGCCATGGGCGAGGCTGGAGAGGTGCTGCGCGAACTCGGAGCCGTGGCCCGCGACGGGCATGCCACACAGCTGGGGCGGACGCTGGCCAGGGTCCCCGCCGATCCCCGGCTGGCCCGGGCACTGCTCGACGGCTCAGCGGCCGTAGGCCAGCGCGCCGCAGCGGAAGCAGTGGCACTGGTGGCGGGGGACCAGCGGGCCCCGGGGGCCGATCTCACCCGGCTGCTGACAGTACTTCGCGCCGGGAAGGATCCCGCCGCGAGGCGCTGGGCGGAGGACGCCCGCCGGCTGGAGGCCATTGCGCGGAAGGAGGCCGCCGCCGTCGGCCCGTCCGCCGTCGCCTCCCTGGTGAGTACCGCGCCGGTGACTGCGACGGAAGCGGTGGGCGTCGTCGTCGCCCTGGCGTTCCCGGACCGCGTGGCCCGGCGCGTCCCGGGCCATGGCCCGGCGCGGTACCTGCTGTCGTCCGGCACGCGCGCGGGGTTGCCGGCAGGCAGTCCGCTGACCGGGCAGGAGTGGCTGGCCGTGGCGGAAGTTTCCCGTGCCGCCGGCCGGGACGCCGCCGGCACCGGCGCGGTGATCCGGTCCGCCGCGCCGCTGAGCGCCGATATCGCCGAGGCGGCCGCCGGGCAGCTCCTGACCGACACGGTGGAAGCGCAGTTCAGCCAGGGCCGCGTGAAGGCAAGGCGGGAACGCCGGTTGGGTGCCATCAGCCTGTCCTCCACCCCCGTCCGCCCGTCCGCCGAGGACGGCCGTGCCGCCGTGGCCCGCGCTCTCGCCAGGGAGGGACTGGCAACCATCGGATGGTCGACGGCGGCTGACGCCTTACGCCGCCGCCTCGCCATGCTGCGCCGCGAACTGGGTGAGCCGTGGCCCGATGTTTCCGAACCGGCCCTACTGGCACGGCTGGTCTCCTGGCTGGGACCGGAGCTCGCGGCACTGGCAGGTGGCGCCGCCACCAGCAGCATCGACCTCACAGACCCCTTGCGGCGGCTGCTGCCCTGGCCCGAGGCGGTCCGCCTGGCGGAGCTGGCACCTGAGTCGCTGAAAGTGCCGAGCGGATCGATGGTGCGGATCGACTACCCCGACGTTTCGGACAACGCGGCGTCAGGCAGTGCCGTGCCGGACATAGCAGGACCCGGGCAGGCAGGCGCGGACGACGCCGGCCGGCCGGTTGTCGCGGTCAAGCTGCAGGAGTGCTTCGGCTTGGCCGAGACACCGCGGCTGGTGGACGGCAGGGTACCGGTCCTCTTCCACCTGCTGTCACCCGCGCGGCGGCCGCTGGCTGTGACGGATGACCTGGCGTCGTTCTGGTCCGGGCCCTACGCGCAGGTGCGGTCCGAGATGCGCGGCCGCTATCCCAGGCACCCCTGGCCCGAGGATCCCTGGACGGCACAGCCGACTGCCCGGACCAAAGCCCGTATGTGACGCCGGCCCGGCCAGCGCCTTCCTTTCGCTGGTTGCACAGGTGAGATGTCCGATATGTAGCCGAAACGTTGCGTCGACGCGCTGAGACATGGCGCAGTTAGGCTCGTTCCTACTTGGACAACGTGGTCCGGACCACCATACGAAAGGACACAATAATGTTGCTTTTGAGTAGCCTGAACTTCCTCCTTGACGCCGGCCGCGGAGAGGGCCGCCATCCGCACAATGGCGGAATCGGCAAGACCGATTTCCCCACCGGCCGGCTGACGTCCACCGCCTGGGAGGGCTGGTGGCACGAGGACGCGGTGTAGCCTACACAGCTGACCCCGATCGCCTTACTGTTCGGGGATCCAGTACGGCGCCGGGACACCTGCTCCGGTGAGGTTATCGCAGCGGAGCAGCTGAGTGCTGATTCGGGTGAGTAGGCAGTTTTCAAAGCTGGGACGCTCATCAGCGGATGCGGAATCCGTCCCGGCGCTTGCGCCCGCATTGGGCCCGAGCGCAAGCAGGGCCAGGGTGAGCAGAATACCTGCCCGTTGGGAAGGCCTGGTGGGCTTGTACATGGCAAATCCTTTCAAAGAATCCTTGGTCGGACACCTTCACCTTCCGTCCCCCATGCCGGGCGGCACATCAGGCATGACCCCTTAAAAGCACGCGGAGTACCCTCAGATCTGTACGCCCCTGCCGCTGGGGTGCAAGCTGGGATGGTGGTGACACCGTGGGATGCCGGCGGCCCGGAGTTGGTAGGACGGGAAGCGGACTTGGCGCAACTGACCGAAGTCATCGGCGGTGTCTGCGCCGGGACAGCGATGACGTTCATCGTTGCCGGGGACGCCGGAGTCGGGAAGACCGCGCTCGTCAGCCGGGCGTGCGCGTCCGCTCCGCCGGAAGCGCTCATGCTGATCGGCGGCGCTCTACCGCTGGCGTCCGTGGACGTCCCGTTCCTTGCCTTAAGATCAGCATTCCGTGCGGCCCCGGCCAGCGGAGGCCAGGCACTGCGGCCGCCTGACTTGTCCGGCGATGCGCGTCCGGATTTGCTGGTCCAGATCGATGAGTGGCTCACGGCGCAAAGCCGTTTGCGGCCGGTGTTCCTGGTACTCGACGATCTCCACTGGGCGGACCAGAGCACCCTCGATGTGCTGATGTACGTTCTGGCGGGCCCGGGCGACAGGCCGCTGGGTGTGATCGGGACTGTGCGGAGCAACGAAGTCCGCGCGGGAGGGGCACTTCACCAGTGGCTCACCGACATCCGGCGGCTGCCCCGGGTCCGCGTGCACCCATTGGGACCACTGGACCGGCCTGACACGGAGGCGCAGCTGAGCGGGCTCCTGGGCGTTCCAGCGCATCAGTCCCTTGTGAATGAAGTTTTCACCCGCTCGGCCGGAAACCCATATCTGAACCTGCTGCTCGTCACGGGGCTAAAGGCCGAGGCCCGGCATTTACCCCCCGGCTTCCCGCCCGATCTGAAGTCGGCGGTCCTGCGCTCATGGCGTGGGCTGTCGGCCGGAGCCCGCGAGTTGACGCAGATCATGGCGCTTGGCGGCCGGGCGGCCGGCGCGATGGAACTGAGCGCGGTGGCTGGCTCCGCCGTCGAGCCCGATCGCGTGCGGCTGCTGCTGCGCTTGGCAATGGAGTCGGGCCTGGTGGACCTTGCTCCGGACGGGACCTACTGGTTCCACCATCCGATCATCGCCGAAGTGCTGGAACAGGGGCTGGATGCAGGTGAGCGACGGCGGTGGCATTCGGCGTTCGCGGCCTTTTACGAGCGGCAGTTCGATGACGGTGCACCGCCCGACGTCGGCGTAGCCGTATCCCTCGCCGATCACTATTATGCGGCGGGTAGAACTGCTGATGCCTACCGGTGGTCGCTTAGGGCGGCAGATCTGGCATCCGCTAACGGTGCTCTCAGTGATGCCCTGCGGCTCCTGCGGCGTGCCGTGCAACTGAGGGACACCTTGCCTAGCGAATTGGAACGGCCGCGTGAGCTTTGGAACAGGCTCCGTGCCGCAGCCCGGGAAGCCGGGGCATTACTCACGGAGCTTGAGGCCATCGAGGCGTTGTTGGCGTACGTTGACGCCTTGGCCGAGCCGCTGGAAGTGTCCCACCTGATGGTGCGCCGTATGCATCTCCAGTTCTCCACGGGGCAAACCTTCCTTCCGATGGCCGACATCCGGGAAGCAGTCCGGCTGTCCGCCACGGCACCGGACAGCTGGGAGCACGCCTTCGCGTTAGCGGAACTGGTCCACGCGAGTATGTGGCATGATGAGCCTGGCCAGGAGGCCTCGTCACGGCAGGCGCTCGCCCTTGCCCGTGAGACAGGCAATCACCTGGCACTTTCATACGCGCTGACCGCGGCGGCCATCGTGGCGAACCTGGCCAGCCGGTCCGCCGAATCACGCAACCTGGCGGCCGAAGGAGCCCTGGAAGCGGTCCAGGCCCATGATTTCTGGGCGTACGTGCATGCCACATACTGGACGGCCAACGCCCAGGGCCCTTGGACCAGCGAGGAGTACGCGGTCCTCCTGCGTCGGGCTCGGCAGGAAATGATGGAACAGGGGGCACCCCATACGTACATCGCCAAGATCGCGGCCGACGAGGCGGCCAGCTACCTGGCTGTCGGCGAATGGCGGGAGTGCCGGGCGGCCCTGCGGATCGCACTGAGCTTTGATCCCGGCCCGATGGGCGAAGTGAGCGTGCGGCTCACCGCTGCGCGGCTGGCACAGCTCCAAGGTAGGAACGACGACGCCGGCATCCACCTCGACCGGGCGGACGAGCTGAACCACTTAAACCAGGAAAACTCCGCACGCCTCAATCTGGACTTTGACGCCGTCCGTGCCGAAGTACTTGTGGCCGCGGGTCGGCCGAAACTAGCCTTCGCAGCGGCCATGGCAGGCGCCACCGCCCCGGGGCCGCCACCCACCATGTGCGAGTGGCTGCTGCCGTTGGCTGCCCGTGCGCTCGCCGACCAGGCGCAGCTGGCCAGAGACCTGGGCGGCCCCACTGTGGAACTGCTGGTTGCTGCCAAGGAACTCGAGGAACGCTTTCCCGGCGTCCTTCACGAGCCTCCGGGCCAATCGGCGTTCTACTTCCGGCAAGTGGCGGCTTTCGAACTCCTTTACAGCACCGAACTGGGCAGGGTCCGGAACGAGCCAGGCAGCGCGGCGGCATGGGCACGAACAACGGATGCCTTTCGTGCGGCGCACCTGCCGTGGGAAGAGGCCTACGCCTGCAGGCGGGCCGTGGAAGCGCTGCTCCTCCAAAAGCACCATCGGAACCCCCAAGCCGGTGGACTCCTCCGCCGGGGGCTGACTCTGGCGGCGGACCTTGAGTCGGTCCCCATCAGGGTGGCCCTGGAGCGCCTTGCCGCCCAGGCGAGGATTTCGGTGGCGCCGGTGACGCCGTGGCCGCAGCCCCACGAAGCCAGATTGCCGGGACTGACGCCCAGGGAGCAGGAAATCCTGGAACATGTGATGGCCGGCAGGACCTACAGCGAAATTGCACGGGGGTTGATGATAAGCGAGAAAACCGTCAGCTCGCACATCTCGAACCTTCTCCGGAAGACGGGCGCAGCCAACCGGGTGGACCTTGCGCGGCTGGCATCGGGGGCGAAATCAGTCAGCCATGGACGCATCACCCGCGGCTCCGCATGAACTCGGCAACCGTCGGCGCCAGCGACGCTCCGATCTCTACAGCATCGCGCTTCTTTCCTGCGACGGCGAAGGAGTGGTCACCGCCGTCGATCCAGACAAGGACAGCGGATGGGCCGATCCGGGAGACCACACCCTCAAGCAGATCCGGCGTCGCGAAGGTGTCGCGGGTGCCCTGCAGGAACAACATGGGGAGGGTTAGCCCGTAGAGGTGCTCGTCGCGGAGCTTTTCCGGCTTGCCGGGCGGATGGAGGGGATAGCCAAGATAGACGAGTCCGGCAGTATCCATTCCCTCGGCAACGGCCATGGACGCCATCCGGCCGCCGAACGATTTACCGGCGGCCCACACCGGTCCGGTATCACCGTGCTCGGTTCCTCGCCGCGTTGCTTCATGCATGGCGGCGCGCCAGGCGGCGATGGCTGCGGGCGGCCGGTCCGGGAATTTCCGGCCGGCCTCGCGGTAGGGGAAGTTGAAGCGCAAGGTGGCGACGCCGCCGTCGTTTAATGCCCGGGTGAACCCGCTCAGGAAAGGGTGCTCCATGCCCGCCCCGGCCCCGTGCGCCACCACCAGAGTCCCCACGGGGCTGTCCGGGCGGGCGTACACGCCGGAGACCTCAAGATCGCCGACGGGGAAGGTGACAGGGAATTCAGCTACGGCCATAGGTCCATGATGCCGGATCACCGGCAGCCCTGGGCGCCGACGTGCTGACGCCATGCGCGGCTCAGGGTAGGTTGTCCCCATGGCGAGCGAACAGACCACCCTCACTGTCCCGGGACCGCACGGCGAGCGCGAAATGCGCGTTTCCAGCCCCAGCAGGGTGCTCTGGCCGGAACTCGGCCTGACCAAGCTGGACCTCGCACGCTACATGGTGGATGTGGGGGAGGCGTTCATTGCCGCGAACGGTGACCGGCCGGTGGCACTGCAGAGGTTCTCCGAAAACGTCGAGGGGGACCAGTTCTTTTCCAAAAACCCGCCCAAGGGAACACCTGACTTCATCCGCTCAGTGAATGTGACGTTTCCGAGCGCACGCTCGCACCCCATGCTGGCCCTGGACGAACCCGCCGCGGCTGTATGGGCGGTGCAGATGAATACGGTGGTGTTCCACCCATGGCCCTCGCATACCGAAAACACCGACAATCCTGACCAGCTGCGCATCGATCTTGACCCCCAGCCGGGCACGGACTTCGGCGACGCCGTCCCGGCCGCCCTGGCGCTGAAGGAGGTGCTGGCGGAGGCCGGGTTGGAAACGTTCATCAAGACATCGGGGAACCGCGGCCTGCACGTCTACGCACCCATCGAGCCCACCCACGAATTCCTGGACGTCCGCCACGCCGTGATCGCCGCGGCCCGCGAGCTGGAGCGGCGGATGCCGGACAAGGTGACCACGGCCTGGTGGAAGGAGGAACGGGGCGTGAAGGTGTTCCTGGACTTCAACCAGGCGAACCGGGACCGAACCATCGCCGGCGCGTACAGCCCCCGCGCGCTGGCCCATGCGCCGGTCTCCTGCCCAATCAGCTGGGACGAACTGGGCAACGCGGATCCCAAGAACTACACCATCCTGACGGTCCCGGAACGGGTGAGGACCGTGGGAGATCCCTGGGCAGACATGAAGGCGCATCCGGGCACCATGGACGTGCTGTTGGAGTGGTGGGAACGGGACCTGAAAGCCGGCCTCGGCGAACTGCCCTTCCCGCCCGACTACCCGAAGATGCCCGGTGAGCCCCCGCGGGTGCAGCCGAGCCGGGCCCGCAAGGTGGGCTGAGACCGTTGGAGCCGGCCCCGTATGCGGGGAAGGGTTTACTCGAACCGGGACGGGTCCCCGGTGCCCCGGCGCACCACCTCGGCCAC
Organism: Pseudarthrobacter sp. NBSH8; assembly: GCF_014217545.1. Lineage (NCBI taxonomy): Bacteria > Bacillati > Actinomycetota > Actinomycetes > Micrococcales > Micrococcaceae > Pseudarthrobacter > Pseudarthrobacter sp. NBSH8. Next base: position 1,953,469 of record NZ_CP043178.1, read on the forward strand.
GCCGCTGGAATAGTCGATCACGGTGGTGGGCTCGGCCCCGCAGTCGCCGGAATCGATGACAGCGTCCACCTCGTGTTCGAGCCGTTCCTTGATTTCCCAGCCCTGGGTCAGCGGGTCTTCCTCATCCGGGAGCAGCAGGGTGCTGGAGAGCAGCGGCTCACCAAGCTCAGCCAGCAGTGCCTGGACCACCCGGTTGTCCGGGATCCGAACGCCTACTGTCTTTTTCTTGGGGTGCAGCAGCCGGCGCGGAACTTCCTTGGTGGCAGGCAGGATAAACGTGTAGCTGCCGGGAGTGACGGCCTTGATGGCGCGGAAAACGTCGTTGCCGATGTTTACGAACTGGCCCAGCTGGGCGAAGTCCTTGCACACCAGCGTGAAGTGGTGCTTGTCATCGAGTTTGCGGATATTCCGGATCCGGTCCAGCGCGTCCTTGTTGCCCAGTTGGGCCCCGAGGGCGTAGCAGGAGTCTGTGGGGTAGGCGATCAGCCCGCCGTCGAGCACGATTTTCACGGCCTGGGTGATGGCGCGGGGCTGGGGATCCTGGGGGTGAACGTCAAAGTATCTTGCCATGCTCCTGAGCCTACGACAATTGCCGTCCCGGCCAGAAGACCGGCACGGCTCCGTGCGTACGACGCCGGTGCCGTATAGGTTCAGGGCGTAAAGGTTCAGTCAGGGCGCTAAGTACTGGGCGGGCGAAGGAAAGGTGGCGGCATGCCGGTGTGGCTTCAGGCGTTATTGTGGGGAACCGTGGCCGGTGCTGCGCTGGTGTTGGGGGCGGCCGCGTCGTGGAAATGGTCTATTCCGTCCAAACTTGTCTCCACGATCATGTCCTTCGGGGCGGGCGTGCTGATTTCGGCCCTGGCGTTCGAGCTCGTCGCTGAGGCGGTTGAGGGAGGAGGCCTGTGGCCCACGGTGACCGGATTCCTGTCCGGTTCCGTGGCTTACGTAGGGGCGAACATGCTCCTGGCCCGGGCCGGCGCGAAACACCGCAAACGCTCAGGCGGCCAGCAACCGTCGGAGCAGGAGAGCCCCGGCAGCGGCACGGCCATCGCCTTCGGCGCCCTGCTCGACGGGGTCCCGGAGTCCATAGTGCTCGGTGTCGGACTCATCACCGCAGGATCGGTCAGTCCGGCCATGCTTGCGGCTGTGTTCATCTCCAACGTTCCCGAGGGTCTGTCCGGTACTGCGGGGATGAAAAAGGCAGGCCGCAGTACCGGATACATTTTTGGGGTGTGGGGAGGCATTGCTGTGTTGTCCGGGCTCGCCTCGCTGATCGGGTTCGTGGCGCTGGAGAACGCGCCGGACGCCGTCGTCGCCTTCATTACCGCGATCGCGGCAGGCGGGATCCTGGCGATGCTCGCCGACACCATGATCCCCGAGGCGTTCGAGGAGCATCACAACCTCACGGGACTGACCGCTTCCGTCGGGTTCCTGACGGCCTTCACAGTCCACCAGCTCGGGGGGTGACCTACCGCCGTCGGACGGTCATCCCAAGCACCCACGGCCGCTTGGTGACATCCGGTTCGGCTTCGCGCAGGATCTCGCGCGTCACTGGAGCGATCTCGCCTTCGCCCAGCACCAGGAAGCGCAGGAGGTTCACGGCAGGATTTCCTTCGGTCCAGCGGAAGTAGACGTGCGGCATCAGCCCGGTCACATCACGGATATGAAGGAGCACCGAAGCGTTGGTGTTGGGGACGCCCGGTCCGTGCACCTCCAGGACGGCAAACCCGTGCCGCACTACGCCCCGGACCTCCAGGGCCGTCTCGAAGTCGGACGAATCATCCACAATGACTTCCAGGAACAGTGTCCGGTAGTCGGCGGGGAAGTGGCTTGCTTCGGTGGCGGACGCCAGTTTCTGCCGGTAGGCGTCCGCTGACTGGCGCAGGGGTTCATGGGCGATGATCCCGATGGGCCCGGCCAGGTTCTCCGCCATGAACTCCAGGGCCTGGGTGTCCAGACGGACGTGCGTGGCGTGCAGTTCGAACGAGCGCAGCACCCTGGAGAGCAGGGAGATGCTGATGATTCCCAAAATGAAGAAACCGGCAATCCGGATTCCTTCGGGACGTTCAAAGATATTGGTGACCGTGGTGTAGAGAAAAAGCACTGTGATGATGCCAAAGCCGACCGTGCGCTTACGCTGCTGCAGCCGGCGGCACCGTGGAAGCCCGGGTGGTCCGTGGTGCGGGGGACGTAGATGTCCAGGTGGTTCCCCGCGTCCCCTCCCAACAGAACGCACCGTGCCCGCGGCCTGACCTTGGCCGGACGAGAGTTGGTATTGGCTTTGCGCTCGCAGCAGCCCTGCCGGTACTGCTGCAGCTGCTGCTCGCAACCTTCGACCACAGCGTTGCCACCGCCGTCTTGACCCAGCTTGCGGGCGCCGTTGCAGTGGCGCTGATGGGCGGGTTGTGGCCGGGCGGTCGTCGGCGCGCTGTGGAGCAGCGTGCTGGTGAACTACTTTTCCACGCCGCCCTTGGGGGACCTAGCAATCAGTGATCCGCAGGATTTCCTCTCCCTGGGCGTTTTCGTGGGGGTTTCAGTGGCTGTCGCCGGCGTCGTGGACCGGTCTGCCCGCCGGTCCAAGGAGGCTGCCCGCGCCCAGGCGGAGGCGGCTACGCTGGGCGACCTGGCGCTGGGCGCCTCCCGCTCGGAGGACACCCTGGACGGGATCCTGGCGGAGGCCCTGGACGTTTTTGGGGCCGCCGGTGCCGGCGTGTTCAGCTGCCGGGACGGCGCGGTGGAAGGTTCCGGCCCGGCGGTGGAAACCTCCGGAGTCCGCGGCGGGGACGGCCGGGTCTGGCGACTGGTGGCAGGGACGGGGGAAACCACCGGGTGGGAGCGTGGCGTCACCGGCCTGCCGGGCAGCACTGCAGAACCGGTCGACGACGACACCCTGCTGGTGCTGTTCGGCCGGAAGGTGCCGGCGGCGGAAAGCAGGCTCCTGGGCGCGCTTGCGGTCCACCTGAAAGCCCAGCTGGAACGCCGCCAGCTGGCCGTCAGCCGGCGCGAGGTGCTGCGGCTGGCCGAAGGGAACACCATGCGTACGGCAATCCTGCGTGCGGTGTCCCATGACCTGCGGACCCCGCTGGCCGGGATCAAACTCGCCGCCGGCGGCCTGCTGCAGCGGACCGTCACCTACACCCCGGCGGAGGAAAGGGAGCTGCTGGAAACCATTGACGAATGCACGGACCGGCTGGACCAGCTGGTGGGAAACCTCCTGGACATGTCAAGGATCACCGCCGATTCCGTCCGGCCACTGCTCGGACCCGCACGGTGGAGCGAGGTTGTTGCCCCGGCACTGCGCGGGCTCCCGGACGGTACGGTCCGGGTGGAGTTGCCGGCCAACATGCCCACAGTCGAGGCCGATCCGGTGCTGCTGGAGCGCAGTATCGCGAATATTGTGGAAAACGCCGTCAAATAAGCGCCGGGTTCGGGGATCACCATCACCGGCGCTTCCGAGCGCATGGGCGCCGCCACCCTGGACGGCTATCCGTCCGGCTAACTGCGGATCATCGATCACGGCGCAGGTGTGCCCGCCGGGAAGGTGCTGGAGATGTTCCGGCCGTTCCAGCGGCTCCACGACCGGCCCCAGACTACCGGGGTGGGACTGGGCCTGTCCGTAGCTGACGGTTTCGTCAAAGCCATGGGCGGCACGCTGACCGCACAGGAGACGCCCGGCGGCGGACTCACCATGGTGATCGGGCTGGCCCTGTCGACCGGCTCACCGGGCGCGCGCCATGCGGCGGGGCGGCCGCGTGGCGCGGAGGCCACATGAACACGGAACACAGGGGGTCTCCCGGCACGCAGGGCGGCCGCCGCACTGGTGTCCTCGTGGTCGACGACGATCCGCACCTGCTGAAAGCGCTCCGGATCACGCTCCAGGCCCACGGCTACGCCGTGGACACAGCGTCCGACGGCGGCACCGCCTTGCGTGCCGCATCCCACCGTCCGCCTGACGTGCTGATCCTGGACCTGGGACTGCCGGACCTGGATGGAGCGGAAGTCCTGCGGGAACTCCGCCGGTGGAGCACCCTGCCGGTGCTGGTGCTGTCCGCACGCCACGGCTCGTCGGACAAGGTCGACGCCCTGGACGCCGGTGCGGACGATTACATCACGAAGCCGTTCGGACTGGAGGAGCTGTTGGCCCGCCTGCGTGCGCTCCTCCGCCGCGTTCCGGAACGTGCATCGGTGCCCACGGTGGCCGCATCCTCCTTCACCGTGGACTTGGCCCGGCGGCAGGTCACGAGGGAGGGGAACGTTGTCCGGCTGACGCCGACCGAATGGAACATCCTGGAACTCCTGGTCCGGAACCCTTCGCGGTTGGTGACCCAGCAGCAGCTCCTTCTGGACGTCTGGGGACCGGCTTACGAAACGGAAGCCAACTACCTGCGCGTGTATATGGCGCAGTTGCGGCGGAAGCTGGAGGTCGACCCCGCGAAGCCCCGCCACCTGCTGACCGAACCCGGCGTGGGGTACCGGTTTTTGCCCTGAACCCGACAGGAAATCGGGGTCCCATAAGCCTATGAACGCGGATGTAAGTGCGGCAGGATGTTGACTGTTTCCGAATCCGTTTCACGTCCGCACCACAAGGAGAATCGGCCATGCCAATGACGCTCAACCCCTACCTTGGCTTCCGCGAGAACGCCCGGGAGGCGATGACCTTCTATCAGTCCGTGTTCGGCGGCGACCTGGCCCTCAGCACTTTCGGGGAGTTCCACGCCAGCGAAGATCCGGCGGAAGCCGACAAGATCATGCACGGCATGCTGACGGCCAGCAACGGCCTGGTTCTAATGGGGGCTGACACGCCCAATGGCATGGACCTCCCGACCGGCAGCTCCATTTCGGTTTCCCTCAGCGGCGACGACGAAGCTGAACTGCGCGGCTACTGGGACAAGCTGTCCGCCGACGGCGGCACTGTCACCGTTCCGCTCGAACCGGCGCCCTGGGGTGACATCTTCGGCATGTGCACCGACCGGTTCGGAACTGCCTGGTTGGTCAATGTCAACAACCCGCAGGCGGCTCCCGCGTCATAGGTGCTGCTGCCAGCCAAACCTACAAGAACGGAACAGCGGCGGGTTAGCCCGCCGCTGTTCCGTTTTCCTGACTGTTGGTGCTGCTTCTGCTACACGAAGGTCAGGTTCAGATCCACTGGGGGGCCGCTGGCACGTTTTCCAGCGGGACGCCATTCTGGGTGGCGGTGACGGCGTGGGTGCCGCGTCCGGTGGCCCATCCGACGACGGCGGGCAGGGTTCCGGTGATTACTGTCGGGTTCTCCGCGGCGGTGTCACCGTAGGTGAGGTCCGTGCCGGTGACGGTGATGAGCAGGCCGGTGTCGGTGCCGCGGGTTTTCCAGGCGCTGGTGATATCTTGCAGGAGTCGTTCGAGGACTGGGGCCGGTATGTCACTAAAGGTGGCGCCGTTGTTCAGGTCCACGGCGTGGGTCCAGACTTCGCGGGTCCGCATCCACACGGTTTCACTGGCGGGGACGGTCCGTCCTTGGGCGGTTTTCACCCGCTCGTGCCAGGCCTGTTCGGGGAGGTCGCGCCATTCGACGTTCAGGTGAACTGCGGAGTGGTCAAAGAGGTTCCGCAGCGCGATGGGGGACAGGGTAGCGCCGAAGTTGATTTCGTGGTCCCGGGCCTCGGGGGAGGCGTACATGGGTGTTTCGATCCCTGTTGCGGCCCATTCGATGAGTCGGGCGATGGCGCGGGCGTTGTAACCGATGTGTGCCACCAGGTGTCGGCGGGTCCAGCCGTGAAGGAGGGTGGCGCCGTCGAGTTCGGTATCGGTGAGCTCGTTGAGTTTGCGGGCGAAGAACGCGGTGCCCCGGCGCGCCTGCAGCAAGGACTGCAGGAGCGCCGGGTCGGTGGTTTGGTCGGTGCGGGCACCCATCAGGCTTCCTTGATGACGCGGTTCTTCAGCTGGCCCAGGCCTTCGATGGTGGTGACCAGGAGCTGGCCTTCCTGCAGGTAGCATTTGGGGTCCTGGGCGTGGCCCACACCTCCCGGGGTGCCGGTGGCGATCACGTCGCCCGGGTTCAGCGTGATGATGGTGGAGATGTAGGAGACCAGGAATTCGGGGGTGAACACCACGTCGCCGGTGGGGGTGCTCTGCTGGATCTCGCCGTCCACGGCGCTGGTCATGAGCGGTCCGGCGCTGAACTCGTCCGTGGTGACCAGGGCGGGGCCGAACGGGGTGGATTTTTCCCAGGTTTTGCCTTGGAGCCACTGGATGGTGCGGAACTGGTAGTCGCGCATGGACACGTCGTTCAGGACGGCGTAGCCGGCGATGTGGTCCTTGGCGTCGGCTTCGCTGATGCGGCGGCCGGTCTTGCCGATGATCACGGCGAGTTCGGCTTCCCAGTCCACGGTGTCGGATTCCTGCGGTAACGCGAGGTCGTCGTTGGGTCCGATGAGGGATTCGGCGTACTTGGCGAACAGGGTGGGGTACTCCGGGACGTCCCTCCCCATTTCCTTGATGTGGTTGCGGTAGTTATGGCCCACGCAGATGATCTTGCCCGGGACGGGAACGACCGGGGCGAGGTCGGCGCCCTCCAGCGGGTGGGTTGCGCCGTTGGCTGCCTTGGCGATCGTCTCCCAGGCGGGGTCCTTCAGGAGGGCCCCGACGTCAGCGAACCCGGGAATCTCGGTGAGGGTGTCGCCGTCCTGGCGGACCGCCGTCGTGCCTTCAGAAGTGCGGAGGGTGAGGAGTCTCATGCGTTCTTGCGTCCTTCGGTGTAGGTGCGGGTAAAGTTCAGGCGCTCAAAAATGGGGGCGTCGCTGAAGCGGAACAGATCAAACCCGGCGTCGTCGGCCTGCAGGGACCATTCCTGCCAGGAGGGGACCACGAACAGGTCGCCCTTGGCCAGGGGCCTGGTTTCGCCTTTCAGGGTCACGGTCCCGGAGCCTTCGAAGACCTGCCAGACACTGGAGCCGACTTCACGCAAGGGCTCCGTGGTGGCGCCGGGGCGGAGGCGGTGGAATTCGGCGCGGATGGTGGGCATGACGTCCCCGCCGGTGGTCGGGTTCGTATACCGGACCGCGGCGTGGCCCTGGGAGACAGTGGCGGGGTGGCCTTCGTCCTCCAGGAGCAGCTGCTCGGTCAGGGCGGCGTCGGTGTGTTCCCACCGGTACGCCGCGATGGGGGAATTGACCGTGTCCTGGAGCCCGGAGAGGGGGCGAAGGCCCGGGTGGGCCCAGAGCCGCTCGGACCGGGAAATATCCGGGGTCGCTTCGTCGGTGACGCGTTCGGTGCCGAACTCGAAGAACCCGGCGTCGGCGTAGTGCACAAACGGGATGTCAAGCCCGTCGATCCAGGCCATCGGCTGATCGGTGTCGTTGTGGTGGCCGTGGAAGTTCCAGCCCGGGGTCAGCAGGAAATCCCCGCGGCGCATCGCCACCGGATCCCCGTTCACCACGGTCCAGACGCCTTCGCCCTCGACAACGAACCGGAACGCGTTCTGGGAGTGCCGGTGTTCGGGGGCCGTCTCGTGCGCGCCCAGGTACTGGATCGCGGCCCACAGCGTCGGGGTGGCGTACGGGGTGCCGGCCAGGCCAGGGTTCGCCAACGCGATCGCACGGCGTTCCCCACCACGGCCCACAGGGACCAGCTCCCCGGCACGCGCAGCCAGCGGATACAAATCATCCCATCGCCACACATGCGGCACCGCCTTAGGAGAAGGAACCATCGGCATCAGGTCACCGATCTCCGTCCACAACGGAACCAGGTTCTCCGTCTCGAAGTCCGCATACAGCTGCTCCAACTGCGCCGCCTCTTCAGGTGTCGGCTCCGGCAACGCATGGCTGGCTGCAACAGACTCATGGGTGATGTTCTCTGCGCTGACGGACACGATGGGCTCCTCGATGAGTAACGGATAAGGCTTGGGCGTGGTTCAACACTAGGGAGGGCGCCCTGTGACGCCCAGCATATTCTGACAGGCAGAATTATCATGGCGGGCGGTGTCAGCTCGACGGACCCGACTCGGCTGGATTGGCCGCAATATCGATTTCCAGCTGGCGGCGCGTTTCCATCATTACCTGGACCAGTCCGGCGTCGAAGAGTTTCCGGAACCTTCCCACCGGGGTGGCAACGCTGAGCGCCCCCACCACCGCGCCCCGCCCATTGTGGATGGCCATCCCGAAGGCGCTGATTCCTTCTTCGGTGCCCTCGAAATTTGCCGCAAAGCCGTTGCTGCGGACTGCTTCCAGCTCGCGGAGGAACCCCGGATACTCGACGTCCGGGATGCTGTCTCCGCCGATCTCGGCATTGGGGCTCCGGAACAGCTGCTCGATCATGGCGGATTCCAGCTCGGCCAACATCGCCTTGCCGCCCGAAGCCTTGTTAGCGGGCATGACCGTACCTTGGCGGTCTCCTACCCGCAGGGCGTTGGTCCCTTCCACAGTGTCCAGGAAACGGACCTTTGTGCCCACGCGAATCATCAGATTTACCGTCTCGCTGGTGCGGAAGCACAGCAGTTCCATATGCGGCCTCGAAATTTCCCGCAGCTGCCGCGTCCAGCTCACGCCGGCCGGACCTTCCCCCATGGCCGGTCCCGGAACATAGCGGCGCGTCTCATCCTGGACCGCAAAACCGCGGTAAACCAGCATCGCAAGCAGTCGGTGCGCGGTGGAGGGGGCCACTTCAAGTTCCTGCGCCGCATCCTTGAGCCGCAGGCTTCCGACATCCCGCAACAGCTGAAGAAGCTGTAGCGCGTTGTCCACGGCTTCGATGGGATAGGTGGGCACCCGGCGGACGGGAAGATTCTGCATAACAGAATTCTATTGGTGTTCATTCGGGGTGACCAGCACAGTAGTGGCATGAATCACACACTTTCCCCTGCAGCGCAGCCGGGCCCCGCCGCCGGACCGGAGCGGTCAGGACTCTCCGGATTTCCCAGGCGTTCGGTCCTTGCCGTCCTGGTCTGCTGGCTGTTGGTCGTCTTTGACGGCTATGACCTGATTGTCTACGGTACTGTCCAGGCATCCCTGATCAACGACACGGGCTGGGGCCTGACCAAGGCCACGGCGGGCACCGTCGGCTCCATGGCCTTCATCGGCATGATGATCGGCGCGATTTTCGCCGGCCGCATGTCCGATGCGTGGGGCCGCCGCCGAACCATCATTGGCTGCGCGGTCGTCTTTTCGGTGTTCACCATCCTGTGCGCCTTCGCCCCGAACGCCCCGGTGTTCGGGGGATTGAGGCTGCTTGCCGGCATTGGACTGGGCGGCCTGGTGCCTTCCGCGAATGCCTTGGTAGCTGAGCTGGTGCCTACCAAGTGGCGGTCAACCATTGCCACCCTGATGATGTCCGGGGTGCCGATCGGTGGCTCCATTGCGGCGCTGGTCGGCATCCCGCTCATTCCGGCCTTCGGCTGGCCCATGATGTTCCTGATAGCCGTGCTGGCGTTGGTGGTGGTGATTCCGCTGGGTATCCGCTACCTGCCGGAGACGCTGCCCTCTGGTGCGGCCGGGACGGCGGAGAAGGAACCGGGCGGCTTCGGCTCCCTGCTCCGGGCACCGTTCTTCGGTATGAGCGTGCTGTACGCCATCGCCACCCTCGTGACCCTCTTCGCTTGGTATGGCTTGGGTACCTGGCTGCCCAACCTGATGCAGCTGGCTGGCTACAACCTCGGCTCTGCACTCACGTTTGCCCTCGCCCTGAACATGGGAGCCGTAGCGGGGTCGGTCATCACCGCGTGGGCGGGAACCCGGTTCGGCCCGATCCCCACGGCGATCGCCGCTGCGGCTGTGGCTGCCGCAGCACTGCTGGTGCTGGTGACCGGCCCAGCGGTCACCGTCGTTTACATCATGTTGGTCCTGGCCGGTGTGGGGACCCACGGCACCCAGTGCCTCATCATTGCCGCCGTCGCCAGCCACTATCCGGCGCATCTGCGCGGGACGGCATTGGGCTGGGTCCTCGGCGTTGGCCGGATCGGTGCCGTAGCGGCCCCGCAGGTCGGCGGGCTGCTGCTGGCCGCCGGACTCGGCGTCAACTCCAACTTCCTGGCCTTCGCCGGCGCCGCCGCGGTCGCTGCCGTGCTCCTCGGAGCCATCGCCGTCAAGATCAAATCTTCTACCTCTACCCCCATCCCAGAAGGAGCCAGCAATGTCTGACCTGAAAACGTCCACTGAAGTCCTCGTTATTGGTGGCGGAATGGCAGGCCTCGCCGGCGCCCTGGCGCTGCGTGAGAACGGCGCGGACGTCACCCTGGTGGAACGGGCTCCGGAATTCGGCGAAGTGGGCGCAGGCCTGCAGATGGCCCCAAACGCTTCCCGCGTCCTCCAGCGCTGGGGCCTCCTGGAAAAGGCCCTGGAAATCGGTGTCCAACCCAAGCACCTGGTCTTCCGCGACGCCATCACCGGCGAGGAACTCACGCGCCAGACGCTCGGCGGGGAATTCGCGGAGCGCTACGGCGCACCGTACGTCGTCATCCACCGCAGCGACCTGCACCGCGTTCTGCTCGAGGGCTGTGAGGCCGCTGGCGTCAAGCTCGTCAACGATGTCATGGTTGAAAGCGTTGAAACCGTCAACGGCCGGGGCGTGGCCCACACTGCCACGGGCGTCGAGTATCATGCCGATGTCATCATCGGTGCCGACGGACTGAAGTCCAATCTCCGTCCGCTCGTGGCCAACGACGAGCCGGTTTCCTCAGCCTATGTCGCGTACCGGGGCACCGTGCCGATTACCGAAAGCACGCCCAAGGCCGACCTTGAAGACGTCATTGTGTACCTCGGACCGGACTGCCACCTTGTGCAGTACCCACTGCGCAAGGGTGAGCTGTTGAACACCGTAGCCGTCTTCAAATCGCCCTCCTTCGAACGCGGCGAAGAACAGTACGGCGGCGTCGATGAGCTCGAGGACGCCTACAGGAACTGCGTCCCGGCCGTTCAGGAAGCGCTGAAGAACCTGGCAACGGGAATCCGCTGGCCCATGTATGACCGCGACCCTGTCGAGAACTGGGTTGCCGGTCGTATGGTGCTGATGGGCGACGCCGCACACCCCATGCTTCAGTACCTGGCCCAGGGCGCCTGCCAGGCCCTTGAAGATGCGGCCGTGCTGCAGGACGTCAGCAACGGCACCGTCTTCACGGCAGAAGGCATCAACCCCGAAGCCTGGGACGATGCGATCAAGGAATTCACCAGCGTCCGCGCAGGCCGTACCGCCCGCGTCCAGCGCACCGCCCGCGTCTGGGGTGAATCCTGGCACGTCTCAGGACTGGCGCGCACGCTCCGGAACCTTTTGTTCAAAAGCCGAAAGGACGGGGACTTCCAGTACAACGACTGGCTTTACGGCCAGGATCAGCCCGGAACTCCGGAACTCCGGGCAGCAGCCCAGCCGGAAGCGCTCTCTGTCTGAGTCCCTGACTGGCTGAGCCGGCTACACGGTCAGAAGGCCTTGAGAAGGGGCTGCACGCAATGCAACCATTGATGCGTGCAGCCCTTCATTTGCATACCGACCAGTCCCGGTCTGCCGACGTAACGGAGAGCGCTATGCGGAACGTCACCCTGTATCTGGACGTCGACGGCGTGGTGTGCCCGTTCGGAGCAACGGGTCGGACGCCGTGGGGTTCCGGCTGGCGCCTCGCGAACGCCGCGGTGCTCGAAGTGGCTTATGCTGGCCAGCTCGTTGACGGGCTGAACCAACTTTCCCGTGCGCCGGGAGTCCGCTTTGTGTGGCTCACCAGCTGGGAGGACATGGCCGCGGAGTACCTGTGCCCGGCTATCGGCCTGGCCGGCGGCCGCTGGCCCTGCCTGACGGCGGAGGGCGGCGGAACGGGGGAGGGCTGGTGGAAGCTCGCCGCACTCCAGGAGGACCTGGCGGCCAACACCCCTGACGGCGTCGTGTGGATTGACGACCAGCTCCGGTATGAACAGGAAGCACTTGCCTGGGCCGGGTTCCTGGGCGAGCGCATCCTCACGGTGTCGCCCGATCCCCGGCGGGGAATTTCTCCCGCCGAACTGGCCGCCGTCAGGGCGTTTGCCACCAGGCAGCTGTTTTGACCTGATGCCATGGACGCGTACGATCGATAAGGTTTCAAGCCGGTTCTGTTAACACCGCAGGTCATTCCACGTGAACTGCAGGTGAATTATGCTGCAGGGCAGGCGGGGGTAAAGGAACTGCTGAACGTCGTCTCTGCAGATTGGGCAACAGGTGGACATCACCTTTATGGTGGCGCTGGTCATCGGACTGGCACTATTTTTCGACTTCACTAACGGCTTCCATGACACCGCAAATGCGATGGCTACACCCATCGCCACCGGTGCCATCAAACCAAAGACCGCTGTGACGCTCGCCGCAATCCTGAACCTGGTCGGTGCCTTCCTCTCAACGGAAGTGGCCAAAACAGTCTCCGGCGGCATCATCCGGGAAGGCTCCGATGGTGTCCAGATCACTCCGGACATCATCTTCGCCGGGCTGATGGGCGCCATCCTCTGGAACATGATCACCTGGCTCAAAGGGCTGCCGTCCAGTTCATCCCATGCCCTCTTCGGCGGGCTGATCGGCGCAGCAATCGCCGGCATCGGTTTCAATTCCGTGAACCTGGAAACCCTGCTCCAGAAGGTCATCCTGCCCGCCATCTTCGCCCCGCTTATTGCCGGCCTTGTGGCGTACCTCTGCACCCGGCTCGCCTATGCGCTGACATCCCGGCACGATCCTGACACAGGCAGCAAGCTGACGCAGAAACGCGGCGGGTTCCGCACCGGCCAGATTTTCACATCCAGCCTTGTGGCACTGGCGCACGGAACGAACGACGCCCAGAAGACCATGGGCATCATCACCCTGGTGCTGATTTCCGCCGGCACCCAGGCCCCGGGCTCGGGCCCGCAATTCTGGGTCATCACGGCGTGCGCGGTGGCCATCGCCGTCGGTACATACGCCGGTGGCTGGCGCATCATCCGGACCATGGGCTCCGGGCTCACCGAGGTCAAGCCCGCCCAGGGCTTCGCGGCCGAGACCAGCACCGCCTCGGCCATCCTTGCGTCCTCCCACCTGGGTTTCGCCCTCTCCACGACGCAGGTGGCGTCCGGCTCGGTGATCGGGTCCGGCATGGGCCGTAAGGGCACCACTGTGCGCTGGAACATGGTGGGCAAGATCGCACTGGGCTGGCTGTTCACGCTTCCCGCGGCCGGCATTGTGGGCGCGTTGACCGCGCTGCTCGTGAAGACGGGTGTGGTGGGTGTGGTGATTGCCGCCGTGGCCGGCACCGCCGCGGTGCTGCTTATGTTCTTCTATTCCCGCAAGTCGTCGGTGGGCCACCACAATGCCGTTGAAGTCGAAGAAGCGGGCCAGACCGTCCGCTTCACCAAGAAGAAAGCCCTCGCCCGGGCCCGCGCCGAGGCGAACCAGCAGAAGGATGCCGCCAAGGCGGACCAGCAGAAGGACGCTCAGCTATGAAGTGGTTGGAACTCTTGACTGTGGCCGGCACCACCCTGGTGTCCGCGGTAACGGTGGTGGTCCTGTATTCGCTGGGCGTGCGGCTGACGGCCATCGCCGGCGACGCCGAGCAGGCCTCACCCCGCGCCAAACGCTACTTCGCCTACACCTGCTTTGGCCTCTGCGGCATAGCCGTGCTGTTCGGGCTGTACCTGATCATTCCCTACTTCAGCAAGTAGCCCTTCAGCCCGTCAACACCGCAGCGCTACTCTGGTTCCATGTCCAGGATCCAGTATTTTGTCGCGGCCTCCATCGACGGCTTCATTGCCACCACCAAGGATGACCTCGCCTGGCTCCTTGAGTTCGACGGCTTCGAAGGCGGCCAGGAAAGCTACGAAACCTTCATGGCCGGCGTCGGCTGCATCGTGATGGGCGGCGAGACGTACGCCTGGCTGATGGAGCACGAACCCGGCAACTGGCCGTACCCTTCCACACCCTGTTACGTGTTTACCCGGCACGAGCACGTTGCCCCGGCCGGCACAGACATCACCTTCGTCCGCGGACCCGTCGAGGAGTTCATCCAGGACTTCAAGTACCACGCCGGCGGCATGAACGTCTGGGTGGTCGGCGGCGGCAACCTTGCTGCACAATTCGCCGACGCCGGCCAGCTGGACGAACTCATCCTGTCGGTCATCCCCGTGGTGCTGGGCGAGGGCAAGCGGCTGCTCCCGCTGGCAGGCCCGACGACGCCACTTGAGCTAACGGCGTCCCGCACCTTGGGCCGGGGGATCGTGGAGTTACGCTACACCCTCACGGCCCCGGAACCGGCCCGTTAGCCAACTCCGCCTGAGGCTGTCAGGCCTCCCCCTGGTCGTTGTCCCGCAGCATGTTGGTGATGCGGGCGGTGGAGAGGCGGCGGCCTTTTTCGTCGGTCATGACGATTTCGTGCGTTGTCAGGGTCCGGCCCAGGTGGATCGCGGTGCAGGTCCCTGTCACGGTGCCCGCGGCGATCGCACGGTGGTGCGTGGCGCTCACTTCGATGCCCAGGGCGTGGCGGCCGGCGCCGGCGTGCATCCCGGCAGCGAAGGACCCCAGGGTCTCGGCCAGCACCACATGGGCGCCGCCGTGCAGGATGCCCGCCACCTGGGTGTTTCCTTCCACCGGCATGCTGGCCACCGTCCGTTCCGGGCTCATCTCCAGGAAGTGGATCCCCATCTTCACGACGAGGGCACCGATGCCCATGTGGCCGAGCCAGTCGTGGAGGTGCGCCGGTATGCCTGCTGTGACCAATTCCTCAGTGAAGGGCCCGGGCGTGAAATTGTCCATCATGGGAACTAGGCTGGCACCTGTGAGTGAAACTACCAAACCGGCCCCCTTCCCGACCGAAACTACTGCGCTTGACGCTGCTGATGCCGTACAGGACATCAGCGTCCTGCCGGTCGGAGGCCAGGTTTCCGCTACGGAGGCACCCGTGGTTCCCGTCACCGGCCAGCCGCGGCTTCTGGTGCTGGACGGCCACTCGATGGCGTTCCGCGCCTTCTTCGCCCTGCCGGCGGACAAATTCTCCACCGCCAACGGACAGCACACCAACGCCATCCACGGCTTCACCTCCATGCTCATCAACCTGATCAAGGAACAGAAGCCCACGCACATTTGCGTCGCCTTCGACGTCTCGGATGACACCACGCACCGCAAGGCGGAGTACAGCGAGTACAAGGGTGGCCGCAACGAAACGCCCCGTGAGATGAGCGGCCAGATCGACCTTATCGACAAGGTTATGGAAGCCTGGGGCATCAAGACCATCAAACTGCCCGGCTATGAGGCGGATGACATCCTGGCCACCCTCGCGGCCATGGGGGAAAAGGCAGGCTTTGAAGTCCTGCTCGTCTCGGGCGACCGCGACGCCTTCCAGCTGATCACGGACAACGTTTTTGTGCTCTACCCGAGGAAGGGCGTCAGCGACATCCCCCGGATGGACGCGGCCGCCATCCAGGAGAAGTATTTTGTGACGCCCGCCCAGTATTCGGACCTTGCCGCGTTGGTGGGGGAGACCGCGGACAACCTCCCGGGTGTTCCGGGCGTCGGCCCCAAGACTGCGGCAAAGTGGATCAACCTTTACGGCGGTCTCGAGGGCGTCCTCGAGCACCTGGACGCCATCGGTGGAAAAGTAGGGGACTCCCTGCGCGCCAACGTCGAGGACGTCAGGCGTAACCGGCGGTTGAACAGGCTCCACACCGACCTCGATCTCCCGCTCACGCTGGACGACCTCGCCGAACCGCGCCCGGACGAGGCCGCCCTGGAGACGCTGTTCGACGAGCTCGAATTCAAGACCATCCGTACCCGCCTCTTTGCCCTGTACGGCAGCGAGCAAGTGGAATCCGCGGAGCGCGAAAGCATCGCCACTCCGGACTTCGTGACTCCGGCCGGGGCAGCCGAGCTGGGCGCTTTCCTGGCGGCTGGCGCTGGCAAGTCATCGGCAGTCGCCGTCGACCTGGTGCCAGGGAGAATCGGTGAGGACGCCTCCGCACTGGCCATCGTCCGTGACGACGCCGCCGTCTACATCGACCTCGCCAGCCAGGACGCCGCCGCCGAAAATGTCCTCGCGGACTGGCTGCGCGATGAAAACTCCCCGAAGGTCATGCACGGCTACAAGGCCGCGCTGAAGGCCCTGTCCACCCGTGGCCTGGGCCTGGAGGGAGTGGTGGATGACACCTCAATCTCCGGCTACCTCATCCAGCCGGACCGCCGCACCTATGAACTCGCGGAGCTGGCCCAGCACCACCTCAACGTCAGTGTGCCGTCGGAGACCTCAAAGGCGGGCCAGCTGGAGCTGGCGTTCGACGGCGACGACGCCGCCGCTGCCGGTGCCCTGGTCCAGGTGGCGGCCGTGGTCCAGGCCCTGAGCCGACACTTCGAATCAGAACTCACCGAACGCAAGGCCGGGGACCTGCTGACCACCCTCGAGCTGCCCGTCAGCCGCGTGCTGGCCGACATGGAAACCGCAGGCATCGCCATCGACCTGCCGCGCATGGACGAGCAGATCGCCGATCTGGCCAAGGTGATCGACAACGCGCAGGAACTTGCCTTCGCCGCGATCGGCCACGAGGTTAATCTCGGATCGCCGAAGCAGCTGCAGACCGTACTCTTTGATGAACTCGAGCTGCCGAAAACCAAGAAGATCAAGTCCGGCTACACCACCGATGCCGCGTCGTTGAAGAACCTCCTTGAAAAGACCGGGCATGAATTCCTGGTCCAGCTGATGGCGCACCGGGAGTCCTCGAAGCTGCGCCAGATGCTGGAGTCACTCAAGAAGTCCGTGACCGAAGACGGCCGGATCCACACCACCTATGCGCAGAATGTGGCAGCGACGGGCCGCATCTCCTCGAACAACCCGAACCTGCAGAACATCCCCATCCGCAGCGAGGAAGGCCGGCGTGTCCGTGGCATCTTTGTCGTCAGTGACGGCTACGAATGCCTGCTGTCCGCGGACTACTCGCAGATCGAAATGCGGATCATGGCGCACCTTTCGGGAGATGCAGGCCTGATCCAGGCGTACCAGGACGGCGAAGACCTCCACCGGTTTGTGGGCTCGAACATCTTCCACGTGCCGACGGAGGAAGTCACCAGCGCCATGCGTTCCAAGGTCAAGGCCATGTCGTACGGACTCGCCTATGGCCTGACCTCGTTCGGCCTGTCCAAGCAGTTGGAAATTTCCGTGGACGAGGCCCGCACCCTGATGAAGGACTACTTCGACCGGTTCGGCGCCGTCCGCGACTACCTTCGCGGCGTGGTGGACCAGGCCCGGGTGGACGGATACACGGCCACCATCGAGGGTCGTCGCCGTTACCTGCCGGACCTCACCAGCACGGACCGGCAGCTGCGCGAAAACGCGGAGCGCATCGCCCTGAACTCACCCATCCAGGGATCGGCCGCGGACATCATCAAGCGCGCCATGCTGGGCGTGCACGCTGAACTGGCGGCCCAGGGACTGAAGTCGCGCATGCTGCTGCAGGTCCACGACGAACTGGTGCTGGAAGTCGCCGCCGGTGAGCGGGAAGCGGTGGAGAAGCTCGTCACAGAGCAGATGGGCTCTGCCGCGGACCTCACCGTCCCGCTGGATGTCCAGATCGGCGTGGGCCCCAGCTGGTACGACGCCGGCCACTAGGAACGGGCTGCTGGGACGGGACGGCTGGAAACGAACTGGGCGGGGCACGATGGACAAGTACGACGTCAAGAAACAGTTCAAGGATCTGTACGCGCCCCGGGCCCGGGACTTCGAAGTGGTCACCGTCCCGCCAATGAACTACCTGGGGTGGCTTGTGAAAAAGTGAAATATCCGACGCTAAGGTTTTTTCGGGCGGCGTAGTGGCCTGTATTTGCCGGTTTTGATGTGGTTCGCGCGGGGCCAGGTGTAGTCGCCGGTGAGGTTGATGTGTTCCCAGCCCAGGGGTGAGTGGAACCGCAGGAGGTCGGGATCGACGTGGCCGCCGTTGCTGGTCAGGGTGGTGATGGTGCGGTTGAGGTAGACGGTGTTCCAGAGGACGATGGCTGCGGTGAGAAGGTTCAGCCCGCTGGCGCGGTAGCGCTGCTGTTCGAAGGAGCGGTCGCGGATTTCGCCGAGCCGGTTGAAGAACACGGCGCGGGCGAGGGTGTTTCGGGCTTCGCCCTTGTTCAGGCCGGCGGTGACTTTGCGGCGCAGGCCGGGGTCCTGGAGCCAGTCGAGCAGGAAGAGGGTCCGCTCCATTCTGCCAAGTTCCCGTAGTGCGAGGGCGAGCCCGTTTTGGCGGGGGTAGGCGCCGAGTTTGCGCATCATCAGGGACGCGGTCACGGTGCCGGTTTTGATGGACGCCGCGAGGCGGAGGATTTCATCCCAATGCAGAGCAATTGTTCTTGTGTTGATGGTCCCGCCGATCAGCGGCGCCAGGGCCGGGAGTCCTGGATCGTTGGTGGGGGTGTAGAGGCGGGTGTCGCCGATGTTGCGTTGTGTCTGCAGCCCCACCAGCAGGGGCCGGCAAGCGCCAGTCATTCCAGAAGCACCCTGATGGGACCCGGACGGGACGGCGCATCAGACCTGGTCGTCACGGCGTCTGCTGTGCAAGCCCCGCCGGTAGCCTGCTGTTATCAGGAGGATAGTCCACCTGCGGTGACCGCTTTCGGCCGTTCGTTGTCCTCGCCTGAGGCCCTGGCCCTGACCGCTGGCGTGGAGACTTTCTGCGGCGCCGCGGTCCCGCTGCCTGGGGTGCGCTGACAAAGCAATCTTGTATCAGTGGCTGACGATGGTCAGCCACCAATTGTGATGAGGAGAAATTTGATGACCCACCATGTGAAGTCCATGCTCGAGGCCTACCCGAAGGATCTGCCAGGAGTGGACCTGGAGAAGCTTGCCGAGCGCATCGGGGCGTGCTTTGAATGCGCCCAGACCTGTACGGCGTGCGCGGATGCCTGTCTCGGCGAGGACATGGCCGCTGAACTGACCAAGTGCATCCGGACCAACCTGAACTGCGCTGACATTTGCGCCGCGACCGGCAAGATCCTGTCCCGGCGCACCGGGTATGACCCGGACATCACCCGGACTGTCCTGGCAGCCTGCGCGGCCGCGTGCAAGGCCTGCGCCGGCGAATGCGAACAGCACGCCGGCATGCATGAGCATTGCAGGATCTGCGCAGAGGCGTGCCGCTGCTGCTAGGCGGCCTGCACGGAACTCCTGTCAGCGTTGGGCTGATATGTAGGCCCCGTTGTCAAGAGGCAGAGGTGAGCGGCTCCTGGCTTTTTGGTTCCAGGGGCCGCTCATTATGTGCCGGCCGGTTGTGGTTTCGGTGTTGGCGAGTCTTTTTCTCGACTGCAGTGTCAGGCTGATATTCGCGGGTTGGTTACCGCATGACGATGTGTTCGGCTGGAGCGTATCGGTGGTCTAGTTTCGAGCGTCGACAGTTGAGGCCCGTCTGCTCATAGCCCAGTCTCGGGTTAGCTCCGCGTGCTGCCGAATCGCGTTGACTCATCCACCCCTGGCCCAGCGGGTCGCCGTTAAAGGCTCAGCAAATCACCCGGCAGGATCCCAGCCGGGGACACTAAAGACATCGTGAACGCCCACCGGGGTTAAGGGAATGCAGCAGCTGCTGAACACCCTTTAAACTCCGCATTGCGGGCTGCTGACCGCACTACAAGGCCGGTCAGCAGCCCGCGGCATGCCATCGGTGACACTCTACCTAGCCTTGGTGACGGCGGACGGCGCCTGAGGGGGTCGGTTACCGTGGTACTGCGCAACGACTCCGGAAAGGAATCTCTCATGGGTAAGAGCTCCACGCCACAGAAGCTGTCTCTGACCGGATCCGTGGCCCTTGGGACGGGAGTGATGCTCGGGGCGGGGATTTTCGCTCTCGTGGGGCAGGTCGCCGAGCTGGCCGGTGGCTGGGTGCCGTGGGCGTTCTTCGCCGGTGCCGTGGTCGTGGCTTTCAGCTCTTATTCGTACATCCGGTATTCTGCAGCGGACCCGTCCTCGGGCGGGATTGCGATGCTGCTTAAGGCCGCCTACGGGCCAGGAGTGGTCGCTGGGTCCTTTTCGCTGTTCATGTATGTGTCCATGATCCTGGCTGAGTCCTTGCTGGGCCGCACCTTCGCCACCTATCTGCTGCGGCCCTTTGGTTTGCAGGGCTCGGTCCTGTGGGTTCCGGTCCTGGCGGTGGCCGCGATCGCGGTCGCTGCCCTGGTGAATCTGGTGGGCAACCGGTGGGTTGAGGGATCGGCCACGGTAACGGCGGCGATCAAGATTATTGGTATCGCCGTGCTGGCCATCGCGGGTATCCTCGCGGCCGGCGTGTCGTCCCTGGGCCGGTTGTTTACCGTGGCGGACCGCACGCCGCCGGATCAGGGGTGGCTGGGCTTCCTGGCCGGGGTCACGCTGTGCATCCTGGCGTACAAGGGCTTTACCACGATCACCAACCAGGGCGCTGACCTGCGCAACCCTGAGCGCAACATCGGCCGGTCCATCATGATTGCCATCGGCCTGTGTACCGCGCTCTACCTGCTGATCACCGTAGCGGTCACCGGCAGCCTCTCGGTCGAGCAGATCCTCGGGGCCCGGGACTATGCCCTGGCCGAGGCCGCCGTGCCGACCTTCGGCTCCTGGGGCGTGACGCTGACTGTGGCGATCGCTGTGGTCGCCACGCTCTCCGGACTGGTGGCCAGTCTGTTCTCGGTCTCGAAGCTCTATGACATGCTTCGAGACATGGGGCAGGTCCCCGGGCTGCCCGGGCAGGAGGGTCACCAGTCGCTGTACATCACCGCGGGACTGGCCATGGTGATGGCCGCGTTCTTCGACCTGTCCCAGATTGCCTCTCTCGGAGCGATCCTGTACCTCGCTATGGACATCGCCATCCACGTTGGTGTAATCCGCCACCTCAGAAGGGACATCGAGGCCAAGGTCTGGATCCCGTGGACGGCCATCGTGCTCGACACCGCCGTGCTCGTGCCGTTCGTGCTCATCAAGGCCCAGTCGGATCCGGTCACCATAGTCATCACCGTTGTCGTGGCCGCAGTGATCACTCTTGCCCAGTGGCTTGTGGTGCGCCACCGGCGTCGGGACGGCGCACCCTCACAGCAGACCTCCACCCAGGACCACCCTCACTGACGTGTACGCTCACACGGATGGCAGGGGCAAACTCGCGGACAGCGTCGTTTCACAGGATGGTACTGGTTCCTCTTCCTGTTGGCTCGACCGGGAACGGGGCCTGTCTACCGTGCGGGTCCGGGTGTGACTGGTCCGTTTCTGTGGCTCAAGGGTCTCAGTCATTGTTTGGTGGGCACGTGTCGATCGTCGAATTGGCGGGCAATCAGGACATCGGTGCTGGAGTGGGCAAGGATCGACAGGACGATGACCAGGGCGATCAGGTGGAAGACCTGGTCGGCCAGGCCAATACCGGATTCAAGGACAATGAGGCCGTAGACGACGGAAGCGAAACCTTTGGGCCCGAACCACATGGCCGCTAGTTGCTCTCGCCTGCCCAGCTTGGAGCCGAGGAATGAGACAAACAGAGCTGCGGGGCGGGCAGCGACAATGGCCAGGACCGCGAAGATCCATCCGGCCAGCGGGATCTCCCCGAACAGGAACGCCGGTGTGATCAGGGCGCCGAAGACCATGATCGCGGCGAGCTTGATCAATTCCGTGATCAGTTCTCCGAACTGTTCAAATTCGTGCCGGAGCCCCCTGCCCGCGGTAGCGACAGTGACACCGGCGGTGAAAGCGGCGAGGAAGAGGTTCGCGTGGGTGGCATAGCAGATGGCCAGCACCAGCAGGCCGATGGAAACCGCGAGCAGCGGCTGAAGTGACCTGGTGGCCTGCAGGAAGGGAAGCCGCTCCAGCAGCAGGACACCATACGGAACCAGGATTCCGACAACGATGCCCAGGCCGAGTTCCTCCGCCAGTTGCCACCCGTGAGCGTCCGTGCCCCCGGTCAATGCCAGAAGCACCAGGACGATGGGAAGTGCAATGCCGTCATTGAGGCCTGATTCGACGTTCAGCAGGTGACGGAGCCGGGCCGGGACTTCCTCGCGTCCCACGATCGCAGCCGCAAAAACGGGATCGGTAGGGGCGAGGACGGCACCTAAGAGGAATGATTCCAGCCAGGGCAGCCCGGCCACGAAATGGGCCAGGAGGGCCGTAAGCACCAGAGTAATGGGCAGGCCAAGCAGCAGCGCTCTGCCGGGCAGCCGCCACGCACGCCGAAGGTCGGAGACCCCCGCCCTCATGCCGTCGGTGAAAAGGACCGAAAACAGTGCGAGCTCTGCCAGGCCACCCACGATAGGGTCGCCGGGTCCAATGTGAAGAACGCCCAGCACGCCGCCGCCCAGGACAAAGCCACCGAGCAGGAAAAGGACAGCCGTGGACAGCACCGTCCGGTGCGCGCGCTCGGAGACCAGCACAGCGATCATCAGGAGCACGGCAAAGACCAGGACAAGCGATGCCGACATCATCACCTCCTACGAGCCGCCCTCGGGTGGCGGCCGAACACTCACCGGCAGCGGCCAGTGCGCTGAACGTTCCGATTCTCAGACCGGCTTCCGGCCAGCCTAACGGGAAGACTGGGCGAACGGTCATGGCGTCTTCTGGCCGTGGCGCCGTTCAAAAGACCAGCAGGCTCTTTTCCAAGCCCGGTCGGGGCGTCAGAGGTCACGCAGCCGGCAGCGTCCGACTGCAGTTTTGTTTCCCGGGCCGGACAGGCACGGGGCCGGTGGGCGGACTTCCTGCGCCATGCCAGCCGGGCGGGGTCGTGTTCGCTGAGATCACTGGGTTGTGCGGAAAGGGCGCCTCAAGCGCCGCTAACGACCGTCGCGGGTGATGATTCCTGTAGGCAGGTCGCTTCAAATTAGGGGTGTGCACGCCGGGAAGAACCTCTCGGAGATGACGTCATCGCTTCGGCAACAATCGACAGACTCATCCACCACGCCAGACGTCATCGCTCTCAAAGGCGCCAGCTGCCGCGGACGCCACCACACCAAACGCACGCCTACCCCACAACCCACCCACTGGCAGCCTCCGGACCTGGCGCGGGTGACCCTCACCGCGACCCTGCAGCCTGGGCAGCGGCCGAGGCTCGTCACGTTCGTCGCTTAGGGCTGGTCGGAGGTCCGCTCGCAACCGGCAGTCGCTGAACATATCACCGTCGCCCTCACGGCAGCGGGGCAGAGCGGGTGGGAGGGGCTGGCGATTCCGGCCAAGGGCTTGACCGCCCCAGCTATTATGGGCACGCGTTCTGGGACACAGAGGCCTACACGTGCTGCAGGCGCTCACCTACACCGCACCCCAGGCTGCGCGCGACGCACTGGCGTGGCGGCACTCGATCCTGCCCCAGGCGCGTGAGCGGGCGGCCCAGCTCGGGCTGGCCGAGGCGTTGTTTCCCTGGCGTACGATTGCCGGGCGTGAATGTTCTGGCTATTGGCCGGCCGGACGGGCTTCCTCCCATCGACGACCCAGCCGATGATGCCCGCGACCATGGAGCCTATCGTTCGAGGAGCCTCGGACAAGGCGTCCGGCTACCGGTCTATTCGTACACCGGAAGACCGCCCCGTGTTCTTTCCTTAGGAGGTCTTGGGCCGGACGACCAGGACAGGACATGGCGCGTGGTCGATGACCTGGGTGCTGACCGAGCCCAGGTGCAACCCGGGAAATCCCCCATGCCCTCGGGAGCCAACGACCACAAGATCCGCGTCCTGGGCCGCGTCGAGTATTGCCGATGCCGGTGAATCACTGTTAACGACCTGCCCGGTGGCGGTCACCCCCTCATCTGCAGCAGACTTCAGCGCCTCAGCCTGAAGCGTCCCTGCGATCTGCTCCGGGGACTCTTCATCGGCGATTCCACCCGCCGCCGTTTCCAGCACAGCCGGATACCAGGCCATCGGCGCCCTGTTCCATGCCGTGATCAGGCGGAGCTGACCGTCGCGCTGCCGGGCCTCGTCCACCGCCCAGCTCAGCGCTGTCTGAGAATGTTCGGAACCGTCAAACCCCACCACAATCGTGAACGCGCTGTCACTGCTCATTTGTCTTCCTTTCCCTAGCCACAAAGTGCATCCTAGCCCCAACGTGCCCGCACCGTTCAGAATCGGAAGTGCGACGGTCGGCGCAGGCACTACAGCCGCTCGACACTGCCGGAGAGATTGGGTGCATGATATGAATTCCGGACCTCCGATGCCGAAGGCGGCGTTCCATCCCAGGACCGCCGCTCACCGGGACAAGGGACGGGGTAAGCTCCGCCTGCGTGATGCGGTGGCGATGGCAGTCGGAGGTGTCAATTTTCACTCGGCGTTGACACTCGGCCCTGAAAAGCTGCCCGGCCGGCAGCGCCACGGGGTTCAGCGATGCCGCTGCTCTCCTCCCGAGTCCTGCGCCGTCTCAGGCCGTTCACGGTCACCCATTGGGGCAGTTTGGTCATCGCGGTTCTTTGTTGGTGACTCCTTCCGGAGGGCTTTCCAGCGTGGAGGCGTCGGTGTTCGCTCCGCAGACGATCACCGCTATGCGTTCGCCGTCGCGGGGGACGTAGGCTCCGGAGGTGACCGCAGCGGATGCCGCCGCTGCACCGTACTCGGCGGGGATCCGATAGTCGCTCCACAACTGGGAGCGGGCGGAGACGATGGCTGTGTCGTCCACTAGTACCGAGACCGGCGGAACGCGGGACGCCATATCAAATGCGATCTGGCCTACCCGTCTGGCACCCAGGGAGTCCGCTGCGATTCCGGAAACGGGCACGTCGACCGGGTGTCCTGCGCCCGGGTGTAGCCTGAGGTCTGGAACACGGTTCTTGCCTGGATCTGGGGAACAGCTCATCAGCCGGGTCGAAGCTCTCCTAGAGAAGGAGCCCGTCAGTGTCGACCATCTCCCATGCCCATCGGCCCGGTAACTCCCCACGGCCCTCCGGACGACAGCTTTGGTGCAGCGGGTGCCGAACCGACCTGCGCCTGGTCATCGATTCCATCGAGCCGGGTCCCGCTCTTGATGAAGGATTCGTTTAGGTTGCCTACACCTGCCTGGACTGCGAGTTCTTCTACGCCCACCCCGCCACGGTTGCCCAGGTCTGTGGTCAACCCATGCACACGGCTGGCTCCGAAACACGCAGCGTCTATGCCCCGGTGACCACGGAACAGTCCGGCGAGCCCGTCCTGGACGTCTATCTCCGCACCCGGGTTCTGAAATGTGCGTGTAAATTCCAGATGGAAATACCGGACTGAACCTCCACCCCCGTCCACACAACAACCACCGATGGAAGGTGCCGCCCATTAATCAACGGTGCCGTCGGTGGCAGCAGGTCAGCCGTAGACCGCCTGAGCAGTCAGGGCACATTCCGGTGTCCGGGATTGACGCTGTGCGGCGGCGGTCCGGTATGAGACGATTCCCGAATGAACCAGAACAGCTCCGGTAAAGCAGGGCGCCACCCGGTCCGGGGTTACGCCGACAGCACCGGACATCGTCACCATCACGAAGTCCTGACCAGAGAGCAACTGCAGGCGCTCGGGCAACGGCGGAAGGACGCCGAACAAAAACTCGAACGCCACCAGCTGGAGGCACGGAGTAAGGAAAGTCTTCACGAAACAGCCCCGAACCCTGAAGGCCCGGCGGACAGCCGCAGCTGACCGTGGAAGGGTTAGCCCGGGATCACTTCTCGTGGGCAGGTTCAACGGCGTAGCATGAGCCGTGGGGCCGCGAACTGTTCAGCGGTGAACCGCCGCGGGGTTGTTGACCGGAACAGTGGCCCGGTAAGGCCTTGGAGGCGCCCATGCACGTCATTATCAATTCAGACCACAACGTTTCTCTTTCCGAGACGTCCAGTAGCGAGATGTCCTCGACGGTGGAAGCCTCGCTCGGACGATTCGATTCGTACTTGACGCGGGTGGAAGTTCACTTGAGCGATGAGAGCACCGGCGATGACATCCGCTGTCTGCTCGAGGCCCGGCCGGAGGGCCTGAATCCGGAAGTCGTGACCAACAATGCGTCCTCGGTGGACGATGCGTTGAACGGGGCGCTCCGAAAGATGGTGAGCGTGCTCGACACCACCTTTGGGCGGCGTGACCACCGCAAAGGCGGCACTCCGATGGGCGGGGTCGAACCCGGCTAAGCCGGCGAACCATGGGCACCAGTAATCACGACGACGCGCCTTTGCACCGACCTGGACGCAATCAGCGGCGAATCCAAAGATGGATATCCAGGCTGGCCCGGGTGACGCAGGACCGCGGCGCGCAGGAGCGGAAACGGATCGGACGGTGGGAGAACGAGGGCGGATCCCTGACCACACCGGAGACAAAGGATCAGCAGAAAAGCACCGGCGAGGAAGGTGGAGATCCGGCTTCGGGCGCCGGGAGAGGTTCAGGTTGATCATGATCCGGTCGATCATGGCGCAGTCTGCCACGCAGAAAGGCGTCTGATAAACCGGGTACTGCCGGGCCGCTCGATGGCTACGCAGCACTTCTTGAACATCGGCTTCTTCGGCCAGCAGTCCAACGCCGTTGCCCGGTCCGGCCAGGACATGGCGGCGGGTGACGGAACGCATCGGTCCCGCCGATCTCCCGAAGAAGGATGTCCGCCACGGCAGCGTTAGTCCGATCTACGTGGGGGACTCACCACCATGGACGAGAATTCTTCTACCGCTCCGTCACGGTTCACAGTCTTTGGTCGCGGCAGTTACACCGAAGCGCTGCGGATCGGTGCGATTCTCCGCAAGGAAACACTGCTCTCATCGCACTCATCTGGGCCAACTCCCCGGCGTCCGAGAGCTACTTTGCGGTACGGATTTTAGGTGCGGTTATGCGCCCTGGCACCTTGAACTCAGCCTTGGTGCCTGGGTTGCGGACGGACTGTTGGCGGTCTTTTTCTTCCTGGTGGGTCTTGAGCTCAAGAGGGAGTGTGTGGCCGGGGACCTTCGGCAGCTGGACAAGGCGAGTGTTCCAGTCACAGCCGCGGCAGGCGGAGTGATGGTTCCGGCCCTCATCTACGCTGCGGTCAACTTCGCCAGCCCCGAGACTTTGCGGGCTCCTCGGCCCTGCTGCGGGGAACCGCCAACGAACCTGACCTGACGATGAAGGTCACGGTCAACGATCGGGCCGACGTCCGGGAGCTGCTGCGCCGGCTGGAGACCTCCACGCTACCGGACCTGGCCACCGCCCTCGAAGCGCCCTTGACACGGAGCCGGGTGCAGATCGATGTCACCGGACGATCCCAAAGCACCGGGACCGTGGTCCGCTCCACCGGCACCGTCCTGCAGTAAGCAGCGTCATGGTTGCACTCCCTCGACGGCGGGGACGCCGGCAAGGCACGCCGTGTACGGCTCTGGACGTGCGGGTAGGGGCTGCCGTTGAACATGGCGGCGAAGTCCGGCGACTTTCTCGGTGACGGTGGCCTGGTCACCGTTGACGGTGACCAGGCAACACCAACCCTGCCAACCAGTCCCAGACCAGCCACACCAAGACTCACAGCCGGATATTACGACGAATTCACAAGCTGCCCCCTTGGCGATCGGGTGCTCATTCTCGTGCGTGCCGGTCAACTCCGGCGCGGCCAGCGTAGGTAGACACCACTCTCGCGGTCCCCTTCACCGGTGCCTCATAGATGTGGATGGCGGAGTCCGGTGCTTCCATCGCGTGCACGACGGTTCTCACCGGGCAGGGCTGGCGCGCGGTCAGGGCGCGATGGTGGATCTCGGTCAGGTAGATGTCGGTGGTATTCGCGGAGGGCAGGACGGCTTTGCCGGATATGACGGGCGGCGATCAGGAAGAGCACCGGGAGGAAGGCATTGCCCCCGAAGATGTCGCTGTCATGGCGAGGTTGTCATCGGCCTGCTTGATGGACACGCTCCGGTCTTTCCGGCGCTCATCTTCGCTCCGCCGGCGCTTCCGCTTGCCCTTCCGCCGCCTTCAGGCTTCGCAGGCTATGGGCCGGACCATGGGCGGTATTTGCCTGCGGGTATCAGAGGTTTGGGCTGTTTTCGACAGCGTCTGCGAGGTCCTTGAGCCGGCTCCGTTCGGCCGGGAGGTATGTGCTGGCGTCGATGGCTCCGCGCAGCCGTTCCAGCTGTTCACGGATCTGGTGCCTGTACAGGCCGTTTTTGTCGCACCATGACACCTCCTGTAGAAGGAACAGGAGCCTTCCGACGACGGCAGGGTCACGGATTCCGTAAAGCCTCACCTGTCCCACCGCGAGCTCCAGCAGATCCCCGAACCCCGGCTGGGCGAGGATGACCCTGACGGTTCCGTCGTCATCGGCGAGCAGGTCAGGGCCCGGGTTACGGTCGGCCAGCCGGCACAGCAGCCCGGAGAGATGGCCGAGCACGTGCATCGCCGTCGTCGGATCGTTGATGCCAGGCGAGAGGGCGCGGGCTGCGACGTCGGCGAGCTGGCGGAAGCCGTAGCCGACGTCCTGGACATTGGTGCGTTCAGAGTTCGTCTCAATCGCGGCGTTGATCTTCTCCCGGAGCTGATCCGAGACCTCGGGAGGCAAGGCCGGTTTGGGTGCCAACGGCCAGGCAGTGGCAAACGGGGTTCCCTCGATCAGGGAGCTGCCAGGCTCGCGGTCGACCCGGATCACGGCGTCCGCCTCGACCGCGGCCTGTAGCAGGGCTTTTTTGTTTGCGGCGGTGAGGAAGCCGGAGTGAGAGCAAAGGATGCGGACACCCCCGCTTTCTGCCGTTGGTTCAGGCGGAGGTGCCGGCCGGCCGGCGGGAAAGACACGGTCCATGCTGTCCCGGGTTTCGCCGGTGACGCGTCGCATCATGGTTTCGACGCGGATCTCGCGCGTCAGATGGGCCAGGAACAGCACCAGTGACATGATGCTGGCGATAGCGAGGGCGTAGGCGACGGTGACGGAGAGTTCAGGTACGAAGGACGGGCCCTGGCTGGATTCAGTCCGGACACTTCTCAGGACCGCCAGAGCGAACGCGAAGGTCGCCAGGAACAACGCCAACGTCGCGTGGACGAACCCGTCACTGGTGAAGGTCCGCAACAGGCGCGGAGAGAACTGGCCGCTGGCCAGCTGAAGGGTCACAACGGTGAGGGAGAAGGTCAGCGACGTCACTGTGATCAAGGACCCCGCGATAGTCTGCAGCACCGCCCTGGCTGCCTCCGGACCACCGGCAAAAAGCAGGACAGCGACCCCTTCAGGCAGCTGGTCGTCCACGGCGGCGTCCAGTGCAGGAAGGGCTCCGCCCAGAATCACAGCCACGACCACAGCCGCAGCAGGCAAGGGCCACAACTGCGTCCGCAGCATGTCCCATACCCGAGCCATTCTGCCGTTAGTCATAACCACCAGTTCCCCTCCTAGCGTTTGGCGGCACGCCTGGTGCTTCTGCCGGGAACGCCGGTCGCGGCCTTCTTTCTAACACATTCCTCAGCCTGCTGGCCATACATGCGAGGAGAGTTCCTCCGCCGCAGCCGCCAGGACCGGCCGGTTCGGACTCGGCATAGGTCCGCCAGCGGCCCGGCCGAGTTTCGATGACCGGGTACCCCGCCGGCCGGGCGCCGGTCAGCCGGGAAAGGCCCAACAGCCTGTTGTGCCCGTCACACTTCCTGCCTAGGCTGGCAGTGGTGGGCCTTTGGTTCCTGCGCGCGGTTCCCACGCCGTTAATAAAAGATGAAGACCCCTGCCAGCCGAACGCCGTCGAGCGCGGATCGGGCCCATCCTGGGTCAGTAAACCAAATCGAGCATTGGAGTACACCGGTGAGTGCAGATGAAGCCCGAGAATTGCTAAAGCTCAGTGATACTGAGCAGACCGTGGCACTGGGTGAGGTGGATATCCGCGGCTATCAGGTCAAATCACGTGACGGCGAAGATATCGGCAAGATCCAGGACCTTCTCATCGACCCGGTGGATAACAGGGTCCGGTTCCTGATTGTCGCCTCCGGAGGGTTCCTCGGGATCGGAAAGGAACAATCGTTCATTCCGGTGGACGCCGTCACCGGAATCAACGAAGACCAAGTCAACATTGACCAGACCCGCGAGCACATCGCCGGAGCACCCCAGTACGACCCCGAACTCAGCAGCACCCAGGCCTACCAGGAAGCGGTCTACGGCCACTACAACTACATGCCCTATTGGACTTCAGGGTACGTCCTGACCGGATATCCATTTCCCCGCTAGCACCGGCCGGTTCCAGCAATCCCGGACGAGACCGCGCCGCACATGACTCCTCCCCACGTGCAGCACGAAGCCCCAGGCAAGGACCTGGCGGCCGACCGGGCTCCGGTCCGCGCCGGTTCCTGAAAGACCTAAACGTCACCTGGTTCCAATGAGGCCTCGAACCGGACCCTGTCATATTGAGGCACCCAACCGCCCTTCCCCAACCATTGACCATGAGGCAACAGGGCAGGGGCTTTGACTTTCTCATGGGTGGGTGGTGGGTGGGTGGGCGGTGGATGGATGGCTGTCAGTCTGACTCTCCTGGCTCTGACCGGGTCCAGGACTCGTTATGATCAGTCCGGCCCCGCCTCTCGAGGCAGATCTGCAGGAAGGCTTGGTGTTTTGCTGGGTGGACCTCCAGCGCCGGGCCGGGGAACTGTTTGCGGGGGGGTGGCGCCCAGGTCGGATGGCCCTCGGCGGGGAGTGTGGCTGCCGCCGCGATAGGTGCCACGTCCAGGGAACAATGAATGACCTCGGCCGCGTGAGTATGCCATGCTTCCGTCATGCCTTACTACGTTGAGTACACCATCAAGCAGACTGCCGGCATCCGCTCCGCGGTGGATGGAGCCTCACTGGGGGAAGCCTTGGTTAGTGCCGGCGCTGCGCTGGCCGAGGCAGGGGCCAGATCGGCGGTGATCCGCTTCAGCGCAGTGGCCAGCTCTGAGTTCGGCAGCGGCAGCGTGCTCGCCCGGTATTCGCAAACCGCCGGCTGGAGCGACGGAGGGTAAAACTCCTGAGAGTCGATCCGGAGCGGATGAACGTTGGGAAGTGCGGTGGTCATCGTGTGAGCCGGTTGACGGCTCTCTGATCATTGGGTGTTGTTTCAGGTTTCCTGCCAGGGGTGCGGCAGTCGCGTATCTGTCGGTGGTCAAGTCCTTGGTACCGTAATCACATGCGACACCAAGGGACTCGCATCGGCTGTTCAGGACTGTTCACCTGGGCCAACCCGGCCCCGGCCCCGCCCCCTGGCCACCATCGCGGTCCACCCGGGACGTTCCCAGGTAGAGCCGGGCACCGAACAAATGCGAGGTGCAGCACATCGGCTACTGAGTCGGCCAGCGCTTGTCATTCGGTGGTTTGCCCGGGCCTTGAGGATGGCCCCGGGGCCCCGGATGGGTGGCGAAGTAACTTGTAGTGCCAGCAATCATCAGGAGAAAACCGATGATCCCAACGATTGCAAGCTGCGCGGCGATTCCAACGACTACCAGTGCGAAGCCGCCGATCAGAGCTAGAACGCCCAAGACCCTGCGTGCTGAGCGCCGGTGGGATGACCACCTCGATTCCAGAACGTGGGCCAGATCCGGGGCGTCGTGGAGCAGTCCTTGTTCGAGTTCCTCAAGGCGTCTGCGCTCAAAATCCGATAATGCCATTGCCGTTCCTCCTGCCCGCCGTGGTCGGCGCGTACAGCTGGATAGCCTGGCGGCCGGCAGGCCCGTTCTTTTCATTATCGGCCCGTTCACCGACCCCAGCCATATGGTCAGGGTCCCGATGCCTGAGTTTCACGGCGCCTGGCCTGGATCCCCGCAGAGACCAACGCACCCGGCCAAGGCCTTGGGCGGGACCAGGCCATGGCGCCTTGACATGCCCACCGGAGGGACCCGGAACCTGCGGCCCAAGATGCCTAGTCCGGTTGGGGTGCGGCTCGACTGCCAGCAGGGGGTGAAGCTGCAGAAATCCAGGAATCTCACGATCACTTCAAAAAGCGAAAGGTCGAGCTCGGAACTTGCGGACGGGCCTACGGGAGACCGTGCATTCCCGAGCACGCCTGCATACGGTGCCCAATGCTCCGCCCCGGTCCTTTATAACGCCCCGTCTGGAGGAATTGATCGAGGCGCTCATGCCGTCACCAGCAGGGAAACACCAGTGATTTCCGCGTTATCACCACCCTCGTGGCCCCGGACGCAGCACCGGTACAGGACCCGGCAGGTCTCTACGGCGGCGCCGGGAAATCGAGTCCTGTTTCAACGAACTCAAAACCCATCCGCGCGGCCCCGGAAACGTTCTGCGCTCCAAAACGCCGACGGAGTCCTCCAGGAAATTTACGGCTACCTCGGCGTGCACAACGCCCTGCGGTCCCTCATCGGCGAAGTCGCACTGCTTTTCGAGGAAGATCCCTAACGGTTTTCCTTCATTCGCATTTTCCGGGCCGCCCAGGGCGAACCCTCGCTGACCGCCCGGCTCCCCGGAACGCCTCAGCGCAGCCCTCGCCAACTTCAGCGGCGAGATCCTCAATAACTTTCTGCCGCCGCGCTGACAACGCACCGAACCCCGTGTAGTCAAGCGCAAGATCTCTGGCCGGCCACTCGAGGCTGCACCGTCTTTGAGTTCGGCACACACGTCCCCCGGGGTCAGTTTCCCTGAAGTTCAGTCAGCAGGAGGGATTCCATCTCGCAGTTGTTGGCGTTGACCCGGGTCCTCGGAGGACGTGCCGCATGGAAGCGAGGGCCGAACCCTGCGTCGTCCACGACCATACGAGGGCCGCCCCGCCGCAGCGGTGCCAGCACCGAGAGGAGGGGGACCGTACTGGCGCGCTTTCAGCCGTTCCCTCAGCTCCGGGACGATCCGGTTAAGCGGCAGGCCGAAAGGTTGACGAGGCCCTGATTATGCCCCGCCCTTCGCGCGTTGTCCTCAGCGCGTGGCCGTGGGTGACGGCGAGGACGTCTCGTTGTTTTCCGACTCGGTGGCCGTGGGTGATGCTGAATCCTCCGGTGAGGCGCTGCTGGTTGACGTCGGCCTGGAGGTTCCGCTTCCAGTGTGGGCCTTTTGGAGCACCTTATTGATCAGGTCTTCGAGTTCCTTTTGGTCCTGGTCCCCCAGGTTGGTCCCACCCTTGGTGGCGACGACCAGCAACCTTCCCTGGGCAGCCGAGACCTGCATCAGCTTCCCCTGGTTTCCCCCGCTGCGGGTGCTGACCGTCGCGAAGGTCATCTGGGCATCCGTGTTGGCCTGCAGTTCCTTGGACGAGACCTGGTAGGACTGGCCGAGGGCCGCCACGGAGAACTGAGCGCATTGGTCCATCTTGCCGCTGATCTGTTGCAGTACGTTCACGGCATCCGGGTCCTGGCTGCCTGACTGGGCGGACAGCGTACGCGGCTGGTCACCCCCGGAAATTGCGACGGCCACCGTACCGTTCTCCACGGTGTCCAGCAGCCCCGCCGTGGCAATGTCCTTGCAGTCCTTGGGGTCCACAGTGGCGGTGCTCATGAGCAGGTTGGCGATGTTCCCGCCCTGGTTCACCTGTTCTTTGGAGTAAAGCTTCAGTTCGTTGCCGTCGGCATCGGTCATGCCGGAGATCAGGGTCCGGAGTTCATCCTCGCTGTAGACCTTGGCTTGTGCCGATTGGGTGGCCGTAGCTGTTGCCGTCGTGGCGGATGGGTCGGAGGTCCCCCCGCCGCCGGTACATCCGGCCAAGGCAATCATCGCTGCCGTCACCAATCCAAGCGCAGGAACTTTTCTCATCACGTACAACCCCTTCGGAATAGGAACCATACCCAGTGTTCCTAGCGTAGAAGTTTTAATAGGGAGCGGGAATACCGTGCCCCGACCCATTTGGGCACGGCGGGGTCCCCTGCCGCGACATCTTCCTGCCGCCCGGTCGCTTTCGTTCCCGAAAACGAAGGATATCGAGAACGGCCTTACTTGAGAACTGCGGCCTCCGCAGCTCATAGACACCACGGCGGCCGTGGGGGTGAATGGTCGCGGCCCGGTGGCGAGGACTTCAACCGCCTGCCCCAAGAGCCCTCGCAAAACCCTTGCCACCTCGGCCTCCACGCCCGTGGGATCATGTTATGCCGGGGACGATCCCAACACCTCGGGGGAGGGACCAGCCGGATGCCGTCCCTTTCCCGATGTTTCGTGAAGCACACCTCCGCGCAAGGCGTACCGCCCCGGACGGTGTGAACATGCACCCGGAGGTCTTCCCGGAGATCCATGCCTGTGGGAGGATCTTCGGTGCGCGATGACGACGATCCACGATTTGGGGCGTGGTTCGCCAGCAGCCCGTGCGGTGTTGCTCAGCGACGAGCAGTGCTGCGTATCTGCCCCGCCGGATTCTGGACGCGGCCCAGTCCCTGCGCGAAGCCGGCCAAAGCCGCCCCTGATCCCTGTTCCGTCCTCCAATGGCCAGGGAGTCCTGGCGGATGTGCCATCGGCTCAGGCCCGGGCTCATTCAGTCGGGAATCTGGTCCCCGGAGGTCTTGGCCAGGTCGGCGGAAGCGGCGGCGATGGTGCTGGTGATGAGGCCTATTTGGACGTTGATGGTGATGGGCCCAGGGGTACCGGAGGGGCCCGTGGTGAGATGGTGGCGGATGAATCCGGCGACGCTGCGGGCCAGCTCCGGTGCTGGGCGGGAATCGTCAACGCCGATGCGGACCTGCACTCTGGTGGCGCCGCTCCGGGTGCTGAGCGGAGTGGTTGGGTCCGGCAGGCCATCCGTGCCCGCCAGTATGCCGGGGTTGCGGGGCCATTGCGGGTCCGGTGTGAAGAGGGTAGTGACGCCGGGGATGTCCAGGATCAGGCGCTTCAGGTGTTCGGGGGTGTTCATGGGTTTGCTTCTTCCGGGTGGCCTGGAAGCGTGCGCAGGTCCGTGATGGTGATGTTGATGGTGTGCAGGTTCAGTTCGGTGTGGGTGGCAAGGGCGGTGCCGATTTCATTGCGGAGCCGCTCTGCCATGGCGGGTAGCCGGTAGCCGTAGAAGGCGGAGACCCGGACGTCCAGGTCCACGGGCGCGCCGGCTACGGTGATGTCCCCGCGTAGGCGGCATCTACCGATGGTTGCCCCGCGGATGGTGTCTCCGACGTTGCGGATGAGGGCTATGACCGATCCTTCGGTCTGGGAGAGTTCGTCGCTGTGGTCTTCCGCCCTGATCGGTATGGCCCGCCCGGCCCGGGTCTCAAGGCCCAGGTTGGCCAGGATCTCCCGCAGCCAGGTCTGTTCCGGCGCCGCAGCCATGCTGAGGTCGTGGGCCAGGAGTTCGCCGGTGAGGCTGTTGAGCTGACGCAGGGCGGCCAGTCCGGCCTGGCATTGGGGGCAGGAGGAGATGTGCGCTGCGTCGGGGGAGGTACCGGTGTCGAGGTAGCTGGCGAGCGTTTCGATGCTGCGTCCGCAGCCGGTACCGCCGGTGGGGGCACTCATTTCCAGTCCTCCATGGTCTTTAGCAACGCGGCTCTGGCCCGGGCAAGTCTGCCCCGGACGCTGGTGGGGGTGATGTTCAATGCGTGGGCTATCTCCTCATAGGACATTCCGCCGATCTCTTTCATGGCCCAGCACCGGCGCTGCTCTTCGGGCAAAACAGCCAGGGCCAGGGAGATCGCGGCGACTTCGGAGTTCAGCTCGGCTGCCCCTTCCGGACCGGGTGCCGGATCGGGGGTGTCGATCAGGGCCGTGCCGGGTGGGTGGTATTTGCGGCGCCGGAGAGTATCGATGCCGCGGGTTCCGGTGATGCGCAGGAGCCAGGCCCGCACGGCGGCTTTGTCGTGGAGGGTGTCGAGGTGTTTCCATGCCTGGAGTAAGGCTTCCTGGACGACGTCGTCGGCGTCGGCCAGGGAGCCGGTGAGCCTGCGGGCGTAGGCACGCATCGCCGGGGCATGCCGGGCTGCCAGCACTTCAAAGGCCACCACGTCCCCGTCGCCGGCACGTTCAGCCAGCAATTCATCCGGGACGTGGCACAGCCGGCTCTTTCCACCAACAGGATCACTCATGGGAACACGCTACCGTCACCGAAACCGCGGGACCAGACATGCCAGGTCCTTTCGTGGGCCCTCCTGGTCTTGGCGGGACGGGTCCACAAGTGCTCACCGCATGTTCCGGTGCTCAGCGGCGTGGATTATGATCCTTCCTGGCTAAACCCGGGCCGCCTTCCGGGCTCACCTAGCCTTTACTGTCTCCGCTACCTCGCAGCCTTCACGGACCCACTGCCCCTATCGAACCAACCAAAACCCAACCATGCCTGAATGCGAACGGCCTCCCGATATGCCGCGCGGACTGACCTCCAGCGCCTTGCCAACCGGCATCCCTGTCCGGATGCACGGGATGGATCGAGGGCGTGCTGCCAGGGGCGGCTTCATTGCTGTGCTCGTGAGGAAGGGTGCTCTACCGCTGGCCACCCCCCTCCCTCCGCCCTAGGATCGAATGATCACCAATCATCAGCGAGGGCCCGCAAACAGGTACCGGGCGGATCGCCTCACCCAGTATTCGCCACTGGTCCTTCCTGTTATCGAAAGCGAGAGAAGGTGAACGCCCGTGCAAATTCAGGTCAGCACAAACAGTAGCGTCGAGGGCAGCGAACAATTAACCAGCGAGATCGAATCCACTGTCAGTAGCAGGCTGTCGCGATTCGCCGATCAGATCACCCGGGTTGAGGTACATCTGGTCGATGAAAACGCGGACAAATCCGGTGGTGGGGACAAACGCTGCACTATCGAGGCGCGGGTAGCCGGACAACAACCGGTGGCTGTCTCACACAACGCAGGCTCATTGGAGGAAGCCTTCGCGGGAGCAGCAAACAAACTCTCCAGCCTGCTCAACAGCAAGATGGGCAAACTCGATAGACGCAAAGGAAACCAGCCGATGGGAGGGCCTGGAGCCTCCTAACACTCAAGTCCTCGAATCTGCTCACCAATGAAGTGGTACCAAGCACGCTCTGTGAAAGGACCTAAATTGTTCGCCCAAACCGATCTGACTCGACTGATAGCAAGCAAATCATCTACTGCGGTCTCGATTTTCATGCCGACCCATCCCACCGGAAAAGAGGTCCGGCAGGACCCTATCCGCCTGAAGAACCTGCTCGCCGACGCCCAGTCAAGACTCACTATGGCCGGCCTGTCCGAAGCAGACGCCGTTACCATCCTGGAGCCCGCCACAGCCCTCTCGGAAGACCGCGATTTTTGGCAGCACCAGAGCACTGGACTGGCTCTATTCATCGACGAAAATCAAACGCGTGAATACAGGGTTCCGCTTAATTTCGAAGAACTCGTAGTTGTAGGCAAAAAATTCCACATCAGGCCTCTGCTGCCCATACTGGCGGCAGACGGCCATTTCTCCGTCCTGACCGTGACGGGTGATAAAGCCACCCTCTTCAGCGCGTCCCGCTACCAACTCGTTGAGGACAGAACCGTCGCCCTTCCGGAGAGAACGTCGGTGGAAAACGATTATGAAAACCCGGTGCAGGCCAGCCCTCCTGCGCGTCCCAATGTAGGGACAGCCAATATCCCGAACGCACAGGTATACGGGGACAGCCCACCTGATTTCAGGAAAACGCGCCTCCAGGAATTCGTAGCGGAGGTGGCCAAGGCTACTGAAAATATTCTTTCCGCGAGCCCCCAACCCCTGGTACTCGTCGCGGACGCTGAAATTGGTGGGCATTTCCAGCAATCGAGTGACCTTGGCCAGTTCCTGGCAGGAGTCGTGGAGGTCAACGCGAACGCCCTCGATACTTCAGGGCTTCACAGTCTCGCTTACGCAAAGGTGCAAGGGCGGTTGGATAGCGGGCGGGTGGAGGCTCTAAACAACGCAGCTGAACTTCTGGGCCGGGGCGAGCCCACAGCGACAAGCGACATCGCGGACATCGTGCGGGCGTCACACCAGGGACGGATCAGCACTTTACTCCTTCACGACGGCGAGCCGATCTGGGGACATTACGACCGCGAGGCTGACAAACTTGAGGCAGGACCCGACTTCGAATCCTCGGGAGAAGATCTTTTAGGCGTCGCTGCAATCGAGACACTGCAACACGGAGGGGACGTCCACGTAGTGTCATCGGAGGAACTCCCCACCGAAACCGAGGCAGTAGCTCTCCTGCGTTACTGAACCACAAAGCGCATCTCCACCATCCCGCGGAGCGGTTGTCAGGGAGGCCCCGCATCACTGACGCGCGTACTGCGGGGCTTTTCGCCGTCTTCACTTGCGCTGACAGCAGACAGCGGTCACGAAGATTAGTGGCTCTTCCCGTGCAGGGTCCATTGGGACGGAGCCGGGCGGTGCTCCTGGTTCAGGAACATCTCACCGGAACCGCCCCCAGATGCTTCTGTCTCTTAAACTTAGGATTGACTGGGTGCGGCATGTTGGTTTGACCGCTGGAATTCAAGGGTACGGTCAGTCGGCTTCTCCGTCTCCGGTCATTTTAAAGTTGGCGTTTACACACCAACCGCCACTGACACGGGGCTCTTGGGTGTTCTCCTTCAGCTCAGCGGCGTGTGGTGGGCCGGCGGCCCTTCACGGCACGGTAGACCAGGACCAGGACGCCTGCACCGATCACGGCCAGCAGCCAGGTCTGCGGTTCGAAGAATGTGCCCAGTCCGACTCCGAGCAAGGCCGGGTCCAGCCGGCCGCCCAGGAGCGCCCCGAGGACGCCCAGGGCGAGGCTGGTTGGCCAGCCTCCGCTGACCAGCCCGGGCATCAGGACCTTGATTAAGGGCTCCGCTGACCAGCCCGAGGATGATGAACGCGAGGATGCCCATGGCGCGTCTCCTTCCAGCGATACCGTGACCGGCGTGCGCGCCGGCTATTTCTTGCTGAAGCCTTCCTTGAGTTTCTGTGCGGCGTGCTTGATGTTCTCCCCGATGTCACCGGCCACGTCCTTGGCCTTCTCGGCGGCGTCTTTCAGGGATGTTTTCGCTTGGTCTTTCTGGCCCTCCTTCTCCAGGTCCTGGTCCCCAGTCAGTTTCCCTGCCGCGTCCCTGGCGGGCCCGTCCTTATCTTCGAATTCGTTCGGTGCCTTGTCGTTCATGCCCATGGCCGTGTGTCCTTTTCCTATTTAGTGCCTTTTCTTGTGCTGTCCCGTGTCGGTGCGCGGGTGCGCGGGTGCGCGGGTGCGGGGGTCCTGCGGCCGGTCAGTGGACCAGTTCGGGGCCGGCGAAGCGGGACCGCGGGCCGGACCCGATGTGGACCAGGACCGGGACCTGCTCGCCCAGGATGGTATCGAGTCCGGCGATGACCACCTCCATGGCGCTTTCGATGTCGGCGGGCGAGGCGCCGCGCCTGGCCTGCACGTTGATTTTCAGCGCATCGGCGCCTTTGAGTCTCCAGGCCGTGACTGTGGTGGAGAGAATCTGGTCGTTGCCTGCGGTGGCATCGGTGATGGCCTCGGCCGCGTAGGAGACGTCCACGGCCGTGGCGCCGCGGCCGGCGTCCTCGTGGTTTCCGATCCTGCGGATGTGCCCTCCGCCCTGGGAGCGGATCCAGAACACGAGCAGCACAAGGGCGAGCACCACGGCCAGCAGGGATGCCGCGGTCCACCAGCTGGTGTCCGTGCCGGGAATTGGTGCCGCGCGCAGCTGCTGCCGGGTCCAGGCCAAAGTGTGCTGCCCGATACGGGTCCATTGCCGTGCCAGCTCCGGCGCGGCCCCGGCCCAGCCGGTGAGGACGCCAGCCGCGAGCACGACGATCCCGAGGATGGCGAGCAGGAACCGGTTCAGCCCGCGGTTGGTGCTGTTCATACTCCCACCGCTCCTTGTTCGCTGACCCGCACGGCGAGCCGGGGACCGGGGTGCAGGCCGTAGCGGGCTGCTTCGGCCTCCACGAATTTTTCGATACCATCCCTGTCCAGGGCTATCCCGGAGGTGGGGCGGATCAGGATGGTGATCGTTCGGGCACTGATCGTGGTGGTGACCTGTTCGGGAACGAGGCGTCCGCGCTGACGTGCGACCTTCGACAGTGCCGCGGCGATCACCGCGTCATCGACGATGACAGTGGCCCGGTCGCGGGCCAGCTGATGGCGTGCCCTGCGCCCCGGAAGGACCCCTGCCAGGATCAACACCAGACCCGCCAGGGCCATCAGCAGGCCGGAAGTGACGAGTACCGCGGGCGCGGTGGTGGCGGCCAGTCCCGCGGCCCATTCGGCCATCTGCCACGGCGCGGCCAGCAGCGGGCGTTGCCCAAACGCGGACAGCACGGTCTCCGTGCCGACCCAGACCAGCACGATGATCAGGGTGACGGCAACGATCACGGATGCCACGGCCCGGGCTGAATGCAGTTCCCGGCGCCCGATCCGCCGGGCTTGCCGCCCTGTACTCACTGGACCCTGGCCTTCGGTGGCCGGTGGATGCCATGGACGGTGATATCCACGCGGTCCACGTCAGCGCCGGCCACCTGGCCGATGCGGTCGATGATCACCGACCGGGCCCGCGCGGCGCGCGCATAGACAGTCTCGTCTGTAGGGGACGGACCCCGGTGTGCTGCCTGCAACAGGGAGGGGACAACAACGGCTACTGCGGCGCTGATGCCCAGGCGGCCCTTCGCATCCTGGATGTCCACCGTGACCCTGTCCGGCGGGATGTCGAAGGCGTCGGCGGCGATCACCTCGATCACCTTTGTCAGGGCATGGGCAGTGACCTTGGTGTGCCCTGCCCGGGAACCCACAACATTAAAGACATGCCGCGGTGCCCGGGCCGATGCCGGGTCCGCGCTCATGAGGAGGAACTCTTGCCAAGCAGGGCGTTCATCACGCCGCCCAGATCCAGCCGGCCCTCAGCAGCCCGGCCCAGCACGGCGCCAATGGCCATGAGGAGGGCAACGAAGAGGAAACCCCAGAACCCGAAGGCCAGCCCGGAAATCGCCAACGTCGCTCCGAGGGCCATGCCGCTGACCGTTGCGGTCATGAGACCCGGACCTCCTTCGGCGTCTCTGTGGTGCTCTCATCACTGTCGTTCTGCTCACTGTGGATGTGGATGTCGGTGATGGTGACGTTGACTTCGGTGACTTCCATGCCCGCAAGATCCTCGACAGCCTGGTACACCGCATCACGGGCAGCCTCCGCGACGTCCTGGAGCGGATGCGGGTACTCCGCGACGAGGACCAGATCGACCGCCACCTGCGTCTGGCCCACCTCCACGGACACGCCCTGGGTCACGTCGGCCATGCCGACCGCTTCCCGGATGGACCCCAGCGCCCGGGCGGCGCCGCCGCCCAAGGCATAGACGCCGGGGATATCGGCGATTGCGAGGCCCGCCAATTTGGCGATCACACTGTCAACAATGGTGGTGGTGCCACGCCCGCGGTCCGGCCCCGTCGGGGTCGCGCCCGCGTCGCCGCGCCGTGAGGCATCAGGGCCCAGTTCTGGCTCCGGAGAAGGGGTCGGGGA
The DNA here is from genome assembly GCF_014217545.1 of Pseudarthrobacter sp. NBSH8. Lineage (NCBI taxonomy): Bacteria > Bacillati > Actinomycetota > Actinomycetes > Micrococcales > Micrococcaceae > Pseudarthrobacter > Pseudarthrobacter sp. NBSH8. The sequence continues at coordinate 1,994,568 of NZ_CP043178.1, forward strand.
CGAGGTTCCCTGCGGTTGAGTTGTCACAACAAATCACTCCTAAGATCCGCCGGCCATCGGTAGTGATGCCCGTACCCTTAAGACGCTCCCGCCTCCGCAAACCTCACGGCACATTTGGCGTGATGTGGATCACACTGACGTCGCTGGGGATGATGCCGCGGACCGCCGTTGGCAGTGCGGTTCGCTGACTGACTGGAACCTTGGATATAAGGCCCCTGTTAGATCGTTCTATACACCAGATGCAGCTCCGGTCGGTTCGGGAAAACGGTTTTAACTACGGCAGATCAGAACCCCACCGGTCCAGTGAGGTCTGAATGAATTCCATCTGCCCCAATATCCGTGAAATCTTCCCGATCGCCGTGTCCCAGAAGTTCATACCCTCCCTCTTCGGTGGTGTGGGTGAGTGAGTCGCGCACTTCCCGGGACGGCCGTAGATGGCGCCGCCCATCATCCAGCGGCTGAACCAGCGGGCGGAGATCAAACCCGGCCAACACAGGCCACTACGCCGCCCGGCCAAACCTTAGCGTCGGATATTTCACTTTTTCACAAGCCACCCCTACCTGATGCTGGACGGGCAGGGAAATTCGGGGACGGCTCCCGCCTACGCCGCCGCCCTGGAAGCGCTGTACTCGGTGTCCTACGCTGTGAAGTTTGCCAGCAAGCACTCAGGTCGGGACTACGCCGTCGGACCGTTGGAGGGTCTCTGGACTGCGGATGATCCTGACGCCTTCACCCGTGGCGAAATGGAAGACTGGAAGTGGACCATGATGATTCCGCAGCCGGGCTGGATCCGCGCCGGCGAGGTGCAGGACGGTATCGCGAAGGCGGCGACGAGGCACGTTCCGGGGCTGGACCTGCTCCGCCTTGAGATCCTCGACGATGGCCTCTCGACGTCCGTAGGGTCGCACCGGAAAAGCTCAAAACCATCCTGCGCCAACCCGTGCGACGGCTCTGAGCGATTTCGTGCCGGCACCCGCGAGTTGCTGCTGGCCAGGCGCGGGATTCATTGGCTAGGCTCGGCGGTGTGGCTGAACTGAGTGATGACTATGAAATCCGGCGCTTCATGGCGGTAGCCAAGGGTGAGGCGGGGTATCCCGACGCCGAATCATGGGTGAAGGCGGTGGCCTTTGGCTTCCACGACCCCACACGGACGCCGGAACATGTTGCGAAGTCCTTGGAGACCTACACAGTTGACCAACGGATCTTCACTGGCGCCTACCAGACGAGGCAAGTCGCGCCGGGGTCGCTCCCCGCGGAGGTGCCGGTGGCAACCTTCGGCACCCTGCGCAAAACACTTAACATCGGCTTCGGCCGACTGCTGAAAACCCAGCTTGTCACCGCGGTGACGGTCCGGACCTCGCATCGGCGGCGCGGCCTGCTGCGCCGGATGATGTCCGAGGACCTGGCCATGGCCAAGGACGATGGCGTGGCGATGGCAGCCCTGACTGCGTCAGAGGGATCCATCTACGGACGCTTCGGCTATGGGGTGGCCAGCTTCGAACGGACCGTCAAAGTGGATACCACTGCCCGGTTTCGCCTCAATCACCAGGCCGTCGGCGCCGTGGACATCGCGGACCCGCGTGTGCTGCTCGACCTGGCCCCGGAAGTGTTCGAGCGCGTGCACCGCCTGACTCCGGGATCGATCGGCCGCCAGGAGTGGTACCGCCAGCTCGCCTCGGGATCCCTGGGCCGGGACGGCAAGGAGGATCCCGCCGTCAAGGTGGCGCTGCACTACGGACCCGGCAACACCGTGGACGGCTACGTCTCCTACAAATTCCTGGGCTGGGATACCGAGCCCTACACCGTCGAAGTGGTGGACCTCGTGGCCGCCACCAACCACGCGTACCTGGAGCTCTGGCAGTTCCTGGCCGCCATCGACCTCGTGGAACGCGTGACGTGGGCCGAGGCGCCGGTCGACGATCCACTGGCCTGGGCGCTGGCCGATCCGCGGTGCATCGAATCCGCGGACGGCAGGGACATGCTCTGGCTCCGCATCCTGGACATCCAAAAGGCACTGGAAGCCCGGCGCTATCCGGTGGACGGGCGGCTGGTCCTGGCCGTGCATGATCCGCTTGGCCTGACGACTGGGACTTACGCCCTGGAGGTCAGAGCCGGCGAGGCCGCGGTCGTACGCCTCGACGCGGAGGAACCGGCTGACCTGACCCTGGACGTCTCAGCCCTGTCATCAATTTATCTCGGTGCGGTCTGCCCGGTTACGCTGGCGGCAGCTGGGCGGATCCGCGAACACAAGCAGGGCGCGGCGCTCCAGGTTCGTGGCATGTTTGCGGTTGAGCGTGCCACGCACTGCCTGACCCACTTCTAGGGGCTCCTGCCTCATCCGAAGGACACATCCATGGGGGATACTGGCGTGCCGGGGCTGACCAGCCGCCGGGCAATGGTCTTTGGCCTGGCATCGGGCGTGCTCGCCGCGGTGTCGGCGTGTGCTGCACAGACCGCACCCGGGACCGGATGGCCGGCCGTACCGGTTGAACAACAGGACCTGGCCGGGGCAGTGTCCCCGGGGCAGGCTGCGCCGGCAGAGGATATGCCAGCAGGGGATGAGCCGGGCCCAGCCCAGCCCCTCCCGGCGACGCCGGCAGTAGTGCAGCCGCCGTCGAAAGCCCAGCTCGTGGCGGAATTTGCCGGCAGGCGGCCCACCGAGTGGGGCCTGGCGGTGACGGGAGTGGTCACCAGGTCGCCGGCCCGCCAGGCCGTCATCACCCTGGATGCCTGCGGCGGCCCCGGCGGATCCGGCGTTGACCAAGCTTTACTAGCCGTGTTGCGGCGGCTGGGTATTCCGGCCACCCTTTTTGTGAACGCGCGCTGGATCCAGGCGAACCGCACCCTCGCCGCCGAGCTGGGGCAAGATCCGCTCTTTGCACTGGCCAACCATGGCTGGCTTCACCGGCCGCTGTCGGTCTCCGGCAAATCCGCCTACGGCATCGCCGGCACCGCGGGCGTCGCCGACGCTTATGACGAGCTCACGAGGTGCCAGGATGTGCTCCTGGAAGCGGCAGGGCGGCCGTCACGCTTTTTCCGGGCAGGCACGGCCTACTACGACGACGTGGCGGCCGCGATGACCCGTCGCCTGGGCATGCTGCCAGTGAACTTCAGCATCAACGCCGACGCCGGTGCCACGCTCGCGCCGGAAGCGGTCGCGTCCGCGTTGTCTGCCGCAGGACCGGGAGACATTGTCATTGCGCACTTCAACAAGCCAGGCAGCGGCACAGCGACCGGGTTCCGGCAGGCGCTGCCGCGGCTGCAGGGCGGCGGCACCACGTTTGCCCGGCTGGCAGATGTGCTGCCTGCGCTTTGACCCCTGTTGGCCGCAGCGACTAGAATAAGTGGGCGCGTGCTACGTGCAAGTTTCTAAAATCCACAAACCAGGAAGACCCGGAAAATCCTTGTGATCGCCCGAAGACCTGCGCCTGCGTTCCATAACGCGGGCGCGGCGGTTTTCCTGACCGACTAACTATCCACAACGGAGCCCCTACTACATGACCATCACCTCCACCGAGAAGCCCGGTACCCCCGTAGTCGCCATTAACGACATCGGTACCGCTGAGGACTTCCTCGCAGCAGTCGACGCCACCATCAAGTACTTCAACGACGGAGACCTCGTCGAAGGTACCGTCGTAAAGGTCGACCGCGATGAAGTTCTGCTCGACATCGGTTACAAGACCGAAGGTGTCATCCCCTCCCGCGAGCTGTCCATCAAGCACGACGTTGATCCCGGAGACGTTGTCTCCGTTGGCGATCTCGTCGAAGCCCTGGTGCTCACCAAGGAAGACAAAGAAGGCCGCCTGATCCTCTCCAAGAAGCGTGCTCAGTACGAGCGCGCCTGGGGCGACATCGAGAAGGTCAAGGAAGAAGACGGTGTCGTCACCGGTACCGTCATCGAGGTTGTCAAGGGTGGTCTTATCCTCGACATCGGTCTGCGCGGCTTCCTGCCCGCATCCCTCGTCGAGATGCGCCGTGTGCGCGACCTCGCTCCGTACATCGGTCAGAAGATCGAAGCCAAAATCATCGAGCTGGACAAGAACCGCAACAACGTTGTGCTGTCCCGCCGTGCATGGCTCGAGCAGACCCAGTCCGAGGTTCGCTCCACGTTCCTCAACAAGCTGGAAAAGGGCCAGGTCCGTCCCGGTGTTGTTTCCTCCATCGTCAACTTCGGTGCCTTCGTGGACCTGGGCGGCGTAGACGGCCTCGTTCACGTTTCCGAGCTGTCCTGGAAGCACATCGACCACCCGTCCGAGGTTGTCGAAGTTGGCCAGGAAGTCACCGTCGAGGTTCTCGAAGTCGACCTGGACCGTGAGCGCGTTTCACTGTCGCTCAAGGCTACGCAGGAAGATCCGTGGCAGACCTTCGCCCGCACCCACGCCCTCGGGCAGGTTGTACCGGGTAAGGTCACCAAACTCGTTCCGTTCGGTGCGTTCGTTCGCGTCGAAGACGGCATCGAAGGCCTCGTGCACATCTCCGAACTGGCAGTCCGCCACGTGGAGCTGGCTGAGCAGGTTGTCTCCGTTGGTGACGAGCTGTTCGTCAAGGTTATCGACATCGACCTCGAGCGCCGCCGTATCTCCCTCTCCCTCAAGCAGGCCAACGAGGGCGTTGACGCCGAGTCCACCGAATTCGATCCGGCTCTCTACGGCATGTCCGCTGAGTACGACGAAGAAGGCAACTACAAGTACCCGGAGGGCTTCGACCCGGAGTCCAACGAGTGGCTTGAAGGCTACGAGAACCAGCGCGCCGTCTGGGAGCAGCAGTACGCTGACGCCCAGACCCGCTGGGAAGCACACAAGAAGCAGGTCGCCCAGCACGCTGCCGACGACGCTGCAGCTGCAACGTCCGGTGACAGCGATTCAGGCACCACCAGCTACTCCTCCGAGCCTGCTGCAGAGTCCAACACCGGGGCCGGTACCCTGGCTTCGGACGAGGCTCTTGCAGCTCTGCGCGAGAAGCTGACCGGCAACTAATTGCCACCTGCCCGGGCTTCCCGGGCAGGAACAACGGGCCCCTGCTTTCGCAGGGGCCCGTTGTGCTTAACCGGCCAACGGCCGGCGCCTGATCTTCCCCTACGAGCCGTTCGGTGCGCCTACCGCCAGTTGGTAGAAAGTACGACGACGGCACTCACCGTGCCATCGTCGTCGTGCGTCAGTGCCGCGCCGGCCGCGGTAAGGAGCCGCTGGGCGCCTATGTTGCCTGCCGTGGTGTGGGCCACCACCTGGTGCAGTCCGGTGCGTCGGGCTTCCGCCAATACCAGCCTCAGCGCGGCTCCACCAATACCGCGGCCACGGTAATTGCGGCCCAGCCAGATGCCTGTCTCAGCAGTTCCGGGTTGCGCCGTTCCGTCGTCAATCCCTTTGAGCCTGACCGAACCGGCCGGGCTGCCGTCGCAGAGCACCGCCCAGCTCTTTTCCGAGACCGGTCCGTCCAGGCCCGCGGCCGCAGACCGGTGGTAGGCGCCGAACCAGTCGATGCGTTCCGCGTTCCAGCCCGTCCCGTTGCCAAGTGGCGGCGTGACGTCATCCGCGGACGCGTCCCGCTGCGCCAGTTCCAGCAGCCGCTCCTGCATGGGTTCGTCGACGTCTGCCAGCCGGACCTCAGGGGAGCGGGACATCGATCCACTCCGTTCCGGCCGGTGTGAGCCCGGTTCTCCCGGCGGTAAGCGACAGCACGCGTTCGGTGGCCGCAGTGATTTGGTCAGCTTCGTCGGGCACCGCCAGGCGCAGGATCGTCTCCTGCGCTCCGTAGCTGGTTTCCGCCATCACAAACCCGGCCGCCCGAAGATCGTTCTCCAGCCGTCCAGCAGCGGCATGCGGCACCGCCGCCGAGCAGATCCTCAGCCGGCTCCGCCGGACCAGGGGTGCGCGTTCCAGGGCGGCGGACACCGATTCCGAATAGGCGCGGACCAGTCCGCCGGCGCCCAGCAGGATGCCGCCGAAATAGCGTACGACGACGGCACTCACGTCGCTGAGGTCCGTCACCCCCGGTGCTGTTTCTCTTTTGACGATGGCCTCCAGCATCGGGATGCCTGCGGTACCGGAGGGCTCGCCGTCGTCACTGGAACGCTGGATGTCCCGGTCCGGTCCCAGGACGAACGCGGAGCAGTGGTGGCGGGCGTCGTGGAACTCGCGGCGCAGGCCAGCCACCAGGTCCCGCGCAGTGTCCTCATTGTCGGCGCGGCCCAGCACGGTAATGAACCTGGAGCGCTTGATCTCGATCTCGTGCCGGAAGCCGCGACCCAAGGCGAGCGTGGTGTAGGCGGTGGTCCGGCTGTCTTGCTCTTGCACCGCCCAAGTCTAGTGCGGGCAGCGAATTCAGGGAGGCGGTGGGGATTAGGGTGGTGGGATGCTCAAGATTGGTTTGACGGGCGGCATCGCCTCAGGGAAGTCAGTGGTCGCCTCACGCCTCGCCGAGCTCGGTGCCGTGCTGGTGGACGCGGATGCGCTGGCCCGGAACGTGGTTGAGCCGGGAATGCCGGGGCTGGCCCGTGTGGTGGAAGCCTTTGGACCGGAAATGCTCGACGCCGGGGGCCGGCTGGATCGGGACAGGCTCGGTTCCGTGGTGTTCGGCAACCCCTCGCAGCTGGCCGTGCTGAACGCCATCGTCCACCCGCTGGTCCGGGCCGCGGCGGCGGGCATCACCGCCACAGCCCCGGCCGGCGCCATTGTGGTCCAGGACATTCCACTGCTGGTGGAGACGGGCCAGGGCAGCGGCTTCCATCTGGTCCTTGTGGTGGACGCACCCGATGATGTCAGGATCGGACGGATGATCGAACACCGAGGCATGACGGCCGAGGACGCACGGTCGCGGATGGCGGCCCAGGCCTCGCGTGAGGCACGGCTAGCTGTTGCTGACGTGGTCCTTGACAACTCCGGATCGCTGGCTGACGTGACCGCAGAGGTGGACCGGCTGTGGACAGAGCGGCTGGTCCCGTTTGCGGATAATATCCACCGCGGGGCCAGGGCGGCCAGGACCGGAACCGCAGTATTGTCTGCTCCGCAGGAGGATTGGCCGGCCCAAGCTGCACGGCTGGGATCCCGGGTCACCTCCGCGGCACCGGATGACATTCTGGCGGTGGACCATATTGGCTCCACGGCCGTGCCGGGCCTGGCAGCCAAGGACGTGATCGACCTCCAGGTCACGGTGCCGGATCTCAACGCCGCGGACCGGATCGCGCCGCTGCTGGCCGCCGCGGGGTTCCCAGCCGTGCCGGGGGCCGGATTCGACACACCAAAACCGGCCGATCCGGAGCCGGAGCGCTGGCAGAAACGTTTTCATGCGAGCGCGGACCCCGGCCGGGCCGTGAACCTGCACGTCCGGGCAGCCGGCTCGCCCGGGTGGCGGTACGCGCTGCTCTTCCGCGACTGGCTCAGGAGCGATCCGGAGGCCGTCAGCCTTTACGGGGACCACAAGCGCGCCTTGGCCGAACTGTTTGCGGATACCAACGGGACGCGGGCTTACGCGGAGGCGAAGGAACCGTGGTTCACGGACGAAGCGTGGCCGCGCATGGCGGGCTGGGCTGCACGCACAGGCTGGGCGCCGCCGTCGTACTTCCCCTGAACTCCTTGCCCCTGAGGCGGTTTGTTCGCCGGCAACTGATCCGGACTTTCGCTGTCGGTCCCCGGTTGTAGATTAGATGCATGAGCCTTGCCCAGGAGATCAACCGCGTTGTCGCGCCGTTTGAAGTCATCAGCGAGTTCCAGCCGGCAGGTGATCAGCCTGCTGCGATCACCGAACTGACGGAGCGGATCAGGAACGGCGAAAAGGACGTAGTCCTGCTGGGAGCCACCGGTACCGGTAAGAGCGCCACCACGGCCTGGCTGATCGAACAGGTCCAGCGGCCCACCTTGGTCATGGTGCAGAACAAGACCCTGGCCGCCCAGCTCGCCAACGAATTCCGGGAACTGCTGCCCAACAACGCGGTGGAGTACTTTGTTTCCTACTACGACTACTACCAGCCCGAGGCGTACGTAGCGCAGACGGACACCTTTATTGAGAAGGACTCCTCGGTCAACGAAGAAGTGGAACGGCTCCGCCACTCCGCGACCAACGCCCTGCTAACCCGCCGCGACGTCATTGTGGTCGCCACGGTGTCCTGCATCTACGGCCTGGGCACGCCGGAAGAGTACATTGCCGGCATGGTCACGCTCCGCAAGGGGGCACAGATGAACCGCGACGACCTGCTCCGGAAATTCGTCTCCATGCAGTACGCGCGCAACGACATGGACTTCCACCGCGGCACCTTCCGGGTCCGGGGCGACACCGTGGAAATCATCCCGATGTACGAGGAACTGGCCATCCGGATCGAATTCTTCGGGGACGAGATTGAGAACATCCACACCCTCCATCCGCTGACCGGCGAACTGATCCGGGACGAAGAGGAAATGTACGTCTTCCCGGCCTCGCACTACGTGGCCGGGCCCGAGCGGATGGGCCGGGCCATCAAGCGGATCGAGGACGAGCTCGCCGAACGCCTTGCCGTCCTGGAAGGCCAGAACAAGCTGGTGGAAGCCCAACGGCTCCGCATGCGCACCACCTACGACCTCGAAATGATGCAGCAGATGGGCTTCTGCAACGGCATCGAAAACTACTCATCACACATTGACGGACGCGCCCGCGGGACTGCTCCGCACTGCCTCATCGACTACTTCCCGGACGACTTCCTGCTGGTGATCGACGAATCCCACGTCACCGTACCGCAGATCGGCGCCATGTACGAGGGCGATATGTCCCGCAAACGGAACCTCGTGGACTTCGGTTTCCGCTTGCCGTCAGCCATGGACAACCGCCCGCTCAAGTGGGACGAATTCCTGCAGCGCGTGGGCCAGACCGTCTATCTGTCGGCCACCCCCGGCAAGTACGAACTGGGCAAGGCCGACGGCTTTGTGCAGCAGATCATCCGGCCCACCGGACTGATCGACCCCGAGGTGGTGGTCAAGCCCACCAAGGGCCAGATCGATGACCTCCTCGGCGAGATCAAGACCCGCACAGCAAAGAACGAACGCGTCCTGGTCACCACGCTCACCAAACGGATGGCGGAGGACCTCACCGACTACCTGCTGGGCCACGGCATCAAGGTCGAATACCTCCACTCGGACGTAGACACCTTGCGACGGGTTGAGCTGCTCCGGGAACTCCGGATGGGTGTCTTCGACGTCCTGGTGGGAATTAACCTGCTCCGCGAAGGCCTGGACCTGCCCGAGGTATCCCTCGTGAGCATCCTGGACGCGGACAAGGAAGGCTTCCTGCGCTCGGCAACTTCGCTGATCCAGACCATCGGCCGCGCCGCCCGCAACGTCTCCGGCGAGGTCCACATGTACGCGGACCGCATCACCGACTCCATGGCCAAGGCTATCGATGAAACCAACCGGCGCCGCGCCATCCAGGTGGCCTACAACACCGAACGGGGCATCGATCCGCAGCCGCTGCGGAAGAAGATTGCCGACATCACCGACCAGCTGGCCAAGGAAGACGCCGACACCCAGGAACTGCTCAACAACAACCGGCTGGCTAAGGGCGCCAAACGTGGCAAGTCCGCAGCAAAGGGCGCGGCACAGGTCCGCAAAGACGGCCTCGCCGCGGCACCGGCCGAAGACCTTGTGGGCCTCATCGAACAGCTGACCGAACAGATGCACGGCGCTGCCGCCGAGCTCCAGTTCGAGTTGGCCGCGCGGATCCGGGACGAGGTCAGTGACCTCAAGAAAGAGCTCCGCCAGATGCAGGCGGCCGGCCACGCCTAGGACACACCCGGGCGACGGCGGCACACAGCGTTCGGGGCATGGTCCAGCAGGCGGGAACGCCTGCTGTAGAGTTAACGTCACGTAGGGGAGTATCCCGAGCGCTACGATCGTCAACACGTTAGGCACAGTTGCCTGGCCGGGCGTAGCGGGCCGCCATTTCAGCACAAAGTGCACAAGCTGGCCGGAGAGACTTACTCCAATTCTCTGTACCCTGCGAAAGGCTACCCGTGCCCGAACTACCCTTATGGTTTGAGGTCGGCTCACTTGTCGTCCTCGGCCTGATCCTCCTCATTGACCTTCTGCTGGTCGTCCGGCGTCCCCATGAACCTTCCATGAAGGAAGCCGGCCTGTGGGTTGCGTTCTACGTCTCCCTTGCCCTACTGTTCGCCGGGGCCATGTTCTTCTTTACCGGTGCCGAATTCGGCGGCCAGTTCGTGGCCGGCTGGGTCACCGAATACAGCCTCAGCATCGACAACCTGTTTGTCTTCATCATCATCATGGCCCGCTTCTCCGTGCCTCGTAAGTACCAGCAGGAAGTCCTGATGGTGGGCATCATCATCGCCCTGATCCTGCGCGGTATCTTCATCCTCCTCGGCGCCATCGTGATTGAGCAGTTCAGCTGGGTCTTCTACATCTTCGGCGCGTTCCTGCTCTGGACCGCCTGGAAGCAGGCCCAGGATGAAGGCGAAGACGAAGAGGACAAAGAAAATCCGCTCATCGCCCGGATCCGCAAGGTCATCCCCATGTCGGAGAAGTTCGACGGCGGCAAGCTGCGCACCACGGTGGACGGCAAGAAGGTCTTCACGCCCATGCTGGTGGTGTTCGTAACTATTGGCCTGACCGACCTCCTCTTCGCGGTGGACTCGATTCCCGCGATCTTCGGCCTGACGCAGAGCCCGTTCATCGTCTTCACCGCCAACCTGTTCGCGCTGATGGGTTTGCGCCAGCTGTACTTCCTGCTGGGTGGGCTGATGAACCGTCTGATCTACCTGAAGCACGCGCTGTCCTTCATCCTGGCGTTCATTGGCGTGAAGCTGGTGCTCCACGCCATGCACGTGAACGAACTGCCGTTCATCAACGGCGGGCACCACATCGAATGGGCCCCGGAGATTCCGACCTTCGTTTCCCTGGCCGTCATTGTGGGCACCATCATCGTTGCCGTGATTGCCAGCCTTGCGAGCTCCAAGGCAAAGACCTCCCACTTGGACCCCCGCCTCGAGGAAGACGCCAAGAAGAGCCTCAGCGAAAAAGAGTAGGCTGTCCGCCCCTTTGGTCAACGCAATACCGCATTCCCACTGATCCCGGACGCACCGCGGCCGGGATCAGTGGCTTAACCTGCCCCCCTGTAGGACCTGGCCGCCGAGGACTATGCTCGGAGCATGGCCCGCATTCTGATGACGGAAAACGGAGTGCGCCAGGTGCAACGGCGCACCGTGGTGCTGCTGAGCGCGGCCCAGGTTTTCGGCGGCATCGGCACCGGAGCCACGGTTTCCATCGGTTCCATCCTGGCCGTGGAACTTTCAGGTTCCAGCGTGTGGGCAGGTGCCGTGGCAACGGTTATGACCTTGGGAGCCGCGCTGACTGCCCTGCCCCTGGCTTCGCTGGCGGACCGGCGGGGCCGCCGGGCCGGGCAGGTCACGGGGCTATCCGCTGCTCTGGCCGGCACTGTGCTGATAGTGCTCTCCATCGTGTCCGGCTTGTTCGTCCTGCTGGTGCTGGGGGCCGTGGGCATCGGGGTGGGCACCGCGGCGAGCCTGCAGGCACGCTTCGCCGCCGTCGACCTTGCGGATGCTGAACACCGCGGCAGGGCGCTGTCAGCTGTTGTGTGGGCTGTGACGGTGGGCGCCGTTGCCGGCCCCAACCTCATCCAGCCCGGCACCGTTGTGGGTCTGGCCCTCGGACTGCCGCCCGTCGCCGGACCGTTCGTGATCTCCGCAGCCGGACTCCTGCTGGCGATCGTGCTGCTCTTCGCCGGACTCAGGCCCGACCCGCTTCTGCTCGCCCGCGAAATCGCTGCCCAGGAGACAGCCGACCACACAGCTGGCGGGAAGACCCCGGGCAAGCCACCAACTCCGGCCAACCAGCGAGGCGCCACCGCGCGCACCGCAGGCGGGGGATCGCTCGTCCGCGGGCTACGTGCCATCCGGCAGTCCAGGGCTTCCTGGCTGGCGCTTGCCGCCGTCGTCGGAGCCCACGCCGTGATGGTGGGCGTAATGTCCATGACCCCGCTGCATTTGCAGGAACTTGTGGCCGGGCCGGGTTCCTCCCATGCCGGCCACGCTTCGTCCGGCGATGTCCTGGTAATCATCGGCTTCACCATCTCGCTGCATATCGCCGGCATGTTCGCGTTGTCGCCGGTCATGGGTTGGCTGACGGACAAGGCAGGCAGGACAGAGACCATCATAATCGGCTTCACCACGCTCATCGCGGCCGTCGCCGTCGCCGGATTCGGCCAGACATCAACCGTGGCGGTGGCCGTGGGACTTGTCCTGCTGGGCATGGGCTGGTCTGCAGCCACCATATCCGGCTCCACGCTGCTGGCCGAGAGCGTCCCCCAGGAGTCCCGTGTGGTGGTCCAAGGTGTATCGGACATGCTGATGGGCGCCGCCGGCGCCGTGGGCGGGGCTACCTCCGGCCTGATCCTTAGTTGGGCCGGCTACCTGGGACTGAACATGGCGGGCGGCCTGGTGGGGGCTGCAGTCCTGACCGCCGCCGTCGTTGTCCTTGTGGCGCGTCGCCGCAGCCCCACCGCCGGCACTACCACTGGTTCAGCGGCCGGCTCTGCTGCCCGCTGAGCCGGCCGCAGAGCGCACCATACCCAGCAGGCGACCGAAAATGGCCTCGCCGTCGTCGGCTATGCCGTCATGGTGGAAGTCGGCTGTCTCCCACACCTGGAGTCCGCGCACGGCAGCCGCCGTTTCCAGAGACAGATCGCGGTCCACGTAGATGTCGTCCCGGTAAACCGCGGCGGCTGCCGGCACGCCGTTCGCGGCCAGCTGTGTGTGGTCATACAACGGCTTCCAGTCCGTCTTGGCAGCCAGCAGCTGGGCCACCTGCCGCAGCGGCACCAAGGCGGCATCCTGTTCGAAATACCACGGGTACACCATTTCACCGGTCAGCAGCAACGGCTCCGCATCCGGGCGGAATGCAGGATTTTCCTGCAGCACCCGCCAGGCAGCCCAGTCGGTCGCCTGCCCCTGACCGTAGATGGACTCATGCAGCAGGGCATAGAGCGGGTTGGCCAGGCGGGACACGATGCCCTGGACCTGCTCGAGGAAGGCATCGGAGAGTCTGTTCCCGTGCGGCGTCCCGGTGAATGCGTCCTCCAGCAGGTAGTGCAGGCCGTCTACCCGCGTGTTTCCACCCAGGAAGGAGCCCACCATCTGGAACCGTTCCGGCGTGAGCCGGTGGCCGTCGGGAAGGAACTCCTCGGTCTGCGAAAGATGCGCTGCGATTGCATTCACAGTCCGGCGGTCCTCCGGATACCAGCTGAAGTATTCAGTGTTGCGTGCCGCAACCCGCGCGAACGTGGCGCGGTAGACGTTGTCGGCGTGCCCGGTGAGCGGCGCCAGCCCGCCAGTGATGAGGGCTTCCTTTAGCCCGTCCGGTGCAAAGGACAGGTACGTCAGCGCGCAGAATCCGCCGTAGCTTTGGCCGTAGATGCTCCAGGGGCCGGAGCCCAGCGCCGTCCGGATGAGCTCCGCGTCGGCCACGATGGAATCCGCGCGGAAATGCTCAAGGTACGCAGCCTGTGCCTCGGCCGCTCCACGCTCGGGCAGCGTGTTCCGGTCGAGGGGAGTCGAAAGCCCGGTGCCGCGCTGGTCCAGCATCAGGATTCGGAAGTCCCGGGCTGCCGCCTTGCTCCAGCCGCTCAGCGAAGCCAGCCGGTTGCCGCGGCCGCCCGGGCCGCCCTGGAGGAACAGCAGCCAGGGAAGCGCTTCGGCTTCAGCCTGGGTGTGGGCCGACGAGACGTACTCACGGGCGAAAACGGTGATTGTCTCTCCGGCGCCGTCGCCGCTCTCCGGCGCGAAGTGGTCCAGGGGAACGGTGAAGTAGTGCTCGGCCGTGCGCATGCCCCGGAATTCGTGCCGGGCCTTCACAAAATGCGGGACGGGGGTCCGCGTCTGAGGGGTTCGGACGGAAGCGTCGCGCTCAGCCACGGACGGACGCTGCCGTCCTGGTGCCAAAGCTCTCCAGAGCGTCGCCCGTCAGCCGGAACGTGGACCAGCCATCCAGGGGACGGGCGCCGAGGCTGCGGTAAAAGTTGATGGACGGCTCGTTCCAGTCCAGGACGCTCCACTCCACCCGGGCGTAACCGTTCTCGACGGCGGTGGCAGCCAGATGCTTCAGCAGCGCCTTGCCGTGCCCCTCGCCGCGTGCGTCCGGGCTGACGTAGAGGTCTTCCAGGTAGATCCCATGGACGCCTTCCCACGTGGAGTAGTTCAGGAACCAGAGGGCGAACCCCTGGACCTCGCCCGCGCTGTTCTCGGCCATCGTGGCAAACACGCGCGGGTTCCCGCCGAACAGGACCTCGGCCAGCATTTCTGGGGTGTTGCGGACCGCGTCCGGTTCCTTCTCGTAGATGGCCAGTTCGTGGATCATCTGCAGGATGGCGGGGACGTCTTGCCGGGTGGCGGGGCGGATTACACTCATGGCCCGAGTTTACTAGGGGGCCGTGATCCCTACTGCCAGCGAAGCTGGGATGTCCCGTAGCGGACTGGTCCCTTGCCGTATTCAAGAGGAGCACCGTCCGCCATGATGGGTGGTCCAACGTACCGGAGGCGGCCGTAGGGGCTCTCCATCACGCGGAAGTCCGGTTCCGGCAGGGAAGCACTGTGGCCGGCCAATGCGGGGAGCCGGAACAATTCTTCGGCACTGCCGGCCAGGGAAAGCCGGGCCGCGCCGCCACGTCCGCTTCGGAGCCGTTCGGCCAGCAAGGCAAGTGCTGCCGCCGCCAGGCCATATCCGGTGGCATGGTCCAGTGCCTGCACTGGCAGCGCCCCAGGCTTCCACCCGTCATCAGTCGTCCGGCCATACCGTTCGGCTATGCCGCACGCGGCCTGTACGAGGCTGTCGAAACCGCGCCGTCCCTTCCAGGGCCCGCCGCTTCCCCACGCACTGAGGGTGACTGTCACCAGGTCGGGCCGTGCCTGCAGCAGCGCTTCGGGCGCCAGCCCGAAGCGGTCCAGCCCGCCGTCGCGGTAACCCGTGACCACCACGTCGGCAGACTCAATGAGACCCCGGACTGCTTCCATCACCTCTGGCTCCCGGAAGTCCGCCTCCGCACTGCGCTTGTCAAAGCCGGAGTCAACGAATACGTCGCTCAACTCCGGAAGCTGGGGCGGGTCGATGCGCAGTACTTCCGCACCAAGGGCGCCCAGGAGGCGCGTGGCCGTGGGACCGGCAATGACGCGCGTCAGGTCCAGCACCTTGAGCCCGGTCAGGGGGTGGCGCGGAACTGCTCCTGGAACCCACCGGGGGAGCTGCCGACTTTCATTGGCGTCCGTCGGTGGACGGGAGATGCGGATCCACGGCCCGGCGCCAGGCGTCTCATACATTGGGGTCGCGGCCCACTCGTCCCGCGTGCGCACGGCAGCAGCGACGCCCTTGTTGGCCGTGATGGCGTCCTCGGCTGCCAGGGACGTCATGCTTAGCAGGGCCTGTTCCACATCCTGTGCCGTGCTGACGGAGAGTGCCGCCATCAGCCGGGCTGCGTGGTGGGGATAATTGGCGTGCAGACGGATCCAGCCGTCCGACGTGCGCCGGAAGCCGGACGTCGGAGCGAATCCTTCGGGTTTCGCGCCTGCGATCCGCAGGTGTCCGAGCGAATCGAAGGACGCTGCCGTGGCTCCGGATGCCAGCGAGTACCTGTCCGGCACACCAACTAGTGCGTTCAGCGACGTCGCTGCTGCCTGGACCGCCCCCAAGGCCAGCCCCTCGACGTCCAGCGGGCCGTTCCACCACTGCCGTGGACCGTTGGCTGGCGCGACTGGCTGGGCCTCGAGGGCCAACAAAACCCGAAGGCTGCCCGTCAGGTCGGGGACCGAGTCCACTGGGTCACAGCCTAGAGCCGGTTGACGTTGGTGACCCGGACCACTGCCGTCCCGGATTCGTCGGAAGCTGCCAGGTCCACTTCTGCGGAGATGCCCCAGTCATGGTTGCGGGCCGGATCGTCGAAAATCTGCCGGACCTTCCACAGCCCGGGCTCTTCGGTGATCATGAGCAGCCCGGGGCCGCGGGCATCCGGGCCGGTGCCGATGTCGTTGTGTTCATCGAAGTAGTCGTCCAGGACGTCTTCCCAGCGGTCGGCACCCCAGCCTGCGCCGCCGTCGAGCTCGCCCAGGGCTGCTGCGTTCTCGTCCGCGAACAGTTCCACACGGCGGAACATCTCGTTGCGGACCATCACACGGAAGGCGCGGACGTTGGACGTAAGCGACGGCGGTGGGGGAGGGGGAGCGTCGTGCGGGGTGGGCATCGCGCCGGACGCCAGCTCCTCCCATTCGTCCAGGAGGCTGGAGTCCACCTGCCGCACCAGTTCGCCAAGCCATGCGATGAGGTCCTCAAGGTCCTCCCGGAGCATGTCCTGCGGCACGGTCTGGCGCAGCGCCTTGAAGCAGTCGGCGAGGTAGCGCAGCACAATGCCCTCGGAGCGGGCCAGCCCGTAGAACTGGACGAACTCGCCGAAGTTCATGGCGCGCTCGTACATGTCGCGGACCACGGACTTGGGCGCCAGTTCAAAGTCGCCCACCCACGGCGCGGCCTTGCGGTAGACCTCGAAGGCTTCGCCCAGAAGTTCCGCGAGTGGCTGCGGATAGGTGACGTCCTCCAGCATGGCCATGCGCTGGTCATACTCGATACCATCAGCCTTCATCGAGGCAATCGCTTCCCCGCGGGCCTTTTTCTGCTGCGCGGAGAGGATCTGGCGGGGTTTTTCGAGGGTCGCCTCGATCACCGACACCACGTCCAGGGCGTACGACGGCGAATCCGGGTCAAGGAGCTCCAGCGCCGCCAGTGCAAACGGCGACAGCGGCTGGTTCAGGGCAAAATTGGCCTGCAGATGGACGGTGAGCCGGACGGTCCTGCCGTCGTGGCCCTGCTCTTCTGCCGGGATGCGCTCCACCACCTCGGCGGCAAGGAGCTCCCGGTAGATTCCCAAGGCTTTTTTCATCAGCCGCAGCTGCGAGGACCGGGACTCGTGGTTTTCGGTCAGCAGCCTGCGAGCCGCCGTGAACGGATCGCCGGGCCGTTCCATCAGGTTCATCAACATCGAATGCGTCACACTGAAACTTGAGGACAGAGGATCGGGCACGGATTCCACAAGGCGCTTGAAAGTGGGCTCGCCCCAGGAAACGAAGCCCTCCGGCGGCTTCTTCTTGACAACCTGGCGGAGCTTCTTTTGGTCATCACCAAATTTGGCGGTGGCCTTGGCCATGGCCTTCACGTTTTCGATCACGTGTTCCGGAGCCTGGACCACCACTGTCCCTGCGGTGTCATATCCCGCGCGGCCGGCCCGCCCGGCAATCTGGTGGAACTCCCGGGAGTTAAGCGGACGGGTGCGTACGCCGTCGTACTTGCTCAGTGCGGTGAGCAAAACGGTGCGGATGGGCACATTGATGCCCACGCCCAGCGTGTCCGTACCGCAGATCACCTTAAGCAGGCCCGCCTGGGCAAGCTGTTCCACGAGCCGCCTGTACTTCGGCAGCATGCCGGCGTGATGGACGCCGATACCGTGCCGGACCAGCCGGTTGAGCGTCTTACCGAAGCCTGCGGCGAAACGGAAATTCGCGATCAGATCGGCGATCTTGTCCTTCTCTTCGCGGGTGCAGACGTTGATGCTCATCAGCGTCTGGGCTCGGTCAATGGCCTCGATCTGGCTGAAGTGCACCACATAGACGGGGACCTGGCGCGTGGAGAGGAGTTCCTCGAGCGTTTCGTGGACCGGCGTCTGGTGATAGTAGTAGTGCAGCGGAATGGGACGCTCGGCTGAACTCACGGTGGTGGTGGGCCGTCCCGTGAGCTCGGTGATGCCGGCCTCGAACCGGCTGACGTCACCCAGGGTGGCGGACATCAGGAGGAACTGGGCCTGGGGCAGCTCCATCAGCGGGACCTGCCAGGCCCAACCACGCTGGGGGTCGGAGTAGAAATGGAATTCGTCCATGATGACCGCGCCGAGTTCGGCGGCGGTTCCTTCGCGGAGGGCGATGTTCGCAAGGATTTCTGCCGTGCAGCAGATGATCGGCGCGTTTTGGTTCACGCCTGAGTCACCGGTGATCATGCCAACGTTTTCTGCGCCGAAGATGTCGCACAGGGCAAAGAACTTCTCGGAAACCAGCGCCTTGATGGGCGCGGTGTAGTAACTGCGCTGGCCTCTTGCCATGGCCTGGAAGTGCGCCGCGATGGCCACCAGCGACTTGCCGGAACCGGTGGGCGTGGCGAGGATGACGTTGGCACCGGTGGCCAGCTCCATGATGGCCTCGTCCTGGGCAGTGTACAGCTCCAGGCCCCGGCTTTCGGTCCACTCCAGGAATTGGGTGTACAGGGCGTCCGGGTCGATGCCTGCACCGGAGGGGTTTGGGGCGGGCAGGACAGGCAGCTGGTCAACGAGTTTCATTGATTTCCAGCTTAGTGCCCAGCCGGTGCCTGATATCCGGGCGGGCCCGGGTTAGGCTCGCGGTACTGCCAGACAGCACTAGGCGATGGAGGTAACTGTGAAGTGGGACCCCGTAAAGTACGTCCAGTTCGGCGACTACCGCGACCGGCCCTTTTTCGACCTGACGGGGCGGATCCAGACGGACTGTCCACGGCACGTTGTGGATCTGGGCTGTGGTCCAGGGAACCTCACGGCCACCCTCGCCCGGAGATGGCCGGAAGCGAAAGTGGTGGGGCTCGATTCGTCCGGGGAGATGTTGGACAAGGCGGCCGCGCAGGCAGCCCGCCATGCGGGCCTCAGCTTCAGGCTGGCGGATATCGCGGCCTGGACGCCCCCGGCTGACACCGACGTGGTGGTCACCAACGCCGCCCTTCAGTGGGTGCCGGGCCATCAGGAAATGTTGGCGGGCTGGCTGGCGGCGCTCAAGCCCGGTGCCTGGTTCGCCATGCAGGTGCCGGGAAATTTTAACGCCCCGTCCCATGCCCTGATGCGGGACCTCGCGGGTTCCGCCCTCTGGTCTTCCCGGCTCGACGGGTTAATTCGCGGGGGGGGAATCCGTGGGGGAGCCCACAGACTACCTGCGCATCATGCTGGACGCGGGCTGCACGGCTGATGCCTGGGAAACCACGTACCAGCAGGTCCTAACGGGGACAGACCCGGTGCTGAACTGGGTACGAGGCACGGCGTTGCGCCCGGTCGTGGCGGTCCTTTCAGCCGAGGACGGCCTCGTCTTTGAAGCCGAGTATGCGGCAGCCCTGCGGGATGCGTACCCGGGAACGGTCCATGGCACGGTGTTTCCCTTCCGGAGGATCTTTGCCGTAGCGCAAAAGCAGCCCAGCACATAAACTCCATTCGTTTGATGTTCTCGACATGGTCGGTATTGCCCCATGACTAAGAAGAGAATGTGATGCTGGTTACAATGACGACAGCGGCTCCTGGGGATGGCAAAACGGCCGGACCCTCATCAGCCTCCCAAATCCCGTCCTGGAGGTGCGATGCTTTTCGGCTTAATGGCCCGGCTTCTGGCTGGCCATAAGGGTGTCGTGGCCGCAATCGTTGCTCTCCAGCTCGTCCAGACCGCAGGCAACCTGCTCCTGCCCACCGTTAACGCTGCCATCATCGACGACGGCATCGTGGCCGGGAATACTCCGGAAATCTTCCGGCTGGGCACTGTTATGGCTCTGATCGCTGCGGTGCAGGCGGCGGCGGCCATCGCCGCTGGCTACTTCGGGGCAGTGGTGGCCATGAAGGTCGGGCACCAGTTGCGCAGCGAGGTCTTCACCAGGATCCAGTCGCTTTCTTCCCAGGAAGTTGCAGCCTTCGGCACACAAAGCCTCGTCACCAGGGCCACTAACGACACCCAGCAGATCCAGTCGTTCGCCGTCCTGGTTTTCACCATGCTGGTGGCGGCGCCGGTCATGGCGGCCGGGGGCGTCCTGCTGGCATGGCAGCAGGACATAGTTCTTTCAAGCGTCGTAATCGTCATCATGCCCATCCTGCTGCTGATCATGTATCTCATCGTCCGGCGCCTGGTGCCCCTTTACCGGCAGGGCCAGGAGCTCCTGGACCGGACGGGTGAACTCCTTCGTGAGCAGATCATCGGCGCAAATGTGATCCGTTCCTTCGTCCGGCAGGGACACGAAACACGCCGGTTTGCGAAGACCAACACCAGCCTCACCGGCAATAACCTTCAGTCGTCGCTGCTCGTGGCCGGCATGCTGCCGCTGATCATGATTGTGGTCAACCTGTCATCGGTGGCCGTGGTGTGGTTCGGTGGCCATCGGGTTTATGACGGCGGGATGAACATCGGCGCCCTCACGGCTTTCATCGCCTACATCCTGCAGATCCTGCTGGCGATCATGATGGCCATGTACGTGTTTATGACGGCTCCGCGGGCCGCCGCCTGCGCAGAACGGTTGGGTGCCGTGCTCAACACAAAACCGTCAGTCCAGGACCAGCAGACGTCCCGTGGTACCGGCCATGGGAGCCCCTTGGATGGCGGCAACGTCACCTTCAGGAACGTGAGTTTCTCCTACCCCGGCGCCGAAAATCCAGTACTTGAAGACATCAGCTTCACAGCCCGGCCAGGAACCACCGTTGCCATCGTCGGCTCCACGGGCAGCGGAAAATCGACACTCTTGAGCCTGGTGCCCCGCTTCCTGGACTCCACGGCCGGAACCATCAGCATCGGCGGCCGGAACATCTGTTCCATGCCCTTGGACGTCCTCCGCCGGACCATGGCGGTTGTGCCGCAGAGGTCGCATCTTTTCTCCGGAACCATCGCCGACAACCTCCGCGTCGCAGCTCCGAAGGCATCCGACGGCCAGCTATGGGAAGCCTTGGAGACAGCCCAGGCGGCCGGCTTCGTCCGTGCGCTGCCGCGGGGTATGGACACAGAGGTCGGGCAGGGGGGAACTACCCTCTCCGGCGGCCAGCGGCAGCGCCTCTGCATTGCGCGTGCCCTCCTGCGGAGAGTTCCCGTCTATCTGTTTGACGACAGCTTTTCCGCGCTGGACTTTGCCACCGAGGCCCGGGTGCGGGATGCCCTGGAGTTGGCACTTGACGGCGCAGTGGTCATTGTCGTGGCGGAGCGGATCTCCACCGTTGCCGGCGCCGGCCAGATCCTGGTACTCGACGACGGCCGGTTGGTCGCAGAGGGGACGCACCTGCAGTTGCTGGAGACATCTGCCACCTACAGGGAAATCGCCGAGTCTCAACTGGCACTGGATGACGCGCCATGACGGCTTTGCCCGGCTCCGGGGCGGCGCCCGACGGCTTCTGGCCCACAGCACGACGTGTCCTTGCCTTGCTGCGCCCGTCGCGGGGCCGGATGCTGGGCGCCGTTGCGGCCACCTGCGCTTTTGTTGTCCTCAACGTCGCGGCGCCAAACTACCTCGGTGATGCCACCGATGTGGTGGTGGATGGGGTCTACAGTGGAGTGCTCGACGGGCAGCGGCTGGGAATTCTGCTGGCCGCCGTTGCCGCGATGTACGTCGGCGCTTCCCTGTTCAACTGGATCCAGGGAGCGTTGACAGCCAGCGCGGTACACGGCCTGATGTATGGCCTCCGGGCATCCGTCCAGGCCAAGCTGCACCGGCTTCCTTCCACCTACTTTCAGACGCAGTCCAGGGGAGACGTCCTGAGCCGCGTCACCAACGACATCGACAATATTTCGCAAGCGCTCAGCCAGGTCCTCACGCAGCTGATTATGTCCTTCCTGATGCTGTGCGGTGCCCTGGCCATGATGCTGTGGATCTCTCCGCTCCTGGCACTGATCGCTCTTGTATCAGTGCCGCTGTCCACCCTTATCACCGTTATGGTGGCCCGGAAATCCCAAGCACATTTTGCCCGCCAGTGGACCGAAACGGGTGAATTGAACGCGCACGTGGAGGAGTTTGTCACCGGGCACGAGGTCATCAAGGCTTTCGGGTACCAGGACCAGGCGGCTGCAGCCTTTAAGGCAAGCAACGACCGCCTTGCCCGGGTATCGGCACGTGCCCAATATTCATCGGGCATGGTACAGCCGTTGATGGTCCTTATTGCCAATGTGAATTACATCGCCGTGGCGGTGGTGGGGGCGCTCCAGGTCACCATGGGGGCCATGACCATCGGCGGGATCCAGGCGTTCATCCAGTTCAGTCGGCTTTTTACCCAACCTGTGGGCCAGATCGGCGGCATGCTCAACGTCATCCAGTCCTGTGTGGCATCGGCGCGCCGCGTGTTCGACCTGCTCGATGCTGAGGAGATACCTGCCGAGCGTGAAGGCGATGGCCGCAAAGCCGGTCCGGGCGGTCGGATTGTGTTCAGCGATGTCACCTTCGGCTATGTCCGGACTGACCCGGTGGTCCGTGGACTCTCGTTCACGGTGGAACCGGGGCGGACTGTGGCAATTGTCGGCCATACGGGCGCCGGTAAGACCACCATTGTTAATCTCCTCACGCGGTTCTATGAGGTCGACGCCGGCAGGATCACCATCGGCGGTACCAACATCGCTGATATCCAGAGGGACGTCCTGCGTGAAGGTTTTGGGGTGGTGCTCCAGGATGCGTGGCTGTTTTCCGGCACCATCAGGGAGAACATCGAATACGGCCGGCCTGGGGCCACAGATGCGGAGGTCACCGCGGCAGCAGAGGCGAGCCATGTGGACCACCTCATCAGGTCGCTGCCCGCCGGATACGACACGGTGCTGGGCAACGGCGGAGAGCCGCTCAGCCAGGGGCAGCGCCAGCTGATCTCCATCGCCCGGGCGCAGTTGGCGGACCGCGCTGTCCTGGTCCTGGACGAGGCAACCAGTTCGGTGGATTCCCGGACGGAGGCCCTGATCCGCCAGGCAACTCAGAGGCTGCGCCGGGGAAGAACAAGCTTTGTCATTGCCCACCGTTTGTCCACTGTCCGGGACGCTGATCTAATTCTGGTCATGGAACACGGACGCATTGCAGAGCAGGGAACCCATCGAAGCCTCCTGGCAGCCAACGGCCGCTATGCGCGGCTCTACAACGCGCAGTTCGCCGGACGTGCGGGCCGCGCCGGCACGTTGGAGGCCGGACGATGACCTCAGGCGGTCCGTTCCCCGGCACCTGGACGCCCAATCAGTCGAGCACGGTGCCACTGTTTGAACAGCTGCGCCTGCATGTAATCCGCCTGGCGGACAGTGGCGCCCTTCCGCCGGGAACCAAGCTGCCGGCAGTGCGTACGCTGGCGGGGCTGCTCGACGTCGCGCCCCACACCGTTGCACGGGCGTACAAGGAGCTGGAGGCAGCAGGTGTGGTGGCCACGAAGGGCAGGAACGGCACCCTGGTGTGCGCGCGTGATGAGCGGGAGGATGCGCTGTCCCTTGCCGCCAACTCCTATGCATCGGTGGCAAAGGCCCAAGGCGCCACCTTTGCCGAAGCAGTCAAGCTACTGGCAGCAGCCTACGACGCCGGCTAGCCGGACCCGCATGGATATTCGAAGAAGTTTTCGATTAGCATTAGTGGGTGCCTAAAGCCGTAGCTGAAGAAACAGCAGTCGAATCCGTCCCCGTCGCCGTTACCCAGGCCCCAGCCACGCCTGCCCGGCCAGACCTCTCCCGCCTTGTGGTCAAGGGCGCGCGGGAGCATAACCTGCGCAATGTGGACCTGGATCTGCCCCGTGATGCGATGATCGTTTTCACCGGGCTATCCGGCTCTGGGAAGTCATCGCTGGCATTCGACACCATCTTCGCCGAGGGCCAGCGGCGCTACGTTGAATCACTGTCGGCCTATGCCCGTCAGTTCCTCGGCCAGGTGGACAAGCCGGACGTCGATTTCATCGAAGGCCTCTCGCCTGCGGTATCGATTGACCAGAAGTCCACCAGTAAGAACCCCCGCTCCACGGTTGGCACCATAACCGAAATTTATGACTACATGCGTTTGCTGTGGGCACGCGTGGGTCGGCCGCATTGCCCCGTATGTGGCGAGGTTGTGGCCCGGCAGACGCCGCAGCAGATCGTGGACCAGCTGCTTGAGCTTGAGGAAGGCACACGCTTCCAGGTCCTGGCGCCGGTGGTACGTGGGCGCAAGGGCGAGTTCGTGGACCTCTTCAAGGAGCTGACAGCCAAGGGCTATTCGCGTGCCCGGGTGGACGGCGAGCTGATCCAGCTGAGCGAGCCCCCCAAACTCGGCAAGCAGTTCAAGCACACCATTGAAGTGGTGGTGGACCGCCTGGTGGTCAAGGAAGGCATCAGCCAGCGCCTTACGGATTCCGTTGAAACGGCGCTTGGCCTGGCCGAAGGCCGGGTACTGGCCGAGTTCGTCGATCTGGACGCAGACGCGCCGGGACGGCTGCGGGCATTTTCCGAGAACCTCGCCTGCCCCAACGAACACCCCCTGGCCATCGATGAAATCGAGCCGCGCTCCTTCTCGTTCAACAATCCCTTCGGCGCCTGTTCCGCGTGCAGCGGCATCGGTACACGGCTCGAGGTTGACGAAGAACTGATTATTCCGAACCCGGAGCTGTCGTTGTCCGAGGGCGCCATCGCGCCGTGGTCACTGGGCACCGCAACCACTGAGTATTGGAACCGCCTGCTCGAAGGGCTGGCCAATGAGCTCGGATTCTCCATGGACACACCCTGGGAGAAGCTGGGCAACGACGTCCGCCAGACTGTCCTGCATGGCAAGGACCACAAGGTGGTTGTCCAATACAAGAACCGCTTCGGACGGGAACGTAAATACAGCACCGGCTTCGAGGGTGCCATCCAGTACGTCCACCGCAAGCACGGCGAGACGGACTCCGAGTGGGCCCGCGACCGCTATGAAGAATACATGCGGCAGATCGCGTGCCCTGCGTGCAATGGCGCCCGGCTCAACCCCGCCTCGTTGTCCGTCCTGATCAACGGCAAGTCCATCGCAGAAGTAGCGGCCATGCCCATGCGGGTGTGCGCGGACTTCCTGAACAACCTGGTCCTGACCGGCCGCGAGGCCCAGATCGCCCACCAGGTGCTCAAGGAAATCCAGGCCCGGCTGACCTTCCTGCTCGACGTCGGGCTGGAATACCTGAACCTTGAGCGCCCCTCCGCCACCTTGTCCGGCGGCGAAGCGCAGCGGATCCGCCTCGCCACCCAGATCGGTTCCGGCCTGGTGGGCGTCCTTTACGTCCTGGACGAGCCCTCCATCGGCCTCCACCAGCGCGACAACCGCCGGCTCATCGACACCCTGACACGGCTCCGGGACATGGGAAACACCCTCATCGTTGTGGAACACGACGAGGACACCATCCAGGTGGCGGACTGGATCGTTGACATTGGCCCGGGCGCAGGCGAGCACGGCGGTCAGGTCGTCCACTCCGGTTCGTACCAGGACCTCCTGGCCAACACCAACTCACTGACCGGCGACTACTTGTCCGGCCGCAAGCAGATCGACATCCCCAAGAAGCGGCGCAAATATGACAAGAAGCGTGAGCTGAAGGTCGTCGGGGCCCGTGAAAACAACCTGATCAACGTTGATGCGGCCTTCCCCCTGGGACTGTTCACCGCCGTGACCGGCGTCAGCGGCTCCGGCAAGTCAACGCTGGTCAACGAGATCCTCTACAAAGTGCTGGCCAACAAGCTCAACGGCGCCAAGCAGGTAGCCGGACGCCACAAGAGCATCATGGGCCTGGAGCACCTGGACAAGGTGGTGCACGTGGACCAGAGCCCCATCGGGCGAACCCCCCGGTCCAACCCCGCCACGTACACCGGCGTCTTTGACAACATCCGAAAGCTCTTCGCCGAAACCACCGAGGCCAAAGTCCGCGGCTACCTGCCAGGCCGGTTCTCCTTCAACGTCAAAGGCGGGCGCTGCGAAGCTTGCGCCGGTGACGGCACACTGAAGATCGAAATGAACTTCCTGCCGGACGTCTACGTTCCCTGCGAGGTATGCCACGGCGCACGGTACAACCGCGAGACCCTTGAAGTGCACTACAAGGGCAAAACCATCGCGGATGTGCTCAACATGCCCATCGAAGAAGGTGCGGAGTTCTTCGCAGCCTTCTCGCCAATCGCCCGGCACCTGAACACGCTCGTGGACGTGGGCCTCGGCTACGTCCGGCTGGGACAGCCGGCAACCACCCTCTCCGGCGGCGAAGCCCAGCGCGTCAAGCTTGCCGCGGAACTGCAGAAGCGCTCCAACGGACGCAGCGTTTATGTCCTCGACGAGCCCACCACGGGCCTGCACTTCGAGGACATCCGCAAGCTCCTGATGGTCCTTCAGGGACTGGTGGACAAGGGCAACACCGTGATCACCATCGAACACAACCTGGATGTCATCAAGAGCGCCGACTGGATCGTGGATCTTGGACCGGACGGCGGTTCGGGCGGCGGGCAGATCGTGGCCACCGGCACTCCCGAGCAGGTGGCGAAATCCACCAAGAGCCACACGGCATCCTTCCTCGCGGAAATACTGAGCTAGGCAGTTGGCTTCCAAACTCGTATGCCGTGTCGGGCATGCGAGTTTCGGGCATGCTCGGTGTCGTGAGAAACTAAGCCGGTGACTCAAACAACAGTGCCCGTGATCTTTGACCTGGACGGCACTCTTGTCGATCCGGCCGGCGGTATATCCGACGGAATTGCAGCCGCCCTGGCCGCCGCAGGTCTGCCGGTTCCCGGCCAGGACGTCCTGCACTCGATGATCGGCCCGAAACTAAGCGACGCACTCCAGAGTGTCTGCAAGGTTCCGGCCGAGATGCTGGACGAGGTCATCCGGACGTACCGGCAGTACTACCTGGCCACGGGGATAGCCCAGAGCCGGCTGTACCCCGGGATCAAGGAAGTGCTGGAGACTTTTGCTGCGGAAGGCAGGCCGGTGGCCGTCGCCACGCAGAAGCCCGAAGGGCTGGCGCAGATCGTGCTGGGCCACCACGGTATCGCCGGGATGTTCCAGTCCATCAGGGGTTCGGCAGACAACGAATTGTCAACGGACGGCCCGGTGGGCAAGGCAGAGATCATCGCCGCGGCACTGACCGACCTGTCCACCCAGCATGCCGTTATGGTGGGTGACCGCGCCCAGGATGTGGCGGGAGCCATCGCCAACGGGCTTGACTGCATCGGCGTGGGCTGGGGATTCGCCCCCGACGGCGAACTCGAGGAAGCCGGGGCCGTCACCGTGGTGGACACCGCCGCGGGCATGGTCGCCGCCATCGCGCGCCTCGAAGCCATCCACACCGCCGCGATGAGTGAGGTGCGCAACGATGGCGCTGTTTGAGGCGGTCCGCTGGACATTTCGCGGGCTCGTAGCGGGCACCTGCCGGCCCACCGTCCTCGGCCTTGAAAATGTCCCAAAAGAGGGGCCCTTCATTGTGGCGCCGAACCATCTCTCCTTCTTTGACAGCGTCATTGTCCAGGCGCTGATGCCGCGGCCGGTGGCCTTCTTCGCCAAAGCCGAGTACTTCACCACGGGTGGCGTGAAGGGAAAGGTCATGAAATCCTTCTTCGAGTCCGTGGGCTCCATCCCCGTGGAGCGCGGCGAGCAGGCAGCAAGCGTCCAGGCGCTCAAAACCCTCTTGGACATCCTGGAGTCCGGCAAGGGCATCGGCATTTACCCTGAAGGCACACGGTCGCGGGACGGTATTCTCTACCGCGGCCGCACCGGTGTGGGTTGGCTTGCACTGGCAACCGGAGTTCCTGTGATCCCGGTCGGCCTGATCGGGACGGAAAACCTGCAGCCGGCCGGTGAGAAGGGCTTCAGGCCGCATCACTTCACCATGAAGGTGGGGGAGCCTCTGTATTTCGACAAGACCGGCCCGGATCATTCGCTGCCGGCGCGCCGCCAGGTGACGGACCGCATCATGGATGCAATCGCCGAACTCAGTGGCCAGGAACGCTCCACCAGCTACAACCAAAGTAAGAGCACGGATTAGTAGAATGAAGTAGTGGCAGATCCAGCAACGTACCGGCCCCAGACGGGTGAAATTCCCACGAACCCCGGGGTGTACCGGTTCCGCGATCCACACGGCCGGGTCATCTACGTCGGCAAGGCTAAAAGCCTTCGCTCGCGCCTGAACTCCTACTTCGCGAACCCGGCGGGCCTGCTGCCCAAAACCCACGCAATGGTCCACACGGCCAGCAGCGTCGAGTGGACGGTGGTGGGCAGCGAACTGGAGTCGTTGCAGCTCGAATACACCTGGATCAAGGAATTCAAGCCCCGGTTCAACGTGGTCTTCCGCGACGACAAAACCTATCCGTACCTGGCCCTTACCA
Organism: Pseudarthrobacter sp. NBSH8; assembly: GCF_014217545.1. Taxonomy (NCBI): domain Bacteria; kingdom Bacillati; phylum Actinomycetota; class Actinomycetes; order Micrococcales; family Micrococcaceae; genus Pseudarthrobacter; species Pseudarthrobacter sp. NBSH8. The sequence goes on from NZ_CP043178.1 coordinate 2,022,655, forward strand.
TGAGCGAGAAGCTCCCCAGGGTCCAGGTCATGCGGGGGGACCGCCGCAAAGGCACCCGGTACTTCGGTCCCTACACGGCCGGCGCCATCAGGGAAACCATGGACACCTTGCTGCGGGTCTTTCCCGTCCGCAGCTGCAGCGCCGGCGTTCTCAAACGGGCCCAGGCGAGCGGCCGGCCCTGCCTGCTGGGCTATATCGATAAATGCTCCGCCCCCTGTGTTGGCCGGGTCACCCCGGAAGAACACCGGGTCCTGGCGGAGGACTTCTGCGCGTTTATGGGCGGTGAGGCCAAACGCTTCATCACCAAGCTCGAAAAGCAGATGTCCGAGGCTGTCAGCACTCTCGACTACGAGCGTGCCGCGAGGCTCCGTGACGACATCACCGCGTTGCGGAAGGTCTTTGAGCGTAATGCGGTAGTGCTCGCCGACGATACCGACGCCGATGTCTTCGCGCTGCACGAGGACGAACTGGAAGCCGCCGTCCAGGTGTTCCACGTCCGGGGCGGCCGGATCCGTGGCCAGCGCGGCTGGGTGGTGGAAAAAGTGGAGGATGCCACCACCCCGGATCTGGTGGAACACCTGTTGCAGCAGGTTTACGGCGACGACGGCGACAGCCATGGGCGGCTGCCCCGCGAAGTCCTGGTGCCCGTAGAGCCCAGCAACGCGGCGGAACTGACGGAATGGCTCGGCGGCCTGCGGGGAGCCAAGGTGGATATCAGGGTGCCGCAGCGCGGCGACAAGGCTGCGCTGATGTCCACCGTCCGTGAAAACGCCGAACACGCGCTCAAAGTGCATAAGACCCGCCGCGCCGGGGACCTCACCGTGCGCTCCCAGGCACTCCAGGAGCTGCAGGAAGCCCTGGACCTGCCCGTGGCGCTCCTGCGGATCGAATGCTACGACGTCTCCCACGTCCAGGGCACCAACGTCGTGGCCTCCATGGTGGTGGTCGAGGACGGGCTGCCCAAGAAGTCCGATTACCGGAAATTCTCCGTCACCGGGGCCGCCGCTGCGGACGACACCGCCGCCATGCATGATGTCCTGACGCGGCGCTTCCGGTATTACCTGCAGGATAGGTCGGCGCAGGTCGAGGCGTCCGCCCTGCCGGGGCATCAAGCCGCCGTGGAAGCGGCTGCCGATGCCGCCATCCTGGACACCACTACTGCAGCGCCGCGGGCGAAGTTTGCCTACCCGCCCAACCTGGTGGTGGTCGATGGCGGCCAGCCCCAGGTCAACGCAGCCGCCCGGGCGCTGGCGGACCTTGGCATCGAGGATGTGTACGTGGTGGGCCTGGCCAAACGGCTTGAGGAAGTCTGGCTGCCGGACAGCGACTTCCCTGTGATCCTGCCCAGGACATCGCAGGGACTTTATCTGCTGCAGCGGATCCGTGACGAAGCCCACCGCTTCGCCATCACCTTCCACCGGCAGAAGCGCGGTAAGGCCATGACTGTCTCGGCGCTGGACGGCGTGCCAGGCCTGGGTGAGTCCAAACGCAAGGCGCTGCTCACCCACTTCGGGTCCGTCAAGGGTGTCAGAGCCGCCACCGCAGCCGAGCTCACGTCGGCGAAGGGCATTGGGCCGGCCCTTGCCAACGCCATCGTGGCCCACTTCAGCGGCGAAGATGCGGCCGGCGATGCAGTTCCGGCCGTGAATATGGCCACCGGCGAAATCATTGAAACCTAGGTAGGGTAAGGAACGCAGGTTTCCGCCATTGCGGTTGCCTGCCTTCATCTGGACAGAAACGGGGCGGAACGAATGGCAGACTCTACAGCGGAATCCGGGACAGGGCAGGACGGCATGACGCCGGTCAAGCCCGTCGAAGCGGAACTGCTGGTGGTCACCGGTATGTCAGGGGCGGGACGCAGCACCGCCGCGGACGCACTTGAGGACCATGGCTGGTATGTCGTGGAAAACCTGCCGCCGCAGATGCTCGGCACCCTGGCCGAGATTGTGTCCCACGCGCCGCAGTCCATTCCGCGGCTGGCCGTGGTGATGGATGTCCGCAGCAAAGGCCTCTTTGTCGACGTCCGTGCGGCCCTGGGGGCCCTCGCCGCCAGTGGTGTCAAGTTCCGGGTCCTTTTCCTCGACGCCAAGGACGACGTCCTGGTCCGCCGGTTCGAGCAGGGCCGCAGGCCCCATCCGCTCCAGGAAGGCGGCCGCATCCTCGACGGCATTGCCGCCGAACGGGAGGTGCTCAAGGAACTGCGCGACAGCTCCGACGTCGTACTGGATACCTCCACCTACAACGTCCACGCCCTGGCTACCGCCATCACGGAACTCTTCAGCGATTCCGGCCCGGTGGCACTGCGGCTCAACGTCATGAGCTTTGGCTTCAAGTACGGCCTGCCGGTGGATTCCAACTACGTTGCGGACGTCCGGTTCATCCCGAATCCGCACTGGGTTCCGCAGCTTCGCCCGCATACGGGCCTGGACAAGGACGTCAGTGATTATGTCCTCGAGGCGGAAGGCGTGAAAAACTTCGTAGACCGCTATGTCCTGGCCCTCGAGCCTGTCCTGGACGGCTACCGGCGCGAAAACAAGCACTACGCCACCATTGCCGTCGGCTGTACCGGCGGCAAGCACCGGTCGGTGGCGGTCGCCGTCGAACTTTCCAAGAAACTGGCACAGTATCCCCGCGTGACCGTGACCACCACTCATCGGGATCTGGGCCGCGAATAATGGGGATGTTCACCGGGCCCCTCCCGTTGGTACCGATTTCCAGCGGAACGGCAGCCGGCCAGCAGGACAAGGGCCCCAATGTTGTCGCGCTCGGCGGCGGGCATGGCCTGTCCGCTTCGCTCTCGGCGCTGCGGCTGCTCACCTCCGAGCTGACCGCCATTGTCACTGTGGCGGACGACGGCGGGTCTTCCGGGCGTCTGCGCGACGAGTACGGCGTCCTCCCGCCCGGAGACCTGCGGATGGCACTCTCCGCCTTGTGCGATGACACGGACTGGGGCCGCACGTGGCGTGACGTGATGCAGCACCGTTTCCGGCCCGGCCAAGGCCGCGGCGGATCGCTGGACGAGCACGCAATGGGCAACCTGCTCATCGTCACCCTCTGGGAGCTTCTGGGCGACACCGTGGCCGGACTGAAGTGGGCCGGCGCCTTGCTCGGCGCCCGGGGGCAGGTGCTTCCGATGTCCACCGTGCCGCTGACCATCGAAGGCGACATCCGCGTCACCGCACCTGACGGCACGTCAGCGCTCCAGACGATCCGCGGGCAGGCGCGCTGCGCCGTTGCCGGTTCGCTGGAACAGGTCCGGCTCCTGCCCGAACAGGCGCAGGCCTGCGTTGAAGCCCTGACAGCCATCGAGCTCGCCGATTGGGTCATCCTCGGGCCGGGGTCCTGGTATACGTCCGTGCTGCCGCACCTGTTGCTCCCCGAAATGCGGGCGGCACTGAGTGCCACGGCGGCAAAACGCTGCCTCACCATGAACCTGGCAACGGACACCAAAGAGACCACGGGCATGTCTGCGGCGGACCACCTGTACGCCCTCCACCGGTATGCGCCGGACTTCAGCGTCGACGTCGTCCTGGCGGATCCCGCGTCGGTGCAGGACCGGCAGGAGTTCGAGAAAGCCGCCGGGATGATCGGCGCCGAGGTTGTCTTGGGTAAAGTGGGGGCGTCGGGCCGCCGACCCGTCCATGACCCCCTGCGTCTGGCAGCGGCGTACCACGACATTTTTGGGAACAGTTAGGAAGGTGCCATGGCACTGACATCATCGGTCAAAGAAGAACTGTCCCGCCTGGACATCAAGAAATCTTCAGTCCGCAAGGCGGAGGTTTCGGCCATGCTGCGCTTTGCCGGCGGCCTGCACATCATCTCGGGCCGGATCGTGATCGAGGCCGAGGTTGACCTCGCGTCAACGGCGCGCAGGCTCCGGGCAGCCATCGCGGAGGTTTACGGGCACCAGAGCGAGATCATTGTTGTTTCCGGCGGGGGACTGCGCCGCGGCAGCCGGTACGTGGTGCGGGTAGTCCGCGACGGCGAGTCCCTGGCCCGCCAGACAGGTCTCCTGGACGGCCGTGGCCGGCCGGTGCGGGGGCTTCCCTCGGCTGTGGTCAACGGCTCGGCCGCTGACGCAGAGGCCGTCTGGCGTGGTGCTTTCCTGGCCCATGGTTCGCTCACCGAACCGGGCCGTTCGTCATCGTTGGAAGTCACGTGCCCGGGGCCCGAGTCCGCGCTTGCCCTCGTTGGCGCAGCCCGCCGTCTCGGCATCCAGGCGAAAGCCCGCGAGGTCAGGGGAGTGGACCGGGTAGTGATCCGCGACGGCGACACCATCGCCGCCCTGCTCATCCGGATGGGCGCCCACGACGCCCTGATGGTCTGGGAAGAACGCCGGATGCGCAAGGAAGTCAGGGCTACGGCCAACCGGCTCGCCAACTTCGACGACGCCAACCTTCGGCGCTCCGCGCAAGCGGCCGTGGCCGCCGGCGCCCGGGTTGACCGGGCACTTGAAATCCTGGGCGACGACGTACCGGACCACCTCAAATACGCCGGCGAACTCCGCGTGGCCCATAAACAGGCAAGCCTGGACGAGCTCGGGCGCCTGGCCGATCCGGTGATGACCAAGGACGCCATCGCCGGCCGCATCCGCCGGCTTCTGGCCATGGCGGACAAGCGGGCCATCGATCTGGGGATCCCCGGCACTGATGCCAATGTGACGCCTGAGATGCTGGATGAGTAGCGGCGCCCCTAGAATCAGAGCGTTCACCCTGATCTTCCGGATGCCAGTCATCCGGATGCACAATCCGAGAGTTACAACCCGGACAGACCGTCCACGACATTGGAGGATTTTGTGACCGAGTACGTACTGCCAGAACTCAGCTACGACTACGCAGCGCTTGAGCCGCACATTTCGGCGCGCATCATGGAGCTGCACCACAGCAAGCACCACGCCGCGTACGTTGCGGGTGCCAACAATGCCCTTGCCCAGCTGGCAGAGGCACGCGCCAAGGGCGACTTCGCCAACATCAACCGCCTGTCCAAGGACCTCGCGTTCCACACCGGCGGCCACATCAACCACTCGGTGTTCTGGAACAACCTGTCCCCGGACGGTGGCGACAAGCCCGAGGGCGAACTGGCAGCTGCCATCGATGACGCCTTCGGTTCCTTTGACGCCTTCCGTGCCCAGTTCTCCGCCGCGGCCCTAGGCCTGCAGGGATCGGGCTGGGGCTTCCTGGCCTACGAGCCGATCGGTGGCAACCTGGTCATCGAGCAGCTCTACGACCAGCAGGGCAACGTAGCACTCGGCACCACGCCGCTGCTGATGCTGGACATGTGGGAGCACGCCTTCTACCTGGACTACGTAAACGTCAAGGCTGACTACGTCAAGGCATTCTGGAACATCGTCAACTGGGCAGATGTCGCCAAGCGCTTCGATGCTGCACGCACCAACGCTACGGGCCTCATTACCCTGCCGTAGTGACCTGCAGTACATGTACGTGTAACAAACTTCACATTTCGGCGTGATTTCGGCCGGAATGCGGTTGGTCCGCCCCCGCACTTGCGGGGGCGGACCAACTTAAACGTAAGATGGATCACGGAAGGCGGTCTGCCTTCAGCAACGTGGCTGGTCGCCCTCCGATCTGTTAATCATCTCTGCCCAATGGCGTGCGGGATCTGTTAGTTGGCTTCAACGCCCGCTCAACTAATTTGTGCTTATTTAGGCACCAAGGAGACTGAACAAGTGACGACCCGTATTGGTATCAACGGCTTCGGCCGCATCGGCCGCAACTACTTCCGCGCAGCCCTCGCTCAGGGCGCGGACCTGGAGATCGTTGCCGTCAACGATCTCACCAGCCCTGAGGCGCTGGCCCACCTGCTCAAGTACGACTCCGTCGGCGGCCGTCTGAAGGAAACCGTTGAAGTCAAGGATGGCAACATTGTTGTCGACGGCAACGTCATCAAGGTTCTCGCCGAACGCGATCCCGCCAACCTGCCCTGGGGCGAGCTGGGCGTGGACATCGTCATCGAGTCCACCGGCTTCTTCACCAAGGCCGCTGCCGCGCAGAAGCACATCGATGCAGGCGCCAAGAAGGTCCTGATCTCCGCACCGGCCTCCGATGAGGACATCACTATCGTGATGGGTGTCAATGACGGCCTGTACGACAACGCGGCGCACAACATCATTTCCAACGCGTCCTGCACCACCAACTGCCTGGGCCCGCTGGCCAAGGTCCTCAACGACACTTTCGGCATCGAGCGTGGCCTGATGACCACCATCCACGCCTACACGGCTGACCAGAACCTGCAGGACGGCCCGCACAATGACCTCCGCCGTGCGCGCGCAGCCGCCATCAACATGGTCCCCACCTCCACGGGTGCGGCCAAGGCGATCGGACTGGTCCTGCCTGAGCTCAAGGGCAAGCTGGACGGCTACGCCATCCGAGTGCCTGTCCCCACCGGCTCGGCCACTGACCTCACGGTCACCGTCTCCCGCGAGACCACTGTCGAGGAAGTCAATGCAGCGCTGAAGAAGGCTTCGGAGTCCGAAGAGTTCCAGGGCATCCTCACCTACACCGACGCTCCGATCGTTTCCTCGGACATCGTCGGGGACCCGTCGTCGTCAATCTTCGACTCGGGCCTGACCAAGGTCATCGGCAACCAGGTCAAGGTTGTTTCCTGGTATGACAACGAATGGGGCTACTCCAACCGCCTCGTGGACCTCACGGAGCTCGTCGCAGCCAAGCTGGGCTAGGGTTAGACACATGACATTCCACACCCTCAACGAACTGATCGCTGAAGGTGTCCGCGGGCGGTACATTCTTGTCAGAAGTGACCTGAATGTGCCGCTCGACGGCTCTACAGTGACTGACGACGGCCGCATTAAGGCCTCTCTGCCAGTACTGGGAAAGCTCACGGACGCCGGTGCCCGCGTGCTGGTAACAGCCCACCTCGGACGCCCCAAGGGCGCTCCGGAGGAAAAGTACTCCCTCCAGCCTGCCGTAGCGCGGCTCGCCGAACTCGCCGCCTTCAAGGTCTCGCTCGCGCAGGACACGGTGGGCAGCTCAGCGAAGGAACTCGCTGCCTCGCTTCAGGACGGCGAAGTCCTCGTCCTGGAGAACGTGCGTTTCGACGCCCGGGAGACCAGCAAGGACGACGCCGAACGCGGCGCCTTCGCGGACGAACTGGTAGCCCTGACAGGGCCCAACGGTGCATACGTTGACGACGCCTTTGGTGCCGTACACCGTAAGCACGCCAGTGTGTTCGACGTCGCCACCCGGCTCCCGTCCTACCAGGGCGATCTCGTACACACCGAGGTGGAGGTTCTGCGGAAGCTGACGGCTGACACGCAGCGGCCCTACGTGGTGGTACTCGGCGGCTCCAAGGTCTCCGATAAGCTGGCGGTCATCGACAACCTCATCGGCAAAGCCGACACCATCCTGGTGGGCGGCGGCATGCTCTTCACGTTCCTGGCGGCAGAAGGCCACAGCGTGGCCGGCAGCCTCCTGGAAGAAGACCAGATCCCGGTTGTCCAGGACTACCTGAAACGGGCAGCCGGAGCCGGCACTGAATTCATCGTGCCCACCGACGTCATCGTGGCCAGTAAGTTCGCGGCCGACGCAGACTACGAGACCGTCCCCGCGGACGGCATCGAAGGCAGCAGCTTCGGCTCACAGGGCATCGGCCTTGACATCGGTCCGGACTCTGCCGCCGCCTTTGCGGACCGGATCAAGGACGCCAAAACGGTGTTCTGGAACGGGCCCATGGGCGTTTTCGAGTTCGAAGCATTCTCCGGCGGAACCCGCGCCGTAGCCAAGGCCCTCACTGAGGCCGACGCGTTCACCGTGGTGGGCGGCGGGGACTCCGCTGCCGCCGTGCGGACGCTCGGCTTCGCTGACGACCAGTTCGGCCACATTTCCACCGGCGGCGGCGCCAGCCTGGAATATCTCGAAGGCAAGGAACTCCCGGGACTCAGCGTCCTGGACCGTTAGGAACCTGGACTGCCAAGTCCTCCGGCCGGCAGGATGCCCGCGGGCACCCTGCCGGCCGCACATATATCAAGAACTTTTGGAGAACACGTGACTACGTCAACGAACGGCGCTTTTGACCGCACGCCTATCATTGCGGGCAACTGGAAGATGAACATGGACCATGTCCAGGGCATCACCCTCCTGCAGAAGCTGGCCTGGACCCTGTCTGACGCCAAGCACGACTACAGCCGGGTTGAGGTGGCTGTCTTCCCGCCATTCACCGACCTCCGCGGTGTGCAGACACTCGTCCAGGGTGATGAACTGGACATTTCTTACGGCGGCCAGGACCTCTCCCAGTTCGATTCGGGCGCTTACACCGGCGACACCTCCGGCCAGTTCCTGAACAAGCTGGGCTGCCGCTACGTCCTGGTGGGGCACAGCGAACGCCGCACCATCCACCAGGAATCAGACGACGTCCTCAACGCCAAGGTCAAGGCAGCGTTCAAGCACAGTGTCACCCCGGTCCTTTGCGTTGGCGAAGGTCTGGAAATCCGCCAGGCCGGCACCCATGTCGAGCACACCCTGACACAGCTCCGGGCGAACGTCGCCGGTCTGGCCGCCGAGCAGGCGGCAGAGCTTGTGGTGGCCTACGAGCCCGTCTGGGCCATCGGCACCGGTGAAGTGGCCGGGCCGGAGGACGCTCAGGAGATGTGCGCTGCCATCCGCGCGGAACTGGCCAACCTCTTCGGTGACGATGTTGCAGCAAAGATCCGGCTGCTCTACGGCGGCTCGGTCAAGGCAAACAATGTCGCCGCGATCCTGAAGGAGCGCGACGTCGACGGTGTCTTGGTCGGCGGGGCCAGCCTCGATCCCGCGGAGTTTGCTAATATTGTTAGGTTCGAGAGTCACCTGGTGACGGACTAGTCCGTCACGCAGTTCCAGGCTCCCGCAATTCCAATCTTCTGAAAGGCCGTCGTGGACGTTCTTCATGTCATTCTGCAGATTCTCCTGGGCATCACCAGCCTTCTGCTGACCCTGCTAATCCTCCTTCACAAGGGACGGGGCGGCGGGCTGTCGGACATGTTCGGCGGTGGTATGAGTTCCGGCCTCAGCTCCTCCGGCGTTGCCGAACGGAACCTGAACAGGTTCACCGTGATCCTGGGCGTCACCTGGGGCGTCGTGATCATTGCCCTCGGCCTGATTATGCGCTTCAGCGGCGCAGGAGACTCATAGACTCTGCAACTGATTGTCGCCCGGCACTGCCGCGATGAGGATCTCCGAACTAAACTGTGGCTGTTGGCTCCCAACAGCCACAGTTTCGTTTAATTTCGTTTAAACAGCGTCGTTTAAGCAGCCAGGAGTCCAGATGGTACATAGTGCGTCAGCGTTCCGTGGCACCCGGGTGGGTGTGACAGAAGGAGCCGGTCCCAAGAACCAGTCAGAAGCTGCCTCAGGCGAAAGAGTGCCCCGTATCCGGGTTTCTTTTTGGTGCGCCAAGGGGCATGAGACCCAGCTTGTCTTCCTGCGGCTGCCGGACGAGCAAATTCCCTCCGTCTGGGACTGCCGGCGCTGCGGGGCTCAGGCATCACGGGACGGCAAGGACGCCGACCTGCCCGACCCGCTGGACGAAGGCTTCAAGACCCATCTTGAATACGTTAAAGAACGGCGCTCCGACCAGGACGCCGAAGCAGTCCTGGCCGGAGCCCTGGAAAAACTACGCGCCGGTGGCGTCCTTGCGGACGAGTTGCTGCGGGACACGTGACGCCGCGTTTTCATCGATAAGCCACAGGGTCCGGGAGGTTCCCCGCGGGCCTGCCGCCGGAACCTGCACCGGGTTGGCGCCGGCCAGGGCCAGGCCCACCGCACCGGCCTTGTCCTCACCGGCCACCACCATCCAGACCTCGGCCGCAGTGTTGATGGCCGGAAGCGTAAGTGAGATGCGCTGCAGTGGCGGCTTCGGCGAATTCCGGACGCCAACGACTGTCAGCTCCTTCTCCCGGATTCCGCCCTGCTCGGGGAAGAGAGAGGCCACGTGGGCGTCGGGACCAACGCCCAGCAGCACCACATCCAGCCGCGGCAGTACTCCCGGCTGGTCCGGACGGTCGTCGGACATGTCCGCCGCGTGTTCGGCCTGGGCTGCTTCCCGGAGCCTGCGAGCATAGCCTTCGGCGGCTTCCTCGGGCGTGTCGAAGTCATCCGAGGAGCCCGGCTGGTGGATCCTTGCCGGATCAACCGGAATGCTCGACAGGAGTGCATCAAACGCCTGACTGGTGTTCCGGTCGGGATCGTCGGTACCGACAAACCGCTCGTCACCCCACCAAAAATTCACCCTGGACCAGTCGACGGCGGGCGCCGCCGGAGAATCCGCAACCGCCTTCAGCGTTCCGATGCCTACTGTGCCACCGGTCAGCACCACCGTGGCCTCACCGTGCTTGTCCTGCACATCCACTAGCTTGGTGATCAGGCGGGCCGCGATGGCGGCCATCAGGACGGACGAATCGGGATGGATGCTAACTCTTGGCTCAACGCTCACTGGGTCGGACGCTCCTTAGATTGGTACGTGGCAGTCCAATAGTAATCACTTCGCCGAATACTTCGTCGGGGTCGAGGCGGCGGAGTTCTTCGGCGAGGCAGTCTTTGAGGCTGCGGCGTGGCAGGGAGATGCGTTGCGCGGGCTGGCCGGGCTGGGTGAGTTCCGCGACGGAGAGTCCGGGGCGGAAGAGCTGCACGTCGCCGGTGGGGCGGGTGAGGCGGACGCGGCGGATGCCGGTCCCGGCGGGGTCCGCCACGATCGTCACGGGCGCGTCCAGGGCCAGGGTGAGCCAGGCCGCGAGCAGGATCGTGGACGGGGAGTCGGAAGCGCCTTCGACGGCGACGGCGGTGACGGGTGAGGAGTCCACCTGGTCCAGGACCGCCGCGAGCTGGATCCGCCAGTTCGTCAGCCGGGTCCAGGCGAGATCGGTGTCCCCGGCCTTATAGGTGGCCCGGATGTTTTCCAGCGCCAGTTGAGGGTCTGTTTCGTTCGCGGAGTCCGTGATCCGGCGGTGCGCGATCCGGCCCACGGAGGTTTCGCAGGCGTTCGCCGGTGCCCCGTGCGGCCACCAGGCCACGATCGGGGCGTCCGGCAGCAGCAGGGCCGCGACGAGGGATTCACTTTCATGCGCGAGTTCGCCGTAGCCGCGGAGCACGATAACCTCCGAGGCGCCGGCGTCACCACCGACCCGGATCTGCGCGTCGAGCCGGTTGGGAGCCTCAGAGCCGGCGTCAGCGAGGACGATGATCCGGCAGGGGTGTTCACGGCTGGCCTCGTTCGCGGCCTCGATCGCTTCTTCCTCGAGCCCGGACCGGGTCACGACCACCAGGGTCAGGACCCGGCCCAGGGCGATCACACCGCCCTGCTCGCGCAGGGAGGTGATCTTCTTGGAAATCTTCGAGGTGGTGGTGTCCGGCAAATCTACAATCATGGCCTTCTCCAGGTTCGTCCGTCGCGGGCAAGGAGCTCGTCCGCCGAGGCAGGGCCCCAGGACCCCGGGGCGTAGGGTTCGGGCTGTTCAGTGAGCCCGGCCCAGTAATCTTCAAAAGGATCCAGGATCTTCCAGGACAGCTCCACCTCCGCGTGCCGCGGGAACAACGGCGGCTCGCCCAGGAGCACATCGAGGATCAGCCGTTCGTAGGCTTCGGGGCTGGACTCGGTAAAGGAATGCCCGTAGCCGAAGTCCATGGTCACGTCCCGGACTTCCATCTGCGTGCCCGGGACCTTGGACCCGAACCGGATCGTCGCACCCTCATCGGGCTGGACCCGGATCACCACGGCGTTCTGGCCGAAGTCATCCTCACCATGGTCACGGAAGAGCAGGTTCGGGGCGCGTTTGAACACCACCGCGATCTCGGTCACCCGCCTCCCCAAACGCTTACCAGCACGCAAATAGAACGGCACACCGGCCCAGCGGCGGGTATGGATATCCACCCGGATCGCCGCGAACGTCTCCGTCTTCGAATCCGCCGGGATACCCTCCTCCTCCAGATAACCCTGGACCTGTTCCCCGCCCTGCCAGCCGCCGGCGAACTGCCCGCGCGCCGAATGCGTCGACAAATCCTCCGGGAGTTTCACCGCGGCAAGGACCTTTTCCTTCTCCGCCCGCAAATCATCGGCGTTAAAGGAAATCGGCTCCTCCATCGCCGTCAACGCCAACAACTGCAGCAGATGGTTCTGAATCACGTCCCGGGCCGCACCCACACCGTCGTAATACCCGGCCCGGCCGCCCGTGCCGATATCCTCAGCCATCGTGATCTGGACATGGTCCACATAATTCGCGTTCCACAACGGCTCAAACAACTGGTTCGCGAACCGCAACGCCAGAATATTCTGAACCGTTTCCTTACCCAGGTAATGATCGATCCGGAACACCGCATCCGGCGGGAACACCGACTCCACAATCTCATTGAGCGCCCGGGCCGAGTCCAGATCATGCCCGAACGGCTTCTCGATCACCACCCGCCGCCACTTATCCCCCTCAGCCTGCGCGAGCCCATGCTTGGAAAGCTGCCGGCAGACCTGCTCAAACGCCTTCGGCGGAATCGAAAGGTAAAACGCGTGATTACCCCGCGTCCCGCGGACCTCATCAAGGGCCGCGACAGTCTCCCCCAACCGCTCAAACGAATCATCGTCGTCGAACTCACCCCGGACAAAACGGATACCCTCAGCAAGCTGGTTCCACACCGCCTCATCAAAAGGCGTCCGCGAATACGCCTGCACCGACGCCTTCACCTCCGCAGCGAACTCCGCATCCGACCACGGACGCCGGCCGAACCCCACCAACGCGAAACTCGGCGGCAACAACCCCCGGTTCGCCAGGTCATACACAGCCGGCATGAGCTTCTTACGCGCAAGATCACCCGTCACCCCGAAGAGCACCAACGAGGACGGACCGGCAATCCGATTCAGGCGACGATCACGCGGATCCCGCAACGGGTTACGGCCAGTTCGTCCGGAACGCGTCGCGGAATTCCTGCCGTTTTCAGTTTCTGGCATGTTTGCTGTTGAGCCTTAGTTTTCGGTGACGGAAGCTGATCGGGTGGCAACTGCTGCGATGATCTCCTGCAGCTGTGCAACTCCGGCGGCGCGGTCGGTCAGGTGCAGTCGCAGGACGGGGCGGCCATGGCCGGCCAGGACCTGGGCATCGCCCGCGGCCTGGGCGGAAATCAGTTCTCCGAACGTGAACGGACGGTCCGGGATGGCCAGGTCCTCGGTGGGAGCGGCCGTGACCTGGAGAAAGACTCCGATGGCGGGTCCGCCCTTGTGGAACTGCCCGGTGGAGTGCAGGAACCGTGGGCCCCAGCCGAATGTGACGGGACGTCCGCTGACGCCGGCAAGCGGGTCGCGGATGTCTTCCAGCTCCGCGAAAGCCAGCCGGTTAAAGTAGGCCTGGACGCTGAGGTAGCTGTCCTCGTCGAGGGTTCCCAGCAGGGCGTTGACGGCGTCCTGGGCAGTCGCTGCGTCGCCCAGCCAGTCTCCGCCGCGGACTTCAATGACGCCGTCCACGAAGGTGGCAGGAGTCGGTTCGGGCTGGGCGTCCAGCAGGCCGCGGGCGGCAACCTTGGCCGCCTCCACGTCCGGCTGGTCATACGGGTTAATGCCGAGCAGGCGTCCGGCCACCGCAGTGGCGAACTCCCACACCATCATCTGGGTGGCCAGGCCGCCCGCGATGGCTACTTCGTTGTTACCGAGTTCGACGTCGGCATCCGCGGCTACCAGCCGCACCACCAGCACGTCCGCGGCACCGGAGGTGACCTCCGGCGACGTGGGTCCGGCCACCACCGGCAGGACGCCGGTGCCGAGCTTGCCGGTGGATTCGGCGATGAGCTGTTCGGCCCAGTCAGCGAAGCCCACAATGCCGGAGCCGTCCTCGGCGATGACAATCTTGTTGCGCAGCGGATTGGTTCCGCCCAGGGCCGCTCCGAGGGCCAGCCCGATGTTCTCGGCGGCGTCCTCGTTCAGGATCTCAGCGGCTTCCTCAGCCTCATCCAGGAAAGCCTGGATATCCACACCGGCCAGGCCCGAGGGGACCAGCCCGAATGCGGTGAGGGCGGAGTAGCGGCCCCCCACGTTCGGATCGGCGTTGAAGACGGCACGGTAGCCAGCCTCACGCGAGGCCTTATCCAGGGGGGAACCGGGATCGGTGACGATGATGATCCGGCTCTTCGCATCGATGCCGGCTTCGGTGAAGGCGTGCTCGAAGATCCGGCGCTGGGAATCGGTCTCCAGGGTTGAACCGGACTTAGACGAAACCACAATCGCGGTTTCGGCCAGCCGGTCCGCGAGGGCAGCCCGGACCTGGTCGGGGTCGGTGCTGTCCAGCACTGTCAGCTCGACGCCAGCGGTGCCGGCGATGACCTCGGGAGCCAGCGAAGATCCGCCCATGCCGCAAAGCACGATGCGGGTCACACCGTCAGCCTTGAGGGCACCACGGAGTTCGAGGATGCTGGGCACGAGGGCCTGTGAGACGGTGGCCGCCTCAACCCAACCAAGGCGGACAGCGGACTCGGCTTCGGCGTCGGGACCCCACAGGGTATGGTCCTTGGCGAAGATCCGGGTGGCAATGCGGTCCGCGACGAGGGCGGGCAGGTGCTGCTCGAGTGCCTGCTGCGCGGCACCAGTGGCGTCGTAGCTGAGAGTGCTCATAGTGGGTTAGGATGCCTTCCGTGCAGCGGCAAGGGCACCTTCGACGTCGCCCAGGAGTTCCTTCCAACTGGCCACGAACTTGTCGAGGCCTTCGGATTCGAGAAGCGCAACGACCTCGTTGTAGGAGATGCCCAGTGCGTCCAGTGCGTCCAGTGTGGCATTGGCCTCGGTGTACGTGCCGGAGACTGTGTCCCCGGTGACCACGCCGTGGTCGAACGTGGCGTCCAGGGTCTTCTCCGGCATCGTGTTCACAACGCCGGGGGCAGCCAGCTCGGTGACGTACAGGGTGTCGGGGTAGGCCGGGTCCTTGACGCCGGTGGAGGCCCACAGCGGACGCTGGGGGAGCGCGCCGGCTTCGGCCAGCAGTGCCCAGCGCTCGGTGGCGAAGAGCTGCTCGTAGACCTGGTAGGCCAGGCGGGCGTTGGCTACGCCGGCCTTGCCCTTGAGGGCCTTGGCTTCGTCGGTGCCGATGGCGTCAAGGCGCTTGTCGATTTCGGAGTCAACGCGGGAGACGAAGAACGAGGCCACGGAGTGGATCGTGGACAGGTCGTGGCCGTTGTCCTTGGCCTGCTCCAGGCCGGACTGAAAAGCATTGATGACGGCCCGGTAGCGCTCCAGGGAGAAGATCAGGGTCACGTTGACGCTGATGCCCTCGCCCAGCGTCGCAGTGATCGCTTCGAGGCCTTCAAGGGTTGCCGGGATCTTGATGTGGACGTTGTTCTTGTTGACCTTCTTGTAAAGGTGCTTTGCTTCGGCAATGGTGCCGGCCGTGTCCCAGGCCAGGCGCGGGTCAACTTCGATGGAAACGCGGCCGTCAACACCCTTGGTAGCTGCTGCCACCGGTGCGAAGAGGTCGCAGGCGTCAGCGACGTCGGTGGTGGTGATTTCGAAGATGGTCTCTTCGACGCTGGCGCCGGCTGCTGCCTGGGCCGCGATGGTGGCGTCGTAGTCGTGGCCGGCGGTGATGGCGGCGTGGAAGATGGACGGGTTGGTGGTCACACCAACGACGTTCTTCTCTTCAATCAGCTTCTGCAGCGTGCCTGTTTCAAGGCGGCTGCGGGAAAGGTCGTCGAGCCAGATGGATACTCCGGCGTCGGAGAGCTGCTGTGTAGGGGTAGTCATTTTTTGTATCTCCTGGAATCGGGTTCAGGCCTGCAGGCCAGCGAGGGAGTCCTTGGCGGCGGCGGCGACAGCCTCCGCGGTGATGCCGAACTCCTGGAAAAGGCGTTTGTAGTCAGCTGAAGCGCCGTAGTGCTCGAGCGAGATGGAACGGCCGGCATCGCCAACGAATTCCCTCCAGCCCAGGGCCAGGCCGGCCTCGACGGAAACGCGGGCCTTGACGGCAGCGGGGAGCACGGACTCGCGGTAGGCCGCATCCTGCTTGTTGAACCACTCAACACAGGGCATGGAGATGACGCGGGCAGCGATCCCTTCGGCCTGGAGGGCCTCGCGGGCCTGGACGGCCAGCTGGACCTCGGAGCCGGTGCCGATCAGCAGCACGTCAGCGGGCACGGTGGCGCCGTCCTTGGAAGCTTCTGCCAGGACGTAGCCGCCCTTGGCGACGCCGTCAACGGAACCGAACGTGTCGCCGTCGGCCACGCCTTCACCACGGGCGTAGGTGGGGATGTTCTGGCGGGTCAGGACAATGCCGGCCGGGTTCTCGTGGTTCTCCAGCATGGTCCTCCACGCCATGCCCACCTCGTTTGCGTCGCCGGGGCGGACTACGTCCAGGCCCACAATGGCGCGCAGTGTGGCGAGCTGCTCCACCGGCTGGTGGGTGGGGCCGTCTTCGCCCAGGCCGATGGAGTCGTGCGTCCAGACATACAGTGACGGAACGCCCATCAGGGCGCCGAGCCGGATGGCCGGGCGCTGGTAGTCACTGAAGATCAGGAAGGTGCCGGAAAACGCGCGGGTCCGGCCGTGCAGCGAGATACCGTTCACGATCGACGCCGCGGCGTGCTCGCGGATACCGAAGTGCAGGACCCGGCCGTAGGGGTTGCCGGACCAGGTATCGGTCTGCTTGGAAGCGGGCACAAACGAGGGCGAGCCTTCGATGGTGGTGTTGTTGGACTCGGCGAGGTCAGCCGAACCGCCCCAGAGTTCCGGCATGACCGGTCCGAGTGCGTTCAGCACCTTGCCGGAAGCCGCGCGGGTGGAGACGTCCTTGCCGGCCGGGAAGACCGGAAGAGCGGCGTCCAGGCCGTCGGGCAGCTCGCGGGCCTCGATGCGCTGCAGGAGTGCTGCGCCTTCGGGGTTGGCGGCCTGCCAGGCGTTGAAGGACTCTTCCCATTCCTTCTTGGCGGCGGCACCGCGGTCCACTACCGAGCGGGCATGCGCCAGGACTTCCTGGTCAACGTCGAAGGACTTGGCGGGATCGAAGCCCAGCACCTCCTTGAGGCCTGCGACTTCCTCGGCGCCCAGGGCTGAACCGTGGATCTTGCCGGTGTTCTGCTTCTTGGGTGCCGGGTAGCCGATGATGGTGCGCAGCGAAATAATGGACGGCTTGGACGTCTCGGCCTTCGCAGCCAGCAGTGCAGAGTACAGCTCCTGCACGTCCTCCTTGTATTCGCCGGTCTTGGTCCAGTCGACGCGCTGGGTGTGCCAGCCGTAGGCTTCGTAGCGCTTAAGGACATCCTCGGTAAAGGAGATGTCAGTGTCGTCCTCGATGGAGATGTGGTTCTCGTCGTAGACAACTACAAGGTTGCCCAGTTCCTGATGCCCGGCCAGCGAGGAAGCCTCGGAGGTCACGCCTTCCTGCAGGTCGCCGTCGGAGGCGATGACCCAGATGGTGTGGTCGAACGGGGACGTGCCCTCGGCGGCGTCAGCGTCGAACAGGCCGCGCATCCGGCGCTGTGAGTAGGCGAAGCCCACCGAGGACGCAAGGCCCTGGCCCAGCGGGCCGGTGGTGATTTCGACACCGGCAGTGTGCTTGTACTCCGGGTGGCCCGGAGTCAGGGAATCCCAGGTGCGCAGCGCCTCAAGGTCCTTCAGTTCCAGGCCGTAGCCGGACAGGAACAGCTGGATGTAAAGGGTGAGCGACGTGTGGCCGGGTGAGAGGATGAAACGGTCGCGTCCCAGCCAGTCCGGGTTGCGGGGGTCGTGGCGCATGAGCTTCTGGAAGAGAAGGTATGCGGCGGGCGCCAGGCTCATGGCCGTGCCCGGGTGGCCGTTGCCGACCTTCTCCACGGCATCCGCAGCCAGAACGCGGATGGTGTCCACCGCGCGCTGGTCCAAGCTGGTCCATGACAGTTCTTGCTCTTCCAAATGTGGCACGAAAACCGGGCCCCTCTCTGTGCTGATGGTGGGCGGTACACGGGATCCGTTCCGGGGCACGCTACGGTGCCCGCTGCGGTGTGTACCAGCCGTTCACCATCGAAACGTTGATCTATCATTCAGCAGGGCTATGGGAACGCGTTTTCCAACGCTTTTCTGCCGCGTGCTGATCTGGTGACAGCTTAGCTCCATTCCACTCTCCGGTCAGCGCAAATCTCACCTTTTGGACGCAATTTCCCCTTATGTGAATCGTCATTTCGTGAGGTTGAGTTAATCTGCTCGAATCACCCTGCGCGCAATCATCAGGGCCTAATCACGGGGCATCTGTTGCAAATACGCGCGGTATGATATTTGGAGGCCGACGCCGGTAGCCGAGCCGTTCGAAGGGCGGCGGCAGACTCCGAGCGTTGCCGGGCCCTTCTTCTGATGACCATTGGCGGGCTGCCGGCGAACGGCCTTAAGACACAGCTGCACCGACAGACAGAACTGCCAACCAGAACGGGTGACTGCCACCGTGAGCACAACTGATACGCCGCTTAATGCTTCCCGCACCAGAGGGGGAGCCGGGTTCGCCCGTAAGGCCAAGGCGTATTTCGCCCTCACCAAGCCGCGTGTCATTGAGTTGCTGCTGGTCAGCACCCTGCCCACCATGATCTACGCCGAGCGCGGCTTCCCGCCGATCGGGCTGATCCTGGCCACCCTGGTAGGCGGCGCCTTTGCTGCCGGCAGCGCCGGTGCCTTCAACTGCTACCTGGACCGCGACATCGACAAGCTGATGCACCGGACCGAGAACCGTCCCCTCGTCACCGGCGAGGTGACGCCCCGCGAGGCGCTGGTGTTCTCCTGGCTGCTCGGCGCGGCCGCCATTGTTATTCTCTGGTTCGGGGCCAACCCGCTGGCGGCGTGGCTCGGGCTGGGCGCGATCTTCTTCTACGTGGTCATCTACACCATCATCCTCAAGCGCCGCACGGCACAGAACATTGTGTGGGGTGGCGCCGCGGGCTGCTTCCCGGTGCTGATTGCCTGGGCCGCCGTGACCAACACCGTCGAGTGGCCGGCCGTCATCCTGTTTATGGTCATCTTCCTCTGGACGCCGCCGCACTACTGGCCGCTTTCCATGCGTTACGGCGAGGACTACCGCAACGCCAACGTGCCTATGCTTGGGGCCATCGCCGGCGCCAAGGTGGTTTCCGTCCAGGTAGTCCTCTATGCCTGGGCCATGGTGGCCTGCTCGCTGCTGTTGGTCCCCGCCGGTGGCGCGGGCTGGGTCTATACGGCCACCGCAGTCCTGGCAGGTGCCTGGTTCCTGAACGAGTCGCACTCCCTGTACAACCGGGCGCAGCGCGAGGACATCTCGGACAAGCGGGCCATGAAGGTCTTCCACGGCTCCATCAGCTACCTGACACTGCTGTTCATCGCCCTGGCCGTGGATCCGTTCGTCGGATCAGCGATTATCGGCTAACAGCCCCACCGGACGCTCTCTCACCTAATGTGGATTTTTTACCGACCCTCTATCAGGTAATGCCGCTTTCTAAGCGACCCTCTCTCACCACCGTGAAGGAGGGTCGCTTCTTTGTCTCCAGTTGGTCCGGGAAGATACGAAATGCCGCAAGCAGTGAGAGAGGGCCTGCCCACTCCGCGCATTAAGTGAGAGAGGGTCCTTGAACGCGGAATGCCACGGTTCCGTCGGTCACCGTGGCATTCCGTTGGGGTAAATAGTGGCGGCTACGAGAGCGGGCTTGAGCGGGCGAGGTCGGCGGTGTTTGTTGCCGCGCTCATCAGCAGTGCCGCGCCAAGCATGTGGGCGCCCACCAGCAACGCGGGGATGCCGTTGTAGTACTGGGTGAAACCGATGACTGCCTGCAGCATGGTTACAGCCAGGAGCAGCAGGACGGACGTGCGGAACGGTCCTTGGATCCGGCGGACGATCACCAGCACCACTGCGAACAGTGTTCCGGCCGTGATCACGTACGCCGGAACGGCATGGATGTGGGAGAACAGGTCCCAGTCAAGGCCGTTGCGGGGCGCGTCGGCGTCACCGGCGTGGGGGCCGGAGCCGGTCACCACAACGCCGAGCATTACGGCAAGAGCGGAGAAAAGCGCGACGGCGGCCGCCACCGGACGCAGGACGCCCGGCAATGTTGGGAGCTGGATGGCCGCGTGGCGGCCCGTCCTTCCGAACGCCCGGTTGACGAGCAGTGTGGCGATCACCACGAGGGCCATGGACACAAGGAAGTGCAGGCCCACCACCCACGGATTGAGGTTGGTCAGCACGGTGATGCCCCCGATCACCGCCTGTGCCGGAATGCTGGCCAGCAGGCCAAGCGCCAGCAGGAAGAGGTCCCGGCGCTCCTTGCGAAGGTTCCACAAGTACACAAGCATGGCCACCGCAACCGCTGCCAGCGCAAACGTCAGGAGCCGGTTGCCGAACTCAATGAAGCCGTGAATCCCCATTTCGGCAGTGTTCACCAAAGAGGTGTCCGTGCAGCGTGGCCACGTGGGGCAGCCGAGGCCGGACGCGGTCAGCCGCACCGCGCCGCCGGTCACCACCAGCAGCGTCTGGCCAACCAGGGACGCCACCGCGAGGCGGCGGACGCTGGCGTCCACGGTACGGGGAAGTCTCGCGATGAGGCGGCCGGCAATCGGGGGGAGGCGTGAAGCCGTGCTCACGGATATCTCAATTCCACTTGAACCAACGGATGGCTGCTGCCCCGGCAAGAACTGTCCAGAGCAGCAGGATAAGCGCGGCGCCGCTGTTCAGCGAGCCGTGCAGGAAAGCTTCGCGCATGGCCTCGCCGAGTGCGCCGGAGGGCAGATAGTGGACCACTTGCTGCGCCAGCGCGGGCAGCCGTTCCGCGGGAATAACGATCCCGCCGAGGGCGCCCAGCAGGATCCACAGCAGGTTGGTGATGGCAAGGGTGGCCTCGGGCCGCACGGTGCCGGCCACCAGGAGTCCCAACGCGGTGAACGCCACGGCGCCCAGGACCAGCATCGACAGGCCAGGGAGCCAGCCGGAGGCGGGCGGCTGCCAGCCCAGAGGGAGCGCCACCAGCGTCACAACTGCAACTTGGAGGCAGAGAACCGCCAGGACCGCCAGCACCTTACCCGCGATGAGGCCTTCGCGGCCCAGGGGTGTGGTGGACAGGAACCGGAGAACTCCGTACCGCCGATCGAAGCCGGTGGCGATGCCCTGCCCGGTAAATGCCGTGGACATCGCGCACAAAGCCAGGATGCCGGGGACCGCCACATTGATGCGGCTGGCTCCGAAGCCGTCAAGGAATGGGGTGACAGTGAGCCCCACCAGCACAAGCAGCGGCAGGACCACGGCGAGGATCAGCTGCTCGCCGTTCCTGAGCATGGTCAGGGATTCATACCTGCCCTGCAGCAGGACGCGGCGCAGCAGCGTGGCCGGCGCTCCCTGGGCGGCGGTGGCTGCGGGAGCCGTCATCGGAGGTCCTTTCCCGAGATGTCGAGGAAGACATCTTCCAGGCTTCGAGCCGCCAGGCTCATTGAACCGGGCATAACATTGTGGGCAGCCCACCAGGCGGTCAGCGACGCGAGATCGTGGGGTGTCAGTGCACCCATGGCAACGTAGCTTCCGGCCCGCGTTTCAGAGACGGCGATGGCTTCGGGCAGCACGCCGGTGAAATCCAGCCCGGGGCGGGCCTCGAACACCAGGGTGCGGACATGGTCCGTGCCGGCCTCCACAGCCGGATCCCGCTGCAGCAGCTGGGGAACTGTTCCTTCGGCGACGTTCCTGCCGGCGTCAATGATGTACACGTAGTCGGCCAACCGTTGGGCGTCGTCCATCAGGTGCGTTGTGAGGATGATGCCCATCCCGGTTGCCCGCAGTTCCGAGATCAGCTCGAACACCAGCTGCCGGGACTGGGGATCCAGGCCGGCGCTGGGCTCGTCCAGGAATAGGACTTCCGGATTTCCGATCAGGGCTGCGGCGAGTGCCAGCCGTTGTTTCTGCCCACCGGAGAGCCGGCGGACGGTGGTCCTGGCGAAGGAGTCAATACCAAGCCGTTCCACCAGTTCGTCAACGGAGCGGGGCCTCGCGTACATTCCGGCGATGTGCCGCAGGAGCGGGATGGGACGGGCCGACGGCGGGAGGCCGCCGTCCTGAAGCATCACGCCTACGCGGGACCGCAGGTCAGCGCCCGCTCGGCCCGGATCCTGGCCGAGCAGCGAGATGCTGCCGCCGCTGCGCTTCTGCAGGCCTTGGGCGCATTCGATGGTGGTGGTTTTTCCAGCTCCATTGGCGCCCAGGAGGGCCGTGACCTGGCCGCGTTCGGCCATAAAAGATACGCCGTTGACTACGCGGAGCATTTTTCCGTCCAGACTGGCCAGCGGACCAACATCCTTAATTAACCCGCTGATGGACAGAACCGGGGATTCGGGGGATCGCACCCCAGCATTCTACGCGATGTAGTACTGGCGGGGCCGCATGGCCCCAGCCGCAGGTCAGCCTGACCTTACTAGTACGGGGGAGTAAATTACGACATGATTGTGTTGTGTATTCCATGACCAATGCTGCTGCTGTGCCGTTTGCCGGGCACAGAGCGCCGCGTACCGCCGCTGATCGCGGCCACGTGGCCGCTGTGCCGGTAGCTGACTCCGACGAGCGTACCCGGGACCGGGTTCTTGGTGCCGTGCTTGAGCATGGCCCCATCAGCGCGGCGGAACTTGGTGACATGCTCGGTTTCACGCCAGCCGCGGTCCGGAGGCATCTTGATCATCTGGCCCGCAGCGGGGTTATTGAGGTCAAGCGTGCAGCCAAGGCCGGTGCAGGCGCGGGGCGACCCGCCCGCCGCTATGTCCTGAGCTCGCAGGGGCAGTCCACGCTTGGCAACGATTACCTCGACATCGCCGCCCTCGCGCTCAAGCAGCTCCAAGCAGTGGCGGGCGAACAGGCAGTCCGCGCGTTCGCCGTCGAACGTTTTGCCGACATGGAACGCCGTTACGCACCCGAGATCGAACTGGCCGGACCGGACATTACCGCCAGGGCACAAGCATTGTCCACGGCGCTGAGCCGGGATGGTTTCGTGGCGTCGGCCGCCTCGATCGAAGCCAGGGCCCCGCTGCCGGCAGCACTGTCCAGCGTCCAGCTGTGCCAGGGGCATTGCCCCATCCAGCAGCTCGCCGCCCAGTTCCCCGTCTTCTGCGATGTGGAGACCGAAGTGTTCTCCCGTCTCGTCGGCGTTGACGTGCGCCGCCTGTCCACGCTGGCGCGCGGCGGACACGTCTGCACTACCCACATACCCACAGGCCGGCTGGCTTCCGGGGGACCACACGTCCCGCAGGCAGCCCCCGCCAGCCTGGATGAAGTAACCAACCATCAGCAAGAAAGGCCGTGATGACGGACCAACTATCAGAGAAAGCGGTAGCCGAAGACACTGTGATCTCGGAGATTCTGGAAAAGAATCCCGAGCTCCACGGCATCGGCACGTACGAGTACGGCTGGTCTGACAAGAACGATGTCGGTGCCAACGCCCGCCGCGGTATCAATGAAGACGTCGTCCGCGACATCTCGGCCAAGAAGAGCGAGCCGAAATGGATGCTCGATCTTCGCCTCAAGGGCCTGAAGTACTTCGACCGCAAGCCCATGCCCACCTGGGGTGCAGACCTCTCGGGCATCGACTTCGACAACATCAAGTACTTTGTGCGTTCCACCGAGAAGCAGGCCACCAGCTGGGAGGACCTGCCCGAGGACATTAAGAACACGTACGACAAGCTCGGCATCCCCGAGGCCGAAAAGCAGCGCCTGGTTTCCGGCGTCGCCGCCCAGTACGAGTCCGAGGTTGTCTACCACCAACTGCGTGAAGACCTCGAAAAGCAGGGCGTCATCTTCCTGGACACCGACACCGCGCTGCGCGAACACCCGGAGATTTTCCAGGAGTACTTCGGCACCATCATTCCCGTGGGCGACAACAAGTTCGCGTCACTGAACACGGCCGTCTGGTCCGGTGGTTCCTTTGTGTACGTCCCCAAGGGCGTCCACGTGGACATTCCGCTGCAGGCATACTTCCGTATCAACACGGAAAACATGGGCCAGTTCGAGCGCACCCTGATCATCGCCGACGAGGACTCCTACGTCCACTACATCGAAGGCTGCACCGCGCCGATCTACACCTCGGACTCGCTGCACTCCGCCGTGGTGGAAATCATCGTGAAGAAGGGCGCCCGCGTCCGTTACACCACCATCCAGAACTGGTCCACCAACGTGTACAACCTGGTGACCAAGCGTGCCATCTGCGAAGAGGGCGCCACCATGGAATGGGTTGACGGCAACATCGGCTCCAAGGTCACCATGAAATACCCGGCCGTTTACCTCGTAGGCGAGCACGCCAAGGGCGAGACCCTGTCCATCGCCTTCGCCGGCGCCGGACAGCACCAGGACACCGGCTCGAAGATGGTGCACATTGCGCCGAACACCAAGAGCTCCATCATTTCCAAGTCCGTGGCCCGCGGCGGCGGGCGTGCTGCCTACCGTGGCCTGGTCCAGGTCCGTGAAGGTGCCAAGCACTCGGCGAACACCGTCCGTTGCGACGCGCTGCTGGTGGATACCATCAGCCGTTCGGACACCTACCCGTACATCGACATCCGCGAGGATGACGTGGTGATGGGCCATGAAGCAACTGTTTCCCGGGTCAGCGAAGAGCAGCTCTTCTACCTGATGTCCCGCGGCATGCGCGAAGACGAGGCCATGGCGATGATCGTCCGTGGCTTCATCGAGCCCATCGCCCGCGAACTCCCGATGGAGTACGCACTTGAGCTGAACCGCCTGATTGAACTGCAGATGGAAGGGTCCGTCGGATAACGATGACTGAAATCACTACTGAAAAGGCGCGCATCGGCGCGCCCTCGGCCCAGCCGTTTATTAACGGTTTCACGGAAGAAGGCGAAAGCCTGTCTCCGATCAACTCGAACGCCTCCAAGGCCCCGCTGGCCGGGGAAGCCGTCAAGCGCCACTCGCACGGCGGCGGCGTCGGCATTCCGGACAGCTCACGCGCTGGCCGGCTGACCTCGTACAACCTGGCGGACTTCAAGCCGCTCACCGGGCTTGAGGAAGACTGGCGCTTCACCCCGCTCAAGCGCCTGCGCGGCCTGCACAGTGAGGTCCTGGCGGGAGCGGCCCCGACCGTAACGGTCAGCGGCCCGGAGCAGATCACGGTTGAGACCGTGGCACGTGGCGACAAGCGCATCGGTTCCGCCGGCATCCCGGAGGACCGCGTGTCCGCGAACGCCTGGGAAAACTTCAGCGAAGCCACCGTCCTGACCATCCCGGCCGAGTTTGAAGCCGACACCGAGGTCACTGTCGCGATCGAGGGTACGTCGACGGCGGCAGCCGCCCAGCACCTGGTGATAGTAGCGGGGAAGTTCTCCAAGGCCATTGTGGTCCTGAACCACCAGGGTTCGGCCGTTGTGTCCGAAAACATCGAAATCGTTGTTGAAGACGGCGCCAACCTCACTGTTGTCTCGCTCCAGGAATGGAACGACGACGCCGTTCACGCCTCCTCCCAGCAGGCAAAGATCGGCCGCGACGCCAAGTTCAAGCACGTCGTGGTCAGCCTTGGCGGGGACCTGGTCCGCGTCACGCCCTCGGCCCGTTTCACCGCCCCCGGCGGCGAAGCGGAAATGTTCGGCCTGTACTTTGCCGACGCCGGCCAGCACCTGGAGCAGCGGCTCTTTGTTGACCACGCGGTGGCGAACTGCACCTCCAATGTGCTCTACAAGGGCGCGTTGCAGGGCCGCAACGCCCACGCTGTGTGGGTAGGTGACGTCCTGATCCGCAAGGAAGCCGAAGGCACGGACAGCTACGAGGCCAACCGCAACCTGCTGCTCACCGACGGCGCCCGCGCCGACTCCGTGCCGAACCTTGAGATCGAAACCGGCCTGATCAAGGGAGCCGGCCACGCCAGCGCCACCGGCCGGCTGGACGACGAGCACCTGTTCTACCTCATGGCCCGCGGCATCCCCGAGGATGTTGCCCGCCGCCTGGTGGTCCGTGGCTTCCTGCACGAGATCATCCAGCAGATCAAGGTACCGGCCCTCGAAGAGCGGCTTACCGAGGCTGTTGAGCGCGAACTCGCCGTGACGAACAACTAGACGGCGCGGAAAACAGATGACTGACCAGCCAAAGGGCGAATTTGTCTGCAAGACGGATGAAATCCAGCTCAAGCAGGCTCTTCGGATCCTGATCGATGACTACCCCGTAGCCATCGTGAAGGACTCCATGGGAGACATCCACGCCATCGGGGACACCTGCTCGCACGCGGACATCTCACTGTCCGAGGGCGAAGTGGAAGGGTGCATGATCGAATGCTGGGGCCACGGCTCCCAGTTCGACCTGCGCAGCGGTGAGCCGCTCCAACTGCCCGCCTACGATCCCGTCCCGGTGTTCGCCGTCGAGGTCGTCGGCGACGAGGTCTACGTGGACTTTACGAACGTGCTCAACGGAGCGGAAGCCCCGAACTTCAGCTAGCAGCATCAGCCGCCCGCGGCAATACCAAGCAACAGAACCAAACTTCCAGATACAGACCGCACCACCGCCGGAGGGCGCGGTGCAGAGGAGAACAAGACCTATGTCTACTCTTGAGATCAAGGACCTGCACGTCAGCATTGACACGGAGCAGGGCACCAAGGAGATCCTGAAGGGCGTCAGCCTGACCATCAAGACCGGTCAGACCCACGCCATCATGGGCCCCAACGGTTCAGGCAAGTCCACCCTGGCCTCCACCATCGCCGGGCACCCGCGCTACAAGGTCACCAACGGAACCATCACGCTCGACGGCGAAGACGTCCTCGCCATGAGCGTTGACCAGCGTGCCCGCGCCGGCATCTTCCTGGCCATGCAGTACCCCGTGGAGGTCCCCGGTGTGAGCATGACCAACTTCCTGCGCACCGCTAAGACCGCCATCGACGGAGAAGCACCCAAGCTGCGCACCTGGACCAAGGACGTCAAGGCGGCCATGGCGCAACTGCGCATCGACGCTGACTTCGCCGAGCGCAACGTCAACGAGGGCTTCTCCGGCGGCGAGAAGAAGCGCGTGGAGATCCTCCAGCTGGAACTCTTCAAGCCGAAGTTCGCCATCCTGGACGAGACCGACTCGGGCCTGGACGTTGACGCCCTGAAGGTGGTGTCCGAAGGCGTCAACCGTGCGCACGAGGCGGGCAACATGGGCACGCTGCTCATCACGCACTACACCCGCATCCTGCGTTACATCAAGCCTGACTTTGTCCACGTATTCGTGGACGGCCAGGTTGTCGAAGAGGGCGGCCCGGAGCTGGCAGACCGTCTGGAAGACGAAGGCTACGACCGTTACGCCACGGGCGCCGGCGCAGCCACCATCGCTGCTGCTCAGGCCTAGATAGGACTTGCCATGACCGAAATCAATGTGGCCCGCACGGGCCTCGAGGATGTCGAAGAGGCACTCAAGGACGTCATCGACCCTGAACTCGGTGTGAACATCGTGGACCTCGGGCTGCTGTACGGCCTGAAGTACTCCGACGAGGACGGCGCGCTGCTGATCGACATGACGCTCACCACGGCAGCTTGCCCGCTCACCGATGTCATCGAGGAGCAGGTAGGCAAGTCCCTGGACGGCGTGGTGGACGATTGGCGCCTGAACTGGGTGTGGATGCCGCCGTGGGGTCCGGAGCGGATCACCGATGACGGCAAGGACCAGATGCGGGCCCTCGGCTTCAACATCTGATCCGTCCCCACCGCCTCCCTTGTCTCGCTTCGCTCGGACAGGGAACCCTCGGCGGCGGAGGGCCCCTGAAAAGTACGACGACGGCCGGTCACCTTCCCTTCGAAGGTGACCGGCCGTCGTCGTCCCCCACCCACCGGCCCCCTTTACAGACTGGCCGCCGAGAACGTGTCGCACTGGTTGATGTCGCCGGTGGTGTACCCGGTGTAGAACCATTTCTGCCGCTGTTCGCTGGAGCCGTGCGTCCAAGCCTCGGGCGAGACCCGACCGGTGGCGGCTTCCTGAATCCGGTCATCGCCCACTGCCGAAGCAGCGGACAGGGCGTCGTTCAAATCCTGCTGGGTGACCGGTTCGAGAAACGGCAGCCCGTCGGGTCCAGGCTGCGTAGCGGCGTGCTTCACCCAGAGCCCGGCATAGCAGTCGGCCTGGAGCTCCGTTCTGACAGCACCGGACGCCGGCCCCTGCGGATCCTGCTGGGCACGGTCGAGGTACCCCAGTACGTTCTGGATATGGTGGCCGAATTCGTGAGCCACCACATACTCCTGCGCCAAAGGACCTCCCGAGGATCCGAAGCGGCTCACCAACTCCTTGAAGAACCCGGGATCGAAGTACGCAGTTGTGTCGGCCGGGCAGTAGAACGGACCCACCGCGCTGGAAGCGGTCCCGCAACCGGTGCTGACACCTGCATCGAAGATCACCGTCTCAGGCTGCGGATACTGGACGTTGTAGTCCCGGAGATAGGCCGGCCAGAACGCGTTCAGGCTGTTGACCGTGCCGGTGATTCGGCAGTCCAGACGGGCGTCAGCGTCGGCCCCCGTGGCGCAGGCCGGTGCCGTCCCTTGATTTTGGTCAGCCGTGCCAGTGCCGCCGGTCAGGCCTTCCAACATGGCTGGATTGACGCCAAGGAGGACTGCAATGAGCAGGATGATCCCGACCCCGATCCCGCCGCCGACTTTGGCACCGCGGCCCATGCCGCGCCGGTCCTGGACCTGGGAGGGGTCCAGCTGCACGTTGTCATTGAAGCTCATGAAGTCACAATAGCCTTTACCGGCAGCCCCGAAGCCGAGTCGGCCCGGTAAAGTTGGTTCGATGCCTTTTCTCGATAAAATCCAGCGCTGGGCCGAAGAACGCCCCCATGACACCGCCGTTGTGGTGGCCGGCCAGCGCCTGCGCTGGGCTGAGCTGCGGGACGCCGCCGCAGCCGCTCTTCCAGGGACAGCAGCCGTCACAGTCCTGGCGGAGGCCAACTCCGTGGACTTCGCAGTGAAGTTCACCGCAGCCGTTGCCGGCGAGCGCCAATGCGCCGTCCTGGACCCGACATGGCCAGCACAGCTGCAGCAGGAAATCCGCCTGCGGCTGGACGGCTCAGCCCGACCCGGCGACGTGGCATTGGACGACGCCCTGGCCGACGGGCCGCCGGACTCGACCTTCCTGATCGGACTCACCTCCGGCACCACCTCCGTGCCCAAGGCGTTCACCCGGTCGCGGCAGTCCTGGCGGCAGTCCTTCGACGCATCCATCGAGTTCTTCGGCCTTACCCAGGACGACGTCACGCTCGCGCCCGGACCCCTGGCCGCCAGCCTTAACCTCTACGCCCTCGCCGAGTGCCTCTACGCAGGCTCGGAATTCCAGACGATGGAGAGTTTCGACGTCGGTGATGTCCACTCCGCCATCACGCACGACGGCGTGACCCGGCTGATTCTCGTGCCCACCATGCTGCGGCTGCTGAGTGAGCGCGGCCTGACCGGCTGCGTTGATGCCGCCGGCATCCGGACCATCATCTGTGCTGGCTCAAAGCTGGACGCTCGCACCCTTGAAGCGGCAAGGCGCTGGGCGCCGAACGCCACCATCTATGAGTACTACGGCGCCTCGGAACTGAGCTTTGTCTCCGGTGTGGGACTGGCGGCCGGTAAACAACTGGACGCCGGGGGAACAGGTATAGGGTTCCCGTTCCCGGGCGTGGACGTCAGGATCCTGGACGATGACGGTTCCGAACTTCAGGACGGCGCGGCTGGCAATATCTGTGTGCGAAGCGGCATGGTCAGCAACGGCTACCTGTGGGGTGACGACGGCCGGGCGCTGCGCTCCTTCGACGGCTGGTTCACGGTGGGGGACCAGGGCTACCTCGCTGGCGGCGAGCTGCACATCCTGGGCCGGCGCGCCGACATGATCCTGACATCGGGAAAGAACGTGTATCCGCACGAAGTGGAACTTGCCCTGGCGGCCGTGCCGGGCGTGGCTGCTGCGGTGGCCGCCGGAATACCCGATGACCTCCGCGGCCAACGGGTGGTTGCAGGCGTCATTCCGTCCCACGGAGGAATCACGGCCATGCAGCTCAAGGCAGGACTCGAAAACATCCTGCCGCGGGACAAACGGCCCCACCAGTACTTCGCACTGTCCGAACTTCCCACCACGGACCGAGGCAAGATCAGTCGAAATATCCTGCTGGAATGGATCGGTTCCCACGACCCGAGGGCGCGGCATCTTGACCGCTGACCTGCAGCCCCATGGCTTGCCGGCTGGTGACTTTGTGCCCGCGGACCGGCAGCCCGTGATCATCGCGGCGCGGCGTACAGCGATCCGGCGCGCCAACGGTGCGCTGAAGGAATTGCGTGCCCACCAGCTTCTGGCGCCGGTCCTGGTCAACCTCCTGGCCGATACCCAGGTGCCGGCCGAAGCGGTCACGGATGTGGTGATCGGCAACGCCGTGGGCGGCGGCGGCAACGTGGCCCGGCTGGCCCTTCTTCAGGCGGGGCTGCCGGTGAGCGTGCCGGGGCTGACCGTTGACCGCCAGTGCGGGTCAGGCCTGGATGCGATTGTCCTGGCCGCCCGGCTGGTTGCCGCCGGCGGCAATCCGGTGTATCTCGCCGGGGGAGTGGAGAGTATCAGCACGGCTCCGCTGCGGGCCCACCGGAATGATGGCGGGGAGCCTGACTTTTACGCCCGCGCCCAGTTTGTGCCGCACAGCTTCGGCGACCCGGATATGGGGGTCGCTGCCGAGAACGTTGCTGCCCGGTTCGCGGTCAGCCGGGAGCGGCAGGATGCCTCGGCGCTGCGCAGCCATCAGCGGGCGCTGGCGGCCGCTGGAGCAGGATATTTCGCCGCCGAAATCACCACGCTGGAAACGCAGGCCGGACCCATCTGTGCCGACGACGGCCCCCGGGCCGGCCTGACTGCCGCCGTGCTGAAGCGCTTTCCGCCCGCTTTTGTGCCAGGAGGGACTGTCACCGCCGGGAACTCATGCTTCAACGCGGACGCCGCGTCCGCCGTCGTGGTTACTTCATTGCAGCGGGCCCGGGAACTCGGTGCCGTTGACGGGCTCCTGGTGCTGGGCTCGGACACTGCCGGAGTGGACCCCGACGTGCTGGGGATCGGCGCAGCGGTTGCCGCGGAGCGGCTCCTGAAGGCGAGGGGACTGTCCGCGGACGGTGTTGACCTGGTGGAGTTCAACGAAGCCTTCGCGTCCCAGACCCTGGCGTGCCTGGACCAGTTGGGCATCGATCCGGAGCGGGCCAACCTTGACGGCGGGGCGCTGGCATTGGGCCACGCCTATGGTGCGTCCGGGGCGGTACTGGTGGCCCGGCTTCTCGCCCAGGCCCGGCGCATCGGGAACCATGGCTCCCTGGCCCTGGCTCTGATCAGTATTGCCGGCGGCATGGGAACGGCGGCGCTGCTGCGCTACGAGTTGCTGGCCGGCGGGCGACAGGACCCCTGAGCCGAACAAAGCACATCCAACGGCCCCTCAGTCTTCCGCGTCGCCCAGCCCGCGTGCAGCCAGTGCTTCGCCAGTCTGGCGGGCGAAGGCCACGGTGGTTATGAAAACGGGCAGCACGAGGGCGCGCGGGTTACGCTCAAGCCCGCGGGCCCGGGCCGAATCCCTGACGTCTGCGAAGGCGCCGGCGATATACGGGATGCTGCGGAGCATGATGGCGATAGTCAGCGCAAAACGCTCGGGGTCGGCGCCGAAGCGGCGGAACGGTGTGGCCAGCGATACAACGCCGTCCAGGATCCGCTGCATAGGCGTAGTGGCTGTCAGCAGGGTCGCCGCCACCACGCAGACCAGGATGTTAAGGACAATCCGCGCGGCCGTGGGTCCACCCAGCTGCCACCACTGGAACAGGCCGATGACCACCAGCACAAGGCCAACGGGACGGACAGCACCGACCAGTCGGCGGGCTCCGGCACCCGCCAGGAGAAACAGCCCGCCGAGGGCGGCCAGCACCGCGGCGGAGACCAGCCAGTCAACCACCAGGAAGGACACCAGGCCGCAGCCCACCACCAGCAGGAACTTCACTGCCAGCGGGGTCCGGTGGATGATCGAATTCCCCGGGACGTAGTTGGCCAGCAGAAAGCCGTGCCCCCTCATGGCGCGGCCAGGCCGTTGGTGACCAGGGCCCGGTATGCGTCTACGGCCGCGGCAGGGCCGCCGTCGAACATCACGCGTCCCGCCTCAACCACCAGCACGCGGTCCATCTCCAGGGCGAGGTCGAGGTCGTGTGTGGACATCACAATCTGCTGGTCGAGGCCGGAAAGTGTGCGGCGCAGGAGTTCGCGGTTCCGGAGGTCCAGGAGGGTGGATGGTTCATCCAGCACCAGGACAGTGGGACTCACGGCCAATACAGCGGCGAGGGCCATCAGCTGACGTTCACCGCCAGATAATTCATAGATGCTCTGGTCCGCGAGGGGCAGCAGGCCGAGGCGCTCAAGGGCCGCTTCGGCCAGCCTGCGCCGCTCCGCACCGTGGCGTACCGGGCGGCGCAGCGAAAGTTCTACGTCCTCGCGCCCCGTGGGCATGACCAGCTGCGATAAGGGATCCGTAAAGACGAACCCCACCTGCCGGCGTACGGCCCGAACGGCCCGGACAGTATCGGCGCCGTCCACGGACACGCTGCCGGAACTTGGCTGCACCAGGCCGTTAATCATCCGCAGCAGTGTGGACTTGCCGGACCCGTTGGCCCCGATCACACCGATGCGCTGTTCCGTCAGTTCAAGCGTGACGTCCTGGAGCAGGGACTTCGGTTCCGGGCGGTTGTCTACAGCAACGGCAACTGAGGCCTGCCGGAAAGAAATGGTTGCCATGGCGGGACTAGTTGTTGATCCGCTTCACCCGGCGGACCAGGACGTCGGGAAATGCCCGGTGCAGTGACACTGCGATCACCGCTGCGAGGATGTTCTTAATCACGTCGCCGGGGTAGAAGACCAAGTCTGCGAGGAAGGCGTCACCCAGTGAAGCTTTGGTGTTCAGGGCGATCCCGGCGACTCCGAGCATGTGCACGATCGCGATGCTGGTGACCATCGCCGACGCGAAGAACCACAGCGCCCGGGCGCGTGTTGTCCGCCGGATCACCACGGTGGCCAGCCATCCGACAACGGCTGCAGCGATGGGGAAAGCAATGATGTAACCGGCCGAGGGGCCGGCCAGAATGGCCAGTCCGCTGCGGCCCTGGCTGAAGATCGGGAGGCCGGCCAGGCCCAGGAGTGTGTACAGGCCGACGGCGGCGAAACCTCGGCCTGGGCCCAGCATCAGTCCGGTGAGCATCACCGCAAGGGTCTGGAAAGTGATGGGGATGCCGAAGACGTTCGCCGCGATGCCAGGCACCATAGCGGAGCCGGCAACGAGCGCTGCGAAGACGGCGATCAGGCCCAGGTCGGTGGCATTCCACCGGTTCCGGAGGCGGGAAGCGGTGCCGGTGGCGGCGGTGTCTGTCTGGCTCATGGGGTTGTTCCTGTCGTGGTTGTACAAGCGAAGCATGGGGGTCATCCTGACGTTACCGGCCGCCGTCGGGCGCCATTTTGTAGGGGATCTACTAAACGGGATGCCCGGGGTTGACGGCCGGGCACAACCGTTGAGCCAACGCACGACCGCGGTGCAGCGGTTATGGGGCCAAGCTGAGGCCGG
The DNA here is from genome assembly GCF_014217545.1 of Pseudarthrobacter sp. NBSH8. NCBI lineage: Bacteria > Bacillati > Actinomycetota > Actinomycetes > Micrococcales > Micrococcaceae > Pseudarthrobacter > Pseudarthrobacter sp. NBSH8. The sequence continues at coordinate 2,056,138 of NZ_CP043178.1, forward strand.
TAGACTTGGAAAGGCCGTTCTGTCGGCCATTCTGCCCGGCTGCTTCCAGACGTCATCCGATGAGCTGCGGCGTTTCCCTGTTGTGAAAGGCCTTACCTGCTGTGATTACTGTCCAGGATCTTGAACTGCGCGCCGGCGCCCGGCTCCTCATGGACCAGGTGAGCTTCCGCATCGACAAGGGCGACAAAATCGGCCTTGTAGGCCGCAACGGCGCAGGCAAGACTACCCTGACCCGGGTACTCGCGGGCGAAGGCCAGCCCGCCGGCGGCAAGGTTACCCGCAGCGGCGAGATCGGCTACCTGCCGCAGGATCCCCGCACTCCGGACATGGAACAGCTGGCCCGCGACCGCATCCTCTCCGCCCGAGGTCTGGACGTAGCCGTCAACAAGCTCAAGCAGACGCATGAGGACATGGCCAGCGAGGACACCGAGGTCCAGCGCAAGGCGATGAACCGCTATGACCGGCTGGAATCCGAGTTCCTGGCCGCCGGCGGCTACGCGGCCGAGGCCGAGGCCGCCGCGATCTGCTCCAACCTGGCCCTCCCGGACCGGCTGCTGAACCAGCCGCTCAAGACCCTGTCCGGCGGCCAGCGCCGTCGTGTGGAACTCGCCCGGATCCTGTATTCGGACGCCGAAACGATGCTCCTCGATGAGCCCACCAACCACCTCGACGCTGACTCCATCACCTGGCTCCGCGAGTTCCTGAAGAACCACCAGGGCGGCCTGATCGTGATCAGCCACGATACCGAGCTGCTCGAAGCCACCGTCAACAAAGTGTTCCTGCTGGATCCCAACCGCGCCAAGGTCGACTTCTACAATATGAACTGGAAGCGCTACCTGCTCCAGCGAGAAACGGATGAGCGCGCCCGCAAGCGTGAGCGCGCCAACGCGGAGAAGAAAGCCCAGGTCCTCATCGACCAGGCCAACAAAATGCGCGCCAAGGCCACCAAGGCCGTCGCAGCGCAGAACATGGCCAAGCGTGCCGAACGTCTGCTGGGCGGCCTCGAAGCCGTCCGCGCGACCGACCGCGTGGCGGCCCTGCGCTTCCCTGATCCGTCACCCTGCGGCAAGACTCCGCTGACAGCGGACGGACTCAGCAAGTCCTACGGTTCGCTGGAGATCTTCACCGACGTGGACCTGGCCATCGACCGCGGTTCCAAGGTGGTCATCCTAGGCCTCAACGGGGCCGGCAAGACCACCCTCCTGCGGATGCTCGCCGGCGTCGACAAGCCGGACACCGGCGAGGTCGTGGCGGGCCACGGCCTGAAGGTGGGCTACTACGCCCAGGAGCACGAGACGCTCGACGTGGACCGCACCGTCCTGCAGAACATGCGCTCCTCCGCCCCGGACATGAACGACGCGGAAGTCCGCAACATCCTGGGCTCGTTCCTTTTCTCCGGAGACGACGTCGATAAGCCCGCCGGTGTGCTCTCCGGCGGCGAGAAGACCCGGCTGGCCCTGGCCACCATCGTGGCCTCAAGCGCGAACGTGCTTCTCCTTGACGAGCCCACCAACAACCTCGACCCGGCCAGCCGCGCCGAAATCCTCGGGGCACTGAGCAACTACACCGGCGCCGTCGTCCTCGTGAGCCACGATGAAGGTGCCGTCGAAGCGCTGAACCCCGAGCGCGTTGTGCTGCTGCCCGACGGCATCGAGGACCACTGGAACGAAGACTACCTCGACCTGATTACGCTGGCTTAGCCTTCTCGGCGTCCGGTCGCCTTCCGCTTAGCACCGCCCTAGATTTGCCGCGTGCTCGCTCGTTCCTCGCTTAGACGCACGCTACACAAATCCACCGCGTCGCTGCGCTGACGGTCCAGTCACCTTGGGGGAGCTAGCGGACCGTTAGTTCCGTTGCGTGCGTGATTCGCAGCAGGTCTTCGTACGTGATGCTGAACATTGAGTTGTGGTCTCCTGCTCCGGCCCAGAGGACTTTGTGGGCCTTGAGTGAGTTGTCCAGGAGTGTTCTGATCTTTTTCGGGTGGCCTACCGGGGCTACGCCGCCTACTTCCTGGCCTGTGTGTTGCAGGACGAACGCGGCGGTGGCCCGGCGGATCTTTCCTGTTTTCACCGGACCGACAACAAGGCCGTGTCCACTTGGCAGTACTGCCCTTGCTGGTGCGCAATAAGGCACGAGCGAAGTAGCGTGGGTGATTTATGTAGCGTGCGTCAGAGGCGAGGAACGAGCCAGCACGCGGGAAATCACCCGCGTTGCGAAGCGAACGCAACTGACGAAAGCGAACGCAACCACAGGGCGCTTTTCACATTCGCCACCAGGGCGGCAACCTCCACACCATGCATGCGTCAGTAACCCTGCGCGTCCAGGAGGGCGTCTTCCTCTTCTTCGGCGGTCGCCTTCTTGCGTTTGCGGGCAACAGGCGGACGACGGCGGGCTGCCGCAGCGGCGGAATGCACGGGGCTGCCGGAATCCCGCGACCTGTCTTCACCCTCAAGCTCATCCTCGGCGTCGATCGCAGCATTCCTGGCCTGCTGCCGTGCGGCGTACCCGAAGCCCACGAACATCAGTACGCCAAACGCAAACCACTGCAGGGAATAGGACAGGTGCGTGCCTTCTTCGGTGGCCGGCTTCGGGAACGGGACGGGCGTGTCAGCGGGGGCGGGAGATTCAGACGCGAGCTGTCCGTAGGCGCCAGTCAGGACCGGGTATCCCAGTTGGTCCGCATAGGTGGGGAGATCGATGGAAGCAAGCTGGCCCTCGGGGGCACCACGGTCCAGTTGGGGCTCCCCGTGCTTGAGGCGGACGACAGCGGTCACTGGGCCGGCGGGAGGCGCCGGAATGGAATCGGGACTGCCCGGGTTCTTGTTGCCGATGGGCAGCCAGCCGCGGTCAATCACCACAGTTTCGCCGGTCTCGAGCTTGAAGGGGACAACCACCTCATACCCGGGCTGCCCGTTCAGCGGACGGTTGCGGACAATGCGCTGACCGTCGGGAGCGTAGGCGCCTTGGAGTTCCACCTGGGTCCATTCCTTCGAGGGGTCCAGTGCGGCGAACTCGTCCCGTGCTGCGTCGAAGGAGATGGGTGTGGCGGAATAGTTGGTGACGACGCGGTTGATCTCTGCGAGGGTCTCTGCGCGGCGGTCCATCTGCCAGCGGCCAAGGAAGACGCAGGCAGCCGCGAAGATGGCGGCCAGCAGGAGGTATCCCAGCCACTTGCTGGAGAAGAGGAAGCGGTACATTCAGCCGTCCTGCCCTACCGGCGCCCGGCCCGCGTCATCCCCCGAATCCAGGACCAGGGTTTCCTTCCACAGGCCGCGGGTCTGGAGGTAGTCTTCGAGCCAGTCACGGTGGTCGTTGCAGGCAAGCCAGGTTTTGCGGCGTTCCGGCGTATGGATCTTGGGGTTGTTCCAGAGCAGTTGCCAGGACGCTTCCGTACGGCACGCCTTGCGGGAGCACATGGCAGCCATGGCCGGCGGGGGACCAGCAGTCCCTGCAGCCAGGTCAAAAATGTTCATGAGGCGCGCCGTTCCTGTCCTTGCGTGGGTTCGTCGTCGTCATCAATGAGTTCGCCCTGGATGACCGCGGACGTGGTGCCGTCCTGTTCCGGCGGCCCGGCTTGGCTTTCCAGCTCGGCCAGCGGGGCCGAGTCGAGCAGTGAGTCGCTGTGGATCTCCGCCTGATCGCTGCCGTTCGCGATCACCACCGCAATCCACGGGAGAAAGACGGCGCCAGCGACCATAACGAGCTTGAACCAGCCGTCCACCACAAAAATGAGGATGAGGCAGACCATGCGGATTCCCATGGCCAGCGCGTACTTGATCATGCGCCGTCGCATGTCCTCCGAGTGGGCGTCCGCCGCGTCCGTAATGCTGTGGACCCCGGAATCCCCGGAGAACCTTTCGGGGTCTCCGGGCACGGACTGTCCAGCATGGTTTTCAAGGGTCACGGCTGATTGATCACGCTCCAAAGGCTTCCTTCAATTCTCTCACCATCGGCAGTTGCGCCCAAACGCGGGCTAAGATCGGAGGCAGCAAAAATCACACCCCGTCCTACCCGCGGCTGCACATGCCGCAGAATCCCGGAGCGTTTAATGTCTGAAGCAGCTACATCGGCCCGCAGTGTCCTGATCACCGGTGGAAACCGCGGCATCGGCCTGGCCATCGCGCAGGCTTTTGTAGCCAATGGCGACAAGGTGGCCGTGACTTACCGGAGCCCCTCGGAGCTGCCGGCCGGCATTCTGGGCGTCAAGGCCGATGTGACCGACGAGGCCTCCGTCGATGCGGCTTTCGCCGAGGTGGAAGCTGCCCACGGTCCCGTTGAGGTCTTGGTGGCAAACGCGGGAATCACCAAGGACACGCTCCTGATGCGGATGAGCGAAGACGACTTCACATCGGTGATCGACACCAACCTCACCGGAGCTTTCCGGGTCATCAAGCGCGCTTCGAAGGGCATGATTCGGATGCGCAAGGGCCGCGTGGTCCTCATTTCCTCGGTCTCGGGCCTCTATGGTGCGCCGGGCCAGATCAACTACTCCGCTTCCAAAGCCGGCCTGGTGGGCATCGCCCGCTCCCTGACGCGTGAGCTGGGCTCACGCGGGATCACAGCAAACGTGGTGGCCCCCGGATTCATCAACACGGATATGACGGCGGAACTGCCCGAGGCCACCCAGAAAAACTACCTTTCCGGCATACCTGCCGGCCGCTTTGCCGAGGCTTCGGAAGTGGCCAACGTGGTCCGCTGGATCTCCAGCGACGAGGCCGCCTACATTTCCGGTGCCGTCATCCCCGTCGACGGCGGACTCGGCATGGGCCACTGAAACGAGGGTGAACTGCCTTCTTTGTCGGGGTCACACAAGTGATTGTGGACTAGGCGCTGGCATGATTGACACCAGACCTCAACGGATTTAGACGTTTCGAACAAAGGAGCCCATATGGGACTGCTGGACAACAAAACCGCCATCGTGACCGGATCCTCACGGGGAATCGGCGCCGAAGTGGCCAAGAACCTCGCTGCCGAGGGCGCGGCCGTCGTCGTTAACTACCGCCAGAAGGCGCCGCGCGCCAACAAGGTGGTCGCAGGAATCGAAGCTGCCGGCGGCCGGGCCACCGCCGTGGGTGCGGACCTCACCACCCAGGAAGGCGTGCAGGCCCTGGCCAGTGCGGCCATGGAGAACTTCGGTTCGCTGGACGTCCTGGTACTCAACGCGTCCGGCGGCATGGAGTCCGGCATGGCAGACGACTACGCCCTTAAGCTCAACCGCGATGCGCAGGTCAACATGCTCAACGCCGCCGTGCCCCTGATGAAGGAAGGCTCCCGTGTGGTCTTCGTGACCAGCCACCAGGCCCACTTCATCAACTCCGTGCCCACCATGCCCGAATACGAGCCTGTGGCCCGCAGCAAGCGTGCCGGCGAGGACGCCCTGCGTGAGCTCCTCCCGAACCTCGCTGAGAAGGGCATCTCGCTGGTGGTTGTGTCCGGCGACATGATCGAAGGCACCGTCACGGCCACGCTGCTGGACCGCTCAAACCCGGGCGCCATCGAAGCACGCCGCGCCGAGGCCGGAAAGCTCTACTCCGTGGAGGAGTTCGCTGAAGTTGTGGCCGGCATGGCTACGGCCGACGTCGAATCCGGCCACACGGAGTACGCCGGCGGCTCCGACTACTTCGGCAAGGGCGTCGAGTAGCGCTTCCGGGCATCCCGTAAGGGCCGTGTTTCCACGCGGCAAAATCCATCACCGCGGTGAGCCCCGGGCAGTACTCCTGCCCGGGGCTTCTTGCATGGCTCAGCAACGAGAGGTTACGGGCCGTAGCTATCCGGCAGGTATTCCCTGACGGTGATCACTTCGAGGCAACCATCGATCCCAACATCAGGGTTCGCCAATGGGTCGAGCTCGTGCCCCGCGGCTTCGAGGACGCCGTCGCCTGGCTTGCCTCCGCGGCGCACGGTGAGCGGCCGCAGTGGAACGTGACGTTACGGTCGCTGACCGGGACCGGACGGCCAAGGATGCGGGGCTTCAGACCCCGGCGATGTGGCGCACCGCGTCGAGATACGGCATGTTGATCGCAGCATCCGCGACGGCCCGGACCGCAGGTTTGGCGTTGAACGCCACACCGATCCCGGCGGCCCCGAGCATATCCAGGTCGTTGGCGCCGTCGCCCACGGCAATGGTGTGTTCCATCGCGATGCCTTCGGCGGCCGCCCACTCGCGCAGGTACTTTTCCTTCGCCGCGCGGTCGATGACGGCACCAATTACGTTGCCGGTCAGGGCGCCGTCCACAATTTCAAGCTCGTTAGCCAGCCAGTAGTCCAGGCCCAGATCCTCCGCTATGGGACGCAGGATCTGGTTGAACCCGCCGGACACCACGGCCACCACATGGCCCGCAGCTTTGAAGGCCGCAACCAGCTCAGCGGCACCGTCGCTCAGCTTCACTTCCGCCCGGACGGAATCGACGACGGCGGCTGGCAGTCCTGCGAGCACGGCCACCCGCGCGTGGAGGCTCTGCGCAAAGTCCAGTTCACCGCGCATAGCGGATTCGGTGACTGCCGCCACTTCCTCCCGCTTGCCCGCATAGGCCGCCAGGAGCTCAATGACTTCCTGCTGGATCAGTGTCGAATCAACGTCCATGATCAGCAGCTTCCGCGGAGCCGCACGCAAACCTGCGGGAACGATGGCGGTGTCCAGGCCGGCCTGCGCCGCCTCGGCCACCGCTCTGCGGAGTGCGGAAATACCGGCGTCCGTGCCGTCGGCGATAGTGAGCTCGGCAGTGTGGACCTCAAACCGGTTGTCCCCGCCCCTTGATTGGGATCGGACCCTGGCGCCACTGCCCGTCAGGGCGTCGTGCACGGTATCGAGCCCGGAGGCGGTCAGTTTTGGGCCATAGCTGACCGCAGTCACGTTCGAAGTCATGGCTGCAATCTTAGTCAGCGGGGAAGAGCCACCCGAATTGATTGCGCCAGGTTGATGGCGAACCCCCGCGGGCGGGCCGGCCAGCGGGCGGGGCCGGCGACTATGGCCCGTATCGCTGTCCAAGTATCAGTTATCAGTCCGCCCCTTTTTTGTCCTAGTGTCTACTCCTATGAGTGATGTTCTTGAATTGGCCGCCGTCAGCGTTGTCCGTGGGGCTAAAACGCTCCTGAACAAGGTGGACTGGCAGGTCAAAGAGGGCGAACGCTGGGTCATCCTGGGACCCAACGGTGCAGGCAAGACCACTCTCCTGCAGATTGCTGCAGCCCGTCTTCACCCCACGAGCGGCATCGCCGGCATCCTGGAGGAAATCCTCGGCTCCGTGGACGTGTTTGAACTCCGTCCCCGCATCGGCCTGTCCTCCGCCGCCCTGGCCAACCAGATTCCCGGGCACGAAACAGTCCTCAACGTTGTTGTCACCGCAGCGTACGGCGTCACGGGCCGCTGGCGTGAAGGCTATGAAAAGGCTGACGAACGCCGGGCCTTCATGCTGCTGAATGACTGGGGCATGGGTCCGTTCCTGAACCGGGCTTTCGCGTCCCTGTCCGAGGGTGAGCGCAAGCGGGTACAGATTGCCCGCGCCCTCATGACTGATCCAGAACTCCTCCTGCTCGACGAACCCGCAGCCGGCCTGGACCTGGGTGGGCGCGAGGACCTGGTGCACCGCCTCAGCGAACTGGCCGGTGATGAGTCCGCTCCGGCCATTGTCCTGGTCACCCACCACCTCGAAGAGGTGCCCCCGGGCTTCACCCATGCGATGTTGCTCCGAGACTCCAACGTGGTGGCGGCCGGACCCCTCGCGGGCGTGCTGACGGCGGAGCACCTCAGCAAGACCTTCGGCGTGGAACTCGACGTCACCGTCAACGCTGGCCGCTACACCGCCACCGCCCGCCGCTAGGCCGCGGCGCCGCCAATCGTGGATCTTCTCAGCAGCAGCTTTGTGTTTTTTGCCGGCCTGTGGGCCGGCACCATCAACGCCGTTGTAGGCTCCGGCACCCTGGTGACGTTCCCGGTCCTGATCGCCCTCGGAGTCACTCCCGTGGTGGCTTCCATGAGCAACGCGATGGGCCTTGTGGCCGGCACCGCAGCGGGTGCGTGGGGGTACCGCCGCGAGCTCAAGGGCCGCGGCCTGCAGTTGTTGAAGCTCCTGCCGGCGTCGCTGCTGGGCGGCATCACCGGGGCCTGGTTGCTGTTGCACCTGCCGGAGAAGGTCTTCCACTACGTGGCCCCGGTTCTCCTGGTGCTTGCCCTGCTGATGGTGGTGTTCCAGCCGCGGCTGCAGGCCTGGGTCCGCAATCGCGAGGAAAACCCCGAGCACGCCATCAAGGACAAAAGGCACGGCATTCTCCTGATTGTCCTGGTGTACCTGGCCGGCGTCTATGGGGGATACTTCGTGGCCGCCCAGGGCATCCTCCTGGTGGGCATCCTGGGCGTATTCCTCACCGGCACCATCCAGAACGCCAACGCCATGAAGAACATTCTGGTCCTCGGCGTCAACCTTGTGGCCGCCGTGTCGTACCTGCTCTTCGCCTTTGACCGGATCAACTGGCTGGTGGTGCTCCTGATCGCCGTGAGCTCCACAATCGGCGGCCTTCTGGGCTCCAAAGTTGGGCGGCGGCTGTCCCCGGCTGTGCTGCGGACCGTCATCTTTGCGCTCGGCCTGATGGCGCTGGGCTTTATGACCGCCAACCTGCTGAAATAATCAGCCGGTGACAATCCACTATCTTGAATCCGCCGGGGACCCCCGCGTCTCCGACTACACGCAGCTGACGGACGTGAACTTGCGGAAGCTCCGCGAACCGGCTGAAGGAATGTACATCGCCGAATCCTCGCGGGTTCTCCGCCGGGCGTTGGCGGCCGGCCACCGGCCAAGGTCGTTCTTCCTGGCGGAGAAATGGCTGGCTGACCTGCGGGATGTCCTCACTGCCTACCCGGACGCTCCCGCCTTCATTGGCAGCGCCGCCCTGCTCGAAGAGATCACCGGGTTCCACCTGCACCGCGGCGCCATGGCGGCCATGCAGCGGCCGGAGCCGGTGCCCCTCCAGGAGCTGCTGGCTGGCGCGCACCGGGTCGCGGTCCTGGAGGACATAGTGGACCACACCAACGTGGGCGCCATCTTCCGGTCGGCCGCGGCACTGGACATCGACGCGGTCCTGATTTCGCCGCGCTGCGGCGATCCGCTCTATCGCCGCAGTGTCCGGGTCAGCATGGGAACGGTCTTCCAGGTGCCCTGGGCGCGGCTGGAGTCCTGGCCGGGGGACCTGTCGCTGCTCAAGGAAGCCGGCTTCACGGTGGCCGCGCTTGAACTCACCGAGGACGCCGTGGCTGTGGACGGGCTCGCCGCGCGCAATCCGGACAGGCTGGCCCTGGTGCTCGGCACTGAGGGTGCCGGCATGAGCGCCGGGACGCTTGCCGCCGCCGACCTCGCCGTGAAGATCCCCATGCGCGCAGGAGTGGACTCCCTCAACGTGGCGGCGGCCTCCGCTGTGGCGTTCTGGGAACTCCGGCCCCGCGGTTCGCAGGGTCCGCGTTGATCAGCTATTATTAACAGCTGGCTGTCCTGCGTTTTCTGCCTTGCGGCAGTGAAGCAGACACCAGCCATCCCATTCATACCTGGCAGCTGGCAAAATCCAGTTGTGCGAACAAAGGCCCCATTATGAAGTCTGATATCCACCCGAAGTACGAAGCTGTTGTTTTCAACGACCTGGCTTCCGGCGTCAGTTTCCTGACCAAGTCCACCGTGTCTTCCAAGAAGACCATCGAGTGGGAAGACGGAAACACCTACCCGGTTATCGACGTCGAAATCTCCTCCGAGTCCCACCCGTTCTACACGGGCAAGCAGCGAATCATGGACTCTGCAGGCCGCGTCGAGCGCTTCAACGCTCGCTTCAAGGGCTTCGGCGGCGCGAAGTAATTCACTTCACCCCCAAGGTTCTTTGGAAAGCCCGCACCGGCAACGGTGCGGGCTTTTTGCGTCCTGGGCTTTGTCGTTTCGGGGAGCCCTGATCGTGGGGCAGGATGAATGGCATGATTGCCTCGCCATTTGCCGCTGAAGACCACCCCCGCAGCCACCACGGTGAGTACAAAGTCCCCGGCGGCAAACTTGTGGTGGTGGACTTCGACGTTGTGGACGGTCTCCTCGCCGACGTCTCCCTCAGCGGCGACTTTTTCCTCGAACCCGATGAGGCGCTGCCCGCCATCAACCGGGCGCTGACAGGACTTCCGGAAAGCACGACGGCGGCGGAGCTGGCCGCGGCCGTCACCACTTCGCTGCCTCCCGGCGCCGTCCTGTTCGGCTTTTCGGCCGACGCCGTGGCCGTCACCGTACGCCGCGCCCTGTCGAAGGCAACAGCCTGGACAGACCACCACTGGAACATCATCGCCCCCACAGTGCTGCCGACGCATATCAACGTCGCCCTGGATGAGGTGCTGACCGAAGAGGTGGGCGCCGGCCGTCGCAACCCCACCCTGCGGTTCTGGGACTGGGAGGAGCCATCCGTGGTGATCGGCAGTTTCCAGTCGTTTCGGAATGAGCTGGATCCGGACGGCGTAGCCCGGCACGGCATCAGTGTGGTCCGTCGGATCAGCGGCGGCGGAGCCATGTTTATGGAGGCCGGAAACTGCATCACGTACTCCCTGTACCTGCCGCAGACGCTGGTGGACGGGATCAGCTTCGCGGATTCCTACGCGTTCCTGGACGCCTGGGTGATGGCCGCCCTCGAAAAAATCGGGGTGACGGCCTTTTACGTGCCCCTGAACGATATCGCCACGGACCAAGGCAAGATCGGCGGTGCTGCCCAGAAGCGCCTCGCCAACGGGGGGATGCTGCACCACGTCACGATGAGCTACGACATCGACGCCGACAAGATGGTCGAGGTGCTGCGCATCGGCAAGGAGAAGCTCTCGGACAAGGGCACGCGCAGCGCCAAGAAACGGGTTGATCCGCTGCGCCGGCAGACCGGACTGGCCCGTACGGAGATCATCGCCGCCATGATGGAAGTGTTCAGCGAACGGTATGCTGCCACCCCATCGGAACTCACTACCGCCGAACTCAGTGCCGCCCGGGACCGGGTGACCACCAAGTTCGGCGCCGAAGATTGGCTGCACCGGGTCCCGTAAGCCCGTGCCGGGGTGGCCTACTGCAGCTGTGCGGTGAGCCCCCGGAGCAGGTGGCTCCGCTGCTCCACAATGATCCGGCGCAGCGCCCGGGGCGCGTCAGTGTTGGCCGTCAGCCAGGCATCCGTGCGGACCACCACGGGGTGCTCCACTGGCAGGGTCCCCGCCGGCAGGTTCTGCGCCAGGGGGTACAGCCCCCGGACGATCCGGCTGGCGATTTCGATGCTCCGCTGGTCCCAGACGACGCGGAGGCACTCAAAGTAGGGCTCCACATAGGGGTCCATCAGGGCAGCGGGAGCGGTCGCAAAGCCGGCGATGGTGGCGCTGAGGAGCTGGTTCGACAGCTCCGCCCCCTCCACCGCGTCCCGCCAGGCGGCGGCCTTTACGCCAGGCTCCGGCCGGGCGGCCATCGCCGTGGCATGGCCCGCCCGGCCCGAGGCAGTGGTGTCCCGTTCGAGTTCGGCGTCCAGCTCGTCGGGGACGGCCTGCCCGTTGGCCGCCAAGGCATGCCAGAGGCTCCAGCGCAGCTCGGCGTCCACGGCCAGGCCGTCCACCACCACCGAGCCGTCCAGCAGGCCCCTGAGCCGGGGGAGGAGGGCAGCGTCGTGACGGCTGACGGCGGCCAGCGTCCGCGCCCAGGCCAGCTGGTGGTCTGAACCCGGCGCTGCCTTACCCAGCTGGGCGTCGGCCGCCGCCAGGAAGGAGCCACGCACCGCGTCGCGTTGGGCCACGGGGGTGTAGCGTTCGACGGCGGTGGAGGCGTTCTCGAGGGTGTTCAGCAGCACGCCGACTCCCGTTTCGGCCGGTCCGAACGACGTCACGGCCTCCACATAGCGCGAGGCCGGGCTTTCCCCGTCGCGGGCGGAGTTCCATAGCGCGGTCCAGCAGAGGGCCCGGGCCATGGGGTCGGTAATCCGGTCCAGCGACGCCAGGACTGTCGCCTCGGACACCGGGTCCAGCCGTACTTTGGCGTAGGTGAGGTCATCATCGTTGACGAGCAGGAGGGCGGGCCGCGGCTGCCCCGCCAGTTCCGGGATCTCCGTCCGTGCTCTGGCAACGTCCGTTTCAACACTTCCGGTGCGGACCAGGGCGCCGTCGGCGCCGAAGTTGTACGAGCCCACGCGCAGCCGGTGCGGCCGCAGTTCCTCCCGTCCGGTAACGGGGTCCACCGCATCCTGGACGATCGTGACAGCGTCCAGTACGCCGTCGTGCGTTTTCGTCTCCAGGGACAGCGTGGAAATCCCGGAGGTCTGCAGCCAGGCGGCAGCCCAGCCGGCAAGGTCGCGGCCGGAAGCAGCACTAAGGGCTTTCAGGAGGTCCGCCAGGGTGGTGTTCCCGTAGGCGTGGTCGCGGAAGTACTGCCGTGAGCCGGCGATGAACGCTTCAAACCCCACGTACGCCACCAACTGCTTGAGCACGGACGCGCCCTTGGCGTAGGTGATGCCGTCGAAGTTCTGCTTGGCGGCCTCGAGGTCGGGGATGTCGGCCACGATCGGGTGTGTGGTGGGCAGCTGGTCCTGGACATAGGCCCAGGCCTTGCGTTTGTTGGCGAAGTTCACCCACGCGGTGTCCCAGTCGGTAGCACGGTCCACGCCGAGGGTGCCCATGTAGTCCGCGAAGGACTCTTTCAGCCACAGGTCGTCCCACCACTGCATCGTGACGAGGTCCCCGAACCACATGTGCGCCATCTCGTGCATCAGCGTGTTCGCGCGGGCCTGGTACTGCGCGTCGGTGGCGCGGGACGTGAACACATAGCTTTCGGTAAAGGTGACCAAGCCCGGGTTTTCCATCGCGCCCAGGTTGTATTCCGGGACAAAGGCCTGATCGTATTTCCCCCAGGGGTATGGGTAGTCGAACAGCCGGTTGAAGAAGTCCAGCCCGTTTTTGGTCAGGCGGAAGAGCTCCGCGGCATCGAAGGATTCCGCCATCGAAGCCCGGCAGTACAGCGCCAGGGGCACCGCCAGCAGCGTGCCGTCGTCGAGTGTGGCGCTCCAGTGGTCCCGGGCCTTGAAGTAGGGCCCGGCGAGGATTGTGGTGATGTAGGTGGACATGGGGCGGGTGGTGGCGAAGTCCCAGCGGCTGGTGTCCGGATCGCTCGTCAGCTGCGTGCGGGCCGCTTCCACACCGTTTGAGGCCACCTCCCAGCCGGACGGTGCCATGACGTGGAACGTGTACTCGGCCTTGAGGTCGGGCTGTTCAAAGTTGGCGAACACGCGCCGTGCGTCGGCGGGTTCGTATTGCGTGTAGAGGTAGCACCGGCCGTCGGCGGGATCCACAAAGCGGTGCATGCCCTCGCCGGACCGGCTGTACAGGGCCATGCCGGTGACTGTGACCTGGTTCTCCGCCTGCAGGTTGTCCAGGCGGATCCGGGATCCCTCCACCACGTCGGCCACGGGTAGTCCAATGCCGTTGAGGAACACGCTGTGGACTTCGCCGGCGATGAAATCCAGAAATGTAGACCCCGCCACCACCTGCCCCTGGCCCGGCACGGCTGCCGAGAAGTTGATAACGCTGCGGCTGATGTAGCCCGCCACGTCCGGGTCCGCTGCCTGCCGCACATCCAGGGAGACGTCGTAACTGTGGGTGCTGATCAGGGCTGACCGTTGAGCGGCTTCATTGCGCTGCAGATTCTCATGTGACACTCAGCTATCTAATCACGGGATCCGGGCCTGCGGCTCACCATCCGGCCGCCGGCCTAGGCGGTCATCAGCAGGGCCGCTGCCAGGCCCAGCAGCGCGATCAGCAGCCATGCCGCCAGCGCCGCGAGCAGTGCCCTCGCTCCGGTGTGCAGCAGCGTGCGGACCCGCACGGCGGACCCGAGCCCGAACAAGGCCGCCCCCAGGAGAATGTCCTGCAGCCCGGCACCGGCGTCGAGCCAGCCGTCGGAAAGCCAGCCCGTGGACCGGAGCCCCACCAGGGCCACAAACCCCACCACGAACAGCGGAACCAGCGGCGGCAGCGCGTGTTGGCCCGACGGGCTCATGCGGTGGTGCAGGCCCGCCACGGCAACCACCGGTGCCAGCAGCAGCACGCGGGTGAGCTTAACGACGACGGCGATGCCCAGGGCCGCGGTGCCGGCAGTCTGCGCCGTGGCCACCACCTGGCCGACGTCGTGCACCGACGCACCCGTCCAGGCACCGAAAGCGAGGGGGCTCAAGTGCAGGGGATGCATTAGCAGCGGCAGGATGCCGATCGCCAGGGTGCCGCACACTGTCACCAACGCCACCGGCAGAACGGTGTCCGCATGCCGGATCCGGCGCACAGCCGCCATGGCTCCGATGGCGGACGCCCCGCAGATCGAAAAGCCGGTGGCCACCAGCAGCGCGGTCTCACGCGGAAGCCGGAACAGCCGCACCAGCAGGTACGTGCCGCCGAAACTCAGAAGCACCACGCCAGTGATGAGGACCATGGCCAGCCAGCCCAGGCCCAGGATGTCCATGATGCTCACTTTGAGGCCCAGCAGGACTATGCCTCCGCGCATCAGGTGCTTGCCCGCAAAGTCCAGGCCCGGCCTTGCCCGGCCTGCGATCCACACTGCCGTGCCGGGAAGGTTGGCGGCGAGCAGACCCAACGCAACCGCGATGGTCATGGCCGGCAGTGCCGGCACCATGGCATGTACGGCGAAGGCAACGGCAAGGGCGGGGGTGGCTGTCAGGAGGCCGGGCAGGAGCCTGCCGGAACGCATCGCCACACCGCGGAGGCGTGCCCGCAGGGCGCCTCGGCGGCCGCTGTTCCCGCCGGCTCCGGAACTCCCGGGATTACTTGTCTCTGGCACTCACTAACCTTGCCGGATAGAACACGGATTCAACGAACCGCCGTTGCCTGGCGGCAACACGCCACAATGGATGGCGGTAATGAATTCGAAACAAAAAGATGGTTGGCTAAAGGACATGTCAGACCTATTCCAGGATTACTCCGAGGCCGCCGGGCGCACGGGCGCCTACGACGAGATGTTCACTCCCGGCCAGGAAGCACGTGAGTCGTACGGCCAGGTGGCCGATGCCCTTAGCAAGCTCTCCCTGGCCGACGTCAGCGCCCGGGCGGACTCCATGGCACGGACCTTCCTGGATCGCGGCGTGACCTTCGACTTCGCGGGGGAGGAGCGGCCGTTTCCGCTCGACATCGTCCCCCGCGTTATCCCCGCTGATGAATGGACCGTGCTCGAAAAGGGCGTCGCACAGCGCGTCCGGGCACTGGAAGCCTTCCTCAACGATGTCTACGACAAAATGAATGTGGTGGCAGACGGCGTCATCCCGCGCCAGCTCGTCACCACCAGCGCCCACTTCCACCGCCAGGTGCATGGTTTCGAGCCGGCAGGCGGAGTCCGCGTCCACATCTCCGGCATCGATGTGGTCCGCGACGCAGCTGGCACCTTCCGCGTCCTGGAAGACAATGTGCGGGTGCCTTCCGGCGTCAGCTACGTCCTGGAAAACCGGCGGGCCATGGCCAAGGGCCTGCCCGAAGCATTTGGCCAGCAGCTCATCCGGCCCGTTGAAGAGTACCCCCGCCGGCTGCTGTCCGCCCTGCGCAAAACAGCGCCCGCCGGCGTCGACGATCCCACGGTAGTGGTGCTGACCCCCGGCGTCTTTAACAGCGCTTACTTTGAACACACCCTGCTGGCCGGCCTGATGGGCGTGGAGCTCGTGGAAGGCCGCGACCTCATCTGCCGCGGCAACCGCGTCTACATGCGCACCACGGCCGGTGAGCAGCGCGTGGACGTGATCTACAAACGCATCGACGACGAGTTCCTGGACCCCCTGCAGTTCCGCTCGGATTCCATGCTCGGCTGCCCGGGACTGGTCAACGCCGCCAGGGCCGGTGGCGTGACCATCGCCAACGCCGTGGGCAACGGCGTGGCCGACGACAAACTTGTCTACAGCTACGTTCCGGACCTCATCCGCTACTACCTCAGCGAGGAACCCGTCATCGCGAACGTGGACACGTTCCGGCTGGAGGAGAAGGAAGCCCGGGAATATGTCCTGGACAACCTGGCGGAGCTCGTGGTGAAGCCCGTGGACGGCTCCGGCGGCAAAGGCCTGGTCATCGGGCCGGACGCCTCCAACGACGAACTCGAGGCGTTGCGCAAACGGGTCATCGCTGACCCGCGGGGCTGGATCGCGCAGCCGGTCCTGCAGCTGTCCACAGTACCCACCCTCGGTGGGGATAAATTCGGTCCGCGGCACGTGGACCTGCGCCCCTTTGCCGTCAACGACGGCGACGATGTCTGGGTGCTTCCTGGCGGACTCACCAGGGTGGCGCTCAAGGAAGGCTCCCTCATAGTGAACTCCAGCCAGGGCGGCGGCTCCAAGGACACCTGGGTGCTGGCAAACTCACCCCAGGTGCCGGTGGAAACTCTTCCGCGGCCCACTATTTCCATCCGCGAACGGGTATCCGTCTGGCCAGTGGAGAGCAACTGGCGCGACCGCCAGTCGGAGCAGCAGCAGTGAGCCGGGCCATCGAACCGGCACAATTGTTCACGGGGTCATCCCCACAGATTTCGGACGCGCAGGAGGTCACCGCGAATGCTTAGCCGTATTGCTGAGTCCCTATTTTGGATCGGACGCTATGTGGAGCGGGCCGACGGCACCGCCCGCATCCTGGACGTGCACCTGGAGCGCCTGAACCACCTCCCCATGGACGAACGCCGCAGGGTGGCCCAGGAACTGCTCGCAGTGATGGGTGCCCGGCCGCAGAGCGAAGACTTCGGCCTGCCCGAACTCCTCCATGCCCTGGCGTACGACAAAACCAGCGCAACCTCCATCGCCGGGTCGCTGGGAGCCGCGCGCGAGAATGCCCGCCGTGCCCGCGAGACCGTGTCCTCGGGCTTGTGGGAAAGCCTCAACACCACCTACTACGGGCTGAGCCAGCACCGTAAGGACGTCGTGGGGACGTACCGCTTCTGCAACTGGACGCTGGAACGGACGGCCATGGTCAGCGGCCTGGCCGACACCACAGTGAGCCATGACGAAAGCTGGCTGTTCCTGGTACTGGGCCGGTCCCTGGAGCGCGCGGACATGACGGCGCGGATGCTTTCCACCCGGGATGTCCTTTCTGCGGGTATGTCCTGGGTCAACATGCTGCGGTGCGCGGGGGCCTATGAGTCGTTCCTGCGGACGCGCCGGGCCGCATTCGGGGACCAGCATGCAGCCGAGTTCCTCCTCCTTGACCGGTTGTTCCCGCGGTCCATCGTCTACGCCCTGCGCGATGCTGATGAGTGCCTCGCCAAGCTTGACCCGTCGGCGCAGCGCGTGGGCTTCATCAACGATGCCCGCCGGATCGTGGGCCAGGCCCGTACGTTCCTCGAGTTCCACCGGACGGACGATCTGATGTCCGAACTGCCCGAGCACATGGAACGCGTGCAGAAGGCCGTCTCGCAGGCCTCGGACGCCATTTCCCGTAAATACTTCAATCAGGCAGACGAGCTCGCCTGGGTGGGAGAAGTTTCATGACCCGGCTGAGCATCATCCACACCACGGCCTACAAGTACAACAAGCGCGTCACGCTCTCCTACAACGAAGCCCGCATGACCCCGCTGACCGACCCCCAGCAGGTGGTCCTTGAATCCGTGCTCAAGGTCTCGCCGACGCAGGCGGCCGTGGGCAACTACCGGGACTACTGGGGCACGCGGGTCACCGCCTTCGACATGCAGATGCCGCACGACCACCTGGAGGTCGTTTCCAACATCACTGTCGAAGTGCACCGGGCGGAAAAAATCCCGGCCGGCGCTGACATCGCCGGCTGGGACGTCCTGGCATCGAAGGAATCGCTGAATACGTTCAGTGACTGGCTGCCGCAGTCCCAGCTGAGCGGTCCCGGTGACGAGGTATTGGGCATCATTCCAGGTGTCGTGGAGGATAAGAACCCGCACGAGGCAGCCATGGCCATCTTCGAATGGATGCGCGGCGAGATGACATACATGTCCGGTTCCACTGCAGTCACCACCAATGCCGAGGAGGCCTGGGGACAGCGGCAGGGCGTCTGCCAGGACCTCGCGCACCTCGCCATCGGCGCGCTGCGCAGCTGCGGCATTCCCGCCCGGTACGTCTCCGGTTACCTGCACCCGAGGTCGACGGCGGCCATCGGCGAGACTGTCGCAGGCCAGTCACATGCGTGGCTGGAGTTCTGGGACGGGGAGTGGCGCAGCTGGGATCCCACGAACCACAAGCCGGCAGGCGATTACCATGTCACTGTTGCCAGGGGACGTGACTACCGGGACGTACCGCCGCTGAAGGGCATCCTGTCCGGCGGTGGAGGCTCGGCGCTGAGTGTGAGCGTGGAAATCACCCGCCTGGCTTAGGCAGCTTAGGCGGGAGACTTCACCTCGGCGTGGCCGGGTTTTCCCTGCGTTACTCGGGAGCTGCCTTGGCTGCTCCGCTGAGCTGGGTCCACCACGTCATGGGCGCGGTCACCTTGAACCGGCGCCCGGACACAGTGCCCGGGCTGACCCGGACAAATGTGTCCTTCTTCCCGGCCTGCCATGGGAAAAGATACAGGGCCGCGGAGTCCAGGATGCCCTCGGTTCCTGTAATGGCCTTAGCCGGTCCCTTGACCACCACGCTCCAGGCCAGGCCGCTATCGGCATCCACACCGTCGGCCTCCAACGCCACAGCGGCACCTCCCGAGGCGGCGGCCAGCTTGGTTCCTGCGCCGGTGCGGAAGACCAACGTTCCGCCATCCACCGTATAGTTGATGGGGAAAATATCAGGCTGGCCGTCTACCAGGACGGCCAGCCTTCCTACGGAGACCGTCCGCAACAGGGCCCAGCATTCGTGGTGCTCCAGGTTCTGGACCTGGGACGTTGACTCTGTGGAGTTGGACTCGCTGGACGTTGGCCCGTTGGACGTTGCTTTGCTGTTCATGCCGCCGAGCCTACGCCCAACACCACGGCCATGACAGTGGCCCGCTACCAGGGGCTGGGCTTGTAGTCCTTGAGGAAGACCCCGTGCTGGTCCTCGCCGTTTTCGCCCATCACGATCGGATCGTACACGCGGGCTGCGCCGTCCACCAGGTCCAGGGGCGCGTGGAAGCCCTCCTCCATGAGCCGGACCTTGGTGAAGTGCGGGCGTTCGTCGGTGATCCAGCCGGTGTCCACAGCCGTCATCAGGATCCCGTCGGCGTCCAGCATTTCCTGGGCGCTGGTCCGGGTCATCATGTTCAGGGCCGCTTTGGCCATGTTGGTGTGCGGATGCCCGGGGCCCTTGTAGGCCCGCGAGAACTGGCCTTCCATGGCGGAAACGTTGACGATGTACTTCCGGTGTGCGGTGGAGCGTTTCATGGCATCCCGGAGCCTGCTGACAAGCAGGAACGGGGCCGTGACGTTGCAGAGCTGCACTTCCAGCATTTCCAGCGGGTCAACCTCGTCCACCACCTGGGTCCAGCTGTTGATGCCGGCCAGGTCCGGGACGAGCCCGCCGGCGTCGATCGCTGTACCGGCGGCGATCCGCTCCAGCGAGGCCGAGCCGGTGGAGAGCGCCAATGACGTGATCGCGTCACCAGCGAGCACCGGGTGATCGGTGACACTGCTCGCGAGGGCGAGTGGATGTTTGTCGTGGGCGTGGCCGAACGTCACCAGTTCCGGTCCGCCGTTAGCCGGCTCCAATGCGGCGGGCAGCGGTTCGTCCTCGGCGTCAACCAGGGGCTTATAGGCGTTGCCGGACCGGCGCACGGTCTGGGCGGCGTTGTTGATGATGATGTCCAGGGGGCCCGCGGCGTTGAGCGAATCCGTCAGGGCCATCACCTGTGACGGGTCGCGCAGGTCGATGCCCACAATCCGGAGCCTGTGCAGCCAGTCGCCGCTGTCTTCCATGGCCGCGAAGCGGCGCGCCGCGTCTTTGGGGAACCGGGTGGTGATGGTGGTGTGGGCGCCGTCCCGGAGCAGGCGCAGGGCGATGTACATGCCGATTTTGGCGCGACCTCCGGTGAGCAGCGCACGCCGGCCTGTCAGATCCGTGCGGGCATCCCGTTTGCTGTGGCTGAAGGCGGCGCATTCCGGGCAGAGCTGATGGTAAAAAGCGTCCACCTGCGTGTAGTGCTTCTTACAGATATAGCAGGGGCGGGAACGGATCAGGTGCCCGGCCACCTTGCCTGTCGCCGACGTCTCCAGCTTGTTGCCGCGGGTCTCGTCGTCGATCCTGTCCGGTGCTGCCGTAGCGGTCTGTGCAATGACGGCCCGGTCGGTTTCAGAGATAAGGTCCCGCTTGGTCACGCGGCGGTGACGCTTCACGGCTTTGAACATCTTCCCGGTGGCGCGGCGCACCGTGACATAGTCAGGGTGTTCCTCGTCGTAAACGTGGATGGTGTTCAAAACCTTGAGGCAGGCCTGGATTTCTTCAGGCGTCAGATCTGGGGAGCTCATTGTACCGATTTTACAGCCTCATGAAGATCCGGCCCGACCGGACCAGCGACAAGCGGTCCTGCCGGGCCTGCCCGTTGCGTCCTACGCGCGGTGGCCGCCCGGGGCGGTCTGCAATGCCGTCTCCGCATGAATGGCCGCAACCTGTTCCACTGATTCGCGGATCTCGGGATAGTTGGCCGTGGCCGCCTGGATGGCATTAGGAACCAGGTGGAGGTTCCGGGCGGCGAGCGCCCGTTCCGCGTCGCCAGGCTCAGGCACCTGCTGTCCCTTGGCGAGTACGGTGATACCGGTCTCGGTCACCTTGAAACCGCGGGCGCGGTCCAGTTCCGGATCCAGGCCGATCGCGGCGCCGGCCGGTACCTTCACGTTTTTGTCCAGGATGGCCCGGTTGACCACGGCACCTTCGCCGATGTTCACCTTGTCCATCAGGACCGAGTCGATGACTCTGCTGCCGTTACCCACAAAGACGTCATTGGAGAGGACGGACCCCTCCACCACGCCGCCGGAGATGACCACGCCACTGGAGACGATGGAGTCCAGGGCGGTGCCCACGGTGTCATTCACTCCGCGGACAAACTTGGCGGGCGGGGAGATGCTTTGCCGAGTGTAGATGGGCCATTCAGAGTTGTAGAGGTTGAATACAGGCAACGGGGAGATGAGATCCATGTGCGCGTCGTAGAACGAATCGATAGTGCCCACGTCACGCCAGTACGTCCGGTCGCGTTCAGTGGAACCGGGGATGTCGTTGAGGGTGAAGTCGTAAACTCCAGCCTCACCCTGGCTGACGAAGTAGGGGATGATGTCCCCGCCCATGTCGTGCTTGGTATCCAGCCGTTCGGCGTCGACGTGGAGGGCATCCACCAAAGCGTCGGCGTCAAAGACGTAGTTGCCCATGGAAGCCAGGAACTGGGTGGGATCGGCGGCCAGCCCGGGAGTTGTGGCGGGTTTCTCCACGAATGCGGCGATCTTTTGCTGGTCCTCCTGGTCCACCTCAATCACGCCGAACTGGTTTGCCATGTGCAAAGGTTGGCGCACGGCGGCCACAGTGGCCTTGGCCCCGCTGAGCACATGCTGTTCCACCATCTGGGCAAAGTCCATGCGGTAGACGTGGTCGGCGCCAACCACGACGACGATGTCGGGGTTGGCGTCATGGATCAGGTTCAGGGACTGGTAGATGGCGTTGGCGCTGCCCAGGAACCAGCTCTTGCCGACCCGCTGCTGCGCCGGCACGGACGCCACGTAGTTGCCCAACTGCGTCGACATCCGCCAGGTCTCGGAAATGTGGCGGTCAAGGCTGTGGGACTTGTACTGCGTCAGCACCACAATCTGCAAGTAGCGTGAATTCACCAGGTTGGACAGCGCAAAGTCAATCAGCCGGTAACTGCCGGCAAAAGGCACGGCAGGTTTGGCCCGGTCCGCCGTCAGTGGCATCAGCCGGTTTCCCTCGCCGCCTGCGAGGACAATGGCCAGAACTCTTTTGTTCAACGGCATGGTGGTCGCTCCTGTACGCCTTCGTAACTCCCCAAACAGTCCGGCGTGCCCGGACTCCTTCACACTAGAACAGATAGTGCGGAAGGACTACCTTGGGTAACGTGCGAATAGACATTGTGACTAAAGAGTTCCCGCCCGAGATCTACGGAGGCGCCGGAGTCCACGTGGCCGAATTGAGCAGGGTGCTGAGTAAGCGAGTTGACCTGCAGGTTCGAGCCTTTGGTGCTCCCCGCGACGCCGATTACCACGGTGCCGGGGTGACCTCCTATTCCGTTCCCGAAGACCTGGGTTCTGCCAACGCCGCCGTCCAGACGCTCGGCGTGGACCTGCGCATCGTGCCGGATGTGGCAGGGGCCGATCTGGTCCACTCGCACACCTGGTACGCGAACATGGCCGGCCACCTGGCGTCCCTGCTCCACGGCATCCCGCACGTATTGAGCGCCCACAGCCTGGAACCCTTGAGGCCGTGGAAGGCCGAACAGCTCGGCGGTGGCTATGCCTTGTCCTCGTGGGTTGAGAAAACCGCCTACGAGGCCGCAGCGGCGATCATCGCCGTGTCGGAAGGCATGCGGCAGGATATCCTGCGCAGCTACCCCGACGTCGACCCCGCCAAGGTCAGGGTGGTCCACAACGGTATCGACGTTGAACTGTGGCAGCGCGATGAAAACGACGACGCTATCCGTGCGCTGGGCATCGACCCGGATAAGCCGAGCGTGGTGTTTGTTGGGCGGAACACGCGCCAAAAGGGCGTGCCGTACCTGCTGCGTGCTGCCGCGAAGCTCCCGGCCAATGTACAACTTGTGCTGTGCCTCGGGGCGGCGGATACCCCCGAGCTCGCAGCAGAAACCGCCCGCCTGATCGAGGAGCTGCAGAGCCAGCGGACAGGTGTCATCCTGATCGAACGGATGCTGCCGCGGAACGAACTCATCCAGGTCCTCAGCCATGCCACAGCGTTCGCTTGCCCTTCCATCTATGAACCGCTGGGCATCGTCAACCTCGAGGCGATGGCTTGCGGTGCAGCCGTTGTGGCCAGCGCTACGGGCGGTATTCCTGAGGTGGTCCAGCATGGCCGGACGGGCCTGCTTGTCGGTCTGGAACAGGTCACCGACGGTACCGGCACACCGCTTGACCCGGAGAAGTTCGTGACGGAATTCGCGGCCGCCCTGACAGAGGTCGTCTCCGATCCAGAACGGGCACGTGCCATGGGCCAGGCCGGCCGCCGCCGGGCGGAGGAGCACTTCTCCTGGGAATCCATCACCGAGACCACCCTTGAGGTCTACCGCTCAGTGCTTCCTGCCGGACAGCAGTAACAACAGCAGTCCTGTCCAACAGCGCACGACGGCGCCGCTTCCCACCGAGGGGGAGCGGCGCCGTCGTGCGTTACCCGCGAGTGGAACGCGGAGCGGTCAGGTCCGCTGGATGCGGCCGCCGGCGGAGGTGCGCGCCAGCAGGGCTTTTTCGTCGACGGGGGCGTCGCCGCTGGCCCGCTGTGCCCTGACGTACGCGCGGGCCTCGTCCTGCCGGACCTTCTCGGCACCCGTGGCGATGGCGGCGCGCACGTGCTCGTCGCCGTACCCGAAGGCGTCCACAAGGTCCAGGGCGTGCGGTCTGATCTTGACCAGGAGCCGGTTGATGTAATCACCAACGGTGCGTGCCCGTTGCATGGAGAGCCGGCCGTTCATGAGGTACCAGGACAGGTTCTTTTCGATCAACGACAGGCCAAACAGGTCACGCAGCCAGGTCAGGACCCGTCTGGTGCCGGGGTCCGTGACATCGTCCAGCGCCTCCGTGAACGCCTCCCATTGCAGGAGCTCGGCGTGGGCCTGGGCGGCGTCGATCAGCTCGTTCTGGTGCTGGTTGAAGAGGGCCGCCCCCTCTTCGACGGGCAGCTTGTTGGCGCCCTTCAGGGCCGCCCCGACGTCGGCCACCATGGTCTGGACGCGGTCTGTCAGGAGGGTGCGCTGGCCTTCCTCGTCCCTGAGCGCGATAGCAGCCTTTTGGACCGAGCCGGTATCGGCGACAAACTGCGCCACCTGCCGCAGGCCGGTGCGGTGGATCGCGACGCCCGTTGCCTGGGAAACCACGTAGCGTGCCAGCACGCCGAAATCGACATTTCTGAACTCCTTGGCATAGTCGGCCAGGAGGCGCTTGGCCACAAGCTGCAGCAGGACAGTATTGTCGCCCTCAAACGTGACATAGACGTCCAGGTCCGCGCGAAGGGAGGCGAAGCGGTTTTCAATCAGGAAGCCCGCGCCGCCGCACGCCTCACGGCATTCCTGCAGCGTGTCCAGGGCATGCCAGGTGCTCAGCGGCTTCAGGGCCGCGGCGAGGGTCTCCAGGTCCTGCCGGTCCTCATCGGTATCGTGGGCGCCGGAAAAGACGTCGTCGAACTTCTGGAGGAGCTGCTCGTGCGCGAAGCCCGCGGCATACGTCGTGGCCAGCCGGGTAAACAAGCGCCGCTGGTGGCGCTGGTAGTCCAGCAGGACCTCTTCGTCAGTGTGGGACGACGCGTTGAACTGGCGGCGTTCGGTGGCGTAGCGGATGGCTGCTGTCAGGGCGACCTTCGACGCCGCCACAGCGGCGCCGTCCAGGGACACGCGGCCCTGGACGAGGGTTCCCAGCATGGTGAAAAAGCGGCGGCCGGGGCTGGCAATGGACGACGTGTAGGTCCCGTCCGGTGCCACATCGCCGTAGCGGTTCAGGAGGTTCGTCCGGGGGATGCGGACGTTGTTGAAATGCAGCCGGCCGTTGTCGATCCCGTTGAGGCCGCCCTTGACGCCGTCGTCCTCGCCACCGATCCCGGGTAGGAAGTCCATTGTGTCGGGGTCTCGGAGGTCAAGGTAAAAGGCGTGCACACCATGATTAACGCCCTTTGTCACCAGCTGGGCGAACACAACAGCTGCGAGGCCGTCGATGGCTGCGTTGCCGATGTAGTCCTTCCATGCGGCACGGAACGGTGTGTGGACCACAAATTCCTGGGTTTCGGCGTTGTAGGTCGCTGTCGTGGCGATGTTGGCCACATCGGAGCCGTGGCCGGTTTCCGTCATCGCGAAGCAGCCGGGGATCTCAAGGTTCATGATGCCCGGTAGCCATTTGTTGTGGTGCTCCTGCGTGCCGAGGTGCATGACCGCCGAGCCAAAGAGGCCCCACTGGACACCGGCCTTAATCTGCAGGGACGGGTCCGCGGTGACCAGTTCCTCGAACCTGGCCACGTTGCCGCCGTGATCATCGGAACCGCCCAGTGCCGTCGGGAAAGCCCGCTGCACGGCGTTGTGCTCCACAAGGTACTTCAATTGGCCGAAGGCCCTCGTCCGGTGGTCGGTGTGCGTCTGTCCTTCGATCTTGTGCAGTGCTGGGTCGCTGGCCAGTACGCGCGATTGCCGGCGGGATTCCGCCCATTTTCCTAGGAGCTGCTCGCCGAGGGCGGCAACGTCGACGGCGGGCTGCGCAGCCGTTCCGTTGCCGGCGGTGGTGCTGGTGGCGGCTCGGCCCGCAGCGGCTGCGTTCGTTACGGCGGCGTTCGTTACGGCTGCGTTCGGGCCGGTGGGGCGGTCCACTACTTCGGTCATGTCAATGTCCTTCGTTGGTTCTGACAGGAGGGTGTGAGGTTCTTTGGGCGGAATCATGGCGCGCTGGCAGGGTTAAGCTCGGGCGCGATTCCCACGCATAGCCAGGCAGTGATTTGGCGGGCCATGGCTTCCTGGTCCGGCTTCGCCGCCGAATCAGGTGTGCTCAGCCATTGCTCGCCGGCATTTCGGACCAGGCCGATGGCCGCCGTGGGCCAGTAGCCGATCACTGCTTCCTTGCCATCGCCGAGGTGGGTTCGCATCGGTGCGGCGATCATCTCCCCGATGGAATCGAAGAAGTGGCCCAAGGCTCCTGAAATGGCCGCCGATCCGTGGGGGCCGTCCGCGTCCACCGGCGCGTAGCGGGTGACGAAGCTGTAGACGTTGGGGCTGGTTTCCGCCATCTGGAGATAGGCCGAGATCATGGCCAGGAGCCCTTCCCGGGGGGTCTGGGCACCCTGGGCCGCTTCGCGGATCTTGCGTTGCATCTGGCTCAGGACAACTTCCCCGACGGCGTGCTGCAGGCCGGCTTTGTCGCCGAAATAGCGGTAGAAGACTGACTTCGATGTTCCGGCGGCCGCAGCAATCTCCTCCATGGAGGCGTCACTGCCCAGCGCGTGGACGGCCCGCCGTGCGGACTTGATGAGCTCCCGGCGTCGCTCCTCGCGGTGGGTCTGCCAGCGGGCCGAGCGGCCGTCGGCATTTCCGCCGGCAGCCGGCATCGGGGCTTCTGAGTGGAGGTTGTTCACGATACTCAGCGTATCAGGTACGCTGGGTATCGGTAACCGTCGCAGATCAGAGGAGTCACCCATGTCCGTCAATGGACAGTCCGGCATCGGACCCCACGAATTCGCCAGCTCCACGACGTCCGGCGCGGCGCGCCCAGTCCGCCGGGCTGTGATTGTGGGTGGAAACCGGATCCCGTTTGCCCGGTCCGGCGGGGCTTACACGAAGTCGTCCAACCAGGACATGCTCACCGCCGCGCTGGACGGTCTTATTGCCAGGTTTGGCCTCCAGGATGAGCGGATCGGCGAGGTTGCGGCCGGCGCCGTGCTCAAGCACTCCAGGGACTTCAACCTCACCCGTGAGGCAGTCCTGGGTTCAGCGTTGTCGGCCGAAACCCCCGCATACGACCTGCAGCAGGCGTGCGCCACCGGCCTGGAGACAGTCCTGGGCCTGGCTAACAAGATCAGGCTGGGCCAGATCGATTCCGCGATTGCAGGCGGTGTCGACTCGGCGTCGGACGCCCCCATTGCTGTCAGCGAAGGCCTGCGCGAAGTGCTCCTGGACCTCAACCGCACCAAAACCCTTCCCCAGCGCCTCCAGGTGCTCAGCCGGCTGCGGCCCAAGGACCTGGCCCCCGATGCTCCGAGCACGGGGGAGCCGCGCACCGGCCTGTCCATGGGCGAGCACCAGGCGCTCACCACCGCGCAGTGGAACATTTCACGGGAGGCCCAGGATGAGCTGGCGTTCAACAGCCACCGCAATCTTTCCGCCGCGTACGACGCGGGTTTCTTCGATGACCTCATGACGCCCTACCGTGGACTCGCCAAGGACTCCAATCTGCGAGCGGACACCACCTTGGAGAAGTTGGCCACACTCAAGCCCGTCTTCGGGAAGAACCTGGGCGCCGAGGCCACCATGACGGCCGGAAACTCCACGCCGCTGACCGACGGGGCATCCACGGTCCTGCTCGCATCCGAAGACTGGGCCGATGCCCATGACCTGCCCAAGCTAGCCACCGTTGTTGATGGAGAGGCAGCTGCCGTGGACTTCGTCCACGGCAAAGACGGCCTGCTCATGGCCCCCGCGTTCGCGGTCCCGAGGCTGCTTGCCCGCAACGGCCTGACGCTGGACGACTTCGACTTCTTTGAGATCCATGAAGCCTTTGCCGGGACCGTCCTGAGCACACTGGCCGCCTGGGAAGATGAGGAGTTCGGCCGCACCCGGCTGGGACTCGACGGCGCCTTTGGCAGCATCGACCGCACCAAGCTGAACGTCAACGGCTCCTCCTTGGCCGCAGGCCACCCGTTCGCGGCCACCGGCGGACGCATCGTCGCGTCACTGGCGAAGATGCTGCAGGCCAAGGGCACCGTCGACGGAAGGCCGGCACGCGGTCTCATTTCCATCTGCGCCGCCGGTGGCCAGGGCGTCGTCGCAATTCTCGAAGCACTCTAGGGGCACCGGATGACGGACAAATACACCACCCTGGTCAACCAGGGGCTGGGCAGGAACATCGCCAAGCGGCTGGGCCTGCCCCAGCCTGCACTGCTGCGCCGCTACAAGCCGGGCCAGCCCTTGGTCACCGGCCCCGTCCTGGTCCAGGGCAACACCGCCGGAGCCGACGGACTGGCCGCCCAGCTGCTTTCCTGGGACCTGGACGTCCGGCGCCACGCAGTGCCCCGCGAAAAGCTGGGCGCAATCATTCTGGTCCTGGATGAGCTGTCCCGGCCAGAAGACCTCGAAAAGCCCGTGCTGTCCGCAGCGTCCTCGCTGCGTGATCTCGGACCGAGCGCCCGCATTATCACCATCTCCCGGCCTGCCGCGGAAACAAGGTTCCCTGCACAGTCGGCTGCCCGGCAAGGTGTGGATGGCTTCCTGCGGTCCCTGGCCAAGGAACTCCGGGCCGGCGCAACAGCAAACGGCATCGTCCTGGCCGGGGGAGTGCAGAGCACCAGCCCCAGTGCCCTTGCCGCGCTGCGGTTCTTCCTGTCCGGCCGGTCGGCATTTGTCGACGGCCAGTTCCTGACTGTCTCCTCCGGCGAAGGCCACCTGCCCGCTGACTTCGAGAAACCGCTCGCCGGCAAGGTTGCTGTGGTCACCGGTGCCGCCCGCGGCATCGGTGCGGCCATTGCCCGGACCCTTCACCGGGACGGGGCCACCCTGGTCCTCGTTGACATCCCCGCGGCCGGGGACCATCTGGCTGCTGTTGCCAACGAAGTCCGCGGGACGGCGCTTCAACTGGATATCAGCCGTGAAGAAGCCGGCCAGCGGATCATCGACCACGCCGTGCAGCGTCATGGCCGCTTGGACATCGTCATCCACAACGCCGGCATTACCCGGGACAAGCTGCTGGCCAACATGGACCACCCGCGCTGGAGCTCCGTGCTCAACATCAACATTGCCGCCCAGCTCAGAATCAACGAAACACTCCTGGCCTCTGAGCACTTCCGCAATTCACCACGGATTGTTTCGGTGGCATCCACCAGCGGCATAGCGGGCAACCGTGGCCAAACCAACTACGCTGCCTCCAAAGGCGGTGTGATGGGTATGGTTCGCGCTTCTGCGCCCCTTCTGGCAGAGAACGGCGGGAGCATCAACGCGGTGGCGCCCGGCTTTATCGAAACAGACATGACAGCGCGGATCCCGTTTGCCGTCCGGGAAGTGGGCCGGCGGCTGAATTCGCTGCAGCAGGGAGGCCAGCCGTCCGACGTTGCGGAGGCCATTGCCTTCCTGGCGAGCGACGCCGCCGGAGGCATCAACGGCGACGTGCTGCGGGTCTGCGGACAGAACCTGGTGGGTGCATGAGCACAGTCCAGCCGGTCATCCTGGGGGAGATGCCGTCCCTGTCCAAGCTGTACGTCAATGCCGCCGCGCAGGCGGCGCGGCGCCGCGTCCTGGGCACTCACAACGGATCCAGCCTGCCGGTCACCGGCCACGAAGTGCGCGGGGTAACGGCCGACGTCGGCAACCTCACCGCGTACCAGCACCTCATCGGGCTGACTGCCAGGGACACCCTGCCAGCCGGCTACCTCCACGCGCTGGCATTCCCGCTGGCCATGAGTGTGATGAACCGCGACGATTTCCCGCTGCCGCTCCTGGGCATGGTCCATCTCAGCAACCATGTAGAGCAGAGGTCGCCGGTGCTCTTCACGGAATCCTTGGATATCCAAGCGAGGGTTGAAAACCTCCGGGGCCACCGGGCCGGCACACAACTTGACGTGGTTGCCGAGATCCGTGGCGCCGGTACACCGGACATCAAGTGGACCGGGCGCTCGTCCTACCTGGCCAAGGGTGTGTTCCTCCCCGGCATAGACAAGCCGACGCCCCACAACGGCCAGGCCGATTTCACGCCTCCGGACCCCACCGCGATTTGGCATTTGGGGGTCGACACGGGAAGGGCGTATGCCGCCGTTTCCGGCGATTTCAACCCGATCCACCTCAGCGTCCTTTCTGCCAAGGCCCTGGGCATGCGGCGCTCCATCGCGCACGGGATGTACCTTGCCTCGAGGGCCCTCGCGGATGTCGGGCCGGCCAAGGGCGAAACGTTCACGTGGGATGTCACGTTCGAGGCGCCGGTGTTCCTGCCGGCCCGCGTTGCCTTGGATATCACCGCCCTGGATATCGCCACGGCGCAGACGCCTGGCGAAGGCTGGCAGCGGGCCGAATTTGTGGCGTGGAACCCTCGCTCCGGCCGCCGCCACTTCAGCGGCTCCGTGGCACCGTTTTAGGACGCCGGCCGCACAGCCCGGAGGATACGGTGCAGGCTCAGGAGGATGGACTCGGACGCCGTCGCGGCCGAATCTGCCTGGGCCCGCTCCGCAACCGCTGCCATACCGGCCTCCACCGCTGACTTTGAAGCAGCCAACAGCCGCCGCTGGTCTGCTTCATCCCCGCCATCGAACGAGGCAAGGAGTTCACCGGTGGCGGTCATGGCTGCGGCCAGGGGCGCACTGTCGCTGAATGGCACGGTGTAAGGTGCGTCGTCTGTCCAGATGACATCGGACAGGACTTCTGTCATGTCCTGGATGTGGAACGTCACCCGCTCCAGATCACGAAGGTTGCGGTAGTCGAGATCCACATCGCGGGGATGAAGCCGCCGGCGTGGATTGGCGCGGCGGCTCGCGTCAGCCTCCTGCACGAGATAGCGGACGTTGCTGGCTGCTTCGGCCAGCTCGCTTGACCGGCGGGACCACTCCTCGTGCTCGGGAGGCCACTTTTCAGTCAGGGCAGCACCCATGTCAGTCAGCTGCCGCCCTAGGGCCAGCCGGAGTTTACCCAGGCTGGTGGCTGCCGCCTTGAAGTGCAGGGGAGGAAACACCAGGAAGTTGACGGCAATGCCCACCGCGACGCCGACGCCCATCTGAATGAGGTAGCCAAAGGAAAAGTCGTCCCGGTTGCTTCCGCCTACCAGCAGAACCAGCAGCGCCGCCGTCGGAATCCAATCGCTGCCGGAGCCGATTCGGGGAAGGCCACCGAGCAGCACTCCGATTCCCATAAACACCGCGACCGTCAGAGGCGACGGATCACCGATACTGACCAACGCAAAGGCGAGCCCGACGCCCAGGGCGAGGCCCACCAACGCCTGGAGGCCCTGCCGCACGGATCCGGCCACGTTGCGGTACATCGACACCAGCGCCCCGAGCGGCGCGTAGTACGGATACTCGGCAGCGGATCCCGGCATCAGGGGAGCAATGGCAAATGCGAGGCCGGCGGCTACAGCTGCCTTCGCCGCCAGCTGCAGGCGCTGAACCGTGAATGCCGACGAGAGACCGGCCACCGAATTCCTCAGGAGACGGGATCCAGCGGCAGGCCGGCGCTGCGGCTGCGCTTGATTGTCACCCATCCGCCCCACACTAGGTGCAGCCGCTTGTCACGACAAGGCAGATTGTTGCGACAAGGCAGACGCGGCCCGCCGGACTTCCGCAGCGAGCCGATGCGCTTTGCCCTGGGTGCGTCCGTCCTCGGCCCGCTGCGGGATGTATCCGAAGCCGAGCCCGTACGCGGGATCGGCAAACCCCAGGGCAGCGTTTTGCTCCTTCGTGGCCGAAGGCGCGGTGGCTGCCGAAATTCCGCGAGACGTGCGGCTTCATAAAGACCACGGCAAAGGCGTTGTCCAGTCCGGACATACGGTCCAGGCCCCACACCTGCTCCTGGGACATGGCGCTGACGGTCTCAGGGGTCAACAAGGGGGCCCGGCCGTCCACACCGGTTGTGGCCGCCGTGTAGAGCCTGGCCAGGCCCTCCGCCGTGCCCACACCGCCGGCGGCACTCATTCCCTCGGCGCGCACGGTCCGTTGATTGGGAAGTTCCATGTTTGAGCTGACGGCCGCGTTGCTGTTAAGCCCGTCCAGGCTCAGTGGATCCAGCCATGGTTGAAGGGGATCGACGTCGTAGAGGACGTCCCGGTAGCGCGGTTCCAGCTCTTCGGGCAGACCCAGGAAGAAATCGATGCCGTAGGCCATGCGGATTCGCTGGTCATAGAGGCTCTGCAGGCTGGTCCCGGTGACCCGCCGGCAGAGTTCCTCCATGATGATGCCGATGGTGAGGGCGTGGCACCCAAATTCGGGCCAGTAGTGCGCCACCGTCCGGTCGAGGTCCAGCAGCCCGTCCTGGACGAGCAGCGAAATCACCAGGGCCGCCACGCCCTTGGAGACTGAATACGCCCCCGTGATGGAATCGGCCGTGATGTGGGGCCCGCCAAACAGGTCCACGATCTTCACGCCGTCCCGGTATGCGGCCAGCTGGGCGCTGTACTGCGGATCCGCGGCGAGAAGCGCCTCAAACAGATCCAAAACGCCTTCATAGCCGGGCGCTGCAAATCCAAAAGATTTCTGCATGGGCCTAGCCTAACCGGTTAGAAAGCGCTTTCCTGATGTGAGGCGCTCCGTGGCCCGGGGAAACTTCTTCGCCGGGGCGCACCGGTCCCGGGGGAGTGCCGTCTCCGAACGGCCGGCCGCCCAGCGCTTCCCTGCCGTGCGGCTCCAGCCAGCCGGCCGGATCGGGACCCTGCGGCACCATCCGGGTGGGGTTGATGTCCTCGTGGACGATGTAATAGTGCTGCTTGATCTGGACGAAGTCGATCGTGTCGCCGAAACCGGGAGTCTGGAAAAGATCCCGCGCGTAACCCCATAGGGCCGGCAGTTCGGTCAGCTTCTGCCGGTTGCACTTGAAATGCCCGTGGTAGACGGCATCGAACCTGGCCAAGGTGGTGAACAGGCGGATATCCGCTTCCGTGATGGTGTCACCCACAAGGTATCGCTGTCCGGTGAGCCGTTCCTCGAGCCAGTCGAGCGCGGTCCACAGCCTGGTGTAGGCCGCGTCGTAGACCTCCTGGGAGCCAGCAAAGCCGCAGCGGTAGACGCCGTTGTTGACCTCTGTGAAGATGCGCTTGTTGACGGCGCCAATTTCGGCGCGGTGGTGCTCCGGGTAAAGGTCAGGCGCTCCGGCCCGGTGGAAACGGGTCCATTCCGTGGCAAAGTCCAGGGTGATCTGAGGGAAGTTGTTGGTGACCACCGCGCCGCTGGCAATATCAACGATCGCCGGCACTGTGATGCCGCGCGGGTAATCCGGGAAGCGCCGGAAATAGGCGCTCTGGATGCGCTCGATGCCAAGCACAGGGTCCACCCCGCCCGGATCGAGGTCAAAAGTCCACGACCGGGCATCGTGGGTCGGGCCGGGCTGGCCCAGGGAGATGGCGTCTTCCAGCCCGAGGAGCCTCCGCACAATCACGGTCCGGTTCGCCCACGGGCATGCCCGCGCCGCAATCAGCCGGTACCGGCCAGCTTCCACTGGCCATCCCGGCTCGCCGCTGACGCCAACGCGGCCGTCGTGGGTGATCCGGTCCTCAATGTAATTGGTGTCTCGGTTGAACTCGGCACCGGCGGTCACATAGGCGCCCCGCGTGCTGTGTCCGGTGCCGGCGTCAGTGCTGCCGGCAGCGGTGGCGTTCGTGGCCTGTGGCTCGCTCGAATATTCCTGGTTCATGCGAACCAGCCTAGGCTCCGGCGGTAAGGATTGCCGAGATGGGCTGCCAGGCCACCAGCCAGGAGCCGGCAATAACGGCGACAAAGAGCGCGATCCAGATGCCGGAGGGTATGGATGTTGCGCGGTACAGGATATAGGCGTCGGAACTGGCCAGCCTGTCACGGCGCCGCAGGTGCACATTGGTGAGCTTCGCGAGGTCCCGGACGGCGGCCACGAGCAGTGCCACGCCAAGCACGATTGCAACATGGCCGGTGAAGCTGCTGGGCACAACGAGGACCAACAACCCGCCCCCGGCGACGGCAAGGCCTGTGATCAGCAGCCCTGCGAAGTTCCTGATGAACACCAGCGAAACCAGGAGGATAAGGGTTCCGGTGGCCAAGGCCGCCGGTCCCCAGCCCGCAAAGCCGGAGGTGACCAGGGCGGCGCCGGTCAGGGCCGGAACCGGGTAGCCCCAGAATCCCGACCAGATGGCGGCGGCCCGGCCCCGGCTGTAACTGGTGGTTGTGCCTGAGTGGTCCAACCGGAGCTGGATCCCGCTCAGTCTCTGGCCGCTCATGACGGCGGCGAAAGCATGGCCGAGTTCGTGCGTGGCGGTGGCCAGCAGTCCAAAGTACTTCCAGGTGGCACGGGGGATAGACAGCGCAGTTGCCAGCGCCAGCACAACAGCCAGTTCGGCCACCGTGACCTGGGGGATGGCGGCACGGCTGAAGGCTTCAATGATGCGTTGCCACAATTGCTCGGGAATCAAGGTCATTTCCGGCCGGGCCGGGAGTGGTGATTGTCAGCCATAGCCATCTACGGTACTAGAGGGATGGTTCACCACTGTCCTGCTGCCCTGCCGCTTTGGGGCGCTCAACGAATCGAGGAATGCCGTGACCACTTTGAAGGAACGCCTGCACGCTGATGTTGTGGTGCACATGAAAGAGCGGAACAAGACCGCCCTGACAACGGTGCGCAATGTCTTGGGCGAGATTGAAACACGGGAGAAGTCGGGAAAGACGCCCATTGTCCTGGACGATGCCCAGGTGACCTCGTTCTTGCAGAAAGAGGCCGCCAAGCGACGCGACACCGCAAGGATCTACACGGAAGCCGCCGAATCCGAACGAGCGGCGGCTGAAATCGCCGAGGCCGAAATCATAGAAGCGTACTTGCCGCAGCCGCTGACAGCCGCGGAA
Source organism: Pseudarthrobacter sp. NBSH8 (assembly GCF_014217545.1). Taxonomy (NCBI): domain Bacteria; kingdom Bacillati; phylum Actinomycetota; class Actinomycetes; order Micrococcales; family Micrococcaceae; genus Pseudarthrobacter; species Pseudarthrobacter sp. NBSH8. Next base: position 2,090,470 of record NZ_CP043178.1, read on the forward strand.
GTCGAGGCGATTGTTGACGAGACCATTGCCGGGCTGCGGAACGAAGGCGTAGAGCCCGGAATGCGCCAGCTGGGCGCCGTGATGAAGCCTGTCACGGCCAAAGTCGCCGGACGCTACGACGGCAAGGCGGTCAGCGAGATCGTCCGCAGCCGTCTCGCCTAAGCGGTCAGCTCGAGCCTGTTAACAGGAAAGGCACGCCTACTGAACGTGGGCGTGCCTTAACTTCCTGTTGGCGGAACTCGGCCGCCACGGAAGAGTATCCGGGTTTCTTGAATCAGCCTTCGCAGTCAGTGCAGTAGCTGTGTCCGTCTTTCTGGCGCGCAATCTGGGAGCGGTGCCGGACCAGGAAGCAGGAGTAGCACGTGAACTCGTCCTCAGCCTGCGGGATAACCTGCACGACCAATTCCTCGGCAACGAATTCGCCTCCGGGAACGCCGGCGCCATCCAGCCCGTCGGCCTCATCGAGCTCGAGGACGACACTGCGGGCGTCCGGTGCATTGGCGGACTGCAGTGCCTCGAGTGAGTTGTCCTGCGACTCCTTGACGTCGGAGCGAAGTTCGTCGTAATCGGTTGCCACTTAGGTGTATCTCTTTTCTTTGGTTCGTCTGTCGCGTATGCAACGTACAGCATCCGGCGGGTATTCCCCAATAGCTTGGCAGGAAAATTTCTCTGTGGAGCCTATATTTCCGTGCGGGCACCCGCTGGGATCGGCATCGGGTGACATTGGGCACCCTGGTGCGCAGCATTGAAAAGACCAGCGCACAGCCGCCGTCAGTTAAAGCTCACATGCGGTCCTTAGCCAACCTTTTGGTCTGTGGCGGGCTAACTCGCCTCAGTCGTTCATCGAGCGTCACGCGCAGCCTGGCGGCAGCCACCTGAACACGGCGCCCGGCAGGGGTTACTTTCCTTTCCGGGATCGACGCGGCGTTCGGTGGTGTTTGGACCTGCCGGTGTTCAGGGGTACCTGCGCTCACCGTTCGGTCACCACTGGCCTGGCTGGCGACGTTCTCCCAAGCCGCGTCAAACAGTTCAAGCTCCTCGGTTCGGGCCAGTTCACTGCCCGCCAGGACGTTTAAGGTCGCAAGGCCCAGGACCTTGGTTCCGTCATCGTCATCCAAGGCGCGGTCCAGCGCCCACTGGGTGCGGCGCCACCATTCCGCCCGGCTGTCCGCCTCGGTCTTCTGCCGCAGGGCCTGCTCGTCGGCTGCACGCTTCTGGTCGAGTGCTGTCTTATCGGCCGAGGTTCGCTGGGCCAGGGTGCGCCAGTTGATGTAGAAGGCCAGCAGGGCCGCAATCAAGACCGCCAAGGGTCCAAGCCCGGCAAGGATCACCCACCAGTCGGCCGGCCCGGAGTGGACGACGACTTCAAGGGGACCAGGCGGCGGGGTTGGATTCACGGGTCAAGCTTAAGCCGTGGATGGAAACAGAAAAACCCCTGAAATCCGTGGATTTCAGGGGTTTTCCCATTTGTGCGCGGAGGGGGACTTGAACCCCCACCCCCTTTCGAGGACTAGCACCTCAAGCTAGCGCGTCTGCCATTCCGCCACCCGCGCAGGTGGTAATTCGGAGATCGTTTCCGCCTTTCAGCGTTTTCGCTTTTCTCCGAAGCAGCGAGAAAGACTCTACATGAACTTTTCTGGAACATGAAATCGGGCCGGATGGGTAGGCTGAAGGCAAGCGAATCCGCCCTTGGTTCCCAGCAGCCGCCACCTTCATGAGGAGTGCCCAATGACTGAAATCCGTCCCGAAGATGAAGTTGTCCGGATCTGCCAGGAACTCATCCGGATCGACACGTCGAACTACGGTGACGGTTCCGGACCGGGGGAGCGGGTGGCCGCCGAATACACAGCCGGGCTGATCGAGGAAGTGGGCCTCTCTGCCGAGATCTTCGAGTCGGCGCCCGGCCGGGCAAGTGTTGTCACCCGGATGGCCGGTGAAGATCCGTCCGCCAGCGCGCTGGTGGTGCATGGGCACCTTGATGTTGTTCCCGCCCTGCGTGAACAGTGGTCGGTGGATCCCTTTGGTGCCGAACTCAAGGACGGACTCATCTGGGGCCGCGGAGCCGTGGACATGAAGGATATGGACGCCATGATCCTTGCCGTGATGCGGGATTTGGCCAGATCCGGGCGGAAGCCCAAGCGCGACATTATCTTTGCCTTCTTTGCCGACGAGGAAGCCGGCGGTGAGTACGGTGCCCGCTACGCAGTCGACCAACGGCCCGAGCTCTTCGAGGGCGCAACCGAAGCCATCTCAGAGGTAGGGGGGTTCTCGGCAACTATCGGCGGGCAGCGCACGTACCTCCTCCAAACGGCTGAAAAGGGCATCTCCTGGCTCCGGCTGGTGGCGCACGGCCGGGCAGGCCACGGCTCCCAGATCAACACGGGCAACGCCGTCACCCGGCTGGCTGCCGCGGTAACCCGGATCGGCGAGTACAAGTGGCCGATTGAGCTGACGCCCACCACGCGGCAGTTCCTGGACGGCGTGACAGAACTCACAGGGGTGGAATTCGATCCCGACAACCCAGACCGCCTGCTGGACCAGCTCGGCACCGTGGCGCGCTTTGTGGGTGCAACCCTGCAGAACACCACCAACCCCACGCTGCTCAAGGGCGGCTACAAGCACAACGTCATCCCGGAATCGGCTGAGGCCCTGGTGGACTGCCGGACGCTCCCGGGCCAGCAGGACCACGTCCTGGAGATCGTGCGGGAGCTTGCCGGTTCCGGTGTTGACGTGAGCTACGTACACAGCGACGTCTCACTCGAGGTGCCATTCGCCGGAAACCTGGTGGATTCCATGATTGATGCCCTCCACACCGAGGATCCTGGGGCAAAAGTACTTCCCTACACGCTCTCAGGCGGCACGGACAACAAATCATTGAGCCGGCTTGGTATCACCGGCTATGGATTCGCTCCGCTTCAGCTGCCCGACGATCTCGATTTCACCGGGATGTTCCACGGTGTGGACGAGCGGGTCCCGGTGGATTCGCTGAAGTTCGGCGCCCGGGTGCTCAACACGCTCCTCACGAACTACTGAGCCGGACAGCAGATGACGCCTGAGGAAGTTCTCCCGGAGCCGCTCCTGGAGGCTGTCCGGGGCCGTGCTGCGGGCTATGACCGGGACAACACCTTCTTCGTTGAGGACCTCGCCGAGCTAACCGCCGCCGGATACCTCAAGCTCTTTGTACCTGCGTCCGACGGCGGCCTGGGGCTTGGGCTCGAGGCGGCAGCGCAGTGCCAGCGGCGGCTGGCTACGGCTGCCCCGGCCACCGCTATGGCCATCAACATGCATCTGGTTTGGACCGGCGTCGCCCATGTCCTTGCCGCCAGGGGCGACCATTCCCTTGACTTCGTCCTGCAGGAGACTGCCCGCGGCGAGATCTATGCCTTCGGCAATTCCGAAGCCGGCAATGACTCAGTCCTCTTTGATTCAAAGACGGCAGCCTCGCCCTTGCCGGGCGGCGGGTACAGCTTCACGGGTACCAAAATCTTCACCAGCCTCTCGCCTGCCTGGACGCGGCTGGGAATCTTCGGCAAGGACACACTGGCCAGGGCAGGCGAAGGCGAACTGGTGCACGGATTCATCGAGCGCGGCGCTGCCGGCTACACCATCCTGGACGACTGGAACACGCTGGGCATGCGCGCCAGCCAGTCAAACACCACCGTCCTGGACGGGGTCGAGGTCCCGCCGGAGCGGATCTTCCGAAAACTCCCCGTGGGACCCAACGCCGATCCGCTGATTTTCGCCATCTTCGCCTGCTTCGAGTCATTGCTGGCCGCCGTTTACACCGGAATCGGCGAACGTGCGCTGAACGTTGGTGTTGAGGCTGTCAAGCGCCGGACGTCGTTGAAGAATGCCGGCCGAAGCTATGCGCAGGATCCGGACATCCGCTGGAAGGTCGCGGAGGGCGCCATGGCCATGGATATCCTCTACCCCCAGCTGCTGACCGTCACCCGCGATGTGGATGCCCTCGTTGAGCACGGGCCGCAGTGGTTTCCCAAACTTGTGGGGCTGAAGGTCAACGCAACGGAAACGTCGCGCCGCGTTGTGGACCTGGCCATCAGGGTGAGCGGCGGGTCCAGCTACTTTCGCGGGTCAGAACTTGAACGCCTGTACCGGGACGTGCTGGCGGGGATGTTCCACCCGTCAGACGACGAGTCGGCGCATCACACGGTGGCGAATGCCTGGCTGGGGCCGTTGGAGGCCTGAACGGGCCGGTAGGCCCCGGGCCCGCTGGCCTGTTAATTTCCTACACGGTCCGCTGAACCTGCATCACCCGGCGGCGGAGCCAGAAGCGCCTGCCACCGCCCAGATACAGCTTGCTGCGTTCCAGCTCCCACTTGCCGTACTCGGAATGCTCCACGAGCCGGCGCCTGGCGTCAGGCAGTGAATCGTCAGGGCTGACCGTCAGCACAAGGTACTCGTACTGCCTCAGAATGTCCCGTTCCCGCTGGACCGAGCTGGTGAGAAAATGTTCTTTCATTGCTCTCCATTTTCGTCCTTTTCCGGCTAACGTGAAGTCATGAGCATCGATCCGCGTGTCGCGCTTCAGTCCTTGACAACCGCCTTGGAAGAACACCTTATAGCAGCATCCAACCGGCGTGGCGATGGAGATCCCGCGGTGGAGGCGGCTTTTTTTGCGGTCGCGGATGCGTTCGAAGTCTACGAAGACGCACTATACGAGGCTTACAACGAAGTTACACCCCTTCAGGTCTTCGATGACGAAGAAGATGAGGACGATGTAGCCGGCATCGACGATGACGAGGACCTGGAAATTCTCGAGGACTGAGGACTCCACGCCGCCGCGGGAAGCGTCCTTACGCTGCCGGCATTGGTCGGAGTCTCAGCCCGGGGGCGGGATACTCAGCCTGGCAGGGAAACGTCCTCAAGGGCGCGGGCGATTTCCGGCGGCAGCCGGGTCAGCTGCGCGGCCACGATTTCTTTCGCCTGCAGGGGAGTCCGGGGCCCGATGATGGCCGTGGCCACACCATGCTGGGACAACAGCCAGCTCAGCGAAACATCCAGCGGCGTCCGGCCCAGGCCCTTGGCCGCCATGACCACGGCTTCCACCACGCTGGACGGCTGCGCCTCAAGATACGGCTCCACGTAGGGTGCTGAGTCTGTCCTGGCCGCCCGGGAATCGCCGGGGATGGCGCCGCGGTACTTGCCAGTCAGGACGCCGCGTCCCAGCGGCGCCCAGGCCATCAGCCCCAGGCCGGCATCTTCGACTGCGGGAATCAGTTCCGCTTCCGGCTTTCGCTGCAGGAGTGAATATTCAGCCTGCGCGGCTACGAGCGGAAACCCGGCCACCGCCGCTGCCTTGGCACTTTGCCACCCGTTGAAGTTGGAGATTCCCGCGTAGCGGGCACGTCCGCTCCGGAGCGCGAATTCAAGCGCGGACAGGGTCTCCTCCAGCGGGACGTTGCCGTCCCATGCCTGGGCAAACCAAATATCCACGTAGTCAGTCCCAAGCCTCGCCAAGCTGGCGTCCAGGCCGGAGAGCATCGCGTTGCGTGACGTGTCCGCCGTGCGACGGCCGTCCGACGTCGCCATCCCCGCTTTAGTGGAAATGCAGACTTCGGTGCGGGAGACAACGTCGCCGAGAAGGGATCCGATCATCGCCTCTGCGCGGCCATCGGCATATGACGCCGCCGTATCTATGAGTTTTCCGCCACCATCGATAAATGACCGCAATATCTCCGCGGCGTCCTGTTCGTCGGTATCGCCGGACCAGGACATGGTGCCGAGGGAAAGGGCGGAGACTCGCAATCCACTGTTGCCGACGTAACGCTGCTGCATAGCTGCAAGCTTACGGGGAATCAACGGGGTCAATGACGTAGGGTCTTAGCGTGAACTGGTTTGAGGCGGCCCTGCTGGGCCTAGTGCAGGGACTGACCGAATTTCTACCGATTTCATCGAGCGCGCACCTGCGGATTGTGGGGCAGTTCCTGCCCAACGCATCCGATCCCGGGGCCGCGTTTACCGCCATCACACAACTGGGTACTGAAACGGCGGTGGTGATCTATTTCTGGCGTGACATCGTGCGGATCGTCAGGGCGTGGGCGGGATCTCTGACCGGAAAGGTCTCACGCCAGGACCCGGACGCCCGCATGGGCTGGCTGGTGATTTTGGGCAGCCTCCCCATCATCGTCCTGGGTCTGCTGTTCCAGGACCAGATTGAGTCGGTACTGAGAAGCCTGTGGCTGGTAGCCACCATGCTGATCGTCTTTGGGCTCTTCCTGGCCGTGGCCGACGCCATCGGAAAGCAGGACCGCGACCTCACCCAGCTCACCTACAAGCACGGCATTTTGTACGGCTTCGCCCAGGCGCTGGCGCTTATTCCGGGCGTGTCGCGATCCGGCGGCACCATCACCGCGGGTCTCCTGATGGGCTACACACGCGAAGCCGCCGCGCGGTATTCGTTCCTCCTGGCGATCCCGGCGGTGTTCGGCAGCGGCCTGTACCAGCTGTACAAAGTGGTCTCCAAGGATGGCATCACCGGCCCGTATGGCCTGCCGGAGACGGCGCTGGCCACCGTCATCGCCCTGGTGGTGGGATACGTGATCATCGGATGGTTCCTCAAGTTCATTTCCACCCGCAGCTACCGGCTCTTCGTCTGGTACCGGATCTTCCTGGGACTGGCCCTGTATCTTTTGCTCGGTTTCAATGTCATCAGTGCCTAGCCGTAGGCTTAGGCTGTGAAATCCTGGACCTCCCGCCCTGTCCCTGCGCTGCCCGGCGCCATGCCTGCCATCCGGCTGTTCGACACGGCAAAGGGGAGTGAAGTCACACTCCGGGCCGGGGGAGAGCAATCCATGTACGTCTGCGGGATCACTCCCTATGACGCAACCCACATGGGCCATGCGGCCAGCTACGTGGCCTTTGACCTGTTGAACAGGGCATGGCGTGACGCCGGCCAGCAGGTTTCCTATGTCCAGAACGTCACCGACGTCGACGACCCCCTGCTGGAACGCGCGACTGCCACCGGAGTGGACTGGCGGGACCTGGCTGCGAGCCAGATTGAACTCTTCCAGACCGACATGGAAGCCCTGAATGTCCTCTCGCCGGACCACTACGTGGGTGCCGTTGAGTCAGTTGACATCATTGTTCCGGCCATCGAACGGCTGGTCCGCCTTGGGCTGGCCTACCGTGTGCCCGGAACCGCAGGGGAGCCCGACGGCGACGTGTACTACGACGTAGAAGCTGCCGGCAAGCAGACGGTCGCCCTCGACGCCTGGACCTTGGGCTCGATCTCCCACCTCGGCGAAGCCGAAATGCTTGAACTGTTCGCCGAACGCGGCGGCGACCCAGGCAGGGCCGGCAAGCGGCAGGCGCTGGACCCCCTGCTCTGGCGCGTTGCCCGCGACGGCGAGCCCAGCTGGCCCGGCGGCGAGCTGGGCCAGGGCAGGCCTGGCTGGCACATCGAGTGCACGGTCATCGCCCAGCGCTACCTGCCGGCTCCCTTCACTGTCCAGGGCGGCGGCTCGGACCTCATCTTCCCCCATCACGAGATGGGTGCCGGTCACGCATATTCCCTCGCCGAAATGCCGCTGGCCCAGCACTATGCCCACGCGGGCATGGTGGGCCTGGACGGCGAAAAGATGAGCAAGTCCAAGGGCAACCTGGTCCTGGTATCCAAACTTCGGGCCGCAGGAGAAGATCCGGCCGCCATCCGGTTGGCCATCCTGGCCCACCATTACCGTTCAGACTGGTCCTGGACCGCGGACGGCTTTAAGGCTGCGAAGGACCGGCTCGCCGCATGGCGCCGCGCACTTGCCACCGCGCCGGAAGCATCGGCGTCCGGCCTGATCGCCGAGATGCGGTCCGCCCTTGCCGCCGACCTGAACGCACCGGCCGCCCTGGAAGCTGTCGACCGCTGGGCCGCCGCGGCGGACTCCGCCTCGGCAGCGGGCAGCCAGCATGATCAGGCGCTGGTCATTGACGCGCTGGACGCCCTGCTCGGCGTCGTGCTTTAGGGCTTGTCCCGGCCACGCCGCTTGAGGTAGCGCTCGAACTCCCGCGCGATGGATTCCCCGCTTGCCTCGGGAAGATCGGCAGTATCTTTTGCCTCTTCCAGCTGCCGGACGTAGGCGGCGATCTCCGGGTCCTCAGTAGCCAGCTCATCGACGCCACGTTCCCACGCAGCGGCCTCCTCGGCCAGTTCGTGGGTGTCCAGCGGGACCTGGATCAATTCCTCGACCCGGTGCAGGAGAGCCAGCTGCGCCTTGGGTGACGGGGCCTGTGCCACGTAATGTGGGACGGCTGCCCAGAGGGAAACGGTGGGAAGGCCGGCCAGCAGCGACACTTCGGACAGCACTCCGACGATGCCGACGGGACCCTCGTACTGGGAGGCTTCAAGGTTGAGTCGCTCCCGCAACACGGCATCGTCCGAGGATGTGCTGACAGGAATCGGCCTGCTGTGCGGAACGTCTGCCAGAAGGGCGCCCACCAAGACCACGTAGTCCACCTTCAGCGCTTCTGCGTGGACCAGCAGCTCGGCCGTATACGCCCGCCACTTGTAGGACGGCTCGATGCCCTGCACGAAAATGACGTCCACATTCGAATCCGGCGCACTGGCCTTGTAGATCCGCGTGGATGGCCACTTGATCTTGCGTTCCCCCGAAGCGTTCCGGCGGACCGTGGGACGGGTGAACTGAAAATCGTAGTATTCGTCGGCATCAATGGACGCGATCTTCTTGCCGCCCCAGACCCGGTTCAGGTAGCGCAACGAGTCACTCGCGGCTTCCCCTGCATCGTTCCAGCCTTCAAATGCGGCCAGCATCACAGTAATGCGCTCCCCGTCCGCCACTGGCAGCAGGAACTGCTCCGGTTCAGGTGCGGCACCCGGTTCCGTGGTGTCTCCGTCGAAGCTATTCATCCCATCACCCTACGTCCAAGAACCGGCGGGATGCATCGAATGAAGGGCCAGAAAGTGTGCCAGGGCGCGCGTACGCCTGACGGAAATGCCAATATTCGCCGAGGGCGTATCCACCGGCTGGCGTTCAGGTGCGCCCCTTAGACTGGGATCATGCGACCCGTACCCCCCGTTTCCCCGCTCCGAGCCGTTCTTTGGGATATGGACGGCACCATAGTGGACACGGAGCGCTACTGGATTGCCGCCGAGCACGCCCTTGTGGAAGCCCACGGCGGCACCTGGTCGCATGAGCAGGCCATGCAGCTCGTGGGACAGTCACTGACGTTTTCGGCCGGAATCCTGCAGGCGGCCGGCGTCCGGCTGGAGCGCCGGGAGATTATCGACACGCTGACCGCAGAGGTCATCAGGAGCGTCCAGCGCGCGGTTCCCTGGCGTCCCGGGGCCAGGGAACTGCTGGATGACCTGCACCGCGCCGGTGTGCGGTGTGCGCTGGTGACCATGTCGGAGGAGCCGTTGGCCCGCGAAATTGTGGAAAGCCTGCCCAAGCCCTACTTCGAATTCCTGGTCACTGGGGACACGGTAACCCAGGGCAAACCGCACCCGGAAGCGTACCTGAAGGCAGTGGAGCTGCTTCAGGAAGCGGATCCGGATCTGACCGTGGATCACTGCGTCGCACTGGAGGATTCGGCGCCGGGAGTGGCTGCTGCTGTGGCCTCCGGCGTCGCCACTGTGGCCATTCCGCACATCGTCCCGATCCCCGAAGATCCCAGGCACACCATTTGGGAATCCTTGGCCGGCCGGACCGTTTCCGAGCTGGAGACCATCGCCGCGGACAGCTTGGCCGCCGCCGCGGCCGGGTCCGCCGTTCCTGTGATGGGGAGCCCGTCATGAGTTCCACGCCCGCCCCCGCCCGCCGCGAAGGAATACCGCTCGGCAGGATCGCCGGAATCCCGATCATTCTTGCCTACTCATGGTTTGTGATCGCCGCCTTTACCGTCATTGTCTACGGGCCCCTGCTGCTGGAGCAGAATCCGGTGCTGGGCATCTCCGCCTACTACATGGCGTTCGCTTACGCCCTGCTGCTCCTGATCTCCGTCCTGGTCCACGAACTGGCGCACGCCCTCACGGCCAAGATCTACGGCTGGCCCACGCAGAAGATCGTGTTGAATCTCTGGGGCGGCCACACCCAGTTTGAGAACTTCACGGCGACGCCTGCGCGCTCGGTCATCGTTGCCCTGGCAGGGCCGGCAGCCAATCTGGTCCTCGCCGGCGGTGCCTGGGTGGTCCTCTCCACCACCAGCATGGGCACGGTGGCAGAGATCCTCACGAACATCTTTATGTGGGCCAACTTTGTCATCGGCATCTTCAATGTCCTGCCCGGACTCCCGCTGGACGGCGGCAGGATCGTGGAATCGGCGGTGTGGAAAGCAACCGGGAGCCAGGCTAAAGGCACCGTCGCCGCCGGCTGGGCCGGCCGCGTCATCGTGGTGGCGCTGGGTTTCTGGTTCGTGGCCCGGCCTCTGCTGGCCGGTGAGACACCCGATTTCAGCCTCCTGATGATCACCGTCCTCGTCGGCGGCTTCCTGTGGATGGGTGCCAGCGCGTCCATCCAGCAGGGCACGCTGCGCGGAAGGATGCACCTGGTCAGCGCCGCTGCCCTGGCCGCGCCCGCCGTCGGGATTGCAACCACCGCAACCGTCGAGGACATCCGTAGGCTCTCACAGGACAGGTCCCGGGCCGTTGTGGTCTGCGGCCCGGATGGACGCCCGCAGGGTGTTGTGGACACCGGCGCCCTCGCCGCTGTTCCTGACTACGCGGCTGGCTCCACGCCTGCCACCGCCGTGTCCTATGCCCTCGCCGCGGGCGCCTACGTGCCTGAATCGTCGCAGGGGCAGGAACTTATCCAATACCTTTCCCAGCTCGACGGACACGAATACGCAGTGGTGGACCCTCATGGGACGGTCACCGGCCTTCTGGCGCAGAACGTGGTGGTGGCAGCCATCACCGGCAAGGCTGACCGGTCGAATAGGCATCCGCAGGGTCAAAGCCGGTAGAGTTACGTGCCGGCCGTGCATTGCCGCCGAGTGGCCGCCCGGAGGCCTGCGCCGCACCCGGGCGGACCTGTTTCGATGCGTGGCCCCACAGTTTTACAGGAGCGAGGAAAATCCATGAGCAGCGAATCTGTCGCCGAAGCCCCAGCACCAACCACCACCGGTGTTGCCGCCAATGGCGTCCAGCCGGTGGGAGCTGCCCGCCGCCGCGGACCTTTCCGTGAAGGGGAACGGGTCCAGCTGACTGACGAGCGCGGCCGCATGAACACCATCACCCTTGAAAGCGGCGGCGCCTTCCACACGCACCGGGGCTTCCTGAACCACGACGAGATCATCGGAAAAGCTGATGGCTCAGTCGTCGTGAACAACGTGGGCCAGCAGTACCAGACACTGCGCCCGCTCCTCTCGGATTTTGTCCTGTCCATGCCGCGTGGCGCCGCAGTGGTCTACCCGAAGGACGCCGGCCAGATCGTCACCATGGCCGATATTTTCCCGGGCGCCAGGGTTGTTGAAGCCGGCGTTGGCTCGGGCGCGCTGTCCATTTCGCTGCTCCGTGCCGTTGGCGACAACGGCTACCTGCACTCCTTCGAACGCCGTGAGGAATTTGCGGACATTGCCCGCGGGAACGTGGAAACCATCTTTGGCGGCCCGCACCCGGCCTGGAAGATCTCCCTCGGTGACTTCCAGGAGGAAGTAGTCCGCACTGAGGCGCCCGCCTCCGTGGACCGGGTAGTGCTGGACATGCTGGCACCCTGGGAATGCCTCGACGCCGTTGCCACTGTTCTCGCACCCGGCGGCGTCTGGATCAACTACGTGGCCACGGTCACCCAGCTGTCCCGGACCGCCGAGGCCATCAGGGCTGACGGCCGCTTCACCGAACCCGACGCCTGGGAGTCCATGGTCCGCGGCTGGCACCTTGAGGGCCTGGCCGTCCGTCCGGACCACCGCATGGTGGCTCACACCGGCTTCCTGCTGGTCACCCGCAGGCTTGCCGACGGCGTCACCGGCATCTCCGTCAAGCGCCGCCCCTCGAAGACCGGGTTCAACGAAGAAGACGTCAACGCCTGGACACCCGGTGCCGTCGGCGAACGCCTGGTCTCCGACAAGAAGCTCCGTCGCGCCGCGAGGGATGCCATTGCCGGCACCAACGTCAAGGACGAACCGGAGATCACGAACTAGTCCACATTTCGGGAGTCTCCAACGGTACCCGCCAACTTGGGGCTAAGGTCTTAAGAAGACGAGCATGAAGGGGCTGATGCACCATGGAGACGCCGAGTCAGGACTCCGGACGTACACCGGCGGAGCAGTCGGCCGCCAACGAACTGTCGGCTGCGGAACGGCAGGCCAATGTCCTCCGCGACAAACTCAGGCACATTGATCGGCAGCTGGCGGCCGCCACGCAGAACAACGCCAAGCTGGTCAGCATGCTCGAAGCGGCCAAAGCCGAGATTCTGCGGCTGAAAAATGCCCTGGACCAGGAGGGCCAGCCTCCGTACAGCTTCGGTACAGTGCTCCATCTCAATCCCAGACGGCTGCCGTCACTGGGCAGCAGCGGCCAGGCTGCCACCGAGGAATCGGTGGATATTTTCAACGCCGGCCGGAAGATGCGGGTGGGCATCAGCCCCCTGGTCAACATCAACCAGCTGGCGGTGGGCCAGGAAGTCCTGCTCAACGAGGCACTGCTTATTGTTGCCGGCCTCGGCTACGAACGCGCCGGTGAACTCGCCACACTGAAGGAAATGCTCGGAACGGACCGCGCGCTGGTGGTGGGGCGGGCCGACGAGGAACGCGTCATCAGGCTCTCCGGAGCCCTGCTCACCGAAAAGCTCAGGGTGGGGGACGCACTGTCCATCGATTCCCGTACTGGCTACGCACTCGAAAAAGTCCCCCGCTCCGAAGTGGAAAACCTGGTCCTCGAAGAAGTCCCCGATATCACCTACGAAGACATCGGCGGCCTTGGTCCGCAGATCGAGCAGATCCGGGATGCCGTGGAACTGCCGTTCCTGCACCCTGACCTCTACCGGGAGCATGGGCTGAAAGCCCCGAAGGGCATTCTGTTGTACGGCCCGCCAGGGTGCGGCAAGACCCTGATCGCGAAGGCTGTAGCCAACTCGCTTGCCGCCCGTGCGGCGGAGCGGTCCGGCAATGTGGACCTGAAGAGCTATTTCCTCAACATCAAGGGTCCGGAGCTTCTGGACAAGTACGTGGGCGAGACGGAGCGGCACATCCGGCTGATCTTCGCCCGGGCTCGTGAGAAGGCCTCAGACGGCAGCCCAGTGGTGGTTTTCTTTGATGAAATGGATTCGCTGTTCCGTACGCGCGGAACCGGGATCTCCTCTGACGTCGAGACCACCATCGTCCCGCAGCTGTTGAGTGAGATCGACGGCGTGGAGCGGCTGGACAACGTCATAGTGATCGGTGCATCCAACCGCGAGGACATGATCGACCCCGCCATCCTCCGTCCCGGCCGGCTGGACGTGAAAGTGAAGATCCAGCGCCCCGATGCAGAGGCCGCGGCGGACATCTTCAACAAGTACATCACCACGGACCTGCCGTTCCACGAGTCCGACCTCGCCGAACACAGTGGCGACGTGCAGGCAACGGTGGACGCCATGGTCCAGCGCACGGTTGAAGCCATGTACTCCACGGAGAAATCCAACGAGTACCTGGAAGTCACCTACGCCAACGGCGATACCGAAATGCTCTACTTCAAGGACTTCAATTCAGGTGCCGTCGTCCAGAACGTCGTGGACCGGGCCAAGAAGTACGCCATCAAGGATCTTCTGACCTTGCACCAGAAGGGTCTTCGGATCGAGCACCTGCTGCGTGCCGTGGTGGACGAGTTCCGCGAGCACGAGGACATGCCCAACACCACGAACCCGGACGACTGGGCGAGGATCTCAGGCAAGAAGGGCGAGCGGATCACCTACATCCGCACCATCGTGCAGGGTAAGGCCGGCCAGGAACCCGGCAAGTCCATCGAAACGATGCCAAACACGGGACAGTACCTGTGACGGCTTCCGCGGAACGCGCCGGCGGGGGAGGGCTCCCGGCCGGCGGGGCCATGCGCGTCATGGGGGCGGAAACGGAATACGGCATCCATGCCCCGTCGGCGCCGGGAGCGAACGCCACCATGATGTCCGCCCGTGTTGTCCAGGCTTATGCGCAGGTGACGCGGCAAAGGGCGGCCGGAGGGGCAGAGACCCGATGGGATTACACGGACGAGGAGCCCCTCCACGACGCCCGCGGTTGGACCCTGGAACGGGCCTCGGCCCACCCCAGCCAGCTGACCGACCAGCCGCCGGTCCTCGACGCGGAAGCGGTGGCGCTTGCCTACGGCCGTGAGGAATTGGAACTGGACGGCGACGACGAGTCCGGCAGTCTCCTAATGAACATGGTCCTGGGCAACGGAGCCCGCCTCTACGTGGATCATGCCCATCCGGAGTATTCCAGTGCCGAGGTGACCAACCCGCGCGCTGCGGTGATCTGGGATGCGGCCGGGGACCTCGTAGCGCTGGCCGCCGTCCGTCGCCTGGCCGCGGATCCGGAGCTGCCCCCGGTCAACCTGTACAAAAACAACACGGACAACAAGTCCGTCTCCTACGGCTCCCACGAGAACTACCTCATGCCGCGCTCGGTGCCCTTCGGGGACATCGTGCGGGGGCTGACACCGTTCTTCGTCACACGACAGATCATGTGCGGCGCGGGGCGGGTGGGCCTGGGGCAGGACAGCTCCACGCCCGGTTACCAGATCAGCCAGCGGGCGGATTTCTTCGAGGCCGAAGTCGGCCTGGAAACCACCATCCGGCGTCCCATCATCAATACCCGGGATGAACCGCACGCCACCGCCGACAAATACCGGCGCCTGCATGTGATCATCGGCGACGCCAACCTTAGCCAATCCTCGAACTACCTCAAGTTCGGCACCACGGCCATGGTCCTGAGCCTGATCGAGGCCGGTTTGGCGCCCAAGGTGGAGGTCCACGAACCCGTCGCGGCCCTGCAGGCTATCAGCCACGATACGTCGCTGACAGCCAAACTCAGGCTGCTGGACGGGCGCCGCGTGACGGCCCTGGACATGCAGTGGATGTACCACGAGGCGGCGGCGAAACTGGCTCAGGACACCGGAGTTTCGGATGCCGTGGACGGGGACGGCCATACGCATGACGTGCTGGAACGCTGGGCTTCCACACTGACCCAGCTCGATACCGACAGGAACGCGGCGGCCACATCCGTGGAATGGCTGGCCAAACTGTCCCTCCTGGACGGCTACCGGAACCGCGACAACCTTGCCTGGGGCGACGCGAGGCTCGGCCTTGTGGACCTCCAGTGGGCAGACATCAGGCCGGAGAAGGGACTGTACTACCGGTTCCTGGCCAGGAACCGCATGCAGCGGGTCGTCGACGACGGTGCCATTGCCGCAGCGATGACCGAACCGCCGTCGGACACGCGTGCTTTCTTCCGCGGACAGTGCATCAGTAGCTTCGGCAAAGACGTGGTGGGGGCCAGCTGGGACTCGGTCATCTTCGATGTGCCGGGCTACGGCCGGCTCCAGCGCGTGCCAACCCGGGAACCCCTGCGCGGAACGAAGGCCCTCACGGGGGGGCTGTTTGCGCGGCACCGGACGGCAGGTCCGTTCCTCGCCGAACTTTTAGGGCAAAACACCGCTCCGCCTGCGGCGTAAACCGCGCCGTCGGGCGGACAGCGTGGCAATATGGGCGTATCAGCAGATCCACCCGGATCCGAGGATTTTTGGAGGAGAGATCACCATGGCAGGCCAGGAGCAGCAGAAGCCACAATCACACGACAGCCAGGTCGAAGACGAGATCCCCGAGGCACCTCCGGCGGCCCCGGAAGCCCAGGCATCGGCTGCCACGCAGGGCGTCGACGACCTCCTTGATGAGATCGACGGCGTGCTGGAGTCCAACGCCGAGGAATTCGTACGCGCCTTCGTCCAAAAGGGCGGCCAGTAACCCGGAACCGGATGTGTGGCGGAAGCCGCGTCCGGCCCGAATCTGTACCGACGTTGAGGGACCACGTACAAGGAGTGCATCAGTGCAGGAAACAACCGCCAACCAGGTAGCCGGCAACGCGACATCCTCATTCACCGAGCATCTGCAGCGCGACCGGCCGGACCTGCTTCCGTACAACCGGGCCATGCCTGTTGCAGCGGGGGCAGCTCCATTGCAGGTTCCCCATGCCACCACGATCGTGGCGATGAGTTATGCCGGCGGCGTCCTGATGGCCGGTGACCGGCGGGCCACCATGGGCAACGTCATAGCCAGCCGGCACATCGAAAAAGTTTTCCCCGCCGACAGGTATTCGGTACTGGGGATCGCCGGTACAGCCGGCATCGCCATTGACCTCACGAGGCTCTTCCAGGTGGAGCTGGAGCACTACGAAAAGATCGAGGGGACACTGCTAAGCCTCGACGGCAAAGCCAACCGGCTCGGTGCCATGATCCGGGGGAACCTGCCGATGGCCCTGCAGGGACTCGCCGTGGTGCCGCTGTTCGCCGGCTTCGACACAACTGCCGGCGTGGGCCGGCTCTTCTCCTACGACGTAACCGGCGGCCGGTACGAGGAACGCGAGCATCACACTGTCGGCTCCGGCTCCGTGTTTGCGCGCGGTGCGCTGAAGAAACTCTGGCGGCCCAACCTGGCCGAAGCCGAGGCAGTCTTCGTGGCGGTCGAATCCCTTTACGACGCGGCCGACGACGACTCCGCCACTGGCGGTCCGGATCCGGTCCGCCAATTGTGGCCGGTGGTGTACACCGTGAACAGGGATGGCGCACGGCGTATCCCCGAATCCGAGCTCGCCGCAGTGGCGGGCAGGATTATCGAAGCCCGGTCCGCCGAGCGGCGGGAGGCCTGAGATGACGCAGCAGTTTTATGTCTCGCCTGAACAACTGATGAAGGACCGTGCGGACTTCGCACGGAAAGGCATCGCCCGCGGCAGGTCCGTGGTGGTCATCAGCTGCCAGGACGGCATCGCCCTGGTCGCCGAAAATCCTTCGCCCTCACTTCACAAAATCGGCGAGATTTACGACAAAATCGCCTTTGCCGCCGTAGGCAAGTACAACGAATTCGAAAGCCTGCGCCAGGCCGGGGTGCGCTACGCGGATGTCCGTGGTTACTCCTACGACCGCGAGGACGTCACAGCGCGGGGGCTCGCCAGCGTCTATGCGCAAAGCCTCGGCGCCGTTTTCACCGCCGAACAGAAACCCTTTGAAGTGGAACTCGCGGTCGCCGAAGTTGGCCCCACACCGGAACTTGACCACCTCTACCGGCTCACATTCGACGGGTCCATCGCTGACGAGCACGGCTTCATCGTCATGGGCGGCCAGGCGGAGCGTGTCTCTGCGGTCATCGCCGAGGGCTGGCGACCATCCCTGAGGTTCGCCGGTGCTGTCCGCCTGGCTACCGGCGGCCTGTCCAGCAGCGCCGACCAGGCTGCTGAGCAGGGCGAAGCGGCAGGAACCCTTCCTGCCAAGGCCGTGGAAGTTGCCGTCCTGGACAGGCAGTCGGAGACCTCCCGGGGTTTCCGCAGGGCCTTCCGGCGGCTCAACGATGCTGATATCACGGCGCTGCTTGCTGAGGAGGACTGAGATGGACAAGAGGATCTTCGGTATCGAGACCGAGTTCGGAATCTCGTATTCGAGCCCCGATTCGAGGCCGTTGGCCCCGGAAGAGGTGGCCCGGTACCTGTTCCGCAAGGTGGTCAGCTGGGGACGGTCATCCAACGTATTCCTGACCAACGGTTCCCGGCTGTACCTCGACGTCGGCTCACACCCTGAGTACGCCACGGCCGAATGCGACGACCTGGCACAGCTCATCGCACACGACCGCGCTGGCGAGCTGATCCTGGACGACCTCGTTGACGAGGCACAGGCAAGGCTGGCCGCGGAAGGTTTCAACGGAACGGTCTACCTGTTCAAGAACAACACCGATTCGGCTGGCAACTCCTACGGCAGCCATGAAAATTACCTGATCCCGCGTCGCGGCGAATTCTCCCGGCTCGCGGAGATCCTGATCCCCTTCCTGGTGACCCGCCAGCTGATCGCCGGGGCAGGAAAGATCCTGAAGACTCCGCACGGGGCCACGTATGCGTTTTCCCAACGGGCAGACCACATCTGGGAAGGCGTATCCTCGGCCACCACCCGCTCACGGCCCATCATCAATACCCGAGACGAACCCCACGCCGACGCCGAGTTCTTCCGCCGGCTCCATGTCATTGTGGGCGACTCCAACATGTCCGAAACCACAGCCTTGCTCAAGGTCGGAACCGTGGACCTCATCCTGCGCATGATCGAGGCGGGGGTGATCATGCGCGACATGAGGATGGAAAACCCCATCCGCAGCATCCGCGAGATTTCCCACGACCTCAGTGGAAGGGCACTGGTCCGCCTGGCCAACGGCCGCCAGCTCACAGCGCTGGAGATCCAGCAGGAGTACCTCACCAAGGTCACCGCCTTTGTCCAGGAACACGGGGCCCACAATCCGCACGTTCCGTTCATCCTCGATCTTTGGCAACGGACCTTGAACGCGATCGAAAGTGGTGACACCAGCACCATTGACACGGAAATCGACTGGGCCATCAAGAAAAAACTGATGGACAACTACCGGCAGCGGCACGGCCTGGGGCTCGACGCACCCAGGATCGCCCAGCTGGATCTTACGTACCATGACATTTCCCGAAGCCGCGGCCTGTACTACATCCTGCAGTCCAGGGGTGCGGTTCGCCGGGTCGTGGACGATACTTTGATCAAAGACGCCGTGGACGTTCCGCCGCAATCCACCCGGGCCAAGCTGCGGGGCGATTTCGTCCGGCGCGCCCAGGAACTGGGCAGGGACTACACGGTTGACTGGGTGCACCTGAAACTGAACGACCGCGCGCACCAGACCATCCTGTGCAAGGATCCCTTCCGGAGCGTCGATGAGCGGGTGGATGCCCTTCTGGGCTCTATGGGCTGACGTTCAGGTTCACGGGCTATCCTTGATAGGGCCGTTCCTTGGCCTTGAAGCGGTGCCGAGCGCCTGATTCCGGCACCGCGTCCACCCTGCCCCGACGAAAGTTCTCTTACGTGCGCCGACTCCTAGCAATCCTGATCCCCGGCATGCTGCTGCTTACCGCTTGTGGCGGTTCACCCGCAGCACCGGAACCCACCAGCCAGTCTGCCGGTGACACTGCCAAGTTCGACTCCCTGAAACTGACGGACAACGGGGACAAGAAGGCTCCCGGTGTCGAGTTCTCCAAGCCCCTCGAGGTCACCGAACCCACTATCAAGGTGGTCACCGAAGGCGACGGCGACCGGGTCAAAGAGAACCAGGTCGCAAACATCTCCATCCTCGCGCTCAGCGGTGCTGATGGATCCACGCTGGAGGACACTTTCCCCGGCGAGCCCGAACCGCTGGAGCTGAACGAGGAACTGAAGACCGGAAGCCCGGTCATCTACAGCGCGTTTGTTGGCTCCAAGGTCGGCTCGAGCCTTGCCTTGGCCATCCCCGGCCAGGCCGCAACCGCCGGAGGCGCCGCCGCCCAGCCAACGCAGCTTCTCCTGATCAAGGTGCTCTCCACCAAGGATGTCGCGCCGTCTGTTCCTCCGCTCGCAAAGCCCGAAGGCGAGGCGGTCACCCCGTCAGCCGGCCTGCCGACCGTAAAGGACAACGACCAGGGCGTGCCGGAGATAGCCGTTGACGGAATAGCTGCGCCGGCTGCACTCGTGTCCCAGGACCTGATCAAGGGCGCCGGCGCTGCGGTTAAGGAAACGGACACGCTGACCGTCAACTACGTTGGCGTCAACCTCGTTGGCGGCACTAAATTTGATTCAAGCTTTGACCGCGGCGAACCGGCCAGCTTCCCGTTGACCGGAGTGATTCCGGGCTGGACCCAGGGACTGGCCGGAAAGACGGTGGGCTCCCGGGTCCTCCTGGTGGTTCCCAAGGACCTCGCCTACGGTGATGCCGGCCAGGGCGAAGCCAAGGGCGACCTTGTCTTCGTTGTGGACATCCTCGGCGTCAAGTAAACAGCAACACATCACCCACCCCATTAATCAAAGGAGCAACCATGTCATTTGGTCAGCGCGATTTCGACCGCCAGAAGCCGGAAATTGACTTCCCGCAAGGCGATGTCCCCACCGAACTGGTCATTACCGACCTCATCGACGGTGACGGTGCCGAGGCCAAAAAGGGCGACACCGTTTCCACCCACTACGTCGGCGTGGCCTGGTCCACCGGCGAAGAATTTGACGCTTCCTGGGGCCGCGGCACCCCGCTTGACTTCCGCGTGGGCGTGGGCCAGGTCATCCAGGGCTGGGACCAGGGCCTGCTGGGCATGAAGGTGGGCGGCCGCCGTCGCCTGGAGATTCCTTCCGAACTGGCATACGGCTCCCGCGGCGCCGGCGGAGCCATCGGCCCCAACGAAGCGCTGATCTTCGTGGTGGACCTCGTGGGCGTCCGCTGACCGAAGCTTTGCAGGGCCGGAAGGCGCGGTAACAATCAGGGTTCTGTTTCCCGTTGTTGCCGCGCTTTCTGCTTTCCACGGAGGAGTTTAGTAACGTAGCCAGCGTGTCCGTCTCCCGTACTGAACGCCTGCTGAATCTCCTGATCGCCCTCCTGAACACAAAATACGGCCTGCGCCGTGCAGAGTTGCGGGCGAAGGTCTACCACGACACGTCCGGCAACGACGTGGCCTTCGGCAGGATGTTTGAGCGGGACAAGAATGACCTCCGTCAGTTCGGCTTCGATGTGGAAACCGTGACGGACCACGGCTGGAGCGAAGATGACCCGGCCACCACCCGCTACCGCATCGGCAAGGAATCGAACCGGCTGCCCGATGTGCAGCTCAGCCCGGGGGAATGGACCGTCCTCCTGCTGGCGTCCCAGCTGTGGGAGCGTGCCGCCCTTGGCACCGCCGCTGCCAACGCCCTCCGCAAGCTCCAGGCCTCCGGCACCCTGTCCGACGTCGAACTTCCCGTTGGCGTGCAGCCGCGGATCCGGCCGGCGGGCCAGGCCTTTGATGACGTGGTGGCGGCCATGCACGCCCAGCACCCCGTCAGCTTCCCCTACCTGGCAGGTTCCACCGGTAAGGAAGAGCAACGGATGGTGGAGCCGTGGGGTCTCGGCAGCCGCTTTGGCCAGTGGTATCTGACCGGCTACGATCGCTCACGCCAGGCACCACGCCACTTCAGGCTTTCCCGGTTCACGGGCCCCGTCACGGTGTTGGAGAAGGAATCTTACTCGGCGCCCCCGAACTTCAATGTCCGTGCAGAACTGGACCGGCTTCCGGAACTCCCGCTCCGGACCGCCGTCGTGGATGTCCGGGAGGGCCGCCTCCTTGGCCTGCGCCGGCGCACCATGCCGGTTCCCGCCGGGAGTGCGGGAACGCCCGACGCCGGCTACGAACGTCTGAAGGTCAACTTCAGGGACGTTGAGGTACTGGCCGAGGAGCTTGCCTCCTATGGCCCCGACGCTGTGGCACATGCTCCCGACGAGCTCGTGGCTGCTGTGCGTCACCGGCTGCGCAGCGCGGCCGCTTTCTGTGCCGCTCCCAGCCCTGTCTATCTGTTTACCGATGCACCGCGGGGCCGCGCCGTCCGCAAACGAACCTCTGAGGATCAGCTCAAGCGCATGCTGCAGCTGGTTCCGTTCCTGGTCCACAACCAGGGCCTCCACATCAAGGATGTGGCGGCCCGCTTTGATGTCACGCCCGGGGAGCTGGAAAGCGACCTACGGATCCTCATCTGCTCCGGACTTCCAGAGGGATACCCGGACGACCTCCTGGACATCCATTGGGAAGAGGGCCACGTTTACATCACCCAGGACCTGGATCTCAAGAGACCGGTCCGGTTTACCGTGGACGAGGCCTGTGCGCTGCTGACCGGGCTTGAGACGCTCAACGGGCTTCCCGAACTTGCCGAGGGCAGCGCACTGGAGTCCGTGACCCTCAAGCTGATGGCAGCGGCCGGCGAAGAAGGGCTCCGGGCAGGTTCGCTTGCCGGTCCGGAGGTTGGGCCCGCTGATTCGGCCGTCCTCGACGTTGTCCGTGGGGCCATCCAGGAGCGGTCGCAGCTGCGGCTCGTGTACTTTTCCGCCCAGCGCGACCAGGTTTCAGAACGTGACGTGGACCCGCTCCGTCTGTATTCCCTGGATAACACCTGGTACTTCGAGGCGTACTGCCATGCGGCCCAGGGGCTGCGGAACTTCAGGCTGGACAGGGTCCAGGCGGTCCACCCGAACGGACGTTCCGCATCCACACAGGTCCGGGCCGGGGAAAGCTTCCCGGCCAAGCTGTTCACCCCCAATGACGACGACACCACCATCCTCGTTCAGCTCACCAGGCAGGGCGCCGGCCTGGCGGACGACTATTACGCCGAACGTGTGGCACCTCTTCCCGGCGGCGGCCTTGTTGCCGAGATACGGTTCGGCAGCACGGCCTGGCTGCCCATGTTCGTGGCCCAGCACGGCGGTGCCGCCAGGATTCTTGAACCTTCCGAGCTTGGGGCGGCGGCGCTGGAGTGGATCGAGGCGGCCCTGGCCCGGTACGGCGGCTAGACTCGTCAGCATGCCTTGGTGGTCCTGGATCCTGATCTGGATTGCGCTGATTGCGCTCTCCCTGCTCTTTTATGTCCTTCTGGGCATCCGGATCTACCGCCAGTTCATGTTGGTCATGAAAGATCTGGGGGCCGTCGGAACCAAAGTGTCGCATCTGGCACCGGCAGCGACCACGGCAGATGACGGCTTACGGCCGGCAGAATCGGTTCAGCCGGGTGCGGCTGTTTTTGCCTCACCGGCGCAGATGCGTCATGATTACGACGCGTCCAAGTCATCCCGCCGGGAGGACCGCCGCCAGAGGCGGATCCAGCGGAGGCGCGACCGGGGCCAGCCCCAGTCACTTCGCGATCTCAATCTCAGTTAGACGTAGGATGTTGTAAGAGGAAAGGATTTCCCGTGGGAAGACTCTTTGATGGCCCGTGGCCAATTGTCATTATCATCGTCGTTGCGCTGCTGCTTTTCGCCGCGCCCAAACTCCCTGCCATGGCGCGCAGCCTTGGCCAGTCAATGCGGATCATCAAGTCCGAGGTCAAGGAAATGAAGAACGACGGCAAAACCGATACTACCGACATCACCGACACGGCTTCCGGCCCGGTGGAAGGCAAAATCATCAACCACCCGCCGGCGAAGCCCGGTGAGCCGACCGACGGCACTGACGTTCCGCCGTCGACCCGCGCTTAACCCGAAGTGGCTGTGACGCGGGGCCGTAAGTCCAACCCTGAGGGGCGGATGGCTCTTTGGGACCACCTCAAGGAGCTCAAGAACCGGCTGATCAAATCGGCCATCGCCGTGCTGCTCGCCGGCGTGGGTGGCTGGTTCCTTTACGACCCTGTTGTCGCCAGCCTGTCGGACCCGCTGGTTTCCATTGCCCGGGATACGGGGCGGACCGCGGTCCTGAACTTTGCGACCATCGCAGATCCTTTTGCGTTCAAGATCCAGATTGCCATCCAGATAGGGCTGGTTATCTCCAGTCCTGTCTGGATCTATCAGGTGTGGGCTTTTATCACGCCGGGTCTGACCAAGAAGGAACGCGGCTACACGCTCGGCTTTATGGCGGCCGCTGTGCCCCTGTTCCTGGCTGGTGTGTTTGTCGCCTGGCTCGTGTTCCCCACCGTGGTCAGGGCGCTCCTCCAGTTCACACCCGCGACCGGTGCCAACAACATCTCGGCCACCGACTACCTGACGTTTGCCACGCAGATGTTGCTCATACTCGGGATCTCTTTCCTGGTCCCCGTGATCCTGGTCGGCATCAACATGGCTGGCGTGGTCAGGGGCAGGACCATCCTCAAAGCCTGGCGGATTATCGTCTTCCTGGTTTTTGTCCTTGCTGCACTGGCCGCACCCGGCACGGACGCGCTGTCCATGTTCCTGCTTGCTGCGCCGCTGTTGATTCTGTTTTTCGCGGCGATCGGGCTCTGCATCTTCAACGACAATCGCCGTGACAAGCGCGTGGCGAAACAGGCTGCTGAGACGGACGCGACAGCCGACATCGCTACGCCCGGCAACGAACTGAAGAACCTGTAGCGCGCGGCGCACTAGGCTTGAGGCATGTCCTCTATCTCCGGGCCACTCTCGCCCTCTGAAAGCTACCGGGCCAGCGCGGAACGCACGGCCGAAGCGGGCACCTACCTCGGCGGGTTTGTCCGCACCCTCGATTTTGAACTTGACGAATTCCAGCGCCTCGCCTGCCGTTCCCTGCAGGAGGGCAAGGGAGTGCTGGTGGCTGCCCCCACCGGTGCCGGGAAGACCATCGTGGGCGAATTTGCCATCTACCTGGCTTTGGAACGAAACCTTAAGGCTTTCTACACAACGCCGATCAAGGCACTAAGCAATCAGAAGTTCACGGAGCTTTCGGAAAAGTACGGTGCGGAAAACGTCGGCCTCCTGACCGGGGACACGAGCATCAATGGCGACGCCCCCGTTGCGGTCATGACCACGGAAGTCCTCCGGAACATGCTCTATGCAGACTCCGAAACCCTGGATGACCTCGGCTTTGTGGTGATGGACGAAGTCCACTACCTCGCGGACCGCTTCCGTGGTGCCGTATGGGAGGAAGTCATCATTCACCTTCCCAGTGAAGTCCAGGTAGCTTCCCTCAGCGCCACAGTGTCCAACGCAGAAGAATTCGGCGCGTGGCTGGATACTGTGCGCGGCGACACCGACATCATCGTTTCCGAGCACCGGCCGGTTCCCCTCTGGCAGCACGTCATGGTGGGCCGCGATATCGTGGACCTGTTCGCCGGCGAAACCACGTTCGACGAGATCGCCCCGCCCGCAGACGCTGAGACCGGAGCTCCGATACCGGTCCAGGGACGGCTCACCGCAGCCACCAAAGACGCCGACGGACAGGGGTTCGAGGTCAATCCTGACCTGCTCAGGATGGCCCGCAGCGAGGGCCAGCAAAGCTTCACCGGACGCTTCGGCCACGGCGGCCGGAGCCAGCGCCGGCAGCACCGTCAACGGACAGAGGAGCGCCCCCGGCAAGGCGCCCAGCCCGGCGCTGTCCGGAGGGCCAGCCGGCCCCAGGTCATCGCGAGCCTGGACCGGCAGGACCTCCTGCCTGCCATCACGTTCATCTTCTCGCGGGCAGGCTGCGATGCGGCCGTTGCCCAGTGTGTCTCTTCCGGACTCTGGCTGACCACGGAGAAAGAGCAGCAGATCATTGCCCGGCGCGTTGACGAGGCCGGGCAGGACATCCCGTCCGATGACCTGGACGTCCTCGGCTTCTGGACGTGGCGGGACGGCCTCCTCCGTGGTTTCGCGGCGCATCATGCCGGCATGCTTCCCACCTTCAAGGAAGTAGTGGAGAAGCTTTTCGTTGAGGGCCTGGTCAAGGCTGTGTTCGCCACCGAAACGCTGGCACTGGGCGTCAACATGCCCGCCCGCTCCGTGGTCCTGGAAAAACTCGACAAGTTCAATGGCGAAGCCCATGTGGACATCACCGCGGGGGAGTACACACAGCTGACCGGCCGCGCGGGCCGCCGCGGCATCGATGTTGAAGGCCATGCGGTTGTCCTCTGGCAGCCGGGCACGGACCCTGCCGCCGTTGCCGGCCTCGCCTCACGGCGTACCTATCCGCTGAACTCAAGCTTCCGGCCGACGTACAACATGAGCATCAATCTGTTGGCACAGTTTGGCCGCGCCCGTGCGCGGGAAATCCTTGAATCCTCCTTCGCGCAGTTCCAGGCGGACCGGTCCGTTGTTGGACTTGCCAAGCAGGTGCGCAGCCGCGAAGAGTCCCTCGCCGGATACGCGAAGTCCATGACCTGCCACCTCGGAGACTTCACCGAGTATGCCCGGTTGCGCCGGGAACTGTCCGACGCCGAAAATATCACCTCCCGCAGCAAGACCCGCGCCCACAAGTCCCTGAATGAAGACTCGCTGGCGCGGCTGATGCCCGGAGACGTAGTGGACGTCCCGGGCGGGCGGGCTCCCGGGCCCGCGATTGTGCTCAGCTCGGACCACAGCGGCAGGGAACCACGGCCCGCCATCCTCACGCTGGACAACCAGCTCAGGCGAATCGGCACGGAGGACCTTGAAGGCCCCATCGCGCCCCTGACGCGGATCCGGATCCCGAAGTCGTTCAACGCGAAGGTCCCCAAGGCGCGGCGTGACCTCGCATCGTCGGCCCGGAATGCGCTGCGCGAGAACCGCCCGCCGGCACCCGGCCGCAGCACCGATTTTGGTCTGGGATCCGTATTGCCACATCAGGAAAAACGCATCACGGAACTTCGCAGGGCACTCCGCGCCCACCCCTGCCATGGCTGCAGCGAGCGTGAAGACCACGCACGCTGGTCCGAGCGGTGGTGGAAGCTGCGCCGGGAGACGGATGCGCTGGCCCGGCAGATCCAGGGCCGGACCAACACCATTGCCAAAACGTTCGATCGTGTCTGCGACGTCCTTTCCGCCTACGGCTACCTGGAAGCAGGAGCTGACGGTCGGCTGGCCATCAGTCCGGACGGCCAGCGGCTCCGCCGGATCTATGGCGAGAAAGACCTGCTGATTTCGCAAGCACTGCGGCTGGGCGCACTCAACGACCTCGACGCCGTCGAAGTAGCAGCCCTTGCCAGCGTCCTGGTCTACCAGGCCAAACGCGAGGACAGGGGCCTCCGCCCGCGGATGCCCAGCGTCTCGCTTGAATCGTCCGTGGATGTGGTGATCCGGGAATGGTCGGCCCTGGAGGACGTGGAAGAGGCAAATAAGCTGCCGCTGACCGCTGAACCCGAGCTGGGTCTGGTCTGGCCCATGTACAAATGGGCCAAGGGAAGGCACCTCCAGGAAGTACTGAACGGCACAGACCTGGCGGCGGGCGATTTTGTCCGCTGGGTCAAACAGGTCATCGACCTTCTCGACCAGCTCGCCAAGATTCCCGGCTTGGATCCGCGAGTTTCCAGGCTTTGTGCAGAAGCAATTTCGCTCATCCGCCGCGGCGTGGTGGCCTACTCTTCCGTACTTTGATGAACCCGCCCTGATTTACTGGCACCCCGACTTCTTCCCCCTAGCCCCAGGAGCTTTCGCCCGCATGACCACTGAACGTTCCACCACGCCCGCACCGCACGAGCAAAAGGTGGTCCTCTACCGCAACGGCTCGGTTTACACGGCTGCGGACCCCTTTGCCACCGCCATGCTGGTTGATGGCGACACCGTTGCCTGGGTTGGCTCAGAGCAGGCGGCCTCCTCCATTGCCGACAGCTCCATGGAAATCATCGACCTCCATGGAGCCCTCGTCGCGCCGGGGTTTGTCGACTCCCACGTCCACCTCACCGAAACCGGCATCGCGCTGGGTTCCCTCCAGCTGGGCGGGATCCGCTCCGCCCGGCAATTGCTCGATGCTGTGGCCGCAGCCAAGGGCGACGGCCCCCTGCTGGGTCACGGCTGGGATGAATCCACGTGGGAGGACCCTGCCCTGCCGGCGGCCGAGGAACTTGAGCTGGCGGCGGGCGGCAGGTCGGTGTTCCTGGCCAGGGTAGATGCGCATTCGGCGTTGGTTTCATCCTCGCTGGCTGCCGCCGCCGGGCTTGGCGGTCTCGACGGCTACACCACAGGTTCACAGGTGAAGCGGGCCGCCCATACGGCGGCCCGCCAGGAAGCACGGCGGCTCCCGGAAGCCAGCCTGCTGGCCTACCAGCGACGCGCCCTGACCGAAGCGGCTGAAAACGGTTACGTGGCACTGGCGGAGATGGCCGCACCGCATATCGGCGGAGTTCCCGACCTCCGCCTGGCCGCCACATGGAACACAGCCTCCGGCGAGGCCATGCCGGAGATCCTGCCGTATTGGGGCGAACTGGCCACCTCAGAGGAGCAGGCCCGGGCGCTGCTGGACGACCTGGGGGTATCCGTGCGCGGCCTGGCAGGCGACCTCAACATTGACGGTTCCATCGGCTCCAGGACAGCGGCCCTGAGGGCCGGCTACAGCGACGCGGCGGGGGAGCGGGGCAACCTGTACGTCTCGGCAGAGCAGGCCGGCGCCCACCTGGCGGCCTGTTCGCTGCTGGGCATTCAGGGCGGCTTCCACGTCATCGGCGACGCGGGACTTGATGCCGCGCTGGAGGCTCTGGAAATCGCGGCTGCCGACGTAGGGGAGCAGCGGATCCGTGCCGCCGGCCACCGTTTCGAGCATGCGGAACTGGCAGACGCCGACGCAGTTCAGCAACTGGCCCGCTACGCCGTCACCGTCAGCGCCCAGCCAGGCTTCGACGCTGCCTGGGGGAGCGACGGCGGAATGTATGCGCAGCGTCTGGGGAGCCGAAGCCGGTCCATGAACCCGTTTGCCTCGTTCTACGCTGCCGGAGTCCCGATCAGCTTCGGCAGCGACAGCCCGGTCACACCGCTCCGCCCGTGGTCCAGCGTCCGCGCCTGTCTGGAACACCACAACCACGCTGAACGGATCTCGGCCCGGGCAGCATTCCTCGGCCACACCCGCGCGGGGTGGCGGGCAGCCAAGTACCACAATCCCATGGCCGGGCAACTGGTTCCCGGCGCACCAGCAAGTTTCGCCGTCTGGGAAGTTGAGGAGCTCATGGTCCAGGTGGCGGACGGACGGGTCCAGTCCTGGAGCACAGATCCGCGGGCCCGAACGCCTCTCCTCCCGGCACTGGATACCGGCGCGGACCCGGTGTGCCTGCAGACGGTGAGGGACGGCATCGAGCTCTATTCCAGTACCGCACTGCGGTCCTGACCGCAGACACCGGCCAGCGCCCCAACAAAGCGCCCTATACTAGGTAGTTGCGCCTGACCGCCAGCTAATGCCCTGCAGTTCAGCCGCTCCGACCGCTCCCGTCCAGGAAGGCCCTTTGTGCGCGTCCTCACCATCATTCCTACTTACAACGAGCTGGAATCGCTGCCCAAGACCCTGCAACGCCTGCGTGCAGCCGTGCCGGCTTCCGACGTTCTGGTGGTGGATGACAACAGCCCGGACGGCACCGGGCAGCTTGCTGACGGCCTTGCCGCCGAGGATACACAAGTCCACGTCCTGCACCGCAAAGGCAAGGCCGGGCTGGGAGCCGCTTACATCGCCGGGTTCAAGTGGGGGCTCGAGGCAGGCTATGACGTGCTGGTGGAAATGGATGCGGACGGCTCACACCAGCCCGAACAGCTTCCCCAGCTGCTGGAAGCCGTTGAACAGGGCGCAGACCTTGCCATGGGATCCCGCTGGGTTCCAGGTGGCAGCGTGGTCAACTGGCCGCTGTACCGGCAGGCGATTTCACGCGTTGGCAGCACCTACGCCCGGCTGATGCTGGGCCTGAAGATCAAGGACGTCACCGGCGGCTACCGCGCGTTCCGGCGGACCACACTGGAAAAATTGAACCTTGACCTGGTCGATTCGGTGGGCTACGGCTTCCAGGTTGACTTGGCGTGGCGTGTAGCCAAGCTGGGCCTCCGAATCGAGGAACGCCCCATTACGTTCGTTGAGCGCGAACTCGGAGCGTCAAAGATGAGCGGCAACATTGTTGTTGAGGCCATGGTCAACGTCACCCGGTGGGGCCTGCAGGCGCGCTGGAACAAGCTCACAGGCAAGAAAGATCCGGCACAGGGCTGACCTGCAACAGCAGCTGGGACAAAAGATAAGGGCCGGCCCGGTAACGTGATCACGTTGCCGGGCCGGCCCTTTCTCAATCATTCAGCTCGCGTCAGTCCATGACGCTGTGACATCTGCCGGGGGTTGTGACCGCCGCTTGGGGTCAGGCCGTGCGCCGTTCGCCACGGCGTTCGCGCAGGATGGTCAGCCGGTCCTCGAGGATCTGCTCCAGTTCCGGAAGGGAACGGCGCTCCAGGAGCATGTCCCAGTGGGTTCGGACAGCCTTTTCGTTGCTGGTGTCCGGGCGTTCGCCGTCAACGAGGAGCGCGTCCTTGCCGGTCTTGGAAACCCACACAGGAGGAATTTCAGCCTCTGAAGAGAACGTCACGAAGACCTGCTCGCCGTCCTCGCACCGGTATTCGACACGCTGGCGCGGAGCCGGCTCAACGCCGGACTCGGTCTCCATGCTCTGCGCGCCAAGGCGCATACCCCGCAGGCTGCGATCGCTCATGTTTTCTCCCTCTGGTCGGTTCGCGGAGCAGGACTCCACGCAAGCCGGACCGGCATAACCGCCCCGGACTACTGTGTGCACTGTGCTGCATCATATGATTCAACGCATTGCGAAGCATTCTTGTTCCAGCGGATCTGGTCCGACCGGACAAATACTCAATTATACCGGCGTGGGGCCAAGCCGCAAAACGGGAGGGGAGCCGCGGCGAATCGCGGATCCCCTCCCGGCCCGTCTGAGGCAGATCCCGGTCAGGACCCAGGCTGTTTGGCAGGTTCCTCGTCGAACAGCCCGCTGCCGTCGGCGCCCGGATCAGGATTGGTGCCGCCCAGTGCCTGGCCGATGCCCTTGAGTGCCTCACCAATTTCGCTGGGAATGATCCAGAGCTTGTTCGATGAGCCTTCTGCGATCTTCGGAAGCGTCTGGAGGTACTGGTAGGCCAACAGCTTCTGGTCAGGGTTGCCCTTGTGGATGGCATCGAAGACCTTCTGGATGGCCTGTGCCTCACCGTCTGCACGAAGGATGGCCGCCTTGGCGTCGCCCTCGGCCGCAAGGATAGATGCTTGCCGCTGACCTTCGGCCGTAAGGATGGCAGACTGCTTGGTGCCTTCGGCGGTGAGGATCGCAGCGCGGCGGTCTCGCTCGGCCCGCATCTGCTTCTCCATCGAGTCCTGGATGGAGTGGGGCGGGTCAATGGCCTTGAGCTCCACGCGCGAGACGCGGATGCCCCATCGGCCGGTTGCCTCGTCCAATACACCGCGCAGCTGGCCGTTGATCTGGTCGCGGGATGTGAGCGCCTCTTCCAGGTTCAAGCCGCCCACAACGTTACGCAGGGTGGTAGTGGTGAGCTGCTCCACGGCCTGGATGTAGTTGGCAATTTCATACGTGGCGGCGCGCGGGTCAGTGACCTGGAAATACACCACGGTGTCGATGGACACCACCAGGTTGTCTTCGGTGATGACCGGCTGCGGTGGAAAGGACACAACCTGCTCCCTCAGGTCCAGGAGCGGCAAGAGCCGGTCCACAAACGGGATCAGGATGGTGAGTCCCGGGTTGAGGGTCCGCTGGTATTTGCCGAGCCGTTCAACGACGCCGGCCCTCGCCTGCGGGATGATCCGCACTGAGCGGACCAATACAATAATCACGAACACGATCAGGACCACCAGCACAATGGCCAAGGCGGCTCCTCCTGCGTTATCCATACGTCTCCTATTCCCCAATTGTTAGGCTGTACTTAGGACTGTGTGGACTGCTCCGGCGGTGCGGAGACCACTGCCGTGGCGCCGTCGATGGCGGAGACCACTGCTTTCTGACCGGCAGGCAGGACGCCGCCGGAGGACCTGGCACTCCAGACATCGCCCCCGATCTTGACGAGGCCGCCGGTGGAGCTGACCGCTTCCATCACAAGGGCCTGTTCGCCAATGAGCCGGTCTATGTTGGTGCGCTGGTCTGCGGGTCCTTTTTTCAGGTGGCTTAGTGCGACCGGGCGGACGAAAGCGATCATCAGCAGTGAGACGACGCAGAACACCACGATCTGCAGCCACAGGTCAGTGCCGGCGAAATCCGAGACGAGCGCGGCAAGTGTTCCGCCGCCGAGCATGATGAAGAACAGGTCAAGGGTGATCATTTCGATCACCGCGAACGCGAGGAAGGCTGTGAGCCACAGGGCCCACCAGTTTTCGCCGAGCCATTCAAACATTCCGTCCCCCTTGACCTTCCGGTAGCTGTCTATCTATCCTAGTCCGCCGGAATGGAGGACGGCAGGTTGCGTGCGAAGCGGCTGTTGAACGTGTTCAAGTCGTTACTGTGTGGACGGTGCCAGGCCGAAGACGGTGAGCCGGAAACGTGCCTCCACCTGGGGGGACACGTCGCCGCTGCCGATTTTGGCGGCAATGGTCAGGCGGTCCAGGTGGTGCCCGGCCGGACCCATAAAGGCCAGGTCAGCAAGCTCGCTGGGCGTAAGCATCATCTGGATATCCAGGTCCCGGGTGTACTCGGCGACGAAGTGCGGCGAGAGGGATTCTGCCAGCCGTGTGTCCTTGTCGTCCTCGATGGACAGCATCCCTGCCTGGACGGCGATGGCGGCCAGGTGTCCGGCGCGCGGCGTCACCACCACCAGTCTCCCGCCGGGGCGGAGGACTCTGGCGAATTCGGCGGCATTGCGGGGAGCGAAGATCACCGTAATGGCGTCGATGGCGGCGTCGGCCACGGGAAGAGGCTGCCACACATCGCAGGCGAGGCTGATGGCCTCGGGGTTGAGGCGCGCGGCGCGCCGGAGCGCGAACTTGGAGATGTCGAGCGCGACGGCGGTGCAACTGTTCGTAGTCCGCTGCAGCGCATCCAGCACCACCCTGAGGTAGTGGCCGGTCCCCGTGCCCGAATCGAGGACTGTGAAGGCTTCGCCAGGGGTTACCCCGGACACAACGGCGGCCGCGAGGGCGTCTGCCAGGGGACGGTAGTGCCCGCCGTCGAGGAAGGCGTAGCGCGCCGCCACCATCTCGGCGGTGTCGGATTCGAAGACTGTCCCCTTGCCCACCAGCAGGTTGTAGTAGCCCTGCTTCGCCGCATCGAAGCTGTGTCCGGATCCGCAGACCAGGGCCAAGCGGGCTGCATCAGCTGCGCCGCCCAGGGGCTTCAGTGCGGCGCCGCACAACGGGCAGCGCAGCGGAGGGCGGGGGCTTGATGGCATACGGACTATCTTAGGGCGGGGCGCGCTCCCGGGTGGCTGCCGCGCCAGCTTTCAGGCCGGGTGCTCGCTTGGGGGAAAGCCGCACGTTAGGCTCACGTGGGTGAAGCCAGAACACCTTCCGCTGCTCAATTCCGTCTCCTCGCCGGCCGTCCACCCGGACGGCAGCCGTGCCGTCGTGTCGGTGACCAGGCCCGATTTCAATGCTGATTCCTACGTGGGCCAGCTGTGGAACATCCCGTTGAACCAGGAACAGCTGCCGCGGCGAATTACCAGGGGCTTTCGGGATACGGCCCCTGCCTTCTCTCCTGACGGGCTGGTCCTTGCCTTCCTCCGGACGGGCGGACCGTCGTCGAAAACGCAGCTCGTTGTGGTGGAGGCCGGCGGCGGCGAACCCCAGGTCATAACCTGCAGGCTGCTCGGAGTGGAGTCCTTCGCGTGGTCTCCAGATTCGCACCGGATAGTTTTCAGCTCCCGCGAACCCGACGCCGGGCGTTACGGCAGCGGCGCGGCCATCACCGCGGAGGCGGAGGAACCACGGTTGATCTCGTCATACCAGTACAGGCTGAACGGCGTTGGCTACACACGCGACAAGCCGCAGCAGCTGTTCATCGTGGACGTCCCGGAACTTGGCGGTGAGCCGCAGACAGCCCCGGCCGCTCCGCCCCTGCCGGCAGCCCGTCAGCTGACATCGCTCGCCACGGACACCGGCTCCGGGGTTTTCAGTGCAGACGGATCAGCCGTCTACTTTGTGGCAGCACCGCCGGAGAACGATGACGACTTGGCCACCCTGATCTACAGCGTGCCGGTCAACGGCGGCGACCCCGTACCGGTGGATCAGGGAGCCGCCGCGCCTCAAAGCGTCACGGAGGTCCGGCAGTCGCGGGACGGCAAATGGCTGTTCTATATTGCCCGGGACCTAGGGAGCTCGGGCCGGGATTTTGTGGCACGTAACGCCGTTTTGTACTGTGTCGCGGCCGACGGCGGCGTGCCGGTTGCGTTGACCGATCCTGATCTGATGGACGTGGCAGCCCCGGGTGCCCGGATTGAGCTCCGCGGGCCGGACCGGGCGCTGGTACTGAACGTTGCGCAGGGCACTGTTGAGCTCCTCGAGCTGGGGGCGACGGGCGGGCATGCCCTGCTGGTGCACGGTGACAAGGTGGTGACGGGGGCTGCCTGGGCGGGTGGTTCGCTGCTCGTAGTGTTCAGCGATCCGTCCACCCATGGGGACGTTGCAGTGCTCGACGACGCGCAGTTGCGGCTGCTGACAGACTTTTCGGCCATCCTGCGGACGCAGGCGGACATTGTGGTTCCACAGGAACTAGCCGTTGAAGCCTCTGAGGGTTATCCCGTCCATGGCTGGCTGGTCAGGCCTGCAGGCAAGGGTCCGCACCCGGTTCTGTTGAACATCCATGGCGGGCCCTTCACCCAGTTCACTGTCGCCTTGTTCGACGAAGCCCAGGTCTACGCGGCTGCCGGGTACGCCGTACTGATGTGCAACCCACGCGGCTCTGCAGGCTACGGCCGGGAACACGGGCTGGCCATCAAGGGCCGCTTTGGCACCGATGACATGGAGGATGTCCTCGCGTTCCTGGACGGCGCCCTGGCCAAATTTCCGGCGCTGGACGCCGGCCGGTTGGGCATCATGGGCGGCTCGTACGGCGGATACCTGACCGCCTGGACCATAGCTCACCACCACAGGTTCAAGGGTGCCATTGTGGAGCGCGGATTCCTGGACCCGGTCAGCTTCGAGGGCTCTGCCGACATTGGCTGGTACTTCGGCGGCGAATATCTCGGCAGCTCGGCTGTGGACGTCGCCGCCCAAAGCCCGTTCGAACACGTAGGCAACGTGCAAACTCCGACGCTGGTTATCCACAGCGAAAACGATCTGAGGTGTCCGCTGGAGCAGGGCCAGAGGTATTTCACTGCACTGAAGCGGCACGGCGTTGAAGCCCAGCTACTGGTATTCCCGGGTGAGGATCATGAACTATCCCGGTCAGGCAGGCCACAGCACCGGCGGCAGCGGTACGAGCACATCCTGCGCTGGTGGGCCAGGATCCTCCCGACCGGCGCGAATCCGGCAGCTGCACCTCCCGAGTGAACGCGTGGGCGTTTCAGGGATTCCCGGGCAGGAATCCCAGGGCCGCACGGGCCTTTCCGATGCCCGGTTCGGCCCAGTTGGCGGCGTACTCGGCGTTGGAGCTCAAGGACCTCAACTCGGCCCGGTCAACGTACAGGGTGCCATGAAGGTGATCGGTTTCGTGCTGCACAATCCGCGCCTGCCACCCCTCGAATTCCCGTTCCGACGCCAAGCCGGCGGGGCTGTCGAATCGGAGCAACACCCGTTCAGGCCTGACCACCACTGCCTGCAGGCCGCTCAGCGAGAGGCACCCCTCGAAGAACGCGGCGGTTTCCGTTCCTGCGGCCGTATAGCGCGGGTTGATGATGGTGAGGAACTCCAACGGGCTACGGTGCCGCAGTACAGCGGCCTCCGGGTCGACGTCGTACTGGTCCTCAAGGACTGCCAGCTGCAGCGGGATTCCGAGTTGCGGGGCGGCCAGCCCCACGCCAGGGGCATCGTGCATCACTTCGCGCATGAGGGCTATCAACTGGTCCAGCTCGTTCCCGCTGATCTGGCCGTCGAAGGCCGCGGCCCGCTGGCGGAGTACGGGATTCCCGGCCTGAACGATGGGCGGCAGCGATCCCGCGGACAGGATTTCCTGCACCCGTTCCCTCAGGTGCGCAGGAGTGAATGAAGTGGGCGGTGATACGGCGGTCATGCGGAAAGCCTAGCGGCGGACGCCGCACGGCGTCGGCCGCGTCGGCTAATGTCGATGCCATGGCTGAACCGATTGCGCCCCAGACCAACGCACTGGAACTTGTCCTGGAATTTATCCGGGTCCTGGAAGCCGGCGGTGATGGCGGGGCCATAGGGCTTTTCCTCGCTGCGGACTTCGTGCTGGTCGAGGCGCCGCATCTGCTCGCGGCTGAAGGCTCCACCCGGACGCGGGACCAGGCGATGGCCGGGGTCGACCAAAGCGGCGAAGTAGTGGCGGACCAGAAGTTTGAGATCCGCCGCACCACCTGCGAAGGCGGTCGCGTGGTGGTGGAGGCAGACTGGTCGGCGAGGACGCTGATGGACCTGCGGTACTGGGATGCCGGGGAGACCATTCGGGCCCGAACGTCGTCGGTCTTTGAAGTCCGGGACGGCCTGATCATCAGCCAGGACAGTTACGACTGCTACTTCGTGAACTCCTGAACCGGTTGCCTGGCGGCCTCTTCCGGCGCGGGCTCATTGCATGGTGAAACGGCGGGCCACCATCCTGTTGACTGGCGGCATCCCCGACACGGCGCTCACTGCGGCGTTCCTCAACGCCAGGAACGGCGGCGCCAGCGGTCGCCCCAGCGTCATGTTCACTTCGGTCTGCCACCGAGCCACTAAGGCAGCCTTCCGACGCCGGGTGGAATAGGCGCGCAGGCGCTGGCCCACCGGTTTCCCCGCCAGGGAAGCACAGATGATCGGCGCCAGTTCCGCCGCGTCCAGCCAGCCAAGGTTCATGCCTTGGCCGCCGATGGGGCTTAGTTCATGGGCCGCATCACCGATCAGAACCGCCCGGCCCGCGACTGACCGGCACGCCACCGTGGACCGGGGGCTGAAGCTGCTGAGCATGCTGTTGGTGGCCGGGTCCGGCCGGATCCCCGTACGCTGGTGGACCATCCGCGCCAGTTTGACCGCGTCCAGGAACGGTGCGGGCCGGGGAATCCTGACGACCCACCGGCGCAGACCGCCCGGCAGGGGAAAGGATTCCACTATCCCTTCGCCTTCGAGGTACAGGACGGCTTGGTACAAATTTGCGCCGGAATCTGCGTAGTCACCCATCACGTAGTGGTCGGGATAACTTCGGGACGTGGCCTGGATGCCCAGCAGGCCACGCATCCGGGACCGTGAGCCGTCGGCGGCGACCACAAGGCGTGAGGTGATCCGGGCGCCGGCACCGCCCGCCTTGGTGGCCTCAGCGTGGACGGTTACCAGTCCGCCGTCGTCCGCTATTTCCATCACCCTGGCACCCCTGACCAACGCGGCGCTATCCAGTTCGTGTACGCGCTGCTCCAGCAGGTATTCCGTTGTGAACTGGGGGAGGGACAGGACAAACGGGAAGCACTCCGAGACGGATGCGAAGGACATTGACCCCACGGTCTTTCCCCCGCTGACCGCAATACCGCCGCGGATTTGCACGCCGGCACCGATCATGGTGCCGGCCACGTCCACTCTGTCCAGGGCCGCGAGGGCGGGGGGATGGATGCCGATGGCCCGCGAGTGGGATTCCCGGTGAACCCGCTGATCAAGGACACGCACCGCGACGCCTTCCTGCAGCAGCAGGGCGGCGAGGTAGAGGCCCACGGGTCCGCCGCCGACGATCACCACGTCAACCATCTGGATGGCCCGGGCGGTGGATGAGGACCTGGTGGAAAGGGGAGCGGCGAGCCACCTGCCAGCCCGGGGGAGCGGCGGCGGTGAGTTCTTGCGGGGTGTAGCTGCGCCTGATTGACGTCAGGCCATCCTTACGGATGAACGATCCGCGGAACGGGAGGGCCGCCAGGGAGAAAAGTGCATAGGCCGCGATGCTCCGGCGCAGGTCGTTGTGCAGGGAAAGCCGGCGCGCCAGGGCTTGCGAATCTGTCAGGAGCTGCGCCAGGCCCGCTGGTTGGAGGTGGTGGACAACGTGGTTCGAGATCACGACGTCGAACCGGCGGCCTTCGCGGACCAGGTCGGTGCTGTCGGCCTGGCGGAACCGGACTGAGAAATGGTGGGGGCAGCGTGACGAGTAGGTGTGTGCCCTGGCGTCCGGGTCAATGCCGGTGACGTCGAGCAGCAGTTTGTCCCGGGCGGCCCAGAATGCGAGCTGCCGTGCCAGATCGCCGCCGCCGCATCCTATGTCGAGGAGGGTCGTGGCAGAGTCGTGGGAGAGCAGAGGGCGAAGTTCATTGCAGTACAGCCGCCGCCAGCCCGAGAAGAGCAGGTTTACGAGTCCGAATTGCCGGTACGTGCGCTCGAGTTTGGTGGGGTCGCAGTCCGGCAAATCCATCATTTCCACGGCGTCCACAGCCCGTTGCCGCATCAGGGACACGGGTCAGGCCAGTGACGAGGCCGCCTCGGGCTGCACCGCCCGCTTCCCGGTGGCGGCCTGGCGGAGTTTTGTGAAGAGCCCGGTTTCCACCGTGAGGCCAGGGCCGAATGCCATGGAGCAGATGCGTTCCTCACCCTCCACTGGTGGCTGCTCCAGGATGTACCGGAGGACAAACAGCACGGTGGCGCTGCTCATGTTGCCGTAGTCCCGCAGCGTATCCCGTGCCGGAACGAGTTGCTGGTCCGTGAGGTCGAGGCGCGTCTGGACCTTGTCCAGGATGCTCCGGCCGCCCGGATGGATGGCCCAATGGCGGATGTCCCGGTAGGGGAGTCCACGCAGCGAGGGATCCCGGGCCAGCAGCGGTGTAAGGGCGCCGATGATGTGGTCGTCGATGATGTGGGGTACGTAGTTGCCCAGCACCATCTCAAAGCCATGGTCACCGATGTTCCATGCCATGGATTCTTCGCCCACAGGCGTGAGGACGGTTTCGAAGTGGTCCAGTTGCATCAGTGCAGGAGCGTCCGGATTATTCCGGGCCGTAATGATGGCTGCCGCCGCCCCGTCGGCGAAAAGCGCCGAACCCATTATGGTGTCAGGATCGTTGGACGTCCGGACGTGCAGGGAGCACAGCTCGGCACAGACCACCAGGACAACGGCCTGCGGATCTGCTTCGCAGAAGGACTTGGCGGCCCGCAGCGCCGGAAAAGCTGCGTAGCAGCCCATGAATCCGAGGTGATAACGCTGGACAGCCGGGTCCAATCCCAACGCCCGGACGATCTTATAGTCAGGGCCGGGGTTGAAGAAACCTGTGCAGGAAACGGTAATGACGTGGGTTATGTCAAGTAAGGACAGATCCGGGCAGGCGTCCACGGCAGCTCGGGCGGACTCGATGAAGAGTTTAGTGACCTCCCGGGCGAAGATCTCGTTGCGCACCTTGGTGGTGGGGTTCAGGAGCAGGCCCGTGGCGGGATCAAAGAACTGCGGATCGTCCGAGCGGAAAGCCATGGTCATTTCGTCCACCGCGGTATGGCGGGTGTCGATGGCGGCTGAATCAAAACAGGTGTTCACCAGCCGCGAGCCCAACCTGGTCAGGCCCGGCTGGGCCGCGAAAACTTCACGGGCTTCGGCCTGGACCAGCACAGTGGGCGGAACAGCAGTTTCAAGTGAACGCAGGTAGACCGTCATTGGTTCATTCTTGGCGAGCACGCGGGATTAGACAATGGCCGGGCCGGCCGGGACCGGTTTTTGTGCCGCCGCACGGTGTTTCGGACACAAAAGCGGGGGCCGGCGAACATTCGCCAGGCCCCCGCAGGCCTCCGGTTTGAATACGGGGCCAATTTGTGGCTTGCCAGCCTTCTTGGCCAGCGCAACAGGTAGTTGGCCCAAGAGAAGTGAGAGTATCTCAGCCTCGTGGACGGCGGCCTATTGCCA
Source organism: Pseudarthrobacter sp. NBSH8 (assembly GCF_014217545.1). Lineage (NCBI taxonomy): Bacteria > Bacillati > Actinomycetota > Actinomycetes > Micrococcales > Micrococcaceae > Pseudarthrobacter > Pseudarthrobacter sp. NBSH8. The sequence goes on from NZ_CP043178.1 coordinate 2,129,717, forward strand.
GCGGAGTTGGCCAAAAGTCCGCCGTGGGTTCGGTCATCACGACCGGGGCGGGAGGAATTCGATGTCGCGTAGGCTGAGCGCTGCTATCAGGGCGGCGACGACACCGTCGATGATCCGATAGCTCCCCGGGCCCGATCCGATCCATTCCAGGCGTGGCCGCAGGTGGGCGTAGAGCCGTCGTTGCTCGGGGCGTGGGTGCAGAAGCACGGCCTTTTTGCCGTGGGTGATCGGCCAGTAGAGATCGAGGTACTCGACCGCAATGGTGAGGATTCGTACGACGGCGGGATAGAGGTCGAGGCTGCCATGGAGACCGCCGCGGATGTCGTGGTGGTCGCGGCCGGTGCGGCCGTGCAGGCGGTGGCCCTGCCAGAGGCGGTCGAAGATCGACGCGCTGTTTTGGACGACGACGCCGCGGATGTCGTCGTAGAGCTGCGGCGTCACCAGTCTTGACGACATCGCGCGGCGGAAGCGGCGTTCGACGGCCAGGAGTTCGGGGTCGAGCAATTGGCGTTGGTCGGCGGCAGTCGAGCCCGCGATCCAGCGTTGGTGTTTGATGCAGATCATGAATCGCCGGTGGTCGTAGGCGGTGATCTCGCTTCCCGCGGTGCACCGGAGGCAGGCGAGTCGGCGGTTTCGTTGTCGTTGGAAGGCCTTGGCCAGTGGGGGAGATCCGCCGCCGACGGCGCGCACGTACTGCTGGTAGAAGTGTCGCGGGCCGGGTCCGCCGAGCTCAGCGATGACGTGTGCCATCTCGTCTGGCCGGCCCGATTGGCGACGGCGGCGTGCCCCGAGCCGTTCCATGTGGTCGAGGTCGATGAGGTTGGCCTCGCACAGGCGCGCCAGATACGAACCGGGCGTTTCCATCTGGTGGGGGCGTGGGCGGCGGGTCTGAAACCGCAGGGTCTGCGTCCGTTCGGTGGCAGGGCCGTCCATCACCGGCCGCGCCGAGACATGCGTAGCCCTCATGCGGCGTTGCTCTCCTTCGCCGCAGCGCGTCTCTTCGGTGTCGCGGGGGCGGTCAGGAGCGGGCCCGCGCCTGCCTGGAGGTGTTCGAGAGTCAGGACCTCCGGGGTGCTCGGCGTTCGCTTCTCCTCGAGCATGATCATCAAGGCGGTGCCGAGGATCCGTCGCAGGGCACCGATCCGGCCTGCGGTGATGGCGTGCAGGGCGTCGGCGTAGGGGGCCAGGTCGGGCGGGCCGTCGATGAGCCGCATCTGGACGCCGAAGGCTGCGACAAGGTTGGCCCAATGCTGGCGGTCGCCGTCGGTGGCGTAGTCAAAAGGGCTGTGCCGCTGGGTCTCGCCGCGGGCCATGAGTTGCTCGGCGGCGCGGCTGCCGAGTCGTTGGTCGAGGTCGATGCCGGCCAGGACGGTGACGACGCCTGTGGCGTTGATGATCGATTTGATGGTGTTGATGGCGTCGTCGCCGCGTCTGCCTTCGAGTTGAACCATCTGGAACTCGTCGACCACCAGAAGCGAGCTCTGGTGGTGGATCATGAGTTCGGCTGCGTGCCTGATCATTTTCTGGTGGGTGTCGTGGGTCCGGTAGGGCACGGCGAAGAAGTCCAGGATCGAGGCCGCGACGCCCTTGGGCGTGGCGCCTGGGGACATCTCGATGAGCACGACCGGCGCGCGGCCGTCGGCGCGGAAAGAGGGGTAGCGGCGACCGGCGTGACTCTCGACCTCCTTGGCCAGTTGCAGGAGAGTCGTGGACTTCCCGACGTTCGCAGGCCCGGTGAGCACTGTGATGCGTTGGCTTCCAACGACGTCGGGGTCGCGCATGAGGAGGTAGCCGCGCACGCTGCGCAGCAGGTGGTTGGTGGCCTTGGTGCCGAAGAGGAAGCCGGAGCCGAACCAGCGTAGGCGCGCTTCATCGTGGGCCGCGCGGTCGGCGGGGGAGAGCGCCTCGTAGGTGGCCCGGGACAGCGTCGGAGGCTCGTCCAGATCGAAGTCGATGAGGCGGCGCATCCCGGTCAGGGTGTTCTTCGAGGCAGGGGCGGCAGCCTGGTTAGTCATTCCAGAGCCTGTCGCCGGTGCGGACGAGGGCGAAGTCGTCGAGAGAACCGTTGCCCTGGTCCTCGGTGGCAGCGTGGCCAAGGGTTCTGACGGTGATGGTTGTGGGGTCGGCGGGGGCCGGATCGGGTGCCGGGACAGGTCCGGGCCTCGGATCGTCGTCGCGCCGCTGCCGGGCGAGCACCGCACGCCTCTTCTCGTCTTTGCGGCCCTTCGTCCGGTCTTTCAGGGCTGTCTGCCGGCCGAGCTCGCCGACGGCCCAGGCCTCGCCGGCGGCATCGTCGACGGGCGGGGTGCTGCGAAGCAGGCGCAGCGCGGAGGCGAACGGGTAGCTGGCGAGCCGGTAGCTCTCTGAGATGCACTCGAGCCATTGATTGGTCTTCGGGTCCTGGACCCAGACGCGGTCGCTGTCGTAGGGGTCCTTGCGGACCTCCCATTTCCCGTCTCGGGTAGGCGGGGTCAGCTTCCGGAGCCGGGGGAGGTCGTCGTGCCAGTAGGTGAGGTTGTCGACATGGATTCCGTCGTTCTGGATGGTGCGCCGTTCCACGGGCATCAGCGCGATGTAGGTCGCCTGACCGAGCGGGACCGGGATGCCGGCGCCGGCGTCGAACAAGGCGGCATACATCTGGTTGGGCGTGAACATCCTCGAGGGCACGTCGCGATCGCGCAGCTCACCGTGGGGCCGGTTCTGGTAGACACGGACCCACCACTCCTCGAAAGACTCCTGCAGCTCGCGGACCGTGCGGAGTTCGCCCAGGTCAATCTCGCCGCGGTTGGCCACGCTGTTGCCGACGTAGCCGGGCTGTTTCTGCATCCACATGGTGTCGATCGTTCCCAAGACGCGTTCGACGTGTCCTTTGAACGTCGGGGAGTGCGGCGGTGCCTGGACGACGCTGATCCCGAAATGCCGGCAGGCCGACACGAAGGTCTCCGAGAGGTAGTCCTTGCCGCGGTCCGTGGTGATCGTTTCGGGAACGATATAGGGCAGCGCGAGGGCGCCGCGCTGCCGTTCGTCGGCGGCGATCATCGCTGCTGAGGGGAGTGTCTGCGACTTGTCCAGACGCAGGTAATCCGGGGCTCCGGGGCGGCACTGCCGCGGGCGCAGGATCCGCGCCAGCAGATCCGCGTGCTCGACCCCACTGGTGGAGACCGGGATGATGTCGAAGGCCAGGATGCTGCGGGTGGCCACGTCCACGGCCACCGTGAGGTGGACCCGGCCCGGCTTGCCGTCGGACATCAGAGCCCATACGTTCACCGGAGTGGAGTCGATCTCGACCACCTGCCCGGGGGTCACGGCGGCAACCGGTCGGGGCCCCCGGTCGTGGCGGTTGGCCTCGCTTCGCCGGGACGTTGCCTTGCCGGTGGCCAGGCCGCGGTGGTCATAGGCGGCGAAGACGCGCCGCATCGTGCGCGCCGAGGGGAATTCCACCTCTTGGCCCCGGTAGCGCTGGGCGACATAGGCGCGGGCCTTGTCGATCAATGTCGTCACCGACACCGTCGAGGTGCCGTTGGTCGCGGCAAGCACCGCCAGGACCGCTTCTCGGATGCGGTCATCGACAGAGGGGATCGCTTGGGGCGCGACCAGGGCGCGTCGGTCCACGAGCCCGTGGACGCCGTGAAGCAGGTACTGACGCTCCTTTCGGCGCAGGCTCCGTGCGCTCACCTTGTGCCCGGCTGCGTTCAGCTCGAGTACCTTCAGCGCACGACGGTCAGTCTTTCTTCCGGTTTCATACCCGGAGCGGGGCAGCAGGCTCGCATCGTCCGGGTCGGGGACGCCGGAGATGACCTCGTTGAGGTGGGACACCCACCAACGGGCCGCAGCAAGCTCCTCGCCCGTGAGCGTGCCCAGCACAGCCAGGCAGTCACCGTCCTCGTTGGCCGGCTGGCCTGTCCCGTGCGGATCGGTCACTGGAGGAGCCACAGGATCGGTGACGATCAGTTCGTCGGCCAGTGCCACGATGTCGATCCAGACCGTGTCGTTGCCCGCGATCCGGCGCAGCATCGCCGTGTGAGGCCTCGCGGCGGCCACAACGTATTCTTCTCCCCGCCAGGTGAGCAGATCTCCCAGGTTCAGACGCAGCACGATGCCTCCTCGGGCGAACGGATCGCGTCGATCTCAGTCGCCGCAATGGAATCGAAGTCAAGCCGCCGGGTCAGGTCGACCTCGAGGAACCGGTGCCAGATCAGGTGCTTTATCGAGGGCATCGCCAGCGCCGGGAAGCGGCGGTTGACCATTTCTCTGCCTTCCCCGATCGCGCGTCCGCCCTCGAAGACGTTCAGGATCTGACCGAAGACCGCCTCACCCGGATGGTTCCGGGTATGCCGGGCACCCCGCAGGAAGTCGAGATTGGCCGCGAGGACCGGATCAGGCTCGTGCAGGACCGCATGCCGCCAGCCCACCAACGTGCAGACACGGGAGGATTCCTCGAACTGGTCAGAGACCCGGGAGCTCATACGCGCCCGCGGCTTCACGTCGTAGACGACCTGGTCGCCGTTGCGGTGGACCGCGAAGAAGTCCGGGTCGTGGCGAACGGACTTTGCCCCGGCGCGGAAGAGCATCCGGAACGGCTGCGACGCGATTCCCTGGACCGAGCCCTCGAAGTCCAGCCCGAGCAGACACGCCAGCTCCAGCGCGCTCTCGTACCAAAGATGCCGTCCCGTGCGCTCCCAGAAATACAGTCCATGCCGGTTGGGGCGGTTCTGCCATTGCCCTCCGACCCGGATCGGCAGGGCCTCTATGACCGGCTGTGTGAGCAGCCCGCGCGTGGCAGGTGCCGTGAAGATCCTCTTATCAGGACCGCGCCACTGGATGGCATCCAGCCCGTTCTCCGACCGTGTCAGCAACACTCGGGCGCCAGGGGCCGTGCCCATCATTGCGCCCGCCCGTTCCTCCGGTTCAGGGAAACGGGACGTATTGAGAGCACCATCGCGAACCATTCCCGCGGCGCCTCAAATGACGCATGCACCCACCCCAGACAATCGAACATGTGTTCGATGCTAGTGGATACGTGGGTGGCAAACCCAACCGGCTGCGCTTGAGTTGCCTGCGAGACCGACGGGGCCTACCAAGCGAGCCTGGCGTGAGACGCTCGAACACGTCTTCGATGAGCGATGTTGACCGAGCCTCTAGACACCGCCGCCAGATCGCCGCATCCTGCGGCCCGCAGGGCCTGTGCTGGCCAGACCCTTGGCAAGTTTGGCCAACTAGCGTGTCAATTGGCCAACTGTCTTGGCAAACGACACAATTTCCTTTTAACGCGGGCCGCCCTCCACTCTTAGAAAACGCCGATAATCTACATTATGTAAAGTAGAAGTGATCCGATTGCAGATTTTGCAGAATAGGACCCGCTGATACGCACTCCCCGGTTTCGGCTGCCTGGACGTAGAAGTCCGCGCCGTTACAGGGATCCGGGACCGTCCGGAGGCGCGTTGGGCAACAGCCGGGGCGTGGAAGGGTCGACGGGTCTGAGGTGCCCACTAGGCGAATAATTCCGCGGATTTTCGGGGTTTCCTTGACATGGGTTCGCATTTTATGCACTCTGGGAGCATTATTTGCAGACGCATCGGAGGCCGTGATGGACCCCGTGGAGGGCCAGCTGATCAGGCTTCCGCTGCGTCAGGGAGCGCTCTCCGCGGACGCCGTATTCGAAGACATGCTCACCGGATGGAAACAGCAGCAGCTGGCACGGAACTTCACGGCCGGCACGATCCGGGGACGTGAGAGCCTGGTCCGCCGGTTCGTGGATCACACCGGGCATTTTCCCTGGGACTGGACCGTCGGTGACGCCGATGAGTTCTTTGCCCATGAGCGCTCCATCCTGAATCTGGCGTTCGCCACTATCCGTGCCTACCAGACCCATCTGAAGGTGTTCTGCGACTTCCTGACCGATCCGGTCTATGAATGGGACCGTGTCTGCCTTCAGGGGTTCGGCCGCTCTCCCGCCCAGATCATCACCGAATTCAACCGGGCCCGGCACGCCCAGAACAACGAACAGGCACCCACTAAACGGCCCTTCACCCGGGCCGAGCTGCAGGGCTTCTTCGATCTGGCCGACCTCGAGGTCGAACGGGTTCTGGCTTCCGGGCGTAAGGGCGCCGTCGCCGCCTACCGGGACGCCACAGTGTTCAAAACCGCCTACGCGTGGGGTCTGCGGGCCAACGAGGTCACGCACCTGCAGACCGTGGACTTTTCCCGGAACCGCCGGGCCCCGCAGTTCGGCGAGTTCGGTGTCCTGCAGGTCCGATACGGCAAGGCACAGCGCGGCTCACCGCCCAAGAGACGCTCCGTGCTGACGGTCTTTGACTGGTCCCCCGCCGTCCTGGACACCTGGATCCGGAACGGACTCCCCTGGCTCGCCCCGGCGGTATCGGAAATTTTCCCCACCGCCAACGGACTGCCGGTGCCCAAGTCCAACCTGCACCGCCGCTTCCGCGACTACATCGACGAACTCGGCTATCCGCCGGGCCTGGACATCCATTCCCTGCGCCGGTCCTACGTCACCCACCTCTTCGAGCACTTCGGCTTCGACCACACCTTCGTCCAAAGGCAGGTCGGCCACGAACACGCCTCTACCACCTCCCTCTACACATCAGTCTCCAGCGACTACCAAACCAGCGAGCTCAACCGCGTGCTCGAAGACATGATCGAGAAGGCCGTCAGGCCGAAGGAGGAACGAGAATGAAACGGGACATCGAATACCGGTGGCGGGCCCGGGAACTCATGGCACGGAACGGCATGCGCAACACCCGCGAACTCGTCGAACCCCTACGGGAACGCGGCATCACCCTCTCCGAGTCACAGATCTACCGCATGGTCAGCCAGAATCCCGAACGGATCTCCTTCCAGCTCCTGGCCGCTCTCTGCGATATTTTCGGCGTCGAAGCGAACGAACTCTTCACCTTCACCGCCGCCGACGCCAGGTCCAAACGCCAAAAGCAGGCCGCCGCCTCCGGGGAGAACGTTGTCCGGTTCGCTGACGCCTACAAACCCGTCAGGGCCAGGATCCTTGACGACGAATAAGGCCCGGACCCGCGGCCGGCCCCGGTCCGAAGGCGACCACCGGTGCGACCGATGCGGGCGGATGGCCGCGAAGATCCGCGTGACCTGGCCCGACGGGGCCATCTGCGGGATCTGCTTCACCACAGCACTGCGCACCCGCGGATCCTGCCCCGGCTGCGGGAAAGAAAGGCTGCTCCCAGGCAGGACCACCGACGGCACCAGCATCTGCCGGGACTGCGCGGGCATCACCACCAACATGACCTGCGAGGGCTGCGGCACCGAAACCGAACGTTTCCGCGCCGGCCACTGCATCCGCTGCGTCCTCGGGACCGACCTGGAGGGACTGCTCCACCCCCACACTCCCCCGGACCTGAGCCTCAAACGCCTCATCGGAGTGCTCGCCGCCGCGGGCAGGCCCGAGAGCGTCTACACCTGGATGCGCGGGGCCAACACCAAGGAACTCCTCACCGGGCTCGGCACCCGCACCATCGCGCTCACCCATGAGTCCTTTGACGCTCTTCCTGCGTCACGATCAGTGGAATACCTCCGGGAAATGCTCATCCATCACGGCATGCTCCCGGACCGGGACCGTCAACTCGCCGCCTTCGAACAATGGCTGGCCGTCCGCATCCATGACCTCGCCGAAACACCTCACATCCAGACGCCCATCGAACGGTTCGCCCGCTGGCACCACCTCAAACGCCTCCGCCAAATGGCCGGCCCGGGAAAGTCGCTGAACACGGCCGTCCGCTCGGCCAAACAGGAAATCACCGAGTCCGGGAAGTTCCTTGCTTGGCTCGGCGCCGACCATGGACTCGCCGTCGCCGCTACGAGGCAGGCCCATGTGAACGAGTACCTAGCGGCCGGACCGTCGACCCGATACGCCATCCGCACCTTCATCGTCTGGCTGATCAAGAACAAGGAGATCGGCAGGCTCGAGATGCCGCGCCGCTACGCCGCCACGAAGCCGCTCATCACCCAACAACAACGCGTCGCCCTGATCCGGCATTGCATCGACTCCACGGCATCGCCCTTGGGATTCCGGGTCGCTGCCCTGATCCTGCTGCTCTTTGGCCAGCCGGTCGGCAAGATTGCCGCCTTGAAATGCGCGGACCTGCAGGCTCTGCCCGAGGGGCTGCACCTGGGCCTCGGGAACATACCCGTCCTGGTTCCTGCCCAGATCGCCCCGATGTTCTGGGACTACCTGCACGACCGGCCCAACCAGCAGACCGGAAACGGCGGGAGCCAGTGGCTCTTCCCCGGCACCCTGCCGGGCCAGCACATCCACGCCGACGCGATGATGGGCCAACTCCGGGCGCTTGGGATCGATCTCGGCGGCGCAAGGAACACCGCCCTGCGCAGCCTCGTTCAGGAACTGCCGCCAACCCTGGTCGCGAACGCCCTCGGCTACAGCTACCAGGTCATCCACAAACACGCCGCCGACGCCGGCGTCCCCATGGCAGGCTACGCAGGGAAAGCCATGCACCCCCGGCTGAAACCGCTCAGAATACGGCCCCCGAACCAACCGCCGGAACCGGAACGGCCGGAATAGGACTCCGAGCGATAAGTGCAGTTCCCGCTTGAATCCGGCGAATCGCATCTGGTGCGAATTCGACGGACTTTTATACCGCTGCCCCGCCGACAACCGGCGACCACCCGGGATTCCTTATGTTTTCGGCTCTTAGCGGGTCGACGGCAACACGTTACCGGAGCTAGATCAGCGTGACGTGGCGGAATGGCGAATGAAAAATCCCTGCCGTTACAGGCCGTTTTGCCATGGACTCGCATAATATGCGAAAGTATCGCGTGTTATGCGAGGACAAAATGTGACCAGACAGCCAGGGCCGGCGGGAACGGCCGGGCAGCAGATCGCCCGGGATGTGGCACTGTTTAACCCTGCCGAGCAGGTGTTCCAGGCGATGCTGGACGGGTGGCGCAATCAGCAGTTGAGCCGGAACCTTGCCTTCACGACGATCGCCCGGCGCGAGCAGGTCATCCAGCGTTTCCGCTCGTTTACCGGTGAGGATCCGTGGTCCTGGACCGTGGGCGATGTCGATGAGTTCTTCATGGAGCTGCGTGCCGTCCGCTCCGCGAGCCATTCGACGCTGCTGGCGTACCAGAACGCGCTTCGCCTGTTCCTGGGCTATCTGACCGATCCGGCCTACGGCTGGGAGCAGGAATGCATGGAGCGGTTCGGCACCCACCCGGTTCAGGTCTGCCATGAGTGGAACACTGCCGCGCATGTTCAGGAAGCATCCGCCCGCCCGCGCAAGCGACCGCTGACCCGGGACGAGCTTCAGGACCTTTTCGACTACGCCGATGACCGGGTCGATCACGCCCGCAAGCAGGGACGCAAGGGCTGGATCTCGGCGTTCCGCATCGCCACGGCCATCAAAGTCGCCTACGCCTGGGGCCTTCGGCGCAATGAAGTCCGCATGCTCGAACTGACCGACTTCGGAACCAACCCGCACGCAGCAGAGTTCGGCAGATACGGCGTTCTTTACGTCCGGCACGGCAAGGCGATGCGCGGTTCACCTCCCAAGCGCCGCAGCGTCCTGACAGTCCCCCACACCGGCTGGGCCGTGGATTGCCTGAAGCAATGGATCGAGGAGGTCCGGCCGACCGGAACCGGTGAGGAACACGCATCCCTTTGGCCCACCGAGCGCAGCGGTCGGGTCAGCGCCGACTCACTGACCAGGGAATTCACTCTGCTGCGGACCGGGCTCGGGCTCGCGGACGGCATTGATTCCATTCCCTGCGCCGCTCCTACGTCACCCACCTGATCGAGGACGGCTACGATGCTCTGTTCGTCCAGCAACAGGTCGGACACGAACACTCCTCCACCACCGCCCTCTACACCGGCGTCTCCTCCGATTACCGCACCCGCACCCTGCGGGCGGCGATGACCAAGATGGCGGCAGAAGCCACCGGCACCGACCCGAGGAACACGCCATGAAAAAGCACATCGAATACTCCTGGCGGCTGCGCGAAATCATGGCCGCACGCGGACTGTTCAACATCTCCGACCTCATCCCCCTGCTCATTGAACGCGGCATCGACCTCTCCCCCTCACAGATCTACCGGCTCGTGGGACAAAAACCGGAACGGATTTCCATGACCCTGCTCGGCGCCCTCTGCGATGCCCTCAACTGCACGGTCGAGGACCTGTGCCAGTTCCACGCCGTTGCAACAGCCCAGCGGAAAAACGCCGTGAACGCTCCCGCATCGAACGGCACGAAAGTCGTTGACCTGAACACGACGATCCGGCCCAAACGCGCCCGGGTCCGCCCCGCAGAATAATGCTTACTGCAGAAGAGAAGCTCTGCATCCGCTGCCGGAAACCGGCCGCCAGGCTCGGGGCGAAATGGCCCGAGGGCCGGGTCTGTCGGCTCTGCTACCAGCGCGCCGCCCGGACTCATGGCACCTGTCCCGGCTGCGGCACTGACCGGCTCCTGCCCGGCCTGGACGGCACCGGATCCCCGGTCTGTGTCGACTGCGCCGGCATCCCGGCCGATTTCCACTGCATCCAATGTTCGGCCGAGGAAGAACCCTACCGGGCCCGGCGCTGCGCCCGCTGCTGCCTGCAAGATCACCTGGCGGAACTCCTCGACGATGGCACTGGCACGGTGTCTGAACCCCTCAAGCCCCTGCACGAAGGAGTCAGCGCCCAGCCCCATTCCCGCAGCGCGCTGACTTGGCTGCGCAACCCGGACGTCCGCGATCTGCTGTCCTCCATCGCCACGGGCGCCCGGCCGCTGGCCCACGCCACCTTCGATGACCACGAGTCGCCGCGGACGGCGATGCACCTGCGGGAACTCTTCATCGAGCATGGACTTCTTGAGCCGATCGACCGGAACCTGCTGCACTTCGAGGCCTGGCTGGACCGGATCCTGGCCGAGCTCACGGACCCGGACCACCGCCACCTCATCAAACAGTTCGCCACCTGGCACCACCTGCGCCGGATGCGCCAACTCTCCGCAGGCGGAGAACTGAACTGGGGCACAGCCCGGGCAGCCAAGCAGGATATCTCCGTGGCCAGGGACTTCCTCCGGCATCTTTCAGACCGAGGAAAACCGCCGTCCCAATGCCGGCAGTCGGACATCGACCACTGGCTCGCGACAGGACCGACAACGCGCAGCACGGCCAGGACCTTCGTGCGCTGGGCCGTCCGGAGCCAGCATCTTCCCCGCGTCGAGTTCCCCTACCGAAAAGCTGAAACCCGGCCCGTCTTGGATCAGAACGAACGGCTCAGGCTGCTCCGCAAAACTCTCGAGAACCAGGATATTGCGCTCCACCACCGCGCCGCCGCCGTTATGTTGCTCCTCTACGCCCAGCCGCTGACACGCATTGCCGGCATGCGAAGCGAGCAAATCAGCCGCACCGACGACGGCGAAACCGTCGTCGTCTTCGAGAACCAGCCAGTCCCGGTTCCCCACCCCTTCGACGAAATCCTTCAACAACACCTCGCCGACCGGCCGAACATGAACACCGCAGCAAACCGCGCCTCAGCGTGGCTCTTTCCCGGATACCGGCCCGGCCAGCATCTTCATCCCGGCCATCTCATGAAGAAGTTGCGCGAAAGCGGCATCCACCTCCTGGGAGCCAGGAACGCCACGCTCCGCGCTCTCGTCCTGACGATGCCTCCACCGGTTGCGGCCCAGGCTCTTGGCTACAGCACCCAAATCACCGAACAGCACGCCAAGCAAGCCGACAACACCTGGGCCACCTACGCCTCTTACCGGCGATAGTACAGCGGATACCGCGAGCCCGGTCAGCGGCCTCGCCCAAACACTGGGGCTGGCAGGATAGTGCTGTGACGATACGAGATCCAGATCCAGATCCAGATTCCGGTGCGATGTTGCTGCGGATGAAAGTCTCGATCGTGGGCAGTGAGCCGGCCATCTGGCGGCTCCTCGAGATCGACCCTTCCGTGACCATGGACAGGGTGCATGAGGTCCTGCAAACGGCCGTTGGCTGGCGCGATTCCCACCTGCATTCCTTCACGGACACCGATCCCTATGTTCGTCTGCGCGCCGTCAACGGGATCGTGCGCGAACCACGGCGCTGGGTCCCCCTGGACCTGATGGAAGACTCTGACGAGGACCTGCCCGAGAGGGCCTGGACCCTGGGCCAGATCCTCACGGCTGAATCCGGTCCCCTGTTCTATGAATATGACTTCGGAGACGGCTGGATCCACCGCCTCGAACTCACCGGAAACCTCCCCATGCCGGCCAACACCCCACGGGCACGGCTCCTGGACGGCGCACGGCGGGCGCCGCTGGAAGATTCCGGCGGCATCGGTGGCTACCACGACCTGCTCGACGCCCTCGCGGACCCCGGCCACGAAGACCACAAAGGGCTGAAGGCATGGGTCGCCTGGACAGCCGGGCCATGGCAGGAATTCGACCCGGAACAACTGGACATCAATGCCGTGAACAGCGAGCTCGCCCTGCTGTTCCCTGCTCCGTCTGCCAACGAGCACGGCCCCGGAAGCGTGTCGCTGACCCAGGAACTCACGAACCGGATGCCTCCCGGGCTACGACGCGAATTCCGTTCATACCTGCACGCCGCCGGCCTCGACGGCCCCTCAACGGTCGAAGCAGACGTCGCCGAGGCGATGACCGCCCCCTATCTCTGGCTCACCCGCCGAATTGGGATTGACGGTCTATCCCTCACCGCTGCCGGCTGGCTGCCGCCGGCCGTGGTCCGCGAGGCAATGACCGAGCTCGGCTGGGCCAAGGACTGGATCGGCGAAGCCAACCGCGAGGACCAGACCCTGCCCGTCCTTCAGCTGCGCGAAAGCGCTCAACGACTCGGCCTGATCCGCAAAGTCAAAGGCAAACTCGTCCTCACATCCGCCGCCAAGCGGCTGCTCGATGATCCCGCAGGCCTTTGGCTTTTCCTGGCACGAGCCATTGCGCACCGGCACCGTCATGACTCCGAGCGCGACGCGGCGCTGTTACTCCTGCTCGAAGTCGCGGCAGGGAAAAGAACCAGCTGGGCCGATTACCTTGAAGCCGTCTCCTTCGGTCTCGGTGCGCTCGGTTGGAGCACCCGCACCGGAGCCGAACTGGAACCGAACACCGTCCAAGCACTCCTCGTCGATGCCCACGAGGTCCTGCTGAACCTCGGCATCTTCGACGACCGTTTCGGGCTCAAAGCAAACACCGTCAAGGCGCCAGGGCAAGCCTTCGCCCGAACAGCACTTCGCTCATAACCACTCACAACCAGCAAACCACCGACCCCGCGGCGACCCACATCCTCCGAGGCTAAATCCGCCATCGACGCAATGGCATTCGCCGGTTCCGAATACGCCGGCTCACCAGCAGAACCGCTATTTCGGACCTGATCCTAGTAGGCCAAGTGGAACTAAGCGTCTGTCGCTGGAGCCGCCACGCTATTGCGCCTCCTGGCGCAGGCGGGTCAAAAGTTCAGGTCCGGAAGGGAATGGCCAGCTTTCGGGAGCAGAAGCCGGCCGTCCATTCGGGCAAGTAGCCATCCCGAAAAAATCAACTGTGTTCCCTTCCGAGTCGCGGATGAAGGCCATCCATTCATCGGTTCCTGCCGGGCCCAGAGCAGCGTCGCCATGGTGAAAGATCACATGCGGCAGCGCAATTACCTCCACTCCCCTGCCCTGCAGGACGCTGATGCTCAACCGGACGTCCTCCACCTCCAAATAGAGAACCGACGACGGCGCGCCGCGCTCCAGCAAGAGCCGAACGCCCTCCGGATCGAAAAACACCAGCCCGGCGGGCCGTAGATCGCCGCTGGTTGCACCCCAGCAGTTGTGAATAGAACTCAGCGGCCCGCTGCGGGTCATGTGCCTGCTGGGCCACCTGCATCAGACGCACTGTGCCTCCCGCGTGATGAGCGCCGGTGTCCCACCCATCTTCCATAATCCCCCGCGCCCCGGCAAGCATCAGGACCGGGCCGCCGCCCTCTCCGGGTTAGGCTCGAAGCCATGAATTCCGAGACCCAACAGTCCATGCGAGCTTCCCGGCAGGCCCTTATTGCCGCCGCCCTGTCAGATGCCTTCCTGATTTTGGTTTTCGCGGCGATCGGCAGGGATGCCCACCAGCGCGGCGACATCGTCACCGGAGTTTTCCTCACGGCATGGCCGTTCCTGGCTGGGGCCGCCATCGCCTGGTTTGCGGGACGGGCCCGGCGGCGTCCGCTGTCCATGGCAACCGGCGTCATGGTCTGGCTTGGCGCCGTAGCCGGCGGCATGATCCTGAGGGCGCTGACGGGACAAAGCGTAGTACTGGCCTTCGTGGTTGTTGCGCTCTTGAGCCTGGGGCTTTTCCTGGTGGGTTACCGGGCACTTCTTGCACTGGCGCGCAGGCTTCGAAAGTCGTGACACCGCTGCCGGCCCTGCGCCCGGGCCGCAACTGATGGACACCGCCCATGTAATAGGCTGGCATCACCATAGAGTCTTGCCGGGCACAGCTACGGCCAACAGATCCGGAAGGATTGAACAGTGATCACCGCATTCGTTCTGATCAAGACCGACGCCGCCCGCATCCCGGAAACCGCCGAGGAAATTTCCGCGATCCCAGGCATCAGCGAGGTCTATTCCGTAACCGGCGAATGGGACCTTATCGCCGTTGCCCGCGTCGCCCGGCACGAGGATCTGGCTGACGTCATTGCCGACAAGCTGTCAAAGGTACCCGCGGTGGTTCACACCACCACGCACATTGCGTTCCGTGCCTACTCCCAGCACGATCTCGACGCGGCATTCGCGCTCGGCTTCGAACAGTAGGAGCACTTCCCCCAAAAAAGAAACGGTCCCGGCATCACAGCCGGCCCGCGCCTTTTATGTAGACGGGTCAAGGCCGCGTCAGCGAAACCCACTTATCGAGGACCGCAGCCGCGGCTCCGGTATCAATCGATTCCGCGGCCCGGGCAAGCGCCGAACGCATACGCTCCAGGAACGGGCCCTCGGACGATTCATCGAAGGCCACCAGTCCAGCGGCCGCGTTGAGCAGCACAGCATCCCGCGCTGCGCCGGTTTTGCCGGCAAGGACATCACGTACGACGGCGGCGTTCGCCTGGGCGTCCCCGCCACGGAGTTCCGCCACAGTCGCGGGACGGATGCCCAGCTCGGCCGGCTCGAAATTCAGCTCAGCGACAGCGCCATCGCGGATTTCCCAGACCGTGGAGGGGCCCGTCGTGGTCAGTTCGTCCAGGCCGTCATTGCCACGGAAAACCAGGCCCCGGCTGCCCCGTTTCGCCAGGACGCCTGCCACGAGCGGAGCCATCCGGGCATTCGCCACTCCCACGGCTGAAGCCTGTACCCGGGCAGGGTTGGTCAGCGGGCCCAGGAAATTGAAGGCGGTGGGGATCGCGAGCTCCCGGCGGGGCACGGCGGTGTGGCGGAACGACGGGTGGAATACCTGCGCGAAGCAGAAAGTGATGCCAGCCTCCCCCGCGTTGCGTGCCACCTGGGCCACCGGGAGGTCGAGCCTGACGCCCAGCGCTTCAAGCACGTCGGCCGATCCGGAGGACGAAGACGCTGCCCGGTTGCCGTGCTTTACGACCTTCGCTCCAGCGCCTGCAGCGACGAGGGCAGCCATGGTGGAAATGTTGACGGTGTTGAGCTGGTCACCGCCGGTACCAACGATGTCCAGCTTCTCACCGGGGATATCGATGGGTGTTGCATGGCGCAGCATGGCGTCCACGAGGCCTGTTATTTCGTCCACGGTTTCACCCTTGGCCCTGAGGGCAACCAGGAATCCGGCGATCTGGGACGGCGTCGCCTCCCCGGACATGATTCTGTCCATCGCCCAAGCGGTATTGCCCGCCGTGAGGTCAGCACCGTTGATAAGAGCCGTTATGAGCCGCGGCCAGGTGTTGCTGTCCGCCGGCGCGGTTGCCTGAGAAGTCACCTTCTGATGCTAGCGAGCCACCCCGTACCTGACCAATATGAACGCCGCCGGGAACTTTTCGCAGTGATTTCGCGTCTTTGTAGAAAAAGTCCCCCGAAAAGGCGGTTCGCGTTGGGAACTACGGACTTTTATAGACATAATGTCTATGTGACATCTGCGACCCATGCCCCCAGTACCCCGGCGCACCCCACGCTGAACCGCCCCAATATGGTTTCTGTCGGAACCGTAGTCTGGCTGTCCAGTGAGTTGATGTTCTTCGCCGGTCTCTTTGCCATGTACTTCACACTGCGCTCCACGAGCGGACAGATGTGGGCGGAAGAGACAGCAAAGCTCAACTTCCCCTTTGCGCTCGTCAACACGATCGTCCTCGTGGCCAGTTCCTTTACTTGCCAGATGGGCGTCTTCGCCGCCGAACGGCTGCAGCCTCGAAAAACAGGCGGCCCGTTCCAGCTCTCCCGCTGGGGCATGAACGAATGGTTCACGCTGACCTTCATCATGGGTGCATTCTTCGTCGCTGGCCAGGCAACTGAATACGCGATGCTTGTTTCAGAACACGTTTCGCTCTCATCCAACGCCTACGGCTCAGCGTTCTACATGACCACCGGCTTCCACGGCCTGCACGTCATCGGAGGCCTCATAGCCTTCCTCTTCATCATCGGACGCTCGTTCGCAGCAAAGAAGTTCGGCCACTTCGAAGCAACCTCCGCGATCGTCACGTCTTACTACTGGCACTTTGTGGACGTCGTCTGGATCGGCCTCTTCCTGGTCATCTACGTACTGAAGTAGTCAAGCTTTGATTCCTTTTCTACAAGAGGCAGAATTTCAAGAAGCGGCTCACGGAGCCGGCGCACGATCGAATAAAGGAACCACCACGTGAAGGCTCTCTCGCAAAAGCGGCGTCACCCACTTGCAGTAATCGCGCTGCTACTGATGGGACTCCTCGTCACTGGTGGGCTATATGCCGTTGCCACCACCGTCAACGAGGCCAAGGCATCCACCACCAGCTTCAGCGCCAATGACACCGCCGAGGGCGAAAAGCTCTTTGAGGCCAACTGCGCCACCTGCCACGGCATGGGTGCGAGTGGCAGCCAGGATGGCCCCGCGCTCGTCGGCGTCGGTGCTGCGGCCGTTGATTTCCAGGTCGGTACCGGCCGGATGCCCATGCAGATGAACGGTCCCCAGGCGTACAAGAAGCCAGCCCAGTTCAACGATGACCAGACCCACCAGCTTTCAGCCTACGTAGCTTCCCTGGGAGCCGGCCCGGCAATTCCTGAAGAACACCTGCTTGATGAGCAGGGCGACGCCGCCAAGGGTGGCGAGCTCTTCCGCGTGAACTGCGCGATGTGCCACAACGCGGCAGCCGCCGGCGGCGCACTCACCCGTGGCAAGTTCGCTCCCGCCCTTGCCGATGTCTCCGGCAAGCACATCTACGAGGCGATGGTCACCGGACCGCAGAATATGCCCGTCTTCAGTGACGCAAACGTTACCCCCGAGGGCAAGCGCGACATCGTCACGTTCCTGAAGCAGATCGAAGCAAACGGCTCTCCCGGCGGCGCTGACCTCGGCGCCCTGGGCCCGGTCGCTGAAGGACTCTTTGTCTGGGTTGCAGGCCTGGGTGTCATCATCGCGTTCACCATCTGGCTTACTTCCCGGACGTCTTAGGCGCAACGGGAAACTTAAGAACTTCTGCTGCCCAGTCAGCAGTTTGAAATTGAAAACTAACCCGGCGGACGCCGGGACGAGAGAAGGATGAGGCGAATTATGGGCAACCATAGTGACGGCAGTCCGAACCACTCGGGCACCGTAGCTACGGCTGGTCAGAATGAGGTGGAGAAGTTCCAGGATCCTGGAATTCCCCCGCACCGTTTGCGCCTGGCCGACACGGACCCGAAGGCCGCAAAGCGTGCAGAACGGCAGGTCGCCGTACTTTTCGGCGCGTCAGTCGTCGGCACCCTGATCTTCCTGGTGGCGTACTTCGCCATCGACTTGGGCGAAGGAACAAGCATCGCCACTATCCGGCTGCAGAACGCTTTGCTGGGCGTTGGCACCGCTTTTGCGATGCTCGGCATCGGCACCGGCATTGTGCACTGGGCCAAGGCCCTCATGCCGGACCATGAAGTCTCCGAAGAACGCCATCCCATCCGCACCGAAGAAGACCGCCTGGCGGCCGTCCGGATCGTGGATGACATCGTTGAAGAGACCGGCATTAAGCGCCGCCCGCTCATCCGCAACACGCTGCTCGGTGCTATGGCCCTGGCCCCACTTCCCGCAATTGCGGTTTTTGGTGACCTTGGCCCCCGCCCCGACCGGGCGCTGGCCCACACCATGTGGGCGCCGCAGGAGGGCAAGCTCAAGCGCCTCACCCGCGACCCCGACGGCACACCTATCAAGGCCTCTGACGTCACCATCGGCTCGGCTTTCCACGTAATTCCCGAGGGCCTGAACGAGCTGCATGAAGGCAAGCTCAACGAAAAGGCCAAGGCAGTCGTCCTGCTGATGCGTCTGGACCCCGCGTCGCTGAACCCCTCCGAGGGCCGCGAAGACTGGAGCTACAACGGAATCGTTGCGTACTCCAAGATCTGCACCCACGTCGGTTGCCCCGTTGCCCTGTATGAGCAGCAGACGCACCACTTGCTGTGCCCGTGCCACCAGTCCACCTTTGACCTCACGAACGAGTGCAAAGTGATCTTTGGCCCGGCCAGCCGGCCCCTCCCGCAACTGCCGATCGCAGTGGACGCCGAGGGCTACCTGGTCGCAACCAGCGACTTCAATGAACCTGTAGGACCGAGTTACTGGGAGCGTGATGAGCATGAGCGCAGCATCGAGAGCTGAAGCCCCCGCCTTCGTCGCCAAGACTAAAGCCGGACGCATCACTGATTTTGTTGACGCGCGAGTTGGCGGATCAGGAATCCTGCGCGAATTCGGACGCAAGGTATTTCCCGATCACTGGTCATTCATGTTCGGTGAAGTGGCCCTTTATTCCTTCGTCATCCTCCTGCTTTCGGGCACCTTCCTGACGTTCTTCTTTGACCCGTCCATGGCGGAGACCCACTACGACGGTTCATACCTGCCGTTGAAAAACGTCGAGATGTCCGTGGCGTACAGTTCCTCGCTGGACATTTCCTTCGACATCCGTGGCGGTCTGTTTATGCGCCAGGTCCACCACTGGGCCGCACTGCTCTTCGTTGCCTCGATCGCCGTGCACATGCTGCGTGTTTTCTTCACGGGTGCTTTCCGCAAACCGCGTGAAATGAACTGGGTTGTCGGCAGCGTCCTGCTGATCCTCGCCATGGCAGCCGGCTTTACTGGCTACTCCCTCCCCGATGACCTGCTCTCCGGCAACGGCCTGCGGATCATCGACGGTGTTATGAAGGCAATCCCGGTTGTCGGGACGTACATTTCCTTCTTCTTCTTCGGCGGAGAGTTCCCGGGAACGGCTGTTATTGGCCGCCTCTACATGCTGCACATCCTGCTTGTGCCGGCGCTGATCCTGTTGATGATCGTCCTGCACCTCTTTATGGTGGTTGTGCACAAGCACACCCAGTACCCCGGTCCGGGCCGCAATGACGGTAACGTTGTTGGCTACCCGCTCGGCCCTGTGTATGCAGCCAAGGCTGGCGGCTTCTTCTTCATTGTCTTCGGTGTCATTGCCCTCATGGCGGCCTTCTTCACGATCAACCCGATCTGGAACTACGGCCCGTATGACCCCTCACCGGTGTCGGCCGGTACACAACCTGACTGGTACATCGGATTTGTTGACGGCGCCCTGCGCCTGATGCCGGGCACCTTCGGCGACTGGCATGTCGAGCAGGTCTGGTTCGGCCACGTGTTCACGTTCAACGTCCTGCTGCCCGCCTTGGTGCCTGCGGGCATTCTGTTCACTGTGATGTTCATGTACCCGTGGATCGAAAGCTGGATCACCAAGGACACCCGCGAGCACCATGTCCTGGACCGTCCGCGGAACGCCCCCACCCGCACCGCCATCGGGGTCGCCGGCTTCGTCTGGTACTGCGTGATGTGGGCAGCTGCTGGTTCGGACCTCATCGCAACACACTTCCACGTGTCCCTGAACGATGTGACGTACTGGCTCCGCGCCTTGTTCTTCGTCGGCCCGGTCATCGCGTTTGTGGTTGCAAAGCGGGTAGCCCTCGCACTCCAGCGCAAGGACCGCGAGATCGCGCTCCACGGCCGGGAAACAGGACGTATTGTCCGTCTTCCGCATGGTGAATTCATCGAAGTGCATGCGCCCCTGGACGAGTACAAGCGCTACAAGCTCGTTGGCTTCGAATCGCCCTCGCCGCTGCCGGCGGTCCCCAACGACCACGGCATTGTGACGCGCAAGGAAAAGCAGCGCGCTTTCCTGTCCAAGTGGTTCTTTGAAGACCGTGTGGCACCGGCCACGCCTGCAGAGCTGGAGGCCGCCCACGGCCACCACGCCCCTGCGGTCGAGGCTGGCGAGGAAACCAAGAGCCTCAGCCACTAACACTCATAGCAGTAACGGGAAAGGCCCGGTCCATTTGGACCGGGCCTTTCCCGTTACTGGCGGCCGCCGCTGTTGGCTATGGCCGGCCGGCTACTAGTGGTTTCGGTAGCCCAGCGATTGGTTGCGGGCAGGCCTCGCACCTGGCCGCTGGAGCGGTACCCATAGCTTGTAGCGGTCGGCACGGTAATACGAAACCGAGTAGTCAACCATCGCCCGGGCAACAAAGGCGTGCCTCTGGATTTTCAGCAAGGGGGCGCCGACGTCAACATTGAGCAAGCGTGCCGTCGAAGGCGATGCAGCCGTCGCTTCGATCATGTCTTCTCCCCACTCCATGACGAGGCCGAACTGCTCACTGAGCACGTTGTAGAGCGAGGTTGGGGGCTCGCCGTCGAGGAGTCCCGGGACTCGCTGCGCCGGGATGAAGTTCTCGTCCACGCTCATGGGCTCTCCGTCCGCCAGCAGCAGCCGACGGAAACGGACAAGTGGCGTCCCCTCCTCGACCTGCAGCTCACGGGCCAGGAAGGCACTGGCGCCTATCTGTTCAAAGCTCAGGACTTTAGCGGCCGGAATCATGCCGCGGCGTTGCATCTCCTCGCTGTACGAGGTGAGTTTTACCTGAAGGTCGAGTTTGGGCTTCCGTACGAACGTGCCAAGGCCGACGACCCGTTCGAGGACTTCCTCGCCTACTAGGGCATCGATGGCCTGCCGAACTGTCATCCGGGCCAGACCGAACCGCAGTGCAAGGTCACGTTCCGAGGGCAGAGCGGATCCGGGCGGACAGGAATCGCCGATGTAGGCCCGAAGGATCTCCCTGAGTTGGATGTAGATGGCAATCCCGCTGCCGCGGTCTATCTCACCGGCAACGCCGCGGGCATTAGCCACGGAGGTAGGCCCTAGCTTCAGTTTTCACTATCCAAGCTTAAGGCAATCAGCACTGCTGGACTAGACCACTTCCAGCGCCGGATCATCCGCTCTCATCGGTTTGGTCGCGAGGCCATCCAGCCGGATATATTTGGACAGGAAATTCAGCGATGAAAGTTTGGGGGCCGTCAGGAAATGGGAGAACCCTTGCCAGTGCATAAGGCCATAGTGTCAGCGTCAGTCGGCTTGCATGCCCGTCCCGCTGCGGTGTTCGTTAGGGCAGTGACCGAAACAGGACTTCCTGTCAGCATCCGCAAGGCCGGTATCCAGGGTGTCGACGCCCGTTCCCTGCTGGAAGTGATGACTGCCGATTTCCCGTTCGGCTGCGAAGTAGAACTTTCAGTTCCCGACAGTGCCCTCAGCGGCCCTGTCACTCACCGCGACGCAGAGGCGGCCCTCCGTATGCTGGCTGAGCTTCTGGAGTCACAGGGCGCCAGGTAGTCGCTCCCAGGGGGCATTGGCCTGTGACTCCCCGCGTCAAAAGCTAAGGAACAAGGACGACGTCGGGCCCCACCAGAAAGTAGGGCCCGACGTCGTAAGTTTTGCAAATATCTGCTGAAGTCCAGCGGCTTCTAGTGGGCGTGGTCCCCACGGCTGTACTCGAAGACCCACCCCACAAGGGCTACGACTGCGAGGCCGGCCGCGATGAACAGGATCCACCAACCGACGGCGAGGCCCAGGAATCCGCCCGCACACGCGAGACCCAGAACCAGCGGCCACCAGCTCCAGGGGCTGAAGTGGCCTTGTTCACCGGCGCCCTCGTGGATCTCGGCATCGTTGCGGTCCTCGGGACGCATCCCGATGCGCTTGCCGGTGAAGCCAAGGTAGCCGCCGATCATTCCGGAGAGTCCTCCCACCAGGAGAATCCCGAGGGTTCCGACCCATTCACTCCAGTTGGTCAGGAAACCGTAGACCAGGGAAACCGGTACGAAGAAGAAGACTCCGGCTCCAAATATCCATGATTCGATTTTCACTTGGCGGTGTCCTTCTGGTCGGCGTTACCGAGCACCGCTGCTGCGGCTGCAGGCGATTCAACGGTATGTACCTGCGAGAGCTCCGGGTGGTGGAGGTCCAGGGCTGGACGCTCTGAACGGATCCGGGGCAGCGAGGTGAAGTTGTGGCGCGGCGGCGGGCAAGAGGTAGCCCACTCAAGCGACGCTCCGAAGCCCCACGGGTCATCAACCTCAACGCGTTCGGAGCTCCGTGACGTGATGTAAACGTTCCAGAAGAACGGAATCATTGAGGCGCCGAGCAGGAAGGAGCCGATGGTGGAGAACTGGTTCATCCAGGCGAAGTTGTCCTCCACCAGGTAGTCGGCGTAGCGGCGGGGCATGCCCATAACCCCGAGCCAGTGCTGGATGAGGAACGTGCCGTGGAAGCCAAGGAACAGCATCCAGAAGTGGATCTTTCCGAGGCGCTCGTTGAGCATCTTGCCGGTGAATTTTGGCCACCAGAAGTAGAAGCCTGCGAACATCGCGAACACCACCGTGCCGAAGACCACGTAGTGGAAGTGCGCCACCACAAAGTAGGAGTCAGACACGTGGAAGTCCAGCGGCGGCGACGCCAGGATGATGCCGGTCAGGCCGCCGAAGAGGAAGGTGATGAGGAAGCCGATGCTCCACAGCATGGGGGTCTCGAATGTAATGGACCCCCGCCACATGGTGCCGATCCAGTTGAAGAACTTCACGCCGGTGGGGACCGCGATCAGCATGGTCATGAAAGCGAAGAACGGCAGCAGGACCGAGCCGGTCACGTACATGTGGTGGGCCCACACGGTCACGGACAGGGCTGCAATGGCGATGGTCGCGTAGACCAGGCCCTTGTAGCCGAAGATCGGCTTACGGCTGAAGACCGGGAAGATCTCGGACACAATGCCGAAGAACGGCAGCGCGATGATGTACACCTCGGGGTGTCCGAAGAACCAGAAGAGGTGCTGCCACAGCACCGCGCCGCCGTTCTCCGGATCGAAGATGTGTGCACCGAAGCGGCGGTCGGCGCCGAGCGCGAACAATGCGGCAGCCAGCGGCGGGAAGGCCATCAGCACGAGGATGGATGTCACCAGGGCGTTCCAGGTGAAGATGGGCATCCGCCACATGGTCATGCCCGGAGCGCGCATGCAGATGATGGTGGTGATGAAGTTGACGGCACCCAGGATGGTGCCGAAGCCGGACAGCGCCAGGCCGAAGACCCACAGGTCACCGCCGATGCCTGGGCTGAACGTGGTGTTGGACAGCGGCGCGTACGCGAACCAGCCGAACGACGCCGCACCCTGGGGGGTGATGAAGCCGGACACCGCGATGGTGGAGCCGAAGAGGAAGAACCAGAAGGCCAGGGCGTTCAGCCGCGGGAACGCGACATCGGGGGCACCGATCTGCAGCGGCATGATGACGTTGGTGAAGCCGGCGAACAGCGGCGTCGCGAACATCAGCAGCATGACGGTGCCGTGCATCGTGAACAGCTGGTTGTACTGCTCCTTAGTCTGCAGGATCTGCATGCCAGGTTCGAACAGCTCGGCCCGGATGAGCAGAGCCATGACGCCACCGAGGCAGAAGAACACAAACGACGCGATCAGGTACATGTACCCGATGGTCTTGTGGTCCGTGGAGGTGATCCAGTTGACGACGATGCGTCCCTTGGACTTAGGAACTACGGGAGCCTCTAGGGTTCCGGCAGGTGCGGTCTGGGTATAAGTTGCCACGTCGCTCCCCTTACTTAATTTCGTTCAGGTTCGGGTTGCGGTCATACTCTTCGCCGAGGAGTCCCGTGTTGCCGTCTGCCTTGAGCTTGTCCAGGTGAGCCTGGAATTCGGCTTCGGAGACAACCTTGACGCGGAACAGCATTTCGGAGTGGTACTCACCACAGAGCTCGGCGCACTTGCCGTCGTAGGTTCCCTCTTTAGTGGGCGTGAACCTGATGTAGTTGGTCTTGCCGGGGATCATGTCGCGCTTCTGGAGGAAGGCGGGAACCCAGAAAGAGTGGATGACATCGCGCGAGTTCAGTTCGAGGTCAACTGACTTTCCAACCGGCAGGTAAAGCGTCGGCAGCGCTTCCTTATTGATGGTGTTACCAGTCAGGTGTGCCTGAACTCCAGCCTCGTAGACATCCTCGGTGACGACGTCCCCGGACTTGTAGTTGAAGTCCCAGGCCCACTGCTTGCCGCGGACATCAACAACGACGTCGGCCGGCTTGGAGCGGTCATCGATGGCCTGCTGGTCGCGGTCGGTGAAGTAGAAGAACACCAGGACCATGAACAGCGGGATGGTCAGGTAAAAGACCTCCAGCGGAAGATTAAAGCTGGTCTGCCGCGGGAAACCCGTGGTGCCCTTGCGGCGGCGGTAGGCGACAAGGCACCAAACGATCAAGCCCCACGTGATGATGCCCACAACGAGGGCTGCAATCCATGAGTTGACCCAGAGGTCCATGATCCGGTCAGTGTGATTGGTGGTGCCACGCTCGGTGGGCAGCCACCCCTTCTCTACCTCTGGCGAACATCCAGTCAAAACCAACGCGCCGGCAACTGCCAAGCCTGAGATCGTAGTGATCGTTTTGCGTCGGCTGCCGGTTCGGTTCTGCGAACTCACAGACGGCCCTTCCTACTTGTTGCTGTTGCCCGGCCACCCAAGGGGCCGTCCGGGCACACTAAAAGTTTTACTACTCGGTGTAGAGCTTACCGCTCTGCCGGGCGTTTCGCCCACATGTCGGCGCCGTGCCTCCGTGCCGTTTTCGGCGGACGGAATGCAGGCGCCGGCATCGGGCGAAATAACCGGGTCAGTGGAACGAATCACCACAGGCGCAGGAGCCACCGGCATTGGGGTTGTCGATGGTGAAGCCCTGCTTGGAGATTGTGTCCTCGAAGTCGATGCTGGCTCCACTGAGGTACGGCACGCTCATCTTGTCCACCACAACTTCGACGCCGTCATAGTCGCGGACGGCATCTCCATCGAGGAGGCGCTCGTCGAAGTAAAGCTGGTAAATGAGGCCGGAGCAGCCGCCGGGCTGGACGGCAACGCGGAGGCGGAGATCGGTCCGGCCTTCCTGCTCCAGGAGGCTGCGCACCTTGCCTGCTGCGACGTCGGTCAGTTTGACCTCATGTGCGGCCAGTTCATCGCTGGCAGCGCTGGTGGTCTCGGTGATGTTCTCGTTGGTTGCAGTGCTCATTTGGCCTACCTTAGGACGGTCCTGGCGGCCCCGCGTCAGCGGTGCCTGCCCCTACGGATACGGTACGGGCTATAGCTACATGCTACTTCGGTCAGCCCTGTAGCTCTAACTCCTGACGTAACCAAGCCGGTCCGCTGATTGTTCCCAATGGTGAAGGAATGCCGGCATCAGGGGCCCCGGATCAGGCCAGGCCTTCTGTGTTCAGCCGGGCGAGCAGCAGCGCCTCGGCCACCACGGCGTTCTGGAAATCACCAATGTGGAGGGACTCGTTGGCACTGTGGGCGCGGGAATCGGGATCCTCGACACCGGTCACGAGGATCTGGACTTCCGGATAAACGTCCATCAGGTCCGCGATAAACGGAATTGACCCGCCGATTCCAGTCTCCACCGCCGGAACACCCCAGGCCTCCCCCAGCGCCCACATTGCGAACTTCGCCGCCTTTGAGGATGTATCAGCGAGGAACGACTTTCCGCTTTCTCCCGGAGTGAACACCACCTTTGCCCCAAAGGGTGCATTGGCCTGGACGTGGGCTTGAACGGCTTCCATCGCTGCCGCCGGATCCTGGCGGGGCGCCAGGCGCAGGCTGAACTTGGCACGCGCCCGCGGCAGGAGCGTATTTGAGGCCACGTCCACGGCGGGAGCATCGAAGCCGATGATGGACAGCGCGGGCTTGGTCCACAGCCGGGCGGCGATGCTGCCTGTGCCTGCGAGCCGGACGCCATCGAGAACGGAGGAATCGGCACGGTACTCCGCTTCGGTGAGCTCCACGCCGACGTTGTCATTCGATACGAGGCCTTCGATCGCCACGTTGCCGTCTGCATCGTGCAGGGTGGCAATCAAACGGGACAGCAGGGTTGGCGCATCCAGTACGGGGCCGCCGAACATGCCCGAGTGGACAGCATGATCCAGCACCTGAACTTCAATGGTTCCGTCCACAAGGCCGCGCAGGCTGGTGGTAAGGGCGGGAATGCCCACCTTCCAGTTGCTGGAGTCGGCCACCACGATCACATCGGCCTTCAGCAGTTCCCGGTGCGTTTCCAGGAACGAACGGAAGGTGGGAGAACCAGCTTCCTCCTCCCCTTCGAAGAAAAACGTCACACCAAGCCCGAATTCCGCGCCCAGCACTTCGGTCGCTGCGGCATAGGCGGCCACATGGGCCATGATCCCGGCCTTGTCGTCAGCAGCGCCGCGTCCGTACAGCCTGCCGTCCCGTTCGACGGCGGCAAAAGGCTCTGTTTCCCACAGCGCCCGGTCTCCGGGCGGCTGGACATCGTGGTGGGCGTACAGCAGGATGGTCGGCTTCCCTTCTGCCGCCTGGCGACGTGCGACGACGGCAGGACCGCCGGGAGTGCCGTCGTCCTTGCTACTGCGCAGGACCTGGACATCCTCCACGCCGGCGGTGCGCAAAAGTTCCGCTACGGCCTGCGCGCTGGCTTCCAAGGGGGCGGGATCGAAACTCGGCCAGGCGATGCCGGGAATGGCCACAAGTTCCTTGAGCCGGTCGAGGGTGGTATCGAAGGAAACTGCGACGGATAGCCTGAGTTGGTCCGAGTCGATGGTCCGTGCAGGGTGACCGGAGCCGGGGGTGTTGGCGTCGGACGGGTTGGCTGCTGGAGTGGGAGTCATGGCGAACACAATACCCGCGCCGAATCTCCTTGGGCCGCAAGGTATTCTGTTCACGTGTTCGGACGTAAAAAGGAAGCGCCAACGGCGCAGCAATCAATAGACCAGCAGGCCGCTGAAGCGGCAGCCCGGCAGGATGCCGCGTTGGGCAAGGGTGCGCCCACGCCCAAGCGCAAAGCCCAGGAGGCCGCCCGCAAACGGCCCCTGGTGCCGGAGGACCGCAAGGCGTCCAAGGCCGTTGAGCGCCAGGCCATCCAGGACCAGCGGACCAAAATGCGCCAGGCGCTCGATACAGGTGATGAGAAATTCCTGCCCTTGCGCGACAAGGGACCGCAGAAGCGTTATGCCCGCGACTACGTGGATGCGCGCTTCAGCCTGGGCGAATACCTGATGTTCGGTGCCCTCGTATTTGTCATCATTTCCCTGATCGTGCCGGCTTCGAGCGAGCAGATGGTTTATGTCCTGGGCGGTTTCTGGGTCATGTTCCTGGCCGTCTTTGTGGATGTGTTCATTCTGTCCCGGCAACTCCGCAAGAAGCTAACCGAGAAGTTCGGCGAGGTTGAGCGTGGCACGGTCTGGTATGGCTCCATGCGCTCCCTGCAGTTCCGCAAACTGCGCCTGCCCAAACCGCTTGTGAAGCGCGGGCAATACCCGTCCTGATATGCATGCCGGACCAAGCGCCGGCAGCGCATTTCTTCTTAGACAGCAAAACCCCGGCAGTCAGGCTGCCGGGGTTTTGTTGCTTAATCAGCTGTTGCGCCGAGCTTTCGCCAGGCCGCGGTTGATCCGGGACGCCCAGAAGGGCCCCTCGTACAGGAAGGCCGTGTAGCCCTGGACCAGCGTGGCGCCGGCATCCAGGCGGTCCTGGACGTCTTTGGCCGTCTCGACGCCGCCGACGGCCACCAGCGTGATTGCACCCCCGGTGGCCTCCTTGAGGCGGCGAAGGACTTCCAAGGAACGCTGCTTCAGCGGTGCCCCGGATAGGCCCCCGGCACCACATTCCTCCACTTTCGCAGCCGGAGACGCCAGCCCCTCACGCCCGATCGTCGTATTCGTGGCAATAATGCCGTCCAGCTTGAGGTCCAGGGCCAGCTTGGCGACGTCGTCGATGTCCTCATCGCTCAGGTCCGGTGCAATCTTCACCAGCAGCGGGACGTGCCGGCCAGCCGCCTTGTCCGCCTCGTGCCCCACGGCGGTCAGCAGCGGACGGAGCGTCTGGACATCCTGCAGGAGACGCAGCCCGGGCGTGTTCGGTGAGCTGACGTTGACCACCAGATAGTCTGCGGCCGGCGCCAGGCTCCTTGCACTGATCAGGTAATCGGCCACGGCGTCGTCGAGTTCCACAACTTTGCTCTTGCCAATGTTCACCCCGATCACGGGGCGCACGGTGGGATGCCGGCGCTGCAGCGCCGCGCGTGCCGCTTTGAGGCGCGGTTCGACGGCGGCAGCGCCATCGTTGTTGAACCCCATCCGGTTAATAACAGCCCGGTCCTCGATGAGCCTGAAAAGGCGCGGCTTCTCGTTGCCCGGCTGCGCCTGCCCGGTGATGGTTCCTACTTCTACATGGCCAAAACCAAGTTCGGCGAGGGCCTCGATGCCGAATCCCTCCTTGTCGAACCCGGCTGCGAGGCCGAACGGGGACGGGAAGATCAGCCCAAAGGCAGAAGTCTGCAAGGAGGCCGCAGGCGCCGTGAACCGGTGCAGCAGCCTTCCTGCGCCGGAAGTATGGGCAAGTTTGATTCCCTTGAATCCGATCTTGTGGGCGCGTTCCGCGTCCATCCACGAAAAGGCCAGCCTGAAGAATGTCGGATATACGCGCATGGCTCTAGTTTTCCGTCTCGGACGGTCCAGACCAAACCGGGCCGCCATACATGCGGCTCCGGCTAGCATAAAGCCATGAGGTGGCAGCCAGATATCCTCGGTGCTGGCTTCGAAGCCTGCACCTTCGAGGCCGGGGGCGAAGACGGCGTCCAGCGCACCGCCACGCTGGTGCGCTTCCGTCCGGCGAAGGAACCGGCAGCCACCCGCCGGCGCCGGACAGTGCTGTTCCTCCATGGTTGGAGCGACTACTTCTTCAATGTGGACCTGGCGCAGTTTTGGACACACAGCGGCTACGAGTTCTACGCCCTCGACATGCATAACCACGGCCGCAGCCTGCGCCCGGAAACGCCGGGCGGCTACGTGGCGAACCTGGCGGACTATGACACCGAGATCGAAGCGGCCATCGCCATCATTCGGGCCGACACGCACAGGCCGGAACTGGAAGCCAAGGCCTCCCTCACGCTGATGGGCCACTCCACCGGCGGCCTGGTGGCCGCCCTCTGGGTCAGCAACCACCCCGGAGCGGCCTCCCAGCTGGTGTTAAACAGTCCCTGGCTGGAGATGCACGGCAGCTCGCTGGTCCGCCGTGCTGCGTCCACGATGGTGGGACCCGTGGCGCGGTTCCGGCCGGAGGCTGTCCTGCGGCTGCCCGAGCGGGGGTTCTATTGGCGGACCATCAGCAGTTCAGCCGACGGCGAGTGGCCGCTTGACGACAGGTTCCGTCCGCCCATGGCATTTCCGCTCCGCGCGGGCTGGCTCAGCGCCATCCTGGCCGGCCACACCAAGGTGGCCCGTGGCCTGGACATCGACATACCCATCCTGGTGCTGCTGTCCCGGGGAAGCGCCACCGGGCCGTTCTGGTCCGAGGAAATGCGGCGCACCGACGCGGTACTGGACGTCAACATCATCGCCCTCCGCGCCCTGACACTGGGGCGCAGCGTCACGGTGGAACGGATCGACGGCGCGCTCCACGACGTCTTCCTCTCCCCTGCCAAAGTGCGGGCAGACGCCTATGCGCGGCTCGCCCGCTGGCTCCGGGGTTACGGTACGGCTGAACCCGGTGCGGCGTCGACGGCGCCGCCGTAGCGACGGTCCCGCTGGGCGTAGATTTCGACGGCGTCCCACAGGGTCCGCCGGTCGACGTCGGGCCACAGCGTGTCCATAAAGACGAACTCCGCGTAGGCCGACTGCCACAGCAGGAAGTTGGAGAGCCGCTGCTCCCCCGAGCTCCGCAGGAAAAGGTCCACGTCCGGCAGGTCCGGCTCGTCGAGGAACTTCTGGATGGTTTTCTCGGTGATGGCACCGGGCTTGAGCCGGCCTGCGGCAACCTCGGCGGCAATTGCCGATACTGCGTCTGTGATTTCCGCCCGGCCGCCGTAATTAACACACATTGTCAACGTGCAGGTGCTGTTGCCCGCGGTAAATTCCTCGGCCTCTTCGAGTTCGCGGATCACCGAGCCCCACAGCCTGGGACGCCGGCCGGACCACCGCACGCGGACACCCCACTCGTCCAGCTGGTTTCGCTGCCTTCGTAGCACGTCCTTGTTAAAACCCATCAGGAAGCGGACCTCTTCAGGTGAGCGGCGCCAGTTTTCGGTGGAGAATGCATAGACGCTCACGAACTCGATGCCCAACTCGATGGCGCCCGCCACGACATCCAGGAGGGCAGGCTCGCCCGCCTTGTGACCCTCGATCCGCGGCAGGCCCCGCTGGTTGGCCCAACGGCCGTTTCCGTCCATCACAATAGCCACATGGCGGGGGACGAATTCGGCGGGGATCGCCGGGGCAACCGCGCCTGAAGGGTGCGGATACGGTGCCACCACAGGGGTGGTCCGTTGCCGCGAAGGACTTTTCTTTTTTCCCAGGGCCACTGTCAGCCACGCTCCACATGTTTGAGGGATTTCAGGACACGCTCAAGGTGCCATTGCAGGTATACGGCCACCAGCCCCGCAGCCTCCCGGCGGTGCGGCACCTGCGAACCGTCCGTCGTCGTCCAGTCCCCCGTCAGCAAGGCACCCAGCAGTACGACGGTCTCTGCCGCCGGCGCAGGCGAACCCGGTGGCCTGCAGTCGGCGCAGACCATGCCGCCGAGCGGAGCTGAAAACGCCGTATGGGGGCCGGGCCGGCCGCAGCGGGCGCAGTTAGTGAAACTCGGCGCCCAGCCGCCGGTGGCAAGAGCGCGCAGGAGATAGGAATCGAGGATCAGTCCGGGCGCATGTTCGGCCCGGCTCAGCGATGCCAGCGCACCCACCAGCAGGTTGTACTGGGCGGTGCCGGCTTCGCCGTCGACATCCGTCAGTTTCTCCGCAGTTTCGGTCATGGCAGCGGCAACGGTGTAGCGGCCATAGTCTGCGGCGATGTTGCTGCCGTAGGCGCCCTTGGCAACCGCCTGGGTGACGATGTCCAGTGTCTTTCCGGAGACCAGTTGCAGGTCTGCAACCATGAAGGGCTCCAGCCGCGCCCCAAACTTGCTGCTGGTCCGCCGTACTCCCTTGGCGACGGCGCGGATTTGACCGTGGTGCTTGGTCAGCAGGGTGATGATGCGGTCGGCCTCGCCCAGCTTGTGGGTACGAAGCACCACGGCGTCATCCCGGTAAGACCGGGCAGCAAAGGATTGTTGGACCACGGTTAATCTTCGCACTGAGTTCCGGAAAGCCGGCGATGCCGGCGCGTTGCGCGCCGGTATTCCCGGCGCGCAACGCATTCCGAATCAGGCGCGGGAATCCCGGATGGCCCGGTTGACTGCGGAAATGACGGCCTTGAGCGAGGACATGCTGGTGTTGGCATCAATGCCGACACCCCACAGGACCCGCTCCCCCACGGCGCACTCGACGTAGGCTGCGGCCATGGCGCTGCCGCCTTCCGAAAGGGCATGCTCGCTGTAGTCCAGCACCCGGACATCCACGCCGTCCTCGCGCAGGATGCTCAACAGCGCCGCAATGGGCCCGTTTCCGGTGCCCGTCCGTCGGGCCTGGACACCGTCAACAGTGAGCGAGGCGTGCAGGGTCATCCCGCCGTCGTCATCGGTTTCGGTGCTGACGGAACCGAGCGAGTAGCGGCCCCACTGGCCGTCCGTTTCGCTGGAGGGCAGGTACTCGTCCTGGAAATGCTGCCATAACTGGGCGCCGCTGACTTCGCCGCCCACGGTATCGGTCTTCTTCTGGATGACGCCCGAAAATTCCATCTGGGCGCGGCGCGGCAGGTCCAGGCTGTGTTCGTTCTTGAGCAGGTAGGCCACGCCACCCTTGCCGGACTGCGAGTTGACCCGGATGACGGCCTCGTAGCTGCGGCCCAGGTCCTTGGGGTCAACGGGCAGGTACGGGACTTGCCAGGTGAAGTCCGCGACGTCCTTGCCGGCGGCTGCGGCGTCCTTCTCCAGCGCCTCGAAGCCCTTCTTGATGGCGTCCTGGTGCGAGCCTGAGAATGCGGTAAACACGAGGTCGCCGCCGTAGGGGGAACGCTCTGCGACGGGGAGCTGGTTGCAGTACTCCACCGTGCGCCGGATCTCGTCGATGTCGGAGAAGTCGATCATGGGATCGATACCCTGCACGAACATGTTCAGGCCCAGGGTGACGAGGTCCACGTTGCCGGTCCGCTCGCCGTTGCCGAACAGGCAGCCCTCGATCCGATCCGCGCCGGCCAGGTACCCCAGCTCGGCGGCGGCCACGCCGGTGCCCCGGTCATTGTGCGGGTGCAGGGACAGGATGATGCCTTCGCGCGGGTGCAGGTTCCGGCTCATCCATTCGATGGAATCGGCGTAAACGTTCGGAGTGGCCATTTCCACCGTGGCGGGCAGGTTGATGATGACCTGGCTGTCGGCGGATGCTTCGAAGACGTCGGCGATGGCGTTGCAGACCCGGACGGCGTAGTCCAGTTCGGTTCCGGTGAACGACTCCGGCGAGTATTCATAGGTGATGTGCGTGTCCACGAGGGTTTCCTCGTACTTCTTGCACAGCCGGGCGCCCTGGAGCGCGATGTCCAGAATGCCGTCCTGATCCTGGTTGAACACCACTCGGCGCTGCAGGACGGACGTTGAGTTGTACAGGTGGACGATGGCCTGCTTCGCGCCAACCAAGGACTCATAGGTCCGTTCGATCAGGTGCTCGCGTGCCTGGGTGAGGACCTGGATGGTGACGTCGTCCGGGATGTGGTTTCCGACGATGAGCTGACGGACAAAGTCGAAATCGGTCTGCGAAGCAGACGGGAAGCCGACTTCAATTTCCTTGTAGCCCATGCGGACCAGCAGATCGAACATCTTCATCTTGCGGGCGGGGCTCATCGGGTCGATCAGCGCCTGGTTGCCGTCACGCAGGTCCACGGCGCACCAGCGCGGGGCCTTCTTGATGACCTTGTCCGGCCACGTGCGGTCAGGCAGTTCAACGGTGATCAGATCCTGGAACGGCGCGTAGCGGTGGACGGGCATTCCGGAGGGCTTCTGTGCGTTTCGCATTACTATCGGGGCCTTTTCTGTGGTTCAAATCTGAAAGGGTGGCCGGGCAACACAAACTCCGCGACGAGGATGGGCCTTGCGCTAGATCGCGTCTGAGGCCTCGCCGCGGCAGCTAAGAAGGAGCAGTTCTGCGCGCACCATTTCACAGTAACACGGGTGCGTAAGATGAAGGAGCAACACCTCCAGCACCGTCCACAATGCAGACGCCGCGCCGGTGCAACCGACGGCCGCGGCTCGTCACACGAAGGAGCTCTTGTGCCCATCTCGGGGATCGATCTGTCCAACATTGACCACACCGTCAGGCCGCAGGACGACCTGTACCAGCACGTGAACGGGTCCTGGCTCAAGGCCACGGAAATTCCGGATGACCGGCCCCTCGAGGGAACATTCACCGCACTGCGCGACGGAGCGGAAATCGCGGTCCGGGACATCATCGAGGAAGCAGCCGCCAAAGGCGAGGCCGCCAGCGGGATTGAACGGAAGGTCGGCGAGCTCTACAACAGCTTTATGGATGAAGCCACCGTGGAGGCCAAGGGAATGGAGCCGATCCGCGGTCGCCTTGCCGACGTGTTCGCCACCACCACCGTTGCCGACCTTGTAGCCCTGGCCGGGCGCCTGTTCCGGTCAGACGTTTCCGGGCTCTTCTACATTTACCCGGCTCCGGACGCGGGCAACCCGGACCGCATCCTGCTCTATACCGGCCAGGGCGGCCTCGGACTGCCGGACGAGTCCTACTACCGGGAAGAAAAGTTCGCCCCGATGGTCAAGGCCTATGGCGAGCATGTCCGGACCATGTTCACCCTGGCAGGGGTGGCCGATCCGGAGACGGCGGCCGCGCGCGTCGTTGCGCTCGAAACCAAACTTGCTTCCCATCACTGGGACAACGTCACCCTGCGCGACCCGCAGAAGACCTACAACCTTAAATCCGCCGAGGAAGCAGCCACGCTGTTCCCGCTGCTAAATACCTGGTTCGAAGCTGCCGGGATCGACCCCGACAAAAGCAGCGAAATCGTCGTGAGCACTCCGGACTTCTTCAGCGGGGCCGCTGGCCTGCTGGAGTCCGAACCGCTCCCTGTGTGGCAGGAGTGGCTCGCCCTGCGCGTCGTCAACGGCGCGGCGCCCTATCTGTCCGCCGAGTTCGTTGATGCCAACTTCTCCTTCTACGGAACAACCATCAGCGGCACCCCCCGGAACAAGGACCGCTGGAAGCGGGCCGTCGCCGTCGTGGAAGCGGCGCTCGGTGAGGCCGTCGGGCAGATTTACGTCTCGAAGCACTTCCCCGAATCTCACAAAGCCCGCATGCAGACCTTGGTGTCCAACCTGATCGAGGCCTACCGGCAGTCCATCACCGGCCTTGCGTGGATGGGTGCGGAAACCAAGGCTGAGGCGCTGCGGAAACTGGAGGCCTTCCGCGCCAAGATCGGCTACCCCGACAAGTGGATCGATTACTCCGCTGTGGAGATCGACCCCGCGGACCTTCTGGGCAACGTCGAGCGGGCCCACAACGCCGACGTCAACCGCCACTTGGATGAGGTGGGCAAACCGGTGGACCTCAACAAGTGGCTTATGACACCGCAGACGGTGAACGCGTACTACCACCCGATGCTCAACGAGATCGTGTTCCCGGCGGCCATCCTGCAGCCACCGTTCTTCACGGCCGACGCCGATGACGCCGTCAACTACGGCGGCATCGGAGCGGTGATCGGCCACGAGATTGGCCACGGTTTTGATGACCAGGGGTCGCAGTTCGACGGCGGCGGCGCGCTGCGGAACTGGTGGACCGAGGATGACAGGACGGCCTTTGAGGAGCTCACGGCGAAGCTCGTGGCACAGTTCGACGCGTTGTCGCCGTATGCCGCGCCAGGGCACAACGTCAACGGCAAGCTGACGCTCGGGGAAAACATCGGCGACCTCGGTGGCCTGACCATCGCCTACAAGGCTTATCTCCTCAGCCTCGATGGCAGGGAACCCGAGGTGCTGGACGGACTGACGGGGCAGCAGCGGTTCTTCGCGTCCTGGGCGGCCGGCTGGCGGCAGGTGATCCGGTCTGAAGAGGCCATCAGGAGGCTCGCCACGGATCCCCACTCCCCCAACGAGTTCAGGACCAACGCCATTGCCAAGAACCTCGACGCCTTCCACGAGGCCTTTGGCGTGACCGGGCAGGACGGCATGTGGATGCCTCAGGAAGCCCGCGTCAGCATCTGGTAATCATCCCGGCAGAGACACCGGGAGGCGGGGCCTCCTGGCCCCGCCTCCGGTGTCTACTGGGTTCTGCCGTCAGTCCTGGACGATCAGCACCGGGTTGGCCTGCTGGCACACAGTATCGCCGGCCGTCTGGTTGACGATGTCCTCGGGCAGGGCGGCGCCCGCGCTGGCGCCGTAGGTTGCCCCGGCAGTGAAGTCAGTTCCAAGGTAGACCTGGACTCCGGCGACGCGGGGTGCCAGCTGGACCTGGGCGGCCGGGATCCCGAGCAGCGCAGCCACATCGGCTGCGACGTCGGCGAATTCAGTACCATAGTAGACAACGCTCTGCGCGACAGGTGCGGCTTGTAGCGGCCCGGATTGGGTGAAACCGCCGGTGATCAAGGCCTGCACGATTTCCTGGGCGCGCCCCGGGATGCCGCTGCCGTTGGCCACGGTGACTGGCTGCAGCGCCTTGTCATACGTGGGCACAGCCGGGGCTGTTTCTGTGGGCAGGGCTGTCGTTTCTGTCGGCGCCGGGGTAGGAGTGGTGGGCGCAGTTGGATCCGTGAGGTCCACGTCCTCGCGGAGTGCCGCAAACAGCTGTGACCCTGCGGGCTCCGCAATCTGCAGGCGGTTGATATCCGTGGCCGCCGGCGTGTTGGGCACGGCCACAAACGCCACCTTGCTGATGTCGATGTCCTTCAGCCGGCTACCTATACTCACGAGCGACGGCACGGAGGCCAGCCCCTCATCCACGGTGAGGTTCTTGGTCACAACATCGGCGATGTTCAGCATTTTAGAGGGGTCGGACAGTGTGCCGTCGTCCTTGATCTTGCGCGTAAGGGAGGACAGGAATCCCTGCTGTGCCCTGATCCGGCCGAGATCGCCGCCATCGGCGAAGGCGTGCCTGGTCCGCAGGAAGGCAAGGGCCATTTCACCCTTGACCGAGGATGTGCCCTTCGGCAGGCGCAGCCGGGAGTCCGGATCGTAGACGGCGTCACTGATGCACACGTCAACGCCGCCCACCGTGTTGGAGAGTTCCTTCACAGCGGTAAAGTCCGCCATCATGAAGTGATCGATCTCCAGGCCAGTCAGTTTGTTGACCGTGTCTACGGCGCAGCCGATGCCGGCTTCATTCATGGCCTCGTTGATCATGGCACCGCTGCGGGCAGGATACGTCCGTTTGGTCTTCTGGTCGGTGCACTCCGGAATATCGACCAGCAGGTCCCGGGGGAAGCTGATGACGCTGACGCGCTTATTGTCCGCCGATACGTCCATCAGCATCATGACGTCGGACTTGCCGTAACCGGTTGAGGCGTCCGCAGAGCCGTACTCCGCGTTTGCGCCGTCCCTGGTATCCGAGCCCAGGATCAGAATCTGCATCCGCTCCGATTTGTCGGCCCCGGGGTTCGCGGTGCCGCCGGCGTTCAGCGGCGCAGTCGTGATGTTGGATTGAAGCCGAAAATACCAATACCCGGCAAAACCAAGACCGCCGACCACCAGGACGGTCACCACTGCGGTAGTCACCTTCAGCCACGCCCGCATCCGGCTGCGGGAGCCGAGATGCCGGGCGACGCCGACGGCGGTGGCATCAGCGTGGCGGGAGACCGGACCGGTCCCGGCTGACGCGTCAGCTCCGTACTCGCGATTGTCGCGGCCTCGCCCCATGTGTGGTGTACCTTCCTTGAAAAAATTGAATCCGGCCTATTTTAGTTGCCCA
Organism: Pseudarthrobacter sp. NBSH8; assembly: GCF_014217545.1. NCBI lineage: Bacteria > Bacillati > Actinomycetota > Actinomycetes > Micrococcales > Micrococcaceae > Pseudarthrobacter > Pseudarthrobacter sp. NBSH8. Next base: position 2,166,974 of record NZ_CP043178.1, read on the forward strand.
GTCTGGGAACTTCCCGACGACCGGCAGGGGCATGGTGTAAGGGCCGCGTCAGAAGCCCAGCTTGACCAGCTGCTTCGGGTCACGCTGCCAGTCCTTTGCCACCTTCACATGCAGGTCAAGGTAGATTCGGGCGCCGAGCAGCGCCTCGATCCCCTTGCGGGCGGTGGTACCGACTTCGCGGAGCCGTGCGCCGCCTTTGCCGATGATGATGGCCTTCTGCGACGGACGCTCCACATAAAGGTTGACCCGGACGTCGAGGAAGGGCCTGTCCTCGGGCCGGCCTTCACGCGGAACAATCTCATCAACGACGACCGCCAGTGAGTGCGGCAGTTCGTCCCGTACGCCCTCGAGGGCCGCTTCCCGGATGAGTTCCGCGATCATCACAGCTTCCGGTTCGTCCGTCAGGTGGCCATCCGGATACAGGGGCGGCGATGCTGGCATGTGGCTGATCAGGACGTCTGCGAGGGTGTCGACCTGGAACCCGTCGGTGGCGGAAACGGGCACGATGTCTTTCCAGCCGTCCTCGCCGATGACATCCCGGCCCAATGCAGCGACGGCGAGCAACTGCTCCGTGAGCGCCTGCCGGTCCACGGTGTCCGCCTTGGTGACGACCGCGATGACCGGCTTGTTGCCGATGGCGGCGAGCTGTGCGGCGATGTACTTGTCGCCCGGGCCGATCTTCTCGTTGGCGGGAAGGCAGAAGCCGATCGCGTCCACCTCGGCGAGGGTGTCGGCGACGAGTTCGTTCAACCGTTTTCCCAGCAGGGTTCGGGGGCGGTGCAGGCCAGGCGTATCAACCAGGATCAACTGGGCGTCATCGCGGTGCACGATCCCTCGGATGGTGTGCCGCGTGGTCTGCGGCTTGGCGGAAGTGATCGCCACCTTCTGGCCCACCAGGGCGTTCGTCAGGGTTGATTTGCCCGCGTTCGGCCGCCCCACGAGGACCGCAAAGCCCGCCCTGTATCCGCCGAACTCTGTTGCGGCTGAATCCGGGCTTGCCGGACGACTATTTTTCTTGCTCACGTGGAACTCCCTGCTGGGTTGCTTCCGCCTCGTCGAGGACGTCTTCAAGGTCAGTGTCTGTCTTTGGTGCTGCTGCGGCAATGATGTGGCTGACGCGGTTGCGGCGGCCCTCGAGCCGTTCGGCGAGCAGTGAGATGCCATCCACCTCCACGCGGCTGCCCACAATGGGAACGCGGCCCAGGGCCTTGGCCAGCAGCCCGCCCACGGTGTCAACTTCGTCGTCGTCGAGCTCTATGTCGAACAGTTCTCCGAGGTCATCGATGCTCATCCGGGCGCTCACGCGGTACGAACCACTGCCCAGGGCCACGGCCTCGGCGCTTTCCGTGTCATATTCGTCCACGATTTCGCCGACGATTTCCTCGATGAGGTCTTCGAGGGTGACAAGGCCGGCCGTGCCACCGTATTCGTCGATCACGATGGCCACGTGGGTTGACTCCTTCTGCAGCTCCCGGAGGAGGTCGCTCACCGGCTTGGACTCCGGGACGTACCGCACCCCGCGGGCCAAGGCTTCGACCGGGGGCGGCTCGTCGTCGGGCCCCAGCTCATGAAGCGTCGCCGCAACGTCCTTGAGGTAGACAATTCCGAGAATCTGGTCCGTATTGTCTCGGATCACGGGGATCCGAGAGTAGCCCGACCGCAGGAACATCGACATGGCCCGCCTGAGGCTGGAACCGGCGTCGATGCTGAGGATATCGGTCCTGGGCACCATTACGGCGCGCACCAGGGTATCGCCGAAGTCAAAGACTGATTGGATCATTTCCGCTTCGGTGTCTTCGATCATGTCCGATTCAGAGGCCCGGTCCACGAGTTCGCGGAATTCCTGTTCGCTGAAGAACGCGTCATCACCGGCAGGGGCGCCGGGAGCGGCGGCACTGCCCAGCGCCACGAGCCACCCGGGAATGGGACCGAGGACCCAGGTCAGGAACCTGATCAGCGATGCCGTATACCGGACCACCGCGGCCGAATGGAGCCTGCCGATCTGCCGCGGGGAAACTCCCACGATGACGAAGCCGAGCAAGGCCATGATCCCGGTTGCGGCAAGCCCGGCCAGCCAGACGTTGTCCAGCAGGCTGTGGAGCAGCACAGCCACCGCCACGGCTGAAGCCATCTCGAACCAGACCCGCCAGAACCTCAACGCCCGGATGTGGGCCACCGGCTGGGCCAGGATGCGCTGCATGGCGTTTCCGCGGCTTTTCAGCAGCGCGTCTTCGGCGTCATGCCGGGAAAGAAACGTGAACGCGGCCTCGGCTGCGGTCAGGAGTGCTGCGGTGCTGAGGAAGGCCAGGGCCATGCCGACAAGGAGCAGGGGCGTCACTGCGTGGTCTCGGCGGGTGCTTCTTTGCCGGTGAAGCCGGAAAGCAGCTGGCGCTGGAGGCCGAACATCTCTTCCTTTTCCTCGGGCTCTGCGTGGTCATAGCCGAGCAGGTGGAGGATCCCGTGGGTGGTCAGCAGCATCATCTCATCCTGCAGGGAATGCCCGGCGTTGGCTGCCTGCACCTGCGCCACCTGGGGGCACACGGCAATGTCACCCAGCATCCCTTGTGGAGTGGGCCGGTCCGGCGTACCGGGGGTCAGTTCGTCCATGGGAACCGAGAGCACGTCTGTGGATCCGGGCTCGTCCATCAGTTCGATGTGGAGCTTTTCCATGGCTGGTTCATCCACCAGGAGAATGGAGAGTTCAGCCTGCGGGTGGATAAACAACTGCTCGAAAACGTACCGGGACAGTGCCACGAGCTCGGCTTCGTCAACCTGGATGCCGGATTCGTTGTTAACCTCAATGCTCACGCGTTTTCCCCCCGCTTTTCCCGGCTCACCGAGTGTTTTACTTTGCTCCGCTGGACGTCATCCCAGAGACTGTAGGCACGCACGATGTCACCCACAAGACGGTGGCGGACCACGTCAGTGGAGTCCAGGACGGTGAAGTTCACGTCCTCGATTCCCTGCAGGATCTCCTCTACGATCCGCAGGCCCGACCGGGTGCCAAAGGGAAGGTCCACCTGGGTGACGTCGCCGGTGACCACCATTTTGGACCCGAAGCCCAAGCGCGTCAGAAACATCTTCATCTGTTCCGGTGTGGTGTTCTGCGCTTCGTCCAGAATGATGAAGGCGTCATTGAGCGTGCGCCCCCGCATGTAGGCCAGCGGCGCCACTTCGATGGTTCCCGCCGCCATCAGCCGCGGGATGGACTCAGGGTCCATCATGTCGTGCAGTGCGTCGTACAGCGGGCGCAGGTAGGGATCGATCTTGTCGCTCAGGGTGCCCGGCAGGAATCCCAGCCGTTCGCCGGCCTCGACTGCGGGCCTGGTCAGGATAATGCGGCTGACTTCCTTCTGCTGGAGGGCCTGAACAGCCTTGGCCATCGCGAGGTACGTCTTACCCGTGCCTGCAGGGCCAATCCCGAAAATCACTGTGTTCGCGTCAATTGCGTCCACGTAGTTCTTCTGGTTCAGGGTTTTGGGCCGGATGGTCTTCCCCCGGCTGGAGAGGATGTCATGAGTGAGGACATCCACAGGGTTCTGCAATGACTGGCTGCGGAGCAGCGCAACGAGCTGGTGCAGCACCGCGGGGCTGATGACGGTGCCGCGGGCCACGAGGCCGCGCACTTCATGCAGGAGCCGCATAATGCGCGGAACTTCGTTGGCAGGGCCGCTGATGGACAGCTCGTTTCCACGGACGTGGAAGTTCACCGACGGGAACTGCTCTTCGATGTAACGCAAGGCCTCGTCATGGCTGCCGAGCGATTGGACCATCTGGTCGGAGTTGTCAAAGAGAACCACCTCCGTCCGGACACCAGGAAGTGAATGGGGGAATTCTGCGGCGGCGCGGTCAGTATTGAGCCGGCGCTTTCCGTTCGCTGATTCAGTCATGGTGCTGGCCCGCGGGCCTGTGGTCTCCTCCAGTTCGAAACTTAAAGTGCCGCCGGCTGCTGTGTGGACGGGGCTGTTGCCGAGCACGCAGGAGCCAGCGGAGTCCTACCATCTTACGCCAGGAGGCACCTCCCGGCAGCGCCCGGCGGTCGCCGGGAAAGGTACCCGTCACCAGCGTGCTGCGGGACGGTTGCCGTCATTAGGTATCAACTTCATATCAGGCGCATATCGTTCCCGTTGCAGTTGCACCGGCAGCCGGGATCTGGTCCTTTTGGCAGAACCGGTTATGCCATGCTGGAAATCACAGCCGTCCGGGGACCGGCTCACGGGGCCAAGGCCTCACCATTTCACAGCCGGGAAAGGACAGGCCACGAGAGTGCCGCAAACAGCGACCCCCCTTACTGCCAGACGCGCCGAGCCGCGCTTCCGTCCGCAACGCCTCCTGGGTCTACTGCCAGCATTCCTCCTTCTCACCGGTTGCATCGCGGACCCCAACCCCGGGCCCAACCCGACGGCAAACTCCAGCCAGGCTGCCACCGGCTCACCCGGGGGCCCCTCCACCAGCGCGCCCTTGGAAACCACACAGTCTTCCAACAAGGCACCCGTCTACTGGATTGGCCGAAGCAACAACAACGTGTTCCTGTACCGGGAGTTCCGGGACGTGCCGGAGCAGGAGAATCCTGTGACACGTGCCCTCCGGGCCATGATGTCGGAGAAGCCGCTGGACCCGGATTTCTTCACGCCCTGGCAGAATCCGGAGAAACTTGCCTCGTCCATCTCCGGCAAGAACGTCATCACGGTCGACATCTCCGAAGATGCCTTTAACAGCAATCTCGACGCCGACATGGCTGGCCGCGCCATCCAGCAGCTGGTCTTTACCGCTACGGCGGCGGCTGCGAGTTCCGGCCTGATCGATTCCGGCCAGCAGATCCAGGTCAGGATCCTGGTGGATAGCCACACCGACTACGTTGCCTTCAACCACATCCAGCTTGGCGACCCAATGTCCCGGGCTGCCGGAATGGTGGCGCCTGTCTGGATCATCGATCCGCAGGAAGGGACGGACCTGGCAGGCGGAAGCGTCAAGATCACCGGCCGCAGCACGGTTCCTGGCGGCAAGCTCCGCTGGCAGATCCTGCGGGCCGAAGCGAACGGGAACAAGGCGCCCTACCTCACCGGGGAGACCACTGCAGCGGCCGAAGCGGCCCAGGCCGGAGTGTTCACGCTTGCGCTGAGCCTGTCCGCCGGGAACTATGAGCTCCGTGTTTCGCAGGTGGAGACAGCCGGCAGCAGCCAGGAGCTGAATGTGGATACGCGGAACTTCAAAATCCGGTAGCAGGCCGCGTCAGGACACTGGCGCTGTCCAGCGTCCCAGTACATCGCTCGCCAGGACAACAGCTGCCGGTCCGGCCGTGGATGACCTGAGGACGTGCTGGCCCAAGAGGGCCGTCACGGCCCCGGCGTCGCAAAGCCGGGTGACTTCGCGGGGACTGATTCCGCCTTCCGGGCCAACGATGAGCAGAATTTCCAGGGGTCCGGTGTCAGCCTGGGCGCCCTGCCATAATTCCAGGACGGACCGGAGCGGCCGAACCGCGTCTTCGTGCAGGATTACGGCCAGATCCGCTGCCGCCACTGCCGCCGCAAGGCCTGGCGTTTCGACGGCGGCGCGCACCTCGGGGATCCAGGCGCGGCGTGCCTGCTTGGCGGCGGCAGTGACCACGGACTGCCATTTTGCGTGGGCCTTGGCCGCGCGCTCACCCTTCCAGCGGACGATTGAGCGCTCGGCCTGCCAGGGAATTACGGCATCAATCCCGAGTTCGGTTGCCGTTTCCACGGCCAGTTCGTCGCGGTCCCCCTTGGCGAGGGCCTGCACCAGCACCAGCCGGATGTCGGGCCGGTCCTCCACGGCGACGGCGGAGCATTCCACGGTAAGCTCTGCCGGCGACGCCGAGACAACAGTTCCCGTCAGCCGTTTTCCGGCGCCGTCGGCAATGTCCACGGCCTCTCCAGGAGATAGCCGTTTCACGGTCACGGCGTGGCGTGCCTCCGGCCCTTGAAGGATAAATCGGGCACCTGGCACCAGCTCGTCGAGCGCCCCGGCACTGCTGAAGAAAACGGGATTGCTCACCGCTACAGGTTACCGAACCGGTCCCGCAGCTTGGCAAAGACGCCGCCGCTGGCTGCCAGTTTGCCTTCCGTGAACTGCTCGCCCCGAAGCTTCGCCAGCTGCCGCAGGAGGTCCTCCTGCGCCGCATCCAGCTTGGCTGGCGTCTCAACCTGCAGATGGACCATCAGATCCCCGCGGCCGTAACCGCGCAGGTGCGTCACGCCGAGTCCGCGGAGCGTGATGATCTCCCCTGACTGCGTGCCCGCCTTGACGTCGATCTCCTGCAGTCCGTCAAAGGTTTCCAGTGACAGCTCGGTGCCCAGGGCGGCGGCTGTCATCGGAATGTGAAGTGTCGCGTGCAGGTCGTCGCCGTCGCGGGCGTAGGTGGCGTCGTTGTTGACCCGCAGTTCCACATAGAGGTCCCCGGATGGTCCTCCGGCCGGGCCCGCTTCGCCTTGCCCGGAAAGCTGGATCCGCGTGCCCGTGGCAACACCGGCGGGCACCTTGATGGTGAGGGACCGCCGGCTGCGAATGCGGCCCTGTCCGCTGCATTCGTTGCAAGGGTCCTTGATGACCGTCCCGAAACCATCGCAGCTGCCGCACGGGGCCGCCGTCATGACCTGGCCCAGGATGGAGCGCACGGCACGCTGAACCTGGCCGCTGCCGCCGCAGATATCGCAGCGGACAGGGTGGCTGCCTTCGCGGCAGCATGACCCGTTGCAGGTGGGGCAGGTGACCGCGGTGTCCACTTCGAGTTTCCGGTTGACGCCGAACACGGCATCGCGCAGTTCGATTCGGACACTGATCAGTGCGTCCTGGCCGCGGCGGACCCGGGACGCGGGGCCGGAGGAGCCGCCCGCGCCGAAGAACGTGTCGAAGATATCCTGGAACGCGAAGCCCTGGCCGGAGTATCCGCCGCCGCCGAACCCGTTGTCGGTGCCGTTCTCGTTGCCGGTGGTGTCATAGATCCGTCGCTTCTGCGGGTCCGAAAGTACCTCGTAGGCGTGGGTCACGGCCTTGAAGCGGTCCGAAGCATCCTCCCCGGGGTTTACATCCGGGTGAAGAGTGCGGGCCAGCTTGCGGTAGGCCTTCTTGATCTCTTCCCCGGTGGCTTCCGGCGAGACTCCGAGGACGTCGTAGTGGCTGCTCAAAGTTCGTATCTCTTCCTTGTTGTACTGCCGGCAGGCGGGCTGCCGGCACTGCTCTTCGTGCCTGGACCGTAGTGCTGTTACGGACCCAGAATTCTTGAAAGGTAACGGGCTACTGCCCTGACGGCGGCCATGGTGGTGGGATAGTCCATCCGGGTGGGGCCCAGCACACCGATCTTGGCGGTGCTGTCTGGTCCGTAGCCCGTGGCCACCACGGAGGCTTCCGCGAGCCCGTCGTACGGGTTTTCACGCCCGATGCTGACTGCCACACCCCTCGGATCCTGCGCCATGTCGCTTAGGAGGCGCAACAGGACAACCTGCTCCTCGAGGGCTTCCAGGACCGGTCCGATACTGAGCGGAAAATCCACATTGGAGCGGGCGAGGTTCGCTGTTCCGGCCATGACCATGCGTTCCTCGCGGCTGTTGTGGGCGAGCGTTTCCAGCCCGTGGGCCAATGCCTGGGCCGCCGCACGCTGGCCCGGGCTGACGGACGAAACGACCCCCGGCAGCGACGGCGTCAGGCGGCTCAGCGAGATGCCCGCGAGGGACCCGAGGAAGTGTGCCCGCAACGACGCGACGGCGTCGTCGCCGAGGTTCTGGCCGACGTCGATTACGCGCTGTTCTACCTTGCCGGTGGTGGCGATGAGGACCACGAGGACCTGCCGCGGCGCAAGCAGGACGAATTCGATGTGGCGGATGGTGGCGCGGCTCAGATGCGGATACTGCACGACGGCGACCTGGTTGGTTAGCTGCGACAGCATCCTGACGGTCCTGTCCAGGACGTCGTCCAGATCGTCTGCGCCCTCCAGCAGCGCCTGGATCGCCCGCCGTTCCGCCTGGGAAAGCGGCTTTACCGCTGAAATCTGGTCCACAAACAGCCGGTAGCCTTTGTCTGTGGGGATCCGTCCGGCGCTGGTGTGCGGGGCAGTGATCAGGCCGTCGTCTTCCAAGGCCGCCATGTCGTTGCGGATAGTGGCGCTGGACACGCCGAGGTGGTGGCGTTCCACGAGCGCTTTGGAACCCACCGGCTCGCGGGAGTGCACATAGTCCTCCACGATGGCGCGCAGTACTTCGAGTTTGCGCGGCTCGCTCATACTCCACCTCCATCCGTGGTCACTGCGGGGTTAGCACTCGACATGCCTAAGTGCTAACAGTCTAATATGAGTCACCCCGTTGTTAGCATTGGTACCGCTCCGGGCGAAATTCCGGGCCAGGATCTAGCGGCAAGGCGGAATCAATCCATGCAATACCAGAACTGGGGTCCGCAGGAGATCACCGCGCCCGTCAGGAGCGAACTTCCTGAGGTTCCCGTGGAACGCGGCATGGTCCTTGAAGATGCCCAGTCCGGCTGGGTGGGAGCGGTGACCCGGGTGGAGAAGTCCGGCGGCATGCATGTCGTGGCCCTCGAAGACCGGCGAGGCAAGTCCCGGTCCTTCCGGCTCGGTTTCGGGTTCCTCCTGGAGGGGCAGCCCATCCGGCTCGTTCCCCCGGCGCCCAGGCAGGCCGCCCCCGTGGCGGCCGGCCGGACGGCGTCCGGCTCAGTCCGCGTGGCCGGCCAGCGTGCCCAGGTGGCCAAGGCGAGCAGAATCTGGGTGGAAGGCAAACACGACGCCGAACTGGTGGAGAAGGTCTGGGGTGACGATCTCCGCGTTGAGGGCATCGTCGTCGAACCTTTGCATGGCATTGATGACCTCACCGGGGCGGTGGCCGCGTTCGGTCCGGGTCCCGGCCGCCGGCTGGGGGTCCTGGTGGACCACCTGGTGCCGGACTCAAAGGAGTCTCGCATCGCTGCCGCCGTAATGGATTCCCCCGGCGCTGCCGGCAATGTCCTGATCGTCGGTCACCCTTACGTTGACGTGTGGCAGGCCATCCGGCCCGCTGTCCTGGGCATCGAACAGTGGCCTGTGGTGCCCCGCGGGCAGGACTGGAAGACGGGCATTCTGACAGCGTTCGGCTGGCCGCACTCCACCAAGGAAGATATTGGGCTTGGCTGGCAAAGGCTGCTGGGCGCTGTCCGCAGCTACGCGGATCTGGAGGCATCACTGCTCGGACGGGTGGAGGAAGTCATCGACTTCCTGACAGTGCATTAACGCCGGATCCGGCTCGGGGCGGCGGCATTTGGTGGCTGAACCAGTATTCTTGGTACTGCGGAGGCTGCAGTTGCTTTCAGTCCGGCATTCTCCAACCCAGCACCATTGCACTTTCGAAGGAAGAAAACCGTGGCACAAAACGCACGCGAGCACCGGGACGACCACGGCGGCCAGGGCCGTTCAGAGTACCAGGGCGTTCCGGCAAATGCGCTGCCGCTGACGGCCAGCGAAGACCGCCAGTGGGCCACGCTGGCGCATTTCGGCGGGATTCTCGGCTGTGTTCCGTCCCTGCTGATCTACCTGATTTTCCGTGAGCGCGGGCCGTTTACCGCCCAGGAATCCAAGGAAGCACTCAACTTCAGCCTGCCGCCCACCATTGCTGCGCTGGTGGCCAACGTCCTGGTGTTTATTCCGGTGGTGGGAAACATTTTCGCTGTCATCGCCACCCTGATCTGGATTGCCCTGACCTGCTTCTCGGTGGCCGCAGGTATCCATGTCAACAAGGGCCAGCCGCACCGTTACCAGTACAACCTGCGCTGGATCAAGTAGTCCCCACCCGCTAAGCGGCGTCCCGAGGGCCCCGACGCGAGCTTGCGAGAGTTGGGAAGGGACCGCCGCGCTAACCTCGCAGGCTCGGCCAGGGAACCCTGCGGGCGTGGGCCCACCACCGTTAGTCCGGCAGGATCCTGCGGACCACGGCATCGGCCAGCAGGCGCCCCTTCAGGGTCAAAACCAGCGTGCCGTGGAAGGCTGCCGGCGGCTCCACCAGGCCGTCCGCAATGAGCCCGGCCACGGCGTGCTGACCGTGTTCGCCCAGCGTTGACGTTGCCAGCCCCGACACGAGCCGGGCCTCAAGCATCACGCGCTCCACGTCGCGGGTTTCGGCGTCGAGCGTTTCCCGCCCGGCGGCCGGTGACAGGCCCTGGGCGAGCCGTCCGGCGTAGGCCGTAGGGTGCTTGACGTTCCACCACCGGACTCCGCCGACGTGTGAGTGCGCACCTGGTCCGATGCCCCACCAGTCGTCCCCCCGCCAGTACGCCAGATTATGCCGGCATGCCTGCTCCGGCGTCCGGGACCAGTTGCTAACCTCGTACCAGCTGAGGCCCGCCGCGCCGATCAGTTGGTCGGCGAGTTCGTACTTGTCGGCGTGGTCGTCGTCGTCGATCCCCGGGACTTCACCACGGCGGATCTGGGCGGCCAGCTTGGTGCCGTCCTCCACGATCAGCGCGTAGGCACTGATGTGGTCAGGCTGGTAGGACAGGGCCGTCTCCAGGGAGAACCGCCAGTCCGCCAGGGACTCCCCCGGCGTCCCGTAGATAAGATCCAGGCTCACGGCCAGTCCGGCGTCCCGCGCCCACTGGACCACCTGCGGCACGCGACTGGGCGTGTGCGTGCGGTCCAAGACCTTTAGGACATGGGGAACCGCGGACTGCATGCCAAAGGAAACCCGGGTGAACCCGGAGTCGGCCAGCACCTGCAGTGATGCAGGGGTGACCGAGTCCGGGTTTGCTTCGGTGGTCACTTCGGCGCCGGGTTCCAAGCCCCAGTTCCCGACGGCGGCTGTCAGGATTCGGGCGAGGTCTTCCGCAGGGAGCAGCGTGGGGGTGCCGCCGCCAAAGAAGACTGTACTCAGCGGCCGGTCCGGAACACCCGAGTCCCGCAGGGCGGTGGCGGCAAAGTCAACTTCGGACACGGCCGTGCTGGCGTAGGCGTCCTGCGACGCGCCGCCGCCCAGCTCGGTGGCCGTGTACGTGTTGAAGTCGCAGTATCCGCAGCGCACCGCGCAGAACGGAATGTGCACGTACAGTCCGAAGGCCCGGTCCGCAGCACCGTCCACTGCCTGGGCGGGCAGCAGACCGTCCGACGGAGCCGGGTCGCCGAGCGGAAGAGTGCTAGGCATTACAGGGGCCTCCGGTGTTGCCGGCCACTTTCATCACTACTTCTTGGCCTTGTCCTTGGACTCGTCAGTGGTCAACGCAGCGATGAAGGCTTCCTGGGGAACCTCAACACGGCCCACCATCTTCATCCGCTTTTTGCCTTCCTTCTGCTTCTCCAGCAGCTTGCGCTTACGGGAAATGTCGCCGCCGTAGCACTTGGCCAGAACGTCCTTGCGGATGGCGCGGATGCTTTCCCGGGCGATGATCCTGGAGCCGATGGCAGCCTGGATGGGCACTTCGAACTGCTGGCGGGGAATAAGCTCGCGCAGTTTGCCGGTCATCATCACACCGTAGGCATAAGCCTTCTCGCGGTGCGTGATGGCGGAGAAGGCATCCACCTGTTCACCCTGGAGCATGATGTCCACCTTGACCAGGTCGGCCACCTGCTCGCCGTCGGCCTTCCAGTCGAGCGAGCCGTAGCCCCGGGTCTTGGATTTGAGGATGTCAAAGAAATCGAACACGATCTCAGCAAGCGGCAACCGGTACCGGATTTCGACCCTGTCCTCGGACAGGTAGTCCATGCCGCCGATAACACCGCGGCGGCTCTGGCAAAGTTCCATGATGGCGCCCACGAACTCATTCGGAGCAAGGATGGTGGCAGCCACCATCGGCTCGCGGACCTCGGCGATCTTGCCGGAGGGGTATTCGCTGGGGTTGGTCACGTGGACCACCTTCTTGTCCTCCAGCGTTACCTCGTACTCCACGTTGGGGGCAGTGGAGATCAGGTCCAGATTGTATTCGCGTTCGAGCCGCTCCCTGGTGATTTCCAGGTGGAGCAGGCCGAGGAAGCCCACCCGGAAGCCGAATCCCAGCGCGGCGGACGTTTCCGGCTCATAGACCAGTGCCGCGTCGTTCAGCATCAGTTTCTCCAGCGCATCGCGGAGCACCGGATAGTCCGTGCCGTCCAGCGGATACAGGCCTGAGAAGACCATCGGCTTGGCATCGGCGTAGCCTGGAAGAGAGGCAGTGGCAGGCTTGGCCAGGTTGGTGACGGTGTCGCCCACCTTGGACAGGCGGACGTCCTTCACACCGGTGATGAGGTAGCCCACTTCGCCCACGCCGAGGCCTTTGGAGGGGGTGGGCTCCGGGGAGCTCACCCCGATCTCCAGGAGTTCGTGGGTGGCCCGGGTGGACATCATCTGGATGCGTTCACGGGGGTGCAGCATGCCGTCAACCACACGGACGTAGGTGACCACACCGCGGTAGGTATCGTAGACGGAGTCGAAGATCATGGCGCGCGCTGGGGCTGCCGGGTCCCCCACAGGGGCCGGCAGGTCGCGGACGATCTTGTCCAGCAGGACCTCGACGCCCATACCGGTCTTGCCGGAAACGCGGAGCACGTCGTCGGGGTCGCCGCCGATCAGACTGGCCAGTTCGGCCGCGTACTTCTCGGGCTGGGCTGCCGGGAGGTCGATCTTGTTCAGCACCGGGATGATGGTGAGGTTGTTTTCCATGGCCAGGTAGAGGTTCGCGAGAGTCTGCGCCTCGATGCCCTGCGCCGCGTCAACGAGCAGCACTGCCCCTTCGCAGGCGGCCAGCGAACGGGACACCTCGTAGGTGAAGTCCACGTGACCGGGCGTATCGATCATATTCAGCGCATAGCTGGTCCCATCGAGCTCCCAGGGCATGCGAACCGCCTGGGACTTGATAGTGATGCCGCGTTCGCGCTCAATGTCCATGCGATCCAGGTACTGGGCCTTCATGTCGCGGGACTTAACCACCCCGGTGAACTGCAGCATGCGGTCAGCCAGGGTGGATTTACCGTGGTCAATGTGCGCGATGATGCAGAAATTCCGAATGATGGCCGGATCAGTCGCGGCGGGCACCGGGGCGGTGCGGGCCATGGGAGACACGCAGGGTCCTTACTGTTGACATTCGTGCGACCGCCGCCAGGACGCACCGAAGGCACCCTGCGGCTGGACCGCACATTTGGAACCTCCAGTCTCCCACGTCCGGGCGCATCGTATTGCATCCAGGTCAAACCGGCCCTGGGGTCCGGCGATAGTGTTGGCCCATGACTTTCAACCTCCGCTCCTTGGCCAACGCCGTCCGGATCTCCGTCAGGGTCCTGCAGAACTTCCGTCCCGGCCCAACCCGACCTGCGGGACCGGACACGCCCGGCATCTATCCTGGCGACTTTGACGGCACGGCTGCCATAGAGTACGCCCCGCAGCCCGACGGCAGTCCCGACCCCGGCGAGATCGTGTGGACCTGGGTACCGTATGAAGAGGACCACAGCCGGGGCAAAGACCGTCCTGTTCTGCTGGTGGGCATGAGCGGCCGGTATCTGCTGGGAGTGATGCTCACCAGCAAGGACCACGACCATACCGGCAACGGCTCCGGAGACTACGTGGACATCGGGACCGGCAGTTGGGACCGCCAGCAGCGGCCCAGCGAGGCCAACCTGGGACGGATCCTGCAGATCAGACCGGACTCCATCCGGCGCGAAGGTGCTGTTCTGGACCGGAAACGCTTCGATCTGGTGGCTGCAGGCATCCGGCGCCGACACGGCTGGAAATAGCCCGCCAAATGGCCAGCCTGCGGGGGGTCTGCTATTCTGTATAGCTGTGTGTCCGTGCAGGTCGACGGCCACTCATGGTTGGTCGCCATAGGTATCCCCACGCCGCTCAGTCAATGGCCAATCTGAAAGCCCTCTAGACCATTTCCGCATTAAAAAGAGAGTTCACACGTGGCTAATATCAAGTCCCAGAAGAAGCGCATCCTTACCAACGAGAAGGCCCGCCTGCGCAACAACGCAGTCAAGTCTGAGCTGAAGACGGCCATCCGCGCCGTCAACACCGCCGTTGAGTCCACCGACAAGGATGCAGCTGCCGCTGCCCTGCTTGTTGCCGGCCGCAAGCTGGACAAGGCTGTCAGCAAGGGTGTTCTGCACAAGAACAACGCAGCAAACCGCAAGTCGGCCATCTCCAAGAAGGTCAACGCGCTGTAAAGTTTCCAGTTCGCCTGAACTGATGATTGTGGCCGGCACCCGATGGGTGCCGGCCACACATCTTTAAGTCGCCAGCCTCTACGTCAGCGTTACCTACGTAGCCCCGCAGTCAACTGGATTCAGTGCCCGCGCACAGAGGTTGCAATGACGGTCACGGCATGTTCAACGGCATAGACGGGATCACGCGAAAGGCCTTTGACCTGGGCATCGGCCTCGGCGGTCGCCTGGATGGAGCGGACCAGGCCTTCCGGGGTCCACCGGCGCACATCGCGCTGAGCCTGCTCGACGAGCCACGGCTGCATGCCCAAGTCCCGGGCGATCTGTGCCGGGGACCCCTGGGCGCCGGCAACTTTAGCCACCGTCCGCAGCTTGGCCGCCAGCGCCGCCACCAGCGGAACCGGATCGGCTCCGGTGGCAAGCGCGTGGCGAAGGATGGAGAGAGCTATTGGCCCGTTTCCGGCCATGGCAGCGTCCGCGACCTTGAACGCCGTGGCCTCAATCCGGCCGCCATAGTAGCGGTCCACCATGTCCGGGGTCACTGCCCCCGTGGCATCCGCGATCAGCTGGCTGCACGCCGCCGCGAGTTCCGAAAGATTGGCGCCAACGGCGTTCACCAGCGTCTGTACGGCATCCGAGCTGATCTTGCGTCCGGCTGCCCTGAATTCAGTCGACACGAAGGTGGCCTTATCCGCATCCTTCTTCAGGGGCTGGCAGTCCACCACCGGCCAACCGCCCGCTTTGATAGCGTCGAGGAGCTTCTTGCCGCGGACTCCCCCGGCGTGGCGCAGGACGAGCACCGCGTCCGGTTCCGGGCGGGCCAGGTAGGTCAGCGCGTCGGCCAGGAAAGCATCGTTCATGCCTTCTACGCCTTCGACTACGATCAGCTTGCGCTCACCGAAGAGTGAGGGGCTGACATTCATCGCGAGGGTTCCGGCTTCGTAGGCGCCGGCTGTCAGGCGGCTGACTTCCACGTCGGGGAATGCCCTGCGCACCTGGGCGCGGAGATGGTCCATGGCACGGATGCCGAGGTATTCCTCCGGTCCGCCCACGAGGACGATTTCGGCTGGCGTCACGTCCCGCCAGGTGGCCGTGTTGGACGCCGGAGTCCTGGTTCGAGTGGTCTGGGCTGCGGCCATGGTGGATTCCTCCCGGAAATTCTGGTGCGGTGTCTAAGCCTGCCACGGTGGGCCGTCGCCGCCAAGCCGGGGGCACGCTGGCTTGGCCAACGTCGGCCTGGCCGGCACCGGGACACCGCGGCCCCCAGATGCCCTTCCAGTAGGTCCAACACGGATTCGGTCCGGGCGTGCAGTACCCGGACCCCCCGGAACACCTGCCGCGGCCTGACGGATAGCCACACAATGGCAAACGTCAGCCCGGAGAGCAGCACCATGGTCAGGAGTCCGGATGGTCCTTCGGGCCAGGGCAGCGCAGCCCCCGGCAATCCGGCCGTGATCCGCGCGGTTCCTGCCACGCCGGCGCTGAAAGTACCTGCCAAGGCGATCAGGACGGTGGCCAGCCACGGCGCAGCAACCACCACTGGGACCGCTGCCGTTCCCAGCAACGTCACCGGTGCTACCAGCGGGGCTGCCATCAGGTTCGCGAGCAGGGAGTATGTGGAGAACTGGGGCTGCAGGAGCACAATCACCGGGCCGCACAGCAACTGCGCGGAGAGCGGAACGGCGCAGGCCGCGGCTGCCCAGCGTGGAATAACTGCCGGGGTCCAGTCGATCATCCGTCGGCCCAGGACGATGATGCCCAGGGTCGCGAGTACGGACAGGAGGAACCCAAAGCTGGTACCGAGGCCGGGGTCCATCAGGAGCAGGCCCATTACGGCGAGGCAGAGGAAACTGAGGCCGCGGCCCGTCCGGCCGCCTGCCAACGCGGCCACTGCGATTGAACCCATCAGCGCGGCACGCAGCACGCTCGCGTCCGGGCCCACGAGCACCACAAACATGGCCAGGCCGGTCAGTGCCAGTCCCCCGGCAGGGAGCCGGGGCAGGCGAAGGCTGCGTGCAGCGATCAGCAGCGCACCCAGGACCAGGCTGCAGTTTGCTCCGCTGACCGCGGTCAGGTGGGTCATGCCCACAGTTTTCATCGCCGCATTGAGCCCTTCGTCCAGGGCGCTGGTATCTCCGGTGACCATGCCCGGGAGGAGACCGGCCGGATCTGCGGCAAGAAAAGCCGCAGCGGAGACATAGCGGACGCGCAGGTCCTTGGCGACAAGCTGCCAGGCGGGGGCATCGGCATCATCAACTGCGGCGCTGCCGACGGTCCCGGAACCGGCACGGGGTGGCAGGGAAGCCGACAGGACAGCGGTTTCCTGCTGGCCTGCGTCGGGCGCCTTCAGCTTGCCGGCCGTCCGGACCACCTGCCCGGGCACCAGGTCCCCCCAGCCCTTGCCGCCCATGACCACCAATGGGGCACGCGTGCGGATGACCTGGCTGCTGACGGTAATCTCCGCTGTCTGCGCCGTTACCGACCACCGTGCGGGCGGCCCAGAAGTTCCCGGGACGGTCATGGCACGCGGGGATCCAGTGACTTCCAGGATGGCCACCACCGAGTTCCCGGCCGCGACAGCTTCGGCAAACGGCCCGTCGTGGCGTTGGGACGAGGAGACAGCCGAATGGGCAGCTGCGGTCGCGGCCAGTAACAAGGCAACCGCGGTGGTCATCAAAAAGCTCCGCCGGCCCGCCACCAGCGCCCTGCCTCGCAACGCCCGGATCAACAGACAGGCGGCCGACAGCACCAACCCGCAGCAGAGCCCTACCAGCGCCCCTGGGGCAAGCCAAACGCCGGCGACAGCGGCACTCCAGACGAGGAGGGCGGGCAGCGCCAGCCTGACGTCCGTGCGCCGGCGCGGCGCACCCGCTGATGAAATCGACGGCTCCTTGCCTCGAAGTTTTGTCCCAACGCGTTCACCCAGCCTGCGGAGGTTCAGCCCCACGGCTCGAACCCCGGAGGGCGGAGTTACAGCCGGCCTACCCACGGAAGCCGGGAACGCTCCGGGAGCCCGCTGGCCCTGCACGGCTGAGTCAACAAAGCGGCTCCACCGGCTGCGCCCGGCCACCTCAGACCCTTACCAGGGGAAGAAGCGTTTCGAGCATCTTGGGGCCCACCCCGTCCACGGCGTCAAGTTCCTCGACCGAGGTGAAGGGGCCGTGTTCCTTGCGCCAGTCCACGATCCGCTGAGCCAGCACTGGCCCAACTTTCGGCAGCGCGTCCAACTCTTCGACGCTTGCCGTGTTGAGGTTGACCTTTCCTCCTGCTGACGCGGTCCCACTATTGCCAGGCTCCTCGCCAGCTTCCCCGGGTGGGCCGGACGATCCGGCGGGGATTTCTTCGCCGGCCTGGGGAACGTAGAGTTTTTGTCCGTCCGTCAGTACGGCAGCAAGGTTGAGCCGGTTCAGGTCTGCAGCGGGCGTGCCGCCACCTGCCGCGGCGATTGCCTGGTGAACCCGGCTGCCCGCGGGCAACTGCACAACCCCGGGCACGGCGACGGCCCCGGCCACGTGGATGACGACGGTGCCGGCCTGTGGACTTTCCGGCGCCAGTTCAGGCTGCCCGGCCCCGCGCGGCTCCGGGCCTTGGGTGACCGCCCCCGCAGGCATGCTGCCCTGGGCGGAGCTGTCACTCAGTGGCCTGACTTCGGGCTGGCCGGCGGCTACCTGAACCCAGAACCAGAAGCTACCAAGTACCGCGAGGGCAGCAATGAGCAGGGCGACCCGCAGGCCCACCCGCCATCTCAGGGCCGGACCCGTCCTGTCTGTACCGGCAGGGGACTCATCAGCGGCCCCCGAAGCGGCGTCGTCAGACGAACCGTGAGCGCCGCCGTCGTACTCAAACACCCTTTCGCCGCCGTCGGTGAGCAGTAGCCCCGGGCCGGCTCCGAGCGTGGACCGCAGCCGGTCCCGGGCATGCCGGGCCCCCTGGCGTGCTGCTGCTCCAGCGTCCCGGCGTGACATGCACCCAACGCTAGGGAAGCATCGCCGCCGGGGACAGCCCCGGCGGCACCTATGTGGAAACCGCTGGGTGGAAGCTACTATGTCGAAGCTGCCGGGAGCTCCGACTCTGGGTTCCGCACAGTTGGGCCGTTCTCCCCCACGATCACCGCGAGCACGCCAAGCCCGGCGTGGGCTGCCAGGACGGCGGGCAGGGAGCTGATCTGGGCCGGCGGGCAGCTGGGCAGGGCGGCGGACAGCCTGGCTGCCAAAGCTTCTGCCTCAGCCGGATTCCCGAAGTGGTGGACGGCGAGGCGGGCCTGGCCGCGAGGGCGCGACGCGGCGTCCGCGGCGGCCAGCTCCTCGAGCCGGGCGACAGCTTTTGCTGCCGATCTGACCTTTTCCAGCGGTATGATCTTGCCGTCGTCGACGGCCAGGATGGGTTTGATGGCGAACATGGTCCCCAGCAGCGACGCGGCCGCGCCGATCCGCCCGCCCCGGCGGAGCTGTTCAAGGCTGGGCACGTAGAAATAGACCTTGGTGCGCGCGAACTGCGCCGCCGCCGCGGCGACTACGGCTGTGGTGTCGCTGCCTGCCGCGGCTGCTGCCACCGCGGCCTGGACACCCATACCCAGAGCCATGCCCACGGTGGAGGAGTCGAGGACTTCCACCGGGATTGTCACCCGGGTGGCCGCGAGCCTCGCCGCATCCGCGGTGCCGGACAAGCCTCCGGAGATGTGAATGGAGACCACGCTTTTGTAGCCCAGGCGTTCAGCGGCCAGGAAGACCTGTTCAAACTGTCCCGGTGACGGGCGGGACGTCTTGACCGATGTGCCGCTGGCGAGTGCCAGCGCAATGGTTTCGGTGATGTCGTCTTCGCCCTCGCCGTAGATTTCCGCGCCCACCATAACGGGCATTGGGATGACAGTCAGGCGTCCGTCACCGGCGCACGAACGCACCCAGTCGGGCGGCAGTGCGGAGGCAGAGTCGGTAACCACTGCGGTACGGACGACGACGGCGGGCGCCACCGGGGCTGGCGACGGTTGCGTGCCAGGGCGCGGTGCGGGACGGAGGGCAGCCAGACGCTCCCGGAGCCAAAGCCAGGCAGCGGCGTCACGGTCGGGCAAGAGCGCCTCCTGGTCTAGGACCGGCCGCCGGTTGGAACCGGCGGCCGGTGTCCCGGGCTAGGCCGGGACGATGTTGACCAGTTTAGGCGCTCGCACGATCACCGTGCGGATGCCGCGGCCGTCAAGCGCGCGCTGGACGTTTTCGCTGGCCAGGGCCAGTTCCCGCAGTTCGTCTTCGCCGATTCCCGGCGAGACTTCGACGCGGTCACGGACTTTGCCCTGGACCTGGACCACCGCGGTGACGGTCTCCTGGACCAGCAGCGCTTCGTCGTGTACCGGCCAGCCGGCGTTGGCCACGGACGCGGGATGGCCCAGGACGTTCCACATGTCTTCCGCCGTGTACGGCGCGAAGAGGCTCAGGATGACGGCAACGGCTTCCGCCGCCTCCCGGACAGCGGGATCCGCGCCACCGGCGCCGCCGGCTGCATCTATGGCCTTGCGTGTTGCGTTGACCAGCTCCATCAGCTTGGCCACCACCACGTTGAACTTGTTGGTGTCCAGCAGCGCGGCGGCGTCAGCGATGGTGCGGTGCGTGACGGAACGCAAAGCACGGTCACCGGCGGCCACATCGGCACCAGGCTCGCTGGTGACGTCCTGCGCCAGGCGCCAGGCACGGGCCAGGAACTTGGCGGAGCCCGACGGCGAAACGTCCGCCCAGTCGACGTCGTCCTCCGGCGGGGACGCGAAGATCATGGTCAGGCGGACAGCGTCCACGCCGTACTTGTCCAGCTGCTCGCTGAGGTCAACGCCGTTGCCCAGCGATTTGCTCATGGCCTTGCCCCCGTTGAGGACCTGGCCCTGGTTCAGCAGCGCGCTGAAGGGCTCGTCGGCGTCGATCATGCCGAGGTCGTGGATGACCTTGGTAAAGAACCGGGCGTACAGCAGGTGCAGGATGGCATGCTCCACGCCACCCACATACTGGCCCACGGGCATCCACTCGTTGATCTTCGCCGGATCGAACGGGCCCTCGGTGTACTGCGGCGAGACGAACCGCAGGAAGTACCAGGACGAGTCCACGAAGGTGTCCATGGTGTCGGTGTCGCGCTTTGCCGGCCCGTGGCAATTGGGACAGTCGACGTTGACCCAGGCTTCGGCGGCGGCCAGCGGTGACGTGCCCTTCGGGGACAGGTCCTCGCCGCGCAGGTCCGCCGGCAGCCTGACAGGCAGCTGTTCGTCAGGAACCGGAACCTCGCCGCAGGCAGGGCAGTGGATGATCGGGATGGGCGTGCCCCAGAACCGCTGACGGCTCAGCAGCCAGTCACGCAGGCGGAAGTTGACGAACTTCTCGCCGGTGCCCTGCTTTTCGAGGATGTCGATGGCAGCGGGGATGGCTTCTGCCTTGGGCAGCCCATCGAGGATGCCTGAGTTGATCAGGGTGCCCTCGCCGGAGGTGGCTTTGCCGGAAACGGCGGGGTCCTCCTCACCTGTGTCCAACACGGCCCGGACGGGCAGGTCGAACGTCGTGGCAAAGTCGAGGTCGCGCTGGTCGTGGGCCGGGACGGCCATGATGGCGCCGGTGCCGTAGTCGGCCAGGACGTAGTCAGCAGCCCAGACCGGCAGCCTTTCACCGTTCAGGGGGTTGACGGCGTAGCGGCCGGTGAAGACACCCGTCTTTTCACGGTCGGTGGACTGGCGTTCGATTTCGGTCAGCGCCTTGACCTGTTCGCGGTAGGCGTCCAGAGCGGCGGCGTACTCTTCGGTGACGAGTTCGACGGCGATCGGGGCGTCGGCGGCCACAACAAAGAACGTGGCACCGTACAGGGTGTCCGGGCGGGTGGTGAAGACGGTGACGTCCTTGGCGGGCTTGCCGCCGGCGGCTTCGATCACAAAGGTGACGTGGGCACCTTCGGAGCGGCCGATCCAGTTCTTCTGCATCGCCAGAACCCGCTCGGGCCAGTGGCCGCGCAGCCCGTCCATGTCATCGAGCAGCCGGTCAGCGTACTCGGTGATTTTGAAGTACCACTGGTTCAGGGATTTCTTGGTGACGGGGGTGCCGCAGCGTTCGCAGGCACCATTGACCACCTGTTCATTGGCCAGGACGGTCTGGTCCTTGGGGCACCAGTTAACCGGGGAGTCCTTGCGGTATGCCAGGCCCCGCTCGTAGAAGCGCTTGAACAGCCACTGGGTCCAGCGGTAGTACTCGGGGTCCGAGGTGTGCACCCGCCGGGACCAGTCCGCGGATATCGCGTAACGCTTGAACGACGCCGCCTGGGTGTCGATGTTGGCGTAGGTCCACTCGCTCGGGTGGGCATTGCGCTTGATGGCGGCGTTTTCCGCCGGCAGGCCGAAGGAGTCCCAGCCGATCGGGTGCAGGACGTCGAAGCCCTTTTGCCGCAGGTACCGGGCCACGACATCGCCCATGGCAAAAGCCTCGGCGTGGCCCATGTGCAGGTCACCCGAGGGGTACGGGAACATGTCCAGCACGTAGCGGCGCTCGCGGGAACCATCATCCACCGGGGTGAAAACCTTAAGGTCTTCCCACACCTGCGGCCACTTGGCCTCCATCGCCGCGAAGCTGTAGGCACCCTCTTCGGGTGTTTCCGCCGCCACTGCTGCTGTTCCGGTCTCTGTCTCCGGCTGAACGCTCACTGCTGCCCTCTTCTGTTCTGTTGTGGCATCGGTACTGCCGCAACGGTCTGATCCCCTCTGCTGCCGGCCCGTCAAACGTGCCCGGACACACAAAAGCCCCTCTCCATGGAGGGGCAGCCGCGCGGCATTCCGGTTGATTCCGGACACCGGGCGGCTAGCTAAGCAGAAGGATCGCACGCATAGGACTACTTTAGCCTACCCAATGCAGGTGGGCGGGCCCGGGCAAGTGCCCCGTGCCCGGCCGGAGTCCTGCTCCTCGCGCCGGCCCCCGGACCCGCGCCATCGGTGGTGCCCTGACCAAGCAAGAGCGACGGCGATCGCCGCAGGACGGCGCCGGCCTCGGAACTTCCGAGACCATTAGATAGCCTTGATCGCTTCGCCACTGAGAACCCCCTAACGGGATGGGTGAACGCGGGGTTGCATACCCCCTTGCCAAACGAGTCGAATCAGTCCACAGTATTGTCAAGTCTGTGGGGAAACAAGACGGTCTCAGGTCGAGGAGCCTGAAATGTATTCTTGGCGTTTATGTCCCGCACAACGTTGTGATGGGCTGCAATCGTCCTTTCACGCCTGCAAAGAACCGGCGAGACTCTAGCCATGTTTGGCTGGGTTACCCGGTTCAGCATGCAGTTCCGAATCTTGGTTCTCGCCCTCGCGGCGGGCCTTATTACTTTTGGCATCGTGAACGTTCCACATATGGCTGTGGACACAATGCCGGAGTTCGCCCCCGCACAAGTAGAGATCCAAACTGAGGCCCTAGGGCTCTCCGCTGTTGAAGTTGAACAGCTCATCACCTCACCCATGGAGGCAGACCTCCTCAACGGGGTTGCATGGCTGGACGAGATCCGATCCAAATCAGTCCCGGGCCTGTCGTCCATCGAACTTGTCTTCGAACCAGGCACGGACCTCCTGCGCGCCCGCCAGTTGGTCGCCGAAAGAATGACCCAGGCACACGCACTGCCTAACGTCTCATCGCCGCCGCTCATCATGCAACCCGTGTCCTCCACCAGCCGCGTGCTGATGGTGAGGATCGACTCCAAGGAGCTCTCCGGCATTGAGCTGTCGGTCCTTGCCAGATGGAAGATCAAGCCGCGGCTGATCGGTATCCCGGGTGTGGCGAACGTGTCCATCTGGGGCCAACGCGAGCAACAGCTGCAGGTTGAAGTCACTCCGACGCAGCTGCGTGACAAGGGCATTACCCTTGAGCAGCTCATCAAGACCACAGGGAACGCCGTCTGGGTTTCGCCGTTGAGCTTCCTTGAGGCTTCAACGCCCGGAACCGGCGGGTTCGTGGAGTCGCCGAGCCAGCGTCTCGGCATCCAGCACGTCCTTCCCATTCGCAGCCCGGCAGACCTGGCCAAGGTGAGCGTGGAGGATACAAACCCGGCATTGCTGCTGGGCGACATCGCCAAGATCAAAGAAGACCACCAGCCGCTGATCGGCGACGTCGTTCTCGGGGCCGACGCCGGCCTGATGCTGGTCATCGAAAAGTTCCCTGGCACCAGCGCTCTGGAGGTCACCCGGAACGTTGAGGCGGCGCTGAAGGATATGGAGCCCGGCCTGACAGGGGTCCAGATCGATACGTCTGTTTTCCGGCCGGCAACCGGCGTTCAGGACTCAGTCAACAGTCTCGGCCTGGCCCTGCTGATCAGCCTGCTGATAGCGGTAACGCTGTTCTGGCTGCTCTTCCGTTCCTGGCGGGTGGCCGTGATTGCACTCCTGTCCATCTGCACTACGGTGATGACGGCGGCGGTAGTGCTGTTCACCCAAAACGCAACGCTGAACATCACTATCCTGATGGGCGTTCTGCTCGGCACGTCCGTGATCGTGGGCGACATCATCGAAGACGTCCAGGCCTACCGGCGACAGGCCAAAGTTCAGGATGAGATGGGGCGCGAAGCTCCTCCCAGGTCACGGACCAGCTACATAGTCCGGGGGGTCCGCACACCGCTCTTCCACGCATCCCTCATCATGGTGGCTGTCCTCATTCCAACGCTTTTCGTGACCGGAGTAGGCGGCTCTTTCCTTTCGCCGCTTTTCTGGTCATTGGCTCTGACTCTTACAGCCTCCCTGCTAGTAGGCCTGTCCGTAACGCCCGTGCTGGCGCATTTCCTGCTTCCGCCGAGGGCGATAAGGGAAAAGGAACTCCCCGCCGTCGGTCATGTGAAGGCGCAATACCAGCGCGCACTGGGCAGAGTCAACTCCCGGAGACCTCTGGCAGTTCTGGCGGTGGTGGTCGTGGGGATCCTTGGCGTAGCTGCAGGCTCGCAACTGGGAGGAAGCCGGCCGCCCGTTCCCACCATGCCCGACCGGACCCTGCTGGTGCAGTGGGACACCATCGCCGGGACGTCCAATGACGAAGTCCGGCGCATCGCGGCTAGGGCCTCCGATGAGCTCAGGGCCATCCCTGGCGTTTCAGGAGTCGGCGGGCACGTCGGGCGCGCCATCTCCGCGGATCAAGTGGTTGGCAACAGCTCTGCTGAGCTGTGGGTATCGATCGCACGGGACGCCGACTTCGACCAAGCGGAGCAAGCGGTACGGGACGTTGTCCAGGGTTACCCCGGCATCGCGCACAACGTGTTGAACTACTCCCAACAGACAGTCGGAGACATGCGCGCCAGCCTCGAGCCGGGCTTCGCGGTCCGGGTCTACGGAACGGAACTGCCGGTGCTGCGTGAAAAAGCAGAAGAGGTCCGCCAGGCCCTTCAGAAGATTGACGGTGTGAACAACCCGACTATCGACGCGACGGACATGACCCCGATCGTAGAGGTCCAGGTCAATCTCGAAGCCGCTCAAAAGTTCGGCATCAAACCTGGTGACGCCAGGCGTGCTGCGGCGACGCTTATGCAGGGCATCGTTGTGGGCAACCTATTTGAACAGCAGAAGGTGTTTGAAGTAGTTGTGCGAGGCGCGGTTGGCGTCCGGGATGATCTGACCAGCATCCGTGAGCTGCTCCTGGATGCTCCGAACGGCGGCCACGTCCAACTGGGCCAGATCGCCGAGGTCCGCATGGTCCCTAGCGAAGTTGTCATCCAGCACGACGCCACTTCACGTCGGATTGACGTTGTGGCTGACGTAAGCGGACGCCCACTGGCAGATATCCAGCGGGATATTGAGGCGGCTCTCCAACAGATCCAGTTCCCTGTCGAGTACCACGCTGAGATCCCCACCAAATTCAGCCAGCTGCAGGCTGCAGACACCCTGGTTCATGGACTCGGAATCGCAGCGATCCTGGCTGTGCTGCTTCTGCTTCAAACCGCGGTGCGGAGCTGGAAACTTGCCCTCGCTGTCTTGCTGACGCTTCCGGCTGCGATGGCGGGAGCAGCGATCGCCGCGTGGATCGGGGCGGCGTCTCTGTCCTGGCTGTCACTGACGGCGTTTGCTGCCGTCCTGGCGATCGCTGCACGGAACGCGGCGCTCCTGTCCGCGCGTGTCGACGAAATATGGATGGACTCCGACGAGCTTTCTCGAACTGATGTGGTCATGACGGCGGCCCGGGACCGCATATCGCCGATCCTCAAATCGGCCCTCATTACGCTCCTCGTACTGATACCGCCAGCCGTCCTCGGCGGCACGGTAGGCGAGGCCTTGATCGTACCGATGCTGCTAATCATTGCCAGCGGCCTCGTGACCACAACGCTCGTGGGGCTCTTTGTGCTCCCGCTGCTCACGCTCTGGTTCGGTCCCCGCACCGAACCGGAAGAGTGGTCGGAAGTCTACGAATCGGAAGTACCAGTCATGCCCGTTATGCCGGAAAAGGTGGAAGTATCATGACCAGCAACAAGCTCCTGCGACGCCGGCCAATGGCGGTCCTCCTCTGTGCAGGACTGATATTTTCACTGCCCGCCTGCGCACAACCCTCGGCCGTGGCACAATCTGCATCTGAAGCGCCAGCCACGGTGGAAAAGAATGCCACCACGGGCATTGCCCGCATTACGCTGAGTCAGCGGGCTATCGACCGGCTGGAACTGCTCACCGACACGGTCAAACCGGCGCCGGGGGGCGCAGGCCTCCTCTTCCCCTACGCTGCGCTGCTATACGACGCGCAGGGTATGACCTGGGTCTACATCAACCCCGAGCCGCGGGTGTACGAACGCCAGGCCGTCACGGTGACCAAAGTCGAAGCGGGCGCGGTCACAGCCAGTGTCGGCCCAGCCGTAGGAACGCCAGTGGTGACCGTAGCCGCAGCTGAGCTGTTCGGCGCTGAGTTCGTCACAGGCAAATGACATGCGCCGGATAGTCGCTGCCAGCCTTCGGTTCAGATCGATCGTCATCGCGATGGCGGCGGCGCTGATGATGGTGGGCGGCGCCCAGCTCAGCAGTGCCTCCGTGGATGTGTTCCCTGAGTTCGCGCCGCCTAAGGTCGAGGTCCAGACTGCATGCCTGGGTCTCACTGCCGCCGAGGTGGAAGAACTGGTATCGGTTCCCATGGAAGAGGCCTTCAACGGCATCGTCGGCCTCGACCACATGCGGTCCAAGTCGGTACCGCAGCTGTCCTCGATTGTGATGGAATTCGAGAACGGCACGGATCTGCTGACCGCACGTCAGCTTGTGTCCGAGCGGATGGCGACGGTTATCCCGACGTTGCCTACCTGGGCAGCGCCGCCGGTCATGCTCCAACCGCTGTCTTCCACCAGCCGGGTCATGAAGATCGGGCTGTCCTCCGATACGCGGTCCCTGATCGAGATGTCAATGATTTCCTACTGGAATATCAGGGCTCATCTGCTCCGGGTTCCTGGTGTAGCCAACGTAGCCATCTGGGGCGAACGCCTCCAGATGCTTCAGGTCCAGGCCGATCCGGCCAAGCTGGCAGCAAACAATGTCAGCCTGGAAACCGTCATGAATTCCACCGCGAACGCCCTGGACGCTGGCCTGCTCCAATATTCCTCTGGTGCGATGATCGGCACCGGAGGTTCCCTGGACACACCCAGCCAGACAATCGGGATCCGGCACGTACAGGCCATCACCGGCCCTGAAGACCTCGCGAAGGTGTCATTGGAAGATCGTGAGGGTCGGGCTCCTCTCCGGTTGGGCGACGTGGCTAATGTGGTCGAGGACCATCAGCAGCTGATCGGTGACGCCGTCATTAACGGGGGTCCGGGCCTGATGCTGATTGTGGAAAAACTGCCATGGGGCAACACCCTCGAAGTGACGCGGGGGGTCGAAGAGGCAATGAAGCAGCTTGAACCCGGCTTGACCGGAATCGCTGTGGACACAGCCATCTTCCGGCCGGCGACATTCATTGAAGAATCCCTCGACAACCTGAGCGTAGCTCTACTGCTGGGATGCCTGCTGGTAATTCTGGTGTTAAGTGTCTTCCTCTTCCAGTGGCGGACGGCCCTGGTCAGCGTGCTGGCCATCCCCTTGTCACTGGTGGCGGCGGCCCTCGTGTTGTATTGGACCGGCGGCACGATCAATACCATGGTTCTTGCGGGATTGGTGATTGCGGTCGGGGTGGTGGTGGACGATGCCATCATCGACGTCGAAAATATCGTCAGGCGTCTTCGGTACCACCGGGCGACCGGCGGGGTCGGAAGCACTGCCAGGGTAGTGGTCAACGCTTCGCTTGAGGTACGTGGACCAATCGTTTACGCTACCCTGATCATCGTCGCCGCAACGGTTCCGATCTTCTTCCTGGATGGGCTCACGGGCGCCTTCTTCCGGCCGCTGGCCACGGCCTACACCCTCGCGGTGATCGCATCCATGCTCGTGGCGCTGACGGTCACTCCCGCAATGGCGTACATCTTCCTGCGAAATGCAAAGCTGGATGACCGGGATCCGCCCGTGGTCAGGGTTCTCAAGCGCTGGTACGCGAATGCGCTCCGGCCCATCGTTCGCCGTCCCGTTCCCGGTTACCTGACCTTGGCCGCCGTCGGCGTGATCGGCATCGTGGCGGCCCCGCTGCTAGGCCAATCGTTGCTCCCGTCTTTCAAGGAGCGTGACTTCCTAATGCACTGGCTAACCCAGCCTGGCACGTCCAACGCCGAAGAAGTACGCGTCAGCCAGTTAGCCTGCACGGAACTCATTACCATTCCGGGTGTGAACAATTGCGGATCCCACACGGGACAGGCGTTCAACGCCGATGAGGTGGTGGGCGTCTACTTCGGCGAAAACTGGATCAGCGTCGACCCCGGGGTGGACTATGACGACACCCTGGCAGCAGTCGCGGAGGTAGTGGACGGTTACCCCGGAATCACACGGGATGTGCAGACGTATCTTAAGGAACGCATCCGTGAGGTACTCACCGGAACCGGCTATGCCGTCGTCGTTCGCGTATATGGGGACGACCTTGCAACGCTGCGCCAGGAAGCCGGCAAGATCAAGTCAATCCTGGGAGGCATTGAGGGAGCCATAGGCGCGAAGGTTGCCCTCCAGGCCAGCGTGCCACAGATCGATGTGGAGGTGAACCTGGAGGCGGCGAACCGCTACGGGCTGAAGCCGGGGGATGTGCGGCGTGCCGCTGCAACCCTTATTGCCGGCGAAGAAGTGGGCGACATCTACCGGGACGGCAAGGCGTATGACGTTCAGGTCTGGAGCCCACCTGAGGCCCGGACGAGTGTCACGAGTATTGAAAACCTCCCGCTTGATACGCCGAGCGGAAAAAAGATCCGGATGGCAGATGTCGCCTCGATTTCGGTCAAGCCCACACCCAATGTGATTGGGCGTTCGGAGGGATCGAGGCGAATCGATGTCAGTGCCAACGTCAAGGAGGGCGATCTCGCGAAGGTAGTGGAGACGCTGAAGTCCGATATGGAATCTCTTCGGTTTCCGGTCGGCTACAGTGCGGTTGTCCTTGGCGAATACGCCGAACGCCAGGCCGCATCTCAACGGCTGCTGCTTTACTCCATCGGCGCCGTCATAGTGGTCTACCTGCTCCTCCAGGCCGCCTTCAAAAGCTGGAGGCTGGCCACCCTGGCAATCCTGACCCTGCCGGTGGCACTCGTGGGCGGAGTGATCGCCGCTCACCTCAGCGGAGGAATCCTGTCGCTCGGTTCGCTGGTTGGCTTCCTGACACTCATGGGGATCGCGGCACGCAATGGCATCCTGCTCATTAACCACTGCCAGCACTTGGAGCAGTTCGAGGGCATGCCCTTCGGACCCGCGCTGGTGCTGCGCGGGGCTGCAGAGCGCTTATCGCCGATCCTCATGACCACACTCGCCACGGCCCTGGCCTTGGTGCCGCTGGTGGTGATGGGCAACATCCCGGGCCACGAGATCGAACATCCCATGGCGGTGGTGATCCTTGGCGGGCTTGTCACTTCGACGCTGGTCAACCTCTTCATCGTCCCCTCGCTTTACCTGCGTTTCGCCAAAGGCGACCACGGTCGCCGGCACGGGTCACACAAGTTGCAGCCCGCCCCTGCCGTTTAGGCAGATCCTTCCCACGCGTATGAAAGGCAACTCAGATGGCTGTTCGAGCACACAGGTTCTCGGCCTACGGTTCCGCATTACTGCTGGCCGTCGGATCGCTGACAGTGATGTCGGCAGGGACAGCGGATGCCGCACCTCCGTCCCCGGAACTCTGCGGGCCAGGGTCCGCGATCAATTTCGACCGTTCGGATTTCCAGGCTACGCCGCGGATCGATAACAAGTGGTTCCCGCTCAAGCCCGGTATGCAGTTCACAACAACAGGCACGGTGACCTCGGCGGATGGGGTTTACGAGCGCACTGTCGTCCACTCAGTGACCGGTTTGACGAAGGTGATAGACGGCATCACGACCCGGGTGATGTGGGACCGTGATTACGCCGACGGCAAATTGGTCGAATCCGAACTGGCGTTTTTCGCGCAGACCAGGCAAGGCGCCGTGTGGTTGTTCGGCGAATATCCGGAAGAATACGAAAACGGCGAATTCATTGGCGCACCCAGCACATTCATTAGCGGGATCGCAAAAGCGCAGGCCGGCATCGCCATGCAGGCCAAGCCCCGGACCGGCACACCAGACTATGTCCAGGCCTACGCCCCTAAGGTTGACTTCCTTGACTGCGGAACTGTCCTCAAAAAAGACCAGCATGTTTGCGTCCGGACCGGATGCTACAACGATGTGCTGGTGATAGATGAATACAACCCGCTGGAACCGCCTGAGGCAGGACACCAGCGGAAGTTCTACTCAGCCGGGACGGGGCTCGTGAAAGTCACTGCCGTCGGCGGTACTAACCAGGAATTCATGGACCTCGTGAAAGTGCAGAAGTTGGGCGCCGCGCAGTTTGCGGCTATCAACGCAGCGGCGTTGGATCAGGACGAGCGGGGTTACACCGTCAGCAGGAGCGTCTACGCCAAGACGCCGAGGGCCCAACTCGACGGACCATGACCGTTGTGCTGATGGAGGGTGGGTGACCGAGGGCTCCCGACCCGGACAAGAGCAGGGAGGGCGGTTCCTCGGCCGCCCTCCCCCTTCTGTGTTGTCCGGCGCCCCGTGCGGGCTACCTAGCGCACGTCCTCGTCGACCCAGTCCATGGACTTCGTCACGGCCTTCTTCCAGAGACGCAACTGCCGGTCCTGCTCGGCCTGGTCCATTTGCGGCTCCCACCGCTTGTCCTCGGCCCAGTTGGCCGAGCACTCGCCAAGGTCCTTCCAGAATCCGACTGCCAGGCCCGCAGCGTAGGCGGCGCCCAGCGCGGTAGTCTCCACCACTTTCGGACGGATCACCGGCACGCCCAGGATGTCCGCCTGGAACTGCATCAGAGCGTCGTTGGCCACCATGCCGCCGTCGACCTTCAACTCAGTGAGCGGAACGCCGGAGTCAGCATTGACTGCGTCCAGTACCTCGCGGGTCTGGAACGCCGTGGCCTCCAGCGCCGCCCGGGCGATGTGGTTCTTGTTGACGAACCGGGTCAGGCCCACAATGGCGCCGCGGGCATCCGAACGCCAGTACGGGGCAAAGAGCCCCGAGAACGCCGGCACGATGTAGACGCCGCCGTTGTCCTCAACGGCCGCCGCCAGCGTTTCCACTTCCGGCGCGCTGCTGATCATGCCGAGGTTGTCCCGGAGCCACTGGATCAGCGAACCGGTGACCGCAATGGAGCCTTCCAGCGCATAGTGCGTGGGGGCGTCTCCGAGCTTGTACCCGACCGTGGTGAGCAGTCCGTTTTTCGAGTGAACGATCTCCTCGCCGGTGTTGAAGATCAGGAAGCAGCCGGTGCCGTACGTGTTTTTGGCTTCACCTGCTTCGAATGCCGCCTGGCCGAACGTGGCCGCCTGCTGATCACCGAGAATGCCGGCGACAGGCACTTCGCGCAGGAGTTGCGACGTATGCACGGTGCCGTAGACCTCGGAGGAGGACTTGATCGCCGGCATCATGGAGGCCGGAACGCCGAAGGCAGCCAGAATGTCCTGGTCCCAGGCGAGGGTCTCAAGATCCATAAACAGGGTCCGCGAAGCATTGGTCACATCGGTGACGTGGACACCGCCGTCGACGCCGCCGGTCAAATTCCAGAGCACCCAGCAGTCAGTGTTGCCGAACACGAGGTCGCCTGCTTCGGCCTTTTCCCGCGCTCCTTCGACGTTGTCCAGGATCCACTTGATCTTCGTACCCGAGAAGTAGGTGGCCAGCGGCAGCCCCACCTTGTCCTTAAAGCGCTCCACTCCACCGTCTTTTGCCAGCTCATCCACGATCGGCTGGGTGCGCGTGTCCTGCCAGACGATGGCGTTGTAGACGGCCTTGCCGGTGGTTTTGTCCCAGACAACCGCCGTTTCACGCTGGTTGGTGATGCCGACGGCGGCGATGTCGTGGCGGGTCAGGTTTGCCTTCGACAGTGCGGTGCCGATGACTTCGCGGGTGTTATTCCAGATCTCAGCGGGATCGTGCTCCACCCAGCCGGCCTGCGGAAATATCTGCTCGTGTTCCAGCTGGCCGCTGGAGACGATGCTGCCACTGTGGTCGAAGACGATGGCGCGGCTGCTGGTGGTGCCCTGGTCGATGGCGATTACGTACTGGTTCATGATGACGTCCTTGTCTGTTTGATTGGCAGGCTGAAGGTGTGCTGCGGGGTGGAACGGTTAGCTGGCCGCGGTGACTATGATCGGCAGGACAGCGGCGACAAGCCCAGCGAGTCCACCACCCACCAGCGGTCCTACAACCGGGATCCAGGAATAGCTCCAGTCGCTGGAACCCTTGCCCTTGATGGGAAGCAGCGCGTGGGCGATCCGGGGGCCAAGGTCACGGGCCGGATTGATTGCATAGCCCGTCGGGCCGCCGAGTGAGACGCCGATGCCCACCACTAGAAGGGCGACCGCCAGCGGCCCCAGGCCCGAGGGCGTCCCGCCAAATGCCAGAATGACAAAAACGAGGACAAACGTACCGATGATCTCGGTTACCAGGTTCCACGGGGCCGAGCGGATGGCGGGGCCGGTGGAGAACACGGCCAGCTTGCTGGCGGGCTCGGGCTCGGCATCGAAGTGCTGTTTGTGGGCCAGCCACATCACCACCGCGCCGAGGAATGCCCCCACGAGTTCACCGCCGAAGTAGGTGAATGTCGACGCGAAGTCGACCGGAACACCGGGAGCGTACTCGCTTTTGCCGTTGAGCAGCAGGCCAAAAGTTACGGCCGGATTGATGTGCGCCCCTGACTTCACGGCGACGAAGACACCCGCGAAAACGGCAATGCCCCACCCCCAAGTGACCATCAGGAACCCGCCGTTGTTGCCTTTCGTGCCTTTGAGCGCAACGTTGGCCACAACACCACAACCCAGCAGGGTAAGCATTGCGGTGCCGAACACTTCGGACAGGAAAACTATTCCAAGAGACATCTTTGACTCCTCTATTTTCTGTTGTCAGCCCTTCGCGGGTTTGAAGGGCCGTTGGGCCGGGTGCGTTATGGACGCCCCCAGCCAGCCGCTGCGCCGGCCGCCGGAGCGGACCGCGCAGTGCTTGCCTCCGGGCTTCCCTGCCCGGATGCGCAAGTCAGGTCACGAGACGAGGCTGTCGACCGTGACGCCGTGGAACCGTTGCAGCACCTCCTGGGCGTAGGTGATTTCCGCGGCACGGCGTGCCGCGTCCCAGCCGAGCGGACCGGAAAGGACATCGGCTACCTCGACGAGGAGTTCACCGGTCACCAGCCCCCGGAAGGCCAGCGACGTACGCCGGACCAGGACATCGATGAGATGCCCGATCTGCTCATTCCGGGCCATGAACTCCAGCTCCCGGACACTGAGTTCACGGGTGGAACGGAGCAGCCTGTCCGGGCCGGCATCAAGGTAGCGGATCACGTCGTCTGCACGCGTGCCGTAACGCGTCAACAGGACGGCGGAGCGGTCAGCATCCCGCCCGGTACCCATGTGCGCCTTGATCCATTTCTGGATGCCGGCCTCATCCTCGGGGAAGCCGGCACCGCCTCCGATGGCGAGCTTCGCCGTGGAGACCTTCCGTTCCATTCCCAGCTCGGCAAGCACATCATTTGCCATGTGCTCGGCCAACGCCCGGAATGTGGTCCACTTGCCGCCCACCAGGCTGAGTACGACCGCGGTTCCTGCGCCGGGCGCCGCGGCATCCGGGGTGCGCCGTTCGATGCTGTAATCGCGCGAGACAAACCCGGGCTGGGCGGCGTCGTGGCGTGGCAGCGGGCGGACGCCGGAGAACGTGTAGACGATCTGGTCACGCTGCACGCTGATGTCCGGGAAGACGTGGCCGATCAGGTTGAAGAAGTAGTCGATCTCCTCATCCGTGCACACGGCGTCCTTCGTCATGTCCGCGTTGATGTCAGTAGTTCCCACCAGGACCCGGTCGCCCATGGGGTAGATGAGGACGATCCGGCCGTCCGTGTGTTCAAAGAAGATCTCCCGGCCTTTGCAGGCCTCGAGCAGGACCGGGTGGTCCAGTACGATGTGCGACCCTTTTGTGCCGCCCATAAAGGCCGACGCCGCCCCCATGGCTTCGTTGGTCAGGTCCACCCAGGCGCCGGTTGTGTTGACGATGACGTCCGCGGTGAAATCGAAGAACTCGCCCGTCAGTTCGTCGCGGAGCTGGACCGTGGTGCCGGACTGTGTGGCCGGCCCGCCGAGAGAACGAAGTGCGAGGTAGTTGCTTGCCCGGGCTGTTGAGCTTTCCGGTCCGCCATTGCCCTTGCCTGCTTTTTCGCCGTCCTGGAGCACATCGAGCGTGAGCCGCTCGGGGTTATGCACCGAAGCGTCGAAGTATGTTGCAGCGTATTTGATGCCGGGGTGCAGCTGCGGCAGCTCGGCGAGGGCCCGCTTCCGTCCGCGGAACTGGTGGCGCGGCACGGCACCGCCGTCGCGGGAAAACGAGTCATACATGCTCAGACCCAGTTTGATCAGGAACGCGCCGCGCTCCTTGGGCTTGCCCTGCTGTTTGTGCGTGAGGAACCGCAGGGGTGCGGACAGGACGCCGGAAAAGGTGCTGAAAATGGGGATGGTGGTCTGGAGGGGCTTCACATAATGCGGTGCGATCCGCAGGAGCCGGTTGCGTTCCACTACAGATTCCCGGACGAGGCGGAATTCTCCGTTTTCGAGGTAACGGATGCCGCCATGAATCATGTGCGAGGACGCACCGCTGGCACCCTGGCAGTAGTCGCCACGCTCCACCAGGGCCACATCCACTCCCTGCAGGGCGAGGTCCCGGAACGTTCCCACGCCGTTGATGCCACCGCCGATGATCAATACCTTGGCGTGCGGACGATCTCGCAGACCCTGCACCGATGCGCGCGGCACCGGGCTGTGGGCGGGCGTGGCTCCGCTGTGGCTGAATGAATCTTTGATTCCCAAAACTGCTCCCTGGGTTTATTGGCCTGCGGGCATCCGCCGGACGAACCGTCGTTCTTCAACTATTGTTTGGAGTATTGGAAAATGGAGTCAAGCACTATGCACAAACGTGCAGATTGGAGTCCGAATGACGCCTTCACGGCACTCAGATGCGCTCAGGGCTGCACAGATGTATTACCTCCAGGACCTGACCATGGACGCGATCGCGCGGGAACTGCGGACGTCCCGGTCCACTGTTTCCAGGCTCCTCTCGGCGGCGAGGGACACGGGTTTGGTCCAGATCCAGATCCGCAATCCAATGGATACCGGCCCCGAACTCGAAAGCATGATCCGGCGCGAGTACAGCGTTGACGTGCACGTGGTTCCGGTTGTGGAGTCTCTGAACGAGGCGGAAACCCTGGACCGGGTGGCCATCCAGGCAGCACGAACCATCGGCCCCCTGGTGGATTCCAATGCGATCATCGGCGTCGCGTGGGGATCAACGCTCAGTGCCGTCAGCAGGCACCTCACCCGCAAGGTCACGCACGATACCGTGGTGGTCCAGCTGAACGGCGCCGGCAACATGCACACCACCGGCATCACGTACGCGAGCGACATCATGCGCCGCTTCGGAAGTGCCTACGGCGCCCGCGTGGAGCAGTTCCCTGTTCCCGCATTCTTTGACCATGCAGCCACCAAAACCGCCATGTGGAATGAGCGCAGCGTACAGCGCATCCTGGACCTGCAGGCCCGGATGAGCATCGCCATCTTCGGCGTTGGATCCGTGCACGCAGACTACCCAAGCCACGTTTACGCGGGTGGCTACCTGGACGAAAGCGATCTCAAGGTGCTTGCCCATTCTGACGTTGTGGGTGACGTCGCCACGGTGTTTTTCCGGCGTGACGGATCCTCCGACGGCATCGTCCTCAATGAACGCTCCACGGGTCCGTCCCTCTCCCAGTTGCGCCAGGTCCGGCGTCGGATCTGCGTGGTCTCCGGGGCATCGAAGATCAATGGCCTGCGGGGCGCCCTGTCCGCCGGCCTCGCCACCGACCTGATCGTGGATGAAGCCACCGCGCGCCGTCTGGTGGGCTTTGGCGGTGTCGCCTGGCCCAATGGGTAGAGTCAATGCTATGAAAACCTCACCCCGGCTCAGCCTTAACAACGGTGTGCTGATCGACCAGTTGGGCTTCGGGCTCTACAAAGTTCCGGCAGCGGAAGCCTCCGGCCTGGTGGCCACGGCCCTGGGCACCGGATACCGCCACTTTGACACGGCAGCCATGTACGGCAACGAAACCGGCGTGGCGCGCGGACTGGGCCCCGCCATGGATTCCGAAGGCAGAAGCGGCGGCTCCGGGGAGTCCTCGCCTGGCCTGCGGCGCGAGGACGTATTTGTCACCACGAAGGTGTGGAACGATGACCAGGGGTACGAAGCGACCCTCCGTGCCTTCGATACCTCCATGGTTAACCTCGGCTTGGACTACGTGGACATGTACCTGATCCACTGGCCCTGCGCCAAGCGGGATCTGTTCAGCGACACGTACCGCGCCCTCGAAACGCTGTACCGCGAAGGGAAGGTCCGGGCCATCGGTGTCTGCAACTTCCAGCCGGCGCACCTGGACCGCCTGCTCGAGAGTGCCGAAGTGGTGCCGGCTGTGAACCAGATTGAACTGCACCCGTGGCTTCAGCAGGCGGAGCTCAGGGAGAAGCACCACACCCTGGGCATCCGGACTGAAGCCTGGA
Organism: Pseudarthrobacter sp. NBSH8; assembly: GCF_014217545.1. Lineage (NCBI taxonomy): Bacteria > Bacillati > Actinomycetota > Actinomycetes > Micrococcales > Micrococcaceae > Pseudarthrobacter > Pseudarthrobacter sp. NBSH8. The sequence continues at coordinate 2,203,184 of NZ_CP043178.1, forward strand.
GCCCCCTGGGGCGCGGACAGGTACTGTCGGATTCCGTGGTCCTGGCCCTGGCGGCCGAGCACGGCCGCACAGCAGCCCAGATCATTCTTCGGTGGCATATCCAGTTGGGGAACATCGCCATCCCGAAGGCAAGCTCCGAGGCACGGATCCGGGAAAACCTGGACGTCTTCGGCTTTGAACTTTCAGACCGCGACATGGCAGCCTTGGCTGAGCTTGACCGCGGGCAGCGCACCGGGTCGCACCCCGACAACGTCAACTAGGACCGAGGGTCATGAAAACCGCCGATCAACAGCCATCCCCCGTGCCGTCGTTCTTCAGCGCGTGGCTGGCGGCCCGCACCCGTGCCGCAGACATCGTGATCGACGGCACCGCCGTGGCGTATTGGACCTACGAACCCATCCAGGCCACGCCGGCCACCCGCACCATCCTGGTGATCCACGGCTTCCGCGGCGATCACCACGGCCTCCTCCGGGTGGCAGACCAATTGCCGGAAATGCGCATCATTATGCCGGACCTGCCAGGGTTCGGCAGCTCCGCCGCGTTCGCCTCCGGTAAACACTCGGTGGAACAGTACGGCACCTTTGTCACCGACTTTATGGCGGCGCTCGGCCTTGGTCCGGACACGGTGATGCTGGGGCACTCCTTCGGCTCGATCGTCGCCGCCCATTTTGTGGCGACTCATCCGGGCACCGTCACACCGCTGATCCTGATCAATCCCATCGCCGCGCCTGCCCTGGAAGGCCCCAAGGGGATCATGACCAGGCTGGCCGTCCTCTACTACCGGCTGGCGGCCCGGCTCCCCCGCCCGCTGGGACTGGCACTGCTGCGCAGTCCGCTAATTGTCAGGGTCATGAGCGAGGCCATGGCCAAGACACCTGACAAAGAGCTGCGCCGCTTCATCCACGGCCAGCACCATGCTTACTTCAGTGCGTTCGCGAACCGGGAGAGCCTCCTCGAATCGTTCACTGCGTCGGTCAGCAGCCATGTGGCCGAGATTGCCGGAAAACTGGACCTGCCGGTGCTCCTGGTCGCCGGCGAAAAGGACGAGATTGCCACCCTGCCCGACCAGCACCGCCTCGCCGGGCTCCTCCCCGACGGTGTTCTCAAAGTCATTCCCGGCGTCGGCCACCTGATCCACTATGAAACGCCCGGCCCCGCCGCAGGTTTCATCCGCAGCTTCCTTAAGGACCACCCCGCGTGAAGATTGTCATCGATGCACGATTCACCCGGACCGACCACCACGACGGCATCAGCCGCTACGGGGCCAGCCTCATCGCCGCCACCGCGAAGGTTGCAGACGTTTCCATGCTCATCAGCGACCCCCGTCAACTGGCGCTGCTTCCGGATGTTCCGTACACGCTGATCAACAGTCCGCTGTCCCCGCTGGAGCTGTTCGTGGCCCGCAGGGTCAACCCGCTGGGGGCCGACGTTGTGGTGTGCCCCATGCAGACCATGGGCAGCTGGGGGCGCAAGTACGGCCTGGTCCTGACCCTGCACGACCTTATCTACTACGAGCACCCTGCTCCCCCGGGATTCCTGCCGGCACCCGTCCGCGTGCTGTGGCGCCTGTACCACAAGGCGTTCTGGCCCCAGCGCGTCCTCCTCAACCGGGCGGACACCGTGGCCACGATCAGCCGGACCACTGAAGCCCTGATGGCCAAGTACCGGCTCACCCAGAGGCCGGTGCGGATCATCAGCAACGCCCCGCAGCCCGCGCAGGACCCGCGCGATCCCGCCGCCGGTGCAGAACATTCGCTCGTGTACATGGGCTCGTTTATGCCCTACAAAAACGTTGAAACGATGGTGGCCGGAATGTCCTGGCTGCCCGATTTCACCTTGCACCTGCTGAGCAGGATCACCGCGGATCGCCGGGCCGAGCTGGAGATCATGGTTCCGCCTGGCGCCAAGGTGGTCTTCCACAACGGGGTCACCGACGACGAATACACCGTCCTGCTCAAGCGGGCCACCGCACTGGTGAGCCTCTCCCGCGCCGAAGGATACGGTCTCCCGCTGGTGGAGGCAATGGCCCTCGGCACGCCGGTCATCGCCAGCGACATCCCGATTTTCCGGGAAGTGGGCGGTGACGCGGCAGCCTACGTTGATCCCGCGTCCCCGGCAGAGTTTGCCGCGGCCGTGCAGAAACTGCGCGACGACGCCCACTGGCAGCAGGTGTCCCGCCATTCGGTGGCGCGTGCCCGGGAATTCAGCTGGGACGAATCCGCCCAGCAACTGGTGGACGTGGCCCACGACATCATGTCGCGCCGCGGACGCTGACGCCGCGAGTCCGCCGAGGGACATTTACTAAGGGACGTCTACTAAAGGACGTCCACGCCGTCAAGCCTGACCTGGACCGGTTCCGTGCTCCTCTTCGCGGCGGCCGCAGCCTTTGTTGCACGCAGCACCCGGGTGACGGTGGCTGCCTGCCCGTACGCAAAGAACAGCAGGGTCCGGGCGTCCTCCCCTGCTCCCGCGGCACTCCCGGCTCCTCCGGTGGCGGGACCGGTGAGCACCAGCGGGGCCGGCCCTGCGGTCCGCAACGCCACACCGGCGGTGGCCAGCTCCTTCTCGACGGTCCCGGAAAAATGTACGACGGCGGCCCGGGGGCCGGTGATCGAGGCAATCCTGACTGCCGGCGGTAGCTGGAGTTCCATCCGGAGTTCGAGCTCACGCCGGGCGTACCCGGCCGGGTCCCACCGCAGCAACGCGCCAACAGCTACGCTTTCCGTCGCGGTGATGACCACCAGTCCGCCGTCGGCCGCCGGACGCACCAAAGCTGCGGCATTGAACCAGCGGCGCACGGTGTCTTCCCCGGCGCGGAGATTCTCCCGGCGCAGCAGGGAGTCCCCGTCGAGGAGCAGGGCCGCAGCATAACCGCCCTCCGCTACGGGCTCGGCCCCGACGGTGGCCACCACCAGCGCCTTGGCGCCGCCAACTCCGGCTTTGATGTTGCCGCCCGAGGACGTAATAACGGGTTTTCCGGGAAATGCCCGGCCCAGCTCTTCAGCAGTCCGCAGGACTCCGGTGGCGCCCTTGCGGAGCTTGTGCCCCGCGCAGTGGGCACACTGCCACTCCGGAGCCGGCATGGAACACCAGCGGCACTGCGGGATCGCAGAGCTGCCGCTGGCTCCGGCCAAGGCCAGGGGGCCCTGGCAGGCCCGGCACCGGGCAGCTTCACGGCAGGTCTCACAGACGAGCGACGGGGCGTAGCCGGCGCGGGCCACCTGCACCAGGACAGGCCCACGTTCCAGCCCGTCCTTGGCGGCACGCCACGCGGCACCGGGAAGCCGCGCAACCAGGGCGAGGGGGTCGCGCTCCTGTTCGAAGCTGTCCGCCGTGTTCAGCACCCGGGGCACAGTCCGTCGTGCGAACGCCCGATCGGCCTCGACTGGCATGGCCCAGCCAGCCTCCACCAGCCGCTGGAGTTCCGTACTCCTGGAATGACCCGCCATCAAGCAGGCGGCGCCTTCCTGGTCCGCTCGCAGCAAGAGGACGTCGCGGCTATGGGCGTACGGGGCGCGCTGTTCGATGTGAAGGTCATCGCCGTCGTCCCAGCAGGCAATAAGACCCAGATCCCGGACGGGGGCAAATGCTGCAGAACGCGTACCGATGGCAACGCGTGCGGACCCGGCCAGGAGGCGCAGGAAACTCCTGTAGCGGGGCGTGGGCCCGTCATCGGCCGTCAGCCGCGCTATATCATCGGCGGGCAGCACGGCCAGGAGCGCCTTTTCCAGCTGGTCCAGGTCCCTGTAGTCCGGAACCACCACCACGGCGCCGCGGCCGGAGGCACGGACTGCTGCCACGGCCGTTGCCAGCAGGTGCGGCCATGCGGCCGGGCCGAATCCCTGGAGAGGGTTGAAGACCGCCCGTGGAGATCCGCCGTCCCGCAGGTGGCGGACAAATGCCGGCCCGTTACGGTACCCGACCCAGTCGGCCTCCGTCCCGGAAGTGACGTCAGGGCCAGTAGCGGCCCCGACGTCGGCAAGCGGACCCGGTGCCGCGGGCTCTGCCGCAGGGGCGGTGAGGAACTCCTTCTCGAGCCTCGCCATGCGCGCAGGCACCGCAACGCGCAGGACGTCGCTGACCGTGCCCGCGTACCTGGCCGCGACGGCGGACACCAGATCCCGGACAGGCGGCGTCAGGACAACGACCGGGGAGACGACCTTCTGGAGGGGCACCAGGGTGTGGCCGGCGTCGGATTCTGCCGTCCGTTCAATGATGAACCCGGACAGGTCCTGGCCGTTGAAACTGACTTTGACCCGGACGCCGGCCTGCGCGGCCTCATCCAGTTCAGCCGGCACGCTGTAGTCGAAGGGCCGGTCCAGATGCGGCAGCGACGTCTCCACGAATACCCTGGCCACCGGAAGGTGCGCGGCCAGCGGAGGTCCGGACGGCCTGGCCTTCGCCGGGAAGCCCTGCAGCAGCGACAACTGGACTGCGCCGGGAGGGACAGACTCGTCAGAGGCCATGGCAGGCTGGCCTACGCGTTGAAGAAGGCCTTCAGGTCCTCCACCCGGTCCAGGCGCTCCCAGGTGAAGTCGGGATCGTCACGGCCGAAGTGTCCGTGCGCGGCGGTCTTGGCGTAAATGGGACGCTTGAGGTCCAGGGCATCGATGATGGCACGCGGGCGGAGGTCGAAGATCTCCGCGATGGCGGCGCTGATCCGGGCCGGATCCACTGTTTCCGTGCCGAAGGTTTCCACGTACGTGCCCACGGGGCGGGCTTGTCCGATGGCGTAGGCAATCTGGATCTCGGCGCGCTTCGCCAGTCCGGCCGCCACAACGTTCTTGGCAACCCAGCGCATCGCGTAGGCAGCGGAACGGTCTACCTTGGACGGGTCCTTGCCCGAGAAGGCGCCGCCGCCGTGGCGCGCCATGCCGCCGTAGGTGTCCACAATGATCTTGCGTCCAGTCAGGCCGGCGTCACCAACCGGCCCGCCGATGACAAACTCGCCGGCCGGGTTCAGGATGTTGACGGCCCCGGAAATGTCCAGGTTGGCTGCTGCCAACACCGGCTCAATCACAAAGGAGGCGAGGTCCGCGCGCAGGCGGTCCAGGCTGGTTCCCTCGGCGTGCTGGCTGGAGATGACGACGGTTTCCACGGAAACCGGCACGTCCTTGTCGTAGCCGATGGTGACCTGGGTCTTGCCGTCAGGGCGGAGGTAGGAGAGCTCGCCGGACTTGCGCACCTCGGTGAGGCGTTCGGACAGGCGGTGCGCAATCCAGATCGGGACCGGCATGTAGGACGGGGTTTCGTCGCTCGCGTACCCGAACATCAGGCCCTGGTCGCCGGCGCCCTGGAGGTCGTAGTCGTCCTCCTGGCGCCCCTCGCGGGCTTCGAGGGAGTTGAAGACACCGCCGGCGATGTCGTTCGACTGCTGGCCGATAGAGACGGACACACCGCAGCGGGCGCCGTCAAAGCCGTTGGCCGAGGAGTCGTAGCCGATGCCCAGGATGGTCTCCCGGACGATCTGCGGGATTTCAACGTAGGCGTCGGTGGTGACCTCACCGGCAACGTGGACCAGGCCGGTGGTGGCCATGGTCTCCACCGCGACGCGGGACTCGGGATCCGCGGCGAGCAGTGCATCCAGGATGGCGTCACTGATCTGGTCGCAGATCTTGTCCGGGTGGCCTTCAGTGACCGACTCGGACGTGAAGAGCCGGAGGGCGGTGGGCGTAGCCCCGTGCGTGTGGGGAATGTGCAGCGGTAAAGTCACTCAACTACCTTACTGGTTGGGAATCGGACCTCCGGCGGCATGTGTCCCCGTGCTAAGGAAACGGTGCGTGGCTTTCGGTCAGGCGCGTGGCGAAACATGGTTCAGCTCATAGCCGACCCGCGTGATGACGGCCACCGAAACCTCTGTTTTGGATCCGGCGGCCAGTTGTGGTTCGGCACCGGAGCGGGCAAGGATGACTACCGAGTTGCTGTCCTGGCCAAAAACTTTGTCCGCTCCCACATGATTGACCACCAGGAGATCGCAGCCCTTGCGCCTGAGCTTTGCTTCCGCATAAAGGAGGACGTCGCCCTGGCCGTCACCGGTTTCGGCTGCGAAGCCGACAATCAGCTGGCTGCGGCCAATGGCCTGGTGTTCGGGAGCATGGTCACGGAGTTCGACCAGTTCCTGGAGGATGTCCGGATTCCGGACCAGGGAAATGACGGGGTCAGCGGTGTCATCACGTTTTTTGATTTTGGTGCCGGAGATCTGTGCGGGGCGGAAGTCCGCAACGGCCGCCGCCATAATCACGACGTCGGAATCCGCCGCGGCTGCCAGCATCGCCTCCCGCAATTCCAGCGCAGTCTCAACCGTGACGATGTCGACTCCGGCCGGCGCCGGTACGTCCATGTGGGCGGCGACCAGCCGCACCGTGGCCCCGGCATTGCGGGCAGCAACAGCCAGCGCCACACCCTGCTTTCCGGAGGACCGGTTGCCCAGGAAACGGACGGGGTCCAGCGGTTCCCGGGTTCCGCCTGCGCTGACGGTGACGGTACGGCCGGCCAGCGGAAGCTGGTAATCGGACTGACCCTGGGCAAGCGCCATGGCGGCGTCGAAGATGGCTTCGGGCTCAGGCAGGCGGCCGGGACCGGAGTCCGTGCCGGTGAGCCGGCCGCTGGCCGGTTCCAGGACGGCCACTCCCCTGCTTCGCAGCGTTTCAACGTTGGCGCGGGTGGCGGCGTGCTGCCACATTTCCGTGTGCATGGCCGGGGCGAAAAGCACCGGGCCGCTGGCCATCAGCAACGTGTTGGTGAGGAGGTCATTGGCCTGACCGGTGGCAGCGCGCGCCAGCAGGTCCGCCGTCGCCGGTGCCACCACGATCAGGTCCGCCTCATGGCCGAGCCTGACGTGGTTGACCTGGTGCACGTCGTCGAAGACGCTGTTGCTGACCGGGTTCCCGGACAGGGCCTCCCACGTGGCGACACCCACGAATCGGGTAGCCGCTTCGGTGGGAATCACCGTGACATTATGGCCGGCTTCAGTAAAAAGCCGGAGGAGCGATGCGACCTTGTAGGCCGCAATCCCTCCCCCGACTCCGAGGACTATGCGCACGTGACCTCCGTCAACAGGCAGTCTGAACTTACTCTGCGGCCACGATCGGCGTAGAAACGAGCTTGCCTTCGTTGATTTCGCGCAGGGCGATCGACAGCGACTTCTCGTTCAGCTTGGTGTCGACCAGCGGGCCGACGTACTCGAACAGGCCCTCGTGCAGCTGGGCGTAGTAAGCGTTGATCTGACGTGCACGCTTGGCACCGAAGATCACCAGGCCGTACTTGGAATCAGCTGCCTTCAGCAGCTCGTCGATCGGAGGGTTGATGATGCCTTCAAGGTTCGTGGACACGAATTCTCCAAATTCTAACGGGCCGATCCGACCCTGCGTCTAGTGCGGGTGCGGGGTCAGCCCCATGAGTGAAACAAGCTCGTCCGCTGCGCGTCGAACGTCATCATTGATGACGGTGTGGTCAAACTCCGGCTCAGCGGCAAGTTCCAGTTTAGCGGTTTCCAGACGGCGCTGCTGTTCCTGCGCTGTTTCCGTGCCGCGACCCACCAGCCGGCGGACCATTTCTTCCCAGGTGGGCGGTGCCAGGAACACAAACTGGGCGTCCGGAACGGCCTCTTTGATCTGTCGTGCACCCTGGAGATCGATCTCCAGGAGGACCGACCTGCCGGCGGCGATGGCCTGGTCCACGGAACTCCGGAGCGTGCCGTAGGTGTTTTGGCCGTGGACTACTGCCCACTCCAGGAACTCGTCGGCCGCAATGAGCGACTCAAACTCTTCCTTGGACTTGAAGAAGTAATGGACGCCATCCTGCTCACCGGGCCGCGGAGCGCGGGTAGTGGCAGATACGGAAAGCCAGACTTCGGGGTAGTTATCCCGGATGTAGGTGGACACGGTGCCTTTGCCAACAGCCGTCGGACCAGCGAGGACTGTCAGTCCCGGTTTCTTGCTCACGTATTCCTTTGGGCGGAGTTTGGGTGCGGGCGCCTCTACGAACGCCCTATTTCTCGTCTATAAAATCTACCAGCGCCTGGCGCTGGTGAATGCCCAGGCCGCGGAGCCGGCGGGACGCCGCGATGCCCAGCTGCTCCATAATGGCGGCAGCCCTGACTTTTCCAATGCCCGGCAGGGCCTCCAGCAGCTCCACCACCCGCATCCGGGCCAAGGCGTCGTCCGCCGCGGAGGCGTCAAGGAGGTCCGCGGCCGATGACTTGCCGTTCTTGAGGCGATCTTTCGCGGCCGCCCGGGCGGCCCGGGCGGCGGCCGCCTTGTTCAGGGCGGCCGCGCGTTCCGAAGCGGATAAGGGTCGCAGGCTCATGGAGGACACCCCCGGATTCATCGGCTGAGTCCAAGGCGACCGCCATTGGACTTGTCCTGAAACCTACCCCTTGGCGGGCGGTGAATCAATGGATGCCGCCATTAGGCACCTATTCGCCCAGGAGTCCAACAAGCGTGCGCAACGCAGCATTGCGGAGGCCCTGGACCCCTGGACCGGCAGCCAGGATATCCCGGCTGGACGTCCCCAGGACCTGCGGGTACGCGGCCCCGAACGTCCGGCGCAGGTCCGCAGGGGTAGCCCCCTGCGCGCCCAGTCCCGGGGCGAGGATCGGTCCGCGGACCGACGGCAGGTCCAGGTGCAGGTCAGTCAGCGCCGACCCAACGGTGGCGCCGACGACGAGTCCAACGGACCCCAGGCTGCCGGCGTACCGGCTGTTTTCTGCCGCTGCCGCCTCGACGATCCGCCGGGCCACGGAGTCGGCTCCGCCCACATGCTGCACGGATGCCCCTTCCGGATTGGAGGTCAGCGCCAGGACAAAAATGCCGCGGCCGTTGTCCGCTGCCAGGTCAAGGGCCGGGCGGAGCGACTCAAACCCCAGGTACGGGCTGAGGGTCACGGAGTCAGCCGCCAGGGACGAGCCGTCCCGCAGCCAGGCGTCCGCGTAGGCAGCCATCGTGGAGCCGATATCCCCCCGCTTGGCGTCGGCAATGGTGAGGACCTGCGCCTGCGCTGCCGCGGCCAGGACGTCTTCAAGGACTGCCATCCCGGCCGAGCCGTGGCGCTCGTAAAGCGCCACCTGCGGCTTAACCGCGGCAGCGAGGGAACTGACGGCCTCCAGGACAGTCAGCGAGAACCGCCGCAGCCCTGCGGCGTCGTCGGCCAGTCCCCAGTCCTTCAGGAGTGCCGGGTGCGGGTCAATGCCCACGCACAGCGGCCCGCGGGACGCCATGGCCGCTCCGAGCCGGGAGCCGAAGGACTCCCGGCCGGCCGGGCTTGCCGAGGTGGAACCGGCCTCAGGCATGCTGCGAAACCGCAGACTCGGCCGCCGCATTCTCCGCGGCTGCCTTCTGGGACGCCACCAGGGCTGCTGCGTGCTCCTGCAGGCTGGTCACCGACCACTCGTAGGTGCGCATGGCTTCGATGGCCTGCACCGCGGCGTTGAACTCGGCCACCGTGGTGATGCAGGGGATGCCGATGGAGGTCGCGGCGGCACGCAGGGCGTAGCCGTCGCTGCGGGCTTCGCCGCCGGAGGGCGTGTTGAAGACCATGTCGATCTCGCCGGCGATGACGAGGTCTGCGATGGTGCCCTCACCTTCGGCGCTGCTGCCCTCGGCGACCTTGCGGACCGTGCTGGCCTGGATGCCGTTGCGGCGCAGGACGTCAGCGGTGCCCCCAGTGGAGACGATCTCAAAGCCGAGGTCCGAAAGGCGCTTCACAGCCATGATGACCGCACGCTTGTCCCGGTTGGCCACGGAGACGAAGATCTTGCCTTCCGTGGGCAGGGCGTTGTTCGCAGCTGCCTGGCTCTTGGCAAAGGCGGTGTCGAAGTGCTTGTCGATGCCCATGACTTCGCCGGTGGAGCGCATCTCCGGGCCGAGCAGCGAGTCCACAACCTTGCCTTCGGGGGTACGGAAGCGGCTGAACGGAAGCACGGCTTCCTTGACCGATACGGGAGCGTCGAGCGGCAGCGTGGAGCCGTCGCCGGTTTCCGGCAGCATTTTGTAGGCGGTCCGGAGCTGGTGGATGGTCACGCCAGTGCCGATCAGCGCGGCGGCCTTGGCCATCTGGACTCCAGTGGCCTTGGAGACGAACGGCACGGTGCGCGACGCACGCGGGTTCGCTTCGAGCACGTAGAGAACATCTGAAGCCAGCGCGAACTGGATGTTGATCAAGCCGCGGACGCCCACACCCTCGGCGATGGCGCGGGTTGCTGTGCGGACACGTTCAATCACGTTGTTGCCCAGGGTGATGGGAGGCAGGACACACGCGGAGTCGCCAGAGTGGATTCCGGCCTCCTCGATGTGTTCCATGATGCCGCCGAGGTACATGTCGGTGCCGTCGAAGAGCGCATCCACGTCGATTTCGACGGCGTCCTCCAGGAACCGGTCGATCAGCACCGGGTGGTCCGGGGTGATTTCCGTGGCGTTGGCGATGTACCGGGAGAGGTTCGGCTCGTCATAGACGATTTCCATGCCACGGCCGCCGAGCACGTAGGACGGGCGGACCAGGACGGGGTAGCCGATCTCGTCGGCGATCTTCTTGGCGTCGTCGAAGGACACCGCCGTGCCGTTCTTCGGGGCGATCAGCCCGGCGTTGTCGAGCACGCGGGAGAACTCGCCGCGGTGCTCGGCAAGGTCGATCGCTTCCGGGGATGTGCCAAGGATGGGGACACCGGCGTCGGCCAGCTGCTGTGCCAGCTTCAGCGGAGTCTGGCCACCCAGCTGCACAAAGACGCCCATCACGCCGCCGGTGCGTTCCTCAGCGGCGATGACCTCGAGGACGTCCTCAAGGGTCAGCGGCTCGAAGTACAGGCGGGTGGAGACATCGTAGTCGGTGGATACCGTCTCAGGGTTGCAGTTGACCATCACGGTCTCGTAGCCGGCCTTGCGCAGCGCCATGGAGGCGTGGACGCAGGAGTAATCGAATTCGATGCCTTGACCGATGCGGTTGGGGCCGGAGCCGAGGATCAGGATGGATGGCTTGGAGTGCAGCGCAATCTCGTCCTCCTCGTCGTAAGACGAGTAGTGGTACGGGGTGTAGGCGGCGAACTCGGCGGCGCAGGTATCCACGGTCTTGTAGACCGGACGGATCCCGAGGGCCTGCCGAACACCGCGGACCACGGCTTCGGAGTTGTGCGTCAGGGAACCGATCTGCTCGTCCGAGAAGCCGTGGCGCTTGGCGCGCTTGAGCATCTCCACGGTCAGGGATCCGGCTTTGCGAATCTCGTGGGAGATCTCGTTGAGCAGCTGGAGCTGGTCCAGGTACCAGGGATCGATCTTGGTGGCTTCGAACAGCTGTTCCACGGTGGCGCCGCCGAGCAGGGCGCGCTGGACCTGGTGCAGGCGTTCCGTGGTAGGCCGCTTGGCCTTTTCGATCAGCTCCGGGACTTCCCATTCGGGGACGGAGGTGAAGTCCAACTGCGAGCCCTTCTGCTCCAGGGAGCGGAGGGCCTTCTGCAGCGCTTCGGTGAAGTTGCGGCCCATGGCCATGGCTTCGCCCACGGACTTCATGGTGGTGGTGAGGGTGTCGTCAGCGGCCGGGAACTTCTCGAAGGCGAAGCGCGGAACCTTGACCACCACGTAGTCCAGGGTGGGTTCGAACGACGCCGGGGTCTTCTGCGTGATGTCGTTCGGGATCTCGTCCAGGGTGTAGCCGAGGGAGAGCTTGGTGGCGATCTTGGCGATGGCGAAGCCCGTTGCCTTGGACGCCAGGGCGGAGGAGCGGGACACACGCGGGTTCATCTCGATGACCACAACCCGGCCGGTGTCCGGCTCGATGGCGAACTGGATGTTGCAGCCGCCGGTATCCACGCCCACCTCACGGATGACGGCAATGGAGATATCGCGCAGCCGCTGGTATTCGCGGTCGGTCAGGGTCAGTGCCGGTGCCACGGTGATGGAGTCGCCGGTGTGCACGCCCACGGGATCGAAGTTCTCGATGGAGCAGACCACCACGACGTTGTCGTTTTTGTCGCGCATCATCTCAAGCTCGTATTCCTTCCAGCCGAGGATGCTTTCTTCGAGCAGCACTTCGGTGGTGGGGCTGTACTGCAGGCCCTGGCCGACGATGCGGCGGAGGTCATTTTCGTTGTAGGCCAAGCCGGAGCCGAGGCCGCCCATGGTGAAGGAGGGCCTGACCACCATGGGGTACCCGAGATCCTCGGCGGCTGTGAACGCCTCGTCCAAGGAGTGGATGATGTGGCTGCGGGCCGATTCGGCGCCGCAGCGTGCCACCACGCCCTTGAACTTTTCGCGGTCCTCGCCGAGTTCGATGGCGGCGATGTTCGCGCCGATGAGCTCTACGTTGTACTTTGCCAGCACACCGTTCTTGTCCAGCGCGATGGCCGTGTTCAGCGCAGTCTGCCCGCCAAGGGTGGGCAGGATGGCGTCCGGGCGTTCCTTGGCGATGATCTTCTCCACCACCTCGGGGGTGATGGGCTCGATGTAGGTGGCATCGGCGAACTCGGGGTCCGTCATGATGGTGGCCGGGTTCGAGTTCACCAGGATGACCCGCAGGCCCTCCTCCTTGAGGACACGCAGTGCCTGGGTGCCGGAGTAATCGAACTCCGCGGCCTGGCCGATGACGATCGGGCCGGAACCGATGACCAGGACGCTCTTAAGGTCAGTTCTCTTGGGCATTACTTCTTGTCCTCAGTCTTGGAATCGGTGGTGTTCTTGGTGCCGGCTGACTTGGTGTCCGCCATCAGATCGATGAAACGGTCAAACAGGTAATCGGCGTCGTGCGGGCCGGCTGCGGCTTCCGGGTGGTACTGCACCGAGAAGGCGGGGATGTCCAGGCACGCGAGGCCTTCGACGACGTCGTCATTGAGGCTGATGTGGCTGACCTCGACCCGGCCGTAGCGCTTCTCGGGAGCCTGGGTGGCGCCGTCGAGCGGTGCGTCCACGGCGAAGCCGTGGTTCTGCGAGGTAATCTCCACCTTGCCGGTGCGGCGGTCCAGGACGGGCTGGTTGATGCCGCGGTGGCCGTAGCGGAGCTTGTAGGTGCCGAAGCCCAGTGCGCGGCCCAGGATCTGGTTGCCGAAGCAGATGCCGAAGTACGGCAGCTTCTCGTCCAGGACGGAGCGGAGCAGCTTGACCTGGACGTCGGCTGTGGCGGGGTCGCCCGGGCCGTTGGACATAAAAAAGCCGTCCGGATTGACGGCTTTGACGTCCGCGAGGGTGGAGGTTGCCGGCAGGACATGCACCCGGACGCCGCGCTCGGCGAAGCGGATGGGGGTCATGGCCTTGATGCCGAGGTCTATCGCGGCAATGCTGAAGCGCGGCTCGCCGTCCCAACCGTGGTCCTGGGGGTCCACCACGTAAGCCTCGCTGACGCTGACTTCCTCGGCCAGGCGGGCGCCTTCCATCGGGGCGCTGGCCAGGACCGCGTCAAGGAGTTCCTTGTCCGTAGCCTTCGCGGCCGCACCCGAGAAGATGCCGGCGCGCATGGTCTTGTGCTCGCGCAGGTGGCGGGTGATGGCGCGGGTGTCCACGCCCTGGATGCCCACGATCCCCTGCTCGATGAGTTCCTCGTCCAGGGATCGTTCGGAGCGCCAGTTGGAGGGGCGGCGGGCGGCGTCGCGGACGATGTAGCCGGCCACCCAGATGCGCCGGGATTCGGCGTCCTCGCTGTTCACGCCTGTGTTGCCGATGTGCGGCGCGGTCTGCACCACCAGCTGGCGGGCGTAGGAGGGGTCGGTGATGGTTTCCTGGTAGCCGGTCATGCCGGTGGCAAACACAGCCTCGCCCAGGGCAGTGCCCTGCGCGCCGTAGCTGGTGCCGCGGAACATGCGGCCGTCCTCCAGCACGAATACCGCCGGGGTGGGAACTGTGGCGGAAAGGGCTGCTGGTGCCGCAGTCTCTGCTTTTGCTGTAGCTGTTTCTGTCACTGTTTTACTTTCCACTCTGGGGATCCTGGGAATGTTCCTGGGGGGCTGCGGCGATCAATTGCTGAAGGGAGTCATAGAGGGCGTCTTTGTCGGCGGCCCGGCGGGTCCGGAAGCCGGTGTCGAGTTCGTGCGTTCCGAGGTCCCAGGTGAGGACCAGGAGGCCGTCCTTTTCCACGAACTTGCCGGCCATTCCGCTTTCCTGCCGGATGGCGGTGAGGCTTCCTGCCGGGATGTAGAGCGCCGGGGCACCGGTTCTGTCGAAGAGGACGCCGTGCGGGTACACGCTGAGCACAGCATTGGTCCGGATGCCAAGCCTGTGCACCGCGATCCGGTCCAGCCAGTCTCCAGCGGTGGTGGACGCAACGTACTGGCCGTCGGCCCCGGCGAGCGGCACGCCCGGCGCCTCTGGCACGTCGGGCAACCGGCCGACGTCGGCCTGCCGCCTGAGTCGGTTACGCCAGCCTGCCCAGATCATCAGCAGGACGACGGCGATGAGCACCGTTGTGATGAGGCCGGTGAGTAGTTTGGTGTCCATCAGGAGGCGCCTGCCGCGGACGCCGCCGATTCGCAGTACGGCGTGTTGAGCTTGCCGTCCAGGACGGTGGGGTGGCCCTTGTAGAAGGTGGCCACTACCTTGCCCGGCAGCTCCAGGCCGGCGAACGGGGAGTTGCGGCCCATGGTTGCCATCTTGGCTGGGTCAACGGTCCAACGGGCAGCCGGGTCCACCAAAACAATGTTGGCGGGTTCGCCGGCGTCCAATGGGCGGCCCTGGTCCGTCATCCGGCCGATCTGCGCCGCTGCGGTGGAGGTCACGCGGGCGAAATCGGCCCAGGTCATGAGGCCGGTTTCGATCATGGTGTGCTGGACCACGGACAGGGCGGTTTCCAGCCCGGTCATGCCCATCGCGGCCTGCGCCCACTCGCATTCCTTGTGCTCGCTCGGGTGCGGGGCGTGGTCGGTGCCCACCACGTCAATGGTGCCGTCCGCCAGGCCGGCGCGCAGTGCCTGCACATCAGCATCCGTCCGCAGCGGCGGGTTGACCTTGTACACAGGGTTGTAGCTGCGGACCAGGTCGTCGGTGAGTAGGAGGTGGTGCGGGGTGACTTCGGCGGTGACGTTGATTCCGCGTTCCTTGGCCCAGCGGATGATCTCCACGGAGCCGGCGGTGGAGACGTGGCAGACGTGCAGACGTGAGTCCACGTGCTGCGCCAGCAGGACGTCACGGGCGATGATGCTCTCCTCGGCCACCGCCGGCCAGCCGGTGAGTCCCAGGACGGCGGAGACGGCGCCCTCGTTCATCTGGGCTCCGGCGGTAAGGCGGGGTTCCTGCGCGTGCTGGGCCACCACGCCGTCGAACGCTTTGACATACTCCAGAGCGCGGCGCATCAGCACGGGGTCGTGGACGCAGATGCCGTCGTCGGAGAACATGCGGACCTGGGCGCGGGAATCTGCCATGGCGCCGAGTTCGGCTAGCTGCTCGCCGGCCAGGCCGACGGTCACGGCGCCGACGGGACGGACGTCCACCCAGCCGGCCGCGCGGCCCAGGCTGTGGACCTGTTCCACCACACCGGCGGTATCTGCCACCGGGTTGCTGTTGGCCATGGCATGGACCGCTGTGAAGCCGCCCAGGGCGGCGGCGCGGGTGCCGGTCTCTACGGTTTCGGCATCTTCGCGGCCGGGTTCGCGCAGGTGTGTGTGCACGTCCACCATGCCGGGCAGTGCCACCAGGCCGGCGGCTTCGATGACGGTGGCACCGTTTGCGTCCTTGTGCGTGCCAGCGGCTGCGCCCCGGGCGGCGATGACGCCGTCACTGATGAGTAGGTCCTCGGCCCCGGCGCCCAGGATCGATGCACCGCGGATCAGGTAAGTTCCGTTGTTCTCTGCCATCAGTTGCTCTCCTTGGTGGAATGGGCGGCGTTTGAACGCGCTGCATTGGTGTGGGCTGCATTGGTGTGGGCTGCGCCAGCTGTGACGGCTGGTTCGCGGGTATCCCCGGAGAGCAGCAGATAGAGGGTGGCCATCCGGACCGAGACGCCGTTGCGCACCTGTGCAAGCACAGTGGAGCGGGGCGAGTCGGCGGCAGCGGAAGAAATCTCCAGGCCACGGTTCATGGGTCCGGGATGCATGATGATGGTGTCCTTCAGTCCCAGGCTGTCCAGGGCCCGGAGCCGGTTGTCGTCAAAGCCCCAGCGGCGCGAGTATTCGCGGGTGGAGGGGAAGAACGAGGCATTCATCCGCTCGCCCTGCACACGCAGCATCATCACGGCGTCCACACCCTGCGCCAGGGTGTCATCCATGTTGTAGCTGACCTTGCACGGCCAGTGTTCGACGCCGATGGGCAGCAGGGTGGGTGGTGCCACGAGGGTGACGTCGGCGCCGAGGGTGCGGAGCAGCCAAACGTTGGAGCGGGCCACGCGGGAGTGCAGGACATCCCCGGCGATGGCTACGCGCATGCCTTTGAGGTCTGCCCCGATGGACGAGGAGCCCGCCAGTTTTGACCAGTGCCGGCGCATGGTGAAGGCGTCCAGGAGGGCCTGCGTGGGGTGTTCGTGGGTGCCGTCGCCGGCATTGATGACGGCGGCGTCGATCCAGTCGGTCGCGGCGAGACGGTGCGGCGCGCCCGAGGCCCAGTGCCGGATCACGACGGCGTCCGCGCCCATGGCTGCCAGCGTCTGGGCTGTGTCCTTGAGTGATTCGCCCTTGGAGACTGAGGAGCCCTTCGCGGCGAAGTTGATGACGTCGGCGGACAGCCTCTTGGCGGCCGCTTCGAAGGAGATCCGCGTGCGGGTTGAGTCTTCGAAGAAGAGGTTCACCACGGTGCGGCCGCGGAGGGCCGGGAGCTTCTTGACTTCGCGGTCCCCGACGGCAGCCATTTCTTCTGCGGTGTCGAGGATACGGATGGCGTTGGCCAGGCTGAGGTCTTCAGTGGAGAGGAGGTGTTTCACGCGCCACCCTCGATAACCACTTCGTTGACTACGGAGCCGTCGGCGGCGGTGTCGGTTTCCTCAAGGCGGACCCGGACTTTCTCGGCGGACGACGTGGGCAGGTTCTTGCCCACGTGGTCCGCCCTGATGGGCAGCTCACGGTGCCCGCGGTCAATCAGTACAGCGAGCCGGACGATCCGGGGACGGCCAAGATCGATGATGGCGTCAAGGGCGGCACGGATGGTGCGGCCGGAGTACAGGACATCATCGATGAGCACCACAACCTTGTTATCGATTCCCGTCCGCGGGAGCTGGGTGGGGTACGGCGGCCTGGTGGGCTGGTGGGAGAGGTCATCGCGGAACATGGTGACGTCCAGCTGACCGACAATGGCGGTGGCGTCCACGGTGGGATCGGCGGCGGCAATCTTGTGTGCAAGGCGGACGGCCAGCGGGTAACCGCGGCGCGGGATGCCCAGCAGGACCAGGTCCTTCGACCCTTTGTTGGCCTCAAGGATCTCATGGGCGATTCGAGTGAGTGCACGGTCAATGTCCGCCTGGTTGAGGACAACCCTGGCTGGAACCGGTGCGTTTGTGACAGAAGTCAAACTCTCGTCTCCCCTTTCCCCGCCTCACGGGACGGAATTAAAAAAGGATCATTTGCGTTTCAAAATTACCACATCGGCAGGGGCATCATAGGCTTCCAATATGTCCATGCACCCTCATCAGCCGGGTTCCGGCCAGGCCGGCGGGCCGGCTGGCACACGGGATCCCTTCCCCAGCCAGGCCAACCCCAGTTGGATGGGCCGGGTGGAACCGGAATACTACCGCCCGGCGCCCGGAGCCAACGCAGCTCCCCTGCCGCCCCTGGGGCCTCCGCCGGCAGGTCTGGCGGGCAGGCGGTCCACCGGCCTCCTGGCACTGACTGTGGGGGGCGCCGCCCTCGTCTTTCTCAGCCTGTTCCTGGTGGTGCCCTTCCTTCTCGCCAACACCGGCGTGGGCGGATTCATGGTGGGGCTTGTGCTGTCACTGATTCCGCTGTCCGCAGTGCTCCTGGCTGTCTACCTGATCGACCGGTGGGAACCTGAACCCAAGCGGCTCCTGCTCTTCGCGTTTACCTGGGGCGCGGCCGTGTCCATCGCCGTCACACTGCTGATCCAGCCGTTCTTTGCCCTGACCTTCCAGTTCAGCGACGTGGCGGACTTCCGGACGTTTATGGCCACCGTCCAGGCGCCCGTTTTGGAGGAGTTCGCCAAGTCACTGGGCCTGCTCCTGATCCTGCTGCTGGCGCGCAAACACTTCGACGGGCCGGTGGACGGTGTGGTGTTCGCCTTCACCATCGCCGGCGGCTTCGCGTTCACCGAAAACATCCTTTACTTTGGCCGGGCCATCGCCGAATCCGCCAACCCCGGAACGGACCTGGCCCAGGTCTTCCTGCTCCGTGGGGTGATGTCCCCGTTCGCGCATGCCATCTTCACCGGAACCACCGGGCTCATCATGGGTTTCGCCGCCCGCCGCTGGCACTCGGGAGCCTCCGTGCTGGCCTTTGCCATCGGACTGATCCCGGCCATGCTGCTGCACAACCGGTGGAACAGCATGGGCACGGGGTTCCTGGCGGAGTACATCCTGATCCAGGTGCCCATCTTTGTGCTGGCCGTTGTGGGGATCATCCTGCTCCGTGTGGCCGAGAACCGGCTGACGCGCCAACGGCTGATGGAATATTCAGCGGCCGGATGGTTCAGCCCCGCCGAGGTGGAACTGTTGGCCACACCACGCGGCAGGCGTACCGCGCTGCAGCGGGCCGCCGGCTACAACCGCCGTCCACAGATGAAGGCCTTCCTGCACTCCGCCACCCGGCTCGCCTTCACCAGGCAGCGTATCCTCAGTGGCCGCGATGTCCGGCTTCACCAGCTGGAGGAACAGCAGCAGCTGCAACGGATTCTGGCCCTGCGCGGCGCCGTCGCCGGCTGACCCTGGCGCAACGCGGTTAGGCCGGCCACGTCCCCTGGTGTGCCTTCGACAGTGCGGTCATGGACAGTGCCTCATCGAGGACTTTGCCGAAGTTCGCTGCATCGTGGGCGAACCGGCCCAGGAAAAGTCCGGAGACGCCGTCGAGCGCGGGCAGCAGCCCTGGCTTGGCCGACCCGCCATACATGACCGGCAGCTCCCCCAATGCGCTGCCTGCCTCGTGCGAATGGGCAGCCAGCAGCGTTCGGAGTGAACGCACGACGGCGGCGACATAGCCTGCGCCGGCGGGCTCGGCTTCGCCAATGGCCCAGACCGGTTCGTAGGCAATCACCAGACGGGTCGCCAGGGCCCAGTCACCGCCGACGGCGTCGCTGATCTGCTGATGGAGAAACGCAGCCGCCTGATCGGTTACGTTCCCGGTTGTTCCATGGCGTGTGTCCTCACCCACGCACAGCAGCGGGGTGATGCCGGCGTCGTCGGCTGCCCTGACCTTCCGGGCGATCATGGCGCTGTCCTCGCCGAAATGCCGCCGCCGTTCGGCGTGGCCGATCTCCACGATGGCTACCCCCAGCTCCGCCAGTTGTGACGGCGACACCTCACCCGTCCACGGCCCGTCCGCCCAGCCGCAGTTCTGGGCGCCCAGCAGCAGCGGTGATCCTGCGAGGACGCTGCCGGCGGCCGGAATCACCGGGAACGATGGGATCACAAACGGGACTACCCGCCCGGCCGCAAGGGCCGGACGGGAGTCCACTTCGTGCAGTATGCGGTCCAACCAGTCCAGGCAGTCCCGGTAGCCCATATACATTTTGGTGCTGACGCCGACGTAGCGGATCTCCGGGATGCCGCCTTGGTCGGCGCTGCTGCGTTCAGTCATGGTGTCCGGTCACTTGTTGTCGAGCAGATCGTCCGCCTTGTTGCGGAACCTCTTCGTGGCGTACATCATGATGGCCGCCACGAACGGAAGCACACCCAGGGCGTACACGCCCATGGTGCCGGTGTCCGACGCGGTGGCCTGGTTGACCGTGGTCCGCAGGATGGGGGCCACGAAGCCGCCCAGGTTACCCAGCGAGTTGATCAGGCCGATGCCCGCTGCGGCCGCCGTTCCGGTGAGGAACGCCGTCGGGTACGACCAGGCGATGGGACCGATCGAGAGGAAACTGCACACCGCGAGGGTGATGAAGATGATGCCCAGCACCGGGAGGTGGTTGGAGCCCGCCCACGCCGAGCCGAAGATGCACAGGCCGGTGGAGATAAAGAGGCCTGTGCCCCAAACGCGGCGGCGGACGATGGTGTTGGCCGCTTTGCCGATGAAGTAGCACGCGAAGATGCCGAAGAACCATGGGATGGCCGCCAGCAGGCCCACTTCGATGCCCACCTTCTGCCCGGTGAGCTGCGCCACCTGCTGCGGCAGGTAGAACGTCACGCCGTACACGGCGATCTGGAGGCAGAAGTAGATGGCGGTGAAGTACCAGACCTTGCGGTTCTTCATGGCGGCGAGGACACCGCGGGGGCCGTCCTTTTCCTTGACCCCGTCTTCGAGGGCCATAACGTCCAGAAGAGCCTTCTTCTCGTCCTTGGCCAGGAATTTCGCGTCCTGCGGGGAGTTGATGAGGAAGAAGTAGGCGGCAATACCGGCGAGTACCGCCAGCATCCCTTCAATGAAGAACATGACCTGCCAACCGGCAACGCCGGGAACCTGGTCGCCGATGTTGATGAGCCACCCGGACAGCGGGGCGCCCATCATCTGGGAGAACGGCTGGGCCAGGTAGAAGATGGCGAACATCCTGACGCGGACCTTGTTGGGGAACCAGGCGGCCAGGAACATGATGACGCCCGGGAACAGGCCGGCCTCAGTGACGCCAAGCAGGAAGCGCAGGATGATGAAGGACGTCTCGCCCTGGACGAAAGCGAAGCAGGCGGAGACGATGCCCCACGTGATGGCGATGCGGGCCAGCCACATCTTGGCACCGAACTTGGTCAGCAGCAGGTTGGAAGGGATCTCGAACAATGCGTAGCCGATGAAGAAGATACCGGCGCCGAGGGCATATGCGCCGGCGGTGATGCTCCTGTCCACTTCCAGCGCTGCCTCGGCGAAGCCCACGTTGGTGCGGTCCAGGAATGCCACGACGTACAGGATGACGAGCATCGGCATCAGCCGGAAGGATGCTTTGGAGATCGCCGATTTGAGGACTGGCGAATCCAGTAACTCCTTGGTGGCGTTTGTTCCAGTGGTGACAGTCATTCAAACTCCTCGTTGAGTAAGCAGGTGAGCAAATCAGGGGAAGGTGGAGCGATTAGAGCGGGAATGCGATGAGTATTGCGCCGACCAGGCAGGCGAACACGCCCACGGCCAGGTAGATTCGGCGTTCCTTGGTCCAGGGGCCCATGGTGGTCCTTCCTAGTGCATGTAGAGCCCGCCATCCACGTTCAGCGTCTGGCCGGAGATGTATCCGGCGTCCTCGCTGATGAGGAAGGCGATGGCTGCTGCGATGTCGCGGGTGGAACCGACGCGGTTGACCACGAGGTCCTTGGTGAGTTCGTCCTTGCGTTCCTGGCTGAGGGTGCCGCCCATGATGTCCGTGTCGATGGGGCCGGGGGAAATCGCGTTGACCGTGATGTCGTACTCCCCCAGTTCGCGGGCGGTGGCACGGGTCAGGCCGATGACCCCTGCCTTCGCCGCGGAGTACGGCGTCTTGGAGAAAGTGCCGCCGCCACGCTGCGCGGAGACGGATGAGATGTTCACGATGCGTCCAATCCGGTTCTTCGCCATGGATTCGGCGACGCGGCGGGTGGCGTAATGGACTCCGTTGAGGTTGATGCTCATGACGCGGTCCCATTCCGCGGCGTCCAGTTCAAGGTACGGAACAGGTGAGCTGACACCGGCCACGTTGGCCAGTGCGACGACCTGCGGCAACTGTGCTTCGATCGAGTCGACGGCTGCACGGACTGAGGCTTCGTCGCCGATGTTGGCACCGACGCCGTGGGTTTTCACGCCGTATTGGGTGGCGATTTCCTTGGCGGTGGCCTGGGACTGGGCGTCATCCAGGTCGATGATGCCGATGTTCCAGCCCTGGGCGGCAAGGTAGCCGGCCGTGGCGCGGCCGATACCGCGCTCGGAGACGGCCCCGGTGATGATGGCGGTGCGTTCGGTGGGGAAAGTCATGGAAATGCTCCTTAGTTGATGGGGGCCGGTCCGAGCTCGTCGATGAGCTTCTGCATGGCCACGTAGGCCCTGTTGCGGTAGGCGATGAGTTCCGGCGTGCGTTCGGCTGGGACGTTGAGGAAGCCCGCGCCGGACTTGGTGCCGAGTTTGCCTGCCTCCACCAGGTCACTCAGGATCTTGGGCGTGGCGAAGCGTTCAGGGAATTCGGTCTGCAGGGACTTGTAGCAGAAGTTGTAGACGTCCAGGCCGGCCATGTCTGCGATGGCAAAGGGACCGAAGAACGGCAGGCGGAAGCCGAAGGTGGTGCGGACCAGGGTGTCCACGTCCTCGGCGGTGGCGATTCCCTGCTCCACGAGCTGTGCGGCCTCGTGGAAGAGGGCGTACTGCAGGCGGTTCAGGACGAACCCGGTGACGTCCTTGACCACCGCGGTCTGCTTGTTGGCGGCATGGACCAGATCACGGACGGCACCGATGGTGGCAGCCGAAGTGCCTGCATGCGGGATGATCTCCACGCCAGGGATAAAAGGGGACGGGTTCGAGAAGTGCACGCCCAGGAACCGCCCCGGGTGGGCGACCGGCCCGGACAGCTCCGCGATGGAGATCGTTGACGTGTTGGAGCCGATGATGGCATCGGCCCTGGCAGCGGCACTGATCCGTGCCAGCGTCTGGTGCTTGATGGCGATGACTTCGGGCACGGCTTCCTCGATGAAGTCGGCATCCGCCACAGCTTCCTCGATGTCCTTGGCCGCCCACAGATTCTGCTTCAGGATTTCCGTGGAACCGGCGGGGAACAGTCCGTCGGCCACGAACTGGTCCGATTCGGACAGCAGCCGCTCATAGTTGTTCTGCGCCACCTCGGCGGAGACATCAGCCAAGGCAACGCGGGCACCGCCCAGTGCCAGGACCTGGGCGATACCGCCGCCCATGTAGCCTGATCCGACGACGGCGATCTTGCGTGAGCTGTTGGAAGTTGTGGTCATGATCAGACTGCCTTCGTGTATTCGGGCTCATAGGAGCAGATGGCGTCAACCTTGCCGGCGGACGCGGAGTTTTCATCAAAGCGGTACTCGAGCCACTCGGCCACAAGCTTCTTGGCGAGCTCCAGGCCGATGACCCGCTGGCCAAGAGTGAGGACCTGGGCGTTGTTGCTGAGGACAGAGCGCTCCACGGAATAGCCGTCGTGAGCCGTCACCGCCCGGATTCCGGGGACCTTGTTGGCCGCGATGGCCACACCCAATCCCGTTCCACAGATCAGGAGTGCGCGGTCCGCTTCCCCGTCGGCCACCTTTCGGGCGGCCTTGACCGCGACGTGCGGGTAAGCGGTGGCATCGTTGGCCCCAACACCGATGTCCAGTACCGAAGCGACACGGCTGTCTGCCGTGAGCAGCGCCTTCAGGGCGTCCTTGTATTCGACGCCGGCCTCATCGTTGCCGATGACGATGCGCCAACCTGCGTGGCTGTTCATGTCGTTGCTCCTTTTCCGGCCGCGGAGGCCAGTTCAGAATGTGCCAGCCCTGTGGAGCGGGGCTCGGCAAGCCCGGTGTGGATGTATGCGGCAATCCGTTCGGCGATCAGTCCAAAGGAGACCGCGCCGGGGTCGGGGTGCCCCAGGCTTTTTTCGGCCAGCGGACGGGCGCGGCCCTTCAGCGGGCGCAGTTCCGCTGTTTTCGCGGCCGCCGCCCGGGCAGCGGAGGCGCCAACGGCGAGGGCCCCTGCCAGGGAGGTGCCGCCGTCGAACGCCCGGAGGAAGGCATCCCTGAACGGCAGGAGCGCGTCCACCATGGTCTTGTCGCCCGGCTCGGCCTTGCCGAGCTCCGTAATGGCGCCCACAAACGCGGTCACGGTGGCGGCCGCGTCGTCGTCGCCGTAGGTTTCCCGGTTGCCCAGTGCCAGTCCGGATGCGATGACCGCAGATCCCCACAGTGCGCCTGAGGTTCCGCCGGCCCGTTCGCTCCAGGCTTCCCCGGCCGCTTCAAGTACCCACCCCGCCGACGCACCGGCCGCTGCGGCCTGCGCGGCGGCGTCGACAGCCGCCTCCACGCCCCGGCGCATGCCGATGCCGTGGTCGCCGTCGCCAGCTATGGCGTCCAGGTTGCCCAGTTCCTCTTCGTGTTCGACGACGACGTCCCGAACCTGCGCGAGGACGGCGGCCGACTTACGGCCCAGGTCAGCTGCCGCCGCCGTCGTTTCCTCCGAAGAGCTGGCCACGGCGGCCTCCGGTCCGGTTATCTCGCGGCGGGCGCGCGTTGCCAGGTTGCCCTTGCGGTAGGCCGGTGAATCTGCGGGGGCGGCCCAGTAGTGTTCGAGTTCCTCATCCAGCCAAAGCAGGGTGAGGGAAAGCCCGGACATGTCCAGGCTCGTGACCAACTCGCCGCACTCCGGTTCAACCACGGTCAGCCCGGCGTTGACGAGGAGTTTGTCGATCTTGCCGAACAGGAGGAATAGTTCGTCGTACTTGACGGTACCGAGACCGTTGACGATGGCCACCACGCGGCTCCCCCGGTGACCCGGGGTGTCCGCGAGGAGCCGGGACACCAGCAGTTCGGCGAGTTCCGAGGCGGTGGGCATCGGGTGTTCCGAGATGCCCGGTTCCCCGTGGATGCCCAGGCCCAGGGACATCTGGCCGGCTGGCACGTGGAAGAGCGGTTCGCCGGCGCCCGGCAGGGTGCAGCCGTCGAACGCCACGCCCAGGGAGCGTGTGCGGTCATTGGCCTTGAGGGCGAGCCGTTCCACCTCGTCCAGGCTCAGGCCTGCCTCGGCCGCGGCACCGGCAATCTTGAACACTGTGAGGTCTCCGGCGATCCCGCGGCGCTTCCCGAGCTGGTCCGCCGGTGCACTGGCGATGTCGTCGGTGACCACCACGGTGCGGGTTTCGATGCCCTCGGCATTCAAGCGCAGCTGCGCCTGGCCGAAGTGAAGGACGTCGCCCGCGTAGTTTCCATAGCTCAGCAGCACTCCCCCGTCGGCGTTTGCCTCTTTGGCCACGCGGTAGATCTGCCCGGCGGCCGGTGAAGCGAACATGTTTCCGCAGGCGGAGGCGGTTGCCAGCCCCGGCCCTACCAGCCCGGCGAAGGCCGGGTAGTGTCCGGAGCCGCCGCCGACGACGAGTGCGACCTGGCCGGCGGGCACCTCAGTCGAGCGGACTACACCGCCGTTGACGCGGGCAACGTAGCCGCGGTTGGCAGCGACAAAGCCGTCCAGGGCCTCATCTGCAAAATTAGCGGGATTGTCGAAGATCCGGGTCATGGCTGTACCTACACTCCTGCGAGTTCCGCGGCGGGCTGTTGCCGTCCCTGGGACACCTGGCTCTGGCCCAGGGCGTAGCCGTCCTTCTTTGGCAGGACATGCCGGCGGAGGTATTCCTGGTTGCGGGCCGTGACGCTGAGGCCGTCTCCACCGTAGTGCTCGGCACAGATGATGCCTTGGTAGCCGGCGGCGAGTGCAACCTTGAAGGCTTCGCGGTAGTTGATGAGGCCGCTCTCCATCGGGGCGGGCATGGTGATGTAGCTGTCGCGCGCCACATCCTCATCCCGGATGTAGTTCTTCATGTGCCAGTAGTTGGCGTACGGCACGGTCTTGGCTACCATTTCGCGCCAGTCCTCGATGGGCCGGTGCAGCCGGATCAGGTTGCCGAGGTCCGGGTTGAGCCCAACATTGGCCAGGCCGATGTCCTGCACCAGCTGCACGGAGGAGTCCGCCGTGCCGAGGTAGGTGTCCTCGTACATCTCCAGGGACAGCAGGACGCCGGCGTCTGCTGCGTGCTTGCCCAGTTCACGGATGCGGGAGACTGCTTTGCCCCACACTTCCTTGTCCCCTACCGGGTCCTTATGGCCCTCAACGGTCCAGAACCACAGCTGCTTCTGCTGCTCCGGGGTAATGGCCTGGTGCAGTCCGAAGGAGACCACTTCGCAGCCGAGTTCGGCGGCGGCGTCGATGGTCCGATGGCTGTAGGCGAGATTGTCTGCCCATTCTGTCCCGTGGATCACGCTGCGGCGGATGGCGGAAATGACCGGGATCCCGATGCCCACATTCTCGGCGGTCTGCTTGAACTCGGCGAGCCGCTCCTTGCTCAGATCGCCGGGACGGACCCAGCTGTCCGTCAGGTCGGCGTTGCCAAACCCGGCTTCCTTGACCTCAGTCAGGACTTCCGCCCAGCTGGCCGCGTCAGCGTCGTTGTTCTGCGTGCCCTTGGCGTCTGTTCCCGGAAACTGCAGCAGTGCTGCGGTGATGGGCCAATTCTCAGCTGTGTAAGCCACGATGCTTCACTCCTTCGTAATCCTCTTTCCTATAGGATCTACTATCAAAAAGAAGTTGTCAAGATCACATCCCCCTGCCGCTACCTACATTGGGCCGGGATTAGCCTTCCGGGGCGTCGGCAATGGCCCGGGAACGGACCCTGCGGACATGGTCCGCCATGGCTGCCGCCGCCTTGTCCGGGTCCCCGGCGGTAACGGCGTCCAGGACTGCCTGGTGTTCCGCGATGGCGTGCTCGGCATCCGTAATGCCCACGCCGCCGAAAAGGCGGAACCGTTGGACCTGTCCCCCGAGGGCCGAGTATGCGGCCTCCATAAACTGGTTTCCGGTCTGCTGTGCAATCAGCTGGTGGAACCGCTCGTCCGCTTCGAGGTAGTCCTTGAAGTCGGCAAACGAAGGCCCCCGCGGTGCGGATTTCAAGTCCTCGACGGCCTGTTCGAGCTCGGCGAGGCCACGCTGGTTGATGCGTTCACAGGCCAGTCGGGCGTTGACAGGCTCGATTGCCAGCCGGGCCTCCATCAGCTCTGCAAAATCCTCCCGGGTGAAAACGGGAGCCACGCGGTAGCCTTTCAGCGCCACCCTCCGGACCATCCCGGTGTGCTCAAGCCGCGCCAGGGCCTCGCGGACCGGGGTGGGCGAAACGTCCAACTCGCGGGCCGTCCCGTCAATGCTGACCACGGCACCGGGCGTCAGCCGGCCATCCATAAGGGAGGCCAGGAGCTCCGCATAAACGTGGTCCGCCAGCACCTCGCGGCTCACCGCCCGGCCAGTCCTGCGGGGGCCGGTCTGGTCATCTGGCCTGCTGCCGGCGCGGGGGCCTTTGGACGCTTTTTGCATATTCAGATCCTATAGGAAGCGTCGGCCATCGATCGCTTCCGGGACGCCAAGAGCCCCGGCCAGGCGGACCTGGTCGGGGCTCTTTATGACGCTGTGCACGGACTCGTGGCCCGGGCCGAAGCAGCTCAGGCGAGCAGGGAGGGCTTCAGCTGTTGCAACCGGCCGAGGAGGCCGTTAATGAACGACGGCGATTCATCCGTTGAGAGCGTCTTGGACAGCGCCACTGCCTCACTGACGGCGACGCCGTCGGGAACGTCATCGTTGTACAACAGTTCCCAGGTGCCGATCCGCAGGATAATGCGGTCCACCGAAGGCATACGTTCCAACGTCCAACCCTGGGAATAGGTCTCGAGAAATTCGTCGATGGCGCTCTGCTGTGAGACGACGCCCTCCACGATTTCCAGGGTGTACGGGTTCACGATCTGGTCCGTCAGTTCGCGCCGGGACCTGAGTACATCAAAAGCGGAAACCGAGCGCTGCTCAGCTTCGAAGAGAACGTCCAGCGCCCTGTTACGGGCCTTACCGCGTGCGCTCACTACTCGCTGACCCGGCCAAGGTAGCTGCCGTCGCGAGTATCGACCTTGACCTTGGTGTTGTTCTCGACGAACAGCGGAACCTGGATCTCGTAGCCCGTTTCCAGCGTTGCGGGCTTGGTGCCGGCGGACGAGCGGTCGCCCTGCAGGCCAGGCTCGGTGTACGTGATTTCCAGGACAACGCTGGGCGGAAGCTCAATGTACAGCGGGTTGCCTTCGTGGATGGCGATGTTCACCATCTGGTTCTCCAGCATGAAGTTCGTGGCGTCGCCAACAGTGGCGCCGGAGACCGTGAGCTGGTCGAAGTCCGAGGTGTCCATAAACACGAAGTCGGCGCCGTCCTGGTACAGGTACTGGTAGTCGCGGCGGTCAACCGTGGCGGTCTCGATCTTAAGGCCGGCGTTGAACGTCTTGTCTACAACTTTGCCGGACATCACGTTCCGCATCTTGGTCCGCACAAACGCGCCACCTTTGCCGGGCTTGACGTGCTGGAATTCGATGATGTTCCAGAGCTGGCCCTCGAGCTTAAGGACCGTTCCGTTCTTGATGTCGTTAGTGGTTGCCACTGGTATCCTCTGGTTTCTATCTGTCTGGTCAGTTGTCAGACGTTCTATGCCGGCCAGGCATGCCGAACGGCCCGCCAGCGCGTGTTTATCAAAAATCCAAGAACCATTCTACCGGTAAAACCAGGGCGGCTCGTGTCCGGTCTTTCCCGGCCACCTGCCCCCGGAACGTGACAGGTCTCTCAGCAGGCAAGATCCAGCACATCGCGCGCCCGCTGAAGCGCCACGGTGGACGAGTAAATCTGTGCCGCATCAGCCGATTGCGCGACCCGAAGATCCAGTGCACGGGAAAAGGCTTCCACCGCTGCGGACGTGTGTCCGGCGGCGTACTGGGTCTTGCCCAGATGTTGCAGGACCGCGGCTTCACGGTCAGTTCCGTGGAACTCCGCGAGCAGCTGGCGGAACAGGTCAAGGGCGCGGTCCGTGCGGTGAGTGACGCGCAGCACCTCGGCTTCGAACGTGCGAAGGCGGAAGGACTCTGGGTCTTTGAAGCGGGCCTCCGCAAGCAGCTCGGCCGCCTCCGCCGCATGTCCCTCCACGATCAGGACGAAGATCTGGTCCGACGGGTCCGTGGATGCCGCCAGGGCCTCGCGGCAGGCATCCTCGTTGACGATCTCCGGCAGCAGGGACTCCGGGCTGATCCTGATTCCGGGGAAGCCAGCCTCGGGCCAGTCGCTGGTGCCCTCCACGTTGCCCTGCATCAGGACGCGATTTCCTGGTAGGCCGCGAAGAGCAGGGATGTGTCCGGGACATCCAGGATGCCCGGCTTGGCGATCCCGTCCAGAACCACAAAGCGCAGGAGGTCCCCGCGTGATTTCTTGTCCCGCCGCATGCCGTCCAGCAGTCCCTGCCAGCGGTCGCGGCGGTACGTGACGGGGAGGCCCAGGGTTTCCAGGATGCTGCGGTGGCGATCGGCGTCGGCGTCGCTGAGCCGGCCGACGCTGCGGGCAAGTTCAGCGGCGAACATCATGCCCACCGATACTGCCGCGCCGTGGCGCCAGGAGTACCGCTCCACGAGTTCAATGGCGTGGGCCAGCGTGTGGCCGTAGTTCAGGATTTCGCGCAGCCCGGATTCCTTGAGGTCTTCCGAGACGACTTTGGCCTTGACCGCAATGGCGCGTTCAATGAGTTCCCGCAGGGCGTCCGAGCCGGGGTCGGTGGCCGCCGCGGGGTCCTTTTCGATCAGGTCAAGGATGGTCGGATCTGCGATGAAGCCGCATTTAATGACTTCAGCCATACCGGAAATGATTTCGTTCCTGGGCAACGTGTTCAGCGTGTCCAGGTCCACCAGCACGCCGGCCGGCGGGTGGAAGGAGCCCACGAGGTTCTTGCCCTCTGCGGTGTTGATGCCGGTCTTGCCACCCACGGAAGCATCCACCATGCCCAGCAGGCTGGTGGGCATGTGGATGACCTTGACGCCGCGGAGCCAGGTAGCCGCCACAAAACCCGCCAGGTCGGTGACCGCCCCACCGCCCACTGCCACGATGGCGTCGGAGCGCGTGAAGTCGTTTTGGCCCAGGACCTGCCAACAGAAAGCAGCAACCTGGACGTGCTTGCCCTCCTCGGCGTCCGGGATTTCCGCCGTCAGCGAGGTGAAACCAGCTGCAGCGAGTTCGTCGCGGACAGTGTCACCCGTGAGCCGCAGAGCACGGGGATGGATGACCAGCACACGCCGGACCCGCTCCCCCAGCAACGCCGGAAGGTTCCCCAGCAGACCGCGGCCAACTACGACGTCGTAATTCTGCCCGGCGGATTCGCCGGTGACCTTGATGACTGTTGAATCAACGCTCAATTTTCAACTTCCTGTTTGGCGGCCGCGTAGTCACGCAGCGCAACTTCGAGCCGGTGTCCCAGCTCGCTGACCGAGCCATGGCGGACATCCACCACGAGGTCGGCCAGCCGTTCGTAAACGGGTTTCCTGGTAAGAAAGAGTGCGGACCATCGGGCCATGGCATCGCCGGCGAGCAGCGGCCGGCCCGAGTTCCGGGCAATGCGGACGGCCACAGTTTCCTCATCACATTCGAGGTACACCACTGTGCAGCGCCCCAGGAGCTGCTGCGTGCCGGAATCCAGCACTGCACCGCCACCCAGCGAAATCACGCTGGCTGAGCCTTCTGCATGTTCCACAGCGCTGGCCACGGTCCGGGCCTCAATCTCCCGGAACGCGTGCTCGCCGCGGCCTGCAAAAATGGAGGCGATACTGCCATGGGCGTCCACGATCAGATTGTCAGTATCGACAAACGGCACGTCCAGCAGCTTGGCCAGCTCGTGGCCGATCGCGGACTTTCCCACCGCCATGGGTCCGATGAGGACAATGGGCCGGTTGCCAGGCACACCGGCCTTACGGCTCCCGGGCACTAGTGGCCGATCGAGTCCAGGGATGCCGGAATGTTGTCCAGGTAACCCTTGATGTTGCGGGCGGTCTCCGCCACGGAGTCACCGCCAAACTTTTCGGTGACGGCTTCGGCCAGCACCAGCGCCACCATCGCCTCAGCTACAACACCGGCGGCTGGCACGGCACAGACGTCCGAGCGCTGGTGGTGCGCCTTTGCAGGCTCGCCCGTGCTGACGTCGACCGTGCGGAGGGCGCGGGGCACCGTGGCGATGGGCTTCATTGCTGCACGCACGCGCAGGACGTCGCCGATGCTCATGCCACCTTCAATGCCACCTGCCCGGTTGCTGGTACGGATGATCTTGCCGTCCGCGTCCTTGACGATTTCGTCGTGGGCTGCGGAACCGCGGCGCGCAGCTGTCAGGAAGCCGTCGCCGACTTCCACGCCCTTGATGGCCTGGATGCCCATCAGGGCGGCGGCGAGCCGGGAGTCGAGCCTCCGGTCCCAGTGAACGTAGCTGCCCAGTCCCGGCGGCAGCCCATACGCGAGGACTTCCACTACGCCGCCCAGGGTTTCGCCTTCTTTGTGTGCGGCGTCAACCTCGGCCACCATGGCGTTGGACGTCTCGCGGTCAAAGCAGCGCAAGGGATCAGCGTCGAGTGCGATCACGTTCGCGGGAACGGGCAGCGGGCGGCCCTCGGGCACCGTCACGCTGGCGATCGAGACTGTATGACTGACCAGTTCGATGCCGAGCGCCTTAAGGAACTGGGACGCGACCGTGCCCATGGCAACACGGGTGGCGGTCTCCCGGGCGCTGGCGCGCTCCAGGACTGGTCGGGCTTCGGAGAACCCGTACTTCTGCATGCCCGTGAAATCTGCGTGTCCCGGACGGGGCCGGGTCAGGGGCGCGTTGCGGGCCTGGTCCGCCAGGATTTCCGGATCCACCGGATCGGCAGCCATGATCTGCTCCCACTTGGGCCATTCGGTGTTGGCTACCTGGACGGCCACCGGACCGCCCTGGGTCAGGCCATGGCGGACGCCGCCGAGAATGGTGACGACGTCCTGCTCGAACTTCATTCGTGCGCCCCGGCCGTAACCTAGGCGGCGGCGAGCCAGTGAGTCGGCGATCTGCCCGCTGGTGAGTTCAACACCGGCGGGGACGCCTTCAATAATTCCCATCAGGGCCGGTCCATGGGATTCACCGGCAGTCAACCAACGCAACATAATTTCCATCCTGCCACGTATGGCGGTCAGAACGCCCGTCGGGGAAGGCCGACTGCGTCACACATCACATCTATGACAGCTGCATTCACGTCATCACCGCGGCCGGTGAACAGGCGTACCTGTTCCACCGCCTGGTACATCAACATCTCGAGTCCGGGCACCACCGCACCCCCGCCGGACTGCCACGCCGACGCAATCTGGCTGGGCCACGGATCATAGGCCACGTCCAGGAGAACCCCGGGTGTTCCGGTTCCCAAGGCGGCGATTTCCGCCGCCAGCCCGTCCGCTGCGCGCGGCGGGAGCGTGGAGATTACGACGTCGGCACTTGCGGTCGGAACGGCGGCTTCGGTCAGCGGCCGGACGACGATGGAAAGACCCACTCCGGCCGCGGCGGCGCGTGCTTCCCCTGCCCGGGAGGTATCCCGGACGAACACCTGCGCGTGCTGCGTGCCCAGGTCCTTGAGCGCGGCCACTGCGGCTGCGGCGGTACCGCCTCCGCCCAGGACCACGGCAGCGGGGCTGGCTGCCACCCCGGCGTTAAGGACAGCGTTGACGATGCCGGCCACGTCGGTGTTGTAGCCGATGCGCCTGACGGAGCCGAGGTTTTCCTCGAAGGCGACGGTGTTGACCACGCCCAGTGTCTGTGCCACGCCGCGGACTTCGTCCACTTCGGCAAACATGCCTGATTTCAGGGGCATGGTCACGGACAGTCCACGCCAGCCCTGCTGCGTCCTGATCTGTTCCATAAACGCCGGCAGCGACTGCTCGGTCAGGTCCAGGGCCGTGTAGCCGATGTCCATCCCGAGTTTGCCGTAGGCCGCAAGGTGCAGGGCCGGGGACTTGGAGTGGCTGATCGGATGGCCCAGGACGGCGGCCCGGAGACTCATGCGCAGCGGCCCACGTTGGCCTGGCACCAGGTGTTGTACTGGTTGACGTAGATATTGTGTTCGTCGAGCGTCTTGGAGAACCTAGTCTCCTTCGTGTCCAGGTTGATGGTTACCCAGTACAGGTAGTCGTTCGTTTTGGGCTTCGCCGCCGCATCGATGGCGGTCCTGCCCGGGGAGCCGATGGGCCCCGGCGGCAGGCCCGGGTTGGCGTATGTGTTGTACACGTTGGATTTGTCCTGGCGCTCTTCATCGGTGAAGTTGAAGCTCTTGGTGCCCAGCCCGTACGTCACAGCAGAATCCACCTGCAAATATCCGGAGGTCTGGTCATTCGGCTTGAGGCGGTTGTAGATGGCCCCGGCAACGTCGCCGTACTCAGCCTGTCCGCCTTCGGCCTGGACAATGCTGGCCACGATCACAGCTTCATACTGCTTCCCCGGATCAGTGATGCCCTGTGCCACAAGTTCGTCCGTGGTTACTTTCACCAGCGATTGGAGGATTTCCTTGGCCGGTGTGCCAAGCGGGAAGCGGTACTCCCCCGGGGCGAGGAAACCCTCAAGGTTTTTGGCGTTGGCTGGGAGCCCAAACTGTGCGGGAGCGTTGCTGAACTCCTTCAGTTGCTGCAGCGACACACCGGAGCCCTCGGAGATGGCCTGAAGCGACTCCCCGACCCTGAGACCGGCACTCAAGGCGAAGTAGATGACCTTGCTCTTGTCGGTGCCGAGCAGGAGGCTGACGGCGTCGGAGTTCTTCATTTCCATCTTGAACGTGTAGTCCCCGGGCGACAGGGTTCCGCCGGAGGAAGCAAATGCCTGCAGGAAAGTGTCAGCGTTGGCCACGACTTTTCCGTTTTCCAGTTTGGTGGCCACGGAGCGCGTACCTTCACCTGGCTGGACCGAAACTATGACTTCGCCTGTACCGGGGCCGGGGTAGTCGGCTGCCTTATCGTTTCCCAGCAGGGGCTTCAGGAACTGCGCGCCCACGGCGATCGCTGCCACGAAGACCACGAGAGTCAGGAACAGTGCCAGGAGGCGGCGCCGGCGGCGCACCTTCTTGGAGGGCTTTGCCACTACGGAACCCGCGGCTGCGCCGGCGAACAGGCCGGAGTCGGCATGATCATCATCTGGATAGTGGTCATCCACAAGGTGATCATCAAGGTGGCCTGCATCATGGTGTTGCCCGTCCGGATACTGGTGTCCGGCGTCATGGAGCGCTTCGCCAGGGTTGTGGTGCCCGGCGTCGTGGGCTTCATGAAAGTGCTGGTCTTCAGGGTGGTAATCCTGATCCGGGGCGTCATCCGGATGGTGGTCTGCGATGGGTCCGGCGTCCTGGATGGAGGGCGGCACATCCGGAGCTGTGGGAATAATCGGCTGCAGCTCAGTCTCGGGCGCATGGACCGGTTCGGGTG
Source organism: Pseudarthrobacter sp. NBSH8 (assembly GCF_014217545.1). NCBI lineage: Bacteria > Bacillati > Actinomycetota > Actinomycetes > Micrococcales > Micrococcaceae > Pseudarthrobacter > Pseudarthrobacter sp. NBSH8. Next base: position 2,237,148 of record NZ_CP043178.1, read on the forward strand.
CGTGGACCGGTTCCGGCTGGGGCTCGGGGGCAGGCTCAGGAGCGGGTGCAGCTTCGGGACCGGGAGCCGTGGCAGGTGCAGGCGCATCCTGCCCCGTTTCGTAGGCCTGTTCGGGAACCACATCGCTGCTTCCCGTGTGCTTCTCCAGGGCGCGGAGCTCTTTTCGGGTCAGCGGCCTGGCGCCATCGTTGCTCGTGGCGCCTGAGGCGTCGTCGTTATTGGACGGGCTCACTGTAGCCTTCCGTGTTCTGGGATCGGGTCGTGCCTTCAGGGGCCGCATGTTCGGGCTGAACCGCCGAACCTGCTCCGGATGGCCGAGTACGGGGCGGCGCAGTCACGCGGCTGCCAACGTCCGTTCCCCTGGCTTTCTGCATGTCGATGGCGTGCTGGAGGATGCCTGCCGCCGCGACCTGATCCACCACTTTACGGTGGTTCCGGCTGCTCATGCCAGCTTCGTGCAGGTTACGGTGCGCCGTAACACTGCTCAGGCGCTCGTCCACCAGGTTGACGGAAACATCCATTTCGCGGGCAACGAACTCCGCAACCAGCAGTTCGGCGTAGACGGTGGCCATCCTGGCAGAGGCGTGTTCCTCGCCCTTCATGGTGCGTGGCAGCCCGACGAAGACCTGGACGGCGCCGAGCTCCGCAGCGAGCGACACGATGACACGCACGTCGGAATTCCTCTTGACGTTGCGGTCCAGGGTCTTGTGGGGGGTGGCGAGGATTTCGTCCCGGTCGCAGATGGCGACACCCACGCGCACGGTGCCGACGTCTACCCCCAGTTTAATGCCCTGCGGATAGACGGCGGCGCCAACGGATTCTGTCACAGCTTCCCTAGCGCCGGGAGATGGCGTCCACAACGGCGGCCAGCGCCGGTGCGATGTTGGCGGCGTCCGTGCCGCCACCCTGGGCAACGTCGTCCTTGCCGCCGCCGCCGCCGCCGAGGATTCCGGCCGCGATCCGGACCAGGGCACCGGCTTTCACCCCGGCTTCCCGGGCTGCTTCGTTGGTGGCCACAAGAATCATGGGCCGGTCATTGCTGACACCGGCCACTGCCACGGTGGATGCTCCCGAACCGAGGCGGTTGCGCAGGTCGAGGGCGAGGTTGCGGATGTCGTCTGCCCCGCCGATCTGGCCGGCGTCGTGTGCGATGACCTGGATGCCGGCTGCGTCCCGTGCTGTGCCCACGAGGTTTCCGGCCGCCGCGGCGATTTGTTCCTTCCGCAGGCGGTCGAGTTCCTTCTCCGTGGCCTTGAGCTTGTTCAGCGTGCTGGCGATCCTGTCGGCGAGCTGGCCGGAAGGCACTTTGAGCATCTCGGTCAGTTCAGTCACCAGGGCGCGCTCGGCGGCCAGATGGCGGAAAGCATCCATGCCCACGAAAGCCTCAACCCGGCGGTTGCCTGAACCGACTGACTGCTCGCCGAGCAACGACAGGCTGCCGATCAGGGACGTGTTTGCCACGTGCGTGCCGCCGCAGAGTTCCCGGGACCACGCGCCGTCGATCTCCACAACACGGACTTCACTGCCGTAGTTTTCGCCGAAGAGCGCCATGGCGCCCAGGGCCTTGGCCTCTGCCAGGCCCATGACCTTGGTCTCCACGCGGAAGTTGTTGCGGATGGCGAGGTTGGAAACTTCCTCTATTTCCGAACGCGCGGCGGTGCTGAGGCCTTCGCCCCAGGCGAAGTCGAAGCGCAGGTAGCCGGCCTTGTTGTAGGAACCGCGCTGGGTTGCTTCGGGGCCGAGGATCTGGTGCAGGGCGGCGTGCACAATGTGCGTGCCGGTGTGGGCCTGCTCGGCCGCGTGGCGCCGCTCGCGGTCCACGGCGGCGCGGACCAGCGAGTCGGTGCCGATCTCGCCTTCGCGGACGATTGCCTTGTGGACGCTCAGGCCCTTGAGGGGCCGTTGGACGTCCAGGACCTCGACGACGAATCCGTCACCGGTGATGAGGCCGGTGTCGGCCGATTGGCCGCCTGCCTCAGCGTAGAACGGGGTCTCCGCCAGGACGAGTTCAATTTCGTCGCCGGTGGCGGCGTGCCCCACGTTCTGTCCGCGGCTCAGGATGCCCCGGACCCGGGACTCACCATCCAGCTCGGTGTACCCGGTGAAGACAGTCTCGCCCTGCGCCAGCAGCTCCTGGAAGGCGCTGAGATCGGCGTGGCCGCCCTTCTTGCCCTTCGCGTCGGCCTGCGCACGGTGGCGCTGTTCGAGCATCAGGCGGCGGAATTCCGGCTCATCGACCTTGAGGCCGGCTTCCTCAGCCATCTCCAGCGTGAGGTCGATCGGGAATCCGTAGGTGTCGTGCAGGGCGAAGGCATCGGCGCCGGACAGCGCCGTTCCGGCGGCTTTGGACTCCGTCACGGCGTCTTCGAGGCGGGCGGTGCCTGAAGCGATGGTGCGAAGGAAGGCCCGCTCTTCGGCATAGGCGATCCGGCTGATGCGGTCAAAGTCGGTTGCCACGATGGGGTAGACGCCCTTCATGGCATCACGTGAGGCGGGGAGCAGGTCCGGCAGGCAGGCCTTTTCGACGCCGAGCAGACGCATGGAACGCACGGCGCGGCGGATCAGGCGGCGCAGGACGTAGCCGCGGCCCTCGTTGGACGGGGTCACGCCGTCGGCGATCAGCATGAGGGCCGAACGGATGTGGTCGCCCACCACCCGCATGCGGACGTCGTCCGTGTGGTGCGGATCCTCGGGTGTTTCGGCCGACGTGTACTCCCGGCCCGACAGTTCGGCTGCCTTGTCGATCACAGGCCGGACCTGGTCGGTCTCGTACATGTTCTCGACGCCCTGCAGGATCATCGCGAGGCGCTCCATGCCGAGGCCGGTGTCGATGTTCTTTTTGGGCAGCTCCCCGACGACGTCGAAGTCGTCTTTGGAGCGCACGTTGTCAATCTGGTACTGCATGAACACCAGGTTCCAGATTTCAACGTAGCGGTTTTCGTCCGCAATGGGACCGCCCTCGACGCCGTAGGCAGGGCCCCGGTCGTAGTAGATCTCCGAGCAGGGGCCTGCGGGGCCCGGCTGGCCAGTGTGCCAGTAGTTGTCGGCCTTACCCATACGCTGGATACGCTCGGACGGAACGCCGGTGTTTGTCAGCCACAGCTCCTTGGCTTCGTCGTCCTCTTCGTAAACCGTCACCCACAGCAGTTCCGGCGGAAGGCCGTAGCCGCCGTCGTCCACGCTCTTGGTGAGCAACTCCCAGGCGTACTTGATGGCGTCTTCCTTGAAGTAATCGCCGAAGGAGAAGTTGCCGCACATCTGGAAGAACGTGCCGTGGCGGGCGGTTTTGCCCACCTCTTCGATGTCACCGGTTCGGATGCACTTTTGAACGCTGGTGGCCCGGTCGAACGGTGCCTCTTCACGGGCAGTCAGGTAAGGGATGAACGGGACCATTCCGGCCACGGTGAACAGGAGGGAGGGGTCGCTGGAGACCAGCGAGGCGGAGGGAACCGCGGTGTGCCCTTTGCTGACAAAAAAGTCCACCCAGCGCTTTGTGATCTCCTGCGACTTCATGAGCTGATTACATACCCTTCTCGGTTCACGCGTTGTGCCACGCATGACTTATTGATTCAGACGGCAGCGCCGGCAAACGGCGGCTGCTGGTTTAATTCCGGCGCGATTTTCCCGTGCGTTCAGCGCCGGGCTGGATCCCGCGATGGGACGGCCGGGGAATCGATCCCGAGGGCGGCCCGGAGGTCCGTCTCGCGCTCATGCATTCCGGCACGCACGGCATCGGCAAAGTCGTACACGCCGTCGGCCAGCCTGCCTACGGCGCGGTTCAGGCCCTCGGGCCCCAGGTTGGACTGGGCTTCGCTGATCTTACGGAAAGCGATGACACCGATGGCCACGCCGATTCCCATCCAGACAAATCGCTTCATTTCAGTTCTCCGGTGGCTTAGCGGCTACGACGGCCGGGGGAAGGCTTCTTGCGGTTGGCGAGGGCCGAGCGCACGCCGTAGCTGAAGGCCGCCACCTTGATCAGCGGTGAACCCACGGTCGCTGCAACGAGCGATGACAGTGCCGAAAGGTTTGCCGACGCATCCGAAACGTTGGAGGCGATGCCATCCACCTTCCTGAGCTGCTGGTTGGTGGTGGAGACCGTCGCCGTGACTTCGTCCATCAGGGGCGTGGCGCCATCGCTGAGGGACCGGATGGACGTCCGAATTTCTTCCAGCACACTGCCGAGCTTCAGGATGGGCACGGCGAGCAGCAGCACCAGGAGTGCGAACACTCCGGCCGCGATCAGGCCGGCAATATCGCCACCAGACATAGACGTTCAACTCCTTGAAACTGACATGGATCTTTTATCTCCGCGTACGCTGCCTTGATGCGTTCCGCAGATGTCCCCCAAGTACCTTACATACAAAGAAGCCCGTGGCGCTTGCCACGGGCTTCTTTGGATACGCTGCTGGGATTTAGCGTGCGTAGAATTCGACGACGAGCTGCTCTTCGCAGGTTACGGGAACCTCGGAGCGCTTCGGGCGACGGACCAGGCGGGCCTGCAGGGCGTCAAGCTTGACGTCCAGGTAGGCCGGAACCTGGGGCAGGACGTCGCGGTGTGCGCCGGCTGCTGCAACCTGGAGCGGAACCATGGTTTCGCTGCGGGTGTGGACGTGGACAAGCTGGCCTTCGCTGACGCGGAAGGACGGGCGGTCAACACGGATGCCGTCAACCATGATGTGGCGGTGCACAACGAGCTGGCGGGCCTGGGCGATGGTGCGGGCGAAGCCGGCACGCAGCACGAGGGCGTCAAGACGCATTTCGAGCAGTTCGATCAGGTTTTCACCGGTCAGGCCCTTGGTGCGGCGGGCTTCTTCGAAGGCGCGGGTCATCTGGGCTTCGCGGATGCCGTACTGGGCGCGCAGACGCTGCTTTTCGCGCAGACGTACGGCGTAGTCGGAGTCCTGCTTCTTGCGGGCACGGCCATGCTCACCGGGGCCGTACGGGCGGCGCTCCATGTACTTGGCGGCCTTGGGGGTCAGAGCAATGCCGAGTGCACGCGAGAGGCGTGCTGTACGGCGAGCACGAGTGTTGTTAGCCACTTGTGTCCTTCCAATATCTGCGGTGTGTCAGTGTTACTGGCCTCCATAATGGAGAGCATCGGCCAACCGCTGCCTTTTGCTACTGGGCACAGGGCTACTCCAACGAACCAGCAGGAAATACTGAAGGATGAGGAGATTGCGTCCGCGCCTTGCCAGACAACGAACAATCTTAGCAGGATTCGACTGCAATCCCACACTCCGGCCGCCGCTCACCCGCGTCACTCCGGTGGCAGCACTGCCGGTGCACTCCATAGCGCACGCCGGTCAGGAACCGCGGATGATCTTCCGCAGCCGTTCGAGGCGCACGGCGATGTCCCGTTCCGCGCCGTTGCCGGTGGGCTCGTAGTAGTCCCGGCCCACCAGGTCATCCGGCGGGTACTGCTGGCTGGCCACGGAATGGGGGGCATCGTGGGCGTACTTGTAGCCGAGCCCGTGGCCCAGCTGTTTGGAGCCCGGGTAGTGCGCATCACGCAGGTGCGCCGGGATCCCGTTGCCCAGGCCGGCACGGACATCCGCGACTGCCTTGTTGATCCCCATGTATGCGGCATTGGATTTCGGCGCGGTGGCCAGGTGCACCACGGCCTCGGCCAGGACGATCCGCCCTTCGGGCATGCCGATCAGCTGCACCGCCTGGGCGGCGGCAACGGCCGTCTGCAGCGCCGTGGGGTCCGCCATTCCCACGTCTTCCGCCGCCGAAATCACAATGCGCCGGGCGATGAATCTCGGGTCCTCCCCCGCCTCCAGCATCCTGGCGAGGTAGTGCAGTGCGGCGTCCACGTCGGACCCGCGGACGGATTTGATGAAGGCGCTGGCGACGTCGTAGTGCTGGTCCCCGGCGCGGTCGTACCGCACGGCGGCCACATCCAGGGCACGTTCGGTGTGCTTGAGCTCGACGGTGACCAGCGACTCGGCATCGGCGTCGTCCGCATCCCCGAATGCCACGCCCGCCGCCGCTTCGAGGGCTGTCAGTGCACGGCGCGCGTCGCCGCCGGCGAGCCTGACGAGGTGGGCCAAGGCCTCAGCACCGAGCTCCACCTTCCCGTTCAGGCCGCGATCGTCGGACACGGCGCGCTGCAGGAGCCCTTCGATGTCCGCCTCCGTCAGTGGTTTCAGGGTGAGCAGGAGGGAACGGGACAGCAGCGGCGAGACCACCGAAAAGGACGGGTTTTCGGTGGTTGCCGCCACGAGCACCACCCAGCGGTTCTCCACCCCGGGCAGCAGGGCATCCTGCTGTGCCTTGTTGAAGCGGTGGATCTCGTCGAGGAAAAGCACCGTGGTGGTTTTGTACAGATCCCGCGCTGTGAGGGCTTCGTCCATGACGCGCCGAACGTCCTTGACGCCCGCGGTGATGGCCGACAGCTCCACGAACTTCCGCCCCTTGCCCTTGGCGATCACGTGGGCGAGCGTGGTTTTTCCGGTCCCGGGCGGTCCCCAGAGGATCAGGGAGCTGGGGCCCGCCGGACCCAGGGCGTCCGTGCCGGCCGCCAGCTGCCGCAATGGCGATCCTTGCCCCAGCAGGTGCTGCTGGCCCACCACATCATCGAGCGTGCGTGGCCGCATCCGGACGGCCAAGGGGCTGCGCGGCGCGGCGGTACGGCCGGACGACGGCGGTTCGTCACTGTCGTCGTCGTCATTGCCATGCCCTTGGGCGAAGAGATCATCCACATAGATAGGCTACTCATTAGTTCACCGCCCCATTTCCGCCCGCCATTTTCTGCCCGCCACCTAAGGGATCCCGCCATGAGCGCACGCAGCACCACCGGCGCCGGCCGTCCGGGGTCCGTCAGGACCGCGTTTGTGTCCGGCGAACGCCTGCCCGGATGGGCGGAGCGTTTCGGGGCCGCGCACGGCGGCTTCCGGATCAGCGATGACGACGCCGGCGTGCGGCTGCTGGCGGCCGACGGCACCACAGCGCTGCTCCAGGCGCCCTGGCCACCGGACGGACGCCCTGGACGGGGAGCCGATCCGCTGGCGCGCCTGGCCTCCGTCGCCGCCCAGCCCCGGACGGCCGGACTGGTCCTGGTGCGGCGCGGCGGCTACGCGGCGGCCGTGGCCAGGGAAGGCATCCTGCTCGCGTCCAAAACGGGCACCCGCTACGTACAGTCCCGGACTGCGGCCGGTGGCCAGTCCCAGCAGCGGTTCGCACGCCGCCGGGCCAACCAGGCGGATGAGCTGGTGGAGAAAGTGGCAGCACATGCAGCAGCAGTCTTCGGCGGCCAGCCTTTGGAGTATCTTGCTCCCGGCGGGGACCGGACCCTTGCTGGGCTGGTCATGGGCCACCCTGCCCTGAGGCCCTATGCCTCACTCCCCCGGCTGGACTTCCTGGATGTGCCCGATCCCAGCGGCTCGGTGCTGCGGAAGGCCGCCGCGGATGTCTGCGCCGTCAGGATCCAGGTCGCAGACGCACCGGCGACCAACCGGACGACCAACCCGAATTTCCCGGCCGCTTAGCAGCCGGTCAGATGGCGCTTGGGCCGTTCCTGCCGGTAGAGGTAGCGGCCGGTTTCCCGGAATCCCGCCTTGGCGTAGAGCTGCTGGGCGCCGGAATTCGCTACAGTGACCAGCAACCAGTAGCCGGCTAAGTTCCGGGCGCCGCCTTCGTGCAGGAGTGCCCGCATAATCCGCAGGGCATGGCCGCGCCGCCGGGCGTCCGGGCGGGTGGCCATGCAGTAAAGCCCGCCCCAATCCCCTGTCGACTCCGCGTCAGGAACAGCCAGCCGTCCGACAGCGGCGGGGGCACCGTCGTCGGACCTCACCAGGGCATACACCGACGGGCAGCCTGCCAGGATGCGGCGTGCTGTCTCCCGCCCGCCCGGGCCGCCACGGCCATCGACGCTCCACCACAGCGCAAGCCACTCATCGCTGGCGTCCGTGGAGATCTCGACGCCGGGATCGGCCACCGCGGGGTGGGTCACCGCTGGTCGAGCCGCAGGTTGGTCCGCGCCGTTGGCGCCGCTGCTCCGGCACATCACCAGTGTTTCGGCTTGCCGGGTGAAGCCTTCCCCGTCGAGGACGGTATTCAGTCCGGTGGAGCGGGGATCATCAAAGACCTGCAAAATCAGGGGCAGGCGCCGGCTGCGGTACCACAGCCGCGCCGCACGCAGAGCCTCGTGCTGCTCGTGGGTCTCGCCTTCCGGCTCGCGCGGCCAGACCGAATTCGCGCGTTGGGTCACGCCGGAGGCCGCGCGAAGCACCCAGCCGTCGGACTCCTCGCGCTCCGGGGCCGGCCAGGCCGCATCCATCATCGCCTCAAGCCCCGGCATGGACGGTGCTGGGACTGAAATTGTCATGGCATACCACCCTTCAGAATGCGAAAGACCCCCCGGTTTCCCGGGGAGCCTCTCGAGCGCCGTATTCAGATTACTCGGCCTTTTTGGGCTCTTCCGGCCTCGTTTGGGGCTTGAAGTCCACGCCCGCTTCCTTACGCTGCTGCGCCGTGATTGGTGCGGGTGCCTGCGTCAGTGGGTCGTAGCCGTTGCCGGTCTTCGGGAAGGCGATGACGTCGCGGATGGACTCCACCCCTGCCAGCAGTGCAACCACACGGTCCCAGCCGAACGCGATGCCGCCGTGCGGAGGAGCGCCGAACTTGAAGCCTTCGAGCAGGAAGCCGAACTTAGTCTGGGCATCTGCCTTGTCCAGCCCCATCAGTTCGAAGACCCGCTCCTGGACATCACGCTCGTGGATACGGATAGAGCCGCCACCGATTTCGTTGCCGTTGCAGACAATGTCGTACGCGTAGGACAGGGCCGATTCCGGATCCTTGTCGAACGTGTCCATGAACTCGGGCTTGGGCGAGGTGAAGGCGTGGTGGACGGCCGTCCACTTTCCGGCACCAACAGCCACATCGCCGGACGCCACCGCTGCGGCGGCCGGTTCGAACATGGGGGCGTCAACAACCCAGCAGAAGGCCCAGGCGCCGGGATCGATCAGGCCGGTGCGGTGGCCGATCTCCACGCGGGCAGCACCCAGGAGGGCTCGGGCCGCTGACTTCTCACCGGCGGCGAAGAAGATGCAGTCGCCCGGCTTGGCGCCCACGGCGTCGGCGAGGCCTGCACGCTCGGTTTCGTTCAGGTTCTTGGCAACCGGGCCAGCCAGTTCGCCGTCTTCCTTGAAGAGGACGTATGCCAGGCCCTTGTGGCCGCGCTGCTTGGCGAATTCCTGCCAGCCGTCCAGGGTGCGTCGCGGCTGGGAAGCGCCGCCGGGCATCACCACGGCGCCGACATACGGGGCCTTGAAGACGCCGAAGCCGGTGTCCTTGAAGAATTCGGTGAGCTCAGTCAGTTCCACGCCGAAACGGAGATCGGGTTTGTCCGAGCCATAGCGCGCCATCGCATCTGCGTAGGTGATGCGCTGGATGGGGGTGGGGATCTCGATGTCGATCAGCTTCCACAGCGCCTTGACGATGTTTTCGCCGAGCGCGATGATGTCGTCCTGGTCGACGAAGCTTGCTTCGATGTCCAGCTGGGTGAATTCGGGCTGGCGGTCGGCGCGGAAGTCCTCGTCGCGGTAGCAGCGCGCGATCTGGTAGTACTTCTCGAAGCCACCCACCTGCAGGAGTTGCTTGAAAAGCTGTGGGGACTGCGGCAGCGCGTACCAGGAACCCGGCGCCAGGCGGGCGGGCACCACAAAGTCGCGGGCGCCTTCCGGCGTCGAACGTGTCAGCGTGGGGGTTTCGATCTCGACAAAACCGTCCTGGTGGAGCAGTTCGCGCGCAATCCGGTTGGCTTCGGAGCGCAGCCGGAGGTTGCGGGCGGGGCCGGGGCGGCGCAGGTCAAGGTAGCGGTGCTTCAGCCGTGCTTCCTCACCGACTTCCACGTGCTCATCGATCTGGAACGGAAGCGGATCGGAGGTGTTGAGGATAACCACCTTGTCCGCGATGACCTCGATGGCGCCGCTGGCAAGGTTGGGGTTTTCGTTGCCCTCGGGGCGCTTGGAGACGGTGCCGGTGATCTGCAGGACGTACTCGTTGCGCAGGCCGTGGAAGACCTCTTCCTCACGGACCACAACCTGGGCCACGCCGGACGCATCGCGCAGATCCACGAATGCAACACCACCGTGATCACGACGGCGGCCCACCCAGCCGGCCAGGGTTACGGTTTGTCCAATGTGCTCGGAGCGAAGGGATCCGAGGTCATGTGTGCGCAGCACAGCACGCCTTTCTGAAGACGACAGCAGGAAAACAAAAGATAAAAACTGCATAGGATCGTTCCGGGAACAATCCCGTCTGAGTTTACCCGCTGGAAAGGCCCGCCTACCCCATGTCCGAACACCAGCAGCTGCAACGGAGGCTCGGCGTGTTTGACGCCACGTCCATCGGCCTCGGCTCCATGCTCGGGGCCGGCGTTTTTGTGGTCTTCGCCCCGGCCGCGGGACTGGCCGGACATTTCCTGGTCCTCTCCGTCCTGATCGCGGGTGCCGTGGCCTACTGCAACGCGGTGGCTTCCGCGGAGTTGGCCGCACGGTATCCGGCGAGCGGCGGAACGTACGTATACGGACGCAAACGTTTGGGGGAATGGCCTGGTTTCCTGGCCGGCTGGGGATTTGTCAGCGGCAAGACGGCCTCCTGCGCCGCCATGGCCCTCACCTTCGGCCACTATGTCTCCCCGGGCTACGCAGTGCCGGTGGCCATCGCTGCGGTCGTGGCGCTGACCGCTGTGAACCTGTTTGGGATTACCCGCACAGCGCTGCTGACCAGGATCCTGTTGTGCGTTGTCCTGGCCACGCTGGTGTTTGTCGCCGTTGCCGCGATCGTGGGGCCGCATCCGTCCGGCTTTTCGACAGGCGGCACGGCCGACGGCGGAGCTGCCGCTGGCATTAGCGGCGTCCTGCCGGCCGCCGGCCTGATGTTCTTCGCCTTCGCCGGCTATGCGCGCATCGCCACCTTGGGCGAGGAAGTCAAGGACCCGGCCAGGACCATTCCGCGCGCGATCCTGGCGGCCCTCGCCGGAGCCTTCGTTATCTACCTGGCGATGGCGCTGCTGCTCCAGAACCACTTGACCGAAGGCCGGTTGGCCGCCGCTTCGGCCCCGCTGCTGGACGCAGTGGTTAAGTCGCAGCTGGCCGCCGGCGCACCGGTCGTCCAGGCCGGCGCGGCAGCGGCCTGCCTGGGCGCGTTGCTGGCCCTCATCACCGGGGTGGGCCGCACCACCCTGGCCATGGCGCGGGAACGCGATCTGCCGGCGCCCCTGGCACGTGTGGGCGGCAGGCACACGGTGCCGTTCGTGGCAGAACTGGCGGTGGCCGCCGTCGTGATTCTCCTGATCCTGACCACTGACGTGATGACGGTGGTGGGGTTCTCCAGCTTCGGCGTGCTCATCTACTACGCGGTGACCAACGCCGCGGCGTACACCCTGGAGGAGCATCCGGCCCACGGCCCACGGTGGCTCAATGTGGCCGGCTTCATCAGCTGCCTGCTGCTGGCCTTCACATTGCCGCCCGCCTCAGTGCTGGGGATGGCCGCTGTCCTGGCCGCAGGAGCGGCCGTCCGCTTCGGGGTGCTTCGACTGCGCCGCTAGCCGGCGCCAAACTGCGCCGGTCAGGCCGGCTGGCCGGCTGCTGCCTCGAGCGCTGTTCTGACCTGGACCTTGAGGTCTTCCGACGGCGGCGCCCAGGTTGCGGGATCGGCGTCGGCCTGCTGGCCGGACCGGATGTCCTTGACCTGGTGCTTGCCGTCGTCGTCGGTGAACCAGACGAACGGGATGCCGCGGCGGTCCGCGAATTTGATCTGCTTGCCGAACTTCTCCGCCTTGGCAGCCACTTCCGTGGCAATGCCCCGGCTGCGGAGCTGGGCAGCGACATCCTGCGCCGCATCCCAGCTGTCGTCAGTGCTGAGCGCCACCAGCACGGCGGTGGGGACCGACCGTGAGGCCTTGGCCAGGTCCTGGCTCAGGATGCGCGACACCAGCCGGGTCACACCGATGGAGAGGCCGACGCCTGGGAACTTGCGGTTGCCCTTGCTCGCCAACGCGTCGTAGCGGCCACCGGAGCAGATGGAACCGAGCTGTTCGTGGCCCACCAGGACCGTCTCCACCACCGTGCCGGTGTAGTAGTCCAGGCCGCGGGCGATGCTGAGGTCGGCAATGACCTTGCCAGGCGCGCGCTGCACGGCGGCCGCGATCACCTGTTCCAGTTCATTGAGGCCCTCCTCGAGGAGGTCATTCGACACGCCGAGCGCCCGGACCCGGGCCACAAACGAGGTGTCCTCGGTGCGGATTCCTGCCAGCTTCAGCGCCGCCTGCGCCTGCTCATCGGAAGCACCCAGTTCAGTCCTGAGCAGCTCTGCGACCTTGGTTGCGCCAACCTTTTCCAGCTTGTCGATGCTGCGGAGCACGCCGGCGGTGTCGTCAAGGCCGATGCCCCGGTAGAAGCCCTCGGCAAGCTTGCGGTTGTTGATCCGCAGGCGGAAGTCCGGAATCGGCAGGGCGCTCAAGGCTTCCGCGATGACCAGGGCAATCTCCACGTCATAGCGAAACGGCAACTCCCCGTCGCCCACAACATCGATGTCTGCCTGGGTGAATTCGCGGGCCCGGCCTTCCTGCGGGCGTTCCCCGCGCCAGACTTTCTGGATCTGGTAGCGCCGGAACGGGAACGCGAGGTATCCCGCGTTCTCGACGACGTACCGCGCAAAAGGCACCGTGAGGTCGAAGTGGAGGGCGAGGGCGTTGGGGTCAGATTTGCCAGCCTTCCCCGCGTCGGAGGTATCGGCGTCGTCGTCCTGAAGGCGGCTAAGGCCGTAGACCTCCTTATCAATCTCACCCTTTCGCAAGAGCTGGCCGACGGTTTCCACGGCACGCGTCTCGATGGACCCGAAACCGTGCAGCTCAAAAACCTTGCGAAGGGTGTCCAACACGTGCAGCTCCACCAGCCGCTCCTCGGGAAGCCACTCGGGGAATCCGGACAGGGAGGCGGTGCGTGCCATGGTGGATGTTCTCCTCTTGATGAAGGGTGCCTGAGACTTTGCCCGGCATTCCACCCGAAACGGGCGGGGAACGGCGGCAGTCCGGCAACTCATGCATAAACTATGTGCGGCAGTCAGTTTATGCGTCATCCGCCGGCATCTCTAATACGGCGGCCGGCAGCGCAGAGGGCGGCCGGCAGACACCCGCGTTCGGATTCAGTATTGACCGGACACGGCCCGACATACAGGAGGACCATTGGCGGCCAGTTCACGCAGCGCCCGCGAAGCCAAACGGCGCATCCAGCAGATGGAGGCAAAGCGCGAGCTGCGGCGGGACCAGGAAAAACGGCGCAAGCGCGACAACCTCATCGCCGCCGGCGCCGGCACCGCCGCCGTCCTGCTCGCCGTCGTGCTCCAGCTGACTGCCTTTGCCGGCAACCCCACGGAGGACGAATACGCCGCCGGTGTGGCCGGCCTGACCAACCCAAGGGACTCCCCCGCGCCTTCCGCGCCCGCCACGAACGGCGCCAACATCCCGGCCGCGGACACCGCCGCTGGCAAGGTGTTCACCGGTGAAATGGCACTGAACGGAAACGTGCTCGGCGTCGAAATCGACGGCACCAAGGCACCCCAGGCTGCCGCGGTCTTCAAAGCACTGACGGACGAGGGCTTCTACAACGGCAGCGCGTGCCACCGGCTGACTACGGGTGAAACCTTCGGACTCCTGCAGTGCGGTGGGGCCACCGCTGCCGCCGACCCCGGGTACACCTGGGGACCTCTCGAAAACACTCCGGCAGACAACGCCTACCCTGCAGGCACGATTGCAATAGCCCGGTCCGGCGACAACGCCTACGGCAACGGCAAACAGTTCTTTGTGGTCTACAAAGACACAGTGATTCCCGCCGACTCGGCCGGGGGCTATACGGTGGTGGGCAAGGTGACCTCCGGAATGGAAGCAGTGAACGCCATTGCCGCCGCCGGAATCACCCCCGGCTCCAGCGCATCAGACGGAGCACCTGTGCAACCAGTCACGATAGACTCGGTTTCTCTGAAGTAGGAAGCCAGGCCTCATGGCCGCGGTGCAGTACGTGAGTATTTCCCTCCAAGCGAAAGACTTTTAGCGGTGACAGACAGTCAGAAATCCGACGAAACAACAGCAGACCTGACCGAGGTAGCAGCCCCCGTGGCTGACCAGGCAGACGCTGTCCAGGCAACCGCCGAGCAGGCCACGGTTGAAACCGAGGCTCCAGCGGACGTGGATCAAGACGGCGTGGCCGCCCCGTTTGAGGGTGACGAGGCCGGTACGCCCCCCGCTGAAGAGCCTGCGGCCGTTGACGACAGCGCGGCTGTTCAGGCTCCCGCTGAGGAAGCCCCGGCACCGGCGCCTGCTCCGGCAGCTCGACCCGCTCCGTCACCGGCAGCCTTCGCCGCCCGGCCCAAGCCGGCAGCAGCCGCACCTGTGGCAGCACCGGCATCCGTCGCCTCCGCGACCTCGCTGGCGGAAGCCGCAAAGTGGGGCCGTGTCGAGGGTGACGGCCACGTATTCCTGACGATCGACGGCGATGAGCACCCGGTGGGCCAGTACCCCGGAGTCAGCAACGACGAAGCCCTTGCCTACTTCGCACGGAAGTATGACGACATTGTTGCGCAGGTCCTGCTCCTGGAGCAGCGCATCAGCTCCAAGGCGCCCAGCACGGATATGCAGAAGACCGTCACACACCTGCGCGAGCAGCTCGCGGAGCGGAACATGGTGGGAGACATTCGTTCCACCGAAGCACGGCTGGATGCTGTTTCCGTGCAGATCGCCGAACTCGAAAAGGCAGAGAAGGCGGAACACGACGCCGTTCGCTCTGCCGAGCTCGCGGCCCGTGAGGCCATCGTGGCGGAAGCCGAAGAGATCTCGGGCCAGGATCCTGCACAGATCCAGTGGAAGACCTCCAGCGCCCGGATGAACGATCTTTTTGAAAGCTGGAAAACAGCCCAGAAGGGCGGCATCCGGCTCGGCCGCAGCAACGAGGACGCCTTGTGGAAGCGGTTCCGTGCCGCCCGTACCGTCTTCGACCGTCACCGCCGCGCCTACTTCTCCCAGCTGGACAGCACCAACTCGGCCGCCAAATCGGCCAAGGAAAAGCTCATCACCGAAGCCGAGGCCTTGTCTTCGTCCACCGACTGGGGCTTCGCCGCGGGCGAATACCGCCGGCTCATGGATGAGTGGAAAGCCTCACCTCGCGCCAGCCGCAAGGACGACGACGCCCTCTGGGCACGTTTCCGTGCCGCCCAGGACGTGTTCTTCACACACAGGCAGGCTGCCAACGAGGAGATCGACCAGGAATACGCCGCCAACCTCACGGTGAAGGAAGCGCTCCTCATCGAAGCGAACACCATCCTGCCGGTCAAGGACCTGGCCGCTGCCAAAAAGGCGCTTCAGTCTGTCCGCGACCGCTGGGAAGAAGCCGGCAAGGTCCCCCGCGCCGACATGGGACGCATCGAAGCCGGCCTCCGCAAAGTGGAGGACGCTGTCCGCCACGCCGAAGAGGAAAACTGGCAGCGTTCCAACCCCGAGACGAAGGCCCGCACCAACAGCGCCCTGTCCCAGCTGGAAGCAGCCATTTCCGGTCTGCAGGACGATCTCGCCAGGGCCGAAAAAGCCGGCGACCAGCGCAAGATCAAGGGGGCCCGCGAGGCCCTCGAGGCGAGGCAGGCCTGGTTGGACCAGATCCAGCGCTCGGCCAGCGAACTCTCCTAGTCAGTAGTTTGTAGGACGCCTTTCGTTAGGCGGCTGTCGCAGGACCCCCAGGCCCGGCCCCGGTTATCCACATAACCGGGACCGGGCCTGTGCGGGTTAAGGACGACGCGGCAAGATGGAGGGATGGCCACTTCCTCACCGCCCCAATACCCGGACCTGTATTCGCCGGGGAAGCCCTTCGCGTGGCCCGAACTCCAGTCGCTGGCAGCGGACGGCGTCCTGGCGCAGTTCCACCAGCACGGATTCACGTTGCCGGACGCTGCCGCGTCTCCCCAGATTCGGGCCAGAACGGTGGCGAGCGCGGTGCCGGCGGCGGTCAGGCAACGCGTGGTGGCCGGGCGGATGACGGCGGCGTGGATCTATGGCTGTGCTGCTGAACCGGACCGCCTCGCGTTACTTGTGGATGCGAAGCGGCGGATTTCGAGCCTCCGCAACACCCGGGGGTGCACGCTCCATGAAGTCCGGCTGGGCCCGTTCGACGTTGTAAGCATGGGCGGGCTGATGGTATCCAGTCCGCTGCGTACCGCCGTGGATATTGCGCTGCACGTCGACGCCCACCGGGCCTTGCCCGCGCTGGCGGGGTTGCTGGCCCGCCCGGAGCAGGACGTGCGGTTGCGCTTGCTGATCCTGGCCATCGAAGCCAGCCCCCGGGTCCCGCACAAACGGGCTGCATTGGAAAAGCTGGCCCTGCTAGCTCCGGCGCTTGTTGCCGGTGGTCCGGTAGACGTCGAACACGCCATCGATGCGCCGCACGGCACTGAGGACGTGGCTGAGGTACTTGGGGTCGCCCATCTCGAAGGCGAACCTGGAGATGGCCACCCTGTCGGTGGAGGTGTTCACGCTGGCCGCCAGAATGTTGACGTGGTTCTCGGACAGGATGCGGGTGACGTCCGAGAGCAGGGACTTCCGGTCCAGCGCCTCAACCTGGATCTCCACCAGGAAAACACTTGACTGGGTGGGTGCCCAGTCCACTTCGACGATCCTGTCGGGCTGGTCCCGGAGATCCGAAATGTTGGTGCAGTCCGTACGGTGCACCGAAACACCGGAACCGCGGGTGACAAAGCCGAGAATCGGGTCCGGCGGAACGGGCGTGCAACAGCGCGCGAGCTTCACCCACACATCGCCAACGCCGCGCACCACCACGCCCGAATCGGAGAACTTGGTTTTGGCCACCTGCGTAGGGATGCTGACTTCAGTGATGTCGTCGTCGGTGCTCTCGTTGCCGCCCAGGCTTTCAACGAGTTTCTCCATGACCGACTGCGCTGACGTATGGCCGTCGCCTACGCCGGCGTAGAGGCCGGAGATGTCAACGTACTTGAACTCTGCGGCCACCGCCGCCAAAGCCTCGTGCGTCATCAGTCGCTGCAGGGGCAGGTTTTGCTTCCGCATGGCCCGTGTCAGCAGTTCCTTGCCGCGGTCGATTGCTTCTTCGCGCCGTTCCTTGCTGAACCACTGACGGATCTTGTTCCGGGCACGGGCACTCTTGACGAAGTGCTGCCAATCCTGGCTCGGTCCGGCGCCTTCGGCCTTCGAGGTGAAGATCTCAACCCAGTCGCCGTGGTTCAGCTCGCTGTTCAAGGGAACGAGCTTGCCGTTGACCCGCGCGCCTATGGTGCGGTGCCCCACTTCGGTGTGGACCGAGTAGGCAAAATCCACCGGCGTCGATCCGGCAGGCAGGGCCATGACCTCGCCCTTGGGGGTAAAGACAAAGACTTCCCTGGCGTTGATCTCAAACCGCAGCGAGTCCAGGAACTCCCCCGGATCGGAGGTCTCCTGCTGCCAGTCAACCAGGGACCGCAGCCAGCCCATGTCCCCGTCGCGGGGGCTGCCCGGCCCCACTGCGGTACGGTTGGGCTGATCCTTGTACTTCCAATGGGCTGCCACACCGTACTCGGCCCGGCGGTGCATTTCGTGGGTCCTGATTTGGATCTCCACGGGCTTGCCGCCGGGGCCGATCACCGTGGTGTGCAGTGACTGGTACATGTTGAACTTGGGCATGGCGATATAGTCTTTGAAACGCCCCGGCAACGGGTTCCAGCGCGAATGCATGGTGCCCAGGGCGGCGTAGCAGTCCCGGACCGAATCAACGAGCACCCGGACGCCCATGAGGTCGTTGATGTCGTCGAAATCCTTGTCCCGAACGATCATCTTCTGGTAAATCGAGTAATAGTGTTTCGGCCTGCCCGTAATGGTGGCCTTGATCCGGGCGGTACGGAGGTCGTCGGTGATCTGATCCCGGATGACGCCCAGGCTCTTCTCCCGTTCCGGCGTGCGGTCGCCGACCATCCGGACGATTTCTTCATAGACCTTGGGGTAGAGGGCCGCGAAGGACAGATCCTCCAACTCCCACTTGATGGTGTTCATGCCCAGCCGGTGGGCCAGGGGCGCGAATATTTCCAGGGTTTCGCGGGCTTTTCGTGCCGATGACTCCGCGGAAACAAACCGCCAGGTCCGGGCGTTGTGGAGCCTGTCCGCGAGCTTGATCATAAGGACCCGGATGTCCTTGGCCATGGCCACAACCATCTTGCGGACGGTCTCGGACTGCGCGGCCTCACCAAAGCTGACTTTGTCCAGCTTGGTGACGCCGTCCACCAGCATGGCAACCTCAGGACCGAAGTCCTTCTTGAGGTCAGCCAGCGTGTAAGGAGTGTCCTCCACCGTGTCGTGCAGCAGGGCCGCGGCCAACGTGGTTCCGCTAAGGCCCAGCTCAGCGAGGATGGTGGCTACGGCGACGGGGTGGGTGATGTACGGGTCACCGCTCTTGCGCTTCTGCCCGCGGTGGCTCTGCTCGGCCACCTCAAAAGCGCGCTGGATAAGATCAAAGTCTTCTTTGGGGTTGTTCGCGCGGACGGTACGCAGCAGCGGCTCAAGAATGGGTGAATAGGGTGCCGTGCCGCGCCCGGTCAGCCGGGCCAGCCGGGAGCGCGTCCGCTCGCGTCGGCCGGGAAATGTAGGGCGTGCGCCCGAATTGTCTACAGGTACACCCGGCGCCGGGCGTGCGGAAGCGGTCAGCCCGGTCTGAATTCCGTGGCCCGGGCTGTTATCCCCGCCTGCCGTTGGCGCCGACGCCGAACGTTCTTCCAATGAAGCACCCCTCACGACTGTTTAATTACCTCAGTCTATTCCCCCGCCAGTTCACTTATGTAACCGGCGCTGAATGCGAAATGGGCCGGGCGCCGTCGGTATTCCGACGCCGCCCGGCCCGTTGTGGTGCGATGGGTCAGGCCCCTGCGGGCGCAGCCGATCCTTCGGCCTTGTCGTTGTTAGCGGACCTGCGTTGTTCCACGCGTTTCGCCTGCTTCACCAGGTCAGGTTCGTTCTGGCGCAGCCAGGCATACATCGGGGCAGCGATAAATATGGTCGCAGCCGTACCGATCAGGATTCCGACGAACAGTGCCAGCGACAGGTCCCGCAACGTGCCTGCCCCCAAAAGGCCGGCACCGATGAACAGGATGGCGCCGACTGGCAGGATGGCCACCATCATGGTGTTGATGGAACGCACCAGGGTCTGGTTGACGGCGAGGTTGACTTCCTCACCAAAAGTGCGGCGGGTGGACGCATCAATATCAGCGGTGTTTTCACGGATCTTGTCGAAGACCACCACCGTGTCATACAGCGAGTAGCTGAGCACCGTCAGGAACCCAATGATGGCAGACGGCGTTACCTCGAAGTCGCTGAGGGCATACACGCCTGCGGTGACGAACATCGTCACCAGCATTCCAGCCATCGCGGACAGCGACATCTTCCAGGTCCGGAAGTAGAGCGCCATCAGCACCGCGGCCAGCGCCACAAAGACGATCAGGCCGATCAGCGCCTGCTTGGTGACATCCGCACCCCAGGTGGGTCCGATAAAGGTTGAGGTCACCTCGTTGTCAGTGACGCCGTAGGCCGAAGTGAGGCCTTCCTTGATCCTGAGCGTCTCGTCGTCCGTGAGCTTGTCCGTCTGGATCCGCATGGTGGTACCGGCCACATTGGCCACACGCGGAACGCTGCCAGCCACAACGTCTTCCACAACCTGTTCGCCAAGGGTCGAGTCGGTGCTCTGCACGTTGGAGACAGTGAACTCTGATCCGCCGCGGAATTCGATGCCAAGGTTAAACCCGCCCTTGGCAACCGGAATGAGGATTGACAGTGCGACCGCCACCGCCGCGATGATGAACCACAGTTTCTTGGCACTGACGAAGTTGTAGGAGCGCTTCCCGCTGTAGAGCTCGTTGCCGAAATTGGCGAAGCTGCTGGACATTACTTGTTCTCCTTGGCTGCGCTCTTGGAGGAGCTGGTGAGCTGCTCCTGCTTTTCCGCAAGGCGGCGTTCTGCGATGGTCATGCGTCGTTCAGCCTCCGCGACCGCTCCGGTGTTCTTGGCCCGGACTACAGAAGGCTTGGCCTCAGGCGCGCGCAGGCGTCCGGCGCCACGGTAGAGCGGCAAAACACCGAGTCGCTTGGGGTCAAGGCCGGAGAGCCGGTGGCCCTCCCCGAAGAACTTGGTGCGCGCCAGGAGCTGCAGGGTGGGGTGCGTGAACATAAAGACCACGATGAGGTCGGCAATAGCCGTCAGACCCAGCGTGAATGCGAACCCGCGGACGTTGCCGACAGCCACGAAGTAAAGCACCAGCGCGGCCAGCAGGTTCACGGCCTTGGATGCCAGGACAGTGCGCTTGGCCCGCTTCCAGCCGTTCTCCACCGCGGAGACGAGTCCACGGCCTTCGCGGAGTTCATCGCGGATACGTTCAAAGTAAACGATGAACGAGTCTGCGGTCTGGCCGATGGCGACGATGAGGCCGGCCACGCCGGCGAGGGAAAGCCGGTAGTTTTCAGTCCATCCCAAGATGGCAATGGCCAGATAGGTGAGGGCGCCGGCCACCACCAGCGATGCAATGGTCACCAGGCCCAGGGCCCGGTACTGGAAGAGTGAGTAGACCACCACGAGGAGCAACCCGATGATGCCCGCAAGGAGGCCCATGCGTAGCTGTTCGGCACCCAGAGTTGCGGAGATCTGCTGGTCGCTCTGGATTTCGAAGCTGATCGGAAGCGCGCCGAAGCGGAGCTGGTCCGAGAGCGCCTTGGCTGACTTTTCAGTGAACCCGCCGGTGATCTGCGGACGACCGTCAGTGATGACGGCCTGCGAACGCGGGGCGGAAATGACCTGGTCGTCCAGAACGATGGCGAACTGCGACTTGGGGTCGCTGCCGGTCTCGCCGCCTGCTGCGACGTAGAACTGGTTCAGCCGTTCGGTGACCGTCTTGAACTTGGCGGTGCCTTCGTTGTCGAACTGGATATTGACGGCCCAGTCGTTCGTCACAGCGCCCTGGGCACCCTGTTGCAGCTGGAAGGAAGACGTGACAATATTGCCGCCCTTGACCTCCACGGGCCCCAGGATGTATTTAATGGCAGGTCTGGTGTCCGTTGCCGGTTCACAGGTGACGAGGGGCCTGGCGGGATCGGAGGCTTCGGGGCTCTCCGGCGCAGGATTGTTGCAGTCCATGGTTTCAAACTGGCGGTAGATGTCCGCGGTGATCCAGTTTATGTCGCTGCCGTTGGCGGGTTCCGCCGTGGGCTTCGGAAGCTGGTCTTCGGGGGTCAGGGATTCCGTGGGAACGGGCGCGCCGTCTCCGTTGAGCAGTACGGGGCGGAAGTTCATGTCCGCGGAGGCCTGGATCAGGTCGCGGGTTTCCTTCGTAGGTGTGCCCGGAAGGCTCACCACGACGTTGCGGCCGGACTGCGTGCTGATTTCCGCTTCGGCAACACCTGAACCATCCACGCGCTGGCGGATGATGGCTACGGCCTGGTTGAGCTGCTCTTCATTGATGTCCGAACCGCCCTCAACCTTGGGCGCCAGGATCATCTGGGTGCCACCCTCGAGGTCCAGTGCCAGCTTGGGTGCCCAGCTCGCCTGTCCGGCAAGGGTGCCGCCGGCCAGGACGGCGGTCAGCACGGCGAGGACTACACCGAGCCACACCAGTACCCTCAGGCCTGAGTTGTTGGGGCCAGTTCGTGCCATTGTGAATCTTTCTCTTATTTACGGAGGAACCACCGGCGGGAGCTATCAGTCCCACCGGCGGTTGTCCCCAGCCGTAGAGGTGTTGTAACGCGGGCTGCCGTGCGGCGAGGACTAGATGTCCTTCTTGCCCTCGTCGTTAAGGCGCTTCAGGGTCTCATCCGGAGTTTCGGCGGACACAGCCGGGGTACCGGCTTCTTCGCTGGTCAGGGATGATTCGCTGGTCAGCGACGAAGCGTCATCCGGGACGGCCGGAGCATCTGCTTCGACAGCCGGTTCCACAATCTTGGTCACGGCCTGGCGGTGCACGGTGGCCAGGTTCCCGGGCGAGAGTTCCAGGACAACCTTGTTCTCGGCGTCGTCCATGGAGACAATCCGGCCGAAGAGTCCGAAGCTCGTCATGACCTCGACACCGGGCTCGAACCGGGACTGCAGCGTTGCCTGCTGTTCCTTGGTCTTCTTGTTGCGGCGGAACATCATGAAGATAAAGATTCCGAGCATTGCGAACAAGACGATGTTCATTGGATCCACAGGGAAGATTCCGTTCTGTACTGGCGTATCGGGTGTTTGGCAGCGTCCGCGTCGTTCCCCGTTGCAGAAAATCGCGCCTGGCAGGCAACGGCTCCTCGGAGCCGCCGCGGGAACACAGACCCGAACGTGCCGGGTGTCATACCAGTCTAAAGGGAAAAGCTGGGAGAACAGTGCTATTGACCGTTCGGCGCCCATTCGGCCGCGGACTCGGCGCTGTCCGGGTCCGGTTCGAACAAATCCAGCGGCTCCTGCCCGAAAACCCCGGCCGGTATGGCAAAGCCGAGGTGCGTCCAGGCCGGAGCCATGGCGATGCGGCCCCGGGGCGTCCGGCCCAGCAAACCTTCGCGCACAAGGAACGGTTCCGCCACCGTTTCAACGGTCTCGGTCTCCTCCCCCACCGCAATGGCCAGGGTGGAAAGTCCCACGGGTCCGCCGCCGAACTTCGTAATGAGTGCTTCCAGGACGGCCCGGTCCAGCCGGTCCAGGCCCCGCTTGTCCACTTCGTACATGTCCAGGGCCGCGGAAGCAGCGCGGGCGTCAATCTGCTCAATCCCATGCACAAGAGCCCAGTCCCGGACGCGGCGGAGCAGGCGGTTGGCAATACGCGGGGTACCGCGGGACCGGCCGGCAATCTCGCTGAAACCCGCGGAGTTGACCTTGAGGTCCAGCAGGCCGGCAGAGCGCCTGAGCACCAGTTCCAGCTCGGCCACGCTATAAAACTCCAGGTGCCCGGTGAACCCGAACCTGTCCCTGAGCGGGCCGGGCAGCAGACCGGCGCGTGTGGTGGCGCCTACCAGAGTGAAAGGCGGAAGCTCCAACGGGATAGCGGTGGCCCCGGCGCCCTTGCCCACCACGATGTCCACACGGAAATCCTCCATGGCCATGTAGAGCATTTCCTCTGCCGGCCGTGACATCCGGTGGATCTCGTCCAGGAAGAGGACCTCCCCTTCGGAAAGCGAGGAAAGGATGGCGGCGAGGTCCCCGGCGTGCTGGATGGCCGGACCGCTGCTGATCCGCAGAGGCGCGTTCATTTCAGCAGCCACGATCATGGCCAGGGTGGTTTTGCCCAGGCCGGGAGGGCCGGAAAACAGTACGTGGTCCGCGCTGCGTCCCCGCATCCGGGAGGCCTGCAGGACCAGGGAGAGTTGCCTGCGGACCCGGTGCTGGCCCACGAAGTCATCCAGGTTCTTCGGCCGGAGGGCAGCTTCGATCACCCGTTCCTCGGGTTCCTCCCCGGCCGCCACCACCGAAGGCTCAGCCACGGCTGCCTACGCGGTTGCCGGCCCGCGCGCCGTCCTGGCCCAGCCAGCGCAGCGTGGTCCGAAGGATTTCGGCCACATTGCCACGGAATTCAACCTCGGGATCGTCCACAAGGGCCTTCCCGATGCTGGCAGCGGCATCCTTTTCCGACCAGCCGAGGCTGGTCATGGCCGCCACCACCTGGGGCTTCCAGGCTGCTTCGGCCGGAGTGGACGCACCGGCGACACCAGCCGTACCGTGCGGCACCAGCTTGCCGGCCAGTTCCAGCACGATCCGCCCGGCCACCTTGGGGCCGATGCCTGGCACCTTCGTGAACGTTTTGCTGTCACCCGTGTGGGCAGCAACCCGGATCGCTTCAGGCTCGTGCACGGCGAGCACCGCCAGTGCGAGCCGCGGGCCCACGCCGCTCACACTCAGCAGGACGTCAAAGACTTCGCGTTCGTCGTCGGAGGCAAAACCGAACAGGGTCAGCGAATCCTCGCGCACGATCAGCGAGGTGAAGAGCTTGCCTTCCTCGCCGGTGCGGAGGCGGCTGAGGGTCTGCGGCGTGGCGTTGACACTCATACCGGCACCGTTTAGGTCGATTACGGCAGAGGAAAGGCCAACGTGCGCTACTGTCCCGCGAAGGAAACTGATCAAAGCCGGGCTCCTGGTGTACTGCCGGACTCCTGGGAGCAGGACCGGCTATCCGAACATATCTACGAATACCCTAGCAAGCGCCGCAGACATTCAGCGCCCGCGGCGCGCTTTCGCCTCGGCGTCGGCCCAGGCGCGCTGGGCCGGCGTCAGCGACAGGCTGCCGGGGCCGGTCGTGGCCACGGCGGCGCCGCTGCCGGCCCGCCAGGCGTGGGTGATGGCAAGTGCCAGGGCGTCTGCAGCGTCCGCCGGCCGCGGCGGCGCGTCCAGCCGGAGGATTTTCGTGACAAGTTTGGTCACGGCTTCCTTGTTGGAGGTGCCGCTGCCGGTCACGGCTGCTTTCACCTCCGACGGCGTGTGCAGAGCCACCGGGATCCCGCGCCGGGCCGCGGCGGCAATCACCACACCGGAGGCCTGCGCGACGCCCATCACCGTACTGACGTTGAGCTGGGAAAAAACGCGTTCGACGGCGAGCACGTGGGGTTCGTAGCGGTCCAGCCACTCGTCGATGGCCAAGGCAATCACCAGCAGGCGCTGGTCCAGGGTCTCCTCGGGAGAGGTACCCACCACCCCGACGGCCACCATCGTGGCCCGCCGGTTCCGTTCGACGTCGACAACGCCGATGCCGCAGCGGGTGAGGCCCGGGTCAACGCCCAATACGCGCAGGGTCACCCTGGGACATCCGCCCTAGGCCACAAAGCGGAAGGTCACTCAGCTTCCAGGGCGGCCTGGACTTCGTCGCTGAGGTTGGCGTTGCTGTAGACGTTCTGGACGTCGTCGAGTTCTTCCAGGGCGTCAACCAGCTTCATGAACTTCTTGGCGGCGTCGAGGTCCAGCGGCACCTGCATGGACGGCACAAACTCGGCTTCATCGGTCTCGTACTCCATGCCGGCCTCCTTGAGGGCATCCCGGATGGCCTGGAGGTCGGTCGGCTCGGAGTGGATCTCGAAGCTGTCGCCGTTGTCCTTGACTTCTTCGGCTCCGGCGTCGAGGACGGCCATCAGGACGTCGTCCTCACTCAGGCCGTTCTTCGGCATCGAAACGACGCCCTTGCGGCTGAAGAGGTAGCTCACCGAACCCGGGTCGGCGATGGTGCCGCCGTTGCGGGAAATGGCCAGGCGAACCTCGGAAGCTGCGCGGTTCTTGTTGTCCGTCAGGCACTCGATCAGCAGCGCCGAACCCTGCGGGCCGCGGCATTCGTACATGATCTCCGTGTAGTCAACCACTTCACCGGTGAGGCCAGCGCCTCGCTTGATGGCGCGGTCGATGTTGTCGGCGGGCACCGACGTCTTCTTGGCCTTGGTGACGGCGAGTTCCAGGCCCGGGTTGCCGGCGAGGTCTGGTCCGCCCATACGTGCAGCGACTTCGATGTTCTTGATCAGCTTGGCGAACGATTTTGCGCGGCGGCTATCGAGGATGGCCTTCTTGTGCTTGGTCGTTGCCCATTTGGAGTGTCCTGACATGCTTACGCGTCTCCTCTGATCATGCGGATAAAAAGTTCATGTACGCGTTTCTCCCCAGTCACTTCCGGGTGGAAGGAGGTGGCCAACAGGTGGCCGGAACGCACTGCAACAATTCTAGCTGTCCCCGGCAGGCTGGCCGCATGGGAGGCGTGCTCCGGGTCGGCAGGCTCAACCTGCGCCAGGATCTGCACGCCGGCTCCGACGCGTTCCACCCAAGGGCCGCGGATGAACACAGCATGCACTGGGGCAACGCCGAATTCCGTGGCGCTGAAGTCCAGGCCCTTGAAGTCCAGGTCCGTTTCGAACGACTCGCGCTGGCGGCCGAAGGCGTTGCGCCGCACCGTGATGTCCAGGCCGCCGAAAGTTTGCTGCGGGTTGCCGGCTAGGTCCGTGGCCGGATCGGCGATCCCGTCTGCGAGGAGGATCATGCCGGCGCAGGAACCGTAGACCGGCAGTCCGTCGCGGATCCGGTCCTTCAACGGTCCGGCCAGCTCAAAGGCGCGGGCCAGCTTGTCGATGGCTGTTGATTCGCCGCCGGGAATGATGAGGCCGTCCAGGCCATCCAGTTCCGAAGGCCTGCGGATTCCGACGCCGGCGGCACCGGCGGCTTCCACAGCCCGGAGGTGCTCGCGGAAGTCGCCCTGGAGCGCCAGGACGCCGATCCGCAGACCCGAGCCCACGCGTGCAGAAGCAGCCGAAAGGGGGTTTGTCATCCAATCAGCATAATGTGCGCGGCTCCCTGGGCATCGCCGGAAGCGCTTCCCGGGAAGGGTTCTATGCCGTTGCTGGGATATATTACAGAGCATGCTTTACATCAGTGTTCCGCTCGGCAAGCTCGTCCGCCGGGTCTCCCGGCTCAGGGGCGGCGGGTCCGCCCTGCCCGGGCTGGTGGTCGAGAAAATCGATCCCGGTTTTATGCAGCGGACGCTCGCCACGCTCCCCCACGGCGTTGCCGTGGTGAGCGGGACCAACGGCAAGACCACCACCACAAAGATGGTGGTGGAACTGCTGGAGAGCCAGGGCCTGAAGGTCTTCACCAACCGCACCGGCAGCAACTTCACCCGTGGTGTGGCGGCTGCCCTGCTGGGCGAAGTGGACTGGCGCGGCAGGCTCACGGCCGACGTCGCCGTCCTGGAGCTCGACGAAGCCCACGCCGTGCATTTTGTGAACCGCGTTCCGCCCCGGTACAGCCTCCTGCTCAACGTCCTGCGCGATCAGCTGGACCGGTTCGGCGAGATCGACAAGACGGCCCAGCTGCTGCAGCACATCGCTGACAAAACCTCCGGAACAGTGGTCCTCAACCGGGAAGATCCCCGGGTGGCCCGCATCGCGGACACCCTCACGGGCCAGGGTGTCCAGTACTTCGGACTGGACGATTCCCTCCTCAGCACCTTCCCCAACGACGACGACATGCGGGCAGCGCCCGGCAGCCCCGCCCCCACGGTGCTCCCCCACAAGCCGCCAGCCGACGTCGTACTCCGCAAAGTGGGGCCGGACACCGCCGATTTTGAGTACGACGGCGTCACTGTCACCACCGCGATGAAGCTCCGCGGCGTCTACAACATCTTTAATGCGGCCGCGGCGCTGACCCTGGCCCGCAGTATCTGTGGCGGGGGTGCCGCCACAGCCGACCACGCCACCCTGCTCACCGCACTGTCCCAGGTGGAGCCGGCGTTTGGCCGCGGCGAAAGCCTCACGGTGGACGGCCAGCCACTGGACCTCGTGCTCGTCAAAAACCCCAGCGGTTTCCGGCTCGGACTGAAGTCCTTCCCCGCGGCCGGCTACGCCACCATGATCGCCATCAATGACAACTACGCCGACGGCCGGGACATGTCCTGGCTGTGGGACGTGGAATTCGATTCGCTCCGCGACGGCGGCGTGGACCAGCTGACCGGTTCCCGTGCCTACGACATGGCGCTGCGGCTGCAGTATGACGACGTCCGGATCGGCGGGGTCCAGCCGGAGATCGCGCCCGCACTGGCCGAGTTCATCCGTGAGGCCAAGGGCAAACCGAAGCGGATCTTCTGCACCTACACAGCCATGCTGGCCATACGCCGCGAGCTGTCCAAAATCACCACAGTGGAGGTGGTCTCATGACCGCTGAATCAACCGGCATCGGGCCGGACGGCGTCGATCAGAATTCCAAGGGCACCATCCGCGTCCTGCAGCTCTACCCGCGGGACATGAACATCTACGGCGACTGGGGCAACGCCCTGGTGATCAAGCAGCGGATCGGCTGGCACGGCTACACCCCGGAGCTGCTGGAGTACAACGTCGGCGACGAATTTCCGGCCGATGTGGACCTCATCGTGGGCGGCGGCGGGCAAGACAGCGGCCAGCTGGTCATTCAGGATGACCTGCACTCACGCGCCGGCGTCCTGACCGGGCTGGCGGAGGACGGCGCGCCCATGCTGGTGATCTGCGGGCTGTATCAGCTGTTCGGACGCTTCTTCAAGACCCGCTTGGGTACGGTCATCCCGGGGATCGGCATCCTGGACGTGGAAACACACGGCACCGACGAACGCCTGATCGGCAACGTCAAGGTGGCCACACCGGAGTTCGGAGAGGTCCTGGGCTACGAGAACCACAGCGGGCAGACCACCCTGGGTGCCGGCGTCCGGCCGCTCGGCACCGTGGCCAAGGGCACCGGCAACAACAGCAGCGACGGCCACGAGGGTGCCCGCTACAAAAATGTGGTGGCCAGCTACCTGCACGGTTCCCTGCTGCCCAAGAACCCTGCCATCGCAGACTTCCTCATCAGTACCGCCGCCGAGCGTAAATACGGCGCCTTCACGGCCGGCGCCCCGGACGACCGCTACGCAGTGCTGGCCCGGGAGCATGCGACGCGCCGTCCGCGCTGAGTGGCATTGCGATGGGTAGCACCACGCTGACGGTTTCCCCCGGCGAAAGGCCTCAGGGGTCCTTGGTGATCAGCAGTTCGTGCGCTCCCGCAGCAGCCGCGCCCATCGATTCCACCACGGTGGCGGTCCTCAGCCGGGTGGCGGCGTCGGCCTCGGGAGTCGCGCAGACGCCCTGCGGCGCGTCGGTTGCCACCGAACACCAGCGGTACGGGTCGCGGACAATCACTGAAGGGGCCCAGGCGAGATCCGATGCCGTCCACTTCCCGGCAGCGTCCTGGCTGAACTGCGCCCGCACCAGCAGGCCCTCGTTGTTCACCACATACCAGGGCGACAGTTCGGTGACGCCGTTGCCCAGCCCGTAGACGATCCATGTTCCCTTGTAGTTTTCGACGGGCAGCACCGAATGGGTGTGGTGGCCGTAGATCATGGTGAACTGGCCGCTGTCCACCAGGGCATGCGCCACTTCCTGCTGTTGGGCGTTGGCTTCGCTGGAATACTCATCACCGGCATGCATGGCCCCGAGCACAATGTCCGCACCAAGAGCCCGTGCCTTGACGGCCTTGGCGATCATGGTGGGCGCATCCAGCATGTCCACCTGCCAGTCATATTCAGGGTATTGGCCGTTGAGGCCGTAGGCCCCCTGAATGATGGCGATCTTGGCGGCGTTGGTCTGCAGGATCAGGATTCCCTGCGACTCGGTCTGCGTGCGGTAGGAACCGGTGTGCTTCAGCCCCGCGGCATCCAGTGCATCCAGGGTGCGCAGCACTCCGTCCGTGCTCCGGTCGATCGTGTGGTTACTCGCGGTGGTGCACGCCACGTACCCCACCGCCTTGGACGCTGTAATGATCTGAGGCGGGACGTTGAACGACGGGTACGCCGAGAACGGTCCGTCGGGCCCGGCCACAGGGGTTTCCTGATGGCAGATGGCGAGGTCGCTGGCGTGGATGTACTTGCGCTGGCCTTCGAGGAGTGGGGTGAAGTCCAGGCCTGTTTTCCCCGCCGCGGCGGCGTCGTCGCGAGCCTGCTGCCAGAGCTGGGTATGGATCAGCATGTCGCCGGTCACCAGCACGGACGTGCAGCGCAGGGTGGGGCAGGCCGGCCCCGCGCCGGGGGTGGGAGTGGGCGTTGGGGTGGGGGTCGCCGTCGGGCTTGGCTGCCTTGTCCCGGCGCCGGTAGTCGCGGCTGCACCGGAGGACGGAGCGGTCTGTTCGGCAACCAGGCCGCATCCAGCCAGCAGGGCAGCGGCCAGGATGCCGGCGGAAACCGCAGCAGCGGAACGAACAGCAACAGCGCGCACCGAAGCAGCGCCCAACCTTTTCCCCATGCGTCATTGTAGGTCTGACCGTCGCACAAATGCCGCAAAGCCGCGCGTTGAGAAGCATACGGCAGTATGAAAGGTTAGCGAGATGACGAATCCCTTCCTTAGTAACAGCACCCTGCCTTATGGGTTGCCGCCTTTTGCCCACATCAGAGCATCCGATTACGCCGAGGCCATCGAGGCTGGCCTGGCGGAACATCTGGTGGAAATCCAGGCGGTCGTGGACAACCCGGCGCCGGCGAACTTCGAGAATACAGCTGTGGCCATGGAAAAAGCCGGCCAACTGCTCGAGCGGGCCACGGCCTCCTTCTTCACCCTCGCCTCCGCCGACGCGACAGACGAAATCCGTGACCTGGAGACCGAACTCTCACCCCGCATTTCGGCCCATCAGGACGAGATCTACCTCAATCGGGCACTGTTCGACAGGTTCGCGGCGATTGACACCTCCGGGCTTGACCCTGAGTCCGTCCGGCTCGTGGAGGAGTATGTGAAGGAGTTCCGCCAGTCCGGGATCCGGCTCGACAAACCGGGCCAGGAACGGCTGAAGGAAATCAACGCGGAGCTGTCCACACTGGGCACGGAATATGGCCAGCGGGTCAAGGCGGCCATGAAATCGGCCGCACTGCTGCTGGACACGGCAGCAGAGTTGGCCGGCTTGCCGGCCGACGATGTCGCCAGCGCCGCTGAGGCGGCCCGCGCCGTTGGCCACGACGGAAAATTCCTGCTGACGCTGATCCAGCCCAGCAACCAGCCCGCCCTGGCTGCCCTGGAAAACCGGGACGTCCGCCGTCGGCTGTTTGAGGCCTCCACCGGCCGGGGCAGTGACGGCGGTGGCCTCGACGTCCTGGAACTGGTCAGGTCGACGGCCCGCCTGCGCGCTGAAAAGGCAGCCCTTTTGGGTTTCGCCAACTATGCCGAACTCGTGGTGGACCGCCAGACGGCCCGCAACTTTGAGGCGGTCCAGTCCATGCTGAACAGGCTGGCCCCCGCCGCCGTACGCAATGCCGACGCCGAGGCTTCGGCGCTGGCCGAGGCGGCAGGGCATCCGCTGGAGGCCTGGGACTGGGCGTTTTACTCAGCCAAGGTGCGGCGGGATAAGTACGCAGTGGACGAGCAGGCGCTCCGCCCCTACTTCGAGCTGGACCGCGTTCTCCGGGACGGCGTCTTCTTCGCCGCCACATCCCTGTACGGCATCACCTTCCACGAACGGAAGGACCTCGCAGGTTACCACCCGGACGTCCGCGTCTGGGAAGTGCGGGACCAGGACGGCAGCGGGCTGGGGTTGTTCCTGGGCGACTACTACACCCGCGAATCCAAACGGGGCGGCGCCTGGATGAACTCGCTGGTGGAACAGTCGGGCCTGCTCGGCACCCGGCCCGTGGTGATCAACAACCTCAATATCTCCAAGCCGCCGGCAGGCGAGCCCACTCTACTGACGCTGGACGAGCTGCGCACCACTTTCCACGAGTTCGGACACGCGCTCCACGGCCTGTTATCGGACGTGGCGTATCCCCGGTTCGCCGGGACTGCTGTACCCCGCGACTTTGTGGAGTACCCGTCGCAGGTCAACGAGATGTGGATCCTGTGGCCGGAGGTGCTTGCAAATTATGCCCGGCACCACGCCACCGGCGCACCTCTTCCGCAACAGGTTGTGGACAAGCTGAACGACGCTCAGCTCTGGGGCGAAGGCTTCGGGACGACGGAATACCTCGGCGCTGCGTTACTGGATCTGGCCTGGCATGTGCTGGACGAAACCGGAATCCCCGACGATGTCCCCGCGTTTGAGGCGAAGTCCCTCGCGGCCGCGGGCGTGGCGCATGCCCTGATCCCGCCGCGTTACCGAACCGGATATTTCCAGCACATCTTCGCGGGAGCCGGCTATGCGGCCGGTTATTACTCGTACATCTGGAGTGAGGTGCTGGACGCCGAAACCGTGGACTGGTTCACCGAGAACGGCGGCATAACACGCGCCAACGGCGAACGCTTCCGCCAGGAATTGCTCTCCCGCGGCAACAGCAGGGACCCGCTGGAATCCTTCCACGCACTCCGCGGCCGCGACGCCGAACTCGAACCCCTGCTGAAACGCCGCGGCCTGGGCTGACCACCGACGACGGCGGCGGGCCACCTTCGTAAGGTGACCCGCCGCCGTCGTACTGCTTTAGAGCTGTTACCAGCCGCGCTCGGCGAGGCGGTGCGGCTGCGGGATGTCAGCGACGTTGATGCCCACCATGGCCTCGCCGAGGCCGCGGGAGGCCTTGGCGATGACGTCCGGGTCATCGAAGAACGTGGTGGCCTTGACCACGGCAGCGGCACGCTGGGCCGGGTTGCCGGACTTGAAGATACCGGAACCGACAAATACACCGTCAGCGCCGAGCTGCATCATCATCGCAGCGTCGGCCGGGGTGGCAATGCCGCCGGCGGTGAACAGCACCACGGGGAGCTTGCCGGCAGCGGCAACTTCCTTGACCAGTTCGTACGGAGCCTGCAGTTCCTTGGCCGCGACGTAGAGCTCGTCCTCGGGCAGGGCGGCGAGCTTGGCGATCTCGGCGCGGATCTGGCGCATGTGCCCGGTGGCGTTGGAGACATCGCCGGTGCCGGCCTCGCCCTTGGAGCGGATCATGGCCGCGCCTTCGTTGATGCGGCGCAGCGCCTCACCGAGGTTCGTGGCGCCACAGACGAACGGAACCTTGAAGTTCCACTTATCGATGTGGTGGACGTAGTCGGCCGGGGTCAGGACCTCGGACTCGTCAATGTAGTCCACGCCCAGCGACTGCAGGACCTGCGCCTCCACGAAGTGGCCGATCCGGGCCTTGGCCATCACCGGTACGGAGACGGCGTCGATGATCTTGTCGATCATGTCCGGATCGGACATGCGGGACACGCCGCCCTGGGCACGGATATCGGCCGGAACACGTTCGAGCGCCATGACTGCAACGGCACCGGCGTCTTCGGCGATGCGGGCCTGTTCAACGTTGACGACGTCCATGATGACGCCGCCCTTGAGCATCTCAGCCATGCCCCGCTTGACGCGGTTGCTGCCCGTGACGCTGTTCGCGGACGAACCGGCTTCGCTGCTTACATCAGGTGTAGACACAAAAACCCCTATGGGTAGATAGATGATCTTCGCCGGGCGTGAGGGCGGCAAGAAGCCGAAAGTACACGCACCGGGTTGCCGGATACATTGACCGGGCAGTCACAATACTAGTCCCACGCCAGGCGGCAGGCTTAATCAGCCTTAATCCGAAGCCGCGGACTCCGCAAACGCCTGGCGATGGACGGTGGCTACGCGCTGGATGATCGTGATAAGGCTGGCCAGGGCCAGTAGTCCGAGCGTCGCCAGAAGAACCACCGGGGGCAATCCCAGACCGGTAAATCCGGTGACCACCAGCACCGACACCAGTCTCTCGGCGCGCTCGGCGATGCCCACATTCGCCGTGAAGCCGAGGGATTCGGCCTTGGACCGCGCATACGAGACCACCATGCCCAGAACCAGGCAGAGCATGGCTGCGACGGCGATGGCGTGATCGGCGCCCCCCGTGAAGAACCAGATGGCCACGCCCGCGAACAGTGCGCCGTCGGCGATCCTGTCCAAGGTGGAGTCCAGGAAGTTTCCCCAGCGGCCGCCGGTGTCCCGCAGCCGGGCCATAATGCCGTCGAGCACGTCCGAGAAGATGAATGCGGTAATGAACAGGGTGCCCCACCAGAGCTGGCCGAGGGGGTAGAAAACCAACGCACCGACCACCACGCCGGCGGTTCCGATGACCGTCACTGCATCAGGGGAAACACCGATTTTCAGGAGCCAACGCGCAAGCGGAGTGAACAGCGCGGTGAAAAACCCGCGCGCATGCCTATTCAGCATCCGTCTCCCCGGGCCAGGCCTCTGCAACCTGCTGGCGGACTTCATCCAGGGTCTGCGTGATGGCCTTGGTCTGGGCAATGATGGGGAAGAAGTTACCGTCCCCGCCCCAGCGCGGAACGATGTGCTGGTGCAGGTGCGCAGCGATTCCTGCCCCACCCACTACACCCTGGTTCATGCCGAGGTTGAACCCGCCCGGGTTCGCCACCTTGCGCAGGACCCGCATGGCTGTCTGGGTGATCTCCGCAAATTCCGCCGTCTCTTCCACCGTGAGGTCCGTATAGTCCGGGACATGCCGGTAGGGGCAGACCAGGAGATGGCCCGGATTATAGGGAAACAGGTTCAGGACCACGTAACAGGTCTTTCCGCGATAGACGATCAGGGCTTCCTCGTCAGTCCGGCCCGGACCCACGCAGAAGGGGCAGTCGTTCTCGTTCTTGAACTGGTGCTGGCCGCCCTTGATGTAGGCCATCCGGTGCGGAGTCCACAGGCGCTGGAAAGCATCCGGCACGCCCGCGAGATCAAAGTCATCTGTCACGCCGGCATCCCCTGGATATCCTGCGCCTGTGTTCTCCTGCACCGTGTTCTTATCCGTTTCCGCTAGCTGGTCCGGTTACGGACGGCTTCTGTGATCCGCTTGACGGCCTCGGCCACCGGCACGCCGTTGTCCTGGCTCCCGTCACGGAAGCGGAAGGACACCGCGCCGGCCTCGGCGTCGTCGCCGCCGGCGATCAGGACAAACGGGATCTTGTCCTTGCTGGCGGTGCGGATCTTCTTGGGGAACCTGTCCGAGGACGTGTCCACCTCGGCGCGGATGCCCGCCGCCTTGAGCTGGTCAACGACGTCGAACATGTACTCGTTGAACGTTTCGGCCACCGGGATGCCCACCACCTGGACAGGGGAAAGCCACGCCGGGAATGCGCCGGCGTAGTGCTCGGTGAGCACGCCCATGAACCGCTCGATGGAACCGAAGAGTGCACGGTGGATCATCACGGGACGCTGGCGGGTGCCGTCGGCTGCCTGGAACTCCAGCTCGAAGCGTTCCGGGAGGTTGAAGTCCAGCTGGATGGTGGACATCTGCCAGGTGCGGCCCAGCGCGTCCTTGGCCTGGACGGAGATCTTCGGTCCGTAGAAGGCTGCGCCGCCCGGATCCGCAACGAGTTCCAGGCCGGATTCCTCGGCCACCTCGGCGAGTGTCCGGGTGGCTTCTTCCCAGGCTGCGTCCTCGCCGACGTACTTCTCCGGGTCCTTGGTGGACAGCTCCAGGTAGAAGTCGTTCAGACCGTAGTCCTTGAGCAGGTCGAGCACGAACTTCAGGGTCTTGGTGAGCTCGTCCTTCATCTGCTCGCGGGTGCAGTAGATGTGGGCGTCGTCCTGAGTCATGCCACGGACCCGGGTCAGGCCGTGGACCACGCCGGACTTTTCGTACCGGTACACCGAACCGAATTCGAACAGACGCAGGGGCAGCTCACGGTAGGACCGTCCACGCGAGCGGAAGATCAGGTTGTGCATAGGGCAGTTCATCGGCTTCAGGTAGTAGTCCTGGCCGGGCTTGCGCACGGTGCCGTCCTCGTTGAGTTCGGCATCCACGTGCATGGCCGGGAACATGCCCTCCTTGTACCAGTCCAGGTGGCCCGAGACTTCGTACAGGTGGCCCTTGGTGATGTGCGGGGTGTAGACGAACTCGTAGCCGGCATCGACGTGGCGCTGGCGGGAGTAGTCCTCCATCTCCTTGCGGATGATGCCGCCCTTGGGGTGGAACACCGGCAGGCCGGAGCCCAGCTCGTCAGGGAAGGAGAACAGGTCAAGTTCGACGCCGAGCTTGCGGTGGTCGCGCCGCTCAGCCTCCGCGATGCGCTCCTGGTAGGCCTTCAGCGCGTCCTTGGTGGGCCAGGCGGTGCCGTAGATGCGCTGCAGCTGCTGGTTTTTCTGGTTGCCCAGCCAGTACGCCGAGGAGGACCGGGTCAGGGCGAAGGCGTTGGAGATGAGCTTGGTGTTGGGCAGGTGCGGGCCGCGGCAGAGGTCGCACCAGACGGTGGTGCCCTCTTTGCGCTCAACATTGTCGTAGATAGTGATGTCGCCGGCGCCGACCTCGACGTTGACGCCCTCGCCGGCTTCGGCGGCGTTGTTCTTCTTGCCCAGGAGTTCGAGCTTGTAGGGCTCGTTCTTCATGGCCTCGCGGGCCTCGTCCTCGCTGACCACGCGACGGACGAACTTCTGGTTCTGGTTGACGATCTTGAGCATCATCTTCTCAAGGGTCTTGAGGTCCTCGGGGGTGAACGGTTCGGCGACGTCGAAGTCGAAGTAGAAGCCGTCGGTGATGTACGGTCCGATGCCCAGCTTGGCGTCCGGGCGCAGCTGCTGCACTGCCTGGGCCATCACGTGGGCGGTGGAGTGGCGGAGGACGTCCAGGCCGTCAGGGGAAGCGATGGTGACGCCCTCGATCTCGGCGCCCTCGGGCAGCTCCTGGTCCAGGTCCTTCAGCTCGCCG
Organism: Pseudarthrobacter sp. NBSH8; assembly: GCF_014217545.1. Lineage (NCBI taxonomy): Bacteria > Bacillati > Actinomycetota > Actinomycetes > Micrococcales > Micrococcaceae > Pseudarthrobacter > Pseudarthrobacter sp. NBSH8. The sequence continues at coordinate 2,273,246 of NZ_CP043178.1, forward strand.
TTGACGCGGGCAACAACAACATCGCGGCGCTCAAAGAAGAGTTCCGCACCGGTTGTCCCGGTAGTCACCTTGGTCTCTTCGCCATCGACGATAAGGGTGATCTGCTGGGCATCTGACACGGGTGTCTCCTATTCAAAGTTTTAGGCTTCATAGCTTGTGGCATACGGGGACCACAGCCAGCCACCGTCAATGCTATCGGTTTCCCGGGAGGCCGACCAACGGGACCCGCGGCCCCTCAGCCGCCCATTCCGGTAATCGCAAGGCTTCGGCTGATCCCGTCCAGGGGATGCGGTACATCGGTGCTCTCCACGCGATCCGCCGCGAACGGCAAGGATTCCATCCGGCTCAGGTCCCAGGCCATGCTGGCGCTCAGGCTGATTCCCCGGGGACCTGTCCGCCGCGTGGTGCCCCGGATCAGCAGCAGCCTGGTGCCGAACAGCAACAGCCCCGCCTGCTCCTGGGCTTCATGGAAGAACACGGAATCGACGCAGCCGGTGCCGTCATCGATGCTGATGAACACCACCCGCCGGCCGCCACGCATGGGCGGGGTCTGGGTGGCGATCCGCACCCCGGCCACCAGCACCTCGGTGTTGTTGCGCAGGCTCAACAGTTTGTCTGCAGTGGTGACCCCCAGCCGGTCCAGCATGGGCCGGTGGCTGTCCATCAGGTGCCCGCTGACGTCTATGGCCATCAGGTCCAGTTCTGCCCGGACGTTTTCCACCAGGGTGGGCGCGGGAAGCCCGGGTTTGACGTTCCGCAGTTCCACATCCCCCAGCGGCAGGGACAGCTGCCCTTCCATGATGTCGATGCCCTTCCGGGTACCGCCCGCGGCCTGGAGCTGTTGCAGGTGCTGGACGAGGTCCGCGCGGTTGGCGGCGCCGCCCGATTCACGGTGCAGGGAATCAAAGGCACCCAGCTGGGCTAGCCTTTTGATACTTGGCTTGCTCAGCCTGGACCGGGCCCGGAGGTCAGCCAGGGAGTCGTAGGGCTGGCCGGCGACAATCCGCTTGAGCTCGGTCCCGGACAGGCCGTAGATGCCGTTAAGGCTCAGCCTGATCCCCAGCTTGCCGGCATCCGGCCCTGCCGCCACCCGTTCCACCCTGTAGTCGGCATGGCTGCGGTTGATGTCCAGCGGCAGGATGGGAATGCCCAGCCTGCGGGCTTCGGCCACCAGCAGCCGTTTGGGGTACATGCCGGGATCGTGTTCCCACAGCCCCGCCAGGAAAGCCTCGGGGTGGTGCGTCTTGAGCCAGGCGGACTGGTAGGTGGGAACGGCAAATGCCGCACCGTGCGCCTTGCAGAAGCCGAAGCTGCCAAAGGCTTTCAGGGTCCCCCAGACCTTGTCCACCACTTCCGGGGCGTACCCCTTGACCCGGGCCTCCCTGCGGAAGAACTCCTCCACCTTCAGCTCGTGGACCTCGTCGCCGAGCGCCCGGCGAAACTCGTCTGCGCGCGCCAGGCCGCACCCGGTCATCACGTGGAAGGTTTTCAGGATCTGTTCATGGAAGACAGTGACCCCATGCGTTTCCTGCAGCACGGGTTTCAGGTCAGGGTGCGGGTATACCTCCGGCGCGAAGCCGTGCCTGTGCTCCAGGAAAGGCCGCACCATGTCCGATTTCATCGGGCCCGGCCGGAACAGCGAAATGTCGATGATGAGGTCGTTGAACTCACGCGGCGCCAGCTTACCGATCAGCTCCCGCTGCCCGGGCGACTCGATCTGGAAGCAGCCCAGGGTGTGGGTACTGCGGATCAGTTCGTAGGTTGCTTCATCATCCAGCGGCACGGCGTTGAGGTCGATGTGCCCGTTCTCGGCGATGTAGTCCGGCCCGGTCCCGTCAGGACCTGCAGGGTGGGCCCCGGCCGCCACCACTTCCGCCTTGGAAGGATGGATCCGGATGACTTCGCGGACGGCAAACGCCATGGCGCTCTGCATCCTGACCCCCAGGACATCAAGCTTGAGCATGCCCATGGGATCCATGTCGTGTTTATCGAACTGGCTCATGGGCAGCCCCAGTCCGCTGGGCTGCACCGGGGTCCGGTCCAGCAGCGTGGCGTCGCCCAGGATCACCCCGCAGGGATGCATGGAGATATGGCGGGGCAGCCGGTCCAGCCGTTCGGTGAGGTCCACCAGCAGGTCAAGCTGCTGGTTTTCGGCGAAGTCCCGCTGTTCCACCCGCCCGGCGAACTCCCGCAGCTCAGGTTTTTCAACCAGTGCCTCACGGAATTTCCTGGCCGAAAAGCGCCACAGCTGCTTGGCGATCTCGCCGACGTCGTCATCGTCCATGCCCAGGGCCATCCCGGCGTCGCGGACGGCACCGCGGGCGCGGTACCCGTTCTGCATGCTCATCAGCGTGACGCGCTCGGAACCGAAGCGGTCAAAGATCCGCCGGTATACGTTGTGCCGTACGGCGCTTTCGACGTCGATGTCGATGTCCGGCAACGTGGCCCGGTCCCGGGACAGGAAGCGTTCGAAGATCAGGTCGTGTTGCAGGGGGTCCACCTGGCTGACATCAATGAGGTAGTTGACCAGGCTTGAAGCCCCGGAACCGCGGGCGGCGGCCCTGACCCCCATGTCCTGGATCATCCGGGAGACCTCCGCGACCGTGAGGAAGTAGGAGGAAAACCCCAGGTTCCTGATGATCCCCAGCTCGTGCTCCAGCCGCGAGCGCATGTCCTTGTGGGCTGAGCCTGATATCCCAGGGAACCGCCTGCTGATCCCGGCCTCACAGCGCTGCACCAGTTCATCGTGCGGGTCCTGGCTGATGCCTATGACCGATGCCTCGGGGACTACCGGCTGCTTCCAGCCCATGTCAGTCACCGGGTCGATCCGGCAGAAGTCGGCGAGCGCCTCGGTCTGTGCCATCAGCTGTTTGAGGTCCGCTGCGCCATACCCTGCGGCGCGGATGATTTCCTTGCCGAGCTGAAGCATCTGCGCAGAGGATTTGAGCCAGGCCTGCCCGTTGGGCTGGAGCAGCGGTTCGGCCGCGAGTTCGGGAAGGGACTTCAGGGTCCGGGCGGAGTCGAGCACGTCTGCCGTGGCGGCACCGTCCTCTGCGCAGTAGCGGACCGCGTTGGTGAGCACGGCCGGTACATGGTGTTCTTCCGCGAGCTTGAGCATACGTACCGCATGGGCGGTGCTCAGGTGCGCCCCGGGGGCAGTGAGCTGGGAAACGACTTCCGCCACCAGGGTTTTTGCGGGCATGGCGTCCAGCCAGCCTTTGAAAAGGGTGCGCGGACGGAGGTAGCGCCGGCCGCTCATGGCCCGTCCGACGTCGGAATCCGGGCCGATCAGTACTGTCAGGACCGGTTTCAGGGTTTTGGGGTCGAGCGTGCGGGAGGCGAGTTCGGCGCGGGTGACCGCCACCGGTACCGCTCCCCCGGCTTTGCCGGAGGTGCGGGCATGGGCATCGGACACCAGCCGGCACAGGGCCCGGTAGCCCGCCCCGTTGTTGTTGCCCCGGGCGAGCACCACCACCCTGCCGGCGAGCTGGGTGCGGTGGTCGCCGTCGTCGTCGAAGACCGCAAGGTCCACACCCACGATGGGGTCGATGCCGGCGGCCATGCAGGCTTTGAGGTGTTTGATGGTGCCGTACAGGCCGTCCCGGTCCGTGCAGGCGAGCGCGGTTGCGCCGTCCGCGGCGACAACCTGGGCCAGTTCGTCGGGCCACGCCACGCCATAGTGTGCGCTGAAGGCCGTGGAAACGTGAAGGTGGGAGAAGCTCATGCCGTTTGGGGCCGGAGTGCGTCGTGGATCCGCAGGATCCTCCAGCGGCCGCTGCCGACATGCCTGCTCAGGTCCAGGGTGAGCGGCTCTCCTGCATCCCGGGGGCCGGCACTCTGCGGGTCCGCCTGTACTTGGACGCGCCAGATTTCGTGGTCCACCAGCCCCGGCCCGCTGCCGAGGGGCGCACGGCGTTCCTCGGCCCACCACTGCCGGCGTTCGTACCACCGGACAGGCTCGGCGCACACGGTGTAGTGCCGCCCGGCCCACTGGAGTTTCAGCGGCTGGCCCGCGGGGGTGCAGACGACGTCCACGGACTCGCTGAACATACCCATGGGCGCCTCCCGGAACTGAACGGAGCTGATGCAAGATGCTGATGCAACAGCAATTATTCGAACACATATTCGAATAAATCCAGTCTACGACGGCGCTTCGACAAAACCTAGACAGGGGTGGACGGACGGGCAGCAGGAGGGCAGGATTGTGGCATGAGCACCCATGACGCACTCCTCAAGCACGTAAGCATCAAGGCCCAGGACGAAAAGCTCGTGGCAACCTTCGATATCGACGGCAACATACCGGGGGCAGGTGCGTACGTAGTGGGACTGGTGGCGGCAAGCCCTGATTACTCATCACAAAGACGGTTGGGCATTGAGTTCATGAACGGGGAGGCCATTGCCTTCTACTCGTTCAGCCATGACCAGAGCGCCGAGGAAAACTATGATCTTGCCGGTGTGACACACTCGGGCAACACCATCACGGGCAACTTCCCCGTCGCGGCCGTCCATGGCCTGGGCAAGGGACACGTCATGTCGGCCTTCAGCGAGGCGGACGGCCGGGAATTCCAGTCGGGCGTCGCCGTCGACGAAGCGCTCTAGGAAGCACGGCACTCCAGGAAACACCGGGCAGGTGCTGCCGGACCCGTGTCCGGACAGCACCTGCGGCGGCGTCAGTTGGTCTCTTTGTGGACCTTCATTTCGAGTTCGATAAACCCTGAGATCATGGCCCGGTAGGTTGATTCCACGATGTCCGGATCGATGTCCTTCTTTTCCGCGGCGGACCGGACATGCTCAATCACCCGTTCCACCCGGCCGGGGGCACGGACTTCAGCGTCGTCCCCCTTCAGGGTTCCGGCGATCCGTATCAGGCGTTCCCGCCGCGCAATGAGCGTGACAATCTGCTCATCAACTTCGTCGACCGCAATCCGAACGGCTGCGAGCTGTTCCTTGTCGGCCAAAGCATCCCGATCGTTTCCTTGAATTGTTGCCATCTTCTGACAGTATCGAAGCATGCAGCCCAGAGTCGACTTCATCTCACTAGGCGTTCGCAGTGTTGACGCCTCCCGCCGGTTCTACGCCGAAGGCCTCGGCTGGCCTGTCCACCGCGAGTTCCCCGGCGATGTGGTGTTCATCCAGGTCAACCACGGCCTCATCCTTTCCCTGTGGGATGCCGCGCAGATGCACGCCGAGGCCGGCGTAGGCGCTCCTGGCCCGGTCCCCTGCATCACACTCAGCCACAACCTGCCCAGCACCGAGGCGGTGGACCGGGTCATGGCGGAGGCGGCCTCGGCCGGGGCCACCATCGTCGCCGCGCCGGTCACCCAGCCCTGGGGCGGGTACAGCGGCTATTTCGCCGATCCGGACGGCTTCCGCTGGGAAATTGCCTATAACCCGACCTGGACAGTGGACGACGGCGGCCAGGTCAGCGTTTAGGGGCCGGGCACCTCTGCCGTCAGCCGGGTCAGCGAACGGACCACCTCAGAACAGCGCCTCCACCGGCCGGATGAGCTCCGGGGAGTTGTTGCGCACGTTGCCCACCTCGGTGCCCACGGAATCCACGTGCCAGTCTGCGGCGACGTCCTTCACGTGGGCCCGGACCAGGTCCACGAGGAAGGCGGCGTCGTCGATCTGCGGATCAAGCCAGGACGCCATCGTGGCCCGGTCCATCGGCAGCGGCACGCGGTCATGCAAGGCAGTCAGCTTGCCGAAGATTGTCGACTCAGCACCGGGCGGCGGGGTGTCTGCCGTCAGGATGGATGTGGAGAGCATCCACCGGCCGGGGTCACCCTCGGCCGTGGACGGATCCTTCCACCACTCGTACAGGCCCGCGAACACCAGCCCGCTGCCTTTGCCCGGATGGACGTAGTAGGGCTGCTTGGCTTTGCCGGTGCCCTGCTTCCATTCGTAGTACCCGTCCGCCGGGACAGCGCAGCGACGTGACTTCACGGCTTTGCGGAAGGCCGGCTTCTCGAGCACAGTCTCGCTGCGCGCGTTAATCATCTTGGGGCCGATGCCCGGATCCTTCGCCCAGGACGGCACCAGGCCCCAGCGGGCCACGTGGAGCTGCCTCACGGGGCCGTCGTCGATCAGCCGTTCCAGGACGATCGGGACAGCGTCGGTTGGCGCCACGTTCCATGACGGGGGAAGGTGCACCTCCTCCTCCAGCTGGGCATCAAAGTCGGCCAGCAAATCGCCCACGGCCCGTGCCATCACATAGCGTCCACACATGGCTCCAGCATGCCATCAGCGTTATCTACTGTCATCCGGCACGGTGTTCGCCGGGCCGGCTCGGGGAATAGCCCGCCCCGGGATACCGTTGACGGGAAAGAACCCCCTCAACGATTTCAGGAGAGCTCCGTGGACTTTACCCCCGAGAACGGCACCATCACCATGTTTTCCACCACCTGGTGTGGCTACTGCAACCGGCTGAAGAAGCAGCTGGACGCGCAGGGCATTGGCTACACGGAAATCAACATCGAAGAGGTGGAGGGCACCGCCGAACTCGTGGAGCAGCTCAACGGCGGCAACCAGACCGTCCCCACCGTGCTCTTCCCCGACGGCACCGCCGCCACCAACCCCTCAGTTGCCGAGGTAAAGAGCCGTCTCGCAGCCTGAGTCCGGCAGCTCATGTGGTAGACAGAACGGGACCAACTTCAGGGTTGGTCCCGTTTTTGTCTATCTGCATTGAGGGAGCCTTCCGTGGTCCATAAAGTCAAAGGTGTCGTAGCCCGCTCCAAGGGCGCCCCGGTCACTCTGGAGACCGTCCTGGTCCCGGATCCGGGTCCGGGCGAGGCCCTGGTGGACATCATCACCAGCGGTGTTTGCCATACCGATCTGCACTACAAACTGGGCGGCATCAGCGATGACTTCCCGTTCCTCCTGGGCCACGAGGCCACCGGCGTGGTCAGCGCCGTGGGCCCCGACGTCACCAACGTCGTCCCGGGCGACCGCGTGGTCCTGAACTGGCGGGCCGTCTGCGGCAACTGCCGTGCGTGCAACCGCGGCCAGGCCCAGTACTGCTTCAACACCCATAACGCCACCCAGAAGATGACGCTCGAGGACGGCACGGAACTGTCCGCCGCCCTGGGCATCGGCGCGTTCATCGAAAAGACCCTGGTGGCGGCCGGCCAGTGCACCAAGGTGGATCCCGACGCCGATGCTGCCGCCATCGGCCTGCTCGGCTGCGGCGTGATGGCCGGGCTGGGCGCCGCGATCAACACCGGCGGCGTCAAGCGCGGTGACACCGTCGCCGTCATCGGCTGCGGCGGTGTGGGCGTGGCTGCCATCGCAGGCGCGGCGCTCGCCGGAGCCACTGCCATCATCGCCGTCGACATCGACGCGAAAAAGCTGGAGCGCGCGAAGGAACTCGGTGCCACCCACACCGTGGACTCCTCGGATTCCGACCCGGTGGAGAAGATCCGGGAACTCACCGGCGGCTTCGGCGCAGACGTGGTGATTGACGCCGTCGGCCGTCCTGAAACGTACAAGCAGGCGTTCTACGCCCGCGACCTCGCCGGCACCGTGGTACTGGTCGGCGTCCCGACGCCGGAGATGACACTGGAGCTGCCACTCCTGGACGTTTTCGGCCGCGGTGGGTCGCTGAAGTCCTCCTGGTACGGCGACTGCCTGCCGTCCCGGGACTTCCCCATGCTGATCAGCCTCTACAAGCAGGGCAAGCTGGATCTGGATGCCTTTGTGACCGAGCGGATCACCATCGACCAGGTGGAGGAAGCGTTCGAGAAGATGCACTCCGGTTCCGTGCTGCGTTCTGTGGTGGAACTGTGAGCGTCAGGATCGAGCACCTCGTCACATCCGGAACGTTCTCGCTCGACGGCGGCACCTGGGATGTGGACAACAACGTCTGGATAGTGGGTAACGGGGAGGAATGCGTGGTCATCGATCCCGCGCACGACGCCAAGGCCGTAGCCGCCGCCGTCGGTGGCCGGAAGCTCAAGGCGATCCTGCTGACCCATGGCCACGACGACCACATCCGGTCGGTAGCTGACTTCTGGGACCTCGTCCAGGCACCGATCCACCTTCACCAGGACGACTGGATGCTGTGGCGGAACGTCTACCCGGATGTGGAACCCGATGTCGCCATCAAGCACGGCGACGTCATCGAGGTGGCGGGGGCCAGCCTGACGGCCCTGCACACCCCCGGGCACTCGCCCGGCTCGGTGTCCTTCCACCTCGCTGACGGGCCCGACGGCGAGGGCTCACTCTTCAGCGGCGACACCCTGTTCCAGGGTGGCCCGGGCGCCACGGGAAGGTCCTACAGCGACTTCCCCACCATCATCGAGTCGATCCGGACGTGGCTGCTTCCCCTGCCGGCCGAGACGGTGGTCCGGACCGGGCACGGTGACAGCACCACCATCGGAGCCGAAGCCCCGCATCTGGACGAGTGGATCGCACGGGGTCACTAGGGGCCCTGAGACGGACCGCCCCGCCCCGCCCCGCAAGCGCGGGCTACGTCTCCCTGGTGTCCAAACCTGCATAGCTGCTGAAGTCGGCGTGCCGGAGGGAAGCGTGGCCCGCGTACGCGGCTATAACGGCGTCCTGGACATCCTGGACCGTCAGCCCGGGCACGAGGTCGTTGGCCGCGCCGGCGGTGGTCGGGTCCCAGTCCAGGCCCAAGGCGGCATAGCTGTCCGTCAGGACGCTGCGGATGGGGGCGGAGTTTTCCACCACGATCACGGAACTGAACAGCCACCCGCCGCTCACCACGCGTTGGGCTGTTCCGACGAGTTTGATCCGGCGCGCCGGATCGGCCGGGTCGGTTCCGTGAACGCTGAACTCGCCCGGGCAGTACTCCCCCGGAATTTCGCCGACTGCGGCCTGCACACCGGCGTTCCGTAAGGACTGCGCCAGCAGCTCACCAAAGAATCCGAACCGGGCCTTGGAGCCGGCAATGGCATCGGTGTGGGGCATCACGTGGTCCACCACCAGCGTGCCCTCGTGGTAAGCGGCGGCGCGGCCGCCGGCCTTCCGCACCAGGGGTTCAAATCCGTGCTCCCGGCACGCCTGGGCGGCCGCGTCGAAGCCGGGCAGGCGGGTATCCCGCTGTCCGAACGCAACAGTGGGTGCGGGCCGGTACAGCCGGAGTGTGGGACCGATCCTGCCGGTCTTGGCCTGGGTCAGCAGTTCGAGGCCGAATTCCAGGTCACGTGCGGCGCCGAGGGAATGATCCTGCCGCACCACGGTGAGGGTCCGGAGTCCCGCTTCGGCGTCCTGCATGTTGCTAAGCTCCTTTATGGTCATATTGCAATTCCTTGTTGTCGCTGCTGCGTTCGCTGTCATCGACGCCGTCTGGCTCAAGCTCATGAACCCGTTTTACCGCAGCCACATCGGTGACCTGCTCGCGGACAAGCCACACTTAGGTTACGCCGTGGCTTTCTATGTCATGTACATAGCGGGGATTGTCTTCTTTGCGCTGCGGCCGGCGCTCGACGGCGGCAGCTGGCTGACCGCCGTCGGCTACGGGGCCGCGTTGGGCGCCTTTGCCTACGCGACGTACGACCTCACGAATGCCGCCACGCTTAAGACGTGGCCACTGCAGCTTATTGTCGTGGACATCCTGTGGGGTGCCGCCCTGACGGGGCTGTCCACCCTCGCCGGCTGGCTGGTGTTCCGTTCCACCTGACATCCAGCGGATTAATACTGCACCGTCCCGCATCGGTGGCTAAACTCAGGAACTGGGCCCACCCGCTACTCCTCAGAAGAGGTAATCCACTGATACGCGTCATTAGCTACAACTTACGTAAGCACAAGGCCAGCGGGGAGCTGGTCGCCTTGGCACAGGACTTCGGCGTTGATGCCCTGTGCCTGCAGGAATGTGACACCACTGACCTGCCGGACACGCTGGGTCAACTGCAACTGGCCGATTCCACGAAAGGCAACCGGCTGGGGCTGGCCATCTACTACCGGCCGGACCGGTTCACCGCACACGGCACCAAGACCTTCGCGCTCAAGAAGTCCCTTCACGACATGGTTCTGGCGCCCGCCCATGAGCGCCTCATCGGCACTCGCGTGCGGGACAACGAGACCGATCACGAACTGGTCATCGCGTCTTTCCACGCTGCACCGCTGACCGCCACCAACTCGCTGCGGCGCAACCAGATCCATGCTGCCCACGCGGAACTGCTGGGTATGGGCACCGGCCTGATGACCCTGATGGTAGGGGACTTCAACTACCCCTTCTTCACGAAGAACCTCAACGAACACATGAAGAACACGGGGTACGAACTATCCCTCAGTGATCGCCGGACCTACACGCGCTACAAGGTGTTCAAGGGCCACTTCGACTTTGCCACGTCCCTGGGCCTGAACATCGAGAACGTGGAAACCCTGCCCCGCGGCGCCTCCGACCACCTGCCCATCCTGGTGACCGCCGAATACGGTCAGGACTCGACGCCGTTCCAGGAGCCCCCGGCGTCCTGAGGCCCGCCGGGAAGCGGCCAGCAGAAATCAACGCCTGGGAACTGTGCATCAGGTCCTGCGAAGCGTGAGGATCTGTTCGGCGCGGCCGAAGGGGCCCTGGAGATCGTGCAGGACGGTGGACGTGAGGCCAATACCGTCAGTTCCGAAGGAGACGGCGTTGTCCAGGCCCAGCCATTCGCCCCCGGGCCTGCGGTACATGTGGATCTGCAGGTCCAGGTTGGGGAAGGCATAGCTGTCTTTACCCGGCGGGACCCTGGCCGCGATTCCGTTGGCTGTGTCAACGAGGCCCATCAGGCGGGCCAGGTCGCCACTGTCGGCCTTGTCGGTGAGAGGGTGCAGGGTGCGGAGCCAGACGATCCCCGCGCCGGGCCGGTGGCCCTCTGCCACACGCATCTCCAGGGACCGGATGTAGCCGCCGGGCCAGATGGCAGGGCCGTCGAGCGGTTTGCATTCATCGGGCGCCGGAATGGCGGTGTCCTCGACGGCGGCAACCGCGGCTGTGTCGCTGGTGATCATCCGCCATGCGGTGGCACGGATGGCCACGCGGCCGTTGGCAATCAGTTCGGCCTGCAGGAGCTCGATGGTCCGGCCGGGGCGCAGGGTGGTGGTTTCGATGTGGAAACCGCCCCCGGGGATCAGGCCCAGGATCTCGTAGCTCAGCCGGGCCATCCGCATGTCGTCGCGGGATTCGTGGCGCTCCAGGCTGTCCGCCATCAGCCCGGAAGCCGGCGCCATGTGCTGTTCGTGCTCGTTCCAGGCCCCCTGGGCGTGGATGGTGGAGCGGAATCGGCCCCCGCCGAGCGACAGATAATAGAAATCGCCATCGGCCAGTTCCGGGAGTGCAGCAGTCAACATTGACCCTTTCGCTTGTCCTTGTGGGGCTCAGCCCACCCTATCCGCTGGGCAGAAAGCTCCAGCATGCGCGTCCGCAGATCCGGCCATGATGCTGCGAAACCGGGATGGAGCTCCTTCAGGCCCACCGCATCCACCGGAACCCACTGGAGTTCGAGACTTTCAGGATCGCTGATCACGGGCTCGAAAGGCGCGGTCACCAGCACTATGACGGTGGTGTAGGACCAGTAGCCAATGTCCAGCACGGAGGTGAAGAGGACGCTCACATCCGCGGCCGGCACCGCAGCTTCCTCGTGCGCCTCGCGGAGGGCCCCGGTGACGGCGTCCTCACCCTCGTGCAATGCTCCGCCTGGCAGTCCCCAGGTACCACCGTTGTGGCTCCACAGCGCGCGGTGCTGCAGCAGGACGCCCTTGCCGGGGTCATAGGCCAGGACGCCGGCGGCACCGAACCTGCCCCAGAACTTGCCGCGGCCGCCCTCCACCCAGGCGTCACCCGGGTCCCGCGGTCCGGTCCGGACCGGCGGAAACGTGAGGTTCGCGTCAGGGGACGTGGCAGCCAAGGAGTGATCCATTCCACCAGTCTGACAGGTGCCCGCTGGCCCGGACGCGCAGCCCCCGGCGCGTCAGCCTGTTTGTCCCCCGTGACCGCGCTCGACGGCGAAATCACCGCCGGGGTACATAACCGTTTCGTGTCCGTCGTCGAAGCGGACCAGATAGGGCGGATGACCGTCCTGACCGCGGACTTCAACGATTACCCCGTGCCGGTCCGACGATCCGACGGTCCTCCCCCGGACGATGATCCTGTCACCCTGCGCTGCCTCCATGGCAATCACCTCCAAGGCCTAGAGTACGGCTGATGGGGATCAGGGAACAGTGGTCAGCCCCGTGCCCGGTTGCGCTTCCCGGAAATGGACGGCAGGTCAGTTCCCTGGGAAGCGATGAGTCGGGCTGCGCGACGGAGTGCGTCGTCGGGGTCCTGGTGCCAGCGGGTGATGACGACGTCGGCGCGCTGTCGGTCGCTTCCGCCCAGACCCTGCAGCAACGGACCCACAACGTCGGCAATCAGGGCGTCCACCAGTTCACCGTTCTGCGCGGTTCTGATGAAGCCCTCCAGCCGGGTCAGGTCAGAGTGGCGAAGGAGGGAAACCCGGGACTGCAGCAACACAACGGCGGCGAGCCGCCGCTCATAGATCGGCAGCCTGCCTGGACCGGGCCGGCCCCAGAGCAGTGACGCTAAAGCGGTCACGTCGTCATGGCCAAGGTCCTTGAACTTTGTGCCGGCGTCGCGGACAGTGCCGCGGACGGCTCCCACGGACGATCCGTAGGACCCCAACGCCCCACCCACCCGGGACTCCACGTCCTCAGCCCGGTACCAGGCGCCCTCGTTCTGCAGGGTGGCGTCGATGAAGCCGGCAGCCTCCGGCACGCGCTCGTTCACGGCGCCGCTACCGTCCATGCCAGCCGGTCGCGGCGTGGAGTATGCAAAATGGCGTCGACGGGCGGGCTTCGAGCCGTCCCTCGGCGATGGGGTCCCCGCACACGGCGCACGTCCCGTAGGTGCCGGCCGCAATCCGCGCCAGCGCCGCATCCACCTGCTCAAGGCCAGAGCTGCTCTGCTGCAGGAGCGCCGATGCCTGCGAGAGCTCGAACGCAATGGTGGCGCCCTCGGGGTCGTGCTCGTCGTCCACGTTGGAATCCTGGCGGGCGGCGTTGGCGGAGGAGATATCGGCGCGGAGGGCGGGAAGAAGCACGAGCTTCCGGGTGCGCTCTTCTTCCAGCAGGGCCCTGAACCGTTCAAAATCGGGCATGGGAAAAGCCTAATGGTTTAGGTCTCGACAAGCGCGGCCCGCCGGAGGATGCTGGCAATCGTAAGCGCCTCAGATGCCGTCTGGCAGCCAGGGACAGACAGCTGATGGACACAAACTCCACAGAGAAAGTCTGCGCGTCATGCCTACAAACATCGTCACCAAGCTGGCCGTCAAGTCCCACAACACTCCGGACGAGAAGCGCCGTCCGGACAAAACCGAAGTGGACGTCGTCAACCTGGGCGACTACACCGTTGGCCGGATGACGTTCAGTCCCGGCTGGCGCTGGTCGGACTGCATCAAGCCGGTGGTACAGACCGAGACCTGCCAGAACAACCACATCGGATTCTGCATTTCCGGCTCCATCCACGTCGAGACCACCGATGGCAACCGGATCACCATCAGCGCCGGTGACTCATATACCATTCCGCCAGGGCATGACGCATGGGTGGACGGCGATGAACCCTTCGTCGGCATTGAATTCCTCAGCGCCGCGGAATACGCCAAAGCCCCGGAAACGTGACGCGGCTGCCGACCCGGACCAGGTCAGTACCAGTTCTTGGCCACGGAATGGTTCCACGCGCCGCAAGGTGACCCGTAGCGGTCCGCGATGTAGGACAGCCCCCAATTGACCTGGGTCCGGTAACTGGTCAGCCAGTCGCTGCCGGCCGTACCGTACTTACTGGCCGGCAGTGCCTGGGCGATCCCGTATGCCCCCGAGTAGGGGTTGGTGGCGGTCGTCAGCCAGTTGGACTCCTTGGTCCACAGCAACGCCAGGCATTGAAACTGGTCCTGGCCCCAGTCGTAAGCTCCCAGCTGACCGGACGCGTAGTTCTTCGCGCCGGCGGGGTCGTTCACAGCGCCGCCCGGCACGGAAGGCACGACGACGACGGGCGGTGGGGGCGGACTCGGCACAGGGGCGGGGGCGGGCACTCCCGGTACAGCAGGCGGGGCCGGAGCCGGTTTCTGCGCAGCGGCGAGGGCCGCCGCCTTGGCTGCCGCCTCCGCCTGTTGGCGTGCCTGTTCCTTCGCCGCGGCCCGTTTGGCGGCCTGCGCCGTTTCGTATGCGGCCAAGGCCGCCTGGCCCTGCCGGAACTCACCCTCCACCGTAGCGGTGGTGCCCTTGAGGGAGGCCAGCTGCGCTGTCAGTTCCTGGCCGTGCTCTTGCTGCTCCGCAATCTGCCGGGACATGGCCTGCTGGGCCGACTGCGCGGCGTCGAGCTTGGTTCTGGCCTCCCCCGACAGGCGCTCGCGTTCGGCCCTGGCTGCCTGCTCCTGATCGGCCAGTGCGCGGGAAATGCGTTCTGCGGCTGCGGATTTGTTCACCAGGGCGGCTGTCTTATCACTGACGATCTGGACGATGTTCAGGCCTTGGATGCTGTTGTTCTGCACGGCGTCGAGGGCAACAAAGAAACCCATGTTGGTGCCACCGGTCTTGTACGACTGGGCCGCCAGTGCACCGATTTCCTTTTTGTACTGTCCCAGTTCGGCCGCGGCGCGTGCGGTCTGGGCGGTGAGGGCATCCACTGTGGAAGTGGCAGCCTGAAGCGCCGCTTCGGCCAACGCGTACTCCGCGGCGGACGTTACGGCCGTGTTGCCCAGTGCCTCGGCTTCGGCCTGGAGCCCGCCCAGAAGCGTGTCGATCCTGGTGACTTCTGCCGCCTTGCCGGCCTCGCTTTGCTTGGCGTTCTGCACGTCCTGCCATGAGGGATAGCCGCCCGGCGGCGCGTCGTCGGCGGCATGTGACGGAAGCAGCGCAGCCGACCCCACCAGGGCGACCGCCAGCATGCACGCGAGGGCGGGCAGCCGCATTCTTTGAACAATCCGGGACATAGTTGGTGAGCTTACCGGGCATATAGGGCTTGCGGGGACTGACCTGCCACATCGTTACCGAGGCGACAGTCCGCAGGAAGGCCGATCCGGCCGCGTATGTCTTCAGGTCCCGCAGAAGGTCCGGTAGTTCCCGAAGTCTTCAGGGGCGGGGCCGGCGTAGCGTTCCAGCCCGGGGCGCTGCGTGTACGGTTCAGCCACGACGGCCACCAGGCGGTTGAAGACGGCCAGGTCGCCGGCGGTAGCAGCGTCAAGAGCTTCTTCGACCAGGTGGTTCCTGGGGATGTAGACGGGGTTGACGCGGCCCATCAGGTCCGCGTCCGGCGCCAGGGCCAGCCACCGCTCGGCCCAGGCGTCGAAGGCTTCGGGGTCCGCAAACATGGCCCGGGGAGTTTCGGGGGTGCCGCGGGCTGCCGAGACGAGGCTCCGGAAGAAGGAGGTGTAGTCCACTTCGGCTTCCTGAAGCAGCGCCAGCACGCCGTCCACCAGCGGCGACGCCACGTCGCCGGGCGTGTCCGCGCGCAGCCCAAGCTTGGATTTCATGCCGGCTGACCAGGCCGCGCTGTACAGCGTACGGAAGGCACCGAGGGACTCCACGGCGAGCGCCACGGCCTGGTCCTGGTCTTCATGGAGCAGGGGCAGGAGTGCTTCGGCGAGCCGGGTGAGGTTCCATTCGGCAATGATCGGCTGGTTGCCGTAGGCGTAGCGTCCGTCCGCGTCGATGGAGCTGTAGACCGCGCCGGGATTGAAGGCGTCCATAAATGCACACGGACCGTAGTCGATGGTCTCACCGGAGATGGTCATGTTGTCGGTGTTCATCACGCCGTGGACGAAGCCTACCAGCATCCATTGCGCCACAAGGGATGCCTGGGCGGCTATGACGGCGTCAAAGAACGCGAGATACGGCTTATCGGCGAGCGCGGCGTCCGGGTAATGGCGGCTGATGGCATGATCGGCCAGGCGGCGGAGGAGGCCGGTGTCGCCGTTGACGCGGGCGAACTGGAAGCTGCCGACGCGAAGGTGGCTGCTCGCCACCCGGGTAAGTACAGCCCCGGGCAGTATGCTTTCGCGGCGGACGGGCCGGCCCGTGGCCACCACGGCGAGGGATCTCGTGGTGCGGATGCCCATCGCGTGCATGGCTTCGCTGACGATGTACTCGCGCAGCATGGGACCGACGACGGCGAGTCCGTCACCTGCGCGGGCGAACGGTGTCCGGCCGGAGCCCTTGAGGTGGATGTCCCTGAGCTGCCCGTGGATGTCCGTGACCTCGCCAAGCAGGAGCGCTCGCCCGTCGCCGAGCTGCGGTGAGTAGCCGCCGAACTGGTGCCCCGCGTAGGCCTGGGCCACCGGTGTGGCACCGTCAGGGACCCGGTTACCGATCAGCAGCAGCGTCCCCTCATCCGATCGCAGCGCGGACGGGTCCAGGCCCAGCTCGCTGGCCAACGGCTCGTTCAGGACCAGCAGCTGCGGATCAGGTGCTTCGTCCGCCTGCCACGGAACCGCCAACTCCCCGAGTTCGCGGGCGAACCGTCCATCGAAGGTGACCGTTTGTGGGATTGCGGTGCTCATCTTTCAAGACTACCCGCGGCAGCACCGCCCACACCGCGGCGGATAAAAACGTCCCGTCTCAAATGTCCCGTCTCAAATGTCCCGTCTCAAATGTCCCGTCTCAGACGTGCTGTCCGAACCAGGCGAGGGTGTCGTTCCAGGCAGCGGTGGCCTGGGTTTCGTTGTAGCGCTCGCCGGTGTCATTGTGGAAGGCATGGTCCACGCCGGGGTAAACGGTGAGCTGATGCGTCACGGTGGTGGCGTCCAGGGCGTCACGGAGGCCCGGCATCGAGCCGGTGATCCGCTGGTCGAGTTCGGCATAGACCCCGAATGCCGCTGCCTTGATGGCCGTCACCTTGTTCAGGTCCGGGGCCGGCCCGTAGAAAGCGGCGGTGGCCTTCAGCCCGGCCAGCTCGGTTGCCGCCGGCCAGGTGATGCCGCCGCCGAAACAGTACCCGTTCATGGCGATCAGCGCCCCCGAGACCGCGTCAGAGTCGAGGCTGGCGGTGCCACCTTCCCTGCTCAGCAGATCAACGGCCAACGCCGCATAACCGGCCCGATTCGGGCCTGGCGAGGTAACCGTTGATATCGGTTCCGTCGGCAGCGAAGCGGACGGTCGCCGTCGTAAGCCCCGCGGCGCCCGCCGGGACGGAGAGCGGACTCTTGGCCCCCGGAACAGCACCGGCAGAAGCGGTGCCGGCGCCCGCCGTCGACGATGACGGGGTGGGCGTGGGCACAGGGTCGGTGCTGCTTGGGACTTCCTCGGGCGTGCATCCCACGAGCAGCATCGCTCCAGACACCCCCGCCATGCTTCCCATGATGAATGCGACCCGGCGGGTAAAGGTGCGGTGCGTCATGGCGCCGGCGCGGTAGTCGTCGAAGAATTCCTCGATCAGGTACCGTTCAAACTTTCCAAGCTGGCCAATGGTTGGCCTCATCGAGTGAGGCTCATATCCTTCTCCGAAGCCGGCCGTCCTGCAAGGGGTCCCGCACCCCTGGTTAGAATTGCTCCGCCGGAATGGAAAACCCGAGGTCCAAAAGTCCTCGTCCTGCCTGTTCCAGGATCGGATCCATGGTCAGCGAGGCATGGTTGAGCAGGACGTTGACATCGCGCTGGATCCGCTGCAGGGGGTGCGTCAGCCGGTGCACACTGCCGCCGGAGCCCGTGAGGATGAGGCGGACGGCCTCGGCCGACGCTGCGCCGCTGAGACCCAGCGAAAGCCGGTACCGGGCCCGCTCGTCATCAGTGAAAGACACGGGCCGGCGACCGTAGGAATCGGCCACCACCCGGACGGCTTCCTGCCAGTGCAGCCGCGCAGTCGCCACCTGTCCGTAGGCCTGGGAGAACCGGGCCTGTGCGAGCGGTGAATCCGCCTGCCGCGCCTGCGTTGTCTGCTTGACCTTGCGCACCATCATCAGGTCCTGGAACACCCCTAGGGCGTGCTCTGCGGCCCCCAGGGCGGAGGCAGGAGCAACCATGTTCAGGAACGTGGCCATGGGGATGTGGATGTTCGGATCCGGGTGGATGCGACTGCCGGGATTGTCCGCGGCGGCCAGGAGGTTCCACTCGAGGGCGCGGTGCGCCGGGACAAAGAGGTTTTCCGCCGCGAGGTCGTTGCTTCCCGTCCCACGCAGGCCGGCCGTGTGCCAGACGTCCAGCAGTTCAAGATCGGAGACCGGAACCAGGCACTGCAGGCGGACGTCAGCGTGCTGCACCGCCAAAAGCGCCCATTCGGAGTGCATAACGCCGGAGGCGAAGCTCCAGCGGCCGGAGATGGTGACCCCGCCGGGAACCTTGTCGGCTCTACCGGGAGGGGCGCCGGTGGCGGCAGCCAAGGGGGCCGGCCCGCTGGCGAAGACTTCATCCTGGGCTTCCTGCGGCCAGCGTGCCAGCATCCAGACATGTTCCACCAGGTGCCCTGCGGTCCAGGCCGTGGAGACACATCCCTGGGCGAGGCGGCGAACCACCTCCACGTAGGTTTCCAGCCCCATGCCGAAGCCGCCCACGGCCTTGGGTGCAAGCATTTGAATCACGCCCGCTGCCTTCAGTTCAGCCATGGTGGCTTCCGGGACGCGGCGGATCTCCTCGGTTTCCGCGGCGCGCTCCCGCAGCCGGGGAATGAGTGCATCCACCCGGGCCAGCAGCTCGTCGTGGGTGGGAATGATCTCGGCTGGCATGAACCCGGCTGTCTGGACTTCGGCGGGCGGAACTTCCGTGGGCAGTTCGATGGTGTGGGCCGTATGGCTGCGTTTCGCGGCCAGGTAGCGGTGATTGGCCGCCGAGAGGTGCACCCCGGTGGGGACTTGCTCCGCGACGTCAACGCCGAGGGCCGTCAGCTGCGCTACTTTGTCGGGGTTGTTGGTGAGGAGGCGGATTCGGCCGGCGCCAAGCGCGCCGAGCATTTGGGCGGCGGAACTATAGTCCCGCTCGTCCTCGCCGCGCCCCAGGGCCACGTTGGCTTCGTAGGTATCCAGGCCGGTGTCCTGCAGGGCATAGGCGTCGAGCTTGGAGTACAGGCCAATGCCTCGACCTTCCTGCCGGAGGTACAGCAGGAAGCCCCCGACGGCGGCAATCTCCTCCACTGCCTCGCGCAGCTGGGGTCCGCAGTCGCAGCGCTCGCTGCCGAACACGTCGCCCGTGAGGCACTCGCTGTGCAGCCGAACCAGGGGCGCCGTACCTTCCGGGCCCTGGTCCAGCAGCGTCTGCTCCCAGGCGCCGATGGCAAGCAGCAGGTGCTCCTTACCGTCGGCCAGTCCATGGAACGTCATGATCTCGGCTGTGGCCGCGAAGCCATCAGTGAAGCGCAGCGGGACGGTGACCTGGCTGCGGACGGCGGCCGGTAGCTCGAATGGCCGTGCGACGGTCTCGGACATGACGGTCATCTGGGCTCCTCAGGAAGGCTGGTGTGGGAAGTACTTGAATGTTGAAGTAAATAATACTGACTATTAGTTCACGACGCAAGTGATTTGCGGGACATAAAACTTCATTCATGAAGTAAATGCCTTAGACTTGCCCTATGGAAAATCCCGTAGCGCCGCGCTGGCTGAGCCTCGATGAACGCGAGGTGTGGCTCACCCTCGTGGGCGTGATGATGAAGTTGCCCGCCGCCCTGGACTCCCAGCTGCAGCAGGACGCGGGCATAAGCCACTTTGAGTACATGGTTCTGGCCGGCCTGTCAGAAGCTCCGGAACGAACCCGCCGGATGAGTGACCTGGCGGGCTTTACCGAGTCAGGACTCCCCCGCCTGTCCCAGGTTGTCAGCCGGCTGGAAAAGCGGGGCTGGGTGCACCGCTCCACGGATCCTTCCGACGGACGCATCACACTGGCCACGCTCACCGGCGAGGGCTGGACCAAGGTCGCCCAAACCGCCCCCGGCCATGTTGAAGCCGTCCGAGCACTCGTGTTCGATCCCCTCACGAAGGCACAGTCGCGCCAGCTGGGCAGCATCGGCAAACGCATCATGGGTGTCATTGACCCCAATGACCGCTGCCTGCGTGAAAGCGCCCCACTCTGAAATGGGCAGGGCGCTTTCGGAGGGCTACGCGTAGACAGCCTTTCAACCTTCTGATCGGCAGCAGCCACTTGATCCGGAGCCTGAGCGGCCTCAGTACAAGAAGATTGGCAGCCAGTCGCGGTTGTGCGCATGCACCAGCGCCAGGAACAGCACAAAATCGAAGACCAGGTGCACTGTCACCACATAGGTGAACGATTTTGTCAGCTTGAACGTGTAGCCCTGCAGCAGCGCGAACGGGAACGTCAGAAGCGGACCCCAGGCCATGTAGCCAATCTCCCAGAGGAATGACGAGAAGACGACGGCCTGGAGGATGTTGGCGAGCCAGTCCGGGAAGTGCCGCCGCAGCAGCGTGAAGGCGGTGCAGATGAAGAACAGCTCGTCCCAAATTCCAACAGCATTTACGCCGAGAAACAGCCGCCAGAAGATCGTGGGGTCTGAGGCGTCCGGCCAGTTCTGATACACACCTGTCCGTATCAGGTACACCGGCAGAATCAAGTAACCGAGGGCCACAACAGCGATCAGGTATAGTTTGGCGCTCAACGGCCATTTGCGGCCGGTGTTGACCGGAAATTTGATGATGTTCTCGCGGTAGACGAAACGGGACACCAGCCATGGCACCAGCACGGCCAACGCCAGGGCACCACCCATCCAGGTCATGTGCGGGATGCTCAAATCCGCGTTCAGCGGAACCAGGCTGATGATCCCCATTCCCGCCGCAATTACCGCGAGGTGCCGCGCGAGTTCGCGGTCGATCAGTGCTGCCGTAACCACGCTAGAGGCCAGCACACTGTAGCCCATGAGATCATTCTCTACGCCGAAGAGCAGCACCCCCGACGCCGAGAGCAACACCGCGGGCACCAGCTTCCAGGTGAGCACAGTGCGGGGTGGCTGCGTCGAGGTCGATGTCACCCCACCAGCATGCCAGCGACGGTGACTTCTGGAAAAGATGGCCACGGCGGGTCAATGCCTGGGCGAAGCCCCAGGCATTGGGTTCCCCTGCCCACACGCGGTTTTCAGGAGTACGACGTGGGCGTCCTGCGACTCCTTGCTTCACGCCCGGCCCAGCACCACGTGATGGGGTTGACGGTTCACAACACCGCCATCGGTATTGGTGCGGTTTTCCTGCTGGTTGGAGTCCTCGGCCCGGACAAACCCGATGGCCCGCTGGTTCCAGCTCGGCGGCGGCATTGTGTACCTTGTTTTGTGGATCTACGGCCTGGTCATCGACATGGACGGCGCTGACAACTGGCTGCACCTGGTTCTGGGCCGCGGTATGGTCGGCCTGGGCCTCTGGCTGGCAGGGATGCCATGGAGAAGGCGAAGGGACGCACCTCATAGCGCCATGGTTCGTGGAAACCGACGACGGCGGCCGCCCCCGGGCACGAATCCTCGGGACGGTCGCCGTCAGTTCCTCTGCGTCGGCGGCTGCTGACGCAGCCCTGACAAAGCCGAGCAGTACCGGGTGATCCTGAGGTGACGCAGTGAATGACGCATCGAACAGTGGACGGCCGGAAGGTGAACCTCGTTCTCTCTGGATCGCCACGCCGGAACCACCGAATATCCGGTCCAGCGCGGGGATCTGGAGGTGGACGTCGCGGTCATCGGGGCCGGCATCGCCGGGCCTACACGGACCTTGCACGCCGACATAGCGACGACACCGCCCGCACCGACGGGCAGGCCAACCAGTCCGCGGTCGAATACGTCGCGCAATTAGTGGCCGAGGAAGCCATCGACTGTGACTTCCGCCGGGTCGCGGACGGGCAGGTCCACGCAGTCTCCGCCACCTGCACGCATCTGGGCTGCACCGTGGGCTTCAACCACTATCTGCTGCCGGACCGGCACTGGGGGCGGTCCACACCACGCTCACAGCGGCCGACGGCGGTGCTGCCGCGGTGGCCGCAGCCGTGACCCACCAAGGTTCCGGACTTGGCCAGGTAAACCGCGCAGGTCAAAAATGTCAGTGCCCGCAGATAGGTTCAGTGGAAATGACCGCCACGAAGGGACCGCTCCACCACATGTCGACACCAGCATCGTTTGAATCAGCGCCCACCGCATCCAGCATGCCGGACTGGTACCCGGATTTGCTGGCCGCCGTCACGGGCAAAGTCAAGGCTGGCCGGTCCAAGGCGATCGCCGCTGCGAACCAGGAAATGCTGCGCAGTTACCTGGCGATCGGGCGGGACATTCTGGAACGCCAGAGTCTCGAAGGCTGGGGCGCCCGTATCGTCGACCGGCTCTCGGTGGATCTCAAACGGCAGTTTCCCGACGCAACCGGATTCTCACCTCGGAACCTGAAGTACATGCGGGCCTTCGCTGAAAACTGGTCAAGCGAGGCAATTGTGCAAGCGCCGCTTGCACAATTGCCCTGGTACCACCACCTCGCGCTGATCCAAAAGCTCAACGCCCCCGAAACCCGGCTCTGGTATGCAGCTGCCGCCGTCGAGAATGGCTGGTCTCGCAACGTACTCGCACACCATATCGAGACGAATCTCCACGAACGCACCGGCAAGGCGATCACGAACTTCAAAGCGACGTTGCCGCCGTCGGATTCGGATCTTGCCCAGCAATCATTCAAGGACCCGTACGTCTTCGACTTTGTGTCCATGACTGGCCAGCGGAATGAGCGCGAGCTTGAGGGACAGCTCGTGGTGCATGTCGAAAAGTTCCTGCTGGAACTCGGCCAGGGGTTCGCCTTCGTCGGCAGGCAAGTCCGGCTGACTATCGGCGACGACGAGTTTTTCGCCGATCTGCTCTTCTATAACTTCAAGCTCCGGTGCTTTGTAGTGGTGGAGTTGAAAGCCACCGCCTTCAAGCCGGAGTATCTCGGCCAGATCAACATGTACATGTCTGCCGTTGACGACCTCCTGGGTCATACCGACGACGAGCCGACCATCGGACTGCTCCTGTGCAAAACCAAGAACAACGTCGTGGCCGAGTACTCCCTGCGGGGCCTTTCGAAACCGATCGGTATCGCCGAATGGGAATCCGCGATTGTAGCGTCCTTGCCGGAGGAATTCGCTGCCACGCTACCCAGCATCAGCGAAATCGAAGCCGAACTTTCGCAAGATTTTTCACCAGGAGATCCGGTGAATTAGCCGGAATCATCATGAAAGGCTCCACGTCAGCCCGGGTGGGACGCAGAACTGGATGCCCTCCGGGTCGGCGAGGCACACCCACGGCACATTGCCCTGGCCGACGTCGGCGTCAGTGGCGCCCAGAGCCAGCAGCCTGGCCACGTCTGCCGCTTGATCATCACCCGGGTACGGCATCAGGTCGAGATGAACACGGTTCCACACGGTCTCCTCGCCAGAGGTGCGCAGCAATTTCAGATACGGCCCGACGCCCTTGGCCGAACGCAGCCTCGCATGATCGTCGTTCACCTCGTGCAGGGTCCGATCCGTAGCCTCGCCCCAGAACCGGGCCATGGCCCGCAGGTCCGCGCAGTTGACCACCACAGCGGCGATCCGCCCCGTGTCCCGGTAGATCGGTCGCGGCCACAGCACACAGCACACATTTCCCTCCAGGTCGGCCAGGACCGTCCACGGCACATCACCCTGGCCCACGTCTGCAGACGTCGCACCGAGTTCCAACAGGCGCGCGACCAGCTCCGCCTCATGGGCCGCAGAGGGTGGCGGGATCGAGGTGCGCGCGGTACTTCACTGTCTCGGGGTCCGGACGACGACGACATCTACGCAGACCGCGACGGGTCCGGCCAGACGAAGCCCACGGGCCCAACATTGGTCACTCCGGTTCCCTCGTTGGAAACACCCCAGCCGAGGGCCTCCGCCCAAAACCGGCCGAGAGCCGAGTCACCCCGAGCCTTGAAATTCACCTGAACAAGTAGGAGCGCCATACCGCCCGGCCCTATACCGAAGACCCAGTCTGTGCCGTGCGCTTCGTTTTCCGCCAAGGGGAAGCGGCGGAGTCAGGACCTGAGCGTGATGGCGCAGAAGATTGCCCCGTCGCCGCCTACGTGGACGCGGTGACCGCTGTCCGAACGGCACGCAGGGCTACCGGTGCGAACAGGATCACGATGGCACCCCTCTATCGGCACTCACGATCACGGCCTGGTGTCGGGAAGGAGCCCTCCTATGAGTCCCGCCAGGGCTACCGGCAGGGCGATAAGACCGGTGATCTGTGGAATCAGAGACGGGGGCGTCATGATCATGGTAGCCATGCCCACCAGCACTGCCGGCGAGGCAACGCAGATCGTCACCCACAGCGGGTTACCGCGGACCCGCGACCATATTGCTGCTGCAAGCGATATGGCAGACCCGGCGAGCATTAACAGCCTGCCAATGCGCAACCGCTCTATGAACTCCGGGACCGGCGTGTAGATGAAGAATGCCGTCCGTTCCAGGGCAATCCCTGTGACGACGATGGAGACGACGACCAAGGCCGCCCAAGGCAGTGATCTTGCCCTCCACCACGGGCGGACGACGTAGCGTTCGTTGCCGTTCTGCGAACTCGTCACAGGGCGAGCCTAGCGGGCCTCTCAGTTTCACGCAGCACCCAGTGCATTCTCCTCGCCCGCCAGGCCGCCCACCAGCCACGGGAGTCGACGTGACTCATCTCCAAGAATGCGCCGAGAGGTCAGGTCTGGGGTAGCAATCAGCACTCCGGGAATCAGCCTCGCCGCCACACCCAGTGGAACATGGTGTCTGGAGTGCCTCAGCGGTGACGGCCCAGGATGGTGGCTACATCTTCGCCGATGTGCCCAATGCGGGCCAATCCGGCCACATCGGATGCTGCGATTCATCACCCACACAGCACGCCAGTGCCCACGCGCGCACCGTCGGTCACCCCGTCATGAGGTCCATTGAACCTGGGGAGGACTGGTTCTACGAGCACACCACGAGGAAGCTATTCCGCGGCCCGCGGCTTCCGGATCCTCAGTCCAGACCATCGGAGCAGCCGCAACCTGCACCGGCAGACAAGGTACCGGCAGACTGGCGAGAGCGCATACACCGGCAACCGCGGATCCAGAACCAACCGCACTGACGGCGGGATCCGGCGAAGGATGAAGGGCGCGCCTGGTTCCGTGCAACAGCAAATTTCCAAAGTGTGGGTAAACACAGCCGTCGAGCGGATGGTTAGGCTATGTGGATGGCGACAGTTATTCTCGTGCGGCACGGCCGCACCACAGCCAATGCCACTGGACTGCTGGCCGGTCGGGCCGCCGGTGTCAGCCTGGACCAGATCGGGCGTGAGCAGGCGGCTTTGACCGGAGAGCGGCTCGCGGCCGTGCCTGTAGTTGGGGTGGTATCGAGCCCTCTCGAACGTTGTCAGCAGACCGCCCAGCTCATCCTTGATCGCCAGGCTGGCGCTCCGTACGCGCCGTTGGAATCCGATCTTACCGAGTGCGATTACGGCCAGTGGCAGGGCCGCACGCTCAGTGATCTCGCAACCGAAGATCTGTGGTCGGCCGTGCAATCGCAGCCGTCCGCCGTCATCTTTCCCGGCGGTGAATCCATGGCCGCGATGCAGGCTCGGTCGGTGGCAGCGATTCGACGCCACGATGCAACCTTTGAGGCCGAGTACGGGACGGGGGCCGTGTGGGTGGCGGTGAGTCACGGTGACATCATCAAGTCAATCCTCGCCGACGCGCTAGGCATGCACCTCGACCTGTTCCAGCGTATTAACGTGGGCCCTGCCTCCGTATCGATCGTGCACTACGGCGCGCGCCGGCCGAGCGTCCACGCGACCAACACCGACGCGGGGGATCTGTCATGGCTGTCGAACGGCCTCAACCCTGGCGATGCGCCGGTGGGCGGCGGTGCAGGGCAGAAGGCCCCATGAACCTCATGTGCCTAGAATACTCATATGCCTACACGTGTTCACGAGTTTGCCTGGCCTGATCGGGTCGTCGTTGGCACCATTGGCCTTCCGGGGGCGCGTACGTTCTACCTGCAGGTGCGCGCAGGGACGCAGATCGCAAGTATTGCCCTTGAGAAGCAGCAGTCGGCTCTGCTCGCAGAGAAGGTCGACGAATTGCTCGACCAGCTTCTCGCCGTCGAGGGCAACCCCTACAGCATTCCCACGAGTACTCCGATCGAACTCGTCGACAATGACCAGCTCGAGGCCGTTACGGAGCAGTTTCGGACCGGCGCCATGAGCCTGGGTTGGGACCCCGCGACGGCGCAGGTCGTAATAGAGGCATACCCGATCACCGATGTCGACGCTGATGACAACGTCAAATCGCTTGATGAGGACGACGCTGACGTGCCAGAAATGCTGCTGGTGCGGATGCCGGTCGGCTCCGCGCGCGCATTCGCCAAGCGCACCCGTGAGGTCGTGGGCGCCGGGCGTCCCGCATGCCCGCTCTGCGGCTACCCCGTAGACGCCGACGGGCACGTCTGCACCCTGCCCGAGGTCTGATGCCGGCGTCCGACCTGCTGACTGCCGAGCTGACGCTCACTGGGCGCATCACGACGGCGTCGAACGCCACCTTCCTGGGCAGCATCGGGGACACGAAAGTCGTCTATAAGCCGATAGCCGGGGAGAAACCGCTGTGGGATTTTCCCGACGGCTTCCTTGCCCACCGGGAGGTTGCCGCCTACCTGGTTTCGGAGGTCCTCGGCTGGAACGTTGTGCCACGCACCTGGCTGCGCGATGGTCCGTTCGGCGAAGGGATGGTGCAGCTGTGGCAGGAGAAAGACCCCGACCAGAACGGGGTGGACCTCGTTGCGGCGGACGACGTACCGGAGATCGGCTGGAAACACGTCCTCGAGGGCCAGGATGAGAACGGACGGATGGTCGCCCTCATACACGAGGACTCTCCGGCGCTCAGACGCATGGCGGTGTTCGACGTCGTCGTGAACAACGCCGACCGTAAAGGCGATCACATCCTTGCCATGACGGACGGACACCGGCACGGCGTGGACCACGGGCTTACCTTTCACCGTGACCACAAGCTGCGCACGGTGCTGTGGGGGTGGCTGGGAGACGCTCTGACCGTCAACGAAATTGAGGGCATCAATCGTGTCAGCGACGGACTGGACGGTGAGCTGGGCCGAAACCTGGCGGACCTGCTCAACGCCGAAGAAATTGCGTCGGTCGCCGCGCGCTGCGCCCGGTTGCGCTTGGCGCGTCGGTTCCCAGCTCCGAGCGGTGAGATGTCGGCGGTGCCCTGGCCGCTGTTCTAAGGGAATTACGGCTACGGGCTTCGCAGCATGCTAGCGCTGTGCGTCGGCGGCTACATTGCCGAGGACCGCTGAGTTCATACCGGCACCAATGAGGATGCCCACGAACGGCACCACACCTGAGATTTGATTTCGCCTGTGATCACCGTTCGAGTTTAGTGGGTGTTCGATGATCGGCCGGCAGCCTCGCGGGCCATGCCTCAAACGTCAGGAAGCAGGTGGCTTGCTGCCCAGGAAGCATCAGCAAGAGACCCATGCGCAGGATACCTGTTGAGCGCGCTCCAGCCGCTGCACAGGTCCACGGGGTCGTGAATTACGCGGCGGGCCCGCCGAGGTCAACGTTGCCAATCGACTAGAGCTGGCCACGATAGTTGGCGCCGCGCCATCCCGGTTGTCACGGCGCCAACTAAGTTGTCAGTCACGCCAACTAAGTCCTCAACTCATAGTTTCGCCAACTATCGGCCAAACCGCCAACCAGCCTCACTCACACGTGTCGTCGTGTAGATGGACAGGCTACTTGGTCCCGAGGACCATTCCCCTCCCCTGCGTTTAGGCAGGGCCATGGGCTCGTTCGAGTCTTCCCGTAGTCAAACTAGTTGGTCCTTTTTACACCAAGATTCTTCCCGAATAGTCCCTACTGGACGGCATGTGCCTCAGGCAGCGGCAGCCCGGGCAACAAAGCCACAATGCGGGATGGTGTCCCGAACCCCTGCCTTGGTTGCTTGCTTACCGAATCTCAGAGCAAGCCAACCTTCTTTAGAGCAGGCAGTTCCTGTTCATCCATGACTGTGTGCCCGTTCTCAATGCTCTTGAGGCGAACCGTCCCGTTGGTCACTGCGTCCACCTGAAAAGTTGAGATGGTTCGGCACTGGGGACAATGCCGTACTACGACGAAGGGCCGCATCAAGTGCCGCTTGCCGTCGGGGTCGAGTATGTAAAGGCTGTCGGTTTCGATGTCATTTGACTGCACCTGATCCGTTTGGGATTTACAACCCAATGGTCACCAATCATTTCCCGGTAGGACACCGTGGCCTCCCGGGCGAACGTGTCCCATGATGTTGCAGTCACGTGTCTCAACGGCATATCTGCCAGAAATACCGCTGCCTGAGTCAGTGTCCGAAGGTCAGTTCATTGCCAACTTGGTCGCTTCGGCAAGATCTGCGGCATCTACCCGCCGGTTGTGCGATTCAACATTTCTACGGGTGCTGAGCCGTACACGGGCCACCTCTACATCAGCCGTACGGAACATGCGGATGATGTCAGCGAGGCCGGCTTGGGTCGATGCTGCCGCAAAGTGCTTTGCAGTGGTTTCCTGAAGTACAGCCGCCCCTTCCCCTATCCCGGGCCGGATCCGCCCTCAACTTTCCGGCGGATACCTTCTACCGCTTTCACTTCTTCCGGATGGCGAACGTAGGACCTTCCCTCATCAAAAAGCCTCGCCCAACACCGCCGAAGTACCAACCACTACGACACACAACTTTGATGAGCCGCTTCCCTGCAGGCCCTGCCAGATGACACTACGATTCGAGGTTGTGAACACCTTTACCCCCTCGGAGAAGTTCGACGGTCCTGCCTCTCGTCCCGCTTGCCCTGATCGGCATCGGGGTCATCAGCGGCGCGGCCTTTGGACTCAAAGGCGGTCATAACATCAAGAGCGCCAACGAGGTGAGCGGAGGGCGGGGTATGGAGATTATGGGTCGGAACTGCGCTCGATCCCCAATCGCTTGACTGCCCGTGTGACACGCTGCTGGCTCGCGCCCAGGTGTTGCCTTGCGGGTCAATCACGCTTCCGCCGGTTGACTTCACTTAAAGCACTTAATTACAGTTATTTCAGTTAGCTTCGTTTGTTTCAGTTGGAGGTCAATATGTCGGGGATCCTTCCCACTGACATCCAAGCTCTGCGTGACGCGCTGGACGCGTCGCCGGATGAGGTGACGGTGACGCTCAACCTGACGCGTCGGAGCGCCGAGAAGGTGCTGGAACTGCTCGAGGCCGAGCACTCGACCGGAGCCGTCGTGCTCCCCGCCAAGGACCTCTTCACCAGCACCGAGGCCGCGACCATGCTCAGCATGTCTCGACCCACACTGATGAAGCTCGTCGATGCGGGCACGGTGGAGCATGTCCGCGTCGGAAGCCATCGGCGTATTCCGATGCGTGCGATCGCGAAGTATCAGCGAGAGCGCCAACTGGATCACGAAGACGCCGCTGCGGCACTTGAGGAGTTCCGCAGCAACATCTCGTTCGGCGATGCGCAATGAGCACACGTTTGGCACGGATGACTGGTCCTGCGAAGATGAAACCGACGACTGGGTCGACGCAGATGAAGCCGATGACCGGGTCGGGGAATCGCGCGGAAGCTGCGTTCCCGACGAAGGGCATGTTGTGACCGGGGTTGTGGCGTACGTACACCACGAGGAAATCGGCATCGATCTCGGCCTCGGTTTCGGGATGCATGGGCGCATCCCATTGGACGAGCTGCCCCCGAGATCGAGGGGAAGCCGCGCCAGGACGTGTCCGTGGGTGACGAGATCGAGGCGCTCGTCGTCGACTCTCGGTACGGGATGGAGCCGATCCTCTCTGTCGCACTGCTTCAGGAGACACTCGCCTGGTCGAAGTTCCCGGCCGAGGATGGCACAACCATCGGCACCCCTCATCAACGCACCCCTGGAAGGGGCGCTCGACACGGTCGACCGTCAGGGCTCCTACAGTCACACAAGTCTGATCCCAAAGCTCCGGACATTCAGAAACATGGAGAACGTATAGTGCTCAATGCGCTCGAGTACCAGCTCATCGACCCCGTCGAGTTCCTCCAGCCGAACCGACGGCTGTTCATCGACACCAACGTCTTCATGGACACAGACGCGCGCCGCGCTGGTGGGCTGAAGCGTCTCTTCGAGCGCGGGCAGAGTGCGATCATCGCGAATGGAAACCCTGTCGTCGTACCGACCAAGGTCGTTGGCGAACTCACAAAGCAGAGCCGGATCCACCCCTCCGGGGAGACAATGGAGCGCGCCGAGGCGATCAAGAAGGCCGGTGCTGCGCTGACCTTCCTTGAAAGCGCGAGCAAAGCCGGGCTCGTGCGTAAGGACCTCGGTGATGACACCAACCCCTACGCTGACGACCTCTTTCTGCGGCTCTTCGAGCGATTTGCCGGCACTTATGAGATGTGCCTGCTCACCCATGACATCACCATCAAGCTGCGGATTCGCCTCCTCGCGCACCGGCTCGCCAAGCGCCTTCTCGTCGGGGTCCTCACAAAGGATGGCGATCTCGAGGTCGAGTCCGACGAATCGCTCTTCGAGCGCGGGTTCCGCAAGTACAAGCGCCACGCAACCTGCATTGCGGAGGGAAGCGGCAGCTTCAAGGACGAGTCCGAGGTCGCGGTGCTTAAGCCGCTTCTGGACGACTTTGGCAAGGCGTTCGGTTTAAAGGAGCACGCCAACAACCTGGGCCCGAGGGCGGTGAAGTCGCCGTCATCGTCGGCACCGCGATGCTGGGCCGTTGCTTCGACGCCGACCAACTCGTTCTCTGCGCAGGCAAGGCTCAAGCCCAGCGACACGCCAGTGGCCTTCTCTGCACTCCCGAAGCAGGGAGACCACGTCACGTGGGCATCCGCGGACCGGAGCGGCTCGCTTGTGCTGGGCGCGCCGCTTGGCGAAGGCGGCGAGGGGACCGTATACGAAGCCGATCTAAGCACAGTGGTCAAGATCTTCGATAAGGACCACCTCACGCGACACCGCAAAGAAAAGATCGAACTGCTTGTCGATCGAAACCTCCGCGCGAAGGGCCTCTGCATCCCCTCTGCGGTTGTCCGCAACGGTAACGGCGAGTTCGTTGGATACGTGATGCCGAAGGCCAGCGGGCGCGAGTTTCAACGTACGGTCTTCAACAAGCGAAAGTTCGAGCGCGAGTTTCCAAGCTGGAAGAAGGCCGACCTCGTTGACATCTGCATCTCGTTCCTGGAGAAGGTTCAGTACCTGCACTCCATGAACGTGATCCTCGGCGACATCAACCCCAAGAACCTCATGGTTGATGAGAAGAAGAACGTCTTCATCATCGACGCAGATTCCTGGCAGTTGGAGGGCTACCCCTGCCCTGTCGGGACGCCGATGTTCACCTCACCCGCGATGCTCGGGAAGACCTATTCCGACGTTCTGCGGACGATGGAAGACGAGCTCTTCGCCGTCGCGACGATGCTGTTCATGATCGTCATGACCGGACAGTTCCCATACATCCGAACGGGGACTGACGGCGACATGGTTCAACTGATCAAGGAGGGCAACTTCGCCTTCCAGTACGAGAACCGCAACAACAAGGACCAGCCGGACGGTGACTGGAAGTACATGTGGAGCCACATCCACAAGCCGGTGAAGGACCTCTTCTGGCACACCTTCCATCGCGAAGGCAAGCACTACAAGAAGCGTCCAACTGCCGCAGAGTGGCTTGAAGCCTTCAAGGCGTACAAGAGCTATCTGGGCAACAAGCGTTTGAACTTCGACCCCATGTCGAACGATGTGTACCCGATCCGCAACAAGGCGTTCAAGCAGGACACCCCCATCCAGGACTGCCCCACCTGCGGACGTCAGAACGCAATCGCTGGCATCTGGATCGACGACACCCAGGAGCACTCTCTCCCACGGCAATGCAACAAGTGCCGTGATCAGCAGCCAGGCCGAGCCGCTGCCGCTCCAACGATCACTGTGCCATGCCGCGATTGCAGCCGGCCCTTCCCGAAAAGCCAGCTGAAGTACGGTCGGTGCCCTTCCTGCGCGCAGAAGCACGACGAACGGTGGGCTCGCGCCAACACCCTCGACCCTTCTCGTCTCTGCGTCCGGTGCCAGAAGCCCTTCATCACATACGGAAACGTTGAGTGGCACCAGCGGAACGGTCGATCGGTCCCCACAACTCACAGGGCTGGCTCCGGCGGGCGCTACCCCGCCGGCTGCGTTCCAACACTGCCACGCACGCCCCGGACCGGCCCCACTGCCTCCACTACCAAGCCAAGTGCACAAACCAAGGTGG
The DNA here is from genome assembly GCF_014217545.1 of Pseudarthrobacter sp. NBSH8. Lineage (NCBI taxonomy): Bacteria > Bacillati > Actinomycetota > Actinomycetes > Micrococcales > Micrococcaceae > Pseudarthrobacter > Pseudarthrobacter sp. NBSH8. Next base: position 2,305,397 of record NZ_CP043178.1, read on the forward strand.
GCTTCTGGGCACGCCTCCGCAAGTGGTTCACAGGCAACTAGCAACAACAGCTTCAACGAAAGGAAAGCACTATGGCGCGACTCAACATCGGGGCCGACGACCTCGTCGACAACCCGACCCCGCGCGTACCCGTCTCGCTCTGCCTCGATACCAGCAGCTCGATGAGCGGCCCGCCGATCCAGGAACTCGTCCGCGGCGTCAACCTCTTCTACGACGCGATCGACGAAGACGACGACGCTCATGACTCAGCCGAGATCAACATCGTCGAGTTCAACTCGTCCGCGGGCCTCGTCCATGACTTCGCGAGCATCGAGCGGCTGCGGCGGATCTCGGCCTTGACCGCGAGCGGCACCACCGCGATGGGGGCCGGTGTTAACCTCGCCCTGGACACGCTCGAGAACAGGAAAGCGACCTACTCCGGCAGTGGCGTCCTCTACTACCAGCCGTGGCTGGTGCTCATGACCGACGGCGCGCCGACGGACAACATCGACTCCGCCGTCAGGCGAGTGGTCGACCTGGTCGAGGCCAAGAAGCTCACGGTGTTTCCGATCGGCATCGGCGGCGGTGCCGACATGAAGACGCTCGCCCGGTTCAGCCCCAACCGTCCTCCCCTGCGCCTCGACGGCCTGAAGTTCAAGGAATTCTTCGAGTGGCTATCTCGGTCGGTCGCACGAGTCTCGCGGTCGACTCCCGGCGACACCGTCAAGCTCGACCTCGAAGGGCTCGCCGGCTGGGCGGAACTGTAGGTGTTCAAGGAATTCCACTACCAGGCCAGGGGGCACCGCCACCTGCGGGATGGCACGCCGGTCCAAGACCGGACGAATTACCTCTCTCGCGGCGGCGTCCAAGTCCTCTGCCTGGCCGACGGCGCAGGCTCTGCGACTCACTCTCAGTTCGGCGCCCAAGCGGTCGTCGATGAAGGATGCGTTGTACTCGTCGAACAGTTCGCGGAGTACGCGGCATCCAACGACGGCATCCAGGTGAAGGTGGATCTCCTTGGCCGACTTGCAGCCAAGGTGGCAGCCGTAGCGGAACGGCATAATGTACCGCCCGACGATCTCGCTTCGACGTTCCTTTGCGTGGCCGTATCAGGCGACAAGTTCCTCGGCGCCCATGTCGGCGACGGGGTCGTCGGGTACCTGAAGCATGGCGACCTGAGGGTCATCTCAGGCCCCGATAACGCCGAGTTCGCGAATCAGACGACGTTCGTCACCTCGGCACGTGCACTCGAATCCATGCGACTCTTCCGCGGATCGCTGGACGGCGTCAGCGGATTCATACTCATGAGTGATGGCTCAGGAGACAGCTTGTACGACCCGCGCACTGGCGAGCTAGCGGGCGCATGCTCCAAACTCATCGACGCCGTCGGCACGGCACCTAGTCGCCAGAGCAAGAACTCCGATTACAAGAAGCGACTGCGGCGGCTCGTGAATGTCACCATCCGGAATGCGACGAAGGACGACTGCTCAATCGGAATCCTCGGCCGGCAGGCCGCGCAGTGACGTCCAGCGCCGAAGAGGTTCTTTGAAGGGGTCGAAGGTGAGGCAACGGTGGACTTGGCCATCCTGCTCAGGTGTCGTCCTGGGCTGGCGCGTCTTCCTCGTGTCGCAGCTCTAGGGTGAGTTGATCGGCAGCGGCGAACTCGCGTACTCGGAGTTGAACTGTCCGCTTGCGTATGACGTCTTCCGACTTTGATGAGGCAAGTGTGCCGAATGGGTCTTGAACGGCTCTCACGAAGGGTGGGGCGTTTTCCAGATCGGCGCGAAGATTGCCGACGAGGCAGAGCCAAAAGCGACTTCTCAGTTCACCGCCGGCCGTTTTCCACTCGTTCCAACTCATGGCTTGTGCTTGCGCGTCGACTCCGGACGACTTCAGTTCAATCATTCGATCGATTGAACCGCCTTGGATAGTTAGCACGTCGAAGCCGGGGTAGAGCTGGCTGATGCCTTGCTCAGCGAGCTGGTCAAACACTTCCTCGACTACGGTGGACTGTTCGATAGCGGTTGCGATCATCTCTGGCGAGCTGACGTCGACGATGAGCACGTCCGCATTCTCAGGGGGCGTTTCTCCTGGGAGTACGACGGTCTTCCGCCCGATGAATCGTCGCTCCTCAAATGCGAAGGTTATACGCATGCCAAGTCGGTCAAGTTCGTTCAGGTCGGTGCCGGCGGCTGCCCTTGGCGCGCCTGAAGAATCACCCGCTTGGTCGCCATGTCCGTCACCTGCGGCCCCAGGTTGACCGTTGCTTCCTGTGGTCTCGTGTTGGGGACCTGATCCCTCGATGCGGATGACTTCTCCGTCTATCAGGAGGTCCTCATAGCGGTGCAGCGGGATACGCGGAGCGGCACGGGTCGCAGCGGGAGGGATTCGGTCTGCGCGCCCGGTGGCCGCTTCTGTTGACTCGCCGTCTGTCGTGTCGAGCTCGTTGCCTTCAGTGCGGTTTGCCAGTTGTTCGGCCTGATAAGCGTCACCTCCGAGATCGGCAAGGTCTTGCTGCACCTCCTCCAACTTCTCCGCGGCGCCGGCCAGATCGAGAAGTTGCTGTCGCTGCGCGGGGTTCGCGTTGATGAACGACAAGAAGGTCTCGACAGTGTTGACCTCCAAGGTCTCTGCGAGTGCCATAGCCAAGGTATGGGCGTCCTCCGCTATCGGAGGCCACGCATGGCCGGCCCACACGGCGAAGCCTTGGCATCCAGAGTCCTCGGAGCGCCGCACATGGTACGTCCGCTGCGGAATCTGCCCGAGGTTCTGCCCGCGGAATGAACAGCTCAGACTGAGCGACTCCACGGGTTCCAACTTCTCAGCAAATTCAGTCAAGGCCCGTTGGTCGGCCCTACTCCGGTCAGCTCGATCGGCACTGAGTCGGGCGAGTAGCGGTGGGATCAGGTCTCGGAGTCCTTGGCGGAAACTGCCGAGGCCGGATGCTTCAAGAGCAGTCTCGCCCGGCATCGCCGACCACTCCAACGCGCTCTCAAGGAGTGGGGTTCCGAAGAGCTCGCGGAGCGGTCGAAGTGCTCCCGGCTCGGCCTCAAGAACGAACAACGGTACCTTGTCCTGCACACCGCTCCGTTCTCGGCTGCCTGACACCGACGCGTACACGACGTCTCGGGCGGCGAGGAACTCGTACCCGCTCGCCGTGCGCGCGGCGAGCGGGGTGCCACTGAGTGGCACCCCTTTGTTCACCGTGCTGCCGGCCAGGAGTTCGAACATCTGGCGGTAGATTGGCCGCAGTTCCGAGCGCAGTGCCTGGTCGGTGATACCCGACGGGTAGATGTGCGAGATGCGTACGCAGAGATCGTGTGCATCCTCGACAGTGAACGCGGCCGGAGTGAGCTCGCCGCGGACTTGCAGTTCGTCGAGGCAAGCGCGGAGTGTCGACGTCGGCACCCCCGTCGGTTGTTTGAGGACAGGAAGGTAATCGTCGGCGTCGCGCCCACTGCGGCCCAGACGACGAACGAGCTCCTCGGATCGACGCCAACTTTGGTTTGGACGCCGCGGGCCATGGCTGGTGGGGCAAATCGCGTGGTTACGAAGTCGGTAGAGCCATAGATCTGGGCCAGCATTGACGAGTTCTTCCGACGTTGCTCGCGGTGGAGCCGTGCGCGACGACGGCCATTTGCCGGCTCCGACGAAAGCCAACTGGGCTTGGGTGTGGCGGGCGTAGGTGTCCCAGTTGCGAACGAGGTGGTCGAGCAGCTTCTCGGCTACGTCGTTGTCCCTGCGGAGGGCGACCCTGGCGATCTCATCGAGCCGATCAAGATTGTGAACCTGGTAGAGATAGTGATCCGTCTGCTTCCACCGTGGATCGGACGAGAGTGCCCCGACGAGATCCGCTTGGTATTCGGACCAGACCTTGTCCAGGCCTGAGAATGCCCAACCACCAGGGAGACCGAGACCCTTCGTGTTTGTCCACCCGGTCCCGGTGTCGTCGACGTCGTGAAAGTGAATCAGTCTCAAACCGCGACTGACTCCGAGCCAAGGGAAAAAGTTGCGCCACCGATCATCGAGGGTCGTCTCAAGTGCTTCGTCGGTGTCGTCATCGAGGTCGACTTCTCCCTCGTCCGGATCGATTGCCGCTGGACTCGCGTCGTCTTGCTCGTTGACCCCGATGGTGGACGAGAACTCGGCGAATACGTCGGGCGATGCAAGGAATCAGACTTGCATGACCACGCCCGCAGCGGCCATCGCTTCAACGATCGCCTCGACCGAGTCATCTCCAACCCAGTCGCTTCCGAAGTAGACCTGATGGGCCGGTGCCCAGGTCAGCTCGCCGGTGGCATCGGCACGACACGGAACGTCAAGGCGGCTGAGATTGAAGAACGCTCGGTCCGAACCCAGTCGACCCATGGGGAGGGGCTGGTCGGGTTTGGTGGTTTTTCCGGCCAACCGACAGATCGTGGCGAGTGCTTCGATGGTGCGGTTTGACTCCCGCAACTCGGCATCGGCCGCGGCGGTGCGCTTGAGACCTGGGAGGACTGCGGCGCGCATGACCTCCTCGAAGCGAAACTCTTTGATGTCGAAGAGCGCGTCCCAGGCCTTCATCTGGCGCTCCAGGACCGACCTCTGTTCGGTCCTGCCGAGGCTGCCCCAGCAAACCGCATGTGCGAGGAACTGCAACTTACGAAGGGGAAGTTTCTCTGCGGAAGAGCGCGGCGGGTAAAACGCACTTTCACTTTCCAGAGTTATCCGCCTGACGGTGCCATCGTCGTTCTCGCCGACAGGGAAGACCGGTTCCAGCCGGCGCTTTTCTCCAAGGCCTGTCGGTCCGCCGCGCCAGATCGTTCCCAGAGGAGCGCGCAGAGATCAAGTACAGGGTCAACCCGATAACGAGAGTCGGGGCCTGGTCTTAACGCCGTCTTCCCTGTGTCGAGGTTCTGCGCGAGGGCGCGTAGTGAGTCAATCGGGCTGAGTGCCACTGACCCGTAGGCCGCACACACCCTGGCAAGCGATCCTTCACAGAGCTCGGGATCAGGGAATTGTCTGCCGTTCACAACGCAGTCCGCCTTGAGCAGGTCAGTGAAGTCGGACCCCTCCGCGTCGAGAGCGGGCGATGGAAAAACCGCCTCATTGAGGGCGAGTTCATTCGGTCCTGATGGCAGGAAGCGGGCACCTGTCATTGCGCTAGCAATGGCCTCGGCGAGGAGTCCGCCGGCCGACCCGGCGTCGCTTTCGTCTCGATCCAGAACTCGCAGGACGTAACGTGGGCCACCCTCGGCAAGGAGGTGAGGCATGAGCGTCTGCACGAATGTCTCGGCTGCGCGGCGTACGAGATACCCGTTGTAGTTCGACGCGGTGTGCGTAACTTTGACGTGCTGGCGGGAAAGATCGGTCGTGAAGGCGCCGTTGACCAGTAGCGAGCAGGATAAAGGCTCCTGTGTAGGCAGGAAGACGTGAAACCGGCGATCGTCCGTCTTGATCTGGGGGTCCTCGGCATCCCGGACTGCGACTGACACTTCGGTGACGTCCACGCCGTCCCATGCGGGCCCGGTCAAGCCATCGCGGTGGTCGCCGATTCGCACGTTGCCGTCGTGAGCGACCCAGTAGCGGTCACCCGCACCTTCCCGGTTGAACAAGTCGACTCTAAAGAGGCCCGATTCGGTCAGGCCGACACACCGCTCGACGCCAGCGGAGGTCACTCGGTGCCTCTCCAAGAGCCACTGACGGTCTGACTTCTCGCTGGACGTCGCAACGTCAATGACCACTTCTTCAAGGTGCTTGAGAAAGAGCACGCTGGTCATCGGAAAATTCAATAATTGCTGCGCGAGTGCTGCCTTCTGTTCGGAGCTGACGCGCTCGTGGAACGGGAATCGAAAGGCGCTGTGATAGCCGGCTGCACGGAGCTCGTCCCAAGTTTTGTGCACCTCGGCGATCGCCCACGGGAACCGCATCGCCGGCACCCCGCGGACCTTGCCTCGGTCAGACTCCTTCCAGAGCAGAGACACCTGCGCTTCCGCTTGCTCCCGTCCCAGTCGGAAACTCACCGTCTCGGAGTAGGCCTCAGGGCGGTTCCATTCTGAGAAAAGACTACCGACTGCGGGTGACAACGTGGACTTTTCCGGGCTTCGGGCTTACCTCCGCAGCGTCACGGGAAAGTCAGCCCCCATTCGAGCGGATCAATCGGCTGGGACGGCCTCGTCAAGGATCCCCGCAGAGTGGATGTCAAACGTCGTAGCCGGCCTCTCGTAGATCCTCGCAGAGCACGTTCACCATTGCACGGTCGTGCTGGCGAATTGCCGTCTTGTCCCATATCGTTCCGCTCTTGACCAGCTCTGCGATCAGTTGAAGCTTTGTGCTCTGTCGGACGATCTCTGTCTTGTTCGCCTTATACGGGGGCAGATTGTTACTGAACTTGGAATTCGTGCTGACACTAACAAGCGCGAGATTTCCAAACATGTGGAGCTCCTCGTCATCAGGCGTCACTAAGTCCCAACCGTCATCATCTCGGTTGGCGTCCTGAGGAAAGAAGTGCTCGACCGAGTTACGGTACACGAATGTGAAGTTGGGATCGGCCGGTAAGGCGGGGGCGGCACCCTTCGCTGCGAGAAGATAGTCAAGGTAGGTGAAAACGATTCGCTCGATGTCGAACCCACTCGGTTGGGCTCCCACAAAGAATGCCTGCTGCACCTTCTGGCGTGCGTGCGTCCGCAGAACGCGGAGAATCGCATGAGCGGCCTCCTGCTGTGGCAGGCCAATAAGCGGTTCGCGCAGGACTTTCGTGATCCAGTGCATCGTCCGCGGCGAGGTGTAGGTGACTCGCAACATTGACTGGAGCAGGAGCACCTCACGTGTTGCGTCATCAACGGTGGTGTCCTCCCGCTCCCCCTTGCCGGGTGAGAAGGCGTTGGGGAAGCGCGCGCTGGTCTTCTTAGTCCGTTTGCCTGGTTGAGGCTCTGACTCGCCGCGGGTCAAGCGCTTGAGAGACCATGCGCCATCGTCAGCGTTGGTTCCCGTGAACTCACGCTTGAGGACGTAATTGTCTAGCACGAACTTGCATTGCAGAAGAACCTCAACGAAGTGCTTAGCCCGGTCCGACCGTTGCGTCTCGGAGAGCGGTTTGAAATCGCTTTCGAAGAGTTTAATCAGCTTGCTGTCGTCGAGGTGGCCGTCGACGTCGTCCTCGCCGCCCGTTCCCCGCAGAATCTTCAGAGCGTGAAGGAGCAAGGTCGAAAACCTGATCGGTGATTCAAAGCGGCGTCGTTCGAAGTCATCCTCAGCCGGCTCCTCAGGGGTCATGGCGTAAAGCCGGAGCGCCTCCCGCAGGCTAACACCCGTGCTCCGGCTCACACCACTCCGGGCGTGGACCTGAGGCCTTTTGGGGCGCAAGTCGTCGAAGCTGGAAACCTCAAGACGGTCCCATGTCGAGCTGAAAATGTCGCTACGTAAGGCCGTCTCGCCTGGAGTCAATGCCATCTGGATATATGAGTCCATCTCGGCGCATGCGTCCCAGACCCACGCGAGGCAGGCTCTGTCGTCTTCGACTTTTCCCGCCTCACTGCGTAGGTAACTCATGAGTCGCGCCTTAACGATGTCTACCTGCTCCAGTTGCTGGCCACGGGTGTTCATGATCTCGAAGTACTTGTTCAAATCGGTTCGTACAGGAAGGATCGCTCGCACAAGCTGCACGTTATCCTCTAGGAACTTCCGAAACTTGTCCCGATCTTCGGACGTCTTGAACTTCCCCATGCGCGACGCGATCACCTTGAAGCCCACGTGGATGCCCACACCCTCGTCATCGTCCGAGGTTGTGAGGCGCGTGAGCGCGAGAGTTGCGTTCCTCCGTGATTGATACGTGAGCCGCGCCCTTGGCTCGACCTGGAGATACTTCAAGAGCATGAACAAGGTTGTCAATCGTTGTTGACCATCAACGACCTCGAAGGTCACAACACTCGTCCCGGCCTCAGCAGGCTTCTGAGCCACGATCAGGTTGCCCAGAAAGTAATCGTCGGCACCCCCCTGCGCTGCCGCCCACACATCGTCGATGAGTTGCTCGATCTGCTCAACGCCCCAGGCGTAGTTGCGTTGATAGATGGGGATCTCGAAATGCGTATCTACCTTGCCAAAGAGCTTGCCAACCGTGAACAGATTTGCATCTAGCGTTGTGATCATTAACCGGCCAATCTGTCCAATAGGCGGAGTAGATCCTGCTCGTGCTTCAGGTTGTCATCTCGCCCTCGGACCTCGACGCGTAGCCGCCGGAGTTCCGTGGCGGTCTCCGCGCTTCGAAGAAGAACAAAAGCGGATTCGTTGTCGTCCAACGAACTTGCGTACTTGTTCACGGTTACTAGCTGAAGCCGCTGATACCGTGTCCGGAGGTGGTAGGCCCACGTGAACAACCGGCGCCTAGACTCGCGAATCTCGACGTCGCCGAACCGGTTCGTGTAGTAGAGCAGCGATGCCAAGTAAAGCTCGGAAACGTACCGGTACCTTGCCCGCGACGGGAGCTCACGGAAGTCATCGTCCGTGGAGGCGAAGTTGCCCCAAGACTTCTCCTGGCCTTCGTCCCCGTACTGTTCGTCGAAGCCCTCATTGCGGAGTCTCTGTAGTTCCCCCAACATGAACGTAGCCATTTCGAAGAAGGGCCTGCCTGCAACCACGGGAGCGTCAATTTGAAAGCGGGTTCGGTTGGCCATTCGGTCCGTTTCATCGGAGTGCTCAGCCCAGGCCGCGAGCATGGGAACGGCTGTTTGAGCGGCGAGGTGGTAGCGCGCGGCGGGAGTGCTTGCCGATTTGGGCGTCAATCCCTTAAAGGAGCCGATGTGTCGCACGGCAAACCTCGGTGCGGAAAGTCCGCGCGTCCACCGCTTGATACGCCAGAGGTACGTCGAGAACAGCCGGTCAAGCTCTGCATCCGGGACGTTCTGCCAGACCTCGACGAGGGCTTCTCGCATAGCGTCAGACTCGCCGCTCATCTCGCGCAGGTGGTATGCCTTCAGCAGATCGTGTGGAAGCAGGGGCTTGCCCCGATAGTTCTGCGAGTCGAAGACCCGGAAAGCTTCGTCGGGGTCGTCCGTTTCCACACGAATGATTTCGCAGTTGTTACGGATGAAGTCAGCGAATGCCTGACTCGGCTCCTCCATGTGTTGCACCCGACGGGCCAGCTCCGTACGGACCCGAACTACGGGAGCGTCCTGGTCCTCGTGCTCTACCGGCAGGACATCGGCGGGGAACTCGCTCCCTCCGTCGAGTAGATCTAAGAGCATCGTGAGCGTCAAGAGACGCTGCTGTCCGTCGACGACATGGGTTTGGACTTCCTCAATGTCCCTGTGGAGGATGACGGCGCCGAGCACATACGAAGGCTCATGAGCCTGCTCCGCATCTGGCAATGCGTTCGGCGCAACGTTCTCTGGCCGAAATGCATTTCGGATGTCGTCGAAGAGTTGAAGCGCGGTGGCAGGCTCCCAACTGTAGGACCGCTGATAAGGCGGGATCGTCAGCCCTTCGTCCAATAGTTCGCCAACAGTGACGACTCTGACGCCCTTCTCACAATCAATAGCCACACGAACACCCCTTCTACTGATTGGGCAACCAACCAGCAGCCCGTCATCAAGACTCTAAGAGACTAGCTGCCCTACACAGTGCTTCGTGTCGATCTACCGCGAGTGTCCCATAGGAAACCCAACGGATACGTTGACATGGTTGGAAACAATAGGATCTGAGGAGATCGCATGCCAGCTACCCGACAGTCTGGCCTTGGGTTGATAGCTGCTGCCTGCCAAACCGGACTGCCGACTTCCCATGTAGCTTCCACTAAGTCAGCGGGTCGTTCTTGCGGCCGCGGTGGCCGTACAGATGCTTTTGGATGTGGCGACGGCACTAGCCGTGGGCGTGGCCGGCGAGGCGGACCAAGTACAAGGGATCCATGTCCGCAACCGCTTGCCGAGCTAAGTCAAAAGGTGAAATTACCTCGACGACAAGTAAGTAGGTGCTTGAGGGCGAGCTTGGCCGCAATATAGTTCGCCAGGAACGACTAATTTCGCCTTGCGCTTGTCCCAACCCTGACGTCCTCGAGCGAACTTTTGCTTCGACTGGGCTACCCGATCCTCCGGTGGGCAGTCGGTGCACCCGCCGGCGCGGCGGCGATTCGCGACAGTTGCACGTTGAGTGTGCCCAAACCGGCAGGTCCAGTTCCATACGTGGTTGGTCGGGACTGTCTGGGACGGTGGCATGCCGTTTCGGGGTCCGTCCCAGTCAAGGACCAGTGCAGGTTCCTTCGTTGCCAGGTCGTTTACGCCCGTCAAAAGTAATCGACCTGTGTCCACGGGACATGTTGCCTTTTCCTGTCTACACCGATAGTCGACGTTCGCAGGAAATTCATGTCCGTCAGGACAGATCCACCACACTTCGATTTCGCTGCCAGGCTTCACCATGGTTGGCGAAAGGTTTCCGTTCTTAGTTGGGTGCCACCATGCTGCGATCTCCGGGCGGGCGGTAGCTAGGTCGTTGACTCCAAGGATCAGGATGCGGCCGTTGCAAGTCTGGCAGCGGCCACCGGATTCGATGAGTTTGGCAGGGGTCCGGACGAAGGGGTGGCCCATGACACAGCGAAAATGGACTCTAGTTTTCGAGTTTCCGGCTGACACATCCGTCGGCTTCAGGTCTGGGTTGGCATCATGGTCCCACAATGCGGCGAGTTCGGGGTGACTGGTTTCCAGGTCGTTGAAGCCTGGCAGGACAGCTTTGGCGGCGCAGGCTGGGCAGCCTGTGCCGCGCTGGGTTCTGTTGATGATGTACGCCTCATAATGGTGACCCCTCTCGTCTATCCAGCCGACCTTGCGATTTGATCCTGGAGAAACCATGAATGGGGTCAATACACCGTTGGCGCTTTGATCCCATTCAGGGACGAACTTGGGCATAAGATCTCCCAGTGAATTAAGTCCGGCAATAACGCGTTGTCCGGAGCAGACGGCGCAGTGGAAGTCTTCAGTCCCGGCCCTGCGTGCATGTCCCTTTGCGGTCCGCTGAATGTGTCCGTTGTCGCAAATCAGAAGAAATTCCTTGTGCGGCGATGACGGCTGGCGGATCATGTAACGGTCCTCCCACCACTTTTCACTATCCTGTCCCACGGTTCGAAGGCAGTCCATCGACCGGTCGAATGGTTCCAGCGGGTATCCGGGCTCCGACGGATTCACAGCGGGCGCCGGGATGATGAACGGCTCGAACCTGTCCACCGGAGCCTCACCCAAAAGTGTGGTTCGAACCCAAACGGCCGAGGGCCTCAGGAGTAGCCACACTTCGTCACATAGTTCCGGGGTGCAGCCGGTAACTCTGGTTTCCAGGATTGCGGACATCTTGGAGTAACGAATGGCGAACGTTACCGTTTCGTCCAAGGTCGCGGTCTGAATGTCGGGATCCGTAACGGCGTCCAGCACGTCCGCGATCGCGGGAAGGTCACTTGGATGGGGGACGCCGAGATGTTCGTTGCTGCGGGCAGAATCGATCCGGCAAACCACCTCGTCGAGCAGTGTCTTGGAGGCTCGTCCTGTGGATAGGAGAGCGTGGATCCTCAAGTCCGCATCTACTACGTCGCTGCCGATGCGTTCCAGTGCGTGGGTTCCAGCTGGGTGGGGAGCAAATTTTGACGGCCGCTTGGGTGAGGGGCACGGCGCGACCCACCGGCGATGAATGTGGCAGGTATACCTTCCTCCGCTCCATAGGTACTCAATCCCGGGCTCGCCGAAACACTCTTGGCACAGATGCGAGGAGAGCGCCAAATTTCCCGCCGGCGAGGTCAGCGTCCCTCTCGGCAGTCTGCAGAGCGCCTCACAGATATCGACCATGCGTTCTGAGGTCTGGCCCACGGTCGCACGCCTGCCACTGACTCGGGTGGCATCGCAGTAAGCAAGGTGGCTGATGACTCGTTTGGTGGCCTGTAGTTTGCGTTCCAGGCGGCTGGCGAAACTGTAAACGGTCTCCCCCGGCCATCCCTTGATGCGCAGTGGAACAGGCAGGGGAACTGTCCGTGACCAACCCGCGTCAGACTGAAGTGCGGAAGACTTTCGCACGCTTAGCTGCACCCCTTAACGGCGCTGACGGATAGACGCGTGTGTCACCGAGCTCGGCCGAGTAGTCCCGTATCGAGCTTTCTAAACAAGCCCTGGTGAGGCACTCGTTCCTAGGTTCATCCTGGAGGATTAGGGAGGCGGCGGCGTCGAATAGCACGGCTTTGAGCGTCCCGATAGATCCGCCGGTGTAATCGTGGAGCCACTCGGCCTCGGCCCGCAGGGTCTCCGGGTTCGTTGCATAAAGCGGCAGCGCCTTGGCGAATGCGCCAACGACCTTTACCCACTCATCCGCTTTCTGGGCCGTCATCTTCCCAGTGAAATCGCTGACGTTGACGTTGAAAACCCGCCTTTTCAGCTGCAAACCGGCGTCTCCGAGCAGGAGTCCTGACTCCCCCAGGTTCACCCCCGAGTACACGATGGTTCCCTCAAAGTAGTTCGTAAGGTCCTTCAAGTTATTGACTGCTGGTCGGGACGTGGACTCGGCTCCCCTGAGCATCTGAACTTCGTCCAAAACGATCAGTTTCGTGCCAACTGCCGGCAGGACATGCTGCAACATGGCGGCCAAATCCGTTTCGGTGTCGCTAGTTTTGAACGGCACTGCAAGGAACCTCGCGATCCGTTGAAGTGTGCCCTTGATGGTACGGGTCGCCGGGATGGAGACGTAGATGACCGGCACAGTCCCTTCCGCTATTGCGCCCGGGTTCTCCTTTTCGTAGCTGGCCAAATAGTACTGCATCAAAGCCACACAGGCAGTGGACTTGCCGGACGATGCAGGCGCCGAGAGTATGACGCCACGCCGCCCCACCAGCGAACCGTCATTCATTAAAGAGGCCTTCGTGAACAGACGGATGAGGCCGCTGATGGTGTCGGTCTTGACGATCATTCCGCCGGCCATGAACTTGACACGCGCCTCGTTGAATCGCGCCCGCCGGTCGAGGTCCATTGCCTCGTAAGCGAGCAAGTCCGCTGGGGTGAAGTGCTCACGACCAGGACCCAACACACGGCTCAGGGAGATCCAGTTCATCAAGGAACTGTCATTCTCGGGCTTGCGGAGCTGTTGGAACAGGTCCTCGGTCATGATGACCTGGCTGCGTCAGTCATTGTCATCCTCGTAGGATTCCGGATCGAATATCTCATAGGCGCCCGTATGCCCAGCATCCGCCCAAACCTCGGACGGGCCCCTCGGCTCCTCTACAATCCTTGGCCGTGCGTGGGCAACTCCCTGTTGGGCGTCAAGCCTCTCTTTGGCTTCCCGCTCCTGAGCCTCGCGGAATTCCTTTTCCGCCGCGGCAGAGACGCTCTTCACGAAGAGCCTGGAGGCTTCGCCGCGCTCCTTCTCCGGGATTTGGAACCCGTACTGTCTGGCGGCCTCCGCCATCTCACGAATAGCCCGAGAGAAAGGCGAATCGAAGGCATCGGAGTTTACCCATGGACATTCGATATATGATCCTGCGTCCGGGAATCTATCCAGGGTCGGAATGCGCACCCACACAACAGCCGGGTTATTCGGGTCGTAGCGGACCCGCCACAGGTCACCGGTCAGCTTGTCGCCGGATGGCTGGCCCCGGTACGGGCCCAGCATCCGGCTGTCATACCACCTGTTGCCGATCGTGATTCCCATTGGGCCGATCACCCGGTCGACCACGGAAAGCAGACTCACGTAAGTGTCCGGGTGGATGGGGACAAAGAGGCAACCGGTCCGATAAGTGAGCGCCTCGTACATGGTGTTGGGGCTGTAAAGGATCGCCGGATGTTCCGGGTTTCTCAAGGCCCGGGTCTCTAGATTCTGCCACACGTGTCTGAGCCACAGATCCAGCACCCAAGCGACTGTGAAGATGCTTAGCAGGCCTGCCTGCTGTTCGATTTTGCGGCCTCGGGTGTCAGGGGATCCACCGGTGAAACCGGGGAGGTTTCGAGCAAATAGGTCCTTGATGGTCCGGTTGAGCCGTTCCACGATGGCCTTGTCTGATCCGGTGCCCGGAGCGGCGTTGGTGACGTCGATGCAGAACCCCCGGCATGCGAGAAGGAATGCATCTGACTGGTAATCCAGTCCGTTGTCCATGATGAGGCGCCGGGGCACGATGATGGGCCTGCCCGTGTCCTTGCCCTCGAGTTCCTGGTCGACGAGCGCTTCAGCCCAGGGCAGGGTCCGGACTTCATTTAGGTTATACGGCAGTTTAGGGCCCGGCCTTGTCTCCGGGATCGACAGTGACTTCGCCAGTAAATATGCCAGGTCGACGCCCTTAACTCTCTTCGTCAGCATGGCTGCCGTCACGGTATGCGTCGCTTTATCGATGAACGTGGTCAGGTTAGGACGGAATAGTTCGCCTTTATCACCGCGAACGAGCAAGTCCAGCACTGTGGAGTCGATTTGGATTTCTTCGCCGGGGGCGAATGCTGGGCGTCCGGCCATCTGGCGTTTCGGTGCGCTTTCGTGGCTGCGGCGGTTTTTCGCGCTGCCGGTGGTGTCGCGGTGCTCGGTAAGGACATGGAACTTCCGGCGAAGAGTCCTGTTGGATGGCAGAACTGACAGTTCGCGCGGGTACGTCTGGATCCAGTCGACCCGGACCTCGGTGATCAGCTGCTCGGTCGTGGGCGTGGACTCATTCCTGGCCCTATCGATGCGGCGGATCATCATCTTGTACAGCCGCGGGTCAATGTTAGCGAACGGGTCCACGACGCGGTGGGAGCGTCCATCCACCAGTCCGGTCGAGTCCCGCCTTTTCAGCTTGCAAACGAGCTTCTTAAGGTTGGACCGGGAGGTGCCAGGCATGTTCGAGCCAGCCAAATCAGAGGCCTTCCTGTCAAGTCGTTCCTTTTGATTAGTTGTATTCGGGTCGTACTCCGGCCGGTACGTCATCGCGCCGTGCGGCTTGCCATATGCCACCTCCTCGATGTGGTCCTTGAACGTCATCCTCCACTTCGAAAGCTCTACAGGTTTCGCGCCGGCGGCACGGACGGCATCGATGTTGTCCAACGGAATCTCGGACAGTCCGATCCTGCGCATGACAGCCGAGTATGTCATCGTCAACGTCTCACCGGTGAGCGTGTTGAACAGAGAGAGGTTAGAGCCTTGGCGCCCTTCAACCATGTAACCGATGCCGTCCATTATGACGAGCCTCGCCAAGTCCAACTCGAGCGGACTCCTATCCATTGCATTCTCCCTTCGCGGATCGTCTGTCAGACCTACTTCGGCTTCTGATGCTCGCCAGGCTTCGCGTCGGCAGTGCGGACGCCATCGACGATGTCCCTCGGAGGATCGAGCAGTCCGCTCCGGCGCATGACCTCCGCATAGGTGGTCACGAGCGGCTTGCCGGTAACTGGGCTGCAAAGTACGAAATCGGAACCTGGGACCCCTTCGACCACGTACGCGATGCCGTCCATGATGACAGGCCGTGCAATGTCCAGTCCGAGCGGCCCCCCTCCGGGCAGGGCTCTCGCTCGGCTGACCGCCTTTTGTTTTCCGTGCCCGCCGGTCCCTATGGTTCATCATGGCCGTTCAATGAAGAGCCCGTTCAAGTCCCTGGATCTTGCCGAGGGGCGTGGTTCAACAGTGCATGGGCCAACAAGGACGCGGTGTATACACCCTTTGCACCCTTCGTGGCCTTGTCCTCCATGATGAAACGGGCAGCCTGGTCAATGACAAAGGCCACTTCAGGACGGTAAAGCGCCCCCTTACAGCCGCACACAAACGCGTCCAACCCCTATGGTGTAGATCTCCACGATTGGCTGCTTGTTCAACATTCTCCTCACGCCTTCCAGATAAGGGTGTCGTCGTCTAGTGGTCGGGACCCGTCATAGCTCAGGACCCGCTTGAACATTAGGTGGAAAATGGCCGGCAGATGCCGCCATCCAAGGTTGGCATCCAACTCGCGCGCCAGATCCATCAGCGCGGTGGGGTCGGCCGCTAGCTTAATGATCCGGCCTGCCAGGTCGGCATCGGGTGCCGCATACCAGTGGCGGTAGCCGGCGAGCCAGACCAGGTTGTGACGCTCGTATCCGAACAGCGGCTCGATGACCGCGTAGCCCCATCCGAGCTGTTTACAGAGATTTCCAGTCCGATTGAACTTCGCTATATCTCGCAGAGTCGTGAAGTGCATGTCGCGGACGTCGATGACAATGATGCCGCCGGCGGTCCGGACCGCATAGTCAGGATAATGAGCCATCTCACCGCGAAGTAGGCAACAGCACGGCTGCGATGCTATCGAGGCGACCGACATAGAGTGCTCGATCTGCATAAGCGCCACATATTCTGTCATGGATTCATACCAGACCTGCTCGCACGTTTGTCCAACGACGTAGTAGCCGTCGTGGTTTATGCGCTGTGGGTACTTGTATCCCGCACGGCTGGGAATGGCCCGGGTGATGTCGCCAGTGAATGGCGTCCCGTCTACGACATGCATTTCCCCGAGTGCCGCAGATTCGGGGTAGCGCCAGCGAACTTCTTCAAACCCGTCCTTGATACTGATATTCCGGTAGGGGTGCGAGGATTTTGCCCGATTCCTGCGAAGGTATTGGAATTCTTGGGTCGGATCGGTCGTGGTATTTTCTCCGCTTATATCGTCCATGGTGGCCTACTTCCGCGTATCTACTACTGGAGATTCTCCGCCGTGGTCCTGCAAGGCACAGTTCGACGGCGCGCCAATTCCGCCTCCCACAGTTATATTCACCTGTGGTTCTTCCGGCACACCCCGCCCCTCAAGCGTCCAGCAGGGCCAATCTGCTCGTATCTGCCGACCTGCCCCATGGCCGCGCGCCTCCTGACCTGAACCTGACTCATCAGAGGGCTATGCTGCTTCTTCACGGTCAAGTTGGCCTGGCTTCCTGTCTCGTCCCGCCCCGTCATGACCGACCTGGCATGACGCCGCAGATTACGCTGGTCACGGATTACGAGGCAGCCACGACACGGGTGTGCACTTCTGTTCGACAGTTACCGAATTAGGTATATCGGAGTCATTTAATCATCTCCGTGATGAACTAATCTTCAGTGAGTTTCAATGCAATTGTCTCACTTAACTACGCGCAGAGCAAGAATCTAGGACGGCTGGATTAATTTTCCAAAACGCCATAAGTACACATCTTGACGGCTTCCATCAAATGCTGCGCGCCTGCAATTGCTACACAAATTGGTATTTACGTCAAAAGAATCAATTATCTCTTGTGGGCATACTGAAGCATCGGACGAGCGCCCTAAGGATGATCGACTAGTTTCGAACCCTACTCATAGTTGGCCCGAAGGCATGTGGGACGAGGTCGCTACCAAACAACCAGTTCTGGAGCCGACCAGACCAAAGCAAGGGACGAGTAGGCTCCCACCTCCGACCGGTAAAATGATGTCCTCCCCCGCTCCACCTATGCGAAGGATCATCCGCGCAATGACTCACGACGAACCAGGGCTCTTCGACTTGCCCGAGGCCGCACCCCCACCTCCGGTCATCGAGGACCCTCTGATCTCGCCCGAGCAGATCGCGAGCATTCGCAACGCCTTTGACACCGCGCGAATCGCCGACATGGTCGAGCGTCAGGAGGTCATTCAGAGCGGCGTGATTCGGAGGATCTCCAACATCCGGGAACTGTATTCACGCGAAGTGCGCCAGGTGCTGGTGCGCATCGAACGGTGGGGGAAAAAGTCAGAGGCCAGCTCCGGCTCAGCTTGGGACAACCGCGAAGAAGACACCTGGATCGACAAGCTCTAGAGTCCGCCCGACGGAAACCCCACAGCTCGCCGGGCAAGACGCGTGGCATGACCCCAAACACGCATCGCAACATTGGTAATGTAGACCAGTGGTGTCTCAAAGTTTGGTTGCAAGCCTCATGGGGGAACTGGTGTGGAGCAAGACCGCTGGATCGAAGTAAGCGATTCACAGTTCCCGCATGAGATCGAGGGACTCGCCTACCTAAAGAGCAAGATCCCGGCTCAGAGCCCCTACCGGGTATGGAGCAACTTCGAGTTCCGGGACGGCCGCGGTGGCTGGCACGAAGTCGACGCCCTGTTACTCGGCCGTGGCGGCCTGCACCTGTTGGAGCTCAAGTACTATTCCGGCCGGCTGACCGGCAATGACACGCAGTGGCTCCGTGACGGAAGACGCGCGGAACCGTCACCGCTGCTGCTGGCGCGACGAAAGGCCCAGTACCTGGCCTCGAAGCTCAAGGAAGCACTCCGTGAGTGGGCGCGCGAAAAGGGCATCCAAATTGAGGACGAGCGAAGCGTCATTCCCTTCGTAAGCCAGGCTGTCTTCCTCCACCACCCAACGTTTGTCAGCGAACTCCCGGCTTCGTCAGCGCTCGGTCTCTATGGACTCGATGAAGCGGAAGCTGTCAGTCATCTTCCCGGCATCAGCGACCTCATCGGCCAGGAACCACGTGCCAATTCCGCCATCGGCCAGAACCAGGAAGCCATCCTCGTAGACCTCATGGCCCGCATCGGCCTAGTCCAGCGCCGCGAACGGGAGGCCGGGTCGTGGATCATCGAAGATGGGGCCCTCGACGAGGGCCCGGGCTGGCAGGACTGGAGCGGGTACCACAAGGTCTCCAAGCAGGAAACGGTCCGGATCCGTTTCCAGATCACGCCCCCAGGAACATCGCAGTCCGTAGCCGGCCGCAACTACAAGATCGCCGAACACGAGTTTCGGCTCATGAGCCGACTCTCACACGATGGACTGTTGAGACCCCGCGATCTGGTCGATTCCGAACTCGGCGTCGGACTGGTTTACGACTATTCCGATGGCATGCAACGGCTGGACCTCTGGCTCGCCGGGCAGCCAAACGGGCTGCCCCTTGATCAGCGCTTGTCCATCATCCGTCAGCTGGCCGAAGCCCTCGACTACGCGCACCGCAACCAGGTGGTCCACCGCGGCCTGAATCCGAAGGCCGTCTGGATTACGACAATTCACGGCCAGCCCAAGGTCCTTATCGGCGACTGGCAAAGCGCCGGCCTGGCCTCCGGACAGGTACTGACCGGGTTCGCCGGTGAAGGTGTCACCGCGTTGCTGGACAGCAGGCCGGACCCAAACCAGGCAGACGCGTGGCTTACCGAAGCCTTCGAAGCCCCTGAGGGACGCTGGCAACCGGAATCAGCAGACCGTATCCGGGTGGACGTCTTTTCCCTTGGCGCCCTGGCGTACTTCATCCTCGCGGCGCAACGTCCCGCTGATTCTTCCCTGGCCCTCGCGGAGCGGCTGCGGAACCAGCGGGGCCTGGACCTGTCCCTCGAGCTGCCCTCGATCTCCCCAAGCATCCGCGAAGCCGTGCTGGGTGCCACAAGGCCCGCCCCCGGTGCACGGTTCGACGGCGTCGGTAGGTTCCTGGATGCCTTGTTCGATTCCCCCGTTCCTGTCTCCGTGGCGAGCGAGGACATCGACGCAGTCGACGCTGCTCCCGGCGCCGTCTTGGCTGACGGGCGCTTTACTGTCCTTCGTCGGCTCGGACGCGGCTCGACTGCCGTCGGGCTGCTGGTTACAGACGCTGACGACGCCGGGGCCCAGCGGGTACTGAAAGTGGCGGTGGACTCCAAGGCGGCCCAGCGGTTGCACGAAGAAGCCGCGGTGTTGCGCGCGCTCTCGGGCCCACGCCTGGTCAAGATCCTCGACGGGCCACTTACCCTGGGTGACCGCTCCGCGCTGTTGTTGGAGAGCGCCGGTGATCAAACGCTCAGCGAGCTGTTGCGCGAACGTAAACGCCTTTCCCTGGACCTGCTGGAAAGACTCGGCCGGGACCTCCTGGAAGCACTGGTCCAGCTGGACAAGGACGGTGTTGACCACAGGGACATCAAGCCGGGTAATTTGGGCGTTCGTGCGGAGCGCAGTAAAAAACACCTGGTGCTCTTCGACTTCTCCCTGTCCCGGGCCGCAGCATCGGACATCGCCGCCGGGACCCCTCCCTACCTGGATCCGTTCCTCGGCGGCCTCCGGAGCCGTTTTGATTCCGCCGCGGAACGGTACTCGGCCGCCGTCGTGCTGTTCGAAATGGCGACCGGCCACACCCCGTTCTACGGGGACCCCCTGGCTAACCCCGCATCCGTTCCGGACGAAGCCAGCATCGAACCCCACGACTTCGATCGGGCAGTTGCCCCACGCCTGGCCTCGTTCTTCCGGACCGCGCTGGCCCGCGATGCCAAGCAACGCTATGACACTGCCGCGGAGATGTTGGAAAATTGGCGCGCGGCGTTCCCTGCGGATGCCACCACGGCCCCGGAGAATTCGGACGAGCTCGCGGCCGAGGCAACACCGGCCACCCCACTGGAGCAATCCGGGCTTTCGGCGCGCGCCCTCTCCGCTCTGGAACCGCTGGGCGTCAGCACCGTCGGGGAACTCACGGCCGTTGACCCGGTCCGGCTGAACGCCTTGCGTGGGGTAGCGCATGCCACCAAACGCGAGGTGTCCACCCGGGCGGTCGCCTGGCGGGAAAAGTTCGCCGACAAGGCCAAGCAAGGAACGGCCGGCGCTGCACCGCTCCCCTCGGTGCTGGCCCTTGCCGAACGTCTCGTTGAGGCCGCCGGGACACGGAAGGCCGTGCAGTCCCGCGCTGCCGCCGGCCTGATCCTCGGCACGTACGGCGGCCTGGACGCCTTTGCCACCCAGGCACAACTGGGGGCGAATCTGCCGAACCCGGTCACGGCCGCCGGCGCCAACCAGCTCGTCGGGAAGCTCCAGACTGCCTGGGCCGAGGACAAGCCGGTGCTGGGCTTCCTGCGCCACCTTGCAGCCGTGGTGCACCAGCGACTGAATGCGCTCGGTGGGGCCGCCACCATTGACGAACTCGCCGCGGAAGTGCTGGCCCAGACCACGGTCGAGTCCGAGCGCACCGGCGAAAACGAACGCATCGCCCGCGGCCTGCTGCGGATTGTCGTGGACCGCCAGCGCGCCCTCAAGCGCGCGGACTCTAACGACGACCCTCTCGAGCTGCGCCGCAGGGACGGCAACGCACTCCTGATCGCCCGGAAAACACCGCTACTGGACGCGGCGGAACGCTTGGGCCGTGAAGCCGATTCACTGCTTGCCGAATCGACGGCGCAGCCCGCTGTGGTTCCTGCCGAACGCGTCCACCAGCGGCTGTCCGCGGTCCTCGACGTCGTAGCCATCGAGGACCCGTTGTTGCGCGACCGGGCCCGGCTGGCGCGGCTGGCCGCCGGGTTATCCCACCATGCCGCGGCTTCCGGCAGCGGCGAACTCCACGACCGGGACCTCACCCAGGTCGAGGCACTGCAGCTGGCACTCCAAGGCGTAACGGGCCCACAGCGCCTCTCGCCGCGGGAAATCGTTGACCGCGTCCGCGTCCGATTCCCCGCTGTGCCGGCTCTTCCGACGTCGGGTCGCCTGGCCGAGCTGCTCCGTGAGGCCGGTCTGGACCTCGTCCACGACCCCGCATCCGGGACCTACGGCGCCCCCACCATCATGGAGCCCTCCCAAGGCGGCACTTCTCGCCTCGCCACCGGAACGCACGTCGGTGGGCTATTCACCAGCGAATCGACGCCGGAGTTGAGGCTGCGCGAAAGCCTTACCCAGCGGTCCTTCCTGGCCCTAGGCGCCCGCGCGGACCGATGCGATGCGCTGGCCGCCCGGCTGGAAGCGGCATTCAACGCACAGCGGATCAATGTTACTGCCCTGCTGCTCGACGAGCTGAAGTCCCTAAGCCTCCGGGAAGGCTTCCCCTCCTGGGAGGCGTTGGTGCGCGCCGATGCACAGCCCGAGAACGACCGAGCCACGCGTGGTGTAGCCGCCGCAGTGAAGCTAGCTGTGCCCGTTATTGAGGCAGCCATCGCGCAGGCCACTGCTGACACCCCCGGACAGAGTGCGCGGCCCGTTGTCATCGTCGAGGCCTCCCCACTCGCACGTTATGGACATGCAGACCTCATCCGGCGTTGGAGCGACCTGGCCACGCCACGCGGGCAGGCGGTGTGGGTAATCCTGCCGCAGGTCGGCGCGAACCAGGGCCCACTTCTCGATGGCGTCTCGGTCCAGACCTCCCCCAACCAGTACCTCCGCGTCGACACCGCCTGGATCGACGCCCAGACCAACCTCATCCCGGCAGCCGTCGAAGGAGCCACCGTATGACCATTGGCAAGGACCTCACCCCCAAGCTGCAAAAGCTGGTGCTCCGGGTCGAGGATGACCTGCGCATCCGGCTGGACGAAGATCCGGAGCTCAAGGTCCGCTGGCAGTCCGAGCACGCGGCCGCGCTGCGCGCGGAACGCACCTCCTCTGCATGGGTCAGCTGGCGCGACGACCGCATCACACAGGCCGCCGTTGGGTGGGTCCTGACCACGGTGTTCCTGCGCTTCTGCGAGGACAACGCACTGCTCTCCAAGGTCTGGATCGCCGGTCCCGGCGCCCGGCGGCAGGAAGCGTTTGACGCCGAAAACGCCTACTTCCGCGCCCACCCGGAAAACACCTGGCGCGAATGGATCCTGGAAGGCATCACCCACCTGCAGTCCTTCCCCGCCACCACCGGCTTGGTCGACGACCACGCGGCCCTCTGGCAAGTGTCCCCCTCCGGTGCCATGGCCAAGGAAATCCTGGACTTCTGGCGTGCCACCGACGAAGCCGGCGTCCCCCTCTACGACTTCCAGGACAGCGAACTCTCCACCCGCTTCCTCGGAGACCTCTACCAGGACCTCTCCGAATACGCGAAGAAAACCTTCGCCCTGCTTCAGACCCCCGACTTTGTCGAAGAATTCATCCTCGACCAGACCCTCACCCCGGCACTGGCAGAGCGCCCCTTGGAAGGGTTCAAGCTCATCGACCCCACCTGCGGGTCCGGGCACTTCCTGCTGGGCGGATTCCAGCGGTTGCTGGATGCGTGGAGCACCAAGGCCCCCAACATGGAAACCCGCGAACGCGTGCAAAAGGCCCTCAACGCGATCCACGGCGTGGACCTCAACCCCTTCGCCGTCGCTATCGCCCGCTTCCGGCTCACCATCGCCGCCCTGCGGGCCACGGGTGAGCTCAACCTGGAACGCGCCCCCGACTTCAGCTTCCACCTGGTCGCTGGCGACTCGTTGCTCTACGGACGGGCGGACCGGCCGTTCGAGCAGGAAGGCTTTGACCTCGACGCGCAGATGAGCGGCTTTGCCTATTCCGTCGAGGACCGCGAACTTCTCGAGACGATCCTCGCCGAAAATCAGTACGACGTCGTCGTCGGTAACCCGCCCTACATCACCGTCAAGGACAAAACCCTCAACGAGCGCTACCGGAAGCTCTATAAGACCTGCAAGGGACAGTATGCACTCTCTATCCCGTTCATGGAACGTTTCTTCCGGCTTGCCAAGTTCGGTTCCGAGAAACAGATAGCAGGCTGGACGGGGCAAATCACTTCTAACTCGTTCATGAAGCGCGAGTTCGGTTCGAAGATCATCGAGGACTACCTCACGCGGCAAGACCTGCGCCTCGTCGCAGACACGTCCGGAGCCTACATTCCCGGCCACGGAACCCCCACGGTCATCCTCGTCGGCAAACACCAGCACCCCGTCAGCCAGACACTTCGGGCAGTACTTGGCGTTCAGGGCGAGCCTGGCCGGCCGGAAGACCCCACCGCTGGACTCGTTTGGCGGGCCATCACTGAACACATCGACATGCCCGGTCACGATGACCAGTGGGTTTCAGTCGCCGATCTCCCCCGCCGACGATTGGCGACTCATCCCTGGAGCTTGACCGGTGGCGGAGCCGTTACGCTTCTTCAAGAAATCGAAGTCGGTTCGGTTGAGCCATTGTCGTCAGTAGTCGCTGATATTGGTTTCATGACGGTCACCCGAGAGGACGAAGCGTATCTTCTTGGCGCACCGAAGTTGGCGCGTCGCGGTGTCTCCCCGCGGCTCAGGAAACGCATCGCTGCAGGCAGCGATATTCGTGACTGGGCTAACCGGTCCGAACAAACTGCGCTATGTACCTATGATGAAGAGGGACACCCAGTCATTGATTCTGCGAGCTCCCGCATCCTCTGGCCAATGAAACAACACTTGATGAACCGACGGGCCCTAAGTGGCACTCAGGCCGAGCAAGGGCTCGAATGGTGGGAATACTCGCAACTAAGCAAGAAGCGTTACACTGCCGATCAACTCCTCGTATTCGCTTTCGTAGCCACGCATAACCATTTCACGCTGACAGATCGTGGAACTCTTTTCATCAGGTCCGCCCCTGTTATCAGGCTGCCGGAGGGAGCATCCGAGGACGAGCACCTCGCGCTGCTCGGCGTGCTCAATTCCTCAACGGCCTGCTTCTGGCTTAAACAGAACAGCTATCCAAAGGGCGGGGATCCTATTGGAAATGATGGTGCCCGCGTCTCACAGCAACCTTGGTCGGACCGTTACGAGTTCACAGGCACAACGTTGCAAGACTTCCCGCTGCCTTCAGTGCTGCCGCTGGGCCGGGGCAGGTACCTCGATGCGCTCGCACAATCTGTAGCAGCGGCGTCTCCCTCCTTAGTGGTGGAGAGCGCGCCACCGACAGTTGCTGTGCTGTCGGATGCGCAAAAGCTGACCCAGAGCCTGCTTGGCCAGATGGTGGCGGCCCAGGAGGAACTCGATTGGGAGACGTACCGCCTCTACGGTCTGGTTGATGAGGATCTCACCTACACGGGCACATCACTACCGGAAATCACCCCTGGACAGCGCGCCTTCGAAATAATGCTTGCCCGGAGAATCGCCAATGGCACTTCAGACTCCACTTGGTTCACCCGTCATAGCTCTACGCCCCTCGTCGAGATCCCGGTTGAATGGCCAGCGGAGTACCGGGCGCTTGTCCAGCGTCGGATCGATGCCATCGAGTCTAATCCGAGCATCCGTCTGCTGGAGAAGCCTGAATTCAAGCGGCGCTGGGCCACCGAGCCGTGGAAAACCCAGCAGGAAAAGGCGCTGCGCGGCTGGCTGCTGGACCGGCTGGAGGACCGCTCGCTCTGGTTCGACGCTCAGGACCGTCCAGTTGCGCGGAGCATCTCGCAGCTGGCCGATATGGTTTCCCGCGATGCCGATTTGGTGAGCGTCCTTGCCCTCTGGGAAAGCACCGTCGACGTCGACGTTACTAAGGCACTCACCAAACTGCTGACCGACGAGGCTGTCCCCTATCTAGCCGCCCAGCGGCTCAAGGACTCTGGCCTCCGCAAGCGCGAAGCGTGGGAGGAAACGTGGGAGCTGCAACGCCGTGAAGACGCGGGCGAGGACGTGGGTAAGATCCCAGTGCCCCCCAAGTACGCCACCGCCGATTTCCGCAAGGCCTCCTGGTGGCAGGCCCGCGGCAAACTGGACGTGCCCAAGGAACGCTTCATCCTGTACCCGGACGCCGGGCGTTCCACCGACCCGACGCTGCTCTTGGGTTGGGCAGGCTGGGACCACGTCCAGCAGTTCCTCGTGCTCGCGACCGTCATGGACGAGCGTATCGCCGAAGGCGCCGATGACAGCCAGCTGGTTCCACTTGTTGCCGGCATGGCAGAAGTGCTGCCCTGGGTCAAACAATGGCATGCCGATCTGGATCCGACCTTTGGCATGAGCATGGCTGATTTCTGTTCCGCCCAGTCGGAGGAACGGATGATCCAACTCAACGTTTCAACCACCGATCTGAAGGCCTGGCGTCCCGCCACGATCACCCGCGGCCGCCGTGCCGTCAAGGAGAACGCATGACCATCCTGCTTCGCGACGTCTTCGACATCCCTGAACGCGCCGGAGTGGAAGACTATGTCCTCCGCCTCACCGACGCTGTCAGCGGCGACGGTGCCCGGCATGCCCTCGACGACTATGTGGTCACGCCGTCCTTGGTCGAGGCATTCGAGTCGGCGTTGGGGCTCGTTTCCAATGCGCTCACCACAGGCATCAACCGCGGGTCGTTCCTGACCGGGTCCTTCGGTTCCGGTAAGTCCCACTTCATGGCAGTCCTCCACGCCCTGCTGCGCCATGATCCAAAGGCGCGTTCGGTGGCGGAGCTGCAGGAAACCGTGGCCCGGCACGACGCTGTCCTCTCCGGCAGGAACATCCTGCCGCTGGCCTTCCATTTCCTGGACGGCAAGTCGATGGAACAGGTGATCTTCGACTCCTATGTCCGCCATATTCAGGCTGCGCACCCGGGGGCATCCTTGCCTGCGCTCTTCGCCTCCGATGCGCTCCTTGAGGATGCGGAGCACTTGCGCGAGAAGATTGGCGATAGCTCCTTCCTCCAGGGTCTCGGCGGCGGAACCACCGACGATGAATTCGACGAGTTCTCCGGATTGTTGGGGTCAAGCGGCTGGGGCCTCGACCGCTACAAGGCCGCCCTTACCGCGCCGGCCCAGAGTGTAGAGCGTCAGTCGCTGGTCAGCGCCCTGGTGGGGACATATTTTACGGCCGTAGTACGCTCCGGCCAGTACGTGGACCTGGACACCGGTCTGGCAGCAATGTCGTCGCATGCCAAGTCACTGGGGTACGACGCCGTCGTCCTGTTCCTCGACGAACTGGTCCTTTGGCTCGCCTTCGGCATGCACGAACCGGAGTTTTTCCGCCGCGAATCCCAAAAACTGACCAAACTGGTAGAGGGTTCCTACGGCAGCCTCGAGGCCCCGCTGGTCTCCTTCGTAGCCCGGCAGATGGACCTGCGGAAGTGGTTTGCCGACGCCGGCGCCAATGGCGCCCAGCAGGAGGCCCTCGAGTCCGCGTTCCGGCACCAGGAGGGACGCTTCATGAAAATCGAACTGGGGGATGACAATCTCCCGTTCGTTGCCAGTAAACGCCTCCTAAAGCCGAAGGATGACGCCGCCAGGCAGTCCGTTGACGATGCCTTCACCCGGCTGGACCGCAACCCCAAGGTCTGGGACGTGCTGCTGGACGGGGCCAATTCCGATGACCAGCACCGGGGCTCGGATGAGAAGGCCTTCCGGCTCACCTACCCCTTCGCCCCTGCGCTGGTCTCCACCCTGAGATCGTTGGCAAGCGTCATGCAGCGCGACCGGACCGCGCTGAAGGTCATGCAACAGATGATGGTTGACCGCCGGAGCGCCATGAGCATAGACGAGGTTATCCCGGTCGGGGACAGCTTTGATTACATCGTCAAAGGCCAGGCCGGGGCTGCCCTTGACGCGCAGGCTGCAGCGCTTTTCCGCTCTGCCACCCAGCTGTACCAGGACAAGCTGCTGCCCAAAATTCTCTCCACCCATCATCTGGCCGCATCCGATCTACAGGATCCGTCCCGGCTGACCACTGCTTTCCGTGCGGATGACCGGCTCGCCAAGACGCTGTTGCTCTCCGCTGTCGCCCCCAATGTCCCCGCCCTGAAGGCACTCACCGCGGCCCGGCTCGCCTCCCTGAACCATGGATCGATCGCGTCCCCGCTGCCCGGCGGCGAGGCCAACATCGTGCTGGCCAAGGTAAAGAGCTGGGCCCGTGAGGTGCCGGAAATCCATGTGGGGTCGGAACCGCTGAATCCCATCATCCGGGTCCAGCTGTCCAACGTGGACTACGAGTCCATCGTGGAGAAAGCCAAGGGCGAGGACAACCCCGGGCGCCAGCGCGAACTGATCCGCAAGCTGGTCGCCGAAGGGCTCGGCCTGGAACTGGGCGACCCCGATGCCTGGAACGTCTACCGGCACCCCGTCGTGTGGCGTGGCTCCAAGCGCGAGGTCGAACTGGTCTTCGGCAACGTGCGCGATGCAGGCTGGTTAACGGATGAGCATTTCCGCGCCGGGGCCGGGGCATGGCGCTTCGTCATCGACCACCCCTTCGATGACCAACAGCACACCGCCACCGAAGACATCGAGCGGATTGAAAATCTGCGCGCCCGCAATTTCACCTCACGTACCGTCGTCTGGCTACCACGCTTCCTCTCGGCAGAGTCCATGCGGGACCTGCGCCGGCTCGTGGTGCTCGACTGGTTACTGGAAGGCACCGGGGACCGGTGGAACAGCCATGCCAACCACCTCAGTGAAGTGGACCGCCAACAGGCCCGCGGCATCTTGGAGTCCCAGCAGGCGGCACTGCGTGAGGGATTGTTGCGTGTCACCCAGCAGGCCTACGGAGCAGCGACTCCCGCGCCTGGAGCCCTGCTGGAGGATCCCGCGCATGTGGAGGTCCTGTATTCGCTGGATCCGGAATATGTGCCTCAGCCTCCCGTCGGGGCCACCCTGGGGGCCGGCTTCAGGCAGCTGGTGAACCGTGCGTTTGAATCTTCCTATCCCGGCCATCCGCGCTTCGAACCGGAGGACACCGAGGTCAGGATCGCCGACCTCAAAGCCGTCGCCTCCGCGATTGAGGCCGCAGCCGCAGACCCTGAGGGCCGCGCCCCCTACTCCGGCGATGCCCGGACCGTCCGCCGGATCGCCAACCCCCTTGAAGTGGGACTCGCAGGGGAAACTCATTTCCTCCTCGGCGACGGACGTTTCGGTCCATGGGGTGCCGCGATTGAGCGAGGGCTCTCGCGGGCCGGTATCGGCAACGACGATACCGTCACGGTTTCAAAGTTGCGCGAGATCATCGACGGCGTCGAACCGGCCCACGGGCTGCGCAGCGAGGTCTCCGACCTGATCGTGATTGCGTGGGGCCTGCTGCGCCAGCGTGCCTGGTTCAACCATGGCGGTGCCTTGCCCGCCGCTCCTTCGCCCGGCTCGCTCCAGCCCAGCATGGAACTGCGGCCGCAGCCCATGCCAACGGAACAGGAGTGGGCGGCCGCACGTGCCACCGCTGGCCGCGTGTTCGCAATCGAGGCCACCAAGTACCGCACCCCTGCCACGGTGGCCACCCTGGCCGACGCAACCCGAACGTTTGCACGCACGCGCGTTGTCGACGCGGACGCGCTAGTCAATGCGCTGGAGTCTGCCGCCACGCGGCTCAAAACAGATGGGGGTGCCCGTCTGGTGCTCGCCGGCGGGATGGCGAAGGCCCTTGGCGCCTTGCAGCACCAAAATGGGGTGACACTGATCCAAACCTTGGCCGGACTCGACCTCCCGGCCACGCCGGAGGAAGCCTCGGCCTCCCTGACCCGCGCCAAGATCGTTGCCGCGGCCCTGTCGGACTTCGCATGGAACCGGTTGATGCCCGTCCGCGAAGCCGCCGCCGGCGACGGCGAACGCGCGGATGCGGCGCAAGCCATCCTCGACCGTCTCATCACCGCCCTGAACAGCCATGAGCACGCTTACCCCTGCGCGGCGGCACTGAAGACCGCCGAAGATGGGATATTCGACTGGTTCGCCAGCGCTCCTGTGCCGCCAACGCGCCCGGTGATTGATCCCGATCCCGGATTGACGCCTCCGGCAGTCGTTCCAGATCCGATGAAACCTGATGATGTCCCGCTGCCGAAGGCAGACCCGCCCGTAGATAGCCAGCCGGGCGGAGCTTGGCGCACCGCCGATGCCGGTACCGTGGGTGAGCTCCAAAAGTTCCTGCGGGAAAACCCTGGAAAACGCGTCGAAGTGCAGTGGAGGATCGTCGAGTGAGCGCACAGGCGACTGTTGCCGGAACGGTGAGCACCGCCGTCGTCCGTTCCCTGATTTCCGCCGCCCGCAAGCATGGCAGCCAGCGGGTCATCGGCCTCCGTGCGGTCCCGGATCCCGGCGCCGAACGACGCTTCGCGGATTCCGGGGAACCCGTACACATCCTGCCCTGCGTCTCTTCGCTCGCCATCCGGGATGCCTTGCGCAACCGGGCCAGTGAGGAATGGCTCGTAATCCTGACCGATCGGCCGGAGGAAGACCTGGGTGCCGGTATCCTGGGGCATTTCGCGAACCAGCGACTCCAGACGCCGGGGGCATGGGAGGCACTCAAGGAGCGTTTTGGTGCCGATCGGCTCGACCGTACGTTATCCACGCTGAAGCGGGGGTTGCCGGTGGCGCAGGGCCTGCTGCGCATCACTCCCGACGAAGGGTGGCCCGTCGCCCCGGGCGCCGTGTTGAGCATCGATCATGCCTTCGGTTCCGTTGCGGAGCGGCAGTTGGCACTGCAGCGCGGTCCGGTGGACGCCCTCAGCGTCCTGGACTGGACCACGAGATCCGATGCCGCGGACCGCATGGCGGACCTGCGGGAATTCGGCGGAAATGAACTCGCCGACGCCGTCCTCCAGTGGCTGGCCGACTGTGCCGGGCGTGCAAGCAAACCACTGCTGCGGTTGCTCCTCTCCGGCCGGACCGCCGATGCCATCCCGATCGGGATTGCGCTCCATGTACTGACTGGCACGGCCGGCCGGACTCCCCAGGACCAGCAGCTCACCCAGCTGGCACTGGCCAGGCTCGAACACCTGTGGGCCGGTTCCGGCGAAGCAGTTACCCCGGCCATGGTGGCGACGTTGGGCACGGTCTCGCGCAGCGTCGTCGAAGCCCTGCTGGATGATTCGGCGCGCTGGCAAGAAGGCCATGGCGCGTTGCAGGCCGCCGACAGGTTGCTGGGCAAGATCCAGGCTTCCAGCCTGGGCCGCGACTCGCCGCTGCTGCCCACCGGCCTCACTGCGTTGCTGCACCGGCTCAGTGACACGCTTCGTTCCTTCCCTTCGTCGGGGATCGCCGCTGTGGAGGAGGCCTGGGCGCGGGTCGAAGCCCATCGCTTGGCCTATCCGCCAGGAGGAAACCCCCAGGATCCGCGGGTGGGCCCGTTCCGTGCCGCTGTCCGCTTGGCCCGCTGGCTCAACGGCGACGACCGGCTTCCTGAGAGTTTCGCCGCTGCAGTGAAACTCCACGCCCACGAACATGCCTGGGTTGATGCCGCTTATAACGACGCGGCGGGCGGCGTCAGCGACCAGCTTCTGGGTGAAGGTCTCGGTGCCATCCTGCGGCTCACGCAGCAACGGCGCCATGGCCACGACCGTGCGTTCGCGCGGCTGCTGGCCGCTTCAACCGCTTCGGATGAGGGCCGGACGACAGGCCGTTTGGACGGTGCCGGAGACCGGGTCTGGCACTTGGAGCGCTTGCTGCCCTCGGTGGTGTTGCCGTTGGCCCGGGCGAAGAACACGCTACTCCTTGTCCTCGACGGCATGAGCGCCGCCAGCGCCGCGGAACTCGCCTCCACCGTGCTGCACGGGAACGAAGGCTGGGCAGAGGTCATCCCCGCTGCCGCCGAACGTCGCGGTTCCGCCGTGGCCGTGCTGCCGACACTCACGAACCTCAGCCGCACGTCCCTGTTTAGCGGCGAGTTGACCTCGGGAGGGCAGTCCCGCGAATTGTCAGGCTTCGCCGCGGTGGCGAAGGCCGGCGGGATCGCCCACTCGGTGCTCTTCCACAAGGCTCCCCTGGACTCCTCGCGCCCAGGCTTGGCCTTGCAGGACGACATTGCCGTTGCCATCGCTGACCAGCAAACGCAACTGGTGGCCTGTGTTTTGAACACCATCGACGATGCGCTCGATAAGAGCGACCCGGCCGGCACCACGTGGACGCCTGAAACCATCAGGCACCTGCGGCCATTGCTGTCCGCCGCGATGGCCGCCGGACGCACGGTGGTTATGACGTCCGACCACGGGCACATCGTGGAGCGTCGCAGAGGGGAACTACGCGCGTTCGGTGAAACGAGCAGCGCACGGTCCCGGACGCCGGAACCTGCCGCCGGTGACGACGAGGTGCTTGTCCAGGGCCGCCGCGTCCTGGCCGAAGGCGGCCGTGCGGTACTTGCCGTTGATGAAACCCTGCGCTACGGGCCGGTCAAGGCTGGCTACCACGGAGGCGCTTCCCCTGCTGAGGTGGTGGTTCCCGTCGTTACCTTGGTTCCCGGCGACAACGTCCCCGACGGGTGGAAGCTGGCGCCCTCGCAGGAACCGCTCTGGTGGTCGGTCGCTGCCAGCGGCGCCGCCGTGCGCCCGGCAAGCCCGGCTGCCGGGCTGACGAAGGCAGCCAAGGACAACACCCCATCGATGCTCGACAACTTCGACTCCCCCGATCCGGTCCCGGCCGCGCCAGGGATCGGCGCCGCTGTCGTATCTTCTGGCACGTTCAAGGCGCAGAAGGCCATTGCCGGCCGGCTTGCGGTCGCCGATAACCACGTGGTTGCCCTGCTGGATGCCTTGGCTGCTGTGCCGGGGACCCGGCTGGTCAAGGAGACGGCCGCCGTCGTCCTCCAGGTCGCGCCCGCGCGCATGGACGGGGCGGTGGCCCAGCTGCAGAAACTGCTCAACGTCGAAGGCTACGGGGTGTTGCGCGTCGATGGTTCCATGCTGGTCCTGGACGCGCGGCTGCTCCGGGAACAGTTCGGGGTGACGGACCGTGGCTGACGTCTCGCCGCGCAGGCGCCGCGAGGTAGTCGACGCCCTGCGGCGCGGCACGGTGCCCTGCAACGGGCTCGACCTGCTGGCTGTCGGTCTGGACCGGTTCCAGCGTGCGGTCGATGAGGAACTCGAGACCGTCGCCGGCGGTGGCGCGGTGGTCAAGGCAGTCCGTGGTGAGTACGGCACGGGCAAGACGTTCTACACCCGCCACCTTGCGGAGAAGGCCCTCAGAAAAGGCTTTGCCGCCGCCGAAGTGCAGATTTCCGAAACCGAGACCCCGCTGCACAAGCTTGAAACCGTTTACCGGCGGATCACCGAGTCGCTGCGTACCGCCTCGGTGGCACCCAGTGCGTTCCGTTCCGTTCTGGATGCCTGGCTGTTCACCCTCGAGGATGACGCCATCGCCGCGGATCCTTCGCTGGCTACCGCTTCGGCGGGTGACTTGGCGGCTGCCGCG
This sequence comes from Pseudarthrobacter sp. NBSH8, assembly GCF_014217545.1. Lineage (NCBI taxonomy): Bacteria > Bacillati > Actinomycetota > Actinomycetes > Micrococcales > Micrococcaceae > Pseudarthrobacter > Pseudarthrobacter sp. NBSH8. The sequence goes on from NZ_CP043178.1 coordinate 2,337,985, forward strand.
GACGAGCTTCTGGACCGTCGATTGGCCGAGGTGAGCGCTAAGACACCTGCCTTCGCCCAGGCTCTCCGCGGTTACCGGGCAGCCGTAGCTGCCGGTGATGCTGGCGTTGCGGACGGGCTCGCTGCATGGCTTGGGGGCCAGCCCCATGTGGGAGCTGCGGCCAAGCGCGGGGCCGGCATCCGTGGCGATCTGGACCACTTCGGTGCCTTGGGATTCTTGCAGGGTCTGCTGCTGATCCTGCGCGACGCCGGACATCCCGGCCTTTTGGTGGTGCTGGACGAGGTCGAAACCCTGCAACGGATGCGTTCGGATGTACGGGACAAGGCACTCAACGCGCTGCGCCAACTCATGGACGAAGTGGATTCCGGGCGCTTCCCCGGGCTGTACCTGGTCCTGACCGGAACACCGGCTTTCTTCACCGGCCCATCAGGGGTGCCACGGCTGGCGCCCCTGGCTCAGCGGCTGGCCACGGACTTCGGCACCGATGCCCGCTTCGATAACCCCCGGGCGGTGCAGATCCGTTTGGCCGGCTTCGACCGTGAAGCGCTCGAAGCGTTGGGCACCAAAGTACGGGACCTCTACCTTCTCGGTGCCGACGCTCCTGACCGCATCCGCCAACTCGTCGACGATCCCTATATCTCGGATCTGGCCGCCGCCGTGACCGGCGGTCTGGGCGGAAAGGTGGGCATCGCTCCAAGGATTTTCCTGAAGAAACTGATCGGTGACGTACTGGACCGGGTTGACCAGTTCGCTGACTTCGACCCACGCCAGCACTACGCCTTGACCTTGGCCCGCGAGGAACTAAGCCCCGAGGAACGCAGCGCCGTCGGCGGTACCGTCGGAATGGCCGGCGGCTATGCGGCGACCGCGGACGACGTCGAACTCAACCTGTGACCCAGCCTGTGGGGTTCGACGCGCTCAATACGGTGGTCCAGCACCACATCGCCAACACCTTGGGCTGGGGCGGCCTGCGGCCACTGCAATCCGAGTCCATCGGCCCCGTACTGGGCGGCAACGATTGCCTGCTCTTGGCTCCCACAGCCGGCGGTAAAACCGAGGCAGCACTGTTCCCGTTGCTGACGCGTATGGCCGAGGAGTCCTGGACGGGGACCTCCGTGCTCTACGTGTGTCCCCTGCGCGCGTTGCTGAACAACCTGGAACCGCGGGTTGCTTCCTACGCCGGCTGGCTTGGGCGCACCGCAGCGGTCCGGCACGGTGATACCACTGCGGGTGCCCGGAAGCGTCAGGTCTTTGAGCGTCCCGACATCCTGCTGACCACACCGGAATCGCTCGAATCCATGCTCGTGTCCACGCTGGCGGATCCCCGGGCATTGTTCGCGGATGTGCGCGCCATCGTCGTCGACGAGGTTCATGCCTTCGCCGGGGACGATCGGGGCTGGCACCTGCTGGGAGTCCTGGAACGCATCTCTAAGCTGGCTGGCCGTCCGCTGCAACGGATTGGCCTCTCCGCAACGGTAGGCAACGCCCCGGAGCTGTTGACGTGGCTGCAAGGCAGCAATCGGGTCTCGGAGATACCGGCCTCCGTTGTCGCTCCGGACGGCGGCTCTGCGTCCCTGCCGGAGATGCAGCTAGATTTCGTGGGGAGCGACTTGAATGCCGCCAAAGTGATCGCTGCCCTGCATCGCGGCGAAAAGCGGCTCGTCTTTGCCGATTCGCGACGGACGGTGGAAAAGGTGTCGCTGGGGCTGCGGGATCTTGAGGTGGAGACTTTCGTTTCGCATTCCTCCTTGTCCGTCGATGCCCGCAGGCAGGCCGAAACCGCGTTCTCCCAGGCCCGCAGCTGCGTCATCGTGTCCACCTCGACCCTGGAACTCGGCATCGACGTGGGTGACCTCGACAGGGTCGTCCAGATCGGCGCACCGCGCACCGTCGCCTCGGTACTGCAGCGGCTGGGCCGGACCGGCCGCAGGCCGGGAACCGAGCGGAACATGCTTTTTCTGTCCACGGACGACGCGCAGTTCCTCCGGGCCTGCGGCCTGCTGTTGCTCTGGTCTGAGGGCTACGTGGAGCCTGTCATTCCCCCGCCGACTCCGTTGCACGTGGCAGCACAACAGCTCCTAGGCGTGACGCTGCAGGAACGACGAATCGGGGCCAATACCTGGCACGAGTGGTTCTCTGGGCTCGGGCTCGCCGCGGCCGGTGATTGGCAAGAGATCGCCGACTGGCTCGCGGAAACGCGCCATCTGGATTCGGACCAGGGGATGCTTTTCATGGGGCCCGAAGCCGAACGAAAGTACGGTGGAATTCATTACCGCGACCTCATGGCCGTGTTTACCGCGGACCCGCAGGTGGTAATTCTGCACGGGCGCGAGGAAATCGGCTCCGTTGACCCAATGGTGCTGCAACGCAAGGTCGACGGTCCTCGACTCCTTACCCTCGGAGGCAAAGCATGGCAGGTGAACTACGTCGACTGGAAGCGTCACCGCGCCTACGTTGAACCGTCTGCAAACGCCGCAGACTCCAAATGGTCAAGCATGCCGCAGCCGGAGTCCTATGCCCTAAGCGATGCAACACGGCGGGTGCTTCTCGGGGCCACTCCCGCCGGCGTGCTGCTGTCCAAGCGTGCTCTGACCAAGCTGAACGAACTCCGGGAGGAGTATTCGCAGCGGGTACTGGATGGTTCCACAGTCCTGGTCCGTGAGCCGAACGGGAGACTTCGCTGGTGGACCTGGGCTGGTGCCCGCGCGAACGCCGTCCTGGTCGCGGGGCTGCTTGACTTGGCACCTGAGTTGCTGGACGAGTCCCGGGCCTACAACAACTGGCAAATCGGCTTGCGGGGCGACACCACGACTCCGGCTCTGGCTCAGGCCTTGCGCGAGATCCGGGGTGTGCTTCAGGACGAGCCGCAACGGCTCCTGCCGCAGGTTGATGAGCGGGCGCTCAGAACACTGAAGTTCGCAGAACTCTTACCGGCTTCGTTGGCCGTGAGCACCCTCGCCGAGCGAAACAGCGATCACGCAGGTGCGGCGGTGGTCGCCGTTAGACCCGTCGCGTCCATTTAGTTAGCGAGGCGGCGTGCTGGCCGCCAAGGCAAACCCCTGCGGCTCCCCATAGGGTCGTCGTATGCTGCGATCAATCTCCAACGACGACGCCGGCGTTTCCAAGCGACGAAAGCTACGGGCAGCGAGTATTTCGTCAATCTAGACGACCGAACCACCTCGTGAAAGATGGCGGCGACCGTAGCGTTGGTTGACCGACTGAAGCTTCTGCAGCCTAGCGCTCCTACTCCCGGGCTCTCCGCGCTTTCTCCCTTTCCTCCGCATAATACGCTTCTTGCGTCTCGATCTGACTCGCCCACATCTCTTCGGCGTCCGCATATGCGTTCCGGTAGTCCGCAAGGAAATCCGGTCGCTGCGGCATAGTTTGACTCATGATGTGAGCTTGGACCATTGGGCCCAGCCAACCCTCCAGGTCGTAAACGACTCCTGGCACGGACTTTCCCAATACTTCTTCGAAATAGGGTGGGGGCCGAAGAAAACTTACGGCCTCCACCACTGCATCCTGCAGTCCGTTATCGCTAATGTACCTGGCATGTTGTGCCATTGCGGAGCAACAGTCCCAGAGCTCAGCTTGGCCCTGCTCGGTCAGATCAAGAGAATTGTGATCGCGGTGCTTTCGGGCAACCCCGCTCAGCGTGGCCAGTTGAGCAGTAATCTCCCGAGCGGAGTCATGCGATAACTTCCGCCGTTCAGTTTCCCTGGTTGCTTTCTCCGTCCGCTTCCCCTGGATGAAACCACCAAGGAGTGCCAATCCACCACCAATGATGGGGCCAAGAAAGGGCTGTAGAGAAGTAAGAATGTCCACGAAGGGGGTCTCCTAAAAGGCACGGGGCAAGGCGCAACATGGTTTGTCCACGCCGGACGTTCTTCGCTTGGCCGATTGGGTACGGCATGGGCCGCACCCATCACTCGTTCACTACCTAAACGGAAGGCCAGTGAGCCGAATGACAACTGGTTCCAAAAGACAGCGCCAGCAATCTGCCAACTCAGTCCCTTGTGCAAAGCCACTTGGTACGTGCGATGCCACGCAACGTGTCACCTCTTACCTGGGTGTGACATTCGGAGCAAGTTCAATCAGGGTCAAGTTGCCCTGAATCAGCTCAACTTGCTCCGAAAGAGCTCAACTGGTTCAACATCTCACGTCCCCTCGTAGCGTCCCGAGGACAGCCCGGCGAGTTTTTGCCAGTCGTGTGCGGGCAGCGTCCCGCGAAGTACAAAAGGTATAAAGAAATACAAAAACAGCAGGCTCCCCAGTTCGGCGCGCGGAGGCGCCTGAAGGTCGGCAAAAACATCCGATTCGGTGGCAAGGGTGCGCGCCGATCGTCCGGGCGTTTTCAACAAGCTCGAGGAGGGCCTCGTGTGTTGGGTGCCTCGCGCGCCAAGATCGCCGATGGCAGCTGTCCGGCAAACTGTAGACGCCGCCGTCGTTACCGCGACTCCAGCGAGGCCCCACGCGTTTGCTTAGACGCGCGGGGCCAACCCCTCGTTGACAGCCGAAGGACCATAGGACCAATTACGTTGACCGTGGACCAACTAGGTTGTCAAAAGGACCAAGTTGGTTGGCAATGAGCACGTCGACTAGAAGTCCCAGTCATCATCCTCAGTATTGACGGCCTTGCCGATCACATATGACGAACCGGACCCGGAGAAGAAGTCGTGGTTTTCGTCCGCGTTCGGTGACAGCGCCGAGAGGATGGCCGGGTTCACGTCGGTGACGGAAGCCGGGAACATGGCCTCGTAGCCCAGGTTCATCAGCGCCTTGTTGGCGTTGTAGTGCAGGAACTTCTTGACGTCCTCGGCGAGGCCAACGGAGTCGTAAAGGTCGTGCGTGTACTGGACTTCGTTCTCGTACAGCTCGAAGAGCAGTTCGAACGTGTAGTCCTTGATCTCCTGCTTGCGCTCCTCGGAGAGACCTTCCAGGCCCTTCTGGAACTTGTAGCCGATGTAGTAGCCGTGCACGGCCTCGTCGCGGATGATCAGGCGGATCAGGTCGGCCGTGTTCGTCAGCTTGGCGCGTGAAGACCAGTACATCGGCAGGTAGAAGCCCGAGTAGAACAGGAAGGACTCCAGCAGCGTGGAGGCCACCTTGCGCTTCAGGGGGTCATCGCCCTGGTAGTAGTCCATAACGATCTGGGCCTTCTTCTGAAGGTTCACGTTCTCTGTGGACCAGCGGAAGGCCTCGTCGATCTCCTTGGTGGAGGCCAGCGTGGAGAAGATGGAGGAGTAGCTCTTGGCGTGTACGGACTCCATGAACGCGATGTTCGTGTAAACGGCTTCCTCGTGCGGGGTGATCGCGTCCGGAATCAGAGAGACGGCGCCGACGGTGCCCTGGATGGTGTCCAGCAGCGTCAGGCCCGTGAACACGCGCATGGTGAGCTGCTGCTCGTCCGGGGTCAGCGTGGCCCACGACTGCACGTCGTTGGAGAGCGGGATCTTTTCGGGCAGCCAGAAGTTGTTGACCAGACGGTTCCAGACGTCTACGTCCTTATCGTCCTGGATGCGGTTCCAGTTGATCGCTTCGACGTGGCTAAGCAGCTTGACCTTCTCGGTCATGTCATCCCCTAAAAGTTGGGTCGTTCTTTGAAGTTAAGCGTACGACGGCGGGCGGGCGCCCGCCGTCGTACTGTCCAGATTTAGTTGAAGATTAAAGCATGCAGCTGACGCAGCCGTCCACCTCGGTTCCCTCCAGCGCGAGCTGGCGGAGACGGATGTAGTAGATGGTCTTGATGCCCTTCTTCCAGGCGTAGATCTGGGCCCGGTTGATGTCGCGCGTGGTGGCCGTGTCCTTGAAGAACAGCGTCAGGGACAGGCCCTGGTCCACGTGCTGGGTGGCTGCGGCGTAGGTGTCGATGACCTTCTCGTAGCCGAGCTCGTACGCGTCCTGGTAGTACTCCAGGTTGTCGTTCGTCAGGTACGGGGCCGGGTAGTACACGCGGCCCAACTTGCCTTCCTTGCGGATCTCGATCTTGGACGCCACCGGGTGGATCGAGGAGGTGGAGTTGTTGATGTAGGAGATCGAGCCCGTCGGCGGGACGGCCTGCAGGTTCTGGTTGTAGATGCCGTGCTCCATGACGGAAGCCTTCAGCTCGCGCCAGTCATCCTGCGTGGGGATGTGGATGTTCTTGAACAGTTCCGCAACCTTGGCGGTCTGCGGCACCCACTCCTGGTCCGTGTACTTGTCGAAGAACTCGCCCGAGGCGTACTTGGACTTCTCGAAGCCGCCGAAGGTCTGCCCGGTTTGGATGGACAGCAGGTTCGAGGCGCGGACCGCGTGGTACACCACCGAGTAGAAGTAGATGTTGGTGAAGTCCAGGCCCTCTTCGGAACCGTAGTGGACCCGCTCGCGTGCAAGGTAGCCGTGCAGGTTCATCTGGCCCAGGCCGATGGCGTGGGACTGGTCGTTGCCGCGGGCGATGGACGGCACGGAGGTGATATTGGACATGTCCGAGACCGCCGAGAGGGACCGGATGGCCGTCTCGATGGTCAGGCCGAAGTCCGGGCTGTCCATGGCCTTGGCGATGTTCAGCGAACCCAGGTTGCAGGAGATATCCTTGCCGGTCTGGTCGTAGGACAGGTCATCGTGGTACGTGGTGGGCTGCGAAACCTGGAGGATCTCCGAGCACAGGTTGGACATGATGATCTTGCCGTCGATCGGGTTTTCCCGGTTCACGGTGTCCTCGAACATGATGTACGGGTAGCCGGATTCGAACTGGATCTCGGCGAGGGTCTGGAAGAACTCGCGCGCCTTGATCTTGGTCTTCTTGATCCGGGAATCGTCCACCATCTCGTAGTACTTCTCGGTGACCGAGACGTCGGAAAACGGCATGCCGTAGACCCGTTCGACGTCGTACGGGGAGAACAGGTACATGTCCTCGTCCTTCTTGGCCAGCTCGAACGTGATGTCCGGGATGACAACGCCCAGCGAGAGGGTCTTGATGCGGATCTTCTCATCCGCGTTCTCGCGCTTGGTGTCCAGGAAGCGGTAGATGTCCGGGTGGTGCGCGTGCAGGTACACGGCGCCGGCACCCTGGCGGGCACCGAGCTGGTTGGCGTAGGAGAAACTGTCCTCGAGGAGCTTCATCACGGGGATAACGCCGGAGGACTGGTTCTCGATCTGCTTGATCGGGGCGCCGACTTCGCGGATGTTGGTCAGCGCGAACGCCACACCGCCACCGCGCTTGGACAGCTGCAGCGCCGAGTTGATGGACCGGCCGATCGACTCCATGTTGTCTTCGATGCGGAGCAGGAAGCAGGAGACCAGCTCGCCACGCTGGCGCTTGCCGGCGTTCAGGAACGTGGGTGTAGCCGGCTGGAAGCGGCCTTCGATGATCTCGTCCACCATCTGCAGGGCGAGCTGTTCGTCGCCGCGGGCCAGGTGCAGGGCCACCATGCAGACGCGGTCCTCGTAGCGCTCCAGGAATCGATTGCCGTCGAACGTCTTCAGTGTGTAGGACGTGTAGAACTTGAACGCGCCCAGGAAGGTTTCGAAGCGGAACTTCTTCTTGTACGCGCGGTTGTAGAGCTCGCGGATGAAGTTCATCGTGTACTGGTCAAGGGTTTCGCGCTCGTAGTACTGGTTCTTCACCAGGTAGTCGAGCTTCTCTTCCAGGTCATGGAAAAAGACGGTGTTGTTGTTCACGTGCTGCAGGAAGTACTGGTGTGCAGCCTCGCGGTCGGCCTCGAACTGGATCTCTCCGTTGGGGCCGTACAGGTTCAGCATGGCGTTGAGCTCGTGATAGCCCAGCCCCTTATAGGCGGCCGGCATCTCGGGCTTTTCGACGGCGGCACTCCGCTTTTCGGCAGCGGCGGTGCCCTGGCCTTCGGCCCTGGTTACTTCTGTTTCTGCGACAGTCGTGTCCAAAACGTGTCCAATCCATTGTGTACGCGGGCGACGTCTTCTGGCGTGCCCATAAGTTCAAATCTGTAAAGCCGGAGGACGTTGCATTTGGCGGCAATGATGTCCGCGGCCATGCAGTAGTTGTCCCCGAAGTTTGTGTTGCCGGCACCGATAACCCCACAGATCAGTTGCCTGTTCTGCGGGTCGTTCAGAAAGCGAATCACCTGCTTGGGCACTGAGCCCTCTCCCCCGGTGCCCCCGTAGGTCGGCACTACCAGCACGTAAGGCCGGGTGGCGAGAAGGGGTGCATCCTTTGCATGGAGCGGGATCCGTGCCAGCTCACGTCCGAGCTTCGCGACAAAGCGGCTGGTGTTCTCGGAGGTGGAGGAAAAGTAGATGAGCTGACTCTGTGTGGTGTCAGGCTGCAACGGGGCCACCTGGGCCCTGGCTACTGCCAGTGCTGACACGGGAGTCACCTCATGTGTGTGAATTGAAAGTTGCCTGCTGGCGAAAGTTTAAGGCCTTAGGCCACGGAGGAAACGGCAGACAGTGCCAGTTCCTCGATCTTGTCCGGGCGGAAGCCTGACCAGTGGTCCTGGTCCGTGACTACAACAGGTGCCTGCATGTAGCCCAGCGCCTTCAGGCGCTCGAGGGCATCGGCGTCCTGGGAGATGTCAACGCTCTGGTAAGTGATGCCCTTTTTGTCCAGCGCACGGTAGGTTGCGTTGCACTGTACACACGCAGGTTTGGTGTAAACCGTAACGGTCATTGTCCCTGTCCCCTTTATCGAAATCTTCGCTCGTCTTAGTCCTGCCCAAGCTGTACGTCGATACTACATGTAGTGCAGACGGCTCTTCGGAACCCCAAGATGATGTATTACAAGTATGTCATTTAATGCACTTTTAATCCACAGGCAAGCGCCTGCAAAATGTCCGGAATCCCGCCATTTTTGCGGACGAAATCCACACCCTGTGGAGTACTTAGCCACAATTAACCCCCAGCGTGTCGCATACGGGGCGGCGTGTCGCGCCCTGTGGCCGAGGGCGCGGAATGCCTCCCGGGGCACTACATGTAGTGGCCCTCCGGCTAGAGAATGAGAGCAACGGCATACGGATGCTGTAGCTCCTTTCAACCCATCGCTGCGAGGCTGTCCCGGATCTCCCGGCGCAGGACTTTGCCGATGAGCGAACGCGGGAGGGAATCGAGCACCACCACCCGGCGGGGCACCTTGTAGGCAGTCAGCTGTGCCCGGGCATAGGCCAGGAGAGCGGCAGGATCGATGGTGGTCCCCGGGGTGGGGACCACGGCGGCTACCACGTCCTCGCCCCCGCCGGGCCGGGGCAACCCCACCACGGAGACTTCCGAAATGCCCGGGAAGGTGGCCATGACGACCTCCACCTCACTGGGTGAAACGTTGAAGCCGCCGGTGATGATCAGTTCCTTGATCCTGTCCCGGATGGTGACGAAGTAGTCATCATCTACCGAAACGATGTCTCCGGTGCGGAACCAGCCGCCGTCGAGCAGTGAATCTTCCGTCTCCTCCGGCCGGTTCCAGTAGCCGGAAAACACCTGCGGGCCGCGGATCAGGAGTTCGCCCTCCTCCCCCGGGGCACGGTCCAGGGCCACGTTCTTCGGATCCACCACCCGGATGTCTGTCAGCGGAAACGGCACACCCACGGTGCCGGGCTTCCTGCTCGGTCCGAAGGGGTTCCCAATGGCGATAGGGGAAGTTTCGGTCAGCCCGTAGCCTTCGATAAGGTAGCCACCCGTCACTTTCTCCCAGGTCTCCACCGTCTCAGTGGGCAGGTTCATGGCCCCGGAGATGGAGAAGCGGATGCTTTCCAGCCCTATGCCGCGTTGCGCCGCCGCGGCCGCAATGCGGTCATAGATCGGCGGTACGGCAGGCAAAAACGTGGCGGGAGACTTCTTCAGCGCCTTCAACACGAGGTCAACGTCGAACTTGGGGAACAGAACCAGCTTCGCGCCGATGCTGAGGGCGAACGTCATGCACAGGGTGAGGCCATAAGCGTGGAACATCGGCAGCACCGCATAGACGGTCTCCTTACCCTCCTTCAGCCCGGGCACCCACGCACGGCCCTGCGCGGCATTGGCCTGCAGATTGGCGTGGGTGAGCATGGCGCCCTTAGGCAAGCCGGTGGTGCCGGACGTGTACTGGAGGACGGCAAGGTCCTGGGCACCGGGACTCGGATGTTTCTTCTTGAGCTCCCCAGCTTCGAGGAGCTGCCTCCATGGCAGCACCGGGCGCGGGCCGGGCGCGGGCCGGCCCTTGGGCTCGTCCTTGCCGACGGTGAGGGCAGCACGGGCCTTGCGGGCGGCAGGTACCGGAAGCCGCAGCGCCAGGCGCTGCGGCAGCGGCATCGCAGAGATGAGCTCCACCGAGACAATAGTGCGGAGCCCGACGTCGGCCGGCAATTGGCGGACCCGCTCCACAGCCTTGTCCCAAACGATCGCGACGGCGGACTCATGGTCCTCGAACAGGTGCCGCAGTTCGCGGTCCGTGTAGAGCGGGTTGTGTTCGACCACCACGGCTCCGAGGCGCAGCACGGCATGGAAGGCGACCACGTGCTGCGGGCAGTTCGGCATCACGAGGGCCACCCTGTCGCCGGATTTGACACCCAGTTTCTTCAGGCCCGCGGCGGCCCGGTTGATCAGTCTTCCGAGCTCACGGTAGGTAGTGCCGGCGCCGAAAAACTCCAAAGCGGTCTTGGACCCGTAGCGGCGCACGGACGTGTCCATGAGGTCCACCAGCGAACCCTTCGGCAGCACCAGGTCCGCCGGGACACCCGGCCCGTAGGAGCTCGTCCACGGGCGCTCACTCCATGGCCGCCCCGGCGCGCCCTGCCCCGTACCGCCGTCGGGCGCCTGCCGCGTGGTCTTTTTCATCATCAGTCCTTGCCGCCGGAATTTGCCGAGTGTGCGCGCTGACCTGCACGCCGCAAGAATCCTACCGGTGCGCAGACGGATGAGCGGGCCTTTAATTGCGGTCTCGCTTGAATGTCAGACCCCCTTGTCATGATGGATACATGAGGAACCCGGCAGTGGCAAAGGCGTATGCGGACATCACCGCGGCCGTTGCCACGCTCACCGGCGTCGTGAACGAACACGGTTCCGGTGGACTTTCAGCGGAGGGCGATCCGTTACGGGGATTGTCCGAGGATTGCCTCGATATTCTGATTGGGGCTGCGGCAGTGGATGCACAGATGGCGGGCGTGAAGGCCGGGGCTGCCGTGCAGTACGCAGATATTGCCCGGGCGGTGGCTCCTCCGGATGCTTCGGTCCAGGCGCAGGAAATGGCAGTCACTGCGGAGGTTGGGTGTGCCCTGACTATCGGTGACCGGGCGGCCGGTTCGTTCCTGGGGGTCTCCCACGCCCTGACCAATACATTGCCGTTGACCATGGCCGGCCTGCAGTCCGGAACCATCTCCTGGCAGCACGCCCGGGTCATGGCCGACGAAGCTGCCACCCTTGACCAGACCGGTGCCGCCGCGCTTGAGGCCCACTTCCTGGACCCGGACGCGCCGGGCTCGGCAAGTGGATGTCCTGCCGGCGAAATGCCGGCATCCCGGTTCCGACACAAGGCCCGTACCTGGCGCGAACGCCACAACACCGAAAGCATCGAAAAGCGCCACGCGAAAGGTGTCCTCGACCGTCGCGTCGAGTACGCACCGGACCATGACGGGATGGCCTGGCTTTCGGCTTACCTCCCGGCGAACCAGGCGGTCGCAATCTGGAACCGGACCACCGCCATCGCACGCGGTTTGCAGGGCCCCGACGAGCCCCGCACCCTCACCCAACTCCGCGCCGACGTATTCGCCGCCGCCCTCCTTGGCAACGGAAACCAGGGCCGCAACGGCAGCGCGGAAGGAAGCGACCCCGGGCAGGTTCCGCCGTCGCGGGCCGAAGTCCTGGTGACGGTCCCGGTGTTCTCCCTGCTCGGCGCCACCGATGAGCCAGCGATGCTGGACGGCTACGGCCCCATCCCGGCATCGATGGCCCGGGATCTCGTGGCGAACGGTGCCGGCTCGTTCTACCGGGTCCTGATTGACCCCCGGGACGGGGCTCCGCTGGAGATCGGGCGGTCCAGTTACCGGCTGAGCAAGGCCATGCGGCAGTGGTTGCGACTGCGGGACGGCAAGTGTCCCTTCCCGGGCTGCAGCAACAACTCACTGGACAACGAGGCCGACCATATCCTCGCCTGGGCCAAGGGCGGCACCACAGGGGTCTCGAATCTGGGACAGCCATGCCCCAAACACCACAAACTCCGGCACAACGGAGGCTGGCAACCCACACCAGCCTCCAAAACCAAACCACCAGGCTGGATTTCCCCCTCGGGCAGGCGCTATACAAGCGAACATCAAGACTGGGAACCACCGCACTGGCCCAACCAACTCAAACCCCAGGAAACTCTTACGGACGGCTACCCGGACCTTGTCCACATCGGACTTTCGCTTGGGGAAGAGGGATTGGAGAGGCTCTTCCACGCCCGGGCTTAAGAAGGGCCGATCGGCGGGACCGCTGCTACAGCTGGGCCTCCCGGCGGTCCAGGACAATCTGCTGCACGTCCAGGTAGCCGGACTGGAAACCTGCCCGTGAGTAGCAGAGGTAGAACAGCCACATCCGCTGGAACACTGCGTCAAAGCCGAGCCCACCGACTTCCTCCGAGCGCGCGAGGAACTGCTCCTCCCAGAGGCGGAGGGTCGCGGCGTAGTGATCGCCCAGGCCCATCCGCTCCCGAACCCGCAATGTGGTGTGCTGCTGGGTCACGCTTTCGATGGCCCGCACGGACGGCAGGAAGCCGCCGGGGAAGATGTACTTGTGCACCCAGGTGTAGGCGTTGCGCGTGGCCAGCATGCGGCCGTGCGGCATGGTGATGGCCTGGATGGCCACCTTCCCACCCGGGGCCAGTACGCGGTCGATGGTCTGGAAGTAAATGGGCCAGTACTCATAACCAACCGCCTCGATCATCTCCACGGACACAATGGCGTCGAACTCGCCTTCCACGGCCCGGTAGTCCTGCAGCGCCACGGTCACCAGGTCTGCGTAGCCGGCGGCGGCAATGCGTTCCTGCGCCAGCGCCCGCTGTTCACTGGAGAGCGTCACACTGTAGACAGTGGCACCGCGGGCTGCTGCCCGGAGGGCCAATTCACCCCAGCCGGTGCCGATCTCCAGCAGCCGCGTGCCCGATCCGACGCCTGCTTTGTCCAGCAGCCTGTCGATCTTGGCCTGTTGGGCCTCCGCCAATGCGTCCCACGGGACCGAATCCAGTGCACCGTCACTCAGCGGGAAAAGCGCCGAGGAGTAGCTCATGGTGGTGTCCAGGAAGTTGGAGAAGAGCTCGTTGGAGAGGTCGTAGTGCCGCGAGATGTTGCTGCGGGTGTTGTGTTCTTCATTGCGTTCCTGCCGCGGCGTCCGCGGCAGGTACAGCGTCCGCAGCCTCTGCAGCGGTGCGGGGATCAGCGTGTCCACGGACGCGGCGAAGACCTCCAGCACCCCCGCGAGGTCCGACGCCTCCCAATCCCCGGCCATAAATGATTCGCCCAGCCCGATCAGGCCGTTGTCCCCGATCCGCACTTCGAACACTGCCGGCCTGACCATGGTCATCACCGGAGCGTCCGGGCCGCCGGTGCCCAGCACTGAACCGTCCGGGTAGGCAACGCGAAGGGGGAGCCGTCGTACGGCCGCCTTGAACAGCAGGCCGGCGGCTTTGCCTGCCACCAGCGCTTTAGTGCCCGACGGCGCGTGGGCAACACCGGGCCACACGTCCGGATCAATGGTGGCCGGCGACGCCGGTACCCCGCCAGCAGCCTGCCCTGTCACCAGGTGCCGTGCGGCTGGCTTCGCGGCGGAAACCTCCGCAGTCGCGGCTGTTCCGTTTTCATCGGTCATGGTCATTGGACTGCCTCCTGTGAGGGGTGATGTGGTTTTTTGATGACTGGCAGGCGTCGTGCCCAGAGTTTGATGCCCTGAATCCGGATCAGCGCCGATACCAGCAGCGGCGCGGCCGGGACTGCAACGGCCGCTGCCAGGATGTTCCTGACGGTGGCCGGGCGCCGGTCCCCGTCCATGGTCGCGGCGAACGGCCGCTGCCCCTCCCGCTCCAGGACAATGGAGACGGACAGCCGCTGCTCCGGCGCGGGCAGCTTCATCCTGTACTGCCCGTCAACGTCATTGAACGGTGAAACGTAGAAGGCCTTCGGCACGCTGGCCCGGCCGGAAGGATCCGTTTCCAGGAGGTAGCAGTGGCGTTCGCCGTAGGTGTTGTGAACCTCGGCAATGACGCACCGCAGCTCCCCGGACATCCCATAGCACCAGAAGAGCGTGAGCGGGTTGAAGACGTGCCCGAAAACCCGGGCACTGGTCAGCATCCGGATGGACCCGCCGTCGGGCTCCATCCCCCGGGTCCGCAGGTACCGTTCCACGTTGCTGCGGATGGTGGCCCCGGGATCGCCCAGGTGGTCGGCGGCCCGGAAGACAGCCAGCGGCCGCATGAACCGGGGCAGAACGGGGAGCCGGTCCACGTCCACAAACCAGCTGTAGCTCCGGTACGTGAACGCGTTCTTCAGCGGACTCTGGCGCACGTGGGAAATGGACGTGCGGTAGATGGCTGCGGTTGAGCTCATGCGCCCTCCGAGGCAGAAAGCAGCTCAGGCTTGTGCGCCTTCATCCTGGGCGTATCCCAGGTGCGCCCCAGGCTCGCTGCGGCACGGACACCGGCCAGGGCGCCATCTTCATGGAAGCCCCAGCCCAAGTAGGCGCCGGCGTAGGCGATGCGGTCATCGCTCAGGGCCGCAATACGCTGCTGTGCCCGCAGTGATTCGGGCGTGTACTGGGGGTGTTCGTAGACCAAATGTTCCAGCACCCGGTCCTCCGCGATGAGCTCGGACTCCCCCAGGCTCACCAGGTACGGCTGGCCATCCGCCGGCCGCAGGCGCTGCAGCCGGGTGAGATCGTAGCTGACCAGTACCTTGTCCGGACGGGCTTCGCAGTCCGGGAGCCGGTAGTTCCAGGACGCCCTGGCATTGTCCGCGGCGGGCAGGACGGCCGGGTCCCGGTGGAAAACGGTGTGGTTGACGGAGTACGGCATCTGCCCGAGGGCTTCCTTCTCGGCCGGCGTGGCGTCCGCGAGGAAGCCCAGGACCTGGGCCGGGTGCGTGGCTATGACCACTGCCTCGAAATCTTCAATTCCCTGCTCGGTGGTCAGTTCCACACCGAGCGCGTGGCGCCGGATGCCGGTGACAGGACTGTTAAGCCGGATATCCGGCAACGTGGCGGCCAGCTTCGCCACGTACTGCCCCGAACCGCCGGTGACCGTCCGCCACTGCGGCGAACCCTTGACGCCCAGCATGCCGTGGTGTCCCAGGAAGGTGAAAAGGTACCGCGCCGGGTAGGACAGCGCTGTGGTGGGATCGCACGACCAGACCGCGCTGACCACCGGCGTCATGAAATGCGAGATGAAGTACTTGCTGAAGCGTTCCTTTGCCAGGAATTCACCGAGGGTGGGCTCCGCGCCGCCCGCACCAGGACCGGCGTCGGACGTTGGGGCCGCCTCAATCATCGCCCGGGCCCTGCGGTAGAAGCGCATGACCTCCAGCAGCATCAGCAGGTAGCGCCCGCGCAGGAGACTGGACGGGCGCGCGATGATCCCGCGGCCGCCCCCACGGGCCCCGGCGTACTCCAGACCGCAGCCGTCACAGCGGACGGACATGCTCATTTCGGAGTCCTGCGTCTCTACACCCAGCTCCGCGAACAGCCGCAGCAGGGTGGGATAGGTCCGCTCGTTGTGGACAATGAAGCCGGTATCGATGCCGAGGGTGGATCCATCCGGCTGCGGAACGTTATGGGTGTGCGCGTGGCCGCCCAGCCTGCTGTCCGCCTCAAAGAGGGTGACGTTGTCGTGACGGTTCAGGACATACGCGGCCGTCAGGCCCGCCACACCACTGCCCACAACAGCAATGCGCCGTCCCTGCGGCTTGAAGGTCGAGTTCCCTGCCAAAAACACTGTTCTGCTCCCCTGCTCGGACTTCGTGGTGCACTTGCTCGGTGCAAACTCTCTAGGGGCAGTTCGACGCCGTGGGGCCGGTGGATGACTGAGTTTGAAGTTATTCTTTGTGCCAGAATAAAGCGGGCCTTCCAGAACCGGTACCACACGGTGCTCAGGCGGCCCCGACCGAAGGACTGCCTTGGTAAATCCCGTTCATCTGAAGACTCTCCTCGAAGTTACCCGGCTGGGCTCGTTTGCGGCCGCAGCGGCACGCCTGGGATACACGGCGTCGGCGGTGTCGCAGCAGATGTCCGCCCTGGAACGCGAGACGGATGTGGTCCTGTTCCAGCGTTCGGCCCGCAGCGTGGTCCCCACCGAAGCCGCGGTGGTGATGACCCGGCACGCCGCGAAGGTCCTGACGGACATCGAAGCCCTGATGGCGGCAGCCTCGAAGACACACAGCAGCTCCAGCCAGGAGCTGCGGCTGGGAATCTTTCCCAGCCTGGCCACCTACGTCCTCCCCCGCATCTTGAAGAATCCGGCGTGGAAAGACCTGGGCATCGACCTCAAGGTGTCCGTGGCCGAGCCGGCCCAGACCATCCAGGGACTGCGCACCGGCGGGGAGCTGGATGTGGCGTTGGTCTTCCAGGTGGGCCAGTCGGGGCTCGCCTGGCCGCACACTATCAACCGGCAGTGGATCGGCGACGACAACTTCCGCGTGGTGCTGCCCGCGGCCTGGGGGTTCCGCACGGACGCCAAGGTGGCGGCGGACCATTTGTCCGAACTGCCCTGGATCATGCACCACCCCGGGAGCCCCGATGCCGTGGTGATCGATCGGCTCTTTGCCAGCTGCAACCTGTATCCGCGCGTGGTGGCCCACAGCGACGATTTCCATGCCAGCCTCGAAATGGCGGCCGCCGGACTGGGCGCCGCACTGGTGCCCGAGCTCGCATTGCGGCACCGGCCGGCTGGCGTTGTGGTGCTGGACGTTCCCGAGATCCGGCTGGCCCGGAACGTGTTTGCCCTGCTCATCAACGAGAAGAAGACCGCCCGGGTGCAGCTGTTTGTGGACCTGCTCGCCGATACCATGAACCAGGCCCCTGCCCGAGGTTAGCGTCCCGGTTATCGGTTCCAGCCGGCCCGCAGCCAGGCAACTGAAGCTTCAGGTCGGCGCAGGATGACCCCGGGGGTTAGCCTAGAAGGATGTCTGAAACCCCAAAACCACGAATAGTTGAGCGCTGGGTCTTCTGGCCCGCCGCAGTGCTGGTGACCGTTTTCGCGTCATTTGCCCTGTTGGCTCCAAAGGCCGCGGAGGCGATGTTCAGCACCATCCAGTCGAACATCGTTAACTCCTTCAACTGGTACTACGTCCTCATCACCAGCTTCTTCGTCGTCTTCAGCCTGTTCCTGGGCTTCAGCCGCTTTGGTGATATCAAGCTCGGGCACGACGACGACGAACCTGAATTCTCGCTGATGGCGTGGTTCGCACTGCTGTTCGCCGCCGGCATGGGAATCGGCCTGGTGTTCTACGGTGTCACCGAGCCGCTGAGCCACTTCGCGAATCCTCGCCCCGGCGTGAGCGGGACGCCGTCCGAGCTTGCGCAGCAGGCCCTCAGCCAGACGTTCCTGCACTGGGGTGTGCATGCCTGGTCCATCTATGTGGTGATCGGCCTCGCCCTGGCCTACGCCATCCACCGGCGTAAGCGCCCGGTCTCGATCCGCTGGGCCCTTGAGCCGCTCCTGGGCAAACGCGTCCAGGGCGCCTGGGGCAACGTCATTGACGTCGTCGCATTGGTCGGCACCCTCTTCGGTGTGGCGACCTCGCTGGGCCTCGGGGTGCTGCAGATCAGTGCCGGGCTGGAAAGCATCAACCTGGTACCGGCGACCCGCGGGTCAGAAATCGTTATTATCATCATCATTTCCTTCTTTGTGCTGCTCTCTGTCCTCTCTGGACTGACCAAGGGCATGAAGTGGCTTTCCAGCATCAACCTTGTGCTGGCCGGCCTGCTGGTCGTCTACCTGTTGTTCTTCGGTCCGTCGACGTTCCTGCTGCGCGAATTTGTGCAGTCGATCGGCGCCTACGTCCAGAACTTCGCGGCCCTGTCCTTTAACGTCAACGCCTTCTCCGGCGAAGCCGGCGCCTCCTGGCAGGCCTCCTGGACCTCCTTCTACTGGGGCTGGTGGATCTCGTGGGCCCCCTTCGTTGGAATCTTCATTGCCCGTATTTCGCGGGGCCGGACCGTCCGCCAGTTCGTGGCCGGGGTCATCCTGGTACCGACCGTCATCGGTATGCTCTGGTTCAGCGTCCTCGGCGGCACGGCCCTTGCCGTTGAGTTAAGCGGCAGCGGAACCCTGATCGGCGCCGACGGCAGCGTTAGTGCTTCCAGCGCCCTGTTCAGCATGCTCTCCTACGTTCCGGGCACCCCGGTCCTGACTGTCGGCGTTATCCTGCTGATCGCCATTTTCTTCATCACGTCCTCAGACTCCGGCGCGCTCGTGATGGGCATGATCGCCACTGGCGGGCAGGTCAATCCCAAGAAGCGTATCCGTACCTTTTTTGTCCTCATTACAGCGGTCCTGGCCATCTCGCTGCTGATCTCGGGAGGCCTCGTGGCGCTCCAGACTGCGGCGATCATCATTGCCCTGCCGTTCAGTGTGGTTATGCTGCTGATCTGCTGGTCCACCTACATCGCCTTCAGCCGGGAACGCCGGGCCTACGAGCGTGCACGCCGTGCACAACTTGTGGACCACATCGGTGACTTCTACGGCCTGGAGGTTGAAGAGCTCGCCGAGCACGGCATCCTGGGCAGCAGCCCGCGCTGGATGCAGATGTTGCGCCGCCGCAACGCACCCACAGGGGCAGCAGTGCCTGAGGAGATCCTGCCGAGCCCCGAACCCTCCACCGCAGCGGTGGATACCATCATGGCGGCGGAACCGGAACCGCGGCACGCCTCGGAGCATGCACTGCAGGTCGAGAACGCCGAGCCTGACGGCGTCCTGATCTCGGACGTTGACAACGTAGTGGATCACGATCCGTCGGCGACCCGCGATGTCAAGGACGTCCCGAACCGGGGCGACCAGGAACCCTCCCGCTGGTAAGCCAGGGTTGAAAGACCGGGTCAACGCTGGAATGGACTGCCAGAGAGGACTATGTTGAAGATATGAACAGGGTAGCGAGCCGGCACTTTGGCGAATTCGAACTCAACCACGGCCGGGATCACAACGTCGCCGCCAAGCACGAACTCGGCGGCCATACGCTGGAACTCGACCTCAACATCAACGCGCACGACCATTTTGACGAAGCGGCCATGCACAAAGTGGACTACCGGCTTCGGTTCCTTCCCGAACTTGTGGACGAGGTCCGGCAGATGATCGCCGAGGAACTCGACCAGGAAGGAACCAGCCCGCAGGAATACCTTCACTTCCACTGCAGCGCGCTGAAGGACGAACACCTGCAGAAAGTCTTTGGTGTTGAAGAGCGCAGCCAGCTCACCAATGATGTGTTCCTCAAGGCCCTCAAGCTCGGCCACGTGGGCATCTTCCCCGGCCAGCCGGAGCGCTACTTTGTCATGGACTTCACCTTGGGCGCCCACTTCACGGACGAGGTGCTGGTGGTAGCCGCTGACGAAGACGGCGTGGTGGACGACGAAATCCTCTGGGAGTCCTGAACACACTTAACGCACGACGGCGGCCGGTCACCTTTTGGTGACCGGCCGCCCGTTCGCTCGCTTCTCAAGGGCCAGCGCGGCAGGCCGCACTAGCCCTTGAGCCTCTGCGAGTTCTCTTAGTGAGACCGTTGTTACTTGGCGGACTGCAACAGGCCGGCGCGGACCGTCTTGGTGGCCTTAACCAGGTTGCGCAGGGACTCTTCGGTCTCGGCGTAGCCGCGGGTCTTCAGGCCGCAGTCCGGGTTGACCCAGAGCTGGCGGGACGGGACGTGCTTGACGGCGGTCGCCAGGAGCTCGGTGACCTCTGCTTCGCCTGGAACACGCGGCGAGTGGATGTCGTAGACGCCCGGACCAACGCCGCGGCCGAAGCCGTGGGACTCGAGGTCGTGGACAACCTCCATGCGGGACCGTGCCGCTTCGATGGAGGTGACGTCTGCATCGAGGCCGTCGATGGCGTCGATGATCACGCCGAACTCCGAGTAGCAGAGGTGGGTGTGGATCTGCGTGGCGTCAGCGGCACCGGCGGTGGCCAGACGGAAGGAATCCACTGACCACTTCAGGTAGGCGGCGTGATCGGCCTTGCGCAGCGGCAGGAGTTCGCGAAGAGCGGGCTCATCCACCTGGATGACCTTGATGCCGGCAGCCTCGAGGTCCGCGATTTCGTCGCGCAAGGCCAGGCCAACCTGGTTGGCGGTCTCGCCGAGGGGCTGGTCATCGCGCACGAAGGACCAGGCCAGGATGGTGACCGGACCCGTGAGCATGCCCTTCATGGGCTTGCTGGTCAGCGACTGGGCGTACTCGGCCCAGGCCACCGTGATAGGGGCGCTGCGGGTGACGTCGCCCCAGAGGATGGACGGACGTGTGCAGCGTGAGCCGTAGGACTGGACCCAGCCGTGAACCGTCACATCGAAGCCTTCGAGGTTCTCGGCGAAGTACTGGACCATGTCATTGCGCTCGGGCTCGCCGTGCACCAGGACGTCGTAGCCAAGCTCTTCCTGCAGCTCAACGACGCGCTTGATCTCGTCCTTCATGAGCTGCCCGTACTGCTCGTTGGTGAGGTCGCCCTTGTTGTTGCGGGCACGCGCCGAGCGGATCTCGGACGTCTGCGGGAAGGAGCCGATGGTGGTGGTGGGCAGCGGCGGGAGGTGCAGGGCCTCTTCCTGGGCGGCTTCGCGGACCGTGTAAGCGGAGCGGCTGAAGTCCGCTGCGGTCAGGGCCTCGGTGCGGGCCCGGACGTCGTCGCGGCGGACGCCTTCGGCGATGGCGCGGGCTGCGATGACGGCGGACGCCTCGTCGATGGCTGCCTGTGCGGAGGCCGGGTCGGCCAGGTAGGACGCGAGCGTCTTGACTTCTACGGCCTTCTGGTCGGCAAACGCGAGCCAGCTGCGCAGCTCTTCGGAGAGCTGGCCCTCTTCGGTGACGTCGTGCGGGACGTGCTGGGTGGAGGTGGAGGTGCTGACGGCGATCCGGCCGGCGGCAGACTTCAGTTCATCCAGCTTGGCGGCAGCGACTGCGAGGTCGTTGCGCCAGATGTTGTGGCCGTCGACGACGCCGGCAACCAGGGTCTTGTTGCCAAGGCCGGCCAGCGCAGCTGCGGACGGGGCTGCACCCTTGAAGGCGTCAATGTGCAGGGCGTCGATGTTCGTGGCGGCAAGTGTGCCCAGCTGGCCGTCGAGGGCACCGTAAGGGGTGGAGACGAGGATCTGGGGGCGCTTGGCTGCCGCGGAGAGAACTTCGTAGGTGCGGGCAACGGCTGCTTCGATTTCTGCGGCCGGGGTGTCCTGGTCAACCACCAGTGCTGGCTCGTCCAGCTGAATCCAGCTGGCGCCTGCGGCGGCGAGCTTCCCGAGCAGCTGCACGTAGACCGGCAGGACGTCCTTGAGGCGGGACAGCGGAGCGAAGCCGGCGGGGGCCTCATCCGAAGCCTTGGAAAGCAGCAGGTAGGTGACCGGGCCGACGATGTACGGGCGGGTCTCGACGCCGTTGGCCAAGGCAAACTCGAATTCCTCAACAATGCGGTTGGAGGCCAGGGTGAATTCGGTCTCCGGGCCGATCTCCGGAACGAGGTAGTGATAGTTCGTGTCGAACCACTTGGTCATTTCCAGTGGCTGCTGGTCTTTGGTGCCACGGGCCAGGGTGAAGTAGCCGTCGATGTCGAGCTGGCCTTCGGCGTTGAGGAGCTTGCCGAAGCGGGCCGGGACAGCGCCGAGGTGGGCGGTGGCGTCCAGGACCTGGTCGTAGTAGGAGAAGGTGCCCGGAACGGCGGCAGCTTCGGTGAGGCCCAGTTCCTGCAGGCGCTTGGCGATGGTCAGCTGGATGCCCTTGGCGGCAGCGTCCAGTGCAGCGGCGTCGATTTTGCCGGCCCAGTAGGCTTCGATGGCCTTCTTGAGCTCGCGGCGGCGGCCGATGCGCGGGTAGCCGAGGAGTGACGCGGCCGGAAACGGGGTGGCAGTCTGTTCAGTCATGGGAGATTCCTTGAGAGTCAGTGGAAACTGTGAATGGTCTGGCGGATGTTGGAAGGTCAGCTGGCGAGCTGGCGCCGGAGGGTGGCGCTGCGACGGCCAACTGAACGGGACTGGCGCGGGAGTGCCAGTTTGTCCAGCACCTCCAACGCGCTCTGATGTTCGTTGAACGTGTAGATGTGGATACCGGGCGCGCCGGCCTCGAGGGCCGCGTTGGCCAGGTCCACCGTGGCCCGGACACCGATCCGGAGGCGTTCGGAATCAGTGTCCGCGGCTGCCAGCCGGGCCAGGAGTTCCGGGTCCGGCTCAACACCTGTCAGTTCCCCGAGCCGTGTGACCCGGCGCAGGCTGGTGAACGGCATAACGCCCGGGATGATAGGGATGGTAACCCCTGCCCGCCGTGCGCGGCTGATGAGGTTCGCGTACTGCTCGGTGTGGAAGAAGACCTGGGTGATGGCAAAGTCGGCGCCGGAGCGCTGCTTGGCGAGCAGCACCTCGACGTCGTGGGCTTCACTGGGTGATTCCGGGTGCCGGGTGGGGTAGGCGGCGACGCCCACGGCGATCTTGCCTGCACACAGCAGGGCCGACCGACGCTGTTCAACCCGCCGGATGAGTTCGATCAGGTCCTGCGCATACCGCAGAGACCCTGCGGCAAGCGGCGCACCGTCCTTGGGCTGGTCGCCCCGGAGGGCCAGGATGCCCCGGACCCCTGTGTCCAGGAGGTCGCCGATGATTTCGGCCAGTTCCTCCGGCGTGTTGCCAACGCAGGTGAGGTGGGCCAGCGGTCGGAGCGTGGTTTCCAGCAGGAGCCGGTTGATGAGTTCGACCGCGGTGTCCCGGTTCGAGCCACTGGCACCATACGTGACGGAGACGTAGTCCGGTTCGGTGGTTTCCAGTTCCCGGATGGTGGTCCAGAGCGACTCGGCCGCAGCCGGCGAGCGGGGCGGGAACAGCTCGTACGAGAGCGCCACGGGAGCAGTCTCGGAGAGATTCGGATGCGTTTCGATAAGGCTTGGCGGTGACATTTGCGTCCTTGGCTTTGGGCCATTGCCGGATACCGGTCAGCAATTGTGACGGTGGTGCCGGGAATGAATTTGAGTTTGGGAACACGGAAAACTCCACAGGGACGCAGCCGCGACTGTTACGCCTGTAATGAAGTTGTCCGTGAGCAAATGTCAGGCCCACATGGGGGCACCCACACCCTCCACAATCGGAGGATCGCTGACACGTTACCTCGGTAACTTGTATAGAACTCTAGGAGCCGGCGGGTCACCCTTCAAGTCGGCCGCCGAATTAAGACGCAGTTTTACGGCGTGTTTCGTTCTGGCGCAGAATTTTGTTCGCTGGTTTGGTCAGAGAATTCACCGGGGCATACTGCGGAGCCCGGCTGCTTTGGCCTGCTACCAGGGCCGGCCGACGCCCGGTCCGAAGTCATCGTCCCGGAGGTACTCGTCCCGCTCCTGCCCGGAGTTCCGCTCTCTTTGGGCTTTCTTGGCACTGTCCCGGAGCTGCTCAAGCTGGCTCTGCTGGCCCGGATCCGCGGGAACCTCGTCCTGCCCAGGCTGTTCCGACGGTTGCGGACTGGCCTTATCGGCCGCCGCTGCATCGGCCTTTTGCTGCAGCCGTTCCGCCGCCTGATGCAGCTTCTCCCCTGCGCCGTTCTCCGGGCCGGCTTCCTCGCCCGCTTCTTCGGCAGTTTCGAAGCAACCCTCCGGCGCAGCCTCCACCACGGCAACACCTTCGGCGAAGAGCCGGGCCGCCGCCGTCGGATCTCCCGCTTTGGCCTGGGCGTCACCGAGGCGTTCGATGGTAAGCGCCAGGTTGACCCGGACGACGCACTCGTCGGCCGTGCCCGCCAGGGACAGTGCCTCCTCGAAGCGTTGGCGGGCGGCAGCGAAGTCGCCCGCGAGGAACAGCCCATCACCCTCGGTGAACGGCGCCTTGTGCAGTTCAACGAAGTTGACGATCCGCAGTCCGGCCGCCGCTTCCGCCACGGCGCCGGCGTCTCCGGCCGCGAAAGACCGGGCAGCAGTGTCGGCGAGAATGCCCACACTGATCACTTTGGCCGACAGGCAGAGGACCAGGAGCGCGGGCAGTGCCGACCACCACAACAGCCGACGCCGGCGCTCCAGCCGGGCCCGGGAGTTCACCGGCGCTGCCCGTCTGGGCGATGCGGGCTCGCGTGCGAGCGACGTCGGTAAGGGCGGCGCCGGTGTGGGCGCTGGAGGTGTGGGCGCTGGACGTGTGGGCGCTGGACGCATCATGTTCGGACTCCCTGTACCGGTCGGAGCTGCCGCCACTGGCTCAGTACCAGAAAACCCTCTCGGAGGGCCAGCAGGAACGCGCCGGCGGCCAGGAGCCAGTACAGCTCAGTCCGGCCGGCAACGTCACCATCCGCCGCTGCCCGTTCGAGGTCCCCGGGATCAGCGGCCTGCATCATCGGCGCCACCGGATCTCCGGCCGAACGGTGGACGTAGGGAATCCCCAGCTGACCGGAAATCCCCTGCAGCCGGACCTCATCGATGACCGACAACGCATCCCCGCCCATTCCGGACGACCGGTCCTGGATGTAGCCGGCAGCCACGTCCTGCCCCGGACCCTGCCCCGTGTTTTCCTTCATCCGCCCACCCCCCGCCGTGCCATAGCCGAGCACCGCACCGCCGTCCACCAGGCCGCCGCCGACCCGAAGAGGTTCCGGTGCCCGGGCGCTGGTCTGTTCACCGTCGCCCAGGTAGTAGACCAGCCGTGGCCGTTCGGGATGGCTGTCGCGGGCGGCCCGCAGCCGTTCCGCCAGCAAGGTTCCGGCAGCCGTGACGCTGCTGCCTTTGGAGAATGCGGTGACCTGGGGCTTTAGGACGGACACGCTGGTGTCCAGGGCGGTGGTGTCGGTAGTCAGGGGCATCCGGACCACGGCGTTGCTGTCGAAGGTCAGGAGCGAAAAGCGGGCTCCGGCCAGTTCACTCGCGATGGCCATGATGTCCTCCCGCACCCTTTCAAGCCGGGGTGAACCGTCGCCGTAGTCTTCGGCTGCGATGCTGCTGCTGGTGTCCACCACAAAGAAGACGTTGACGTCCGCCGTCGCGGCTTGGGAACTTCCACCGGGAACACCCGGCCGGAGCGCCGCCGAAAGGAGCAGCAGCACCAGGGTGCCCCTGAACAGCCAGTCGCGGCGTGCACCGGCAGAGCGCGCCCGCGAAGCCTGGACCAGGCGCCAGACCAGAAACAGCACGGTCGCGGCGATGAGCGGGGCCATAACCCACCAGGGCAGGATCAGTTGCAGTGTCATGGCCGCAACCTCCACGATGCGCCGGCCAGCACCAGGCCGGACAGGACCGCCAAGGTGAGCGGCAGCTCGGGCCGGTCCGAGACCACTGCCTGGGGTGCGCCTTTCATGGCAGTGGCTTCGGTTTCCTGCACGGACCGGACGATGTCCGCCACGGCTTCCTGGCTGTCCAGCCGGTAGTACGCTCCGCCGCTGGTTTCTGCCACCGCGCGCAGCCTGGCTCCGGGCTGGCCGGGGCCGGGTCCATAGTCGAAGTCGCCGGGGTTCAAGGCATACACGGGCACGTCGCGCTTCTTGGCCAGCGCGGTCGCCTGCTCGAGAGTGAAGATGGGATCGCCGGACAGGTAATTGTCCGTTGCCAGGACGATGGACCGCGAGCGCCGCCTGCCTGCATCTGCTTCCCCCGCCTCAGCGGCGTGTGTGTCCGGGAATCCGTTGACGCAGGACGCCAGGCCGTCGCCGATCAGTGACGATCCGCGGCCGTTCCAGGTGCCGTCCAGGAATCCGGCGCTGCCGGGGTTACCCTCGAAGGCGTCCTTGGCCAGCGTCAGCTGCTCCTGGACATATGCGTAGTCGTCGGTCAGTGGGAAGACCTGGACGGCGCTGCTGTCGAAAACCGTCAGGCCGATCCGTTCACCATCGAACTCCTTCGCCAGGTGGGCAAACATCTGCACCACAGCCGAGTCGGCGCTGCTCATCGAGCCCGACGTGTCCAGGCAGAGCATGATGTCCCGGTTGCGCTGCTCCGGCGCGATGGTGGTCAGCTCCACCGGGCGCGCTGCCGCTGCGACCGCAGAGACCACCAGGGTTATGGCCGCGAGGGTGGCCACCCCCAGCCAGCGGCGGTGCCGGCGGAGGGCGGCCTGGTATTCGGGCAGGGCGGTGAGGCGGTCCGCATTGGCGACCGGCCGCCGTCGTGCGTTGGCTTGACGGTCCGGGCGGAGGGCGCGCCATCCGGCCAGGCCCGCGATGACCAGTGCCGCCGGGATCAGCCACCAGAACATCAGTTCCATTGCCACACCGCCTGGCGGGCAGTCTCAGCTGATTGAGCCACCGGCGGCAGCGGCTCCAGGCCGAACTCGCCCGGGTAGATCCTGCGGACGGCCTCGGCCACTGGCGGCAAAGGGTGACCGTGCAGCTCCGCCAGGGTCATCCGGGGCGCGTCAATCCCGGTGACAGCGCGGGCGAACCGGCGGACCAGGAGGCTCAGTTCCTGGTGCGATTCGCGTGCGGTCAGGAGCCCTGCGGCAGCGTTGGCGGTGACGGCGTCGATCCTCTGCAGGTAGGCCTCCTTGAGGCCGGCAAGGTCCGGCCGCGGCGTGAACCGGGGCGCCTGCTCCGGAACCCTTGGTTTGCGCGTGCCCAGGAAGACGAACGTGTACCAGCCCAGGACAACGGCCAGGAGTGCGAGCCCGGACCACAGCCACGGCTGGCTGTACTGAAGGGGTGCGTAAATGCCCGGGTCAGCCTGCACGCCGGTGCCTTTCCAGGAGGGCGAAGAGTTCCGTCATGACCGCGCTGCTGCCGGCCACGTGGCCTTGGGTGATGCCCGTACTGCGGAGCAAAGCGTGCCGGGCGGCATCCCGCTCCCCGGCTGCCTTGGCGTAGGCCGCCGCGATGGCCGGGGATGCCGCCAGGTGTGCTGGCAGCACCGAGGAGTCAGCCACGCTGAAGGCGTCCTGGCCGGTAAGGCCTTCCCCGGCCAGGTCGGCGTCCCTGATGGTGAGCCAGAGGATCTCGTGCTGGGCACGGAGCCTGCGGAGCAGCTGTTCGGTGTCAGGACCGGCAGCATGTTCGTCGGAGACCACAAACAGCAGGAACCGGCCCTTGACGTTGCGGGCCACGTATCCCAGCTGGTCCTCGATCCTGCTGGGGCCGGAGTGCAAGGAGGTGGACGAGTCAACCCCGCGCAGGAGCCGCTCCAGATGCGGCTCGCCCGCCTTGGCTGGGATGGACCGCGTCCCGTTGCCGTCTCCGCAGACCAGACCCACCACGTCGCCGTGCCGGTGCGCCAGGTAGCCCACCACACCGAGTGCCATCACGGCGATGTCCTTCTTGGTTTCGCCGTCGCGGGACTCGGCAGCCATGCCCCGGCCGGTGTCGGCAATGAGCAGGACGGTCTGGCGCCGCACGGCCATGTACCGTTTGATGAGCGGCGAGCCGAACCGGGCGGTGGCCTTCCAGTCGATGTCGCGGACGTCGTCGCCGGGGATATAGGCGCGCAGGTCTTCAAAGTCGAGGCTGCGGCCGCGGAAGACTGAACCATATTCGCCGTCGAGCATGCCACGGGCTTTCCGGTGGGCGAAGATGGCCATCTTCGCCTTCACGCGCGGCAGGAGGCTGGTCACTGCGGCCTCAGGGAGTCTGGACGGAGGCTACGACTGCGTCGATGATCGTCTCCACCGGCATCTGCTCCGCAACGGCGTCGAATCCCAGGATGAGGCGGTGCCGCAGCACGCGATGGGCGAGGGAGTTCACGTCCTCCGGGATCACATGGTCCCTGCCGTTAAGCAGGGCCACTGCCCGGGCGGCCTGACTGAAGGCAATGCTGGCCCGCGGGCTCGCGCCGAATTCGATGAAGCCGGCGAGCCTCGGGTCGATGTACTGCCCGGCGTTCCGGGTGACGAACACGAGGCCCACGATGTAGTTGATGATGGCCGGGTCAATGTAGATCCGCTTCACCAGCTCCTGCACGCCGATGACGGCGTCCAGCGAGGCAGTGGCCGCCGGCTTCTGCTCCGGGCTGAAGACCCCGGCGTCGATCCGCCGGATGATTTCTGTTTCCTCGGCCGGCGTGGGGTAGTCCAGCACGTCCTTGAGCATAAAACGGTCCATCTGCGCCTCCGGCAGCTGGTACGTGCCTTCCTGCTCGATGGGGTTCTGGGTGGCCAGGACCATAAACGGGGAGGGCAGCCGGTATTCCTGGCCCCCGATGGAGGTCTGCCGCTCCTGCATGGCCTCCAGCATGGCGCTCTGGGTCTTGGCGCTGGACCGGTTGATCTCATCGAGCAGGACGATGTTGGCGTGCACCGGCCCCAACTGGGTGATGAAGGTGCCCTTGGCGGCGTCGTAGATCTGGGTGCCCACGATGTCGCTGGGCAGCAGGTCCGGCGTGCACTGGATCCGGCGGAACTCTGCGCTCACTGCTTCGGCCACGGCCTGCGCGGCGGTGGTCTTCGCCAGCCCCGGAACGCTTTCCAGCAGGATGTGCCCGCCGGTCATCAGGCCCACCAGCAGGGATTCACGCAGCCGCGCCTGGCCCACTACCTTGGCATTGAAACTGCGCGAAATGTTCGCCACCACCTGCTGTGCCCGGGCCAGTTCCGCCGGGTCGATTCGTGCGGGCGCACTGGTCTGAAGCAATGGATTTCCCCCTGAAGGATGGCGGTTTGAGAGCGATGGGCCGTGGTGCTGCCGGGCGGCGGCACACCGCCCGCCATCCTATCCAAGCCACCTGCAGGTCAGGCGGCAATGGGGACCCCTCCCCATCGCGGCTCTGCAGGTCTATTCTTTTGCCATGAGTGAGCTTCCAGCCAGCTACAAAGAGTTTCTCGCCGACAAGAGCGAGCGGTTCATCCTTGCCGTCAAGCCGGTTCTGCAGCAGTCCGCTGCGGACCGGTCCCATGGCGTCCGGGTCACCTACAACGCGGGTCCCACCGGACACCAGGCCCACCTCGACGACAGCATCCCTTTCGGAGTGGTGGTCGAGGACATCGACTGAGGGCTCCGGTCGGCGTCGTCAGACCCGCGCCCCTAGCCCTTCACCGCACCCGAGAGTGCGAAGGAATTGCCCGCGCCCTTGGCCACGATGACGTACAGGGCCAGCACCGGGACTGAATACAGGATGGAGAAGGCGGCCAGCTGGCCGTACGCCACTGCGCCGTGCTGTCCGAAGAAACTGAAGATCGACACTGCCGCCGGCTGCCGGGCTTCGGACAGCAGCAGGATGAACGGGACGAAGAAGTTCCCCCAGGCCTGGATGAACACAAAAATGAACACCACGCCCAGCCCCTGCCGCATCAGGGGCAGGACGATGGTCCTCAGCGCCGTCAGCCCCGACGCCCCATCCACCCAGGCTGCTTCCTCCAGCGACACCGGGACGGCGTCCATAAAGTTCTTGGTCATCCAGATGGCCATGGGCAACGTGGTGGTGGCCATAAAAAAGACCGTGGCAGGCATCGAATCCAGCAAGTCAAGCTGCACAAACAACCCGTATACCGGCACCATGATCGCGGTAATGGGAAGGCAGGTTCCGAACAGGATAGTGTACATAAACGGCCTGTTGAACCTGGACTGGTAGCGGGACAGCGGATAGGCCGCGAGCACCGCAGCCACGAGGTTCACGGCGGCCGTGCCGGCGGACAGCACCATGCTGTTCCAGAGCGGCTGGAACAGCAGCCCCGGCGTCATGATGGCGGCAAAGTTGTCCAGGGAGACTTGAGCCGGGAGCCGCGTCTCATGCCCGGCGGAGACATCGAGGGACGCAAACACTAGCCACAGCAGTGGCAGGACAAAGCAAGCGCCGATCAGGATCAGCGCCACGTCCGCCGGATTCCGGGCACGCCGCTGGGCTCGGGAAACTGCGCCCGTCCCGGACCGTAACTGTCCCCGGGCGGAGGTCCCCGCCGTCGTGGTCATGGTTTGGCCTCCCGCAGAAGCCGGACGTAGGCGGCGCCGAACACCACGCCAATGAGGATCAGCACTGACGCCACCGCCGTGCCGTAGCCGATGTCGCCGAACTTGAAGGCCTCCAGGTACGCCAGCACCGGAAGCGTGGTGCTGGTATTGGCGGGGCCGCCCGCTGTCATGACCCAGATGAGGGTGAACACCGCCAGCGTCTGCAGGGTGATGAGCATCAGGTTCGTGGCGATGCTGCCGCGGATCATGGGGATGGTGATGAAGGCGAGCCGCTGCCAGCCGCCGGCACCGTCCATCAGCGCGGCCTCCGTGACCTCACCGGGGATATCATTGAGCGCGGCGCGGTACACCAGCAGGGAGAACGCCGTGCCCCGCCAGATGTTGGCAAGCAGGATGGCCACCATGGGGAACGAATACAGCCAGTCGGCCTGTCCGAACCCCAATCCGCCCAGCACCTGGTTCAGGGTCCCGTCCCGGCTGAAATAGGCGTAGGCGGCGAAGGCTGCCACGATCTCGGGGAGCACCCACGCAGCTACCACCGCAGTACCAACGACGGCGGCCACCGGGCGGCGGGCCCGCCGCATCAGCACCGCGAGGGTGAGCCCCAGCAGGTTCTGGCCCAAGATGGCAGAGCCGCCCACAAACAGGACCGTCAAGCCGAGCGAAAGAGGCAGCATCGGATCGGACAGGAGCCTCGCGTAATTGTCGAACCCGATCCAGCCGGGATTGCGGGCGTTGCGGCCGGTCAGGGCAGCGTTGGTGAATGACGCGTGGAAGGCCCACAGCACGGGGCCGGCCAAAAACACAAGCAGCAGAACCACGGCCGGGAGAACCGGGAGCAGCCGTGACCGGCGCCGGAGTCCGGGGCGACGCCGCCGGTGGCCGGCCTGGTCACGCGTTAGGGAAACCGCCACGGGCTACCTGGCGACGGTCTTGGCCTCACCCACGATGCCCTTCACCGCCGTGTCATAGTCGTCGGCAGCCTGCTCCGGGGATTTCGCCCCGGTGATCACGGTTTCCGTAGCCTCCTGGACGGCCGCGGAGATCCGGGGGTAGTCGGCGGTCGCGGGACGGTAGTGCGTAACGGCCACAAGCTCGGACACGTCCTTCACAAACGGGTTGGCCGCCTGGTAGCCGGCGTCGGCGGCGACGTCTTTCCGCACGGCGATCTGGGAGCTGGCGGTGTTGAAAGCCAGGGAGTTCTTCTTGTTCAGCGCCGTGGAGAGGAACTCAAACGCGAGATCCGGGTTTTTGGTCTCCGCCCCTACCGCCAGGGTCCAACCGCCCGACATACTAACGCCGCCGGGCGCCTGCCCGTTCTGGGTGGGGAACGCTGTCACGCCCATGTCCTGCCCGTACTCGGCCCATTCGTAGCTGCCACCCTTCTGCCAGAACGACGGTGTGTAGGACCCTTCCACAATGGCGCCCATCCTGCCCTGCGGCAGCCATTCGCCGAAGACCTTCTTCCACACATTCGCGTCGAGGGCCTCCGCCGGGGAGACGGCCAGTTTTTCGTCGTAGAGGGTCTTGATGAACCGCAGTGAGTCGGTGAACCCCGGCGAACCGACCACCCATTTCCTGGCGTCGGCGTCGTACAGCTGTGACCCGGTTCCGTAGAGCAGCTCGTAAAAGCCTTGCATCACGGTGCCTTCACCGGTGGCCTTTCCGGCGTACATGTTGAACGGCACCACGGTGGGATCGCTGGCCTTGATCTTCCGGGCAGCGTCCAGGATGTCCTGCCAGGTGCGGGGCTCCCACGGAACGCTGACGCCGGCAGCGGTAAGCACCTTTTTGTTGTACCAGATACCGCGGGTGTCGGTGCCGAGCGGAACGGCGTAGGTGCCGCCGTCGTCCCCCAGACCGGCCGCCTTGGCGCCGTCATCGAACGTATCCCAGTCCTCCCAGCCCGCGAGGTGGCTGTCCAGCTTCAGGAGGTAACCGGCGTCGACGTCGGAACGCACCTTGAAGGTGTCCTCATAGAACACGTCCGGAGCCGTGGAGGGCGAACGGAGGGCGAGGGCCAGCTTGGTGCCGTAGTCGTCGTCGTTCGCCTGGATGGGCTCCAGGGCGACCGTGACGCCCTGGTTGGCAGCCTCAAACTCCTGCTTCGCCGCCTGGAAGAGCGTGTCCAGGGCAAGGAACGAATCGGTCTTTTGGTAGACCACCTTAATCGTTTTTGTCTCCGCCTCGGGAGCGGCAGGGGAACACGCAGACAGCACACAGCCCGCTGCAGCGAAGAGTGAAATGATTTTGAGGGCACGGCGCATGGCGCTCCATTCAGTCAATGGCTGCGTCCCCTGTATCTGCGGGCCCCAGCCGCGGCGATATCCACATGCTAGATGGGGCTCCTGCCACTGGCAAGGAGACCCCGGTCAGACGTCCGGTTCAGACCTCCAGGAGAAGCCGCTGCGCCCGGGGCGCCAGGGTATGCTCCAGGACCAGGCAGGCTGCTCCAATGGCGCCCACGTCCTCACCGACTCCCGTGCCGACAACCTCGATGGTGTGGATCAGGCGGGCCGCGCTGTTGGCGTCAACCAGTGCCGGGATCTTGTCCAGGTAACGGTCAGCGATCCGGCTCCAGAACGGCCCGCCGAACACCACCCGTTCCACATCCAGCGTGTTGGTGACCACGGAGACGGCCCGGGCCACCAGCGCGGCTGACCTGTCGATGATCGCAAGGGCCGTGGGGTCGCCGGCATCGGCGAGGTCGCACAGCTGGGCGAAGCCCTGCTGCACTTCGGCGCCGCTGGTGTGCTTTCCGGCGCCGTCCAGGATACCGGCGGCAACGGCCTCGGCAACGAGCACCTGTGGGATGGCCGAGGACTTCACACAGCCGCGGAGGCCGCAGTCGCAGAGCGGGCCATCGGGATCCACCACAATGTGGCCGATCTCGCCCGCATTCCCCGATGTTCCGCGGACCACTTCATCGTTGAGGACGATGCCACAGCCGATCCCGGTGCCCATGTACATAAAGATGAAACTGCCTGAGCCGCTGGGCCCGCCGGCCCATGTTTCGGCGACGGCCGCGCTGGTGACGTCCTTATCCACGAGGACGGAATAGCCCGTGGCCTTGGCCAGGGCGTCCCGGAGTTCCACGCGGTCCCAGCCCGGCAGCAGCGGCGGATCCACCACGGTGCCATTGTCCAGGTCGATGGGTCCCGGCGCGGCCAGGCCCAGGCCGGCGATCCTGCTGGTGTCCACGCCCGACTCGGCAACCAGCTGGTCGATCTCGGTGGCCATGGTGGACATGACGGCGACAGGATCATTCCCGCCCGGTGTTTTGATCCGTGAATGCTGTACAACGGCGCCCACGAGATCGAGGACCACGAACGTGGTGACGGCGGGGTCCAGGTGGACGCCGATGGCGTACATGCCGCCCGGGTTGAGGCGTAGCATGGTGCGCGGTTTGCCAGGACCGCTGCCTTCTTTGCCGGCCTCGACGATGAGGTGCTGGTCCAGCAGGCGGCGGGAGATGTTGGAGATAGTCTGCGGCGAGAGGCCCACAATCTGGGCAAGCTCCACGCGGCTCAGACCCCCGGATGACCGGCGGATGGCATCGAGGATGACCGTGAGGTTAAAGTCCCCCATGCGCGGAAGATTAGTCCCGCGCCGTGGCGCCGAGGACTGGCGGATTTCTGGCACGGTCTCCCCTAGGTTTTCGGCCGCGTGTTCATGATGTCTGAATGGTACGTTACCTCCTGTTCAACGCCCAGACCCGGAGGTCGGGCCGCGTCGCGGCCGGGGCGCCACGTTGTCATGCTGGCACGCCTACGGCCGTCGGGTGCTGACCGCCACCGTGAACTTTGGATTGCCGCCCTTCACAGTGGTGGGACCAACCAGCCGCTCCAGCGCCGGGAGGTACTGCAGGTGCCGGTTGAAGACCGTCCACAGCTCGCCGCCCGGAGCCAGGACCCTGGCTGCCGCCTCAAACAGTTTGATGCCCGCACCGGCATGCACACTGGCGCCCAGGTGAAAGGGCGGATTCAACAGGACCAGCTCGGCGCTTCCGGCGGGGAAGGTGCTCATTGCGTCATCCTGGAGGGCGGTAATCCGGTCCTCGAGGCCGTTGGCCAGCGCCGTGGCCCTGGCGGAGGCGACGGCGGCTGCGGACCGGTCCGTTGCCGTGACCCTGGACGCCGGGTTCTGGCGGGCGTATATGGCGGCGAGGATACCGGTGCCGCAGCCCAGGTCGATGGCGTGCCTGGCCTGTGGCATCTCGGGCAGGAACGTCAGGAGAAACCGGGTCCCGATGTCCAGTTTCGCTCCGGCAAAGACGGCACCGTGCGCAGCAACGTCCAGGTCCAGTTCGGCAAGACGTTCGACGGCGGGACGCCACTCGTGCGTCTCAGCTGGCCGGGCGCCGCTGGCCAGGATGAAGCGCGACTTCTGCCGAGCCAGCTGCGGCTGGACGGTCTCGAAGTGGCGTTCCAGGATTGCGTTCATTCCCAGGGACATGTGCTTGATCCGCCCGCCGGCGAGCAGCACCACGCCACGGGCGGCATAGCGCGCCACGGCGGCTGCGATTTCTTCAAGCTCCGCCAGCGTCCGCGGCATTTGAAGCAGCACCAGTTCCGCGCCGGAGAGCAGTTCCTCCCCCAGCGGCAATTGTTCGAACCCCGTGGCGTCAACGGCTCCGGGAGCTGCGGCTTCGAAGCCCAACTCGGCGGCGTTGTTCCGCAGGGCGCGCTCCCCGGTGATGAGATCCTCGTGAACACGGACCCGCCGGACCCCTAGGGCACCCAGTGCACCGAGGGTGAGGGCACCGTAGCGGTCTCCGATCACTGCCAGCCGTGCACCGGGTTCCGTGCGCGCTGCGGCGGCTTCCAACAGGAGTCGGTCTGTGGCGTCCCAGGCCCGGAGGTTCGGGGCTTCGACGTCCGGGTGGCGCCGGAGCGCGCCGAAAATGTCCTCAAGAGCGTTCTGTGCCACTGGTTCCTGCGATCTGGTCATGTAATGGTGGTTGATGCGGTTGTTGCAAGCGCGGACAGTTTGAGGACGGCCGTGACGGCCGCCCGGCCCGCCCTGTTTGCTCCGATGGTGGACGACGACGGCCCGTAACCCACCAGATGGACGCGCGGCTCAATTGCCACCTGGGTCCCTTCCATGGCAATGCCGCCGCCGGGTCCCCTGAGGTGCAGCGGCGTGGCCGGTTTCTGCTAGACCTTCTTCACCACGGAGGATTTGAGCTGCATGGGACCCACACCGTCCACTTTGCAGTCGATGTCGTGATCGCCCACACCGTCCAACAGCCGGATGCCCCGGACCTTGGTGCCTACCTTGATGACACCGGAGCTGCCCTTGATTTTCAGGTCCTTGACCACTGTGACGGTGTCGCCGTCGGCGAGGATGTTGCCCACTGCGTCCTTGATGACCCGCGGCCCGGCCTCTGCCGTGGCCTCCGCTGCCTCGGCGGTCCACTCGTGGCCGCATTCCGGGCAGACCAGGAGCGCACCCATCTCGTAGGTGAAGGCACTGGAACATTCGGGGCATGGCGGCAACGTCTCATTCACTCCCCCATGATAAACGCGCCGCTGCGCTGACAGGCGCGCGCCGCCGTCGTACTGTTGGCCCTAGGCAGACGAAAGGCGAGGACCATGACAACCGAAAAAGGGGCAGCGTCGCTGCTGGCCAACGCACTGTGCATCGTCCTGGGCACGGCGGAGATACCCCTGCGCCTCCGGGCATGGGACGGTTCCGAGGCGGGGCCGCCCGACGCCCCGGTCCTCGAGTTCAGGTCACGCCGGGCCCTGCGCCGGATCCTGTGGTCACCCGGGCAGCTCGGGCTCAGCCGTGCTTACGTGGCCGGGGACATCGACGCCCCCGGCGACATCTTTGCGGCCTTCACAGCGCTCAGCTCGGTGGGAAAGTTTTCCGAGCCCGGCCCCTTCCGGCCCTTGACTCCGCGTGAACTCGCCACGCTGTTCGGGGCGGCCGTCCGGCTTGGCGCGGTGGGCGTCAACCCTGCTCCGCCGCCGGAGGAAGCAAAGGTCACGCGGAAGGGCCGGCTCCACACCCGGCAGCGCGACGCCGCGGCCATCTCGCACCATTACGACGTCGGCAACGACTTTTACGCCCTCGTGCTGGGACCGTCGATGGTCTACTCCTGCGCCGTGTGGGCGGACGGACTCGCCGGCCGCGGCCTTCCGGCCGGACTGGATGAGGCACAACAGGCCAAGCTGGACCTTGTCTGCCGGAAGCTGGGGCTGAGGCCCGGGATGAGGGTGCTGGATGTGGGCTGCGGCTGGGGCAGCTTCGCGTTGCACGCGGCGCAGCACTACGGCGTCACGGTGGTGGGGGTGACGCTCTCCACGGAGCAGGCCGTGCTGGCGCGCAAACGTGCGGCCCACGCCGGCCTGACTGAAAACATCGATATCCGGGTGCAGGATTACCGGGATATCTCCGACGGGCCGTTCGACGCCATCAGCTCCATCGGTATGTCCGAACACGTGGGCCGGGAACAGACACCCCACTACGTCGACGTGCTGCACGGCCTGCTCCGTCCCGGCGGCCGGCTGCTCAACCACGCCATCTCGTGGAACGCCGGCCGCACCAAGCCTGATCCGGATTCTTTCATACCGCGCTACGTCTTTCCGGACGGCGAGATGATCAGCCTGGGCGAGATGGTCAGCTCGCTGGAGACCGGCGGGTTTGAGGTGCTGGACGTGGAGGCCCTGCGCCAGCACTATGCGCTGACCCTGCGGGCGTGGGTGCGCAGGCTCGAAGCGAACTGGGACGAAGCCGTCCGGCTCACCAGCCTGGGCCAGGCACGCGTGTGGCGGCTCTATATGGCCTCAAGTGCCCTGGGCTTTGAAACCGGGATCACGGGCGTCAACCAGGTGCTGGTCCAGCGCGCCGGCGTGGACAGGCCGCCGCTGCGTCGGATTGAGTGGATCTGAGCTTTCACTACCCGGGCGCCTACCGCTCCGGGCTCGCTCAGGAAACAAAAAGGAGCCACCCGGCCGGGTGGCTCCTTTTTGCGGACCAAGGTCCTGTTTGGTGGAGCTGAGGGGACTCGAACCCCTGACCCCCTGCATGCCATGCAGGTGCGCTACCAGCTGCGCCACAGCCCCAAACTTCTGTTCCACAAGCGGTGCAGACCGCCCGAAGCAACCTGATCAGCTTAATAGAAATCTGCGCGGTGCGCCAATCGGGAGCGCCGGCCGCAAATTCCTAGGTTTGTTCGCATGCGTGCTGGGAACAGATGCCAGACGACGGGATTCCGGCGGCAATCCGCGGCAAGCAGGGAGTTCGGCGGCACAAAAAAATCCGCCGGAATCTTTCGATTCCGGCGGATTATCCGGTGGAGCTGAGGGGACTCGAACCCCTGACCCCCTGCATGCCATGCAGGTGCGCTACCAGCTGCGCCACAGCCCCGGACCTTCGTTACTCCGCGGTCTCCCCGGAGCAACTCAAATATCTTAGACCAGCTTTTCCGAAAATTCCAAATCGGGCATATTCGGGCCCGCAAGGCCTGCTATTCGGAGTCGGAAGCCGCCGTCGTCTTGGCTGAAGTGTCTTCGCCAAGCTGCAGGTCAACTACAGGGCAGTCCTTCCACAGACGCTCCAGGGCGTAGAAAACGCGGTCCTCTTCATGCTGGACATGGATGACGATGTCCGAGTAATCCAGCAGTACCCAGCGCCCCCCGGAGCGGCCTTCGCGGCGTACCGGACGGAGGTCCTGCTTGGAAAGTTCTTCTTCGATGCCGTCAACGATGGCGTTGACCTGGCGCTCGCTCGGCGCGGATGCGATGAGGAAAACGTCTGCCAGTGCCAGGCGTTCGCTGACATCGAGGGCCACGATGTCGTGGGCAATCTTGTCCGCGGCGGCCTTGGCGGCCTGGCGGGCAATGGCGATGGATGAATCTGTTGCAGTCATGGGACTCCTTGTAGTTTTTCTAAAGCTTCGTAAAAGGGCGTTACCCGGTCAGCTGGAGATGCCGCTGACGATGAGGATGACGCCGGAAATTAGGGCCACGATTCCAAAA
Source organism: Pseudarthrobacter sp. NBSH8 (assembly GCF_014217545.1). NCBI lineage: Bacteria > Bacillati > Actinomycetota > Actinomycetes > Micrococcales > Micrococcaceae > Pseudarthrobacter > Pseudarthrobacter sp. NBSH8. The sequence goes on from NZ_CP043178.1 coordinate 2,375,880, forward strand.
GCCAGAACGAGGACCTGCATGAGCCGGAGCCGTTTCGCGCGGGCCAGGCCTGCCGTTGCCGCATCCAGCGGCTCCAGCCCGTGTGCTGACCGTGCCGGGATGCGCGGCCGGTCATCGAACAGGTCGTCCGGCTCCCCCGCCGGCGTATCAGCTATGACGGACTGGACGGGGAGGATACGCTTCGGTGCCGCGGCCGCTCTGGCAGCAGCTTCCGCACGGGCGATCACCCTGGAACGGCCGGAAGCGGCTGCCGGTACAGAACCCGCGGCCGGCGCCTGTGAAGCAGTGGCCGGCCGGCGGCTCTTTCCGCCGGCCCGGACCTTCGGTCCGGGCTGGGTCAACAGTGGCACGTAGGAGGTCGCGGGGGGTTTCATCACAGGACGGTCGACGCCGGGTACCTGCACAAATTCCAGCGGCGTCACCATGGCCAGGTTGTCGGCGGTGGCCGGGCCAGTCTGGGGAACGGATTGGGTGGCCGCGGCCCGCGTGGTGGCAGCCTGCGTGGGCGCTGATGCCGGCTGCACAGGGGCAGCCTGCTCGGCCAGCTTCTGCTTGGCCATCGCCCGGCGGTTGAGCACCGCCGCACGCTCGGCCAAGGCGATCTGTTCCGCAAGGATGTCCGGATCCACTGCTTCGGGGTCCAGCGAGGCGATGTGTTCCATCTTGGCCAGTTGGTTCCTGGCCTGCTCGGCGATGAGTGTGCGGGCCGCGAGTGCCTGTTCCACGCTCATGCCAGCCGGAACACCTGAATCCTTGGCCGGCGCGGCGGGCCCGGCCTTTTCTGCGGATACAGCGGCGCCGTGACCCGGCTTCGACGGGCCTGGCTTGGCTTGACCCGGCTGGGCCTGCCCTGGCTTAGGTTGGCTCGGCGCAGGTTGGCTTGGCAGTGGCTGCCCCATGGGAGCTGGAATGATGGGATTGGCCGAGGTGACGGCCTGTTCCTTCAGTTGCTGGAGCCGCAGCTGCCTGCGGGTCGGAGGGCCGCCAGCGGAAAGCTGGCCCTCTTTCTCCTCAAGTTCCTTAATGGCACGAAGGGCCGCGCGGTCGCGGGCCCTTATCTGCGAGGACCGCTGCGCCTGGGTCTGCTCGGGGACGGAGTCCACCGGGGCGTCAGCCGCGCGCCGTTGTTTTGAGGCAGGCGAAACCTGGCCCGGGCCGTTGGACCCGGGAGCCGTGTTCTCATCTCTGGCCTGCCGCAGTTCGCGGCGGCTGCGGACGGGGGGCTTTTCCTGACTCATTGAGGACTCATTCAGTACTGGCTGGCTCATCTGTTTCGGTAGTTCGGACGTCCTCGGGATCTGATCCCGCGGCGTACAGACCATATTTGGCGATGTATTGGACCACTCCGTCCGGCACGAGGTACCAAACGGGGTTGTTCCCGGCTACACGGACACGGCAGTCCGTGGACGAGATGGCCATGGCGGGCACCTCCAGAAGGCTCACGTCTTTGCGGCCCATGCCATCAAGCACATGTCCTGGCCGTGTCACGCCGACAAAATGCGCCAGGGACCACAGCTCGTCAATGTCCTTCCAGGACAGGATCTGCGCCAGCGCATCCGCGCCGGTAATGAAGAACAGATCCGCATCCGGACGCTGGGTCCGGAGATCCCGCAAGGTATCAATGGTATACGTGGGACCGGGCCGGTCAACATCCACCCTGCTGACGGTGAACCGGGGGTTTGATGCCGTGGCGATCACCGTCATAAGGTAGCGGTGCTCAGGCTCACTGACCTGCTTGTGCGACTTCTGCCACGGCTGCCCCGTGGGGACAAAGACCACTTCATCCAGGCCGAACTTGGCGGCCACCTCGCTGGCTGCAACAAGGTGGCCGTGGTGGATAGGATCAAACGTCCCGCCCATCACGCCCAGCCGCAGCCGCCCCTGCGCACCGTCACGGTGCAGAACACGCGAAATGTCAGTGGCCTTGGCCGTGATCGTGCTTGTTGGGGTGCTGGCGGTGCGGATCAGCGTGCTCGTCCGTTACCGCGTGCCGGTTGCCCAGGTTGGAGTAGGACAGAGTGACGAACATCAACACCAGCAGGATGGCGAAAATGGATACGCCGAAGACCCACGGCTCAGCCCAGATCGGAGCGGGTGCGTGTTCTCCGCCTTCGGCAACGGTCATGGCAATCTGCTGGAGCAGCATTTTCTCCCCTAAGGTTCAAGGATGTGGCAGCGGATTGTCCCGCCGGTCCGGACTTCTGTCTATATTACCGCGTTGCTACGCGCGGACCTGGCCCTCGCCTTGAACGATCCACTTAGTGGTGGTGAGCTCAGTCAGTCCCATGGGGCCGCGCGCGTGCAGCTTCTGCGTGGAGATGCCAACCTCGGCACCAAGGCCCAGCTCGCCGCCGTCGGTAAACCGCGTGGATGCGTTGACGATCACCGCCGCCGAATCAACCTCGGCGATAAACCGTTCCGCGTTGGCGAGGTTGTTGGTAAGGATGGCTTCGGTGTGGCCCGTGGTCCAGGTCCGGATGTGCTTCACGGCGTCATCCAGGCTGTCCACCATGGCCACGGCGAGGTCCAGGTCCATGTACTCGGTTGCCCAGTCCTCATCAGTTGCCGGCTCGGACTCAATTGAGGACGGCAGGGCCGCCCGGATGCGCTCGTCGGCATGGAGCGTGACGCCGGCACCGCGCAGCGCGGCAGCCACAGCGGGCAACACAGTGGACTTCGAATGGACCAGCAGGGTCTCCACGGTGTTGCAGACACTGGGCCGCTGGGTCTTGGAGTTCAGCACGATCTCCACCGCCATGTCCTCGCTGGCGGATTCGTCGATGAAGATATGCACATTGCCCTCACCGGTCTCGATGACCGGCACGGCGGCGTTCAGCACCACGGACTGGATCAGGTCCCGGCCGCCGCGCGGGATCAGGACATCAACGCGGCCACGGGCACGCATCAGCGCATTCGCACCTTCACGGCCGTACTGGTCCACAGTCTGAACGGCGTCCGCCGGCAGCCCGACGGAGTGCAGGGCTTCGCGGAGGATCTGGACCAGTGCTTCGTTGGTGAAAGCGGCAGCAGTTCCGCCGCGGAGGATGACGGCGTTCCCGCTCTTGAGGCCAAGTCCGGCAATGTCTACCGTGACGTTGGGGCGGGCCTCGTAAATGGCGGCCACCACTCCCATGGGCACGTTGATCTGGCGCAGCCGCAGCCCATTGGGCAGGGTCTGGCCGCGGACGACGTTTCCTACCGGATCCGGCAGGCTGGCCAGGTTCTCCAGGGAAGCGACGAGCCCGTCGATCCGGCTGTCAGTCAGGGTGAGTCGGTCCAGCAGGGCCGCCGACGTGCCGTTGGCTTTGCCGGCCGCAACATCCTTGGCGTTGGCGGACAGGATCAAGTCCTTCCGGTCCAGCAGGGCAGCACCGATGGCCCGGAGGCCACTGTCCTTCAAGGCGCGGTTGGCCCCGGACATCTGGCGGGCAGCCTGCCGCGAGCGGTCAGCGATGATGTGGACCGCTGTCTCGACCTCCGCAGGAGTGGGGGTACTCCCCCGTTCCGGCCCGGAAGGAACCGCGTTCGAATCGTTGAAATTGCCAGGGGCTTGGGAAATCAGTGCCTCAGTCATCCTTCAAGTCTAGGCGAGCGGACCGGTCAGACCAGAACCAGGTCGTCGATATGGACAACCTCACGGTCGAATCCGCGGCCCAGGGACTCGCCCAGTTCCACTGTGGAACGGCCCAGCATCTGAGGCAGCTCTTCGGAAGAGTAATTAACCAAACCGCGCGCGATGACGGTACCGTCGCCGGCCACCATCTCGACGGCGTCGCCGGCTTCGAAGTTGCCGTCCACCGATGAAATTCCGGCGGGGAGCAGCGAGTAGCGATTGTCCCGCACAGCATGCACGGCGCCGTCGTCAAGAAAGAGCCGGCCCTGGACATGCGCCAGGTGGGCGAGCCACATCATCCGCACGGACTTCCGGCCGCTGTTGACGGTGAACCAGGTCCCCACGTCCTCACCGGACAGGGCGGCTGCGGCGTTCGCGGTGGAGGTGACCAGCGCCGGGATGCCGGAATCGGCGGCCATGATGGCAGCCTCGACTTTAGTCTGCATTCCGCCGGTGCCTACGCCTGCCTTGCCCGGCTTCCCGATGGTCACTGCCTCAAGATCTTCGGGGCCGTCCACCTGGGAGATGCGCTTGGCACCCTTGGCGGGCGGGCCATCGTATATCGAGTCGACGTCGGACAGCAGGATCAGGGCGTCAGCACGGACCAGATGGGCCACGAGCGCTGAGAGCCTGTCGTTGTCACCGAAACGGATCTTGTGCGTGGCAACAGTGTCGTTTTCGTTGACCACCGGCACCACGCCGAGGTTGAGGAGGCGGTTCAGTGCACGGAACGCGTTCGCGTGGTGGCTGCGACGCATGAGGTCATCTGCAGTCAGAAGTACCTGGCTGACGGTGACGCCGTGGGCGCCGAATGCGTGCGTGTAGCGCGCCATGAGCAGGCCCTGACCCACGCTGGCGGCGGCCTGCTGGGTGGCGAGGTCACGCGGGCGCTTCACCAGACCGAGGGGCGCAAGCCCTGCGGAAATGGCTCCCGAGGAAACCAGGATAATTTCCGTGCCGGCGTTATGTTTGGCGGCCAAGACATCTGCGAGGGCGGTCAGGGACTCTTCCGAAATGCCGCCCTTGATGCTGGTCAGCGACGACGACCCTACTTTGACAACGATCCGGCGGGCCCGGGCGAGCACACTGCGGTCGTCTTTGGGTTCCTCGATGATTACGGCCGAATTTTCGCTCATTTCAGTGGCCTCACTCGTCATCTTCAACGCCCAGTCCACTTTCAGTGACCGGCTTCGCAGTGCGGCGGCCGCTGACCGATTCGGTCCAGATCCCGGCCTTGCGCTCTGCCTCGAGTTCGGCGCGGGCGGCGGCTTTGGCTTCACGGCGTTCGACCTGCTCGTCCCGCTTCTGCCCGCGGGTAGGCCTGTCGCCAATGTCGGCGAAGCGGACGTCGGTGCCACGCGGCGCCGCCAGCAGTTCCGCGCCGGCCATCATGGTGGGTTCCCAGTCGAAGACAACGCCGTCGTCCTCGCCGATTACCACGGTGTCGCCCGGAGTGGCGCCCTGCTTGAACAGTTCGTTTTCGACGCCGAGCTTGGCCAGGCGGTCGGCGAGGTAACCGATGGCTTCCTCGTTGGTGAAGTCGGTCTGCTTGACCCAGCGGACGGGCTTGTCGCCCAGTACGCGGAAGAGCGGCTCGAGGTTCTTTTCCTCGCGGCGGATCTTGAAACCGGATTCGTTGACGGCCCGGGGCCGCAGAATGGGCGGCTGGACCTTGGGCGGGGCGGCCGCGAGGGCGGCACGGGCGGCCTGAACGATTTCGGCCATGGCGAAGCCCAGCTGGCGGAGACCCTCGTGGCTGGTAGCCGAGATCTCGAAGACCCGGTAGCCGCGTGACTCGAGTTCCGGGCGGACAAATTCAGCCATGTCCTTGCCGTCCGGAAGATCTACCTTGTTCAAGGCGACCAGGCGCGGGCGGTGGTTCAGCGGAACCACTTCGCCGTCGGCACCCGCGAAGCTCATGTCTACGGAGTACTTTTCCAGCTCGGCCTCGATAATGGCCAGGTCTGCCAACGGGTCACGGTCCGATTCAAGCGTGCCGCAGTCCAGTACGTGTACCAGGGCGGCGCAGCGCTCCACATGGCGCAGGAAGTGGTGGCCAAGGCCCTTGCCTTCGCTGGCGCCCTCGATCAGGCCCGGGACGTCGGCAATGGTGAATCGGACATCGCCGGACTGGACAACACCCAGGTTCGGGATCAGCGTGGTAAAGGGGTAATCAGCGATCTTGGGGCGCGCGGCGGACATGGCCGCGATCAGGCTGGATTTGCCGGCAGAGGGGAAACCCACCAGTGCGATATCCGCGATGGACTTCAGTTCCAGCACAATGTCACGGGCGTCCCCCTCGATGCCCAGCAGGGCGAAGCCCGGGGCACGGCGCTTCTGCGAGGACAGCGAGGCATTGCCGAGGCCGCCCAGACCACCGGCAGCCGCCACATACTCGGCGCCTTCGCCGACGAGGTCCGCCAGGACGGTGCCGTCCTTGGCCTTGACTACGGTGCCGTCCGGTACGGGCAGGATGAGGGTCTCCCCGCTCTTGCCGCCGCGCCAGTCACCCATGCCGGGGCCACCGTTGGTTGCGTGGCGGTGCGGGGCGTGGTGGTAGTCCAGCAGCGTGGTGGTCTGGTGATCAACGCGCAGGATGACGTCACCGCCATCGCCGCCGTTGCCGCCGTCGGGACCGCCCAGGGGTTTGAACTTCTCCCGGTGAACAGAGACACAGCCGTGGCCGCCGGTACCGCCGGATACGTGCAGTACTACCCGGTCTACAAAGCTCGCCACGTGGATCTCCTCAGTGCTGTTTCCTGACGCCCAAGGGCGCCAAGACGATTGTAATGCGGTTAAAAGAATAGTGGAGCGGACCAAATGGCCCGCTCCACCGTTTCAGAACTATTTGTTACTCTGCAGCTGCAGCGGCAACGATGTTGACTACGCGGCGACCGCGGCGGGTGCCGAACTGGACGGCTCCCGGGGCCAGTGCGAACAGTGTGTCGTCGCCGCCACGGCCAACGCCGGCGCCCGGGTGGAAGTGGGTGCCACGCTGGCGGACGATGATCTCGCCTGCGGAAACTACCTGACCACCGAAGCGCTTGACGCCGAGGTACTGGGCGTTGGAGTCACGACCGTTGCGAGTGGAACTCGCGCCTTTTTTATGTGCCATTTGAAATGCCTGCCTTTAAATTCTGGGGAATCTGCTGAAGAACCTGAACAGTAACGAAGAGTTACTTGATACCCGTGATCTTGACCTTGGTCAATTCCTGACGGTGACCCTGGCGCTTCTTGTAACCGGTCTTGTTCTTGAACTTCTGGATGACGATCTTCGGACCACGGAGGTCTTCGAGGATCTCAGCCGTAACCGTTACCTTGGCCAGGTCCGCAGCAGCAGAGGTGACTTTGTCACCGTCTACCAGGAGCAGTGCGGGCAACTCAAAAGTGCTGCCGGCTCCACCGGGGACGCGGTTCAGGGTAACGAAGTCTCCAACGGAAACCTTCTCTTGGCGGCCGCCTGCGCGGACAATCGCGTACACCACTTGGGAACTCACTTCTCTCGACGTTTATTACTAAATTTGCGTGCTGAACCCGATTCCATAATCGGCTGGGTTCTCGCTGTGCCTCAACGCCGTGGGGTCGTAACCCAAGTGTTGGCGTAAGCACCGAAGATCTAGAATACGCTAATTTTGCCTTCGGCCGCAAATGAGGCTGGTTACGGTCGGTTGTCTGTGATAGGACCCATAAGCAGGAACTGCACTGACAATCCAAAACCGTGCCTGACTATCGTACAGGCCACGCGGGCCCCGGACTGTCAGGAATGAATTCGCGGCGCGTCGAAGAACTCCACTTCGAACCGGCACGACTGCCTGAACGCCACCAGCATCGCCGCACGTTCATCCGCGGAAGCGCTCCGGCCCGCGTCATCAGCCAAGGCGATGGCGTCCCGGGTGGCCTGCGCGAAGTCCTCGTCAGCGTAGGCCCGCAACCAGTCGGCATAGGGATGCGCCTTCGGTGCACCGGCGGCCAAGAACTCCGCGTGGAGGGTCTGTCCCACCTCGGCGTACAGCCAGAAGCACGGCAGCACCGCAGCGACGAGGACCGCGTAGCTGCCGGAGGCCGAGGCTGCCAGCAGGTGGTCCACATAGGACTTGGTGACGGGGCCAAGTGCGGAGTCCACCGTCCTGGTGCTCAGCCACGTGCGGTGCAGCTCGGATTCGACCTCAAGGCATTGCCGGGCAGAGTTTGCCCAGAACGTCTGAGCGGCTTCCGTGGGCGCCAGTGCACTGGCGCGGGCAAGGACCCGCGAATAGCCATTCAGGTAGATGGCGTCCTGCGCCAGGTAGTAGCCGAACTGTTCCTCAGCCAACGTGCCGCCCGCCAGGCCGCGGATGAAATCCAGCCCGTAGATGGCCGCAAGATCCGGCGCCGACGCCCGCTGGAGCGTCTGGGCGAATTCGCCGGCTGCCGGAACTTGTTGCAGGTGGTGAAAGTGGTTGATGGGACCGTGGCCCCCGCCCACCTCCAGCTGATCAGCGGCCTGCAGTGCGCCGACCAGCCAAGGCTTCACTTGCCGTAGTGCGGATTCCCAGTTCCCCAGCCTGGCCCGGGCCGTAGCCATGGCCGACGACAGCGAGCAGCCGGTGCCGTGGCTGTTGCGGGTGGGGATCCTGTCGCCGCTCACTTCCACTACCTCCTGGGCGAGCAGCCCGGCGGCGTTGACCAGGGCATCCGGGCAGGCGCCGCCGTCGAGATGGCCGCCCTTGACCAGGACCGTGGCACCGGTCGCGGCGGACAACCGCTGCCCCTGTCCGAGCGCATCAGGCCAGTCCCGTGCCTGCGGCTCCCCCACCAGGATGGCCAATTCGGCCAGGTTGGGGGTGATCAGGTCCGCGAGCGGGAGCAGCTCCCGCAGGGCTGCCTCGGCAGACTCCTGCAGCAGCCGGTCACCGCTCGTGGCCACCATCACCGGATCGAGAACGACGACGGCGGGACGCGCTTTTACCAGCCAGTCCCGGACCACGCCAATCACCGCAGCATCGCCGAGCATGCCGATCTTGACCGCATCGATGGTGATGTCGTCGCTGATGGCATCCAGCTGCTGGCCCAGGAAGGATGCCGGCGGCACGTGAACCGCCTGCACCCCCTGGGTGTTCTGGACTGTCAGTGCAGTGATGGCCGCCATGCCGTAGCCGCCAAGAGCCGCAATGCTTTTGAGGTCGGCCTGGACGCCCGCGCCGCCTGACGGGTCCGATCCGGCAATGGAAAGCACCCGCGGGACGTCACGCAGCACCTGGACGCTGCCAGACCGGCCTGGCGCCGGCCGGACCTCACCCTGGTTTGCTGAGATATCCGGCAGAACCGCCGCGGGCGTTGCGGGAGGAAGGACAGAAGTTGAAGCCAAAGGAGACATCCCTTCGCCGGTGCTAGCCGGACAGGTTCAACGGGTGTGGATCTCAGCCGGCTCTCTGCGCGGCACCCCGTGTCAGTCACCAGCCTAGCGTCCCTCGGGACTTAACGCCGGACGCCCGGACGCAGCCTGTGATTCACAGACACGTCCGGGCGCCGTTGTAGAGGCTTGCCCTGCTGCTTCGTTAGAGTTCCGAGGCCGGAACCCCAACACCCAGGATGATAGGCGAGTTGGTGGCCGCAGGCTTGTCAGCCACCGGAGCCTTGACGGACTCCGGGGCCTTGGTGGCGTGGGTGTGTCCAGCGGCAGCCGCCGGAGCGGCTTCGTGATGCTCCACAGACGTGGCGTTGGCTGCGCCCTGGGCACGGCTGGCGCTCCGGTTCCGCCGGGGACGGCGGGCGCGGGGCTCCTCGGTGTGGTCGGAGTAATCCTTCTCCGCCGCTGCCGGCTGCTGCTGACGGGCAGGTTCGCCCGGTTGGCTTGCAGCTGCCTGGACTGCGGACGGCTCGTTTTCCACTACAGGGGCCGGCTCGCCAAGGCGGGCGAAGGCCTCCGCGAGGCGGTCAAGCGTCAGGGCCGGTGCGTGCGGCTGGTCCTCGTGGTGGGCCACGAACGGCAGCACCACCTGCTCGCCGCCGAACGTCAGCACAGCGGCCGGGCGGCCATTGGAGTCCATCTCGGGCCGCGCAGCCGGCACCGGCGCAGCGGGCACTGGCGCAGCCGGAGATTGTCCCGCCGCGGCTGATGCGCGAGCCACTTCGTCGTCGTGCACGTGCGCAGCGTGGGCTGCAGCCGCAATGTTCGCAAGCGCGGCCCGCGTGGCCTCGGCCTTGGCATGGCGCTCGGCGTCACTGGGTTCCGGGTGGACCGTGTGGATCTGCACCGGCGCTGCCGGTGCCGTTTCCAGTGGCTGGCCGCCACGTCCGCGGCGGCGCTTCCGGTCAGTGCGGCCACCCGGCTGGCTGTCCGGGCGCTGACTGTCCGTGCGCATGCTGTCGGCGCGCTGATCGTTGATGCGGGGTTCCTGCCGGCTGTCCACCCGCTGCACGTGGTGCTCAGCGGCTACGGTATTGGCGCGGCGGTGCTCCACGGGGTCGTCGTGGGTGACAATTCCGCGGCCTGCACAGGTTTCACACTGCTCCCCGAAGACTTCCAGGAGTCCGGTACCCATGCGCTTTCGCGTCATCTGCACGAGGCCCAGCGATGTCACTTCTGCAACCTGGTGCTTGGTCCGGTCGCGGCCCAGGCACTCCACCATGCGGCGAAGGACCAGGTCCCGGTTGGATTCGAGGACCATGTCGATAAAGTCGATGACGATGATGCCGCCGATGTCGCGGAGCCGGAGCTGCCGGACCACTTCTTCGGCTGCCTCGAGGTTGTTCTTGGTGACGGTTTCTTCGAGGTTGCCACCGCTGCCGGTGAACTTGCCGGTGTTGACGTCTACCACGGTCATGGCTTCGGTGCGGTCAATGACCAGCGAGCCGCCCGAAGGCAGGAAGACCTTACGTTCCAGGGCCTTGTGGATCTGCTCGTCGATCCGCCACGCGGCGAAGATGTCCTGGTCCTTGGTCCACTTTTCCAGGCGGCCCACGAGGTCCGGGGCAACGTACGTGACGTAGGCCTCGATGGTGTCCCAGGCCTCTTCACCCGAGACGATCAGCTTGGAGAAGTCCTCGTTGAAGACGTCACGGACCACCTTGATGGTGAGGTCCGGTTCGCCGTAGAGGAGCTCCGGGGCGAGGATCTTGGTCGACGTGGACTGGCTTTCGATGCCCTCCCACTGCGCGCGCAGCCTGTTGATGTCGTGCGTGAGCTCCTCTTCCGAGGCGCCTTCGGCAGCGGTGCGGACAATGACCCCGGCGTGCTCCGGGAGGCGGTCCTTGAGGATGCGCTTGAGGCGGTTGCGCTCGACGTCGGGCAGTTTGCGGGAGATGCCGGTCATGGAGCCGCCGGGCACGTAGACGAGGTAGCGGCCGGGCAGCGAGATCTGGCTGGTCAGGCGTGCACCCTTGTGGCCCACGGGATCCTTGGTGACCTGGACCAGGACGGTGTCGCCGGACTTGAGCGCGTTTTCGATCCGGCGCTGCTTGCCTTCGAGGTTAACGGCTTCCCAGTTCACTTCACCGGCATAGAGGACGGCGTTGCGGCCGCGTCCGATGTCGACAAACGCCGCTTCCATGGACGGCAGCACGTTCTGCACCTTGCCGAGGTAGACGTTGCCGATCAGGGAGTCCTGCTGGGTCTTGGAGACAAAGTGCTCGGCCAGCACACCGTCTTCGAGGACGCCGATCTGGATTCTGTCGTCGCGCTGGCGGACGATCATCTGCCGGTCCACTGATTCGCGGCGGGCCAGGAACTCGGCCTCGGTGATGACGGTGCGGCGGCGGCCGGTATCACGGGATTCGCGGCGGCGCTGTTTCTTGGCTTCGAGGCGGGTGGAACCCTTGACGGATGTGACGCGGTTGTTGACTGGCGCTTCCGTGGCCGCACGCGGCGCGCGGACGCGGGTCACCGTGTTGGGCGGGTCGTCGCCTTCTCCGCCGGTCAGTTCCAGATCCTGGTCGCCACGGCGGCGACGGCGACGGCGACGGGACGTCACGCCTTCGTCGGCCTGCCCGGCGGATTCCTCATCAGTTTCTTCGGCTGCGCCGTCCTCACCTTCGTTGTCGCTGTCAGCATCACTTTCGCCGGTGCGGCTGCGTCCCCGCCGACCACGGCTGCGGCGCCTGCGGCGGCCGTTGGCGTCGTCCGTTTCACCGTCTTCGGCGTCGTCCTCTTCCGGCTCTTCAACCACGGCGGCGGCCGGTGCCGGACGGACCACGGTGCTCAGGTCAGGGGCCTGGAAAAGCACCGACGTGGTGGACGCCGGCTCAAGGAACAGTGAACTGAACGGGCTGGCAGACTCGGCAGCAGCCGGTTCTCCAGCCGGCGCGGCGGCAGCGTTGACGGCGGCGGTTGTTGGGGGCGCGACGGCGGCGGTGGCTGGGGGCGCGGCGGCCTCCGCAGCTACGGCTTCCTCTGCGTCCGGGGCCGGAATTACTGTTGCTTCGGCGGCTGCCGGCTCTTCGGGAGCTGTTTGTTCTACGGCAGTAGGAGCGACGTCGGGGGCCGACGTTTTGCGGGTGGCCACGCGGCGGCGGCGGACAGGCTTGGTCTCCGCTGCAGCTTCAGGGGCCGCGGCTTCGGCCGCCGGTTCGACGGCGGCAGCGGTCTCTACGGCGCTCTCGGCATCAACGGCGGCAGGTGCTTCCAAAACCTCGGCAGCGAAGGCAGGCAATGGTTCGGCGGTGACTACCGTTTTACGTGCGCGGGTCCGGCGCACCGGCGCCTTAGGCTCCGGCGCGGCGTCTGCCGCAGGCTCAGTCTGGGCGGCGGCGTCAGTCACGGGTGCGGGCTCTGCGGCCTTCGGCGCTGCCTTCCGACGCGTCCGGGTGACCTTCTTGGGCGCTTCCGCAGCCTCGGCGACGGCTTCATCATTAACGGCTGGTGCTTGTTCGTTTTCCATATGTGGCAACACTCCTGCCCCTGACGTACCGCCACATCCGGCACCCATTGGGGCGCATATTGTCAAAACCCGCAGGCGTTGACAGAAGTCAAGTGGATACTCCCAGGTTCGCACCGGCAGAGGGGTGCGGCAGCCCGTGGGAGCCGTCGGCTGTGTCCTGAAACCCGTTGTTCTACACGCCACAACCAGGTGCCGACCAATGGAATTGCGGGAAGCCGGATCAGAGAATCCGAAGCCTGCCCTGCTCATCATTGGCGGTCTTGAAACAAGCCACCGGACCGGAGTCCGAATGTGGGTCGGCCTCCAGCCAAGTTCATTCTCTCACACCCGGGCTGGAAGACGGCGGCACCACGGGCAACGGATCAGGACGTGAGGGCGGTGACTGAACGCTGCTTCCAGTCACCGGCGTTACAATCGGGGCAAGGAGCACCCGAAGCAAAGGACGCCACACACCATGCCCAGCATTTCCTCCCACGGCACTGAAACGCCGGCTGCCTCCCCTGCGGCGGAGCCGTTGCCCGTCACGCCCGGGACTGTGCCGCCGATGGCACGTAACCGGCCCTTCGGTTGGCTGATGGTCATCACCGGCGTCGTCGGCTGGCTGGCCTCGGGGGCGTTGGTCCTGGAAAAGCTCGCCGTCCTCGAGGATCCGAATCACGTAACGGCCTGCGACGTTAATCCGTGGATCTCCTGCGGCCAGGTCATGCAGACGTGGCAGAGCTCGGCGTTCGGGTTCCCCAACATGTTTATCGGCATCGTCGCGTTCGCCGTCATCATCACAGTGGGCATGGCCCTACTGTCCGGCGCCACCTTCGCCCGCTGGTACTGGACAGGGCTCCAGGCCGGCGTCACGCTCGGCTTCGCGTTTGTGGTGTGGCTCTGGTCCCAGGCCCTCTACGACATCCGCATCCTGTGCCCGTTCTGCATGATCGTCTGGGCCGCTATGATACCGCTCTTCGTCTGGGTAACCATCCGCAACCTCGTCCACGGCATCATCCCCGTCCCCTCAGGTGCAGCACGTGTGCTGGGCGAGTCAGGCTGGATCATCACGGCGTTGCTGTACGTGGCCGTCATCGCCACCATCTTCTTCGCGTTCATCCAGGTGTTTGCCGGAACGTCGGGCTTCTAACGCCGCCCCCAGACGAGTCGCAGAAACCGCACGCAAAAGGCGCGAACTGGCATGCCAGTTCGCGCCTCTATTGGTAGGTGCAGGACTTAGTCCTGGAACCAGATCTTGATTTCGCGCTCGGCCGAGTCAACGGAGTCGGAGCCGTGCACCAGGTTCTGCTGGACCTTCAGGCCCCAGTCGCGGCCGAAGTCGCCACGGATGGTACCGGGGGCGGCAGTGGTGGGATCGGTGGTGCCGGCCAGGGACCGGAAGCCTTCAATGACGCGGTGGCCTTCGAAGATCGCGGCCACAACCGGTCCGCTGAGCATAAATTCCACGAGTGGCTCGTAGAACGGCTTGCCCACGTGCTCTTCGTAGTGCTGCTCCAATAGTTCCCGGCTGGCGTCAACCTTCTTCAGTTCAGCCAGGGTGTAGCCCTTGGCCTCAATGCGGCCCAGGATGGCGCCGCTGAGGTTGCGGGCAACGCCGTCCGGCTTGATCAGTACCAGGGTGCGCTCAATGGTCATGGCTGCTCCAATGCGTAAGGGGTGGGTTTCGGGACAATTCTACGAGGCTTCCGGGGCGTTCCCGTGCGAGGCGTTCCACTCAGCCTGTTCGCGTTCGCGCTTTGCGGCCTCGGAATCAATCCTGATGCCGGTGCGGATTCCATACCACCAGGCCAGGCCGAACAGCGCGCCAACAAGGAACATCATGGGCTCAATAATGCCCGTCAGGATCAGCACAATCTGCAGGATCCAACCCAGCCCCACGCCCCACGGCCTGGACAGCACAGCGCAGGCAAGGACCATCACGACGCTCAAAGCGATGCCGATCCCCAGGATCAGCGCCGGCGGAAACTCACCGCGCTTGAGTCCGAAGACGGCCAGTGTCGCGAAGAACACCACAAACGCCTCAAGGACCAGGACGGTGGAGGCAAACATCACCTTAGTGGACCGGCGCTTCCTGGGCATTCCCGGGCGCCATTCACGCTGGGCTTTGGTCAGCTTGGCCATGCCTAGGCCTCCGTCTTTCCGAGCAGGATCCTGGCTTCCGCCACCAGGGTAATGGACCCTGTGACCAGGACGCCGCCGGAGAGGTCGTCGTTGGCTTCGGCGCGTTCCACGGCCCATTCGAGGGCGTCGTCGAGTTTCTCCGCGATGTGGATGTTGTCTTCGCCGAAGCCCATTTCCACGGCCAGTTCGGCCAGCTCGGCCGCGGGCACTGCCCTCGGCGAGTTGGACTGGGTGAAGCAGTATTCCTGGGCGATGTCGCCCAGGGATTCCTTGAGCTGGCGCAGGATCTCTTCGGCGTCCTTCTCCTTCAGGACACCAACCACCGGCACCAGCCGGGTGAAAGTGAAGGCCTCCTGGATGGCCTCGGCCGAGACCCTGATGCCGTCCGGGTTGTGGGCCGCGTCCACGATGATGGTAGGCGCAGTACGGACAACCTCAAGGCGGCCCGGGGATGTGACTGACGCGAAGGCTTCCTGGAGCACCTCGGCGTCGAGTTCCTTTTCGCCCCCGAAGAAGGCCTCGAGGGCCGCCACCGCCACTGCTGCGTTCTGGGCCTGGTGGGCGCCGTGCAGCGGTAGCAGCAATTCCGGGTATCGGCCGGCGATGCCTTGAATGCTCACCACTTGGCCGCCCACGGCAACCGTGCGCGATTCGACGCCGAACTCCACGCCTTCAAACCGGAACGGAACTGCAACTTCCTTGGCTTTCTCGAGCAGCACCTGCGCCGCATCAACGGGCTGCGAGGCACTGATGAGGTAGCCACCGGGCTTAATGATGCCGGCCTTCTCGTAGGCAATGTCCTCGGTGGTATCGCCCAGCAGGTCGGTGTGGTCCAGCGAGATGGGGGTAACCACCGAAACCAGGCCGTCGCCCACATTGGTGGCATCGGTGATGCCGCCCAGGCCCACTTCGATCACGGCCACGTTGACGGGCTGGTCCGCGAAGACCGCGAACCCCAGGATGGTCAGGCACTCGAAGTACGTGAGCCGGGGCTCCTCCGCTGCGGTCAGTTCGTCGTCGACGATCTGCAGGTACGGGCGGATCTCGTCCCAGATCCGGACGAACGTTTCGTCGGAGACGGGGTGGCCGTCGATGCTGATCCGTTCAGTGACCTTGGACAGATGCGGGCTGGTGTAGCGGCCGGTGCTGAGGCCGTGCGCACGCAGCCCGGCCTCAATCATCCGGGCCGTGGAGGTCTTGCCGTTGGTGCCGGTCACATGGATGATCGGGAACGCCTTGTTGGGCTCCCCCAGCACATCCATCGCCCGGAACAGCGGCGCAAGACGAGGTTCCATCTTGTTTTCCGGTGCACGCCCCAGCAGCTCGGCGTAGACACTTTCCACGGAGAATTCGTCAGTCATGGCTCAGGCCTCTGCTTTTTCGACGGCAATGCGTGATTCGCCTGACTCAGCCGGAACTGTGGCCAGCTCCAGGGTCAGGGTTTCGGTCTTGACCAGCTCGGCGTTGGCCAGGAGGGCCTCCAGCACGGTGGCAACGGCGGTGACAGTGGTCCGAATCCGGTCGCTCACGTTCAGTCCGGCATCCTTGCGTGCCTGCTGGATGGCGCGGACCATGTCGCGTGCAGTCCCTTCGGCCTCAAGTTCTGGAGTGACTTCGGTGTTCAGGACCACGAAGCCACCGCCCGGAAGGACAGCTACTGATGCTGAACCGCCGTCGGACTCCGCCACTACTGTCTCCAGCGTGTATTCCTGGGGTTCCAGCTTCAGGCCGCCGGAAACAACGACTTCGTCGGCACCGTCGATTGTTTGGACCGACCAGTCACCGGACTTGGCGCCCTTGATGGCCTGCTGAACGTTCTTGCCCAGGCGCGGTCCCGCGGCCCGGGCGTTGACCACGAGCTTCTGCTCGATGCCGAACTCCTCCGGGGTGGCCCTCTCGGCGTCCAGCAGGCGCACGGAGCGCAGGTTCAGTTCATCGGCGATGACGGCGGCGAAGCCTTCCAGCGCATCCGCGCCGGGAGCCACAACGGTCAGTTCCTGCAGCGGCAGCCGCACGCGCAGGTTCGCGGCCTTGCGCAGCGAGGATCCGGTGGAGCAGATCTGCTGCACGCGGTCCATCGCTTCCACCAGCGAAGCGTTGGCCGGGAACAGGTCCGCGTCGGGCCAATCGGCCAGGTGCACGGAGCGGCCGCCGGTGAGGCCGCGCCAGATCTCCTCGGAGACCAGCGGCAGCAGCGAAGCGGCCACGCGGGACACGGTTTCGAGCGCCGTGTAGAGCGCGTCGAACGCGTCAGCGCTCTCGTCAAAGAAGCGCTGGCGGCTGCGGCGGACGTACCAGTTGGTGAGCATGTCCAGGTAGCTGCGCAGTTCGTCGCAGGCGCCGGAGATGTCGTAGCTGTCCAGCTGGGCGGTCATGTTCCGGACCAGGTCGCCGGTGTTGGCCAGCAGGTACTGGTCCAGGGTGTCGGCGTACCCGTCGTAGCGGAGCTTCGCGTCGTAGCCCTGCGCTGTTCCACCGGCTGCGCCCGCGGCGTTCGTGTACAGCGTGAAGAAGCTGTAGACGTTCCACAGCGGCAGGATGACCTGGCGGACGCCGTCGCGGATTCCCTGTTCGGTGACCACCAGGTTGCCGCCGCGCAGGATGGGGCTGGACATCAGGAACCAGCGCATGGCGTCGGAGCCGTCGCGGTCCAGGACCTCGGAGACGTCCGGGTAGTTGCGCAGGCTCTTGGACATCTTCTGCCCGTCCGAGCCGAGCACGATGCCGTGGCTGATGACGTTCCGGAAAGCCGGCCGGTCAAACAGTGCGGTGGACAGGATGTGCAGCATGTAAAACCAGCCGCGGGTCTGCCCGATGTACTCCACGATGAAGTCCGCCGGGTTGTGCGTGTCGAACCAGGCTTCGTTCTGGAACGGGTAGTGCACCTGTCCGTAGGGCATGGAGCCGGAGTCGAACCAGACGTCCAGGACGTCCTCGACGCGGCGCATCACGGACTGGCCTTCTTCGGGGGTCCGGGGGTCGTCCGGGTTGGGGCGGGTCAGTTCGTCGATGAACGGCCGGTGCAGGTCAACCTGGCCGGCCTTATTCAGCGGCAGGCGGCCGAAGTCGGCCTCGATTTCGGCCAGGGAGCCGTAGACATCGGTACGCGGGAATTCGGAGTCGGTGGACTGCCACACCGGAATGGGGCTGCCCCAGTAGCGGTTGCGGCTAATGGACCAGTCGCGGGCGTTGGCCAGCCACTTGCCGAACTGGCCGTCCTTGACGTTCCCGGGGATCCAGTTGATGTCCTGGTTCAGTTCGGACATCCGGTCCTTGAACTTGGTGACTTCCACGTACCAGGAGGACACGGCGCGGTAGATCAGGGGGTTGCGGCAGCGCCAGCAGTGCGGGTAGCTGTGCTCATAGCTGGCCTGGCGGACCAGCCGGCCCTGGGCGCGGAGCACCTGGGTGATGGGCTTGTTGGCCTCAAAGACCTGAAGGCCCACGATGTCGTGCAGGTCGCCGTGGCTGAACAGCGGCAGGAACTTGGCGCCTTCATCCACGGACAGGACCACCGGTATGCCGGCCTCTTCACAGACTTTCTGGTCGTCCTCACCGTAGGCGGGCGCCTGGTGGACAATGCCGGTGCCGTCGGTGGTAGTAACGTAGTCGGCCACGAGGAAGCGCCATGCGTTCTGCGTCCCATACTTTTCGTCGTCGCGGAAGTCGTTCCACAGCGGCTCGTAGGACAGGCCTGCAAGTTCAGCGCCGGTGTGGGTTGACGTCACGGCGGCCTCGGCGGAATCCACATCCTCATAGCCCAGGTCCTTGGCGTAGGCCGCCAGCAGGTCGGCGGCCAGGAGGAAGCTTCCGGTAACCGGCGCGTCCGGCGAGGCGGCCTTGACTCCATTGGGCCCGACGGGCAGCACGACGTAGGTGATGGAGGGCCCGACGGCGAGCGCCAGGTTGGTGGGCAGCGTCCAGGGCGTGGTGGTCCAGGCGAGCGCCTGCACGCCGGCGAGCTGCTTCGACAGCTCCGTCTCCCCTGCTGAGATGGGGAACGTCACCGTAACTGTCTGATCCTGGCGGTTCTTGTAGACGTCGTCGTCCATGCGCAGTTCATGGTTGGACAGCGGCGTTTCGTCCTTCCAGCAGTACGGCAGCACACGGTAGCCGTTGTATGTCAGGCCTTTTTCGTGCAGCTGCTTGAAGGCCCACAGGACTGATTCCATGTATTCGACGTTGAGCGTCTTGTAGTCGTTGTCGAAGTCCACCCAGCGGGCCTGGCGGGTGACGTAGCTCTTCCATTCATCGGCATACTTCATCACGGAGGCACGGCAGGCGTCGTTGAACTTGTCGATGCCCATGGTCTCGATCTGGGTCTTGTCCGTCATGCCCAGCTGCTTCATGGCCTCCAGCTCAGCCGGCAGGCCGTGGGTGTCCCAGCCAAAGCGGCGTTCCACGCGGCGGCCCCGCTGGGTCTGGTAGCGGCCCACAAGATCCTTCGCGTACCCGGTCAGGAGGTGGCCGTAGTGCGGCAGGCCGTTGGCGAAGGGAGGACCGTCATAGAAGACGAATTCGTTGCTGCCGGGCTTCCCGCCGGGGGCGTCGGCGCTGCGCTGGTCGATGCTGGCCTGGAAGGTGCCGTCCTGATCCCAGTACTTCAGGATGCGCTCTTCGATCTCCGGGAACTTCACGGAGTGGGAGACACCAGCGGCAGCGCCGCTCGAAACGGCAGCCGAAGGGGAGGCTGAGGCTTTGGGGTAATACGTCATTCTCGACATCCTGGGTTGAGCTGGTGAACCATTCAGCCGCTGCTGACTGGTTCCGTTCAGGATGCGAGGACGGCTCGTGTGCTGTCCTGGGACTGCACGCTGACCGCGGTACCACCTCACTAACCGGCACTCCACCACGCTCCGTGGAGAGCTGTTGTTGCGCCGGCCGCTCATTACTGCTGTGACGGGCTTACCCGTCCGGTTCTAGTAACACCGGCGCCAGATCCCTGGTGGTCAGTGCGTTCTTCCGGAAGCTCACCGGTGATCGCCGGGTCGAAGCCATGTCTGAGTGTACTATCGCCTGCCCGTCTACCGCCATTCTCCGGAGCGCGGGGACCCGCACCGGGACCCCGCGCAGCTTCCTTGCCGCACTGGTAACCGCCGTACTGCTGCTGCAGCTGGTTGCGGTCGCACCCGCGTTTATGTCCACCTACGTAGCCGCAACGGCACTTCAGGCGGTGGGGACCCCTGTCGACCCTGGCCGAACGGTAACGTTGGTGGCCCACAACGTGGGCTCAATGATCCAGCATCCCGCCGTTCGTCGCATTGGACCATGTCCTGGTCACCCCGGACATCGAGGTCTGGGCCTCCGCGACCATCACGGTTCCCGGCCCCGACCACGCCGCCGTCGTGGCGGACCCACGCTTCCTGGATAGCAGCTTGGCTCCCGCCGACGGCACGACTGTGCCTAGACTCAGAGCCATGACTTCCGCCCACGGCTTGCCCGGCATGGCCTGCCGCTGGCTGGCGCTCTTGGCTGCCCTGCCTGTCCTGGTACTGTCCGTGTTCCGTGCGATTCCGGCGGACTGGCCGGTGCTGGCGGTGCAACTGCTGTCCTTCACCCCGTGGCTTGCCGTGCCCGCTGCACTGGCCACGATCCTGGCCGTTGCGGGCCGGAGCAGGTGGCTTCAGGTGTGCGCCGGAGCGCTTCTGCTGTGCCAGATCTTCTGGCTCTTCCCCTTCGATACGGCGCGCCCTGCCGCCGCTGCTGGTGCTGTTGTCAGTGCTGGAGCGACGGTGGAACTACACGCGATGAACATCAACTCGGAGTTCGGCCAGGCGGATGCGTCCCGCATCGTGCAGCTGGTCAAGGACAACCGCGTAGGTCTGCTGACAGTGCAGGAGCATTCGCAGGCCTTGGAGGACCGGTTGAGCGCCGAAGGCCTGGATAGGCTCCTGCCCCATCGGATCAGCGATCCCACGGACGACGGCGCCGGCAGCGCTGTGTACTCCGCGTACCCCCTCGAACAGGTGGGCATCCTCCCGGACACACCGTTCCGGATGCCAACGGTCCGGCTGACGGTCAGGGACGGCGGATCTGCAGCTGTCCTGGAGGTGACCAATGTCCATACGCTGCCGCCGGTGGATGTCAGGGTTGACCAATGGCGCAGCGATCTTGCCGCCGTGGGTCGGCTGGCGGAGCTTCCCGGCAACAGGCTGCTGATCGGTGACTTCAATGCCACCTACGACCACACCGAGTTCCGCGCACTCCTTGGCGCGGCCCCGGACGGTCCGGGCCTGATTGATGTGGGGACGGCGTCAGGATCCCGGCTCACACCCACGTGGCCCATGCGAGGTCCGCGGCTGCCGGGTATCGCCATCGACCACCTGGTGACCACGCCGCATGTGGGGAGCAGCGGATACCAGGTCCAGCGGGTGCCGGGCACGGACCACGCGGCTATCCTGGCCACGCTCGCCGTCCCGGCTGCCTAGTCGCCCGTAACGTTGCGGATCAGCTTGTGGTTGGCCGCCTGGGCAACGGGCCGGATCACAATCTGGTCCAGATTGACGTGATGCGGCGCACTGACCGCGTAGCGCACCACGTCGGCCACGTCGGCCGCAGTCAGGGGCTTCTCCACGCCCTGGTAAACCTTTGCCGCGGCGCCCTCGTCACCCAAGCGGTTGAGCGCGAACTCTTCGGTGTGGACAAGGCCGGGGGCTACCTCGATGACGCGGACGTTGTGCTCCGCCTCTTCCAGCCGGAGGGCGCCTGTAAGTGCGTGCTGGGCAAACTTGGCGGCGTTATATCCGCCACCACCCTCGTAGGCCACCAGTCCGGCAGTCGATGTCAAGTTCAGGACAGTTCCCTCGCCGTTCGCGCGGAGCATCGGCAGGAACGCCCGGGTGAGCTTCATGGTGCCGATGACGTTGACCCGGAACATCCATTCCCAGTCCTCGGTGTTGGCAGCGCCCACCAGGTCAGCGCCGCGGGCCCCGCCGGCGATGTTGATAAGTGTCCCCACACCCCCCGCCTCGGTGACGCGGGCAAGCAGCCGGGCGACGTCGTCGTCCTCGGCGATGTCAGCGGGAATTCCGACGGCGCCTGTTTCAGCTTCCAGTACGGCCAGCCGTTCGGCGCGGCGCGCCACAGCGAACACCGTCCAGCCTTCCGCCCGCAATGCCCGCACTGTCGCCTCGCCGATGCCGGTGCTGGCGCCGGTAACGACGGCCGCCTTGTTCTCGAGTGATTCGTTTGGTGATGCGTGGCCAGGTGCTGTCGCGTTGCGTGAATCCTCAGTCATGGCACCACCCTAACGGCAGCGCAGCTACCGGTGCTTGAGTATGAACTCGAGTATCACCAAGGCGTGGTTCGCCCGTGCGTCATAGCTGCGCTTGGTCCCAAAAATGTCCGCGTTTGTGCCTATCTCCCGCATGCTACGGCAGGCTCCCGTGCCGCGGGAGGAACAGACCATGAAACAATTGCCAGATGGCTGAAGACACTCAGGGTACAGACACGCCCTCCACCGCCCCTATCAACGTTCCGGACAAGCCCGCCCTCGAGGGGCTCGAAGCTGCCCTCACGCAGCGCTGGCTTGCCGAAGGGACCTACAAGTTCAACCCGGACACCACCCGGGAGCAGGTCTACTCGATCGACACTCCCCCGCCCACAGCGTCCGGTTCCCTGCACGTGGGGCACATGTTCTCCTTCACGCAGACGGACGTGCTGGCCCGCTACCAGCGCATGATCGGCAAGAACGTGTTCTACCCGATGGGTTGGGATGACAACGGCCTGCCCACCGAGCGCCGCGTGCAGAACTACTACGGCGTGCGCTGCGATCCGGCCATCCCGTACGATGCCGGCTACCGTGCTCCGGCCGAGCCCGCCAAGAACCAGCGCGATTTCGACGTCGTCTCGCGCCGGAACTTCATCGAGCTGTGCGAGGAACTGGCCGTGGAGGACGAGAAGGTGTTCGAAAGCCTGTTCCAGCAGCTCGGGCTTTCCGTGGACTGGCAGTTGACGTACCGGACCATTGACGACGCTTCCCGCGAAGTCTCCCAGCGCGCCTTCCTGGCCAACCTGGCAGCCGGCGACGCCTACATGGCCGAGGCGCCAACCCTTTGGGACATCACCTTCCGCACGGCCGTGGCCCAGGCAGAACTCGAAGACCGCGAAGTCGCCGGCGCGTACTACCGGTACCCGTTCTTCACCGAAGACGGCGAAAAGATCTACGTCGAGACCACCCGTCCCGAACTGCTGGCAGCCTGCGCCGCCCTGGTGGCAAACCCCGACGACGAGCGCTACCAGCCGCTGTTCGGCAAGAAGGTCACGTCCCCGGTCTTTGGTGTTGAGGTTGAGGTCAGGGCCCATGCGCTGGCCAAGGCGGACAAGGGCTCCGGCATCGCCATGGTGTGCACCTTCGGTGACCTCACCGACGTCACCTGGTGGCGGGAACTGCAGCTGCCCACCCGCGCCATCGTTGGCCGGGACGGACGGATCATCGGCGAAACACCGGACTGGATCTCCACCGACGCCGGCCGCACCGCCTACGAAGCCATCGCGGGCAAGACCGTCTTCAGCGCCAAGGAAGCAGTGGTGGAGCTCCTGGCCGCCGAAGATCTGATCGACGGCGAACCGAAGAAGATCATGCACCCCGTGAACTTCTACGAAAAGGGAGACAAGCCCCTTGAAGTTGTTACCTCACGCCAGTGGTACTACCGCAACGGCGGCCGCGACGAAGAGCGCCGCGCACGCCTGATCGCGCGCGGCCACGAGATAGACTTCCACCCGGCCTTTATGCGGTCCCGGTACGAGAACTGGATCTCCGGGCTGAACGGCGACTGGCTTGTCTCCCGGCAGCGCTTCTTCGGTGTGCCCATCCCCGTCTGGTACCCGCTGGATGCCGAGGGCAACCCGCAGTACGACGCCCCGATCGTGCCCCTGGATGAGCAGCTGCCCGTTGACCCCGCGGCCGATGCCGCACCGGGTTACAACGAAGCCCAGCGCGGTGTTCCCGGTGGCTTCGCCGGCGACGCCGACATCCTGGATACGTGGGCCACATCTTCGCTGACGCCGCAGATTGTGGGCGGCTGGAGCCGGGACAAGGACCTCTTTGCAAAGGTGTTCCCGTTTGACCTGCGCCCCCAGGGACACGACATCATCCGTACCTGGCTGTTCTCCTCGGTGGTCCAGGCTGATGCACTGCAGCAAGCAGCGCCGTGGAAGCATGCCGCCATCTCCGGCTGGATCCTGGACCCGGACCGGAAGAAAATGTCCAAGTCCAAGGGCAACGTGGTGGTTCCCAGCGATGTGCTGGAAGAGTTCGGCTCCGACGCAGTCCGGTACTGGGCCACGTCCGCCAAGCTCGGCGCGGACACGGCCTACGAGATCGCGCAGATGAAGATCGGCCGCCGCCTGGCCATCAAGCTGCTGAACGCCTCAAAGTTCGTCCTGAACCTGGGTGCGACGGAGAATTCCGTGGTGTCCACTGACCTCTCGGTCCTGACCAACCCCTTGGACCGTGCGGTGCTGGCCCAGCTGGCCGAGGTGGTACGCCAGTCCACCAAGGCGTTCGAGAACTACGACTATGCCCGGG